>CAWFIU010000001.1:0-2865162 GCA_963816035.1 uncultured beta proteobacterium
ATTGGCTCTGCATGAGGATCTGCCAGTAGTCCGACAGCGCACCTCCCACCATCGGAATGCGCCGCACGAATTCCGGAAGTCTGGAAATTCGCACGCTGAGCGATGAATCCTCGCACCGTCTCCACCATGTCGGAGGAGTGCACCACGAGGCTTTGGGCCGCCAGTGCCACGGGGACGGCCAGTGCGAGGATCATCACCAGCACGAATACGATGGCGGCGATCCACGATCGTCCTCCCGTCCGGTCGCGCAGGCGGACAAACAATGGCCAGGTCGAAAAGCACATGACGGCCGCGAACAGGATCGCGCCCAGGAACGGCCGCAGGACCAGGAAGCAGCCAACGACGATCAGACCGGCGGCGGCGATGCGGGCATATTGCTCGAAGCGGGAGGTTGATGTCGGGATCACGAAGGAAGGGGAAGGCGGGTGAGCCCCCCGATTTTATCGGAGACCCGGTTTGACACAAAGAGCTGATTTCCCTATAATTTCCGGTTCGCTCTTCCAAAACAAAGCGGCCAAAGTATCGGCATGGCGCCGGCACCCAGGGTCGCGGAACTGAAAGGAATCCCCATGAAAACATTTTCGGCGAAGCCGAGAAAGGTCCAACGCGACTGGTTGCTGGTTGATGCCACCGACAAAGTCCTGGGCCGTTTCGCGGCGGAAGTGTCCCTGCGCCTGCGCGGCAAGCATAAGGCCATCTACACACCGCACGTCGATACCGGCGATTTCGTCGTGGTCGTCAATGCCGACAAGCTGCGTGTGACCGGTAACAAGGCGCAGGACAAGAAGTACTACCGCCACTCTACCTATCCGGGCGGCATGTACGAAACCAATTTCACCAAGCTGCAGCCGCGCCATCCACAGCGCGTGCCAAGCGCCGTGAAGGGCATGCTGCCGAAGGGTCGGCTCGGCTATGCGATGATGAGCAAGCTCAAGATCTACGGCGGTGCGACTCATCCGCACAGCGCGCAGCAACCGAAACCCATAGATCTGAGGAAAGCACATGAGCGGAAAATATAACTACGGAACGGGCCGCCGCAAGAACGCGGTGGCACGGGTGTTCATCAAGCCCGGCAAGGGCGAGATCATCGTGAACGACAAGCCCCTCGACGTCTTCTTCTCGCGCGAGACGGGCCGCATGATCGTGCGCCAGCCGCTCGAGCTCACGAACCATGTGCAGACGTTCGACATCAAGGTGAACGTGTCCGGCGGCGGCGAATCGGGCCAAGCCGGTGCGGTGCGCCACGGGATCACTCGCGCCCTCATCGAGTACGATCCCACCCTGAAGCCGACGCTCTCCAAGGCGGGGCTCGTTACTCGCGATGCGCGCGAAGTCGAGCGCAAGAAGGTCGGCTTGCACAAGGCGCGACGCCGCAAGCAATTCTCGAAGCGATAAGGCGGAGGGCAACGAAGGCTGTTGCCGTGCACGAGCAAAGCCGCCTTGTATGGGCGGCTTTGTCGTTCTGGAGCCGACGGCGGCGCCGGCAATGCGCTGGAAAGGATGTGATGATCAAGGTTGGCGTGGTCGGGGGACCGGATACACGGGCGTCGAGCTCCTGCGATTGCTGGCGGGCCACCCCGAGGTCGAAGTCGTCGCGATCACCTCCCGCGCCGAGGCGGGCGTGAAGGTCGCGGATCACTTCCCGTCGCTGCGCGGGCATTACGACCTCGCGTTCACCGATCCTGCGTCCGCGCCCCTCAAGGGCTGCGACTGCGTATTCTTCGCGACGCCCAACGGGGTAGCGATGGGCCAGGTGCGCCCGCTTCTCGATTCGGGTGCGCGCATCGTCGACTTTTCGGCGGATTTCCGCTTGAGGGATCGCGCCGTCTGGGAGAAGTGGTACAAGGTCTCCCACGCGTCGCCCGAGCTTCTCGCCGAAGCGGTCTACGGGCTGCCCGAAATCAACCGGGAGCGGATCCGCAGCGCAAGGCTCGTGGCCAATCCCGGCTGCTATGCCACGGCGATCCAGCTCGCCTTGCTGCCGCTCGTCGAGACCTCCTTCGTCGATCATGCGCACCTGATCGCCGACGCCAAATCGGGAGTGAGCGGCGCCGGCCGCAAGGCGGAGATCGACCTGCTCTTCTCCGAGGCCTCGGACAACTTCAAGGCGTACGCGGTGAAGGGCCATCGCCACCATCCGGAGATCCTGGAGAGCCTCGCGAGCCTGGAGAGCGCATCCGGGCGCCGCTCTGGGGCTCACCTTCGTTCCCCACCTCGTTCCCATGGTGCGCGGCATCCTGGCCACGGTATACGCGCGGATCACGGCGGAAACCGATTTCCAGGCGCTCTTCGAAGCGCGTTACGCGAAGGAGCCGTTCGTCGACGTGCTGCCCGCCCGGTCGCAGCCCGAGACCCGATGGGTGCGCGGGACCAACCAGTGCCGCATGGCGGTCCACCGCCCCTTCGACGGGGATACCCTCGTCGTCCTCGCCGTCGAGGACAACCTGGTGAAGGGAGCGGCGGGGCAGGCGGTCCAGAACATGAACCTCATGTTCGGATTTCCGGAGAGCCGGGCCTCGAGCAGATCGCCGTGGTGCCCTGATGCGAGGCATGGGGCGGCGGTTGCGCAGCAACTTCGGCATCGGCTCGTCGCGCATGGCGATCCGCTCCCAGCACGCATGGTACTGGCGATGGTCGCTCAACATCCTGATGATGGTCGCGGTCGCGGCGATCGTGTGGTGGGTGGTGCAGAACAGCTATCGCATCACGGGTTCGAGTATCGAGGAGGTGCGCCAGCAGATCACCGCCTCACCGCGCAGAACAAGGCGCTAAGGCGGAGCTGGAAACGGCCAAGGCGACGCTCATCGAGCGCGAGCGCCAGCTCCAGATCGAGAAGGCGGCGCAGGGCGAGCTCGCCCGCACCGTGGCCCAGTTGCAGGAGGAGAATGCGGCGCAGAAGGAGGACCTGGGATTCCTGCGGCGGCTGATGTCCTCGGGAGCCACCCCGGAGGGCGTGGGGGTCACGGACCTCAAGGTCGAGCGCGACCCGGATCCGGCGATTTCCGCTACCACATGCTGCTCACGCAGGGCGGGCAGCGCAAGCAGGATTTCAAGGGCAGGGTGCAGATCGTGGCCCACGTCGAGCAGGGGTCCGCGGCCAGAGGCGACGTCTACCCCGACCCGGCCTCGCCGGAGGCGGCGGCGGGCTTCGAGTTCCGTTTCTACCAGAAGGTGGAGGGGGCTTCGCGATACCCGAGGGAGCGGTCCTGAAGAGCGCCGAAGTGCGGGTTCTTGCGCTTCCGGGGGGACAGGTTAAACTGTCCCGTACGATCAATTTGCCGTAGGGAGAATTTCCCATGTTCGGAAAATCGAACAAGCCGAGCCCGATCGATAGCCTGATCGGCGCGGGAACCACCATAGAGGGCGACATCGCCTTCACCGGCGGGCTGCGCATCGACGGCCACGTGAAGGGCAACGTTTAGGCGACCGGCAGCAAGCCCGGAACGCTGGTCATCTCCGAGCTGGCAAAAGTCGAGGGCGAGATCGACGTGGCCCACGTGGTGATCAACGGGACCGTCGCCGGCCCGGTCCGGGGCTCCGAATACGTCGAACTCCTGCCCAAGGCGCGTGTCACAGGGAATGTTTCGTACAAGTCCATCGAGATCCACGTCGGCGCGATCGTCATGGGCCAGCTGGTGTACGAGAGCCCCCAGAAGAACGAAAAGGTCATCGAGCTGAAGCCCGCGTCGGGCAAGTCCGACTGAACCCGCACACTGGAGATGAAATGAACGACATGTCCACCGCGATGCCCGATCCGCTCCTCTTCACGGAGAGCGCGGCCAACAAGGTGAAGGCGTTGATCGAGGAGGAAGGAAACAACGAGCTGAAGCTGCGGGTGTTCGTCACCGGCGGCGGCTGCTCGGGCCTGCAGTACGGATTCACGTTCGACGAGGCCACCAACGAAGACGACACGGTGATGCAGAAGAACGGCGTGAGCCTGCTGATCGACCCGATGAGCTACCAATACCTCATCGGCGCGGAGATCGACTACACGGAAGGGCTCGAGGGCGCGCAGTTCGTGATCAAGAATCCGAACGCCACGTCGACCTGCGGCTGCGGCTCTTCTTTCACCGTCTGAGGCATCGCCGCGACATCCGCGGCGGCATGCACGACAGAGGGAGCCTCGGCTCCCCCTTCGCGTTCTAGGCGGGGTAGATGGCGCCCAGGATGCGCGGCCCGCGGGCGCCCGGTGACCGAGGTGAGGTCGATCGCCTCGCGGCTCACGCACTTCATCGCCAGCCACGCGAAGGCCATGGACTCGACATGCGCGGTCGGCACCCCGAGCGCGTCGGTCGGCGCGACCGGGCGGCCTCCCGCGAGGAGCTCGATGCGCTCCACGAGGCCGCGGATTGCGCGCGCCGCCGCCGGCGAGGTAGATCTCGTCGGTCCCGTCGCAGAACCGGTCGATGGCGGCCACGATGGCGCGCGCGGTGAAGTCGGCGAGAGTGGACTGAACGTCCGCCGGCCTGATATCCCGCGGGCAAGTGCTCCTCCAGCCATTGCATGCCGAAAGAGTTCGCGCCCGGTGCTCTTCGGCGGAGGGCGTCGAGAAAGGGGTCGCCCAGGAGCCGGTCGAGCATGCGCGGTCGGTTCGTCCCTCGGAAGCCCAGCGTTCCATCTTCGTCGTATTCGCCCCGAGATGCTTTCGCGCCCATGCGTCGAGCAACACGTTGCCGGGGCCGCAATCGAATCCGAGCGCCTCGCGGCGACGGGAAGCCACGTGACGTTGCTGATGCCGCCGATGTTCACCACCGCTCGGGAGTGGAAGCGTGCCTGAACACGGCTCTCGTGAAAGGCGGGAACGAGCGGCGCGCCCTGCCCCCCGCGGCCATGTCGCGGCGCCGGAAATCCGCCACCACGTCGATGCCGGTAGCCTCCGCGAGCCGCGCGGGATCATTGAGCTGGATCGTGAAGCCCATGTCGGGCCGATGCCGTACGGTCTGACCGTGGCAACCGATCGCCGCGACGCTGCGCCGTGTTCACGCCGCCCTCGGCGATCGCTCCTTCCACCGCGCGCGTATAGGTCGGCCAGCTCGCAGGCAGACCGTGCCCGCAAGCTCGAGAGGATCCCGGCCCGGCTCGGAGAGCGCCAGTATTTGTTCGCGCAGCGCCCTGGGAAACGGGACGGTGGCGAAGGCGAGAGTGCGGGGCGATGCCGGAGGAAAAATCGACGAGCGCGGCGTCGGCCCCGTCGAGGCTGGTACCCGACATCAGTCCGACGAAGAGCGCGGCCACCGCTATTCGAAGCGCGCAGGCGTCGCGTGCTCACGAGGTCGATCGTGGCCCGCGCGTTCGCCGCGACCTGCAGAAACTGCGCCTTGAGCGTGCGCGGGTACCGGTTCGGCCTTGGGCAACGCCACGCGAAGCGGGTCCTGGTAGACGCCGGCCACCCGGAATTCGTAGTGCAGGTGCGGCCCCGTGGCCCAGCCCGTCATGCCGACAAATCCGATCACCTGTCCCTGGTGACGCGCGTCCCGGAATGCACGCCGCTCGCGAATCCCGAGAGGTGCCCGTAGAGCGTGGTGATGCCGCCGCCATGCCGGATCTCGATGGCATTGCCGTAGCCTCCGCGCACCCCGGCCGCGATCACGATTCCGTCGGCGGCCGCGAGCACGCGCGTGCCCTTGGGCGCGGCGAAGTCCACGCCCGTGTGGTTGCGCCAGTTCTTGAAGATGGGGTGGAAGCGCGCGCCGAATCTGGAGCTGATGCGCGTGAATTCCACGGGCGAGCGCAGGAACGCCTTGGCGCGACTCGTGCCGTCGAGCGAGTAGTACGCGTCATTGCCATCCTCGTCCTTGAAGAGCACCGCCTGGTAGACGCGCCCGCCGTTGACGAATTGCGCGGCGAGGATGCGGCCCGGCGCCACGAGCTCGCCCGAGTCGTAGATCATCTCGTAGACGACGGAGAAGCGGTCGCCGCTGACGAAGGTCGGAATGGAAGTCGATGTCGGTCGCGAATACGCGGGCGAGCTGCAACGCGATCGCGTCCGGAATGCCCGCCGAATCGGTGGCCGCGAAGAGCGAGGACTCGATGGTCGCGGTCTTGTATACGAGACGCGGGGGATCGGAGATGGCGCGCTGGCGGGACACGAATCCGGCGGACATGCGCTTTACTTCGAGCAGTGCCGCCGGGCTCGTGAAATAGCGCAGCGCGAGCAGGAGCCGTCCTCGTCGCATTCCGTCTGCAGCATCTTTCCGGGCACCAGCTGGCGGAAGATCGTGCGGCCCGTGGGATCGCTCGCGAGGAAGTCCATGGCGCGGGGTCGCGGACGCCGAGGCGCTCGAGAAGCGCGCCCACGGTATCGCCGCGAAGCACCCGTTCCTGGTTCACGTAGCGGGAAGGCTGCGTCGTCGCGGGGGCGATCGCCGGCAGCGCGAATGTCTTCGCTCACCCGTCTCTGCGGCAAGTCCTGGGTCGCGGTACCGGGAGCGACCCCGAAGGCGGTGAGCACGGTAATCGCGGGCAACACGAGCGGAGGACACCGAAGACAAGCTGTCGCAACAAGCCCGGCGCGCCGGATCGCTGCGCTAAACTGTCGCCTTTTTGGGCATTCATCAGCGGCTGAGTCGGAATCGGCTGCCACAGCATATAGAAAAGATCGCAGTCGACTGAAAATGGAATCAAATCAATGACTCAGTCATTCGGGCTCGACGTCATCCGGCGCGGCGCCGACGAAGTGATCCTGGAGGACGACCTGCGAGGAAACTCGCGAAGGGCAAGCCGCTGCGCGTGAAGGCCGGATTCGATCCGACCGCGCCGGACCTGCACCTGGGCCATACGGTGGTGCTCAACAAGATGCGGCAGTTCCAGGATCTCGGCCATCACGTGATGTTCCTGATCGGCGACTTCACCGGAATGATCGGCGATCCCAGCGGCCGCAATGTCGACGCGCCCGCCGCTCACGCCCGAGCAGATCGCGCAGAACGCCGAGACGTACAAGGAGCAGGTCTTCAAGATGCTCGATCCCGAGAAGACGGAAGTCCTGTTCAACTCGACGTGGTGTTCCCAGCTGGGTGCCGACGGGGTAGTCAAGCTGGCCGGCAAGTACACGGTGGCGCGCATGCTCGAGCGCGACGACTTCGCCAAGCGCTTCGCCGAGCAGCCGCCCGATCGCCATCCACGAGTTCCTCTATCCGCTGATGCAGGGATACGACTCCGTGGCGATGAAGGCGGACGTGGAGCTCGGCGGCACGGACCAGAAGTTCAACCTGCTGGTGGGGCGCGAGCTGCAGAAGCACTTCGGCCAGGAGCCGCAGGTGCATCCTCACGATGCCGCTGCTCGAGGGGCTGGACGGCGTCAACAAGATGTCCAAGTCGCTCGGCAACTACGTGGGCATCGACGACGCGCCCGGACGAGATGTTCGGCAAGCTCATGTCGGTCTCCGACGAGTTGATGTGGCGCTACATCGAGCTCTTGTCGTTCGAGTCCCTCGCCGACCATTTCGGGATGGAGGCGAACGGTCGAGGAAGGGCGGCAATCCCCGCGACATCAAGGTGCGCTTCGCGCAGGAGATCGTCGCGCGATTCCATGACCAGGCGGCCGCGAGGCCGTGCCCTCGAGGAGTTCGAGGCGCGCTTTCGCCACGGGGGAATCCCGGAGGATCTCGTCGAGCAGGTGATCGAGGTGCCGGCCGAGGGAGGCGCGATCGCGAGCGTGCTTGAAGGCCTCAGGAGTATGTCCGAGCACCTCGGATGCGTTGAGGATGATCGAGCAGGGCGGGGTGCGCGTGAACGGCGAGAAGATCGGCGACAAGGCGTTGCGGCTGCCCGCCGGCGCCACCTATGTGCTGCAGGTCGGCAAGCGCAAGTTTGCCAGGGTCACGCTGAGGAAGGCCGCCTGAGCGTCGGCTGGCGTTCTGATTTGACCGTCCGAGCCACGATATGCGTATAATCACCGGCTCTGCTGACGAGTCACGTTGTTAGCGCAACGAGGCGCGGTCGGCATCGCTCTTTAACAAGTTACAGCCGATAGAGGTGGGTGCTGCGTGTGCTGGCCGAGTCCTGCTGTATTGGGCTGAAGCGCAAGGCACGAGCAGTGCTCACTTTGGATCCAAGTGATTCGTTGTGAGTTAATAAACTGGATTGAACTGAAGAGTTTGATCCTGGCTCAGATTGAACGCTGGCGGAATGCTTTACACATGCAAGTCGAGCGGCAGCGCGGGGCAACCTGGCGGCGAGCGGCGAACGGGTGAGTAATACATCGGAACATGTCCATTCGTGGGGGATAGCCCGGCGAAAGCCGGATTAATACCGCATAAGCCCGAGAGGGGAAAGCGGGGGACCTGCAAGGGCCTCGCGCGAATGGGTTGGCCGATGTCCGATTAGCTAGTTGGTGGGGTAAAGGCCTACCAAGGCGATGATCGGTAGCTGGTCTGAGAGGATGATCAGCCACACTGGGACTGAGACACGGCCCAGACTCCTACGGGAGGCAGCAGTGGGGAATTTTGGACAATGGGGGAAACCCTGATCCAGCCATTCCGCGTGAGTGAAGAAGGCCTTCGGGTTGTAAAGCTCTTTTGTCCGGAGCGAAACGGTTACGGTGAATATCCGTGACTACTGACGGTACCGGAAGAATAAGCACCGGCTAACTACGTGCCAGCAGCCGCGGTAATACGTAGGGTGCGAGCGTTAATCGGAATTACTGGGCGTAAAGCGTGCGCAGGCGGTTTTGTAAGCCAGATGTGAAATCCCCGGGCTTAACCTGGGAATGGCATTTGGGACTGCAAGGCTTGAGTGCGGCAGAGGAGACTGGAATTCCTGGTGTAGCAGTGAAATGCGTAGATATCAGGAGGAATACCGATGGCGAAGGCAGGTCTCTGGGCTGACACTGACGCTCATGCACGAAAGCGTGGGGAGCAAACAGGATTAGATACCCTGGTAGTCCACGCCCTAAACGATGTCGACTGGTTGTTGGGGGTTTGACACTCTCAGTAACGAAGCTAACGCGTGAAGTCGACCGCCTGGGGAGTACGGCCGCAAGGTTAAAACTCAAAGGAATTGACGGGGACCCGCACAAGCGGTGGATTATGTGGATTAATTCGATGCAACGCGAAAAACCTTACCTACCCTTGACATGTCCTGGAGCCTGGTGAAAGCCGGGTGTGCCCGAAAGGGAACGGGAACACAGGTGCTGCATGGCTGTCGTCAGCTCGTGTCGTGAGATGTTGGGTTAAGTCCCGCAACGAGCGCAACCCTTGTCATTAGTTGCTACATTCAGTTGGGCACTCTAATGAGACTGCCGGTGACAAACCGGAGGAAGGTGGGGATGACGTCAAGTCCTCATGGCCCTTATGGGTAGGGCTTCACACGTAATACAATGGCGCGTACAGAGGGTTGCCAAGGAGCGATCTGGAGCCAATCCCTAAAAAGCGCGTCGTAGTCCGGATTGCAGTCTGCAACTCGACTGCATGAAGTCGGAATCGCTAGTAATCGCGGATCAGCATGTCGCGGTGAATACGTTCCCGGGTCTTGTACACACCGCCCGTCACACCATGGGAGTGGGTTTCACCAGAAGCCGGTCGCCTAACCGCAAGGGGGGCGCCGACCACGGTGAGATTCATGACTGGGGTGAAGTCGTAACAAGGTAGCCGTATCGGAAGGTGCGGCTGGATCACCTCCTTTCTAAGATCAGGCACATTTGCAGCGCCCACCATCTATCGGCTGTTCCTTGGGAGCAGCTCGAAAAGCCAGTTGGCATGCGACCCGGGCGGGTCTGTAGCTCAGTTGGTTAGAGCACCGTCTTGATAAGGCGGGGGTCGATGGTTCGAATCCATCCAGACCCACCAACCGTCGCGCTGAAGTCGGGGGGGGCCATAGCTCAGCTGGGAAGCGCCTGCTTTGCAAGCAGGAGGTCACCGGTTCGATCCCGGTTGGCTCCACCAATGGGTGCGCTGATGGCATTGATTGGTGTTTCTTCGTGAAGCATCGATCGGCTGCTCTTTAACAATCTGGGATACGAAGGTAGTTGTCTTTGCCAAAGGGTGTTGTGATGACGCTGGAGTAGCGAGGACACTGGGTTATGTATTGCATCGTGTCTTCACCGAGCAATTGGTGGGGATGCACAAACTAAGCGTGAGAGTTACCTATATCTTGAGATGGCTGCGGCGACTTTGGCCTCGCTTTTGCCTCGGCGGAGGCGGCAAGGTTATAGGGTCAAGCGAATAAGTGCATGTGGTGGATGCCTTGGCAATGATAGGCGATGAAGGACGTGACAGCCTGCGATAAGCTGCGGGGAGCCGGCAAATGGGCGCTGATCCGCAGATTTCCGAATGGGGAAACCCGGCCCGCGAGGGTCACCGGCACCTGAATACATAGGGTGCAGGAGCGAACCTGGAGAACTGAAACATCTCAGTAACCAGAGGAACAGAAATCAACCGAGATTCCCGGAGTAGTGGCGAGCGAAACGGGACTAGCCTTCGAGCTTTAGCGCTGGCGTTAGCGGAACGATCTGGAAAGGTCGGCCGTAGTGGGTGATAGCCCCGTACGCGAAAACCCTGGCGTGGAACTAGGCTCGAGACAAGTAGGGCGGGACACGTGAAATCCTGTCTGAAGATGGGGGGACCATCCTCCAAGGCTAAATACTCATCATTGACCGATAGTGAACCAGTACCGTGAGGGAAAGGCGAAAAGAACCCCGGGAGGGGAGTGAAATAGATCCTGAAACCGCATGCATACAAACAGTCGGGAGCCGGCAGCAATCTGGGTGACGCGTACCTTTTGTATAATGGGTCAGCGACTTACGTTGCGTTGCGAGCTTAAGGCTTGATGCCGGAGGCGTAGCGAAAGCGAGTCTGAATAGGGCGATTGAGTAGCGCTGCGTAGACCCGAAACCGGTTGATCTATCCATGGCCAGGCTGAAGGTGGGGTAACACCCACTGGAGGGCCGAACCCACGCCCGTTGAAAAGGTCGGGGATGAGCTGTGGATAGGGGTGAAAGGCTAAACAAAACCGGAGATAGCTGGTTCTCCTCGAAAACTATTGAGGTAGTGCGTCGTGTATTGCCTTCGGGGGTAGAGCACTGTTATGGCTAGGGGGCCGCTATAGGCTTACCAAACCATGGCAAACTCCGAATACCGAAGAGCTTGAGCACGGCAGACAGACCCCGGGTGCTAACGTCCGGGGTCAAGAGGGAAACAACCCAGACCGCCAGCTAAGGTCCCGAATATCGGCTAAGTGGAAAACGAGGTGGGAAGGCTTAGACAGTCAGGAGGTTGGCTTAGAAGCAGCCATCCTTTAAAGAAAGCGTAATAGCTCACTGATCGAGTCGTCCTGCGCGGAAGATGTAACGGGGCTCAAGCCGATAACCGAAGCTGCGGATCGTCAAGCACTCCACCTTGATGCGTTATGCATTGCGAGAAGTGCTTCGCGAGCGTTGTAGTGCGTGCGTTGCTTCGCGCGCTGAGCGTTTTAAGGGGAGTGCTAGCGGTGGTAGAGGAGCGTTCCCTAGGCCTGTGAAGGTGGCTCGAGAGGGCTGCTGGAGGTATGGGAAGTGCGAATGCTGACATGAGTAGCGATAAAGCGGGTGAAAGGCCCGCTCGCCGAAAGCCCAAGGTTTCCTGCGCAACGTTCATCGGCGCAGGGTGAGTCGGCCCCTAAGGTGAGGGCGAGAGCCGTAGCTGATGGGAATCCGGTCAATATTCCGGAACCGCCGACGGGTGCGATGTGGGGACGGAGAAGGTTATGCGAGCCGGCTGTTGGACGTGCCGGTGAAGCGTGTAGGTGGATCCCTTAGGGAAATCCGGGGGGTCGTTACCACCGAGGCGCGGGACCAGGGAGCCTTAGGCTCCGGAAGTCGCGGATACCCTGCTTCCAGGAAAAGCCACTAAGCTTCAGCCCGTTGGGACCGTACCGCAAACCGACACAGGTGGGCAGGATGAAAATTCTCAGGCGCTTGAGAGAACTCAGGAGAAGGAACTCGGCAAATTGACACCGTAACTTCGGGAGAAGGTGTGCCTTTGGTAGGTGGAGGGACTTGCTCCCAAAGCCGAAGAAGGCCGCAGAGAATCGGTGGCTGCGACTGTTTATCAAAAACACAGCACTCTGCAAAGACGTTGGAAGTCGACGTATAGGGTGTGACGCCTGCCCGGTGCCGGAAGGTTAAGTGATGGGGTGCAAGCTCTTGATCGAAGCCCCGGTAAACGGCGGCCGTAACTATAACGGTCCTAAGGTAGCGAAATTCCTTGTCGGGTAAGTTCCGACCCGCACGAATGGCGTAACGATGGCCACACTGTCTCCTCCTGAGACTCAGCGAAGTTGAAATGTTTGTGAAGATGCAATCTACCCGCGGCTAGACGGAAAGACCCCATGAACCTTTACTGTAGCTTTGCATTGGACTGTGACGCTGTCTGTGTAGGATAGCTGGGAGGCTTTGAAGCCGGGTCGCTAGAGTCGGTGGAGCCAACGTTGAAATACCAGCCTGACGACGTTGCGGTTCTAACCTGGGCCCCTTGACGGGGTCGGGGACCGTGCATGGTAGGCAGTTTGACTGGGGCGGTCTCCTCCCAAAGGGTAACGGAGGAGTGCGAAGGTCACCTAGGTACGGTCGGAAATCGTACTCATAGTGCAATGGCATAAGGTGGCTTGACTGCGAGACTGACAAGTCGAGCAGGTGCGAAAGCAGGTCATAGTGATCCGGTGGTTCTGTATGGAAGGGCCATCGCTCAACGGATAAAAGGTACTCTGGGGATAACAGGCTGATTCCTCCCAAGAGTTCATATCGACGGGGGAGTTTGGCACCTCGATGTCGGCTCATCACATCCTGGGGCTGTAGCCGGTCCCAAGGGTATGGCTGTTCGCCATTTAAAGTGGTACGTGAGCTGGGTTCAAAACGTCGTGAGACAGTTTGGTCCCTATCTGCCGTGGGCGCTGGAGATTTGACGGGGGCTGCTCCTAGTACGAGAGGACCGGAGTGGACGCATCCCTGGTGTACCGGTTGTGACGCCAGTCGCATTGCCGGGTAGCTATATGCGGAAGAGATAACCGCTGAAAGCATCTAAGCGGGAAACTTGCCTGAAGATGAGATCTCCCGGGGGCTCGACTCCCCTGAAGGGTCGTCGGAGACCACGACGTTGATAGGCTGGGTGTGTAAGGGCGGTAACGCCTTGAGCTAACCAGTACTAATTGCCCGTGCGGCTTGACTCTATAACCTTGCGTGACCGTGCATCGCGACGACCCACGGCTCGCACACGATGCAATGCATAGCTCCAGTAGCTACCTTCGATTCCAGAATTCCTGGCGACCATAGCGCGTTGGCCCCACCCCTTCCCATCCCGAACAGGACCGTGAAACGACGTTGCGCCGATGATATTGCGGATTGCCCGTGAGAAAGTAGGTCATCGCCAGGGCCAAGAGTTGCGAGCACGTCGTTTGATCGATGACGGCGCTTCGCGACCACGGCAATGCATAACGCAGTGACTACCTTCCAATTCCAGAATTCCTGGCGACCATAGCGCGTTGGCCCCACCCCTTCCCATCCCGAACAGGAACGTGAAACGACGTCGCGCCGATGATATTGCGGATTGCCCGTGAGAAAGTAGGTCATCGCCAGGGCCCTATAAGAAACGCCCGATCTCGAAAGAGGTCGGGCGTTTGCGTTTGCGCGCCGGGCATGTGGCGATCCGGTATAATTCAGGCACCGAATCAGGAGGCCTTCATGGCTGAACGCAAACGAGTCCGCCGCAACACCCTCGAGCGCCGCTGCTTGCCCAAGGCGTTCAAGCGCCTGTTCCTCGGCGCTCCCAAGGGCATCTTCAAGATGCTCGAGACGATCAAGAAGAACTGAGCGTTCGCCGCTTCCCGCGAGACGGCCGCCTGCGGGCGGCCGTTTTCATTTGCGGCCGCGGCATGGCGCTCGCTTCCAAGCCGCCGGCCGCATCCGCGCGGCCGCGGGGCGCTAGTCGAGCGCGCGCCCCACGACTTCGCCGACGTTGCCCGACAGCCCTTCGGCGGCGCGGATGGATTCGAGCGCCGGCGCGCGTGCGCCTGGCGGCCGGCGTCGTACTTCTTCCAGCGATCGAAGGCGCGCGCGAGGCGCGAGGCGACCTGCGGATTCAGCCGGTCGAGCGCCACCACCTGCTCGGCGATCCACCGATATCCGCTGCCGTCGGCGGCATGGAAATGCAGCGGGTTGTCGAGCGCGAAGGCATGCAGCAGAGCGCGCGCGCGGTTGGGATTGCTGCAGGTCGAACGCCGGATGCGCGGCGAGCGCCTTCACGCGCTCCAGCGTGCCCGGGAGCCACGAGGTCGCCTGCACGCGGAACCACTTGTCGATGACGAGCGCCTCGTCCTTCCACTTGTCGTGGAACATCGCGAGCGCGCGCTCGCGCTCCGCGCCCGCGCAGTTGGCGAGGCAGCCGAGCGCGGCCATCGCGTCGGTCATGTTCTCGGCGCGCCGGAACTCGAGGAAGGCGAGCGCGCGCGCGGTGGCGTCGTCGATCGCGTGCGACATAGGCGAGCGCCGCATTGCGCAGCGCGCGCCGTCCGGCCGCGACGGCGTCGGGGGAATAGGGTCCCGTCACGGAGAAATGCCGGAACGCGCCCTCGAAGCGCGTGCGGTAGCTTCGACGGCGATCTCGCGCACGAGCCGCATGTGCGCGCCGGTGGATCGCGTCCGGATCCGCGACTCCATGCATTCGGCGAGATAGCCCTCCGAGGGCAGCTGCAGGCATTCGGCGGCGAACGGCGGGATCCTTCGAGCCGTCGGAGATCATGCGCCCGATCGCCTCGAGGAAGCTCGCCGGCACCGTCCATCGGCTGGCCGCCCGCGCGGATTCGCTCGACGCCCGCGAGCAGGATGCGCGTGGCGAGCGCCTGTCCCGCTTCCCACCGATTGAAGGCGTCGGAATCGCACGCCATGAGGTGCAGCAATTCCGCGTCGCCGTAGTCGTATCGCACGCGGCACGGGCGCGGAGAAACCGCGCAGCAGCGAGGGCACCGGCGCGGAGGCGACCCCGGTGAAGGTGAAGCGATGGCGCGCCTCGGTGAGCTTCAGCACGGCGGTGGTGGATCCGTCCGCGCGCGCCGGCGTGGCGCTGGCGCCTTCGAGCTGCAGGGGCATGTCGTGCCCATCGGGGCCGACCAGGCCCACCGCGAGCGGGATCACGAAGGGCAGCTTCTCGGACTGGCCGGGCGTCGGGGCGCACGACTGCTCGATGTCGAGCGTGTACGTGCGCCGCTCCGCGTCGAACGTGCCGCGGCATTCGATCACCGGCGTTCCCGCCTGGGAATACCAGCGCCCGAATTGCGCGAGGTCGGCGCCGTTCGCGTCGGCCATCGCCGCGCGAAAGTCGTCGCACGTGACGGCCTGGCCGTCGTGGCGCTGGAAGTAGAGGTCCATGCCGCGCCGGAAGCCTTCCTTGCCGAGCAGCGTGGCGTACATGCGCACCACCTCCGCGCCCTTGTCGTAGACGGTCGAGGTGTAGAAGTTGTTGACCTCGACGTACGACTGCGGGCGCACCGGATGCGCCATGGGTCCCGCGTCCTCGGGGAACTGGCGGTTGCGCAGGTCGCGCACCTCCTGGATGCGAACCACGGGCCGCGAGTACTCGTCGGCGCTGTATTCCTGGTCGCGGTAGACCGTGAGGCCTTCCTTGAGCGAGAGCTGGAACCAGTCGCGGCACGTGACGCGGTTGCCGGTCCAGTTGTGGAAGTACTCGTGCGCGATCACCTTGTCGACGCCGAAGTAGTCATAGTCGGTCGCCGTGTCGGCGCGCGCGAGGATGTACTTGGTGTTGAAGATGTTGAGGCCCTTGTTCTCCATCGCGCCCGCGTTGAAGTCGGAGACCGCCACGATCATGAAGCGCTCGAGGTCGAGCTCGAGCCCGAACATGTCCTCGTCCCAGCGCATGCACTTCTTGAGGGCCTGCATGGCGAACGTGGCCTGGTCGAGCTTGCCGCGCTCGACGTAGATCTGCAGCAGCGCGCGCTTGCCGGAGCGCGTGGTGAAGTGGTCCTCCAGCAGGTCGAGGTCCGCGGCCACCATCGCGAAGAGGTAGCTCGGTTTCGCGAACGGATCCTCCCATTTCGCCCAGTGGCGGGCGGCCTCGCCGCGTTGCGATGCCTGCGCGGCGCCCAGCCGCTCCATGAACCATCCGGCGGGCTCGCCCTGTCCCTGCTGCACCAGGTTGCCGTTGGCGAGCAGGTGCGGAAAGCGCGCCTTCTCCGCGCACAGCGTGACCGAGTAGCGCGCCATCACGTCCGGGCGGTCGATGAAATAGGTGATGTGGCGGAAACCCTCGGCTTCGCATTGCGTGACCAGCCCGCTCGAGGTCGCATAGAGGCCTTCGAGCTTGGTGTTCTTCCACGGGTCGAAGCGCACGATCGTCTCGAGCGTGAACGCCTCGGGAACCTTCGCGAGCGTGAGGTGGGATTCGTCCCGGCGGTATTCGCGTTCGGACAGCGCGCGGCCGTCGATCGATACCGAGAGGAGCTCGAGGTCCTCGCCGTCGAGGACGAGCGGCTCGCCGGGAGCGGCCGCCGCGGCGTTGCGCGCGACGTGCAAGGTCGAGCGCACCGTGACCGACCCCGGAAGGATGTCCACGTCGAGCGCGACCTTCGAGACCAGGAACGCCGGGGGCGTGTAGTCGTTGAGATTGATCGCTTGCGGCGCGGCGTCACGCATCGGAACGACGAAGACCCGCGCTTTTGGCGCGGGTCCCGGGCGATGGATAGTGCGACGATTCTACCGCAGCGGGCCGCGCGCGGCCCGCTGCGGCCGCTATGCGGCCTTGCGCCGGAAGAGCGCCGGAACGGCCTGCGCGGGCTTCTTCGTGGCGGGGCGCTCGGCCGCGTCCACCGGGGCCGCGGTCGGGGACGGCTCGTACGGCTTGCTGAAGTCCATGCCGCCGGAATTGCCCGATGTGCGCGGGGCCGGGGCATTGGCGTAGCGCGGCGCGCGATCGTCGTCGCGCCGGGACTGGCCGCGCTCGCGCGGCGGGCGGGCCGGCTTGCCGCGCCCCTCGCCCCGCGTCTCGACCTGCTTCGGCGGCTGGGCTTCGCGGCGACCCTGGCCCCCGCGACGGCCCTTGCCCTCGCTGCGCGGCTGCTCGCGCTCGGCCGTGGCGGCCGCGGGCGCTTCGCGGCGCCGCTCCGGCTCGAAGCCCTCGGCGTGGCGCACCTCGATCTTCTTGTTGATGAGCCTCTCGATGGCGGAAAGGAGCCCGCGGTCCTCGGCGCACACGAGCGAAAGCGCTTCGCCCGTCACGCCGGCCCGTCCCGTGCGCCCGATGCGGTGCACGTAGTCCTCGGGGATGTGCGACAGGTCGAAGTTCACCACGTGCGGCAGCTCCTCGATGTCGAGGCCCCGCGCGGCGATGTCCGTGGCCACCAGCACCTTCACCTTGCCCGCCTTGAAATCCTCGAGCGCGCGGATGCGCGCGTTCTGGCTCTTGTTGCCGTGGATCGCGTCGGCGTTGATGTGATCCTTCTGCAGCTGCGAGGCGAGGCGGTTGGCGCCGTGCTTGGTCTTGCAGAAGACGAGCACCTGCATCCAGTCGTTCTTCTTCACGAGGTGCGAGAGCAGCTCGCGCTTGCGGTTGGCCTCGACGTGGTAGACGTACTGAGTGACGAGCTCCGCGGGCGTGTTGCGGCGCGCGACTTCCACCGTCGCCGGATCGTTCAGGAACTGCGCCGAGAGCTTGCGGATCTCGTCCGAGAACGTGGCCGAGAAGAGCAGCGTCTGGCGCATCGGCGCCTTCGGCAGCAGCGCGATGATGCGCTTGATGTCGGGGATGAAGCCCATGTCCAGCATGCGGTCGGCCTCGTCGAGGACGAGGATCTGCACCTTGCCGAGGTTCACCGCCTTCTGGCCGACCAGGTCGAGCAGCCGGCCCGGGGTCGCGACGAGGATCTCGACGCCGCGGCGCAGCTCTTCGACCTGCGGGTTGATGTTCACCCCGCCGTACACGACGAACGAGCGCAGCGGCACGTGCTTGCCGTAGGTCTTCACGCTCTCGTGGACCTGGATCGCGAGCTCGCGCGTCGGCGTGAGGATCAGGCAACGCACCGGGTGCAGCGCGGGCGAGAAGCTCTTGGTCGCCATGGGCGCCAGGCGCTGCAGCAGGGGGAGCGCGAATCCGGCGGTCTTCCCGGTGCCGGTTTGCGCGGCGCCGAGGAGGTCTCGACCGGAGAGGACGACGGGGATGGCTTGCGCCTGGATGGGGGTGGTTTCTGTGTAGCCTTGCTCCGTAACCGCACGAAGCAGCTCGGGGATCAGCCCGAGGCTTTCGAAAGACGTACCTATGTCAGTCTCCTGAACGGATCGGCCCGCGAAGGACTGGCCTTCGACACCGGTTCAGGCAGATGAAAAGTTGCTTGAGGGAAAATTCGAGCCGGGATCTTCGATCCCTTTGCGACGGAAACCGTCGCGACCGCGAATGGGGGGAGGCGTTAACCGGATGAGACGCCTCGCTCACCTGAGCACGCATTATACCGGGAAACCCGGGGAATTCCCATTGATTTCGTGGGGTTTCTTGCGGCTGTAACGGGGGTATATTCGCCCTTCGCCTGCCGCGCCCCGAACAACGAACCTGAGGAGGTCGAAAATGCGCCGCATCCTGCTCGCCGCTTCGCTCGCCGTTCTCGCCGCTGCCGCCTGCGCGGCGCAGCCCATCGCCATCGGCATCAGCATCGCGCAGTCGCCGCCCGGTTCCGTCGTGCAGGGCACGCAGGTGAAGGACGGCCTCGAGATCGTGAAGGACATGGTGAACGCCAAGGGCGGCGTGCTCGGGCGCCAGATCCAGCTGATCTACGAGGACAACCAGGGCATTCCCGAGAAGGGCCGCGCGGCGAGCGAGAAGCTCATCACCAAGGACAAGGTGGTCGCGATCACGGGCGGCCACCAGAGCTCCGTGTGCCTGGCCGAGATCGAGGTGGCGCACCGCTACGGCGTTCCCTACATCAACACGAACTGCTGGTCCGACGACGTGCGCAAGAAGGGCTACCCCGAGGTGTTCAACCCGGGCAACTACAACACGCGCGTGTCGATGGCGATGGCCGAGACCATCGCCGCGATGAAGCTCAAGAGTGTCGTCGCGTTCGCCGAGAACACGGACTACGGCATCGGCCAGGCGAAGCTCCTCGACCAGTTCATCAAGGAGAAGTCGCCGGGCACGAAGTACAAGTACGAGACGCTCGACCGCGCGAGCAAGGACTTCACGCCCGCGGTGCTCGCGCTGCGCGCGAATCCGCCGGACATGGTGATCAACATCATGCTGCCGCCCGCGGCCTACATCCTGATGAACCAGCTCTACGAGCAGGGCGTTGCGCCGAGCGCGAAGACGTGGAGCTACGACGGCGCCGGCCTCGCGGACTATCCCGACTTCTGGCAGAACGTGAAGGAGGCGGGCAACGGGATGATCTGCTTCGCGCTCTACCACCCGAGGATGGACATCCCGCCGCTCGGCAAGCAGGTGGCCGCCGAGTACACCAAGCGCGCGAAGTCCGAGCCCAACCGGCTGATCTTCCAGGCGGCCGATTCGCTCCTGCTCATCGTGGACGCGATCAAGCAGGCGAAGAGCACCGATCCGAAGGCGATCGAGAAGGCGCTGCGCACGATGAAGTTCAGCGGCGTGCGCGGCACGTTCCAGTTCAGCGAGAAGCCGGGCTACACGTACCAGCAATGGGTGGACATCCCGTTCGTGAACTACCAGCTCACGGCGGTGAACCAGCCCGTGTCCGAGTCGAACCTCATCCAGGGGCCCGGGCAGAAGCTCGACGTCTCGAAGCTGAAGAAGCCGAAGTGAGCTGTGCGAACGTAGCCCCGGCGCCCGCTGGGCGGGGCTACGGCCGGGGCCCATGACGGGCCTGCGCGAAGCGCTGGTCGGTTATTCCGATTGGCTGGGCTACGGCCACGGCGAGCGTGTGGACGCGTGGCTCGCCCGCCTCGAGGTGAACCGCCCCGAGCTCGAGGCGTTCCGCGCGCTGCCGGCATCCGCCGAGTTGCCTTATGTCGCGCGTGCCGCCGGCGTCGCGCCCGCGCACGGTCGATCCTCGCGCGCGGCCGACGCGCTCCCCGCCGATGCCCGCGAAGCGCTGGCGCGCGCGAAGGCGCGCCCGGAGCTCAATGCGTTCACATGGCTCGCCCCGGACGTGACGGCCCCGGCCTCCGGCTTTCTCGCGGGCGTGCCCATCGCGGTGAAGGACCTCATGGCGGTCGCCGGCGCGCCCCTCGCCGGCGGAAGCCGCGCGATGGACGGCGCGGCCGCGCGCACGGATGCCGAGGTCGTCGCACGGCTCAAGCGCGCGGGCGCCGTGGTGATCGGCCTCGCCAACCTGCACGAGCTCGCCTACGGAGTCACCAGCGACAACCCGCATTTCGGGCGCGTGGTGAATCCGGCCGCGCCGGCGCGCATTCCGGGCGGCTCGAGCGGCGGCTCCGCGGCCGCGATCGCCGCGGGCATCGTGCGCGCGGCGATCGGCACGGACACCGCGGGCTCGATCCGCATTCCGGCCGCGTGCTGCGGCATCGCCGGATTCAAGCCGAGCTACGACGCGCTGCCGCGCACCGGCGTGATCGACCTCGCGGCCACCCTCGACCACGTGGGCCCGATGGGCCGCGACGTCGAGGATTGCGCCGCGCTCTTCGCGGCGATGCTCGGCATGCCCGCGATCCCCGATTGGCTCCACTCCGACCTGCGCGGTCGCGGCGTGGCACGGCTGGGCGGCTATTTCGCCGAGCCGCTCGACGGCGAGGTGCGCGCGGCGGTCGATGCGGGGCTGCGCGCGCTGGCCGACGACGGCGCGCGCGTTTCGGACCGGGTGATCGAAGGCGTCGAGCTCGCGCCCGCGATCCAGCTCAACACGATCTCGCCCGAGGCGACCGCGGTGCACGCCGATCGCCTGAAGACGCGCGGCGACCGGCTGGGCGAGGATGTGCGGGTGCGCATCGAGATGGGCCTCTTCCTGCCGGGCGCGTGGTACGTCAAGGCGCAGCGCCTGCGCACCGCGCTCGTGCGCGCCATCGAAAGCGCGTTTGGCGATGCCGATGCGTTGGTCTGCGCGACGCTGCGCGCGCCCGCGCCGCCCATCGGCGCCGGCCGCGTGGACATCGGCGGCAAGACGTACGCGCTGCACACCGCGGTCACGAACCTCACGCTGCCGTTCAACCTCGCCGGGCTTCCGGCGGCGTCGGTTCCGTGGTCCGCCTCGAGGGATGGCGTGCCGATCGCGCTCCAGGTGATCGGGCGGCGGGGGGAGGACTGGCGCACGCTCGCCATCGCGCAGCGCCTGCAGGTGCGCTCGCCGTGGGCCGCGCGCCGCCGCGAGCGCCGGGCTCCGTGATGCTCGCGGTCGACCTCTTCGTGAACGGCCTCATCGTGGGCCTCTTCTACGCGCTGATGGCGGTCGGGCTCGCGATGATCTTCGGCGTTCTGAAGATCGTGAACTTCGCGCACGGCGAGTTCTACATGGTCGGCGCGTACGCCTACGTGCTGATCGCGCTGAAGCTCGGCGTCTCGCCGTGGATCGCGCTGCCGCTCGCCGCGGCGGCCGGCGCCGCGCTGGGCTGGCTCGTCGAGCGCACGCTGATGCGCCCGCTCTACGCCGGCTACGGAAGCTGGAGCATCATGAAGGACGAGTACGCGGTCGTGGTGACGTTCGGCCTGTCGCTGCTGCTCATCAACCTGGTGGACAAGGTCGTCGGTCCCTATCCGTACCGCGGGCCGACGCTCACCGAGTCGTCGCGCTTCGCCTTCGGGCCGGTCATGCTGAACGGGCAGAAGCTCATCGCGGCCGCGGTTTCGCTCGCGCTGCTGGTCGGGCTCGCGGTCTTCATCAAGCGCTCGCTCTGGGGGCGCCAGATCCAGGCCGTGGCGCAGAACCGCCTGGGCGCCTCGCTCGCGGGCATCGACGCCACGCGCACCACGAGCCTCATCTTCTCGATCTCCGGCCTGCTCGCGGCGCTCTCGGGCGCGCTGCTGGCGCCCATCATCAACCCGTCGCCCGACGTGGGCGCGTTTCCCGCGATCAAGTCCTACGTGATCGTGGTGCTGGGCGGCATGGGCTCCGTGTGGGGCGCGATGATCGCCTCGCTGCTGCTGGGCGTGCTCGAGTCGTTCTTCGCGGTGTACGTCTCGTACGACTACCGCGATGCCTTCGGGCTGCTGATCCTCATGCTGGTGCTGCTCTTCCGGCCGCAGGGCATCCTGGGCGAAAAGGGGCGCGAGGTATGAACGGCGCCGCCAACCTGTGGAGCCGGCGGCTCGCCGTGGATTTTCGCGCCGCGCTCGTGGTCATCGCCGCGCTCGCCGTCGCGCCCACGTTCGTGACCTCTCCGTACACGCTGGGCGTGCTGATCGTGAGCATGTATTTCGCGCTGCTGGCGCTCGGCTGGAACCTGCTCGCCGGCTTCACCGGACAGTTCTCGCTCGCACCCGCCGCCTTCGCCATGCTGGGCGCCTACGCGCCCGGCCTGCTCGACTACCACTGGCAGGTCTCGCTCGCATGGGGCATTCCCGCGGGCGTGGTCGCCACGGCGGTGCTCGGGTGGCTGCTCGGCCGCGTGGTGCTGCGCCTGCGCGGCCCGTACCTTGCGCTCACCACGCTCTCGTTCGCCGAGATCGCGCGCGTGGTGATCGGCAATTCCTACGATTTCACCCGCGGCGCGCAGGGGCTCAACGTGCCCACGCTGATGGACAGCCGCGTGGGCTACTACTACATTTTCCTCGCCACGCTGCTCGCCGTGCTGGTCGGGATGTTCGTGTTGATGCGCGCGGCCGCGGGCCGCTTCTGGCTCGCGATCCGCGACGACGAGACCGGCGCGGAGAGCCGCGGCATCAACGTGGTGCGCTACAAGACGCTCGCCTTCGCGCTCTCGTGCGCGATCTGCGGGCTCGCGGGGGCCCTCTACGGCACCTTCAGCCAGCTCGTGAGCCCCGAGCTCGGCCTGCTGCTGCAAACGGGGCTGGTCATCGCGATGGTGGTGATCGGCGGCATCGGGACGCTCACCGGGCCGCTCGCCGGCGCGCTCCTCGTGTACCTCGCCTCGGAATGGATGCGCGAGTTCGGCAACGTGCAGATGATCGTCTTCGCGGCGCTGGTGATCGTGTTCGCGCGCTTCTTCCGCGAGGGATTGTGGGGGCTCGCCGCGCGGCTCCTTCCGGGCGCCCGCGCGCGGGTCGCGCCGTCGAGGCCCGCGCCGTGAGCCTCCTCGCCACCGAGGGGCTCACGAAGCATTTCGGCGGCGTGGCCGCGGTGGAGGATCTCACCTTCGCGCTGCAGGAAGGCGAGATCCTCGGCCTCATCGGCCCCAACGGGTCGGGCAAGACCACCGCGCTCAACATGCTCTCGGGATTCCTCGTGCCGGACCGCGGCCGCGTGTGGCTCGCGGGCGAGGAGGTGACCGGGCTCAAGCCCGTCGCCCTGGCGCGGCGCGGCCTGCTGCGCATGTTCCAGACCACGCGCGTCTTCGGGCGCATCTCGGCGTTCGACAACCTGCTCACGGCCGGGCTCGCGCGCGGGCTGCGCGAGGAGGAGGCGCGCGAGCGCGCGAGCGGCCTCCTCGAGGAGCTCACGCTCGCGAACGTGCAGTACCTCGACGCGGGGCGGCTCTCGGGCGGGCAACGCAAGCTCCTGGAATTCGGGATGTGCTTCATCGCGCCGCCGCGCGTGGCACTCCTCGACGAGCCGTTCGCCGCCGTGCACCCCGTCATGCGCGAGACGATGGCGGGCTTCATCCGCCGCCGCAACGCGCAGGGCCACACGTTCCTCGTGGTGAGCCACGACATGCCGATCGTCGTGGACCTCTGCCAGCGCACCGCGTGCATGAACGCGGGGCGCCTCATCGCGATCGGGCCCACGCGCGGCGTGCTCAAGGACGCGGCGGTGATCGAGGCGTACCTGGGAAGCGGCACCCATGCCTGAGGAGCTGCTGCTCGAGCTGGACAACGTCACGGCCGGCTACGCGCAGGACATCGACGTGCTGCGCGACGTGTCGCTCGGCGTGCACGCCGGCCACGTGAGCGGATTGATCGGCCTCAACGGCGCGGGCAAGTCCACCGTGGTGAAGACCATCTGCGGCCTGCTCACGCCCAAAGCGGGCGCCATCCGCTTCCTCGGCGAGTCGATCGCCGGCATCGCGCCCCATCGCCTCATCGATCGCGGCATCTGCTGCATTCCGCAGGAATCCAGCCTCTTCGCGTACCTCACGGTCGAGGAGAACCTGCTGTTGCCGCTCCAGGGGCGCGCGCGCAAGTACGCCGATGTCATGGAGGGCCGGTACGCGGAGGTCCTCGAGATCTTCCCCGCGCTCCGGGACAAGCGCCGGTCCGCGGCCGGGGACCTTTCGGGCGGCCAGCAGAAGCAGGTGGAGTTCGCCAAGGCGTGGCTGCAGCAGCCGAGGCTGTGCCTCATCGACGAGCCCAGCATCGGCCTCGCGCCCATCCTCGCCGAGGAAGTGTTCACGTGGATCGAGAAGTTCGCGCGCGCCGGCATGGGCATCCTGCTCATCGACCACAACGTGCGGCGCGTCGTGCGCATGTCGGACCGCATCCACGTGCTGAGCCTCGGGCGCATCACGGCCGCCGGCGGCCGCGAGGACTTCCAGGGCGACCTGCACGAGCAGGTGCGGCAGTGGCTGGGGCTGGACTTCTGACCCGGACCCTGTCAGCCAATTTCCCACAAACGAATCCGCGCAAATCCTGCAAACGGACCGCTGAAACGTCCATGTAATGTCGCGGGGCCGCCGCAGATAATCGGCCCATGTACTACGGCGAACGATTGAACGGCTACACGCACCTGGCGGGCACGGTCCTCGCGCTCGGCGGCGCCTCGGTGCTCGTGTCCATCGCCGTGGCCAAGGGCGACCCGATGCGGCTGGCGAGCTTCTCCATCTACGGCGCCACGCTCTTCGTCCTCTACCTCGCCTCGACCTTCTACCACAGCACCCGCGGGCGCCTGAAGGCGGTGTTCCGGAAGGTGGACCACAGCGCCATCTACCTCCTCATCGCGGGCAGCTACACGCCCTTCGCGCTGGTGAGCCTGAGCGGCACCTGGGGCTGGACCCTCTTCGTCGCGTCGTGGGGCATGGCCTTCATCGGCATCCTCCAGGAGCTGTGGCTGGCGAAGGGCGCGCGGTTCACGTCGCTCCTGATCTACGTGATCATGGGCTGGATGGGGCTCCTGGTCATGGAACCCCTGGTGCACGCGCTCACCTGGAACGGCTTCACGTGGCTCCTCGCCGCGGGCGCCGTCTACACCTTCGGGATCGTGTTCTACCTCTTCGACGAGCGCTTCCCGCACTGGCACGGCATCTGGCACCTGTGCGTGCTGGCCGGCAGCGCCCTGCATTTCGCGACCGTCCTCAAGTTCGTGGCCTGAGCGCGCGCTCAGTGCGCCGCGCCCATCTGCCCGAACGGCGCTCGCGTGGTCCAGATGAGCGGAATGAGGATCACGAAGAGCACCCCGCACAGCCAGAAGATGTCGTTGGTCGCCAGCATGTAGGCCTGGTTCGAAACCATGTTCTCGAGCAGGCCCCGGGACTGCGCGGCGTCGAACCCCGCCCCCGTCGCCTTGCCGAGGAAATTCGCGACCTGCGGATCGCCCAGCCCGAGGTGCTCGGCGAGCCGCGTGTGGTGCAGCGCCTGCCGATGGTCCCACGCGGCGATGATGATCGAGGCGCCGAAGCTGCCCGCCATCATGCGCATGAAGTTCTGCAGCCCCGAGGCGCGCGCGATCTTCGCGTTGGGCACGCCGCCCAGCGAGATGGAGATGAGGGGCGCGAAGAAGAACGCGATGCCGATGCCCTGCAGGATCTGCGGCGTGGCGAGCGTCCAGTAGTCGCTCTCGGTCGTGAAGCGCGCGCGCAGGAACGCGAGCCAGGCCAGCATGCCGATGCCGATGCTGGCGTAGAGCCGGGGTCCCACCCTGGGCATCGTCTTGCCCACTATCGGCGACAGGATCACCGCGAAGACGCCCGCCGGCGCCAGCACGAAGCCCGCCCATTCCGAGGTGTATCCCATCTGCGTCTGCAGCCATAGCGGCAGCAGCAGCGTCATGCCGAAGAAGAGCGCGAAGCCGAACGAGAGCGTGAGCACCCCGAGCGTGAAGTTCCGGTTGGCGAGGAGCGTGAGGTCCACGATCGGATGCTCGTCGTGGAGCTCCCAGATCAGGAACACCGTGAAGCCGATCACCGCCGTGACCGCGAGCCCGACGATGAAGGGTGATCCGAACCAGTCGAGCTCGTTGCCCTTGTCGAACATGATCTGGAGCGATCCCACCCAGATCACCAGCAGCACGATGCCGACGTAATCGATGGGCACCGTGTGCGTGGGCGTTTCGTGGTCCGAGAGCAGCTCCCAGGTGCCGAACGCGGCGAAGAGGCCCACCGGGATGTTGATGAGGAAGATCCACGACCAGTGGTAGTTGCTGGTGATCCAGCCGCCGAGGATCGGGCCGATGATCGGGCCGATGGTCACCGTCATCGCCCAGATGGCGAGCGCCATCGTGCGCTTGTCGGGCGGGTAGTTCATCATCAGCAGCGACTGGGAGAGCGGGATCATGAAGTCCGGCCACCGCCCCCTGCACCACGCGGAAGGTGATCAGCATCGGCAGGCTCACGGACATCGCGCACAGGAACGAGGACGCGGTGAAGAGCACGATCGCCGTGGTGAAGAGCCGCACCTGGCCGATGCGGTCCGCGAGCCAGCCGGTGATCGGCACGGTGATGGCGTTGGCCACCGCGTAGGAAGTGATGATCCAGGCGCCCTGGCTGGGCGCCGCGCCCAGCTCCCCGGTGATCGACGGGATGGAGACGTTGGCGATGGTGATGTCGAGCACCTCCATCAGGTTCGCCATCGCCAGCACGAACGTGAGGACCAGGCGCATCGCGCCCGTGTAGTAGGGGCCGGATGCCGCGCCCCCCGTGCCGCGCTTCGCCGCCTCAGCGTTCGCGGCCATGGTCCGCGGCCACCTCGACCGACTTGCCGGAATTGCGCGCGATGATCTCGGCCACGCGTGCTTCGGCGGCCGCGCCGAGCGAGTCGAACACGCGCGTCTCCTGCTTCGAGGCCGCGCGCGTGGGCGATTGCGGAAGGCGCTCGCCTTCGCGCGCATGGGTATCCACTTCGACCTTCATCGAGAGCCCGACCTGGAGCGGATGCTCGCGCACCTGCGCGACGTCCAGGGCGATGCGCACCGGCACGCGCTGCACGACCTTGATCCAGTTGCCGGTCGCGTTCTGCGCGGGCAGCAGCGCGAAGGCGGCGCCCGTTCCCGCGCCGAAGCCCACGATGCGACCCTGGTACTCGGTATGGCCCCCGTAGAGATCGGCCTCGACTTTCGCGGTCTGGCCGATGCGCAGGTGCCGCAGCTGGCCTTCCTTGAAGTTCGCGTCGACCCACACGTTCTCGAGCGGCACGATCGCCATGAGCGGCGTGCCGGCGGCCACGCGCTGGCCCACCTGCACGCTGCGGCGCGCGACCACACCCGACACCGGCGCCAGGATCACGGTGCGCGCGTTGTCGAGATACGCCTCGTGCACCTTGGCGGCGGCCGCGAGCACGTCGGGGTGGTCCGCGACGGTCGTGCGGTCCACGAGCGCACGGGTCGCGACGACCTGCTCCTCGGCGGCGCGCACCGCGGCCTCCGCGGCGGCGACCGCCTCGCGCGCGTGCTTCAGCTCTTCCTGCGAGACGCCGCCGATGCCGGCCAGCTGCTCGCGCGGCGCCAGATCGGCCTGCGCTCGTGCGAGCTCGCTACGCCGCTGCGCGAGCGCCGCTTCCGCCTGCGCGGTGGTCGCGAAGAGCGTGCGCACCTGGCGCACGGTGCGTGCGAGGCTCGCCTCGGCTTGCTCGAGCGCGATGCGCGCGTCGGCCGCATCGAGGCGCACGAGCACCTGGCCTTCGTTCACGTGCTCGGTGTCGTCCACCGCCACCGCCAGCGCCGTGCCGGCGACCTGCGGGGTGATCTGCACGACGTTGCCACCGACGTAGGCGTCATCCGTCGATTCGTACCATTGGCCGAAGAGAAGGTACCAGGCGAGCCAGCCGAGCCCGGCGAGGAGGAACACGGTCGCCGCGATCAGCAGCAGCTTCTTGCGCTTGCGTTCCTTTGCGGTGGCGTCGTCGGCGGGGGCGGGAGGAGCGGGAGCGTTCGTGGCCATGGGGAGATTGCGTTCAGCGCGCCGCGTGCGCGGGCGGCGCGGAATCGTATCCGCCACCCAGCGCCCGGATGAGTGCCACGTCGGCGTCGAGGCGGCGCGCGCGCAGGTCGGCGTCGAGGGCGCGCTCGAGGAGCACCTGCCGGTCGGTGAGCAGCACTTCGAGGTAGTTGCCGACGCCGGCGCGATAGCGAGCGAGCGACAGCTCCTCGGCCTGCTGCGCCGAGCGCAGCGCCTGCGCGACCTGCACCTGGCGTGCATCCAGCGCGCGCAGCGTGGCGAGCTGGTCCACGACCTCGCGCACCGCGTCCACGATGGCCTGGTTGTATTGCGCGACGGCGAGGTCCCAGTCGGCGCTGCGCGCCTCGAGCGTCGCGCGCAGCGTCCCGCGCTCGAAGAAGGGGAGCCGGATCGCGGGCCCGATGCCCACCGTGATGCTGTGGGGATCGAGGAACTTGGAGAAATCGAGCGCCTGCAGGCCCGCGAAGGCCGTGAGGTCGATGTTGGGGTAGAACGCGGCCCGGGCGCTCTCGATGCCGCGCGTGGCCGCCTCGATGCGCAGGCGTTGCGCCATCACGTCGGGGCGGCGGCCGACGAGATCCGCGGGCAGCCGCGCGGGCAGCGTCACGTCGATCGGCTTGAGCGCGGGGCGCCGGATCTCGAGCCCGCGGTCGGGGCCTTTGCCCACCAGGGCGCCCAGCTGGTCGCGCGCGAGCGCGATCGCCTGGTCCGCGGCGATGACCTGGTCGCGCGACGACGGCACGGCGCCCTCGGCTTCGTGCAACGCGACGCGCGAATCGAGGCCGGCGTCGAAGCGCGCGCGCGTGAGCGCGAGGATCTGCTCGCGCTGGCCGAGCGTGGCCTCGGCGACGTCGCGCTGCTCGTACGCGGCCTGCAGCTGGATGTAGGCGCGGGTCACCGCCGTTTCGAGGAGCAGGCGCGCGGCCTCGGCATCCATCTCGGCGGCGCGCACCGCGCCGAGCGCCGCCTCGTACGCCTTGCGGTTCCGCCCCCAGATGTCGAACTCGTAGCGCAGGTCGACCATCGCCTGGTTCTGCCAGATCCACATGCCGCCGAAGGGCGGCGGGACGAGGCCGTTTTCCGAGAGCCGCTGGCGGCTCGCCTCGACGGTGCCGGTGGTGGAGGGCGTGAGCGCGAGGTGCGCCTGCGACGCGGCGGCCTGCGCCTGCTCGACGCGCGCGCGCACGATGCCGATGGAGGGATTGCCCGCCATCGCCTCGTCGACGAGGGCGTCGAGTTGCGCGTCGCCGTAGCGCTTCCACCACGCGCTCTCCAGCGGCGCGGCGGCCACGGGCGCGTCCGCGAGCGCCTTCGACGTCGAAAGCGCGGCCGGGTCGGTCACGGTGGCCGTCGTGGAGATGCCGCCCGGGCTCGCGCAGGCCGCCACGAGGAGCGCAATCGGCATCGACAGCGGGAATTTCACTTCGCGCACCGGTGTTCCAAGCGCCGCTCCGTCGACAGGACCAAGCCTTCTATTGTAGAGCCTTGGACCCCGAAGCTCCGTCGAGTTCAGTGGCCCGGCGCAGGTAGGACGCGCGCAGCTCGCGCTTTAGCACCTTGCCGATCGCGCTGCGCGGAAGCTCCGGCACGATGTCGATCGCCGTGATGCGCTGCACCTTGCCCAGCCGCTCGTTGGCCCAGCCGAGGACCTGCGCGGGATCGAGGAATGCGCCGGGCTTCGCGACGACGAACGCGACCGGCGTCTCACCCCAGCGCACCGAGGGCACGCCCGCGACCGCGACCTCCGCGACGGACGGATGCCCGCGCACCACCGCCTCGAGGTCGCCGGGATACACGTTGAAGCCGCCGGAGATGATCATGTCCTTCTTGCGGTCCACCAGCACCACGAAGCCGTCGGCGTCGAAGCGGCCCACGTCGCCGGTGCGGATGAAGCGCTTGCCCTGCGCGTCGAGCCATTCGGCCTCGGCGGTCTTGTCGGGCCGGTTGTGGTAGCCCGTCATCATCGAGGAGGAATGCCCGACGATCTCGCCGGTCTCGCCGTGCGCGAGCTCGCGGCCGGCGTCATCGATCACGCGGATGTCGTGGCCCGGCGCGGGCTGCCCCACCGTGTGCAGCTTGTCCGGATGCAGGTGAGCGGCGAGGACGCAGGTGCCGCCGCCTTCCGTCATGCCGTAGTACTCGACGAGGCCGCCGGGCCAGCGCGCGAGCACGTCGGCCTTCAGCGCCGCGGCGAACGGGGCGCTGGTGGAGAACTTCATGCGGAACGACGAGAGGTCGTGGCAGGCGAATTCGGCCAGCGCCATGATGCGCTGGTACTGCACGGGAACCAGCATGGCGTGCGTCGCGCGATGGCGCTCCGCGAGCGCGAGGAATCCCGCCGGGTCGAACTTTTCCATCAGCACCGTGGTGCCGCCGAACGCGAAGGTGGGAAAGACCGCGACCAGCGTCGTGTTCGAGTAGAGCGGCGTGGAGATCAGCGTGACGGTATCGGCGCCGTAGCCGTACGCCGCGCCGCGCTGCACGTGCGCCCAGCGCATCGAGTGGGGTTGCACGATGCCCTTCGGCTCGCCCGTGGTCCCCGACGAGTAGATGATGTTGAACGGCCACTCGGGTGCGATGCCCACGTCTGTGGGGCGCGGATCGTAGGGAGCCAGCCAGCGCTCGAAGGCGCCGTCGTCGAGGAGGATGCGGGGCGGCGTGACGCGCCCGCCGAGCGCGGCGTCGGCCGCGCGATCGACGAACAGCAGCCGCGCGCCCGAATCGATCGCCATCGCGGCGATGTCCGCGGCCGTGAGCGAAGGCGCGATGGGCGCCACGGCCACTCCCGCGCGCAGGGCGCCGAGGAACGTCGCCAGGTATTCGATTGAGCTCGCGGCGCAGATCGCGATCGATTGGCGCGGACCGATGCCCGCGCCGTGCAGCGTCGCGGCGATGCGATCCATCAACGCGTCGAGCGCGGCGTAGTCGAGCGCGCGCTCGCCGTGGACGATCGCGCGATGGCGCGGCCTGCGGGACGCGTGGCGGCGGATCAGCGCGGCGAAGTCGCCGAAGGGGCGGGCGAGCTCGTCCTCGATGCTCACGGCAGGCGGCGCGCTGTCCTTCAGGGCGCGTGCTTCGCGAGCTCGAGGCGCCCGATCTGGTTGCGGTGCACCTCGTCGGGCCCGTCGGCGAGCCGCAGCGTGCGCGCGTTGGCGTAGGCGCGCGCGAGGCCGAAGTCCTCGCAGACGCCGGCGCCGCCGTGGGCCTGGATCGCCCAGTCGAGCACCTGGCACGCCATCACCGGCGCGGCGACCTTGATCATCGCGATCTCGGCGCGCGCCACCTTGTTGCCGGCCGTGTCCATCATCCACGCGGCCTTGAGCGTGAGGAGGCGCGCCTCGTCGATCATGATGCGCGCGTCGGCGATGCGCTCGAGGGTCACGCTCTGCTCGGCGATGGGGCGCCCGAAGGCCACGCGCGCCTTCACGCGCCTGCACATCTTTTCCAGTGCCCGCTCGGCCACGCCGATCAAGCGCATGCAGTGGTGGATGCGCCCGGGCCCGAGGCGGCCCTGCGCGATCTCGAAGCCGCGCCCCTCGCCCAGCAGCATGTTGGTCACGGGCACGCGCACGTTCGTGAAGTCGACCTCCATGTGCCCGTGCGGAGCGTCGTCGTAGCCGAAAACGGGCAGGTGGCGCACGACCTTCACGCCCGGCGTGTCGCGCGGCACGAGGATCATCGACTGCTGGTGGTGCTTGTCGGCGTTCGGATCGGTCTTGCCCATGAAGATGAACACCTTGCAGCGCGGGTCTCCCGCGCCCGAGGTCCACCACTTGCGCCCGTTCACGACGTAGTCGTCGCCCTCGCGCTCGATCGAGGCCTGGATGTTGGTCGCGTCCGACGAGGCGACGGCGGGCTCGGTCATCGCGAAGCCCGAGCGGATCTCGCCGGCGAGAAGGGGCTCCAGCCAGCGCTTCTTCTGCTCCGGCGTGCCGTAGCGCTCGAGCACTTCCATGTTCCCGGTGTCGGGCGCCGAGCAGTTGAACACCTCGGGCGCCCAGCCCACGCGGCCCATGATCTCGCACAGCGGCGCGTATTCGGTGTTGGTGAGGCCCGCGCCGCGCGCCGATTCGGGCAGGAAGAGGTTCCACAGGCCCGCGGCCTTCGCCTTGCCCTTCAGCTCTTCCACCACGCGCGTGGGCTGCCAGCGGTCGCCCGCGTCCACCTCGTCGAAGAAACGCTGCTCGTTGGGATAGACGTGCTCGTCCATGAACGCGACGAGACGCTTCTGCAGATCCTTCACCTTCGGCGAGTATTCGAAATCCATCGCGTCACCTGTCACCCTTCCTCGAAGTTGCCCCACCTGTTTCCATCCCAGCTCCGCCATCGGGCGGGCGCGTTTGCCGGTCTCCACGGCCTGGGCGCTCGCGGCGTTGCCGGCCACGGCGCGCGCCATCACGCCCTGGAAGATCGCGGCGGCGCGGAACATGTTGTACGCCATGCAGAAGCTCCAGTCCTTGGCGCTCGGGGGTGCGGCGCCCGTGCGCTCGCAGGTAGCGTTCGCCACGTACTCCTCCTCGGATCGGGGATGCCGAGCGCCGCGAGGTCGCTGCCGCGCAGGCCGCGGAACTCGCTTGGGCGATAGCCGCCACGCCATCATGTGGTACGAGAAGTCGGCCATGGGGTGGCCGAGGGTCGACAGCTCCCAGTCGAGCACGGCGAGCACGCGCGGCTCGGTGGGATGGAAGATCATGTTGTCGATGCGGTAGTCGCCGTGGACGATCGTGGTCGCGTCGCCCGCGGGGATGTTGCCGGGCAGCCATTCGATCAGCCGGTCCATGGCCTCGATCTTCTCCGTCTCGGAGGCCTTGTACTGCCGGCTCCAGCGGTCGATCTGGCGCTGGAAGTAGTTGCCCGGCTTGCCGTAGTCGGCGAGGCCGATGGCGGCGTAGTCGACGCGGTGCAGCGCGGCGATCACGCGGTTCATCTCGTCGAAGACGGCGCGGCGCTCGGCGGGGGCGAGGCCCGGCAGCAGCGGGTCCCAGAGCACGCGGCCCTCGACGCAATCCATGATGTAGAACACCGCGCCGATCACCGACTCGTCCGTGCAGAGCGCGTAGGTGCGCGCCACCGGGACGTCGGTCTTCGCCAGCGCGGTGATCACGCGGTATTCGCGATCGACCGCGTGCGCCGAGGGCAGCAGCTTGCCCGGCGGCTTGCGGCGCATCACGTAGGTGCCGAGCGCCGGCGGCGAGCCTGAACGTGGGATTGGACTGCCCGCCCTTGAACTGCTCGACCGCGAGCGGGCCGCGCGAAGCCCTCGACGTGCTCGCGCATGTAGCGCTCGAGCCGGCCACGTCGAAGCGGTGCGCCTCGGCGACCGGGCGCGTGCCCTGGTAGGCGCTGAAGTCCGTCATCGCGCCGCCGGCGTCTCCGCGGGCAGCGAGTCGTCCTGGACCGCGCGCTCGCCCCGCACCATGAACGTCCCGCTCGCCTTCGCGACCACCTTGCCCGAATCGTCGCGCGCCTCCGCCTCGCAGAACGCGACGGACTTGCCGGCGTGAATGCAGCGGCCTTCCGCCACGACGGTGCCGCGGCAGGTGCCGATGAAGCTGGTCTTCATCTCGACGGTGATGGCGCCGAGCGCCCTGGGATCGGAGCTGCGCGCCGCCACCGCCATGGCAATGTCGAGCAGCGTCATGACGACGCCGCCGTGGGCCGTGTCCCAGCTGTTCATGAGCTCGGGGCGCAGGTCCAGCTCGATCACGGCATGGCCGTCGCCGCGCGAGCGCAGGCGGATGCCGAGCAGCGTCGCGTAGGGGATCGGGCGCCCGAGCGCCTGGCCGATGTCCATGCGCTAGACCGCCGTATACCCGCCGTCCACCGCGATGGTCTGCCCCGTGATGAAGGCGCCCGCGTCGGAAGCGAAGCACCACCGTGATGCCCTTGAGGTCCTCGGGGCCGCCGACGCGATTGAGCGGCGCCTTGCTCGCCACCCGGTCGCCCATCATCTCCATCAGGCCCTTGGTCATCTTGGTGGGGAAGAAGCCGGGCGCGATCGCGTTCACGTTGATGTCGTGCTGCGCCCACTCCGCGGCGAGGGAGCGCGTGAAGCTGATGACCCCGCCCTTCGAGGTGTTGTAGCCGATCGTGCCGGGACGGCCGGGATCGCCGCCGCCGACCATCCCCAGCACGGACGCGATGTTGATGATCCGGCCGCGGCGGCGCGGCACCATGCAGCGGCGGCCGACTTCCTGGGTTGCCACGAACATCGCGGTGAGGTTGAGGTCGACCACCTTCTTCCACGCCTCGAGCGGGTGGTCGAGCATGTCCGCGCCCCATGTCGTGCCGGCGTTGTTGACCAGGATGTCGATCGTCCCGAGGCGGCCCGCGGCCTGCTCGACCATCGGCGCGATGGCCGCGGCATCCGCCATGTCGCACACGAGCGGCAGCGCTTCGATGCCCAGGGACTTCAGGTGCGCGCACGCCTGCTCCAGCTCGTCGCGCTTGCGCGCGGTGAGCGCCACCCGCGCGCCCATCTCGCCCAGCGCCTCGGCCATCTGGAGGCCCAGCCCGCGGGAGCCGCCCGTGACGAGGGCCGTCCGCCCGGAAAGGTCGAGCAGTTTGCGCACGCTCATCGTCCGTCCCTCGCCGTCATGGGTTTATCCTCCGTGGGGCCCGCGTGAGCTTACACTACCGAATTGCGGCGCCGGACTCCATCATCCGCCCCCTGGAGAGCAGCATGGACCTCAACTACTCCCCCGAAGAGATGGCCTTCCGCGACATGGTGCGCGGCTGGCTGCGCGCGAACCTGCCCGGGGACCTGCGGGAAAAGGTCGCCACCTATGCGAACCTTTCACGCGAGGACCTGCTGCGCTGGCACCGCATCCTCGCCAAGCAGGGGTGGGTGGCGCCGTCCTGGCCGCGCGAGTGGGGCGGCACCGACTGGGACGTGGTGCAGCGCTACATCTTCGAGGAGGAATGCGGCTATGCCGGCGCCCCGCCCCTGATTCCCTTCGGGCTCACGATGTGCGCCGCGGTGCTCCTCAAGTTCGGCACGCCGGCGCAGAAGAAGCATTTCCTGCCGCGCATCTACGACGGCGACGACTTCTGGTGCCAGGGCTACTCGGAGCCCGGGTCCGGGTCGGACCTGGCGTCGCTCAAGACGCGCGCCGTGCGCCAGGGCGACCACTACGTGGTGAGCGGCCAGAAGACGTGGACCACGCTCGCCCACTACGCCGACTGGATCTTCTGCCTGGTGCGCACCGATTCGGCCGAGAAGAAGCAGGAGGGGATCTCGTTCCTGCTGATCGACATGAAGACGCCCGGCATCACCGTGCGCCCGCTCATCCTCATGGACGGCGAGCGCGAGGTGAACGAGGTGTTCTTCGACGACGTGAAGGTGCCGGTCGCGAACCTCGTGCACGAGGAAGGCAAGGGCTGGACGGTGGCGAAGTACCTGCTCGGCCACGAGCGCATGAACACGGCGCGCATCGGCGGATCGCGGCGCGAGCTGGAGAAGCTCAAGGAGTTCGCGTCGCAGCAGGCGAAGAACGGCCGAGCGCTCATCGAGGACGTGCGCTTCCGCGATCGACTTTCGCGCCTCGAGATCGAGCTCATGGCGCTCGAGATCACCAACCTGCGCTTCCTCGACCAGCTGCGCGGCGGGCGCGCCCCCGGCGCCGAGGTCTCGATGCTCAAGATCCGCGGCACCGAGATCCAGCAGGCGCTCACGGAGCTGATGATGGAGGCGGCCGGCCCGCTCGCACAGCCGTTCCGGGCCGTGGACGGCGCGGAAGGCTTCGACGAGGTGATGGCCGGCATCGCGCCGCGCTACTGCAACTTCCGCAAGACCTCCATCTACGCGGGATCCAACGAGATCCAGCGCAACATCATCGCCAAGATGAGCCTCGGCCTCTAGGAGCCGCGATGAAATTCGACTACAGCGAAGAGCAGCAAATCGTCGCCGATTCCGTCCGACGCTTCCTGGCGCAGGAGTACCGGTTCGAGACGCGGCGCAAGATCGTGGCAATCGCCCGAGGGCTGGAGCCGCGCGGTGTGGTCGAAGCTCGCGGAGATCGGCCTCCTCGGCCTGCCGTTTCCCGCGGAGCAGGGCGGCTTCGGCGGCCGCGCGGTGGACCTCATGAGCGTGATGGAGGCGATGGGCGACGGCCTGCTGGTCGAGCCCTATGTCTCCACCGTCGCGCTCGCGGGGCGGCTCGTGGCGCGCGCGGGCAGCGCGGCGCAGCAGGGCGAGATCGTTCCCGCCATCGTGGAAGGGCGCCTCGCCATGGCGTTCGCGCACACCGAGGATGGCGCGCGCTACGACCTCGCGCACGTCGCCACGTGCGCGGTGAAGAAAGGCGCTGACCTATGTGATCGACGGCACGAAGCGCGTCGTGCTGCATGCGCCGTGCGCCGATCGCCTCGTCGTATCGGCGCGCACCTCCGGCGGCGTGGGCGATGCGCGGGGCGTGAGCCTCTTCCTCGTCGATGCGAAGGCGGCCGGCGTCGCGATGACCCCGTATCGCACGCTCGACGAGATGCGCGCTGCCGACGTGACCTTGCGCTCTGTCGCGGTGCCGGCCGATGCCCGGGTCGGCACCGAGGGCGCGGCGCTGCCGCTCATCGAGGAAGCGACCGACTACGCGCTGGCACTCCTGTGCGCCGAAGCGGTCGGCGCGATGAAGTTCGCGTGCGACACCACGCTCGAGTACCTCAAGACGCGGCGGCAATTCGGCGTGCCGATCGGATCGTTCCAGGCGCTCCAGCACCGGATGGTGGACATGGTGATCAGCTACGAGCAGGCGCGGTCCATGGCGAGCCTCGCCTGCGCGCGCGTGGACAACACGCAGGATCCGCGCGAAAGGAAGCGCATCGCATCGGCGGCCAAGGTGCGCATCGCCGATGCCTGCCGGCACGTGAGCCAGGAGTCGGTCCAGCTGCACGGCGGCATGGGCATGAGCGAGGAACTCAAGGTGAGCCACACCTTCCGGCGCCTCACCGTGATCGCGCGCCAGCTGGGCGACGCCGACCATCATCTCGAGCGTTTCGCGGAGAACTCCTGACATGGCCACCAACAAGCAGGTCCTTCTCGCGAGCCGCCCGAAGGGCGCGGTGGCGGCCGACAACTTCCGCATCGTGGAGGCGCCGATCCCCGCGCCCGGCGAGGGCGAGGTCCTGGTGAAGAACCTGTGGCTCTCGCTCGACCCGTACATGCGCGGGCGCATGAACGACGTGAAATCGTACGTGCCCCCGGTCGCGCTGGACGCGGTGATGGTGGGACAGACCGTGGGCGAGGTGGTCGAGTCGCGCCATCCCGGCTTCCGCAAGGGCGACAGGGTGCTCACCGCGCTCGGCTGGCAACTCTACGGCGCGGCCAAGGGAAAGGAGCTGACGCTCGTCGACGCCTCGCGCGTGCCCGCGTCGTACTACCTGGGCATCCTCGGCATGCCGGGCATCACCGCGTGGTTCGGCCTCTTCGAGATCGGCAAGCCCAAGGCGGGCGAGACGGTCGTGGTCTCCGCGGCGTCGGGCGCCGTGGGCAGCGTCGTGGGACAGCTCGCGAAGAACGAGGGCTGCCGCGTGGTGGGCATCGCGGGCGGGCGCAAGAAGTGCGACTACGTCGTGCAGGAGCTGGGGTTCGACGCGTGCGTGGACTATCGCGGCGGCAAGCTGCTCGAGGACCTGCGCGCCGCATGCCCGAAGGGCGTGGACGTGAACTTCGAGAACGTGGGCGGCGAGATCCTCGACACGGTCTTGAGGCTCATGAACCCGTTCTCGCGCATCGTGGTCTGCGGACTCATCGCGGAATACGACAAGACCGAGCCCTATGGCTACAAGTACCTGCGAGCGGTGCTGGTGAACCGCATCCGGATGCAGGGGATGATCGTCTTCGACTGGAAGGACCGCTACGGGGAGGCGCTCGCCGACCTGGGCGCGCGCGTGGCCGCCGGCAAGCTGCGCTACAGGGAGTCGATCGTCGAAGGCCTGGAGAACGCGCCGCAGGGATTGATGGCGCTGCTCACGGGCGGGAACTTCGGCAAGCAACTCGTGAAGCTCGCCTGACCCGGAGCATCGGCCTGGCGACCTACTTCGCGCCGGGCCCCGTCTCGCCGCGCTTGGCGGGCTCGATCGTGATGACGCGCGATTCGCCCGGCCCGTGCGTCAACCGGATCGCGACGTAGGCGGCCGCCACGCCGACCACCATTCCGACCAGCAGCCACGCGAGGAGCCGCAGCGAGCGGCGGCGTCGCGCCTGATCGTCGCCCTCGACCTTGTCGACCAGGGCGCGGACGTTGCGCAGCGCGCGTTGCTCGAGCTCGCGCTGCACGTCGTGGGGAGGGATGGCGGGTGTTCCCATGGTTGGGGGCTATCCGCCCTTGCAGCCGAAGCGCTTCACGCGCAGCGCGCCGAACACCGCGACACCCTTGTTGCTCTCGTCGGCCGCGCCGACCGCGGTGCCTTCCTCGCGGGCGCTCGCGATGTGCGCGTCGCACTGGGCCTCGATGGTCATGCGGCCCATCACCGTCACGTTCGAGCGGAAGCAGTACCAGCCCTTGGGGTTCTCCAGCCGGATGGTGCTGCCGCCCATCACGTTCACCGCGGGACGCACCAGCACCAGCCGCGGCTTGCCGGTCACGGGGTCGTTGCCCGAGGACGCGTTGCCGATGCCGAACACCTTGACGCCCGTGGCGATGACGCCGTCGGCGGGCGTGCCCTTGCGGAAGGGAGATGCCTTTCCCCACGCCGCGATGCACTGGTCGAGCGCCGCCTGGTCGTCGGCGAGGGCAGCAAGGGAGGCGCAAGAACACGCGGCGATGGCGAGCAACAGGCGAATCACGATGTGCCTCCTGGACGGTCCCGGGGGACTTGTCCGGGGCGCCCAGCATAACCGCATTCGGGAAATCGCGTCACGCGCCGGCCCGCGCTGAAAACATTTGCCGCATGAGCGAGAATGCCGGCTGGCCGCCGGTTCGGCGGCCCCAAAACAAAGGGGGAGGGCCAAGATGCGCGAATCTTCCACACGATCGTCCCGGCGAGCGTTCCTCCGGGGCGCGGCCGCCACGGCGCTGGCGGCGGCGCTGCCGCGCGGCGCGCGGGCCGCGGACACGGTCAAGATCGGCCTCATCCTTCCGCTGTCGGGGCCGTTCGCCTCGACCGGACGCCAGGTCCAGGCGGCGGTGCGGCTCTACATGCAGCGCAACGGCGACACGGTGGCCGGGCGCAAGCTGGAGCTCCTGGTGCGCGACGACACCGGGCTCGCCCCGGAGACCACCAAGCGCATCGCGCAGGAGCTCATCACGCGCGACGACGTGGCGGTCCTCGCCGGGTTCGGGCTCACGCCGCTGGCACTCGCCACCGCGCCGGTCGCGACCGAGGCGAAGGTGCCCATGGTCGTGATGTGCGCCGCCACCTCGATCATCCCGCAGCGCTCGCCCTTCATCGTGCGCTCCGGCTTCACCGTGCCGCAGATCACCGCGCCGATCGCGCAATGGGGCACGAAGGCCGGCATCAAGCGCGTCGTCTCGATGGTGACCGACTACGCGCCGGGCCTCGAGTGCGAGAAGACGTTCATCAAGCATTTCACCGCCGGCGGGGGCATGATGGTCGAGTCGTTGCGCACGCCGCTTGCGAACCCCGACTACGCCCCGTTCCTGCAGCGGGTGAAGGATGCGAAGCCGGAAGCGCTCTTCCTCTTCGTGCCGTCCGGGCAGGGCGCGGCCGTGATGAAACAGTTCGTCGACCGGGGCCTGAAGGAGGCGGGCATCAAGCTGATCTGCACCGGCGACGTGCTCGACGACGACCTGCTCGAGTCGATCGGCCCGCCGGCCCTGGGCGTGGTGAGCTCGCACCACTACTCGGCCGCGCACGACTCGCCCGAGAACAAGGCCTACGTCGAGGCGTTCACGCGCGCCAATCCCGGCATGCGGCCGAACTTCATGTCGGTGGGGGGCTACGACGGGGCGCATGTGATCTACGAAGCGCTGCGCAAGACCGGCGGCACGGGCAGGGGCGAGAAGCTCGTCGAGGCGATGAAGGGCCTCGCGTGGACGAGCCCGCGCGGGCCGATGTCCATCGACCCGGACACGCGCGACGTCGTGCAGAACATCTACATCCGCCGCTGCGAGATGGTGAACGGCAAGCTTTGGAACGTCGAATTCGACAAGATCGAGAACGTGAAGGATCCGGGATAGGAGGAGAAGATGGCCGCACGAACCACCCCCCCGTTTCGCGCCGACCACGTCGGCAGCTTCCTGCGCCCGACCGAGCTGCTCCAGGCGCGCGAGAAGCGGCGCAAGGGCGAGATCACGCCCGAGCAGCTGCGCGCGGCCGAGGACCGCGCGATCCGCGACATCGTGAAGTTCCAGGAGGACCTGGGCCTTCAGGGCGTCACGGACGGCGAGTTCCGGCGCACGTATTTCCACATCGACTTCCTCGAGCAGCTCGACGGCGTGGAGACACGCGGCGGCCTCACCGCCCATTTCCACAGCGCGAAGGGAGAGCTGGAGTTCGCGCCGCCGGTCCTGCACGTCACCGGCAAGGTGCGCCATTCGAAGCCGATCCAGGTGCGCGACTTCGAGTTCCTGAAGTCGGTCACGAAGCGCACGCCGAAGGTGACGATCCCGTCGCCCACGATGCTGCATTTCCGCGGCGGGCGCGGCGCCATCAGCCGCGAGGCCTATCCGGACATGGAGGAATTCTTCGCCGACGTGGCCAAGGCCTATCGCGACGAGATCCGGGCGCTTGCGGCGGCAGGCTGCACCTACCTGCAGCTGGACGACACCAACCTCGCCTACCTCTGCGACCCGAAGATGCGCGAGGCCGCGCGGGCGCGCGGCGACGACCCGAACGAACTGCCGCACCGCTACGCGAAGCTCATCAACGCCGCGATCGCCGATCGTCCAGCGGGCATGCGCATCTGCACGCACCTGTGCCGCGGCAACTTCCGCAGCGCGTGGGTGGCCGAGGGTGGCTACGAGCCGGTGGCCGAGGTGCTCTTCAACGAGCTCGCCGTGGACGGCTACTTCCTCGAATACGACGACCCGCGCTCGGGGGATTTCTCGCCGCTGCGCTTCGTGCCGAAGGACAAGGTCGTCGTGCTGGGGCTGGTGACCACGAAGGTGGGCGAGCTGGAGGCGAAGGACACGATCAGGCGGCGCATCGACGAGGCGGCGAAGTACGCGCCGCTCGAGCAGATGTGCCTGTCGCCGCAGTGCGGATTCTCGAGCACCGTGCACGGCAACGAGATCGCGCGCGAGTCCCAGGCGCGCAAGCTCGCGCTCATCGTGGAGATCGCGGGCGAGGTGTGGGGGCGCTAGGGGCCGCTAGAGCTGCAGGCGCTCGACCATCTTCGAGCCGGCGACGCCGTCGATGGTGTAGCTGAAGATCGCGTGGCTCGCGTCGAGCGGCGCGAAGTCCGCTGTGCCGACCGGCGCGATCCTCACCGCCGCCGCGTCGAACGGCAGCTGCCACGACGGGCCGCTGGTGCGATACGCCTTTCCGCCGAAGTGCAGGCGGTTGGCCGAATCGCGCGTCCATGTTCCGCCGGGCACCACGATCCACGTGGGCTTCCCGGCGTCGTCGTAGGTCACCCACACGAGGAAGAGCTTCTCGGTGAACTGGCTCACCGTGAGCGCCCATCCCGGCTCGCGCGGGTTCCACCACATGTCGGCGTAGTTGTCGTGGGGGTGCGCCGTCCCGGTCGCGTCGAGGCGGGCGACGGACACGTGGACCGGACCGAGCAGCTGGCTCGGGCCCATCGTGCCGGCGGGCGGGTTCACGACGAGAGATGCGTCGTACTCGCCGGCCGGCAGGCGGCCGAGGCTGAAATCCTCGAAGAATCCGGCGACGGTGCCGCAATCGGGGATCACGCCGCCGGCGTCCACCTGCACGGTGATGCGGTTCGCATCCTGCGAGACCTGCAGCGAATCGGGGTTCGTGCAGCCCACGTGCGCGTAGCGAAGCCGCACCGTATCGAGCGCCGTCGGCTTCGGCGGATCGATCGAAAGCTGCGCGAGCGCGCCCGTGGCCGCGCAGAGGCACAGGGGGGCGATCAGGCGTTTGGCGAGCGAAGCCATCGCGGCGATGTTCGAATCCGTTGTGGGCCGAAGCGCGATTCTACGCCTGCCGAACCGCCATCGAACGACCATTCGTGGCCGCGGCTGTAGCGGTTGTCCGAGAACTTCGCGTCGCCGCGCGTCCAGGTGATGCGCGCTTCGTGACGATGCACGGCCGCGTCTCAGCCGATGGATCCCATGGGCCCCGGATAGCTCACTTCCTCCAGCTTCCCGGTGTCCACGTCGTAGATGAATCCGCGCACGGTGACCGCGTCCGGCCCGCTGGTCGGGATCCAGGGGTGGTTCAGGATCGCGGACATTCCCCGCCGCACGTCCCACTGGAGGCGCTCCGTCTGCTTCGGGCTGCGCGCGGCGTCGAGCGGCTCGATCGGGCCGCGGAACGCGTGGAACTGGGAGGGCGTCGACGCGCACTTCTTGCAGCTCATGAAGGCACGCGACGTCGCCTGCCCCAGCAGCTTCTCCGCCGCCGGGTCGCCCTCGAGGCCGGCCTTGAGCAGGTCGTCCGTGAAAGCGAGCATGCCGCAGCGCGTGTGGTGGATCAGGATGATCTCGTTGGTGTTGAGCAGGTGGTGCGAGATGATGAGGCAGCGGATGGCATCGTCGGTCACCACGCCCCCGGCGTTGCGGATGATGTGCGCATCCCCCGTCTGCAGGCCCAGCAGGTCCTCCACGTCGAGCCGCGCGTCCATGCAGGCGACGACCGCCACGTGCTTGGCGGGGTTGATCGGCTGCTTTCCGGGGTAACCGGGCTTGTGCGTCGCCTGCCCGCTCGCGTACTGCTTGTTGTTGGCCAGGTACTGGTCGGTCATCTTGTTTGCCATGGCTCTTCTCCTCAATCGTGTGACAGGGACTTCTTCGTGAACAGGTAGTCCTTGAGCTCGCTGGAAAACTTGGGGTCCTTGCGCCGAATCCACTCCAGCACCATGGATGCGTGCTCCTTCTCCTCGTCCCGGTTGTGCTCGAGGATCGCCTTCAGCTCGGGGTCCTGGCATGCGTCGGCGCGCTGGTTGTACCAATCGATGGCTTCCAGCTCCTCCATCAGGGAGACTATCGCCCTGTGCATGTCGCGCGTTTCGACGGACAGTTCCTCGATGGGCTCGTGATAGCCGACGCTGGACATTGGCTCCTCCTGGGGATTGCGGGTTTTTCGCTAGAGCGCGCCGCTCGCGGCGAGCGCGCGCTTCACTTCCTCGACGCCTTCCGGCGACAGCGGCGCCTGGGGCGGCAGCGGAGCGCCGACGGGATAGCCCTGCAGCTCCAGCCCGCCCTTGATGCATGCGGCCAGATTGTACTTCGCGAACGCCTGGTTGAGCCGCCACAGGGAGCGCTGCAGCTTCATCGCGCCGCTCCAGTCGTTGCGGCGGCAGAGCTCGTAGAGCTCGACGCTCGGACGCGGCGCCACGCACGCCGGCCCCGCCATCCAGCCCACGCCGCCGATCAGCATCACGCACGCGGGAATGTGCGCGGAGGCCGCGAACACCTGCAGGCGTCCCTGCACCCGGTCGATGATGGACAGGAGCCGCCCGGTATTCGACGACGCGTCCTTGATGTAGCGGATGTTGGGGACGTGGCTCAGCTTCTCGATCACCGCGAGGCTCAGGTCGGAGCGTTGGAAGGTGGGGTTGGTGTAGAGCACGATCGGAACCGACACCGATTGCGCGATCGAGCGGAAATATTCGAACACCCCATCGTCGGTGAGCGGAAAGTACGCTTCGAGGATCGCGAGGATGCCGCTGCATCCCAGGCGCTCGAACTCGCGCGCCTGCGCCACCGCATCCGCGATGGTGGTCGAGGCCACGCCCGCCACGACCGGCACGCGGCCCTTCGCCGCGGCCACCACGACCTCGACGATGCGCCGGCGCTGCGCCCACGAGAGATACGCGAATTCGCCCGTGGATCCGAGGGGCGTGAGGCCGTGCACGCCGGCCGCGATGAGGTTCTCGCAGAGGCGCGCGAGCACGTCCGCCTTCACCTCGCCGCCGGCGTCGATGGGCGAGACGAGGTACGGGAAGACGCCGTGGAACGCCGGGTCCTTCATCGCGGCATCTTCAGGTCGCGTCGTCCGCCAGGGAGAAGTTCAGCTCGACGCCGTTCCCGGCGGGATCCTTCAGGAAGAGCTGGCGCTGGCGGGTCAGCGGGACGTCGGCGCTGCGGTACGCGATGCCCAGCGCATCGAGCCGCGCGCGCATCGCCGCGATGCCCGTGCAGGCGAAGGCGACGTGGTCGAAGGTTCCGCTGCCTGGAGCCGGATGCGTCTCGCCGGGTGCGGCCTCGCTCAGGTGCAGGATCGGACGGCCATCCGCGCAGAGCCAGTAGCCGAAGTTGTTGAACGGCGGGCGCTCGCCCGGCTGCAGCCCGAGCGTGTCGCGGTACCAGTCGCGCAGGCGGTCGAGCATCTCGCGCGACGCGCGCAGGTTGTAGTGGTTCAGGTCGTGGACCGGCAAGCGGACGGCTCCGTCACTTCGCGGCGAGGCCCGCGGCGATGCGCTCGAGGCCCGCGGCGGCGCATTTCGCGTCGCCCTCGCCGCCGCCCGCGCTCGAAGGCGTTCCCGAGACGCCGATCGCGCCCACGGTCGCCGATCCTGCCTTGATCGGCACGCCGCCCGCGGCGGTCGTGATGCCCGGCAGGAGCTGCGGGCCGATCGCGACACCCTTCGCCTGCGCCGCGCGCTTGCCGTAGTCGGCCGACGGCATGCGGAACGTGAGCGCGGTGTACGCCTTGCGGAAGCTGTGCTCGGCGCTGTGCGGCGCGGCGCCGTCGTCGCGCACCGAGGCCTTGATGCGCCCGGAGGCGTCGACGACGGTCACGCTCACCTTCTGGCCTTCCTTGCGGCAATGCGCGAGCGCGGCCGTGGCGGCTTCCAGCGCGGCGTCGGCCGAGACTGTCGGCTCGTTCGCGACGGATTGCGCGCATACCTGCTGCGACGATACGAGCGCGAGCGCCCATGCGAACGTCGTGGCGATCTTCATGGGGTCCTCCTCCGCGAGGTCAGGCGACTTCGAACAACCCGGCGGCGCCCATCCCGCCACCGATGCACATGGTGACGACGACATATTTCGCCCCGCGCCGCTTGCCCTCGATCAGGGCGTGGCCGGTGAGCCGCGCGCCGGAGACGCCGTAGGGGTGCCCAACCGCGATCGCCCCGCCATTCACGTTGAGGCGGTCGTCGGGGATGCCGAGCCGGTCGCGGCAGTAGATCACCTGCACGGCGAAGGCTTCGTTGAGCTCCCAGAGCCCGATGTCCTCGACCTTCACGCCGGTGCGCGCCAGCAGCTTCGGCACCGCGAACGCGGGGCCGATCCCCATCTCGTCGGGTTCGCACCCCGCGACCGCGAAGCCGCGGAAGATGCCGAGGGGCTTCGCGCCGGTCTTCGCCGCCGCGCGATCGCTCATCACCACGCACGCCGACGCGCCGTCGGAGAACTGGCTCGCATTGCCCGCCGCGATGACGCCGCCGGGCATCGCCGGACGGATCTTGGAAACGCCTTCGTACGTCGTGTCGGCACGGATGCCTTCGTCGGTGGAGAGCGTGACCTCCTTCGTGAAGAGGCGCCCCGAGTCCTTGTCCGCGACCCCCATGCGTCACCTTCATCGGCACGATCTCGTCGGTGAATTTCCCGGCCGCGGCGGCCGCGGCCGCGCGCTGCTGGCTGCGGGCGCCGTACTCGTCCTGCTTGTCGCGCGCGATGCCGTAGCGCTTCGACACGGTCTCCGCGGTCTGCAGCATCGACCAGTAGAGCTCGGGCTTGTGCTCCGCGAGCCACGCCTCGTGCCGCATGTGCTGGTTCGACTCGTTCTGCACGCACGAGATCGATTCGACGCCGCCGGCGACGAAGACCTCGCCCTCGCCCGCGATGACGCGCTGCGCCGCCATGGCGATGGTCTGCAATCCCGAGGAGCAGAAACGGTTCACGGTCGCGCCCGGAACCGTGACCGGGCAGCCCGCGCGCAGCGCGATCTGGCGCGCGATGTTGCCGCCGGTGGCGCCTTCGGGCAGCGCGCAGCCCATGAGCACGTCCTCGACGCTCGCCGGGTCGATGCGGGCGCGCTCGATGGCATGGTGGACCGCGTGGCCGCCGATCGTGGCGCCGTGGGTCATGTTGAAGCGCGCCGCGCCAGGACTTCGCGAGGCCGGTGCGGGCGGTGGAAACGATGACGGCGTCAGTCATGTCGTCTCCGATTCGATTGAAGTCCTTGCCTTCCGCGGCGAGCTTCGCGAGCAGCGGCGCGGGCTTCCAGAACGACGGATCGCCGTGCGCGTTCGCGGCGAAGCGCCGCATGCTGCGCACCACGTTGTACGGGCCCACCATGTCGGCGTAGAGCATCGGGCCCGCCGCGATGCATCGGGAAGCCGTAGCCGGTGAGGTAGACCATGTCGATGTCGGAGGCGCGCGAGGCGATGCCTTCCTCGAGGATGCGCGCGCCCTCGTTCACCAGCGCGTAGACGCAGCGCTCGACGATCTCCGCGTCGTCGATCCTGCGCGGCGTGAGGCCCTTTTCCTTGCGGTACGCGGCGATCATCTCGTCCACGGCGGGATCGGGGATGCGCGTCGCGCCTTCCCGCCTCGTAGCGGTACCAGCCCGCGCCGGTCTTCTGGCCGAAGCGGCCCAGCTCGCACAGGCGGTCGGCGATGCGCGAATAGACGACGTCCGGCTTCTCCTGGTAGCGGCGCTTGCGGATCGCCCAGCCGATGTCGTTGCCGGCGAGGTCGCTCATGCGGAACGGCCCCATCGCCATGCCGAACTCTCTCCATCGCCCGGTCCACCTGCTCGCGGCGAGGCGCCTTCCTCCAGCAGGAAGAGCGCCTGGCGCAGGTACTGCTCGACCATGCGGTTGCCGATGAAGCCGTCGCACACGCCCGAGACGACCGCGGTCTTCCGGATCTTCTTGGCGACCTGCATCACCGTGGCGAGCACGTCCTTCGCGGTCTTCGCGCCCGCGCACCACCTCGAGCAGCTTCATCACGTTGGCCGGGCTGAAGAAGTGCATGCCGACCACGTCCTGCGGGCCGCTTCGTGACCGCGGCGATCCGGTTCACGTCGAGCGTGGACGTGTTGGTGGCGAGGATCGCGCCCGGCTTCGCCACCTCGTCGAGCTTGCGGAACACCGTTTCCTTCACGCCCATCTCCTCGAACACCGCCTCGATCACGAGGTCCGCGTTCTTCACGTCGTCGTAGGAGAGCGTGGGCTTGAGCAGCTTCATGCGCTGCTCGAGCTTCTCGGCGCGTGAGCTTGCCGCGCTTGACGCGTGCTCTCGTAGTTCTTGCGGATCGTGGCGAGCCCGCGGTCGAGCGCCTCCTGCTTCGTCTCCAGCAGCGTCACCGGAACGCCCGCGTTGAGGAAGTTCATCGCGATGCCGCCGCCCATGGTGCCGGCGCCGATGACGGCCACCGACTCGATCTTGCGCGTGGGCGTGTCGGAGGGCACGTCGGGGATCTTGCGAAGCGGCGCGCTCGCCGAAGAAGGCGTGGCGCAGCGCGCGCGATTCGGGCGACTGGATGAGCTGCAGGAAGAGCTCGCGCTCGTAGCGCAGCCCCTCCTCGAAAGGCTTCGTCACGGAGGCCGCGACGGCGTCGATGCACTTGAGCGGCGCGGGATAGTGGCTGGACGATCGCGCCCACGGTGTTGCGCGCGAACTGGAAGAAGGCCTCGGCGTCCGGTTGGGTCGGCGTTGCGCTCGCGCATGAGCGGCGAGCGGCCGCCGGTCGCGCGACCTGCGCGGCGAAGCGAGCGCGGCCTCGAGCAAGTCGCCCTCGACCATCGCGGTCGAAGAGCGCGGTGTCCTTGAGCTGCAGCGCGGGCACCGTCGCGCCCGAGACGATCATGTTGAGCGCCGTCTCCACGCCCACCGCGCGCGGCAGGCGCTGCGTGCCGCCCGCGCCGGGCAGGAGCCCGATCTTCACCTCGGGCAGCGCCAGCTGCGCGTCGGGCGCGGCCACGCGGTAGTGGCACGCGAGCGAGAGCTCCAGCCCGCCGCCCATGCACGTGCCGCCGATCGCGGCGATCACGGGCTTCGCGCTCGATTCGACGGCGCGGATCAGCGTGTGCAGCGTGGGCTCGGCGAGTCGCCTTCGGCGTGTTGAACTCGCGGATGTCGGCGCCGCCCGAGAAGAGCTTGCCCGCGCCGATGAGCACGATCGCCTTCACGCGCGCGTCGGACCGGGCCGCGTCGATGCCGGCGAGCGATCGCGGTGCGCAGGGCGTGGCCCAGGCCGTTCACCGGCGGGATTGTCGAGGGTGATCACGGCGACTCGCGCCGTGCACCATGTAGGGCATCGCTCATCTCGACGCTCCTCATACCTCCAGCCATTCCCTGCGCACCTCGTCGTGGGCTCGCAGCTCCTGCGGCGTGCCCTCGAACACGATGCGCCCGTGGCCCATCACGTACAGGCGATGGGAGATGTTCGAGCGCGATGGTGAGCTTCTGCTCGATCAGCAGGATCGCGACGCCCGTCGCGGCGATCTTCTCGAGCAGCTCGCGCACCAGCGCCACGAGCTTCGGCGCCAGGCCCTCCGTGGGCTCGTCCACCATGATGAGGTCCGGCGTCACCCATCAGGGTACGGCAGATCGTGAGCATCTGCTGCTCGCCGCCCGAGAGCACGCCGCCGGGCGCGTCGGCGCGCTCGCGCAGGATGGGAAAGAGCTCGAACATCCGCTCCATGGTCCAGCGGCCATCGGCATCGCGACGACTTCTGGCCGAGGAGCAGGTTCTCGCGCACGGTGAGGGTCGGGAAGATGTCGCGGTTCTCCGGCACGTATCCCAGCCCGCGGCGGGCGATCTCGTGGGGCTTCAGGCCGTCGATGCGCGCGCCCTTGAAGCGGATCGCGCCCACCGGGCGCACCTCGCCCATGATCGTCTTGATGGTGGTGGAGCGGCCCGCGCCGTTGCGCCCGAGCAGGCTCACGATCTCTCCGGGCCGCACGTTGAAGCTCACGCCTTGCAGGATGTGGCTCTTGCCGTAGTAGGCGTGCAGGTCCTCGACCTCAAGCATCGCGCCGTCCCCAGGTACGCCGCGCGCACCGCCTCGTTCTCGCGGATGCGCGTCGGAACGTCGGTCGCGACGATCTCGCCGTACACGAGCACCGAGATGCGGTCGGCCAGCCCGAAGACCACGCCCATGTCGTGCTCCACCATCACGAGCGTGCGTCCCTCGGTGACCGAGCGGATCAGCGCCACGGCGTTCTCGGTCTCGTGGCGGCTCATGCCGGCGGTTGGCTCGTCCAGCAGGATCACCTTCGCGTCGCCCGCGATCGTGATGCCGATCTCGAGCGCGCGCTGCTCCGCGTAGGTGAGCACGCCGGCGGGCGTGTCGCGGCGCGCGGTCAGCCGGATCTGCTCGAGCACGCGGTCGGCTTTCTCGTTGGCGTCGCGCAGCCGCTCGCAGCGGCGCACGAAATCGTAGCGGTAGCCCAGGGACCACAGCACGCTGCAGCGCAGGTTCTCGTGGACCGTGAGCCGCGGGAAGATGTTGGTCACCTGGAAGCTGCGCGCCAGCCCGCGCCGGGCGATGCGGTAGGCGCGCTGGCCCGCGATCTCGCGCCCGTCGAGCCGGATGGAGCCGCTGGTGGGCGCGAGGCGGCCGCTCACCAGGTTGAAGAGCGTGGACTTGCCCGCGCCGTTGGGGCCGATGATCGCGTGGCGCTCGCCGCGCGGGATCGCGAGCGAGACGCCGCGGATGATCGGCGTCGCGCCGAAGCTCTTGCGCACGTCCGTGAGCTCGAGCGCGGGCGGCGCGGCGGCGGCAACGTGCGCCGGCTCAGCCACGGGCGTGGATCTCCTCGCCGGCGAGCTGCCACGCCGCGGAAACGCGCGGCCAGAGCCGACGCAGCGCCACGGCGCCCGCCACCATCGACAGCGCGGCGGCGACCCAGGGCCACGGCTTCGCGGTGTCCATCGGGATCCAGAAGAGCTTCATGAGCGATCCCGCCTCGGGCTGCGTGGAGCGGCGGTACGCGATCTCGATCAGGGTCACGGCGCCCAGGGAGGCCACGACCGCGAACGGCAGGGCGGCGAGATAGGAACGCAGGATGGGGGCGATGGCGCGCGTGCGCAGCGCGCTCAGGTGGATCATCACCAGTCCCGCCAGCCCTCCCGGAACGAACGCCACGATGCCCATGAAGAGCAGGCCGAGGTAGAGCATCCACGCGGTCGTGTAGTCGCTGAGGCTCACCTCCAGCCACGTGATCGCCACCGCGCCCAGGATCGCGCCGATGAAGTGGTGCACGCCCCCGATGTAGACCATCAGCAGCACGGCGCCGGAGCGCGTGGCGCCGACGGCCTCCGCGGCCACGATCTCGTAGTTGATCGCGTGCAGGCCGCCGGCGAGCCCCGCGAACGCCGCCGCGACGCAGAACGCGATGAAGCGCACGCGCTGCGGGTTGTAGCCGATGAATTCCACGCGCTCGGGATTGTCGCGCACCGCGTTGCACAGGCGCCCGACGGGCGTGCGCATGAACGCGGAGATGACGAGCGCCGCGATGAAGAGCCACGCGGCGATCACGTAGTACACCTGGAGCTGCGAGCCGAAGTCGAGGCCGAGGAGGTGCGGCGCCTTGGTACGGCTCGCGGTGACGCCTTCCTCGCCGCCGAAGAACGATGGCAGCATGAGGGAGGCCGCGTGCACCAGCTCGCCCACGCCGAGCGAGATGAGGGCGAACATGGTGCCCGCGCGGCGCGTGGTGAGCGCGCCGAACACGATGCCGAAGCCCAGCCCCGCGAGGGCGCCCGCGAGCGGCACGAGCGGCATGGGAATCGGCAGCCCCGCATTGACCGCGCGCATGAGGTGGACGGCGGCATAGCCGCCCAGGCCGAAGTAGACGGCGTGGCCGAACGACAGCAGCCCCGTCTGGCCGAGCAGCAGGTTGTACGAGAGCGCGAAGATCGCCGCGATGCCCATCTGCGAGAGCAGGGACCGGCCGAAATCGTGCTGCAGCCCCGGAATCCAGGGAAGGACCACCAGCAGCGCCGCGGCCGCGATCCACCAGCCGGGCGGCGTTGCGCGCGGTCATGTCTCGCGCGTGCCCATGAGCCCGCGCGGGCGCACGATGAGCATGAGGACGAGCAGCAGGTACGGGATCATGGGCGCGGCCTGGGAGAGCTTCACCGCGTAGACCTCGCGCAGCATGGAGGCGGCGGACACGGACACGCCCAGCGCGCGGAACAGGTCCAGCAGCGAGTAGTCCACCGCCACCGCGAAGGTCTGGACGATGCCGATCAGCATCGAGGCCACGAAGGCGCCCGGGATCGAGCCGAGCCCGCCCACGACGATCACCACGAACACGATCGGCCCGAGGTTCGCCGCCATGTTGGGCTCGGTGAGCAGCGCGAACCCGCCGATCACGCCCGCGAGGCCCGCGAGCGCGCTGCCGATCCCGAACACCAGCACGAAGAGGCGCGGCACGTCGTGGCCCAGGGCGCCCACCATCTGCGGATGGGTGAGCGCGGCCTGGATCACGAGGCCCACGCGCGTGCGCTTGAACGCGAGGTAGAGGAACGTGAACATGCCGATCGAGATCGCGGTCATCACCACCTTGTAGAAGGGATAGCTCGTCCCGAACAGGTGGAACGCCGCGAAGTCGATGGAGGCGGGCACCCGGTTCTCGATGGGGTTGCGCCCCCACCCCATGATCACCAGCTCGCCGATCACGTACGCGAGGCCGAAGGTGAAGAGGATCTCCGCGACGTGCCCCTGGCGATGCACGCGGCGCAGGCCGTAGCGCTCGATCGCCGGCGCCGACGAGGCCGCAGACCAGGGGGGCCACCACGAGCGCCGGCCAGAACCCGATCCAGCGCGAGATCTGCCACGAGAAGTAGGCGCCCAGCATGAACACGCTCGCGTGGGCGAAGTTGAGCACGCCCATCATGCTGAAGATGAGCGTGAGCCCGGAGGACAGCATGAACAGCAGCAGCCCGTACACCGCCCCGTTGAGGAGCGAGAAGACGACGATCTCGCGCACGGGCTAGCTCCCGGGCGGCGCAGCGGCGTTGGATGCTACGGCCGCGTCATCTTGCAGGTGGTGGGCATCGCCGTGTCGGCCGCCGCGATCTTCTCGTCGGTCTTGAAGCCCAGGCCGCTGTGCTCCACGTCGTACTTCACCTTGTCCGAGAGCGTCGAGACGAAGAGCGGCTGCAGGTACTGGTGGTTGTCGGCGCGCATCTCCGAGGGGCCCAGCGGCGTGTCCATCTTCAGGCCCTCGAGCGCCTTCGCGAGCTTCACCGGGTCGTTGGACTTCGCCTTCTTCGCCGCGGCCTCCAGCATGTGGAACATGTTGCGGATGCGCCAGTAGTACATCTCGTCGGACTTGTCGGTGAAGCGCTTGTGGAACGCCGCCTCCTCGGGCAGCAGCGTCGGCAGCACGTTCTTGTGGTGCTCGGTCACCTGCTTCAGGTAGCCCACGCCGTCCTTGCCGATCGCCGGCACCGAACCCAGCCCGCCGCCGTAGTAGGTGTACCAGTTCACCTTGAGCCCCGCGTCCTTGCCGGCCTTGAAGAGCAGCAGCATGTCGTTGCTCCAGTTGCCGGTGATCACGGTGTCGGCGCCCGAGGCCTTGATCTTGGCGACGTAGGGCGAGAAATCCTGCACCTTCTGCAGCGGGTGCAGCTCGTCGCCCACGATCTGCACGTCCGGGCGCTTGGCGGCGAGGATGCGGTGGGCCGCCACGGCGACCGCCTTGCCGAACGAGTAGTCCTGGTTGATGAGGTAGACCTTGTGGATGTCCTTGTCCTTGGCGATCACGTCGCCGAAGGCGGACATCTTCATGTCGACGTCGGCGTCGAAGCGGAAGTGCCAGAAGTTGCACTTTTCGTTGGTGAGCGCCGGGTCGATGGCGGCGTAGTTGAAGAAGAGCACTTCCTTGCCCGGGTTGCGCTCGTTGTTCTTGAGCACCGCGTCGGTGATGGCCAGGGCCACCGCGCTGCCGTTGCCCTGCATGACGATGCGGGCGCCCTCGTCGATCGCCTTCTTCAGCATGATGAGCGATTCCTGCGGGTTCACCTTGTTGTCGTACGAGAGGAGCTCGAGCTTCTGCCCGTTGAGCCCTCCGGCGGCGTTGATCCGGTCGATGAAGAAGACCATGTGCTTCTGGGCGTTGAGCCCCGCGCTCGCCGCACCCCCCGACAGCGGGTCGATGTAGCCGATCTTCAGGGTGTCCGCCAGGGCCGGAAGGGCCGCCAGCACCGCGGCCAACATCAGGCCGAACTTCCCGATACGATGGAGAATCTCGCGCATTGGGGCCTCCTCGTGTAGTTTTCGGGGCCCGGGAGGGTTCCCGGGCTCGTGTGGAAGGGCGATCCTAACGGCGCGCAGTGCCCCTGACAAGCGGAGGACCTGATGCTAGGCCTGATGATGAACGAACCGCTCCTGGTTTCCTCGCTGCTGCGCCACGCCGAGCGCTACCACGGGGACACGGAGATCGTCTCGCGCACCTGCGAGGCCGGCATCCACCGCTACACCTACCGGGACGCCCACGCCCGCACCCGGCGCCTGGCCAACGCGCTGCGCGGCCTGGGGGTGGGGCCCGGCGACCGGGTCGGCACCCTCGCCTGGAACGGCTACCGGCACTTCGAGCTCTACTACGCCGCCTCGGGCATGGGGTCGGTGATCCACACCATCAATCCCCGGCTCTTTCCGGAGCAGATCGGCTACATCGTGAACCACGCCGAGGACGCGTGCGTCTGCTTCGACCTCACGTTCGCGCCCCTCGTGGACAAGCTGGCGCCGGCGTGCAAGGGCGTGAAGGCCTGGATCGCGATGACGGACCGGGCGCACATGCCGGCGGTGCAGATCCCGAACCTGCTCTGCTACGAGGACCTGCTCGCGGCGCAGAGCGACGCGTTCGACTGGCCCACGTTCGACGAGAACACCGCGGCGGGCCTCTGCTATACCTCCGGGACCACGGGCAATCCCAAGGGCGTGCTCTTCAGCCACCGCTCGACGATCCTGCACGCCTACGCCATCTCGCTCCCGGACGCGCCAGATTATTCCGCGGCGAGCGTCGTGCTGCCGATCGTGCCGATGTTCCACGTCAACGCCTGGGGCATCCCGTACGCCGCGCCGCTGGTGGGCGCGAAGCTGGTCTTTCCCGGCCCGGGGCTGGACGGCGCGAGCCTCTACGAGCTCTTCGAGAAGGAGAAGGTGAACCGCTCCTCGGGCGTGCCCACCGTGTGGCTCGGGATCATCAACTACATGAAGCAGAACAACCTCCGGTTCTCGACGCTCGAGAAGACCGTGATCGGCGGCGCCGCCTGCCCGCCGGCGATGATGCGCACGCTGGCCGACGAATTCGGGGTGACAGTGCAGCACGGCTGGGGCATGACCGAGATGAGCCCGATCGGCACCATCAACGCGCCGAAGGAGAAGCACCTCGCGCTTTCGCCGGAGGAGCGCTTCCAGCTCGCCTTGAAGCAGGGCCGCCCGGTCTACGGCGTGGACATGAAGATCGTGGACGGCGACGGCAACGAGCTGCCGCGCGACGGCAAGGCGTTCGGGGACTTGCTCGTGAAGGGGCCGTGGATCCTGCGCGAGTATTTCCGCGGCGAGGGCGGCGATCCGCTGCGCGACGGGTGGTTTCCGACCGGCGACGTCGGCACCATCGATCCCGACGGCTACCTGCAGATCACCGACCGCTCCAAGGACGTGATCAAGTCGGGCGGCGAGTGGATCAGCTCCATCGACCTGGAGAACATCGCCATGGGCTTCCCGGGCGTGATGGAGGCGGCCGTGATCGGCGTGCGCCATCCCAAGTGGGACGAGCGGCCACTGCTGGTCGTGGTGAAGAAGGCGGGCGCCGACGTGACGCGCGAGGCGCTGCTGCGCTATTACGAGGGCAAGATCGCGAAATGGTGGATGCCGGACGACGTGGTGTTCGTGGAGCAGCTCCCGCACACCGCCACGGGCAAGCTCTCCAAGCTCACGCTGCGGCAGCAGTTCAAGGACTACCGGTTGCCCACCGCGGCGGTGGCCACGGGCGAATGACCGCGCCCGCTAGCGCGAGGCGACGCGCGATTGCGCGAGGTCGATGTCGACGAACTTCCAGAAGTTGAAGGTGAGCAGCGGCGAGCGCGCGAAGCCGACCAGCTGCGGGTACCACATCGACGTGCGGATGCGGTGCACGTTGATCCTCCACGGCACGTAGGAGACGACGAGCTTGGCCATCTGCTGGTAGATCCGCGTGCGTTCCGGGCTGTCGGGCATCGTGCGCCCCTTCTCGTAGAGGCGGTCGTAGGCCGCGAGCTTGAAGCGCGCGAAGTTCTGCTCGGTATTCGGCCCGTAGAGCGAAGTCAGCCACGTGTCCGCGTCGGGCGCGGAAGCCGTTTCCCCGAGCCGCCACACCTGGAGCTTGCCAAGGCGCGCCGCCTTCAGCAGATCCGGCCATTTCCCCTTGACGATCTCCAGGCGCACGCCGATGTCGTCGAGGCTGCGCTTCCAGAGCTCGTCGTACTGCTGGTCGATCGCGGTCGGCGACGAATACATGTGCACGATGAGCGGGCTGCCGTCCGGCATTTCGCGGTAGCCGTCGTGGTCCCGGTCGAGATACCCGTACATGTCGAGCAGCGCCTTCGCCTTCGGAATGTCGTACTCGTTCGCCGTGGTATGGAAGTCGGGGTCGTAGCCGGCGACTCCCGGGGCGTACGGGGTCTCGGCGGGTATCGCCTGCCCCTTGCGCACGATGGCGATCTCGTCCTCGACCTTGTACGAAAGGGCGATCGCGCGGCGCAGCGCGACCTTCTCGGGCGTGTATCCGCCGACCACCGGATCGTCCATGTTGAAATAGGCGAACGTCAGGTCGAGCGTCGGCTTCTGCTCCATGCGGATGCCGCGCTTCGCGAGATTCGGCGCGAGCCGGTTGTTGGGGAACGCCTGGTAGGAGAACTCCTCGGGCACGAGCCACAGGAGGTCCATCTCGCCGTTGAGGAACGAGAGCCACCGCGGCTGCGTCTCCTCGATGATGGAGATCTCCACGCGGTCGATCATCGGGATGCGCCGGCCGCCGAGCTCGGCCAGGATTTCCTGGCCACGCGCGTCGTCGGGGCTGGGCTCCGCCTCGAAACGCTCCTCCCGATAGTTCGGGTTGCGCTCGAAGACCATCTTCGAGGACCGTTTCCAGAAGGTGAGCTTCCAGGGGCCCGTGCCGACCGGATGGGAACCGATGTCGTCGCCATAGCGCTCCGCCACTTCGCGCGCGACCGCGCAGCTGATGCGGCAGTCGGCGAAGTTGTAGACGAAGACGTAGAGCGGTTGCTTGAGCCGTACCTGGAACGTGTAGCGGTCGAGCACCTTGAGGCCCTCGATCGGCGCGTCGTAGTCGAAGTGGTTTTCCCTGCGCGCCCTGCTGGCCGCCTCCTCGGCGCCCAGGACGTAGGGCTCGATCTCGGCGAGCTGCGAGGCGCGCACCTTCGGGTCGAGGACGCGCTTCATGGCGTACACGTAGTCGGCGGCCACGAGCTCGCGCTTCCTGCCGTCGAACGCCGGATCGTCGGCGAAGTAGATGCCGGGACGGATGCGGATCGTGTACGTGCGGCCGCCGTCCGTGACCTCCGGCAGCGCCTCCGCGGTCTGCGTGCTGAGCTTGAGCGGCCGCGCGAGGTAATCGTAGGTGAGCGGCGACTCGAACATGCCCTGGTTCACGATGTTCGAGTACACGTCGCTGATCTGTTGCGGGTCGAAGCTGGTTTCCGCGATCTCGAAGGCGTAGCGCAGGACCTTCTCCTGCCCCGGCTGGGCCAGCGCTGCGGAGCAAGCGAGCGCGAGCAGCGCCGCGAGGCAGGAGGTGGTGAACCGGGCCGCGATCGTGTGCATCGACGGATTCTAGCGCGGTGCGTCGCGCAGGTGCCGGGCGAAGAAGGCGAGCACCTCGCGGATGCTGTCGGCCCACGCTTCGGGATTGCCGCCCGTGGTTGCGCCGCGTCCGCCCGGAGCGTTCGCATTCATGCGTGACGCGAGGTAGCGAACCGGCGCGGCGCTGTCGAACGCGTGGTGCGCGCCCGGATAGATCTTCAGCGTGACCGGGAAACCGGCATCACGGGAGCGCCCGGCGAGCCGGCGGCACGGCTCCGCGGGCGTCCAGTCGTCCTTGCCGCCCACGAGGATCAGCAGCGGCGCGAGCGGCTTGTAGACGCCGGCGCCCGGCGGGTGCCATTCGCCGAAGGCCGCGCCGCAGCCCGGATAGAGGGCGACGGCCGCGGCGAAGCCCGGCATCCGCCTGCCATCGTGGCCCAGCAGCGGCTCGACCATCGTCGCGAGCGTCGTGGATCCGCCGTGCGACCCGCCCATCAGGCCCACGCGCGCGCCGTCGACGTAGGGCAGCGTGCGCGCGTAGGCGAGCGCCTCGTAGGCATCGGCGACGCGGGCGTAGGGGCCGACCTCGAAGCGGCTCGGTGACGGATCGACGCAGACGCCGTTCGGATGGCCGCGCGTGGAGAAGCTGTCGGGAATGAGGACGACGTAGCCCTCGCGCGCGAGCACGCTCGCCCAGCGCGCCGGCGCGCCGCTCGAGCGCGGCCCGAGGCCGCTGCAATCGTGCAGCATGACCACCGCGGGGAAGGGCCCGGCGCCGTCGGGACGCCGCACCTCGATGGGAATCGAGGGCGCGCGGGCAGCGCGCGCGGGCTGGACGGCGGCGTCCTCCCGCGGCGACGAGGCGCAAGCGCACAGCACGAGGCATCCGAGGACCAGCGCGCGCATGGCCGGATGCGCCCCGCTACCTTCCGTGGCCCACCATGAATTCGCGCAGCGCCCGGGCGGTGTGCGTCTTCGCCGCCGCGCGGAGGAAATCCTCCGGCGGCGCCGCGAGCACGACGCGCCCGCCCGCGTCCCCGCCTTCCGGCCCGAGGTCCACGATCCAGTCGGCCTCGGCGATCACGTCGAGGTTGTGCTCGATGAGGACCACCGTGTTGCCGGCGTCCACGAGGCGATGGAGCACGCGGATCAGCTTCTCGACGTCGGCCATGTGCAGTCCCACCGTCGGCTCGTCGAGGACGTAGAGGGTTTGAGGCCCGGGATTGGGGACAGTCCCGGTTTTCCGCGCCCGCTGTCGCGCGGAAACTCCGTGACGGTCCCCCCGCACTTTGGCCAGTTCCGTCACCAGCTTGATGCGTTGCGCCTCGCCGCCCGAGAGCGTGGGGCTCTGCTGCCCGAGCGTGAGGTAGCCCAGGCCCACGTCCTGCAGCAGGCGCAGGCAGTGGTGGATCGACGGATGGTGGGCGAAGAAATCCACCGCCTCGTCCACGCTCATGGCGAGCACCTCGCCGACGCTCTTGCCGCGCATCTTCACGGCGAGCGTCTCGGCGTTGAAGCGGGCGCCCCCGCACACCTCGCAGGCCACCTTCACGTCGGGCAGGAAGCTCATCTCGATGGTCTTCACGCCCTGGCCTTCGCAGCCGTCGCAGCGGCCGCCCGCGGTGTTGAACGAGAAACGGCTCGCGGTGTAGCCGCGGATGCGTGCCTCCTGCGTGTCCGCGAAGAGCTTGCGGATGTTGTCGAAGAAGCCGACGTAGGTCGCGGGGCACGAGCGCGGCGTCTTGCCGATGGGCGTCTGGTCCACCTCGAGCACGCGGGTCAACGCATGCCAGCCCTTGATGGACCTGCAGCCGGAAAATCCCTTCACGGGCTTGCGATCCCGTTCCGCGGCGACGAGCCGCTGCAGGTTCTCGTGCAGCACGTCGCGCGCGAGCGTGGATTTTCCGGAGCCCGAAACGCCCGTGACCACGGACAGGCGGCCCAACGGGAACCGCACGTCCATGTCGTGCAGGTTGTGGAGCGACGCACCGAGTATCTCTATCGCGGGCGTGGATTTCGCGACCGGGCGGCGCGGCTGCACCGGATGGCGCAGCGGCTCGCGCAGGAAGCGGCCCGTGAGCGAATCGGGATTCGCCTCCAGCTCTTCCGCGGTGCCCTCGGCCACGATGCGTCCGCCGAGGCGCCCGGCGCCGGGGCCGAGGTCGATCACGTGCTCGGCGCGGCGGATGGTGTCCTCGTCGTGCTCGACCACGACCAGCGTGTTGCCCTTCGCATTCAGCCGCGCGAGCGTGTCCAGCAGGATCTGGTTGTCGCGCGGGTGCAGCCCGATGGTGGGCTCGTCGAGGATGTAGCAGACGCCGCGCAGGTTGGAGCCCAATTGCGCCGCCAGGCGGATGCGCTGCGCCTCGCCGCCCGAGAGCGTCGGCGCCCCGCGATCGAGCGAGAGATACCCGAGCCCGACCTGCTCGAGGAAACCCAGGCGCGAGGCGAGCTCGGCGAGGATGTCGCGCGCGATCTCGCGCTCGCGGCCCGCCACCGAGAGCTTCTCGAAGAACTTGTGCGCGGCGGAAATCGGCTGCGCGCTCATGTCGGCGATGGACTGGTCGCGGAAGCGCACGGCGAGCGCTTCCTTGTTGAGGCGCTTGCCCGCGCACTCCGGGCACGGCTCGTCGAGCTCCAGCCACTCCACCCACGAATCGAGGACGTGGTCCTCGGTGCCGGTCTTGGCGCGCTCGTCGTCCCACTCGACCTGCTCGATCTGGAGCCCCGTGCCGTAGCAGGCGGGGCACCAGCCGTGCTTCGAGTTGTACGAGAAGAGGCGCGGATCGAGCTCCGGGAAGCTGCGGCCGCACGAGGGGCACGCGCGCTTCACCGAATAGATCTGCGTCTCGCGCTCGCCCCAGCCGCCGCAGCAGACGTGCAGCACGCCCTTGCCCAGCTCGAGCGCGGCTTCCACCGCCTCGCGCAGGCGCCTCTCGTTCTCGGGCTTCACGTCCACTTCGGCGACCGGGAGCTCGATCGTGTGCTCGCGGAAGCGGTCGAGGCGCGGCCAGCCCCGGGTCGGCATGTACTCGCCGTCCACGCGCAGGTGCGAGACGGCCTTGGCCAGCGCCCATTTCGCGAGGTCGGTATAGAAGCCCTTGCGATTGGTGACGAGCGGCGCCAGCACGGCGATGGTCTTGCCGCGTTGCTCCTTCATGAGGCGCGCGACGATCGCATCGACGCTCTGCGGCTCGATGGGCACGTCGCAATCCGGGCAGTACTGCGTGCCCAGCTTCACGAAGAGCAGGCGCAGGAAATGGTGGATCTCGGTCTGCGTGGCCACCGTGCTCTTGGAGCCTCCGCGGCTCGTGCGCTGCTCGATCGCGACCGTGGGCGGGATGCCGAAGATCGCATCCACGTCGGGCTTCGACGCGGGCTGCACGAACTGGCGCGCGTAGGCGTTCAGCGACTCGAGGTAGCGGCGCTGTCCCTCGGCAAAGAGGATGTCGAAGGCGAGCGTGGACTTCCCCGAGCCCGAGACGCCGGTGATGACGGTGAACTTGTCGCGCGGGATCTCGACGTCGATGCCCTTGAGGTTGTGCTCGCGCGCGTGGCGGACCTGGATGCTCTTGGCCGGTCGATACGGAATTCGCGGCTGCGCTTCGCGCAGATCTTCACCCTCTCCCCCGGGAGAAGGCCGGGGTGAGGGTGTCAGGGCCTTCGCGTACTCCCCGAGGGCGCGGCCGGTGTGCGACTTCGCGTTCGCCATCACCTGTTTCGGCGTGCCGACGGCCACGACCTCGCCGCCCGCGTCGCCGCCCTCGGGACCCAGGTCCACGATCCAGTCGGAGGCGCGGATCACGTCGAGGTTGTGCTCGATCACGATGAGCGAGTGGCCCGCGGCGATGAGCTTGCGGAACGACGCGAGGAGCTTCGCCACGTCGTCGAAGTGCAGGCCGGTGGTGGGCTCGTCGAAGAGGAAGACGCGCGTGGCGTGTGGGTCCCCGCCTTCGCGGGGACGGCGGGGCAAGGAGGATATCGACCGCCCCGCCGCTTCCGCGAGATGGCCCGCGAGCTTGAGACGCTGCGCCTCACCGCCGGAAAGCGTCGGCACCGGTTGCCCGAGCCGCAGGTAGTCGAGGCCGACGTCCACCAGCGGTTGCAGGCGCCGAACCATCTCGGAGTCCCCGGGGAAGACCTGCACCGCTTCCTCGATGGTGAGCTCGAGGACCTCCGCGATGCTGCGGCCGTCCACCTTCACCTCGAGCACTTCCTCGCGATAGCGCGTGCCGTTGCAGTCGGGGCAGCGCAGGTACACGTCGGAGAGGAATTGCATCTCGACGTGCTCGAAGCCGTTGCCGCTGCACGTGGGGCAGCGGCCGTTGCCGGAGTTGAAGCTGAAGGTGCCGGCGGTGTAGGCGCGCGCCTTCGAATCGGGCGCCGCGGCGAAGAGCTCGCGGATCGCGTCGAACGCGCCCACGTAGCTCGCGGGATTCGACCGCGTCGTGCGGCCGATGGGCGACTGGTCGACGAACACGACGTCGTTCACGCGCTCGGCGTTCACGAGCTCGCGGAACGCGCCCGGCGTCTCGGTGGGCTTGCCGAGGTGCTTGAGAAGCGCCGGATGCAGCACGTCCTGGATGAGCGTCGATTTGCCCGAGCCGGAAACGCCCGTGACGCACACGAGCCGGTTCAGCGGGAAGTCGACGTCGACGGTCTTGAGGTTGTGCTCCCGCGCGCCGCGCACGCCGAGGCATACGGTGCCGTGCAGCGGATCGCGCGCGAGGTCGTTGGGCAGCTCCATGCCGGCGCGGCGCACTTCGACGTCGGGCGGCCGGGCGTCGGCGCGGCGCCGTCCCGAGAGGTATTCGGCGGTGAGCGTGCTCGCGCGCTTGAGCGCCTCGGGCGGGCCGAAGAAGACGATTCGCCCGCCGTGCTCGCCGGGCCCCGGTCCCATGTCGAGCAGCTTGTCCGCCTCGAGCATGATCTGCGGGTCGTGCTCGACGACGACGAGCGAGTTGCCCGCGTCGCGCAGCCGCTTCATCACCCCGATCACCCGGCCCATGTCGCGCGGGTGCAGGCCGATCGACGGCTCGTCGAGCACGAAGAGCGTGTTCACCAGCGAGGTGCCCAGCGCGGTGGTGAGGTTGATGCGCTGCACCTCGCCGCCGGAGAGCGTGCGCGACTGGCGGTCGAGCGTGAGGTAGCCGAGGCCCACTTCGCGCAGGTAGCCCGAGGCGCGAGCGGATCTCGGCCAGCAGCAGCTCCGTGGCTTCGTCGAGCGGCGCGGGCAAGCGTCAAGCGGGCGAAGAAGTCGGCGACCCGGTCCATCGGCAGCAGCATCACGTCGTGGATCGAGAGGCCGGGCAGCGCCTCGAGCTGCTCGCGCGTCCAGTCGGTGCTTTTCGGCAGGTAGCGCGCCTCGGGCGCGAGCGCGGCGTCCGCGTCGGCCTTCGTGCCTACGCGCCACAGCAGCGACTCGGGCTTGAGGCGCGCGCCGTCGCACGCGGTGCAGGGCGTGTAGGCGCGATACCGCGACAGCAGCACGCGGATGTGCATCTTGTACGCCTTGGTCTCGAGCCAGTCGAAGAAGCGCTGCACGCCGTACCAGTGCGTCTTGCCCGACTTCCTCCAGCTCACCCACTCGTCGTCGCCGCCGATCACCCAGCGCTTCTGCGCCGCGGTGAGGCCGCGCCACGGCGTGTCGAGCGGGATGCCGCGCTTCGGCGCGAACTTCTCGAGGTCGTCCTGGCACTCGTCGTAGCTCTTCGTCTGGAAGATCTTGATCGCGCCGCCGCGCAGCGTCTTCGATTCGTCGGGGATCACCAGCCCGTAGTCCACGCCGATGACGCGCCCGAAGCCGCGGCAGGTGTCGCACGCGCCGATGGGCGAGTTGAACGAGAAGCGCGCCGGCGTGGGGTCGGAGTAGTGGATGTCGCAGTGGGCGCAATGCAGGTCGGTGGAGAAGCGCCACGCCTGGTCGCCTTCTTCGCCCACGAACACGTTCACGCGCCCATTCCCCACCCGCAGCGCCGCCTCGATCGCTTCCACGACCCGCGCCTTCTCGGCGCCCGACATGCGGATGCGGTCCTGCACCACCTCGAGCCGTTGCCCCGCGCGGCGGTGGATGCGCGTGTAGCCCTGGCCCTGGAGGAGCTTGGTGACCTCTTCCTCGGTGAAGTTGGCGGGCACGTCGATGGGGAACGCGATCACCAGGCGCGGGTCGCCCGCGGCCTGCGCGCGCTCGCCCAACTCCGCGAAAATCGTCTCCGGCGTGTCGCGCCGCACCGGCTGCGCGCAGCGGCGGCAGAAGAGGCGGCCGGTGCGCGCGAAGAGCAACTTCAAATGATCGTTGATCTCGGTCATCGTCCCGACCGTCGAGCGCGAGGTGCGCACCGGGTTGGTCTGGTCGATGGCGATGGCCGGCGGGATGCCCTCGATCGAGTCGACCTGTGGCTTGTCCATCCGGTCGAGGAACTGCCGCGCGTAGGGCGAGAACGTCTCGACGTAGCGGCGTTGCCCCTCGGCGTAGAGCGTGTCGAAGACGAGGGACGACTTGCCCGATCCCGAAGGCCCCGTCACGACCACCAGCTCGCCCGTGGGGATGTCCACGTCGAGGTTCTTGAGGTTGTTCTGCCGCGCGCCGCGGATGCGGATGGTCTCGCCGGATGCGTCGTTCAATGCGGCGGCTTGGCCGGTGGCGCCGGCGGTGAGGTCGTTCATCGAGGTTTTGAAAGGACGGACCCGGAGGCCGGGCGCCGAAGGAGGTGAGAGCCGGATCTCATTTTACAGGGGGACGGGGAGAAAGACGGAGCCCGCGATCCCGGCCCGCTTCCGGAAGGCTACCGGAGAAATAGGGCGGAAATCGCCCTATTTCAACCGGGCCGGATGGGTGTCATCGACCGATTCCCGCGACGAATCGCCAACGACGGCTCGGGCGGTTGATTTCAGCCAACTCGTTCGCGCGTTCCTGTGCCAATGTCGGAGGACGGATCCGTCGACGAAGGCGCCATGACACGCAAAGCTCCAGCACGTTCGCGGCTCGGATCTTCACGGCTACAGCCGCCTCGCCGTCGACGGCGTCATTGGCTTGACCCGCGTGGTCGAGACCATGCACCGGAACATTTCCCGCATCCCGGGCGTTCCGGGCGGGCCCATGGAGCAAGCCGCCGGCATCTCGGGCCTGGTCTACCGCAGCATCCGCGGAGTGACGCGCCTCGTCGGGGGCGGGATCGATGTCGTTCTCGGGCGGCTCGCTCCGCTCCTGGACGAGGAGCCGTCCTCGGCCGTGCGCGAGGCGCTGCATCGCCGCGCTGAACGGCGTGCTGGGCGACCATCTCGCGGCCACCGCGAACCCGCTGGCGATTCCCATGCGATTTCGCCGGGATGGACAGCCGCTCGAGCTCACGGGCAGGCCCTCGCCAAGGCCATCCCGCGGCCCCACGGCAACATCCTCCTGCTCGTGCACGGGCTGTGCCGCAGCGACCTGCAATGGCGCCGCAATGGCCACGACCACGGAGCGGCGTTGGCCGACGATCCCGCCTTCGCCGCGCCTTTCACGCCCGTATACCTCCACTACAACAGCGGGCTCCACGTCTCCACCAACGGACGGGCGTTCGCCGGGCTGGTCGAGCAACTGGTGAAGGCGTGGCAGGTGCCCGTGGTCGACCTGAACATCATCGGCCACAGCATGGGCGGGCTGGTATCGCGCAGCGCATGGCACTACGGCCACGCGGCGGGGCACGAGTGGACCCGGCGGCTTCGCAAGATGGTCTTCCTCGGCACGCCGCACCATGGCGTCCCGCTGGAGCGCGGCGGCAACTGGGTGAACATCGTCCTGGACTCCAGCCCCTACACGGTCGCGCTCGCCCGCCTCGGCAAGATCCGCAGCGCCGGCATCACCGACCTGCGCTTCGGCAGCCTGCTCGACGAGGATTGGCGGCATCGCGACCGCTTCGGGCGCACCGAAGGACGAACGCGTCGCCGTGCCGCTTCCCGAAGGCGTGCAGTGCTTCGCCATCGCCGCCTCGATCGCGAAACGGCCGCGCGATCCGAGGGTGCCGCTGCTAGGCGACGGGCTCGTGCCCGTGCGCAGCGCGCTCGGGCAGCATGCGGACGCGGCGCTGAGCCTGCCCATTCCGGAATCGCGCCGCTGGATCGCCTACGGAATGGGCCACCTCGACCTGCTCGATCGCAGGCCGGTGTACGAGCAGATCAGGCGCTGGCTATCTTCGCCGGACTGAAGCCCGCGAGGTGCCGCGCGACACCATCGCGGAAAGCGGCAGCAACGCCGCCAGCAACATCAGCGCCCATTCGGAGAGCGTGGGGACCGCGGCAGCCGCCGGCGCGCCCGGCACGCCGGGGCCGCCCTGGTCCACGATCGCGCCGTTCGCGGCGAGGTCGTCGTCGCCCATGGCGCCGTCGGTGATGCTGAAGGTCACGGTGTTCCCTGTCACCACGGCGGGCAGCGCGTACCAATGGGGCGATGCGTCGCTCGGCGTGGGCCCGTACTTCCAATAGGCCGTGCCCGGCGGCAGCGGCTGCGGATAGGTGATCGTGAAGGCGAGCGTCGCGCCGGGCGTGCAGCCGCTGGTGGCGAAGTCGAAGAGGCCGTCCGGAAAGGTCATGCCGGCCGGAGCGCTACCCGCGGGCGGCGAGCGCGGCGCGCCGTACACCGGGATGAACGCGGCGCCCGAGAATCCGCAGCTCGCGCCGCCGCCGGTGAACGACGCAATGATCGTGCCGTTGCCGGTGGCCGACAGGCCGGTATACGTGGTCGACGGCGTCGCGCTGAAGCTCGCCGATACGGTGCAAGAGGCGGTGACGGGGTTGGTCGTGTAGGTGTTGCCCACCAGCGTGCCGCCGCACGTGCCGCCGACGGCTGCCGAGAAGTTGGGGCTCGGTGTGATGGTGAAGGTGACCGTCGCGCCGTAGGTGATGATCACCGGTGTCGAAGGGGCGATGGACCCGCCGGCGCCCGCGCTGGGCGTCACGACGACGGCTGGGGTGTACGTCACGAAAGTCGCCACGACCGTGCAGTTCGCGACGATGGCGGTGGTGGTGTACGTGTTGCCGACGAGGGTTCCGCCGCACGTCCCGCCGACGTTTGCCAAGTAGCCGGGATTCGGCGTCACGGTGAAGGTCGTCGTGCCGCCGGACACGACGGACTGCGGCGTGGCGGGAGCGATGGTTCCGCCGGCGCTCGCGCTCGGCGTGACCGTGAAGGTCATGGGAGTGGTGCCGGAAACGGTGATGCTGTTGCCGGTCAGGTCGGCGACCACGACCGCGGCGTCGGCGCCGGCCGCCCAGTCCTCGTTGGCCGCGAGGTTGTAGACGGTGCCGCCGCTCGACGCGATTCCGTTCTTGTTGAGGATGAGATTCGTCGCGGCCTTGTCGGTGGCGGAAAGGATCAGGGTGAACGCCGTGCCCGAGGTGATGTCGGCGTTCGGCGTATCGGTCAGCGTGTATGTCGCGCTGCCCTCGCCGGTCAGGGTGAACTTGCTCGCGACGATATCGTTGGAAGCGCCGGCCAGCTGGAGGAATCCGGATCCGGTCACCACGAGAGTGCCCGTGACGGCGTCATAGTTCGCGACGGCGATCGCCGGCGCGGGCACGCTGCTCACCGTGATGCCGTTGCCCGAGAGATCCGCGATCGTGAGCGCCGGGTCGGCCCCCGTGTCCCAGTCCTCGGCCGCCGCCAGGTTGTATACGGCCCCCCCAGCGGAGGCGGTTCCGTTCTTGTTCATGATCTGGTTCACCGCCGCCTTGTCGGCGGCCGACAGCGCGAGCGTGAACGCGGTAGCGGAGGAAATCTCCACGCTTGGCGTGCCGGTGAGCGTGTAGGTGGCACCTCCCTCGCCGGTCAGCGTGAATTTCGTGGCGTCGATGTCGAGGCCCGACGCGTTCGCCACGAAGTCGGTACCGGTCACCACGAGCGCACCCGTGGCCGCGTCGTACGTGGCGCTGGTGATCGCGGGCACCAACGGAAGGCTGTGGCTGTGCAGGGCGAGGTTGGCCACGGTGAGGGTGGTGGACGCGGCGCCCGTCACGGTGCCGACGGGATTGATCACGCTCGTGCCGACCAGCGTGCGCCCGCGCAGGTCCGGCAGCGCGAACGTGGTCACGCCGTCGCCGCCGTAGGTGGTGCCCAGGATCGAGAACAGCGCCGCGTTCGCCGCGATCGGCAGCAGCTGGCCGTTCGCGAATGCCCACCCGCTCGGCTCGTAGTTGCTCGCGAACTCCGCGACCTGGCCGAGGAGCGGAGCAGACGGGTCGAAGCCGCTGCCGGTCGGGTACAGGCCCTGCGTCGCGATGAGGTAGTTCAGCGCGAGAGAAGGCTGCTCGTTGCCGACGGGCGTTCCCGAGCCCGTGCTGCCGGTTACGCCCCCGCCCGGGATTGCGTGGTCGTGCGCGGCCATGTTCGCGGTCGTAAGCGTCGTCGACTCCTCGCCGAACTGGGTGCCGAGCGGATGGGTCGCGTCGGCGCCGACGGAGATCCGGCCGCGCAGGTCCGGCAGCGCGAAGGTGGTGACGCCGTCGCCGCCGTAGCGGGTGCCGATGACGGAGAACAGCGCCGCGTTGGCCGCGATCGGGAGCAGCCGTCCGTCGGCGGGCGTCCAGCCGTCGGGCGTGAAATTGCCCGCGAAGGTCGCGACTTGACCGAGGAACGCCGCGCTTCCGCCTCCGCTGCCGGGCGAAGGAAACGCCGCATTGGTGGCGATCACGCGGGTCAACGGCAGCGAGGGCTGCACGTTGTCGAACGACAGGCCGCCGCCGGTCGCGCCCGTGGATCCGCCGCCCGGCCACGAATGGGTGTGCGAGGGAAGCTGGCTCGTGAGCAATGTCGTGGTGGCGCTTCCCACGCTGGCGCCGAGCGTCCGGCTGGTGAGCCCGGCGCCCTGCCCGGTTCCCATCGCGGCCCGGTCCGCGAGGTCGGGAAGGTTGAAGACGGTGGTTCCATTACCCCCGAAGTTGATGCCCAGCAGACTGAACAGCGCCGCGTTCGACGCGATCGCGAGGGTCTGCGCCTGGGCGGTGGAGCTTCCGGGCGGCGCGAAGTTGCCGGCGAACGGATAGATGAAGCCCAGCATGCCGCCGCTCGCCGCGCCGCTGCCACCCGAGGTCGGGTAGATGCCGGTGGCCACGACGGCCTGCGTCACCGACAGCGAAGGCTGGTAGTTGCTGAACGGCTGGCCGGCGCCGGTGACGCCCGTCTGCGCGTGCGCGAGGCCGATCGCCGCGAACAGTGCCACCGCCGCGAGTGCAACGATCGAGCGGGGCCTGCCCAGGAAGGTCGTGACCATGATGCCCGGATGTTGTGGCTTTGTCGGCCGGGACTCCCTCACCTCCCCAGCGTCCGGGCTGACACTATCACGGCCGCCTCCGCAAAGCACAGAGAGAAAAAAGCCCCGGGGATGCCTCCCCGGGGCTTCTCGTTCTCCTCCTCGCTATTCGCTCAGGCGGCGATCGCCTGCGCCGAGGACACCGGCAATCCCGCCACCATCTCGTACGCCGGCTCGGTGAGGAAGTCGATGAACTCCTCGCTCGCCACCAGCCGGTCGAGCAGCCACGCCGCCTCGTCGTACTTCATGCCGAAGGAACCGGGCATCGCGGAGACCTTGCGCAGCTCTTCGGCGAGAAGCGTGCGGAAGAGCTCCAGGGTCACCTTGCGGCCGTCGGCGAGCTCGCCGCGCTTGTTGCGGATCCATTGCCAGATCTGCGAGCGCGAGATCTCCGCGGTCGCCGCGTCCTCCATCAGGTGGTTGATGGGAACGCAGCCCTGGCCGCCCAGCCACGAGCCGATGTACTGCAGGCTCACGTTGATGTTGGTGCGCAGGCCCTGCTCGGTGATGGGCGACTGCGGCGCGAATTCCAGCAGGTTCGCCGCCTTCACGCACACGTCCTCGCGCTTGCGCTCGATCTGGTTCGGCTGCGGCATGATGCGGTCGAAGACCTGCTTCGCCACGGTGACCAGGCCGGGATGCGCGACCCAGGTGCCGTCGAAGCCGTCGTTGGCCTCGCGCTCCTTGTCGGCGATCACCTTCGCCATCGCCGCCTCGTTGGCCGCCGCGTCGCCCTTGATCGGGATCTGCGCCGCCATGCCGCCCATCGCGTGGGCGTTGCGGCGGTGGCAGGTCTTCACCAGGAGCTGGCAGTACGCGCGCAGGAACGGGCTCGTCATCGTCACCAACGCGCGGTCGGCGAACACGAAGTCGTGCCGGCGCAGCTTCTTGATGCACGAGAAGATGTAGTCCCAGCGCCCGCAGTTGAGGCCCGCCGAGTGGTCGCGCAGCTCGTACAGGATCTCGTCCATCTCGAACGCGGCGGGCAGCGTCTCGATCAGCACCGTGGCCTTGATCGTGCCGCGCGGAAGGTGCATGCGCGCTTCGGCCTCGTTGAAGACCTCGTTCCAGAGGCGCGCCTCGAGGTGGCTCTCGATCTTCGGCAGGTAGAAGTACGGGCCGCTGCCGTTGGCCACGAGCTTCTCGGCGTTGTGGAAGAAGTAGAGGCCGAAGTCGAAGAGCGCGCCCGCGACCGGGTCGCCATCCACGAGCATGTGGCGCTCGAGCAGGTGCCAGCCGCGCGGGCGCACGATGAGGGTCGCGGTCTTCTCGTTCAGCTGGTAGCGTCTTGCCCTCGGCGCTCTTGAAGCCGATCGTGCGGTCGATCGCCTGGCGCAGGTTGATCTGGCCGTGGAGCAGGTTCTCCCAGCGTCGGCGTGAGGGAATCCTCGAAGTCCGCCATGAAGGTGCTGGCGCCCGAGTTGAGCGCGTTGATGACCATCTTGCGGTCGGCTGGGCCCGGTGATTTCCACGCGCCGGTCCTGCAGGTCGGCGGGGATCGGCGCGATGGTCCACTGCGCGTCGCGGATGGGGCGCGTCTCGGGAAGGAACCCGAACGTTTCCCCTGCGTCGAGGCGCGCCTGGCGCGCCGCGCGCTCGGCCATGAGCTCGCGGCGCCGCATCTCGAACTTGCGGTGCAGGTGCGCGACGAAGCCGATGGCGGGCGGCGTGAGGATGCGGTCGAACAGGTTCGGCTGCTCGGGCGGCAGCTGGATGCCCGGGATCGTGAAGTTGTCGCGTTTCATTGATGCGCCTCCAAAGTGGGTCCCCGTCGACACGGGGACGACGCCAAAGGTCAATCGGCCGCGGCGGATTGCCGTTGCCGGGCCTCCTCGATAGGCGTCGCATTGACGAAGAACTGCTCGTCCTCGGTCGATCCCGCGAGCGCCGTGGTCGACGACTTGCCCGCCTGGATCACCTGGGTCACCTCGTCGAAGTAGCCGGTGCCCACCTCGCGCTGGTGCTTGACCGCGGTGAAGCCGCTTCTGCGCCGCGGCGAATTCGGCCTGCTGCAGCTCGACGAACGCCGTCATGTTCTCGCGCGCGTAGCCGTACGCGAGGTCGAACATGCCGTAGTTGAGGGCGTGGAAGCCGGCGAGCGTGATGAACTGGAACTTGTAGCCCATCGCGCCCAGCTCGCGCTGGAACTTCGCGATCGTCGCGTCGTCGAGGTTCTTCTTCCAGTTGAACGACGGCGAGCAGTTGTAGGCGAGCATCCTGTCCGGGTACTTCGCGCGCACACCCTCGGCGAAACGGCGCGCGAACTCGAGGTCCGGCGTGCCGGTCTCGCACCAGACGAGGTCGGCGTACTCGGCGTAGGCGATGCCGCGCGCGAGCGCCTGGTCGAAGCCCTTGCGCGTGCGGTAGAAGCCTTCCGCCGTGCGTTCGCCGGTGAGGAACGGCTTGTCGTTCTCGTCGACGTCGGAGGTGACGAGGTCCGCGGCCTCGGCGTCGGTGCGCGCGAGCACGATCGTCGGCACGCCCATCACGTCGGCGGCGAGCCGCGCGGCGACGAGCTTCTGCACCGCTTCCTGCGTCGGCACGAGCACCTTGCCGCCCATGTGGCCGCACTTCTTCACGCTGGCGAGCTGGTCCTCGAAGTGCACGCCCGCCGCGCCCGCCTCGATCATCGACTTCATCAGCTCGAAGGCGTTCAGCACGCCGCCGAAGCCGGCCTCGGCGTCGGCGACGATGGGCGCGAACCAGTCGATGTCGTGCTTGCCCTCGGCGTGGTCGATCTGGTCGCAGCGCTGGAGCGCCGCGTTGATGCGCTTCACGACCGTCGGCACGCTCGTCGTGGCGTAGAGCGACTGGTCGGGATACATGGCGAGGCTGTCGTTCGCGTCGGCCGCGACCTGCCAGCCCGAGAGGTAGATCGCCGGGACGCCGGCGCGGACCTGCTGCATCGCCTGGTTGCCGGTCATCGCGCCCAGGGAGTTCACGAACGCGCGCTCTCTGCATGAGGCGCCAGAGCTTCTCGGCGCCGCGGCGGGCGAGGGTGTGCTCGACCTGCACGCTGCCGCGCAGGCGGTAGACGTCCTCGGGGGTGTAGCCACGCTTGATGCCCTTCCAGCGGGGGTTCTCGGCCCAGTCCTTCTTCATGCGCTGCAATTCGATGTCGCGGGTCATGCCGTTTCTCCTGGTTGGCTCAAGGGGAAAGGTGCTTCTTGGACCGCATCAGACCATCCCCGTCACCCCTCGGAGAATTGGCATGTCGGCAAGCGAGCCTTCGCGGAATGCGAAGGGTGTCAGGCGGGGGAGGGACACGAGGAAGTCGACGAGCTGCCGGGCGGCGGCGGGCAGGAGGGCGTACTGCCGGACCGCCACGTACATCTTGCGGGTGGCCCAGGCGTCGGTAAGGCGGATCGCGCGCAGCCCCATGGAGCGGGCATAGGTCCGCACCGCGGCCTCGGGCAGGACGCCGATCCCGAGCCCGGCCTGGATCATGCGCGCCACTACGTCGAAGCTCTTCACCTGCACGCGCAGCCGCAGCGGCTTGCCGGCGAGCGTGGCCTGGTGGGCGCAGAGGCGGGAGATGACGGTGTTGCTCTCCAGGCCGACGAAGTCGTGGTCCAGGAGCTTGTCGAAGGCGAGGCTCCTGGCGCGGACCAGGTGCTTCAACGGCACGACCGCGACCAGGGTGTCGGCGCGGTAGTCGAGGAGCTGGAGCGCGTCCGCGCCCTCGGCGCCCTCCATGACGATGCCCACGTCGGTGGTGCCGGCCAGCAGCGCGGCCACGATCGCGGAGCTGCGCTCCTCGCCCAGCGCCACCTTGATCGCGGGATGGCGGGCGGCGAAGGCGGCCAGGTCCTCGGGCAGGTACTGCGCGAGCGCCGAGGCGTTGGCCTGCATGCGGACCACGCCCTTGGCGCCCATGGTGTAGTCGGAGATCTCGGCGCGCATCTGGTCCACCTGCTCCATCATCTGGCGCGCGTGGAAGAGCAGCGCCTCGCCGGCGGGCGTGAGCTCCACGCCGCGCGCGGTCCGGTGCAGGAGGGTGACGCCGAACTGGTCCTCGAGCTGCGCGATGCGCCGGCTCGCCGCGGCGAGCGCGATGTGGGAGGCGGTGGCCGCCTTGGTGATGCTCTTCGCTTCCGCGACGCGGATGAAGAGCGCGAGCGAGGTGAAGTCGGGCCGCATGTCAGGACAGGAAGCGGCGCGGCGAGATGGCGCCGGCCAGGTCGCGCGGCAACGGCAGGGGCTCGTCCGCGAGCGCACTGGCGAGAAGCTCGGCCCCCAGCGGTCCCCAGAGCAGGCCGCGCGAACCCAGCCCGGTGAGGGTGTGCACGCCCTCCACGGCGGTCACGCCCGCGATCGGCAGCCGGTCCGGCACGGTGGTGCGGAACCCGGTCCAGCCCTCGAGCGCCATGGGATGCACGCCGGCGGTGAACCCGGGAAGCATCGACTCGGCGCGCGCCAGGTTCTCGCGATGGTCGGCGGCCCGCACCGAGGCGTCGTCGTCGCCGTGCTGGTAGGTGGCGCCGACCGCGTGGCCGCCGTCGAAGAGGGGCGCGACGTAACCGCTGCCACTCACGACGACGTCCAGCTTGCGCGCGGGGGCGGGCGGCAGGTACGTGAGCTGGCCACGCACGCGGGACAGGCGCAGCCGCGCCTCGGGAAGCAGGCGCGCCGCATCGATCGCGTTGGCGAGCACCACGACCGGAGCTTCGGCGAGCACGCGTCCGCCGGCGTCGAGGGCGCGCCAGCTCGCGCCTTCGCGCTCGAGGCGATCCACCGCGGTTCCGGAGTGGCGGCGTACCCGCGGGCCGGCGCGCGCGAAGCTCGCGACGCCGAAGCTCATGGGTGAAAGGATCGCGCCGCCCGGAAACCACCACCCCGCGCCGCGCACCTCGCGGCCCGCGATCTCCCGCGCGCGGGCGGCGTCCACGAACTCGAGCAGCTCGGGGGGATACTCCTGCGCGCGGGCGATGGCCTCGAAGCGCGCGGCCTCGTCGTCGTCCGCGGCGAGCTGCAGCACGCCGCAGCGGTTCCAGACCAGGTGATAGCCGTCGTGCTGGAGCGCGCGGAAGTGCTGGAGCGAATACAGGAAGGCGGCGCGCGACAGGCGCGCGTTCAAGGCGTCGCGCAGGTTCGCGATCGGGCGCACCAGCCCGGCGGCGGGCGGCTCGCGCTCGGTGCGCGCCTCGACGAGCTCCACGTCCCACTCGCGCGCCGCAAGCCGCTCGGCGCACAGCGTGCCCGCCAGTCCCGCGCCGACCACGATGGCGTGGCGCGCCGATGTCGCGGGAGGTTGCGCCGAGCGCTGCTCGCGCACGCCGGCGAGCATCTCGCGCTTCGCGGCGAAGCCCGCGCGCTTGTCGATGCGGAATCCGGCATCGGCCAGCGCGTTGCGCACGCCGCTCGCCACCGTCCACGTGGCGAGCGTGGCGCCGCCGCGCGCCAGCCGCGCCAGCTCGCGGACCACCTCCGGCGTCCAGAGCCCGGGATTGCGCGCCGGCGCGAAGCCGTCGAGGTAGAACGCGTCGGCATGGCCCACGAGCTGGGGCAGCATCTCGGCCCCGTCGCCCAGCAGCAGCGTGAGGATCACGCGGCCGGCGTCGAAATGCAGGCGGTGGAATCCCGCGATCGGGGGCGGCCATACGGCAAGCAGGGCGCGCGCGAGCGGCTCCAGCTCGGTGAAGGAAGCGAGCGCGGCGGCGAGCTCGTCGCGCGGGAAGGGCCGGCTCTCGACGGAGACGAAGTGCAGGCGCCGCGAGCGCTCGCCATCGGCCCTCCACGCGTCCCAGGTGGCGAGGAAATTGAGCCCGATGCCGAAGCCCGTCTCGACCACGACGAAGCTCTCGCGCCCGCCCCAGCGCCCGGGAAGCCCGTTGCCCGCGAGGAAGACGTGGCGCGCCTGCGCAAGCCCGCCATGGCGCGAGTGATAGACGTCGTCGAATTCGGGACAGAACGCGGTGCCGTTCGCGTCGCGCGCGAGGCGGGCCGTGGGGAGGGTGACGGTATGGCCGGCCATGGGGCCATCATAGCGGAGGCACAGCAGAGGTCGAAGGATTTGTCCTGCCGCGTTCGATTGCCCCGATAATGGCGGCCATGGCCCTCACACTCGACCTGCCCGCCGGCCTCACCGGCACCGCCGAGCTGGTCGTCGGCGAGCAGCACACCGCGCCGCGCATAGGCAGCGGACGCATCCGCGTCCTCGCCACGCCGGTCATGATCAACCTGATCGAGGCGGCCGCGCTGGCCGCGGTCGAGCAATCGCTGCCGGAGTTCCACCAAAGCCTGGGCACTCACCTCGACATCACGCACGTCGCCGCCACGCCCGTGGGCATGCGCGTGCGCGCCACGGCGGAAGTGATCCGCGTCGAGGGGCGCACGATCTACTTCCGCGTGCGCGCGGAAGACGAGCGCGAGCTGATCGGCGAGGGCACGCACGAGCGGGTCGTGGTGAACCTCGAGCGTTTCGACCAGCGCGTGCAGGAAAAGGCGCGGCGCGCCTAGCGCGCGGCCGCGCGCGGAGCTTCGAAGGCCTTGAGCGCCTGGTAGAGGATCGGGTCGCCCGGGCCGCCCGAGGGCGCGGCGAGATCCACGGGTATTTCCGGACTCAGCGCTTCGCGCGGGCGGCCGTCGAGCAGCAGGGCCCGTTCGGCGGGAAAGCGCACCGCGATGCGGCTGTGGGAAAGCGTTACCGCTCGCAAGTCGCCGCGCATTCCGGCCGAAGGCGTCCCGACCAGCCGCGCATGGGCCGCTTCGTGCAATCCCGCGGCGATCGCCTCCGCCTCGCCTTCGGTCCAACGGTCCACGAGCACCAGGACCGGTGCGCCATAGGGCGGCGGTCCGTTCGGCACGGTATCGGTCGTTCGGGTGCCCGCCCTCGATTCGCGCATCTGCCACGGCGTCCCGGCGGCCGCGAACCGCGCCAGGATGGCGCGCGTGGCCGAGCGCGTGGCGGGTCCTGCCGATTCGCGCAGGTCGACGATCAATCCGCGCGTATCCGCCAGGTAGCCCAGCGCCGCGTCCAGGTGCTCGACGAGGCGCTCGTCTGCGGCCGCGCTCTTGAGACGCACGTACCCGATGTCGCGCTCGTCACCCACGCGGCGCGCAACGAGCGGCGCGCCGTTGGACGGGCGCGCGGCCGCGCGCTCGATCGCGAGCGTGCGCCGCCCGCGCTCGTCGCGCACCTCGAGGCGCAGCACGCCGAAGCGTGGCCCGGCGAGGAGCCCGCGCAGGGCGCGGTCGCGCTGTTCCGGATCGGCCCCATCGCCCGCGCGCTCGCGCACCGCCTGGTCCACCGGGCGGTCCTGGACACGCATCACCACGTCGCCGGGCTTGAGCCCGGCCACGTCCGCGTCGCCGAAGGTGCGCACCGCTTCGACCACGGCGGCGCCATCCTTCCACCGTGCCCAGATGTCCGTCTCGGAGGGCACGCGGCGCGGCGCCTCGGGCGTGCGCTGCGAAAGCGCCACGTGATCGTCGCCCAGCGTGTCGAGCGCGCCTTCCAGTGCGCCGAGGAAATCGCGGCGCGTGGCCGCCCTCAAGGCGCGCGGGCGCCATGCGGCGCGGGCCTCGCTCCACGCGGCGCGGCCGCCGGCGGCGAAATACGCGTAGCCCGCGTCGATCGCATGCCACATCGCGTCGAAATCTTCGGCACGCTCGCGGGCGCCGGAAGCGGGGGGCTGCGCCGCGCCAGCGGGAAGAACGACGGGCAGCCATAGCAACAATGCGGCGAGCGCGCGCCGCGCGCGCATCGCGAGCGGCCGGCTCAAGCCACGCCGACCGGCGGGGCGCCGGCTTCCGCGGCGACGTGCCGCTCGATTTCGGCGAGCCGCTCCTCGAGCACGTCCGCGGTCGCGAACCCGGAGCCGACGAGATAGAGCTGCGGCCCGTGGCCCACGGCGAGGGTCGGGAAGCCCGACACCCCGAGGGACTGGGCGGTCGCGAAATCGGAACGGGTCTCCTCCCGCGCCGCGGGCGACTCGAAGCGGGCCAGGAATGCCGCGCGATCGTATCCGTGCTGCTGCGCGATGTCGGCGAGGATCGACGGCCGGGTCACGTCGCGCCCGTCGCGATAGAACGCCGACTGCACCGCCTTCATGAAGCCGAAGGCGCGCGAAGCGTCGAGGCCGCGCGCGGCGACCACGGCGCGGCACGGCGGCTCGGTGTCGTAGACGAAATCCGGATCGCCGAAGATCGCATCCGAGAACGGCAGGCCGCTCGCGTCGGCCACATGCCGCCAGTGGCCGCGCAACATCTCCCGGAACGCCGCACTCATGGGCTGGGTGTTGTAGGGGCGCAGGCCGCCCATGACGAGCTCGAGGCGCGCGTCCGGATGCCGCTCGAGGAGCTGGGCGAGCTCCGGCCCGAATCCGTAGCACCACGAGCACAACGGGTCGGCGACGTAGAGCAGGCGCATCGAGCTTCGGGCGAGCTCAGGCTGCGATGGAGCGGCCGAGGGAGAGCGCCACCACGCGGTTGCGCCCGCGCTGCTTCGCGAGGGCGAGGGCCTCTTCGGAGCGTGCGATGAGCCGGTCGACGCTCTCGGGCCCTTCGTCGAGGCGCGCGGCCACGCCGGCGCTCACCGTGAGGGCGATGCGCGTGCCCTCGATGTCGAGCTCCTCGGCGGCGACCGCCTTGCGCAGCCGGCCCGCGACCACCACCGCGCCGGGGCCCGGCACGTCGGGCAGGAACACGAGGAATTCCTCGCCGCCGTAGCGCACCACCATGTCTTCCTTGCGCAGCGCGGCGCGCAGCACCTCGGCGAGCCGCTGCAGCACCTGGTCGCCGCGGCGATGGCCGTGCTTGTCGTTCACGGCGCGGAAATGATCGATGTCGAGCATGATGATCGACAACGGCTGCCCGGCGCGGCGCGCGCGCGACATCTCGCGCTCCGCGATCTCGTGGAACGTGCGGCGGTTGTACGCGCCGGTCGTGGGATCGAGCATCGCGAGCCGCAGGGCCTGCGCGTCCGCGCGCTCCTTGTGCAGCACGAGGAACGCGAAGGAGCTTGCCACCGACGCGACCGCCAGGGCGAGGAACGCGAAGGCCTGCGAGCCGGCCGGCGCGACGAAGGCGAGCAGCGGGTCGGGAGCCAGCGCGGCCGCCACGCCGCGCGACACGAACACCGCCGATGCGGCGCCGAAGCACGTGCCGACCAGCGCGCGCCCGATGCCGTGGCGCCGGCGCACGCCCTGCCAGGCGAGCAGCATGAGCGCCGCGAGGAGGGTGCCGAACACGAGGCCGCCGAACAGGATCGCGGACGCCGCATCCGAGGCGACGAGCGCGACCGGAACGGCGACCCCGGCGATGACCGCGGTGTGCACCCAGGCGGGAAGCGCCCGGCGGTCGAGCGCGAGCAGCGCCGCGGCCTGCAGCGTCATGGAAAGCGCCAGGAGCCCGGCGGCCACGGCGAACGCTCCGGCGCGCGGCTCGATGCCGGTGATGAAGGTCATGAGTGCGAGCGCCCGCACTGCGAGCGCGGCGCTCCACTGGGCGACCCCGTCGTTCGGGCGCGCCCGCAGGCCCGCTCCCACGATCGCGGCCAGCACGGCGTCGGCCAGGGCCAGGAAGGCCCACAGCGTGGGAAGGTCGATCATGGCCCGAGGGTACTGGCAGCGGCCGCGGCGTGCAATGCGCAATCGCACACGCGGCGCACGGGCGATTGCGCCGTTCCGGGGCGCGCGCCGCTACTCCACCTTGCCGATGCGTTTCACGACGTCCGCCAGCTTCTTCGCGTCCGCGTCCCAGAAGGTGCGGAACTGCGGCTGGTCGAGGTACTGGATCGGCGTCTCGACCTTGGCGAGCGAGTTCTTGAACACCGGATCGTCGATCGCGGCGCGCGCCGCTTGGCGCAGCTTCGCGACCACCGGTTCCGGCGTGCCGGCCGGCACGAAAAGGCCGGTCCACTGGGAGAACTGCGCGTCATAGCCCAGCTCCTTCAGCGTGGGCACGTCGGGCAGCGCGGGATGGCGGCCGCCTTCGCCCCAGGTGGCGAGCACGCGCAGCTTGCCCGCACGCAGGTGGCCCATGATGGTGGAAGGCCCGGTGGACAGCGCCTGCACCTGGCCGCCGAGGAGCGCCACGACCGCCGGGCCCGCGCCCGTGAACGGCACGTGCAGCATCTTCACGCCCGCCGCTTCGGAAAGCATTTCCATCGGCACGTGCATCGTGCCGTAATTGCCCGACGAGCCGTACGGAATCGTGCCCGGCGCCTTCTTCGCGGCGGCGATGAGGTCCGCGACGGAGTGATACGGGCTGTCGGCGCGCACCGCGAGCACCGTCGGATCCGCGGTGAAGCGCGCGATCGGCACGAGCTGGTTCAACTGGAACATCGGGTCACGCCCGAGCACCTTGTCGGCCTCGGGAATGATCGAGATCGACGAGAGCGCGAGCAGCACCGTGTACCCATCGGGCCGGGCGCGCGCGACGTACTGCATGCCCACGCCGCCGCCGGCGCCCGACTTGTTCTCCACGATCACCGTTTGCTTGAGGATGCGGCTCATCGCGTCGGCGAGCGGGCGCGCGGTGATGTCGGCCACGCCGCCGGGCGGGAACGGCACGACCATGGTGACGGTGTGGTTCGGGTAATCCTGCTGCGCGAGGGCGGCCGGCGCGAGGGCGGCGGCGAGCAGGGCGAGGGCGGCGGCCAGGGTGCGTCTCATTAGTTCTTCCTTTCGGTCGATTGCGGAGCGGCGCCGCCAAGAATAATCGACTCCGGCCCGCCTCGCCGGGGCCGCGCGTATGGATGCTCGATCAGCCCGCGTTCTTGACGCGGTACATCGCCTGGTCGGCGGAGGCGAGGAGGGTCGCCGGGTCGAGCGCGTGGTCGGGATAGAGGCTCACGCCGACACTCGCGCCGCAGCGCACGTCGGTGCCGTGCCAGTCGAAGGGCGAATCGAACGCGGCGCGGATGCGCTCGCCGATGATGCCCGGCGTGTCGGGGCTCACGTCGTTCTCGAGCAGCACCACGAACTCGTCGCCGCCGAGGCGCGCGACCGAATCGACGTCGCGCACGCACGCGCGGATGCGCGCCGCGCTCTGGCGCAGCACCTCGTCGCCCGCCGCGTGGCCGAGCGTGTCGTTCACCTTCTTGAAGCGGTCGAGGTCGATGAAGAGCAGCGCCAGCCGCTCGCCGGTGCGGTTCACGCGCCGGATGGCGTGCTCCAGCCGCGCGGCGAGCGAGTTGCGGTTCGCAAGCCCGGTGAGCGCATCGTGCACCGCCGCCTGCTGCAGCTGCTCCTCCGCCTCGACGCGCGCCGTCACGTCCTCGGCGAGGGCCAGGATCGACAACGTGCGCCCGTGCTCGTCGCAGAACGCGGAGCTGTACCACTCGCACCAGATGGTCCGGCCGTCGCGCGTCACGTTGCGCGCGAGCATGCGGTTGCGCCGGGCGCGGCCTTCGGTGAGTTCGGCGACGAGGCCCGCGACGGTCTCGCGCGAATCGGGATGCACGAGGCTGAACTCGCGCCACGAGCGGCCGCGCACCTCGTCGAACGTCCAGCCGAAGATCGCCTCGGCCTGGCGCGACCAGCGCTTCACGCGCAGGTCCGCGGTCCATTCCACGACCGCGAGCGGCGTGTTCTCGATGTGGGTGGCGATTTCCTCGAGGGCGCGGCCCAGGGCGTCGTGGGTGCGCTTGAGCTCGTTCACCTCGAGCGCGCACGAGAAGACGCCGGCGACGCGGCCGCTCGCATCGCGATGGGGACGCAGGTCCACGGAGATCCAGAACGTGCTGCCGTCGCTGCGCGCGGCCTCGCGCTCGTAGTGCACGTCCTCGCCGGCGAGCGCGCGGCGCATCCACGGCCCGATGCGCTCGTAGCTCTCGGCGCCATGCAGCTCGCGCAGCGTGCGGCCGATCATCGCGCGCGGTGTCGTGCCGAACCATTCCGCGAGCGCGGCCGAGGCGAAGCGGATGCGCTCCTCGGCGTCCACGTAGCTGACGAGGCCGCCGACGCGCGAGGCGAAGGCGTCCAGGAACGCTTCCGCGGACGGGAAGGCGTCGGGCCAGGGCGGGGAAGACTGCGGGTTTTCCATGGAGGGCGGGACCGCGAGAGGCGCGCATTATGCGCCCCCTCCAGGACCCCTACAACCGATGCCGGCCGAACAGCGCCGGAGGGCCGGTCATTCCAGTTGCAGGTCCGTGGCGAGGGGGCGGGCGGGAAAGTGGAAGCGCACGGGGCCGTCCGGCTCGGCATGCAGGAACTGGTGCACGAAGGGATCGCGCGATTCGACCATCTCGCGCGTGGGTCCCTCGGCCACGATCACGCCGTCGTTCAGCAGGTAGAGGTGGTCGGCCATGCGGATCGCCTCGTGCACGTCGTAGGTCACGATGACCGAGGTCGCGCCGAGCGCGTCGTTGAGCTTGCGCACGAGGTTGCAGATCACGTTGAGCGTGATGGGGTCCAGGCCCGCGAACGGCTCGTCGTAGATGATGAGCTCCGGATCCAGCGCGATGGCGCGGGCGAGCGCGACTCGGCGCGACATGCCGCCGGAGAGCTCGCCCGGCATCAACCGGTGCGCGCCCCGCAGCCCGACCGCGTCCAGCTTCATGATGACGAGGTCGTGGATCATGCTCTCGGGCAGGGTCGTGTGCTCGCGCATGGGGAAGGCGATGTTCTCGAACACCGAGAGGTCGCTGAAGAGCCCGCCCTTCTGGAACATCATCCCCATGCGCCGCCGCAATTCGTAGAGCGCGTGGCGGTCCAGGTCCGGCACGTTGCGCCCGCACACGGAGATGCGACCTTCCGGCGGCCGCAGCGAGCCCGCCATGAGCTGCAGCAGCGTGGTCTTGCCGGTTCCGCTGGTGCCGAGGATCGCCGCGACCTGCCCGCGCCGGATGCGCAGGCTCACTCCGCGCAGCACGGGGCGCGCGCCGTACGCGAAGCGCAGGCCCTCGATCTCGACGATATTGTCGGCGGCGGTCATTGAGGCCATTATCGCATCCGCTTCCAACCCCTTCCCGGAGGATGCATACGCGGCTGGTGGGATCTCACAAACCAATCACAGGAGGTAGACAAATGAAGAAGGCAGACGGTCCACAAGACGCATATCGCGAGCCTCAGTTGGTCGATCTGCGCCGGCGCACGGTCTTGCGCAGCATGATGGCTTTCGGCGGGGCCCTGGCGCTCGGCGGATGCGCCACCGAGTCACAAACCGGGGCGGGTGCCGGTAGCGCACGCATGACCGGAGGGCGTATCTCCGTTCGCTGGCTGGGTGGGGGCGTTGTCGAGCTCGCCACGCCGGATTACAAGCAGATCGCGTACTCCGATGCCTGGATCTGGAACAACGCGGGCTGGAGCCGATTCTCCGTACCGAAGCCGCCCGAGTACGCCACCAAGGCGGGCTTCGTCCAGTACGTCGCCGGCAAGAACCCGGAGGCGGTGTTCGTGCTGCTCACGCACGACCACGGCGATCACATCGGCGACTATTTCGAGATGCTGAAGGGACTCGTCGATGCCGGAGTGCCAGTCAAGACGACCGGGCAGAGCGATCTCATGCGCAAGGGGCTCGTCCCCGACTTCAAGAAAGCCGACCTCGACCCGGCGAAGGTGGTGGCCAATGGCGGGGCCGGAATGAACTTCGGCGGAATGTCGAAGCACGGCGCGATGACCGCGCATCTGGTGCCGGCGGTCCACTCGAACCTTGCCGGCTTTCCCGCCGCCGGGTTCATGCTGGATATCGGCGGCATGCGCGTCTACCTGAGTGGCGACACCGACCTCTTTGGCGACATGAAGACACTCGGTGAGCGGTACCAACCCAACCTCGCGATCGTGTGCGTGGGAGACGGCCCCTTCACGATGGGGCCGGAGGACGCCGCTCGCGCGTGCCAGTGGATGGGCGTCTCGCGGGCGATTCCCGTGCACTACGCGCACAACCCTCTCGTGCGCGGCATCGAAGCCGGTGAGGACTTCCGTCGCGCCCTCGCACAAATCGCTCCGGGCATCCAGGCCACGGTCATGAAACCGGGCGACACGCAAATGATAACGGCCTGACCAGGGATGCGGAGGCCGTCCGCGAAAGGGCGTTACCTTTCCCGGCGATAAGCTCGAGTTCGAGTCAGGTTGTCGGCGACGCGGCGCGCGAAATCGGCGCCGCGCTCGCCCGCGGGAAGCGCGGCCGCGCGGTATGCGGCCGCGCGCTTCGACGGCTGGGGTGCCACGCGCGCGAGGTACACGTTCGTGCGGTCCTCGAGCGAGCCGGTGGTGCGCGTGTAGAGCGGCAGGAACGCCGCCCCGGCGCTCGCGAGCCCCATGTAGTCGCCGAGGAACCATCCGTCGCTGGTGACCGGCGCCGTCGCCAGGTCGAAGGGGCCCGTCACCACGGTCTCGGTCCAATGCTCGCCGTCGGTGGATTGCGCGAGCCGATGGTCGGTTGGCAGCGTTCCGGGCTGCGCGGCGCCGGCGGGCAGCGTGAAGTACGTGACCCCGATCGTGCCGTCGGCGCGCACGTGCACCTGCGGCGTGAACGCCGTCGTCGATGCATCGGCGTTGACGCGCACCGGCGCCGACCACGTGAGACCGCCATCGGTGGAGCGCGCTAGCGCGATGCCGTCGCCCACGCCGCCGAAGCGCCCGTCCTGCCACACGACGTCGAGCGAGCCGTCGGGCGCGACGGCCATCTGCGCGATCGCCGAGCCGTCGCGGATCGGCTGGCCGGTGCGCGGATCGCGCGCGCCGAGCGGCTGGTCGGCCGCGACGCGAATCGGTGGCGACCACGTGACGCCCCGATCGGTGGACCGCACGACCTCGAGCGCGGCATCGGTGACGTGGTTCTCGTCGCCCACGAGGCGCGTGTACAGGTCCACCAGCGTGCCGTCGGGCAGCACGCGCACGAGGTTGCCGATCGTCTGCTGGCCGGCGCCGGGGTCGCGGATCGCGCGCGCGGCCTCCCACGTGGCCCCGCCGTCGCTGCTGCGCGTGAAGTACGCGGGTCCCTGCGATTTCGGGTCCACCCGGTCCCATACCGCGTAGACGAAGCGCGCATCGAGCGGATCGGTGGTGATCGTTTCCTTGTCGTCGAGGAACGCCTCGGTCTCGCGGATCAGCGCGACGGGCGCGGACCAGGTGCGGCCCCCATCGGTCGAGCGCGAGGCGAGCACCGCGCTGGTGGAGCCGGGCGCGAAGGAGGCGCCGCGCGTGGAAAGCCCGATCGCATGGACGGTGCCGTCCGCGCCGAACGCGACCCACGGGTCGGTCGCGCGCGGGAACTCCGTTCCGGTCCCGGCACCGCCGCTCGCGCACGCCGAGAACGCGAGCGGGGCCGCCGTCCAGGTGGCGCCGCCGTCGAACGAGGCGGCGGCGAGCAGCCCGCGCGCCGAGCCGTTCGACCAGCGGTCCTGTTGCCACGCGGCGACCAGATGGTTGGCGTCGCGCGGATCGGCGGCGAGGTGGGGCTCGACTTCCGCGTTCACGTACGACGTGCCGCCGCTGCCGCCGCACCCCGGCGCGAACGGCGAGATGCCGGACACCCGGATTTCCGGAAACGCGGCCGCCGGCGGCTCGGGCGTCGAGGTGGGGGGCGAGCCACCGCCACCGGAGCACGCGCAAAGCAGGAGCACGGGCGGGAGGATGCGCATGCGGCGCATCGTAGGCACGGAGTGCGGGCCCACTGTGTTACGGATTCTTCCTGCAGTAAGATGCGCCCACCTCACCAGACTCAGGGAGCACGACATGGGACTCGTCGATCGGGCCAAGAACATCATCGTCACACCGAAGACCGAGTGGGCGGCCGTCGCCGCGGAGACCACGCCGGACTCGCAGCTCATCGTCGGATACGTGATCCCGCTGGCGGCCCTCGCCGCGGTCTGCGGCCTGATCGGCATGAGCCTCATCGGCGCGGGCCTCGGCATGTTCGGCATCCACGTGGGCTTCGTCTGGGCCCTCGCCCTCGCGGTCTACCAGTTCGGGATGGCGATCGCCATGGTGTACGTGCTCGCGTTCATCATCGACGCGCTGGCCGGGAATTTCGGCGCGCAGAAGGGCTTCTCGCAGGCCCTGAAGGTCGCCGCCTACTCGTACACGCCGGTGTGGGTCGCGAGCGTCGTGACGATCATTCCTTTCCTGGGCATCCTCGTGTTGCTGGCCGCGTTCTACGCGATCTACGTGCTGTACCTCGGACTGCAAGGCGTGATGCGCGCGCCGCAGGAGAAGGCCGCCGGCTACACGGCGGTGGTGGTGATCGTCGGCATCATCGTCGCGATCGTGGTGCGCGTGCTGGGCGGAGCCCTCCTTTCGGCCGGCACGATCGGCGTGGGCGGGTTCGGCATGGGCGGGTCGGCAGGGGGTTCGGCATGGGCCGCCACCATGCCCCGGCGGTCGTGTTCGACAAGGACAGCACGGTGGGCAAGCTGGACGAATTCAACCGGAAGATGGAGCAGGCGAACAAGCGCATGGAGGAAGCGCAGAAGAGCGGCGACCCCAACAAGCAGATGGAAGCCGCGCTCGGCGCGCTCGGCACGGCGCTCTCGGCCGGCAAGGGCGTGGATCCGGTGCAGCTCGACCAGCTGAAGCCGCTGCTGCCGGATACGTTCGCCGGGATGCCGCGCACCGACATGCGCACCGATCGCAGCGGCGTGAAGGGCTTCATGGTCGCGAAGGCCGAGGGCATCTACGGCCAGGGCGGCAAGCGCGTGAACCTCGAGGTCACCGACACCGGCGGCGCCGCGGGCTTCGTGGGCCTCGCCGCGTGGGCGGGCGTGCAGGGCGAGCACGAGGACAGCCAGCGGCGCGAAGTCACGCGGCAGGAGGGCGACCGCATGGTGCACGAGCAGATGGACAAGCACGGCGGCACCAACGAATACACGGTCGTCGTCGCCCAGCGCTTCATCGTGTCCGCCAAGGGCCACGACGTCGACATCGACACGCTCAAGTCGGGCGTGAACGCGGTGGACCTCGCCAAGCTCCAGTCGCTCAAGTGAGCTGAAGGTCAGTCCCCGGAGTCGATATCGGCGAGCAGGCCGCCGCCGGCCGGCTCGCGGGTGCGCTCCTGGTCGACCTTGAGCTTGGTCGCCTCGGTGCGTTTGAAGAATTCGTCGGTGGTGGCGAGCCGGCGCAGCCGCAGCTCGGGCGGGCGCAGGTCGCCCAGCGTGGCGCGCTGCCCGATGAGGCGCCGCGATTCGGACTTGCCCGCGTATTGCATCGCCGCGCCCGCGACGACGAGCGCGGCGATCACGCCCATCGCGATGCGCATGTGGCGCGGGCCGATCGTTCGCAGGTGCGCGTAGCAGGTCGCCGCGAGCAGGATCCACGCGCCCAGCCCCGCGTACTCCGCGAGGTCGCGCCACGCGAGCCCGAAGGCGAGCGATTCGGCCGCCTGGTCCCAGACGAGCAGCGCGAGGCACGCGGTGAGCGCGATGCGCAGCTGCAGGGCGAAGCGCGCCTGGCCGAAGAAGACGCGCGACAGGAGCGCCCACAGCCCCGACCACAGCACCAGGATGGTCGCGAAGCCGAGCAGCGGCAGCACGACGAGGTTCGCGCTGGGCTCGGTCGTGAGGTTGAGCCACTGCAGCAGGACGAGGATTCCCACCACCCCCACGCCCAGCGCCACCGCCCAGGTGGCGTGCGCGCGCGGCGGCGTGAGCAGCTTTTCCGCCGCCACCGGATGGGCGGCGTCGTGCACGCGCAGCGTCGTGCGGCCGATCCGGATGCCGGGCTGCTTCGCGAGCGGCAGGCGCGCGACGCGATGCGCGCCGTGCTCGGAGTAGAGGCCGTTCAACGTGCCGAGATCCTCGGCCACGAGCTCGCCGTCCTCGGCGCGGAAGATGCGCAGGTGGTGCGGCGCCACGTACGGGTCGTCCACCACCACGTCGTTGTCGAAGGCGCGGCCGATGCGCGCCTCGGGCGCCTCGATGCGCTCGCGCGCCGCGACGTCGCCGTGGCGCGACAGCACCTCGATCCACATCACCGCGCCCATCGGATCGCCTCGAGGAAGCGGCGGCCGAGGGCCACCGCGTTGGCGTGCGAGACGCCCTGCATCGTGAGCTGCGCGAGGAGCGCCTCGCGGTCCCGGTCCTGCGTGAGCGCGATCAGGGTGACGTTGTACAGTCCCTCGAATTCGCGATACGCGCGCATGCACCACGTGGCGCGCAACGGCGGGCGGCCGGCGTCCGCGGGCCCCACGAAATCGTCGCGGCATTCCTGCTCGGTGAGCCGGCGGCCCGCGCCGCCGCCGATTCCGCCGCCCCCGGAGGCCTGCGTGAGCTCGCGCGCGAACTGGAAGGCGTTGAGGTCGATCGACTTGTAGTACGAGTAGGTGAGGTCCACGCGGCCGGTGAGGATGCGGTCGGACACGAAGAGTCCGGTGGCGCTCGAGCACTGCGTGGTGTTGGTCGCGGCGCGCGGCTTCGGCACGTCGTCGGCGTTGGTCCGGGCCCAGCACGTCATCCACGGCGCGGCGCTCTCCAGGCCGCGGTACGGGCCGAAGGAGGCGTCGCGGAATCCCTCGCGCGTGAGCGCCTCGTAGAACGCCGTCTGCCACGCGTCGAGCTGGCGGCCCACTTCCTCGCGCGCCTTGTCGACGGCGAGCGGCGGGCCGCGGCGCGCGCGCTCGAGCAGCGCCGCGGCGAAGTGCGCGGGCACGAGGAACCCGACCTGCTCGCCGCCCACGCTCTTCGCGACGTTGATGCCCACGATCCGGCCTTCCGACGAGGTCACCGGGCCGCCGCTCATGCCCGGGTTGATCGCGCCGGAGAAGTGGATGCGCTCGTCGTAGCTCTTGTCCACCAGCCCGTTGTGGGTGCCCTCGACGATGGTGAAGCCGAGGTCGAGGGGGTTGCCCATCGCGTAGATGCGCTCGCCCTTGGGCAGCTTGCCCGCGAGCGCGCGCGCGTCGAAGTCGAAGTAGGGCAGGCTCGCGTTGTCGATCTTCACGACCGCCAGGTCGTGCGCCACGTCGATGGCGAGGAGCCTCAACGGCCCCTTCGCCCCGTCGGGGGCGAGGTATTCGAGCCGGTAGGTCTTGGGGTCGAGCGCGAAGCGCGACACGACGTGATAGTTCGTGAGCGCGAAGCCGTCGGCGCTCACGACGAATCCGGAGCCGAGCGTGGTCTGCCGTCCCGCCGCCTGGAGCAGCGTGCGGATCTGCAGGATGCGCGGCTTGGCCATCTCGTAGACGCGCTCGGCCGCCGACGAGAGCGCAGCGGGCGCGTTCGGGGTCGCGGCCGGCTGCTGCCCGGCGGGCGCGGCCGCGAACGAAAGCGCCGCGGAGAGCGCGAGCCCAGCGGCCGCCGGCGAGAGGATGCGACGCATCAGGGGCTAGCGCAGCTCGAGCGTGAACGCCTGGTCGCAGCGGCGCACGAGGGGACGGCGGCCCGACGGCCGGAAGCCTGCGCCGGTGTACATCGCGATCGCGCGCTCGAGCACCGAGGCGGTCTCGAGCTCCACGCGCCGGAAGCCGAGGCCGCGGGCGAAGGCGAGCGCGCGCTCGAGGAGCCGCTTGCCGACGCCGTGGCCGCGCGCCGCGGGCGCAAGGTACATCTTGCGCAGCTCGCACGCCGCCGCGTCGACCGGATAGATGCCGCAGCAGCCGACGAGCTTTCCGTCGCCATCCGCGACCGCGTCGAACGTTCCGCCGCGCCGCACGTAGCTCGCGATGGGATCGGCGAGATCGCGGTCGATGCCGGCCGGGTCGGGCGCGAGCCCGTATTCGGCGAGGATGCCGTTCACCAGGTCGCGCACGGCGGGAACATCGGTGGCCACCGCGGGCCGGATGGCGTATCCGCGGAATCCGGCGGCGGCGCGCGCGTGGCGCGAAGCGGTGGCGGTGAGTCGCTCCACGAAGGCCGCCGCCGCGTCGCGCGCGCCGCGCAGGTTGGCCGCGGCGGTATAGACCGTGTCGAGGCCGAAGCCCGGCGGGAGCGGCGCGACGAGCTTCACGCCGGGCGCGGCGAGGATCTCGGTCGATTGCGTGCAGCCGATCGGCCGTCCCCCGGCAGCCGCCATGGCGCGCATCGCGGCGGCGCCGTTGGGGAACGTGCGCTGGCGCGCGCGGAGCGCATCGGAGATGCCCAGGCGGTCCAGCACCTTCGCGAAATGGATCCCCGCGGTGGCCTTCGCGGGATCCGGAAGGTAGACCGCGTCGGCGGCGAGCAACGCGGAACGCAGCGCCGCCTCGTTGCCCACCTCGGGCGCGGGATCGGCGGCGCGCACGGCGATCGACGTGGGCACGCTGCCCAGGTCGGCGCAGGCGTGGGGATCGATCGCGCCGTCCGCCGCGAGGCCGGTGATCTGCGCGTGCGAGAGGATCACGACGTCGCAGGCTTCGCCGGCGCGGTACTTCTCGAGCATCGCGCCCACCGCGCCGAAGCTGCCCTCCACCTCGATGCCCGCTTCGCGTGCCACGGTGCCGACGAGGCCTTGCGCGGCTCCCGCGCTCACGAAGCGCAGCGTCGGCATCCCGCGGCTACCGGTCCTGGCTCGCGCCGGAGATCTTGACGATGCGCGCCCACTTCTCGATGTCGCCGCGCAGGTAGCGGTCGAATTCCTCGGGCGTCATGCTCATGCCGACGGCGCCCTGCTTTTCCCACGCCGCCTTGATGTCGGGCGAATTCACCGCCTTGCGGATCTCGGCGTTGAGCTTGTCGATGATGGGGCGCGGCGTGCCCTTCGGCGCCATGATGCCGAGCCAGATCGTCGACTCGTATCCGGGCACGCCGGCCTCGTCGATCGTCGGCACGTTGGGCAGCACCGACGAGCGCTTCTTGCCCGAAGTGCCCAGCGCGCGGACCTTGCCGGCCTCGACGTTGGGCGCCATCGTCGTGATCGCGTCGAACATCATCTGCACCTGGCCGCCGAGGATGTCGGTGCGCGCGCCCGAGCTGCCCTTGTAGGGCACGTGCACGATGTTCACGCCCGCCATCGCCTTGAAGAGCTCGCCGGCCATGTGATACGGCGTGCCGGGGCCGGAGGACGCGTAGTTGAGCTCGCCGGGCTTCGCCTTCGCGAGCGCGATGAATTCCTTCAGCGTCTTGGCCGGAACCGACGGATGCACCACCATCACCAGGTCGGAGTAGTTGACCGGCGCCACGGGCAGGAAGTCGCGCATCAGCTGGAACGGCTTCTTCGCGATCAGCGACTCGTTCACCGTGTGCGTGTTCGACATCATGAGCAGCGTGTAGCCGTCGGGCGTGCTGTTGGCGACCGCGCTCGTGCCGACGATGGAGCCGCCGCCCGGCATGTCCTCGACCACGAATGCCTGGCCCAGCGCCTGCTCGAGCTTCTGGCCGAGCACGCGCGCGTACACGTCCGCGGGGCCGCCGGCGGCGAAAGGCACGATGATCTTCACCGGGCGCGTGGGGTAGTTCTGCGCGAGCGCGGCCGTGGCGGCGAGCGTGGCGGCGAGCATGACCAAGAGACGGCGCAGCATGCGGTTCTCCTCCAGGCGGAATGGGGTCGGTGCGGAAGTCTACCAAACCGAAGCGACGCGGCCCTAGGAGTCCTTTTCCAGCGCGCGGCTGCGCCGCAGCCGCGCGAAGAGAAGACCCACCGGCATCACGAGCAGGGCGCACGCCACGAGCAGCGGCGTGGTGCCGAGCGCTTCCGCGGCGATGCCCGCGATCGCCACCCCCGCCGACTGCCCGAGGAAATACGCGGTGGCGAAGAGCGCCATGCCCGCCCCGCGTCGGCGCGGCGCCATCTGCGTCGCGTTGGTCTGCAGCGTGTTGTGCAGCATGTAGAAGCCCATGCCGGTGAAGACACATCCGGCGGGCGCCGCCGCCACCCACGGCGCGAGCGCGACCAGCATGAGCCCGCCCGCCATGAGCAGCGTCCCGCCGATCGCGAGGCCCGTCTCCCCGAGGCGGCGCACCGCGTGGCGCACGAGCAGCGCGAAGCCCACGCCGCCCGCGCCGAACGCGACCAGCATCAGCCCCGCCTTCGACATCTCCATGCCGCGCTCGAAATGCAGGTGGGTCGGAATGAAGGCGAGCGCGCCGAAGACGACCATGCCCTCGACGAACACGGTGGCCACGACGATGCGCGGCCAGCGCCCGTCGAAGACGCCGGCGAGATCGTGGAAGAAGCGCCCGGAGGCGGTGCGCGGCGCGGGATCGGCGCGCGATTGCAGCGCGAGCGCCACGCACGCGAGCGCGAGCCACGCGGCGAGCGCGGCGAACGGCCAGCGCCACTGCGCGGACTCGGCGGCGAACCCTCCGGCCGCCGCCCCGCACGCCACGCCCATGATCTGCCCGATGAGGAAGCGCGCGAGCACGGGCTGGCGCTCCTCGTACGGCACCACGTCGCCGATCCACGCCATGGACAACGGAATGATGCAGGCGCAGAAGCCGCCGGCGGCCACGCGCGCGGCGAGCAGGCCCGCGAACGTCGTCGCCGTGAAGCACGCGACGCTCGCCACCGCGGCGCCCCCGGCCGCCGCCGCCATCACGCGCAGCTTTCCGAAGCGGTCGCCGAGCGGGCCGAAGAAGGTCTGCACGAGGCCGTAGGCGATGGCGAACCCGGTGATCACTCCGGCGGCGGACGCGAGGCCCACGCCGTATTGCGTCGCGAGCCGCGGCAGCAGGGCGTCCGTGACGCGCATCGAGGCGGAGCTCGCGAACGCGGACAGCGACAGGAGGATGATCGTGCGATTCAACGCGGGATCGTACGGGGCGCGCACGGCCGCGCGCAGGTCCGCGAGCGTATCACCCCGCGCGGGAGGCCGCCCGATCCGAAGGCGCGCGAGTCAGGCCGTCTTGCGGAAGGCCGTCTCCGTGCACTGCGGGCAAGGCGGCAGGACGGTGGTGCGCGTGGTTCGAACGGTCCAGCCGCATCCGGAGCAGGTGAGCGTGCCGGCGCTGGTGATGTCGCCGGTGCGGAAGGTCATCGCGGGATGGTCGCGCTGGAGCAGGTCGCGGCGCAGGTACTCGCGCAGGCGCTGCGCATTGTCCGCGGTGAACTCGCCCGCGGCGACCAGCGCGTTGCAGGCCGCGTCGAGCGCGCTGTCGAACGCCGACGCCGTGGTCTCGCCGGCCTTCGCGGAAAGCTGCTGGAACGTGTCGAGCAAGCGGTCGAAGAGGTCCTCCTGGCGATGGCGCGCGGTCTCGCCCACCAGCTGCATGCCGAGGAGGGTCGAATCCTTCAGCGGGCGCGATCGCGGGCCGGTCCGCTTGCGCCCGAGGTGGGTGCGGATGGCGCCGCGATTGCGCGGCCGTTGCGTATTTCCGTTGTTGCCCGCGGGAGTGGACGGATGCCTCATGGCGACGAGCTCCTTTCGCGGGGTGCCGGCGCGAGCGCGCCTTGAGGGGCCCGTTCCTTGCAGGACGGTCCCGCGCGAGGGCGAAGCGCGGCTCGCACAGTGCGACCGTTCCGACGCACGCGGAGTTCCGGCGCCGGCGCGGTTCACGGCACGCGCGTCGCCGGGCGGCAACGGCGGGTGGATCAGGGGCCGGTATAGGAGCGGCTTTGGTCGCTCGCGGCTCAATCGGGCTGCATGTGGGCCTGCTTCGCCACGCGCCCGAGGCGGTCGCGCTCCGCGGTGATGAACGCGACGTAGCCTGCCAGCGTGTACGGCGCGGGCTCGATGCCGCTCGGCACGAGCCGGTCGCGGAACTCCTGGCTCTTCACCGTCGCGAGCAACTCCGCGTTCATGCGCTCGATGACGGCCGCGGGCGTGCCCTTGGGCGCGAACAGCCCCGCCCAGTGGCCGATCTGCACGCCCGGGAACCCCTCCTCCTTCGTCGTGGGAATCGAGGGCGCGGCGGTGATGCGCGTCTCGTACGTCGTCGCGAGCGCCTTCAGCTTGCCGGCCTTGATCTGCGGGATCACCACGATGCTCGCCTCCGACGTCGCGCTCACGTTGTTCGACATCACGGCGGTGACGCCTTCGCTGCCGCTCTTGTAGGGAATGATGTTGATGTTCGGGATGCCGGCTTCCTTCAGCATCTCCGCGACGAAGTGCGGCGTGCTTGCCGTGCCCGCCGTGGACCAGTTGACGCCGTTCGCGCCCTGCTTGCGGGCCCACTCGGCGAACTCGCGCAGGTTGCTCGCGGGCACGCTCGGGTTCACGACGATCACCGAGGGCGCCACCGCGATCATGCCCACCGCAACGAGGTCGCTGTCGGCGTAGGGCATGTCCTTGCGCACGAAGCTGTTGGTGACCACGCCGGCGGCGCCGATGAGGAAGGTATAGCCGTCGGGCTTCGACTTCGCAACGTAATCGGCGCCGATCACCGCGCCCGCGCCGGGCTTGTTCTCGATCACCACCGGTTGCTTGAGGCGCTTGGACACCCCATCGGCCGCCGCGCGCGCGATGAGGTCGTTCGCTCCGCCGGGCGCGAACGGCACGATCCACTTGATCGGTCGGTCGGGCCACTCGGCGCGCGCGGCGGTGGACGCGAACGCGGCGAGGGCCAGGGCGGCGAGGAAGAGGGCGGGGCGCTGGCGCATGCGGATTCTCCGTGGGGATCGTCACCCATTATAAAAGGGGTTGACGATCCGATTGCTGCATGGCAGCATCGGCATCATCAGTTCCACCCGAGAGTGAACGCGAAATTTCCATGAAACGAACCTTCATCCAACTGCCGATCCAGGCGCCTTGCTCGCTCGGGTCCCGCATGCCGCGGGCCTTCGAGAGCCGAGTCGTGCTCGATTGGGCGCACTCCGGGAGAACGACGGGATAGGCCTCTTCATCGCCAGCGAGGAATCCCCCGCCAAGCCCGGAGAGCCGAAAAGACCTCCGGGCTTTTTGTTTGCGGGTTCAGGGACCAGGAAGAACAACGGTGCTGACGATGAATGCGACGACGTTGAATCCGGCATGGCGGCCCCTGTGGCCGGCGCGCCGGCTGAAATTGAGGAACCGGCAGCGCGGCTTCGCGCTGTACGGGAACGAACGCCGCCCGGGAATCCCGGCGCGGATCGCGAACGCCCACGCGCGCTTCGAGCACGACGCGCGCGAGGCGATGCGCGAGTGGCTGTTGCTGTAACCGGCGACTTCGCGGGCTGTGCGCGGCCCGCCTAACGAGGATTTCGGGTCGCCGCCCGGCCCGTGCGCAGGGTGACCTGCGCGCGGTGGACGGGTTCGATGACGGAGCCGCCGGCCTTCGGGCCGGCGGCAAGTCAAACGCGGTATTTCGCGGCGAGCTTCTCGGTCTCGCGCGCGAGCACCATCGCATCCAGCCCCACGGCCGTGAAGGTCGTGCCCCATTCCATGTAGCGGCGCGCCGTCGCGTCGTCGGTCGCGAGGATGCCCGCGGCCTTTCCGCACGCGCGAATGCGGCGGATCGCTTCGCGGATCACCGACTGCACCTCGACATGGGCCATGTCGCCCACGTGCCCGAGTCCGGCCGCGAGATCGGCCGGGCCGATGAAGACGCCGTCCACGCCTTCGCAGCGCGTGATCGCCTCGAGGTTCTCGATTCCGTCGCGCGTCTCGATCTGCACCAGCAGGCACAGCTCGCTCGCGGCGCGCTTCGCGTAGTCGGCCACGCGCCCGAAGCGCGTGGCGCGCGTCATGCCCGCCACGCCGCGCACGCCGCGCGGGGGAAAGCGCGTGGCGGCAACCGCGGCCGCGGCTTCCTCCTCGGTCTGCACGTACGGAACGAGCAGCGTCTGCGCGCCGATGTCCAGGTGGCGCTTGATGAGCACCTTGTCGTTCCACGCGGGGCGCACGATGGCCGAGACGGGCGACGCGGCGACCGCCTGCAGTTGCGCCATCGTGGTGTCGACTTCGTTCGGCGAGTGCTCGGTGTCGATGAGCAGCCAATCGAAACCGGACCCCGCGACGATCTCCGCGCTGTACGCGCTGGCGAGCGAAACCCACAGGCCGATCTGCTGCCGGCCCGCCATTAACGAACGCTTGAAATTGTTCGCGGGAAGTTCCATGCTGTGTCTCCGGTGTCGATGAGAAATTGTGAGCGCATACTATCGCTCTCCCGAGATCTTCGCCGCCGTAGGACGAGTCTGATAGGCAGCTTCCCGAGCGATGATGGAGACTGGTCATCGTAATCACCTAAGGAGCGGGCCATGACGTACGAATACGATTTCGAGATGGTCAAGCGCGCATACGCCGAAATGGCACGCCGCGCCCGGGAGAAGGACGAGGTGCGCCGCCTGCCCCGCAACGGGATGCCGGTGCAGCCCGTGCCGCCCGAAACCGAAGCAGCGCGTCGCCAGCCCTATCCGGCCTGAGCGGCAGCTCGCTTCGCCGAAACCCCGCCGCGGCGGGGTTTTTTGTTGCCGCGCGCCGACACCGAGAACGCCGGCTGAAACCGGGAGCCGCTAGCCGCGCCCGACGAAGGGCATCTTCGTCGCCATGATGGTCATGAACTGCACGTTCGCGTCGAGCGGAAGGCTCGCCATGTAGACGATGGCGCTGGCCACGTGCGCCACGTCCATGCGCGGCTCGACGGCCATCTCGCCGTTCGCCTGCATCACGCCCTTGGTCATGCGCGTCGGTCATCTCCGTCGCCGCGTTGCCGATGTCGATCTGGCCGCAGGCGATGTCGTACTTGCGCCCGTCGAGCGAGAGCGTCCTCGTGAGGCCGGTGACGGCGTGCTTGGTCGCGGTGTAGGCGATCGAGAATGGGGCGCGGCGCGTGCGCCGAGATCGAGCCGTTGTTGATGATGCGCCCGCCCTGCGGCGACTGCGCCTTCATCATGCGGATACGCCTCCTGGCAGCACAGGAACGCGCCGGTGAGGTTCGCGCTCGACGACCGCCTGCCATTGTCGAAGGCAGCTCCTCCATCGGCATCGCGGGCGCTCCCATGCCGGCGTTGTTGAAGAGGAGGTCGAGGCGCCCGAACGCCTTCTTCGTCGCCGCGAACAGGTTGTCGCACCGAGTCCGGCTGGCCCACGTCGGTCGGCACCGCGATGACGCGGTCGCCGGCGCCGGAGTCGGACAGCGTCTTGTCGAGCAGCTCGCGGCGCCGTCCCGCGAGCGCGACGCAATAGCCTTCCTTCAGCAGCGCGAGCGCCGCCGCCTTGCCGATGCCGGTGCCGGCACCGGTCACCACCGCTACCTTGTCCATCGCGCCGCTTCTCCCTTGTCGATGCGAATCAGTCCACCGCGTGCAGCGCCGCGCGCAGCGCCGAGACCATGCGATCGATCTGCGCGTCCTCGACGATGAGCGCCGGAGCGAGCGCGAGGATGTCGCCGGCCTGGCGCACCAGCACGCCGTCCTCGAAGCACTTGAGGAAGATGTCGAAGCCGCGCGCTCCGGCGGCGCCGGGGCGCGCCTGCACCTCCACCGCGCCGACCAGCCCCTGGTTGCGGATGTCGATCACGTGCGGCTCCCCGCGCAGCGAGTGCAGCGCCGCCTCGAGCTTGGACGCCGTGCGCGCGGCGCGGGCGAAAAGGCCCTCGTCGCGATAGAGCTGCAGCGTGGCGATTCCCGCCGCGCACGCGAGCACGTGCGCCGAGTAGGTGTAGCCGTGGAAGAGCTCGATCGAGCCCTGCGGTCCGGACATGAACGCCTGGTAGATGTCGCGCGACACGATGACGCCGCCCATGGGCACCGTGCCGGAGGTCACGCCTTTCGCGAACGTGATCATGTCGGGCTCGACGCCGTAGACGTCCGCGCCGAAGGCCGCGCCCAGGCGGCCGAAGGCCGTGATCACCTCGTCGAAGATGAGGAGGATGCCGTGCTTGCGCGTGATCTCGCGCAGCCGCTCCAGGTAGCCGCGCGGCGGGATCAGCACGCCGGTGGATCCGGCCATGGGCTCCACGATGACCGCGGCGATGGTGGACGCGTCGTGCAGCGCGACCAGCCGCTCCAGCTCATCGGCGAGGTGCGCGCCCCATTCCGGCTGCCCGCGCGAGTACGCGTTCTTCTCGAGGTTGTGCGTGTGGGGCAGGTGGTCCACGCCGGCCAGCATCGTGCCGAACATCTTGCGGTTGTTCGGGATGCCGCCCACCGCGATGCCGCCGAAGCCGACGCCGTGGTAGCCGCGCTCGCGGCCGATAAGCCGCGTGCGCGCGCCCTCGCCGCGCACGCGATGCCACGCGAGCGCGATCTTCAACGCGCTGTCGACCGCCTCGGAGCCGGAATTGCAGAAGAAGACGTGGTCGAGCTGGCCGGGAGCGAGCTCCACGATGCGGTTGGCGAGCTCGAAGGCGAGCGGCTGCCCCATCTGGAACGCGGGCGCGTAATCCATCGTCGCCGCCTGCTTCTGGATCGCCTCGACGATGGGCTTGCGGCAGTGGCCGGCGTTGCAGCACCACAGGCCCGCGAAGCCGTCGAGGATGCGCCGTCCGTCGTCGGTCGTGTAGTACATGCCCTCGGCTTTCACCAGCATGCGCGGGTGCGCCTTGAACTGGCGGTTCGCCGTGAAGGGCATCCAGAACGCCTCGAGATCGGCGCGGGCCAGGTTTGCAGCGTCGGAGATGACGGCCATGGAAAGTCCTCGTGAAGAACGACAATTTACCACCGCGCGATTGCGCGCACGTTCCGGGTCTCCCGCAACCGGTCGGAGGATGCCTATAGGCGAATGACGGCCGGCCCAACCGCTACGATCGCGCGCCCGACGATCCGCGCGTGCGATAGCGGCGTGTCATCCGCGGTGCCGCGACGGACGTTATTCCGGGCAAGGAGGTGACGCCATGCGCAAGCTGATCATCGGATGCTTCGCCGCGGCCGCCCTGGGAAGCGTTTCCGTCCCCGCCGCGGCCCGCTCGCACGTCGACGTCTTCGTGGGGTTCGCCCCGCCGCCGCTGCGCTACGAGGTGGTGCCCGCGCCGCGCGTGGGCATCGTCTGGGTCCCCGGCCACTGGGGCTGGGCCAGCGGAGCCTACGTTTGGGAAGCGGGACACTGGATACGCCATCGACCCGGATACGTGTACGCCCCGGCGCGCTGGGCATTCGCGGACGGGCGCTGGGGTTATCACCGCGGCGCGTGGGTCGTCGTGCGGCCCGGGTGGCGCCACGCGTACTGGTAGGCCACGTCCGACGCGGGACAGAATGCCGGCGCGACGAGTGCCGGCATTTTCATTTTCCATTTCCATTTTGTCTCGCGGCGGGCGATGATGTTGGTCTGATGAGGCTCATCACCTACGCGTCCGGCCCAGCCGGCGCTCCCCGCATCGGCGTGCGCGTCGGGCACCGGGTGCTCGACATCGAGGCGGCGTCGCGCGTGGACGGCGAGCCGCTGCCGAGTTCCATGAAGGCGTTGCTGCGCGAAGGCCGCGGTGCGCTCTCGCGCGTGCAGGCCCTGGTGCGCAAGGCGCAGTCGGGCACGGGCAAGTTCTCCGCCGCGATGTTCGAGGAGCGCGCCATCCGGTTCCTTCCGCCGGTGCCGGATCCGGACAAGTTCCTGTGCGTCGGCAAGAACTATCGCGCGCACCTGGAGGAGTTGAAGCGCAACGACCTCATCAAGGAAATGCCGCAGGAAGTCACGGGCTTCGTGAAGCTCAACTCCTGCCTGGTCGGCCACGACGCGAAGGTCGCGATCCCGGCGCCGGTGAAGAACCTCGATTACGAGCCGGAGCTCGTGTTCGTGATCGGCAAGCGCGCGCTCGGCGTGAAGGGCGAGGAAGCGATGGACTACGTGGTGGGCGTGACGCTCCTCAACGACCTCACCGACCGCGACATGCAGAAGCGCGAGGTGGCCTCGGGCTCGCGCTTCTGGACCTCGAAGAACGCGCCGGGCTTCGGCCCGCTCGGCCCCGAGATCGTCACCATGGACGAGATCGTCGACCCGTACGACCTCTGGCTCACCTGCTCGGTGAACGGGGAAGAACGCATGCGCGTCAACACGCGCGACCAGATCTGGAAGCTGCCCGCCATCCTCGAGCATTTCTCGCGCTACATCCCGATCGAGCCGGGCGACATGTTCTCGACCGGCGCGCCGGGCGGCGTGGCCGTGGGCAAGCCCAACGCGAAGGACCTCTTCCTCAAGCCCGGCGACGTGGTCGAATGCTCGATCGAGGGCATCACCACGCTGCGCACCCTCATCACCGCTCCGTCCCCGAATCCATCATGACGGCCGTCCACCGTCTCGCGCGGGGCGCCGCGCTCGTGCTCGCCTTGTGTGTCGCGCCGCTCGCGGCGCCCGGGCAGGATTTCCCGGCGAAACCCGTGCACGTCATCGTTCCCTTCCCGCCGGGCGGCGGCACGGACGCGCTGGCGCGCATCATGGCGCCGTATCTCGGCAGGATCTGGGGCCAGACCGTCATCGTCGAGAACAAGCCGGGCGCGAGCGGGCACATCGGCGCCGACGCCGTCGCGAATTCCGCCGCCGACGGCTACACCCTGCTCATGAGCTCCACGGCGTCCCTCACGCCGAAGAACGCGCCGAAGTTCGCCCCCGTCACGCTCGTGTCCGCGTCGCCCTACGTGGTCGTGGTGAATCCGCGCGTGCCGGCGGGCAGCATCGGCGAGCTGGTCGACTACGCGAAGAAGAATCCCGGCAAGCTCACGTTCGGGTCCTCGGGCACCGGCGCGGCGTCGCATCTTTCGGCCGAGCTCTTCAAGTCCATGGCGGGCATCGAGATGCTGCACGTCCCGTACAAGGGCACCGGGCAGGCGGTGACCGATCTCCTCGCGGGCCAGATCGACGTGATGTTCGCGCCCGGCGAGACGGTGATGGCGCACGTGCACGCCGGGAAGCTTCGCGCGCTCGCCGTGACGAGCGCGCAGCGCGCCACGGCGCTGCCCGAGCTGCCGACGGTGGCGCAGTCCGGCGTTCCGGGCTACGAGGCGATCGGCTGGTTCGGGCTGCTCGCGCCCGTGGCAACGCCTCGGGCCATTGTCGACAAGATCTCGCGCGACGCCAACCAGGTGCTCGCCGATCCCGAGGTGAAGCAGCGCATGCTCGCACTGGGGGCGGAGCCCTCCGGCGACACGCCGGAGCAGTTCGCCCGCTTCATCCACGACGACCAGGCGAAATGGTCGAAGCTCATCCGCGAGCGGGGCATCGTCGTCACCGAGTAGGCTTTCACGAATGTCAGCAGGGGCCGGCCGTGGAATGCGGGGGCCGTTGGCATTGCTTCTTTTCGTGCGTGGTAAGCTTGAAGGCTGCATCTCGAATCGCCTCGCAGAAATTCCCATGGCTCAGTACGTCTACACGATGATCCGCGTGGGGAAGACCGTTCCCCCCAAGCGGCAGATCCTCAAGAACATCTCGCTGTCGTTCCATCCCGGCGCGAAGATCGGCCTGCTCGGCCTGAACGGCGCCGGCAAGTCGACGGTGCTGAAGATCATGGCGGGAATCGACAAGGACTACGAGGGCGAGGCGACGCCGATGCCCGGCATCCGCATCGGCTACCTTCCGCAGGAGCCGCAGCTCGAGCCGGGCCACACCGTGCGCGAGGCGGTGGAGGAGGGGCTGGGCGAGGTGTTCGACGCGAAGAAGCGCCTCGACAAGGTGTACGCGGCCTATGCGGAGCCGGACGCGGACTTCGACAAGCTCGCGGTGGAGCAGGAGAGGCTGGAAAAGATCCTCGCCTCGGCCGATTCGTCCACGCTCGACACGCAGCTCGAGGTCGCGGCGGATGCGCTGCGCCTCCCGCCATGGGACGCGAAGGTGGACGTGCTCTCCGGCGGCGAGAAGCGCCGCGTGGCACTGTGCCGGCTGCTCCTTTCCAAGCCCGACATGCTGCTCCTCGACGAGCCCACCAATCACCTCGACGCCGAGAGCGTCGAGTGGCTGGAGCAGTTCCTGCAGCGCTTCCCCGGCACCGTCGTCGCGGTCACCCACGACCGCTACTTCCTGGACAACGCCGCCGAGTGGATCCTCGAGCTCGACCGCGGCTCGGGCATTCCCTACAAGGGCAACTACAGCGAGTGGCTCGAGCAGAAGCGCGAGCGCCTGCAGCGCGAGGAGTCGAGCGAGACCGCGCGCCAGAAGGCGATCAAGAAGGAGCTCGAGTGGGTGCGCAAGACCGCCAAGGGCCAGCAGACCAAGAACATCGCGCGCCTGAAGCGCTTCGAGGAGCTCAACTCCTACGAGTACCAGCAGCGCAACGAGACCGCGGAGATCTTCATCCCGGTGGCGGAGCGCCTGGGCAACGACGTGATCGAGTTCAAGAACGTATCGAAGGGCTACGGCGACCGGCTGCTGATCGACAACCTCTCGCTCACGATCCCGCCCGGGGCGATCGTCGGGATCATCGGCCCGAACGGCGCCGGCAAGTCGACGATCTTCCGCATGATCACGGGCAAGGAGAAGCCGGACAAGGGCGAGGTGAAGATCGGCCACACCGTGCAGCTCTCGTTCGTGGACCAGACGCGCAAGCTTCCCGACAAGAAGAACGTCTGGGAAGCGGTCTCGAACGGCCAGGACATCCTCGCCGTCGGCAAGTTCGAGATCCAGTCGCGCGCCTACCTCGGCCGCTTCAACTTCAAGGGGCAGGACCAGCAGAAGCTGTGCGGCAACCTGTCCGGCGGCGAGCGCGGGCGGCTGCACCTCGCCAAGACGCTGCTCGCGGGCGGCAACGTGTTGCTGCTCGACGAGCCGTCCAACGACCTCGACGTGGAGACGCTGCGCGCGCTCGAGGACGCGCTCACGGAATTCGCCGGCACCGTGATGGTGATCTCCCACGACCGCTGGTTCCTCGACCGCATCGCGACCCACATCCTCGCCGCCGAGGGCGACTCGCAGTGGTACTTCTACCCGGGGAACTACCGCGAGTACGAGGAGGACAAGCTGGAGCGGCTGGGAGAGGAAGCCGCGCAGCCGCACCGCCTGCGTTTCAAGGCCCTCAAGTAGGCCACCGCCCATTCCTGCGCGACACGCGCCTGCAGCGCGACGCGCGTGACATCGTGCGGGGGCGCCGGCGGGCGCGAGCACGGCCAGCGGGATCAATCCAAGCCGCGCGGCTGAGACTCAGCGCTCCGGCGCGGCGAGCTTCTGCGAGTCCGCGGAATTCGCCGCGTCTTCGCCGTCCTCGCGTCCGCGGCCCAGCTCGGCGATGCGAACCGAGGCTCGCACGAAGAACCCCGTGACGCGCTGCAGGAGCGCGAGCTCCGCGCCGCTCGCGCGCGTCTTGCGGTATTCCTCGACCAGCCGCTCGTGCAGCTCGGTGACGTCGGCCTCGTCGCGGATCCGGCCCGGGCGCGCCCCCGGCGGAAGCAGGGCGATCTCCTCCGGCGACAGCATCGCGCCGTAGTCGCGCGCGATGGCCACGACGGCGCCGGCGCTGGCGGCGCTTTCCAGTTGCCCGTACCAGGAAATCATCATGGGCCTCTGGTCCCCGGGGGAACCATGGGCTTTTGCCGATGGGACCTGATTTTCATCCATGGCCGCCCCGCTGACTGTAAGACTCCCGGCCGCCGAGGTGTAGGACCCCGCCTACACCGAACGTCCAATAAGATGTAGTCGCGCACCAGCATCATCACCTCGTCGATCGTCTCGGCGATCTCGATCCGGCAGTGGCGGCGCGGGTCGTTGCGCTCGAATCCGCGGATGCTGTCCAGCGCCGCATCCATCATTCGCCTCCTGGTGCAACCGATACGCGATCCATGCTGGGCCGCCCGCCGTTGCAGCGCCATCGGAGAAGGAGCAAAGAGGTGTAGGCAGTCACCTACGGGGCGGGGGACGTGCCTTCGCCAAGGCCCGGGCGCGGCGGGCGCTGTCGCGGCCCGGCCCGCTACAATGGCGGCAACGAAGCCATGGCCACCAACGCCCCCAGTCCCGCGCACGCGAGCGTCACTTTCGTGCGGATCGCGGGTTTCGCCAAACGGACCGTAGCGGAGCAGGCCGCGCTCAAGGAGCAGCTCGAGGCCCGCGCACGCACGGCGCTGTCCGCCATCCCGGCCTCCGATCACGCCGTCCTCGACGCCGACGACGGGATCGCCGTGGTCCTCTTCGGGACGCCGGCGCGGGCGCTCGATGCGATGCAGGTGCTGCGCGGCGGGGAAGACGCGTTCCAGGCGGGCATCAACTACGGGCCGCTCGCGCGCACCGCGCGCGGCTCCGGCGGGGCGGTCTTCGGCGACGGGCTCGCCGCGGCCGCGGCGGCCGCGCGCTTCGCCACGCCCGAGCGTCCGCTCGTGACACAGGACTTCGCGCGGGCGCTCGCCGCGAGCGACCCGGCGCGCGCGCGCGGCCTGGCGCCCGCAGGCGACTTCACCGACACGCGCGTGCGCCTGCACTCGCTCTACGCGCCGGACGCGGCGCGCGAACGGACGCTGCGCCGGCGCTACCTGCGCATCGCCGCCAGCGGGATCGTGGCCATCCTGCTGCTCGGGATCGCGGGGCGCCTCACGCGCGAATGGCTCTTCCCGCCCGCGCCCGTCGTGGTGACCTTCGCGGTCAAGCCGCGCGGCGAAGTGTTCGTCGACGGCGTGTCGCGCGGCCGCACGCCGCCGCTCGCGCGGCTCGAGCTGCCTCCGGGCCGCCATGCCATCGTGGTGCGCCACGCCGGATTCCCGCCGTTCGAGCGCACGGTGGACCTGAAGGCGGGAGAGCAGGCGACCATCGTCCACACGTTCACGGCGGGGCGTGCCGAGCCCCGGAGCAACTTCTGGCGCGACCTGCGGCGCCGCTTCGGAGGCTCATGACGACGACCGAGGCGCTGCCGGCGCGATTCGGCCGCTTCCGCGTGACCGCGGAGCTCGGCCGCGGCGCGATGGGCGTGGTCTATCGCGCCGAGGACACGATTCTCGACCGCGTCGTCGCGATCAAGACGATCGCGCTGGGCGGCGCGAGCCGCGAGGAGCGCGACCAGCACGAGGCGCGCTTCCTGCAGGAGGCGAAAGCGGCGGCGCGCGTGAGCCATCCGTCCATCATCACGATCTACGAGATGGGCCGCGAGGGCGACGACGCGTTCATCGCGATGGAGCTGCTCGAGGGCGTGGACCTGCGCGACCTCATCCGCAACGCGAGCCTCAAGCCCTCGCAGGCGCTCACCATCGCGGCCTCGGTCGCGGAGGGCCTCGCGTGCGCGCACGAGCAGGGCATCGTCCACCGCGACGTGAAGCCGGGCAACATCATGGTGCTCGGCGACGGCCGCGTGAAGATCATGGACTTCGGGATCGCCCGGCCCCTCGAGCCCGCGGTCAAGACGCAGACGGGCTTGCTGCTCGGATCCCCGCAGTACATGTCGCCGGAGCAGATCGTGGGCCGCCCGTTCGACCATCGCGCCGACATCTTCTCGCTCGGCCTCGTGCTCTACGAGATGCTCACCGGCGTGAAGCCCTTCGCGGGCGAAGACATCGCGGAGCTGACGTTCAAGGTGGCGAACATGGCAGCGACGCCGCCCAGCCACCTCGTGCGCGGCCTGCCGCCGGTGGTGGACTTCATCATCGCGCGGGCGCTGCGCAAGAAGCCGGAAGAGCGCTACCAGTCCGCGACGGAATTCGCCAACGACCTTTGGGCGGCGATTCCCGAGGTGAAGGCGGCGGAGGCCGCGACGCTGGAGCGCTCCGGCTCCGGCACGGTGCCGCAGGCGCCGCCGGACATCGAGGTGACGCCCACCGATGCGCGCGTGCTGGCCGCGCGCGAGGAGCCGCTCGAGCTGCGGCCCTCGCCGCGCTTCGACTCGGGCGCGGCGCTCGCACGGCTGCCGGTGATGTCGCCGGAAGGCGAGCTGGTCCACTCCGTAGGGGCGTCGGCGCCCGTGCCGTCCGCGCACCGCAGGATCGATCCCTTGCGCCTCGCGGTGGCCGGCGCCTTCGTGCTCGCGGTGCTCGCGGCGGTGGCGATCGCGCTCGGTTGACTTCGCGGAAATAGCGGCACAGGATGGCCCGGCTGCGATTTCCCCACGCAACGGAGGCTCCCATGACCGTGATCCGGATCGCCCGGCTGCTCGCGGGCGCGCTCTGTCTCCTCGCCGCTTCCGCCTTCGCCGATCCGCCCGGTACGCCCGGCGCGTTGCTGCTCGTGGACAGCGAGCGCTTCGCGACGCTGCCTGCCGACGTGCATCTTCCGGAGGGCATCACCGCCAATCCCGCGACCGGGGACATCTTCGTCGGGACATTCGATTTCAACAGCCCGAACCGGCTGGTCCGGCTGAGCCGCAACGGGCACGTGAGCGCGGTTCGCGACTTCGGCGGCACGCCGCTGCTGGGGCTCGAGTTCCGGGACGGCAACGTCTACATCCTCAACTTCGGCGCCTCCAAGCTGCAGCGCATCGCGGCGAACTTCGATGCGAGCACGCCGATCGTGAACGTGGCCGACATTCCTTCCGTCGGGAGCTCCGGCTCGCGCACCGAAACGAACCCGGACGGCACGAGCGACGCGATCACCTTCGGTTCGAGCGGATTCGCGGCGCCGAACGCGATGGTGTTCGACCATGCGGGCAATCTCTACATCTCCGATTCGTTCCAGGGGGCGATATTCGAGGTGGCGAACGCGGCGAAGTGCACCACGCCGTGCACCGCGACGCTCGTTTCGCACGATCCGCTGCTCGCGACCGCCGGCACGCCGCCGTTCGGCGCCAACGGCCTCGCGCTCTCCGCCGACGAGAAGACGCTCTTCATCGCGAACACCGGCGACCATCGCGTGCTGCAAATGGGCATCGTCGACCCCATGCATCCGGTCAGCGTGTTCTCGATCAGCCTGCACGGCGCCGACGGCCTGCTGTTCGAGAACGGGCGGTTGTGGGTGGCCACGAACCAGGCCGACCACGTCGTCGCGCTGAACGGCGATGGACGCATCATCATCAAGGCGGGGGAATTCCAGGGCCTGCGCCCGGACGGCTCGCCGCGCGGCCTGCTGTTCCCCGCGAGCATGGTCGTGGTCGACGGCTGGATGTACGTGACCAACCTCGCGTTGCCGCTCACGTCGGACGCGGTGCACCCGGACTCGCCGCTCAACCGGGACGAGCCCGAGGACTTCGTGAAGCTCTGGACCGTCTCGCGTTTCCACGTTCCGAAGTGATGCGCCGCCGTGCGACGCCTCCGACGCGCGATGGGGGAAATGTCCTACCGGCGGATGGGAGTTTCTGGCTGGCGGCGCGCGGCGCGACGGTCTAGATTCGCAGCAGGTTCACCCGTGACGAAAGAGCAGCCATGAAGCCGAAGGCGAGAATCGAACCGCGCAGGACGAAGCTTCCGCCCCTACTCGAGATCGACGAGGACGGAGTGCCTGTCGCGGAATTCGAGCCGTGGCGCCAGGGGCGCTGGTCGAGCGACGACGAGGCGCCCGGCGTGCAGCTCGACGACTGGCCGTCGGACATCGAAGACTGAGCTCGCGCACCTGCGGGATGCGGCGCCGTCCTACAGCAGGAACGGCGCCGTCTGACAAGCGTGTCGTGCGGAAAGCGACGAGACTCTCCGCCATGGATCGCGACAACGTACACGAGCAGGAACAGTTCGAGTGCTTCGGCCTGCGGGTCGCGCTCGACGTCGTCCGATGAAGGTGAAGGTTCTTCCTCGCTAGGGATTTCCGGCGCCGCAGGGCGCCGGTTTTTTGGTCCCCGTCTCCCTCAGCGGTCCCGCACCAGGCGCACCTGGGGCGCGCTTGCCGTGCCGATCAGGTACGCGGTGTAGATGCCCCCGGCATCGAGCTCCACCGGCGTGAGCGTGGCGATCACCGAGACGCCGCCCGGCGTCGCGAACGTGATCGTGTAATTGAGCGCCGGCGCGAAGGTGTAGTAGCTGGAGGCGCTCTTGTACGCCAGGCCGCTCACCTGGCTCGCGAAGTTCACGAGCACGTCTACGCCGGTCGAATCCACGAGCGCGTTGGCGAAGCGCAGCTTGGCGAAGCCGGCCGCGGGCAGCGTGTTGTCGTCGGTGAACGTGACGAGCTGGGCTTGCGAGATCAGGTTCACCGCAACCGCCGTGTAGTCGCGGGCGGCATCCACCTGCAGTGGCTGGGAGGCGATCACGGTGCCCGGCACATTGGAAGCCTCGAGCTGCAGCGTTCGCGATCCGGTCGCGAGCGTCACGTAGCTCGAGCTGCCGCCAAACGGCACGCTCGAGAGCAGCGTCTGTCCGTCGGCCTTGAAGTTGAAGGCGGTCGAGTCCGGCACGGCATTCACCGCCTTCACGCGACCGTTGGGATTCTGCAGCAGCGTCCCGGACCCGCTGGCCCCTTGCAGCAGCAGCAGGGCATTCGCGAGCTTGCCGCCTCCGGACGGAAGCACCGCGACGGTGTACACGGCTCCCGCGGCAAGCGTTTGGGGAGGCGAGGTGAACAGGATGTCCTTGGTGCCGGCCACCGTGAAGATCAGGCGATAGGTACCCGCCGTCGTCTCGGCATAGCCGGAGACGTTCGACAGGGCGACGGCTCCGATGGTGGCGGGCGTATTCGAGATGTCGGTCGCCTGCGTCACGTAGACATCGACCGGCCCCGAGTCTACCGACAGCCCGGCCGCGCGAATCTTGAAGTTGCCGGAGGCGGGGGTGGTGTCCGGGCTCGTGATGTCGTCGGCCAGCTGGATCACCGACATGCTGCTGCTCGAGCCGTAGATCAGCAGGGTCGTGTTGGCCCCGCTGTTGAAGGCCAGGGTCTTGTCGAAGAACACCGCGTGGCTCGACGTCGAGCGCACGGCCACTTCCTGGCTTCCCGAGGAGAACTCGGCGAAGGGCGAGGTCGACGCCGTAGGTGAGGCCGGTGAACTTCACGTCGCCCGCGACCAGGACGTCGAGCGGATCGGAGCCGATCACCGTATTCACGGCCCGCATGTCGGTCGAGTTCTGCGCGTGTCCGCTGTTGTGGCAGCCCGCGAGCAGCAGCATCGCCGCGACCAGCGCGGCCCAGATTCCGGTGTTGCGCATCGAAATGCACTCCTCGAGTGAAGAAGCGGGGATGCTAGGGACAACATTCGCGCGACGTGCCGGCCGATTGCAACCAATTGCGACAAGCCGGCACTGGCGGGAACGCCACCTGACACTCGGCCGACGGTGACTGGCGGGCCGCGGGTGCGGGAAGAGTCCGTTGCAATAGCTTACATTAGCTCGCGCTTGCCTTCGGTAATCTTGCAAGCGCCCGGTGTCGCGCCATTCCGGTGCGCACCGCGGCGCCCCCCGTAGTAGGAGGACCCTCCCTGTTCCGGTCCTCGTTTCGGCCGGCTGGCTCCCCTCCAGCCGGCCTTCTTTTCGCCCGGGGCGGGTAGGTCGATGGGGTAAGCTCCCCCCATGAACGACCGCCTCGACAAGGACGCGCGCCTCGGCGACGACATCCGCCTGCTCGGGCGCGTGCTGGGCGACACCATCCGCGCGTACGAGGGCGAGCCCGCGTTCGAGCTGATCGAGGAGATCCGCCGCCTCGCCGTGGCGAGCCGCCGCCTCGAGGACGTGGGCGCGCGCGAGACGCTGCAGCGGGCGCTCGACGGCCTCACCAGCGACCAGGCGATGTCGGTGGTGCGCGCGTTCAGCTATTTCTCGGTGCTCGCCAACATCGCCGAGGACCGCCACCACATCCGCCGCCACCGCGACAACCGCCGCGAGGGCGCGGCCCCGCTGCCCTCGACGCTGCGCGGCCTCTTCGCCGATGCGCGCGAGCGCGGGACCGCGCGCGGGGAAGCCGCACGCGGCCTCGCGGCCATTCGCGTGCACCCGGTGCTCACCGCGCATCCGACCGAGGTGCAGCGCAAGAGCACGCTCGACTGCCAGCTCGCGATCGCCGAATGGCTCGCGCGCATGGACTCCGCCGATGCGCTGCCCGCGGACCTCGAAGCCGCGGTCACCGAGATGCGCCGCCTCGTGGCGACGTTGTGGCAGACGCGGGTGCTGCGCGCGGTGAAGCTGGGCGTGCCCGACGAGATCGAGAACGCCATCGCCTACTTCCACTACACCTTCATCGAGGCGGTGCCCGCGCTGCTCGCGGACGTCGAGGACGCGGTGGCCGCGCTGCCGGGCCCGGGCGCGCGCCCGGAGCTGCCCGCGCTCATGGGGGTGGGGAGCTGGGTCGGCGGCGACCGCGACGGCAACCCGTTCGTCACGGCGGAGATGCTGGAGCACGCGTTCCGCCGCCAGAGCGAGGTGATCCTCGAGCATTACCTCGCGCAGGTGCACGCGCTGGGCGGCGAGCTGCCGCTCTCGCGGCTGCTCACGCGCACCACGCCCGCGCTCGACGAGCTCGCCGAGCGCTCGCCCGACCGCTCGCCGCATCGCCGCGACGAGCCCTACCGCAAGGCGATCACGGGCATCTACGCGCGCCTGGACGCGACGACGGGCGCGCTCGGACTGCGCGTGCCTCATCGCGCTTCGGTCGGCGCCGCCGAGCCGTACGCGGACCCGCGCGCCTTCGCGGCCGATCTCGCGGTCATCGACGAGAGCCTGCGCACGGGCGGCAACGCGCTGCTCGCCGACGGGCGGCTGCGCGCATTGCGCAAGGCGGTGGAGGCGTTCGGCTTCCACCTCGCCACGCTCGACCTGCGCCAGAACTCCGACGTGCACGAGGCGGTGGTGGGCGAGCTGCTGCGCGAGGCGGGCGTGGCGGCGGATTACCCCGCGCTGGGCGAGCGGGAGCGCGAGCGCGTGCTGCTCGCGGAGCTCGCCTCGCCGCGGCCCCTGCGCAGCGGCTTCGCCACCTATTCCGACGTGGCGCGCGGCGAGCTCGCCATCTTCGAGGCGGCCGCATCCATGCACCGCCGGCTGGGGCCGGATGCGATCCGCCAATACGTCATCTCGAAGACGGACAGCGTGTCGGACTTGCTCGAGGTCGCGGTGCTGTTGAAGGAAGTGGGGCTCGTGACGCCCGGGCCCAGGCCCGCGTCGCGCCTGCAGATCGTGCCGCTCTTCGAGACCATCGCCGATCTGCAGCGCTCGCCGGCCACGATGCGAGCGTGGTTCGCCATCCCCGCCGCGCGCTCGCTCGTGGCGTCGCTGGGCGACGTGCAGGAAGTGATGCTCGGCTATTCCGACAGCAACAAGGATGGCGGATACGTCACCTCGAACTGGGAGCTCTACAAGTCGGAGAGCGCGCTGGTGGAGGTGTTCCGCGCGGCGGGCGTGCGGCTGCGCTTCTTCCACGGGCGCGGCGGGACCGTGGGCCGCGGCGGCGGGCCCAGCTACGAGGCGATCCTCGCGCAGCCGCGCGGCAGCGTGCAGGGCGAGCTGCGGCTGACGGAGCAGGGCGAGGTCATCGCGGCCAAGTACGCCAATCGCGAGATCGGCCGCCGCAACCTCGAGGCGCTCTTCGCCGCGACCGTGCGCGCCACCTTCGACGAGGCGTCGCCCGATGCCGAGGAGGATTTCCGCGACGCGATGGAGGAGCTCTCGCGCGACGCGATGGCCTCCTATCGCCACCTGGTGTACGAGACGCCCGGGTTCGTCGAGTATTTCCGCGCGACCACGCCGATCAACGAGATCAGCGAGCTCAACATCGGCTCGCGCCCCGCGTCGCGCAGGAACTCGCAGCGCATCGAGGACCTGCGCGCGATCCCGTGGGTGTTCTCCTGGGCGCAGTGCCGCGTGATGCTGCCGGGGTGGTACGGGTTCGGCGCCGCGGTGACGGCGTACATCGGGCGCCATGGCGTCGAAGGCCGCGCGCTCCTCGCGCGCATGTGGCGCGAGTGGCCGTTCTTCCGCTCGATGCTCTCCAACCTCGACATGCTGCTCGCCAAGGCGGACTTGTCGGTGGCGGCGCGCTACAAGGACCTGCTGGGCGACGCGGCGCTCGCCGGCGCGATCTTCGCGCGCATCCGCGCGGAGTTCGACGCGACCGTGGGCTCGCTCTTCGAGATCACGGGCGCGAGCGCCTTCCTCGAGGCCAACCCCGCGCTCGCGCGTTCCATCCGCAACCGCTTCCCCTACCTCGATCCCCTGAACCACCTCCAGATCGAGCTCCTGAAGCGCCATCGCGCCGGGGCCACCGACGATCGCGTCCGGCGCGGAATCCATATCTCGATCAACGGGTTGGCCGCGGGGCTGCGCAACTCCGGATAAGGCTCCCTCGGCCTTGGGAGAGGGCGGGGAGAGGGTCCTGGGAACGCGCCGGACACGCGCTTCATCCAATGGGCGAAACCACAACCCGACAACCATGAGCCAAGCCGCCCGCATCCCCGCGCTGGACCCGAAGATGGGCGACACCGAGCTCGCGCGCCGCGTGGGCGCCGGCGAGGAAGGCGCGCTGCGGCTGCTCATGAAGCGCCATAACCAGACGCTCTTCCGCACCGCGCGCGCCATCCTGCGCGACGACGCGGAAGCCGAGGACGCGGTGCAGGAGGCCTACCTCAAGGCGATCCGCGGCATCGACGGCTTCCGCAGCGACTCGAAGCTTTCGACCTGGCTGGTGCGCATCACCGTGAACGAGGCCCTCGCGCGCCTGCGCCGCGTGCGGCGCGCCGCCGACGTGATCCCGCTCGCGGGCGACCTTTCCGACGGGGCGCAGGCCCTGGACAACGTCATGGACGAGAACGCCGCAACGCCCGAAGAGCAGACGCTGCGCGCCGAGGCGCGCCGCATCATGGAGACCAAGATCGACGCGCTGCCCGATGCGTTCCGCGCCGTGTTCGTGCTGCGCGCCCTCGAGGAGCTCTCGGTCGAGGAAGCGGCTTGCGTGCTGAACATCCCCGAGGCCACGGTGCGCACGCGCTTCTTCCGCGCGCGCAGCATTCTGCGCGAGTCGCTCTCGCGCGAGCTCGACATGGCCCTCGACGACGCTTTCCACTTCGCCGGCGAGCGCTGCGACCGCATCACGGAGCGCGTGCTGGCGCGATTGCGCGAACCCCTCGCGGGCTGAAGCACGCCGCAGTTCCTCTCAAGGAGGCCGCGGCGCGCCAGGGCGCCCCGCTCAGCGCCAGCGATAGCGCAGCCCCGCCCACGCGCCGAACGGGACGCCCACCCCGCGAAACTGCTCGGCGATCGCGTCTTCGGGCGCGAACGAGCGGCCGGGGCCGGTGAAGAAGTCGCGCCCCAGCACCGCGAAGGTGGCGTAGCGCCGGTCGAAGAGGTTGTCCACCTGCAGGAAGAATTCGACCCGCGGGTGGGGTTGCCAGCGCGCGTCGAGGTTCACCACGGCATACCCGGGCACGCGCCCGCCCGCATCGCGGTTGTTCTCGTCGCCTCGCGCGTAGGCTGCGCTCGCGGCCACGAGGCTCGCGCCGATCGACCCCGTGTCGCCCGCGAGATACTCGGCGCGCAGCTTCAACGTGTGCGCGGGGATCGCCGGAATGCGATCGCCGGGCTCGACCTTGATCGCCCCGCTTGCGTCGGCCGTGGAGTTGTTCGGGCTCGACTCGAGGTATTCCGAGCGGAAGGTGGCGTCCACGTAGCCGTAGCGGAATGCGAACGCCCACGTTCCTTCCCGCGCGGTGGCCGAGAGCTCGGCGCCGAGGCGCCGCGTGCGTCCCACGTTCTGGAAATAGCCCGCCGTGGACGCGCCGCTCGTCACGAACTGGATGTCGTCGTCCAGGTCCGTGCGATAGATCGCGACGCTCCATCCGGTGCCCTCGCCACGCCGGCCGCGCAGGCCCGCCTCCCACGTCTTCGCGACCACCGGCCGCAGCGCCGGGTCCGCGAGGAAGTTGTTCGGCAGCTTGCACGGCGCACCCGGATCGGCGCAGGTGAGCTCGACCGGCGTGGGCGCGCGCATGCCCTCGTTGTACGAGGCGTAGGCGCCGAACGCCGGCGCCGGATTGAAGGCGGCGCCCGCGGCGGGCGTCCAGCGCTCGAAGCGATGCGTGGCGTCGAGGCGCGGATCGGAGCCGCTGCGATCCTCGATGCGAACGCGCGTCACCTGGTAGCGGTCGGAAAGCGTGAACGTCCAGCGCGCGCCGGGCGCGAAGCTCGCATGGGCGAAGAGCGCCTGCTGCTCGTGCGCCGTCGCGGCGTCGGTGTCGAGCACGAAATCGCCGAGCGGCTCGGTGGAGCGCGCGGGCGTGAAGCGCGCGGGCTGGGAGTAGCGCGTGAAGCGCACGTCTGCCACGTCGGCGCTGGCGCCGGCCACGAGCCGCACGTTGCCCCCGAACGCCGGAGCATCGTGCGTCGCCTGCACGCCCGCGCCGCGGCTCGACTGGTCGATCCGCGAGCGGTCGTTGGTCGCGGGCGCGTCGAACGGCGAATCGGCGAGGCCGGCCTCGGCGTTCACGTTGCTCGCGAAGCTGTCGTTGCGATAGCGCCGCCAGTACGCCGTGCCGCCGACGAGCGTGCGCTGCGAGACGAACATGCTTCCCTTCGCCGTGAGGAAGGCCACGCGATTCTCGTTGCGGTCGGGAAACGTGTATGGCTGGCGGATGTCGTCGAGGAACGAGACCGGCAGCGTCTGCGTGCCCTCCAACACGTTGTCCGCGAGCGTGAGCGCGATGTCGAGGTCGCTGCGATCCGTCTGGTGCCCGACCTTGGCGAAGAGGCGGCGAAGGCGCGAGGGATTGTGCGCGGCCCATCCGCGGTCGTCGAGCGCGTCGCCCGCGACGAAATAATCCCAGGGGCCGGCTGCGCCGCCGCCCTCCGCCAAGAGACTCGCGCGGCCGAACGAGCCCCCCTGGGCTTCCACCGCGCCGCCGGCATTCTGCGCGCCGCTCTTCGTGTAGACCGCGAGCGTTCCGCCCAGCGTGTTCGGCCCGAACGCCGCGCCCGCCGCCGGAATGATCTGGATCGACGCGATGGCCGCGGGCGGCAGGAGGTCCCAGTTGACCACGTCGCCGAACGGCTCGTTGATGCGCACGCCGTCCTGGAAGACGGAAAGCCCCTGCGGCACGCCCAGCAGCGGCGACGCGGTGAAGCCGCGGTAGCTCACGTCGGGCTGGAACGGATTGCCCTGCGCGGAATTGATCGCGACGCTCGCGGCGTTGCGCTCCAGGAACGACGCCACGCTCGACGGCCGCTGCCGCGCGAGCTCGCCGCCGCCGAACGCCTGCACGTTGGCGGCAACCTCGGCGAGCGGCGTTCCGAGGCCGGGCAGCGGCGTCGTGCCCACGACCTCTATTCGGCCCAGCTCGAGCGCCTCGGCGGGATTGTCGGCGCGCGCAGCGCTCGCGGCCAGGAACCCCAGCGCGAGAAGGGCGGCCCTCAGGACAGGTTGGCGATGTACTGCGCGAGGTTGTCGATGTCGTCGTCGGACAGGTTGCGCGCGACGCTCGTCATGTTGCCCGCGTCGTTGGTGCGGCGCTTGGCGCGGAAATCCTCGAGCTGCTTCTTGATGTATTGCGGCCACTGGCCCGACACGCGCGGGATCTCGTTCTGGCCCACGAAGCCGCCGAGGTGGCACATCGGGCAGAGCACCGTGTCGGCCGTCTTCTTGCCCGCTTCGACGCGCGCCGGGTCCGGGGTGAACGTGGCGGGCCGCTGCTTCTGCGCCGCGAAGAAATTGCCGAGCGCCATCATCTGGTCGCGCGTGAGGCTCGCGGCCATGGGCGACATCTCGGGATTGGACCGGCGCTCCTCCTTGAAATCCTTGAGCTGCATGTAGATGTAGCGCCAGCTCTGTCCCGCGAGGATGGGATAGCGCGGATTGGTCGAGTTGCCGTCCGGGCCGTGGCAGGCGAAGCAGGCTTGCGCCAGCTGGCGCGTCGCCGCGTCCTCCTGCGCCACGGCCGGGATGGCGAGGACCCATCCCGCAGTGGCGAGGAGGGCGGCTGCGGGGGGTCCGATGCGCAAAGGCTCTCCTTACGGTAGCGCGAACACGAAGACGCTGTTGCCGCGCTTCGCGTCGATCTGGTTGTTGCCGCCGGCGGCCACGGCGACGTACTGCTTGCCGCCCACCATGTACGAGACCGCTGGTGCATTGACACCGGCGCCGCAATTGAATTTCCACAGCTCCTTGCCGGTCTTCGCGTCGAACGCCTTGAACCAGCCGTTCGCCTCGCCGTTGAACACCACGCCGCCGGCGGTGGCCAGCACGCCGCCGACGAGCGGCTGCGGCGTCTTGTGCTTCCAGGCGATCTTGCCGGTGTCGAGGTTCACCGCGACGAGCTGTCCCCACTGCTCCTCGGTCGGGATCGCCTTGAAGGCGCCGCCCAGCCAGAGCTTGCCGCCGGGATAGGGCGCTTCCTCGACGTGGTAGGTCATCGGCTGGTGCAGGTTCGCGGCGTAGGCCATGTGCGAATGGGGATCCACCGCCATCGGCGACCACTCGACGCCGCCGTTGGCGCCGGGCAGCATGCGCGCGCCGTCCTTGGTGGGCAGCACCCACATGTTCTCCTGCGGGATCATCGCGTCGGAGAAGCGGATGAGCTTCCCGGTGGCGCGGTCGTGCACGTAGACGTGCCCGGTCTTGCCGCCGTGGATCACGACGTCGGCGAGCTTGCCGGAGGCGTCCTTCGCCTTCGTGAGGATCGCGGGGCTCACCGCGTCGAGGTCCCACACGTCGTGGGCGATGTACTGCGAATGCCACTTGTACTTGCCGCTGTCCAGGTCCACCGCGACCATCGAGTCGGTGTACAGGTTGTCGCCGGGGCGGATCGCGCCGTACAGGTCGGGCGAGGGGTTGCCGACGACGAAGTAGACCGTCTTCGTCTTGCGGTCCACCGCGGGCGTCATCCACACGCCGCCGCCAAGAGTCTGGTAGAACGAGCTGTCCTTCGCGAACGCGGCCTTCTCCGCCGCGATGTCGCGATGCATGTCGCGGCCCGTCGCGTCGTGCGTGGCCCACACGCCTTCATGGCCCTGCTCGGGGATCGTGTGGAACGTCCACAGGAGCTTGCCGTCCTTCGCGTCGTAGGCCTTGAGGAAGCCGCGGATGCCGTACTCGCCGCCGTTGGTGCCGATCAGCACCTTGCCGTCGACCACGGCCGGCGCCATGGTTTCCGAGTAGCCCTTCTCCGGGTCGGCGATGTCGCTCTCCCAGAGCACCTTGCCGGTCTTCGCGTCGAGCGCGACCAGCTTCGCGTCGAGCGTGCCGAGGTAGAGCGTGCCGCCCTCGATCGCCACGCCGCGGTTGTTGTTGCCGCAGCACACGGTGACGATGGGACCCATCTTGTGCTTGTAGTGCCAGTATTCCTCGCCGGTCTTCGCGTCGATCGCGTACACGTGATCGAAGGACGTGGTGAGGAACATGACGCCGTCCACCACGATGGGCGCGGTCTCCATCGACTCGAGCACGGCCGTCTGGAACACGAACGCGGGCTTGAGCTTGCCGGCGTTCGCGGCGTTGATCTGCTTGCCGGGGTAGAACCGCTGCTGGTCGTAGCTGCCGTTGGGGTGGATCCAGTTCTTCGCGTCCGACCCGGCCGCGTCGAGCATCGCCTGGGTCACCGGCGGCAGCGCGGTGGCGATCGGCTTCGTGGTGGTGGTGGATGCGCCGCCGGACTCCGACTGGGCGAGGGCGCTGGCGGCGCAGAGCGCGAGCGGCGCGCAGGCCGCCGCCAGCCATGACTTGCGATTGGCGAGCTTCATGAGACCTCCTGTGGGGCGATTGTTGTTGCGGAGACTCAAAGCCGAGGCGTCGGTTATATTCCTATTCCCCCGGCCGCGCAAACGCGGCCTTGTGCATCGCAACAGCGCAGGAGGAAGGCCATGCGGGCACTCTTTCGTCTTGCCGTCGCGGCGGCCCTGGCGGCCGCGATCGCCGCCGTCCAGGCCGCCGACAGCGACCTGTCGGTCAACGTCCGGCTGCTCATCGCCGCGCGCAACTCGGACGTGCCGGGCGTGCAGCGCGCGCTGGGCGAAGGCGCCTCCCCGGACTCGCGCAACCGCCTGGGCGAGACCGCGCTCCTCGTCGCGCTGAAGAGGAACGACATGGCGACGGCGCGCGCGATGCTCGCCGCGGGCACCGACGTGAACATCGCCGCGGCGAACGGCGTGACGCCGCTCATGGCGGCCGCGTTCGCGGGGAACCCCGGGATCGTGGGCGAGCTTCTCGCGCGTGGCGCCGATGTCGCGGCCACCGACCGCCTCGGCAAGAACGCCATGACCTACGCTGCGGGCCAGGGCCATGCGGCGATCGTGCGCGCGTTGCTCGCCAAGGGCGTCGATCCGAACGCGATCTACCGCAACAACCTCACGGCGCTCATGTGGGCCGCGGGCTACGGGCGCAACGACGTCGTGAAGGCGCTGCTCGAATCGGGCGCTCGCACCGACCTGCGCGACAACCGCGGCAAGAGCGCGGCGGACATCGCGCGCGAGGGCGGCTACACGCAGACCGTCACTCTCCTGGAACGGACGAAGTGACCGCCCGCGCCGCGGGCGCCTTCCAGCCCATGCGCCGCAGGATGGGGTCGCGGTCCACCAGCACGTGCTTCGCGACCGCCGCGAGGTGAACGGCCACGGCGGCGGCGAGCAGCCACGCCGCGGCCAGGTGGATGTCGCTCATCGCATCCTTCATCGCGTCGTCGCGCGCGGCCCACGACGGCAGGACGATGCCGAAGAAGCGCACCGGGTAGCCGCTGAAGGCCGAGCCGAGGTAGCCGGCGACGGGCATGGCGACGAGGAGCGCGTAGAGCAGCGCATGGTTGGCGCGCGCGGCGAGCGCCTGCCAGCGCGGCATGGGCGGCAACGCCGGCGGCGCACGGCCGAGGCGCCAGGCGACGCGCGCGAGCATCAACGCGAGCACCACCAGGCCGATCGATTTGTGCAGGTTGAAAACGGCCGCGCGCGGTCCCGGCGGCTGCTTCGCGATCTCCTGCATGAGCCAGCCGAGCGCGAACTGGCCGATCACGATGGCCGCCACGAGCCAATGGAGCAAGACGGCGAAGGGCGTGTATCGTTCGGAGGTCGGCATGATGGCGTCTCAGCATAAGCGAAAGGGGTGTCGGATGAAGCCAGGATTGCGCCTCGCGCTGGGCATCCTCGCGGCATGGGCGGTCGGCGGCGCGCAAGCGGCGCCGTTCGCCTACGTGTCCAACGAGGGGTCCGGTTCCGTCACGGTCATCGACATCGGCGACAAGGACAGCGTCTCGGTGACCCTCCAGACCGGGGCCAAGCCGCGCGGGATCGCGGTTTCGCTCGACGGCTCGCGCGTCTTCGTGAGCGAGCAGACCGCCGGGGCCGTCATGGCATACGATCCCGCGAGTGGAAAGCGGCTCGCGCGCGCGACGGTCGGCGCCTCGCCCGAGGGCCTCTACCTGTCGCCGGACGGGAAGCGGCTCGCCGTGGCCGTCGAGGAGAACGACGTCGTGGCGATCGTCGACGTGGCCACCATGCAGATCACGAAGAAGATCCACATCCACGGCCAGAATCCGGAGCACGCCGTGTGGAGCCCCGACGGCAAGTGGATCTACGCGAGCGCGGAGAACACGGATGCGCTCGACATCATCGACGTCGCGCGCGGCGAGGTCGTGAAGTCGCTCACCGTGGGCCAGCGGCCGCGCGGCATCGCTTTCCTGCCCGACGGCTCGCGCGCGTACGTCGCCGCCGAGAACGCCGGCCTCGTCAACGCGATCGACGTCGCGAAGCAGGAAGTCATCGCGCAAATCCCCGCCAGCCTGCGCTCGAACGGCGTGGTCGCGCACCCCGACGGCAAGCGCGTGTTCGTTTCCTCGGGCGGCAAGGGCACGGTGCAGCTGATCGACGTCGCGACCAACCGGATCGTGAAGGAGGTCGAGGTGGGCAAGCGCCCGTGGAACATGGCCCTCACGCCCGACGGCCGCAGGCTCTACATCGCGTGCGGCCGCTCCGACGCCGTGGCGGTCGTGGACACCGCGAGCTTCACGAAGATCGGCGAGATTGCCGTGGGCAAGCTGCCCTGGGGCGTGGCGATTCGCTAGAGCAGCCCGCAAGAGCGAAGAAAGGAAGATCGCCATGCGTTTCATCGCCCTCGCGCTCGCGATCATGCTGTGCTTGCCGGCGTTCGCGCAGCCTCCGCTGCCGCCCGTCGAGCCCGAGAAGGCCGGGTATTCGCGCGAAGGTCTTGCCCGTATCGACACATTCTTCGAGCGCGAGATCGCGGCGCGGCGCATTCCCGGCGCGGTGGTGGCGATCGCGCGCGATGGCAAGCTCGTCTACTTCAAGGCGTTCGGCCGGCTCGATCCCGGGTCCGACGCGCCGATGCCGCTCGATGCGATCTTCAGCCTCGCCTCGATGACGAAGCCGATGGTCGGCGTCGGCGGCCTCGCGCTCGAGGAGCAGGGGCGGCTGCCGCTCAAGTCGCGTCTTTCCGACTACTTTCCTGCGTTCGCGAACATGAAGGTCGGCAGCGCGGGGCCCAACGGCGAGATCGCCTACGAGCCCGCGACGCCGATCTACATCCAGGACCTCTATCGACACACGTCGGGACTCGTCTCCGGCGGGCGCGGCCACACGCCGATGCACAAGCTCTATCCGCGCAGCTCCGCCAGCGCGGCGCTCGATTACAACGGCGAGCAATTCATCGCGAAGGTGGCCGCCGCGCCGCTGCTGTACCAGCCCGGCACGGTCTGGAGCTACAGTCTCTCGGTGGACGTGCTGGGACTGGTGATCGAGAAGGTCGCCGGCGAGCGCCTGGGCGATTACCTGCGCAAGACGGTGTGGGACCCCGTCGGCATGCCCGATACCGGCTTCGGGATGCCAACCGCGAAGCGGGCGCGCGTCGCGCGCCCGTTTCCGAACGATCCGCTAACCGGCAGGCCGCAGAAGGAGGAGCTCCTCGACACGACGATCAAGTTCGACTGCGGCGGCGGCTGCGCCTTCGGCACTGTCGGCGATTACCTGCGCTTCGGCCAGATGCTGCTCGACGGGGGAACGATCGACGGCCATCGCGTACTCAGTCCCAAGACCGTGGCGTTCATGGCCAGCGACCACCTCGGCGACCACATCGAGAACCAGGTCGCCGGCACCGAGCCGCAGCGCGACGGCTATGGCTTCGGACTCACCGTGGCGGTTCGCGTGCGCCCCGGGGTCGCGGCGGTGCCGGGAAGCGTCGGCGACTATACATGGAACGGCGCCAACGGTACCTTGTGGTGGAACGATCCGCAGGAGCGCCTGGTGGTGGTCGCGGGCACGGCCGCTCCGGGCGAGCTGCGCAAGTACTACCGCGAGGCGATGGCCGACCTTGTTTACGGATCGATGACACGCTGATCTTGCCGCCGGTCAATTGGCCGGCCGGCGTGGGGCGGATCATGGATGCATGCCCGACAAGAGCCGCATGGTCACCGCCCTGGGCGAGCGCAAGCTCACGCTCCCCGCGCAACTGCGCGCGGCGCTGGCGGCCAACGATCGCACCAAGTTCTACTTCACGCTGCTGCAGAGCGCGCGCTCGCACGCCGATCGTCCCGACCTGCCCGCGACCGACCTGAGGAGCGAGCGCCTGCGCGTCGGCATCGACGAGTCGGCGCTGGACGAGGTCGTGCGCAGCGCCGCGCGCCGTTCCGACGGCCGCTACCACATCCCGCACGCGCGCGAGATCGCACGGGCGACCGTGGGCGACGTGGGCGAGATGCTCGAGCCCCTGCGCGGCAGCGGCAATCTGCCGGAAGCCGCGCAGCGCTACGAGGCGCTCGCGCAGCAGACCCTCGCCGCGATCGACGACGACATCGAAGGCGCGGCGGTAGACCGCCTCACCTCGGCCGATCGCGCCGCGGGCGACAGCCTCCACCTGCTCGTGATGGACGCGCACAAGGCGATCAACGCGCTGCAGGCGCAGGTCGCCACCGAGCGCATCGACGGCGCGAGCGTCTTCGACCTGAAACCCGCCGATCGCGCCCTGGTGCGCGCCTTCATGCGCGGCGTGAACCGCACCTCGCCGCTGCGCATCGACCATCCGGGCCTGGGAACGACGGCGACGCGCGCCGGCGAGCGCCTGCTGATCCAGAACGACATCGGCACGACCGACGCGCACGTCCTGGTGCTGCACGTCGAGGGACTCACGGCGACGCTCACCTACACCGACGTGCACCTGCCGCGGCTCCTCTTCCTGCAGGCGCTCCTCGACCGCTTCGAGGTGAAATGGGACGACACCATCACGCGCCGCGATGCCGCCTACGAGGAAGGCATCTACCACATGACGGTGGGCACGTTCACCGCGGAGGCCGCGCCGGACCTCGAGCGCTACCTCGAGTGGCTGGGCTCGCGGCTGGTGTTCCTGATCGACTGGAACCGCGCGCGCAAGCGCCTGCGGCCGTTCCTGCCCAAGGTCGAGGTGCTGGCCCTCCTGCGCTGGGCCGCCGACAACGACCTGGGCCACGAGGCATTCCTGCGCGCGGGCGGCGAACAGATGATCTTCGAGGCGATGCAGTTCGCCGGCGCGGGGCAGCTTCCCGGCGGCCGCCCGCTCTTCGAGGCGATCGGCGCGGAGCGCGCGGTGGAATTCCTGCGCTTCGTGCTGCGCACCTGCTCCGAAGGATTGCGCTGCGGCGAGACGCCGCTCTTCCTGCGCGACGCGGTGCGCGCCGAGCTGCTGTCGCTCCTGCGCAGCGGCGAGCAGACCCTCTTCGACCTCGTGTCCGACCACGCCGCCTTCGTGGTCGAGATCGCGCAGTCGATCCAGCTGAGCCTCACGTTCACGGATCTGTCCGGCGCGACGCTGGCCAAGGCCACCGCGCGCGCGAAGTATTGGGAGCAGCAGGCCGATCGCCTGCTCGCCACCGCGCGCGACGCGCAGCCGCGCAGCCCGCACGTCGATTTCATCCGCGGGCTCCTCGAGGTGGCCGACGCCGCCGCCGACGAGCTCGAGGACGCCGCGTTCCACCTTTCGCTCATGAGCAACCGCGAGGCGCTCGTGAAGGCGCGTCCCGCGATCGCGCGCATCGCCGATCTCGTCGTGCAGGCGGCGCAGGAGATCGTGAAGGCGGTGGAGGCGGCGCGCGAGCTCGACCGCGGCGTCGGCAAGGACGAGATGCACGGCTTCCTCGAGGCGATCCACCGCACGCTCGAGCTGGAGCGCCAGGCCGACACCGCCGAGCGCGACGCGCAACGCATGCTGCTCGACGCGAGCGTCGACTTCCGCTCGCTGCACACGGGGTCGGAAGCAGCGGGCTGCCTCGAGCGCGCGAGCGACGCGCTGCTGGGAGAAGCGCTCGCGCTGCGCAATTTCGTGCTCACGCGCATGCAGGCCGGCTAAAGGAGCGTCCGGTGGGCTCGAGGAGCGCGCGCGCGGCGGCATTCACCATCGGCTGCCGCGAGCTCGAGGGCGGCGAACCCACGGTCGAATCCATCGGCTTCAAGGCGTACAACCTGTGGCGCATGGCGCGGCTCGGGCTCGCGGTGCCGCCCGCGTTCGTGCTCGGCACCGAGATATGCCAGCGGCGCACGCGTAACGAGCCGGCTGGCGACGCCGCACTCGGGCACGCGCTCGACGCCGGGCTCGGGCGCCTGGAGTCGGCGACCGGCCTGCAATTCGGAAACCCGCGCCGTCCGCTCGTGGTCTCGGTGCGCTCCGGCGCTCCGGTGTCGATGCCGGGGATGCTCGAGACGGTGCTCGACGTGGGCCTCAACGACGCGACGCTGCGCGGCCTCGTGCGGCTCACGGGAAATCCGCGCACCGCGTGGGATTCGTATCGCCGCCTCGTGCAGTCGTTCGCGACGGTGGTCGAAGGCAAGACCGCGCGCGCATTCGACGCGGAGGCGGGCGCGGCGCTGCGCGCCGCCGGCGTGGACGACGTGCGCGCGCTCGATTTCCGCGAGATGCGCTCGCTCACCGAGCGCTATCTCGACGCCTACGAGGGCCTGGTGGGCAAGCCCTTCCCGCAGGATCCGCGCCGGCAGCTCATCGCCGCGACGGCGGCGGTGTTCGACTCGTGGCGCGCGCCGAAGGCCGCCGCGTACCGGGCGCTCAACGGCATCGACGACGCGATGGGGACGGCGGCGACGGTGCAGCAGATGGTGTACGGCAACGCCGGCGCGCACTCCGGCTCCGGCGTGGGATTCACGCGCGACCCCGCTACCGGCGAGCGCGTCCGTTACGTGGATTTCCTCTTCAACGCGCAAGGCGAGGACGTCGTCTCGGGACGGCGCGCGGGCGACGGCGCGCTGGCGCTGGGTGACGTGCTGCCCGCGGTGCAGCGCGAGATCGACGCCGCGTCGGACCTGCTCGAGCGCGAGTTCGGCGACATGCAGGAATTCGAGTTCACGGTGCAGGAGGGGCGGCTCTTCATGCTGCAGACGCGCAACGGCAAGCGCACGCCGCTCGCGGCCGCGCGCATCGGCGTGGACATGGTGGCCGAAGGCATCCTCACGCCCGCCGCGGCGCTCGAGCGCGTGAAGTCGCTCGACCTCGCGCGCGTGTCGCGCATGCGCCGGATCAGCGACGGCGGCGGCGTGATCGCGCGCGGACTGCCCGCCGGCACCGGCATCGCGAGCGGTCCCATCGCCCTCGATCCCTCCACGGCGCTCGAGCTCGCTCGCCGCGGCACGCCGCCGATCCTGGTGCGCGAGACGCCGGCCACCGAGGACATCGAGGGCCTCACGTCTTCGGCGGGGCTGCTCACGGTGAGCGGCGCACGCACGGCGCACGCGGTGGTCGTCGCGCGCCAGCTCGGCAAGGTGTGCGTGCTGTCGTGCCGCGAGCTCGCCATCGATGCGCCGGGCGCGCGCTGCACGATCGGCGCGGAAATCCTGGGCGCCGGCGACGTGATCACGCTCGACGGCGATCGCGGCGAGGTGCTGCGCGGAACGGCGAAGGTGGTCGTCGAGCCCGCCGTGGACCTCCTGGAGGCGATCGAGGGCTGGAAGCGGGCGGCGGCCTGAAAGGGACGTTTTCCGGCGCTAGCGGGACAGCACGGTGGCGAGCAGCCCGGTGATGCCGATGGCGAGCGCCGCGAGCGCGTCTCCGGCGATGAGCCCGCCGCCGAAGAGCGAGGTGCCGCTCATGTCGTCGGGCACGGCCGACGGGTCGCCACGGCCGCGCGGCTTGAAGAGCGTGTTGAACGCGCTCGACGCCACGCCGCCCAGGCCGAACCACGTCGAGGTGTTGAGGTTCACGAAGCCGCCGAACGACAGCGCGTAGGGCGAGGGCAGCAGGAAGCAGTCGATCGCGAAGTCCGTCGCGAACCCGGTGCGGCCGGAGCGGACGAAGCGCTGGTACGACGCGCTCGCCTTGATGAGCTTGCGCGCGAGCTGGATCGCGAATCCGATCGCGATCCCGACCCAGATCGCGGTGATCTGGTACGGCTTCGGATCCGTCAGGCTGCGCAGGATGCCGACGAACTTGTACGTCATCGCCGAGCTCCAGTTCGCGGGCTGCTCGGCGGCCTTCATCACGGTCTGGTCGGCGAGCAGCACCGGATAGGCGGCCATGAAGAGCTTGGCGAACGCCACGCCCATGATCGCGCCCATCAGCACGCCGGCCGCCTGGTAGCGGAACTGGATCAAGCGATTGGTGCCGAGGCGCCATCCCGTCGAGCGGTCCTGTTGCATGTCGGCGGCGGTGTTGGTGGAGATGAGCAGGATGCTCCCCGCCATGAGCCCCACGCTCGGATCCTTGAGGCCGAGGGCGGCCATCACGACGACGGACACCACGAACGCCGAGGAGATCGGGTTGCTGTCGCTGATGCCCACCGAGATGCCGTTCACCAGCGCGAACACGAACACCAGCGCGATCGCGAGCACCAGGAAGCCCACCGGCTGCTCGAGCACGAAATGCCCGGTGAGCACGATCCCCACGCCCCACGCGGCGACCCAGAGCACGAGCATGCGCGCGTCGACGCGCTTCCAGTCCTCCGGTTCCCTCGCCGGCCGCTTCGCGCTGCCGCGCCAGCGCGCCGCCGCTTCCCACAGGACCAGCGCGATATCGAGCACCGCCGCGCCCATGATGGTGCCCAGCGCGATGAGGAACGTGATCTTGCGGAAAGGATCGCCGGCATCGAGCCAGCCGATCGAGATGAAGTACGGAACGAGCGCGAGGCCGAGCAGGCCGCCGACGATGGCCGGAATGCCGATGCGCGCTCCCACCACCATGCCGGCGCCGAACGTCGATGCGGAGAACTCGATCGCGTTGAGCAGCGCGATCTTGGGACCGGCGAGGCCGGTGACGATGCCCAGGCCGATGCCGCTGCCCAGCTTGTTCACCGACTGGCGCAGCAGGACGGGATCGGTCAGCGCGCGCAGGATGTTCGCGACCGCGAGCCCCGACGGGAACGTGAGCTGCATGCGGTCCACGAGGATCGGCGTGTAGAGCATCCCCATCCCCGCGGCGAACATCCCGATGCAGAGGAAGTAGAGCACCAGCTGCCACACCGGCGGCTGCGGCAGGCCCATCCACACCATCGCCTGCACGAGCACGCCCATCGCGCTCAGGCTCGCGACGGACGCGGCCGCCGTCTGGATGAAGTTCGCGCCGTGCTTGCCCTCGGCTCCGTAGCCGTACGTCACCGTCGAGCCGAGGATGCCCGCGAGCACCTGGCCGCCGATGAAGAACCCGAGCGAGAAGTTCATGTACGACGCGGTGACGCCGCCGAGCGGGCCGAGCACGAAGATGCCGAGGCCGAGGAGCAGCGCGTGGTACTTCCACGTGCCCGCCGCCGGAAGCCACGTCCAGCGGCGCGTGTCGCGGGCGATCGCGCTATGGGCGACGGATGAGGCGGCGTTCGAAGATGCCATGGGTTAACCTCGTCGTGAGCACCAGGTCATTCTATGCCATGAGCCCCGAGAAACTGGACCCCGGCGCGCTGCGCGCCATCACCGGCCGCACGCTCGAGCACTACGAGCGCGGCGCCGAGTCGTTCCGCGAGGGCACGCGCGACCACGACGTGAGCCAGAACGTCTCCGCGCTGCTCCGGCACATCGAGGCACCACCGCCCTTCGCGATCCTCGACTTCGGATGCGGGCCCGGGCGCGACCTGAAGGCCTTCACGCGGCTCGGCCATGTGGCGATCGGCCTGGAAGGCGCCCCGCGGCTCGCGGCCATGGCGCGCGAGGACAGCGGCTGCGAGGTGTGGATGCAGGACTTCCTCGCGCTGGACCTGCCGCCCGCGCGCTTCGATGGCGTGTTCGCCAATGCGTCGCTCTTCCACGTGCCGCGCCAGGAATTGCCGCGCGTGCTGGGCGAGCTGCGCGCCGCGCTCAAGCCGCGCGGCGTTCTCTTCAGCTCGAATCCCCGCGGCGCGAACGAGGAGGGGTGGAGCCGCGAGCGCTACGGCGCGTGGCACGACCTCGAGGCGTGGCGCGGTTTCCTCGGCGCGGCCGGCTACGTCGAGCTCGAGCACTACTACCGCCCGCCGGGGCTGCCCCGGGAGCAGCAGCCGTGGCTCGCGAGCGTCTGGCGCTCCGCCCCCTAGCGGTTAGCGGGCGTTCGCGGAAAGCCAGTCCAGCGCGAGCGACGAAAGCGCGCGAACTCCGAGCCCGAAGCAGTTCTCGTCCACGAAGAGACGCGGGCTGTGGCCGGGCGCGGCGGTGCGGGTGTCGCGATCGGGCGGCGTGCAGCCCAGGCGCAGGAAGAGGCCCGGAACGACCTTCTGGTAGAACGAGAAATCCTCGGCGCCGCACACCTTGTCCACCACGCCGACGTTGCCCTCGCCGGCCACGCGCTGCAGCTGGGAATCGCCCACTCGGTGAGCGCCGGATCGTTCACGACGACGTCGTAGCCGCGCTTGATCTGCACCGACGCCCTGGCGCCGCCGGACGCCGCGATCATCTCCGTGATGCGCTTCACGTGCTCGTGGATGTCCGCGCGCTGCGTCTCGTCGAAGGTGCGGATGGTGCCCTCGAGCTTCACCTCGTCGGGAATGATGTTGACGCGGTTGCCGCCGTGGAAGACGCCCACGGTGACGACCGAGGGCTCGTGCGTGATGTCCATGCGGCGCGAGACGATGGTCTGCAGTCCGACCACGACCTGCGAGCCCAGCACGATCGGATCCACGCCGCGCCACGGCATCGCGCCATGGGTCTGCGAGCCGCGCAGGAACACGCGCAGCTCGTCGGAGGACGCCATGAGCGGTCCCGAGCGGTAGCCGATCCTGCCGGTGTGATGGATGGAGGTGACGTGCAGGCCGAAGACGGCGCCCACGCGCGGCTCCTCCATGCACCCTTCCTCGATCATCATGCGCGCGCCGCCGTTCTCGTCGCCCGGCGCGCCTTCCTCCGCCGGCTGGAAGAGGAACTTCACGCTGCCGGCAACGTGCTCGCGCATGCCCGCGAGCACCTCCGCCACGCCCATGAGGATCGCCGTATGCGCATCGTGCCCGCACGCGTGCATCACGCCGCAGCTCATGCCGTTCCATTCGGTGCGCACCGTGCTCCTGAACGGCACGTCGGTTTCCTCGGCGACGGGCAGGGCGTCCATGTCGGCGCGCAGCGCCACCACCGGCCCCGGCTTGCCGCCGCGCAGCACGCCGACCACGCCGGTGTGCGCGACCTTCTCGCGCACCTCGATGCCGAGCGCGCGCAGGTGCTCCGCCACGATGCGCGAGGTGCGGAACTCGCGGTTGCCGAGCTCGGGGTTCTGGTGGAAGTCGCGGCGCCAGGCGACGACCTTCGGCTCCACGCGGCGGGCCGGCGCCTCGAGGGCTTCGGCGGAGGAAAACGGCTGGTCGGGTGCGTTCATGAAAGCGCAGTTTAGCGTAGCGCGGCCATGGCTTGGCCACCGCGCCGCCCCGAAAGTGCCATCATCCGGGCGAAGCATGGTCCGGCAGGGAGGTCCCGCCGCATGAAAGCTCACCGGTACGGGGTGATCGCCATCTTCGTGCTCGCCGGGCACGCGTTCGCGCAGGACGCATCGCGATGGGGAGCGATATGTCCGGCGGGTCCGCGCGCAGGCAGCGTGGAGGCGCTCATCTGCTCGGACTCCGCGCTGCAAGGCCTGGACGGCACGCTCGAGGCGTTCTATCGCGCGGCGCTCGCGCAATCGAAGCAGCCCGCCGCCCTTCGCCTCCGCCAGCGGCGCTGGCTGCGCGACGTCCGCGGCCGATGCGGTGCGAAGGAATGCCTCGCCCGCGCGTACCGGCGCCGCGTCCTCGAGCTTCAGGACGACCTGCTGGCGTCCACCGCACCGGTCGCTGCACCGATGGACGCGAAGAGCGCCGAAGGGATCTGCCGGTCGGTCGCCGCGCTGGCCGATGCGGGGAAATTGGGCGAGCGCTTCCTTCCGCCGCTGCCCGTCGAAATCCTGCAATCCGAGCGGCCCGCCGCGGCAAGCATCGGAGGAGCCCCCTTCGCGCGACTCGCCCGCGAGATCCACGACAAGTCGTTCGCGGCGCCCGCCGACGTCGTGATACGAATCCGGGTGGCCGCGCGGCGCCCGCCGGTCGCATTCGGGGACGTATCCACCGGCGGGTCATGCCCCAGCGCGGAGCTATGGAACCTCGAGTACCTGGGGGCGGCGTTCGCGCGCGGGGAGGAGGATCCGTCCACGCTCGTGGCGCCCGACGACCCGAAGGACGATCTGAGCGGGAGCTGGTGGGGCGCCCACGATCGCGCGGCGTTCGTGGACGGCCGGCCGCTCGTCGTCACCGTGAGCTACGCCAACCCCGACCTCTTGAACCTGGTTTCGTGGATACGGCCCGACGGACGGATCCAGCCGCTGTGCAGCACCTCCTACGACACGTACCGCGTGCTCGACGCCGCGCACAGTCCCGACCGAGCCTGCGCGAGCGTGGAAGGCGAGATCGAGCAAGGGCCGGACTGGAAGCCGCTGGAGCCGGCTGACGTCGAGGTGAAGACGCGCGGCGAGGGGGACGGGACGTACGGCGGCATCGACGCGGCGGATTGGGACCTCGACGGCGATGGCCGGCCCGAGGTTCTCGCGCGCCTCAAATTCGATTCGGGCGGGGGCTGCGGATCGCACCAGGAATGGCTGCGCATGCTGGATGCGAAACGGACGACGACCGTGGACGTGCCCCTCGATGAAGCGCTCGACGGGTTGCGGGCGGAGAAGATCTCGGTGCTGCGGTACGATGGCTCCGGCTACGTGGACGCGTTCGACTCGACATCGGGCGGAACCACGTACCGGATCGAAGGCTCGAAGCTGGTTGCGGCCTGCCGTTTCTCGATCCGGACCTACACACGGATCGAAAAGATGTGGATGCATTGACGCTTCTCGATCGCACGGAGGCATCGCGATGAAATACGAGCTCTACTACTGGCCCGGCATCCAGGGCCGCGGCGAATACGTGCGGCTCGCGCTCGAGGAGGGCGGGGCCGACTACGTGGACATGGCCCTGGTGCCGGAGGAAGCGGGTGGAGGTGTGGCGGCGATGATGCGTCTTCTGGAGGGCGACGACGTCGCGCGCCCGCCGTTCGCGCCGCCGTTCCTCAAGGCCGGGCGGCAGATCATCGGACAGACGGCCAACATCCTGCTCTTCCTCGGGCCGCGCCTGGGGCTCGCGCCGCGCGACGCGGCGGGCAAGCTCTGGACGCACCAGCTGCAGCTCACCATCGCCGACTTCATCGTCGAGATCCACGACACGCACCATCCGGTGGGCGGCGGGCCTCTACTACGAGGAGCAGAAGCCGGAGGCGAAGCGGCGCACGAAGGGCTTCCTCGCGGAGCGCTTGCCGAAGTTCCTCGGGTATTTCGAGCGCGTGATCGAGCGCAATCCGGCGCGCGGGCCCTGGATGGTGGGCTCGCGCATCACTTACGCGGACCTGTCGATGGCGCAGGTGATCGCGGGCCTGCGCTACGCGTTTCCGAACGCGACGCGCGATGCATTGCGCACGCGGCCGCGGCTACGCGAGCTGCACGATGCGGTGTTCGCGCGCCCGCGCATCCGCCGCTACGTGGAATCGCCGCGCCGGTTGCCGTTCAACAACGACGACCTCTTCCGCCGCTATCCCGAGCTGGGCGGCTGATTCGCCGTCGCTCGCGCCGGCATGCAACTCGCGCCGCGATAGCGCCGCTCGCGCCCGGATTCGTCCCCTTTGACGCATCGCAACGGTGTCGCGCGCCGCCGGTGCCTATGATGGCCGCACGCAACGATTCCTCCAGGGAGGCTCCATGCATGCGGCGATCCTCAGGCATGCCGCCAAGACGTATCACCTCGACGCGGTCGACGTCCCGGCCCTCGCCGACGTGGACCTCGAGATCCGGACCGACTGCTTCACCGTCATCTCGGGACCTTCCGGCAGCGGCAAGACGACGCTGCTCAACATGATCGGCTGCATCGACCGCGTGGACCGCGGCGAGGTCGAGGTCGCTGGGCAGGCGGTGGATCGGCTCTCCGACGACGAGCTGTCCGATTTCCGCGCGCGCCACGTCGGCTTCATCTTCCAGAACTTCAACCTGCTTCCGGTCCTCACCGTGTTCGAGAATGTCGAGTACCCGATGCTGCTCGCGCGCGTGCCCGCGCCGCAGCGCAAGCGGCGCGTGGACGCGATGCTCGACGCGGTGGGCCTGGGCGACCGCGCGAAGAGCCTGCCGGGCGTGCTGTCCGGCGGACAGCGCCAGCGCGTGGCGATCGCGCGTGCACTCGCGCCCGCCCCGCAGCTCGTCCTTGCCGACGAGCCCACGGCGAACCTGGACAGCCGCACGGCGGCGGGCATCATCGACCTCATGCGCGCGATGCAACGCGAGCAGAAGGTGTCGTTCGTCTTCTCCTCGCACGATCCGCGCGTGCTCGCCGCCGCGGACGACGCGGTGATGATCCGCGACGGCCGCGTCGAGAAGGTCGAGCGCGCCGAGGCGCGGCCATGAGGGACTTCTCGCTCGCCCTGCGCAACCTGCTGCGCAACCGGCGCCGCTCGCTCACCACGCTCGTCGCCATGGTGATCGGCGCGGTCACGATCCTCATCTTCGGCGGCTACGCGCGCAACATCACCTATGGCCTGCAGACGGGCTACGTTCGCTACAGCGGGCACCTGCAGGTCCAGCGCAAGGACTACTTCCTCTACGGCACCGGCAATCCGGCCGCGTACGGCATCGAAAGCTACCGGCGCGTGATCGACGTGATCGCGCACGACCCGGTGCTGGCACCCATGCTGAAGGTGGTCACGCCCACCCTCACGCTGGGCGGCATCGCCGGGAACTTCACCGCGGGCGTGTCGCGCACCGTCATCGGCACCGGCGTGGTGGTCGACGACCAGAACCGCATGCGGCTCTGGAACGACTACGGCTATCCGTTGGACGTGAAGCCGTCGCCGCTCACCGGCACTCCGGAAGACGCCGCGGTAATCGGCACGGGCGTGGCGCGCGTGCTGCAGCTTTGCGGAGCGTTGGAGATCCCCCGTTGCGTGCAGCCGGCGAAGGAGGCGTCGAGCGGCCCGGCGCTGCCCGACGACGTCGCCGAGCTCGCCCGCGCCGAATCGGCGCGCACCGCCGCGCCAGCCGCTTCGGACCGGCGCATCGAGCTGCTCGCCGCCAACGTGCACGGGGCGCCCAACGTCGCCTCGCTCAACGTGGTGAAGGCGGTGAACCAGGGCATGAAGGAATTCGACGACATCTACGTCGGCCTGCACCTCGCCCAGGCGCAGCGCCTCGTATACGGGGGCGACAAGCCACGCGCCACGGCGGTCGTGCTGCAGCTCGCGCACACGGGCCAGATTCCCGCCGCGAAGGCGCGCCTGCAGCAGCTCCTCGCCACCACGCTCAAGGACGAGCCGCTCGAGGTGCAGGATTTCGGGACGCTCAATCCGTCGTACCCGCAGATCGTGGGCATGTTCGCGGCGATCTTCGGCTTCATGGCGGTGCTGATCGGCTCGATCGTGCTGTTCACCGTGGGCAACACCATGAGCATGGCGGTGGTCGAGCGCACCACCGAGATCGGCACGCTGCGGGCCATGGGATTGCGGCGCTCGGGCATTCGCCGACTGTTCGTGCGCGAAGGGTTGCTGCTCGGGGCTATCGGCGCGGCGATCGGCGTGGCCATGGCGCTCGGCTGCGCGTGGCTCATCAACCATTCCGGGCTCACGTGGATGGCGCCCGGGCAGGTGGACCCGGTGCCCCTGCGCGTGCGCGTCTGGGGCGAGACGCCGCTGATCGTGGGCACGGCCGCGGGGCTCGTCCTCGTGGCCGCCGTGTCCGCGTGGTGGCCCGCCCGGCGCGCCGCGCGCATGAACATCGTGGAGGCCCTGCGCCATGTCTAGGATCGCCATCGCCTTCGTGGCGCTGCTCGCCGCCGGGGCCCACGCGGCGCCGAGCGCGCAACAGATCCTCGCCGCGAGCGACGCGATCCGCAATCCGGGACGGCCTTTCAGCCTCACGGTGACCCTGGTCGAGTATCGCGGCGGCACGGAGAGCGACAGCAACACGCTTACGGTGTACTCGAAGGCCGATCCCGCGAGCGGCCAATACCGCAGCCTCATCCGCTTCGTGGCGCCCGCGCGCGACGCGGGAAAGCTGATGCTGAAGAGCGGCAACGACCTCTGGTTCCACGATCCGTCGAGCCAGGCGAGCATCCGCATCTCGCCGCAGCAGCGCCTCCTCGGCCAGGCCTCGAACGGCGACGTGGTGACGGTGAATCTCGCCAAGGACTACGAGGCGAAGCTCGCGGGCGAGGAGGACGTCGCGGACGGCGATCGCAAGACGCGCCACTGCTACAAGCTTGACCTCGCCGCCGTGGCGCCCGACGTGACCTACCATCGCATCGAGATGTGGGTGGACGCCGGCAATTCGCGGCCGGTGAAGGGCCGCTTCTACAGCGAGAGCGGTCGGCTGCTCAAGACCGCGTACTACCGCCGCTACCAGGAGCAGCTCGGCGTCGAGCGGCCCACCGAGACGGTGATCATCGACGGCCTCGATCCGAGCCGGGTCACCGTGATGCGCTACACCGGCTATGCGTGGCGCGAAATTCCGGAGGAGTGGCTGCAGCGCGATTACCTGCCGCGGTTCCGGCCGGACTGAAGCGATGCGCGCCTGGCTCGCGTTGTGGCTGCTCGTGGCGGCGGTCGCGCGGGCCGCGGACGTCGACGACGAGGCGGCGCTGCGCGTCGCGGACCGCGCGGTGCTGCCCGAGGAGCGCAGGGGCGACTGGCGCGCGTTCGTCGAGGCCGCGCGCGGCGAGACGCTTGCGACGGCCGCTTCCGCTGCGGCGCGCGTCGACCGGCTCTCGATCGACGTCGCGTATGACGGCCTCCTCGCTCCGGGCTGGCGCGCCGTGCTCGCCGACCGTTTCGACGCGCGCTGGCGCGACCGATTCGACTCCCAGGAAAACGTCAACACGCTGAAGGACGCGTACGTGAGCTGGCAGGCGAGCGCCGAGCGCATCGCCGACCTCGGGCGCATCAACACACGCTACGGCGCGGCGTACGCATACAACCCGACCGACTACTTTCGCGCCGGGGCCGTGCGCTCCGTCGTCTCGGTGGATCCGGCGAGCATGCGCGAGAACCGCATGGGCAGCGTGATGGCGCGCTTCCAGCGCCTGTGGACCGCGGGCTCGCTCACGGCGCTCTATTCGCCCGAGCTCGCGCGCCACCCCACCGACGGCGCCTTCAGCCTCGACCTGGGCGCCACGAACCGCCGCGATCGCTGGCAGCTCGTCGCGAGCCACCGCGTCTCGCCGGAGCTCAGCCCGCAATGGATCCTGCACGGCGCGGCGGGCGAGGCGCCGCAGGCGGGATTGAACCTGTCCGCGCTGGTAAACGACGCTACGGTCGCTTACGTGGAAGCGTCCACGGGCCGTTCCTCGTCGCTGCGCGCGCTGGCGCTCGGCGAGCCCGAGGATCGCGCGTGGCGCTCGCGGCTCTCGACGGGCTTCACGTGGACCAGCGCGACCAAGCTGTCGATCACGCTCGAATACGAGTACGACGGCGCGGCGCTCGATGCCGCGGGGTGGGACGAGCTGCGGCGCGGGCCGAGCGCCGACTACGGCCGCTACCGCGCGCTCGTCGGCGAGCTGCAGGAGCTGCCCACCCGGCAGCGCCTCTTCGCCCGCGCCGCCTGGCAGGACGCGCTGGTGACCCACCTCGACCTCTCGGTGAACTCGTTCTTCAACCCGATCGACGCGAGCCGCGAGCACGGTTTCGAGGTGCGCTACCACTGGAAACGCGCGGACGCCGCGGTGCAATGGCAGGTGCGCGGCGGCGCGGCGGCGAGCGAGTTCGGCGCGCTCGCCGGGCGCAACACCTGGCAGGCGCTGGTCGCGTGGTTCCTCTAGGAAGTCAAGCGAATTAAGTAAATATAGGCCTAGGGTTACGCAGCGCCGGGGCGCATGCTGGCGTACGGCCCGGAATGTAGGGTCGGCGCGGCCCGTGATCTCGCTCGCCGCCATTTGCGTGCAAGGACCTCCCAATGAATATCGATCCCCTCCGCGATGCCCACTTCGAAGCGATGAAGGACGTCACCCGGCTCTACTGGTTGCTCAATTTCGAAGCCGTCGCGACGGTTCCCGCACTCGAAGGTGCGGTGCGCCGGGAGCTGTCATGAGCGAGCTCGACAACACGCAGGACAAGGACATCGTCGTGAACGCCGCGAACGCGGGAAATTTCGCGACACTCACCAACGCGCTCAAGGCGGCCGACCTCGCCACGACCTACAAGGGGATCGGGCCGTTCACTTTCTTCGCGCCGACGGATGCGGCCTTCGCCAAGCTGCCCAAGGGCACGCTCGAAGCGCTGCTCAAGGACAAGGCGAAGCTCGCCTCGGTCATCAATTGCCACGTGCTGAGCGGCGCCGTGCTCGCCAAGGACCTGAAGCCGCGCGAATCGCGCAGCATCCAGGGCGCGCCGCTGCGCTTCGCGGCCAACGATTCGGGCTTCACCGTGAATGGCGCCCGCGTATCGAAGCAGGAGATCGAGGCCAGCAACGGCGTGATCCACGCCATCGACACGGTCATGATGCCCAGGCCGATGTGATCGGCGCACAGAGGTGCAACATGTAGGGGGCCCCGGCCCCCTTTTTTTGGGGAATAACATGGCCGTGGCGGACGTTCACGCCCTGTCGCCCCTTCCCACCCGGAGGCTCCCATGAAACGACTGCTCGGCTTGTCCGTGGTCCTGTTCTGCGTTCCCGTCTCCCATGCGGCGGACATCGAGGCGGGCAAGGCGAAGGTCGCCAGCGTTTGCGCCGCTTGCCACGGCGCGAACGGCGTGAGCGTGGGCGATCCGGTTCCGAACCTGGCGGGGCAGCGCGCCAGCTACCTGCAGGCGCAGCTCAAGGCCCTCAAGGACGGCACGCGCAAGAACCCGATCATGAACCCGATCGCCGCCCAGCTCTCCCCCGACGACATGGCGAACGTGGCGGCCTACTTCGCCTCCCTTCAGGGTGCGGCGAGCGGCGCGAAATCGGAGTTCCTTCCCAACGTCGCGCGCACGAGCGTGCGGTTCCCCGAGAGCTACAAGTCCACGTTCACGAAGTACGTGACGATCGACTTCCCGGACCGCCCGGAGGTGCGCTACTTCTACGCGAACCGGGTGGCGCTCGACGCCGCCCGCGCCGGGCGCCCGATCCCGGACGGCGCGGTGCTCTTCGCCGAGGTGTATGCGCCGAAGCTCGACGCGGACAGGAAGCCGGTGAAGGGAAGCGACGGCCACTTCGTCCCCGACAAGCTCGTGGGCTACACCGCGATGGAGCGCGAGGCCGGCTGGGGCAACGACGTTCCGGAGATGCTGCGCAACGCCGACTGGAACTACGCCGTTTTCACTCCCGACAAGCAGCATCGCGGCGGCGTGAACCAGGGCCTGTGCTTCGCCTGCCACAAGCCGCTCGAGAAGGACAGCTACCTCTTCACGCTGAAGGAGCTCGCCTCCGCGGCGCCGCGCTAGCCTTTCGCGGCGCGCCATGCCGGCGCGCCGCGAAACTGTCACAATTGCGGCGCTCGTTCAAGCCGAGGCCGCGAATGACCGTCATCACCTGCATCGAGGACCTGCGCGACATCGCGCGCGAGCGCGTGCCGCGCATGTTCTTCGACTACCTCGAGGCCGGCTCGTGGACCGAGGGGACGCTGCGCGCCAACTGCGACGACTTCAAGGGCATCAAGCTGCGCCAGCGCGTCGCGGTGAACCTCGAGGGGCGCACGATCGCCTCGCGCATGATCGGCCAGGACGTCGCGATGCCGGTGGCGCTGGCACCCGTGGGGCTCTGCGGCATGATGCACGCCGACGGCGAGATCCTCGCGGCGCGCGCGGCCGAGAAGTTCGGCGTGCCGTTCACGCTTTCCACGATGAGCATCTGCTCCATCGAGGACGTGGCCGAGAACACGACGAAGCCGTTCTGGTTCCAGCTCTACGTGATGCGCGACCGCGATTTCGCCGAGCGCCTCATCGACCGCGCCAAGGCGGCGAAGTGCTCCGCGCTGGTGCTCACGCTGGACCTCCAGATCCTGGGCCAGCGCCACCGCGACCTCAAGAACGGGCTGTCCGCGCCGCCCAAGCCCACGCTCGCGAACATCCTGAACCTCCTCACCAAGCCGCGCTGGGGCCTGGGCATGCTCGGCACGAAGCGGCACACGTTCCGCAACATCGTGGGCCACGCGAAGGGCGTCGTGGATCCGTCGTCGCTCTTCGCATGGGCGGCGGAGCAGTTCGACCCGCGGCTCAACTGGGGCGACGTGGAGTGGATCAAGAAGCGCTGGGGCGGAAAGCTCGTGCTGAAGGGCATCCTCGAAGCCGAGGACGCGAGGTTGGCGCGCGACAGCGGCGCCGACGCGCTCATCGTCTCCAACCACGGCGGGCGGCAGCTCGACGGCGCTCCCTCCTCCATCGCGGCGCTGCCGGCGATCGTCGATGCGGTGGGCTCCGGCATCGAGGTCTGGCTCGACGGCGGCGTCCGCTCGGGCCAGGACGTGCTGAAGGCGACGGCGCTCGGCGCCAAGGGCACGATGATCGGCCGTGCGTACATCTACGGCCTGGGCGCGATGGGCGAGGCGGGTGTCGCGAAGGCGCTCGAGCTGATCGGCCGCGAGCTCGATCTCACGATGGCCTTCTGCGGGCGCACCGACGTCCGCGCGGTCGGGCGCGACATCCTGGTGCCGGGGACGTATCCCGCTTCGTGACGGAGCCGGCTCGCGAACGCGGACAGGTCGCGGCGGCGCTCAAGTCCGGCGTCCTCTACTTCGCGATCGTTTTCGCCGCGGGTTTCGTGCTCGGTACCCTGCGCGTGTTCTTCGTGGTTCCCTGGTTCGGTGATCGCCGCGCGGAGCTCGTCGAGACGCCGTTCATGCTCGCGATCGCGGTCGTCGTCGCGCGCTGGATCCTGCGGCGGCCCGGGGCTCCCGTGCGCGCGGGCGATCGGCTCGCGATGGGGCTCATCGCGCTCGCGCTGATGCTCGCGGCGGACTTCGGCCTCGTGCTTCGGCTGCGCGGGATGACGTTCGCGCGGTACTTCGAGACCTGGGATCCCGTTTCCGGAGGCGCGTTTCTCGCGGCGCTCGTCGCGATGGCTTTCGTGCCGCTGCTGCCCGGACTGCGCAAAGGCTCGGGGAGCTGAGCGTGCCCGCCGTTCAGCGGCGATCGCCGTCGCGGTGCACGTCGGCATACAGCAGCATCGCGCCGAGCCTCTCTTCCTTCTCCGGATCGAAGCCGCAGGTCTCGGTGAACTGCGCGGGATTCTCGTACGTGCCGAACAGCATGTCCCACCACGCGATGTCGCCGTAGTTGTTCCGGTGGCGCCCATGCTGGTGGTGGATGCGGTGCATCTCCGGGCGCTGGAAGAGCCATCCCACCCAGCGCGGCGTGCGCACGTTGGTGTGATAGAAGAATTCGCCAAGCGCGGTGCACGCGGTGTAGACGGCGCCCGCCTCCACGGAAAGGCCGAGGAGCGTGTACACCAGCGCGCTGCCGATCAGCGAGTTCACGATCATCTCGCCCGGATGCTTGTAGAACGAGGTGATGACCTCGATGCGCCGCGGGCTGTGGTGGATCTGGTGGAAGAGGCGCCACAGCAGGTCGGATTCATGACGCCAGCGATGCCACCAATAGAAGATGAAGGTCGCGATCACGTAGGCGATGACGCCGCCCGCGACGGGTGATGCGTACGCGGACAGGTGCCACAGCGAGCGCGCGGAGAACCATTTCTCCCAGGTGACGCCGGCGAGCAGCACGACGCCCACCTGGACGAGGTTCACCGCGACGACCCGCAGCGGCCAGGTCCTCACCGCGGGAAGCTTCCATCCGGGCATTCGCCGCTCGAGCAGCATGCAGCCGAGGCCGACCGCGATGATGTACCAGAGCATGGGCGCCTCCTTCGTCGGGTTGACGGCGCGATCCTGTCCGCCGATCGTGGCGTTCCTCTAGCGAATTCCGACGGAATGCAGGATGAAGCGGGCCAATTGCCGGCCCTGGCGCGCGCGCACCTTCGCGACGACGTTCGCGACCAGCACGGCGCTCGCCGCGATGGAAAGCAGGTGCTTGATCGTGTGGCCGCTCATGAAGCCGAGCGTGTCGAAGATCGCTTGGTCGGCGAGCTCCGCGGCTTTGGCCCCCGCGTAGAGCGCGATCGCGACGCCGAAGGCGATGCGCTCGGCGCGCGGCGTGCCGTGGTTCGCCTGCCACAGCGGAATGAGGACGAGCGGCGCGGCCTGGAGCAACAGGTAAGGGCGCAGGTCGCCCGCGCCGCGCGCCTCGGTGGAGGACCACCACAGCACGCTCGCGATACCCGCCAATGCCAGCACGACCGGCAGCCAGCGCGGCTGCGCGGTGGCGCGCGTCTCCGCGTCCACGGCGGCGAGCAGGCCCGCGCACGCGAGCGCGATGGGCATGCGGTCCCAGACCAGGCGCGCGTCGTCGGGGGCGAAGTGGTAATACGAAGAGCCGAGCGCGGTCAGCACGATCGCGGTGAGGAACAAGGCGTAGCCGCGCCACGCCCGCGCGAGATCGGGATCGGCGCGATGCGGCCACAGCGCGGCGAAGCCCCACAGGCCGACCAGCGCGAAGCCCGCGTTGGAGAGCACGTCCGCGGCGTTGGGAATGCCCAGTACCGTGCGCGTGTCCGCGAACTCGTGGTAGTGCGGCAGCTGCGCGATGGGCCCGTACGCGAGCATGGCGGCCGCCATCCCGAGCAGCAACGCGGTGGGAATCCAGCGCCTGATTCGGTTCATCGGCTTGCTCCGTTCATTGCGACGGGCCGATCATCGCGAAAGGGATCCCGAAAATATACTCCCGTGGGCAAAGTCGCACGGAAACGCGCGGCGAGTATCGATTATTGATACCATGGGCGCATGACGGAGAGCGAACGCCTGGTCGCCACCCTCAAGCGGCTTCTCAAGCGCCAGGGCATCACCTATCGCCGCGTGGCCGAGGGACTGGGGCTTTCCGAGCCCACGGTGAAGCGGCTCTTCTCAAGGGGAAGCTTCACCCTCGAGCGCCTGGCGCAGGTCGCGTCGTTGCTCGGCATGAGCGTGGCCGAGATCGCGCAGCAGGCGGACCAGGCGGCCGCCAGCGTGCGCACGCTCACCGAAGCGCAGGAAAAGGAGCTCGTCGCGGAACCCGCGCTGCTCCTCGTCGCCGCTTGCGCGCTGAACGGGTGGACGCTCGCGGAGATCACGGCCACCTACCGTTTCACCAAGGCCGAGTGCCTGAAGAGGCTCCTCAAGCTCGACCGCCTGGGACTCATCACGCTGCTGCCCGGCGACCGGATCCGCCTCAACGTCGCGCGCGATTTCGACTGGCGCCCAGGCGGGCCGATCCACCGCTTCTTCCGCAAGCAGGAAAAGGACGATTTCCTCGCGAGCGATTTCTCGCGCGAGGGCGAGAGCCTCGCCTTCTTGTTCGGCATGCTCACGCCGCTCGCCAAGGCGCGCCTCGATGCGCAGCTGCGCAAGCTGCGCGACGAGTTCGCGGAGCTGCATCGCGAGAGCCTCGCGGCACCGTTCGCGCAGCGCGCCGGCGCGTGCCTCCTCGTCGCGCAGCGCGACTGGGAGCCGCGCAGCTTCGCCGCGCTGCGCCGGGTCGGCCGCTAGGCGATCCCGCGCATCTTCGCGATCAGCTTCTCCGGCACGGCGATGCCCGCCTGCGCGGCATCCCCGGAATTCTCCACGACGACGAGCCCGTCGCCCCGCACGCGGTAGTCACCGCCGGCCGCGATGAAATGGTCCGCCGCGGCGCCATCCTCCGTGATCCACACGCGGCCCGACGTCACGCGGAGGCTCGCGCCGCGCGCGGCGCGCAGCGTGAAGAGGGCCCTCGGGTTCAGGCGCACGATCATCGCGCGGCCTCCGTGGCCCGGGAGCGAACGGCGGGCTGCGGATAGCGCAGGTCGGCGAGCACCTCCCCCGACGCGAGCACCTCGGCTTCGTGCGCCGGATCGCGCCAGGGCTCGGCGAGCGCGTCGGCCTGCCAGGCGCGAAGCGCGGGTTGCTGGAGCATGAGCTGCGCGTACGCGGCCGCGCGCGGCGGCAGCTCGAGGCCGTAGGTCTGCACGCGCAACACCACGGGCGCGAAGAACGCATCCACGGCCGTGAACGCAGGCCCGGCGAGGAACGGGCCGCCGAACCGGGACAGGCCCTCGGTCCAGAGCTCGCCGACGCGGTCGACGTCGCGCCGCAGCTCCGGCGGCACCGCGTCGAGGCGGATGCGCAGGCCGCAATTCATTCCGCACTGCGCGCGCAGCACCGCGAAGCTCGAGTGCATCTCGGCCGCGGCGCAGCGCGCCCACGCACGCGCCTGCGGATCGGCCGGCCAGACGCCCGCGTGGCGATCGGCGAGGTATTCGGCGATGGCGAGCGAATCCCACACGACCACGTCGCCGTCGTGCAGGCAGGGCACGTGTCCCGTGGGCGAGAAGCGCCGGAAGGACGCCCAGCTCGATCCATCCTCGAACGGCATGACGCGCTCCTCGAACGCGATGCCGAGCTCGCGCAGGAGGATCCACGGCCTGAGCGACCACGACGAGTAGTTCTTGTTGCCGATGAAGAGCCGGTACATGCGAGTCACTCCGCCAGGGTGCGTGAGATTTCCAGCGCGGGCGCGTCGCCCGAGCCGTGGAGGTTGTAGCCGGCCAGCGCCATCACCGCGATCACCGCGGCGAGCAGCAGCGGGGCGCCGACCTGGTCGAGCCAGCGGGCGAGCCGCGGGGAGCCGGGCGCCGGGCCCTTGGGAGCCTTGCGAGATGAGAAGACGGTTGCCATTTCAGTACCTCGGTTTCGGTTGGGTTGCGCGCCCAATTTACGAGGGGTACGCTGCAGGGACAAGCGATTTGTTTTCGGGAGAAATGTGAGACATATTCACATTTGGCGAGGCTGATGGCGTCCGACCGCCTGCCGCCGATGCAGGCGCTGCGCGCCTTCGAGGCCGCGGCGCGCACCGGCAGCCTCACCCGCGCGGCGGAGCTCCTGCACGTGACCCACGGCGCCATCGGCCACCAGATCAAGGCGCTCGAGGGCGAGCTGGGCGTGCGGCTCGTGGAGCGCGCGGGGCGCGGCGTGCGGCTCACCGACGAAGGCGAGCGCTTCGCCGCGCGCGTGCGCGTCGCGTTTGCCGAGCTCGCGGAGGCGGTGCGCGAGGTCGCCGAGGGACGCAATCCGCGGCAACTGCGCATCACCGTGCTGCCCTCGTTCGCCGCGCGCTGGCTGCTGCCGCGCATCGGCCGCTTCGTGTCGGCGCATCCGGAGATCGACGTGGACGTGCGCGCGAGCAACGCGCTCGCCGACTTCCGCCGCGAGGACGTCGACCTCGGCATCCGCCACGGCAGCGGCGAGTGGCCGGGCCTCATCGCGGAGAAGCTCATGGACGACTGGTACTTCCCGGTGTGCAGCCCGCGGCTCGCGCGCGGACGCCCGCCGAAACGCCCGGCGGAGCTCGAGCGCTTCACGCTGCTGCGCTCCGAAGGCGAGCCGTGGAAGGTGTGGTTCGAGGCCGCCGGCCTCGACTGGGAGGAACCCACGCGCGGCCCGATGTTCAGCGATTCGTCGCACACGCTGCAGGCGGCGATCGAGGGGCAGGGCGTCGCCCTCGCGCGCGAGTCGCTCCTCGGCCAGGACCTGAAGAACGGCCTGCTCGTGAGGCTCTTCGATGTCGCCCTCCGCTCGCCCCGCAGCCACTTCCTCGTCTATCCGCTGCGCTTGCAGTCCGCGCCGAAGCTGCTCGCCTTCCGCAGCTGGATTCTCGAGGAATTGGCGAGGGACCGGCGCGAGACGCACGGCCGGAAGCCCGCGCACGGGCACGGGTGACGCGCCCCGGCGCGCGCTCATGCCATCAGCAGGATGGCGAGCGCGAGCGCGGTGAAGATCAGGCCGAGGACCGGCCCGTTGCCCTCGGGCTCGCGGCGTTCGTCGCTCATGACTTGTCTGCCCATCCGCCGCCCAGCGCGCGCACGAGCCCGACGGTCGCCTGGTACTGCGCGGAACGCACCTCCACCGCCTGGCGGCGGTTGCGCAGCTCGCTGCGCTGCGCGTCGAGGAGCTCGAGCTGGCTCACCAGGCCGTTGCGATAGCGCACGTCCGAGAGCGCCGTGGTGCGCGCGGAAGCGTCGACCGCGCGCGCCTGGGCCTGCGCCTGCTCGCCGAGGATGCGCAGCTGCGCGAGCTCGTCCTCGACGTCGCGAAACGCCACCAGCACGCGCTCGCGATACTGCGCGACCGCGACATCCATCTCGGCGCGCGCGCCCTGCACCCCGGCTTCGCGCCGCCCGCCGTCGAAGACCGGCAGCGAAAGCAGGGCGCCCACGCCCCACGCGCGCGCCGACCACTTGAAGACGTCCTCGATCTGCGAGGAGGCGTAGCCGCCCGAGGCCGTGAGCGAGATGTCGGGAAACCAGGCGGCTTTCGCCACGCCCACGCGCGCCTGCGCCGCGAGCATCGAGGCCTCGGCGGCGGAGACGTCGGGACGCCGCGCGAGGACCGTGCTCGGCACGCCCGCGGGAATGATGGGCAGGCGCGTGCGCCAATCGGCTTCGGCGAGGCGGAACGACGACGGCACCTCGCCCACGAGGACCGCGAGCGCGTGCTCGAGGTCGCTGCGCCGGCGGTCGAGCCCGAGCGCCTCCGCTTCGGTGGCGGCGACCTCGGTGCGCGCACGCGAGACGTCCAGCTCCGCGACGTCGCCCGCGCGATAGCGCCGCTCGGTGAGGTCGAGCGTGGCGCGATAGGCGACGACGGTGTCGCGCACCAGCGCGCGCTCGTCGTCGAGCGCGCGCAGGGCGAGATAGGCTTGCGCGACGTCGGCCTGCACGAGGAGCCGCGTGCTCTGCAGCAACCCCTCGCGCGCGGCCGCGTCGAACTGCGCCGCGCGCGTCGCCTGCGCGAGCTTGCCGAAGAGATCGACCTCGTAGGAAAGATCCGCGCCCGCCGTGTGCAGGGACGCGGGCCCCGACGGGTTGAACGGCAGGCCGTAGGCGCGCGCGGCACCCGCGGACACCCCCAATTGCGGCATGCGATCCGCCTCGCTCGAGCGCACCAGCGCGCGCGCCTCGACGAGCCGCGCGGCGGCGACCTGGATGGTCGTGTTGCTTCGGTCGGCGCGCGGCACGAGGTCGTCGAGCACCGGATCGCCGAACGCCTTCCACCATTCGCCGCGCGGCTGGGTTTCCGCGGGCGGGGCGACGGTCCAGCGTCCGTCGCCTTCCTTGAACGATGCCGGTGCGGCGGGAAGGGAAGCGGTGTCGATCGCCGGGACCGAGACGCATCCGGCGAGGGCCATGGCGAGCAGCAAAGTCGCGATTCTCATGGTCAATCCGAGGAGCCGGCGAACGCCTGCGCGTGCGGGACTTCGCCGTGGAGTTTGAGGGGACGGTTGCCGGCGAGCCTGCGCAGCATCACGTAGAACACCGGAGTCATGAAGAGGCCGAACGCGGTCACGCCGATCATGCCGGCGAAGACGGCGATGCCCATCGCCTGGCGCATCTCCGCGCCGGCGCCGGTGGAGAACGCGAGCGGCAGCACGCCCATCACGAACGCGACCGAGGTCATGAGGATCGGGCGCAGCCGCAGGCGCGCCGCCTCGATCGCCGCCTGCACCGGGGTGCGGCCGGCGAACTCGAGCTCGCGCGCGAATTCCACGATCAGGATCGCGTTCTTCGCCGAGAGGCCCACGAGCACCGTGAGCCCGATCTGCGTGAAGATGTTGCTGTCGCCGTGCGTGAGCCACACGCCCGCCATGGCGGCGAAGAGCCCCATCGGCACGATGAGGATGATGGACAGCGGCAGCACGAGGCTCTCGTAGAGCGCGGCCAGCACGAGGAAGACGAGCAGCACCGAGAGCGGGAACACCCACACCGCCGAGTTGCCGGCGAGGATTTCCTGGTAGGTGAGCTCCGTCCATTCGAAGCCGATGCCGGGCGGCAGCGTCTCCGCGGCGATGCGCTCGATCGCGGCCTGCGCCTGACCCGAGGAGTATCCCGGCGCCGCGCGCCCGTTCACGTCGGCGGAGAGGAACCCGTTGTAGCGCATGGCGCGATCGGGGCCGGCGCTCGGCTTCACGTCCATCAGGGCGGCGAGCGGCACCATCTCGCCGGAGGTGGAACGGACCTTGAGCAGCCCCACGTCCTCGGGCCGCGCGCGGAACGGCGCGTCGGCCTGCACGCGCACCGAGTACGTGCGCCCGAACCGGTTGAAGTCGTTCACGTACAGGCTGCCGAGGTAGATCTGCATCGTGTCGAACACGTCCGTCACCGGCACGCCGAGCTGGCGCGCCTTGGTGCGGTCGATGTCGGCGTAGAGCTGGGGCACGTTCACCTGGAAGCTCGAGAAGAGGCCCGCGAGCTCGGGCGCCTGGTACGCCTTGCCGAGGAACTGCTTGGTCGCCGCGTCGAGCGCCGCGTAGCCGAGCGACGCGCGGTCCTCGAGCTGCAGCTTGAAGCCGCCCGTGGTGCCGAGACCCTGGACCGGCGGCGGCGGGAAGATCGCGATGAAGGCCTGCGGGATGGACGCGAACTCGCGGTTGAGCTCGCCGGCGATGGCGCCGCCGGACATCGCCTTGCCGTGGCGCTCCGAGAACGGCTTCAGCGTCACGAACACGATGCCCGCGTTCGAGCTGACGGTGAACCCGTTGATGGAAAGGCCGGGGAACGCGACCGCCGATTCCACGCCGGGATGCTTCAGCGCGATCGCGCCCATGCGCCGGATCACGTCCTCGGTGCGGTCGAGCGTCGCGCCGTCGGGAAGCTGCGCGAAGCCCACGAGGTACTGCTTGTCCTGGCTCGGCACGAACCCGTGCGGAACGGCGCGGAAGAGGCCGACGGTCGCGAGCGCGAGCACGGCGTAGACGCCCAGCATCACGGCCTTGCGCGACACGACGCGGCCGACGCCGCCGGTGTACGCGCGGGCGCCGCGCGCCGAACCAGCGGTTGAACCCGCGGAAGAGCCAGCCGAGCGAGGCGTCCATGGCGCGCGTGAGCGCATCCGGCGGCGCGTCGTGGCCCTTCAACAGCAGCGCGGCGAGCGCGGGGGAAAGCGTCAGCGAGTTGATCGCGGAGATCACCGTCGAGATCGCGATGGTGGCCGCGAACTGGCGGTAGAACTGGCCGGAAAGCCCGCTGATGAACGCGAGCGGCACGAACACCGCCACCAGCACGAGCGCGATGGCGATGATGGGCCCGGAGACCTCGCGCATCGCGCGATAGGTGGCCTCGCGGGGCTACAACCCCGCCTCGATGTTGCGCTCCACGTTCTCCACCACCACGATCGCGTCGTCCACCACGATGCCGATGGCGAGCACCAGGCCGAAGAGCGTGAGCGCGTTGATCGAGAAGCCGAAGCAGGTACAGCACCGAGAAGGTGCCCACGATCGACACCGGCACGGCGAGCAGCGGGATGATCGACGCGCGCCACGTCTGCAGGAAGAGGATCACCACCAGCACCACCAGCAGGATCGCCTCGAACAGGGTCTCGACCACGGACCTGATCGAGGCGCGCACGAACTGCGTCGGGTCGTACACGATGCGGTAGTCCACGCCCTCGGGCATGGCGCGCTTGACCTCGGCCATGGTGGCGCGCACGTTGTCCGAGATCTGGAGCGCGTTGGATCCGGGCGCGGCGAAGATGCCGATCGCCACCGCGGGCTTGTTGTCGAGCAGCGAGCGCAGCGCGTAGTCGGAGGCGCCCAGCTCCAGGCGCGCGATGTCGCGCAGGCGCGTGACGGCGCCGTCCGCGCCGGTCTTCACGATGATGTCGCCGAACTCTTCCTCGTTGCGCAGGCGGCCCTGCGCGTTGATCGACAGCTGCAGCTGCACGTCGGGCACGCCCGGGGAGGCGCCGACCACGCCCGCGGCGGCCTGCACGTTCTGCTCGCGGATCGCGCGCACCACGTCGCTCGCGGAAAGGCCGCGCTCCGCGACCTTGCGCGGGTCGAGCCACACGCGCATCGAATAGTCGCCCGCGCCGAAGAGCCCCACCTGGCCCACGCCCTCGATGCGTGTGAGCCGGTCCTTCACGTTGAGGAGCGCGTAGTTGCGCAGGTACGTCATGTCGTAGCGCTCGTTGGGCGACACCAGGTGCACGACCATGGTGAGGTCGGGCGAGCTCTTGACCGTCGTGACCCCGAGGCGGCGCACTTCCTCCGGCAGGCGCGCCTCGGCCTGCGCGACGCGGTTCTGCACCTGCTGCTGCGCCTTGTCGGGATCGGTGCCGAGCCGGAAGGTGACGGTGAGCGTGAGGTGCCCGTCGGTCGTGGCCTGGCTGCCCATGTAGAGCATGTTCTCCACGCCGTTGATCGACTCCTCGAGCGGTGTCGCGACCGTCTCCGCGATCACCTTGGGGTTGGCGCCGGGATACTGCGCGTTCACCACCACCGAGGGCGGCACCACCTCGGGATACTCCGAGATCGGCAGCGCGCGCAGGGTGATGACGCCCGCGATGAAGATCAGCAGGGACAGCACACCCGCGAAGATCGGGCGGTCGATGAAGAACCGGGAGAGGTTCATTGCGCCCTCCACAGCCCCGAGTCGGCCATCTTCATCGGCTGGGGCGCCACGAGAGAGCCCGGACGCACGCGCTGCAGGCCGTCGACCACGATGCGCTCGCCCGGCTGCAGGCCTTGCGTGACGATGCGCAGCCCGTTCGCCTCGGCGCCCAGCGCGACCTCGCGATAGGCGACCTTGTCGTCGGCGCCCACCACCATCACGAAGCGCTTGCTCTGGTCGGTACCCACGGCGCGGTCGTTGATGAGGATCGCCGGCGTGGCCTTCGCGCGGCCCATGCGGACGCGCGCGAATTCGCCGGGCATGAGGCTGCCGTCGGCGTTGTCGAAGACGGCGCGCACGCGGATCGTGCCGGTCTTCGCGTCCACCTGGTTGTCCACCAGCTGCAGGCGCCCCTTGTAAGTGCGGCTCGCCGTCACACCCGGCTCCATCTCGACGGGGATGCTCGCGAGGTTGGCCGCGCGCGCCACGCTCGCGCCCGGCAGGTCCGCGAGCGCGCGCGTGACCGCCTGCTCGTCGGCGTCGAAGCTCGCGTAGATGGGATTCACCGAAACCAGCGTCGTGAGGACCGGCGCCTGCGCGCCGGAGGCGACGAGGTTGCCCGGCGTGATCTCGAGCTTGCCGACGCGGCCCGAGACCGGCGCGCGCACCTCGGTGTAGCCGAGGTTCAGGCGCGCGGATTGCAGCGCGGCCTCAGCGGCGCGCAGGTTCGCCTCCGCTTCGCGGCGTGCGTTCACGCGCTCGTCCAGCTCGCGCTGCGCGATGGCGCTCTCGCGCCACAGGCGCTGCGCGCGCTCGTGCTCGCTCGTGGCGTAGGAAAGGCGCGCGCGCGCCGCGACCATCTGCGCGTCGGCACGATCGACCTCGGCCTGGAAGGGGGCGGGATCGATGGTCACGAGCAGGTCGCCGCGCTTGACCAGCGCGCCCTCGGTGAAATGCACCGACTGGATGGCGCCGGCGACGCGCGAGCGCACCTCGACGCGCTCCACCGCCTCGATGCGGCCGGAGTATTCGTCCCACGCATGGACATCGGCCTGCACCACGGAGGCGACCATCACGGGCATCGCGGGCGGGGCGCTCGGCGCCGAAGCGGCGCGGGCGGTGGAATAGCGCAACTCGATGACGCCGGCCGAAACGGCGGCGAGGGCGGCGGCGGCCGCGATGGCCACCACGAGCTTGCGGCGGCGCACTGGGAAGGTGCTCATCTGCAATATCCTTGTTCGTCGGAGGGTTATTCTTTAGCGATTGCTACAAATCATTTCAAGCGCAATGTAGACGTCCTTGCATCCCGCTGTCAAGCAATTTAATATCGATCACTATGAAAAAAACATTGGATGGGGGAGACGTCGCCACGCTGCCGCGCCGACCGCGCGGGCGCCCGCGCTCGTTCGACCGGGACGCGGCGCTGCAGCGCGCCATCGAGGTCTTCTGGAGCAAGGGCTACGAGGCCACCTCGCTCCACGACCTCACCGAGGCCATGGGCATCAATCCGCCCAGCCTCTATGCGGCGTTCGGCGACAAGGAGCGCCTGTACCTCGAGGCGCTGGCGCGCTACCAGGACTGGCGCAGCGAGATCCTCGGGCGCATGCTCGACGAGGCGCCGACGGCGCGCGCCGGGGTCGAGTTGGTGCTGCGGGAATCCGCCATCGAGATCTCGAAAGGGGGCCATCCGCGTGGCTGCATGGTGGCGATGAGCATCGCGAACTGCGCGAGCACGTCGGCCGAGGCCCAATCGAAGATGGCCGAGCGGCGCGCCATGGGACGCCGGCGCGTCAAGGAACGCATCGACCGCGGCATCCGCGAGGCAGACGTGCCGCCGGGAACGGATAGCGCCGCGCTGGCCGACTTCTATCATGCGGTCTTCATCGGCATGGCCATGCAGGCGCGCGAGGGCGCGTCGCGCAGGAATCTGCTCGCGACGGTGGATACCGCGATGCGCGCGTGGCCGGAAGGAAGGACGGCGTCCATACGACCCCGACGTTAGCGCGGAATTAGGACAGAACCGGTCCTAGATTGACGGCGCGTTTCGCGCGCCGCGCGAGCGCCGGAGGGCTCCAGGAAATCGCGCACGATCGCGATCTCCGCGGCCGACATCAGCGCGGGCGCATGGCCCGCTCCGGCGATCTCCACCAGCTGCGCCTGCGGCTTCGCGTCGAGCATCGTCGCCGCGACCGAGGCCGGGAACACCTCGGAGTGCTCGCCGCGGACCAGCAGCACTGGGCAGCGCACGCGATACCACGCGCCCCAGAAGAAGAGTCCGCTGGCGAGCGGCAACGGGTGCACCAGGTGCGTGATGCGCGGATCGTAGTGCAGCCGGTAGCCGCCCTCGACGCGGCGCGCGCCGTGGCGGACCAGGTGCTCCCATTGGCGCTCGTCGATCTCGCCCCAATCCCGGTGCGTTCGGCGCAGGTGGGCCTCGACTTCGGCGAGGGAGGCGAAGCGCTCCGGCGCCTGGAGGTTGCGCCCGATGCGCTGCAGCGCCTCGAGCGGCACGAAGGCGCCTACGTCGTTCATGACCAGGCGGCGGATCGGGCTCCCCGGCTGCGCGGCGAGCAGCAGGCCGAGCAGTCCGCCCATGGACGTGCCGATCCAGTCCACTTCCTTCACGCCTACGTGGACGAGCAGCGAGCGAAAGTCCGCCAGGAACTGCGGAAAGTGGTACGCGAGCGGCGAGGGCAGCCAATCGCTCTCGCCGCGTCCGGCCACGTCGGCGCAGATCACGCGCGCATCCTTCGCGAGCTCGCGCGCGAGGAAATCGAAGTCGCGCGCGTTGCCGCTATAGCCGTGCGCGCACACGACGACGCGGCCGCTCTTCCGCGGACCCCAGTCCAGCGCGTGCAGTCCGTGGAAGCCGGCTGGCCCGAGGCCTCGGTAGCGAAGGTGGCGCGGGCGCGGCGGACGCTTCGTTACGCGTTCCGCAGGCGCCGCCTCAGGTCGCGTGGCGTCGCCTGGGTGCGACGGTTCGAGTCAATAACGCCCGGCCCACTTCTCCAACGCGGCCTGGGCTTGCGCGAGGTTCTGGCGGCGCGCCCCCCGGTAGTGCGCGCGCATCGCTTCGGTGTAGTGCGTGCGAAGCGCATCGCCGATCGCCCACGCCCGGCGCGCGAGCGCCTTCGCGCCGCGCGCGATCCAGTCGCCCATCACCTTCGCGCGCTCCGCCTGCGCCCGACGCACCAGCGCTTCGACGGCCGCGTAATCGAGCGGCTTCACCTTGTATTCCACCATGGCAACGACTCCTTTTCGTTCGATGTGCCGTCGAATATGGGAGTCTTGTTGCACTGCAGCAAACGATTTCTTTTGATGCGTCGACGCAGAAAACTTGAGTCGTCGCGCGCGGAACGAATGCCGCGCCGCGACGTCGGCCGCGTCCCTCAGGCCCGGTCGATGCGCGCCGCGTAGCAGCCGCGGCGCGCGAAATGCGCGTGGAGATACTCCACTTCGCGATTGTCCAGGAAACGGGCGATCAAGGATTCCAGCATCGCGCCATCGGTCACGTCGGCGTCGAGCATCATCCCCGCCGCGTCGAACGCGCGCACGGACAGCAGGCGTTCGCGAAGGGCCGGCGGCACCACGTCCACCGCGTCGAAGCGCTCCGTCTCCGCGCTCACGTAGATCGCGTGGCTCGCGCGATAGGGCGAATCGACCGGCAGGTGCTCGTAGTTCACGAGGATCACCTCGCTCCCGGGCTCGGCGTCCGCGAGCGAGATCCGGCACGGGAAGCCGGGCTTGGCGTCGGCCATGCAGCGCAGCGCGTGCCGATCCGCGAGCTGGGCGTCGGTCATCGCGAACAATGGGGCGAACCGTTCGGGGGCGAGGCCCCGGATCCTGAAACTCATCGTCGTCTCCGGCAGGTTGAAGACGCCATGATGGCGGCGAGGCCGGCCGCGGTCGCGCCGTTTTCGGACGTCTAATTCGGCGACAAACGGCCGCCCGATCCCGTGTGAGAATTCGCGGATGCAAGACCACTCGCCCGCGCCGGACATCCGCCAGCTCGTCGACGGCGTCTATCGCGCCGAGTCGCGGCGCGTGCTGGCCACGCTGATCCGCCAGCTCGGCGATTTCGACGTCGCCGAGGAGGCGCGTGCACGAGGCCTTCGTCGCCGCGGTGGAGCAGTGGCCCGTCGAGGGCGTGCCCGACAATCCGCGCGCGTGGCTCATCACCACCGGCCGCTTCAAGGCGATCGACCGCCTGCGCCGGCGCTCGAGGCGCGAGGTGCCGCTCGACGACGTCGTCGAAGAGGTCGAGGCCATTGCCGACACGGCGAGCACCGAGGGCCACGAGGGCGTCGAGGACGACCGCCTGCGCCTCATCTTCACGTGCTGCCACCCGGCGCTCGCTCCCGAGGCGCAGGTCGCGCTCACGCTGCGCGAGGTGTGCGGCCTCACGACCGAGGAGATCGCGCGGGCGCACCTCGTGCCCGCGCCCACCGTCGCGCAGCGCATCGTGCGCGCGAAGGCGAAGATCCGCGACGCGCGCATTCCTTACGAAGTGCCCGGCCGCGGCGAGCTCGAGGAGCGGCTCGAGAGCGTGCTGCGCGTGATCTACCTCGTGTTCAACGAGGGCTACCTCGCGTCGTCGGGCGACGCGCTCACGCGCCACGATCTTTCCGGCGAGGCGATCCGGCTCGGGCGCCTGCTGGTGGAGCTGCTGCCGGAGCCGGAAGCGGTGGGATTGCTGGCGCTCATGCTGCTGCACGAATCGCGTCGCGCGGCGCGCACGTCGGCCCGAGGGCGAACTGATGCTGCTCGACCGAGCAGGACCGATCGCTCTGGAACCGCGAGCAGATCGCCGATGCCATGCGGCTGGTGGAAGGCGCGCTCGCCTCGCGCCGCTTCGGCGCCTACACGCGTGCAGGCCGCCATCGCGGCGGTGCATGCGGAGGCGCCGCGCATGCCGAAGCGACCGACTGGCCGCAGATCGTGGGCCTCTACGACGTGCTGCTGGACATCGATCCGTCGCCGGTCGTCGAACTGAACCGCGCGGTGGCGGTGGCGATGCGCGACGGTCCCGACGCCGGCCTCGCGTTGATCGACGGGATCCTCGGCCGCGGCGAGCTGGGCGACTACCATCTCGCCCACGCCGCCCGCGCCGACCTCTGCCGGCGCCTGGGCCGGGCCGCGGAGGCACGCGACTCTTATAAGACGGCGCTCGCGCTGGTCCGGCAGGGCCCCGAGAGAAGGTTCCTGGAGCGGCGGCTGGCGGAGCTGGGGCAGAAATGATTTTCCGAATCGCTGTCGAAAAGCCCCCGAGCCGTTCGACTAGCGGGAAAGGGGCACACTTTTCCCTGCCACCGAGGAAACGTTCCATGCGATACCTCTGCCTGATCTACCTCGACCCCAAGCAGCTCGGCGCCATGCCCGACAAGGAGATGAGCGCGCTCAACGCCCGGCACCTGGAGTTCAACGACCAGATCCTCGACAGCGGCCATTTCATCGAGGCGGAGGCGCTGCAGCCCACGGCCGCCACCACCTGCGTGCGCGTGCGCAACGGCAAGGTCGCGCTCACCGACGGCCCCTACGCCGAGACCAAGGAGGCGGTCGGGGGCTTCTACCTGATCGAGGCGCGCGATCTCAACGAGGCGATCCAGGTCGCCGCGCGCATCCCGAGCGCGCCGCTCGGCACCGTCGAGGTGCGTCCCTGCCGCGACCTCGAGGTGGACGGCGTGCCCCACAAGGCTTCCCGCAAGTCCCGCTGAGAATTCCATCAACGAAAAGGAGTCGAACATGAGATTCATGGTCATGGTGAAGGCGACGAAGGATTCCGAGGCCGGCGTGATGCCCGACGAGAAGCTGCTCGCCGAGATGGGCCGCTACAACGAGGAGCTGGTGAAGGCCGGCGTGATGCAGGCGGGCGAAGGCCTGCAGCCGAGCTCGAAGGGCTCGCGGGTCAAGTTCGGCCGCGACGGCAAGCGCACGGTCGTGGACGGCCCGTTCGCCGAGACCAAGGAGCTGGTCGCCGGATTCTGGATCTGGAAGGTGAAATCGAAGCAGGAAGCGATGGACTGGATCAAGCGCTGCCCGAGCCCGTTCCCCGGCCAGGAGTGCGAGGTCGAGATCCGCCAGATCTTCGAGCCGGAGGACTTCGGCGCCGAGTTCACGCCCGAGCTGCGCAAGCAGGAAGAGCGGCTGCGGGAGATCGCGGAGAGGAACAAATGAAGATCGAGCCCTATCTCTTCTTCGAGGGCCGCTGCGACGAGGCCCTCCAGTTCTACCAGAAGGCGCTGGGAGCGAAGGTCGAGGGCGTCATGCGCTACAAGGACAGCCCGCAGCCGGTGCCGAAGGAAATGCTTCCCCCGGGCGGCGTGGAGAAGGTCATGCACGCGAGCTTCATGATCGGCGAATCGCGCATCATGGCTTCCGACGGGCACGTGACCGGCAAGCCCGACTTCCACAGCTTCTCGCTTTCCATCACGGCGGCGAACGAGGCGGAGGCGGAACGCGTCTTCAACGCGCTCGCCGCCGGCGGGCAGGTACGCATGCCGCTCGGCAAGACCTTCTTCTCGCCGAAGTTCGGCATGGTGGCGGACAAGTTCGGCATGGGCTGGATGGTGCTCGTGCCGCAGTGAGGCGATGAAGGGCGCGATGCCGACATGCTCGCGCCGGCCTAGCGCTTCGGCGCGTCGCGCAGCAGCTCCTCGAGCTGGGACCAGAGTCCATCGAGGCGCATGGGAACGTTTCGGTGCACGCGTGCGTGATGTTGCACCGCAGCAGTGCGCAAATGAGGCCATGACCCTCCGATTCCGGGGCTGAACGGGGCCGGACGGGGTGGTACGGCCCTTGCTCACCGTAACCGGAGCGGATTCCGCTTCGACACGGGAGAGCGCATGTACGCCGACACCATCGATGCTTTCGCCAAGGTCGCCGACAAGAAGCTCGCGGCGCTGCGCCGCTCGCCCGCGGGGTTCTTCGTCGCGAGCATGCTGGCGGGCGCGTACGTCGGCCTCGGCATCATCCTCATCTTCTCCATCGGCAGCCAGATTCCCCCCGATTTCCAGAAGCTCGTGATGGGCGCCACGTTCGGCATCGCGCTGACGCTCGTCGTCATCGCGGGCGCCGAGCTGTTCACCGGCCACACCATGTTCATGGCGCTGCGCGCCTTCTCCGGCCGCGGCACGCTGGGCGACATCGGGGCGAGCTGGGGGATGACGTGGATCGGCAATCTCGCGGGCTCGCTGGCCCTGGTCGCGCTCTTCGCGATGGGCGGCGGCGGAGGCCTGCTCGCGTCGCCCGATACGCTCGTGATGAAGGTGGCCGCGCTCAAGATGAACGCTTCCGCCGAGGCCCTCGTCGCGCGGGCGATCCTCTGCAACTGGCTCGTGTGCCTCGCGCTGTGGATGTCGGCGCGGGTCGATTCCGACATCGCGAAGTGCGCGGTGATCTTCTGGTGCCTGCTCGCCTTCATCGCGAGCGGCTTCGAGCACAGCGTGGCCAACATGACGTTGCTCGGTCTCGCGCTGGCGGGCCACCATCCGGAGAGCGTCTCGCTCGCCGGGTTCGCGTGGAACCTCGGCTGGGTGACGCTCGGCAACGTGATCGGCGGCGCGCTCTTCGTCGGCGGCGCGTACTACGTCTCGACATACGGTTTCCCGCGCCCCGCGCTCGCGGCCGCTGCTGCGACGCGGCAGGTGGGTGATGACTGAGCGCGATGGCCGCGGCGGGCGCGTCTACCTGGTAGGTGCCGGGCCCGGCGATCCGGAGCTCCTCACGCTCAAGGCAGCGCGCGTGATCGGCGCGGCGGACGTGATCCTGCTCGACGCGCTGGTCGACCGGCGCGTGCTCGTGCACGCGCGGCCCGCGGCGCGCGTGGTCGACGTGGGCAAGCGCGGCGGCTGCCGATCGACGCCGCAGCCGTTCATCGAGCGGCTGATGGTGCGGCTCGCGCGCGCGGGCTGCATCGTCGCGCGCGTCAAGGGCGGCGATCCGTTCGTGTTCGGGCGCGGCGGCGAGGAGGCCCTGGCGCTCGCCCGCGCCGGCGTGGATTTCGAGGTGGTGTGCGGCGTGTCCTCGGGCATCGCCGCGCCGGCTTCCGCGGGCATTCCCGTCACGCATCGCGGCCTCTGCGCCGGCGTTACTTTCGTATCGGGACATTCCACCGGCGACGAGAATCCGGATTGGGAGGCGCTCGTGCGATCGCGCACGACGCTCGTGATCTTCATGGGTGTGGCGGGAATGCACGGCATCGTCGAGCGGCTGATCGCGGCCGGAATGCCCGCGGACACGCCCGCGGCGGCCATCGAGCGCGCGACCTGGGCCGACCAGCGCGTCTTCCGCATCGCCCTCGGCCGGTTGCCCGAGTACGCGGCCCGCGCGGGCTTGCGCAGCCCCGCCATCCTCGTCGTGGGCGCCTGCGCGGCGCTCGCGGACACGCTCTCCCATCCCGGCGAGGCGGCATGCGTCGAATCCCTCACCCGCGTGGCATGAGCCGATGAGCACCGAATTCACGGCGGAGCAGAAGCAATACCTCGACGGCCTCGCGCGCGGGATGGCGGCGGCGCGCGCCGGGGCGCGGCCCGAGCCGTCGGCGGGCGGCCCCGAGCGCATCCACGTCGCGGCGCAGGACCGCACCGTGGCCGCGGGCGGCAAGCTCACGCGCGAGGAGGAAGCGAAGCGCGCGAAGCATCCGTTCGACATGTGGGACGAGATCGCGGCCAACGCGGCGAAGGGCGAGTTCCCCAAGGGCACCGACGTCTTCCTCTACAAGTTCCACGGCCTGTTCCACGTGGCGCCGGCCCAGAACGCGTTCATGTGCCGGCTGCGCAACCCGAACGGCATCCTCGATGCGGCGAAGCTGCGCGCGGTGGCGGCGGTGGCGGAGGAATTCGGCGGCGGCTACGCGCACGTGACGACGCGCTCCAACCTCCAGGTGCGCGAGATCGGTCCGCAGCACGCGCTCGCGGTCCTCGAGCGGCTGTCCGACGCCGGCGTCACGTCGCGCGGCGCGGGCGCGGACAACATCCGCAACATCACCGGCAATCCCACGGCGGGCATCGATTCGCAGGAGCTCATCGACACGCGCCCCCTCGGGTCCGCGCTGCATCACGCGATCCTGAATCATCGCGAGGCCTACGGCCTGCCGCGCAAGTTCAACATCGCGTTCGACGGCGGCGGCGCGGTCGCTGCGCTCGAGGACACCAACGACATCGGGTTCAGCGCGGTGCGCGTGCCCGAGGGGCGCGCGGTTCCGGCCGGCGTCCACTTTCGCGTGGCCGTGGCGGGCATCACCGGCCATGGCGATTTCGCTTCGGACCTGGGAGTGGCGATCACGCCGGAGCAATGCGTGCCGGTGGCCATGGCCATCGTGCGCGTCTTCATCGACGAGGGCGACCGCACCGACCGCAAGCGCGCGCGGTTGAAGTACGTGCTCGAGCGCATGGGCGTCGCGCGTTTCCTCGCGGAAGTGGAACAACGGCTGCCCGCGCCGCTCCCGCGGCTGGCGCTCGCCGACTGCGAGCCGCGCCCGCCGCTCGCGCGCGGCGCGCACGTCGGATTCCACGCGCAGAAGCAAGCGGGGAAGGTCTACTGCGGTGTCGCGCTGCCGGTGGGGAAGATGACCTCGGAACAGATGCGCGGGCTGGCTGCGATCGCCGAGCGCTTCGGCAGCGGCGCCATCCGGTTGACGCCCTGGCAGAACCTGCTCATTTCCGAAATCGACGAGTCGTACCGGCAGGCGGTCGCCAAGTCGCTCGCGCAGATCGGCCTCGCGTGCGAGGTCTCCCAGGTTCGCGCGGGCATCGTGGCATGCACGGGCAACACCGGCTGCAAGTTCTCCGCGAGCGACACGAAGCGGCACGCGCTCGAGATCGCCGACCACGTCGACGGCCGGCTGGCGCTCGACGTTCCGGTGAACATCCATCTCACGGGATGCCCGCACTCGTGCGCGCAGCACTACATCGGCGACATCGGCCTGCTGGGCGCGAAGGTTGCGGTGGGCGAGGACCGGGAGGCGGAGGGCTACCACGTCTTCGTCGGCGGCGGCTTCGGCGAGCGGCGCGAGCTCGCGCGCGAGATCCTGCGCGATGTCCCCGCCGGCGAGCTGCCGGCGACGATCGAGCGCCTGCTCCGCGCCTACGTCGAGCGGCGTAGCGGCGCCGACGAAGCGTTCCAGGACTTCGTGAAGCGCCATTCGGTCGAGGCGCTGCGCGACTTCGCGCGCGCGCCGCTGAAGGAGGCCGCGTGATGCAGGTCTTCATTCCCGAGTCCGCGCCCTTCACCGACGAGCAGCGCGCGTGGCTGAATGGATTCGTCGCCGGGATGCTCGGCATGGAGCGCGCGCTCGCCGCGTCCGCCGCATCGCCGCCGGCGCTCGCGCCGCCGCCGGTGCCGGCGGCGGAGGAAGATTTCCCCTGGCACGATCCGACGCTCGCGCTCGACGAGCGCATGAAGCTCGCCGCGGACCGGCCCGTGCCGTTGCGCTTGATGGCGGCGATGGGCCAGCTCGATTGCGGCCAGTGCGGATACGAATGCCGCAGCTACGCCGCCGCGATCGCCGACGGGGCCGAGACCGATCTCGGCAAGTGCGTTCCGGGCGGGCGCGAGACGGCGAAGAAGGTGAAGGAGATCGCGGCGAAGATCTCCCTCCCCCCGGGGTCCCCTCTGGGGCGGAGTTCGACACTGGTTTCGCATGTCGTCGTCGAACGCGGATACGGGCGGGATGCTCCGGTGCCGGCGCGACTGGTCTCTTCCACGGCGCTCACCGCGCCGGCCGCGGAGAAGGAGACGCGGCACATCGTGCTCGACCTCGCCGATTCGGGCCTCGCGTACGAGCCCGGCGATTCGCTCGGCATCTGGCCGCGCAACAACCCAGACGAGGTGGAGCTGCTCATCGCGATCCTCAAGGCGCGCGGCTCGGAAGCGGTGACGCTCCCCGACGGCGCGGTGGCGAGCGCGCGCGAGGCTCTCGGCCGCGAGTGCGACCTGCGGGCGCCGACCGAGGCGCTCTACCGGCTGCTCGCGCGCGAGGCGGTGAACGAGGTCGATCGCTCGCGGCTCACGCGCCTCGCCGACGACGACGCCGATGCGGGTACCTTCGGGGTGCACGACGTGCTCGATGCGCTGCTCGAGTTTCCGTCCGCGCGCCCGCGCATCGCGGAGTTCGTGGCGGCGCTGGGACGCATGCAGCCGCGGATGTATTCGATCGCTTCCTCGCTGAGCAAGCATCCCGGCGAGGCGCACCTCACGGTGGGCGTGCTGCGCTACGAGCGCAACGACCGCTGGTACCAGGGCACGGGGTCTTCCTTCCTCGGCGAGCACCTGCGCCCGGGCCGCACGCTCTCGGTCTTCGTCCAGCGCTCGCACGGCTTCCGGCTGCCCGCCGATGGCGCGGCGCCCGTGATCATGGTCGGCCCCGGCACGGGCATCGCGCCGTTCCGCGCTTTCCTGCAGGAGCGCGAAGCGGGCGGGCACACCGGGCGCAACTGGCTCTTCTTCGGCAACCCGCGGCGCGAGAGCGACTTCCTCTATCGCCCGGAGCTCGAGGACCTCGCCACGCGCCGCGTGCTCACGCGCATGGACCTCGCTTTCTCGCGCGACCAGGCGAACAAGGTGTACGTGCAGCACAAGATGCTCGACGCCGCGCAGGAGTTGTGGCGCTGGCTCGCGAGCGGCGCCTGCCTCTACGTGTGCGGGGATGCGAAGCGCATGGCGGGGGACGTGGATCTCGCGCTGAAGCAGATCGCGGCGGCGGAAGGCGGCATGGACGCGGCGGGGGCGAAGCGGTATTTCGCGGACCTGGCGAAGGCGGGCCGTTACCAGCGCGACGTGTACTGAGGTCGAGCGGGGTCGCGCTGTCCAGAAACGGACAGAAGATTGACGGCTGTCCAGATTTGGGCATACACTGCCGGGAGCACTCGGCAATCACGGCAAGGATCCATGGCCCCCCGACCGTCCCCCGCGGCGGCCGCCTCGCCCGCGGCCCCCGACCTGTTCACGCGCGAATCCGCCCAGGCGCTGCTGCGCACGTTCTTCCGGATCGCCGCGGCGTGGAAGCTGAGCACGATCGAGGCGATGACGCTCCTCGGGTTGCGCTCGCGCTCGACATTCCACGTCTGGAAGGACGGACGCGCCGGCGCGCTGTCGCGCGACACGGTGGAACGCATCTCCTACGTCCTCGGCATCTACAAGGCGCTGCGGATCCTGCTGCCGTCGGACGCGGCCGCGGACGCGTGGATCCGCAAGCCCAACACGGCGCCGCTCTTCGGCGGCGCGAGCGCGCTCGACCGCCTCATGTCCGGCAATGTCGCGGACCTGTACGAAGTGCGCCGCTACCTCGATGCGCAGCGCGGGTGAGCCGCACCGTGCGCATCCGCTGGGGCGAGAGCTACCGGCTCGTGCCCAGCCGCTTCCCGCCGGTGGGCCTCTTCGATCGCGTGGCGAGGCCCGAGGATCTCGAGATCGTGTTCGCGGCCGAGGCGCTCACCAACGACCGGCTGCGCGACGAGGCGGGTGACATCCAGCTCGTGCCGCGCGAGGATCGCATCGCGGGGCCGGGCACCACGCCGGTCATGGCCGCGTTCACGCACCTGAATCCCGAAGGCAGCCGCTTCTCCGACGGCACCTTCGGCGTGTACTACGCGGCGCACGAGATGGAGACGGCGATCACGGAGCGCGCGCATCACACCGCGCGCTTCCTCGCGCGCACCCGCGAGCCGGCGGGCGAGATCGACATGCGGACGTACCTCGCGAGGATCGACGCGGACCTGGCCGACGTGCGCGGCTACGGGCGGCGCCGGAAGAACGACCTCATGCATCCCGGCAGCTACGCCGATTCGCAGGCGTTCGGGCGCGCGCGCCGTGCGGAAGGCGCCGGGGGGATCGTCTACGACAGCGTGCGCCGTCCCGCGGGCGAGTGCGTTGCGATGTTCCGCCCCCGGCTCGTCAAGCGCTGCACCCAGGGCCCGCACGTGTGCTTCGTGTGGGACGGCGCCGCCATCACCGGCTGGTACGAGAAGAGCGCGGTGCGCAACGTCTAGTTCTTCGCCGGCGGATAGTCGCGCGAGTACACCGGCGCCGCGAGGAACTTCTGCGGGTCGAAATTCCAGAACTGGGTGACCTCGGGATAGGTCGCGACGATCGTGTTCACGAGCCGCCCGTTCTTGCGCTCCACCTTGCGCACGTAGATGTTCAGCACGGGCTTGCCGTATTCGTCGATGCGGATCGGGCCGATGGGGCTCGCCGCGAGCCGCGCCTCGTGCAGCGCGCGCACGAACGCTGTCTTGTCCTCGACGCGTCCCTTCACCGCGTCCATCGCCGCCTCGAGCTGCATCGCGGCGACGTAGGTGCCCGCGGTATAGAAGCCGGGCACGACCTGGTATTCCTTCATCACCGCGTCCACGAACCGCTTGTTCTCCGGCGTGTCGAGCTCGGCGGAGTACCAGCTCGCGGAGTAGACGCCGAGCGCCTCGTCTCCCATGTTGCGCAGGATCCCTTCGTCCACGCAGGTGGGATTGCCGAAGACCGGCTTCTTGATCCCGTAGTCGGCGTACTGCTTGAGGAAGCGCAGGCCGTTGATGCCCGCGAAGCCCGCGTACACGCCGTCGGCGTCGGACCGGATCTGGCTCACGTAGGTGCCGTAGTCGGCGACGTTGAGCGGCGGCCAGAGCTTCTGCACCACCTTGCCGCCCGCCGCCTCGAACGCCGCCTGGAAGCCGGCCGAGCCTTCGTGTCCGTAGGTGAAGTCGTCGGCCACCGAGCTGACGGTCTTGATGCCGAGCTTGCGCGCCGCGTAGTCGCCGAGCACGTGCATCGGCTGCGCGGCCGTTCCCACGGCGTGGACCACGTAGTCGTTCTGGTGCTGCTGCGCGAGGTCCCTCTGCGCCGCCGAGGTCGGCGTGATGAGCGGCACGCCGGACTGGCGGATGTAGTCGTCGATCGCGAGCGCCTCGAAGGTCGCGAGCGGCCCGATGATCGCCTGCACGTGGTCGCGCTCGATCAGCTCCTGTGTCTTGGTCTTGGCCTGGGGCGGCGAGCCGCCCGTGTCCACGATGAAGAGCTCCACCTTCCGCCCCGCGAGAGTGTAGTTGCGTTCCTTGAGGAACAGGTTGATGCCCTGTTCCATCTGCTTTCCGCCGGCGGCGAGCGCGCCGGTGCGCACGGAAAGGAAGCCGATGCGCACGGGCTCGGCGCTCGTCTGGGCCCCGGCGAGCGGCGCGGCGAGGAGGAGGGCGGCGAGGCAGGCGAGACGGCGGCGAAGCGGGCGCGAGGGGCTCATTTCGATCCTTCCGGGGGGCGGGAAGCGCGTATTCTGCCAGTCCACGGGGAACGGGGGAGGCCGGGATGCCGAATCGCGATGACCAGCCCATGTCGAGACGCCGGTTTCTTGCCGCGGCGGGCGGGACCCTCGCCGCCGCGGGAATGGAGGGGAGCGCCATGTCCGCATCCGCAGCGGTGAAGCCGTTCGAGCTCGACGAAGCGACCATCGCGCAGCTCGGCGAGCGCATGCGCGCGGGCTCCCTCACGGCGGAGAAGCTCGCGCTCGCGTACCTCGAGCGCGTGCGCGAGATCGACGGCGCCGGACCGATGCTGCGCTCGGTGCTCGAGGCGAATCCCGACGCCGCCGCCATGGCCGCGGATCTCGATCGCGAGCGCGCGCAGGGCCGGGTGCGCGGACCGCTGCACGGCATTCCGATCCTCCTCAAGGACAACATCGCGAGCGGCGATCGCATGAGCACGACCGCGGGCTCGCTCGCGCTCGAGGGACTGCGCGTGCGCGAGGATGCGCCGCTCGTGAAGCGCTTGCGCGAGGCCGGCGCGGTTTTCCTGGGCAAGGCCAACATGTCCGAGTGGGCGAACTTCCGCTCGTCGAATTCGCTGAGCGGCTGGAGCAGCCGCGGCGGGCAGGCGCGCAATCCCTATGTGCTCGATCGCAGCCCGAGCGGCTCCAGCTCGGGCTCGGCCGTCGCGGCGGCCGCGAACCTCTGCGCCGCGGCGATCGGCACCGAGACGGACGGCTCCGTCACCTCGCCTTCGGCGTGCAACAGCCTCGTGGGGCTCAAGCCCACGCTCGGCCTCGTGAGCCGCGGCGGGATCATCCCCATCGCCCACAGCCAGGACACCGCCGGCCCCATGGCGCGCTCGGTGGAAGACTGCGCGCTCCTGATGAACGCCATCGCGGGAAGCGATCCCGAAGACCCGGCGACGATGGCCAAGGGCGTGCCGCGCGCGATCGACTTCACCGCGGAGCTGGGACGCGCCGACCTGAAAGGCGTTCGCCTCGGCGTGGGCCGGCAGTTCCTGGGCACGTTCGAGAAGGCGGACGCGGTGATCGAGCGCGCGCTCGCCGCCTTGCGCGACCTTGGCGCCACGCTGGTCGACGTGGAGTTCCCCACGCTCGACAAGGTCGGCGAGCCGGAGCTCGAGGTGCTCTTCCACGAGTTCAAGCACGACCTGGACGCGTGGCTCGCACGGCATGCCGCGGGAGCGCGCGTGCGCACCCTCGCCGACGTGATCGCGTTCAACGCGGCCAACGCGGCGCGCGCCATGCCGCTCTTCGGCCAGGACCTCCTGGTGAAGTCGCAGGCGGCGGGAACGCTGCGCACGAAGAAATATCGCGATGCCGTCGCGCAGTGCCGGCGCTATGCGCGCACGCAAGGCATCGACGCCGCCGTCAAGAAGCATCGCGTGGCGGCGATCGTGGGGCTCACGTCGCAGCCGCCGTGGCTCATCGACCCCGAGATCGGCGACGTGACGCGCGGCGGGTGCACGACGCTCGCGGCCGTGGCCGGCTATCCGCACCTCACCGTTCCCGCGGGCTTCGCCGGCAAGCTGCCCGTGGGCGTCTCGTTCTTCGGCCCGGCATTCAGCGACGCGCGGCTGCTGGGCATCGGCCACGCGTTCGAGAAAGCCACGCGGCATCGCCGAGCGCCGGGATTCGCCGCCACCGCCTGAATGGGGGGCGAAGCACCGGAATAATCTTCGGGCCGGCCGCTGTTGCCCCATCATTCACGATCACCGGAGCCTTGCCCCATGCGTTCCATACTCATCGCGCTTGCGCTTTCCTTGACGGGAAGCTCCGTCTTCGCGGCCGATGGCGATTCGTCATCCGACGCTGAGCTGATCCGCTTGGAGAGCGCGAAATGGGATGCGGACAGCCTGCGCAATCCTGCCACCCTGATGGCGATGTTCTCGAGCGAGATGCTCTCCGTGGACTATGGCTCCGATCTGCACGGCGGGGTCGAGCGGCGCACCTGGCGGCAGATCCTCGCCTTCGGCCCGCTTCCCGCATGGAAGATGAGCCTGAGCGACTGGCGCGTGCTGCACCCGGGCGCCGACGTCGTGGTCCTCTCGTACAAGGTCACCGGCGTGTCGATCGAATGGAAGGCGTACGCCACTTCCGTCTGGGCGCGGCACGGCGGCAAGTGGGAGACGGTGTTCTACCAGGCCTCGACGGCGAAGTGACGGCGGCGGCGAACGAAACGCGGCGATCGGATACAATCGCCCCGCAATTCCCCAAGAGCCGCCCGAGCGGCCGTCGCCGGATTCGAAAGTGGGGAGCTTCGTGAATCATCCGCGTGCCGGTCTGCCGTCCATCCTCACCGTGCTCGAGGGCGATCATCCACGCCCCGAGGACGCGCTGCAGATCACGCAGGAGCTGATCGAGGTCCTGCCGATCCCCGTCTTCTACAAGGCCCGCGACGGGCGCTACCTGGGCGTGAACCAGGCCTGGGAGGATTTCTTCGCGGTCCCGCGCAGCGCCATCGTGGGCTCGGTCGTGGCCGACCTCTATCCGGACAGCCCCGCAATCGCGGCGCGCCACCGCGCGATGGACGAGGAGCTGTGGGCCAACCCGGGCAACCAGTCCTACGAGGTCTCGCTCTTCACGCGCGACGGGCGCCTGCGCCACACCCTCTACTACAAGGCGACCTTCCGCGGGCCGGACGGAAGCGTGGCCGGGCTCATCGGCACCATCATCGAGATCACGGAGCGCGTGCAGTCCGAGCAGCGCCAGGCGATCGAGCATTCCGTGGGCCAGCTCCTGGGGCACGCGGAGACGGTCGCCGAGGCGATCACCGGCATCATCGAGGAGATGTGCCGTCGCTTCGGATGGGCGTGCGGCGCGCGCTGGAGCCTCGACGAGCGCGAGAACCGGCTGCATTGCGTGGAGAGCTGGAGCGAGGACGATCCGGCGCTGAAGCGCTTCCTCGCGACCAGCTCGACCGCGACCTTCGTTCCGGGCCACGCCGGCATCATCCGGCGCACGTTGAAGACGGGCGTTCCCCTGTGGGTGGAGGACGTGGCCTCCATGGAGGACTTCCAGCGCGGGAAGCTCGCGGTCGAGGCGGGCCTGCACGGGGCGTTCGCGCTCCCGATCTGCCTCGGCGAGCGCGTGCTCGGCACGATCGAGCTGTACTCGCGCGAGCCGCGGCAGCGCGACGAATGGATGCTCGAGCTGGGGCTGGCCCTCGGGCGGCAGGTCGGCATGCTGATGGCGCGGCGCGAGGCCGAGGACGAGCTGCGCCGCGCGCACGCCGAGCTGGAGACGAAGGCGAAGGAGCTCGCGCGCTCCAACGAGGAGCTGCAGCAGTTCGCGTACGTCGCCTCCCACGACCTGCAGGAGCCGTTGCGCATGGTCTCCAGCTACACGCAGCTCCTCGGCCGGCGCTACGCGGAGCGCTTCGACGGCGACGCGAAGGAGTTCATGGGCTACATCGTGGACGGCGCCGCGCGCATGAAGCAGTTGATCGAGGACCTGCTCGCGTACTCGCGCGTCGGCACGCGCGGGCGCGAGCTGCGCGAGGTCTCGAGCGAGGCGGCGCTCGGCAAGGCGCTCGCGATCCTGCGCCCGGCCCAGGAGCGCTGCGGGGCGATCGTCACGCACGATCCGCTTCCGCGCGTGCACGGCGACGAGGGGCAGCTCACGCAGCTCTTCCAGAACCTGGTCGGGAACGCGATGAAGTTCCACGGCGAGGAGACGCCCCGCATCCACGTGTCGGCGCGCAAGGACGGCGGCATGTGGCTCTTCTCGGTGAAGGACAACGGGATCGGGCTGGATCCCGAATACGCCGAGCGCATCTTCCTGATGTTCCAGCGGCTTCACAACCGCGAAGAGTATCCCGGCACCGGCATCGGCCTCGCGATCTGCAAGAAGATCGTGGAGCGGCATGGCGGGCGCATCCGGGTCGAGGGCCGGCCCGGCCAGGGCTGCACGTTCTTCTTCACGCTGCCCATGAAGGAGCATTCCGATGCTCAATCGAACTGAGGGATCCCCACCCGTGGAAATCCTGCTCGTCGAAGACAACGCCGGCGACTACCGCCTCACGCAGGAGGCGCTGCGCGAGGGCAAGGTCTACAACAACCTGCATTGGGCGAAGGACGGCGTCGAGGCGCTCGATTTCCTGCGCCAGCGCGGCGACCACGGCAACGCGCCGCGGCCCGACCTGGTGCTGCTGGACCTGAACCTTCCGAAGAAGGACGGGCGGGAGGTCCTCTCCGAGATCAAGTCGGACGCGTCGCTGAAGACCATTCCCGTCGTGATCCTCACCACCTCCCAGGCCGAGGAAGACATCCTCAAGAGCTACCACCTGCACGCCAACTGCTACGTGACCAAGCCCGTGGACCTGGAGAAGTTCATCGTGGTCGTGCAGTCGATCGACCGCTTCTGGCTCACCATCGCGACGCTGCCCAACCGATGAAGGCCGAGGCCGCCGCGCACTCCGTCCTCCTCATCGAGGACAACCCGGGAGACGCGCGGCTCATCCGCGAGATGCTCTTCGAGGAGGAGGGCACGCCCTTCGACCTGCAATCGGTCGATCGCCTCTCGCGCGGCCTGGAGGCGCTGTCGAAGCAGCCGGCCGCGCTGGTGCTGCTGGACCTGTCGCTGCCCGACAGCCGCGGCCTCGAGACGTTCTCCAAGGTGTACGCACATTCGCCCAAGGTGCCGATCATCGTGCTCTCGGGCAACGACGACGAGACGCTCGCGCTCTACGCCGTGAAGAGCGGCGCGCAGGACTACCTGGTCAAGGGCCGCATCGACCGCGAGCTCCTGCTGCGGGCGATGCAGTACGCGATCGAGCGCAAGCGCTACCAGGAGGAGCTCGAGCGCCAGGCCAACTACGACGCGCTCACCGGGCTGCCCAACCGCCACCTGCTGAACGACCGCCTCAAGCAGGCGGTGATCTCGCAGCGCACGCCGCGCTCGGTGGCGGTCGTCTTCATCGACCTCGACCACTTCAAGGTCATCAACGACAGCCTGGGCCACGACTTCGGCGACGACGTGCTGCGCCAGATCGGCGCGCGGCTCGAAACCTCGGTGCGGGAAGGCGACACCGTGGCGCGCCTGGGCGGAGACGAGTTCGTGCTGATCCTGAACGACCAGACGCGCGAGGACCTCATCTTCCGCAGCATGCGCCGGATCATGGCGCGCGTCGGCGAGCCGATGATGGTGGCTGGGCACGAGCTCAACATCGGCTGCAGCGCCGGCATCAGCATCTATCCCACCGACGGCCTGGACGCCAACACGCTGCTCAAGAACGCGGACGCGGCGATGTACCGCGCGAAGTCCCAGGGGCGCAGCACGTTCAACTTCTTCACGGTGGAGATGAACGAGCTCGCCAACGAGCGCTTGAGCATGGAGCACAGCCTGCGCCGCGCCATCGAGCGCGACGAGCTGATCCTGCACTACCAGCCGCGCGTGAACATGCGCACGGGTGCCATCGACGGCGTGGAGGCGCTCGTGCGCTGGATGCATCCGGAGCGCGGGCTCATCCCGCCGGACCGCTTCATCCCGCTCGCCGAGGAGACGGGGCTCATCGTGCCGATCGGCGAATGGGTCCTTCGAACGGCCTGCGCTCAGGGGCGCGAGTGGCGCCGCCGCGGCTTCCCGCCGATCGTCGTGTCCGTGAACCTGTCCTCGCGCCAGCTCTGGACCGGCGGGCTCGTGCGCATCGTGGGCGACATCATGGTCGAGTCGGGCATGAGCGAGCACCTGGAGCTCGAGCTCACCGAGAGCATGGTGATGCACGACGTGGAGAGCGTGGTCGCCACGCTGCAGACCCTGCGCGCGATCGGCGTGCGCCTCTCGCTCGACGACTTCGGCACCGGCTACTCGAGCCTGAGCTACCTGCGCCGGTTGCCGCTTTCCGCGCTCAAGATCGACGGCTCGTTCGTGCGCGACATCCAGGCCACCGGCGGGCCCGACGACGGGGTGCTGGCCAAGGCCATCATCTCGCTCGCCCACAGCCTCAAGTTCAAGGTGGTCGCGGAAGGCGTCGAGACCCAGGCGCAATACGAGTTCCTCAAGCGCAACGACTGCGACGAGATGCAGGGCTACTACTACAGCCCGCCGGTGCCCGCGCCCGATTGCGAGGTGCTGTTCACGGGCCGGCAGCTCACCCCCGAGTCGCCGACCATCACGCGGCACTGATGAGCCGGTTCGACGCGGCTCCGTGGTCGCTCACCGTGAAGCTCGCGTCGGCGCTCACCTGTGTGGTGGTCGTTGCCATCGCGGTCTCGTTCGGCGTCGCCGCGCCGCGCGACCTGGGCCTTCCGCACGGCAACGGCCTGCAAGTGCTCGTCGTCGTCGCGCTCCCGCTGTCGATCCTCCCCGCGCTCCTGTTCGTCGTGCGCGGCTACGAGATCGACGGCGCCACGCTGCGCGTGCGGCGTCTGGCCTGGACCACGGACGTGTCGCTCGCCGGGCTGGAGCGCACCTGGCACGATCCCCAGGCGATGCGCCGGTCCACGCGCGTCTTCGGAAACGGCGGCCTGTTCGCGATCTCGGGCTGGTTCTACAGCCGCGCGCTCGGACGCTATCGCGCGTTCGTCACCGACCCTTCGCGCGCCGTCGTGATGCGCATGCATTCGGGCGCCGTCGTGGTTTCCCCCGACGATCCGGAGCGATTCATCCAGGCCCTGCGCGCGCTGTACCCCGCGGCGGCGATGGGGAAGCCCTAGGCCCGGGCGGCGCGCGAAGGAAGGCCCGCCATGGGTACGTGGAGAAGGCGATGCGCGGCAGGATTGATCGCCCTGTCGAATGGGGCAGGAGCGGTCGGCGATCCCGACTCGCTGGCAAGCGTCGTGGCGGGCCGGCTCGCGTCGGGAAGGTCGTCCGTCTGCGTCGCCGTCGGCCTCGTGACCACGGAGACGCAGGTCGAATTCGCCTGCAGCCAAGGGGCCGGGCCGCCACGGTACGACCTCGATTCGATCTTCGAGATCGGATCCATCACGAAGGGTTTCACCGGCCTGCTTCTCGCCGACATGGTTCGCAAGGGGGAGGTCTCGCTCGACGACAAGGCCTCGAAATACTCGCGGCCCGGCGCGAAGATGCCGGCGCGCGGCGGCGAGGACATCACGCTGCGCAGCCTCGTCACGCAAACGTCCGGGCTCCCGCGCTTGCCACCGGGCTTCCTTCTCGGGAGTCTCGCGAATCCCGATCCCTATGCCCGCTTCGATGCGGACGCGCTCTATGCGGCGCTCGAGCGCACCGACATCGCCAATGGGAACGGACGCTACGAATACTCGAACTTCGCCTTCATGTGGCTCTCCGAGATCCTGGCGCGGCGCGGCGCGAAGCCGTTCGAGGCGCTGCTCGAGGAACGGATCCTGGATCCGCTCGGCATGCGCGACACCGCGATCACCTTGTCGCCGCAACAGCGCAAGCGCTTCATCGCGGGCCACGACGCGGCGTATCGCGAAGTGCCGCACTGGGATTTCGCGGGCGATCTCGGCGGCGCAGGCGCCCTCCGATCATCGCTCCGCGACATGATGAAGCTCGCATCCGCGCTCGCCGGGCGGACGCACTCGCCGCTCGACGAGACGATCGCCCTGGCGCTGCAGCCGATGCGGCACTCGACCAGGAACCTTTCCACGGGTTATGCGTGGGTCACGCTCGCCGACGGCGACAAGCGCGTGCAGTGGCACAACGGCGAAACGGGCGGATTCCATGCGACGATCGCGGTCGATCGCGCCGCACGGGCCGCCGCGGTCGTGCTGGTCGACGCCGCCGTGAGCTTCGACGACCTCGCGATACACTTGGTCGATCCGCAGTTTCCGCTCGCCGCGAAGCGGTGACCGCCCCGGCACCGCGTGGAGTCTAGAATAGGGATCCCCATCCCGAGTGCCCGTTCCCTCATGGCGAACTACGAAGACCTCTGCCTCTACATCAACGGCGAATTCCTGAAAGGCGGCGGACGCCGCGAGCAGGACATCATCAACCCCGCCACCGACGAGGTGATCGGCAAGCTCCCCCATGCGACGAAGGAGGACCTCGACCGCGCGCTCGCGAGCGCGCAAAGGCGTTCCAGTCGTGGCGCAAGTCCTCGCCGATGGAGCGCAGCCGCGTCCTGCGCAAGGTGGGCGAGCTCGCGCGGGCGCGCGCCAACGACATCGGCCGCAACATCACGCTGGACGAAGGCAAGCCGCTCGCCGAGGCGGTGGGCGAGGTGACGGTGTGCTCCGAGCACGCGGAATGGGCCGCGGAGGAATGCCGCCGCATCTACGGCCGGGTGATCACTCCGCGCGCCGAGGGCGTGCGCCAGTTCGTGCTGAAGGAGCCGATCGGCGTCGTGCGCCGCGTTCTCGCCGTGGAACTTCCCGTTCAACCAGGCGATCCGCAAGATGGTCTCGGCCCTCGGGCGCCGGCTGCACGATCATCATCAAGGGGCCCGAGGATGCGCCGAGCGCGGTGGTCGCGCTCGCGCGCCTCTTCCACGAGGCCGGCCTTCCGCCCGGCTGCCTCAACGTCGTGTGGGGCGTGCCGAGCGAGGTCTCGACGTACCTGATCCATTCGCCGATCGTGCGCAAGATCTCCTTCACCGGCTCGGTGCCGGTGGGCAAGCAGCTCGCGGCGATGGCCGGCTCCCTCATGAAGCCGTGCACGATGGAGCTGGGCGGCCACTCGCCGGTGATCGTGTGCGAGGACGCCGACGTGGAGGCGGCGGCCGACATGCATGGCGGCGTCGAAATTCCGCAACGCCGGGCAGGTGTGCGTCTCGCCCACGCGCTTCTACGTGCAGGAGAAGGCGTACGACCGCTTCGTGTCGCGCTTCCTCGACAAGATCTCGAAGCTCAAGGTCGGGCCGGGCCTGGAGCCGGAAACGAAGATGGGCCCGCTCGCGCATCGCCGGCGCATGCCCGCGATCGCCGGATTCGTCGAGGACGCCGATGCGCGGGGCGCGAACGATCCTCGCCGGCGGGCATCGCAAGGGCGAGCGCGGCAATTTCTTCGAGCCCACGGTCGTCGCCGACGCGCCGGACGATTCGAAGCTCATGACGCAGGAGCCGTTCGGCCCGATCCTGGGACTCAAGCCCTTCAAGACCCTGGACGAAGCGATCGAGCGCGCGAACAGCCTTCCCTACGGCCTCGCCGCCTACGCGTTCACCACGTCCACGCGCAACGCGATGAAGCTCGGTGATGCGCTCGAGTCGGGCATGGTGACGATCAACCACGTCGGCCTCGCGCGTCGCGGAGACGCCCTTCGGAGGCGTCAAGGAAAGCGGCTACGGCAGCGAGGGCGGGTCGGAGACGTTCGACGGGTACCTGGTGACGAAATTCGTGACGCAGAAGAACTGACCGTGACCCAGGCGCTTCTCCTCGTCGACATCCAGAACGACTACTTTCCCGGCGGGAAGATGGAGCTCGTGGGAAGCCCCGAAGCGGCCGCCGAGGCCGCGCGCCTGCTGCGCGCGTTCCGCGCCAGGGCAGCGCCGGTCTTCCACATGCAGCACGTGTCGTTGCGGCCGACCGCCACTTTCTTCCTGCCCGACACCGAGGGCGTGAAGATCCACGAGAGCGTCGCGCCCGCGCAAGGCGAGACGGTTCTCGAGAAGCACTTCCCCAACAGCTTCCGCGAGACGCCGCTGCTCGATCGGCTGCGCGGCCAGGGGATCGACCGCCTCGTGATCGCGGGGATGATGACGCACATGTGCATCGACACCACGACGCGCGCGGCCGCCGACCTGGGGTTCGAATGCGTGCTCGCGCACGACGCGTGCGCCACGCGCGACCTCGCGTTCGGCGGCACGAAGGTCGCCGCGCGCGACGTGCATACTTCCTTCGTCGCCGCGCTGAACGGCCCGTTCGCGAAGGCGCTCACGGCGAAGGAGATCGAGGCGGGAGGGATCGGGGGTTAAGACGCAGGCCGGCGAACGGAGGGAGTGTCCATGGACTACCACCTCACGATCATCGAGCGGACTTCGTACCTGCACGCGACCATCACCGGAGCCAGCACGCGGGAGAACGTGCTGCGCTTCCTGAAGGAAGCCTACGACGCTTGCGTGGCGCGCGGCAAGACCGCGGTCCTCCTCGAAATGGACCTTGCGGGCCCCAGCCTCGACACCTCGAGCATCTTCACCGTCATCGCGGAGAGGAGCGGCGACGGCGCGAAGCTGCGCAAGATCGCCTACGTCGACTTGTCGATCGCGAAGGACGACGGGAAGGCGCGGTTCGCCGAGACCGTGGCGGTCAATCGCGGCGTGAACGTGAGGCTCTTCCGCGTAGTCGTGGAAGCGGAGAAGTGGCTGGCGCAGGACTGACCGTCACGCGGCTTCGTGGACGACTGGATCGTTGGCCGCTTCGATCTGCGCGAACCCCGGATCGTTGGAGGCGAGGGGTGCGCCAGGCTCGAGATCGAGCAGGAAGTCGTACCGGTGCGGATTGAGCGTCACCAAATCCAGCGCGACCATCGCGATGATCGGAACGAAGAACTGGAACGCTACGAGCGCGGTCAGGATGTTTTCCATGGCAGCCTCCTTCCCACAATCTTGGGAAAAGGCTACGGTTTTCGCGGCCACCGCGCGAGCGAAATGCGACGAAACGGACGATTGGCGGATGAAGCCCGGAAAATGGCGCCCGAAACCGCTCCTACATTTGGTGGAAGAGATGCGCGTACGGCTGGCTCACCTGCAGGATCTCGCCGCGGTCGCTCAGGTGAAGGACGAGCCCGCCGTTGACGCCGTGGCTGACGCTCGCCACCTTGTTCATGTTCACGATGGTCGAGCGGTGCACCTGCCAGAACACGGACGGATCGAGCTCCGCCTTGAGCTCCTTGATCGTCTTGCGGATCAGCAAGTCGCGCTCCGCGGTGGCGGCGCGCGTGTACTTCCTGTCCGACTTGAAGAAACGGACTTCGTTGGTCATGACGAGCTCGATCTCGTCGCCGTGCGAAGCGACGATCCAGCGCAGGAATGCCGGGTGCGGCGGAGCGTTCCCCGATCGGGCGAGAAGGCCCTCGAGCTTGACCGTGGCGATTCCCACCAGCTTCCTCAGCCGATGCACCGATGCGTCGAGCCGGGCGATGTCCAGGAGGATCGCATCCGGCTGTCGATCGTCGGGCGCGTGCACGACCCGGCGCTTGTCCGATGCCGTGGCGACGATGGGGACCGAACGATGCCGGCGCGCCGCATGGCGCAAACCCGGTCGTGGACCGTCGCCGCGCGGCCCGTGCCCGTCGAACCCCGATCCAGTCGCGAAGGCACTCATAAATTCCCCTCAGGATTTTATCGGCCATTTCCGGGATCTCCCTGTTGACGGCCGGCAACGAGCCGGCGAAAAGATCCGCGTGTATTGCGCAATGGAACGCAGGAGCCAGTGAATGTCGATGCGTGTCGTCATCCTCGGGTGCGGGTTCGGCGGGCTTTGGGCGGCGCAGGGGCTGCGCAAGGCGCCGGCCGAGGTGACGGTGATCGACTCCAACAACTACCACCTCTTCACGCCGCTCCTCTACCAGGTCGCGACCGCGGGGCTTTCCGCGCCGGACATTGCCGCGCCGATCCGCCACATCCTCGCCGCTCAGCGGAACACGACCGTGCTGCTCGGCAAGGCGCGGGACATCGATACGCAACGGCGCGTGGTGCGGCTCGAGGACGACAGCGAAATCGGGTACGACCAGCTCATCGTCGCCACGGGTACCACGCACAGCTATTTCGGAAACGACTCGTGGGCGCCGTACGCTCCGGGCTTGAAGACCCTCGACGACGCGCTCGAGATCCGCAGCCGCATCCTGCTCGCGTTCGAGCGCGCCGAGCGCGAGGGCGATCCCGCGCGGCGCGCGCCGTGGCTCACCTTCGTCGTGATCGGCGGCGGGGCGACCGGCGTGGAGCTCGCCGGAACGATGGCGGAGATCGCGCGCCAGACGCTGCGCGGCGAGTTCCGGCGCTACGATCCGCGCAGCGCGCGCGTGATCCTCGTGGAGGGCAGCGACCGGATCCTGCCCCCGTACCCGCCGGATCTTTCCGAGAAGGCGCGGCTGCAGCTCGAGCGGCTCGGCGTGACGGTGTGGGTCGGCAAGCGCGTCACCGGCGTGGACGCGGAGGGCGTCGCGATGGGAGGCGAGCGCGTGCACGCGAAGACGGTGCTGTGGGCCGCGGGCGTGGCGAGCTCGCCGCTCGGGCGCGCGCTCGGCGCGCCGCTCGACCGCGCGGGCCGCGTGCAGGTCGAGCCGGACCTTTCCGTCCCGGGCCATCCGGAGATTTTCGTGGTGGGCGACCTCGCGGCGGTGAAGGGCGTGCCGGGCATCGCACCCGCGGCGAAGCAGATGGGGGCGCACGCGGCGCGCAACATCGTGAACCGGCTCGCGGGACGCAAGACCGAGCCGTTCCGCTACCGCGATTACGGGCAGCTCGCCACCATCGGCCGCAAGGCGGCGGTCGCGGATTTCGGGCGCTTCAAGCTGTGGGGCTTCCCCGCCTGGTTCGTGTGGCTCTGGGCGCACATCTACTTCCTCATCAACTTCCGCAACCGCATCGTCGTGATGATCGACTGGGCGTGGTCGTACTGGACGTTCCAGCGCTACTCCCGCATCGTCACGAAGAAGCTGTGGTGAAGCCCTTCGCCCTGAGCCGCGCGTTTCGTCGCGCTTGACCAATCAGTGACCAAGCTGGTTTGATTCGCCCATGCGGTGCAAGTGGGCGGAGTCCAACGAGCTTTTCTTCGCCTATCACGACGAGGAATGGGGCGTACCCGAGCACGGCGACCGGCGCCTCTTCGAGATGCTGAACCTCGAGGGCGCGCAGGCGGGCCTGAGCTGGCTCACCATCCTTCGCAAGCGGGAGAACTACCGGCGCGCGTTCGATCGCTTCGACGCCGCGAAGATCGCGCGCTATTCCCGGGCGAAGGTGGCGCGGCTGATGAAGGACGAGGGCATCGTGAGGAACCGGCTCAAGGTCGAGGCCGTGATCGCGAACGCGAAGGCATTCCTCGCCGTGCGCAAGGAGTTAGGCAGCTTCGACGCGTACATCTGGAAGTTCGTGGACGGCAAGCCGCTGCGCGGCCCGGGTAACCGCAAGGCCGTGGCCATCAGCGAGACCCTGAGCAAGGAGCTGCGCAGGCGCGGGTTCAGGTTCGTCGGCCCGACCATCTGCTATGCGTTCATGCAGGCGGTGGGAATGGTCGACGATCATTCGCCCGGGTGCTTCCGTTCGCGGGGCCGCTAGCACATGAAACGGATCGTCCTTTGCGCCGACGGCACCTGGAACGAGGCGGAGAAGAACGACGAGGTGACGGGCCGGCCGCAGCCCACGAACGTGCTGAAGACGGCGCGCGCGGTGCTGCCGCGGTCGGCCGCGGGCATCGACCAGGTCCTCTACTACCACTACGGCCTCGGCACCGCGGGCGGCCTCGACAAGTTCACGGGCGGAGCCTTCGGGGAGGGCATCGAGCTCAATGTCCGCTCGCTCTACCGGTTCCTCGTCTACAACTACGAGCCGGGCGATGCGCTCTACCTCTTCGGGTTCAGCCGCGGCGCCTTCACGGTGCGCACGCTCGCGGGCTTCATGCACAAGGTGGGGCTGCTCGAGAAGGACGACGAGTACTACACCCCCCGGGTGTATGCGCTCTACGAATCGAGCGCGTCGCAGGATTCGAACGAATGGAGGGAGGCCTTCCGCCGAATCCGGGACCCGCGCCCCTGTCCGCCGATCCGCTTCATCGGCGTGTGGGACACGGTGGGCTCGCTCGGTGCGCCGGGCGCCATCGGGCAGATCTTCAACCGCGGCAAGTACAAGTACCACGACATCGGCCTCAATCCCGCGATCGAGCACGCCTTTCACGCGCTCGCGATCGACGAGCGCCGCAAGCCGTTCGCGCCCAGCCTGTGGACGCGGCCGGCGGGCTGGGCGGGCACGCTGGAGCAGGTGTGGTTTCCGGGCGTGCACTCGAACGTCGGCGGAAGCTGCAGCCCCGACGGGCTCGCCAACGAGGCGCTGCACTGGATGGTCGAGAAGGCGGAGGAGCTGGGGCTCGAGTTCAACGAGGCCTATCTCGCCCATTACCGGCCGTGCTTCAACTCCGTACTGAACGATTCGATGTCGCCGATGTATCGGTTGTTGGGGCCGCACACGCGCCCCATCGGCGAGCACCTCGCCGACGGCGAGGCGCTCCACCAATCGGTCCTCGACCGCATGAAGCTTGCGGAGTGCGCCTACGATCCTCCCAATGTGAAGGCCTGGCTCGCGCGAGGCAATCCGGTCGTGACCGACACGAAGCGCATACCGCGCGGCGAGCCGTGCCCGCCCGCGATGGTGGCGCCCCGTCGCCCGGTGGCGAGCAGCCCCGCGTAGGCCGGTCGCGCGATCAGGAGAAGCGCCCCGCGAGCGCCGTCCAGTCCGGCTTGCGCGTCGCGATCATGACGACGGAGAGCAGGGAGAATACCATGAGCGAGCCCAGCAGCAGCGCGTTGTCCTCGCTCCTGGAGGAGCACGTAGAGGGCGGCGTAGAGCGACACGAAGATCGCGAAGAAGGCGAGGGTGCGAGGCATGGTGCTGAAGCGGATGGCGCAGGTAGAAGGTGAGGAGCGCAACGCAGGCGGCTGGCGGCGCCGCGAGGACGACGAGAACGGCGAGATGCTCGGACAACGCGAGCAGGAGCAGGAAGAAGACCGCGAGGGCGGAGCCCACGAGCGCGTACTGCACGGGATGCAGCCGGATGCCCGCGAGCGACTTCCGCGAGCGCGAGCGCGCAGAAGGTGAAGAGCACGAAGAGGAACGCGTATTGCGTCGCGCGATAGGAGAGCGTGTAGACGTTCACCGGATCGAAGAGGAACACGCCCGCCGCCGCGCGCAGCCGGGAAGCTCTGGTCGGCGGCGAGCTTGTCCCACTTCGCCTGCCCGCCGGTGGCCACGCTCGTGATGCCGCCATGTCGCGTCGAAGCCGTGCGGCCGCGACGTTGCGCACGTCCGGGGACCATGCCGGGCCGAACGAGGGATGGGGCCAGTCGGACGCGAGGCGGATCTCGTTGTGGTCGGCGACCGGCGCGATCTGCAGGCTCGAGGTTCCCACGAGCGCCATGCTGGTAGGAGAAGGACACCGTGGAGCCGGGGTTGCGGGACGCGTACGGGCCGAGGTTTTCGCGGATGGAGAACTGCTCGACGGCGGCTCGCCGATGCCCGCGAGGAGCTCCGGTGGAGGTGGCGGAGGAGATCGACTTGATCCCGCGCGGGTCGCAGACGAAGGTCACGAGATAGGCGTCCTTCCAGCGCGCGCGATTCGATATCCATCGCGCTCGGGCGGCTGCGGCCACTCGAATTCGCCGTCCAATGCGAGGTCCGCTCGGAAGAGGCGGATCGAATAGAGTCCGCGATGCACGCGTCTCGACCGGCATCGTCGCCGTCACGGTCGATCGTGCGCGGCGTGAAGAACGCGGTCGGGCAGGACGGGTCTTTTTCTCGGAGACGGTCTCGGCCTTGCCGGCGCGCACACCTGCGCGGTCGCTCATGAAGGTCCTCCACGCAGGTCAGCGCGATGAGCGGCCCCATGACGAGCTGCGGGCCGCTCGTCTCGGAGGCGAACTGCGCGGTCACGTTCTGCGCGCGCGCCTGCCGCTCCGCGATCTTGTTGTCGATCATACGGATGGGCACCAGGATCGCGGCCGCGACGGCACCGATGACGAGCGCCCGGGCGAGCATGGGAATGCCGCATGGCGTCCTCTCCTCGTGATATCGACGAGCTGCAGACGCTAGCCGGGGCGGGCTGGCTTTGCGAGGGCGCGAAAGATGGCGGGAAGGTGGCGGAGTGGAACGCCTAGGCGGGCTGCAGCTGCTTCGCCGCCTTCACGCTCGCCACGGCCGCTTCGCCCACCTTGAGCGCGGCGAGGTGCTCGGCGATCAGCTCCGTCTGGAAGCGGTTGACCGCGTCCGGGTCGGTGAAGACCGACTGCGTGTTGTTCTGCGCCTTGAAGCCGGGGCCGCCGGGCGCCAGTCGCGATGCGACGAACGCTCCTTCGCCCGACGCGGACCAGTTGGTGGAGCCCTCGCCGCCGACCCTGCCATCGGCCACGAAGCCCTTCGTGTGGCTGATCTGGTGCGTGGCCGACTGGCCGATCGCGACGTGGGAATTGAACTTCGCGAGGCCCCTCTTGCGGTCGGCGTCGAGGATCGCCTTCTCGTGCTTGCCGCCCGCCTGGCTCTTGTCCAGCGTGACCAGCACCGTGACGTCCGGGTCCATGATGAGCTTCATGATGATGTCGTTCAGCTCGTCGTCGTCGTAGCCGAACATGTTCATGTAGAGCGAGACGCTCACCCGCGACAGCACGTGCTTCAGCAGCCCGTGCACGTTGTCGCGGCCGACGTAGAAGAGGTGGAAGTCCTTGCTCGCATTGTTGGAGTAGGACTTCTCCTGGGTGTAATCCTGCAGATCGAGGAGATCGAAGGTCTGGAGGGTCTGCGTCGGATCGTCGATGACGTTCGTCTTGCTCTTCTTCTGCACGGCCATGGTCGATCGCTCCCACGTTTCGGTGATGGCCGGAATTTGCGCCGTGAACCGGTGCGCCGGCAACACGAAGATTCCGCGTCCGCGATGCGGGATTTTCGGCTCGGCGTCCGGCGCCACGTGCGCGAACATGCTCACCCGGTGCCGACGACCCAGGGAGGGACCATGGCCTGCGAGAGCGATTGCAAGATCCGGAAACGCAAGAAGGGCAAGGTGAATGTCGAGGTGAAGGCGCCACCGGCCAAGCCGGACACGCCCCTCGAGAATTACCCGGGGAAGAAGGACTTCGACACCGCGGTGCAGGCGAAGATCGACAAGTGGATGGAGGACAAGGTCCTCGCGCCCAAGTGCGCGTCCGGCTGCGTGTGCGAGGCGACCGAGGAGCCGGATTGGGACAAGAAGCTCACGATCACGCGCGTGTTCCAGATGACCTTCACGTGGAACGGACTCTCCTGGCCGCTCGAGGTGACGGTCGAATTCAAGTCCGCGATCGTCCCGGGCGATTGCATCGAGGACCCGGCCAAGCCGATCTACCTCGCCTCGGCCGCGGCCATCCCGGAGCTGGGCGTGACGCTGCTTGCCGAGGGCGAGAGGAAGATCACGGCCGAGGCGATCGAGAAGGTGCGCAAGGCGCTCGGTTAGCGCGCTCGTTGCGAGAGGCGCGTCCACGCCGCGCGGGCACGTCTCTCGTAGAATGGCGGCATGAATCATTCGCGCAGCGCGGGTCTCGCCGCGCTAGGCATCCTCATGTCGCTGATCGGCGACGTGCAAGCCGCCCCCACCATCGGCGGCTGCCCCGTCTTCCCCGCGAACAACTACTGGAACACGCCGGTCGACAGCCTTCCGGTCCACCCGAGCTCGGCGACCTGGGTGAATTCGATCGGTGCGGCCACGAAGCTCCATCCCGACTGGGGCAACGTGCTCGCGGACAACTACGGCATCCCGTTCGCCACCGTCACCGGCGCGCAGGCCAACGTGCCCATCACGTTTCCCGCCGACGGATACGGCGACGAAAGCGATCCCGGGCCGATGCCCATTCCGCCCAACGCGCCGATCGAAGGCGGAAGCGCCAGCGACGGCGACCGGCACGTGATCGTGGTCGAGACCACGAACTGCCTGCTCTACGAGCTGTACAACGCGTCTCCGGTGGGCGGCGGGACGAGCTGGAGCGTGTACTCGTCGGCGAAGTTCGATTTGAAGTCGAATGCGCTGCGGCCGGACACTTGGACCTCGGCCGACGCGGCGGGGCTGCCGATCTTCCCCGGGCTCGCGCGATGGGACGAAGTGGCCGCGGGGGAAATCGCGCATGCCATCCGATTCACCGCGAGCCGCATCTGGGGAAGCCGGGGCGGCGCGCAATACTACCTGTGGCCCGCGCGGCACGCATCGGGCAGCAGCACCGACGCCACCCGCCCGCCGATGGGCGCGCGCTTCCGCCTCAAGTCCTCGTTCGACATATCGGGGTTCGATGCGCGCACGCAGGTGATCCTGCGCGCGTTCAAGAAGTACGGGCTCGTGCTCGCGGATGCGGGAAGCAACTGGTATTTCCAGGGCGTTTCCGACACGCGATGGCCCGATCTGGTCTTCGACGAGCTGAAGTCGATCGCCGGCAGCAACTTCGAGGCGGTCGATACCTCGGTGATGCAGGTGGATCCGAACACGGCCGAGGCGAAGCAGGCCGGCAACGGCACGGCGTTCAACGTGCAAGGGCTGTGGTGGAGATCTCCCGCGGGCTCGGAGAACGGATGGGGCGTGAACCTCACGCAGCAGGGCGACATCGTCTTCGCCACGTGGTTCACCTACGACGCGAACCGCAACGGCATGTGGCTCGTGATGTCGAAGGGCGTGAAGACGGGCGACAACACCTACGCGGGCACGCTGTATCGAACGACCGGACCGGATATCTTCGCGAACCCCTGGGACCCGGCGCGGGTCTTCGCGAGCGCCGTCGGCAACGCGACCTTCGCGTTCAGCGACGCGAGCAACGGCACCTTCACGTACACGGTCGATGGCGTGACGCAGTCGAAGCCGATCACGCGCCAGATCTTCTCCTCGCCGCTGCCGACGTGCGTGGCGGCCGAGACGTTCGCTTCCGCGTCCAACTATTCGGACCTGTGGTGGCGCGCGCCCGCCGGCTCCGAATCCGGCTGGGGCGTGAACATCACGCACCAGGGCGACATCCTCTTCGCCACCTGGTTCACCTACGACCCGAGCGGGAAGGGCCTGTGGCTGGTGATGTCGAACGGCGCGAAGACGGGGCCGGGCACCTATTCGGGTGCGCTATACAGCACGACGGGGCCGGCGTTCAACGCGATCCCATGGAATCCGGCGGATGTGGTCGTCAATCAGGTCGGCACCGCGACGTTCACTTTCAGCGATGCGAGCAACGGCACGTTCGCGTACACGGTCGACGGCGTCTCGCAAGCGAAGGCGATCACGCGGCAGGTGTATGGCGCTCCCGCGACGGTCTGCAACTGAGAGGCACCGGTGCGCCGACGTCACACGGAGGGTCCATAGTCATGAAGACGGTTTCCCTTGTGGGGGTTGCAGCCGGCTTTTTCGGCGGACTTCTGGCCTCGTACGTCGCAGGACATTGGGACCGCGATAGTCGATCGCCGTCATCCGAAGCGGCTGCTGCGACGGTCCGGCAGAACGTGGTATCCGCCGGCAGCATTCGGCTGGTCGATGTCCACGGAAAGCTGCGCGCGGAGCTCGCCATCTCCGCAGACGGCGGGCCCGCGCTCTTCTTCTTCGATGGAGCGGGAAGAAACCGCATGGTGCTGGGGCTATACTCTCCAGGCGAAGGCGAAGCTCCGTTCGTGGTCCTGAACGACAGCCAGCAGCACGCGGCCGGCATATTCCGCTTGTTCGGTGCCCGCGAAACGCCCGTGGTGGTGCTGAAGAGCCAAGGGCGGGATCGCTCCATCTACGGCCTCGAGCCGAAGACCCTGGAGCCGTTTCTCGTCAACTATTCCAGCGATGGCAAGAAGGACGACGTATTTGGCAAGTACTAGATCGCGAATCGCGCTGATTGGCGCATTCGCGGCTTTGGCGGCTCTCGCAGGCGGCTGGTACGCATGGTCGCACCGGCCGCAGCCCGATCGTCCCGCATACGTGCTGATCAACGAGACCGAGCGGCACGATTTCGACCTCGCGTTCAGGATGAGCCTCAAGCTTGCGGAGAAGAAATCCGGCATCGAGAACGCCCTCGTCCTGCTCGCTTCGTTGCCGCCATCGAAGACGATCGAAGAAACCGCCACGGACCTGTTTTCTCGATTGCGCATCGGCGCGCGGCGCAACGGTCGGGGCATCCTCTACCTGTACAGCGCCAGAGAAAATCTCCTGAAGATCGAGGTTTCGTACGCTCTGGAGGGCGACATTCCCGACGCGTACTGCCGCCGGCTCGAAGAGGCGGCGCGCACGTACATGCTGTCCGAGGTGCCGCAGGACTTCATTTCCGAGCTCATCATCACCACGAATCTCCGCGGCATGGGCTCGCGAAGCGATGCGGGCCTCCAGTCGCGTCCCGCATGGCTGAGCGACGAATTTCTCTCCGGTGGAGCTGGCGCCCTCGTGCATGGGTACGGGAAGACCTTGGCCGACTACCAGAAGGCCGTCGGTCGCCTGCCGGACGCGGACCTGAACGAATACCTGCCGTCGAAGGATGCCGACGAATCGGTTCGCAGGTACCTGTCGTCGCTCGCCACGGGAATCGGCGATCCGCGACTCCCGCTCCTCACCGAGGGCAGCCGGATATTTCGGGCCGTGGTGCCACGAGACGAGGCGCAGCAGAAGAGGATATTCGAGTTCTTCCAGGCCGCCGCCCCGCACCGGCTCATATTCTCCGGAGATCTCGGGCTGGTGATCCCGCTGCAGGCTCATTCGAGCCTCCCCATCGTGCTGCGCCGCGGCACCGACGGCCTCTGGTACGTGGACGAGCCCAAGGCGTGGACCTACTTTCACCGCTTCGAGGACGACGTGAATTTCCAAGTGAAGTTCTCGGACAATCCGTTTCTCGGCGGCTTGCGCGCGCTGCGCGTGCCGAGCACGGAACGAACGATCTACGGGGACCATGCGCGCACGCCCGTCCCCTCCGCCTACCCGTTCTCGCTCGCTGCGGCCGTGCAAGCGCGGGAGGACCGGATTCGCGAAGCTCCTGGCGACGCCGCGAACTATGCCGCCCTTGGCGACCTTTACATGTTCGAGATGAACTGGCTCACCAAGTCGATCGCCCTGTATGAAAAGGCCGAAGCGCTGGCGCCGCAGGAGCTTGAATACCACTGGCGGCTGGCGGACCTCTACCTGAACGATTCGCGCGCCGACAAGTTCCTCGAGGAACTGAAGTTCCTGGCTCGGCGTTCTCCGGCAGACCCGCAAGCCCAGGCGTGGTATCGCTTCTACAGGGAGCAGTACGACTTCGGGGGGCGCTGATTGCGAAGCGTGGCATTCTCACATCCCGAAAGGAGGCGGCTCACCATGGCGAAAACGACATCCATTCGATGGCTCAAGGAGCCCGAGCCACAGGACTACCCGGCCGCCCTGTCCTACTTGACGTTGGTCTGCGAGCCCAAAGTGGCTTCGAGGTACGTCAGGAAGCTCCGGGCCGCGGCGGTCGCGGAGTACAAGGCCAAGGACATATTTCGTGCGTCCGAACTGTCGCTGCTCGGAGTGAGCAATTCGCACGTCGAACGTGACCGACAGAAGATCAGGGCGCATAAGCCGCTCTCGCCGCTGCTTCTGGTACGGCAGCAAGGGACCGCGAAAGTCATCGTGGCCGATGGCTACCATCGTCTTTGTGCCGTCTACTCGTTCAATGAGGACGCGGTCATTCCATGCAAGATTGTGTAGGTCGCTGATCCGTTTTCAACGAGGAGGCATCAAATGTCAGTCAGGATCGAGAAGAGCGGATCGGTATGGACGGTGATCCACGACCGGCCCGAAGCGCGCAACGCCATGGACCCGCAGAGCGCGGATGCGCTCACCGCCGCATTCCTGGAATTCGACGCCGACAAGAGCGCGTCCGTCGCCGTCTTCTACGGCGCGGGCGGCGCGTTCTGCTCGGGATGGGATCTCAAGTACGTGAGCACGCTCGACGCCAAATATCCGCTCGGGGAGCTCGACATCCCGCCCGCGGGGCCGCGCGGCAACGGCGGCGAGATTCCACGCGGGCCGCTCGGGCCTTCGCGCCTCGAGCTCGACAAGCCGGTCATCGCGGCGATCGAAGGCCCCGCCGTCGCGGGCGGCATGGAACTGGGACTCTGGTGCGATTTTCGCGTGATGGCGAAGGAATCGTACTTCGGCGTCTATTGCCGCCGCTGGGGCGTGCCGCTGATCGACGGAGGGACCGTGCGGCTGCCTCGCATTGTCGGCCAGGGCCGCGCGCTGGAGATCATCCTCACGGGACGCAAGGTGCCCGCGGAGGAATGCTTGAACATCGGCCTGTGCGAGTACGTGACGCCCAAGGGCGGCGCTCGCGCGAAGGCGGAAGAGCTGGCACAGGAGATCGCGCGCTTTCCGCAGGTGTGCGTGCGCGGCGACCGGCGCTCCGCGATCAAGAGCCAGGGGCTCAGCGTGCGCGAGGGCCTGATCCAGGAGTGGTACAACGGGCGCGAAGCGCTGGTGAAGGACGGCGTCGCGGGCGCCAGCCGCTTCAAGGGGGGGCTCGGCCGGCACGGCGACTTCGGGAAGATCCGCTGACGTCATCCTCGGCGCTCGCGCCAGCGAGCGATGGCCGGGGATCCAGTTATCACCGTCTGCACAATAATCGCGCGCCTCATCCGTCTATGAGGGTATGGCGCAAGCGGTGCCTTGGATGACGGCCGACCAGCGGCGGCGGATTTCCGACGAAATCGAGCGCGAGAGCCCGCGCCTGCGGAACTTCGTTCGCAGGCGCGTGGCCGACGCGGCCGACGCCGAGGACATCCTGCAGGACGTCCTCGCCGAGCTGGTCGAGTCCTACCGGCTGCCGGAACCTGTGGAGCAGGTCGGCGCGTGGCTCTTCACGGTTGCCCGCAATCGCATCACCGATTTCCTTCGCAAGAAGAAGCCCGGGTCGCTCGCGCCGCCGGCCGGTCACGCGGAAAGCGACGACGACCTTCCCCGGATCGAGGAGCTGCTTCCTTCACCGGACGCCGGGCCCGAAGCCGCCTATGCGCGCGCCGTTCTCATCGAGGAGCTCGACGCCGCCTTGGGCGAGCTGCCCGCCGAGCAGCGCGATGTCTTCATCGCGCACGAGATCGACGGCCGAAGCTTCAAGGAGATCGCCGCGCGGACCGGCGTATCCGTGAACACGCTGCTGTCGCGCAAGCACTACGCGGTGCTGCACCTGCGGCGGCGCTTGCAGGTGATCCATGACGAATTCACCGAAACAGGAGGTTGAGGACATGAAAAGGTACTGGCTGCTGCGGGCGCTGAAGATCGTGCCCCTCGTGATCATCGGCGTCGCCGTGTTCGGCTACGTCCTGATGTCGCTCTGGAACTGGCTCGTCCCGCCGATCATCGGCTGGAAGGCGATCGGCTACTGGCAGGCGCTGGGGCTGTTCGTGCTCGCGCGCATCATCTTCGGATTCGGCGGCCATGGGCGGCACATGCATTGGCGCGGCCGCATGGCGGAGCGCTGGGAGCGCATGACGCCCGAGGAGCGCGAGAAGTTCCGCGAGGGTATGCGCGCGCGCTGCGGGCATCGCGAGGCGCCTCCGGAGGCCACGGGCTCGGCGTAGGGCATGAGGCGGCACTCTCGGCGATGCCCTATCATTTGGGCAAGGAGAGAGGGATGCCCATGAGCGCCAAAGACGCCAAGCCCGTCACCCGCAAGTCGCAGATCGACGCAGTGCTCCTGAAGCTTCCCGGCGTTGTCTCGAAAAAGATCGGCGGGCTCGACGGCTACTTCGTGAACGACCGCATGTTCGCCTGCATCAGCGGCAACGGGGTGGGGCTCCGGCTTCCCGTCGCGATGGCGCGCGAGCTGCAGTTCTCGAGGGAAAACGTCGTCGCGTTCCAGCCCGGCGGCATGGCGAGCACGAAGGAGTGGATCCAGATCGATCGCACGGATGCTGCGGAGTACGAGAAGGACCTGGAGCTTTTCCAGGCGTCGCTCGATTTCGTGAAGGGCGGCCGTTGATTAGCCGTGGCCGACGCCGTTCCTGGACTACGCGTTTAAGACTGTGGAGTTCCGCATCAAGGTGCGCATCAATCCCGACGGGACCTGGTCGTACGAGGAGGACACGGTGCTGATGATTCGCGGCCAGTCCGAGCCCTTCCACCACACGGACCGGAACACGCTGACGTAAGTCGCGGAGCCCACGCCGAACCCGCTGGCAAGGCCGGCGTGCGTCGAGGCGCCGGTCCCCTGAAAAGGGGTCGGGTTACTTTTCCAATCTGTCCCCCGCCGGGAGCCAGACGATACTTGGCGAATATCTCAGCTTGAAGACAGATTCCTCCTGCCAATTTGTAACGGGCGCACTCGCGCCGGGAACAAAACTGCGCGAGCGCCGCACCAACGGGGGCATCCGCACAGCGGGTGCATCTCATCGGGGAATGACATGCAGGAACGTGAAGTGACCATCGTGAATCGACTCGGGCTGCACGCGCGCGCCGCAGCGAAGCTCGTCTCCGTGTGCTCCAAATACGTGTCGAGCGTCGCGCTCGTCGTCAACGGGCGACGCGCCAACGGCCGGCATCTCATCGCGATCCTCCTGCTCTCCGCGAGCATGGGGGCTCAGGTCTGCGTCCAGATACGAGGCCCGGACGAGGTCGAGGCGATGGCGGCCGTGACGCGCCTGATCAGCAATGGATTCGGCGAGGCGTAGCGTCGATACCCAAGTCGGTCCTGCTGCTGGTCTCGGTGGCCACGTTCTCTCCTACGCGGGCTTGCGCTCGAATTGCTTCTCGAGCAGTCCGAGGAAGTAGTTCCAACCCTCCTCGTGCCTGCGGCCCAGCTCGTCGTCCGGAAGGCCCGCGTGGTTGAGCGTGAGCAGCGTGTCCTCGCCCTTCTTCTGGAACGTGACCGTCACGACCGACTCCAGCCCGCGTGTGAAGCAGGACATCCACGTGTACTGCATCTTGCGCGGACGATCGAGCACGTCGAAGCGGCCGAAGTGGGCGAACCCTGTCCCGTCGGACTTGTTGGTGTGGAAATAGAAAAGCGCGCCGACCTTCGGGTCGAGGATCAGCTTGTCGGCGACGCTCCAGGGCGTGCCTGGATTCGTCCGGTCCAGCCACGCGTCGAATGCTTCGGCCGGGGAGGCCGGGATCGTGCGGGTGAGCGTGAGCTCCATCGTCTTGATCGTGGGTGTCATGGTTTCCTCTTCCTCTTGGCCTTGAAGTGCTCTTCGAAACGATCCAGGTGCTGGCTCCAGAACTGCTCGTAGTGGTGCACCCAGGTCGATACCAGGCGCAGCGGCGCGCCGCTGAACTCGATGAAGTGCTCGCGCCCCTGCACCTCGCGATGGATCAACCCCGCGCCCTCGAGCACCTTCAGGTGCTTGGAGACCGCGTTGAGCGACATGTCGAAGGGCTCGGCGATCTCCGTGACGCGGGCCGGCCCCCGGGAAAGCCGATCGAGGATCGCCCGCCGGGAGGGGTGGGAGATGGCGTCGAGAACGGCGGTCAGGTTGTCCATGGATATATTCAACCATAAGGTTGAATGAAACGCAAGAGGGGGTCGAACGCTCATTGGAAGTCCCCTTCGCTTATCATGGCGCCCAATAGCCATGGGCCGCACCATCCAACAGAAGCGAGCGGACTTTCGTGCCCTCCACGCGCACGGCTGCTTCGTGCTCCCCAACCCGTGGGACGTGGGCAGCGCAAGGATGCTCCAGGGCATCGGGTTCAAGGCGCTGGCCACGACGAGCTCCGGATTCGCCTGGTCGCAGGGCCGGGCCGATGGCGCCGTCTCCCGCGAGGTCGTGCTATCGCACCTGCGCACGCTGGCCGCGGCCACGGATCTTCCGCTGAACGCCGACTTCGAGAGCGGCTATGCGCCCGATCCGAAAGGTGTCGCGGAGAGCGTGCGCATGGCGATCGAAACGGGCGTCGCCGGCCTGTCGATCGAGGATGCGACGGGGGATGCGAGCAATCCGCTGCGCACCATCGACGACGCCGTCGCGCGGCTTCGCGCGGCGCGCGCGGCGATCGACGAAAGCGGAGGCGACACGCTGCTCGTCGGGCGCGCGGAGAATTTCCTGTACGGCCGCACCGACATCGGCGACACGATCGTCCGGCTCAAGGCGTACGCGGAAGCGGGCGCCGACTGCCTCTATGCGCCCGGCATCCGGACACGCGAGCACATCACGGCGGTGGTCGCCGCCGTAGCCCCCAAGCCGGTAAACCTCCTCATCGGCGCCGAAAGCGAGTTCACGCTCGAGGACGTCGCGGCGATGGGCGTGCGGCGAATCAGCGTGGGTGGCGCGCTTGCCCGTGCCGCGTGGGGCGGGTTCATGCGCGCCGCCCGGATGATCGCCGACGAGGGACGCTTCGACGGATTTGCCGGCGCGATGTCGGGCAAGGAATTGAACGCGTTCTTCGGCGAGCGGTAACGGCCTCCTAGGGTTTGCCGCCCGTGAGGGAAGCCTGCCGGCGGCGCGCCAGGTACAGGAGCAACGCCAGCATCGTTCCGCCCGGCATGAAGATCTCCAGCATCAGGTACGGGCCAAGCGCCATGAGTTTCCGCATCTTCGTCTCCGGCGGATCGGCCCGTTCGGGGCCTCTTGCCGGATAGTCGAATGGGGAAGGGGGATTTCGACAACGTGCCGCGCCTGGATTCGCCCCAGCCCACCGTCGCCGCCGTCGTTCGCGAGCAGACCGGCGTCTCCTGGTCGCGTGCCCGCAAGCTCTGCACCGACGGGCGCGTCACGGTCGACGGCCAGCGCTGCCTCGACCCGGCCACGCGCGTCTCTCCGGACGCCGTCGTTGCCGTCGATCAGCAAGGACCCAAGCTCGACAAGGGGCCGCTCGCGAAGAGCGCGATCGTGTTCTTCGACCGCGACCTCGTCGTCGTCGACAAGCCGGCCGGCATGCTGTCTGTCGCCGACGAGCCCGGCAACAAGGACACGCTCGCCGAATACACGAGAACGATGCTGCGGCGCATGGAGGACTGCCGAAGCGACGCGGGGCTGGGCGTCGTCCATCGACTCGACAAGGATACGAGCGGCCTCATGGTGTTCACGCGCACGGCGGATGCGAAGCGCATCCTGGCCGCGCAGTTCCGCGCGCACGACATCGATCGCGTCTATCACGCCATCGCCCACGGCGTCGTTCCCGAGACGGACATCGAGACGCATCTCGTCATGGATCGCGGCGATGGGTTGCGCGGCTCGCACGGGCACTTTCGGCGCGCTCGAGGTGCTCCTCCCACCGATGCCAAGCGCTCCGTCACGCACGTGAGGCCGATCGAGGCGCTGAAGGGTGCGACGCTGATCGAGTGCCGCCTCGAAACCGGCCGCCAGCACCAGATCCGGATCCACCTCGCGGAGCTCGGCCATCCGCTGGTCGGCGAACGCGTTTACATCCGGGACTACGTCGGTCCGAGGATCGAGGCGCCGCGCACGATGCTGCATGCGCGGACGCTGGGATTCACGCATCCTCGAAGCGGGGAGCGCGTTTCGTTCGAGCGCGACGCGCCCGAGGATTTTCGGGCGGTGGTGGAGCTGCTTGGGTTCTGACCGCGTGTCCGCTTTCGGCCAGGAGCGGACGTCGAGCAGCTCTGGGCGCGTACTTCGCCCTTGGTGCCACTGCCTCTTGGTGCCGCCTATTGCTCGATTGTCAGGACAGCGTCTGTCCCGAACCTCAGGCTGCAACTGTCATTGCCGTTGGAGCCGTTGTCCTCGAGCTTCCCGCGCAGCACGAACCCATCATTGCGCATCTTGCCGCTTGCCCACCCCTGCACGATGCTCGTCACGTCGATCGTGGCCGATCCCGCGGTGAACTGGACGGGAGCCGGCCAATTGAAGTCGCCGTCGTCGGGATAAGGCGCAGTGAACGTCTGCGACGTGCCCCTTGCGGCAGGCGTCCTGGTGAGAACCGCCCTCCCGAGCCCGCCGTAACAGGTGGGGTCGCCGCCGTCGACCGTCAGCGTCACTGTCGCCTTCGTGACGTGCAAGCCCTTGAAAGCGGCAGGGTCGTAGCCCCAGAACGCGCGGTCGTAGGTATTCCAGTGAAAGAGCCACAGGAAAGCGCCATCGAGGATATGGTCCCAGCCGATGCACAAGTCTTTGCACGGTGCAGACCCGCGTTCGGGAATGAAGCTCGAGAAGGGACCCACGTTCTTGTATTCATACTCGCGCAGTGCGAACCATTGCGGGTGCAACGTGACCGACTTGCGAAGAACCGAATTGGGAGGCAGCACCCCCGGATTGAATTTGCACGCTACGGAGTATCCGGCGGAATTCGAATACACGTTGGGCTGGCCGCCGGAGATGTTCCTCACCCAGATCTGCATGGAATCGGTGGTCGACTCCGTGACCGTGATCGACTGCTGGACGGGGAGCGAGCCGGAGGCTGGCATCGTCTCCACGAGGTCGCCGCTGAATGTGTTGCCGGAGTGCCAGGCGAAGGTGACCCAGAACGTCGTCCCCGGCTTCCCGGTGATCAGGCCGCTGAAGGAAACCGTCGTCGGGCAGTTGCCGGCGAAGGACGGTTGGCTCGCGGAGAGCGTTGCGCTGGTGATCTGCGCGTTCGCCGGGTGCATGACGCCGAGAACGATCATCGCTGCCACAATGCAGCGAATTGATTTGACGATCCGCCACAGCATCATGGCTGGCCTCCTCTCCCGTGGCCGGCGCAATTACCCGACCAATGGCCAAAACGCTAATGCTACCCCTGGAATTCCCCCGCTTTGCCGGACACTTCGAGTAGGTGCCACTATGTCACAGGAAGGTGGCAAATGGCACCCGCTTCGGGTCGAAAGTGGTCATGCAATCTTCGTGTGGATCAACGTAGCCAGGGGATCACGATCGTGAGGTTGACAACTGCTCTCGATCAACTGTCTGTCGCGCGGAGCGACCTCCCGTGCGCCCCGGCGCGGATTGCGCGCCGCTCGATCGGCGCTGTCCGGGCACTTAGACTCGGCGTCGCGACAGTGATCTTTCTTTTCGCATGCCAGTACCCTTCGCTGGCCGGTCAAGTCAGTGACCTGCCGATTGTCGACGCTCACGGCCACTTGCAGGAGGCAATGTCCGCGGAAGAGCTTGTGCGGCTCATGGATGAGACAGGAGTCTCGAGAATGGTGCTGCAGCCGACGCACGGGCCGCAGCGGGGATCCGACGTGCAGGCATTGAGTTACGCACGGAAATACCCCGATCGTTTCGTCGCATTCATCGGTTTTCAGAACGTGCCTGCGCTATCTCCGCCAGAAAACTGGATGAGTCCCACCCCCGGGGGCGCTGGCCTTTCTTGATTCTGTGGAGAGGAAGCTGAACGCAGGCGGGTTTCTCGGTCTGGGAGAGATCGTATTGCGATACCACGGACACAACGAGCCAGGCGCCAACTGTTGTCCCGAAGTCGATCGTCCAGTGGATTCTCCGTTGATGTTCCGGATCGCCGACCTCGCCACGCGTTTCCAGGTCCCCATGATCATCCATGCCGAAGGGGAGCCAAAGGTCGTCGCCGGCATGGAGCATGTGCTCAAGTCTTACCCGAACGCCGCCGTGATCTGGGCCCACAACTGCGGCAGGCAGCCCGCCGAGGCGATCAAGCGCCTCTTGAAGGACTACCCCAATCTCTACTGCGATCTGGGCGGAATGACGTATACACGCTCGTTCGGTTATGGCACCAGCTGGCCCCGCAAGACACCATGGACGTTCCCCATCGAGAACGGCCGCGGGCGGCTGCTCCCCGAAATGAAGGAACTTTTCGAGCGATTTCCGGATCGCTTCATGGTGGGTATGGACGTTTACTTCTACGGTGCGTATCAATACTTTCCCGAACGTGTCCAGCGTTTTCGGCAGCTCCTCTCGGACCTATCAGCGGCGACCGCGCGCAAGCTCGCATACGAAAATGCCGAACGCGTCTTGAAACTTCCTCCGGTTCCGCGACAACAGCCCCTGCGCTGACCACGAACTCCAGTCCTCGTCTGAGCAGTGACCAAGGCGATCTACAAGCGGACGCCGCCTTATGGTTTGCCCGCGGCCCAGGAATCGCGAAGCGTGACCGTGCGATTGAACGAAGGCGCCCCCGCCCTCGATTCCTTGCGATCCGCGACGAAGTATCCATGTCGCTCGAACTGGAAGCTTCCTTCGGGCTCGCATTCCTTCAACGATGGCTCGAGATACGCACGGCCAACCGTCTTCGCATGCGGATTGACGTCATCGAGGTAGTTCGCCCGTCCGCTTCCCCGGATTCGGCGCGTTGAACAGGCGATCGTAGAGTCGGACCTCCGTCTCATATGCATGCGCGGCGGAGACCCAATGGATATTTCCCTTCACCTTCACCGCCTCCGCGCCCGGCGTGCCTGACTTGGTCTCGGGCAGGTAATCGCAGTGCACCTCGTCCACGCGCCCGTTCGATCGTCCTTCGAATATCCCGTGCATCGAACGACGAAGCCGTACTTCAACCGCACCTGATTCCCGGGAAACAGGCGGAAGTAGCCCTTCGACGGCGCCTCCATGAAATCCTCGCGCTCGATCCAGAGCTCGCCGGTCATGGGTAACATCCGCTTGCCCCAGTCGGGCTTCTGCGGATGGTTGGGCGCGAAGCATTCCTCGACGTGGCCCTTCGGCCAGTTGTCGATCACGAGCTTCAGCGGATCGAGCACCGCGATGCGCCGGGGCGCGATCTCGTTCAGCACCTCGCGCTGGCAATCCTCGAACAGCGAGTAGTCGATCATCGAGTCGGACTTCGAGACGCCGACGCGTTCCATGAAGAGCCGGATCCCCTCGGGCGTGATAGCCGCGGCGGCGCACGCCCACGAGGGTCGGCATGCGCGGGTCGTCCCATCCGTCCACGTGCCCCTCGTCCACGAGCTGCTTCAGGAACCGCTTGCTCATCACCGTGTAGGTGAGATTCAGGCGCGAGAACTCGATCTGCTGCGGCAAGCGGACGCTGCAGCAGCCCGAACGAGGCCAGCTTGCTCGAGCAGCCAGTCGTAGAAAGGCCGCTGGTCCTCGAACTCGAGCGTGCACAGCGAGTGCGTGATGTTCTCCAGCGCGTCCTCGATCGGATGCGCGTAGGTGTACATCGGGTAGATGTGCCACTTGTCGCCGGTGCGGTGGTGCGCGGCGTTGCGGATGCGGTAGATCGCCGGGTCGCGCAGGTTGATGTTGGGCGACTTCATGTCGATCTTCGCGCGCAGCACGTTGGCGCCGTCGGGATACTTGCCGTCGCGCATTTCCCGAAGAGCCGCAGGTTCTCCTCGACCGGGCGCTTGCGGTAGGGCGATTCGAGGCCGTGCTCGCTGAGAGTTCCCGCGGGTGGCGCGCAGCTCCTCCGCGGTCTGCGAATCCACGTACGCGTCGCCGTGCTCGATCAGCGCCTCCGCGAAGTCGTACATCCACTGGAAATAATCCGACGCGTGGTAGAGGTTCTCGTCGTTCTTGCCCCACTTGAACCCGAGCCAGTGCACGGCGTCGAGGATCGCATCGACGTACTCCTGCTCCTCCTTCTCCGGGTTCGTGTCGTCGAAGCGCATGTGGCAGACGCCGCCGTACTCCCGGCCACGCCGAAGTTGAGGCAGATGGACTTCGCGTGTCCGATGTGGAGATACCCGTTGGGTTCGGGCGGAAAACGCGTGCGGATCTTCGCGGGATCGAGCGGCGCGTCCTTCTGCATCGCGAGCGGGCCCGGGCGGCCGCACCAGCGCCGCGGACGAGTACTTCCCCCCCGCGAGGTCGCGCTCGATGTGCTGGCGGATGAAGTTGGTGACGTGGGCGCCTTCGGGGGGCGTCTTCGAGTCGTTGGGCATGAGCGGTGTCAAGTAACAGGTAAACATCTATTCTGCCCCACCGCACGGGTGGGAGCGAACGGCGGCCCCGGATGCTACGATGGCGACGTCCCGGGGAGGGGACGCAACGTGAAGACCGCCATCACGCGCATCGTCGCGCTCGCCCTGTCGCTCGCCGCGGCGGTGGCGTGGGCCGACGTCGTCCAGCTGCCCGGGACCACGCCGCAGCACGCGATCGTCAACCACGCTTTCGCGGTGCCGCTCGCCGTTCGCGTGACCAACGCGCAGGGCGCGCCGATGGCGTCGACGCAGGTGCTCTTCAGCGTGGAAATCACCTCCCACGCCGGTTTCGGCGCGGCGCGCGACCTGACGGTCACCGTGCTCACCGATTCGCAGGGCGTGGCGACGGCGCCCCCGCTGTACGGAATGCTGCCGGGGGCGTTCCGGGGCCTCGCCACCGTTCCCGCGCTCTTCCTCACCCAGGTCACTTCGACCTCACCGTCGGTCCGCAGGCGATCGCCTCCTTCCGGGCGCTCACTCCGCTCGCCCAAGGCGGACAAGGCGGGACCTCCCCGACCCTGAGGGCCGTTGCGCTCGACGCGGACGGGCAACCGGTCGTGGAGGGCTGGGTCACCGTGACATCGGTCTCCACGGCGTCGAACCAGCCCTTCGGCTGCAACGACCCCGGCTCGAGCACATCGACGTTCCATGGGGACACGAACGGCCAGGTGTTCGTTCAGCCGCTTCTTCCCCATGAAGCGACGTGCACGGTCACGATCACGCCGGCCGGCGCCGCGACGCCGCGCATCGATTTCAAGGTCGTCGGATGGGATCCGGGGCCGCTCCTGAAGGAGCCGGCGGAGCGCGTCTCGGCGTACGTGAACGAGCCGTTCAGCGTGCCGATGCTGCTCACGCTGCGCGACGGGCAAACCGCCGTGCCGTCCGTTCTCTTCAACGTCGGTACGGCCGCGGAGACGGCCTCCGCGAGCATGTCGCCGTCCGCCATCACCACCGACATCGCCGGGCGCGCGACGCTGACCGGGGTCGCCGACTCGCGCGCGGGCACCTACGACATCGTCCTTCATTACACGCTGGCCAACTGGGACCTGCTCGTGCCGATGCGCAACATCCGGCGCACGCAGGTGCCCGTGAACAGCCCGCGCGGCGGTTCCATCACGGCTACGGTGCAATCGCCGGCCGGGGCGTGCGGATTCGCGACGTGGGCGTCGATCGACGAGCGCGCGGGCGACTGGGCGCTCGCGCCGCGCGCCAATCCCACGCTCGATTTCCAGGACGGGCTCGTCAACCTCGCGCTCGCCGATTGCCCCGTCGGCCAGCCGCTCACGCTTCGCATCACCTATCCGACGGCGATCCGCGATGGCTCCGGATTCTGGAGCTACGGGCCGGACGCGAACGGCGTATCCGCCTGGCGATCGATTCCCGTGCAGGTGAGCGGCAACGACGCGATCGTGTCCATCACCGACGGCGCCCTGGGCGACAACGACCAGCGGGCCGATGGCGCGCTGCGGCTCGTGGGCGGCATCGCGCTGCAGCACGTTCTCACCGCCAATTACCAGGACATGTGGTGGGCCGGCACTGCGGAGAACGGCTGGGGCATGAGCGTCGTGCAGCACGCCGACAAGCTCTTCTCGGTGATCTACGCGTACGACGACGCGGGCGCCGCGACCTGGTATGTGATGCCGGCGGGGCAATGGAACGGGACCACCACCGGTTACACCGGCGCGTTGTACCGCCCGTCCGGTTCACCGTTCTTCGCCTACGACGTGGCGCGCTTCTCTCCCGGTGCGGCGATCGGCACCGCCACGCTCACGTTCACCGACGCGAATCACGCCACGCTGGACTACTCGATTGACGGGGCGAGCGGACGCAAGCTCATCACGCGCCAGCCGTTCGGGGATCCGTTCGATACCGCTGTCTACCCCGCCCGCGGCGACATGTGGTGGGGCGGCACCTTGCAGAACGGCTGGGGCATCGCGGTGCTGCAGCAGTACGGAACGCTCTTCTCGGTGTGGTTCACCTACGACGCGAGCGGCGCGCCGACCTGGTATGTGATGCCCGGCGGCTCGTGGACCGATGCCGACACGTATGCGGGACGCATCTATCGCACGACCGGTTCGCCATGGGTCGGGCGCAACTACGACCCGAGCCTGCTGCACGCCACCGACGTGGGACCGTACCGGCTGCGCTTCGGCGGCGACACGGCCACACTCGACTACACGATCGAAGGTCGAACCGGAACGCTCTCCCTCAGCCGCCAGCCGTTCTAGCCAAGAGGTGCGGCCACGCCGTCGCCGGTGCTACGATGGTGGCGCCGTCCGAGGGAGGTATACCAAGAAATGAACCGGATCGCCGCACTGGGCGCCACGCTGCTCCTGATCTGCCTGCCGTCGCTCGCAACGGGGGCGACGTTCATCACGCTGTCGAGCGATCCGGGCGATCCGATGGGTGCGTCGCTCGCCGGGGTGCCTCCGCAGCCGTTCACCACGGGCATGGGGCCGATCGCCGTCACGCCGAACGCGCGCGGCGGCGTGTCCGTCGCCTTTGTGCCGGCCGGCGAATCGCTGAACCTGGATTTCGGCCCTGTGCTTGACCAGCGCCTTGGCGGCGGACGCTACGAGATTCCACAGCGGTTTCCCGACGCGACGGCGGGCCGCACCGCGCTCGAGGTCTATCGCGGCGGTTTCCGCTGCACGTCGATCACCGGCCGCTTCCAGGTGCTCGAGCTCGAATACGCGCTCGACGGCTCGATCGTGCGCTTCGCTGCGGACTTCGAGCAGCACTGCAACGCGATCGCGCCCGCGCTGCGCGGCGGCATCCGCTTCAACAGCGCGGTCCCGTATGCGCCGCCGCCGCCGCCGCCGACCAGCGTGAGCGGCGACACGGCGGGCGGCCCGGTCGTGCTGACCGTGACGGGACCGGTGCTGCCGTGCGATTTCCTCGACACGCAGTTCATCGACGCCTCCCAGGCGCTCACCACGCGCTTCCCCTACGGCATCGTAGCTCTCCGCGCGGCGGGCTGCGATCCGGACTACGGCGCGGCCGCCTTCACGCTCGACCTTCCCGCGCCGCTGCCGGCGGGCGCCATCTTCTGGAAGTACGGACCCACGCCGGACCTGCCGTCGGCGCATTGGTACACGCTGCCGTACACCACGAGCGGCAACACGGTCACCTTCACGATCTTCGACGGCGGCCTGGGCGACGACGACCTCGCCGTGAACGGCATCATCTCGAGCTATGGCGGCTTCTCGCTGCCCGCGGTGTTCCAGGACATGTGGTGGGGCGGGCCGGCCGAGAACGGCTGGGGCATGAGCATTGCGCAGCACGACGCGACGCTGTTTTCCGTGATCTACGCGTACGACACGGACGGTAGCCCCACGTGGTTCGTGATGCCGGGCGGCGCATGGGACGCTCCGTTCACTTCCTACACGGGCCCTGTCTACAAGCCGAAGGGCTCGCCGTTCTATGCGTACGACGTGTCGCGCTTCGTCGCGGGGGCGCCGGCGGGAACCGCGACGGTCCGCTTCTCCGACGCGACCCACGCGACGCTCGAATACACGATCGGCGGCGTGAGCGGCGTGAAGACCATCACGCGCCAGCTCTTCGGGCCGCCGGATACGGCCGACACGCCCGATTGGGGCGGCATGTGGTGGGGCGGCGAGGAGCGCAAGGGCATGGGCTTCTCGGTGATGCAGCAGTACTCGACGCTCTTCGTCGTGTGGTTCACCTACGACGCGAACGGCGCGCCGCGCTGGTACGTGCTCCCCGGCGGCTCTTGGGTGGACCTCGATCCCAGCGCCCATCGCACCTACGCGGGCCGCGTCTACAAGACGACGGGGTCGCCCTGGGTCGGCCGCAGCTACGATCCGGCGCAACTGCGCGTGTTCGACGTCGGTACCCTGCAGATGCACTTCGACGGCGATACCGCGCTCTTCGACTACGTGATCGAGGGCCACTCCGACCGGCTGTCGTTGGAACGCCAGCCCTTCTGAGGGCACGCGCGATCGGCCGCCATCGCGCGCCAGCCGTTCTAGAATGGAGTGATGGCCCGCGTCCGTTCGTCTCTTCTCGCTGCGCTCCTCGCGCTCCTCGCCCTGGCAAGCCATGCCTCGGCGCTCTCGGGCTTCGACGACCTCGAGAAAACGCTGCGCCTGAATCCCGAGCAGAAAGCGCAGTTCGACGTCGCGGTGGCCACGACCCAGCGGGCGCTTCTTTCGGTCGGGCTCGCCGTGCTGCAGATGAAGGGCCACATCGCGGCCGAATTCGCCAAGTCCGATCCGGACCTCGGTGCGCTGGCGCGCGCCCAGGAAGCGCCGTCGAGCAGAACCGGCCGCTCTTTCGCGACGCGCGCATCGAGTGGGCGCGGCTCTACGCCATGCTGGACCCGGAACAGGTGGCGATCGCCCGCTCCTTCGTGGAGGAGAAGATGGCGCGCCTCGAGGCGCTGGGGAACGGCCTGCGCGGGCTCATCGTCGGAGAGCTCCGGGCAAGAATGCGCGCGCGGCCGCACCGGCCGGCGAACGGAGGCAAGCCGATGGAATCCCCGCAGACGTCCGCCGACGTCCTCTTCATCCTGCTGGGCGCGGTCCTGGTGCTCGCGATGCACGCGGGTTTCGCGTTCCTCGAGCTGGGAACCGTGCAGCGCAAGAACCAGGTGAACGCCCTGATGAAGATCCTGGTGGATTTCTCCGTGTCCACGATCGCGTATTTCTTCGTCGGCTACTCGGTCGCCTACGGCATCAGCTTCTTCACGAGCGCCGAGGCGCTCTCGGCGAAGAGCGGCTACGAGCTCGTGCGCTTCTTCTTCCTGCTCACGTTCGCCGCCGCCGATCCCCGCCATCGTCTCGGGCGGCATCGCGGAGCGGGCGAAATTCAACCCGCAGCTGGCGGCCACGTTCGTCCTGGTGGGCTTCCTCTACCCGTTCTTCGAGGGAATCGCGTGGAACGGCCACTTCGGCATCCAGGCGTGGCTCAAGGCGAGCTTCGGGGCGGAGTTCCACGACTTCGCGGGCTCGGTCGTGGTGCACGCGATGGGCGGCTGGATCGCGCTCGCCGCGGTGCTGCTGCTGGGCGCGCGGCGCGGCCGCTACACGAAGGAGGGGCGCGTGGTGGCGTTCCCGCCTTCCAACATCCCGTTCCTCGCGCTGGGCGCGTGGGTGCTCTCCGTGGGCTGGTTCGGATTCAACGTGATGAGCGCGCAGACCCTCGATCAAGCATCACCGGATCTGGTGGCGGCCAACTCGCTCATGGCGATGGCGGGCGGCACGATCGCGGGACTCTTCGCGGGGCGCAACGACCCGGGCTTCGTGCACAACGGGCCGCTCGCGGGGCTGGTGGCGATCTGCGCCGGATCCGACGTGATGCATCCCCTCGGAGCGCTCGCACGGGTGCGGTGGCCGGCGGGCTCTTCGTGTGGATGTTCTCGCTCACGCAGGATCGCTGGAAGATCGACGACGTGCTGGGCGTATGGCCGCTGCACGGCTTGTGCGGCACCTGGGGCGGCCTCGCGTGCGGCATCTTCGGCTCGAAGGCGCTTCGGCGGGTTGGGCGGTGTCGCGTTCGCGAGCCAGCTCCTGGGCACCGCGCTTGCGATCGTCATCGCCTTGGCGGGCGGATTCGCGATCTACGGGACCCTGCGCGCGATCGTCGGCATCCGCCTCGATCCCGAGCAGGAATTCGACGGCGCGGACATCTCGATCCATCGCATCGCCGCGACGACGGAGCATTCCGAATAAGCCGCGCCTAAGGCTTCTTCCGGGCGGGTTTCGCCGGCTGGGGCGGCGGGACATGGGCGGGCCGTCGAAGGCCACCTGGGAAGCGACCTTGCCGGCGACCGCGGGACCGATGGCCTTCGCCAGGTCCGCGACGGAACGATACGGGCCGTACTGGTTGCGGTACTCGATGATCGTCTTGGCGCGGAACTTGTCGAGGCCGCGGGTGGATTGCAGCTCGCTTTGCTGGGCCGTGTTCACGTTGACGGTCGCGAAGGCCGGGGCGTTTGCGAGCACGAGACCATTGACGCAGGCCAAGACGGCGAGGGCCGACGGCCGGGCGCCCGGAACATGGCGAATTGCCGCTCTCATGGGGAGTCCGACACCCGGATTCCCGGGGGGATTCGGGGAGAGCCATTGCCAATCACAATAAGAACGATTATCATTTAGGTAATCGCGCCTTCCATCGAACCGGAGAATGCAATGCCCCGTCTCGCCGCCGCCCTGCTGATGTCCGTCAGCCTCGGCGCTTTCGCAGCCGAAGTGCCCGAGTTCGCGCTTTCCCTCGAGGCGCACGAGTTCTCGCCCGACCGCCTGGAGGTGCCCGCGGGCAAGAAGGTGAGGCTCGTGGTGGAGAACAAGGACGCGACGGCCGAGGAGTTCGAGAGCGAGGCGCTGCGGGTGGAGAAGGTCATCCCCGGCAAGAGCAAGGGCATCGTCTACGTGGGACCGCTCAAGCCCGGCGAGTACAAGTTCATCGGCGAGTACAACGAGAAGACCGCGCACGGCGTGGTCGTGGCGAAGTAGGGCTTCCGGAAACTGCATGTTCGGCACCGCGCTCATCGTCTTCCGCGAAGTCCTCGAGGCCGCACTCATCGTGGGCATCGTCTCCGCCGCCACGCGCGGCATTCCCGGCCGCATGCGCTGGATCGGCGCGGGCATCGCCGCGGGCATCGCGGGCTCGCTCGCCGTGGCGTTCGGCGCCGGGGGCCATCTCCCAGCTCGCCCAGGGCATGGGCCAGGAGCTCTTCAACGCGTCCATCCTCGGCATCGCGGTGGCGATGCTCGCGTGGCACAACATCTGGATGTCGGTGCACGGGCGGGAGCTCGCCGCAGACGCGAAGCAGATCGGCGGCGACATCCGCAGCGGCTCGAAGGCGCTCTCGGTGCTGCTGGTCGTGGTCGCCATGGCCGTGCTGCGCGAAGGCTCGGAGACCGTGCTCTTCCTCTACGGCGTGGCGATCTCCGGCGACGGAGCGCGCATGCCCGATGGTGATCGGCGGCGCGTCGGGCTCGCGGGCGGCGTGGCGGTGGGCTGGTTGCTCTTCGCGGGGTTGCTGCGCATCCCGTGCGCTGGTTCTTCGCGGTCACGTCGTTCCTCGTGCTGCTGCTCGCCGCGGGAATGGCTTCGCAGGCCGCGCGCTTCCTGATCCAGGCCGACGTCGTTCCGAGCCTCGCCGCGCCGCTGTGGGACACGTCCCACCTGATCCCGAACTCCTCGATCGTGGGCCAGGCGTTGACGGGGCTGGTGGGCTACGACGCGCGTCCCGCCGGGATGCAGATCGCCTTCTTCGTCGCCGTGCTGGTATTGATCTGGGTCGGCATGACCTGGGCGCGACGACGTCCGGCTCCCCGAACCCCTCCCAGCTAAGGAACTTCCATGCGTTTTTCCGTCCGGCTGCTCGCGGCCGTCGCCCTCGGCTTGCCCGCGTTCGCGCCGCCGAGCCCAACGAATACGTCAACGTGCCCAATGTGGAGTACGGCGAGCGCGAGATCGACTTCAAGTACGGCACCTGGCGCTTCGACGACACGCAGGAGCGCGAAAGCGCCGGGAGCCTCGGGCTCGGATGGGGCGCGACGCCATGGTGGTTCACCGAGGCGTACTTCAAGTACCACAAGGAAGCCGGCGACCGCACGCGCTACGACGCGTTCGAATGGGAGAACAAGTTCCAGCTCACGGAGACCAACAAGTATCCGGTGGACCTGGGGCTGCTGGCCGAGATCGAGATCCCGAGCGCGCGCGAGGAAGGCAATACAAGCTCAAGATGGGACCGCTCTTCCAGTTCGACACCGGCCCGCTGCGCTGGAACACCAACGTGTTCTTCGAGCGCGCCGTTGACGCGTTGACGGACGAGCCGCACAGACCGAGCTGCAGTACCAGGCGCAAGCCGCCTATCGCCTGCCCAACGGAATGGACGTGGGGGTGCAGGCGTTCGGCGAGATGGGCAAGTGGAACGACTGGGCCCCGCGCGACGAGCAGAGCCATCGCCTCGGCCCCGCGGTGTTCGGCAAGGTGAAGCTGGGGGAAGGGCGCCAGGCGATCCGCTACAACGCCGCGTGGCTCTTCGGCGCGAGCAAGGCCGCCGCCGACAACGCCTTCCGCGTGCAGATCGAGTACGAGTTCTAGCGGGGCTTGATCACCCCGCCGACGTGGCCGTCGTACGTGCAGGCGCCCCGCTGCAACGTGACGGCGCCGGCGAAGCCGTGCTGGCCGACAGCGAGCTCGGTGAGCTGCACGTTCGAGGGCGCCGCGCCGGGGCCGCCGATCGGCCCGCAGGCGAGCGTCCCCGCGACCGAGCCCAGTTGTCCGCGCTGCGTGTACACGCCGTCCAGCGTGCAAGCCGTGTCGATTCCGGTTCCCCATTGCATGTGGACGTCGTGCAGCGCGAGCTGGCCGAGGGTGATCGTGAAATCGAACGGGGCCGCGGGATTCGCCGGCGCGAACGAGATCGGCGGGCAGGGTGTGCCGGGCGCGCCATCGAAGATGAAGAGCCCCCCCTCGTAATGGCCGCCGAGGAGCGCCCAGTTGTCGCTCCACGTCTGGGGCCGCACCGTCTTCGTGAACGTCCTGCCGTCGATCGCGTAGGTCACGTCCATCGTCGACCCGTCGCCCGCCAGGGCGATCGAGAGGGTGCCCACCGGGGTGACGCTCACGGCATGCGGATCGAACGGGCCGCCGAACCACGGGCCCGCGGTGCGATAGAGCGTGCCCGAGAATGTCGCCGTTGCCTGCTTCGCGGCGAAGTCGACCGCCGGACGCAGGCTGCTCGCCGCGTACCACGTCGGATGGCCCGCCTCGTCGTAGACGAAGAGAACGGCGAACACCGTCTGTCCCTGGTCCGCGAGCGTGAGTCCCCAGCCGCTCTCGCCCGGATCGAACCACAGGCCGGTCACATCCGGCGGGATGAGGGCCATCGCCGGAGTGCATGCGAGGACCGCGACGGCGAGGATCGGGCCCGACAATCGTTTCCACATGGACACACCTCCGTCGCCGGGTTGCCGCACCTGTGCGGCGACCGTTCCCGGCCCGCGGATTCTAGGGGCCCCGCGGACCGAACAGGTAGGCACAGATGGCGCGGCTTGCAACGGTCACAGTCCGCCTCGCGGCGAGCCGTGCCGCCTACTCGCGCGGCGGCTTGGTGCCGGCCTGCGCGTCCGGCTTGCTCCCGCGCACGTGGTGCGCGAGAAAGCCCACGACGCCCACCGCGATCACCGCCGCGAAGAGCCAGATCTCGTACTCGTGCACGTCGCGAGAGCACCTTCTCGACCAGCGTGCCGAACGCGAAGCCGATCGCGGTGATGAGCGGCGCCCAGATCGCCGCGCCGAGGAAGTTGAACACCAGGAACTTCCACGCGGGCACGCGCCCCATCCCGAGCAGGATCGGCCCCACGATGCGGAAGCCGTACATGAAGCGGATCGCCACGATGAGCGGCGCGTGCCAGCGCGAGAGCATCGCGTCGAAGCGATGCGCGCGGGCCTGCGCGTCGGGAAATCGGGCGAGGATGCGGCCCCCGTTGTGCCGGCCGAGGAAGAAATAGAGCTGGTCGCCCGCGAATCCCGCGATCATCGCGACGACGGCGACCGTGTAGAAATCGAGGTAGCCGCGCGAACGCCGCCAGCCCCGCGAGCGCGAGGATCGTCTCGCCCTCGAGGAACGCGCCGGCGAACACCGCGAGGTACCCGTACGCGTCGATGAGGCCGGGCAGGTCGATCGACATCGCGCGCGGCGCATTCTCAGGGGAACGAGATGCGGATGCGCATCCCCTTGCCGGACGGCGCCTCGTCCACCTCGATGGTCGCGCCGTGGCGCTCGCGCGATCTCGGCCACGATCGCGAGCCCGAGCCCGCTGCCCTCGGTGCGCGTCTCCAGCCGGTGGAAACGCTCGAAGACGCGCTTGCGCTCGGAGGCGGGAATGCCGGGGCCATCGTCGACCACTTCGAGGATCGACCGGTTGCCGGAGCGCCGCGTGCTCACCAGGACGTAATGCGCCCCGTAGCGCGTCGCGTTGTCCACGAGGTTCGCGGCGAGCTCGCCCACCAGCACCGGGTCGCCCTTGATCGGCCCGGGCGCGAGGTCGAATTCGAGGTCCACGTGGCGCGCCGCGGCCGTGCGCACCCACGCATCGGCGTGGCCCTTCACGATGTCCGCGAGGTCGCACGGCTCCGCGCGCGCTTCGGGTTCGAGACCGGGTCCGCCGCGGCCAGCGAAAGCACCTGCTGCGCGAGCCGCGCCAGGCGCGCGGCGCCTTCGCTCGCCTGCGCGAAGTGCGCCTCGCGCTCGCCGCCTTCGCGCCGCGCGAGGTCGAGCTGGGTCACGAGCCCCGCGATCGGAGTGCGCAGCTGGTGCGCGGCGTTGGCGATGAAGCGCGCCTGCGTGCTCTGCGCCTCCTTCAACCGCGCGAGCATGAGGTTCAGCTCGCGCACGAGCGGCCTGAGCTCCTCCACGACGCGGCCTTCCTCGACCGGGCGCAGGTCCACGTGCGAGCGCGACTGCAGCTCCTCGCGCAGCCGCTCGAGCGGCCCCAGGCCGCGGCGCACGCCGAAGACCACCGCGATGATCGCGGCCAGCGAGAGCAGGGCCGCGGGCGCGATCGCGGAGAGCATCGCATCCTCGGAGGCGTGCTCGCGCTTGAACGTGGTCTCCGCCGCGACGATCGACATCGGCATGCCGCCGGTCGCGGCCTCGAGCGCCACCGCGCGGATCGGCCGGCCCTCGAGCGTGTCGTTCCAGAAGAGCAGCGCCACGCCCGGCAGCCGGGGCGGCGGCTTGAGGTTGCGCGATCACCGGCCACGACGTGCCCTTCGCCGTCGCGCACCACGTAGTAGATGTGGTCCGTGCTGTCGGCGCGCAGGATCGCGTCGGCCACCTGCTCGAAGCTCGAGCGCGATGCGCCCGTCGCGCACCTTCACGTAGGGCACGAGCGCGCGCGCGATGTCGCCCAGGTCCAGGTCGTAGGCGGACGTCAGGCGCCTTTCCATGAACACGTAGGCGCCGGTGGCGGCGGTCGCGCCCACGATCACCAGCGGCAGCAGCAGCCATGCGAGCAGGCGGAGCCTAAGGCTTTCCATCACTCCAGGGTTCGACGATGTAGCCCAGGCCGCGCACCGTGCGGATGCGGATGCCCGCGGGCTCGAGCTTCGCGCGCAGCCGCGAGATGTGCACCTCGATCGCGTTGGCGGAGATGTGCTCGTCCCACGAGGCGACCGCGCTCGCGATCTTCTCCTTGCCCACGATCGCGTCGACGTTCGAGAACAGGTACTCGAGGATCGCGTGCTCGCGCTGCGGCAGGTCGATGGGCTTGCCCGAGATCATCGCGCGCTTGCGCGCGAGGTCGATGGTGAGCGGGCCGTGCTCGATCAGGCGCGAGCGCATGGCCCGCCCGCGCCGCGCGAGCGCGGAAACGCGCGCGGTGAGCTCCTCGGGCGCGAAGGGCTTGGGGAGGTAGTCGTCGGCGCCGAGCTTGAGGCCGTGCACGCGGTCGCTCGACTGCGTCGCGCGCGGTGAGGACCAGCACCGCCTGCTCGCTCGCCGCGCGAGCGCAGGCGCCTGAGCCAGCTGAAGCCGTCCATGCCCGGCAAGCCGATGTCGAGGATGATGAGATCGACGTCGGAGACCTTGAGCGCCGCCTCGGCCTGCTCGGCGCTCGACACCGAGTCCACCACGTAACCCTCGCGGCGCAGGGTCGCGGTGAGGCCGTCCGCGAGCATGGCGTCGTCCTCGACGATCAGTACACGCATGGAACTTCCCGGGGTGGGGCGCTCAAAAATGCAGCAGGCAGGATAGCACGCAGGCCCTGCGGCGGGTTTGTGCAGGGTCAGCTTGCCGCAAGCTCGCGGGTGCATATTCGCAGCCGGTTCGCAATCCGCTCCCGGTTCGCACGCATGCGTCATGCACCCGCCGCGCCCCTCACCGCAGCCGCCCTCGCCGCATTCCTCCTCGCGGCGGCCGGCGCACGCGCCCAGGCGCCCGCCGGCTGCGATGCGCCCTTCCCGGTGCCCTTGTCCCTCGCTCGCGGCCGAGTCCCGCCTGGCCGAATGCAACCGCGACGTGGTGGCCACGCGCCTCGCCTTCGATGCCGCGGCGGCCGACCTGCGCATCGCCGAGCAGCGCCCGAATCCCAGCCTCACGCTGGAAGGCTCCAACATCAATCCCCACGCCGGCCTCGGCAGCGGCCCCCTGCGCGACAAGACCTTCGACAGCTCCGTGCGCGTGGAACAGCTGATCGAGCGCGGCGGCAAGGAGCGGTTGCGCGCGGAGCAGGCGCGAGCGCTGCTCGCGGCCGCGCGCGCCGACGTCGCCGAGCAGCTGCGCGCGCAGCGCCTGGCGATGCGCACCGCGTTCTTCGACCTTGCCGCCGCGCAGGAAAAGGCGCGGCTGCAGCACGATTTCCGCGTGATCGCCGATGCGTCGGCCGATGCGTCCCGCCGCCGCTTCGAGGCGGGTGAAATCGCGCGCGTCGAGTCGGACCGCTTCCGGCTGGACGCGGTGCGCGCCGCCAACGACGAGCGCCAGGCGGCGTCGGACCTGCAGCGCGCGCGCGCCGAGCTGGCGAAGCTGCTGGGCGCCGAGGCGCGCTCCCGATCGCTCGAGGTCGCGCCGGAATGGCCGCGCCGCGAGGCCCGGGTCGCCGCGCCCGGAGGCGAGCGGCCCGACGTCGTCGCCGCGCTTCATCGCCTCGAGTCGGCGGAGCGCGCGCGCGACCTTGCGCACAGCCTCGCCACGCGCGACCTCACCGTGGGCCTGCAGGCCGACCATTGGCCTGCCTCGGAGGCGAATCCGCAAGGCACGGGAATCTCGTATTCCGTGAGCGTCTCGCTCCCGCTGCAGGTGCGCCATGCCAACGAAGGCGAGGCGGCGCGCGCCATCGCGGACCTGCAATCGGCCCGCGCGGCGCTCGAGCGCGCTCGCGCGGCGGCCGCCGCCGATGCCCGCATCGCCGAGGAAGAGTGGCGCGCCGCGAGCGAAAGGCTCGAGCGCGCCGAATCGGAGGTGGCGCCCGCGGCGCGGGACGTGGCCAAGGGCGCGGAGTTCGCGTATGCGCGCGGCGCCACGGGCGTGCTGGACCTGCTCGATGCGCGGCGCTCGCTCAAGAGCGTGGAGCTGGACGAAGTGCAGTTGCGCGCCGATGCCGCGAAGGCATGGGCGCGGCGCGACGCGACCGTGGAGACGGTCGAGGGGTGAGTCCCATGAAATGGCAATCGTCCACGGAGGCGTTGTTCGCGCTGGCTTTCGCCATCTGCGTGCTGGTGGCCTTGCTGCTGCTGACCGGCTGCAAGGATGGAAATGCCGTTCCCGCCGAGCCGGGGCCGCAGGTGCGCGGAGACAGCGTCGTCTTTCCCGCGACGAGCCCGTCGCTGCAGCGCTTCGAGATCGAGAAGGTGCAGGCTCCCGCCGAACGCGACCTGCAGCTTCTCGGGCCGCCTCGTGTGGGACGAGGAGCGCACGGTGCGCGTGTTCCCGCCCTTCGCCGGCCGGGTGACGCGCATCGTCGCCAACGTCGGCGACCATGTCGTCGCGGGCCAGCCGCTCGTGGAGATCCTGCTCGCCCGACTTCGGCCAGGCGCAGGCGGACGCGCGCAAGGCGCAGGCCGACGTGTCGCTCGCCACGCAGGCGCTCCAGCGGCAGCGCGAACTGCACGAGCACGGCGTGGCCGCGGCCAAGGACCTGCAGCAGGCCGAAGCCGACCACATCCGCGCGCAGGCCGAGGCCGATCGCGCGCTCGGCAGGCTGAGCGCGTACGGCCAGTCGGTGTCGGGTGAACCGCGGTTCGTGCTGCGCAGCCCCATGGCGGGCGTGGTGGTGGAGCGCAACCTCAACCCGGGCCAGGAGCTGCGTCCCGACCAGCCGGGGGCGCCGCTGTTCGTCGTGACGGATCCCGCGCACCTCTGGATCAGCGTCGACGCCCAGGGAGAGGACCTGCGCTACCTGCGCGCCGGCCTGCCGCTCACCATCACGAGCAACCAGCTTCCCGAAGACACGTTCTCCGGGACGCTGCGCCAGCTGTCCGACTTCGTCGATCCCGAGGCGCGCACCGTGAAGCTGCGCGGCGAGCGTGCCCAATCCGAAGCGCGTGCTCAAGGCGGAGATGTTCGTGACTGCGCGCGTGCACGTGCCGAAGGCCGCGGAGCCCACGGTGAGCTCGCGTGCGGTCTATCTGTCGGGCGACCGCCGCTTCGTGTTCGTGCGCTCGGGATCCACTTTCACGCGCCGCGAAGTCGCCGTCGGCCCCGAGGCGGGCGGGCGGGTGCCGGTGCGCTCGGGTCTCGCCATGGGGGACGAGGTGGCCGCCTCGGGCAACCTGGTGCTCGAGCAGATGCTGAACGACGCGCGCGGGATGCAGTATATCGAGGAGAAGGCGCCGGCGTCGTGATCCACCGCATCGTCTCGTTCTCGCTGCGCCAGCCGCTGTTCGTCGTCCTCGGCACGCTCGTCTTCGTCGGTCGGCGGCCTCATCGCGTTCGACTACCTGCCGGTCGAGGCGTTTCCCGACGTCTCGGATACCCAGGTGAACGTCATCACGCTCTACCCGGGGCGCGCCGCCGAGGAGGTGGAACGCCAGGTGACGATCCCGATCGAGACGGCGCTCTCGTCGGTGCCCAACGTGGTGCGCTCGTTCTCGCACACGCAGTTCGGGCTGTCGTTCCTCATCCTCACGTTCAACGACAAGCCCACGGACCAGCTCGTGCGCCAGCAGGTGCTCGAGCGCCTGCGCGGCGTGGACCTGCCGCCCGGGGTGGAGCCCGAGATGCGCCGCTCTCCACCGCCATCGGCGAGATCTTCCGCTTCCGCCTGCGCGGCGACGCGGTTTCATCGCAGGAGCTGCGCACGCTCCAGGACTGGGTGGTCGAGAAGCAGCTGAGGCTCGTGCCGGGCGTGGCGGACGTGGTCACCATGGGCGGCACGATCAAGCAATACGAGGTCAACCCCGACCTGGCCAAGATGCGCGACTACAAGGTGACCCTGGCGCAGCTCTTTGGAGCGCTCGGACGCGCGAACGCCAACGCGGGCGGCGGCGCGGTGAGCCAGGGACGCCAGCAGTTCCTCGTGCGGAGCCTGGGCAGCTTCGCTTCCTCGGCGGACATCGGGCGCGTCGTCGTCGCCGAGAACCGCGGCACGCCGATCCTCGTGCGCGACGTGGCGCAGGTCCACGTGGGCTCGGCGCCGCCCCAGGGGCTGGTGGGCCAGGACGGCAACGACGACATCGTGAACGGCATCGTGCTCATGCGCAAGGGCGAGAACCCGTCGCTGGTGCTCGCCGCGCTCAAGGAGAAGATCGCCTACCTGAACGCGAAGGTGCTGCCCAAGGGCGTGCAGATCGTTCCCTACTACGACCGCACCTGGCTCATCGCGCGCACGCTGTACACCGTGTTCACCAACCTCACCGAGGGCGCGATGCTCGTGACGCTGGTGCTGTTGCTCTTCCTCGGCAACCTGCGCGCGGCGCTCATCGTCGCCTCGGTGATTCCGCTGTCGCTGCTCGCCACCTTCATCGGGCTCACCTCCGCGGCATTCCCGCGAACCTGCTGTCCCTGGGCGCGATGGACTTCGGCATCATCGTGGACGGCGCGGTGATCGTCGTGGAGAACATCGTGCGCCGCCTGGGGGAGCTCGATCCCGCCCAGCAGCGCGACCCGAAGAAGCGGCTGGCGACCGTGCGCGATGCGGCGGTCGAAGTCGGCCGGCCGACGCTCTTCTCGATGCTCATCATCATCGCCGCCTACATCCCGATCTTCACGCTGCAGCGCCACGAAGGCCGCATCTTCTCGCCCATGGCGTGGACCGTGACCTCCGCGCTCGTGGGCTCGCTGCTGCTCTCGCTCACGCTCGTGCCGCTCCTGCCCTGTTGCTGCTGGGCCGAACGTCGCGCACGGCGACAACCGGCTGGTGGCGTGGCTCAAGCGCCGCTATGAGCCGCTGCTGCGGGTCGCGATTGCCCATCCGCGGCGCATCGCGGTCATCGCCGCCGCGTCGCTGGCGGTCGCGCTCGTGGCGGCCACGCGGCTGGGCAGCGAGTTCCTGCCCGAGCTCAACGAGGGCACGATCTGGGTCAACCTGTCCCTGCCGCCCCGGTGTCGCCGGAGGAGGCGCGCGCGCTGATGGCGCGACGTGAGGCGCGCGCTCCATACGCGTTCCCGAAGTGCGGACGGTGATCTCGAAGGCCGGGCGGCCCGAGGACGGCACCGATCCGAAGATCCTCAACTCCACGAGATGTTCGTGGACTTCCTGCCGGAGTCCCGATGGCGGCCGGGCAAGACGAAGGACGACCTGATCCGCGAGATGGACGCGCGGTCTCGGCGATCCCGGGCATGGAGCCGTCCTTCTCCCAGCCGATCCGCGACAACGTGCTGGAGAGCATCTCGCAGGTCGACGGCCAGATCGTGATCAAGGTGTTCGGCGACGACCTCGACGCGCTCCACGAGGAGGCGCGCCGGATCCTCGGCGAGATCAGCGGCGTGCCCGGCGTGGCGCGCGCGTTCATCGACCGCGAGGGACGCTGCCGCAATACGTCATCGACATCGACCGCGAGGCGGCGGCGCGCTACGGCCTGAACGTCGGCGACATCCAGGACGTGATCGAGACCGCGCTGGCCGGCAAGGCGGCCACCGAGCTGTGGGAGGGCGAGAAGCACTTCAGCGTGGTGGTGCGCCTGCACCCGGGCGAGCGCGACCCTGGCAACCTGCGCAACCTGCTCGTCGCCACGCCGGACGGGGCGCAGGTCCCGCTCGGGCAGGTCGCGCGCTTCCGCGCGGTGTCGGGGGCGCTCGACATCGCGCGCGAGAACGGGCGGCGCGTCGTCCATCGGCGTCTTCATCCGCGACCGCGACATGGGCAGCGTCGTGCGCGACATGCAGGCGCGCGTGGCGGCGGGCGTGCCGCTCGCGGCCGGCGACGAGATCGGCTGGTCGGGCGAGTTCGAGAACCAGCAGCGCGCGATGAAGCGCCTCGCCGTGGATCGTGCCGCTGTCGATCGCGCTCATCTTCCTGCTGCTCTTCGACGCGTTCGGCTCGGTGAAGAGCGCCCTGCTCATCGTGGTGAACATGCCGTTCGCGCTGATCGGCGGCATCCTCGCGCTGTGGGCCACGGGCATTCCGCTGTCCGTCTCGGCGGCGATCGGCTTCATCGCGCTCTTCGGCCAGGCGGTGCTGAACGGCGTGGTGATGGTGACCTACTTCAACCAGCTGCGCGACGAGGGCAGCACCGTGCGCGAGGCGGTCATGCAAGGCTCGCTCGTGCGGCTGCGCACGGTGCTGATGACGGCGCTGCTCGCGATGCTCGGGCTTGCTGCCCATGGCGCTTTCCCACGCCATCGGCTCCGAGACGCAGCGCCCGCTGGCGATGGTGGTGATCGGCGGGCTGATCTCCGCGACGCTGCTGACGCTCTTCGTGCTGCCGACGCTCTACCGCGCGTTCTACGTGCGCGAGGCGCGCCTGCGCAACGCCGCCGCGGCAGCGGCCGCCTCCGAGTAGAGATGCTGCGCGAACGGCTCGCCTCCACCACGGCAGGTGGCTGGTGTCTGGCTGCGCTGCTCGCCGCGTTCCTCGTCGCGGGAACCGTGGGGCACGATCCGTGGAAGCCCGACGAGGCCTACACGTTCGGCATGGTGTTCCACATCCTGCAGAGCGGGGACTGGGTGGTGCCCACCCTGGGCGGCGAGCCGTTCATGGAGAAGCCGCCGCTCTACTACCTCGCCGCGTCGGCCACCGCGCGGTTGTTCGCGCCCTTGCTGCCGCTGCACGATGGCGCGCGGCTCGCGAGCACGTTTTTCATGTTCGTCACGCTGGGCTTCACCGCCCTCGCCGCGCGGCGCCTGTTCGGCGCGGGCCACGGCTGGCGCGCGGCCCTGCTCCTGCTCGGCTGCATCGGGCTGCCGATGTACGCGCACACCATGATCACCGACGTCGCGCTCCTCACCGGCTTCGCCATCGCGACCTTCGGGCTTGCGCTGGCCCTCGAGCGCCCGTTCGCCGCCGGCGCGTTGCTCGGCACCGGTGTGGGGATCGGCTTCATGTCGAAGGGATTGGTGGAGCCTTCCATGATCGGATTGGCGGTGATCGCGCTGCCCCTCGCGTTCCGCGAATGGCGCAGGCGCGAATACCTCATATGCCTCGTGTGGGCTTTCGCCTTCGCATTGCCGTGGCTGCTGGCGTGGCCCATCGCGCTGTGGCTGCGCGATCCGGCGCTGTTCCGCGAGTGGTTCTGGTTGAACAACCTCGGGCGCTATTTCGGCTTCGCCGACCTCGGGGCGTACGACGAGCCGCTCTACTTCACCCGCACGCTGCCATGGTTCTCGCTGCCGGCCGGCGCGCTCGCGGTGTACGCGTTCGCCGCAGCGCTGTGGTGGCGGCGATTGCGCATGGACCGGGGATTGCAGCTGGCACTCGCCCTCACCGCGGGAATCCTCGCGGTCCTCGGCACCTCGGCCAGCGTGCGCGAGCTCTACGCGCTGCCGGTCCTCGTGCCGCTGTCGATCGCGGGCAGCGTTGCGGTCGATCGCTTCCCACCCCGCGCGGCACTCGCCGCTACGGCGATCATGGCGATCGTCGCGGCTGGCGTGGCCGCGCTCGCATGGTGGATCTGGCTGCACGGCATGGTGAACGGGCATCCGCCGATCGTGCCGTACCTCGCGCGCTACCTGCCCTCGGACTACACGTTCACCTTCCACCGCGCGTTCGCGTCGGTGGCGTTCGTTGCCACGGCGCTGTGGATCGCGGTGTGGGTCTTGCGGCCGGCGGAATCATGGCTGCCGCTGTGGACTGCCAATGTCGCGTTCGGCTGGTGCGTCGTCATGACGCTGCTGCTGCCGTGGCTCGACGACGCCAAGAGCTTTCGGGCGCCGTTCCAGGACCTCGCCACGCGCCTGCCGCAAACGGAGTGCATCGAGAGCGTCGGCCTGGGCGAGGGCCAGCGCGGAATGCTCGACTATCTCGCGCGGCGCACGACCCTTCGCATCGAGCGCGGTGCGCCCGATTGTCCCTACGTGCTGGTACAGACGGGCCATGACGGCCTGCATCCGCCACTGCCGCGGGGCCGTTGGGCTCTGCTCTGGCAAGGGGCGCGCGACGGCGAGAGCCGCGAGCGCTTTCTGTTTTACGGGCCCTCGATCGACGCTCCGCGCCTGGCGTTCAACGAGTTACCGAGCGCGCTCCCGCGAGCGCATTTGCGCAATCCACGACACGGGGACCGCAAGGCTGACCCCCGCGCCGTGGCCCTGCGCCGTCGTGGCGATGCCCACGAGCTTTCCAAAGGTGTCGAAAACGGCGCCGCCGCTCCCGTTGGGCGCGACGGGCATTGAAATTTCCATCATCGGGCCGCGCGCGTCGGGCACCATCCGCTTCACCTTCCCCTCGGTGAGCGCGATGTCGCCCGCGGCGTTCGCGCCGAGCGCGTAGATCGTGTCGCCCGGCTTCGCGTCGGCGGCGGCGAGCACCAGCGGCGTGACCGGGGGCGCGGCGATCGAGATCCGGCAGAGGTCGAGGACCTCGTCGGTCACGCCGAGCGTTCCCGAGTGGTTCTCGGTGCCGACCGTCACCACGAGCTGCGCGCCGGCGGAAATGCCGTGGCAGGTGGTCACCACCGCGGCGGGCTCCACGGCGAGCGCGAGCCCGATCGGCACGGCACGGCCCGACATCTCGAAGCTCTGCAGCCGGCCCACCGAATCGCGCGCCTGCGTGAGGATGTCCTTGGCGGACTTCGGTTGCGGGGGCGGCGGCGGGGGCGGCGGCTTCGGCGCCTCGGCCGGCGGGTGCGGGGCGGGCGCCTCGGGCGTGCGCGACGGCAGCGCGAAGAAGAGCAGGATCAGCGCCGCGATCACGCCCATCGCGATGCCCACGGGCGGGATGCGCGGCACGCGGCGCGGCTCCTCCGCGTCGGGCTCGACCACGAGGTCCGGCGCGGCCGCCTGCTCCTTCGCCGCGGCCTTTTCGGAAGCGGTGACGAGCGCCGCGTCGTAAGTCGCACGGCGCTTCGGATTGGTGAGCACCTCGTGGGCCTCGTGCAGCAGGGCGAGGGCGCTCGGGTCCTGCGGGACCGCGCGTTGCAGCTCCTCGAGCCGCTTCTGGTACGCGAGCCCGACGTCGAGGGCCAGGGCGTCGCGCGGCACGCCCAGGATGTCGTAAAGCGTCTTCTTCGCCTGTGCCATGGGCGCCATGATCGTGCTTTGCGCCCCGCTGCGCAATAATCGGGTTCCGAGCGGTCGTTTCCGCCCGAGGAAGGGTCGATTGGAATCGAGTCCATTCATCCGCATCGCCGTTGCGGGGCTGGTACTGGTGCTCGCGGGTTGCGCCGCCACCATCGACCTGCAGGGGCATCGCGGCGCGCGCGGACTCGCTCCGGAAAACACGCTTCCCGCGTTCGCCGCCGGGCTCACCATCGGCGTCACGACGCTCGAGCTGGATACCGGCGTCACGCGCGACGGCGTGATGGTGGTCTCGCACAACACGTCGCTCAACCCCGACATCACGCGCGCGCCCGACGGCCGCTGGCTCGCGAAGGCCGGTCCCCCCATTCACGATCTCGCGTTCGAGGAGCTCGAGCGCTACGACGTGGGGCGCATCGATCCGGCCTCGCGCTACGCGCGCGCGGCGCCCGACCAGGTGCCGGTGGACGGCACGCGCATCCCGCGCCTCGCCGCCGTCTTCGCGCTCGCGCGCCGCGCGGGCAACCGCGAGGTGCGCTTCAACATCGAGACGAAGGTCTCCCCGCTCGCGCCCGCGCAGACGCCGGCGCCCGAGCCCTTCGCGCGCCAGCTCGTGGGCGAGATCCGCCGCGCCGGCATGGCCGATCGCGCGACGATCCAGTCGTTCGATTGGCGCACGCTCCAAGTCGTGCAGCGCGAGGCGCCCGACATCCCCACGGTGTATCTCACGGCGCAGCAGAGCTTCCTGGACAACGTGTGCTCTGGCCCGCGCTCCGGCGATCCGCGCATCGCGCCGGCCGACTGCGCTCCGTCGGCCTGGACCGCGGGATTCCAGTTGCGCGACCACGGCTCCGTGCCGCGCCTGGTCGCCGCGGCGGGCGGGCGCATCTGGTCGCCCTATTTCAAGGACGTGGATCGCGCCATCGTCGACGAGGCGCACCGCCTCGGCATCCGGGTCGTCGTCTGGACCGTGAACCCGCCGGGCGATATCGCGGCCATGCTCGACCTCGGCGTGGACGGCATCATCAGCGACCGGCCCGACCGGGTGCGCGAGGAGATGCGCAAGCGCGACCTGCGTCTTCCGCGCGCGACGCCGGTGAGCGCGCCCTGAAGCCTCAGCGCTCCACGTGCGCGCGGCCGCGCGCTTCGTTCACGAACGCGAGCAGCACGAGCGACACGACGAAGAACACGCCGGTGAGCAGGATCGCGAGGCGATGGTTGCCGTGCGTGATCCACGTGACCGCGCCGTAGGTGAGGGGGCCCAGGATCGCCGCGAGCCGGACCGCCACGCCCCACAGGCCGAAGAACTCCGCGCTGCGATCCGGCGGCGAGAGATACGCCACCAGCGCGCGGCCCGCCGACTGGCTCGATCCCATGCACAGGCCCGCGAGGTTCGCCGCCACCCAGAACGTCGCGGCGTTGGTGGAGAAATACGCCACCACCGTCATCGCGATCCAGCCCACGATCGTGAGCCGCAGCGCCGCCGTCTTGCCGATGCGGTCCTGCGCATAGCCGAAGCCGAACGCGCCGACCGCCGCCGTCACGTTCACCACCAGGATCAGGATGATCGTGTCTTGCGTCTTGAATCCCATCACCTGCTCGGCGTAGATGGCCGCGAGCGCGATCACGGTCGCGACCCCCGCCTGGTAGAACACGCCGCACGCGAACACCAGCAGCAGGTCGTGGAAGCGCCGCGCGGAGTGCGCCGTGGCGACGAGGCGCTCGAACGCGGCGCGCGCGCCCGGCACCGTGGCGGGCACCGCGCGCTCGCGCAGGAACAGGAACGTCGGCAGCGCGGCGAGCGCGTAGATGGCGGCGGTGATCACCATCGTGCCCGGGACCGCCGCGGCCGACGTGGAGCCGCGCGCGGGCGCCGTCATCACCCAGGCGAGCGAGAGTCCCAGCGCGAGGATGCCGCCGAAGTAGCCGAGGCTCCAGCCCCACCCCGACACCTTGCCCAGCGCCTCGGGACGCGACAGCTCCGGCAGGAACGCCGCCACGAGGTTCTCGCCCATCGAATACGCGACGTTGGAGATCACGATGAACACGACCGCCCACGTCACGTCGCCCGCGCCGGTCCAGGCGAGCGCGACCGTGCCCGCGATGCAGACGATGGTCGAGACGCCGAGCACCCGCTTCTTCGCGGCGTGCGCGTCGGCCCACGCGCCGTAGAGCGGGCCGATGACCATCACGACGAGGTACGAGACCGAGAGCGCGGCGGTCCACGCGAAGGTCGCCCAGTCGGCGTTCGCCGCCACGACGGAGACGAAATACGCGTTGAAGACCGCCGTGAGCACCACCGTGGTGTAGCCGGAGTTGGCGAAGTCGTACATCGCCCACGCCCACACTTCGCGGCGTGCGACGCCCGGATTGAGCGCGGAGGCGCGCGCATCCCGGCTCATCCGCGCGGCCCCTTCAGGGTGGCGAGGAGCGCTTGCGCCTCCTCCAGCGCGCGGTCGCGGCTCGACCGCAGGTCCGCGAGCGTGAGCGGCACGGGCACGTCCGGAATCACGCCTTCGCCCTCGATGCGCTTGCCGTTCGCGAGCACGAAGCCCACCTCGCTGTACGCCAGCTCGGCCCCGCCGGGCACGTTCGCGTAGCCGAGGAAGCCCAGCAGGCAGCCGCAGCTCGCCTCGCCCACCACCTTCGCGCGGCCCGCGGCCTGCAGGGTGCCCGCGAAAAGCTCGCTGCCGCTGGCACTCAGCGCGTTCACCAGGATCACCACCGGCCCGCGATAGGCGTCCGGCTCGCCGTCGACCTCGCGCTTGAGCTTGATGATGTCCACGGCGCCGAAGAGCACGGAGATGGGCTCGCCGCTGCGCGTCGTGGTGCGGCCGAGCTCCGTGCGCTGCGTGAAGAATTTCTCCAGCATCGCGTTCACGGCGTACACCGAGCCGCCGGGATTGCCGCGCAGGTCGATGATGAGCCCGGGCGCGTCGCGCATCTCCCCGATTCCCGCCAGCGCGCGCAACGTGAGATCGAGGCTCCACTCGGAGAACCGGACGTAGCCGTAACCCGAGGGCAGCACGCGCTGCATCTCGCGATGGCGGCTCGGCACCTTGTGGCGCTTCAGGACGACGTCGAAGCGGCTCGCGTCCGCGCGTTCGAAGGTGAAGGCGACGCGGCTTCCCTCCGCGCCGGTCACGAGCCTGCGCACGGCCGAGAAGTGGCGGGCGCGCGGGGTCGAGGCGCGGCGCGAATGCTCGAGCAGCTCCTCGTACGCCTGCCGCGCGGGCTTGCCGTCGATGGCGGCGATCGCCATCCCCGGCCGCACGCCGGACCACCACGCGTCGGAGTCCGGATCGACGCCCGTCACCGCGAGCCGTCCTTCGACGGGCAGGAACGAGAACCCGATCGACATCGACTCGCTGCGCTTGCGCAGCTCCACCTGCTTCGGCGACTCGACGCGCGTGTGCGAATCGCGCAGCTCGCCCGTCATGCGATCGAGCACGTCCCAGAACGCGTCGTCGTCCGGCGCGGCGAGCGCGAGCGGCCGGTAGCGTTCGCCGACCGCCTTCCAGTCCACGCCGTTGAATCGCGGGTCGTGGTAGCGCTCGTCGATGGTGCGCCACACGAAGTCGAACGCGCGCTCGCGCGCGGCCGCTGGGAGGGTCGCGGGGGGCGGCCCCGGCACGAATTCGGTCGGCGGCGGCGTCGCCTCGCCGAGCTGCCGGCCGATCACATTGTTGGGATCGATGAGCGAGCAGCCCGCGCACGCGGCGGCGAGCGCCGCGGCCGCGATCGGGCGCCGCCAGCTTCGCGTCGCGGCCGTCATTGCGCCGTCTTCGCCTCGGGCGCGGGGCACGTCACGGCGCGCAGGCGCGAGCCCTGGAAGTCGCGCTGCAGGATGGCCAGCCGCGCGACGGTCTCGGTGTCGGGATCGCGCACCAGCATCGTCACCTCGCGCAGCTCCTTCGTGAAAGCGGCGAGCTGCGCGCCCTTCACGCCCTTCGCCTCGATCGAGGCGAGGAAGCGCCGTCCGGCGTCCTCGCTCGAGAAGACGCCCAGCGAGATCGAATTGTCGGGGCGGATCGACAGGTCGCTCACGCCCTGGCGGCGCAGCGTGGCCATCGTGGTTTCCGCCACGCGGCGCTCGCGCACCGGCGGCATGAACACCCAGAAGCGCGAGACGTCTTCCACGCGGCGCTCCATCAGCCGGTCGCCCAGGTTCAACGCCGCGAAGGCGTCGTGCGCGCGCGGCGCGTCGGCCGCGCCGACGCCGGAGAACTCGACGCACGGCGCCCCCGCGAGGCCCTGCATCTCGCGGCGCGTCTCCTCGGCCCGGCGTGCGGCCACGAGCGGCGGCGTCACGGCGACGACGCGCACGTCGTCGGGATTGCGCTCGCGCGCCGCGAACGAGCCCTCGGCGCGCTCGGCGTTGGCGCTGAGCCACAGGTGAGCGCCCAGGGCGAGCGCGGCGATGGCGAGGACGAAGAAGAGGAGTCGGGACACGGGGCTTCAGGATTCGCGGGCGATGCGCGCGAGCCCGTCGAGGACGAGATTGTCGTGGATCGCGAACGGCATGGGAAGCCGCGGCGCGATCTCGCCCGCGGCGCCGCCGGACAGCAGCGTCGCGCTCGGGCGCGAGGCCGCGCGCGGCCATCGCGTCGCGCATGCGCAGGATCGCGCCCACGCACGCCTGCAGCGCGCCCGTGGTGATGGCGTCGGGCGTGGTCGCGGGAAACTCCTCGAACGCGCCCTCGGTGAGGCGCAGGCCCGCCGTGCCGCCGCCCAGCGCGCGGCGCATGAGCGCCGGGCCGGGCACGATGAGGCCTCCGCCGAAGCGCCCGTCGGCGCCGAGTGCATCGATGGTGAGCGCGGTGCCCGCGATGACCACGAGCTTGTGGCCCGCGCCCGTGGCATGGGCGGCCACGAGGGCGGCCCAGCGGTCGGCGCCGAGCTGCGCGGGATCGCGGTAGCCGTTCACGACGCCCAGCTGCTCGGCGCGCGACGTGACCATCGCGAGCGATATGCGGTGGCGACGCGCAGGCCGCGGCGAGGTCGCGCTCCACGTCCGCGCCGGCCACGTTGCACGCGACCGCGCGGTCGATGCGCGCGCAGCGAGGCCCAGCCTTCGCCCACGCGCGCCGACTCGGCCGTCGGCATCGCCGCCCGTGGTCGTCCACGCGCGGCCGTCGTGCACGCCCCATTTGATGCGCGTGTTGCCCGCGTCGATCGCGAGGACGACCGGTTCCTTCATCGCGCTCGCAGCGAGATTTCCGCGGAGGCGAGGGTGAGCGTGCGCCCATCGGGAGTCGCGACCACGAGGGCGCCGTCGGGCGCGACGTCGCGCACTTCGGCGTCGAACGGCGCATCCCGCGGCGGGGCCACGCGCACGGCGCGGCCCTGGTAGGCGTGCAGCGCGAGCCACTCGTCGCGCACGCCGGCGAAGCCGCGGCGGTCGAAGTCCTCGAGCGCGCGGCCGAGGTCCACGAGCAGGGCGGCCAGCACGGCGCTGCGCGAGGGCATGGGCGCGGCGCAGCCCGCCACGTCGGCGACCGGCTGGTCGATGCGGTCGATCGCGCGCTCGCCCAGGCGGTAGTTCACGCCCACGCCCACGACCGCCAAAGCGGGCCCCTGGATCTCGCCGCTCGTCTCGACGAGGATGCCCGCGAGCTTGCGCAAGTCCACGACCACGTCGTTGGGCCACTTCACCTGCGCGCGCTCGACGCCGCACTCGGCGAGCGCGCGGGCCACCGCCACGCCCGCGGCGAGCGAGAGGCCCCCGAGGTGTCCCGCGCCGCGCTCGAAGCGCCACAGGAGCGAGAAGGTGAGGCTGCCGCCGACGCTCGACACCCACGAGCGGCCGCGCCGGCCGCGTCCCGAGCTCTGCCATTCGGCGGCGAGGCACGTGCCCGAGGGCGCGCCCTGCGCGGCGAGCTCGAGGAGCCGCGTGCTCGTCGAGTCGACCTGGTCGACCACCTGGAGCTTCACGCGCGAGCCCGCGGCCGCGAGCCGCTCGGCGACGAGCGCCACATCGATGAACTCGATGGGAGAGGCGAGCCGGTAGCCCTTGCCGCGGACGCTGTAGAGGTCCAGCCCCAGCTCCGGGGCGATGCTGCAGCGCCTCCGAGAGTGTCGCGCGCGAGCGCCCGAGGGAGCGGGCCATGTCCTCGCCCGAATGGAAGCGCCCGTCGGCGAGCGGCGCGCAGCGCGCGGAACGTGAGCTCGCTCATCGCTTGCCGCGGTTCTCCATGCGGCATTCGAACGCCTCGCGCCGGTACGCGATGTCGGCCACGATCGCGTCGAGCAGCAGCTGCACGCGGCGCGCGAGCCGGGTGTCCGCGCGGAAGTCCGCCTCGGCCACGAAGTCCACGCGCCCGGCGTCGAGGAGCTTCACGCACGTCGCCCGTCCCCGGTCGCCCTGCGGGATCGTAGACCGCCACCGTGTGGCCGCCGTTCTTCTTGGTGAGCGCCATCGAGGGCACGTCGGTCATTCCGTCGCCCACGTAGATGATGTTCGGGAAACGGGATCGGCCGCTCGTCCTCGGGCATGTGCTCGTTGATCGACTCGGTCACCGCCTCGATGCCCTTGTTGATGCGGAAGAGGAACTGGGTCTTCAGCGTGTCGGTCACGAGGAACTTGGGGAAGGTCGCGACGCCATGGTGGTTGAAGTGGTACTCGGAGGCGTAGATGCGCTTGAAGTGCCTGCGGATGGAGACTCCGTCGAGGATCTCCTTCTGCCCGGCGGAGATGAGGTAATGCTGCAGCTTCGCCTGTCCCCGGCTCCTCTTCTTCACGTACCGTTCATGCGCGCGAACCAGGTCGGCACGCCGGGGAAATATTCGATCTCGTGCGCCATGGCGGCGAAGTCCTCGCGCTTCACGTCCACGCGCTCGCGCTCCAGCGCCTCGATGATGTGGCGCATGTACACGAGCATCGGGTCGGACTCGGTCTCGCGCGCCTCGCGGTTCACCATCGCCCAGAACTGCGCGGGCTCCACGCCGATCTTGGGCAGCACCGTGTACTCCTGCATCGGCTGCGGCGAGAGCGTCCCGTCGAAGTCGTAGACGAGCGCGATCGTGTTCTGGAAGAAACTGGCGGTCACGGGAACCATTCCGAGCGGGGTTGTGCCATTCTACTGGCACATGAATCTCGCGTTCCTTCCCTCGCTGCCGTTCACGCTGAGCTACCCGCTGCTGTTCGGCGTGCTGCTCGTGGCGGGCATGCTGGGCGGGGAGATCGCGCGCATCGCGCGCATGCCCCGCATCATCGGCTACGTCGTGGTGGGCTTCCTGCTGGCGCCGCTCACGCGCGCCATGGGCCTCGGGTCGCTGCTCGACGAGGCGCGCATCTTCGTCGACCTCGCGCTGGGCCTCGTGCTCTTCGACCTGGGCCGGCGCATGGACCTGCAGTGGATGAAGCGCGACTGGACGCTCGCCGCCGCGGGCTTCGCGGAGAGCCTGCTCGCGTTCGTCGCGGTGTTCGCCACGCTCCTCGCGCTTCGGCTTCGAGCCGGTGAAATCGGCGGGACTCGCGGCCGCGATCGCCATGACCACGCTCGCCCGCCGTGCTGCTGCTGCTCGTCCACGACACGCAGTCGGAAGGCCAGGTCGACCGAGCGCGCGATGAACCTCGTGGCGCTGAACGGGCTCTTCGGCCTCCATCCTCATCACGATCCTGCTGGGCTCGGCGCACTTCGAGGCGAAGAGCGAGCGTGGAGATCGCGATCCTGCACCCGCTGTATCTCTTCCTCGGCTCGCTCGCGCTGGGCGCGGCGATGGCGTGGCTCTCGCGCGTCATCGCCCGCAGCATCGAGAAGACGCGCGAGGTCCATTTCGCGCTGATCGCCGGCATGGTCGTCTGCGCGGTGGGGCTCGCGGCGATGCTGAAGCTGCCGGTGATCCTGGCGCTGCTCGCCTTCGGCCTCTTCGCGCGCAACGACGACCGCAGCTTCGACCTGCTCAACGTGAACCTCGCGCCCGTCGGGCGCCTGCTCTACATCGTGCTCTTCGTGATCACGGGAGCGAGCCTGCCCCTCGGCTCGCTCGCCGACGGGGGGCTCGTGGCGCTCGCGGTGGCGGCGCGCGCGCGCGGCGGGGAAGCTCACCGGCGTCCTCGCGGTGGCGCCGTTCGGGGGGCTGCGCATGCGCCAGGCGATAGGGCTGGGCGCCGCGATGCTGCCGATGTCGAGCCTGGCGCTGCTCATGCTGCACGACATCTCGCGGCTCTTCCCGCGTTCGGCGACGCAACTCGCGGGCGTGTTCCTGGGCGCGATCCTCGTCATGGAGATCGTCGGCCCGTTCGCGGTCGCAGTGGGGCCTGCGCTTCGCGGGCGAGGCGCTGCCCGTGGATCCCGCCGCCACCTCGCGCATGACGGCGCGCGTGCCGAGCGCTCCGGGGAGCTGATCGCCGATGCCGCTGGAATTCCACGTCTCGGAGCCCCTCACCTTCGGCGTCGAGCTGGAGCTGATGGTGCTCAACACGCGCGACTACAACCTGGGCCGCGGCGCGCCGGACCTGCTCGCGCGGCTCGCCAAGATGAAGCTGCCCGGCGAGGTGAAGCCCGAGATCACCGAGAGCATGATCGAGATCAACTCATCGGTGAACACGCGCCACGACGCGCTGCTCGCGGAGCTGCGCACGGTGCGCGACGCGATCGTGGCCGCGGCCGAGCGCCTGAACATCGCCATCGCCGGCGGCGGCGCGCATCCGTTCCACCAGTGGCAGGAGCGGCGCATCTATCCCACGGAGCGCTTCCTGCACGTCTCCAGCCTCTACGGCTACCTCGCCAAGCAGTTCACGGTGTTCGGCCAGCACATCCACATCGGAGTCGCGAGCGGGGACGACGCCGTGTACCTCACGCACGGGCTGGCGCCCTACATTCCGCACTTCATCGCGCTGTCGGCCTCGTCGCCGTTCTCGCAGGGCGTGGACACGTCGTTCGAGACCTCGCGGCTGCACGCGGTGTCGGCTTTCCCGCTGTCGGGCCAGATGCCGCCGGTGCACACCTGGAGCGAGTTCGGCCGCTACTTCGACGAGATGGCGGGCTACGGAATCGTCGCGAGCATGAAGGACTTCTACTGGGACATCCGCCCCAAGCCCGAGTACGGCACCATCGAGATCCGCGTCTGCGACACGCCGCTCACCGTGGAAGGCGCCGCGCAGCTCGCCGCCTACGCGCAGACGCTCGCCGCGCACCTGCTCGCGCATCGCGTGACCGATCCGGTCGAGCCGCAATACCGCGTGTACGGATACAACCGCTTCCAGGCGTGCCGCTTCGGCTACGAGGCGCAGCTCGTCGACCCGCGCACCCGTTCCAGCGTGCGGCTGCGCGAGCACCTGCTGGACACGCTCGATCGCATCGCGCCCGACGCGGCCGCGCCTCGACACGCGCGAGCCGCTCGAGGCGCTCTGGAAGCTCGCGCAGGCGCAGCAGAACGACACGCACTGGCTGCGCGAGCGCTACGGCGAGCGCAAGTCGATGCCGGACCTGGTGCGGCAGCAGGCGCTGCGCTGGAAGGAAGGTGCCGTCGGCGAGCCGGCGCGCGCGGCGGGGGCGCGATCGTGAGCGCCCGCGGCGCGATCGCGTTCGTCGCGGCGCTGGCGAGCGCGCCGCGGCGCCGGGCACATCGTGTCGATCGACACGCGCCCCGGCGTGCGCGTCGGCTACTGGATGATGGAGCGCCCCGATGCCGTGGCGGCCGTCGTGCTGCTGCCGGGCAGCGCCGGCGGCATCGGCATGAAGGGCGGCGTGCCGACGTCCACCAACTTCCTCGTGCGCAGCCGCGACATGTTCGCCGCGGCCGGCTTCGACGTGGCGATCGCCGGCAAGCCGAGCGACCACGACGATCTCGATCTCGCGTTCCGCGCGGGCCCCGAGCACGTGCAGGACTTGAAGCGCGTGGTCGAGCGCGTGCGCGCCGATACCGGCAAGCCCGTGTGGCTGGTCGGCACCAGCCGCGGCACGGTGTCCGCCGCGGCGGCCGCGATCGCGCTGGGCCCCGCCATCGACGGCGTCGTGCTCACCTCCAGCATCACCGCATCCGGCGCTGCCGCAGGCGGTGCAGAACCTCGACCTCGCGCGCATCCGCGTGCCGGTGCTCGTGCTGCACCACAAGCGCGACGCGTGCCGCGCCACGCCGCCCGAGCAGGCGCCCCGCATTGTCGAGGCACTTGCCAACGCGAGTGCGAAGCGGCTCGTGATGGTGGACGGCGGCAGCGGCGCGCACGGCGGATGGTGCGAGCGCATGCACTGGCACGGCTTCATCGGCATGGAGCAGCAGGCGGTGGACGCGATCGCCGACTTCATCCGCGACCGCCGCCCGGAGCCGCGCCGCTAGAGGACCTTCCCGGGGTTCATGAGGCCGTGCGGGTCGAGCGTGCGCTTGATTCGGCGCATGAGGTCGAGCTCGAGCGCGCTCTTGTAGCGGCTGATCTCCTCGCGCTTGAGCGCCCCCAGGCCGTGCTCCGCGCTGATGGAGCCGCCCAGCGCGCTCACCATGTCGTAGACGATGCGGTTCACCTGCGGCGCCTCGGCGAAGAACCGCTCGGCATCCTGGCGCTCGGCCTTCGAGCAGTTGTAGTGGATGTTGCCGTCGCCCACGTGGCCGAAGGCGACGATGCGGATGTCCGGGAAGCGCGCCTTCAGCGCGGCGCCCGCCTGCTCGAGCAGCTGCGGCACGCGGCTCACCGGCACCGAGACGTCGTGCTTGACGGACGGGCCGTCCAGCTTCTGCGCCTCCGCGATGTCCTCGCGCAGCTTCCATAGCGCCGCGCGCTGCGCTTCGCTGGCGGCGATCGCGGCGTCGGCGATGAGGCCCGCCTCGACGCCCCGTTCCAGCGCACGCTCGAGGATCTGCGCGAGCGCGGGGCCTTCCGAGCTGTCGGAGAGCTCCACGAGCACGTACCAGTCGTGGCGTCGGTCAGAGCGGATCGCGCGTGCCCGGGCATGTAGCGCATCACGAGGTCGACGCAAACGCGCGCCATGAGCTCGTATCCGGTGACGCGCTCGCCGCACGATTCGCGCAGCTTCCCCAGCAGGCGCACGGCCGCCGCCGGGCTCTCGACGGCGGCGAGCGCGGTCGCCTGCGAGCGCGGCTTCGGAAAGAGCTTCAGCACTGCCGCGGTGATGATCCCGAGCGTGCCCTCCGCGCCCACGAAGAGGTGCTTCAGGTCGTAGCCGGTGTTGTCCTTGCGCAGCCCGCGCAGGCCGTTCCACACCTGGCCGTCGGGCAGCACGACCTCCAGTCCCAGCACCAGCTCGCGCGTGTTGCCGTAGCGGAGCACGCCGGTGCCGCCGGCGTTGGTCGAAAGGTTGCCGCCGATCTCGCAGCTGCCCTGCGCGCCGAGGGAGAGCGGGAAAAGCCGGTCGTGGCGGTCGGCTTCCTGCTGCAGCGTCGCGAGCACGCAGCCCGCTTCGACGGTCATCGTGTTGTTGTCGGGATCCACGGCGCGCACGCGGTTCATGCGCGAGAGGTTGATCACCACCTGCGTGCCGGATGCGTCGGGTACCGAGGCGCCGCACAGGCTGGTGTTGCCGCCCTGCGGGACCATCGCGATGCGCTCGGCGGCGAGGAGCGCCACCACACGCGCGACTTCCCCGGTCGTGGCGGGCTTCACCACCGCGGCGGCCTTGCCGTGGTATTGGTCGCGCCAATCCGTGACGAAAGGCGCCTGCTCGGCGCCGGCGACGAGGCCGCGCTCGCCCACGATGGACTTCAGCCGCTCGACGAGCGCGGGAATGGATAGGTCGTTCACCGGCGGATGCGCTCCAGCAATCGGGTGGTCGAAGTCTCGTGCACGAACGGGATCGAGTGCACGGCGCCGCCCCACGCCTGGACTTCCTTCGCGCCCACGATGCGCTCCACGCTCCAGTCGCCGCCTTTCACCAGGACGTCCGGATGGCACTCGAGGATGCGCGCGAGCGGCGTGTCCTCGTCGAACCACGTGACCAGCGTGACGCTCTCCAGCGCGGCGACGACCGCCATGCGGTCGGCGAGCGGATTGACGGGCCGGTCGCCGCCCTTGCCGAGCCGGCGCACCGACGCGTCGGAATTGAGGGCCACCACGAGCGCCTTGCCCAGCGCCCGGGCCTGCGCGAGGTAGGTCACGTGGCCGCGGTGGAGGATGTCGAAGACGCCGTTGGTGAAGACCATCGGGCGCGCGATGCCGCCCGCGCGCGTCGCGAGCTCGCGCGGGATCGCAGATCTTCGCTTCGTGGGCGGGAACGCTCATCCCGCAATTCTAGATCGGCGCGGAACTCGTTGCTGCGGGAACGGCGTTGGAGCGGACCGAAAGCGGCCGCTCGACGCCCTCGAGCACCTCTACTCCGATGCGGCGGCGGCGAGGACGCGGTTGCGCCCGGCTTGCTTGGCGGTGTAGAGGGCGCGGTCGGCCTGGCGCAGCACGCGGCCCCACTCGCCGCCGCCGGGCGGCAGCGCGCACACGCCGGCCGAGAGGGTGAGGGGAGCGATGCGATTGCCCTCGAACACGAAGGGAGTGGCCTCGAAGAGCGCGCGGATCGTCTCGGCGCGCTCGCGCGCGGTCTCGAGCGAGGCGCCGGGCAGGATGAGCGCGAACTCCTCGCCGCCGAAGCGGCACGCGATGTCGCCGCCGCGCGTGACGTGGCGCAGCAGCTCGCCGGTGCGGGCGAGCACGTGGTCGCCCGCGTCGTGGCCGAACGTGTCGTTCAGGCGCTTGAAGTGGTCGATGTCGAGCACGATCACGCCGATGCTGGTCCCCGCGCGGCGCGCACGCTCGATCTCCCGCTCCATCGTCTCGTCCACGTAGCGGCGGTTGAAGAGGCCGGTGAGCGGGTCGTGCATCGAAAGCTGGTGCGCGCGCTCGAGGCTCGCGACGAGCGCGCGCGCGAGCACGAACGCGAAGAAGCTCGCGGCGAGCCCGGCGGCGAGGAGCGCCCCACGGCCGCTCGCGCCGGTACTCCTCGTCGAACTCGGGCTGCGAGAGGAATTCGATCGTCCACGACCGGCCGGGCATCGGGAACGGATGCGCCTGCCTGAAGAGCGGCTCGGAGTCCGGGGAATCGGCGCGCGTATCCACGAGGACCGCGTCCGGCTCGATGCGCGGGCCGTCGTAGATGCGCAGGTCGAGCACCTCGAGGGTGCGGGCGTCGAGGATGCCGCGCAGCAGGTCGTGGATGCGCACTTCCGCGGCGACCAGCTCGGCACGCTCGCCGCGCGTGCCCGCCCCGGCAACGGAAGCGGGGATGCGGCGCACCGGAACGTACATCGCGAAGGCGGTATCCGGCGCGGCGACGCCGCGCGGCAGCTCGATCTTGCCGGAGATCGCCACGCCGCCGCTGCGTTGCGCCGCGCGCATGGCGAGGCGCCACGCGTCGTCACCGCGCGCCGGGCGGCCGTCGTCCTCGACGCGCTCGAGGGACTGGATCGCGGGATAGCGCTCGGGCAGCGCGAGGTAGGCGACGAACGCGCGCCATTCCGCCGGCGTCGTGGCGCTCGACGAAGCGATGCGCGCGGCGCAGTCGCGCAGGAGCTGCTCGTAGAGCGCGGTGCGCGCGGCGAGCGCGGATGCGACGATCTCGGAGCGGCGCTGGAACTGCGAGCGCGCCTGCGCGAGGCGATTGCGCTCGAGGCCGATCCAGCCGGCGATGGCCAGGACGAGGGCCGATGCGAGGACGATCCACGGGATGGCCCGGCGAAGCGCCGGGCGGTCGCCGTCCGCGCCGAGGCCGTGCCCGGACGCCCGCGCCGCGTGTCTGGTCTCCACACGCGCATTGTCGAAGCGCGCGCACCATGGCCGAAGTGACGCCCGTCACTTTCGGGCAATACAGGTGTAACCGCGTCAGTCGATGTACTCGAAGACCTTGACCACGCGGCTGGCGCCGCTGGTGTTGCGCGCGATCTCCGCGGCGGCATCGCCCTCGGAGTGCCTGACCAGCCCCATCAGGTACACGACGCCCGCTTCCGTGACCACCTTGATGTGGTTGGCGGAGAAGCGGCCGTTGTTGTTCAGCATGCGCGCCTTCACGTTCGAGGTGATCAGCGCGTCGTTGCCGCGCGAGGCGAGCGAGGAGGCGCCGGCGATCTGCGTCTCGTCGATGACCTCGCGCACGTTGTCGATGCCGTGGATCGCCTCGAATACCTGCTTCTTCACCTTCTCGTCGTAGACCTCGCCGGTGAGGAGCACGCGCCGGTTGTAGCTCGTGGCGTTCACGTGCGCCGTGGGGAAGTCGTGCAGGCGGCCGAGGGCCTTCAGCTCGATCGTCTCGTCCTCGATGTACATGCCGGTCGTGCGCCGGTCGCTCGCCACGAGCGCTCCGGCCGCCACGCCGGTGACCGCGAGCGGGAAGCACGATTGCAGCAGCGGCGCCGCCGCGAGGACCACCAGGATTCCGAGCCGCTTACGCATCATTTCCTCTCTCCGAACAGGACGTTGTCGACGACTTCGCACAGGCAGTGGATCACGAGCAGGTGGATCTCCTGCACGCGCATCGTGCGCGGGTGCGCGACGTTCAGGTGAAAATCCGCGGGGCGCAGCATCTTGCCCATGGCGCCGCCGTCGCGCCCGGTGAGCGCGATCACCACGAGCCCCTTCGCCTGGGCCGAGCGCATCGCCTCGACCACGTTGCGCGAGTTGCCCGAGGTGGAGATGGCGAGCAGCACGTCGCCGGCGTTGCCGAGCGCCTCGACCTGCTTGGAGAACACGTGGTCCGAATCGTAGTCGTTGGCGAGCGCGGTGAGCGCGGAGCTGTCCACGGTGAGCGCGATGGCGGGCAGCCCGCGCCGCTCGCGCTCGAAGCGGCCCACCAGCTCCGCGGCGAAATGCTGGCTGTCCGCGGCCGAGCCGCCGTTGCCGCACGCGAGCGCCTTGCTGCCGGCACTGGAGCGCGGCGGCGAGCGCTTCGCCCGCGCGCGCGATCTGCGCGGGCATCGTCTGGGCCATGCGGCTGCCGCAGCTCGATGCCCTCGTCGAAATGACTCTTCAGGTGGCTTGCGAGATCCATGGCGCGATATTAAGCGGTTTCGAACGCGCCGCGCAGCCACGATGCGTCGTTGTCGCCATCGAGCGTCACCACGTCGAAGCGGCACGCCGGCTCGCGCGCGAGGCGCGCGAGGAACTGGCGCGCGGCCGCCTCGATGCGCGCGCGCTTGCGATGGTCGATGCTCGCGGCGGCCCCTCCGAAGCGGGTGCCGGAACGCATGCGCACCTCGACGAACACGAGCGTGGCGCCCTCGCGCGCGACGAGGTCGATCTCGCCCAGCCGCGTGCGGTAGTTGCGCGCGACGATCTCCAGGCCCTGGCGCGCGAGGTAGCGGGCGGCGGCTTCCTCCGCCTCGCCTCCCGCGCGCTGGGCCGCCGTGCGCCGGCCGCTGGCCCTCACGGCGAGCGCAGCGGGATCACGTGGCCGCCGTCCACTTCCGCGGGAGTGAGCGCGCGCGAGAATGCGTTGCCCGCCTCGAGCGTGATGCGCCCGGTCACTCCATCGAGCGGCAGCCGGCGCGCGTCGCCGCGCAGCATGTGGAGTGCCAGGCGGAACGCGTCGATGCCGAAGGCGTAGAGGCGCTCCTGGTCCACGGACATCGGGCCGGAGGGCTGCGGGTACACCATGACGGCGGGATGGTCGGGCTGCACGAACCAGGGCATCTCCACATAACGCATTCCCTGCAGGTCCAGGTTGACGATGGCCTCGGCGCGCGGGTTCACGCTGAGCGAGGTCGCGTAGAGCGGAAAGGTCGCGGGAATGTAGGGGCGCACCGCGCGCGCTTCCACCGGCTCCAGCGCGAGGAACACCATGTCGCCCTTCAGGTTGTCCAGGCGCTCGCGCAGCAGCGGGCCGTCCTCGGGGTTGCCGCTGAAGGGCAGGTGGCGGATCTCGCCGGCGTCACGCGACCACTCGCGCTCGAACGCGTCCTGCACGCGCCGCGCGAGGGGCGAGGGCGAGCCGATCACGATCGCCGCGCGCCGCCCGTCGGCCACCGCCATGAGCGCCACCTGCCGCGCCTCCTGCTCGATGGACAGCGACACGGTGAAGAGGTTCTGCGGAAGGTCGGGCGGCAGGACGGCCTGCGGCTCGTTGAGCTCCAGCACCGGCTGGCGCGCGCAATCGCTGCGCGCGAGCGCGGTGGCGCCGTCGCGCGTGATGGCGGCGATCACGAGGAGCGCGCCGTCGGCCTGCGCCTGGCGGCACGCGTCGATGAGCGCCGCGCCCTCGTTCGCCACGGCGATCGCGTCCACGGGCGGCGCATCCTTGCCTTCCACCTGCGCGGCCGCGGCGACGCCCTGGCGCACCGCCTCGGCGAGGCGCCCCAGGGCGGGCGAGGACGTGGGGAGGATCAATGCCAGGTGGCCGCGGGCGCCCGGGCCGGGAACGCGCGCCGGCGCGGCGGCCGGCAGCCGCGTGGCCGGCGCCGCCCCGGGCGCCTGGGTCGGCGGCGCGGGAAAATCGCGCAACGGGCGCACCACCGTGCTGCGCGACAATCCCGTCGCGGGATCGATGTCCTCCTCGGGCGGCACGGGCTGCGGCTGCGGTGGCGGGCCGACGATGCGCGCGCGCGTCGTTGTGCTCGTCGGCGCGTCGGCCGAGAATGCGGGCGACACGAGGACGGCGAGAGCGAGAAGGAGGATCGCGTTGACGCGCGACATGGGAAAGGGCGGTGCGGACTCCGATGCGCAGGCGGCGAAGCCAGCGCGCGGCGCGGCGTTGGAACCGGGATTATATGTGGTGGCGACACCCATAGGGAACCTGGGCGACGTCACGAGCCGGGCGCTGGACACGCTCGCGGGCGCGGACCTGGTCGCCGCCGAGGACACGCGCGTGACGCGCGGGCTGCTCGCGCACTTCGGCATCGCCGCGCGCCTCGTCGCCGTGCACGCGCACAACGAGAACGCCGCGGCCGAGCGCATCGTGCGCGCCATCGGCGAGGGCAAGGCGGTCGCGCTCGTGAGCGACGCGGGGACGCCGGGCGTGAGCGACCCGGGACGGGCCGTGGTGCAGCGCGTGCGCGAGGCGGGGCAGCGCGTGGTTCCCGTGCCGGGTGCGAGCGCGCTCACCGCCGCGCTCTCCTCGAGCGGGCTCGCCTTCGATGGCGTGGTGTTCGCGGGGTTCCTGCCGGCCAAGGGCGGCGAGCGGCGCGAGCGCCTCGCGGCGCTCGCCGCGGGTCCGTGGGCCATCGCGCTCTTCGAGGCGCCGCACCGCATCGCGCAAACCCTTGCGGACCTGCACGCGGCGCTCGGCGAGCGCGACGTGGTCATCGCGCGCGAGCTCACCAAGCGCTTCGAGACGATCGCGCGAGTGCCGCTCGCCGAGGCGCGCGCGTGGGTCGAGGCGGACGCGGACCGGCAGCGCGGCGAGTTCGTGCTGCTCGTCGAAGGCCGGCCCGTCGAGCGCTCGGCGGGGCTCGATCCGCGCGCCGTGCTCGAGGCCCTGCTCGCCGAGCTGCCGCTCAAGCAGGCGGTGTCGCTCGCGACGAAGCTCACCGGCGCGCGGCGCAACGAGCTCTACGCGATGGCGCTCGAGCTCAAGAAATGAGCCGTCGCCTATAATCGAGCGCCCATGCCCGAATCGATCACCATCGCGCGCCCCGACGACTGGCACGTGCATTTGCGCGACGGCCCCGCGATGGCTTCGGTGGTGGGCGCGACGGCACGCCAGTTCGCGCGCGCCATCGTGATGCCGAACCTGAAGCCGCCGGTGGTCGATCTGGCGATGGCGCGGGCCTACCGCGAGCGCATCCTCGCCGCGCTTCCGAAGGGCGCGCAGTTCGAGGCCCTCATGACGCTCTACCTCACCGAGGAGACGCCGCCGGCCGCCATCGTGGAGGCGAAGGCCTCCGCCATCGTGAAGGCGGTGAAGTACTACCCGGCCGGCGCCACCACGAATTCCGCCTCGGGGGTCACCGACATCCGCAAGTGCGACGCGGTGCTCGACGCGATGCAGCACTACGGGATGCCGCTCCTCGTGCACGGCGAGGTGACCGATCCGGACGTGGACGTGTTCGATCGCGAGGCGGTGTTCCTCGAGCGCACGCTCGCGCCGCTCCTCGCGCGCTTCCCGAAGCTGAAGGTGGTGGTCGAGCACATCACGACCGAGGAGGCGGTGGCCTTCGTCGGGCGCGCGCCCGCGAACGTGGGCGCGACCATCACGGCGCACCACCTGCTCATGAACCGCAACGCGCTCTTCGCGGGCGGCCTGCGGCCGCATCACTACTGCCTGCCGGTGCTCAAGCGCGAGCCCCATCGGCGCGCGCTCGTGAAGGCGGCGACGTCGGGCAGTCCCAAGTTCTTCCTCGGCACCGACACCGCGCCCCATTCGCGCGGGGCGAAGGAGTGCGACTGCGGGGCCGCGGGCATCTACACCGCCCACGCGGCGCTCGAGCTCTACGCCGAAGCGTTCGAGGCCGCCGGCGCCCTCGACAAGCTCGAAGGCTTCGCGAGCCGCTTCGGCGCCGATTTCTACGGCCTGCCCCGCAACGGCGGCCGCGTCACGCTCGAGAAGTCCGAATGGGAAGTGCCGCGCGAATATCCCTTCGGCGGCGAGGCGGTGGTGCCGCTGCGCGCCGGACAGAAGCTCGGCTGGCGCCTCGTGGGGTGAGCGCGGTGGACTGGGAAGAGGCCCGCGAGCGGCTGCAGGGGCCGATCTTCGCGCCGTTGCGCTCCGCGATCGCCCGGATTCCCGCGCAGCGCTGGCCCACCCACGAGGAGCTCACCGCGGCAGCCGAAGGCGTGGCGACGGCGCGCGGCAAGCCGTTGCGCTTCGTGCCGCCGCGCGATCAGGGCGCGCGCGACGACCAGCACTACGAGCTGCGCATCGCCGACACCGGCGAGGTGGAAACGCGCGCCGCGGAACTGGCACGACCTCTTCAACGCGCTCGCGTGGATCGCATTCCCGCAGGCGAAGGGCCGGATCAACGCCCAGCATGCGGCGATCCTCGCGGAGGGCGGCGAGGAGGAGGCGAGGCGGCGCGGTCCCGAGCGCGACGCGCTCACGCTCTTCGACGAAGGCGGCGTGATCGTGGCGTCGAGCTCGCCCGCGCTGCTGCGCCTGATCGTGGACTTCGAATGGAAGGAGCTCTTCTGGCGCCGGCGCGCGGAGCTCGAAGCGAGGATGCGCTTCTTCGCGTTCGGCCACGCGTTGCACGAAAAGGCCCTCGATCCGTATGTCGGCATCGTCGCGAAGACCGTGTTCGTGCCGGTGGACGAGCTGTTCTTCATGCTGCCCGAAGACGCGCAGGTCGCGCGGGCCGATGCGCTCGCCGCGGAGCATTTCGCCGAATCGCGCGCGGTTCCGATCGCCGCGCGCGATGGCGCCGATGCCCGCGCTCGGCGTCCCGGGCTGGCATCCCGGGACCGCCGTCGAGTCCTTCTACGACGACGCGCAGCACTTTCGGGCGCGCCCCCCGGGCGCGTGACGCGGCCGCGAAACGCGACCTCGCCGGGCGCCGCGCGGCGTCACTCCGGCACGCGGAAGTCGAAGACGTTGAGCCCGTAGATCATGCGCGTGCGCCACACGAACCGGCGCAGCGCATCCGGGCCCTGGGCGGCCGCTTGCTCGGCGCGCTGTTCGGGGGTGCCGAGCTGGTGGGCCTGAGCCGGGATGCCGATCGCGAGACCGAGCGCGAGCGCGCAGGCGTAGCCGATGGTCGAAAGTTTCATGGCGTTCACTCCTTGGCTGGGTGTCGTAAGCGCCGCGGAGCCGCTCCGCGGCGGCGCGTGGGCCACGCGCACGTCCACCTTAGACGGGCCCGCCGGCCGAATCGAGCGAATTCCGACGCGAAACGCCGCCGCATTATTCAGGGGGCGGCATCCGGAATGTGACGCGTGCGACGCGGTAGAATCGCAACCGTGAAGCAAGCCAGACGGTCGCTGCGCGATGATGTACCGGGCTTGCCGCGAGCAATCGCGGCGTCCCCCCGCGCAGAGGAAAGTCGGGACTCCACAGGGCAGCGTAGCGGGTAACGCCCGTCCGCCGCGAGGCGAGGATCAGAGGAACAGAGACGTAGCCGGTTAAGTCCGGGTGAAACGGCCAATCTCTACGCGGAGCAACACCAAGTAGGCAGACGACGACGTGGCCCACCGAGTCTGCGGGTAGGTGGCTCGAGCCGTGCGGCAACGCACGGCCCAGAGGAATGACCGTCATAGCCCGCGAGGGCCGTAACAGAATCCCGCTTATCGGCTTGCTTCACTTCTTCGTTTTCCCTCCGCGCGCTCGATTTCCGTGCCGCGCGCCGCGAGCGACGCGTTCACAGGATCTCGCGCACGGTGCGGGAGTGGCCACCGCGGCGGGCGGCGGTTGACCGGTCGCCGTCCGGCTTCTCCCAGGAAAGGGCCCGGCGACGGGCCCTTTCCCTTTGCGCGGCGCGACAAGGCGTTTCGCCCTGCTGCACCGCAGCAAGCCCCGAAGCGCCTGTCGCCGCCAGGCGACCCATTCTTCGCGCACTATTCAGGTTCGGCCCATAAGTCATTGAAATAAAACGAGACACGGTTTGCGAAACCGGTCGCAAAACCGCCGCTAACCCTTTGTAGAACAAGAAAAAATTGCCCATCTTCCCCCTTGACTCCCTGTAGACGGCTCACTACAGTGTGCGGAAGTGGGAAAACGTGGGGGAAAGGGTGTTCCAGGGGGCAAACCAGATCAACCTGGACGCGAAGGGCCGCATGGCGGTGCCCACGCGCGACTCGCGAGCCCCTGACCCAGGGGGGGACGGTGAAGCTAGTGCTCACCGCGCACCCCGACAGCTGCCTGCTGCTGTATCCGGCCCCGCGTGGGAGCCGATCCGCGCGCAAGTCATGTCGTTTCCCGCGCCTCGAACGCCAAGCCAGCCTCTGGAAGCGACTGCTCGTGGGCTTCGCGCAGGAAGTCGAGCCCGACAGCGCCGGCCGCCTGCTGATCCCTCCGGAGCTGCGCGACTTTCGCGAAGATCGCGCGCCAGGTGATGTTCGTCGGGCAGGGAAGCCACTTCGAAATCTGGGATCTCGAGTCGTGGAACCAGCAGCTCGAGAGCCCTGAGGTCCGGAGGCAATCCGAACCTGCCTCCGGGGATGGAGAACTTCTCTCTGTGACGCGGCCGACGACCCTGGGTCCGAAGCCGCTCCCCAGGAGAGCGCAGGCCCGGCGTCGACTCCCTTCCCCCGTGAGTGAGGTCTCCCATGTCCCGGTCCTACTCGAAGAAGCAATCGCTGCCCTCAACGTCCGTGAAGGCAAAACCTATGTCGATGGCACCTTTGGCCGCGGCGGGCACAGCGCGGCCATCCTCGCCCGTCTCGGTGTTCGCGGAAGACTTCTCGCTTTTGATCAGGACCCCGCGGCGATTTCGCATCGTGCGCATCGAAGATCCGCGTCTTGAGCTGATCCACGCGCGGTTCTCGACGAATGCAACGAGGCGCTGGCGCGACGCGGCATGCAGCCACGTGGCGGGCGTGCTGCTCGACCTGGGCGTGTCCTCGCCGCAGCTCGACGACGCCGCGCGCGGCTTCAGCTTCGCGCGCGACGGCCCGCTCGACATGCGCATGGACACGACGCAGGGGCGAGACCGCCGCCCAATGGCTCGCGCGCGCCGACGAAGACGAAATCAGGGAGGTGATCCGCGCTCATGGGGAAGAACGGTTTGCTAAACAGATTGCAGCAGCGATTGTTGCTGCACGGGGCCGCGAGCCTGTCCGTCACCACCCGGCAACTTGCCGAGATCGTGGGTCGCGCCGTTCGCACGCGCGAGCCGGGCCAGCACCCGGCGACGCGCACCTTTCAGGCTCTACGGATTCACCTCAATCAGGAGCTTGAAGAGCTGGAGGTGACGCTGCCCCAGCGCGGTGGCGACTCCTCGAGCCGGGCGGGCGCCTGGCGGTGATCAGCTTCCATTCGCTCGAGGACCGCATCGTGAAGCGCTTCATGCGCGACGCGCTCGACGCGCCGACCGCCTGCCGCGCGGCGTGCCGGTGCGCGCGGCCGAGCTGCCGCCGCCGGGGCTGCGCCTGGTCGGGCGGCGCGGTGAAGCCGTCGGCGGCGGAGATCGCGCCGCAATCCGCGCGCGCGCAGCGCCGTGCTGCGCGTGGCCGAGAAGGGGCACTGACGATGGCGCGCGTGAACGCCCTCCTGCTCGCGCTGCTCATCGCCTGCGCGCTCGGCGTGGTCACCTCGCAGCACAAGGCGCGCAAGCTGTTCGCCGAGCTCGAGGCGCGAGCAGGACGAGGCGCGAAGAAGCTCGACGAGGAATGGACGCAGCTGCAGCTCGAGCAGAGCACCTGGGCCACGCACGCGCGCGTCGAGAAGATCGCGTCGCGGCCAGCTCGGCATGCGCGTCGCCCGATCCGCGACACGACGGTCGATCGTCGGCGTGGACGGCCGACGGCGGCGGGGGCGCGCCGGTGAAGTACGAGAAGCGCACGCCGCAGCTGCGCCTCAAGCTCGAGGGCTGGCGCTCGCGCTTCGTGCTCGATGCTGCGCCATGGCGGGCTTCGCGCTGCTCGCCGGGCCGCGCGTTCTACCTGCAGGGGATGACACACGAGTTCCTGCAGGCCAAGGGCGAGGCGCGCTACGGGCGCGTGATCGAGATGCCCGCCTCGCGCGGCGCGGTCACCGACCGCAACGGCAAGCCGCTCGCGATCTCCACGCCGGTGAAGTCGATCTGGGCCATGCCCGACGACGTGGAGATGCCGATGCGGCGCAGTTCGCACTCGCTCGCGCGCGCGCTCGAGCGTGCCGCCGAGCGAGATCCGCCAGAAAGTTGCCAACAAGGATCGCCAGTTCGTCTACCTCAAGCGCCAGATCTCGCCCGACCAGCGCGGCCAAAGTGATGGCGTTGCGCATCCCGGGCGTCTTCGAGCAGCGCGAGTACCGCCGCTACTACCCGGCCGGCGAGGTGATGGCGCACGTGGTGGGCTTCACCGGCGTGGACGACAACGGCCAGGAAGGCATCGAGCTCGCGGAGCAGTCGCGGCTGGCGGGCACGCCGGGCAGCCGCAAGGTGATCAAGCGACCGCAGGGGACAGCATCGTCGAGGACGTGCGAGAGCATGCACCCGCCGCGCGACGGCCAGGAAGTGGACGCTCGCGATCGACGAGCGCCTGCAGTTCCTCGCGCATCGCGAGCTCAAGGCGGCGGTGGCAGGCGCACCACGCCAAGGGCGGCGCGCTCGCGATCGTCGACGCCCGCACCGGCGAGATCCTCGCGCTCGTGAACCATGCCCGACTACAACCCGAACAACCGCGCGCACCTCACCGGCAGCGCAGACGCGCAACCGCTCGGTGACGGACCTCTTCGAGCCGGGCTCGACGATGAAGCCCTTCACCATCGCCGCCGCGCTCGACGACGGGATCGTGACGCCCGCGACGCGTCGATCGACACCGGGCCGGGCGTCATGACCATCGGCCGCTGGCCCATCCACGATGCCCACCCGAACGGCGTCCTCACCGTCGCGCAGGTGATCCAGAAGTCGTCGAACATCGGCGCCGCCAAGATCATGCTGCGCATGCCGCCCGAGCGCATGGGCACGGTATTCCGCGACCTCGGCTTCGGCGTGGCGCCCCAGACCGGCTTTCCGGGCGAGGCGAAGGGGCTGCTGCGTCCGTGGACGCAATGGCGTCCGGTCGAGCAGGCGACGATCTCCTACGGGCAGGGCATCTCGGTTTCGCTGCTGCAGATCGCGCGCGCGTACACGGTCTTCACCGAACGACGGGGAGCTGCTGCCGCTGGCGCTGCTCAAGCGCGACTCGCAGCCGATCGGCAAGCCCATCTTCACGCCGCGCAGCGCGCGCGAAGTCACGCGCATGATGGAGACGGTGGTGATGCCCGGCGGCACCGCGCCGCTCGCGCGCGTGCCGGGCTACCGCGTGGCCGGCAAGACGGGCACGGCGCTCAAGCCCGAGAACGGGCGCTACGCCGAGGGCAAGTACGTGTCGTCGTTCGTGGGCTTCGGCCCGGTGAGCGACCCGCGCTTCATCGTCGCGGTCATGATCGACGAGCCCGAAGGCACGCGCAACTACGGCGGCGACGTGGGCGCTCCGGTGTTCGCCTCGGTGATGGGCGCGGCGCTGCGCCTCATGTCGATTGCGCCCGATGCGCCGCAGACGCTCAACGTGAAGGCCGTCGAGCCGGGCGCCGTCGAGGCGCGCGCGCTCGGGCCGGGGAGCGCGGGATGACCGCGCCCATCCTGGCACGCGGCGACGCGCGCTCGGTGGTCGAGCGCCTGGAATCGTCCGGCGTCCCGCTCGCGGACCTCACGGCCGACTCGCGCGCGGTGAAGATGGGCTCCGTCTTCGTGGCCTATCCGGGGACGGTGCGCGACGGCCGCGCCTTCATCGGCGAGGCGATCGCGCGCGGCGCGGCCGCGGTGGTCTGGGAGCGCCACGGCTTCGCCTGGAACGAGCGCTGGAGGGTGCCCAACGTCGCCGTGGAGAACCTGCGCGCGCGCATCTCGGCGATCGCGGGCGAGGCCTACGGCAATCCGTCCGACGCGCTCTGGATGGCGGGGGTCACGGGCACCAACGGCAAGACCTCGGTGTCGCAATGGATCGCGGCGGCGCTCGACGCGTCGGGACGGCGCTCGGCGGTGATCGGCACGCTGGGCAACGGCCTCGTGGGCGAGCGCGCCGAGGCCCGCAACACCACGCCGGATGCCATCGTGGTCCAACGCCTGCTCGCCGACTACCTGCGCCGCGGCGCCCGGCACGTCGCGATGGAGGTGTCGAGCCACGGCCTGGACCAGGACCGCGTCGCCGCGGTCCGCTACGACGTCGCGGCCTTCACCAACCTCACCCGCGACCACCTCGACTACCACGGCACCATGGAAGCGTATGCGGAGGCGAAATACCGCCTGTTCTCCGCGCGCGGCGTCCGATACGCGGTGATCAACGTGGACGACCCGTGGGGCGAGCGCTTCGCGCGCCGCCTCGCCGGCAGCGGCGTGGACGTGATCACCTTCGGCGCCGGCGCGCGCGATGCGCGCCTTCGCGCCTCGCGCCTCGCGCTTTCCGAAGCGGGAGTCCGCTTCCACGTCGCGAGCGAATGGGGCGCGGGCGAGGTCGCCGCGGCGGTCCTCGGCGCCTTCAACGTGTCGAACCTGCTCGCCGTCACGGGCGCCCTCATCGCGGCCGGAATCGGCTTCGACGAGGCGCTCGCCGCGGTGAGCGCGCTGGAGCCGGTGCCCGGGCGCCTCGAGCGCATGGGCGGCGGCGACGCGCCGCTGGTGGTCGTCGATTACGCGCACACGCCCGATGCCCTCGACAAGGCGCTCGATGCGCTGCGCCCCTGCGTGGCCGCCGGCCATCGGCTCTTCTGCGTGTTCGGCTGCGGCGGCGAGCGCGACAGCGGCAAGCGCCCGCTCATGGGCGAGGTGGCCGCGCGCCTCGCCGACCACGTCATCGTGACGAGCGACAACCCGCGCGGCGAGGACCCGGATGCGATCATCGCGCAGGTCATGGCCGGCATTCGCGGCGCCGGAGCGGAGGCGATCGAGGACCGCCAGGTGGCGATCTTCTCGGCGGTGCACCAGGCGCGCCCGGGCGACGTGGTGCTGCTCGCGGGCAAGGGGCACGAGACCTACCAGGAAGATCGCGGGCAGCCGCCTTGCGTTCAACGACCGCGAGGTGGCGAGCGCCGCCCTCGCGCAATGGCACGCGGGGACGCGATGAGCGCCTACGGCCCGTCCATGCTGCCGCCCGCGATGATGGATCTCGCCGAGGCCGCGCGCGTGCTTGCCGGAACGCTCGCAGGGGCGAGCGCCGCCTTCTCGGGCGTGACCACCGACAGCCGCGCGGTCGCGGCGGGCGACCTCTTCGTCGCGCTGAAGGGCGAGCGCTTCGACGGCCACGGTTTCGTGGACGAGGCGCTGCGGCGCGGGGCGAGCGGCGCGCTCACCTCGCGGCTTGTGGCCACCGGGATGCCGTTCCCGCAGGTGGTGGTGGACGACACGCGCCTCGCGCTCGGGCGGCTCGCCGCGCACTGGCGCGCGCGCTTCGCGATCCCGCTCGTGGCGCTCACCGGCAGCAACGGCAAGACCACGGTGAAGGAAATGCTCACCGCGATCCTCGCCGCCCATTGCGGCTCGCGCGAGGCGGTGCTCGCCACGGCGGGCAACCTCAACAACGACATCGGCATGCCGCTCACGCTGCTGGGCCTGCGTGCGCACCACCGCTTCGCGGTGATCGAGATGGGCATGAACCACGAGGGCGAGATCGACTACCTCGCGCGCATCGCGCGGCCGACGCTGGCGCTGGTGAACAACGCGCAGCGCGCCCACGTGGGCATCCTCGGCAGCCTCGCGGCGATCGCGCGCGCGAAGGGCGAGATCTACGCGGGGCTGGGCGAGGACGGCATCGCCGTGGTGAACGCGGACGACGCGTTCGCGCCGTACTGGACGTCGCTCAATGCCGGCCGCCGCGTGCTCGCCTTCGGGATGTCCACCGACGCGCAAGTACGTGCCATGGCCGCGGGCGCGCAATGGCGCTTCATCACGCCCGCGGGCGCGTTCGCCGTCGCGTTGAAGGTCGCGGGCGAGCACAACGTGCGCAATGCGCTCGCCGCGTGCGCGGCCGCGCATGCGCTCGGGATCGAGCCCGACGCGATGCGCCGGGCGCTCGCGTCCTTCGCGGGCGTGCCGGGGCGCCTGCAGCGCCGTCGCGGCCCCGCCGGCTCGAGCGTGATCGACGACACGTACAACGCCAATCCGGAATCGATGAAGGCGGCCCTGAAGGTGCTCGCCGCCGAGCGCGGCCGGCGCGTCTTCGTGATGGGCGACATGGGCGAGCTGGGAGCGCAGAGCGCGGCGATGCACGCGGAGGTGGGCGAGTTCGCGCGCCGCTGCGGGATCGACGCGTTGCTCGCGATGGGCGCGGACAGCCGCCATGCCGTGCACGCGTTCGGCGAGGGCGCGCGCGCCTTCACGGAGCCCGCGGCGCTCGTGGACGCCGCGCGCGCCGAGGCGAGCGCGGGAGCGACGCTGCTCGTGAAGGGGTCGCGGTTCATGCAGATGGAGCGCGTGGCCGACGCGCTCGCGACGGAGGGACCAGCCGATGCTGTATGAAGCGGCGCTCTGGGTCGGGGCAGGACGTGCGCGCGTTCAACGTCCTCACGTACATCACGCTGCGCGTCGTGCTGGCCGCGCTCACCGCGCTCGCCATCTCGTTCATCGTGGGCCCCGGCATGATCCGCAAGCTCACCGCGTACAAGATCGGCCAGGCGGTGCGCGACGACGGTCCCGCGACCCACCTCGTGAAGAGCGGCACGCCGACCATGGGCGGGGCGTTGATCCTCGTGTCGGTCGCGATCACCACGCTGCTCTGGGCGGATCTCGCCAACCGCTACGTGTGGATCTGCCTCGCTCACGACGCTGGGCTTCGGCGCCGTGGGCTGGGTGGACGACTGGCGCAAGGTCGTGCACCGCAATCCGAAGGGCCTGTCGGCGCGCGCGAAGTTCGTCTGGCAGTCGGTCATCGCGATCACCGCGGTGTACCTGCTCGCCTACAACGCGAAGCTGCCGCAGCAGACCGAGCTGATCGTCCCGTTCTTCAAGACCATCGCGATCCCGCTCGGCACCGTGGGCTTCGTGATCCTCGGCTACTTCGTGGTGGTCGGCACCTCGAACGCGGTGAACCTCACCGACGGCCTGGACGGCCTCGCGATCATGCCCACGGTGATGATCGCCTCGGCGCTCGCGGTGTTCGCCTACGTCTCCGGCAACGCGGTGTTCTCGAAGTACCTGGGTTTCCCGCTCATCTCCGGCGCGGGCGAGCTCGCCGTCTTCTGCGGCGCGATGGCGGGCGCCGGGCTCGCCTTCCTCTGGTTCAACGCGTATCCGGCCGAGGTCTTCATGGGCGACGTGGGCGCGCTCGCGCTGGGTGCGGCGCTCGGCATGGTGGCCCTCGTGGTGCGCCAGGAGATCGTGCTCCTGATCATGGGCGGCGTGTTCGTGGTGGAGACGCTCTCCGTGATCATCCAGGTGGCGAGCTTCAAGCTCACCGGCAAGCGCGTCTTCCGCATGGCGCCGCTGCACCACCACTACGAACTCAAGGGCTGGAAGGAGAACCAGGTCGTGGTCCGCTTCTGGATCATCACGATGATGCTGGTGCTGTTCGGGTTGTCGACTCTGAAATTGCGATAGGCGCGGAAAGGAGATGGGCGATGAATGGCAAGGCCGCAACGTCCTCGTTCTTGGGCTGGGTGAAACGGGACTGTCGTGCGTTCGCTGGCTCGCGCGGCATGGCGCGCGCCTCTCTGCTGCCGACACGCGAGCGGCGCCTCCGGCCCTGGGAGCGCTCCGTCGCGAGCATCCGCAGCTACGCCTCGCCCTTGGACCTTTCGACGAAGCGCTCCTGGCGGGCGTGGACGCGGTCGTTGCGAGTCCGGGCGTTGCGCTCCGAGAACCGGTCCTGCGAGCGGCAGCTGCGCGCGGGATCGAAGTGGTCGGCGATGTCGAAGTCTTCGCTCGCGCGCTCGCGCGCGGCGGGAAGGGCGTACGCGTGGTCGGAGTGACCGGCACCAACGGCAAGTCCACCGTCACCGCGCTCGCCGCGGCGATGGGCCGGGCCGCCGGCATGCGCTCGGAAGCCATCGGCAACATCGGGGTCGCGGTGCTGGACGCGCTCGCGCAGGCGGAGGCCGACGGCTTGCCCGGGCTCTACGTGGTGGAGCTCTCGAGCTACCAGCTCGAGACGACGTCGTCGCTGCGGCTCGACGCCGCGGCGATGCTGAACGTGACCCAGGACCACCTCGATCGCTACGACACGATCGCGGACTACGCCCGCGCGAAGGAGCGCATCTTCCTGCATTGCGCGCGACGGGTCGTGAACCGCGACGACGAATCGAGCGCCGGCATGGCCGACGCGGGCGCGTTCACGTTCGGCCTCGGGGTGCCGGCGAGCGACGCGCAATGGGGACTCGATGCCGCGCGCCGCACGATGCGCCGCGGCTCGCGCGACCTCCTCGGCGTGGGCGAGATGGCGATGCCCGGCCTGCACAACGTCGCGAACGGGCTCGCGGCCCACGCCCTCGCGACGGCGGTCGGGATCGCGCCCGAGCCGCTCGCGAAGGCGCTGCGCCGAGTTCCGGGGATTGCCGCATCGGGTGCAGCCGGTCGCGGAGGCGGGCGGCGTGCGCTTCTACGACGATTCGAAGGGCACCAACGTGGGCGCGAGCGTGGCCGCGCTCGAGGGATTCGACGTGCCGGTGATCCTCATCGCGGGCGGCGACGGCAAGGGACAGGACTTCGCGCCGCTCGCCCCGGCCGTGAAGGCGCATGCGCGCGCGGTCGTGCTGATCGGGCGCGATGCGGCGACGATCGCCGCGGCGCTGGTCGCCACCGGCGTGCCGCTCGCGCGCGCCGACACGCTGGAGGAAGCGGTGGAGCTCGCCTCCGCGCTCGCGCACGCCGGCGACGCGGTGCTGCTCTCGCCCGCCTGCGCGAGCTTCGACATGTTCCGCGACTACGGCCACCGCGGCGACACGTTCGCCGCGGCGGCGCGCGCGGTCGCCGCGCGCAGGGCGGGCTGATGCTCTACAACCCGGCGCGCCGCGAATCGAGCTTCGACCAGGGACTCGTCTGGTCGGCGGTGCTGCTCGGCGCCATCGGGCTGGTGATGGTGTACTCCGCTTCCATCGCGATGGCCGAGGCGGAGAAATTCACCGGCTTCCGCGCGAGCTATTTCCTGGTGCGCCATTCGCTCTACCTCGCGCTCGGGCTCGCGCTCGCCGCCGCGTTCTTCCGCGTGCCGCTGTGGCTCTGGCAGAAGGCCGCGCCGTGGCTCTTCCTCCTGGGGACCGCGGTGCTGGTCGCGGTGCTGGTCCCGGGCCTGGGGCGCGAAGTGAACGGCAGCCGGCGCTGGATTCCCATGGGCTTCGCCACCTTCCAGCCGTCCGAGGCGATGAAGCTCCTCGTCGTCCTCTACGCCGCCGACTACACCGTGCGCAAGGCGGCGTTCATGGACGATTTCCGCAAGGGCTTCCTGCCGATGTTCGGCGTGATGACGCTGATCGCGGCGCTGCTGCTGCGCGAGCCGGACTTCGGCGCGCTCGTGGTGGTGACCGCGATCGCGATGGCGGTGCTCTTCCTCGGCGGGCTCAACTGGCGGCTCTTCGCGGGGCTGGCGCTGCTGCTGGCACTCGCGTTCGTGGCGCTCATCGTCTCCTCGCCCTACCGGCTGCAACGCATCCTCGGCTTCATGGACCCGTGGTCCGACGCCTTCGGCAAGGGCTACCAGCTGTCGCATTCGCTCATCGCGTTCGGGCGCGGCGAGTGGTTCGGCGTGGGGCTGGGCGCGAGCGTGGAGAAGCTCTTCTACCTCCCGGAAGCGCACACGGACTTCCTGCTCGCCGTGATCGCCGAGGAGCTGGGGTTCGTGGGTGTGGCGACCGTGATCGCGCTCTTCCTCTTCCTCGTGCACCGCGCGTTCGCGGTCGGGCGCCAGGCCGCGAGCCTCGAGCGCTATTTCGCGGCCCTCGTGGCCCAGGGCATCGGCGTGTGGCTCGCGGTGCAGGCGTTCATCAACATGGGCGTGAACATGGGGCTGCTGCCGACCAAGGGCCTCACGCTGCCGCTGCTCTCGTTCGGCGGCACCGGCATCGTCGTGAACTGCGTGGCGCTCGCGATCCTGCTGCGGATCGACTGGGAGAATCGCTATCTGATGAGGGGCGGGTCGCTGTGAACCGAACCATCCTCATCATGGCGGCCGGCACCGGCGGGCACATCTTCCCGGGGCTTGCCATCGCGAAGGAGCTCGTCGCGCGCGGCTGGAGCGTGCACTGGATGGGCACGCCGTCGGGCATGGAGAACCGGCTGGTGCGCGAGGCGGGCTATCCGATGGTGCGCGTGAGCATGACCGGCGTGCGCGGCAAGGGCGCGCTCGCGTGGCTCGTCCTGCCGCTGCGCATCCTCGTCGCCTTCTGGCAATCGACCGTGGCGATCTTCCGCATCCGCCCCGACGTCGTGCTCTCGCTCGGCGGCTACGTGGCGTTTCCCGGCGGCATGATGGCGGTGCTGTGGAGGAAGCCGCTCGTCGTGCACGAGCCGGGCGCGGTCGCCGGGCTCACGAACCGCGTGCTCGCCCCGGTGGCCGATCGCGTGATCGTCGGCATGGAAGGCGCCTTCGCGCGCCCGGTGGCGCAGCGCTGGGCGAACGCGCTGCCGAAGCCGAAACGCGTGGACTGGCTCGGCACGCCGGTGCGCGAGGAGATCGCCGCGCGTCGCCGCGCCCGATACCCGCTATGCCGCTCCGCGCGGGGCCGCTGCGGCTGCTCGTGGTCGGCGGCAGCCTCGGCGCGCAGACGATGAACGACCTCGTGCTCGCGGCGCTCGCGGCCATGGCGCCCGGCGAACGGCCGGAAGTCGTGCACCAGGCGGGCGAGAAGCTGCACGAGGGGCTCGCCGAGGCGTACGGCAAGGCCGGCGTGCGCGGCGAGGTGCTGCCCTTCATCGGCGACATGGCGGCGCGCTACGCGTGGTGCGACGTGCTCGTGTGCCGCTCCGGCGCCATCACGATCGCGGAGATCACGGCGGCCGGCGTCGCGGCGATCCTCTTCCCGTTGCCGTGGTTCGTGGGCGACGAGCAGGCGGCGAACGCGGCGTTCCTCGCCGAGCGCGGCGCGGGGATCGCGCTCGCCCAGCTCGAGACCACGCCCGTGGCGCTTGCCGAGCTGCTGCGCGGCCTCGCCCGCGAGCGGCTGGCGGACATGGCGCGCAAGGCGCGTTCCCTCGGACGGCGCGACGCCACCGCGCGCTGCGCCGACGCCTGCGAGGAGCTGGCCCGTGCGGCATAAGGTCAAGCGCATCCATTTCGTGGGCATCGGCGGCTCGGGCATGTCGGGCATCGCCGAGGTGCTCGCGAACCTGGGCTACGCGGTCACCGGCTCCGATCTTTCCGAGAGCGCCGCGGTGCGGCGCCTGCGCGCGCTCGGCATCCGCATCGTGATCGGGCACGCCGCGCAGAACGTGGAATCGGCCGACGCGGTGGTCGTGTCGTCCGCGGTGAAGCCCGACAATCCCGAGGTGGCGCGCGCTCGCGAGGCGCACATCCCGGTGGTGCCGCGCGCGATGATGCTGGCCGAGCTCATGCGCTTCAAGCAGGGCATCGCCATCGCGGGCACGCACGGCAAGACGACCACCACCTCCCTCGTGGCCGCGGTGCTCGCCGAAGCCGGGATGGATCCCACGTGCGTGATCGGCGGGCGGCTCAACTCCATCGGCACCAACGCGCGCCTGGGCAAGGGCGAGTTCCTCGTGGCCGAGGCGGACGAGTCCGACGCCTCGTTCCTCTACCTGCAGCCGGTGATCTCGGTGGTCACGAACATCGACGCCGACCACATGGAAACCTACGGCCAGGATTTCGAGAAGCTGAAGGCGACGTTCGTCGAATTCCTCGGCCACCTGCCGTTCTACGGATTGGCCGTCGTGTGCAAGGACGATCCGCACGCGCGCTCGATCATGGGCTCGGTCACGCGCCCGATGCTCACCTACGGCATGGCCACCGACGCCGACCTGCGCGCCGAGGACGTGCGCTGGGACGAGGGGCGCATGCGCTTCCGCGCGGTGAGCTACGTGAACCACTTCGGGCCGCTCGAAGTGCTCCTCAACCTGCCGGGCGAGCACAACGTGCTCAACGCGCTCGCGGCGATCGCCGTGGGGCGCGAGGTGGGCGCGCCGGATGCGGCGATCGCGAAGGGGCTGGCGGAATTCACCGGCGTGGGACGCCGGTTCCAGCGCTACGGCGACGTGGCGCTCGCCGCCGGCGGCTCGTTCACGCTGGTCGACGATTACGGCCACCACCCGGCGGAGATGGCGGCGACGCTCGCGGCGGCGCGGGGTGCCTTCCCGGGACGGCGCATCGTGCTCGCGTTCCAGCCGCACCGCTTCACGCGCACGCGCGATCTCTTCGAGGACTTCGTGCGCGTGCTCTCGACCGTGGACGAGCTGGTGCTGGCCGACGTGTACCCGGCGGGCGAGGCGCCGATCGTCGCAGCCGACGGGCGTTCGCTCGCGCGCGCCGTGCGCGTGGCGGGGAAGGTGGAACCGGTTTTCGTGGAGACGACCGCCGGGATGGCCGACGCCGTGCGCTCGCGCCTGCGCGACGGCGACGTGGTCGTGACGATGGGCGCGGGCTCGATCGGCAGCCTCGCGCCCGAGCTCGCCGTCCCCGCGGTCGGGACGAAGGCGGCACAAGGCTGATGGCGATGGACATGAGCGAACGGTTCGCGATCGAGCATGGGCTGCGCGGAATCCTCCGGCGCGACGAGCCCATGGCGCGGCACGTGAGCTGGCGCGCCGGCGGCCGCGCGCGCGCGTTCTACACGCCCGCGGACGTCGCGGACCTCTCGGCATTCCTGCGTGCGTTCCCCGCGCCGCAGCCGGTGCTCTTCGTGGGCCTCGGCAGCAACCTGCTCGTGCGCGACGGCGGCTTCGACGGCGCGGTCGTGCTGACCCACCACGCGTTGAAAGGCATCGCGCTGCAGCCCGCCGAAACCGGAGTGCGTGTCCGCGCCGGGGCGGGCGTGCCGGCGCCGCACCTCGCGCGGTTCGTGGCCAAGCACGGGGGCGGCGCGGCGGAATGGATGGCGGGCGTGCCGGGGACCGTGGGCGGCGCGCTGGCGATGAACGCGGGCTGCTACGGCGGCGAGACGTGGAACCACGTCGAGAGCGTCGAGACGATCGACCGCGCGGGCGCGCTGCATCGCCGCGCGCGGACGGAGTTCGAGGTGGCGTACCGCCACGTGGCCGCGAAGTCCGGCATCGACGAATGGTTCGTGGGCGCCACCTTCGCCTTCGCGCCCGGCGACGAGGCGCGCGCCATGGCGCGCATGCGCGAGCTCCTCGCCCGGCGCGTGGCGACACAGCCGCTGAGCGAGCCCAACGCCGGCAGCGTCTTCCGCAATCCGCCCGGCGACCACGCCGCGCGGCTCATCGAATCGTGCGGGCTCAAGGGCTTCACCGTCGGCGGCGCGCAGGTTTCTTCCAAGCACGCCAACTTCATCGTGAACCGCGGTGGGGCCAGCGCGGCCGACATCGAGTCGGTGATCGAGCACGTCGAGCACACCGTGCGCGCGAGCACCGGGATCGCCCTCGTGCGCGAGGTGCGCATCGTGGGAGAGCCGCGATGAATCCCGGAAAGGTCGCGGTCCTCATGGGCGGCCCGTCGGCGGAGCGGGAGATCTCGCTCATCTCCGGCAGGGCCGTGCTCGCGGCATTGCAGTCCAAGGGCGTCGATGCGCACGCCTTCGACCCGGCCGAGCGCGAGCTCTTCGATCTCAAGCGCGAGGGCTATGCGCGCGTCTTCATCGCCTTGCACGGGCGCTTCGGCGAGGACGGCACCGTGCAGGGCGCGCTCGAGGTGATGCGCATCCCGTACACCGGCAGCGGCGTGATGGCCTCGGCGCTCGCGATGGACAAGTGGCGCACGAAGCTGGTCTGGGACGCCTCGGGCATCCCCACGCCGCGCTTCGCCATGGTGGACCGCACGACATCGTGGGACAAGCTCGCGGAAGTGCTCGGCCTTCCGCTCATCGTGAAGCCGTCGCGCGAGGGATCCACCATCGGGCTCACGAAGTGCGGCTCCGTCGCCGACCTGCCGGCCGCCTACGCGCTCGCGGCGCGCTACGACGACCTGGTGATCGCGGAGGAATTCATCGCGGGGCGCGAGCTCACGGCTTCCATCCTGGGCGACACGGCGCTGCCCCTCGTGCGCATCGACGCACCCCAGGGCAACTACGACTACCAGAACAAGTACTTCACCGACGCGACGAAGTACTACTGCCCGGCGGGGATCGACGAATCCCTCGAGCAGGAGATCCGCGCGATGGCCCTCAAGTCCTTCCGCGTGCTGGGCTGCCGCGGCTGGGGCCGCGCCGACGTGATGGTGCGTCCCGACGACACCTGTTCGTTCCTCGAGATGAACACCTCGCCCGGCATGACCGGCCACAGCCTCGTGCCCATGGCGGCGAAGGCGGCGGGCATCGGCTATGCCGAGCTGTGCGTGAAGATCCTCGAGGACGCGCGCCTCGACACCCCGGAGGCGCGATGAACGCGACGCCCGCCCTGCGCTCCCGCATCGTTCCCGCGCTCGCCGCGCTCGCCGTGGTCGCCGCGCTCGCGGGCGGCAGCTGGTACGGCTGGCGGCTCGTCGCGGCGCATCCCATCGCGCACGTGGCGTTCGGCGGCGACGTGGCGAAGCTCGCGCCCGCGGACCTCGACGCCTTCGCGCGCGGCTTGCGCGGCATGCCCATGGGCGACGTGTCGCTCGCCGCGGTGCGCGAGGCGGCACGGCGCATCCCGTGGGTGCGCGATGCGTCCGTGCGCCGCCGTTTCCCCGACGGGCTCGAGGTGAGCTTCGAGGCCCACGACGCGCTGGCGAGATGGGGAACGAAGGCGCTGGTGAGCTCGCGCGGCGAAGTGTTCAGCGCCCCGTTCGCGGGATCGCTGCCGCGCTTCGTGGGGCCCGACGGATCGGGGCCCGTGATGGCGCAGCAGTACCCGATGATCGTGCGCGTCCTGGCGCCGCTCGCCAGTCCGGTCGCCGAGGTGCACCTGTCGGCGCGCGGCGCCTGGGAGGTGGTGCTCGATTCCGGGCTCGTGCTCGAGGCGGGCCGCGGCGACATCCAGCCGCGCCTCGAGCGCTTCGCCGCGGCCTGGCCAGGGCTCGTCGCGCGCGGCGTGCAGACGAAGCACGCGGACCTGCGCTACGCGAACGGCTTCGCGCTGCGCCACATCGCGGAAAACAACTCCACCACGAAGAAGAAATGATCCCCACGCGCCCCCGCGACAACCGCAACCTCCTCGTCGCCCTCGACATCGGCACCTCGAAGATCGTGACGCTCGTGGCCGAGATCACGCCCGAGGACACGCTGAACCTCATCGGCATGGGCAGCCACCCTTCGCGCGGCCTGAAGAAGGGCGTGGTGGTGAACATCGAGTCCACCGTGAACGCGATCCAGCGCTCGCTCGAGGAAGCCGAGCTCATGGCCGACGCGAAGATCAAGGACGTGATCACCGGCATCGCGGGCAGCCACATCAAGAGCTTCAACTCGCACGGCATGGTCGCGATCAAGGACAAGGAGGTGTCGCAGTACGACATCGACCGCGTGATCGAGACGGCGCGGGCGGTGAACATCCCGATGGAGCAACAGGTTCTGCACATACTGGAGCAGGAATTCATCATCGACGGGCAGGGCGGCGTGCGCCAGCCGCTCGGCATGAGCGGCATGCGCCTCGAGGTGAAGGTGCACATCGTGACCGGCGCCGTGTCGGCCGCGCAGAACATCATGAAGTGCGTCCGGCGCTGCGGCCTCGAGGTGCGCGACCTCATGCTGCAGCCGCTCGCTTCGGCCGACGCCGTGCTGCTCGAGGACGAGCGCGACCTGGGCGTGTGCCTCGTGGACATCGGCGGCGGCACCACCGACATGGCGGTCTTCACCGACGGCGCGATCAAGCACACCTCGGTGATTCCCATCGCGGGCGACCAGATCACCAACGACATCGCGATGGCGCTGCGCACGCCCACCAAGGACGCCGAGGAGCTGAAGATCGCGCACGGCGTGGCGCTGCGGCAGCTCGCGAGCTCCACCGAGATGATCGAGGTGCCAGGCGTGGGCGACCGCGGCCCGCGCGAGCTGTCGCGCCAGACGCTCGCCGAGGTGATCGAGCCGCGGGTCGAGGAGCTCTACTCGCTCATCCAGCGCGAGCTGCGCTCGTCGGGGCTCGAGGAGCTGCTCTCCTCCGGGGTCGTGATCACCGGGGGCTCGGCGCTCATGAAGGGCATGGTGGAGCTGGGCGAGGAGGTCTTCCACATGCCGGTGCGCGTCGGCATGCCCAACTACAACGGGGCGCTCGCGGAGGTCGTGCGCAACCCGCGCTATTCGACGGGAATGGGATTGCTCATGGCCGGGCTCGACCAGGTGAAGCGCGACCGCCACGCGCGCATCCAGGGCGCCGGGTTCAAGGAGATCCTCGAGAAGATGAAGAGCTGGTTCAAGGGAAACTTCTAGGCGCGATCGCGCCGGGGGTGAGGGTGCAACGCAACAACAAAAGGAGACGACGATGATCGAGTTGCTGGAAAGCCAGTCACCGGAAGCGGTGATCAAGGTGGTGGGTGTGGGAGGCTGCGGCGGGAATGCCGTCGACCACATGATCAACAACGGCGTGCAGGGCGTGGAGTTCATCTCGATGAACACCGACGCGCAGGCGCTCAAGCGCAACCTCGCGAAGACCACGCTGCAATTGGGCGCGGGCGTGACCAAGGGGCTGGGCGCGGGCGCGAATCCCGAGGTGGGCCGCATGGCGGCCGAGGAGGACCGCGAGCGCATCACCGACCTCATGACCGGCGCGGACATGCTCTTCATCACCGCGGGCATGGGCGGCGGCACCGGAACGGGTGCGGCTCCCGTGGTGGCCGAGATCGCGCGCGAGATGGGCATCCTCACGGTGGCGGTCGTCACCAAGCCCTTCAGCTTCGAGGGCAAGCGCCAGAAGGTGGCGGCGATCGGGATCGACCAGCTCAAGCAGCACGTCGACTCGCTCATCATCATCCCCAACGACCGCCTGATGCAGGTCCTCGGGGAGGACGTGACCTACGAAGACGCGTTCCGCGCCTCGAACGACGTGCTGAACGGCGCCGTGGCCGGCATCGCGGAGGTCATCAACTGCCCCGGCATGGTGAACGTGGACTTCGCCGACGTGCGCACGGTGATGAGCGAGAACGGCGTGGCGATGATGGGCTCGGCGACCGCCTCGGGCCCGGAGCGCGCGCAGATGGCCGCGGAGCAGGCGGTGCACTCGCCGCTGCTCGAGGACATCCACCTGTCGGGCGCGCGCGGCGTGCTCGTGAACATCACCGCGGGCCACTCCATGAAGCTGAAGGAGGTGCACGAGGTGATGAACACGATCCGCTCGTTCACCGCGGAGGACGCCACCGTGATCTACGGCAGCGTGATCGACGAGGCGATCGGGGATGCGCTGCGCGTGACCATCGTCGCGACCGGCCTGGGAGGGGCCGCGGCGCAGCGCCAGCCGGTGATGCAGGTGGTGCCGCGCACCGGCACCGACGACGCGAACGCGGGCGTGAACTACGAGGAGCTCGACCAGCCGACCGCGATCCGCCGCCGGCGCGACGTGACGATCGAGGCGATGCGGCATTCGGGCGTCGACATGCTCGACATCCCGGCCTTCCTGCGCAAGCAGGCCGACTAGGGCGTCGCATGCCGTGGGGCATGCCGGCGAGTCTCCCGCCGGCGATGCCGGTTTGACTTGGCGGGCCCGCACGGGCCCGCTTTTCCTTATTTGGACTGGCGCACCAGTTGCCCGCGCTCCACGCGCACGCGGTCGCCCTGCGCGAGCTCCGGCTTCTCGTCGAGCATGAGGAGGCGCAGGCGGCCGTCGTCCAGCAGCACCACCACTTCCCACCGGGTCAGCACGTTGGGCGCGTCCTTGCCGATGCGCGACGAGGATCCCGCGTGGAATTCACCCCCACCCAGCGGGACGGTGGCGATGAGGCCGGAAGGCTTGCCTTCGTCGGCGGGCCTCGGCTGCAGCTCCTTCGATACCGGGCGCACCGACCGCACCACGCCGCAATCGGCGCACGGCGCGCTTGCGGCAGGGGCCTTCGAAGGCGGCGACGCGGGCTGTGCCCAGGCGCATGCCGCCGCGGCGCACAGCAGGAGCGACAGGACGATTCTCATGCGCCCAGCGTACACGCCGTCCCGCGCGCCGCGCTATGGCCCTTGGGGGCCGCGGCTGCAAAATGTTCACCCCCGCGACTAAGGGGATGATAAAATTGCGGAAATTGAAGCATCCCGGGCACCTCCAGAACACTCGATGATCCGCCAGCGAACCCTCAAGACCTCGGTACGCGCCACCGGCGTGGGCCTGCACACGGGCCACAAGGTGACGATGGCGCTGCGCCCGGCGCCCATCGATACCGGCATCGTGTTCTGCCGCTCGGACCTGCCCGGCAACCCGGCCATTCCCGCGCACGCGCTCAACGTGTCGAACACCACGATGGCGACCGTGATCGAGAAGGACGGCGCGCGCGTCTCGACCGTGGAGCACTTGATGTCGGCCTTCGCCGGCCTCGGCATCGACAACGCGTTCGTCGACGTCTCCGGCGAGGAAGTGCCGATCATGGACGGCAGCGCCGGCACCTTCGTGTTCCTGCTGCAGTCGGCGGGCATCGAGGAGCAGGCGGCCGCGAAGCGCTACCTGCGCATCCTCGAGCCGGTCGAGGTCGAGCAGGGCGACAAGAAGGTGCGCCTGGAGCCGTTCAACGGCTTCAAGGTCGCCCTCTCCATCGAGTTCAGCCATCCGGTCTTCGACGCCGCGCGCTCGCAGGTCGAGGTGGACTTCGCCGAAGTTTCGTTCGTGCGCGAGATGTCGCGCGCGCGCACCTTCGGGTTCAGCCAGGAAGTCGAGATGATGCGCGCCAAGGGCCTCGCCCGCGGGGGCTCGCTCGACAACGCGATCGTCGTCGACGATTTCCGCGTGCTCAACGTGGACGGCCTGCGCATGGAAGACGAGTTCGTGATGCACAAGGCGCTCGACGCGGTGGGCGACCTGTACCTGCTGGGCCATCCGATGATCGGCGCCTTCCGCGGCCACAAGTCGGGCCACGCGCTGAACAACCTGCTGCTGCGCAAGCTCCTCGAGCGCAAGAGCGCCTGGGAAGAAGTCACGTTCGACCGCATCGAGGCGCTTCCCCGCGCGTTCGCGAACCTCGTCCTCCAGCCCCAGTAAGCGCGTTCCGGCGGCCGTCAACCCTTCGATTTCGGCCGCGACATCCGTTCCAGCGTTTCCTTGAGCGGCGAATCCGAAAGGGAGCGCGCGAGCGCCTCCAGCTTCTCGCGCGGCACCTCGGGAAGCGGCTTCGCGGGCCGCCGAGGTGTGACCTGGTTCACTTGTACTTCTATGCGTATTGAATTAAGCTCCTGATCCTCCGAGTGTTTCGGGGATTTTCGCGCGGCCTCGCGCAATCCCTGGAGCAGCCGGGGCGCGAGTTGCCTGAGGACCGCGGCGACGGGTCCGCTGGCCGCGCAAACAACAACGGTCGTTCCGTCAATGGCGCACACCCGGCTCGCTTCGGCGAGGGGCCCGGGTGCGAGAGTCCGGTAGCGGCGCTGCAAGCGCCTGATGTATGCGAGCCGCGCTGCGAGCGGTTGGAGCTCGGCGCTGGCGCCTAGGAGCTTGGCGATGGGTTCGGTGGCCATGATGGGGAACGGAGGAGTTGCGTGAACATTATTCTCGTTTCTGACAGCCTCGCGAAGAGCCGCTCGCTCGCGCTTTCGCAGGGACAGGTGCTGCTGATCGCCTTCGGCATCCTGCTCGCCGGGTTCATGCTCGCGACCGCCACCTACGTCGTGACGATGAAGTTCGCGGTGGACCTGCGCAACCCGTACCTGCGCGCGCTGCTCGCCTCGCTGCACCAGGACGAGATGAAGCGCAACGAGGCCCAGGTGAGCCAGAACCTCGACGCCCTCGCCGCGAAGGTGGGCGAGCTGCAGGCGCGGATCCTGCGCCTCGACGCGTTCGGCGAGCGCCTCGCGAAGGCCGCCGGCATCAAGCGCGAGGAGTTCCGCTTCGACGAGAAGCCCGGCCAGGGCGGCCCGGTGCTCGCCACCGGCCGCGACCTCACGGTTCCCGAATTCCAGCAGATGCTGGACGACATGTCGCGCGTGCTCGACGACCGCAGCGACAAGCTGGGCGTGCTGGACTCCTTCTTCATGGACGACCGCCTGGCGCGCAAGACCATCCCGACCACGATGCCGGTGAACGGCGGCTACTACTCCTCCAACTACGGCTACCGGCTCGATCCCATCTCCGGCCACTCGGAGTTCCATACCGGAGTGGACATCGTGGCGCCGGTCGGCACGCAGGTCATGGCGGCCGCGGGCGGCGTGGTATCGGCCTCGACCTTCATGCCCGAGTACGGCAACGTGGTCGACGTGGACCACGACAACGGCCTCACGTCCCGCTATGCGCACCTGTCCAAGCGGCTCGTGAAGGCGGGCGACGTGGTGATGAAGGGGCAGCTCATCGCGCTGGTGGGCAACACCGGGCGGACCACGGGACCGCACCTGCATTTCGAGGTTCGCGAGAAGGGCATTCCCCTGAACCCGAACAAGTTCCTCGCCATCGGCAAGAAGGACCTGCTGATCAACGCGGCCCTGCAGCACTAGCCCGCAAGCCTCCACCCCGGCCGGCGGGCTTGCGAGGCGCCCGGGCCGGCCCCATCTCCCCGTATAATTGACGATCGCCGGCCCTCTCGCGGGCCGGCTTCCGCGTTTCCACGCCTTCTCTTCTTCCCCGTGCTCAACACCGCTCTCAAGGCCATCTTCGGCAGCCGCAACGACCGACTCCTCAAGCAGTACCGGAAGACCGTCGAATCCATCAACGCGCTCGAGCCGGCGATCCAGAAGCTCAGCGACGAGCAACTGGCGGCGAAGACGCCGGAGCTGCGCCAGAAGGTCGCCGGCGGCGCTGCGCTCGACACGATCCTTCCCGAGGCCTTCGCCGTCGTGCGCGAGGCCTCCAAGCGCGTGCTCGGCATGCGCCACTTCGACGTGCAGCTCGTGGGCGGCATCGCGCTGCACCAGGGCAAGATCGCGGAGATGCGCACCGGCGAGGGCAAGACGCTCGTCGCGACCCTTCCCTCGTACCTGAACGCGCTCGAAGGCAAGGGCGTGCACGTGGTGACGGTGAACGACTACCTCGCCCGGCGCGACGCGGAATGGATGGGGCGCGTCCACCGCTTCCTCGGGCTCACCGTGGGAGTCGTGGTCCCGCAGATGGACCCGGCGGAGAAGCAGGAGTCGTATCGCGCGGACATCACGTACGGCACGAACAACGAGTTCGGCTTCGACTACCTGCGCGACAACATGGCCACCACGGTCGCGGACCGCTTCCAGCGCGGGCTCAACTACGCGATCGTCGACGAGGTGGACTCGATCCTGATCGACGAGGCGCGCACGCCGCTCATCATCTCCGGCCAGGCCGAGGATTCCACCGAGATGTACCGGCGCATCAACCAGCTCGTGCCGAAGCTCACCAAGCAGGAGGACGAGAAGGGACCCGGCGACTACTACGTCGACCTCAAGATGCACACCGTGACGCTCTCCGAGGAGGGCCACGAGCACGCCGAGGAGATCATGACGGCGGCGGGCCTGCTGCCCGAGGGAGCGAGCCTCTACGATCCCTCGAACATCATGCTGATGCACCACCTGTACGCGGGCATACGCGCCCACGCCCTGTATCACCGCGACCAGCACTACGTCGTGCAGAACGACGAGGTGGTCATCGTCGACGAGTTCACCGGGCGCATGATGCAGGGCCGGCGCTGGTCCGACGGGCTGCACCAGGCGGTCGAGGCCAAGGAGAACGTGTCGATCAAGAACGAGAGCCAGACGCTCGCCTCGATCACGTTCCAGAACTACTTCCGCCTCTACAAGAAGCTCGCCGGCATGACCGGCACCGCCGACACCGAGGCGTTCGAGTTCTCGACCATCTACAGCCTCGAGACGGTGCTGATCCCCACGCATCGCCCGATGATCCGCAAGGACCATAACGACCAGGTCTTCATCACGGCCAAGGAGAAGTACGGCGCGATCATCAACGACGTGAAGGAGCGCACGGCCAAGGGCCAGCCGATCCTGGTCGGCACCACGTCGGTGGAGAACTCGGAGCTGCTCTCCGGGCTGCTGCAGAGGGAGAAGATCCCGCACAACGTGCTCAACGCGAAGCAGCACGCGCGCGAGGCGGAGATCGTGGCCCAGGCGGGCCGTCCCGCGCAGGTGACGATCGCCACCAACATGGCGGGCCGCGGCACGGACATCGTGCTGGGCGGCAACCCCGATCCGGAGATCCAGCAGGTCAAGGGCGACGAGACGCTCGCCGGCGACGCGAAGGAGCGGCGCGTCGCCGAGATCAAGGAACGCTGGCAGAAGCTCCACAACGACGTGGTGGCTTCGGGCGGCCTGCACATCATCGGCTCGGAAAGGCACGAATCCCGCCGCATCGACAACCAGCTGAGGGGCCGTTCCGGCCGGCAGGGCGACCCCGGAAGCAGCCGCTTCTTCCTGTCCTTCGAGGACCCGCTGCTCAAGATCTTCGCCGGCGAGCGCCTGCAGTCGATCATGCGCTCGCTCAAGATCCCCGAGGGAGAAGCGATCGAGGCGCGCATGGTCACGCGCTCCATCGAGAACGCGCAGCGCAAGGTCGAGGCGCGCAACTTCGACATCCGCAAGCAGCTGCTCGAATACGACGACGTCGCCAACGACCAGCGCAAGGTGATCTACGCGCAGAGGAACGAGCTGCTCGAGTCGAGCGACATCTCCGACACCATCCGCTCGATCCGCGCCGACGTGCTGGCCGGCGCGGTGCGCGAGTTCATGCCGCCGGGCAGCGTCGAGGAGCAGTGGGACCTTCCCGGCCTCGAGCGCAAGCTCGAGGCGGATTTCTTCGTCAAGGCGCCGGTCGTGCAGTGGGCCGATAGGGACGAGACCGCGGACGAGGAGAAGATCGCGCACAACCTCGTGGAGTTCGCCGATCGCGAGTACGAGGAGAAGTTCGCGCCCATCGAGGACCGCGACGCCGTGCGCCACTACGAGCGCGCGGTGATGCTGCAGTCGATCGACTCGCACTGGCGCGAGCACCTCGCGGCGCTCGACTACCTGCGCCAGGGCATCCACCTGCGCGGCTACGCGCAGAAGCAGCCGAAGCAGGAATACAAGCGCGAAGCCTTCGAGCTGTTCGGCGCGATGCTGGACTCGATCAAGCGCGAGGTCACGCGCCACCTCATGGCGGTGCGGATCCAGACCCAGGAGCAGGTGCAGGAGGCGGAGCGGCGCGCCGAGGAAGCCGCGCGCGCGGTGAAGAACGTCCAGTACCACCACTCCGACTACAACCCGGCGCTCGCCGAGGACGGCGGCCCGGCCGAATCGGCCGTGGCCGTGGCCACCGCCGCCGCCGTGAATTCGGCGCCCCAGCAGCAGCCGATGATGCGCTCCACGCAGAAGGTCGGGCGCAACGACCCGTGCCCGTGCGGCTCGGGCAAGAAGTTCAAGCACTGCCACGGAAGGCTGGCGTAGGGCGGCGGTTGGTGTTGACGGCCCCACGCGGCCGGCCCCATCCTCCGCGCCATGGACATCGTGATCCGGCGCGCGGAGCCGCGCGACTACGAAGGCGTGGCGCGGACGTTCCAGGACGAAAGCGTCTATTCCGGAACGCTGCAGACGCCCTTCACCTCGCAGGAGCAGTGGCGCAAGCGCATGGCGGACGCGCCCGAGGGCGACTACCTCCTCGTCGCGTGCGCGGGCGACGAGATCGTCGCGCACGCGGGCCTGCATCCGATCGGCAAGTCGCCGCGCCGCGCGCATGTCATGGCGCTCGGCATGGGCGTGGTGAAGGCGTGGCAGGGGCAGGGCGTGGGCTCGGCGCTGATGGCCGCGCTCGTGGACCTCGCCGACAACTGGCTCAACGTCTTCCGCCTCGAGCTCACGGTGTACGTGGACAACGAGCGGGCGATCGCGCTCTACCGCAAGTTCGGATTCGAGACCGAAGGCACCCACCGCTGCTACGCGCTGCGCGACGGGGAGTATGTCGACGCGTACGCCATGGCGCGGATCAGGCCCAAGCCGGTGCCCGTGTAAAATCCCGCGATCGACCCGGCGCGGGACTGGCGCCGGCCCTCCCGCGACGCTTACCGCACCGATGGCCGTCAACCTTGAGCCGCCGCGCGCCGAAGACTTGCTCACCATTTCCGGGGTGCGCCTCGGCATCGCGCGTGCGGCCATCCGCAAGCCCGGCCGCAAGGACCTCCTCGTCGTGGCGCTCGACGAGGGCGCGCGCGTGGCCGGCGTCTTCACGCGCAATCGCTTCCGCGCCGCGCCGGTGATCGTCTGCCGCGAGCACCTCGCGGGCGAGCTGCCGATCCGCGCGATCGTCGTGAACACGGGCGTGGCGAACGCCGGCACGGGCGAAGCCGGCATCGCGAACGCGAAGGCCGTGTGCGCCGCGGTCGCGCGGGCGCTGGACCTGAAGCCCGCGCAGGTGCTGCCGCTTTCCACCGGCGTCATCATGGAGCCGCTGCCGGTCGACCGGATCGAGCGCGGCCTGCCCGAAGCGATCGCCGACCTGGCACCCGACCACTGGGGCGCGGCGGCCGAGGCGATCATGACGACCGACACGGTGCCCAAGGCCGTGTCGCGGCAGACGGTCATCGCGGGACGCACCGTCACCGTGAGCGGCATCTCGAAGGGTGCGGGCATGATCCAGCCCAACATGGCGACGATGCTGGGGCTCATCGCCACCGACGCGGCGGTCGGGCCCGACGCGCTGCAGTACCTCGTGCGCCAGGTGGCCGAGGAGTCGTTCAACGCCATCACGGTGGATGGCGACACCTCCACCAACGACACGCTGCTGGTCGTCGCGACCGGCCGCGCCGGCAATCCGGAGATCGTGGGCGAGGGCACCGCGGAGTTCGCGAAGCTCGCGCAAACCGTGACGGAAGTGGCGCAGCTGCTCGCGCAGGCGATCGTGCGCGACGGCGAGGGCGCCACCAAGTTCATCACCATCACCGTCGACCAGGGCGTGACGCGGGAGGAATGCCTCCGCGTGGCCAAGTCGATCGCGCACTCGCCGCTCGTGAAGACCGCGTTCTTCGCATCCGACCCGAACCTCGGGCGCATCCTCGCCGCCGTCGGCAACGCCGGCATCGCGGACCTCGATGCGTCGCGCGTGGGCCTGCAGCTGGGCGACGTGACCGTGGTGGAGGATGGCGCGCGCGCGGCCTCGTATACCGAGGCGCAGGGACAGCGCGTCATGAAGCCCGCGGAGATCGCCATGCGCGTGACGCTCGATCGCGGCGACGAGACCGCCACCGTGTGGACCTGCGATTTCTCCTACGACTACGTGAAGATCAACGCGGACTACCGCAGTTGACATGAGGTGAGCCATGGCCGATCCGCGCAGCACGACGCCGCACCTGGAGCAGTACTACGCGAAGCGCGCGGCCGTCTACGAGCAGGTCTACGACAAGCCCGAGCGCCAGCACGAGCTCGAGTGGCTGCGGCACCGCGTGCCCGAGATCTTCCGCGGCCGCACGGTGCTCGAGGTGGCGTGCGGCACCGGCTACTGGACGCAGTTCATCGCGCGCGCGGCGGTCCGCGTGCACGCGTGCGACATCAACGAGGCGGTGCTGGAGATCGCGCGCGAGAAGACCATCCCGGCCGGCCACGTGTCCTTCTTCAAGGCCGACGCGGTGACGCTCGAGGGCGCGCCCTCCGGATGCGACGCGGCCTTCGCGGGCTTCTGGTGGTCGCACGTGAAGAAGAGCGAGCTCGCGAAGTTCGTAGCCAACCTGTCCGCGAAGCTCGCGTCCGGCGCCGTGGTCGCGATCCTCGACAATCGCTATGCCGAGGGCAGCTCCACCGCGATCTCGCGCCGCGACGCCGAAGGCAACACCTACCAGATGCGCCCGCTGCCGAACGGCGAGGAGTACGAGGTGCTCAAGAACTTCCCCGCGCCCGAGGAGCTCGCCGAGGCCGTGCGGCCGGTCGCGCGCGAGGCGCACCTCGAGACGCTCGCCTATTACTGGCTGCTGGTGTTCACGATTCGATGAGCGACGAGCTCAAGCGCATCGCCGACCGCCTCGAGGAGCTGCTCGCGCGCATCGACCGGTTCCTGCCGCCCGGCGGCGAGGGGCCCGACTGGAAAGCGGCCCAGGCGTTGCGCTGGCGCAAGCACGCGCGCGGCGGCTACCTCGAGGCGGTGCGCAACCCGCACACGATCCGCTTCTCCGACCTGAAGGACATCGACGAGCAGAAGCGGCGCCTGCGCGAGAACACCGCACAGTTCGTCGCGGGCCGTCCCGCCAACAACGTGCTCCTCACCGGCGCGCGCGGCACGGGCAAGAGCTCGCTCGTGAAGGCGGCGCTCGCCGAGTTCGCATCGAAGGGCCTGCGCCTGATCGAGGTGGACAAGCGCGACCTCGTGGACCTGCCCGACATCGTGGACCTCATCGCCGATCGCCGCGAGCGCTTCATCCTGTTCTGCGACGATCTTTCCTTCGAGGCGTCCGACGCGGGCTACAAGTCGCTCAAGGTCGCGCTCGACGGCTCCATCGCCGGCTCCACCGACAACCTGCTGATCTACGCCACCTCGAACCGCCGCCACCTGATGCCCGAGTTCATGGACGAGAACCTCGAGGCGAAGCACGTGGGCGGCGAGATCCATCCGGGCGAGACCACCGAGGAGAAGATCTCGCTCTCGGAGCGCTTCGGCCTCTGGCTCTCGTTCTATCCGTTCGACCAGGAGCAGTACCTGGAGATCGCCGACCACTGGGTCGAGCGCCTCGGCGGCAAGCCCAGCGAGGAATCGCGCAAGGCGGCGCTCCTCTGGGCGCTCGAGCGCGGCTTCCGCAGCGGCCGCGTGGCGTGGCAGTTCGCGCGCGACTGGGTGGGGCGCCTGAAGAAGTGAAGCTCACCGAGGTCGCCGCCGCGGTGATCGAGCGGCCGGGCGAGTTCCTGCTCGCGCAGCGCCCCGCCGGCAAGCCCTATCCCGGCTACTGGGAGTTTCCCGGCGGCAAGATCGAGCCGGGAGAGGACGCCCGCGCGGCGCTCGTTCGCGAGCTGCGCGAGGAGCTGGGCATCGAGGTGCGCGAAGCCACGCCGTGGATCATGCGCATCTACGCATACACCCACGCCACCGTGCGGCTGCATTTCTTCCGCGTCAGCCGCTGGGACGGCGAGCCGCAGCCGCTCGAGGACCAGGCGATCGCCTGGCAGCGCGTCGAGGCGCCGGACGTCTCCCCCATGCTGCCCGCGAACGCACCGGTGCTGGCCGCGCTCGCGTTGCCCTCCGTCATGGTGATCTCCAATGCCACCGCGTCGGGCATCGATCCCTGGATCGCGAAGCTCACCGCGCGCGTGGTCGACGAGAGGCTCCTCGTGCAGATCCGCGAGAAGGAAATGTCGCACCAGCGCTTGCAGCACCTGGTCTCCCGCGCCCTCGCGCGCGTCGAGCCGTTCGCATCGCGCGTCGTCGTGAACAGCGATTGCGGATCGTTCCCGCAGGCGGGGGGCGTGCATCTCACGTCGCGTGCGCTCATGGAGGCGCAGGGCCGCCCGGCCGCCACGCTCGCCGGCGCTTCGTGCCACGACGACGCGCAGCTCGAGCAGGCCGCGCGCCTCGGCCTCGACTACGTGGTCCTCGGTCCCGTGAAGCCCACGCCCTCGCACCCGGGCGCCGCGGGTCTCGGCTGGCCGCGCTTCGAGGAGCTGGCGCGCGGCCGACCCATGCCGGTGTACGCGATCGGCGGGCTTTCGCGCGCGGACCTTCCGGAAGCGCGCCGGCGCGGAGCGCACGGGGTGGCGCTGCTCTCGGCCGCGTTCGAGTAAGCGCCTATCGGGGCGCCAGCAGCGGATGCACGTCGAGATGGCGCGCGAGCGAGCGCGCATCGGGCGCGCGCCCGTGGGGCAGCCGCCCGAGGAGGGGCGCGGCGAGGCGCGCACGCAGCGCCTCCACGTTCTCATCCGCCCCGCTCATCGCGGGATCCAGGTCGTTGGCGATCCATCCCGCGAGCGGCAATCCGGCCGCTCCGATCGCGCGCGCGGTGAGCAACGCGTGGTTGAGGCAGCCGAGCCGCATTCCGACGACGAGCACGACCGGCAAGCCCATCGCGCGCGCGAGGTCCGCCGTGTCGAGCGCGTCGTCCAGCGGCACGAGAAAGCCGCCCACGCCTTCCACCACGAGGAAGTCGCGCGCGCCGGCGCGGCACGCGTGGAGCGCCGCGAGGACGGGCTCGAGCGTGATGCGGCGCCCCTCGCGCGCCGCGGCGATGTGCGGCGCCATGGGCTCGCGCAGCAGCACGGGCGTCACGCGGTCCAGCGCATCCATCGGCAGCTCCGCGGCCCGCATCAGCGCGACGCTGTCGTCGTTCATCCAGCGGCCCGCGCGCTCGACGGCGCCCGCGGCGATGGGCTTCATCGGGGCGACGCGCTCGCCCGCCGCGCGCAACGCATGGATCAGCGCACACGCCGCGAGGGTCTTGCCCACGCCGGTGTCGGTGCCGGTCACGAAGACGCCGCGCATCACGTTCGCGCGCGCGGCTGGAAGCTGACGATCTGGCGGCCGTCGGCGGTCTTGCGCGGCGCCGCCTTCCAGGCGTGGCCATACACCACCTCGAACGTCGCCGGCAGCGCGCCGTCGCGGCGCGCTGCCTCGTAGCGCTCCGCCATGCGGCGCCAGCGGCCGCGCCCGCCCAGCGCGCGCGGCCGTCCCGGCAGCACGTTGTGTCCGCCACCGGCTTTCAGTTCGCGCGCCAGCGCCTCGACGCTCGAGTACTCGACCGTGATCGTCTCCATCTCCATCACCGGATCGGCGAATCCCGCCGCGACGAGGGCATCGCCCAGGTCGTGCATGTCCACGAAGGCGTTCACGTGTCGCGCACCGTCGGCGTCCGCGAACGCGGTGCGCAGCTCCTTCAACGTATCGGGCCCGTACGTGGAAAAGAGCAGCAACCCGCCGGTCTCCAGCACGCGCGCGGCCTGTGCGAACACCGTCGCGGCGTCGCACCACTGGAGCATGAGGTTGGAGAACGCGAGCTGCGCGCAGCCCGCCGCGAGCGGCAGGTGCTCGGCGTCGGCGCAGGCGAGGAGCGCCCCGGAACGCCCGAGCGCGCGGCGCCACCACGGGTCGCGCTGCCGCGCCACGCGCAGCATGGGGAGCGCCGCGTCGATGCCGACGAGACGCGCGCCGGGAAAGCGCGCGCGCAATGCGCCGAACGCGAGGCCGGTGCCGCATCCGAGGTCGATGACGCGCCGCGGCTCGATGCGGATCGGCTCCAGGTGATGCAGCAGGCGCGATCCGACCTCGCGCTGCAGCACCGCGTGGCGATCGTAGGCCTGCGCCGCGCGCCCGAACGAGCGGCGCGCGGCCCGCTTGTCGGGACCGGCCGCCTCAGCCATCGTGGCGCAGCGTCTTCAGGCGAGGCATTCGGCCAGCGCCCGTGCGAGTCGTTCCACGTCGCCCGGCTCGTGGGACGCGCTCAGCGAGATGCGCAAGCGCGAAGTCCCCGGGGGTACCGTGGGCGGGCGGATGGCCGGCACGAGGAAGCCGCGCTCGAGGAGCCGGGCCGAGACCTCGAGCGCACGGGCCGCGGCGCCCACGACGATCGGCTGGATCGCCGTTTCCGACGGCAGGACCGTGACGCCGAGCCGCGCGCACGCGGCGCGGAACTCCGCGATGCGCGCGCGAAGGCGCGCGGGGAGCGCCGGATCGCGGTCGATGCGGTCGAGCGCGGCGCTGGCGGCCGCGGCCATCATCGGCGGCAGCGCCGTGGAGAAGATGTACGTGCGCGCGCGTTGCAGCAACCATTCGATGGTGTCGGCATGTCCGGCCACGAACGCGCCGTAGCCGCCGAGCGCCTTTCCGAGCGTGGCCATGTAGACGATGCGCGGCGAGGCGATGCCGAAATGCTCGAGGCTTCCGCGGCCGCGCGCGCCGAGGACGCCGATGCCGTGAGCATCGTCGATCACGAGCCATGCGTCGTGGCGCTCGCAAAGCGCCAGCAGCGCCGGCAACGGCGCGAGATCGCCGTCCATGCTGAACACCGCGTCCGTCGCCACGATCCGGACCGCGGCGCGGGAGACGGCGAGCGCGCGACCGAGCTCGCCCATGTCGAGATGCGCGTAACGCGTGTAGGTCGAGCGCGACAGGCGCGCGCCGTCGTGCAGGCACGCGTGGTTCAGCCGGTCGCCGAAGATCTCCGCGTCCAGGCCACCGAGCACGGTGAGGATGCCGATGTTGGCGGCGTATCCGCTGCCGAACATGAGCGCGCGCGGCAGAGCGCAGAACGCCGCGAACCGCTCCTCCGCTTCCTCGTGCGCGCGCGAATGGCCGCTCACCAGCGGCGAGGCGCCCGAGCCGAGGCCGAAGGTCGAGAGGCTGCGTGCGGCCGCTTCGATCAGCGCAGGGTCGTTCGCCAGGCCCAGGTAATCGTTGCTCGAGAAGTTGGCCAGCTCGCGGCCGTCCACGCGCACGCGCGTGCCCTGCGGCGAATCGACGATGCGCCGGCGCCGCCGCAAGTCGTCGCGATCGAGCGCGGCGAGGCCCTCGGCGAGCCGTTGCGCCCGTGCCGCCACGCGCGCCTCAGGCCGGCTCGAGGCCGAGGGCCGCGAGCAGCGCGTCGTCGCGCGCGACGTCGGGGTTGCCCGTGGTGAGGAGCTTCTCGCCGTAGAAGATGGAGTTGGCGCCGGCGAAGAAGCACAGCGCCTGCACCGCGTCGCTCATCGCGGCGCGCCCGGCCGACAGCCGCACGAAGCTCCCCGGAAGGAGGATGCGCGCGACCGCGATGGTGCGCACGAACTCGATCCACGGCAGCTTCTCGGTGCCCTCGAGCGGCGTTCCTTCGACCTGGACGAGGTCGTTGATGGGCACCGACTCGGGTTGCGGGTCGAGGCTCGCGAGCTGCGCGAGCAGGCCCGCGCGTCCCTCGCGCGATTCGCCGAGGCCGACGATTCCGCCGCAACACACCTTGAGTCCCGCCGAGCGCACGCGCTCGAGCGTCTCCAGGCGGTCATGGTAGGTGCGCGTGGTGATCACGTTGCCGTAGAACTCGGGCGCGGTGTCGAGGTTGTGGTTGTAGTAGTCGAGCCCCGCTTTGCGCAGCTCTTCCGCCTGGCCTTCGCGCAGCATGCCGAGCGTGCAGCAGGTCTCGAGCCCCAGCGCCTTCACGCCGCGCACCATCTCGAGCACCGGCGCGAGATCGCGCGCCTTGGGGCCGCGCCACGCGGCACCCATGCAGAAACGCGTCGCCCCGTGGGCCTTCGCGTTGCGCGCGCTCTCGAGCACCTCGCCCAGCGCGAGCAGCGCTTCGTTCTCGACACCCGTGTGATAGCGTGCCGCTTGCGGACAGTAGCCGCAGTCCTCCGGGCATCCGCCCGTCTTGATCGACAACAACGTCGAGCGCTGGATTCGCCGCGGATCGAAATGCTCGCGGTGCGCGGTATGCGCCTGGAACAACAGATCGTTGAAGGGAAGCGCGTAGAGCTCGAGCGCACGGGCGCGCAGCTGCTCGAATTGCGGATCGGTGGATCGGGCGGAGGCGGGCGGGGCGACGACGGCAGTATCCATGGGTTCCTCGTGCAAGGCCCTGATAATTCGCATTTATTTCATAGATGTCAAGTTTCTTCTCGGCTCCGGCCTTGCAGTTGCCCACTCTTTCAGCGCACGCCTGGGGCCAGGATTGCGTGCTGTGCCTCGCGCCTTCCGGTGCCGCTCTCGTTTGTGAAGGCTGTGCCGCGGAGTTGCCGGGCTCTGGCGCCTCGTGCCGGAACTGTGCGCTGCCTCTCGCGACCGATGGAACGTGTGGGGGTTGCCGGTCGCATCCGTTCGCTTTCGACGATGCCGTCGCGCGCTTCGAATACCGCTTCCCGGTGGACCGGCTGATCCGGCGCTTCAAGTACGCGGGCGACCTCGCGGTGGGACGCTGGCTCGCGGAGCGGCTCGCGGAACGCGTGGCGGGCTCGGCACGCCCCGACCTGCTCGTGGCCCCGCCGCTCTCGCGTGACCGCCTGCGGGAACGCGGCTTCAACCAGGCGCTCGAGGTGGCGCGCCATCTTGCGCCGCGCCTCGGCGCACGCCTCGACATCGACGGCGTGCGGCGCGTGCGCGCTACGCCGGCCCAGGCGGGGCTTGGACGCCGCGAGCGCCACGCCAACCTGCGCCACGCCTTCGACTGCCGGCTCGCGCTCGAGGACCGCCACGTGGCGATCGTGGATGACGTCCTCACCACGGGTGCGACCGCAGATGCGCTCGCGCGCGTGCTGAAGTCGCGCGGCGCGCGGCACGTGAGCGTGTGGGCCGTGGCTCGGGCGCCCGAGCCGGGGGCGCGTTGAGCGATGTTCGACGTCGTCCTCGTCCATCCCGAGATCCCGCCCAACACCGGCAACGTCATTCGCCTGTGCGCGAACGCCGGCGCGCGCCTGCACCTCGTGGAGCCGCTCGGGTTCTCCATGGACGATCGCCAGCTGCGCCGGGCCGGCCTCGATTACCACGAGCTGGCGACCGTGGTGGTGCATCGAAGCTGGGAGGCGTGTCGCGGGGCCCTCGCGGGGCGCCGCCTGTTCGCCGTGTCGGCGAAGGGTGCCGTGCCCTACACCCAGCCTGCATACGCCCCGGACGACGCCTTCGTGTTCGGCGCCGAGGCGGAAGGCCTGCCCGAGGACGTGCTGGCCGAGTTTCCCGAGGATCGCCGCCTGCGCCTGCCCATGCGGGCCGGCAATCGCAGCCTCAACCTCTCGAATGCGGTGGCCGTCGTGGTCTATGAAGCGTGGCGCCAGCACGGCTTCGCCGGGGGCGCCTGAGGGCGGGTGATGGGCGGTCGCGTTCGGCGAACGAACGGTCGAAAGTTACAGGGCGATTACCGCTGAAACCAGGAATCGGCCAAAAACCGAGTCAAAACAGCGGTTTCTGTGCACGGTGTCACAGCTTCGGGGATCGGGACGGCGCCTAATGCGAGCCATGCAACAGGCCGATTGGGCCGCATCCCGACTAAACCCTAGAGACGGAGAGACACCATGAAAACGAATACGAAGATCCTGAAAGCCGCGCTGGCCGTGAGTCTGGGTGCCACCCTGGCCGCAGCGCTTCCCGCCAACGCGGAATCGACCACGGTCACCGGTGCCGGCGCGCTGAGCGCTCCCGCGCACCTCGACTTCTCGATCGTGATCCCGCGCTTCCTGACGTTCCGCGTCGGTACCGTGGGTGCCACGATCGACCAGATCACGTTCACCCCGGCGGCGGCGAGCGTCGGCAACTCGGTCCCGGTCGCGGGCACGGGCGGCGATGCGGGCGGCGGCTCGGCGGCCAACGTGTCGGTCATCGGCAACGGCGGCCAGATCACGATCACGGAATCGAACAACGGCACGGGCACCGGTCTTCAGCACGCCACCCTCGCCGGCGCGGCGATCGCCTACAGCGAGATCACCACGAACTCGAGCGACGCGGTGAACCTGCAGCGTCCGGTCCTTTCGAACGCGGGCGGCAACACCAGCACGCCGGTCCTGAACGCCGGCAACGTGACGAACCGCTCCGCGGTGTGGACCTACGCGTACGCGAACACGACGATCCCCTCGGCCGGTACCTACGGTACGAGCGCGAAAGGCGGCCGCGTCACGTATACTGCCTCCATGCCGTAATCGCTGGCTCGGCGAAGCATGAGCTAAGGCCGGGGCAGCGCGAGCGCCCCGGCCTTTTTCATCGCCATGAAGAAAGCGCAACTCATCCTTGCCGGCGCCGCCCTCGCGGCGTGCGGCGCGCACGCCGCGACCGTCGTGATCGGCAACGGCGGCGGCCGGCTGATCCTCCAGATCGGCAGCACCGCGGCCACGATCAACCAGGTGAACTTCAGCGTGCCGGGGGGCAACGTCGGCAACGGGGTCGCGGTCGCCAGCACCAACGTGACGCCGGCCAGTCCCACGTGTCCCGCCAACACGGTGCTGATCGACGCCCAGGCGCGGTCCACCAACGCAACCCCTCGCACGGCGACGCTCACGGTCGATTCCTCGACGCCGCTCACCACGGGGAGCTTCACGATCCCCTTTTCGCAGGTGTCCTGGAGCTCGACGACGCCCGGCGGCGGCGGCAGCGGCTGCCTGAACGCCCCCGTGACGATTCCGTCGGGCACCTTCAGCGGCGCCGCCGGCCAGTCGCTGATCACGTTCAACACGTCGCGCCGCGCGTGCGTGTGCGCGCAATTCAGCTACCTCAACCAGAGCATCGTATCGGCGGGCACGTACACCGGACGGGTGACCTACACCCTCGCGATGCCGTGATGCGCCGGGCGCTGCTTCTCGCCGCTGGGATCGCCGCCTGCACCGCGGCCGTGGGCTCCACGCGACTGGACGACTCGCTCTCGCCGCGCCAGCGCATCGAGACCACCACGCGCTGGCTGAACGACGGCACCGGCGACTGGAACCCGGACCAGCTGAATGCGCTCGTCGCCGAAGTGAGGGCGATGGAATTCCGGCTCCGCACCGCGCCGTACGTGGGCAAGAACGCGGAGATCTACCTGTCCATTCCGCAGCACGTGAGCGGCCTCAGGATCCCCACCGCGATGCGGGTGGAGTGGACCACGCGCGGTCTCTTCTCGCCGGGCTCGGTGGTTCCGGGGAACCGGGCGCTGGTCTATCGAGGTAAGATTACCCAGTCCGTGATGACCGATTTCTTCGACTTCCGGATCTTCCTCGACGCGCGAACCTCGGAGCGGGGCATTGAGTTCGACCCGATTTTCGAAATCGACCTTGTGGCGCCGTAGCCGCTTCGCCTTCGCGGCGCTCGCCGCGCTTTTCGCAGCCTCCGATGTCTCGCCCTTCGCCGGGCTCGTGAGCCCGCCGCGCTTCGAGCTCAAGGCCAAGCCGGGCGACGTGATCCACCAGGTGCTCGAGATCGGCAACGACACGTCGGTTGCCGACACGTTTGCCGTCTCCACCGCCGACTGGCGCCTGAACGAGAAGGGCGGTGTCGAGTTCGCCGAGCCGCTGCAACAGGGCAGCTGCCGGCCGTGGGTGCGCGTCGAGCGGCGCACGGTGCAGATGCAGCCGCGCGGCGTGCGCAAGTTCCGCTTCGAGGTCCACGTTCCGCCGGATGCGCCCGCGCAGGAATGCCGTTTCTCCATCATGATCGAGAAGGCGGCGGAGAGCATGCCCGAGATCACCGCCGGCAACATCCAGTTCCCGCTGCAGGGACGTATCGGCGTGATCGTGTACGTGGCCGTGGGCGAGGTCGTGCCGAAGCTGGAGCTGCGCGAGGTGAGCCTGAAGGACTTCAACGGCCGCCTCACGCCCGCGGCCACGTTCCACAACGCCGGCACGTCGCACGGCCGTCCCGAGGGCGTGCTGGAGGGCCGCGACGCCTCGGGCAAGTCGTTCGAGTTCGTCGTCTCGCCGTTCCCGATCCTGCCCGGCGAGACGCGCGCCGTCGCGCTCTGGGCGCAGGAAGGTCCCGACAAGAAGGCGCCGGAGATCCGCTACCCGCTGCGCCTGAGGGGCACCATCGAATGGGACGGCGGCAAGCAGAACATCGATTCCACCCTCACCGCGACCGCGCCGCTCAAGGCCGGATCTTCTTGAGCGGGATGTCGACGTCGACGTCGCCGCGCAGGGGCACGTTCGCCACCAGCGGGCGGTCGTCGTCGAGGGACCATGGCAAGGGAAGCGCCTCGTTCAGGATGCGCAACCCGTGGCTGCCGGGAGTGACCACCGCGAACGAGAAGCGCCCCTGCGCATCGGTCGTCGCGGGAAAGCGCCCGTCGAGGTAGATCGTCACGTTGGGCGCGCCGCGCTCCGTCGGCTGGCGGATGCCGTCGCCGTTCTCGTCGAAGAACACGACGCCCGTGAGGCGGCCGCTGCCCGCGCCGCCCCGCAGGCCCAGCGACTGGTACGGAGTGCCCGAGCTCTCTTCGTAGCGCACGCCGAGCAGCACGCGTTTGTCGTGCAGCACCGTCGCCGTCGCCACGTCGGTGCCCGGGATCGCCGGGAGCACGTCGAAGGTGTTGACGCTCAGCTGGGCGAGCGCCGCCCAATTGCGCGCGAACGGCCAGCTCGCGGTCCCGCTCACGTTCACGTTGTCGCTCACGCCGTTCGGGCCGTCGATGCGCCCGTAGACCACGCCCGCGTCCCACAATCCTTCGCTCAACACCGTTCCGTGCGCGGACAGGCCCAGGGTCGTGCGATCGGTGCGGGCGCCGAGCGAGTTTTCGCGGGCGAAGGTCATGGTCGAGGTCAAGCTCACGAACTCGGCCGCGGGCCAGTCCTGGCTCCACGAAAGGGTGTCGATGGTGTTGTCGGGAACGCCGGTCGCCGTGCCCCGGAACGACGTGAAATCGAAGCGGCTCAGGCCGAGCGGATTGTTCCACGACGCATAGGCGGTCGCCGAAAGGGAGGAGCCGCGCGGCGACGTGGTGAAGCGGTTGCGCGTTCCCTGGTACGTGAGGCCCGCGCCGACGGTGAGGTCGCGGTCGATGCGCAGCGAGAACGTCCCGTAGCCGGTACCCGAGCGCGTGGCCGCCTTCGAGGGGTCGTCGCGGATGTTGGTTTGCGCCGCTTCCAGTCCGCCCGACACCGTGTAGCGCAGCATGTGGTAGTCGCCGCGCCAGTACGCGCCGCGCTGGTCGTTGGCGAGAGATCCGTCGCCCCACTTGAGGTCCGGGTCGAGGTTGTACACCCCGAAGCGATGGCGCAGCCGCCCGCTCGTCATGTCGCCGTCGAACCAGGCGCCGATGTTCGCGTCGTTGTCGGCGACGAGCTGCGCCTTGTTGTGCACGAGCGCACCGAACGAGCCGTACTCGGCCGCCAGGGTGGCCGCCTCGTGGTCGGGAACCTGCGAGTTGCCGCGCAGGCCGATCGCCTGGCCGCCGAAGGTCCAGGGCCCGACGCGGCGCGTGTAGCCGAGTCCCGCGAGGTTGCCGGAGGTGGGATCGAAGGTCTGGATCGCGGAGCCCTCCAGGCGGCCGACATGCCCGGCGTACATCAACATGTCCTGCTTTCCGTCCGAGACGACCGTGCTGGCGCCCGCCATCAGCGACGTGGGCAGGAAGATGCGGTACGACGAATTCACCAGCGCGCTCGGCGGCGTGCGCACCACGCCGAACGCCGAGTCGGCGAGCCAGCCCTGGACCAGCGGGAAACGCTCCTGGTAGAGCGTGAAGCGCCCGCCGTTGCGCCGGGTGATGTCGCTCTCGCCGGGCGGGAGCGTCGTGTCGCGCAACGCGCCCTCGAGGTAGAAATCGCCGTAGTTGAGCGTCTCGCGGCGCAGCGCCAGGTCCACGCCCTGCTCGATCCCATGGCCGCCCGTCGGCGGATAGCGCGCTTCCATGCGGTACTCGGCGGAGAAATAGCGTTGTCCCGGCGCCAGGGCCGCCTCGTCGGCCGCGATCGCGGCCTCGGATTCCGCCGCGCCGCCTTCGATGAGCTGGTCCACGTAGGGTTTCGGTTCCGGCGCCGCGTGCTTCGCCTGCACCGGCGCGCCCACCGCGAATTCCGGCGCGGGCACCGCGGTGGGCGGGGATGGCGCGGGCGCGGCGGCGGGCGGCGCGGCGGCGCCGCCTTGCTGTGCGGCGGCGGACGTCTTCGGCGCGGGCGGCGGCGCTCCCTTGGCCACCATCTCGGGCGGAAGCTCGAGCCGCGCTCCGGGGATCAGCCGGTCGGGATCCCCCTTGAAGAACGCGTGCGGATTGTGCTCGAACAGGTAGTCGCGCAGCCGGTTCTGGGCGGCGCCATCCTTCGGCAGGAACTGGCGCGCGATGAGCTGCAGGCGCTCGCCCGGCGCGACGATCCACACGCCGGTGACGCGGGCTTCGCGCGTCATGCGCGCGCGCGCGTCGAGGACTGCCTGGTGTTCGGGGGAGACGGCTGCCGCGAAGGGAGCTGCGACGGCGAGAATCGCGAACAACGCCCCGGCGATCAGGGCGCCCTGTCGCGGCAAGAGTCGCGAGATCCCCGGCTCCGGCGTTGGCACGATGGCGCATTATTAACGATCGCCCCTCTCGTGGATACCCCCGGCGAGCTTTTTCCCGGCGCGGCGGGCCGTTCAGAAATCGACGTTGATGTTCACGCTGTCCGAATACGAGCCGGGCCTCACGTCCTGCAGCGCGTCGATGCGGCTGAAGATCGTGAACGTGACCACGCCCGCGGAGTCGTTCGGAAGCGCGATGGTGCCGCTCATCGTGTTGCTGCCGGGCGTGTCTCCCCACACCCGCAGCCGGGCCGGGTCGAGGTAGAGGTTGTAGCCGAGAAGGTCGTCCCCGCCGGTGCGGCGCATGCTGCGCCGGGCGATGCCTCCCGAGTTGGCGCTCGGGCCCAGCGCGACCGTCACCGTGGCCTTCGAGGGGCCGCCATGCCGCACGCAACTCACGCTGAAGAAGACGCTCGCGTCGACGGGAGTCGTGCTGTTGGCCTCGTACTCGCCGGCGCTGAGCGACGCGCCGAGGCCGGTGCATGCGATGGACGCGGCGGCGGGAACCGGCGCGGCCAGCGCGATCGTGAGAACCGCCAATCGTTCAATGTATGACATCGCAGGTGAATATCTCGCCGAGGTGGATGATGGATTCTTCCGAGACCGGCACGTCGAGCGTGAATTCGCACGGCGTGCCGTCGATGTCGACCGTGGCCGCGAGGCGTCCCGGGGGAAGCCCTTCGACATAGAACTCGCCGTCGCGCGCCGTGGGCAGCTCCACCGGGCGGCCGCCGGCGAGCACCGTGGCGAGGCGGTATTCGAGCGGCATGCGCGATCCGCCGCGCGAATAGGCGAGGGTGCCCACGACGCTGCGGATGCGCGTGACCGCGAACGGCACGAGCGTTCCGCTGCGGTACGAGGGCGAGAAGCTCTTGCCCGCCTGGTCGATCGAATGGTCGATCGGCACGTCCTTGTCGTTGATGGACGCGAAGCTCGTCGCGTACGAGGCGATCTCGGGCAGCAGGATGCGGCCGCGCGCGTCGGTGCGGCCGACTTCCTGGCCGTTCGCGTAGACGCGAACGCCGTCGAGCGGCGGGTCGAGCTTCACGATGGCGAAGCTGTCGACGATCGGACGGCTCGCCGCGACGTTGCCGTCGAGCGCTACCAGCGCGCCGGCCCACGAGAGCGAATACAGGTTGGCGACGCGCGCGCCGGGCGACGCGAGCGACGTCGCCTCGGCGGCGATCACGCCGTGGCGGCCCTGGTATTCGAGCCGCGGCGTGACCGAGTGGCCGCTGCCCGCGTCGCTCGTGTCGCGTTGCGCGGCGACGGAGTACGCCCAGCCTTCGCCGCGCGGCTGCTCGTTGCTCACCTGCACGGAATCGCTTTGCGCGCCTTTCGCATCGCGCAGGTGGGCGAAGCTCGCCGTCGTGTCGGCGCGCGGCCGGTACTGGAGCGAGAGGAACGTTTCGTATCCGCCACCGTCCAGCAGCCGGCGCACGGTCGCGAGCACGCTGAACCGCTCGAGGAAGGGCCGTGACCACGAGAACGCCACCGCGCGCGTGAGCGGCTGGTCGGGCGTGTCGAGATCCTGGTATCCGACGTTGAACGAGCCCCATTGCGGCCGCGCGTAGCCGAGCACCACGTTGAAATCGCGCCGCGGCAGCGTCGGGGCGGCGCCCGCGCGCAGCGGCGAATAGCCGTCGGAGTAGGCCTGGTAGGTGAGCTGGCTCGTGAATTCGCCGGCCTGGAACGAATGGCCGAACGACAGCGCGTGGCCGCTGCGCGCCGTATCGCGATCGCGGCTGAAGGCGGCATGGACTGCGAGCGATCCGAAGCGGTCGCTGCGATAGAAGACATCGGGGCCGGCGTTCGCCCGCGCGGACATGGCCTCGGCGCGCAGGCCCGCGGTCCAGTGGTCGTCGAATCCGTAGCGATGGAATGCGGAGAACGCGGCCGGGCCGTAGCGGTCGTCGGACGTGCCGAATCCCTCGCGCAGCCAGCCGGCCTGGTAGCTGTAGTCGTGCAGCCCGGCGGCGAGGCCCTCGGTGGAGAAGTAGAACGGGTAGTCGACGCTGGTCTCGCGGCCGAAGATGTCGCGCACCACGACCCGGACGTCGCGCCGTCCCGCGTTGTAGTGGAAGTTCTCCAGCTCGTACGGGCCGGGAGCCACGCGTTGCCGCGATATCAGCACGCCGCCGACGTAGAGGTCCACTTCCGAGGGGAGGTCCGCGACGCCGCGGAAGCCGAGCACCGGTTGCGGCACGTACGAGGGCGCGAGCTGGTACGCCTTGGCGAAGGTGATGCCGCCGAGCTGGACCGTGGAGCCGAGCGCGACCGCGGGCGTGACGGCGTCGCCCAGCGTGAGGCGGCGCAGGTTCGCGCGATCGTCGCGGATCGCCTGCGTCTCGAGGCGCAGCGACGTCGTGTCGTGCTCCGTGCGCGATTGCGACGACTGGTCGCGCAGCAGCCATCCGCCCGCCGCGAGCGCGGCTTCGGTGACGAGGCTCAGCGTGCCCCCGGATTGGCCTTGCGCGCCCGCATAGCCCAGGCGGTAGTTGAGCAGGAAGCTCGCGGGCGACTGCGTCACGTCCACCGGCTGGGTGGAGCTGCCGAGATCGTGCACCTGGCGCGGAAAGCTCGCCGCGGGAAGGCGCACGTCGATCGCCAGCTCGGCTTCGTCGAACGACACCCGCGCGTCGGGCACGTCCGCCAGCGAGACGTACACCTCGTCGTCTATGTCGTAGGTCGGCACGCCGGGCGGCAGCGGTTGCAGCTCGAGGAAATCCTCGCTCTTCAGCAGGAACTCGCGCGCCTCGGACATGCGCACGAACTTGTCGCCGCGCGCGACGGCGTTGACTGTGACCGCTGCCACGAGGGGCGTCGTCGCGCGCGGAAAGCGCGACGGCGTGCCGGGCGCGCGCTCGCCGGTACGGCTGAGCGTCGGGGAAAGCCGCAGCACGATGCCGGCGCGCGGCGCGTCGGTCGCGGAGGCCGCGGCCGCAGGCCGCGCGGCGGGTTCCACGCTCATCTGCAGCGACTGGCCCCGCGCGACGGGCGCGACGGCGAGGGCCAGCGCGACGGTGCATGCGCGAAACGGGCCCACGTCATGGCGCGCACAGGGCGGATGCCGGCTCGGCGACGGCACGCGCCTCGCGCCCGTCGGTGACGGTGACGATCTCGATGGTGCCGGTCGACGGGCATGCCTCGCGCGCGACGGGGATCGAGAACGGGCGGTTCGCACCGGGGAACACGTACCAGCCGGCTACCTTTCCGATCTCGTGCCCGGAAGATCGCGCGACGATCTCGTCGATGCGCACGTGGCGCTCGCCGCTGTTGCGCACGCCGAGATCGATCCTTCCCTTGCCCATGCCGATCGCCGTGAGCTCCGTGCGCGGCTCGCCCTTGGCGCCGGTGACGAAGACCGGCACGCCGAAGCGCAGCCGGATGTTCACCTGCGTCCCCTGGGTCTGCGCCGCTGACAGGTCCGGCATTTCCTCGACGTACAGGCGATAGGCGGCTTCGGGCGCCACGGGCGTCGAGCGCAAGCCGATGCGCACGACGCGCTTCTCCTTCGGCTCGAGCGTGAGGATCTGCGGGAAATAGAGCAGGTCGTCGCTGTCGGCGTACTGGTCGACGCCGGCCGCGTCCTGCGTCCAGCGCCGCAGCTTCACCTGGAAGCGCAACCGCCGGTCCTCGTCGTTCGTGACGGTGATGAGCCCGCTGCGCGAGGAGGCATCGAGGTCGACGCGGATCGGGCTCACGCCGAAGGCCGCGGCGCGCGCCTCGGCGCAGGCGAGGAGGGCGGCGGCGAACGCGAGGGCGAGGAGGGCACGAAGCGCGGTGGTTTTCATGGAGGATGGGCGGCTCATGGCGCGATGGAGAGGACCACGGTGTCGGCGTAGTCGCCCGCCACCGCGTCCTGGAAGTCGATGGCGGCGACGGTCCCCGTGACGGTCAGCGTCGCGTCGCTGTTCTTCGGCACCGATCCGGATATCGGCGTGTTCAGCGAGTAGCGCAGGAAGAGCGACGCATTGGCGGTGTGCTGCATGCGGTTCGCGCCGGGCGCGGTTTCGTGGAGCCCGTCGTTCGAGGTCACGGAATACACGGCGGTGCCGGCGGCGCCCGAGCAGCGGAAGCCGACGAGGGCGTTGTGCGTCACGTTGCCCGTGGAAGACGGATCGATCACGCCGAACGGGAGCGCCGTCGGACCGCGGTTCGTGAACTTGCAGTTGCTCGTGGAGAGGATGGTGGCGCCCACGGAAAGCGTCATGGCGCCGGCGCCGAGGCACGGGCCGGTGGCGGCGAGCGCCGCCACCGCCATGCGCATGGCGAACTTTCCGGGGAGGGACTGCACGGGGGTCGGGTTCTCCCGAAGCGCCGCGCGCGCCTCGCAGGAAGCGCGGAGCGCGCAGCGCGACCGTTCACGGAGAGATCGTGAGGACGACCGTGTCGGTGTAGGCCCCGGCCACGGCGTTCTGGTGGTCGGCGAAGACGATCGTGCCCGTCACGCCCAAGGTGAGGTCCGCGACGCCCGAGGAGAAGCCGGTGCCGGCCTGCACATCGCCCGTGTATGCCAGGGCATACGGCATCAGCTCGGCGCCGGAAGCGACGCGCTTCGTCGTGCCGGAGGCGTGCAGGCCGTTGTCGCTGGTGATGGACGAGGCCGTGCCCTTGGTGCATTTGAACGGGATGTTCACCGTGCCCGTCGCGTCCGTCGCGAGCGAGGGATCGATCACCGCGCCGCTGTTGGCGATGGTGAGCGTGCTGGGTCCGGGTCCGCTGAACTTGCAGCTGCCGTGGACCGTCGCGGATACGTTCAACTGGTGCGTGGTGCTCGCGGCTTCGGCGTAGGTGATTCCGAGGCAACCTCCGAGCGCCAGCGCGAGGATAGTCAGGCGGGTTTTCATGGCCGTTCTTTCTGTCTGAAATTGACGTTTGTTAATTGATTGATATCAAAAGAGAAATCACTGCCCTCGACCCATTCTAGGAAGCGGCGCGGACGGGATACTGAGATAGATCACAACTCGGCGACTTAAGCGCCGTCCCGGGAGCGGAATGGGCCTATTCCGAGCGGGTTTCCCGGGAGAGCAGGCCTTCCACCGCGGCCACGGGGGCGCGGCCCTCGAAGAGGACGGCGCAGACCGCCTCGGTGATGGGCATGTCCACGCCGTGGCGCTTCGCGAGCTCGCGCGCCGCGCGCGCCGAGGAAACGCCCTCGGCCACGTGCCCCAGCTCGGCGAGGATGCGATCGACCGGCACGCCGGCCGCGATGCGCATGCCGACCGTGCGGTTGCGCGAGAGGTCGCCGGTGGCGGTAAGCACCAGGTCGCCCAGTCCGGTGAGCCCCATGAAGGTGTCGGGCTCCCCGCCCATGCGCACGCCCAGCCGCGCCATCTCCGCCAGCCCGCGCGTGATGAGCGCGGCGCGTGCGTTCGCGCCGAGACCGAGGCCGTCGCAGATCCCGGCCGCGATCGCCATGATGTTCTTGAGCGCTCCTCCCATCTCCACGCCGATCACGTCGCCGCTGGAATAGATGCGCAGGGGAGGATGGTGCAGCTGCGCCGCGACGTGGCGCGCGAACGCGATGTCGCGCGAGGCGACGGTGAGCGCGGCGGGCAAGCCGCGCGCGACCTCGAGGGCGAAGCTCGGTCCCGAGAGCGCCCCCACGCGCGGCCAGCGCGGCAGCGCCTCGGCCACGATCTCGTGCGGCAGGCGGGAGGTCGCGAGCTCGAAGCCCTTGCACGCCCAGAGGAGGCCGCGCTCACCGGGCTCGGCGGGAAGCCCGCGCGCCGCATCGCGCAATCCCGCCGTGGGCGTGACGGCGATCAGCAGCTCGGCATCGCGCGCCGCGGCGCCCAGGTCATCGGTGAGCGCGACCGTCCCGGGAATCGGGATGCCGGGCAGGTAGGCGCTCGTGCGCGTGGCCGCGAGCTCCGCGAGCTGCGCCGCGCTGCGCGTCCAGAGCACCGTCCGATGACGCGCGCACAGCGCCACGGCCAACGAGGTGCCCCAGGCACCCGCGCCGAGGACCGCGATTCTCATGGGCCTTCAGGCGCCCCAGACGTGGGACGTGCGGATGTAGCCTTCCTGGCCGTCGCGATGGCGCACCTTCACCCAGCCGTTCGCGGGCGCCTCGAGCGCTTCGAGCAGCACCTGCTTGTACGCCTCGAAGACGAGCGGCGATTGCGGATCCGGGGCGGCGCGCACGTCGGCGAGCGGCACGGTGACCACGACCATGTTGCGGTCACCGAGCGCGGAGTTCTCGATCCAGCCCACCTCGCCGTTCGTGTCGCGCACCTTCGTCCACTGGTCGAGCTTCACCAGCACCTCGAACGGGTAGTAGCGCGTCGCGACGAACAGGCGGTCGGCCTTGGTCGAGGGCGCGTCGTAGAGGATCGCCGGCTTGTCGCCGAGCGAGCGGTAATCGGCGCCCGATGCGGCCGCGCTCGCGAGGGCGAGCAGCGCGGCGGCGGCGACGGCTTTCACGGCCTTTAGTGCGAGACGCCCGGCGTGATGATCTGCACGGCCGGCTCCGCCGACGGCTGCGGCTCGCGCTGCGCCTGGTAGATCGCCTCGAAGTTGACCGGCGAGAGCACCACGGGCGGGAAGCCCGCGCGCGTGACGACGTCGGAGACCACCTCGCGCACGTACGGGAAGAGGATGTTGGGGCACGCGATGCCGAGCACCGCCTCCAGCTCCGGAGCGGGGACGTTGCGCACGACGAAGATCCCGGCCTGGGCGGCTTCCACGAGGAAGAGCGTCTTGTCCTTCACCTTCGCGGTGACCGTCACCGTGAGCACCGTCTGGAACACCCCGTCCTCGACGCCCGTCGAGTTGTGGTGCAGCTGGATGTCCACCGTGGGCGCCTCGCGCTCGAGGAACGACTGCGGCGCGTTCGGGATCTCCAGCGAGAGGTCCTTCACGTAGACCTTCTCGATCGAGAACACGGGCTGGTTGCTCTGGGCTTCGCTCATCGGGGTTCCTCTCGGGTTGGTGCGGGGTGCCCGCCTCAGGGCGCGGCGAGCAGCGGATCCAGGCCGCCGGCGTGGTCGAGCGCGGCGAGGTCGTCGTAGCCGCCGACGTGCCGCTCGCCCACGTAGATCTGCGGCACGGTGCGTCGCCCCGTGCGCTCCATCATTTCCTGCCTGCGCGCGGGCTCGAGGTCGACGCGGATCTTCTCGATGTCCGCCACGCCCTTCGCTTTGAGCAGCCGCTCGGCCATCAGGCAGTACGGGCACACGCCCGTCGCGTACATGGTCACCTTCGCCATCGCATCATTTCTCCACCGGCAGGCTCGCCTGCTGCCAGGCCGACACGCCGCCCTTCAACTGGTAGACCGCCGTGAAGCCGGCCCGTTTCAGCACGCGGCAGGCGGAGCCGGCGCGCGGTCCCGACCGGCACGTCACGATCACGGCCCGCTCCTTGTACTTGCCGATCTCGTCGAGGCGCTTGGGCAGCTCCTTCAACGGGATGTGGCGCGCGCGCGGCAGGTGCCCCGAGGCGAATTCCTCGCCTTCGCGCACGTCGAGCACGAGGGTCGTGGGCTGGTTCATGAGGCGCGTGGCCTCCAGCGTGCCGATTTCGTTGCTCGCGCCGATGAGCCGGGCGATCTCGGGCCACGCGAGCACCACGCCGCTGCCCACGAAGAGCACGACGAGCCAGAGGTTCTGGATGATGAATTCGCCCACTGCGGTGCCCGGACGGCTTTGCGGCTCGAAAAAGGGACGATTTTAGCAGACGCGGCGCCCGATTCCGCCTCAGGCGAGACGCTCGAGCGCCCATTGCAGCGCCCACAGCGTCGCCATGCCGCTGGCGATCGCAGCCATCGCGTTGCGCACGTGGAAGCTGGCCACGATCGCCACGAGCCCGGCCACCAGGCGCGGGTTGGAGGCAGAGAAATCGGCCGCGCCGCTGTCCATCACGAGGCCGGGCATCACGATCGCCGCGAGCACCGAGGGCGGCACGAACTTGAGCGCCTGCCGGAACCAGTGCGGAAAGCGGTGCGGATCGACGAACACGATGAACGACGCGCGCAGCAGGAAGGTCGAGAGCGACACGCCGGCGATCGCGATCCACGTGCTCACCGGCGCCTCCTCCAGGCCTCGAGCGCGAGGCCGACCGCGATACCTCCGATCGAGGCCACGACCAGCGCCAGGCGGTAGGGAAGCCCGGCGGCCACGAGCGAGATCGCCGCGGCGACGATCGCCGCCGCGAGGTCGGCGCGCGTGCGCACCGCAGGCACCAGCAGCGCGATGAACGTGAGCACCACGGCGAAGTCGAGCGACCAGCTCGCGGGCACCTGTGCGCCCGCGAGCACGCCGATCGCCACTGCCGCCTGCCACGAGACGTACAGGGTGACCGACGCACCGAGGAAATGCCAATGCCGATGCTCGGCGTTGCCGGGCTGCGCGTAGCGCTGCTCGGCCGAGACGAAGCCCTGGTCCGTCATCAGGTAGGACAGGAGCAGCCGCCAGCGCCGGTCGAGGTGGGCGAGGCGCGGCGCGATGGCCGCGCTGTACATGAGCAGCCGCAGGCTCACGACGAACGCGGCGCCCACGCTCACCACCACGGGGGAATGGACCGCGATGAGCTGGCTCGCGACGAGCTGCGCGATGCCCGAGAACGAGAGCACCGAGAGCGCGATGCCCTGCAATGCGCTCATGCCGGCCGCGATCGCGGCCACGCCCGTCACGAAACCGAACGGAACGGTGCCGAGCAGCAGCGGGACCATCTCGCGGCAGCCGGCGATGAACTCCGAGCGGGGCGTGGCGTCTTGCAAGGAGCGCGGGCGAAAAAACCACCAGTGTAGGCGAGGCGCCGAGGGCGCGTCGATCGTTTGCTAACATTGGAGCCATGAAGCAGATCGTGCTATTGCGCCACGGCGAGAGCGCGTGGAACCAGGAGAATCGCTTCACCGGGTGGACCGACGTCGACCTCACGGCGAAGGGCGTCGAGGAAGCGCGCTCGGCCGGGCGCCTCCTGGGGAGCGAGGGCTACGACTTCGATTTCGCGTTCACGTCGGTGCTCAAGCGCGCCATCCGCACGCTCAATCTCGCGCTCGAGGAGATGGACCGGCTCTGGATCCCGGTGGAGAAGGACTGGCGCCTGAACGAGCGCCACTACGGCGCGCTCCAGGGCCTCAACAAGGCGGAGACCGCGGCGAAATTCGGCGAGAAGCAGGTGCTCCTCTGGCGCCGCAGCTACGACGTGCCGCCGCCCGCGCTCGCCGCCGGCGACGAGCGCGACGCGTCGCGCGATCCGCGCTATCGCTCGCTCGAGCCCGCGCAGATCCCGCGCACCGAGTGCCTGAAGGACACGGTCGCGCGCGTGGTGCCGTTCTGGATCGAGCGCGTGGCGCCGCGCGTGGCCGCGGGCGAGCGCGTGCTCGTCGCCGCGCACGGCAACAGCCTGCGCGCGCTGATCAAGTACTTCGATGCCATGTCCGACGAGGCCATCGTGGACGAGAACGTGCCCACCGGCATCCCCCTCGTCTACCAGTTCGACGACGCCTTGCATGCGACGGGCCGGCGCTACCTCGGCGACGCGGACGCGGTGGCGAAGGCGGTGCAGTCGGTGGCGAGCCAGGGCAAGGCGAAGCGGGCCGGATGACCCCGCCGCGCCCGATGCGCGTCATCGGCGCGGTCCTCCTGCTGGTGCTGTCCTGCGGCATCTGCGCCGCCCCGGCGGCGAAGGATGCGCGCGCGAGCGAGCAGCAGCTGCGCGAGCTGCGCAGCCGCATCGAGAAGCTGCAGGCTTCGCTCGCCGCGGCGGAGGAGTCGCGCGGCGAGGCCACGGGCCTGCTGCGCGAGAGCGACAAGGCGACGAGCGAGGCGCACCGCGCGCTCTTCGAGCTGCGCCAGCGCCGCGGCGCGATCGAGGCGCGGCTCGCGGCGATCCAGCAGCGTGAAAGCGAGGCGCGCGCGGCGCTCGCCGAGCAGCAGGCCCTCGCCGGCAAGCTGCTGCGCCTGCAATACCTCCAAGGCGCCCCCGACCGGCTGCGCCTCGCGCTCGAGGGCCGCGACGCCGCCACCGCGGCGCGCCACCTCCAGTACTACGGCTACATCCAGCGCAGCCGCGCCGACCTCATCGGCGGCCTGCGCCGCAAGGGCGAGGAGCTCGCGGCGCTGCAGACGGAGGCGAGCGCGCAGCGCGACGAGCTCGCCGGCAACGAAGCCGACCAGGCGCGCGAGAGCCGGCGGCTGGAGAAGGAGCGGGCCGCCCGCGCGGCCGTGGTGACGCGGCTGGCCGGCGAGATCGCGCGCAACCGGCGCGAGATCGGCCGCCTCAAGCACGACGAGGCGCGGCTCGCGCGCCTGGTCGACGAGATCGCCCGCGCCCTCGCCGCCAAGCCCCGCCCGGACGGCAAGCCGCGCGGCGAGGCGGTGGACCGCGTGGCCGACGCCTCGCTCGCGTCGAAGCCGTTCGCGAGCCTCAAGGGCAAGCTCAGGCTGCCGGTGCGGGGCGAGCTCGTGAACCGCTACGGCGAGCGCCGGGAGGAGTCCGGGGTCACCTGGAAAGGGCTCTTCATCCGGGCGGTTACAGGTGAAACAGTCCACGCCGTGGCCGACGGGCTGGTGGTCTACGCCGACTGGCTGCGGGGATTCGGCAACTTGTTGATTTTGGACCACGGCGGCGGCTTCATGAGCCTGTACGCTAACAACGAGGGCCTGCTGCGCCAGGTTGGCGAAAAGGTCCGCGCCGGCGACCCCGTGGCCAATGTGGGAGCCTCCGGTTCCAGCGCGGATTCGGGTCTATACTTCGAGTTGCGCCGCGAGGGGAAACCCTTCGATCCGTTGAAGTGGACGGCCCGCTAGGCGGCATGGATTCCAGGAAGGAACGAGGAATGGGCAAGAAACTCCAGCAGATCGGTCTCGTGGCTCTCGGCGCGGCGCTCGGCGTCGCGGCCAGCCTCCATTTCTCCGCCATGGCGGATCGCCAGGCCTCGGCGCTGCAGCTGCCGGTCGACGACCTGCGCCTCTTCAGCGAGGTGTTCGGCCGCATCAAGACCGACTACGTGGAGCCGGTCGACGATCGCAAGCTGCTCAAGGAAGCGATCAACGGCATGGTCACGGGCCTCGATCCGCACTCGGCGTTCCTCGACCAGGACGCGTACCGCGACCTGCAGGTCGGCACGCAGGGCGAGTTCGGCGGCCTCGGCATCGAGGTGGGCGCCGAGGACGGCTTCGTGAAGGTGGTGGCGCCCATCGAGGACACGCCGGCCTTCAAGGCGGGCGTGAAGGCGGGCGACCTCATCATCAAGCTGGACGAGGTCTCGCTCAAGGGCATCACGCTGTCCGACGCGGTGAAGCGCATGCGCGGCAAGCCCGGCTCCGAGGTGAAGCTCACGGTGCTGCGCAAGGGCGAGGACCAGCCGCTCGAGTTCGTCGTGCGCCGCGACGTGATCAAGGTGAAGAGCGTGAAGGCGCGCATGCTGGAGCCCGGCTACGGGCTGGTGCGCATCACCCAGTTCCAGGAGCACACCGGCGAGAACCTGGTGAGCGCCATCAACGACCTCTACAAGCAGTCGAACGGCGAGCTCAAGGGCCTCGTCCTCGACCTGCGCATGAATCCGGGCGGGCTGCTCAATTCCGCGGTCGCGGTGTCCTCCGCGTTCCTGCCGAAGAACGCGCTCGTCGTGTACACCGATGGGCGCACCGAGGACGCGAAGATGCACCTCACCGCGAACAAGGAGAACTACGTGCGCGGCGCGTTCAAGGAGGACTACATCGCGAAGCTGCCGGCGGCGGTGAAGACCGTGCCCATGGTGGTGATCGTGAACGGCGCCTCCGCATCCGCCTCGGAGATCGTGGCCGGTGCGCTCCAGGACCACCATCGCGCGACGATCCTCGGCACGCAGACCTTCGGCAAGGGCTCCGTGCAGACCATCCTTCCGCTGCCCAACAACCAGGCGGTGAAGCTCACCACCGCGCGCTACTTCACGCCGAGCGGCCGCTCGATCCAGGCCAAGGGCATCTCGCCCGATATCGTCGTCGAGGACGCGGCGGACCAGAAGGTGCTCCTGCGCGAGGCGGACCTGCAGCACCACCTCATCGTCGAGGACGACAAGAGCGGCGAGGCCGAAGGGCCCGCCAAGGCGAAGCCCACCGAGAAGGTCATCGCGGGACCCGCGGCCGGCAAGTCGGCCACGCTCAGCGTGAAGCCCGCCACCGCGAAGGCGGAGCCCGCCGCGGACGCGAAGAAAGCGGCCGGCAAGAAGGACGACCTGCAGCTCATCGCGGCGCTCAATCACCTCAAGGGGTTGCCGATCACCGCGACGGCCGCGGTCGCCGACTCGAAGTAACGGCGAACGCCGGCCGGCCGGGAGCCGGAGCCCGAACAGCTCGCGCGTGGACGACCACCAGCGACTTCGCTACAGCCGGCACCTTCTGCTGAACGAGTTCGGCGAGGACGCGCAGGAGCGCCTCCTCGCCGCTCGCGCGCTCGTGATCGGCGCGGGCGGCCTCGGCTCATCGGCCCTTCTCTATCTCGCCTCCAGCGGCATCGGGCGCATCACCGTGTGTGACGGCGACCGCGTGGACCTCACCAACCTGCAGCGCCAGGTGGTCCATCGCACCGACTCCATCGGCCAGCCGAAGGCCGCCTCGGCGGCGCGCACGCTCGCCGCGATCAATCCGGACATCCGCGTGGAGCCGCTCGAGGAGCGCGCGGGCGCCGAGCGCATCGCCGAGCTCGTGCGCGGCGCCGACGTGGTGCTCGACTGCTCCGACAACTTCGCCACGCGCCACGCGCTCAACCGCGCGTGCGTGGCCGCGCGCAAGCCGCTCGTGTCCGGCGCGGCGATCCGCTTCGACGGGCAGGTCGCGGTCTTCGACATGCGCCGCGACGACGCGCCGTGCTACCACTGCCTCTTCGCCGAGGACGCCCAATCGCCGGAAGAGCGCTGCGCCACGATGGGGATCTTCGCGCCGCTCGCCGGCATCATCGGAACTTTCCAGGCCCTGGAGGCCATCAAACTCGTGGCCGGCATCGGCGAGACGCTCGCGGGCCGGCTGCTGCTCTTCGACGCCCTCGCCAGCCGTTGGCACGAGGTGCGGCTGGTGCGGGACGCCCATTGTCGGGTCTGTGGCCGCGCGCGCGCGGCGGCGTAGGATGCACCGTGGATGGCTATCGAAGAAGTTCACAGAGACCGTGCGTGTTCGGACAAGTCCGCCGCGGTCGAATCGACTAACGGACGGAGACCCATGATGACGTTACCCGGAAGAATCGCCCTCGCTTTCGGACTTGCTGCGTTCGCATGCGGCGCGTCCGCGGCGACGTTCTACAGATGGGTCGACAAGGACGGCAAGGTCCACTATTCCGATGCCCCTCCGAAGGACGCCAAGGACGCTAGGGCCCGGTTACGCGCGTCGAGGTCGATCCTAACCGGAACGTAACGGCGCCCCTCAGTCCCAGCGAGGCCGCGGAAGCGCGGGGGAGCGGCAAGGCCAAGCCGGCGCCGGACTTGCTCGAGCAACGACGCGCGACGCGCGATTCGCTCCAGGCGCGGCTTGATGCCGCGCGGGAAAAGCTCGAGACCGCGAAGGCCGCGTTGGCAGAGGCGTCACCGGGCGAAGATGAGAGTCAGGTCATTCAGCAAAAGTTCGGCCCGGGCCAGAGTACCAGCATGGGCGGCATGCACGGCATGGCGCCACGATCGAACTGCATAACGAATGCGAAAACCAAGGCGGTCACGTGCGGTGCCGTGGTGTACAGCGAGAACTATTTGAAGCGGGTTACCGAGCTCGAGGAGGCGGTGAAACGCGCGGAGCTTGAGGTGGAGGAGGCCGAGCGCGCCTATCGTCAGGGCGTCGACTGACCTTCGGCCGCCGCCTGGGCGAGATCCCAGCGCGGATGCACGTCGAACGCCGACGGGATCGCGCGCGCGGTCGGGTACTTGAGCGCCGCGGCGAAGGCGATCATCGCGCCGTTGTCGGTGCATAGCCGCAGCGGCGGGAAGAACACCTCGCTGCCTCGCGCTCGCATGTCGTCCTGGAGCCGCTCCCGCAGCGCCGCGTTGGCGCCCACGCCCCCCGCCACCACCAGGCGGTCGAGCGATTCGTTCTCCAGCGCCTGCACGCACTTCGCCGCCAGCACGTCGACGATCGCGGCCTGGAACGATGCCGCGAGATCCGCGCGCGTCGCGTCGTCGAGCGCACCGAGGTCTCGCGCGAGGGTGAGCACCGCGGTCTTCAGGCCGCTGAAGCTGAAGTTCAGGTCGCCGCTCGAGAGCATCGGCCGCGGCAGATGGAAACGCGCGGAATGGCCGTGCAGCGCGAGCCGGGCGAGGGCCGGGCCGCCCGGATAGTCGAGGCCCAGCACGGTCGCCGTCTTGTCGAAGGCCTCGCCCGCCGCGTCGTCGAGCGTCTCGCCCAGCAGCGCGTAGCGGCCGACGCCGTCCACGCGCATGAGCTGCGTATGCCCGCCCGAAACCAGCAGCGCGACGAAGGGGAAGTCGGGACGGGGCTCGGAGAGCAGCGGCGAGAGCAGGTGGCCTTCGAGGTGATGGACGCCCACCACGGGGCGCCCGAGCGCGAGGCCCATGCCCGTCGCCACGGATGCGCCGACCAGCAGGGCGCCTCCCAGTCCGGGGCCCTGCGTGAAGGCGATCAGGTCCAGGTCGGCGACGTCCCGGTGGGAATCGGCCAGCACCGAGCGCACCAGCGGCAGCAGGCGCCGCACGTGGTCGCGCGAGGCGAGCTCGGGCACGACGCCACCGTAGGGCGCGTGCAGCTTCACCTGGGAATGCAGGGCGTCTCCCAGCAAACCGGCGTCCGTGTCGTACAGGGCGACGCCGGTCTCGTCGCAGGAGGTTTCGATGCCGAGGATGAGCAGGGGAGTCCTTCGCGGCGCGCCCGGGAGCTTTCCCGAGAGCCAAAATCCTGATATTATGCGTGGTTTTCCGGCACCGAATCTTCAAGCAACTGCCCATGCCCATCGTCCGAGTCAAGGAAAACGAGCCGTTCGACGTGGCGCTTCGCCGCTTCAAGCGCGCGGTCGAGAAGACCGGGCTCCTCACGGAGCTTCGCGCGCGCGAGTTCTACGAGAAGCCCACCGCCGAGCGCAAGCGCAAGCACGCGGCCGCCGTGAAGCGCCGCTACAAGCGCATGCGCGCGCAGATGCTGCCGCCCAAGCTCTACTAGGACCGCATCGATCGATCATCCGCGGCGAGCCGGGCCCCGCGCCCCGCTCGCCGCGTTGTTTTGGGACAGACGAACACCGGGGACAGACCCTGAACCGAGCAAAGGCAACACCAGGGTCCGTCCCCAAGGTTCAGGGTCTGTCCCAGGTGTAACCGGGAGCCAGAATCCCATGTCACTACGCGACCAACTCAACGAAGACATCAAGTCCGCCATGAAGGCCCGCGAGACGGAGCGCTTGAACGCCCTGCGCCTGATGCTGGCGGCGGTGAAGCAGCGCGAGGTGGACGAGCGCGTGACGCTCGACGACGCGGGCGTGGTCTCCGTGGTCGAGAAGATGATCAAGCAGCGCAAGGACTCGATCGACCAGTACGAAAAGGCCGCGCGCCAGGACCTCGCCGACAAGGAGAAGTACGAGATCTCGGTGATCGAGGCCTACCTGCCGAAGCAGATGTCCGCGCCGGAGATCGAGGCGGCCGTGGGCGAGGCCATCGCGGCCGCGGGTGCGAAGTCGGCCGCCGACATGGGCAAGGTCATGGGCATGCTCAAGCCCAGGCTCGCCGGCCGCGCCGACATGGGCAAGGTCTCGGCGCTCGTCAAGGCGAGGCTCGCGGGATAATAATTCCCGCATGATCCCGCAGGAGTTCATCCAGTCCCTGCTCGGGCGCGTCGACATCGTCGACGTGGTCGACCGCTACGTGAAGCTCAAGAAGGCGGGAGCCAACTACACCGCCTGTTGCCCGTTCCACAACGAGAAGACGCCGTCGTTCACGGTGAGCCCGTCCAAGCAGTTCTACCACTGCTTCGGCTGCGGGGCGCACGGCAACGCGATCGGCTTCCTCATGGAGTATTCCGGGCTCGCCTATCCCGAGGCGATCCGGGCGCTTGCCGAGACGGTCGGCATGCCGGTGCCCGAGACTCGCGTGCATTTCGAGCGGGGCGGCGCGGCCCAGGAGCCGGGGCTTGCCGCCCGCATGATGGACGCCCTGACCTATTATCGGGCGGAGCTCAAGAAATCGAAGCTCGCGATCGACTACCTGAAGGGCCGCGGCCTGTCGGGCGAGATCGCGGCGCGCTACGGCCTCGGCTACGCCCCCGATGGATGGCAGAATCTCGCGGCGGTGTTCACGGATTACGCGACCGGGCCGCTGAAGGACACGGGCCTGGTCATCGACTCCGATCCCGGCGAGGATCACCCCGAGAGGAAATCGCGCCGCTATGACCGCTTCCGCAACCGCGTGATGTTCCCGATCCTGGACGCGCGCGGCAACGTGATCGGTTTCGGCGGGCGCGTGATCGGCGCGGGCGAGCCGAAGTACCTGAACTCTCCCGAGACGCCGCTCTTCGAGAAGGGCCGCGAGCTCTATGGCCTCTACCAGGCGCGGCGCGCGATCCGCGACGCCAACCAGGTGATCGTGGTCGAGGGCTACATGGACGTCGTGGCGCTCGCGCAGCACGGCGTGGAGAACGCGGTGGCCACGCTCGGGACGGCCACGACGCCGGTGCACGTGGCGAAGCTCCTCAAGCTCGCCGACAACGTCGTGTTCTGCTTCGACGGTGATGCGGCGGGCCGCAAGGCCGCGTGGCGCGCGCTCGAAGTCTCGCTGCCCGTGCTCACCGACGGCAAGGTCGTGAGCTTCCTCTTCCTGCCGCCCGAGGACGACCCGGACACGTTCGTGCGCCGCGAGGGCCGCGAGGCCTTCCTCGGCGCGGCCGCGCAGGCGAAACCGCTGTCGCAGTTCCTGTTCGGCGAGCTCGCCGCGCGCGTCGACATGGCGAGCGAGGAGGGACGCGCCCGCTTCGTGGCGGAAGCGCGCCCGCTGCTCACCCAGGTCGAGGCGCCCGCGTTGGCCGCGATGCTGCGCCACCGCCTCGCCGACATGGCGCGGCTCGACGCCGCGGAGATCGAGGCGCTGGTGCCTTCCAGGACCCCGGCCCGCTCGCCTTCCCGGCCCGCACCTCGGGCGCCGCGCGGCGGCAGCGCCGTGGCGCCCGAAGCGCGTCTGCTCGGACGCGTGCTGGTCCGTCCCGAGCTGGCGGCGCGGGTCCCCGACGAAGCGCTCGAAAGCTCCCGTCCCGAGGCGGCCGTGCTGCGGGCGGTCGTTGCGTTTTGCCGCGCCAACCCCCATGTAAACTTGGGACAGGTTAGCGCTTACTTTCAGGGGTCCGAGTTCGCCGCCCCGATCGAGGAGGCCCTGCGCGAGCCGCTGCTTCGGCAGGCGGATGGCGGAGAGCTCGACCTCGAGGCCGAGGTGGCCCATTGGGTGGCGGAACTGGGCCGGGAACGGCTCACGCGCCGGCAGGCCGAGCTTGCGCGGCTGCTGGACGCCGGCACCGCGACGCCAGAGCAACTCGCTGAATATAAAGCGCTTTATGCCCGCATGGAGGCCGCCAAATCGGGGAATCCTCCTACGGGAGCCCTGTCGAATCTCTGATAGAATTTACGGTTTTCCCCGAATCCGCGCCTCCGGGAGCCCCATACGTGAAAAAGTCGAGCAACGAGCACCACAAGGCCGAAGTGAAGCTGGCCGAAGTCGAGGCGCAGAAGAAGCGCCTCAAGAACCTGATCGTTCTCGGCAAGGAACGCGGGTACCTCACGTACGCCGAGATCAACGACCACCTGCCCGACGACATGACCGACGCCGAGCAGATCGAGGGCGTGGTCACGATGCTCGCCGACATGGGCATCGCCGTGTACGACGAGGCGCCGGATGCCGAGCAGCTCCTCATGAACGAGGCGCCAACCCCGATCGCCGAGGAAGACGTGATCGAGGAGGCCGAGGAGGCGCTGTCCACCACCATCGACGCCGAGTTCGGCCGCACCACGGATCCCGTGCGCATGTACATGCGCGAGATGGGCTCGGTGGAGCTGCTCACGCGCGAGGGCGAGATCGAGATCGCCAAGCGCATCGAGGACGGGCTCAAGCACATGATCCAGGCGATCTCGTCGTGCCCCACGACGATCGAGGAGATCCTGCGCATGTCCGAGCTCATCGAGAAGGACGAGATGCGCATCGACGAGCTCGTCGACGGCCTCGTGGACGAGGACGGCGAGGAGGTCGTCGAGGAAGAGATGACCGAGGAGGAAGAGCTCGAGGAGCTCGACGCCGAGGAGCAGGAGGCCGAGGACGAGGCGGTGGCGAGCGCCGACCTGGAGGAGCTCAAGCAGAACGCGCTGGCGCACTTCAACAAGATCCGCCGCCAGTACAAGAAGATGAAGAAGATCCTCTCGGAGAAGGGCTACCGCTCGCGCGCGTACAAGGACTTGCAGGAAGACATCTCCACGGAGCTCCTCGCGATCCGCTTCACCGCCAAGCAGGTGGAGCACTTGTGCAACGGCCTGCGCGGGCTCGTCGAGAGAGTCCGCTCCCACGAGCGCGAGATCATGGAGCTGTGCACCAAGAACGCGAGCATGCCGCGCGCGCACTTCATCAAGGTGTTCCCCGGCAACGAGACCAACCTCAAGTGGGCCAACGAGGAGATCGCCTCGGGCAAGGCCTACGCGAAGGCGCTCGACCGCTTCAAGCCGGCGGTGATGGAGCAGCAGGAAGCGCTCATCCACCTGCAGAAGGAAGTCGGGATCCCCATCAAGGACCTGAAGGAGATCGCGCGCCAGATGTCCACGGGCGAGGCGAAGGCGCGGCGGGCCAAGCGCGAGATGATCGAGGCCAACCTGCGCCTCGTGATCTCGATCGCGAAGAAGTACACCAACCGCGGCCTGCAGTTCCTGGACCTGATCCAGGAAGGCAACATCGGCCTCATGAAGGCGGTGGACAAGTTCGAATACCGCCGCGGGTACAAGTTCTCGACGTACGCGACGTGGTGGATCCGCCAGGCCATCACGCGCTCGATCGCCGACCAGGCACGCACCATCCGCATCCCGGTGCACATGATCGAGACCATCAACAAGATGAACCGCATCTCGCGCCAGATCCTGCAGGAGACGGGGCAGGAGCCCGATCCCGCCACGCTCGCGGTGAAGATGGAGATGCCGGAAGAGAAGATCCGCAAGATCCTGAAGATCTCCAAGGAGCCGATCTCCATGGAGACGCCGATCGGCGACGACGACGACTCGCACCTGGGCGACTTCATCGAGGACCAGGCCGGCCTGGCACCTTCGGACTCGGCGCTCTACGCGAGCCTGCGCGAAGCCACCAAGGACGTGCTGGACTCGCTCACCCCGCGTGAGGCGAAGGTGCTGCGCATGCGCTTCGGCATCGAGATGAACACCGACCACACGCTGGAAGAGGTCGGCAAGCAGTTCGACGTGACGCGCGAGCGCATCCGGCAGATAGAGGCGAAGGCGCTGCGCAAGCTGCGGCATCCTTCGCGCTCCGAGAAGCTGCGGTCGTTCCTGGAAGGCGAGAGCTGAGGTCTTGCCGCCAGGCAGTCTCCGAGAAGAGCCCGCCGCCCGGCGGGCTTTCTTTTTGCCGCCTTCAGTCCTTCTCGGACGGGTGGCGCGTCTCGAGGAGCGCGATGCGCTGGTTCAGGCGCCGCAGGTCGCGTTTCAGCTTGGTGAGCGCGATGTCGCCCAACAGCGCCTTCACGATCAGCACGATGATCGCGCCGAGGAAGAGCAGCGTGGGCGGATAGGCGATGCCGAGGACGGACCCCAGCGTGTCGATGAGGTATGGCCACAGGCCGAAGAGCAGCGAGAAGAACGCGATCGCGATCCAGAACACGCCCTGCCGGATGTAGAGGTGATCACGGCGAATGAGGTACAGGATGCCGATCGCGAGCCCGATACCAATGAGGAGGACGGGGAGGTGGTAATTTCTCATTCAGATTCTGGGTTTCCAGCGCGCGAGGCAGAGCAGCGAAGTTTCGGTCATGTAGCGCGCCACGGTCCACCAGGAGAAGAAGACCCGCGAGGCGCCGCTGCGGCGCGGGTTCATGGCGACGGGAACCTCGGCGATCGGAAGGCGCGCGTAGCGCAGCAGCAGCAGCACGCCGATGTCCTGGTAGTCTAGCAAAGTGGCCTCTTCGGCGGCCAGCACGCCGCAGGCGCGCGCGCTGTAGTAGCGGAAGCCGGAAGTGAGGTCTTCCAATCCGAACCCCGTGAGGAAACGGAAATAGCTCCACGCGATGTGACGAAGCCGGCTGCCGCGGCTCGGGCACGCCGCGATCACCACGTCCGCGGTTCGGGCGGCCTCGATCAGGCGCGGCAAGTGCGCGGGCTCGTGCTGGCCGTCCGCATCCATCGTCACGACTCCCGAATATCCGTGCCGGATCGCGTAGCGGATGCCCGTCTGGATCGCGCCCCACGCGCCCTGCCACAGGGGCGCGCGCAGCACCGTCGCGCCGTTGAGCAGGGCGATGGCTACCGTGTCGTCGGTGCTGCCGTCGTCCACTACCAGCACGTCAACGCCGCCATGCGCCCGCAGCTGGGCGATGACGTGGCCGATGCACCCGGCTTCGTTGAGCGCAGGAATCACCACGAGAAGCTGCTTGCCGCTGCGGACCGTGGAGGTCGAAGGCTGCTCGCCGGCCGTGCCGGTGGCCGGGCCCTCATCGCCGAGCGCTGTCGCGTCGTCGGTCGCCACGCGCAGCGTCAACTCATAGAGCTCGTCCAGGCGGGTCGCGACACCGGCGATGCCGAATTCGCGCTGGTAACGCTCGCGACCCAGCCGGCCCAGCATCTGGCGGCGGGCCGGATGCGAAGCCAGGTCCGCGAGCGCGTCCGACCACGCTTGCACGTCCTCGGCCGGAACGAGCACGGCGTTCTGCCCCTCGCGGGCGACATAGGAGACGCCGCTGCCGGGAATGTCGCTCGCCACCAGCGGCTTGCCGTAACGCATCGCTTCCACGAGCACGATCCCGAAGGCCTCGGTGCGCTCGCGCGAGGGAAGGCAAAGCACGTCGCACGAGGCCAAGAGGCGGCACAAGGTGTCGTCGTCCACCTCCCCGAGGAGCTCGATGCGGTCGGCGGCGCCGGTCTGCGCCACCACGCGCTCGAGCGCCGCGCGCTCCTCGCCTCGGCCCGCCAGCCGCAGCTGCAGGGAGGGTTCGCGCGCCACTGCGCGCAGGAGAGTCTCGAAGCCTTTGTAGTAGGTGAGCCTGCCCACCGCGAGCACGCGCAGGCCGCTTGCGCTCCAGCGATGCGCCTCGGCTGAAGCGGCGATGTCGGGCAGGCGCTCGGGATCCACGCCCAGGGGTACCACGTGGCACTTGTGGCGCCATGGCCGCAGTGGCTTGCTCGTCTCGAGGTACTGCGGCGAGCTGACGATGATGCACTCGGCATGCTCGAGCAGCGCCCGCTCGAAGATCCGGTAATGCGGGTAGGCGAGGCGCAGCGAGCGCTTGAGCCTCGAGGGCTCCACGTCGGAGTGCCAGTGCACGATCCACGGTCGCTTGCGCGCCGCCGGCAGCAACAGCGCCCAGAACGGGCTCACGTTGGGCATGTGGATATGCAGCACGTCGGGCGAGTAGCTGCGGATCGCGCGCGCGAGCCAGAAGGGGTAGAGGGGGCTGATCGGCGCGAACACGAGCCGCATCCACACGGGGCAGCGCATGAGCCACGGCGGATCGTCTGCGCCCTGGGCGCGCTTGTCCGCGTGGACCAGCACGGCCACCTCGTCGCCCGCGCGCCGCTGGGCTCCCACGAGGTCGCCGAGGAAGCGCTCCATGCCGCCAGACGACGGCGGGTAGTACTTTCCTAGGTGCAGGATGCGCATGCGATCAGGGCATCGCGAGGATCTTCGCGTGCCACTCGCGCAGGTTCGGATTGTCCGGCGCGGAGCGCATCGCGTTCTCGATGTCGGAGAGCGCCTCGGCCTTGCGCTTGAGCGAGTAGTTCGCGAGCGCGCGCGCGTAGAAGGCAGGGCCATCGGCGCGTTCCATGAGCAGCCTGTCGAGGATCGCCCGGGCGCGCTCGGGGTCGCCTTTCATGACGTACGCCATGCCGAGCAGGTATTGCCCGTCGCGGTTGCGGGGATCGAGTTTCGCGAGCTGCTCGAGGGCCTCGATGGCCTCGTCGCGCCGCCCGAGCTGCATGGCGGTGCGTCCCAGCTGCATCAGCGTGATCTCGCGAGTGGGCGACGGAGGATCGAGGCTGCGCGCCCGCTCGAATTGCTTCAGCGCCTCCTCCGGCCGCTTCAGGGCGAGCAAGGCGAGCCCGCGCTGGAACGGCAGGTTGTACAGGTCGTAACCTTGCCCTTCGGCCCGGTCGAATGCGGCAAGGGCTTCCCGGTGCCGGCCCTTCGCGGAAAGGACCGATCCCATGTTGAAGGCGCCCATCCCGAGATCGCCGAGCGCCGACGAGGCCTCGAAATCCCGCAACGCGAGCCCGAAGCTGTCGCTGTCGACGTACGCGGAGCCCCTGTTGAGATACGGGAACCAGCGGCCCACGGAGCGCGGATCGTCGGGCAGCTTCGCGATGGCGTCGGTCCAGGCGGTCTCCGGATCCTTCAGCGAGAGCACGCGGTCGAGCGCCTGCCAGACGAGCAGCCCGCCTGCGACGAGCCCCACGGCCAGGAGCGTGCGCGGAGACGGGCCATGCACGAGGACGAAGACCACACCCGGAACGCCGATCGCCCAGAGGTAGCTGCGGTACAGGACGAAGGGGTCCTGCACCCAGACCGTCGCGAACTCCGTGAGGAAGAGCAGGGCGGGAAACAGAACGGAGATCCCGGCCAGCGCCCGCCAGTCGCGGAAGCGAATCACGAGCCAGAAGCCGCCGATCACCAGCGCCGAATATCCGATCGCGCCGAGCGTTTGCGGAAAGCTGATCCACGATAGCGGGAATGGCGGGCGCAGGTTGATCGACATCCAGCCCGACCAGGGGACCAGCCAGTCGAAGCCGTACCGGAAGAAGAGCCAGGCCTCGTTGAGAATGCTCAGGCCGTAGGCATGCCGGGACGCGTCCGGATCGAGCATCGCGAGCTGCGCCAGGTAGACGTGCGAATACTCGTCGAAGGGGTTGCCGATGATGTTCCCGTACCGGCGCCACAGAATCGCGGAGGCGACGGCCGTGAGCAACGAGCCGCCCGCGGCAAGCACGGCGAGGCGGCGGGGACCCGGGCGGGCCATGAGGATGTACAGCGGCACCGCGGCGAGCGGCGCGAGGACCGCCGCTTCCTTCGACATCACCGCGAGGACGTAACAGGCCACCGACAAGGCGATGAACGCCGGGCTTGCGCGCCTCAGCCCGACGGCCAACGACCAGAGTCCGGCCACCACGAAGAAGGTCGCGAGCAGGATCGAGCGCTGGATGAGATACGCGACCGCATAGACCGCGACCGGATTGAGCGCGAAGAAGGCGATTGCCAATCCGAGCGCCGGAGAGCGCTCGTAGGGCACCGGGGAATTGCCGGAAGCATCGCCTTCGTCGCGCGCGGGCACGATGCAGCGCAGGATCTCGCGATAGAGCGACCACAGGCCGACGACCACGCCGGCATGGATCGCCAGGTTCACGAGCCGTTGCTTCCACCAGCCCTCTCCCACGAGCGCCTGCACCCACACGAAGCTGCCGTAGGAGAGCATGCGCACGCGCAGCTCGATCGCGGCGTAGTCCTTGAACAGCCCCTCCGTCAACAAGCTGTCGTCGTAGACCAGCGGATTTCCGAGGCCGGGTACGTAGATCACGAGCAGGGCGGCGAGGAGGGTCGCCATCACGAGCAGATCGGCTCGGGCAATCCTCGCGCTCGCTGACGATGGCATGGATGTCGGTAGGGGGGAAATCTTCATCCGGGCATGTGCCGGGCGCGTGTGAAGGGGCACCGATTCCTCGCCCGGGCCCTGAATTTGGCTTCACCTAAATCAATGAAATATTGTATCATTTTCCCTGTCCCAGAAGAGACGTCCCGTCGGCCAGCCGCGGCAATGGGCACGGCAGCCTCGGTTATCGGCCAGGACGGTCGACGAGCTCCCGGGGGCCGCAGCCGGCATGGTGCCGGCGACCCTGGGCCCCGCGGCGTGTCCTTGCCGACCATTTTGGATCAGCGACTTGTGAGAACCGTGACCTGCCAGACTGACCGCGCGCCCGATGGGCGGGAGACCCGGCCCCGATGATGTGCGGACGCAGCTGATGGCAAGCCTTGAGTTGCGCGGTGTTCATGTGGACCTGCCGGTGTTCACCTCGAGATCGCGTGGCCTCCTCAACAGCGTCTTCCGGTACTCGCAAAGGGAACGCGCGCGCGTCGAGGCGGTGGGCATGTTCTCGTACCAGGTGCATGCGCTGCGAGGCATCGATCTTGTCATCCGCGACGGTGAGAGGGTCGGGCTTGTCGGGCGCAACGGTGCAGGCAAGACGACCCTGCTGCGGGTCCTGTCGGGCGCCTATGAACCAACGCGCGGCGAGATAGTGATCGACGGCAGGGTTTCGTCATTGACGGACCTCACGCTGGGCATGGATGTCGACGCGAGCGGCTATGAGAACATCGCGATGAGGGCCATCCATCTCGGCAAATCGCGCGCGGAATCGCGGGCCCTGGTCGCCGATGTCGAGGCCTTCACGGAACTGGGCGACTACCTGCACCTGCCCGTCAGGACCTACTCGTCCGGGATGATGCTGCGGCTGGCCTTCGCGATCTCGACCGCCATCGTCCCCGAAATCCTGCTGATGGACGAAATGATAGGTGCGGGCGACGCCCTGTTCATGGACAAGGCGAAAGCCAGGATCGAGAACCTCATGGCCAAGGTGAAGATACTCGTTCTCGCATCCCACAACGAACAGATCGTGCGCTCGTTCTGCAATCGGGCCATGTGTCTCGGCGAGGGGCGCGTCCTCTACGATGGCGACGTGCAGTCGTGCCTCGATTTCTACAAGGATCACTCGAGGAGAAACGCGGCTTGAATCCCCAGTTCGTGAAACTCCTCCGCGACTTGAGCGAAAGCCTGCGCAAGTGGCGCCTCTGGGTACACCTGGGCTGGAATGACGTCGCCAAGCAGTATCGGAGGTCCTTCCTCGGGCCGGTGTGGATCACGCTGAACACGGGCATCTTCATCGTGGCCTTCAGTTTCATCGGCGCACAGCTGTTCCATCAGCAAGTCGAAAGCTACCTTGCCTTCTTCTCGACGGGAAACATTGTCTTCAGTTTCTTCTCCTCCCTGATCAACGAAGGATGCGCGTCCTTCACGAGCGCGGAGACCTACCTGAAGCAGGGCTCGGTGCCGAAGCTGACGTTCGTGTTTCGAGTCCTCGTGAGGGGCCTGGTGATGCTGGGCCACAACGCCTTCATCATCCTCGGGGCGCTCGTGTGGCTCGGCTCGGTCGGCTCGGTCCACTGGGCCGCGATGCTGTTCGGGCTCCTCCTGTCGGTCACGGCAGGCTTCTTTGTCGTCGGCATCCTCGGCGCGGTGGCCGCGCGTTTTCGCGATGTCCCGATGATCGTCTCGAGCGCGATGCAGGTTCTGTACTTCCTGACGCCGGTCATGTGGCGCCCCGAGCAGCTCACGCAGCGGGCGCAATGGCTGGTCGTGCTGAATCCCCTGTCCATCTTTCTGGATCTGGTGCGCAAGCCGATTCTCGGGCAACCCGTCGGCGAGCAGACCTATTTCTCCGCGCTGATCGTGATCGCGCTCCTCGCGCTGCTGTTTTTCGCGCTCTTTACGGTGGTGCGAAGGAGAATCGTCTACTGGCTATGAAGTCGGCCATGCGCGAGAGCCCGGCTTTTGATGGGCGGCCGGGGTTCAAGCTACAATCACATTTGTTAAGCAATCGACGTGCCCATGGTCGCCGTGATCGTCTTGCGCGATCGACCTCGAAACGATGACCTGCCAGACGGGAACATCGATCCCGGACGCAAGAGGGTCGTGTCCGAAATCAGAAGATTGATCAGCGCATGCCAAGAGCGATAGCCCTAGTGACGGGAGGTGCCGGCTTCATCGGCAGCCACCTGGTGGATCAGCTGATCGCGCGGGGCTTCGAGGTGCGCGTGATCGACAGCCTGGTCGGCGGCCGGGCGGACAACCTGGCCCATCACCGGGGCAACCCGGCCCTGAAGTTCGAGCAGCGCGATATCCGTTCCTTTTCTCCCGAAGATCCGCTGTTCGCGGGCGCGAGGTACGTCTTCCACTTCGCGGGCATCGGCGACATCGTGCCGTCCATCGAGGCGCCGCTCGAATACATGTCGGCGAACGTCCAGGGCACGGTGCACATGCTCGAGTGCGCCCGCCGGGCGGGAGTCGAGAAATTCGTCTATGCGGCGTCGTCCTCCTGCTACGGGCTGGCCGCCGTGCCGACGAGCGAGACGGCGCCGATCTCTCCCCAGTATCCCTACGCGCTCAGCAAGAACCTGGGCGAACAGGCCGCCATGCATTGGCACAAGGTCTACGGCCTGCCGGCGAACTCCATCCGCATCTTCAACGCGTACGGCACGCGCTCCAGGACCACGGGCGCATACGGGGCCGTGTTCGGCGTCTTCCTGAGGCAGAAGCTGGCCGGCCGGCCGTACACCGTGGTCGGGGATGGCACCCAGACGCGCGACTTCCTCTACGTGACGGACGTGGCGGCGGCCTTCCTTGCCGCGGCAGAGACCAAGCACAGCGGCGCCATCTACAATGTCGGCGCGGGCAAGCCGCAATCGGTCAATCGGCTGGTCGAGTTGCTGGGCGGCCAGGTCGTGCATATTCCCAAGCGTCCCGGCGAGCCGGACTGCACCTGGGCCGACATCACCAGGATCAAGCGCGACCTGGGTTGGGCCCCGATGATTTCGTTCGAGGAGGGCGTGGCCAAGGTGCTCGCCGACATCGACTACTGGCGCGAAGCGCCGCTCTGGGATCCCGCTTCGATTCAGGCGGCCACCGACTCCTGGTTTCGTTACCTCGGAAGCAGACAAACATGAATGCCAATGTCCGGATACCTCCGATGGCGCTCGCGGAGCGCGTCAACCAGTTCGCGGACGTCATGGCGACGATCCAGATCACCGCCATCGACGGAGCCGCCACGGACAGCGGCCGCGCCATTGGCGAAGTCCTCGGCGTCCTCAAGGGACTGCGCAGCGCTGGCGGTTCCCTGTACGTGATCGGCAACGGCGGCAGCGCGGCCGTCGCGAGCCACGCGGTCACCGACTTCGTCAATGTCGGCCGCCTGCGGGCCGCCACCGTACACGAGCCGTCGATCATGACTTGCATGTCGAACGACTACGGCTACGAGAACGCCTATGCCAGGATCCTCTCCGTAATGGCGCGCCCTGCCGATGCGCTGATCGCCATCAGCAGCTCGGGTCGATCGCCGAACATCACCAACGCCGTCAAGGCATTCCGCGGTATCGGCGGCGTTGCGATCACCTTGAGCGGCTTTGCCCGCGACAATCCCCTGCGCGGCCTCGGCGAGTACAACTTCTGGCTCGACGCCTCGGACTACGGCTTCGTGGAGATCGGCCACCAGTTCATCCTGCACAATCTCGCCGACCGCCTGCGGCTCGATGTGTGACGGGCAGGAATCGTCCAGAAAGGACTCGTTTTCGACATGACTCAGAAGCAAAAGGTATTCGTCACGGGCGGCGCCGGCTACGTCGGGGCGGCACTGGTTCCGCAACTCCTCAAGGCCGGCTACAAGGTAAAGGTGCTGGATCTCTACCTGTACGGCCACAACGTCCTCGACGAGGTCAAGGGCCACCCCGATCTCGAGGAGGTTGCCGGCGATATGCGCAATCGTGCGCTGCTGGAGAAGGAGATCCCGGGCTGCGACGTCGTCATTCACCTCGCCTGCATTTCCAACGACCCCAGCTACGACCTGGACCCGCAGCTGGCCAAGTCCATCAACTACGACGCGTTCGTCGACCTGGTCAAGGTCTCGAAGGACAGTGGCGTCAGGCGATTCATCTACGCCTCCTCCTCGAGCGTCTACGGCATCAAGGACGTGTCCGACGTCACCGAGGACCTTGCGCTCGAGCCCCTCACGGACTACTCGAAATACAAGGCGCTCTGCGAGGAGATCCTGCTCAAGGAGCGCGCGCCCGGCTTCACGGTCCTCACCATCCGGCCATCCACGGTTTGCGGCTACTCGCCGCGCCTGCGCCTGGACCTGACCGTGAACATCCTGACGAACCTCGCCATCAACAACGGAAAGATCACGGTCTTCGGCGGCGACCAGATGCGGCCGAACCTGCACATCGACGACATGGTGGGCGTCTATCTGGATGCCCTGACGTGGTCCGACGCCGCGATCGACGGCAAGATCTACAACGTCGGCTACCAGAACTTCAAGGTGAAGGACATCGCGCAGATGGTCCGCAGCGTGATTGGCGAGAAGGTCGAGATCGTCACGACGCCGACCAACGACAATCGTTCCTATCACGTCTCCTCGGACCGGATCCGCCGCGAGCAGGGCTTCGTCCCGAAGCGCACGATCGAGGATGCGGTGCGCGACTTGCAGGCCGCCTTCCAGGCCGGCAAGGTGCCCAATTCGATGACCGATGACCGCTATTTCAACATCAAGCGGATGCAGCGGTTCAGGTTGCGCTGACGACGGTTTGCGGTGGGAGCGATGACAAGCGAAATGGCATTGACCCTCGCAGAAACCGGCGGGCTGAGGGTCGGGATCGATTTCGACAATACCATCGCCAGTTACGACGAGCTGATGCACGAGTCCGCGGTGAGCTGGGGCCTGATCGATCGCGCCGGGCGCGGGGACAAGAAGGGCATCCGCGACCAGTTGCGCCAGTTGCCGGGAGGTGAGAACCATTGGCGTCGCCTCCAGACCTTCGCCTACGGGGAAGGCATGCCACGCGCCAGGCCGATGGAGGGGGTCAGGGATTTCCTGCGGTTCTGTCGCGCCCATGGGATCCCCGTCTGGATCGTCAGCCACAAGACCGAGTACAACAATTTCGGCCCGCCTGTCGTCAACCTTCGACAGGCGGCCCTGGATTGGCTCGACGAGCAGGGATTCTTCGACGAGGCGACCACCGGCCTCGGTCCCGAGCGCGTCTTCTTCGAGTCGACGCTCGAAGAGAAGGTGGCGCGCATCTCCAAGCTGAACCTGAGCCACTTCATCGACGACCTCGAGGAGACGTTTCTCGAGCGCGGCTTCCCGGAGGAAGTGGGCAAGATCCACTATGTGCCACACGGCGAACCGTCCATCATCGCAGGCGCGCTGCACGCGACCTCCTGGCCCGACATCCTTGCCCACTTCGGAACGCTCTCAGGCGGGCAAAATCCATGAGGGCCGGTCGATAAGCCAGGAAGCGATCATCGAGCAGCTGGAGCGCCTGCTCGCCGAGCCCGTGGTCCGCGCGGAACGCATCGGCGCCGGGGGCAACAGCCGGGTCTATCGGGTGGACACCGCGAGCGGATCCTATGCCGTCAAGCACTATTTCCAGAATGCGGCCGACGGCCGCGACCGACTGGAAGCGGAGTTCCGCGCCCTGCAGTTCCTCTGGGACAACAACATCCGGTGCGTTCCGCAGCCGCTCATGGCGCAGCCGCAGCTGCGGCTGGCGGTCTTCCAATTCATCCCCGGCCGCGAACCCCGCGCGGAAAGCGTCACCGAGGGCGATATCGACCAGCTGGCGGACTTCCTGGCGTCGCTGAGGCCCTTGGCGTCGGCTCCCGACGCCGCGGGTCTCGGCCCGGCGGCGGAAGCCTCGTTCACCGTCGCGGACATCGTCGGCAACATCCGCAAGAGGCTCGATCTGCTTCTCGCGACAGGCGACGAGGCAGCCGCGCACCACGACATGAAGCATTACCTGAATTCCGAATTCATCCCGGCCCTGATCCGTTGGGAAGGGGCGGCCAGGACAAGCGTCGGCGAAGAGGGCTACACGCAGGCCCTGCCGATCGCCGAGCGCACCCTGAGCCCCTCGGACTTCGGGTTCCACAACGCCTTGCGAGGCGACGACGGCCGGCTCACGTTCGTCGATTTCGAGTACTTCGGCTGGGACGATCCCGCCAAGCTGGTCTCCGATTTCCTGTGGCATCCGCGCTCGACCATGGCGGATTCCCTGAAGGCCCATTTCGCCGGTCGAATGATGGCGTCGTATTCCGACATTCCCGGCATCGCCACCCGCCTGGAAGCCGTGTTCCCTTTGTTCGGCCTCAAGTGGTGCATGATCCTGCTGAACGAATTTCGCCCCGAGAACCTGGCGCGTCGCCGCTTCGCGAGCCGTTCGAAGCAGGAATCCGAGGCCGTCCTGGATATCCAGCTGGGCAAGGCGAAGGAAACCCTCGAACGGGTCAATCGCGGCCCGATGCGATTCAATTGACTGCCCGCAAACATGACCAGACCAGACACGTCCCCGACACCACTCGACCGCCGCTCGCGCGATCTGCGCGCCAGGATCGTCCATGTGCTGCGCCATGGCGGCCGCGGCCACTTGGGCACCTCGCTGTCCCTGGTCGAGATCCTCCGTGTTCTCTACGACACCGTGATGCGCTACGACCCGAAGAATCCCAAGTGGCCGGGGCGCGATCGCTTCATCCTGAGCAAGGGCCACGGGTGCATCACCCAGTACGTGTTCCTCCAGGAGAAGGGCTTCTTTCCCGAAGAGGAGCTCACGAAGTTCTGCAGGTTCGACGGCATTCTCGGCGGCCATCCCGACCCCAAGGTGCCCGGCGTCGAGGTGTCCACGGGCAGCCTGGGCCACGGGTTGCCGATCGCCGTCGGCATGGCGGTTTGCGCCAAGCGCGATGCCGCGTCGACCCGGGTGTTCACCGTGCTGGGTGACGGCGAATGCAACGAGGGCTCGGTGTGGGAGGCGGCCATGAGCGCGGCCAAGCACCGTCTCGACAACCTCGTCGTGATGGTCGACTACAACAAGCAGCAGTCCTACGGGTCGACGCGGGAAGTGGTGGACCTCGAACCGTTCGCCGACAAGTGGCGCGCGTTCGGCTTCGCGACCGAGGAGGTCGACGGCCATGACGTCGCCGCGCTCGAGCGGCTGCTCGCGCGGCTGCCCTTCGAGGCGGGACGGCCCAGCGCCATCATCTGCCACACGGTGAAAGGCAAGGGCATCGCCTTCGCGGAGAACAACCTCAAGTGGCACCACAAGAGCAGCATCAAGGACAGCGAGATCGAGCAGCTCCTCGCCGCGATCGAGGACTGAGCCATGCGCGAGACCTGCCTGAAGGAAGTCTACCGCCTGGCCAAGGACGACAAGCGCATCATTTTCATCGGCTCCGACCTCGGCGTCGGCACGCTGAAGGAATTCAAGGAGGAGATGCCCGAGCGCTTCTTCATCGAGGGCATCACCGAGGCAAACGTGGTCGGCATGGCGAGCGGCATGGCGCTGGAGGGGCGGATCGTCTACGTGAACACGATCAGCACCTTCCTCACCCGGCGCTGCTTCGAGCAGGTGGTGGTCGACGTCTGCCTGCACAACCTCAACGTGCGCCTGATCGGCAATGGCGGAGGGGTGGTATATGCGCCGCTCGGGCCCACGCACCTCGCCATCGAGGACATCTCGATCTTCCGCGCCATTCCCAACATGACCATCCTCGCGCCCGCCGACGCGGACGAAATGCGCCGGCTGATGCCGCAGACGGTGGACTGGCCCGGGCCGATCTACATCCGCCTCGCGAAGGGATACGACCCGATCGTCACCGACGACAGCGTGCCCTGCCGCATCGGCAAGGCGCTGCCGATGCGTGCCGGCAGCGACGTTCTGCTCGTGACCACCGGCATCACGCTCAAGCTCGCGAAGCAGGCGGCGGAAACCCTGGCGGGCGAGGGCATCTCCGCCGCCATACTGCACATGCCGACCGTCAAGCCGCTCGATACCGAAGCCTTCTTCGACCTTGCCGGGCCGGTTCGGGCGATCGTGACCATCGAGGAGAACACGATCATCGGCGGGCTCGGCGGGGCCATCGCGGAGCAGGTCGCCGAGGCGGGCTTCAGCCCGTCGAAGCGCTTCAAGCGCATCGGCATTCCCGATGCGTTCCCGGACAAGTACGGTTCGCAGGCCGACCTGATGAACCACTACCGCATCACGGCGGCCGAGATCGTGGCGACCTGCCACGCCTTGCTCGGCCGCTGAAATAGCCTTTGCCAACTCTCAAAGCGAGCCACTGATGGGACAGCTCCGGAACTTCGTAACGCCCTTGCACAAGGCCACCAAGCGCGACTACCTCGCGCGCATGGTCGACGACAAGGTCAATTGCATGCTCAAGGCGAAGGAATACGAGTTCGACTACTGGGACGGAGACCGCCGCTACGGCTACGGCGGATACAAGTTCCTGCCCGGCCGCTGGAAGCCGGTGGCCCAGGCGCTGATCGACACCTACAAGCTCAAGGCAGGCTCGAAGGTCCTCGACGTCGGCTGCGGCAAGGCATTCCTCCTCTACGAAATGCTCCAGATCCAGCCCGGCCTCGAGATTGCCGGGTTCGACGTCTCGAAGCACGGCCTGGAGAACGCGCATCCCGACGTCAAGGACAAGCTGTTTCGCTATCGCGCCCAGGACCGCTACCCGTTCGGCGACGACCAGTTCGACCTGGTCATCGCGCTGGGCTGCTTCCACAACCTGCGCGTGTTCGAGCTGGCCACCGCATTGTCGGAGATCGAGCGCGTCGGCAAGCAGGCGTACGTGATGCTCGAGAGCTATCGCAGCGAGCAGGAGCTGTTCAACCTGCAGTGCTGGGCGCTCACTTGCGAGTCGTTCTTCGACACCGCCGAGTGGATCTGGCTCTACAACCACTTCGGCTATTCCGGCGACTACGAATTCATCTACTTCGAGTGACGGGACGAACGATCATGCGACCCAAGACATTCAGGGCGGCGGTCCTCGTCGAGCTGGACGCGCCGCTGCAGCTTGCCGAGCTCGACATGCCGGAACAGCTCGCCTACGGACAGGTGCTCGTCAAGGTGCACTACAGCGGCATCTGCGGCGCGCAGATCAACGAGATCGGAGGCGCCAAGGGCCCGGACAAGTTCCTGCCCCACCTGCTGGGGCACGAAGGCTCGGCGACCGTGCTCGAGGTCGGCGAGGGCGTGCGCACGGTCAAGCCCGGCGACCGCGTGGTGATGCACTGGCGCCCGAGCAACGGCATCCAGGCGCCGACGCCGAGCTATTCGTGGAAGGGCCGCAAGGTCAACGCCGGGTGGGTGACCAGCTTCAATGACCATGCGATCGTCTCGGAAAACCGCGTCACGCCGATTCCGCCGGACTTCGACCTGAAGCTCGCGCCGCTGTTCGGCTGCGCGGTGACGACCGCCTTCGGCGTCGTGAACAACAATGCCCAGGTGAAGGTCGGCCAGTCGGTTGCGGTGTTCGGGGTCGGCGGCGTCGGCCTCAACACGGTGCAGGCGGCGGCCATGGTCTCGGCCAATCCGGTGATCGCCGTCGACATCGTCGACAGCAAGCTCGAGATGGCGAAGCGCTTCGGCGCCACGCACGCCTTCAATTCGCGCAAGACCCCTGATCTCGACGACAAGATTCGCTCCATCGTCGGCGCCGGCGGCGTGGACGTCGTCGTCGATACCACCGGCAATCCGCGCGTGATCGAGCAGGCCTACAACCTCACCCACGCCGACGGCAAGACCATCCTCGTGGGCGTGCCGAGGAAAGGCGACAACGTCTCGATCTATACCCTGCCGCTGCATTTCAAGAAGGTGCTGCGGGGCTCGCACGGCGGCGATGCCGAGCCGCATCTCGAGATCCCGCGCTATGCCCGCCTGATGAAGACCGGCAAGCTCAAGCTCGATGGGCTCATCACCCACGAATTCAAGCTTGCACAGATCAACGAGGCGATCGACGTGGTCCGCGGTGGCGAAGCGGGTCGCGTCATCGTGGCCATGGAATGAGGCGGCGCGGCGGCGCGAAACGGTCGACCGTGCCGCCTTCCCCAACGCGCGAGCGATAGATGGGCTTCCTCAGAACCTACCTGGCGCTGCTCGTCGTGCTCGGGCACCTCACCACGTTCGACCGCGACCTTGCCATGCCGCTGGCGCGCGGCGCCATCCTGGCGGTGAAATTCTTCTTCCTGCTCTCGGGCTTCTACATGTCGCTGGTCCTGGACACGAAGTATGCGCGGCGCACCTTCGATTTCTACAAGAGCCGGGCCTTGCGGCTCTACCCGCTGTACTGGGTCACGTGCCTGGTCGTCCTCGGCCTGGCGTTCGTTCCGGGCGAGACGAGCCGTCCTGCCGTCGCCCTGCTGCGCAATGTCTCCAGCCTTCAATCGATCTACCTGCAGGGATGGGTGGTCCTGTCGAACGTCACCTTTGCCGGCTCCGACCTGCTGGGTTTTGTCTATTGCTGCGGCGCGGATGCCCCGCAGCTCCACTTCTTTCCCGAGCTTGCGCCTCCTGGAACCCACAATCTCGGCGACTACCTTGTCGTCCTGCCATCCTGGACCCTTGGCATCGAGATCGTGTTCTATCTTGCCGTCCCGTTCCTTTTCAGGAGGGCATGGAGCGGCATCCTCCTGCTGCTGGCCGTCTCGGTCTCCAGTCGGATGCTCCTCTTCGGGATCGGGTTCAACGGCTACGACTGGTCCAGGCATTTCATCTTGTCCGAGGCGATCTATTTCGCGCTGGGCATGGCGTCGTACCGGCTCTACCGGAACATTCCGGCGCGCTTCTTCACGAGAGGCAGCAAGTGGCTGGCTGCGGCCGTCATATTCGCGTGGACGACGATTCACACCGTCATCTACATCAGGAACGTCAACGTGGGGGACCGGCAGATCTGGGAGACCCTCTATCACTGGACATTCATGGCCGTCATGGTCGCATCGGTCCCGTTCCTGTTCGAGTTGTCGAAGGGTTCCCGGGCCGATTTCTTCGCGGGTGAATTCTCGTACCCGATCTACATCACCCACCTCCCGACCATCACGTTCTTGCTTCCCCTGTTCAGGAGCGCGCTTCTGGACTGGCCGCCTTTCGGAAAGCTCCTCTTCTGCGTCGGCGTGGTCATCGCCGTCGCTTTCCTGGGAATCGCGCTCGTCTCCTATCCCGTCGAGTATCTGCGCGGGCGCAAGACCATGAAGGCGCGCTACACGCCCGTCCAGCCCGCATGAGGCCGCGATTCACGCCGGGTCCGATGCGCGGACTAGAGGAGGCCTCGCAGCCGCGCCCGCAGGAAGCAGGCGAGCGTCGGGCCATCGGTGAGCTCGCCGCTGGCGATGAGGGATTGCGCCTCGTCGACCGTGACGAGGCGCAGCTCGCCGATGGCTTCATGGAGGTCCGCGGTGCCGACCGCGGCAATGCGCGCAAGGAAGAGGTGATAGGTCTCGTTCAGGCAGCCCGTGCTCGAGTGCAGCATGCCCAGGTCCGCCAGCTCGATGCCCGTGGCGCCGATCTCTTCGCCCAGCTCGCGCCGCGCGTCGGTCTCGAAATCGCTGTCGCCGTCCGCGCATCCGCGGGGAATCTCGAGGTGCCAGCTGCGCGTGCCGTGGCGAAAGCGGTGGAGCAGGACAATTCGGTCGCCGATCACCGGCAGCATGGCGACGCCGAACGGCACCAGCAGCCGGTTGTAGAGGCCGTAGGACCCGTCGGGGAAACGCACGGCCTCGCGCAGCAACGTGAGGTAGGGATCCCGGGCCAGCACGCCCACCCGAAGGTCGTCACGCGGCATGTCGCGGGTTGCGCGCAGGCGGTGTGCGTCCGCCTGCGCCCGTTGCACGCTCGCGGGATCGAACAGGATCTCGTAGATGTCGCCTTGCGGGTTGGTGAACAGGTCCGGCCGGCTCTTCACCAGGTCGACGTAGTCTTCGAAGCCCTTGAAGGTATCGCCCGGCGTGTCGGCCATGAGAACTGAGCCCCTGGGTTGTCGTCACCGAGGAAGAAGCCCGTGAGCGAGCGGATCCGCATCGGCATCGTGGGTGGGGGCATGATAAGTCAGATCGCGCATCTGCCCTTCTACCTGGCGGACTCCCGCTGCGAGGTGCGCGCGGTGGCGGAGTCCCGTCCGTCCCTGGTCCGCCACCTGCGCGATTTCTTCGGCATCGATCGTATCGTGGACGACCCGCGCGAGCTGTTTGCCGATCCCGCCATCTCCGCGATCGTCATCATCGCGCCACGGCCGGCCGCCGGCCCGTTGGTGCTGGCGGCGCTGCAAGCCGGCAAGGACGTGCTCGTCGAAAAGCCCCTGGCCCACACGGCGCCCCAGGCGCAACGGCTGGTCGATGCCGCCGCCGCGACGAAGCGGCTGCTTGGCGTGGCATTCATGAAGCGATACGACCCCGGGGTCCGCGCCGCCAGGGCGGAATTCCGCCGTCTGCTGGAAACCCGCGAGCTCGGCGAATTGCTGCTGGCCCGCTTCTTCGACTTCGCCCGCGACTACGCGCATCCGCCGCCACCGCACAAGCGGCCCGAGGAAAGCCGCGCGGTGCGCTTCGAAACCTGGCCCACCGCTCCCGCCTGGCTGCCCGCGGACCGCGCCGAGGACTATTCCTGGTTCATGAACGCAGCCAGCCACGACGTGAACCTGATGCACTATTTCTTCCCGGCCGGCCTGCAACTGGTCTACGCGGCCGCGCCCGGAAAGGGCGCGCTGACGGCCACCTTCGCACATGCCTCCGCGCCGGTCGTGTTCGAGCTGGCCAAGAGCGCGAGCGGCGCCTGGCTGCAAGGGGCGGAGTTCGTGTTCGAGAAGGGGCGCTTGCTGCTGGAAATCCCCTCGCCGATGGCCACGGACAAGGCATCTCGAGTCACGCTGAACGAGAATGCCGCGCGGTCCGGCGTGCGCGACATCCCGTTCGAAACCGCCTGGAGTTTCGAGTGCCAGGCGCACGCATTCGTCGGCGACCTGGTCGAGCGCCGGCAGCCCCTGACCAGCGGCGCCGATGCTCTGTACGATCTGCACCTGATCGAGGCGATATGGGGCCGGATCTGCAACCTGGAGGCGAAAGTTGTCCGGTGACCTTGTCCGTGTGCGTAGTACGTGCCGCTGCTGCGGCTCGCCCAACATCGAGCTGAGCGTTCCGCTCGCCCGGGTGCCCATCGTGTCGCCCAACGTCGATGTCACGGACAAGTCCGTCGTCACCACCGTGGCGCCGCTGGACACCTACCTGTGCCGCGACTGCGGCTTGATCCAGCTGATCCACGTCGTCGACCCGTCGCTGATCTACCGCAACTACCTTTACCGCACGGCGATTTCGAAGGGCCTGGCAGAGCACTTCCGCTCCCTTTCCGACGCCGCGATCGACCGTCTCGGCCTGGAGCCGGGCGCCCTCGTGGTGGAGTTCGGCAGCAATGACGGCACGTTGCTCGGGTTCTTCCGCGACAAGGGCCTGCGTGTGCAGGGCGTCGATCCGGCCGCGACCATCGCGCAGGAGGCCACCGCACGCGGCATTCCGACCCGCGCCGATTTCTTCGGCGAGCGCCTGGCGAACGAACTGGCGGCTTCCGTCGGCAAGGCGGACCTGATCCTGTCCAACAACGTCATGGCCAACATCGACGACCTCGAGGACGTGATGCGGGGCATCAAGGCCATGCTCGCGCCGGGCGGCGCCTACGCCTTCGAGACCCAGTACGCTCTCGACGTCTTCGAGCACACCCTGATCGACGTCATCTACCACGAGCACATCTCGTGCTTCTCGGTGCAGCCGGTGGTCCGCGCCTTCGCGCGCTTCGGCCTCGAGGTCTTCGACGCCGAGCGCATTCCCACCAAGGGCGGCTCCATCCGCTTCTGGATCCAGCACCAGCACGGCCCGCAGGCGGTGGCGCCGAGGGTCGGCGAGCTGATCCGGCTGGAGAACGAATCGGGCCTCTACGATCCGGCATACCACCGGCGATTCAGCGCCAAGGTGGCCGACATCAAAGCCAAGCTCCTCGCGCTCGTCGCGCAGGCGCGCGTGCACGGCCCCATCGCCGCCTACGGCACCTCGGTCGGCTGCGCCGCCCTGATCCACCAGTTCAGCCTGGAGGACAAGCTGGATTTCATGCTGGACGACACGCCCTTCAAGCAGCGCATCGAAGGGCCGGGCTACGATCTGCCCGTGTATTCCGGCGAGGGCGTCTACCGGCTCAAGCCCGCCCTGATCATCGTCCTCGCCTGGCGCTATGCCGCGCCGATCATCGCCAACCATCGCAAGTACATCGAAGGCGGCGGCCGCTTCGTGGTGCCGCTGCCCGAGGTCCGGGTGATCGAATGACGCACTCGCCTACCACGAAGACGCCCCGGCGTCAGAACCACCTGGAGTACTACCGCGAGCACGGCATCGCGCCGGTGCGCTACGACCTGAGCAGCATGGAGGCGCACCTGCAGCGGCGCGAGGCCCTATACCGCAAGCTCGGCCTGCTGCCCATCGCATTCAAGGGCGCCTCGGTCCTCGAGGTGGCGGCGGGGACCGGCCACAACAGCCTGTACATCGCGCAGCTTGCGCCGAAGAGGCTCGTCCTGCTCGAGCCCAACGCCCGGGCCGTGGACCACATTCATGCGGCCTATGCCGATTTCGGGATGCCGCATACGGCGCCCGAGATCGAAACCCGGACGCTGCAGGAATTCGAGTCGGCCTCGACCTTCGACATCGTCCTGTGCGAGAACTGGCTGGGCACGTCCGCCCGCGAGCTCGCGTTGCTGGACAAGCTCGGCACGCTGGTCGCGCGCGGCGGCGTGCTGGTCGTCACCACCGTGTCCCCGATCGGTTTCGTCCCCAATCTGCTGCGACGCTTCCTCGTGCCGTACCTGGTCTCCCCCGCCGCGGACTTCGAGGCGAAGTCCGCGGCGCTCGAGCGGGCCTTCGACCCTCACCTGAAGACGCTGGGCGCCATGACGCGAAGCGTGCGTGACTGGGTCCAGGACAACATGCTCAACCCGGCCTATTTCGGACTGTGCCTCAGCATCCCGGCGGTGATCGAGCGGCTGGGGGCGCAGTTCGAGGTGGTCGGCGCCAGCCCGGCCTTCGCCGAGGATTGGCGCTGGTTCAAGTCCCAGGCGGGAGAGGGCAGACGGATCAACGAGCACTTCCTCGACGAGTACTGGCGCAAGGCCCTCAACTACCTCGACTGCCGCCAGCCGAATGCGCCGGGTGACCCCGACGCCGCGAGACGTCTCGAGCGGCTGGGTTACGAGATCCTGTCGTCGGTCGAGGCGCACGAGGACGCGCATCTGGGTGACCACGCGGGCGTCGCGGCAGCGGCGACGAAGGTGCGCAAGACCCTGGCGGATTTCATCGGCGCCTTGCCCGCGCAGCTTCCCGCCGTCGCGGCCCTGCGGGAGTTCGCCGGCCTGAAGATCCTGCCGCCCGAGGAAATGATCGGGGCAGTGGCCGGCATGGCGCAATTCGGATCCCTTTTCGGTCGGGAAACCTCGTACCTCTCCCTGGTGCGCAACCCGGCCTGGTCGCCGGCATTTTCGGCCTGAGCAACCGCGAGTCATCGCACGGCGGACAACGGAGGACATCGCAGCATGGCAAGAACCGTGGAGCGTCAATACGAGGGGCACTTCGAGCTCAAGGAACGGCAGGGATTGACCCGGCTCGGTGTCGAAAAGAACGCCAACTGGCACGGCGATCCGAAACGCCTGGTCTTCGTCCTGTCGCGCTACAAGTTCGTGGCCAAGATGCTGTCCGGCAAGAAGCGCGTGCTGGAGATCGGCTGCGGGGACGCCTTCCCGGTGCGGATCGTGTTGCAGGAAGTGGGCGAGCTGCACGCGGTGGATATCGATCCCCTGTTCATCGACGATGCCCGGGAGCGCGCCGACCCGGCCTGGCCCTTCACCTGCGCCGTGCACGACATGCTTTCGGGGCCGGTTCCGGGGAAGTTCGACGGCGCCTATTCCCTCGACGTGCTCGAGCACATCGAGCCGGCGAGCGAGCACCGGTTCCTCGACAACGTCGTCTCGAGCCTCACCGACGACGCCGTGCTGATCATCGGCATGCCCTCGCTGGAATCGCAGGCCCACGCGGCGCCGCTCAGCAAGATCGGCCACATCAACTGCAAGAAGGGCCCGGACCTGAAGGCCCTCATGCTGGAGTACTTCGACAACGTCTTCATGTTCTCGATGAACGACGAGGTCATCCACACCGGCTACCAGCCGATGGCGCAATACCTCTTCGCCCTGTGCGCGGGAAAGCGCCGGCGCGCGAACCCATGATCGTCCGATGTACCGTCTGCGATGGCGTGGCGCTCCGGCGCTCGCTGGAGCTCGGCTCCCAGCCGCCCTCCAACCGGTTCCTGCTTCCCGACTTCGCGGGCGCCGAGGAGCGTTACGCGCTGAGCCTGGGCTCCTGTGACGATTGCGGCACCGTCCAGCTCGTGGACCGCATGCCCATCGAGGCCATCCGGCCGCGCTTCGACTGGCTCGCGAACAACGAGCCGGAAGGCCATCTCGACGACCTGGTGGACAAGCTGGTCGCCCTGCCCGGCATCGGTACCGATTCGCGCATCCTCGGCGCGAGTTACAAGGATCGCAGCACCCTCGACCGATTGGCCAGGAGGGGATTCCGCCATGTCGACTGCGTCGGGCCCGAGGACCTGCCGCCCCTGCCTTCGCCCTTCGGCCTGGAGTGCCTCCAACGCAGCTTTTCGCAGCCCGCGGTCGTGGAGGCGCTGCGCCGCCGGTTCGGTCCCGTCGACGTCCTGGTCGTGAGGCACATGGTCGAGCATGCGGAGTCGGCGGCGCGCTTTGTCACCGTGCTGCGCGGCCTGCTCGATCCCGGTGGAATCATGGTCATCGAGTTCCCGGACAACGACCGGATCCTGCGCGGGCCGTACCATGCCTTCGTCTGGGAAGAGCACTTCAGCTATTTCACCGCCGGATCGTTCGCGACGCTCGCGAGCCGGGTCGGGGCCGAACGCGTGCGCCTGGAGCGGTACCCCTACCCCATCGAGGATGCTCTGGTGGCCGTCCTGCGGTTCGGCGCGCCGGATCGCGCATGGAACGTCGAACGCGAACCTGCCACCATGCCCGACCTCGAGAGCTTCGCCCGCGGCTTTCGGGAACAGCAGGCCTTCTGGCGCGATAGACTGGCGCGCCTGCGTGCCGCCGGCGAAAAGCTGGCGGTCTTCGGCGCCGGCCACCTGTCCGTCAAGCTGATCAACTTCATGGGCCTGGCGCAGTTCATCGATTGCGTCGCCGACGACAACCCGAGGAAGGCCGGCCTGCGGATGCCCGGCTCACGACTCCCCATCGTGCCGTCCACCGAGCTGATCACCAGGGGCGTCGGCATCTGCATCTCCACGCTGAGCCCGGAGAGCGAACTCCGCGTCAGGCAGAAAATGAGCGACTACTTCGCCCGAGGCGGCCGCTTCCTGCCCGCCTTCCAGGCCGACTGAAGGGAACCATGAGCCGATTGCCCGTGCAGAGGATCAACGACGAAGTCTATGTGGCCGAAGGAGGGATCGTCCGGCTCGATCGCCGCGCCATCGCGTTCGTCCGCGACCAGGCGCTGCGCAATCCCCGCGGCCGTGCCCGCATCTGCGCCCACAAGGATTCCGGCGACAGCCTGCACGAGATGCTGATCGGCATCGCCGCGTCCAGCTACGTGCGACCCCACCGGCACCAGAAGAAGTCGGAGTCCTTTCACCTCGTCGAGGGGAGCGCGGACGTCGTGATACTGTCGGACCAGGGCACGGTCGAGGACGTGGTCGAGTTGGGCGCGGACGCCAACTTCTACTATCGCCTCGAAGCTCCGCGCTATCACACTCTTCTGCTGACGAGCCCCGCGCTCGTCATCCACGAAACCACCAACGGCCCCTTCGTCCCGGGCGCGGACCGACTGGGCACCCTTCGCCCCGGCCGAAGGAACGCCGGAAGCCGGCGCCTACACGGACGAGCTGCGACGCTCGGTCAAGGCCTGGAAAAGAATCGCGTCAGCGATCGGAGATACCATGTTGTCGCGCATCAAGAACCGGATTGTCATGCGCTACCTGGAATGGTTCGGCGGGCCGAGCGTCCGGCTGGTCCTGTTCCTCGCGAAGACCCAGGTCTCCCGCAACCCCCTGGTTCGCGGCGCCTTCCTGGTGCCATTCCAGATCGTCGACTACCTGCTCGGCGCCGACGCGCTGCGCCTCATCTCGTACGTGTCGCTTCGCGAGCGCAAGCGCAAGGCCGCCCGGCCGCGCATCTCCAACAGGCGCCTGCGCAGCCTCCTCTACATCGCCGTGGGAAGGGAGTCCCTGGACCATTCGTTGGCGACGAACCCCGAAGAATTCCGCATCGCCTTGCGCGAAGAGAAGCTCGATTTCGACCGCCAATACGCCCTCGGGCATCAGCTTTTCCAGTCCGGCAAGCTGGCGCTGGCATTCGAGACCTTCGTGGACCTGGCGGAAAGACCGGCCAGCAGGCAGACCCTCGAGGGCCGCGTGCAGCTCTTGCGCGATTGCGGCACCTCGTCGTTCATGCTGGGGCGCATCGAGCAGGCCAACCGCTACTGGGGCCAGGCTGGCGAGCTGAGGCGATTCATCCTGGGCGGTGAATCCGGGCCGATCTACCGCATCGTCGGCAGCTCCTGGTTCGCCGCCATCGGGCACGTCGCAATGCTCGATTTCTACTCCAAGTACAACCGCCTGTATCGGGGCGACGACGTGCGGGTGGTCGCGCAACTGGACGTGAGCACGGTGCCCGGCAACTACCTGTGCGAGCGGCTGGGCGAGGGCGGCATCGACTTCATCCCGATGGGCAGGCTGCAGAGCGACTACGACCACTGGGCGAAGCGGCACGGCAAGCGCCGCTGGGACCAGCTCACCGCCGCCGAACGATTCGCCCATGTCGACGACTTCTGGGAGTTCGAGTTTCCGGATGGCAGTGTGCTGGGCTACACGCACTCGGCGGCGCGCGTCCAGCGCGAGTGGGAGCGGCAGAAGCGGCCGCCGTTGTTATCGGTGACGGCGGAGGAGCGCGCATTCTTCGACCGCGCACTTCGATTCCTCGGCGTGCCCGAGGGCGCCTGGTACGTCTGCCTGCACGTGCGCGAACCCGGTTTCCACAAGAGCTGGAACGCGCGCTATCCCAGCATGCGCGACGCCGTCGTCGACGATTACCTTCCCGCCATCGACCTGATCGTGCGCAGCGGCGGCTGGGTCATTCGCATGGGCGATCCGACGATGAAGCCGCTGCCGCCGATGCCGAACGTCATCGATTACGCCCACAGCACTCTCAAGACCCCCAAGGCCGACATCCTGATCGCGCTCGGCTGCCGCTTCTTCTTCGGCACGAACTCGGGGTTCGCCACGTCCCGGCCATCTACGGCGTTCGGTGCGCCTTCTCCAACTGGCTGCCGATCGGATTGCCGCTCTGGCCGAGCCAGGACCTCGTGGCCCAAGCTCATGCAGGAGGAAGAAGGGTCGCTACCTGACGCTGGAGGAGATGTTCACGAGCGGGCTCGCGTTCATCCAGAACTGGGCGGATCTGCCGAAGGGCATCCCGTTGCGCGAAAACAGCCCGGAAGAAATCATGGCACTCACCGAGGAGGCGCTGGAGGCGGGCGAGGGGGAAGACGAGCGCGTTGCCGAGGCCCGCGCCGCCTACTGTCGCATCGCCGCGCAGAACCACAGCTATGCGGGAAGCACGCTCGCGGCCTCCTTCGTTCGCGCCCACGTGGAGTTGTTCGGCCTGCTTCCGTCCGCTGCCGGCTCGAAGGGCGAGCGCCCGAGCGGGCCGACGCCCGATGCGATGCCTTCCGAGGTGCATGCCGAGCAGGCGCCTTGACGGACGCGACCTCGCCTGCGCCCGTCGAAATGGCCACGCGCGAGCGGATGCCGGCCCGAATGAGCCAGCGCTTCAGAAACGGAGATAGATCTTGGGATACGCACCCGCCATGTTCGAGGAGATCGGCGCCCTGCAGCTGCCGTCGAGGCAGGTCCTCGATGTCGGAGCGCAGGACGTCAGCATCAGCTCGGCGTCCGAGCTCGACCAGCTGAATCGCTTCATTGCGGCCCACGATCCACGCGGCCGCCGGCTGAGCCTCGAGCGTTTCCCGGCAACCATCGAGGCGCGTGAGGTCTACGAACGCGCGGGCTTTGCCTACACGTGCATCGACGTGGACGAACGGCCCGGAACCCTGCGCGTGGACATGGCCCGCTTCGAGATCCCCCGGCCGCGGGGAAAGTTCGGCCTGGTTGTCAACGTGGGCACGACGGAGCACCTCGCCAGCCCGGCCGCGGCCTTCGCACTGATGCACGAGATGTGCGTCGAGGGAGGATTCTTCTACCACGACGTCCCGCTGTTCGGCATGGGGAACCACGGGCTCATCAACCCGACCCCGAAGTTCTGGCACGCCCTGACATGGATGAACGCCTACAAGATCCACCGGATCGCCGTCAGGCGATGCGATGAATCGACCATGGATCGGGGCAATGTCTTCCACGACTACCTTCGCTATATCGAGGGATTGAGCGAGATTTCCGGCATCTCGTATCTCATCACCGCCGTGCTGGGGAAGGTCGGCAGCTGGCCCTTCGTGGTGCCTTACGATGCGGTGTTCAACGACGACAAGGCCGGCACGGCGCTGGCGGCCCTGCTGGTCGGCTCCTATCATCCGTTCCTGGCCACGGGCGCCTATACCGAGTCGGAGGTCGTGGCGGGGATCAACAATTTCCTGAAGATGAACGGCCGGGAGTTTCGATTGTACGACCTGCGAGATTGAAACCGCGGACATCCGCGGGATTCCACAGAGGAACTGCGACAGTGGCGCGCGACGAGAAGACCGGGCCCGGCGCGAAGGCAGAGCCTGACAGCACGATCGAGCCGGAAACGAAGGTCGAGCCGGAAACGAAGGTCGAGCCGGAGGCGAAGGCCGAGCCTGGCGAGGAGATCGCGCGACTGATCCGCGCGAACGAGCTGGAGGCGCAGGGCGACTTCAGGGGCGCCATCTCCGCCTGCGAAGCGGCGCTCGACGGGTCAGAGCTGCCCGACCACTATTTCACGCTTGCCCGGAACTATTTCAATCTCGCCTATCGCGGGGACGAGACCTTCGCGTGGAAGGCGGCGTTCGCGGCGATCGAAGGCATCGATAGGCGCGCCAAGGAGGATGGCCGTGCCGATGCGCAGTTCGCGGTAGGCATCGTCAAGTGGGTCCTCGATCACTTCGCCGACTGGCATCGGCAGGATGTGCCGTTGTCGTACCGGCTGGGCTGGGAGATCGACGAACGCAGACACCAGGAGGTCGACAGCTTCATGCGGACCCGGTACGAGCAATATGAGCGCGCGCTGGGCAAGGCAGATCCGATGGCGGTGGCCAACAGGCTCTATCGGTTCTCTCCGTTCATCGTGCGCCACGGGCGGGACGCTCCGGGGATCGAGCGCGAAGCCCGCTTCGCCATGGCCAACCAATTCAGCCAGCTGGCGGGCGTGAACGCCGCGGAGTTCATCGACGGCCGCGATCTTCCGGTGCCGGGAGGGTTCAATTTCCAGTCGTACGACCGTTACCTCCTCACGGCATCGCGCATGGAATTGGAGCGCCTGCAGGCGCGCGCACGCGGGGTTCCGGCGATCGTGATCGCGTCCATGCCCAAGTCGGGCAGCGAGTTCCTCTGCTACTCGATTTCCGAGACGTTGGCGGCACCCATCGCGCGGGCCACCATCGGAGACCCCCTTCTCGGCGTCGTCGTGGAGAGCTGGATGAGGGAGATCGCAAGGGGCGGTTGCGTGCTGCACGACCATTTCAGCGGGCGGCCGGAGAACCTCGCCGTGCTGCGGTCGTGCGGAATCGAAGAGATCCACATCCTGGTGCGGGACCCTCGTGCCGTTGCCTTCAGCCTGCACAACATGGAGCTGGAGCTGGGCGCCGCGGTCGATCCGGACAAGGATGCCGTGCCCTTCGAGAACTTCGGCAACACCGTGAGGGTCGTATCGCGATGGCTGGAATCGTGGCTTGACGCGGGCGATCGCGGCGTGAAAGTGGAGCTCGTCAGATTCCGCGAGCTCGTCGAACGGCCGTTCGAGGTCATGAGCGCCATCCTGTCGCGATGTGGCGCCACGGGCTTCGAGGAGAAGCTCGGCGAGACGCTCGCGAGGCGCGGCAAGGGAAGCAACTTTCGCAAGGGCGACGACGACGCCTGGCGACGCGACGCCACTGAGCTGGCGACCGTGCAGGCCTGGAGGGGCATGGGTCCCCGTGTCCGGGAGATCTTCGGTCTCGAGCGGTGACGTCCATGACCCAGACATCGTATGGCGCGACCTGGCACGGGGCCGCGGAGAGCATCGCGAGCGTGCTGCGGTCGGGCCGGCCCGAAGGCGAGCAGCTCAGGGCGGTACTCGGTCTGGGCTACTTCTCCCAGTTCACCTCCCACGCCTCGGCGGAGTATAACGAGGCGGTCGTATCGTGGCTTGAAAGGCACCTGGCCGAGCGTCATGGGCTGCGCCTCGCCGACCTGCCCGCGGACTTGACCGAGCTGGATGTCGTGCCCGACGCGACGATCGTTCGCAAGGACGGGCGCAACCTGAGTCCCGACCTGCTCCGCAACGCCACCTACGCGATGCAGCTCGCCCGGGTCTGGCGGGAGCGCACGGAGCCCATCGAGATACTGGAGATCGGCGGCGGCTACGGGGCGCTGGCAAGAGCCCTCAAGTGCTTCCATCCGCGGTCGCGGTTCTGGCTCACCGACATTCCGGAGTCGCTTCGCTGTTGCGAGATCTACCTGCGGGCGGCGTTCCCCGACGCGCGCATCGCCTGGGTCGATGCGAATGCGACCGGCGAAGTTCAGGACGCCGACTTCCACCTGGTTCCCGTCGCAGAGGCGCAGCGCGTCCTGTCCGGAAGAAGTTTCGACCTCGCGATCAACGTCTGGTCTTTCGGCGAGATGCCGAACCCGTTCGTGCACAGCTGGTTGAAGCTTGTCCAGCAGGAATGCCGGACCGCGTGGCTGTTCACCATCAACTCCTTCATGGCGCCGGTGACTCCCGCGGCCGTTTCGAGAGCCCAGGTCGGCGACTGGCTGCTCGGGCTCGACGAGCGCTGGAGCATCGAGCACTTCCAGATCGACCCGGAAGTCCACCGCTGCCCGCTCATCCGCAACTTTCCCAAGGGCATCGGCCTGCTGGCGAGGCGCGTTTCCGACGAACGGGAGATCGCGTCGCTGCGAGAGGCGGCGGCCCGGGACGCCGAGGCGATCCTGAGGGAGGACTGGGCAGGCATCGCCACCAGCGAGCAGGCGGCCGCGGATGCGGCGCGACCGGAGCGCATGCTGGAAATACCGGGCGCGCAATTCGATGCGCATGCCGTTTCCAGCCGGCGGATCGCCGCGCTGACCGACTACATCGGCCACTTCAACATCGCATCCGGCAAGGACGGACCCTTCTTTCGCCTCTGGAACGACTGGCGGCTGAACCGCAGCGAGCGCTCGGGCGCGTTGCTGGTGGCCTATCTCGCCATGGTCGGCAAGTCGGACCTCGACCGCCGGTGCACGAAGGAGGAGCTGTTCCTTCTCAGGCGACTGCCGCGCCTCAAGCTGCACGAGGAGTATGTTGCGTTCGATACCTCGAGGGGAAAGGTCGCCCACGGGAGCGAGTGGCTGACGGACCAGGAGGCGTGCGACCGGGCGCTGGAGCGCAGGGCGGCGGGCAATCTCCCGGAGGCGATGGCGCTCTGGTCCAAGGTGGCGGCAGCCTACCCGGCCCACGGCGACTGCTGGTACCAGCTTGCGCTCGGGATGGAGGCGAGCGGCGCGCCGTGCGAGGCGGCGCTTTTTTCCGCCCACGCGGTGCATCTCGGGTGTGCTTATCACGCGCCAAAGGCCGAACAGTTGCGCAAGGCTTGCGAGGCGAGGGTTTCCGGCTCCGCGGGCGCATCGATCGCCGGCAGCGAGGCCCTCGCGGCTTACCGGGCGTACTTCGCGGGCGAGCCGAGGCTGGCGCTCTCGGGGCTCGCCGAGGCGAAGCGGCGGGGCGGGAGCGAGACGCTCGCCGCGGCGCTGGACCAGGCGGCCGGCCGATATTCCTGAGGCCCCCGGGCCTAAAGCAATAGCTGCGCCAAAACCTGCGTATATCCTGTCCGATATTCCGTAGTGGCGGCTCCGATTGGTCCGCAAAATGCAGGCAAGGTAGCGGAAGCAACCGGCCGTGCCGATGTTTACCGCTGCGTGCACGCAAAATTGTGGAGATTTCCATGGCGCGCTTGATTCGCGTTGCGTTCGGGGGGGTGCTCCTCGCCCTCCTGCTTGCCGCCGGCGCGGCGAGCGCCGCCAGCGTTCGCCCGCTGGACCTGAACGAAATCATCGATACCGCCGCGGTCGCCTTCGAGGGCACCTGCGTCAGCAACTGGAGCGAGCGCGAGGCGAAGACGAACCTCGTGGTCACCTACACCACGTTCGCGGTGAAGGACACGCTCAAGGGCGATGCCCGGGGCACGTACGTCATCAAGCAGATCGGCGGGACGATGCCCGCGGGCCAGCTGAGCTTCCGCGTCTACGGCGTGCCGACCTTCGTCGTCGGCGAGGACTACGTCGTGTTCATCGCGGGCGTGTCGGCCGCCGGCTTCTCCAGCCCCATCGGCCTCGAGCAGGGAAGCTTCAAGGTGCTGAAGGACGAGGCCGGCCCGAAGGTCACCAACGGGCGCGACTTCCGCGAAATGACCGCGGGCATGCCTTCCGCGGCATTGCCGGAAGCCACGGCCAAGGCCCTGAGCGTGGCGCAGGGGCCCGTGCGGCGCCTCGACCTCGACGAGTTCAAGCAGCTCGTGCGCGCGCACGCCGGGAAGCCGCAATGAGCGCCCTCGTGCGGTCCTTGCGGCTGGCCGCGGCGCTCTTCGCGCTCGCTGCGACGGGCGCACTGGCAGGGGGGCCGATGTCGATCTGCGACGACGCTGGCAAGACGCCGCTCGCCTATTCCCCGCCGACAGTCAACCTCAACTACGACCTCGGCAGCCTCGGCACCCGGACGAAGGCCCAGGCCGACGCCATCGTCACGAACGCGGTGGCGCTGTGGACGAACGTCGGCACGGCGACCATCACGATCGGGCGCGGCGCGGACCTGCCCGTGGATGTCGACTCTGCCGCCACCGGTCTCACCAGCTACACGAACTACCTCAGCAATTTCTCCGACGGCCTCAACCCGGTCGTCTACGATACCGACGGCTCCCTCACCGACCTGCTCCTGTATGCCGGGGCGAAGAACAGCGTGCTCGGCTTCGCAGGGTCGGCATACTACCTCTCGCCGACCTGCAGATATGCGGAGGGCCAAGCGGTCATCAGCGGCTTCCTCGCCGTGGATGACACGACGTTAAGCAATGTGATCACCCATGAGATCGGGCACCTCATCGGCCTCGACCACACGCAGCTCGACAGCGATCAGGGCCTCACACCGACGCCGCCGTCGAACTACCCGATGATGTACCCGGTCGCCTATCGCGGCACCACCACCCTGCACGAGGACGACGTGGCGGCCGTGAGCGCGCTCTACCCCGATGCGACGCTGAGCAGCGTCTACGGCCAGCTCAGCGGCACGTTCGTGCTCGCCGACGGCGTGAGCCCGGTGCTGGGCGCCAACCTGTGGGCCCAGGAGACGACGACGCACAACCTCTACAGCATCGTCTCGGACTACCTCACGCAGGGCACGGGCTACTTCAAGCTGCTGTTGCCCCCCGGCACCTACAACCTGCGCGCGGGGGCCATCCACGCCGGATTCGACGGCGGATCGAGCGTGGGGCCGTACTCGGAGACCCCGACCTCTCCGTCGTTCGTGTCGCCGCTCTATTCGGGCTCCACGCCGATGGCGACGGTCACGCTGGGCAATTCGAGCCCGACCGCGATCCTCATCACGGCGGGTTGCGCGGCGACGGTCACGTTCCGCATGGACGGAACCGGGGCCGTGGGCGGCAATTGCATGTCCGGTCCGCCAGCCGCGCCGCTCATGGGCACGGCGACCGCCGGCCCGGGCCAGGTGAGCGTCACCTTCACGCCCGGGCAGCCTCAACGGCGGCATGCTCACCAACCACCAGGTGACCTGCGCCGCCGCGACGGGTCCCGCGTTCAACGGTATCGGCATGTCATCGCCGATCGTCGTGACCGGCCTCACGAGCGGAACGGCCTATCGCTGCTGGGCGCGCACGATCACGAACCTGGGCACGAGTGCGTGGTCGGGCGCTTCGAACTGGGCCACGCCGACCAGCGGTCCGCCCGGTGCGCCGGTCATGGGCATGGCAACCGCGGGTCCTGGCCAGGTCAGTGTCACCTTCACTCCCGGAAGCCTGAACGGCGGCACGCTCACCAACCATCACGTGACCTGCGCCGCCTCTTCCGGTCCGGCGTACGACGGCTATGGCATGACTGTCGCCGATCGTCGTCATGGGCCTCACGAGCGGCACGGCCTATCGATGCTGGGCGCAACACGATCACGAACATGGGCACGAGCCCGTGGTCCGGCGCTTCCAACTGGGCCACGCCGACGAACGGTCCGCCGGCGGCTCCGATGATGGGCATGGCCACCGCAGGTCCCGCCCAGGTGACGGTCACCTTCACGCCGGGCAGCCTCAACGGCGGCACGTTGACCACGCATCAGGTGACGTGCGCCGGCGCCACCGGGGCCTCGTACGACGGCTACGGCATGGGTTCGCCGATCGTCGTCATGGGCCTCGCGAGCGGGACGCAATACCGCTGCTGGGCGCGCACGATGACGAGCCTGGGCACGGGTGCGTGGTCCGGCGCTTCGAACTGGGCCACGCCGACCAACGGACCGCCGGCCTCGCCCGACCATGCTCATGGCGACCGCGGGCTCCGCCCAGGTCACCGTCAGCTTCACGGTCGGCAGCCTGAACGGCGGCACGCTCACGACGTACCAGGTGGCCTGCGCCGACGCCGGCGGGACCGCATACAACGGCTACGGCATGGCTTCGCCGATCGTCGTGCCGGGCCTCGCGAGCGGGACGGCCTATCGCTGCTGGGCGCGCGGGATGACGAACCTCGGCACGGGCGCGTGGTCCGCTGCGTCCAACTGGGCGACACCGACCGACGGGCCGCCGGCCTCGCCGACCATGGTGATGGCCACACCTGGCAGCCAGCAGCTGACCGTCAGCTTCACGCCGGGCAGCCTGAATGGCGGCACACTGGTCAATCACCAGGTGACCTGCACCGCCGCCACGGGCCCGGCATTCAACGGAACGGGCATGGCCTCGCCGATCGTCGTGACGGGACTGACGGGCGGCACGTCCTATCGTTGCTGGGCACGCACCATCTCCAGCCTGGGGACGGGTGCGTGGTCCGGCGTATCGAACTGGGCGATGCCCACACCATGAGGCCGGCGGCGCTCGATCGGCGTCCGCGTATGTGGTGCATGGCGAGCTTCTCCTGCCGCATGGCTTCCTCGCGGCTGAGTCGGGACCAGGCGCCTCGAATCAGGCAGCGAGGTTTCCGATCTGCGTCCGGCCGCGAGCGAACCAGCTCGCGCTGCAGGTCCCGTCCGGACGAATCTGGTCCAGCGAGTGTCGCGGTCGGCGCGCCATCCGGGTGCGCCGTCGGGGGTACCTCGGCCTGGCGATCCAGCCGTCGTCGAGGAAAGCCGTTGGCGAGCAAGTACGGAGTCGAATAGCCGTTGTACACGCCGCCTTCCAGCGACGGGGAAAGATACACGCTGCCGGAGAAGTAACTGACCAGGCTGGCGCATGCCGCCGCCTTGTCGGAGGGCTGCTCCGCGTGCGGTCCGCTTCGCCAGGCTCGTGCAAACAGGCCGAGAAGAGCTGCAGGTGCCGGAAACAGGTGGGTCAGGCGTTTCCACATCACGTCGATCTGAGGCTCGGTGCAAATGACCAGGATCGGCATGTTGGCGACCAGGGCCGCCGTCCCCGGATTGATCTTCTTGCGGACACCATTGACGGTCGTGGACTCGTTGAGCATGCGCACGTCGAACAGGAACACGTTCGGTTTCGCGACGATCGATCGCGCCTCCGGCGATTCCTTCAGCACCTCGAAGAAGATGCCTTCCATCTCGAAGATCCCCCACGGCTTGTCGCCCATCGCGACGCTCATGGATTTCATCGCGGACAGGATGTTTCCCCGAAGCCTCCGGTTGTGCTTGTGGCGAGACGCCTGGGTGACGGCGATGCCATCGACGTCGACGTACTCGAAATCGTCACCGCCCGGCATCACGATCGGCATCGTGCCGGTCGATTTCTGGATGGGCGTTTTCAGGCGGTGCTTGGCGAACCGGGCGAAGATCGGCTCCATCTCCCGCCATTCGCTGTCTGACCTGTAGCACTCCTGCGAAGGCTGCCTGGCCCAGGTGGAATCTCTTGCCTTTACGGCATAGACCACCGAGCCGATGCCGATCGTGGGCTCGATGGCCGGAAAATTGAGAATCGTCTGTCCTCGACGATGCGCGTTTGGCCAGATTGGCCTGATAGACGGATATCCGCCTGCTGGAGCCGTCGAAGACCCTGAAGTAGGTCTGTGCGAACGCGAACCTGTTGATGGCGAAATAATCCTGGTACCACTGATGCGGCAGATTGGTATAGGTGGCGCCGAAATTCGCGTAGTAATTGTAGGTCAGCAGGCGCCCGCCGGGCTTGAGCATCCTGGACAGGTTCATCAACGCCTGGGGCGGGTTGAACACATTGTCCAACGTGCCGCCGTCGATGATGAAGTCGTAGCTCGATTCCAGTGCCGGCGCAATCGGCTCGTTGAGGTCGACGATCGTCTGGGCGCCCTCGTAATCGCTGTGGTCGAGGAACTCCATCGATTCGACGCCGAGCATCCTGAAGAAACTCCTGTCGGTGATGAATTCTGCCATCGCGTCGCGACTGACCTTCGCCGCCGATCTTGGTCTCGCGGTCCAGCTCGCACTCCTCGATGGCCACTTGCGGCACGAGGCCATGTGACCGGATCAGCTCCGCGGTCTGCTTCCGGGGTCAGGAACACGGACTGGCGCCCGCAAGACAGCACCTTGCCGCCGATCGGATGATTCTTGTGCGAATTTATGATCGCATTCGCCGTGTGATGTGCAATGCCCATGGACTCACGAGGCTCCTGTACTGGTCTTGGAAAGCTGCCCGCATCGCAAACAATTCCGGAAGGCGGCGTGGCCCCTGCACGCAACTGCGCACGGTAGCACAAGGTGGCGACGGAACGATTCCGGAAATGCTGCGATCGCGGCGGCGACCGTCAGCCGTCCCGGGAGCCTGCGGCAGTCATCCGAAGAGCCTTCGCTTCATTCGCCCGACGATCGTCGGCGCGAGGCGGGCCTTCGCGCGCTCGACGAGCCAGCCCGCCTTGCGGCGCGCGACGGCGGCGACGCTCGCGTCGGGCGGGCGCGCAACCGCAATCCCCGCCTGCGTCACCTCCCGGCCGGTCATGGCGAGGCGGCGGTCGTAGCCCCTGTGGTCGATGCTGCCCGCGATCGGCCCGAAGCACGATTGCGTCCTCGTCCTTTCCATCGCGGCGCGGAACGCGGCGTCCTTCTGCGCATCGCCGATGCCCGGGTTGTAGTGATCCATGCCGCGAACGAGGAGCCGGCGAAACCGCTCGAGATCGGCGCCGACGTCGATCGGCGGAATGAACGGCAGGTCCGAATTCTTGCGGATGACGATGAAGGCCATCGTCGCGAGCGTCGAATCCATCAGCATGTCCCGGAGCCCCTGCATGAACAGGATGTCGGGGCCGTAGTGAAACGCGATGGCCTGGTCGACGCAGTGCGACTGGACGTAGGTCGACATCACGGTGTAGTCGTTGAGCGTGGCGAGGCTCGACAGGAAGCGCGGCGTGAGGTTGACCAGGGCGTGGTTCAGGTAGTGCACCATCGGCACATGGTGAATCGCAACGCCGCCGGGCGAGAGCAGGTGATGCACGGTGGCGAATGCGCTCGCCTGGTTGGCCACGTGCTCGGTCGTCCCGAAGTTCGTGACCACGTCGAACTTGCCGAGCGCGGCCGCCTCGTTGGGCCAGTAATTCAGGTCCACGAACCGGGCGCCGCCCTCCTCGTTCACGTCGATGGAAACGTAGTCGTAGCCGGCCGCGACGAACACGTCGCGCACGTGCATCTGCCCGCCGACATGCTCGTCGAGCCGGCGCCGCAGCTGCGCGAAATCCGACGCCGAGCCCGGCGTGTGGTTGCGCGCGGCGAACGCATGCAGGCTGTCCGCGGCCTCCTTCGAGACCTGGATCGTCTGGTCGCCGAGCTCGCAGATCCGGAGGCATTCCGCCGGGCCGAGCGAACGGCGCCGTTGCGCGAGCAACGACTCGATCAGGTCGAAATGCGCCGTGCTTCCGTAGCCCATCGATTGGCTCCTGGGGATGTCGCCGCGCTTGCCGGGTCAGCTCTTCATCCCGCCTTCGGCCGCGAAATGGCGGCTGAACGCGTCGAGAAACGTGGCAAGCGCGCTCTCCGGCAGGAGATTGATGCCGGCGGCCGCGCCGCGGCCGCCGCCGGTTTCGAATTGCCGGCACAACGAATCGGCGCCCAGCGGTCTCGCTTTCGGTGCCCGGACGCTCACAGTATATCCATTGCCCGCGGGGCGGACCGACAGGATGGCATGGGCCCGCTGCGGATTGCCGAGCGCGAGGTCGTTGGCGAATGCCCCCGATACGCGCCTGGCCCACTCCGCATCGGGCAGCAGGTAGACGACCGACCCGGGATTTGTCGCGACCGGCTCGAGTCTGCGGGTCCTCGCCAGGTCGTCCTCGAGCCCTTCCGACAGAATGCGAGCGTGGTCTCCCGAGGCGATGAATGCGAACGGGTCGCGCGATTCGATGAGCATCGTCGCCAGCGCATGGGGGTCGAAGCGCAGGTCGGCGATCGATTCGCCGTAGGCGTTGTAGTTGATCGCCTCGCCCAGGCGCCGCAGCGCCGCGGTTGCGCCGGCGGACAGGCCGCACTCGCCGGACAGCCGCGCACCGGCTTCGGGAAGGTTGTCGCCGAAGGCGCCGACGATCGCCCAGAGCCGGTGGGCGCCGGACAGATGCCGATCGACCAGCAAGCTGGTGCAGATGCCGGGTGCAGTGTCGATGTGCGCGTCGAGACGGTCGTGATCGGGAATGACGCCGGCATGATGGTGATCGAAGTAGTCGATCCAGGCACCGGCCGCGAGCAACCGCTGGAGGCCCGCCCGGTTGGACTCCAGCGAGATGTCGAGCACCGTGACGCGATCGTCGCGCGCTGCCTCGACGCGGTCGAGCAGCGCGATGTCGCGCTTGACGCCGGTGACGAGTGTGGATTGCCTCGGGTGCGCCAGGCGCAGTTGCACGAGAGCGCACAGGCCGTCGGCATCGCCGTTGAAGACGTCATGGAAGGTCATGGGCGGCGCAGCAGCTCGGGGTGATTGCGGAGAAACGAAGCGCTGATCGCGGCGGCCGATCCGTGGGCGTAATGCCCGCTCCTGAACAGGGCGCGAAACTCGCGGAGCCTTTCCGCGTCCGCTCGATCGAACGCGTACGTGCCGTCCAGCCGATCCAGCATTTCCGCGGCCAGGCAGCGGATGTCCTCGGCGGTGTTCTCTTCCACGCGGATCCCTCTCCTCTCGTACAGGGCGTTGTACAGGTAGTTGCCGATGTCGGAGCCCAGGACCTCTTCCAGCGTGAGGTGGCGTCCCATCTCGCGGGACCACAGAAGCATCGGGGTCGAGATGTCCCTCGGGCCATATCCCAGGGTCGATGCGGGGATCATGTTGGCCAGGGCGCAGGGCACGCCGAAGATCGTTCCCACGAGCGCGATTCCCGACGTATTGCCGAGGATGAAGCGGGCCCTGGCGCAAAGGTACACATCGAGGCGGGGCGACTTGAGAGGGTGGTGGGCATAGTCGACGACCTGGGGCATCGCCGGAAGGGGACGCATGGTGGGGTCGCCGATCCGCACCACCCATCCGCCTCGACCGGTGATCTCGCGAATGGCCTCGAAGGTGTTCTCTATCCGGCTGTTCCGGTAGCTTTGAACGTCCTCGTCCGTCGGCGAAAATCCGCCCTCGCGCGCATGGACGCAGGCGAACCACGCTCCCTCCGGAACTCCCAGCCGATCCAGCATCGCGCGCCCCCATTCGTCGTCCTCGCGGGTGAGCTGCAGCAGGGGCGGGCGCTCTCCCCACTCGGCGTGGATGCGGTAGGCGGCCTGCGTTCCACCGAGAGCGCGGACATAGCGCGAAACGTCGAAGCGCATCAACCCGCCGCCGCTCATGCTCCTGATCACGAAGCACGCGAGCCCGTTGCGGACGACGATGCAATGCGGCTCCCAGTACCTCAGCAGGTGCTCGTTCGCCACCTGGCCGCGGGGGGCAAGCAGTATCCATTTCCTGCGCGCGATTGCGCCGAGCGCCTGCTCCTTCAGCAGGCAGTCCGCTTCGAGGGCCAGGTGCCCCACGCGGTCGGTGACCACCGTGACGTGCCGGAACCCGGCGAGATGCAATGCGGCCGTCACCGGCAGGAGGAAGAGCCAGACGACGAAGCCGAGTCCCCGGCTGCACAGCCTCTTCAGGGTCCACCACGGGCCCATCCGGGCGATGTACCGGAGGCGAAAGGCGATGTCGTGGAAACGATTCTGGAACATTGTCGACAAGCGCGCCTGCGCGCCTCAGCCCCGGCGGAACCTGGTCAACAACCATGGCCAGTCGGCGTCGACGATTCGATCGCGACCGGAGCGCGGCTCCCACCCTTTCTGGAACGGAAAGCGTCGAACCCGGCCGCGACTGAAGTCCGCCAACGCGAGCGCCCAGAACACGAGGCGTCCGCCCTGCGCCCGCAGGCAGAGATAGGCCGCCTTTCCCAGCACGCGGAACAGCAATGCAGTCGGCAGGAACAGGGGATGGTGGTCCCGCGTGAAGCGAAGGGCGTTCAGGTTGTCGAAGTACTCCACGACCTCGGGCAGGAAGTCGCGATCGCGGCGCCTGCGCGAAGCGCCCTCGAAGTGCGATAGGCGGCACTCGGGGCAATAGCCGATCGACTTGCCCGCCGCCTTGACGCGAGCCGCCAGGTCCAACTCCTCGAAGAACAGGAAATAGTGCTCGGCGAACGGCGCGTCGGTCGGGAAATCGCTGCCGCGCAGCAGCACGGCAGCGCCGTGCACGTAGTCCATGCGGCGCTCGTCGGGAGTCTCGTTGGGCCTGATGATGGAGAGCGCCCTGTTGTAGCGATTCCCGCCATAGCACCGGTACTCCGGGCGGGAAGGGTCGTCGTGCACGGCGCCGACGGCCGCCATGCCGGGATGCCCGTCGGCCCATCTCACGATCGCGTCGATGGCGCCGTCGTGAAGAATGACGTCGCTGTTGAGGATGAGGAAGTACCTCGGGCTCGCGCGCCGCCGGACCCAGGCGACGGCGAAGTTGTTCCCGCCGCCGTAACCCAGGTTGCCCCCGGTCGCGATCTCGTGAACCGTGATGCCCGGCGGCAAGTCGGACGGAGCGAGCCGCGAAGCCGGCCCGTCGTCGTTGTGGCAGACGACCACCTCGAAGCCGAGAGTGCTTCCCTGGCCGGCGATCGAGCGCAACAGGGCGGGCACGTGCTCCTCGTTGCGCCAGCACAGGACGATGACCGCCAGGTCCATCGAAGAGTGTTCAGCCCGCCACCGGATACTCTGACTGCGCGCAGCGCAGGCTGTCCGGCGTCCCGATGTCGCGATGGTAGTCGGCGTTGTGGAACGTGAAGATCCTGCCGAGATAGCGGGGCAGCACCTGCGTGCTCAGGTCGATGTAAGGGCCGCGAAGCCCCGCCAGGAACTCGAGGACCGCGGCCTCGAAGATGTACACGGCGGCATTGGCGATGTCGCCGGGCGGATGCTCGACCTTCTCGTGGAGATCGACGACCACTCCGCGATCGTCCAGTGCCACGATTCCGCAGGAACGGGGAGCGTCGGTCCTGAACGTCATCATCGTGATGTCGGTGCCGGGCGGGCGCGTCCGGTGCCGATCGATGAACGCGCGGACGTCGAACCGGGAAAGGTTGTCGGCATGTATGACGAGAAAGGCGCCGCCGGCAAGGAATTCCCGAGCCGCGAGAACGGTGCCGCCCGTTCCCAGCAACTCTGGCTCGTGCACAAGGCGAATCCGGTCGCGCCACGGAGAGGTGGCGACATAGGCGCGCACGGCGTCAGGGAAGTGGTGCGTATTCACCAGGGCGCTTTCGATGCCCGCGGAGAAGAGCAGGTCGAACCAGTACCCGAGCAGCGGCTTGCCGTGAATGGGAACCAGGCACTTCGGCACACGGTCGGTCATCGGACGCAAGCGCGTGCCCAGCCCCGCCGCGAGCAGCACGGCCTTCATTCCCTCAGTTCCGCCAGCAGCTCCGACGATGCGAGGGGGACGTTGCCGACCCTCGCCACCTGGCAGGCCGCCGCGACGGATCCCAGATAGGCCGCCTCCCAGATGTTGGCTCCCACAGTGAGCGCGAGCGAGGCGCAGGTGAGCAGAGAGTCCCCGGCGCCGGAGATGTCCTTGGGCGATGAATTGAAGGCCGGCAACTGGTCGGTTGCCATGTTGTGTCTTCCACACCGGTCCGCCTGGATCAGCGCGCCTTCCGCGCCCAAGGTGATGATGACGTTCGTCGCCCGGGCCCGCTGGCGCAGGGACTCGGCCAGTATCACCAGGCCGGCGGACGTGTCGCGCATCGCGAGGCGCGCCTCGTGCTCGGTTGGCGTTATGAGCAGCATGCCGCTGAATCTCGAAACATCGGAGATCTGGGAAGAAGCCTGGCTGTCGGCCACCATCCGGATCGAGCGGCGCCGGCACTCATCGCTCACATCGTCCACCAGCGGCTGGGGAAGGCAGCCGTAATTGAAATCGGAGAAGATCACCAGGTCGGCGTTCGGCAGTTCGGCCAGGACGTTGGCCCGGAAGGTTTCCTGTTCCTCCTGGCCGATGTCGTGCTGGCGCAGGTGGCTCACGCGCAGCAGCGTCTTTCCACCCGCGCGAAAGCGCTGCTTGAGGGTCGTCGGGCGGCTGCTGTCCATGACGAAGTGCGCTTGCACGCCGTATTCCGCCAGCTTTTCCCGCGCAAAGGCCGCCGCCGGGTCGTCGTTCGCCAGGGTGAACAACTGCACGTCGGCGCCGAGCCCCCGCGCGTGCGCCGCGACGATTCCCGCCCCGCCCACGAACCGCTCCGAATGTATCGGCGTGACGACGATCGTGGGATCCTCCCGCGACATCCCCAGCGGATCGCAGGTCACGTACTCGTCGACGATCAAGTCTCCGATCACGATGACCTTCAGGCGGGCGAAGTCCTCCACGAGCGATCGCAGGCGCGCCATTCGGATGTCGTGCCGCAACAAGAAGTCGGTCGGCTTGCGGATCGCCGACAGATTGGCTTCCCTCAATTCCCGTCGCAGAACGTCGAGGGAGGAGAACTGCACTTCGCCGGAGCTGAAGATCAGCCGCCCCCCGTAGGCGTCGATGACCTCCTTCTCGGGGTTCTGCGCGGATTCATGCTCCTTGCCCTTGACCACGACGTCGGGCTTCAGGGCCCGGATCACGTCGACCACCTTGCCTGCCGGGATCACGAACGCGTGGTCGACGACCCCGATCGCCTGGACGCCCTGAAGGCGAAGCTCCTGGTCGATGAACGTGTCCGCAGAGGTTGCGTCAAGCACGCCGACCACGAGGAAGTCGGCGCATTCCTTCGCGAAGTTGAGCAGGCGCAGGTGACCGGGATGCACTACATTGAAGTTGCCGAAGACGAACGAAATGCTCCGGTTGCCGGCCAGGCCCCGTATGGCCGCCGCGAGAGTTAGACTTTCATCGGGGCAGGAATCGTTCATGGGGAGACGATGGCGAGAGCGGGAACGTGATGAGGTCGAGGGCGGGATGGCGATAAGAAATCTTCTTTCCGCCCGCAGCGCGCTCCTGCTTCTTGTTGGCAGCGCTGCCAACGAATTATGGCATTTTTCGCGTCTCCCAAGGTCCCGCGGGGCGCCCCCGGGCACCCTCCAGTACGAATGCAACATCTGCGGGCGCGCGAACGCGATCGACCTGAGCGCCATCGAGCGGGAGCGGCGGACTTGCCTGGGGTGCGGAAGCACGTTGCGCCAGAGGGCACTGATCGCGACCCTTTCGCGCAAGCTGTTCGCCGGCAAGTCGCTCCCCCTGGACGCCTGGGACGGCGTCGGCAGCCTGGAGGTGACGGGCGTGAGCGATTCCGAGCTGATTGCCCGCGCGCTGGGCGGAAAGCTTCGTTATCGGAATACCTTCCTGCACCAGCCCCCGGTTCTCGACATCTGCGCGCCGCAGCCGGCCGACTGCTCGAGCTGCGACGTCCTGGTGTGCTCCGACGTGCTGGAGCACGTCGCGCCACCCGTGGAGAGGGCGTTTGCGGGAATGAGGAAGATCGTCCGCCCGGGGGGATTCGTCCTGCTGACCGTGCCGTGCTCCGCGCAGGAGCGGACGGTGGAGCACTATCCGAAGCTGCATGACTACCGGATCCTGGAGCATGACGGCAGGCGGACGCTGGTGAACAGGACGATCGAGGGACACGTGGAGGAGTACCACGACCTCGTCTTCCACGGAGGGCCGGGAGAGACGCTCGAGATGCGGCACTTCGCCATGGGGGACCTGGAGAAGCGCCTGGCCGAGGCCGGCTTCGGAACGGTGGAGATTTTCGCGCAGCCGGATTTCCGGCACGGCGTCTATTGGGAGCATCCATACTCGGTCCCCGTCGTGGCGACATCGGCCGGGGAATGAGCAAGTACATTCTCCACGACGCCCTCCAGGTCGCCGGCGGCGCAGAGCGGCTCACGCTGGACCTCGCCTTCGGGTTACCGGATTACCGCCTGGTCGTCTCGCGCGTCTACCGGGAGGCGGAGATCCTGCTTCGCGGGAGAGATCTCGAAATCCGCAGCCTGGGGACCGCGTTCACGCGGGCGTTGGGGCGCATCCCCGAGGCCATCGTCTGCTTCAGCCATTCCACGGCTTTCCTCGGGGATGCCGAGACCGTGCTGTACAGCGGCTTCTACGCGCCGTTCGCGGTGGGGAACCAGCGACACGGCCGGCGCGCGTACTACTGCCACACGCCGCCGCGGTTCGCCTACGAGATGCGCCAGTTCTACCTGGACCGGATTCCCGCGCCGGCGCGCCCCCTCGCGAACGGCTTTTTCGACCACCTGCGGAGAAACTACGAGGCTTCCCTGAAGCAGATGGATGTCCTCGCCGCCAACTCGAGGAACGTGCAGGGGCGGCTGCGGAGAATCCTGGGCGTGGAAGCGCAGGTGGTCAATCCGCCGATCGATACCGAGCGGTTCCGGTGGATCGAGCAGGGCGATTACTTCGTGTCGCTCGCGCGGCTCACGGAGTACAAGCGGGTGGAGCTCATCGTGAGGGCGTTCCTCCGAATGCCCGATCGCAGGCTCGTGGTGGCCTCGACTGGCCCGCAGGAGGGCCATCTCCGAAGGCTGGCCGCGGGCGCCGGGAACATCGTTTTCGCCGGCTTGATGACGGACGACCGGTTGAGCGATCTCGTCGGCCGTTCGCGGGCGGCGATCTATGTCCCGATGGATGAGGATTTCGGGATGTCGCCCGTGGAGGCCATGGCGGCCGGCAAGCCCGTCGTCGGCGTGGCGGAGGGCGGCCTTCTGGAGACCGTGGTGGAGGGCGAGACCGGCTTCCTGGTTTCCGCGCCCCCCTCGGTGGAATCCGTCGCGGACGCGGTCAACCGGTTGACGGCGCAACGAGCGCTCGCGATGCGGGAAGCGTGCGAGGCTCGGGCGCGCCTTTTCTCGAAGGCGCTATTCCTCGAAAGGATGAAGGCCCTCCTCGAAGGCTAGCTTCGGACGGGCGAAAAAGTCCATCCTGTATGATCGGGACTTCCATGGAGAACGCTTCGCCGGAGCCGCAAGAGCGGTCCCGCCGGAGCCATCGCCCGACCCGCAAGAAGAGCCCTGGATGCCCCTGATCCCGACCATCCTGTGCGGCGGCGCCGGCTCCCGACTTTGGCCGGTATCGCGCGAGATGCATCCCAAGCCGTTCATCCGCCTGGCGGATGGGCAGAGCCTGCTGCAAAAGGCTTTCCTGCGCGGCGCGCTCCTCGCCGGCGCCACCGAAGTCCTCACGGTCACCAACCGCGAGCTTTTCTTCAAGACGAGGGACGAGTATCTCGAGGTCGACGGCGGGGCCATCCCGACGGCGTTCATCCTCGAGCCCTTCGGCCGCGGCACCGCGGCGGCCGTCGCTTCCGCGGCGCTGTACATCGCGCAGCGTCATGGGCCCGACGTGGCGATGCTCGCGCTGCCCGCGGATCACCTGATCGCCGACGCGGCCGCGTTCGCGCGCGCGGTGGAGCAGGCGCGCTCGCTCGCGGCCCAGGGGCGGTTGGTCACCTTCGGCATCCGGCCCACCGCGCCGGAGACGGGCTACGGTTATATCGAGGCGGACGGCACGGACGTGCTCCGGTTCGTCGAGAAGCCCTCGGCCGAAGTGGCGAGCGGCTACGTGAAGTCCGGGCGGTTCCTGTGGAACTCCGGCATCTTCTGCTTCACCGCCGGAGCGATTCTCGAGGAGATGCGGCGGCATTGCCCCGATATCGTCACCGCCGTGGAGCGCTGCATGGAGCGCGCGCGGCGCGTGGAGGCCGACGGTTCGCCCCGCATCGAGCTGGACGCCGAGGCCTTCGATGCCGTGCCGGATACGTCCATCGACTACGCCGTCATGGAGAAATCCCGCCGCGTTGCCGTCGTCGCGTGCGATATCGGCTGGAGTGACATCGGATCGTGGACGGCGATCGGCGATCTCGTGGACCCGGACGCCAACCGCAATCGCCTCGAGGGCCACGCGGTGCTGCACGAAGTTTCGGGCTGCTACATCCGCAGCGCCGACCGGGTGGTCGGCGCGGTCGGCATCGACGATCTGGTGATCGTGGACACGCCCGACGCATTGCTCGTGGCGCACAAGGACCGCGCGCAGGACGTCCGGAACATCTACGGGCAGCTCAGGGCCCAGGGACACGAGGCGCACCGCCTGCATCGCACGGTCCATCGGCCGTGGGGCACGTACACGGTGATCGAGGAAGGGCCCGGCTTCAAGATCAAGCGCATCGAGGTGAAGCCCGGGGCGAGCCTCAGCCTGCAGATGCACGAGCACCGCAGCGAGCACTGGGTGGTCGTGAGCGGCACCGCCAAGGTGCTGAACGGCGAGCGCGAGCTCACCGTCAACGCGAACGAGTCGACGTTCGTGCCCGCGGGCACGCGCCACCGGCTGGAGAACGCGACCGCGCTCCCGCTCGTCATCATCGAGGTGCAGAGCGGCGCCTACCTCGGCGAGGACGACATCGTGCGCTTCGACGACAAGTACGGCCGCCACCCCGCGGCGGCGCATTACCCGCCGTAGCGGGCGAGGAAATCGCGGTAGGCGATGGCGAGGCCTTCGCGCAGGTCCACCCGCGGCTTCCATCCGAGGCTGCGCAGGCGTCCGACGTCCATCAGCTTGCGCGGCATTCCGTCGGGCTTCGTCGCGTCGTACTCTATGCGCCCGGCGAACCCGACGGTTTCGGCGATCCGCTGCGCGAGCTCGCGGATCGACAGCTCCTCGCCCGAGCCCACGTTGATGTGCGAGAGCATCGGCTGCGTGTTCGCGTCGTAGGCCCGCTTGCCGAGCTCCATCACGTGCACGCTCGCGGCGGCCATGTCGTCCACGTAGAGGAACTCGCGGCGCGGCGTGCCGGTGCCCCAGATCACGACTTCGCCCGCGCCGCGCGCCTTGGCCTCGTGGAACCGGCGCATCAGCGCAGGGATCACGTGGCTGTTTTCCGGATGGTAGTTGTCGCCGGGGCCATAGAGGTTGGTGGGCATGACGCTGCGATAGTCGGTGCCGTACTGGCGGTTGTACGACTCGCACAGCTTGATGCCGGCGATCTTGGCCACGGCGTAGGGCTCGTTGGTGGGCTCGAGCGTGCCGGTGAGCAGGCTCCTCGCTCATCGGCTGCGGCGGCCAGGCGCGGGTACATGCAGCTCGAGCCGAGGAAGAGCAGGCGCTTCACGCCGGCGCGCCAGGATTCGTGGATCACGTTCGTCTCGATCATCAGGTTCTGGTGGATGAACTCGGCCGGATAGGTGTCGTTGGCGAGGATGCCGCCGACGCTGCGCCGCCGCGAGGAACACGCAGTCGGGGCGGGCCTGCGCGAGGAAGGCTCGCGCACCGCGGCCTGCGACGTGAGGTCGAGCTCCGCGTGCGTGCGCGTGACGAAGCTCGTCCGCGCCGCGGGCCTCGAGCAGCCGCACGATCGCGGAGCCGACCATCCCGCGGTGGCCCGCCACGTACGATCCTGTGCCGTGCGCTCACGCTGGGGTCACTCGTGGTAGCTGGAGCCGCGGAAGCCATGCTTCTTCACCAGTTCGTCGCGCTCGGCCGCCTTGAGGTCTTCGCGCACCATCTCCGCGACCAGTTCGTCGAAGCTGATCTTCGGGGTCCAGCCGAGCTTGTCCTGTGGCCTTGCTGGCGTCGCCCAGCAGGGTCTCGACTTCGGTGGGGCGGAAGTAGCGCGGGTCGACGGCGACGATGCATTTGCCGTGGGCGTCGAAGCCCTTCTCGTCGACATCCCTTGCCCTTCCCAGCGGATGGCCATGCCGAGTTCTCTGCGCGCCGCGGCATTGACGAAGTCGCGCACGCTGTACTGCACGCCGGTGGCGATGACGAAGTCCTCGGGCTGGTCCTGCTGCAGCATCAGCCACTGCATCTCGACGTAGTCCTTGGCGTGGCCCCAGTCGCGCTTGGCGTCCAGGTTGCCGAGGTAGAGGCAGTCCTGCAGGCCGAGCTTGATGCGCGCCAGCGCGCGGGTGATCTTGCGCGTGACGAAGGTCTCGCCGCGGATCGGGCTCTCGTGGTTGAACAGGATGCCGTTGCAGGCATACATGCCGTAGGCCTCGCGGTAGTTGACCGTGATCCAGTAGGCGTAGAGCTTGGCCACGGCGTAGGGGCTGCGCGGGTAGAAGGGCGTGGTCTCCTTCTGCGGGGTTTCCTGCACGAGGCCGAAGAGCTCGGAGGTGCTGACGCCTGGTAGAAGCGGGTCTTCTTCTCCAGGCCGAGGATGCGGATCGCCTCGAGGATGCGCAGCGCGCCGAGCGCGTCGGAGTTGGCGGTGTATTCCGGCTCCTCGAAGCACACCGCGACGTGGCACTGCGCGGCGAGGTTGTAGATCTCGTCGGGCTGCACCTGCTGGATGATGCGCATGCAGGCTGGAGCGAGTCGGTCAGGTCGCCGTGGTGCAGGATGAAGCGGCGGCGCGTTCTCGTGCGGATCCTGGTAGAGGTGGTCGATGCGGTCGGTGTTGAACAGCGAGGTGCGGCGCTTGATGCCGTGGACCTCGTAGCCCTTGCGCCAGCAGCAATTCGGCGAGGTAGGCGCCGTCCTGGCCGGTGATGCCGGTGATCAGAGCTTTCTTCATGACGTCCCTCGGGCAGCGCGCCGGCCCGCGGGCGGCAAGCCGCTATTATAGGGAGCCATGGAGAGCGTGAAACGGTGAGCGTCGAACCGCCCGCGCGGGTGCAGACGTTCCGCATGCCGGTCGAGTCGGTGGATCGCTCCGATGCGAATGCCCACGGCTTCCGCGGCCGCCTCGCCGAAGGCGATGCGGCGGAGGGCGACGCGGTGCGCGTGCTTCCCGCGGGCGCGCAGACGCGCATCGCGCGGTTGCTGCGCGGGCCCGCGCCGGTCGGACGCGCGCAATGCGGCGACTCGGTGACGATGATTCTCGCGGACGACGTCGAGGCGAGCCCCGGGGACGTCATCGCCGCCGCGTCCGATCCACCGCAGGTCGCGGACCAGTTCGAGGCGCGGCTGCTGTGGATGGGCGAGCATGCGTTGATGCCGGGGCGGCCGTACCTGATGCGGCTGCATGCGAAGGAGACCACCGCCACGGTGACCGCGATCAAGTACCGCGAGGATGCCGAGAGCGGGGCGCACCTCGCGGCCCGGACGCTGCGCCTGAACGAGAACGGCGTCGTGAACCTGTCGACGTCGCGGCCCGTCGTGTTCGATCCCCATGAGCGCAGCCGCACGCTGGGTAGCTTCGTCATCGTCGACAAGCTCACGCTCGAGACGGTCGGCACGGGCACGATCGACTTCGCGTTGCGCCGCGCCTCGAACATCCATTGGCAGGCCGTCGACGTGGACAAGGCGGCGCGCGCATCGCTCAAGCACCAGCGCGCGCGCTGCGTCTGGCTCACGGGGCTGCCGGGCTCCGGCAAATCGACGATCGCGAACCTGCTCGACAGGCGCCTCCAGGCCGAGGGCCGCCACACCTACCTGCTCGAGGGCGACAACCTGCGCCACGGGCTCAACCGCGACCTCGGATTCACCGAGGCGGACCGGGTGGAGAACGTGCGCAGGGCGGCGGAGGTCGCGCGCCTGATGGTGGACGCGGGACTCATCGTGATCGCGGCGTTCATCTCGCCGTTCCGCGCCGAGCGCCGCATGGCGCGCGGCCTCTTCGATGCCGGCGAGTTCCTGGAGGTCTTCGTGGACACGCCGCTCGCGGAATGCGAGCGGCGCGATCCCAAGGGACTCTATGCCAAGGCGCGCCGCGGCGAGCTCAGGAACTTCACCGGCATCGACAGCGCCTACGAGCCGCCGGAAGCGGCGGACGTCCGTGTCGACACCACGCGGCTTTCTCCGTCGCAGTCCGTCGAGGCGATCCTCGAGCGGCTGCGCTAGGGCTCACCACTGCCCACAGCCGATCGAGGGCGAACATGGGGAAAGCGTTCTCGGTCTGTCCACGTGGGGCGGACAATGGGCCGAGCGAACTAGTTCACCTGCTCGTTCATGTAGCGCAGGCGATCCGCGATCGCACGTAACATGGCCATCGCGAAGTCGGGTTGCGCCCGGACGGCAGCGAGCAGCGACGGCCGGTCCACCTGCAGCAGCTCGCACTCGATCTCCGCCGTGGCGGTCGCTCGCCGGGGCGATTGGTCCACCAGGGCCATCTCGCCGAAGGTGCCGCCAACGCCCACCGCCTCGACCGCCGCGCCGCGCACCGAGATCGCGACGCGCCCGGACTTCACGACGTTCATGAACGCCCCGGCCTGGCCCTCGCGCATGATCACGGTGCCGCCCCAGTGGCGCACGGTGGACGCGCGCGGCAGGGCCTGCTCGAAGCGCTCGAGCATGCCGGCGTCGAACACGGTCGACTCATGGACGGCGCCCGCGGGGGCCGACTTGCGCGCCGCCATGCGCGCGACGAGGAAGCGCAGGCGGTCGAACATCACGCTCATGAGCATCAGCGCGAACTCGGGCGTCTGCGCGAAGGCGGCCTGCAGCTCGCCGCGGTCGAGCGAGATCGCGCTGCCCGCGCTCTTCGCGGTCGCGGTGGCGCTGCGCGGCCGCTCGCTCACCACCGCCATCTCGCCGAACACCTCGCCCGGCTTCGCCGTGTCGAGCAATTTCCCCCGATGGGTGAGCGCGACTTCCCCCTCGACCACGTAGTACATGCGGGCTCCGGAGCGGAAGAGGCCGCCCTTCGCCTTCTCGTCCTCGACGAAGAGCGCCTGGCCGGCCTCGAAGCGCTCGGTCTTGCCGGCGGCGCGGAAAAGCTTTTCGGCGATCTTCGCGTCGTAGAAGCGGCTCTGGGCCGGCTTGAACGGCGCGGAGGGGGTCGCGCCTTCCGGCGGCTGGGGCTTGGTGAAGTCGAAGTCCTGCATGGCGCGTGGTGTCAATTAGAATGCGCCATTGTCGCATCCCGCGACGGGCCTGTAGCTCAGGTGGTTAGAGCAGGGGACTCATAATCCCTTGGTCCCTGGTTCGAATCCAGGCGGGCCCACCCCTTCGTGCCGGTCACATCTGACGGAAGAGGTGCAGGTAGCTGCGGCTCACGGGCAGCACCTCGGCGCGGCCCTTCAGGTGGATGTTCGCGGTCTCGTTGGGGCCGCGCGTGAGATGGCTGATCGAGCGGCGGTTCACCACCACCGAGCGGTGCACCTGGACGAAGTGCGCGGCGTCGAGCTGGTCGACGAGCTCCTTCAGCGGCGTGCGGATGAGCGCCTCGGCGCGGCTTGCTTCCGTCGCCGCGCCAGGCGATCAGCGTGTACTTCTCGTCGGAGCGCAGGAAGTCGATCTCGTCGACGGGGATCACGCGCAGCGCATCCCCGACGGAGGCGTGGATCCAGCGCAGCGGCGCGGGCGCCGGCCTTCTTGTCGAGGCGCGCCGCCAGCTGCTCCAGGAACGCCTCGGTGTCGGGCAGCGGCTGGGCGGCGCGCAGCCGCGCTTGCAGGCGCGCCACCGTATCGGCCAGGCGCGCCGGCTCCAACGGCTTCACGAGGTAGTCGATCGCCCGCTGCTCGAAGGCCTGCACCGCGTACTGGTCGTAGGCCGTGACGAACACGAGGTGCGCGCGCTGGCCGATGCGGCGCGCCGCCTCCACGCCCGAGAGTCCCGGCATGTGCACGTCGAGGAAGCAGATGTCGGGCTTGAGCGCCTCGAACTGCGCGACCGCCTCGCGCCCGTTGCGCGCCTGCGCCACCACGTCGAGCTCCGGCCAGGCGTCGGCGAGCAGGCGCGTGAGCGACTTGCGCAACAGCGGCTCGTCGTCGGCGATCAGCGCGGTCGGGCGCCGGGTGGTCACTTCACGCTCGGTTGCGCCGGGAAATCCAGCTCGGCGCTGACGCCGTGCGGCTCGAGGGAACGAAGCTGCAGCTTCGCGTCGCCGCCGAACACGAGCTGCAGGCGCTCGAGCAGCGTCGCGAGGCCGGTGCCCAGGCCTTGCCCCGATGTCTTCAGGCCCACGCCCGTGTCGCGCACCTGCGCGCGGCAGCGGCCGTCGCGCACTTCCACGCGGACCTCGATCCGGCCGCCTTCCTCGCCCGGATCGATGCCGTGGCGCACGGCGTTCTCGACCAGCGTGAGCAGCGTCGTCGGCGGGCAGCGCAGCCGCAGCGCCGCCGCGTCGACATCGAATGCGTATTGCAGGCGGTCGGGCATGCGCATGTGCATCAGCTCCAGGTAGGCGCGCACCAGCTGCAGCTCCTGCTCCATCGTGGTGGCCGGCTCGTGCAGGCGCGGCACCGCCGCGCGCAGGTAGGCAATGAGGCTATCCAGGACCGTCGAGGCCTGCGGCGAACCGGAATCCACGAGCTCGCGCACGTTGGCGAGCGTATTGAACAGGAAATGCGGCTCCACCTGCGCCTGCAGCAGGCGCAGCCGGGCATCGAGCGCGCTGCGCTCGAGCGATCTGCGCTCGAGCTCGCCCTTGCGGAACAGGGCCGTCACCGCGATCCACGGCGCCACGAGCATTCCCGTCATGGTCATCACGAAGTATCCGTTCAGGCGCAACGGGTTCTTCCAGAACGGCTCCGGATCGCCATGGGTAATCGTCAGGTAGACCGCCAGTACGGTGATGGGGATCACGCATGCCACGCCCGCCACCTGCAGGACCCAGCGCGCGAGCCATCCGGGCAGCCGCGCGGGCCATTGCTCGAAGAGCCCGAAGGCGAGCAGCGTGGCGAGTCCCACCGGCATCTCGCGGGCGATCACGTCGGCCGCCGGCGTCGTGGTGTAGCCGGGACTGATGATCAGGCCCATCAGGACGCACACGCAAAACGCGAGCAGCAGGCGCCGCCAGCCCAGCACGAGGGCGAGGCCGTGCGGCGTGGGGGCAGGCGCGGCAGTAACCATGGCCCGACGATAGTAACGAATGTGGCGCCCCGGGAAGCCCGATCGGACCGGCCACGCTGCCGGGTATCCGGACCACGGCGGGACGCGACGGATGGCGGGGGGCGCTGTCCCCGGAGCGGGACTACCGGAGCGGAAGGACGGTCAGCCCTCCGGCCGCGCCATTGCCCACGCGACCCGCCGCGCCTCGCGCACCGTTCGCGTGAACTTTCCGCGGCCCATCACCCGCTTGGCCGCGGCTTGGGCCTGCCGCCACAGGGGCAGGGCCGAAGCGAACGCCCTGCGCCCCTTCGCCGTGGATGACGCGAGCTTCACGCGTGCGTCCGTGCCGGGGCGCAAGACCACGAATCCCATCCCCGCGAGCGCCGCGACGCTGCGTGTCACGCTCGTCTTGTCCATCACGAGATGGTCCGCGATTTCCCCGAGCGCGATCGGCTCCGCGGCGATGACGCTCCACAGCACCGCCAGCTGGTTCGAGGTGAGCCCCGAGGGCGCGAGGTACGCGTCGTAGTGCGCGGTGAGCGCGCGCGCCGCCATGCGCACGTTGCCGCACAGGCAGTCGAAGCCGCGCCCGCGCCAGCGGCGCGCGGCGGGCGGGAGGGGCACGGAAGCGCCTTTCATGTCATCCCGATTGTAACGCCGGCGCGCAGCCGTGTGACGAAACCTTGCGCTGCCTTGCGGTGCGTATCTGTCCATTGACCCGCGGGATGAAACCGGTGAACTATTTTGTTGTGTATGCAACCAATTGGACGCCAACAAGTCAAGCCGGCGGAGACGCGCGGCGCAGGAGAGGGAACCGTGAAGGTGCCGGCAGCGGGCCGCAAGGGCGCGCGCTATCGCAGGAGCCTCATGGAGAAGCTCGCGATCGTGCGCGAATCCATGGCCGCAGGCGCCTCGGCCGCGCAGGTGGCCCGCAGGCACCAGGTCTCGGCCAACGTCCTCTATTACTGGCGCAAGGTCTACCGCGAGCTTCTGGACGCGGACCTTGCCGATGTCTCCCTCAAGAACGACGTCGCCGACCTGGAGCTGCAGGTGCGCAACCTCGAGCGCCTGCTCGGGCAGCGCACGCTCGAAGTGGCGCTGCTGCGCGAAAGGCTCGGACTCCCACCCAAGGACGACCTCGATGAATAACCACCGCAAGCACATCCACCTCGGCACGCGGCTCGAGGTGGCGGAGAGCATCCGCCGCGGCGAGACCACGCCCGAGCAGGTCGCCCAGCGCCTCGAGGTGCCCGCGAGCGAAGTGCGCGGCTGGGTCGCGAGCGGCGAGCGGCCCGTCACCTTCGAGGAAGTGCTCGTGTCTCCCGAGGCGCGGCGCCTCACGCGGCGGGCCGAGCGGCTGGTGGATCTCATCGCGCAGGCCGAGACGACGATCCGCGCGCTCACCCAGCAGCTCGTGGGAGGCAAGCGCGAGGAGCAGGGCGCGCGTTGAGCGCACTCCAAGAAACTTGGAGGAATGCCACAACAAGAATCGCGAAGTTGCGCCGCGGCAACGCGTCGGGCGGGGAAGCGCGCGAATTCGTTGACGCCCGCGCGAGCCGTTCATTAAGTTCCGCAAGCTACTTCATCCTGGGGAAACCATGAAACGAAACGAACCGAAGAAATTCGGCGGCGCCGCGTTGCTGGCAGCCGCCGTGGCGGGCGCCTTCGCGTCCGCCGCGATGGCGCAAGCGCAGCAGCAGACCGCGCAGACCAAGGAACGCATCGAGATCACGGGCACCAACATCAAGCGCGTCGAGGGGGAATCGGCGCTGCCGGTGACGGTCCTCTCGCGCGACGAGATCGAGAAGACCGGCGCCACGAACGCGATGGAGCTGCTGAACTACGTCGCCGCGAACAACAGCCTCGGCAACGTGAGCCTCACGAGCGTGATCGGCGCGGCGACCAACTCCGTGCAGACCGCCTCGCTGCGCGGCCTGCAGGGTGGCCACACGCTGGTGCTCATCAACGGCAAGCGCGTGAACAATACGGCGGGCGAGACGCAGGGCGTGCAGGGCGTGAACCTCGCGATCATTCCGTTCTCCGCCATCGAGCGGGTCGAGATCCTGAAGGACGGCGCCTCCGCCGTGTACGGCTCCGATGCGATCGCGGGCGTGATCAACTTCATCCTGCGCTCCGACTACCGGGGCGCGGAAGCGAGCGCCTTCTACGGCGCGCCCACCCGCAGCGGCGGCGGCGCGGAGGACAAGTACACCGCCTCCCTCGGCTTCGGCGACCTCGAGCGCAACCGCTACAACGTCTTCTTCAACGCGTCCTACGACCACCAGAAGCCGCTGGACCAGGTTGCGCGCAATTTCTCGAACAGCTCGATCCGCCTGGACGTCGGCGCCTTCGCGGGCTCGAGCAACACGTTTCCCGGCCGCATCTCCACCGGCGGCATCGGAATCCCGGGTCACACGCCGCCCGACTGCGGATCGCCCTTCAACGTGTACCTCAACCAGCCGGACCTCGGCCTCGTGGGCTGCTTCTTCGATCCGTCGCGCGAGCCCGGCGTCATGGGCATCTCGGACGACAAGAACCAGAACTACTTCCTGCAGGGCAAGTTCCAGCTCACCAACAACTGGCAGCTCTACGGCCACGGGCTCTACAGCAAGGACGAGAACCACTACGTGATCCAGCCGGTGCCGATCTCGAACCTCTTCACGTACGGGCCCGACGGCACCACCCCGTCCACCATCACGCTGCAGCCCACGAGCCCGTTCTATCCGCACGCGGCCGCGGCCGCGGCCGGCGTGGACGGCCAGCCGCTCAACGTGCGCTACCGCGCGGCGGAGACGGGTAATCGCGACACGACGGACACCAACACGGGCTACCAGGTGGTGGGCGGCATCAAGGGCGCCATCGCCGAGCGCTGGGATACGGACCTGTCGTACTCCTACGCGGAAGGCAAGCTGGAGAACCACGTGAACGCCGGCTGGCCCCTGTATTCACGCATCCTGCCGCTCCTCAACAGCGGCACGGTGAACCTGTTCGGGCCGAACACGCCCGATATCGTCCAGCAGCTGCGCGACGCCAGCTTCGTGGGCAACGCGATCGTCGGCAAGGCGTCGACCTCGGCGCTGAACGGCAAGATCTCGGGCGACCTGTTCACGATGGGCTCCGGCACCGTCGCCGGGGCGGTCGGCGTCGACTTCCGCAAGGAGAAGCTCGACGAGGACCCGGACCCCGCGTACACGCTCGGCGACATCTCGGGCTACGGCGGCAACGCGCGCGCGATCCACGCCGATCGCGACGTGAAGGCCGCCTACGCCGAGGTGAACGTTCCGATCGTCCGCTCGCTCGAGCTCGACGCCGCGATCCGCACCGACGACTACAGCGACTTCGGGCGCACCAACAACCCGAAGTTCAGCCTGCGCTTCCAGCCGAACCGCGACGTGCTGTTCCGCGCCTCGTACGGCAAGGGCTTCCTCGCCCCGTCGCTGTACCAGCTCGACAACCCGCAGATCTCGGGCGTCTCGCCCACCGGCCAGAGCGACCCGATCCGCTGCCCGGTGACGCACGACACCGGATTCGACTGCGGCACGCAGTTCGGGACGGTCGCCGGCGGCAACCCGGACCTGCAGCCGGAGAAATCCGAGCAGGCGACCTTCGGCATCGTGCTGGAGCCCAGCACCGCGTTCTCGGTGTCGGCGGACTACTTCAAGATCCGCCTGAACAACGGGATCACGACGGGCATCCCGGTGCCGACCATCCTCGGCGACCTCGCCACCTACGGCAACCTGGTGACGCGCGGCCCGGTGGACCCGGCCTTCCCCGACCTCCCGGGTCGCATCATCGGGATTTCCCAGACGTACATCAACCTGGGGGCGACGCACATCGAGGGGATCGACGTCGAGGCGCACTACAAGTTCGCGCCGATGCGCTACGGCCGGCTGCGCCTCGACGTCTCGGGCACGTACTACAACCGCTACGACATCCAGAACATCGACAAGTCGTATACCGGCATCGTCTCGAACTCGCTCAACTCGCCCGTGGTCGGCGTGATCCCGCGCTGGAAGCACTACGCCACGCTCACGTGGGACAGCGGCCCGTGGAGCGCCAGGGTCGCCAACACGTACCAGTCCTCCTACACGGACTTCCAGACGGACGTGAACGGCGACAACCGCACCGTGAGCTCGATGAGCCTGTGGGACCTGCAGGGCGAGTACACGGGTCTCAAGAACTTCACGTTCACGCTCGGCGTGAAGAACGTGTTCGACACCAACCCGCCGGCCACCAACCAGCAGAACACGTTCCAGATCGGCTACGACCCGTCGTACTACGACGCGCGGGCGCGCTTCCTGTACGGGATGATCCGCTACGCCTTCAAGTAACTCCCAGGAGGCCGTTCACGGGCCGGCATCGCGCCGGCCCGTTTTTTTTCAGGGACGCGCGCACATCGCCGTGCCCTCGAGCAACCAGCCCTTGGCGCCCATCGCGCGGATGGTCGAGTCGCTCGTGGTGAAGCGGTGGTTGGAGTCGTTGCGCACGAAGCCGTTGTTGTAGGCGCGGTTCACCGCGAGGTATCCCGCGGGGCACAGGCCCGTGCCGTCCACCGGCCGGATGTAGAACCCGATGCCTTCGTAGTACCAGTCGCGGTTGTTCTTCACGATCGCGCACTCCTCGGCGCTCGCGGTGAAGAAGTGCGAGTTCGGTCCGCCGTTGAGCCCGCCGTAGAAGCGGCAGACCGGGACGGCGAACGTCGTCGCATCCGCCGGCATCTGCAGCCAGGCCTTGAACGACTGGCCGGTGAGCTCCCAGCCCGGGCCGGCCGCGCCGTGCAGGATGCCGTCGATCTCGTCCGCGCCCGCCGCCAGGAAGTAATGGTCGAGGATGGTGTTGTGGAATTCGAGCGCCGGCGTCTCGCCGCCCGCGTTCGCCAACGGCACGTGCACGTCGAGAATGACGTCGTCGGTGCGCCCGCCCACGACGCCGTTCATCTTGATGAAGCGCGCCATGGCCGTGGGATCGAACGGGTTGGCCACGTACGCATCGAGGAAGGTGATCGTCCAGGTGAAGAGGTCCCCGGCGTCCTCGGGGCGCAGCTCGTGCTTGCCGCCGATGAGCTCGACCATGTAGCGCGAGGACTGGAACTGGTCCACCGCTTCCTCCGCCATGCCGAGCGGCGCCGTGGTGTCCGCCGTGCCCGAGATCGCCAGGTAGGGGCGGTTCACGCCCTTGGCGCCGCTCTGGCCGGCGCAGAACGCGGGAAGGAACGAGTAGCCCGCGAAGGGCACGTATCCCACGGCAGCCTTGATGCGCGCGTCGTGGACCGGGTCGCTGCAATCGAGCCCGATGCTGGTGCTGAGCTTCGCGCCGAGGAGCAGCGCCATCGCTTCTCCTCCGAGGCTCGCGCCGAAGCCCACGATGCGATCCGTGTCGACCCCGGCCGCATAGCCGGGATTCGCGAGCAACGTATCGAGCATCACCTTCAGGGACAGCGGCCGCATCAGCTCCATCTCCGCCACGCGATCGAAGTTCGCGAGCAGGTAGGCCACGTCGCTGATGTCCTCGATGCGCACGCGTGAGAAGCGCGGATCGCCGTGGAACGGTGCGGCCACCATGAAGCCCTGCGCGGCGAACTGCGCGAGCGCCTGGACGTAGCCGGAGCTGATGGGGCTGCCCGTGAGGCCGTGCGAGAACACGATGAGGGGAAGCCGCGCGGGAAAGAGGGGCGGCGGGTCGAGCTGGGTACCGAACGTTCCGGCGTACTCGAAGAGCGAGACCAGCTTCGGTGCGGCGCCCGGCGGTTGCATGTGCGGGATCACGTCGCCGGTTCCCGGCAGCACGTAATCCGGATCGGTGTTGGTGCGCGAGGTCGGGTAGCAGACGATCGCGGCGAACGTGACGTTGTCGCCGGCATGTCCCGGATAGAGCGAGCGCTGGTCCGGGACCAGCGCGTCATAGACGAAAGCCGACTCCGGATGCGGCGAGGATCTCGGTGACGTAGTGGTCCGACGCCGTTCACCGGGCGCCCTTCCCAGTAGTCGGAGGGGCTGGCTCCGGGCGCGATGACGGCTCACGTCCTGCTCGACGTTCGAGCACGCGACCGGGAAGCGCCCCGGCGGGAGCGGATTCGACGACGGTGTCGTGGTTGAAGGCGAGCGGGCGGGCGCGGCAGCGCACGCGCGAGCGCGACTGTCGCGAGAGGGCGACGGAATCGGGGCGGGGTAGAATCCATCATTCGATTATAGGTGCCGGGAACGCTCCATGGACGACAGCGACAAGGTCCGCCGCATCCTGCGCCGCTCGAAGACGATCGCGGTCGTGGGCCTTTCCGCCCAGTGGCACCGTCCCAGCTATTTCGCCGCCAAGTACATGCAGGAGCACGGGTACGAGATGATCCCCGTGAATCCCGGCTACCCGGAGATCCTCGGGGAAAAGTGTTACAAGTCGTTGCGCGAGATCCCGGAGAAGGTGGACATCGTGGATTGCTTCCGCAAGAGCGCCGAGATCCCCGCCATCGCCGACGACGCCATCGCGATCGGCGCGAAGGTGCTGTGGATGCAGCTGGGCGTGGAGAACGGCGACGCGCGCGCACAAGGCCGAGGCGGCGGGCCTGGAGGTGATGGAGAACCGCTGCATGAAGATCGAGCACGGCCGCTTCTTCGGCGGCCTCGGCTGGGCGGGCGTGAACACGAAGGTGATCTCGGCCAGGCGCCCGAGCGGCCTGACGCGATCAAGGGAGGCGAGATGGAAATGTGGCTCATCTGGCTCATCGCCGGCTTCGTGCTCGTGATCGCCGAGCTCGTGACCGGCACGTTCTACCTGCTGGTGGTCGGCCTGGGCGCCTTCGTGGCGCGCGCTCGTCGCGTGGCTCGGCGGCAACGAGCTCGTGCAGGCGGCGCTCGGAGGCGCCGTCTCCATCGGCGGCGTGATCTGCGTGCACCACTGGCACGGCCGCAACCGCGGGCGGCAAGCCCGGCGAGGGCAATTTCCTCGATCGCGGGCAGGCCGTGGTGCTCGAGGGCTGGGCCAACGAGACGCGCGCATCGCCCGCGTGAAGTACCGCGGCGCCTCGTGGGACGCGCGCCTCGTCCACCCCGACGAGCGTCCCGTCGCCCGGAACCACGCTCTACATCGAGGCCAGGAAGGCAACACGCTCGTCGTCGCCTCGGCACCGCCGGCCCGCTGAACCGACACACCAACAACGCCAGGGAGGAACCGCCATGTTCTGGAAGATCGCCATCGCCGTCATCCTCACGATCGCGGCCGCGACGCTGACCCACAGCGCCGCCGCCACCATCGCCATCTTCCTCTTGGCGATGATCGTGGTGGTGATCTGGTCGAGGGCGTGCGCATCGTGCCGCAGCAGAACGCGTGGGTGATCGAGCGCCTGGGCAAGTTCTTCCGCGTGCTCGAGCCGGGCCTGAACCTGATCGTGCCGTTCCTCGACCGCGTCGCGTACAAGCATTCGCTCAAGGAATTTCCCCTCGACGTCGCCGAGCAGGTCTGCATCACGAGGGACAACACCCAGCTCGCGGTGGACGGCATCATCTACTTCCAGGTGGTCGACCCGCGGCTCGCGTCCTACGGCTCCTCGAACTACGTGCAGGCCATCACGCAGCTCGCGCAGACGGCGCTGCGCTCGGTGATCGGCAAGATGGAGCTCGACAAGACCTTCGAGAGCCGCGACGAGATCAACCACACGATCGTGGGCGGTGCTCGACGAGGCGGGGCGCACCTGGGGCATCAAGGTGCTGCGCTACGAGACTGAAGAGCCTCACGCCGCCCGAGTCGATCCTGCGCGCGATGCAGGCGCAGATCACCGCCGAGCGCGAGAAGCGCGCGGTGATCGCGACTTCCGAAGGCAAGCGCCAGCAGGAGATCAACATCGCCGACGGCCAGCGCCAGGCCGCGATCCTCGAGTCCGAAGGCCAGAAGCAGGCGCAGATCAACAAGGCGCAGGGCGAGGCCGGCGGCGATCGAGCTCGTCGCCAACGCGACCGCCAACGCGGTGCAGCGCGGTGGCGGCGGCGATCGAAGGCGCCCGGAGGCATGAGTGCGGCGAACCTGAAGGTCGCCGGGCAGTACATCGAGGCCTTCGCCAACCTCGCCAAGGCCGGCAACACGCTCATCATCCCGTCCGACCTCTCCAACATCGCGGGCCTCGTCTCCAGCGCCATGACGGTGCTCGACCGCACGAAGCTGGGCGAGGCGGCGGCGAAGTAAGGCGCTCCCTCTGCCCTGGGAGAGGTCGGGGAGCAAATGGAGTGCTCCCTCTGCCTGGGAGAGGGTCGGGAGAAATAGAGTGCTCCCTCTCCCCTGGGAGAGGGTCGGGGAGAGGGTAGATGGCGGACCGCGAATTCGGATTCGAGACGCTGTGCCTGCACGCCGGGCCAGATCCCCGACGCCCAGACCGGCTCGCGCGCGGTCCCGCTCTACCAGACCACGTCGTACGTGTTCGACAGCGCCGAGCACGCCGCGAGCCTCTTCAACCTGCAGACGTTCGGCAACGTCTACACGCGGCTGTCGAATCCCACCACGGCCGTCTTCGAGGAGCGCATGGCCGCGATCGAGGGCGGGCGCGCGGCGGTGGCCACCGCCTCGGGCCAGGCGGCGGAGATGGTGGCGCTCCTCAACATCCTGCAGGCGGGCGACCACATCGTGTCCTCCTCGAAGCTCTACGGCGGCACCTACACGATGCTCGCGGTCAACTTCGCGAAGCTGGGCATCGAGGCGACGCTGGTGGATCCGGACGAGCCGGAGAATTTCCGCCGCGCGCTCAAGCCCAACACCAAGGCGATCTTCTCCGAGACCCTCGGCAATCCCGCGATCAACGTGATCGACATCGCCGCCATCGCCGCCATCGCGCGCGCAGGCGGGCGTGCCTTCATCGTCGACAACACCGCGGCCTCGCCCTACCTCTGCCAGCCCTTCGCCCACGGAGCCGACATCGTGGTGCATTCGGCCACGAAGTTCATCGGCGGCCACGGCACTTCCATGGGCGGCGTGGTGATCGAGAGCGGGAAGTTCCCGTGGGACAACGGCAAGTTTACCCGGGCATGACGGAGCCCTCGGCGGGCTACCACGGCGTGCGCTTCTACGAGACCTTCGGCGACTTCGGCTTCACGATGAAGGCGCGCATGGAGGTGCTGCGCGTGTTCGGGCCGGCGATCTCGCCTTTCAACGCGTGGCTGATGCTGCAGGGCCTGGAGACGCTTCCCGTGCGCATGGACCGGCATTGCGCCAACGCGATGGGCGTCGCGCGATTCCTGCAGTCGCACCCGAAGGTCGCGTGGGTGAACTACCCGGGCCTGCCGAGGACAACCGCTACCACGCGCTCGCGCAGCGCTACCTGCCGCGCGGCGCGGGATCGCTCCTGTCGTTCGGCATCAAGGGCGGCTTCGACGGCCGGCGTGAAGTTCATCGAGGGACTGCAGTTCGTGAGCCACCTCGCGAACATCGGCGATGCGAAGTCGCTCGTGATCCATCCCGCCTCGACCACGCACCGCCAGCTCTCCGAGGAAGACCAGGTGAAGGCGGGCGTGCCGCCGGACATGGTGCGGCTCTCGATCGGGCTGGAGAGCATCGACGACATCCTGTGGGACGTCGACCGCGCGTTGCGCGCGGCATGAAGCTCAGCGCTTCACCGCCGAGCGTGATCGTGGCGCTTGCCCGCTCGCGGCCGCCGCCTCGTCGGCCGCGGCCTTGAACATCGTGTCGTCGATCCACGCAGCGAAAGCCGAGACGCGCGTGTAGTCGTCGGTGTCGCCCGGCTTAGGAATCGCCCCGGCGCGCGGCCCGTGCGCGATGCCCGCCACGAAGAGCCGGCCCTTGATCTCGATGAACGCAGGCGCGCCTTCGTCGCCGGGGCCGGCCGCGCCCTGCATGTCGGAAGCCTCGTCCGGCTTCTTGATCCCGAGCGCCAGCGTGCGGGCGTCGGCGCGATCCACGGTGTTGATCGCGCCCCGCATGCGCCCGTCGCGATGGATCGGCTCCGCGCCGATGCGGCCCGTGGCGCCGTGTCCGACGATCACCACGCCCTTGCCTTGCTCGTCGCTCTCGCGATAGACCGGGGTTGGCTCGATGCCGGCCACCGGCTCGCGCAACAGCACGAGCGCGATGTCGCCCTCGGGCGCCGCGAAGACCGACTGCACCTCGTGCTCGCGGTCGCCGACGCGCAGGCGTGCCGCGCCCCGCGCTTGCCCGAGCGCGCGCGCAACGCTCGCCGCGGTGAGCACCCAGCGCGGGGCGATGAGCGCCCCTTCGCCGTAGTCGCCCAGCGCGACGGCGCTGGAGTAGCGCGACGCGAGCTCGAGGTACTCGGCGTCGTCGCGATCCGGGCGGGTCACGATGGCGAAGGCCGGCAGGGCCGCGAGTGCCGTGGCGAGGAGGAGCCGGGTGGGAATGCGCACCGCGCGATTCTAGACGAAGCTCGCCTGGGCGCGCTGACGGGCCGTTTGACTTGGCCCGGCCCGGGGCTTAGCATGGGAAATTCAAACGAGCGTTTGAATTTCCGGAGCCCCATGGCCGCATCGCGTCCCGCACGCAAGAGCGTCGCCCTCGACGCGACCTCCGCGGACACCAAGACCCGCATCCTCGACGCGGCCGAGCAGCTTTTCACGGAGCACGGCTTCGAGGCGACGAGCCTGCGGCAGCTCACGACGGCGGCGGGCGTGAACCTCGCGGCGGTCAACTACCACTTCGGGTCGAAGGAGGAGCTCTTCCAGGCCGTCCTCACGCGCAGCGCCTCGATCCCATGAACCAGGAGCGCATCGAGCTGCCTCGAAGCGCTCGAGCGCGAGGCGGGGGCGAAGCCGCCTGTCGTGCGAGAAGGTCCTCTTCGCGATGCTGATCCCGGCGTTGAAGCTCGCGCGCGACGAGAAGCGCGGGGGCAAGAACTTCCTGCGCGTGCTGGGCCGCGCGTACGCCGATCCCGCGCCCTTCATCCGCCAGTTTCCTGCACGCGCAGTACGCGGAGATGATCGCGCGCTACAAGGAGGCGTTCCTGCGGGCGCTGCCGCACCTGTCGCGCCAGGAGCTCACGTGGCGCCTGCACTTCGTGATGGGGGCGCTTTCCTACTACCCTCGCCGGCACCGACGCGCTCAAGCTGTTCGCGCAGGTGACCCCGCGGACAACGACGAATTGATCCTGCAGCGACTGGCGCCATTCCTGGTCGCCGGGCTCAAGGCCCCGGCGCTGGTGCGACACGCGCAAGCTCGAGCTCGTCTCGGGCCGACTGAGGGAGGAGACACGATGATGCGACGATCCTGGTTGTCCTCGGCTGCTTCGCCGCGGCCTGGGCGCTCGCGTACCACCGCGCCAACGGCCTCGCCTGGTCGATCGCGCTCGCCGCGGGCGTGGCCGCGCTGCAGGTCCTTGCGGGGGCGCCGCGAGGCGCTGACCGCCGCGCTGTGGATCGCCGTCGCGATCTTCGCCGCCTTCGCCGTCGTGAAGCCGTTGCGCGCCGCGGTCGTCACGCGGCCGATCTTCGGCCTCTACAAGAAGATCCTGCCGCAGATCTCGCAGACCGAGCAGGAGGCGCTGGACGCCGGCAGCATCTGGTGGGACGCGGACCTCTTCACGGGCAGGCCCGACTGGAAGAAGATGCTCGCCTACGCCCCAGGCGAAGCTGTCCGGCCGAGGAGCGGCGTTCCTCGACGGGCCGGTGGAAGAGCTGTGCGGCATGCTGGACGAGTGGGAGATCACGCACGAGCGCATGGACCTCTCGCCCGAGGTGTGGAAGTTCATCCGCGACAAGGGCTTCCTCGGCATCATCATCCCGAAGTCGTTCGGCGGCCTGGGCTTCTCCGCCTACGCGCATTCGGAGATCGTGACCAAGATCTCCACGCGCAGCGGCACCGCCGCGGTCACGGTGATGGTGCCCAACTCGCTCGGGCCGGCGGAGCTGCTGATCCACTACGGCACCGACGAGCAGAAGAACCACTACCTGCCCCGCCTCGCCAAGGGCCTCGAGATCCCGTGCTTCGCGCTGACGAGTCCCGAGGCCGGCTCCGACGCCGGCGCCATCCCCGACTTCGGCATCGTCTGCAAGGGCATGCACGAGGGCGCGCGAGGTGCTGGGCATCCGCCTCACCTGGGAGAAGCGCTACATCACGCTGGGCCCGGTGGCCACCCTCCTCGGCCTCGCGTTCAAGCTCTTCGATCCCGACAAGCTCCTGGGCGGCGAGGAGGAGCTGGGCATCACGCTCGCGCTCATCCCCACCTCGCACAAGGGCGTGAACATCGGCCGTCGCCACATCCCGCTCGATCTGCGGCTTCATGAACGGGCCCACGACCGGCAAGGACGTCTTCATCCCGCTGGACTGGGTCATCGGCGGCGACGGCGCAGGTGGGCAAGCGGCTGGCGGATGCTGGTCGAGTGCCTCGCCGCGGGCCGCTCCATCTCGCTGCCTTCCATGTCGATGGCCGCCGGCAAGCTCGGCAGCCGCGCCACCGGCGCCTACGCGCGCATCCGCTCGCAGTTCAGCACGCCCATCGGCAGGTTCGAGGGCGTCGCAGGAGCCGCTCGCGCGCATCGGCGGCAACACCTACCTGATGGACGCCACGCGCCGCATGACCATGGCCGCGCTCGACCTGGGCGAGAAGCCCTCGGTCATCTCGGCCATCTGCAAGTACCACATGACCGAGCGCATGCGCTCCATCCTGAACGACGCCATGGACATCCACGGCGGCAAGGGCATCATGCCTCGGCCCCAACAACTACCTCGGCCGCGCATGGGAGACGGTGCCCATCGCGATCACGGTGGAAGGCGCCAACATCCTCACGCGCTCGATGATCATCTTCGGCCAGGGTGCGATCCGCTGCCACCCGTTCGTGCTGAAGGAGATCGAGGCCGCCGGCGCCAACGACCTCGTCGCGTTCGACCGCGCGCTCTGGGGCCACATGGCGTTCACCAAGTCCAACGCCGCGCGCTCGCTGTGGCTCGGGCTCACCGGGGGCAAGGGCATCGCCGTGCCGGGGCCGCGCGAGACGCAGCGCTACCTGCAGCTCATGACGCGCTTCTCGTCGGCGTTCGCGCTGCTCTCCGACGTCGTCGATGTTCGTGATCGGCGGCAGCCTCAAGCGCAAGCGAGAAGATCTCCGCGCGCCTGGGCGACATCCTGTCGCTGCTCTACATGGCCTCGGCGACGGTCAAGCGCTTCCAGGACGAGGGCCGCCAGAAGGACGACATCGCGCTCCTTACCTGGGCGATGCACGACAGCTTCTTCAAGCTGCAGGTGGCGATGGACGGCGTGCTCGCCAATTTCCCGAACCGCTTCATCGCGGCCTGGCTGCGGCTGCTCGCGTTCCCGAAGGGGCTCACGCTCGATGCGCCGCAAGACCGCTGGGCCTCGCGCGTGGCGGAGATCCTCATCACGCCGGGCGCGGCGCGCGACCGCCTCACCGCGGGCGCCTACGTCCCGCGCGACGAGCAGGACGTGATCGGCCGCCTCGACTTCGCGATGGAGGCGGTGATCAAGGCCGACCCGATCGAGGCGAAGATGCGCCGCGCCGCCAAGGAAGGAAAGCTCAAGCAGCGCACGCTCGCCGAGCGCCGCCAGTCCGCGCTCGAGCAGGGCATCATCACGCAGGCCGAGCTCGACCATCTCGTCTACACCGACCGGCTGCGCCGCGACGTGATCAAGGTCGACGACTTCGAGCATGACCTGTCGCGCGGGGCGAAGCACGAGGAGGACGCATGGCAGGCAGCGGAAGCGCGCAGGAAGGCCGTCGCCGCGTCCATGTAGTCGACGGGGCGCGCACCCCGTTCCTGAAGGCGAGGACCGGGCCCGGGCCGTTCACCGGCTCGGACCTCGCCGTGCACGCGGGCCGGCCGCTGCTGCTGCGCCAGCCGTTCGAGCCCGACGCGTTCGACGAGGTGATCGTCGGCGCGGCGCATGCCCTCGGCGGACGAGGCCAACATCGCGCGCGTCGTCTCGCTGCGCCTGGGCTGCGGCGAGAAGGTGCCCGCGTGGACCGTGATGCGCAACTGCGCCTCGGGAATGCAGGCGCTCGATTCCGCGGCGGTCAACATCGTCGCGGGCCGCTCGCGCCTCGTGCTCGCCGGCGGCACCGACGCGATGAGCCACGCGCCGCTCCTGTTCGGGCCGGCGATGGTGAAGTGGCTCGCGCAGTGGTATGCCGCGAAGGGCCTCGGGCAGAAGGCCGCGCTCGCCACGCGCTTCCGGCTTTCCCACCTCGCGCCCGTCATCGCGATCCTGCGCGGCCTGACCGACCCCGTGGTGAAGATCTCCATGGGCTCGACGGCGGAGATCGTCGCGAAGCGCTTCGGCATCACGCGCGCAGATGATGGACGAGTACGCGGTCGAGTCGCACCGCCGGCTCGCCTTCGCCCAGGACAACGGCTACATGAGCGAGATCGAGCCGATGTACGGTCCCGACGGCACGGTGTACGCGGCCGACGACGGGCTGCGGCGCGATTCGAGCGTCGAGAAGCTCGCGAAGCTGAAGCCCGTATTCGACCGGACCTACGGCAACGTCACCGCGGGCAACAGCTCGCAGGTGACCGACGGCGCGGCGATGCTCGTGCTCGCGTCGGAAGACGTCGTGAACGAATACGGATTCGAAGCCGCTGGGGCGCATCGTGGACACGAACTGGGGCGCGCTGGACCCGGCCGAGATGGGGCTGGGCCCGGTGCACGCGATCACGCCGCTGCTCATGCGCCATGGATATCGCTGGGACGACATCGACGCCGTCGAATTGAACGAGGCCTTCGCCGCGCAGGTGCTGGGCTGCCTCGCCGCGTGGGAGAGCGACGCGTACTGCAAGGAGCACTTCGGACTCGACCGCGCGTTCGGGCGGCTGGATCGCGCGAAGCTCAACGTCGACGGCGGCGCGATCGCGCTGGGGCACCCGATCGGCGCCTCCGGCGCGCGCGTCGTGCTCCACGTGCTGAAGGTGCTCGAGCGCACCGGCGGCAAGCGCGGCGTCGCGTCGCTGTGCATCGGCGGCGGCCAGGGCGGCGCGATGCTGCTCGAACGTAGCTGACGTCGGAGGAGCCGTCGTTCCCGCGAAGGCGGGAACCCGCGTGGATTCCCGCCTTCGCGGGAATGACGTAGCAAAACGTACAAGAAGAAAGACAATGGACCTCAAGCACTGGAAGCTCACCGTCGACGCGACCATCTCGCGTGGCTCGCGTTCGACCGCGCGGGGCGACGACCAACACGATCTCGAGCGAAGTGCTGCGCGAGCTGGCGCAGATCGCCGACCATCTGGCGTCGATGCCGCCCAAGGGCCTCGCGATCCTCTCGGCGAAGGACAACGGCTTCGCCGCCGGCGCGGACATCGACGAGTTCACGCGCATCGCGAGCGCCGAGGAGGCGGTCGCGTTCATGCGCCTGGGCAACGAGGTCTACGACAAGGTGGCGGCGCTCGCCTTTCCCGACGCGTGGCGCTGATCCACGGCTTCTGCATGGGCGGCGGGCTCGAGCTGGCCCTCGCGTGCCGCTATCGCGTCGCCGACGACGGCCCGAAGACGCGCATGGCGCTGCCCGAGGTGATGATCGGCATCACGCCGGGATGGGGTGGCGCGCGGCGCATGCCCGCGCTCATCGGTGCCGCCGCGGCGCTCGACCTCATGCTCACGGGCCGCGGCATCGACGGGCGCCGCGCGAAGAAGCTGGGCCTGGTCGATGCGGTCACGCCGCGGCGGCATTTCGAGAACGCGGCGCGGCAGATCCTGCTGAATCCGCCGCCGCGCGCAGCATCCGCGCCGTTCGCCGCGGCGGTCACGAACTGGCCCGGCATCCGCTGCGCTGGTGGCGCGCATGTCGGCGAAGCAGGTGGCCCAGCGCGTGCGCCGCGACCAGTATCCCGGCGCCCTACGCGATCATCGACATGTGGAAGGATTTCGGCGGCGATCCCCGCAACATTCCCGCCGAGCATCCCGCCTCCACCGCGAGCCTCTTCTTCCATCCGACGACGAAGAACCTGGTCCGCATCTTCAAGCTGCAGGACCGGCTGAAGGAGTTCGGGCAAGTCACGCACCCGCATCCCCGCGAGGCGGGATCCGCACGAGAGGGAATCCGCCACCTGCACGTCATCGGCGCGGGCGCCATGGGCGGCGACATCGCCGCGTGGGCGGCCTTCAAGGGCATCACCGTGACGCTGCAGGATCTCGCGCCCGAACGCATCGCGCCGGCCGTGAAGCGCGCCGCCGAGCTCTACCGCAAGCGCCTGAAGCAGCCGCACCTGGTGCAGGCGGCGATGGACCGCCTCGTTCCCGATGTCGCGGGCAACGGCGTCGCCAAGGCGGACATCGTGATCGAGGCGATCGTCGAGAACGCCGAGGTGAAGCGCAAGCTCTTCGCGCAGGTCGAGCCGCGCATGAAGGACGAAGCGATCCTCGCCACGAACACCTCCAGCATCCCGCTGCAGGAGCTCGCGTCGGCGCTGCTGGCACGCCCGAGCGGCTCGTGGGGCTGCATTTCTTCAACCCGGTCGCGCAGATGATGCTGGTGGAGATCGTCGAGGGGCCGCAGACCTCGGCCGCGGTCATGCAGGCCGGGCAGGCCTTCGCGCGGCAGATCGACAAGCTGCCGCTGCCGTGCAAGTCGGCGCCGGGCTTCCTCGTGAACCGCGTGCTCTCGCCGTACCTCCTCGAAGCGATGCTGATGGTCGACGAGGGAATTCCGGCGGAGACGCTCGACGCGGCGGCGAAGGATTTCGGCATGCCGATGGGGCCGATCGAGCTCGCCGACATGGTGGGCCTGGACATCGCTGGGCCGTGGGCCAGGAGCTCGCGAAACCCGGCGCGCCGATCCCGAAGCAGCTGCAGGCGCACGTCGAGGCGAAGCAATTCGGCAAGAAGACCGGCCAGGGCTTCTACACGTGGGTGAAGGGCAAGCCGCGCAAGAAGGGCGCGCGGCCCGGGCACGCGTGGACCTCGAGGCGCTCGCCGACCGCATGGTGCTGCCGGCGTTGAACGAGGCGGTGGCGTGCGTGCGCGAGAAGATCGTCGCCGACGCGGACCTGTGCGACGCGGGCGTGATCTTCGGCACCGGCTTCGCGCCCCATCGCGGCGGTCCGATCGCGACCATCCGCGCGCGCGGCAAGGACGAGTGGCTGCGCATCATGGCGCGAGCTCAAGGCGGCGCACGGCCTGCGCTTCGAGCCGGACACGGGCTGGCAGACGATCTGAATCGCGCATGGAATTGCGCGAACCGCGCCGGCGACCGACGGCTATCCGCTCGCCGTCACGCGCTTCCCGGCGGAAGGACCGGCGTGGGCGACGATGCTGGTCGCGGCGGCCATGGGCGTGCGCCAGGACTTCTACGAGCCGTTCGCGCGCTTCATGGCCGAGAACGGCGTGCACGTGCTCACGTTCGACTATCGCGGCATGGGCGCGTCGCGCCCGGACGATCTCGCCGCGCTCGACGCCAGCGTCAGCGACTGGGCCGCGAAGGACATGGAGGCGATGCTGGCCGAGGCGGCGCGCATGGCGCCGGGCCTCCCGCTCGCGCTCGCGGGCCACAGCCTGGGCGGGCAGATCTTCGGCATCGCGCCGTCGAACGCATCGGTGCGCGCCTCGATCCACGTGAACGCGGGCTCGGGCTACTACCGCTTCAACGAGCGCATGCGCATGGGCGTGCGGTTCCTGTGGTTCGTCGCGATGCCGCTCGCCACGCCGCTCTTCGGCTACTTCCCCGGCAAGGTGCTGCGCCTGATCGGCGACCTGCCCCGAGGCGTGGCGATGCAGTGGCGCCGCTGGTGCGTGCACCCCGACTACCTGCTCTCGGAAGGCGAGGCCGCGCGCGCGGCGTTCGATCGCGTGCGCTGCCCGATCCTGTCCTGGTCCTTCGAGGACGACGTGATGCTCCCGCGCCGCGCCATCGAGTCGCTGAACGGCTTCTATCGCCGCGCGCGCCTCGAGCATCGCCACGTCGCCCCCGCGCAGGTCGGGCTCGCCCACGTCGGGCACTTCGGATTCTTTTCCGAACGCAGCCGCGAGGCCCTCTGGAAGGCTTCGCTCGCGTGGCTGCGCGAGGCGCTCGCGGGCGCCGCGGCGGTGTGACGCAGTTGGTTGCGGCTACTCGCTTCTCATGAGCGAGTGCCTGAAGGGGTAGCGCGCTCGGCGCAAAGCAGCGTTTCCCGATCCGGAGTAGTATTCAAACGCCCGTTTGAATCCCATCCCGTTCCCGGTCCATGGCGACCTTCTGCCCGAGGGCAACAACCCGTCCTTCGCATCGTTCCGATGCCCGCGGACACCAACGCGCACGGCACCATCTTCGGCGGCTGGGTGATGGCGCAGGTGGACATCGCGGGAAGCATCCCCGCGTGGGAGCGCGCGCAGGGCCCGGTGGTGACCGTCGCGGTGAATTCCTTCGTCTTCAAGCGAGGCGGTCTTCCTGGGGGACCTCGTGAGCTTCTATGCGCGGGTGCTCAAGGTGGGCCGCACCTCGATCACGGTGGATGTCGAGGTGTTCGCCGAGCGCGGGCGCCGCGCGGGGAAGAAGCAGGTGGTCGGGTGACGGAAGCGCAACTGACCTACGTCGCCGTGGACGAGGCGCGCCGCCCGCGCCCGGTTCACGGCGGCGATCGTGGAGGCATGACATGACCGATACGACCCTCGAGCCCGAGCTTCGCCCGGGCGAACGCAAGTCCCGGCCGCAGGACAGCGCCGCCCCCCGATCCCTCGAGGGCGCGATGCTCGTGCGCCAGGCGGCGGTCCTCGGCGCGGGGGTGATGGGCGCGCAGATCGCGGCCCACCTCGCGAACGCGAACGTGAAGCCGATCCTTTTCGAGCTGGCCGCGGACGGCAAGGACAGGAGCGCCAACGCGAGGAAGGCGATCGAGGGCCTGGGCAAGCTCGAGCCCAGCCCGCTCGCGACCCGGTCGGTCCTGCAGCAGATCGTGCCCGCGAACTACGACGAGCACCTGCACCTGCTCGCCGATTGCGACCTGGTGATCGAGGCCATCAGCGAGCGCATGGACTGGAAGAAGGCGCTTTTCGCGAAGGTGGCGCCGCACATCGCGCCGCGCGCGATCTTCGCCTCGAACACGTCGGGCCTGTCGATCACGGAGCTCGCGAAGACGCTTCCCGCCCCGCTCGCGCGCCGCTTCTGCGGGATCCACTTCTTCAATCCGCCGCGCTACATGCGGCTCGTGGAGATGGTGCCCACGCCCGACACGGACCCCGCGGTCCTCGACCGCCTCGAGAGCTTCCTCACCACGACGCTCGGCAAGGGCGTGATCCGCGCCAAGGACACGCCGAACTTCGTCGCCAACCGCGTGGGCGTCTTCTCGATGCTCGCCACCATGCACCACACGGCTGCGTTCAAGCTCGGCTTCGACGAGGTCGACGCGCTCACCGGCCCGGCGATCGGCCGCGCGAAGAGCGCCACCTACCGCACCGCCGACGTCGTGGGCCTGGACACTCTGGCGCACGTGATCAAGACCATGGCCGACACGCTGCCCGGCGATCCGTGGGCGGCGCACTACACGCGCGCCCGAATGGCTCGCCGCGCTGGTGGCCAAGGGGGCGCTCGGGCAGAAGACCAAGGGCGGCATCTACGTGAAGACGCGGCAAGGACATCTACGTGCTGGACCTCGCGCGCGGGGACTACCGGCCGTCGGGCGGCGCGGTCGCCGACGAGGTGCAGGCGATCCTCAAGGAAAAGAATCCCGGCGCAGCAGCTCGCGAAGCTGCGCGCGTGCCCGCATCCCCAGGCGCAGTTCCTCTGGGCGATCTTGCGCGACCTCTTCCATTACTGCGCGGTGCACCTCGCCGAGATCGCCCATTGCGCGCGCGACGTGGACTTCGCGATCCGCTGGGGCTTCGGCTGGCAGCGCGGGCCCTTCGAGCTGTGGCAGGCGGCGGGCTGGCAGCAGGTGGCGAAGTGGATCGCCGAGGACATCGCCGCCGGCAAGGCGATGGCGAAGGCGCCGCTTCCCGCGTGGGTCACCGACGGGCGCCGGGCGTGCACGGCCCCAGGGCTCGTTCTGCGCGGCGGACGGCACGATGCACGCCCGCTCGAAGCTGCCCGTGTACGCGCGGCAGCTCTTCCCCGAGCAGGTGCTGGGGGAGAAGGCCGCCGGAACGCGGGACGACCGATCTTCGAGGACGAAGGCGTGCGCATGTGGCACCAGGGCGACGGCATCGCCATCGTCTCGTTCAAGAGCAAGATGCATGCGCTGGGCGTCGAGGTGCTGCGGCGGATTGAATCGCGCGCTCGACGAGGCCGAGAAGCGGCTTCGACGCGCTGGTGATCTGGCACGAGCCGCCGTTCGCCGTCGGCGCGAACCTCAAGGCGGCCCTCGAATCGCTCAAGGCCGGGAAGCTTCGACGAGCTCGAGCCGATGGTGGCGCTCTTCCAGCAGACTTCGCAGCGCCTCAAGTACAGCCTCGTGCCCACCGTCGCGGCGGTGGAGGGCATGGCGCTCGGCGGCGGCTGCGAGTTCGTGATGCACGCGCAGCGCGCGGTCGTGGCGCTCGAGAGCTACATCGGGCTGGTCGAAGTCGGCGTGGGCCTGATCCCGGCGGGCGGCGGGCTCAAGGAGTTCGCGGAGCGCAGCGCCGCGTGGGCGAAGGGTGGCGACGCGTTCGCCGAGCTGCAGCGCGTCTTCCGCCAGGTCGCCATGGGCGAAGTGTCGAAGAGCGCCGAGCACGCGCGCGAGATGGGCTACCTCAAGCCCTCGCGACGTCGTGGTGTTCCATCCGGCCGAGCTGCTGTACGTGGCGAAGCAGCAGGCGCGCGCGATGGCCGAGGCCGGCGCGCGGCCGGCGCTTGCGCCGGCGCAGATCCCGGTGGCGGGCGACACCGGCATCGCCACGCTCAAGATGATGCTCGTCAACATGAAGGAAGGCGGCTTCATCTCCGACCACGACTACGACATCTCCTCGCGCATCGCCGAGACGCTGTGCGGCGGCGCGGTCGAGCCCGGCAGCGCGGTGGACGAGAAATGGCTGCTCGACCTCGAGCGGCGCCATTTCGTGGAGCTCGCGAAGACGCCGAAGACCCAGGAACGCATCGAGTACATGCTGAAGAACGGCAAGCCGCTGCGGAATTGACGGGAGGTCGAATATGAGCAAGCAAGTCCAGGATGCCTACATCGTCGCCGCGCTTCGCACGCCGGTGGGCAAGGCGCCGCGCGGCATGTTCCGCCACGTGCGGCCCGACGACCTGCTCGCCCACGTGCTGAAGGGCGTCGCTCGCGCAGCGTGCCCGGGCTCGACCCGCGCGAGATCGCCGACGTGATCGTGGGCTGCGCGATGCCGGAGGCGGAGCAGGGCATGAACGTGGCGCGCATCGGCGTGCTGCTCGCCGGCCTGCCCGACAGCGTGCCGGCGATGACGATCAACCGCTTCTGCTCCTCGGGCGTGCAGGCCGTGGCGCTCGCCGCCGACCGCATCCGCACCGGCGACGACGACGTGGTGATCGCCGCGGGCACCGAATCGATGTCCATGGTGCCGATGATGGGCAACAAGATCGCGCTGAACGACGCGGTGTTCGCGAACAACGAGAACGTCGCGATCGCCTACGGCATGGGCATCACCGCGGAGAAGGTCGCGCAGCAGTGGAAGGTCTCGCGCGAGGAGCAGGACGCGTTCGCCGTGGCGAGCCACCAGAAGGCGGCGAAGGCCATCGCCGCGGGCGCATTCAAGCGACGAGATCCTGCCCTACGAGATCGATAGTTCGACGCCGAACCTTTCCAGCGGGCGAAGATGGTGCATCGCAAGCGCGTGGCCGACGTGGACGAAGGCCCGCGGCCCGATACGACCGTCGAGGCGCTCGGCAAGCTGAAGACCGTGTTCGCCGTGCGCGGCACCGTCACCGCCGGCAACAGCTCGCAGATGTCCGACGGGGCGGGCGCCGTGATCCTCATGAGCGAGAAGGCCATGAAGAGGTACAACGTGTCGCCGCTCGCGCGCTTCGTCGGCTTCGCCGTGGCGGGCGTGCCGCCCGAGATCATGGGCATCGGCCCGATCAAGGCGATCCCGAAGGTGCTCGCGGCCAGGCGGCGTGCGCCAGGACCAGCTTGACTGGATCGAGCTGAACGAGGCGTTCGCCGCGCAGTCGCTCGCCGTGATCCGCGACCTGGGGCTCGACCCCGCGAAGGTGAATCCCCAGGGCGGGGCCATCGCGCTGGGGCACCCGCTGGGCGCCACGGGCGCGGTGCGCACCGCGACGCTCGTGCATGGCATGCGCCGCGCCGGCGGCAAGTACGGCATGGTGACGATGTGCATCGGAACCGGCATGGGCGCCGCAGGCCTTTTCGAGGTGTTGCATTGATCGCGCGGTGCGCCGCAATTGCCGAGGCGCTTCATTGATTGCACAATAGCCGCGAACAAGAAACCGGCCCGCCCCCGCTAGCGGTGTCCCAAGAACGAACGAAACCAGATGAGGAGAAACGCTCCATGAGAACCGCTTTCCGCCCTGCCGCAAAGCCGCTCGCGCTGGCGCTGGCACTCGCCCTGACGGTCGCCGCGCCCGCGTACGCCCTGCAGTTCTCGTTCGACAACGACGTGAAGGTGAACCTCGACACGACGCTCAGCTACGGCGTGTCCGTCCGCGCCGAGAGCCGCGACCCGGCGCTCATCGGCATCGCCAACGGCGGGACGTCGCGCTCGACCAACGAGGACAACGGCGACCTCAACTTCGACAAGGACAAGCCCTTCGCCAACGTGGTGAAGGCGACCTCGGACCTCGAGATCAAGTGGCGCAACTTCGGCTTCTTCGGGCGCGGCACGGCCTACTACGACTTCGACCTGCACGACAGCAACAAGCTCGGTCCGACGGGCCAGGATCGGCTCGGCCAGGACGTGATCGGTCTCGACGGGTTCGTGAGCGCGGCGTTCGAGCCGGGCGGCAAGAACCTGCGGATACGCGCGGGGCGCCAGGTGATCAGCTGGGGCGAGAGCCCTGATCATCCCGAACGGCATCAACGTGATCAACCCGGTGGACGTCTCGAAGCTGCGCATCCCGGGCTCCGAGCTCAAGGAAGCGTTCATCCCGACCACCGGCATCTGGGCGAGCCAGGAGATCACGAAGGAGCCTGGCGATCGAGGGCTTCTATCTCACGAACTGGGACAAGGTGAAGCTCGATCCGATGGGCTCCTACTTCTCCAACAACGACACGGTCAGCGACGACGCCAACCGCCTCATCGTCTCGTTCGGCCGGCGTCGCGACGATCGCCAGCCGCCGACGCAACCCGGTGCCGCCGGGCATCCCCGTGATCAGCGCGACCGCCGCGGCGCTCTACGGCCCGTTCGATCCCGCCGCCTCAGATATGGGTGCCGCGCTCCGCCGACCACAACCCGAGCGACCACGGGCAGTACGGCATCTCGATGCGCTATCTCGCGAGCGGGCTCAAGGACACGGAGTTCGGCTTCTACTTCATGAATTACCACAGCCGCACGCCGATCCTGAGCGCGGTCAAGGGCACGACGACCTCGGTGCATCACGGGCGGGCCGCTGATCGCGCCGATCTGCGGCGTGCCGGCGCTGCTCGCGCTCTGCGCGACGGGGACCGCGAACTACTTCGCCGAGTATCCCGGAGAACATCAAGCTCTACGGCGTGAGCTTCAACCCGCCGGGCCGTGCGGGCATCTCGCTGCAGGGCGAGTACTCCTATCGCCCGAACCAGCCGGTGCAGCTTGCCGGACCCGAGAGCGATCCTCGCAGCGCTCGGGCTTCCGAACCTCATCACGGGCTTCACGCAGATTCCGGGCGCGCCCGCGGGCGCCACGGCCGCGGCACTCGTGCCCGGACGGCACGTACATCCAGGGCTACCGCAACGTGAAGATGAGCCAGCTCCAGTCGACGGCGACCAAGTCGTGGCCGAACGTGATGAAGGCCGACCAGCTCATCTTCGTGGGCGAAGTCGGCGCGACGTACTTCCACAACCTGCCTACGGACCAGAAGTTCGCCGGTCCCGCCGTGTACCTGCCCGCCACGGCGTTCGGCGCGGTGGTCTCGAGCGCGTACTCGGTGCAGACCGAGGGCTTCATGACGAACTTCTCGTGGGGCTACCGCCTCGCGGGCCGCCTCGAGTACAGCAACCTCTCTTGGGCGGCAACGTCGCTGCCGCGCATCGCCTGGTCCCATGACGTGAAGGGCGTGAGCCCCACCTTCAACGAGGACACGAAGGCCGTCTCGATCGGCGCCTCGTGGGAATACCAGCGCAAGTGGGTGGTCGACGCGCAGTACACGAGCTACTTCGGCGGCCGCACCTACTGCGGGACGGACACGCCGCCTCCGGGCAGCTCGGTCACGCCGGGCCAGAGCGCGAGCTGGTGCTCGAGCGCCAACCCGCTGAAGGACCGCGACTTCTACTCCGTTTCCGTGAGCTATTCGTTCTGACGCGCGCCCTCGCAACGCGACCAAATACGCAGGAGGAACAACAGTGGATCATCCACGAAATCCTGGGCCGCGCTCGCCGTGGGCGCCGCGTTCGCGGTGCCCGCGGCGGCGGAGCTCTCCGCCGCGGACCTCGCCAAGCTCGGCACGACGCTCACACCCCTGGGCGCGGAGAAGGCGGGCAACGCCGCCGGCACGATCCCCGCGTGGGACGGCGGCATCACGAAGCCCGTTGCCGGCTATCAAGGCCGGCGGCTACTACCCGGATCCGTACGCCCACGACAAGCCGCTCTTCACCATCGACGCGAAGAACATGCGACCAGTACAAGGACAACCTCGCGCCGGGCCAGATCGCGATGATGAAGAAGTATCCCGACTACAAGATGGTGGTCTATCCGACGCGCCGCAGCGCCGCGTTCCCCGCCTGCCACTACGCAGGAGACGAAGGAGTGCGCCGCCAAGGCGAAGCTGGCACCCGGCGGCAACGGCGTGGAGGGCTGCACCGGCGGCATTCCGTTCCCGATCCCGAAGGACGGCAACGAGGCGATCTGGAACACGCTGCTGCGCTACCGCGGCGAGACCTTCGGCATGAACTGGGACCAGGCGTCGGTCACGCGCACGGGCGACTACGCGCTGGTGAAGTTCGACTACGAGTACGATTTCCAGTACGGCAACTGCTCGAAGCCGCCCAACAAGCGCGAGCCGAACATGATCCTCAACTACCTGCAGGAGACGACGGCGCCCGCGCGGCTCGCCGGCTACATCCTGCTCGTGCACGATACCGTGGACCAGATGAAGGAGCCGCGGAGCGCGTGGACCTACAACCCCGGCCAGCGCCGCGTGCGCCTGGCGCCCAACGTCGGCTACGACAACCCCGGCACGGCCGCCGACGGCCTGCGCACCAACGACGACTTCGGCATGTACAACGGCGCCACCGACCGCTACAACTGGAAGCTCGTGGGCAAGAAGGAGATGTACATCCCGTACAACTCGTACAAGCTCGACGATCCGACAATACAAGTACTCGGACATGCTGAAGGCCGGCCACCTGAACCAGGACCTCGCGCGCTACGAGCTGCACCGCGTGTGGGTCGTGGACGCGACGCTCAAGCCCGGCGTGAGCCACATCTACTCGCGCCGGACGTTCTACATCGACGAGGACAGCTGGGCGGTGGTCGCCATCGACGCCTACGATGGCCGCGGCGAGCTCTGGCGCTATGCCGAGCAGCACAACGAGAACTGGTACAACGTTCCCATGTGGTTCGGCGGCGTCGAGGTCCACAACGACCTGCAGTCCGGCCGTTACATCGCGATGAGCCTGCGCAACGAGGAGAAGGTATCTACGAGCCGCTCAAGCGCACGGCCGGCGACTACACGCCAGCAACCTGCGCGGCCTCGGCACGCGCTAGGCCGAGCCGCAACCCGCGGCCGCCATGAGAGGGCCCTCGGCGCCGCCGGGCGCGCGGTTCTCCTCGGCGGCGTGCTCGCCCTCGCGGGCTGCGGGCCGGGGACGCAGGTGCGTGCGCCCCGGAGGCGCAGATCCTGCCCGCCTCGGGCGCGCTGCGCCCGGCCGTCGTGAACCGGCTGCTGCTCCTGGACGCCGCGCGCATGGGCGCTCGCATGGTCGCCGTGGGCGATCGCGGCTACATCGTGGTGAGCGACGACGACGGCGCGAGCTGGAAGCGCGCCGCCACGCCGGAGGCGCCGCTGCTCACGGCGGTCGACTTCCTCGACGCGAAGAACGGCTGGGCGGTGGGCCACGACGCGGTGATCCTCGCCACGACCGACGGCGGCGACACGTGGACGCGGCAGTTCTCGGCGCCCTCCGAGCAGCGCCCGCTCCTCGACGTGCTCATGTCTCGACCGCGAGCACGGCATCGCCGTGGGGGCGTACGGCGCGTACTACGAGACGTCGGACGGCGGGCGTGCGTGGACCGCGCGCAAGATCATCCCCGAGGACCGCCATTTCAACGCGATCCTCAGGATCGATGCGCGCAGGCTGATGATCGTGGGCGAGGAGGGCACCATCCTCGTCTCGGCGAACGACGGCACCGACTGGAAGAAGGTGCCCTCGCCCTACAAGGGCTCGCTCTTCGGCGCGCGTGGTCGCGGCCGACGGCTCCGTGGTCGTGTTCGGACTGCGCGGGCGCATCTACCGCTCCACCGACGCGGGCAAGAGCTGGAAGCTGGTCGACAACGCCTCGACGGCCACGCTCATGGGCGGCTCGCGCCTGCCCGACGGCGCGATCGTGATCGCGGGCGCGGCGGGCACCGCGCTCGCGAGCCGCGACAACGGCCAGTCGTTCGTGCCGCTGGAAACCGGCACCGCGCGCGCGTTCTCGAAGGCGATCCTGGGTGCGCCGAACATGGCGATGCTGCTCGGCGAGGGTGGCGCGCGCGAAGTGGCGCTGCACACCGGGCGCGGAGGAAAGCCGCGATGACCCTCGCGAGCTTCATCCAGGCGGTCTCGAGCGTCATCTTCGGCCATCGCAGGGAGTGGCTCACGGTGTTCGGCGATCCTCACCGTGCTCTTCGCCGCGTCGGCCTCGCGCCTCACGGTGGACGCGGGCTTCAACAAGATGGTGCCGCTCGAGCACCCGTACATGAAGGTCTACCGCGAGTACGAGAAGGTCTTCGGCGGCGCCAACCGCATCGCGATCGCGCTGGTGCAGAAAGAGGGCGACATCTTCACGAAGCAGTACATGGCGAAGCTCAAGGCCCTCACCGACGACGTGTTCCTGCTGAACGGCGTGGACCGCGCGACGGTGAAATCGCTCTTCACGCCGAACACGCGCTTCATCGAGGTGATCGAGGAGGGATTCGCCGGGCGGCAACGTGATCCCGGCGACCTTCCAGGGCACCGACGAGGACCTGAAGAAGGTGCGCGCGAACGTGGACAAGTCCACGGAGATCGGGCGCACGGTCGCGACCGATTTCTCCGGCGCGCTGGTGGCCGCGGGCCTCCTGGAGATCGATCCGCAGACCGGCAAGCACCTCGACTACTTCGACTTCGCCCGCAAGCTCGAGCAGCTGCGCGCGAAGTACGAGGGCGGCGGGCAGACGGTGCACATCATCGGCTTCGCCAAGGCCGTGGGGGACATCGCGCGACGGCGCGCGCGGCGTGATCCTCTTCTTCGGCATGGCCTTCGTGATCACGCTGGGCCTCATGCTGTGGTTCGTGAAGGACCTCAAGCTCACGCTCGTGGCGCTCGCCGTCGCCATGATGCCGGTGCTCTTCCTGCTGGGCACGTTGCCGATCCTGCATTTCGGCATCGACCCGCTCTCGATCCTGGTTCCCTTCCTCATCTTCTCGATCGGGGTCTCGCACGCGGTGCAGATGACGAAGACGTGGGAGCGCGAGGTCGTGTCCGGCGTGGACGGCCTCACCGCCGCGCGCCGCGCCTTCGCCAAGCTCTTCATCCCCGGCACGCTGGCGCTCCTCACCAACGTGCTCGGCTTCGCGGTGATCATGCTGATCCCGATCGACATCGTGCGCGAGCTCGGGATAACGGCCTCGCTCGGGCGTCGGCTGGATGATCCTCACCAACAAGGTGCTGCTGCCGATCCTGCTCTCGTACCTGCGCATGTCGAAGAGGGCGATCGGCCGGCAGGCGTACCAGGAAAGCGCGCGAGGACCGCGTCTGGAAGATCGCCTCGCGCTGCGTGGAGCGCAAGCGCGCGAGCGCCATCGTGGCGGTCGCCTTCGCGATCCTCGCCGTGGGCCTGATCCAGGCGCGCCACCTCAAGGTCGGCGACTACGGCATCGGCGTGCCGGAGCTGCGGCCCGAGTCGCGCTACAACCGCGACAACGCCAAGATCGTCGAGAAGTTCGGCATCGGCGTGAACACTGCTCGGCGTCGTCGCGCAGACGAAGAACGTGCAGGGCGCGTGCACGCAGTACGACATCATGGCTGCGATCGAGCGCTTCGACTGGTTCATGCAGAACGTGCCGGGCACGCAGTCGGTGATCTCGCTGGCGGTCCTCGCGAAGGCGGTGAACGCGGGCTTCAACGAGGGCAACGTGAAGTGGCGCCAGCTTCCGCGCGACCCGCAGGTGATGGCGCAGGCGGTCTCGCCGATCGACACCTCGACGGGGCTCCTCAACCCCGACTGCAGCGCGATGCAGGTGCTCATCAACACCACGGACCAGCAGGCCGAGACCCTCGCGCGCCTCGTCGCCGAGGTGAAGCAATACGCCGCCGCCCATCCCACGCCGAACCTCGAGCTCAAGCTCGCGACCGGCAACATGGGCGTCACGGCGGCCACCAACGAGGCGGTGGACGAGGCGCGCTGGGAGATGAACTTCGCGATCTTCGGCGCGCTGCTCGCGATGTGCATGGTCACGTTCCGCAGCCTGCGCGCCACGCTGTGCATCCTGATCCCGCTCGCCATCGTCTCGGTGCTGTGCGAGGCGCTGATGCCGACGCTGGGCATCGGGCTCAAGATCTCGACGCTTCCGGTGATCGCGCTGGGCGTCGGCGTGGGCGTCGACTACGGGATCTACCTCTACGACCGCATCGAGACGCACCTCGAGGAAGGCAAGGACCTCGCCACGTCGTTCTTCGAGGCGCTGAAGGAGCGCGGCACCGCGATGGTGTTCACCGCGGTGTCGATGACGATCGGCGTCGGCACGTGGGCGTGGTCCGGCGCTCAAGTTCCAGGCCGACATGGGCATGCTGCTCGCCTTCATGTTCTTCCTCAACATGCTGGGCGCGCTCTTCCTGCTGCCGGCGCTCGCCGCGTTCCTGCTGAAGCCGCAGGCGCACGGCCCGGGCGCGTAGGAGCGCCCCTGGCGCGCGGGTTCCTCGCCTGCGGCGCGCTCGTGATGGCGCTAGGCATCGCGCGCGGGCGCCTTCTCCGCCCATGCGGCCAAGGGCGCGGCGCATCCGCGACGCGGCGCGGCTGCTCCAGACCGCGGTGCTCTACCATCTCGTGAACGGCGTGGGGGATCGTCGCGATCGGCCTCACCGCGCGCTGGGGAACGTCGGCGTGGCTCGCCGCCGCGGGCGTCCTCCTCGCGCCGGCGTGCTGCTCTTCTGCGGCTCGCTCTGGATCCTCGCGATCACCGGCCGCTCCATGGGCGTGATGGCGCCCACGGGCGGGATCGCGTTCATCATCGGGTGGGTCAGCCTTGCGGTCCACGCCGTGCTGAAGTAGGCGACGCAGCGACGGCGAGGAGGCGGGGAAGGAATCGAGTCCCGCGATCGCGCCGGGGCCCGCTGCCCCGGTGGCCCGAGTCCGCGGTACGCAGCGGATGCTCGACCCAAAGGGCTCGCGCGGCAAGACGGTGAGTGACGCCTGGCGATGGTGGGCTGCTCGCTTGGGTCGAGCAGAACAGCCCGCTGCTCCCGCTACGACTCGGCGCGCTCCAGGGACTCGCTTCCTTCCCCGCCTTCCTCGCCGCCGCTATCTACTTCCCCTTTGTCACCACGGCCGGCGCGGGCGCCTCGTTCACGATCAGCTGGAAGACGTCCGGGCGGCTGTAGTGGCCGGCGACGTCGAAGTCGAACTTGCCGCGGCCGATGTCGCCGAGGTCGAGGTCCGCGGTGAGGATCGTCTCGCCCTCGAAATCGGGCCCCGCGAGCACCTTGCCGAGCGGGCTCACGATGGCGCTGCCGCCGCGCATGATCACCGCGTCGGGCGAATCGCCGAGCGACATGCGAACGCTCGGCGGAAATTCGTGGCGCCGGATGAACTGGCACGCGGTGAGCACGAAGCAGCGGCCCTCGAGCGCGACGTGCCGCATCGTGGGCAGCCACGTGTCCCGGTCGTCCGCGGTGGGCGCGCAGTAGAGCGCCACGTTCTTCGCGTACATCGCCATGCGCAGCATCGGCATGTAGTTCTCCCAGCAGATCACCGCGCCGATGTTGCCGTAGGGGCTCTCGATCGCGGTGAGCGTCGAGCCGTCGCCGAAGCCCCAGATCATCCGCTCGAGCGCGGTGGGCATGAGCTTGCGGTGCTTGCCGAGGAGGCGCCCGTCGGGGCCGAAGAAGAGCACCGTGCAGTAACACGTGCCGCCATCGCGCTCGATCACGCCGATCACCACGTGCACGCCGTGCGCCGCGGCTGCTTCGCCCAGCCGCTGCGTGTGGGGGCCGGGAACGGCGATCGCGGCATCGAGATAGATGCGGAATTCCTCGCGCCCCGCGGGATCGCGCGCGCCGACCACGAGCCCGTAGTTGAGCCCTTTCGGATAGCCCGGCACGAACGCCTCGGGGAACACGATCACCTTCGCGCCCTTCGCCGCCGCCTCGCCGACGAGGCGCACGGCCTTGGCGACGCACGCGTCCGGATCGAACGGCACCGCGGCCGCCTGCACGACTGCCGCGCGCACGGTCTGCGCCTTCGCGCTGGTCATTTCCGGTCTCCCTTCGCTGGCGCTCACGCGCGCACCTCGACCACGTCGCCGACGCGGATCGTCCCCGTCTTCACCATCACCCAGTTCATCCCGAACATGAGCCCGTATTCGGGATGGTCGCGATACGTGGCGAGCGTGGCGAGCGGCTCCGGCCCCGTGATCTCGCCGGTGGCCTGGTCCGTCGTCGTCACCTGGCAGCGGCCGCAGGGCTTCGCCGCGCGGAACACCGCCTCGCCGATCGCCACTTCCTTCCAGCGGTCCTCGTCGTAGGCGCGGCTTCCCGCGACCACGATGTTGGGACGGAAGCGGTTCATCGGCAGCGCGCGGTGGCTCTTCGCGACGAGGCGCGAATTGAGGTCGGCGAGCGACGCCTCGGATGTCGCGAGGCATGCGTAGCCGTCGGCGAATCCCACGAGCTTGCCCGCTCCCGCATAGCGCGGGTTCGACATGCGCCGCGTGGTCCCGGGCATGTGCACGAGGCGGCAGGCGAGGCCCAGGTATTCGGAGAGCCACGCGTCGGCCCCGGCCGAGACCGCCACCGCATCGCATTCGCTCGCCCAGACGCGCACCCGCAGGCCGGCGCCGTCGCGCGGGTCCGCGGGCACTTCGAGCGCGTCCATGTCGGGCGCGGAGAGCGTGAGCGCATCGCCCTCGATTTCCGTCCAGACCGTGGCCATCTTCGGATGCGCGCGCTGGGTCAGGAACTCGCCCGTCGAGGTCCACCACCATCCAGCGCCGGTCGTTCTCGAGGCCGCGCTCGGTGCAGCGCGCCGCGTCGAGCGCGATGCCCTTCAGGCCCTTCACGGGGTAGACGTTGAGCGCGGAAACCGTGGTCGGCATGAGTGGAATGCGACATTGTCTTGGAAGGCGTCTAAGGGTACCTTAAGGCCCGTCCGAATGACGATCACGGGAAGGAAAGCCATGGCCCTCTGGGACAAGCTGATGGGCGAGCTGGTCGACATCGTCGAATGGCTCGACGACACCAACGACACGCTCGCGTACCGCTTCGAGCGCTACCAGAACGAGATCAAGTACGGCGCGAAGCTCGTGGTGCGCGAGGGGCAGCTCGCGGTGTTCGTGAACGAGGGCCAGCTCGCCGACGTCTTCAAGCCCGGCACCTACACGCTCACGACGCAGAACCTGCCGATCCTCGCGACACTCAAGGGCTGGAAGTACGGATTCGAGAGCCCCTTCAAGGCCGAGGTGTACTTCATCTCGACGCGCAAGTTCACCGACCTCAAGTGGGGCACGCCGGGCCCGGCGATGATGCGCGACAAGGATTTCGGCATGGTGCGCGCGACCTCCTTCGGCATCTACTCGATGCGCGCGAAGGACGGCGGCATCATCGTGAAGGACCTCGTGGGCACCGAGGGGCGGTTTTCCGTGGCGCAGGTCGAGGACAACCTGCGCGGCAAGATCGGCCTGCGCATCAAGGAGCTGATGCCGGAGCTGGGCATCCCCGTGATCGAGATGTCGGCGAAGGTGTACGAGATGGGCAACCGGCTGCGCGACCGGCTGCAACCGGATTTCGCGGCGCTGGGGCTCGAGCTGGTCGAGGTGCAGGTGCAGAACGTGGGCCTGCCCGAGGAGGTGGAGAAGGCGATCGACGCGCGCGGCGCCATGGCCGCCGTCGGCAACCTGCAGGCGTACACGCAATACGAGGCGGCGTCCTCGATTCGCGACGCGGCGAACAATCCCGGAGGGGCGGCGGGCGCGGGCGTGGGCCTCGGCGCGGGCATCGCCATGGGCGCGCAGATGATGAACAGCATGACCGGCGCGGCGGGCGCCGCCCCGCCGATTCCGGGCGTGCTCGCGTTCCACGTGGCCGTCGGACAGAACCAGTCCGGGCCGTTCGACCTCGCGGCGCTGCGCCAGCAGGTCGCGTCGGGACAGCTCACGCGCAATTCCCTCGTGTGGCGCAACGGCATGGCGCAATGGGTCAAGGCCGGCGAAGTGCAAGAGCTCGCCGCGCTCTTCGCCGACGTCCCGCCGCCGGTTCCGCAATAGCGTCATTCCCGCGCCGGCGGGAATCCATGGGTTCCCGACTTCGCGGGAACGACGAATGACCATGTCGACCAATCTCCAACAACCCGACGTCGTCCGCACGTTTCCCTGCAAGGGCTGCGGCGCGCGGCTGTCGTTCGCGCCCGGCACGCACACGCTCAAGTGCGAGCACTGCGGCACCGAGAACACCATCGCGCTGGACGCTGTCCGCGTCGACGAGCTGGATTACGAGGCGGAGCTGCGCGTGCTCGAGGGCTCCGCCGAGACCGTCGAGGACGAGCACGTCCGCTGCGACAAGTGCGGAGCCGAGCAGAACCTTCCCGACGGCCTCTTCGCCGGCAAATGCTCGTTCTGCGGGGCCGCGATCGTGTCGGCTTCGTACGCGCACCGGCGCATCCGTCCCGGCTCGATCGTGCCGTTCCAGCGTGGACCGGCTCGCCGCGCAGGAGCAATTCCGCCGCTGGGTGCGCAAGCTGTGGCTGGCACCCGGCGACCTCAAGCGCTACGCGCAGAGCGACGCCGGCCTCACCGGCATGTACCTGCCGTTCTGGACCTACGATTGCCGCACCGCGAGCGACTACCGCGGCGAGCGCGGGGACGACTACTACACCACCGAGACGTACACCACGCGCAATGCGGCGGGCGAGGAAGTCACGCAGACGCGCCAGGTGCGCCAGACGCGCTGGACGCCGGTCTCGGGCCACGTGGACGATATCCACGACGACGTGCTGGTGATGGCCTCGCGCACGCTGCCCGCGGACATCCTCGCCGCGACGGGACGCTGGAACCTGAAGGCGCTCGTCGCCTACCAGCCCGAGTTCGTGACCGGCTTCCAGGCGCAGGCCTACCAGATCGGCTTGCGCGAAGGCTTCCCGATCGCCAAGCAGCAGATCGACGCGGAGGTGGCCGAGCTCGTGTGCCGCGACATCGGCGGCGACCACCAGCGCATCTCCGCGGTCGCCACGCGCTACAGCGACATCACGTACAAGCACGTGCTGCTGCCGGTGTGGATCTCGGCGTACCGCTACCGTGACAAGGCGTTCCGCTTCCTCATCAACGGGCAGACCGGGGAAGTCTCCGGCGAGAGCCCGAAGTCGTGGTGGAAGATCGCGCTGCTGGTGCTCGCGGTGCTGGCCGTCGTGTTCGTGATCCTGGTGGTCGGCGGCAAGCAGCGATAGCACGGTTGCCCGGTGGCGTTGAGCGGCCGCTGACGGTCCGCTCCAACGCCGTTCCCGCTGCCCGACGCCCACCGATCACAACTGTTTGAGCATCTGCTCGCCGCCGGACACCTCGAACTTGCCGGGCCCCTCGACGTTGAGCGACTTCACGACGCCGTCGTCCACCAGCATCGAGAAGCGCTGGCAGCGCAGGCCCAGGCCGCGCGCGTTGAGGTCGAGCTCGAGGCCCAGCTTCTTCGTGTAGTCGGCGCTGCCGTCGGCCATGAAGCGGATCTTGCCGCCCGCCTTCTGGTCGCGCGCCCAGGCGCCCATCACGAAGGCGTCGTTCACCGCGAAGCACCAGATCTCGTCGACGCCCTTCGCCTTCAGCTCGTCGAGATTGTCGAGGTAGCTCGGCACGTGCTTGGCCGAGCAGGTGGGCGTGAAGGCGCCCGGCAGGCCGAAGATCGCGATCTTCTTGCCCTTCGCCTGCTCCTGCACCTTGAACGTGTTGGGGCCGACGGTGCAGCCGTTGCCCTCGACCTCGATGAATTCCTGCACCGTTCCTTCGGGAAGCCGGTCGCCGACCTTGATCGTCATGTCACTCTCCTTGTTTGTCATGTCGATACTCTCGAAAACGCATCCAGCGATAGTCCCTCAGGCGGCCGCGGAGAGGGTGAATTACGGCGGCCGCCGCGAAGGCGCGCCGGAAGGGCGAGGCCGAGCCCGCGACGAACGCGCCGCCCAGCCCGCGGTTGATCCAGCGCAGGTGCGCGCGGTTCCTTCATCACGCGCAGCACCTTCGCGGCGAGCGCGGTGTACGCCATCATCACCACCACGTCCACGGAGAACGTCGTCGCGGCGAAGATGGCGTACTGCGCAAGCTGCGGCCGCGCGCACGTCGATGAACTGGGGCAGGATCGCCGCGAAGAAGATGATGCCCTTCGGGTTGGTGATGTTCACGAGGAAGCCGCGCAGGAAGACCTCGCGGGACGGTGCGAGCGTGGTCGTCGCGGTCCTCCTCGAAGCCCTTGGGGCGCGAGCGCCAGGTCACCACGCCCAGGTAGACCAGGTACGCGACGCCCAGCCATTTCACGAGGGAGAAGAGCGATTCGGAGGCGAGCAGGATCGCGCCCAGCCCGAGCGAGACGATCGCCACCAGGATCAGGTTGGCCGCCTGCATGCCCACGCCGTTCCACAGCCCCAGGCGGAAGCCGTGGCGCAGCCCGCTCGAGATGCTCGAGAAGACGCCCGGGCCCGGGCGAGAGCGACAGGATGATCGGTCGCGACGAGAGTAGGTGATCCAGGCCGGTGAGCTGTCATCAACGTCCCTGCTCGATGGCGCGCCTCGCGATGCGGTCCACGAGGGACGGGGGCGAGGAGCTTGAGCCACAGGCCCATTTTACCGCGTGCGGTCATGACCACCTCGCGCTCGCGCCGCTCGATGGCGCGCACGATCCGCCGCGCGCAGGCCTCGGCGCTCATCACCGCGCCTTCGTGCACGGGGCTCACCATGATGGGCTTGCCGTCGGGCCCGGTGGCGTTCTCGCGGATGCCGGTGGCGACGAAGCCCGGGATAGATCATGGTGACGGTGATCCGGAGTCCGCGAGCTCGATGCGCAGCGAATCGAAGAAGCCCGTCATGGCGTGCTTGCTCGCGGCGTAGCCGGTGCGCGTGGGCACGCCGGTGCGTCCCGCGAGGCTCGAGATGCCGACGATGCGGCCGCGCGACTTTCGCGCAGGTGCGGCAGCGCGTGGTGCGTGCAGTACACGGCGCCCATGTAGTTCACGCTGCATGATGCGCTCGAGCACCGAGACGTCCTCGATGTCGTCGAAGCGCGCCCACATGCTCATGCCCGCGTTGTTCACGAGCGTGTCGATGCGGCCGAACGCGATCACCGCGCCCGCGATGACGGCCTGGCAATCGCGCTCGAGCGCGACGTCGGCCTTCACCGCCACGACGGAGGCGCCCGCGCGCGCGGCATTCGTCCGCGACCGCCTCCAGCTCCTTCTCGTTGCGCGCCGCGAGCACGAGCCTCGCGCCCTTCGCCGCGAGCTGACGGGCGAGCTCGGCGCCGATGCCCTTCGAGGCTCCGGTGATGATGACGACGTGGTCGTTCATTGTCGGTCTTCGGGTCGGGGATGTGGTTGAACGCGATGTGCAGCCCGCCGCGGTCGCGCGCCTTGTGGGCGCTCGCGAAGTACACCGCCTGCTTGCCGAAGCGCGAGTTGAGCTTGTCGAGCGTGGAGTACAGCGCTCTTCGAGCTTGTCCTCGGAGGCGAAGAGCGAGCCGGTGCGCTGGTCGCCTCGCCCACGAAATCGGAGTACGCCATGCCGACCCGCAGGATCGTGCGCCGGTGCCGCGCGGGCGCTTGCGTCCAGAGCTTGTCGAGGGCGTGCAGGAAGGTCTACGGTGTCCTGCGTGTCCACCAGGCTCATGTCGGCGGCCCAGTGGGCGCCGTCGAGGTACTGGAGGCCGATCGAGATGCGCCCCGCGTAGTAGCCCGCCTTGCGCAGCCGCATCGCCGCCTTCTGCGCCAGGCGGTTCAGGACCGCGAACGCGTGCTCGGGATTGCGGTGGTCGCGGGCCCAGCACGCTCGAGTGCGAGATGGACGTGGGTGTCGCCGTCGCGCTCGTGCTGCTCCTCGCCGCGGATCCGGCTCCACATGATGTCGCCGCCGATGCCGCCCCAGATGGCATGCAGTTCCTCGCGCGTCTTCGCGCGCGAGGTCGCGCACCGTGCGGATGCCGTGGCGATGCAGGCGTCTTTCCATCTGCCTGCCGATGCCGGAAAGGGCGCGCACCTCGAGGTCGAAGAGCCGGTCCGGAAGCTCGCGACTTCTCGATCATCACCAGGCCGTCGGGCTTCACCATGTCCGAGGCGGTCTTCGCGATGAAGGTGTTGGGGCCGATGCCGATGGAGGTGCGCAGGTACTCGCCCACCCGGTCGGCGAGCGTCGCCTTCACCTTGCGCGCGACGTCGAGGGCGCGCGCGGGCTCGCGCCAGCGCCCGGTGAGCTCGCAGTCCATCTCGTCGATCGAAAGCACGGCGCGCACCGGTACCACGGAGTCGACGGCCGCGACCGCGCGATGGTGATAGTCGATGTAGAGCTCGTGCCGCGCGATGACGAACTCGATGCCGGGGCAGAGCCGCCGCGCCTCGGCCACTTTCGTGCCGGTCTTCACGCCGAACGTCTTCGCCTCGACGCTCGCCGCGATGCAGACGGTCGTGTCCGCGAGCATCGGCACCACGCCGAGCGGCTTGCCGCGCAGCCGCGGCTCCACCTGCTGCTCCACGGAGGCGAAGTAGGAATTGAAGTCGACCAGGAGGTGCGCAGCGTCACGTGCGCGGCATCGTGATGGGCCGGTCCGTGGCCTCCATGAACTTGCGGCGGAAGACCAGCGGATCGGCGATGTCGGGAAAGGGGTCGAGCGCACCGCCCGTTCCGGAGACGATGATGGTCCCGTAGTTGAGCATGCGTCCCAGGAATGTCTGCTCGACGCGCAGCGCTTCGACCTGGTTGAGGTTGATCTCGATCGTGTCGCGCTTGACGAAGCCGAACTTGGCGATCACCCGCTTGTTGGTGATGGCGAGCTCCGTGGAGCGCACCTTGATCCAGGCCGCGATGAGGAAGACGACGCCGACGATCGCGATGAGGAGCACCAGTCCGAGGATCACCAGCCCCGCCTGCGACCACCACGAGACCCGCGCGCGGTGGACCAGCGACCTCGCCCGGGATGAGGGAATCGTCGATGTAGGACATCTCAGTCGAGCTCCAGGTCCGCCGCGACGAAGAAGGCCGCGACCATGGCCTCGAGCGCGCGCGCGTCCTCCTCGTGAAGCGCGCGAGCCGCGGGCTGTCGAGGTCGAGCACGCCCAGCACGCGCTCGCCCTGGATGACCGGCACCACCAGCTCGCTGCGCGAAGCCGAGTCGCACGCGATGTGGCCCGGGAACGCGTTCACGTCGGGCACCACCACGCTGCGGCGCTCGGCCGCGGCCGTGCCGCACACGCCCTTGCCCAGCGGGATGCGCACGCACGCGGGCTTGCCCTGGAACGGGCCCAGCACCAGCTCGGTGCCGCGCAGCCAGTAGAAGCCGGCCCAGTTCAGGTCGGGCAGCGAATGGAAGACCAGCGAAGCGAGGTTCGCGGCGTTCGCGGTGCGGTCGCGCTCGCCCTCGAGAAGCGCGCGCGCCTGCGCCACGAGCTCGGCGCGGCGCTCGGCGTCGCTGGCGGCGCGGGCGGATTGGAGGGCGAACATCGGCCTACTCTGTAGCAAATCCCCCGCGGTCCGCCGGCCGCGGGGGGTTGCTCGCAGCCGTGGCGCGAGCGATCAGCCGGCCGGCGTGGTGGTGCGAGCGTTGTGCTTCTTGCGGTAGATCTTCCGGCTCGGCTTGTCCTGGGCCTTGGTCAGGCGGACGCGCTCCTTCGGCGTCACCTTTCCGTCGGCTTGCGCCTTGTCATCCATCGTCTGGACATGGCCTGGCCTTTCTCGAGGTGGGTGGCTTCCCGGGACGTGAGCTGTCCCGACTGCGCGCCCTGCTGGATGCGCGCCTGCTGGCTGGCTTCGCGCGGGTCGACGCGCGGCGTGCTCACTTGTAACGCTTCCTTAACGGAACTCCGCGGGCGCCGTTGACGTTTTATAATCTGCTCCTTCCCCCCCGGACCCGGCCGCGTGCCGGTCGCTTCCGGGTTCCGCAGGCGCCATGCCCCCCAACGCCGTCCATCCGATCCACGCTTCGACCCTCGATCCGGGGGCGGCGCCCGCGCCCGTGGCGGCGCGCCGGCCGAAGGTGCTCGACGCGCTTCGGCGAACGCCGCGTCGATCACGTATTTCTGGCTGCGCAACCGCGCGAATCCCGAGGTGATCGCGTACCTGCAGGCGGAGAACCGCTACACCGAGGCGGCGATGAAGCCGCTCGAGGGCTTCCGCCAGCGCCTCTACGACGAGATGCTCGCGCGCATCCAGGAGACCGACGAGAGCGTCCCGTACCGCCGCCACGGCTACTGGTACTACCAGCGCGAGGTCCAGGGGCTGCAGTACCCGATCTACTGCCGGCGCAAGGGCTCGATGCAGGCGCCCGAGGAAGTGCTCGCTCGACGAGAACGAGCTCGCGAAGGGGCACGCGTTCACCGCGCTCGGCATGCTCGACGTGAGCCCCGACGGCGGCGAAGCTCGCGTACACGGTGGACTTCACCGGCTTCCGGCAATACACGCTGCACGTGAAGGACCTCGCGACCGGCGAAGCTCACTGCGCGACAGCGGCCGCGCGCGTCACCTCGGCGGCCTGGGCCATCGACAACGCGACGCTCTTCTACGTCGAGGAGCACGAGACCACCAAGCGCAGCTACCGGCTGCATCGCCACGTCCTGGGCGGCGCCGACGAGGTCGTCTACGAGGAGGCCGACGAGGCCTACGACATCGGCGTGGGACAGATTCGCGGAGCGAGGCGTTCATCGTGCTCGCGAGCGTCGAGCAAGGACACGTCCGAGATGCGCGTGCTTCCCGCGCGGACAGCCGCGCGGCGAGCTGCGCGATGCGTCGTGCCGCGGCGCAAGGGGCCACGAGTACTACGTCGAGCATCGCGGCGACGAGTTCTTCATCCGCACCAACGACCGCGGCCGCAACTTCCGGCTCGTGCGCGCGCCGGTGGCCGACCCGTCGGCCGCGCAACTGGAAGCAGGTCATCGCGCATCGCCCGATGGTCATGCTCGAGCAGGTGGACGTCTTCCGCGACTTCTGGGTCGCCGTCGAGCGCGACAAGGGGCCTGGTCAAGCTGCGCGTCACCGATTTCGCGAGCGGCAAGCGCCACTACATCGCCTTCGACGAGGCGGTGTACTCCGCGCACTCCGGAACCAACGCGGAGTTCGACACCGAGCCGCTTCCGCTTCATCTACGAGAGCCTGGTGACGCCGCGTTCGGTGTACGACTACGAAGTGCGCACCGGCAACGCGCACGCTGCTCAAGCGCTAGCCGGTGCTGGGCGGCTACGATCCCGGCGCAATACGTCTCGGAAGCGCTCACCGCGGTGGCGAAGGACGGCACCCGCATCCCGATTTCGCTCGTGTACAAGAAGGCGCTGCGCGGCAGGGCGCCGCAGCCGCTGCTGCTCTACGGCTACGGTTCCTACGGCATCCCGATCGATCCGTACTTCCGCTGCTCGCGCATCTCGCTCCTCGATCGCGGGATGATCTTCGCCATCGCCCACGTCCGCGGCGGCGGGGACCGCGGCAAGCTCTGGTACGACGCCGGCAAGCTCCTCGAGAAGAAGAACACGTTCACCGATTTCATCGCGTGCGCGGAGTCGCTCATGCGCCGCCGCTATACCGCCCCCGACCGGCTCGTGATCCAGGGCGGCAGCGCCGGCGGGCTGCTCATGGGCGCGGTCGTCAACGTGCGCCCGGACCTCTTCAAGGCGGTGGTGCTCGCAGGTGCCGTTCGTCGACGTGGTGACCACGATGCTCGACCGCTCGCTCCCGCTCACGGTGCGGCGAGTACCTCGAGTGGGGCAATCCCGCAACGAGCGGCGCTACTACCGGTACATGCGCTCCTATTCGCCCTACGACAACCTGAAGACGCGGCGCCTATCCCGCGATGCTGGTGGAGACCTCGCTCAACGACAGCCAGGTGATGTACTGGGAGCCGGCGAAATACGTGGCGAAGCTGCGCGCGCTGAAGACCGACCGCAACCCGCTGCTGCTCAAGACCATCATGGAGGCGGGCCACGGCGGCGCCTCCGGGACGCTACGACGCGCTGAAGGAGCTCGCATTCACCTACTCGTTCATCCTCGACCAGGCCGGGCTGGCGAAGTGAGATTGAGCACCCTCCGGCTCTTCGTCGGCTGCGTGGCGATCTGGGGCTCCACCTGGCTCGCGATCACGTTCCAGCTCGGGCGCGTGCCGCCGGAGGCGAGCGTCACGTACCGCTTCCTGCTCGCCTCGCTCCTGCTCTTCGCTAGTGCCTCGCCCGCGGGCTTCCGCTGCGCTGCCGGCGCGCGGCAGCACGCGTGGATCGCGCTGCAGGGCGTGCTCATGTTCAGCGTGAGCTACATCTACGTGTACTACGCGGAGCAGCAATGTGGTGTCGGGGCTCGTGGCGGTGGGCTATTCGGCGAGCCCCCTGCTCGGCATGCTCGGAATGCGGCTCTTCTTCCGCACGCCGATGACGCCCCCGATGATCGCGGGATCGATCCTCGGGATCATCGGCATCGCCCTCGTGTTCTGGCCCGAGTTCGCGCACCTGCAGCGGCGACCGGACCACGGCGCTGGGCGCACTCTACACGGCCATCGCCGTGGTGGTTTCCGCGCTCGGGCTCGATGGCCGCCCATCGCAACCACGAGGCGCGCCTGCCGCTGTGGCAGGCGATGGCGTGGGGAATGCTCTACGGCGGCCTCTTCTCGCTCGGCGTGACGCTCGCCACCGGGCGCCCGCTCATCTTCGAGGCGACGTGCCGGTACGTGCTGTCGCTCTTCTACCTCGCGATCCTGGGCTCGATCGTGGCCTTCGCCGGCGTACCTCACGCTCTTGAAGCGCATCGGCGCCGGCGCGCGCGGGCTACATCGGCGTCATGGTGCCGATCGTGGCGCTGGTGATCTCGGCGGCCTTCGAGGGCTTCCACTGGCACGCGCTCACCTGGTCGGCATCGCGGTCTCCGTCGCGGGGAACGTGATCGTGCTGCGAAGGCGACAGGCGACGTGAGGCGGTCCCCCGCCGCATGGCCGCATCGCGTTCGTGCTGTCGGTGCTCGTGCACGCGGCGTTCTTCCTGTTTTCGCCGCACCGGCCATACCCGGACCTGCGCCTCGGCGGCATGGCCGGCCCGATGGTCCGTCACGATGCAGTCGAGGAGCCGCGACCGCGCAGCCCGCTCCCGAGGCGGCGCCCGCCCCGCAGGCTCGCCGCGCCGCAGCCTCCCCCGCGCGCGGCCCATCATCGCGGCACGTCCCCACACGCCGCGCGCGGCACCTCCCATGCTGCCTCCGGAGGAACCGAAGCCCGCGCCCGCGCCCACGCCGCCGACGCCGGCCGTGGACATGCTCGCGATGATCAACGCGCGGCGCGAACGGCGGCGCGCGGCGGAGGCGGCCGCGGCGCGCGAGAAGGCGGGCGTCGAGGGATGCGCAGGGCCCGCGGAAGACGAGGGCCTCGCGGCGCTCAACGCAACCTCGACAGCCTCTCGGCCGCGACGACAGACCGGCGGCATCTTCCAGATCCTCAACAAGAGCAGCCTATACCGCGGAGTTCGCGTTCAACGGCTGGCGCCCCGACACGCGCCGGCGCTGGCGCGAGGTGATCGAGGTGCGACGCCGGGCCCGGCGAGGACATCGACCTCGCGATCGTGCGCAGCATGATCGCGCTGATCCGCAGCCACTACTCCGGCGATTTCCTGTGGGAATCGCGGCGGCTCGGGCGCGTCGTGCCGCTGTCCGCGCGGCCCGCGGACAACGCCACGCTGGAGGACTTCCTGATGCGCGAGTTCTTCGGGACTCCGGTCATCAAGCCTTCGTATCGCTGAAGCGTTCCAGGCGCCGGGCGGCACGGTGGCGCACGGCCCACGTGAAAGGTCCGAACCATCCCAGCGCGGTGCCCCAGGGCCCGAAGGCCTGCGCCGCCCAGCGCCAGAACGGGAAGTAGTCGTAATGGCGCACGATGCGCCCGTCCCGGAAGGCGAACATCGAGCGCACCCGGTTCACCACGGGCCGGCCGCGGAAGGTGTAGCGGGCGGTCCACAGGGCCACCAGGCCGTCCGGCTCGCCCGAGACGTCGTCCAGCGTCACCTCGAGGTCCCGGGCGCCCGCGAGCAGCATGCGCCACATGCCCGCCGCCGCGTCGCCCTTCAGCTTGGGAAACACGGGATCGGAGAAGAAAACTTCCGGGTGGTAGCAGGCCGCCATGCCCTCGGGGTCGCGCTCGGCGAAGCGGGCGTAGAAGCGGCGGACGAGGGCCTCGTGGGGGTGCATGGGGGCGGCTGGCGGCGCTTGACCCGAGTCAAGGCCCGGCCATTCTCCGCCTTTCTATACTCTTGGCCATGGCTGTGGAGGCTCGCTCCACGAGCCGCCCGTTGTCTTCGAGGAGATCCCCATGGTGACCGCAGTCGCCCCCGAGGCGAAGCCGAAGAAGCCTGTTCCCAGCGATATCGAAATCGCCCAGGCCGCGAAGTTGCTGCCCATCGGCGAGATCGCCAGGAAGCTCGGCATTCCGGACGAGGCGATCCAGCTCTACGGCCACTACAAGGCGAAGGTCTCCCTCAACTACATCGACACGCTGAAGAGCAAGCCGAACGGCAAGCTGATCCTCGTGACGGCGATCAGCCCGACTCCCGCGGGCGAGGGCAAGACCACCACCACCGTGGGCCTGGGCGACGCGCTCAACCAGATCGGCAAGAAGGCGATGATCTGCCTGCGCGAGCCCTCGCTGGGCCCGGTGTTCGGCATGAAGGGGGGTGCGGCGGGCGGCGGCTACGCCCAGGTCGTGCCGATGGAGGACATCAACCTGCACTTCACCGGCGACTTCAGCGCGATCCAGCTGGCGAACAACCTGCTCGCCGCGATGATCGACAACCACATCAACCACGGCAACGAGCTGGGCTTCGACGTCCGCCGCATCGCGTGGAAGCGCGTGGTCGACATGAACGACCGCGCGTTGCGCCAGATCACGGTGGCGCTGGGCGGGCCGGCCAACGGCTTCCCGCGCGAGGACGGCTTCGACATCGTCGTCGCCTCCGAGGTGATGGCGATCTTCTGCCTGTCCACGAGCGTCAAGGACCTGAAGGACCGCCTGGGCAAGATCGTCTGCGGCTACACCCGCGACCAGAAGCCGATCCTCGCCAAGGACCTCAAGACCCACGGCGCGATGGCCGCACTGCTGAAGGACGCGCTGGCGCCCAACCTCGTGCAGACGCTCGAGCACGTCGCCCGCGATGATCCACGGCGGGCCGTTCGCCAACATCGCGCACGGCTGCAACTCGGTGCTCGCCACGCAGACGGCGCTCAAGCTCGCCGACTACGTGGTCACCGAGGCCGGCTTCGGCGCCGACCTGGGCGCGGAGAAGTTCATCGACATCAAGTGCCGCAAGACGGGGCTGCAGCCCTCGGCGGTCGTGCTGGTGGCCACGATCCGCGCGCTCAAGTACCACGGCGGCATCGACGTGAAGGAGCTCGGCAAGGAGAACCTCGAGGCGCTCGCCAAGGGCATCGCCAACATCGAGCGCCACGTGAACAACATCCGCAACAACTACGGCCTGCCGTGCGTGGTGGCGATCAACCACCGCACCGAGGACACGGACGCGGAAGTGCAGCTGCTGCAGGACAAGATGGCCCACCACGGCGCCAAGGTGATCCTCGCGCGCCACTGGGCCGAGGGCGGCAAGGGCGCGGCGGAGGTCGCCAAGGAAGTCGTGCGCCTGTGCGAGGAGCCCAACGAGCTTCAAGTTCGTCTACGACGAGCAGCCGACACGCTCTGGGACAAGATGAAGGCCATCGCCACCAAGATCTACGGCGCCTCCGACATCACCGCGGACTCCAAGGTGCGCGGCCAGATCAAGAAGCTCCAGGAATCGGGCTACGGCCACTACCCGATCTGCGTGGCGAAGACCCAGTACTCGTTCTCGACCGACCCGCAGCTGCGCGGCGCCCCGTCCGGGCCACGTGGTGAACGTGCGCGAGGTGCGGCTCGCCGCCGGGGCGGAATTCGTCGTGATGATCTGCGGCGACATCATGACGATGCCCGGCCTGCCGAAGGTGCCCTCGGCGTGCGCCATCGACGTGACCGACGACGGCAAGATCACCGGGCTTTTCTAGAAGCATCACGTCATTCCCGCCCTCGACGAAGGCATTCGAGGGCAGGCTCCGGCGGGAATCCACCACGCCGTCCCCGCCTCCCCCGACGAAAACGCTCGGGGGCAGGCTGCATGGGGACGGCGTTTTCACTTTCGGGGATAATCTGCGCGACCGCGGCCCCGGGCAAACGGGAACGCAATGCGACTCCAGGAAAGGTAGCCATCGTCACCGGCGCGGGATCGGGATTCGGGGAGGCGATCGCCCGGCGTTACGCCGGGGAAGGGCGCGGAGGTCGATGGTGAACGACATCGCGGCGAAGGCGCCGCCGAGCGCGTGGCCTCCGGGATCCGCGCGAAGAAGGGCGAGGCGCGCGCCGAGATCGCCGACGTCTCGAAGGACGCCGACGTGGCGCGCCTGGTGGCGTCCACGCTCGCCGCATACGGGCGCCTCGACATCGTCGTGAACAACGCCGGCGTCACGCACCGCAATCGTCCCATGCTGGAAGTGGGCGAGGACGAGTTCGACCGCATCTACGCGGTCAACGTGAAATCGCTCTTCCTCACCGCGAAGCACGCCGTTCCGCATTTCCGCAAGGCGGGCGGCGGGTGCTTCGTGACCATCGCCTCCACCGCCGGCGTGCGGCCGCGGCCCGGACTCACCTGGTACAACGGGTCAAGGGCGCGGCGATCGTGACCTCGCGCTCGATGGCCGCGGAGCTCGGCCCCGACGGGATCCGCGTGAACGTGATCAATCCCGTGATCGGCGAGACGGGCCTGCTCGAGATGTTCATGGGCATGCCCGACACGCCCGAGAACCGCAGCGAAGTTCGTGGCGACGATTCCGTTGGGGCGCATGTCGAAGCCCGTCGACATCGCCAACGCCGCGCTCTTCCTCGCCTCCGACGAGGCGCAGTTCATCACGGGCGCGTGCCTGGAGGTGGACGGGGGGCGCTGCGTATGAACGGCCCGCCAGGCCATCGGCAAGTACCAGATCCTGCGACGAGCTGGGAAAGGGCGCCACCGGCAAGGTCTATCTCGCCGAGGACCCGTTCGCCAAGCGCAAGGTCGCGATCAAGGTCGCCTATCCCGAGGCGCTCAAGAACAGCGAGGACGGCGCCTTCTACAAGAGCATGTTCCTCAACGAGGCGGCGCTCGCGGGAAAGCTCAACCACCCGCACATCGTGCAGATCTACGACGCGGTGGTGGAGGACAAGTACAGCTACATCGTGATGGAGTACGTCGAGGGCGGGACGCTGGAGAAGTTCTGCCAGCCCGAGCAGCCTCCTCGAGCCGCGCGAGGTGGCCGAGATCATCTTCAAGTGCGTGCGCGCGCTCGCTTTCGCCCAGACCCTCGGGCCTCACGCACCGCGACATCAAGCCGGGCAACATCCTCCACCACGAGGGAACCGACATCAAGATCGCCGACTTCGGCGCGGCGATCAACCGCGTCTCGGACCGCACCATCATCACCAACGTGGGCTCCCCCGCGTACATGGCGCCGGAGCTCGTGACCGGCGCGGCGCAGGCCTCGCACCTCACCGACATCTACGCGCTGGGCGTCGTGATGTACTACCTGCTCACGGGCCGGCTGCCCTTCACGGGCGCCAACACGATGAGCGTGATCTACCAGATCGTGAACACCGAGCCCGAGCCGCCGAGCAAGCACCGCGACGGCATCTCCCCGGAGCTCGACGCCATCGTGATGAAGGCGATCGCGAAGGACCCGGCGAAGCGCTACGCCACCTGGGACGAGTTCGGCGCAGGCGCTCGCGGAGACGTGGAAGAAGGAGCAGAAGGAGCGAGGAGAAGCGCGACCCGTCCGACACCGAGCGCTTCAGCCTGCTGCGCACCCTGCCGTTCTTCCGCGATTTCCCCGAGAACGAGCTGTGGGAGGTGATGCGCATCAGCCGATGGGCGCAAGTTCCAGCCCGACACCGCGCTCATCAAGGAAGGCGACCACGGCGACTCGTTCTTCATCCTCGCCGGCGGCTACGTGCGGGTCACGCGCGGCAAGCGCACGCTCTCGCGTCCTCACCGCGGGCGACTGCTTCGGCGAGATGTCCTACCTCGCGCACAACAAGGACGGCTCGCACCGGTCGGCGACGGTGACGACGACCTCGGATTGATCGTGATGAAGATCCGCGCCGAGGACCTGCGCGCCGCCTCGCTTAGCTGCCGCCGGCTCTTCGACGAGCGCTTCCTCAACACGCTGGTGGACCGCCTCGAGGCCGCGAACCAGCAGCTCGCCGTGATGTCGTGAAGGCGCCGCTCAGGGATTGAAGAGATAGAAGGCGAGGAAGGTCGCCACCATCAGGAAGGCGAGCACGAGCTTCGCGATGGCGGCGAAGACGAGTCCCAGCCAGGTGCCGAGCCCCACCTTGCCCGCCCGCAGCCAGCCGCCGCGGGCCACCAGCTCCCCGGCGACCGCGCCCACGAACGGCCCGAGGAGGATGCCCGGGAGTGCCGAGGAAGAGCCCCACGAGCCGCGCCATGGTGGCGCCCGCGAGCGCCTGGGGACTCGCGCCCACGCGCTTCGCCCCCAGCACCGAGGCCGCGAAATCGACGACCGAGGGACAGCACCAGCGAGCGTGCCGATCGAAGGCCAGCCCGGCGAATCCCACGCGCGCGAAACCGTCCGCCCACGCGGCGAGGAAGAGGCCGCCGAAGACCAGCAGCGCGCCCGGGAGCACGGGCAGGACGGTCCCCGACGATTCCCGCGACCACGAGGAGCCCGCGACGGCGTAACAGAGGCAGGTGGACGGTCACGGTATCATTGTAGGCAAAGGATCATCCGCCGCCCGATTCCCATGAGCGCCGTCCACGAAGCTTCCCCCGCCGAGACAGCGAGCCGGCCACGCGCCGAGGTCGCCGGGCATGCTCGCGCGCACGCTTGCCGCCCGGGTCGGTGCTGGTCGATCGCGAGGACCTGAAGCCCTACGAATGCGACGGGCTCTCGGCCTATCGCGCGACACCGCTCGTGGCCACCATTCCCGCCGACGAGAGCGAGGTGGCCGCGATCCTCGCCGTCGCGCGCGAGACGAGGACGCCGGTGGTCGCGCGCGGCTCCGGCACGGGGCTGTCGGGCGGCGCGCTGCCGCTCGCGGACGGCATCCTGCTCTCGCTCGCGAAGTTCAATCGCATCGTCGCGGTCGACGCCCTGGCGCGCACGGCGAAAGTGCAGCCGGGTGTGACCAACCTGCGCATCTCGCAGCACGTCGCGCCGCTCGGCCTGTACTACGCGCCGGATCCCTCGAGCCAGATCGCCTGCTCCATCGGCGGCAACGTCGCGGAGAATTCCGGCGGCGTGCATTGCCTCAAGTACGGCCTCACCGTGCACAACGTGATGCGCGTTCGCGCGATCACCATCGACGGCGACCTGATCGAGCTGGGCGGCGAGGCGCTCGACGCGCCGGGCTACGACCTGCTCGCGCTCGTCATCGGATCCGAGGGCATGCTCGCCGTGACGCTCGAGGTGACGGTGAAGCTGCTGGCGAAGCCCGAGCTCGCGCAGGTCGTGATGGCGTCGTTCCGCGACGTGGAGAGCGCGGGCGAGGCGGTCGCGAACGTGATCGGCGCGGGCATCGTCCCCGCCGGGCCTCGAGATGATGGACCGGCTCGCCACGCGGGCGGTCGAGGATTTCGTGCACGCCGGCTACGACCTCGAGGCGCGAGGCGATCCTGCTCGCCGAATCGGACGGCACGCGCGAGGAAGTCGCGGACGAGACCGCGAAGACTGATCGAGATCCTGCGTGGGAGCGGGGCGACCGATATCAGCTGCTCCGCGAGCGAGGCGGAGCGGCTGCGCTTCTGGTCGGGACGCAAGGCCGCGTTCCCCGCGGTGGGGCGCATCTCGCCCGACTACTACTGCATCGACGGCTCGATTCCGCGCAGCGCGCTCGCCCGCGTGCTGAAGCGCATCGAGGAACTGTCCGCGCAGTACGCGCTGCGCTGCGCGAACGTCTTCCATGCCGGCGACGGCAACCTGCATCCGCTCATCCTCTACGACGCCAACGTGCCCGGCGAGCTCGAGAAGACCGAGCGCTTCGCCGCCGACATCCTCGAGCTCTGCATCGAGTGCGGCGGCACCATCACCGGCGAGCACGGCGTGGGCATCGAGAAGATCAACCAGATGTGCATCCAGTTCCGGCCCGCGGAGCTCGCCCAGTTCCACGCGGTGAAGGCGGCATTCGATCCCGAGGGACTGCTCAACCCGGGCAAGGGCGTTCCGGCCCTCGCACGCTGCGCCGAGTACGGCGCGATGCGCGTGAAGGGCGGGGCGCTTCCCCACCCGGAACTGCCGCGGTTCTGATGAGCGCGCTCGCCGCCGCATCCGATGCGCGCGCGCGCGCGCTCGCCGCGCTGCGCGCGGTGCACCCGCCGCTCGACATCATCGCCGACGACGAGAGCCTGAAGCCGTTCGAGACCGATGCCTTCATCGCGCATCGCGAGACGCCGATGCTCGCGGTGCTGCCCGAATCCGAGGAGCAGGTGCGCGAGGTGGTGCGCGCGTGCAGCCGGCTGGGCGTGCCGCTGGTCTCGCGCGGCGCCGGCACCGGCGTCTCGGGCGGCGCGATTCCGCGCAGCGACGGCGTGCTGCTCGTGCTCACGAAGATGAAGCGCATCCTCGCGCTCGACGCGCAGGCCCGCGTGGCGCACGTGGAGCCGGGCGTGCGCAACCTTCGCGTCTCGGAGGTCGCCGCGCCCCATGGCCTTTTCTACGCGCCGGACCCGTCGAGCCAGTCGATCTGCTCGGTCGGCGGCAACGTCGCGGAGAACGCCGGCGGCGTGCACTGCCTCAAGTACGGGCTCACGACGCACAACCTGATGGCGGTGCGCGTCATCGACGCCGAGGGCGACGTGATCGACGCGGGCAGCCTCGCGCTGGACGCGCCCGGCTACGACCTGCTGGCGCTCATCACGGGCAGCGAGGGCAACCTGGGCGTCATCACGCGCGTCGTGGTGCGGCTCGTGCCGTTGCCCGAGGCCACGCAAACCCTGCTCGCGGCCTTCCCCAGCGTGCGCCAGGCCGCCCAGGCGGTGGGCGAGATCATCGGCGCCGGCATCATCCCGGCCGCGCTCGAGATGATGGACCGCATCGTGATCGAGGCGTGCGAGCGCTTCATGGCGCTGGGATTTCCCGCCGGCGCCGAGGCGCTGCTGCTGGCCGAGGTGGACGGTTGCGCCGAGGAAGCGCTCGAGGCCACCGCGTCCGTGCGCGCGATCCTCGAGCGCTGCGGAGCGACGCAGGTGCGGGAAGCCGCCGACGCGGCCGAGCGCGAGCGCCTGTGGAGATCGCGCAAGGGCGCCTTCGCCGCGCTCGCCAACATCCTGCCCGACTTCTACACCATCGACGGGACGATCCCGCGCCGTTGCCTCCCGGACATGCTCGAGCGCGTGTACGAGCTCGCGGCGAGATACGGCTTGATGGTCGGCAACGTCTTCCATGCGGGCGACGGCAACATCCACCCGTGCATCTTCTACGACGCGAACAAGCCCGGAGACCTCGAGCGGGCCGAGGAGCTGGGCGGGCGCATCCTCGAGGCGTGCGTCGAGGTGGGCGGCACGATCACCGGCGAGCACGGCGTGGGCATCGAGAAGCTGCGCCAGATGTGCATCCAGTTCCAGCCCGCCGAGATCACCGCGTTCCACGACGTGAAGGCGCGCCTTCGATCCGGCGGGCATCCTCAATCCGGGCAAGGCGGTGCCCACGCTGCGGCGCTGCACCGAATGGCGCGGCATGCGCGTTCGCGACGGCCGCATCCCGCGCCCCGACATCCCGCGGTTCTGAGCATGGCCGAGCCCTTCATCACCGAATTGTGCGAGCGCGTCCGCGGCCACGCCGGGAGCGGCCGGGCGCTGCGCATCCGCGGCGGCGGCAGCAAGGATTTCTACGGCGGCGAGCCGCGCGAGGCCGAGCCGCTCGAGATGGCGGCGCACTCCGGCATCGTCGCGTACGAGCCGAAGGAGCTCGTGCTCACGGTGCGCGCGGGCACGTCGCTGGAGGAAGTGGAACGAGCGCTCGCCGGCGAGCGCCAGATGCTTCCCTTCGAGCCGCCGCATTTCGCCGGGGGAGCGCGCGGCGCATCGCGCGCGACGATCGGTGGCGCCGTCGCCGCGGGACTCTCCGGGCCGCGGCGGCCGTACGCCGGCGCGGTGCGCGACTTCGTGCTCGGGACGCGCATCGTGAACGGCAAGGGCGAGGACCTCGCGTTCGGCGGCCGCGTCATCAAGAACGTCGCGGGCTACGACGTCTCGCGCCTCATGGCCGGCGCCCTGGGCACGCTCGGCATCGTCACCGAGATCTCGTTCAAGGTGCTGCCGCGGCCCGCGACGGAGACGACGCTCGTCTTCGCGATGGACGAGGCCGAAGCGATCCGGCAAGCCAATCGCTGGGCCGGCCAGCCGCTGCCGCTCTCGGGTACCGCGTGGCAGGACGGGACCCTGCGCGTGCGGCTTTCCGGCGCGAGCGTCGCGGTGGCCGCGGCGAAGGCGAAGATGGGCGGCGAGGAGGACGACGGCCTCGGCCGACTACTGGCGCGACCTGCGCGAGCAGCGCCTCGCCTTCTTCGCCGGCGATGCGCCCGCTGTGGCGCGTGTCCGTGCCGCAGACCACCGAGCCGCTTCTCCCCGGGCACGCGCAGCTCGTCGAATGGGGCGGCGGCGTGCGTTGGATGCGCGGCGCGTCCGATCCGTTCGAGATCCGCTCCACGGCGGAGCGCGCGGGCGGGCACGCGACGCTGTTCCGCGGCGGCGACAAGTCGGTCGGCGTGTTCCATCCGCTGCAGCCCGCGCTCATGAAGATCCACCGCCGGCTGAAGGCGGCGTTCGATCCGGCCGGCATCCTCAATCCCGGCCGCATGTACGACTTCTGAATCGATGCAAACGCAACTCGCCGAATGGATCAGCAACACCCCGCAGGGCGAGGAGGCCGACGCCATCCTGCGCCGCTGCGTGCACTGCGGCTTCTGCCTCGCCACCTGCCCCACCTACAACCTGCTGGGCGACGAGCTGGACAGCCCGCGCGGGCGCATCTACCTCATGAAGCAGATGCTCGAGGGCGCGCCCGTCACCCGCCGCACGCAGGTGCACCTCGACCGTTGCCTCACCTGCCGCGCGTGCGAGACGACGTGTCCCTCGGGCGTGGAGTACGGCAGGCTCGTGGACATCGGCCGTGCCCTCGTGGAGGAGAAGGTCGCGCGCTCGCCCGGCGACCGGCTGCGGCGCTGGTTCCTCGCGCGCACGCTGCCCGCGCGCGCGCTCTTCGCCGCGGCGCTCGCGCTCGCTCGCATCGCGAAGCCCCTCCTTCCTTCCGCGCTCGCGCGCAGGATCCCGGCGCGCCGGCCCGCGGGCGCGTGGCCCGCGCAGCGCCGCGCGCGGCGCATGATCGTCCTCGCCGGCTGCGTCCAGCCCGCCATCGCGCCTTCCATCAACGCGGCGGCCGCGCGCGTGCTCGACCGCCTCGGCGTCACGCTCATGGAGGTGCCCGAGGCCGGCTGCTGCGGCGCCGTGCAGTTCCACCTCAATTACCAGGGCGACGGGCTGGAGCGGGCGAAGGCCAACGTCGACGCGTGGTGGCCGCACGTGGAAGCGGGCGTCGAGGCGATCGTCATCACGGCGAGCGGGTGCGGGACGATGGTCAAGGACTACGGGCACCTGCTGCGCGGGGACGCGGCCTACGCCGGGAAGGCCGCGCGCATCTCCGCGCTGGCGAAGGATGTCTCGGAAGTGGTCGCCGCGGAACGCGCCGCGCTCGCCGCGTGCTGGCGGCTCGGGGGACGCGCGGCGCAGCGTCGCGTTCCATTCGCCCTGCTCGCTGCAGCACGGGCTGCAGCATCAACGGGGTGGTCGAGGCGATCCTGCGCGACGCGGGCTTCGATCTCACGCCCGTGCCGGACGCGCACCTCTGCTGCGGTTCCGCGGGCACCTATTCGCTCCTCGAGCCCGCGATCTCGCGCCTCCTCCTGCACAACAAGGTGCGGGCGCTGGAATCGGGGCGCCCCGAGCTCATCGCCACCGCCAACGTCGGTTGCCTCGCGCAGCTCGCCGCCGGCGCTTCGCTGCCCGTCGTCCACTGGATCGAGCTCGTCGACCAGCGCATGGGCGAGGCGCGCCCGGCCTAGGACGCCGAGCGGCCGTAGAGGATGAAGAGCTCGTTGCGATCGCCGGGACGCGAGCCGCGCCAGGTCTCGGTCCATCCCGGCGCGACCTTCGGCCCGCGCAGCGGCGAGGACTGCAGCAGCAGCGCCCTGCAATTGGCCGCGGCCGGCGCATCCCGCGCGACCGTGCGCAATCCCACGAAGTAGTCGAGCAGCGCGCGCTGCGCATCGCCCACGTTCTCGCGCGCGACGCAGCCGGAACCGGGCGGCACGTTGGCCACCACGCGGGAGGCGAGCGCCGCGGTAGCTGCGCGCCTGGTCGATCAGCGGCACGCCGAGCGTCATGACCAGCATCCACACCATCGTGATGCCCGCGGTCCAGTTCACCACGGCGCGGCGCGTGGAGCGCAGCGACCGCGCCACCACGGCGACCAGATGAGCGTGAGCAGCGCGGCGAGCGACGAACGCGAAGAAGTTGAAGCGGTAGTGGAAGCCGGGGACCTCGCGGCGCAGCATGGCCGCCGCGAAATCGGGCTTGCCGGTGAGCGCGGCGAACCACCCGAGCCAGAGCAGCGCGGCGAAGAGGAGGAAGGTGGTCATGCCGAACCAGTCGAGCGCGCTCGCGGCGCCGCGCGGCAGCGTGTCGAGCTCCACCACGCCAGGATCGCGAGCGGCATCAGCAGCGGGATCGCGTTCACTTCGCGCGGCTCGCCGAACACCGAGGTCATGATGAAGAACGCCACGAACGCGACGAGGGGCAGCAGCACTTCCTGCGCCGCGCCGCGAGCGTGCGGCGCGAGCGCCAGAGCGTCCACGCGGCGAGCGGCAAGGCGGGCCACGCGTACCAGGGCAGGATGCGCACGAAGTAGAGGAGCTCGACGGGGCCGTCGTCGGCGAAGGGCGAGCTCCAGCGCGTGGCGGACGCGGCCTGCAGCCACGCCTGCAGCCCCGCCGGCGATCCGCTGCCCCAGCGCGACGAGCCAGGCCGCGACGAGCGGGCGCGGCGCACGCGAGCGGCGAGGGCGAGCGTCGAGCGCGTAGCGGCGCGTGCGCCAGAGCGGCGCGGCGAGCGGGAGCAGGCCGAGCAGCATGACGAGCATGCCCAGCGGCAGGAAGCCGTTGCCGAGGAAGGCGATGCCGGCGCCGATCCCCGCCACGGCGCCTCCCGCGACGGGACGCCGGTCGGCGAGCGCCAACCCGTAGATCGCCATGGCGATGCCGGTGAGCCCCGCCAGGTCGGCGATCATCTCGTGGGCGCGCGCGAGCAGCCCCACGCAGCCGATGAAGAGCAGCACGCCCACGCGCATCGCGCGCTCGCCCATGAGCTCCAGGCAGGCCAGCGCGAGGAAGGCGAGCGTGGCCGCCATGAAGAAGCCGGAGGCGAGGCGCGCGGCGTCGTGGGGCGCGAAGACGTCACCGAAGAGCTTCACGTCGACCGCGGCGGCCCAGAGATAGAGCGGCGCATGTCCCGGGAATGGCTCGCCCGCGATGCGAGAAATGGATCCAGTCGCCCGTGCGCAGCATTTCCATCACCGCGCCGAAGGCGGTCGCCTCGTCCACCTTCCAGGGATCGTGGCCCACGAGGCCGGGCAGCAGCCACGTGGCGCAGATCACGAGGAACAACGTCGTCTTGAGCGGCGTGCGGAGTGCCGTCGTAGGCGATCCGCCCGCGCGGCCCGCCGTTGCTGAGCACGGTCATGGTGGGTTCATTCTAGTTCGGGCGCGAGGGCCCAGGAACAAAGCAGCCCAACAAAAAAGGCAGCCCGGGGGCTGCCTTTTCGCGCGCACGGCCCGGCCTATTCGGCGGCCTTCGCGGAGCTGCCCTTGCGCGCGTAGCGCTTCTTGAACTTGTCGACGCGGCCGGCGGTATCCACGATCTTCTGCTTGCCGGTGTAGAACGGGTGCGATTCCGCGGAGATCTCGATCTTGTAGACCGGATACTCCTTGCCGTCCTTCCACTTGATGGTCTCGTTGGTCGCGACCGTGGAGCGGGTCACGAATCCGAAGTCACAGCTGGTGTCGAGGAAAACGACCTCGCGATAATTGGGGTGGATGCCGTCTTTCATGATTTTCGCCTTGTTGGGGGCGCCGCCGTTCGAGGGGAATGGAACCGTTTCGGGCCCGGGAATCCAACATTATCCGCGAAAAGATGAATGAAAGCAAGGGGTTGTTACAAACCCTTGCGGTTGCCCAGGGCCTTGAGCGGACTAGGTTTTTTGGCCCGGATCGTGCCGCATGGTTCCCCCGGCCCAAACGAAGGTGACAATTTTCGTCGCCCCGACCGGGAGCGTCTTTTCCGTGCGCGCCTGTGCGATTTCCCGCTGCCTCTTCGCCCCTCGCTCTATCCCTTCTTCATGCTGTTGAAGAACTCCTCGTTGTTCTTCGTCGCTCTCAACTTGTCGAGCAGGAATTCGGTCGCCTCGAGCTCGTCCATGCCGAACAGCAGCTTGCGGAGGATCCACACCTTCGGCAGGATCTCCGGCGGGATCAGCAGCTCTTCGCGGCGCGTCCCGGAGCGGTTCACGTTGAGCGAGGGGTAGATGCGCTTCTCGGCCATGCGGCGATCCAGGTGGATCTCCATGTTGCCGGTGCCCTTGAATTCCTCGTAGATCACGTCGTCCATGCGCGAGCCCGTGTCGATGAGGGCCGTCGCGATGATCGTGAGCGAACCGCCTTCCTCGACGTTCCTCGCGGCGCCGAAGAAGCGCTTCGGGCGCTGCAGCGCGTTGGAGTCCACGCCGCCGGTGAGCACCTTGCCGGAGGCCGGCACGACGGTGTTGTAGGCGCGCGCGAGCCGCGTGATGGAGTCGAGCAGGATCACCACGTCCTTCTTGTGCTCGACCAGGCGCTTGGCCTTCTCGATCACCATCTCGGCCACCTGCACGTGGCGCGTGGCCGGCTCGTCGAACGTGGAGGCGACCACCTCGCCGCGCACCGTGCGGCTCATCTCGGTCACTTCCTCCGGGCGCTCGTCGATCAGCAGCACGATGAGGACCGCCTCGGGATGGTTCGCCGTGATGGCGTGCGCCATGTGCTGCATCAGCACCGTCTTGCCCGCCTTGGGCGGGGAGACGATGAGGCCCCTCTGCCCCTTGCCGATCGGCGCGATGATGTCGAGGATGCGCCCGGTGAGGTTCTCCTCGGCCTTGATGTCGCGCTCGAGCCGCATCGACTCGTCGGGGTGCAGCGGCGTGAGGTTCTCGAAGAGGATCTTGGTCTTCGCGCTCTCGGGCGGCTCGCCGTTGACCGTGTCCACCTTCACCAGCGCGAAGTAGCGCTCGCCGTCCTTGGGCGTGCGGATCTCGCCCACGATGGAGTCGCCGGTGTGCAGGTTGAAGCGCCGGATCTGCGAGGGTGACACGTAGATGTCGTCCGGGCCGGCGAGGTACGAGGTGTCGGGCGAGCGCAGGAAGCCGAAGCCATCCTGCAGCACCTCGAGGGTGCCGTCGCCGAAGATCGCCTCGCCCTTCTTCGCCTGGTGCTTGAGCAGCGCGAAGACGAGCTCCTGCTTGCGCAGGCGGTTGGCGCCTTCGAGCTCGTTGGTCGCCGCCATCTCGACCAGCTCGGTGATGGGCTTCAGCTTGAGATCGGATAGGTGCATGCCGCGGACCTGCCTGGTGTGGTGTTCGGGAACGGGCCCGGAAGACGTCACGGGCCGGGCAAACGCAAAAGGGTTGGGATCAGCCTGGCTGCGGGAAGATGGTGCTGCGGGATTTTTTCTTGGAGACTGTTCGAGCGAACAGCCAGGACGAAGTCAGGGTATCGGTTTCAGATATTGCTGTCAATGAAGGCGGCGAGCTGGGATCTTCGAGAGCGCCCCGACCTTGGTCGCCTCGAGGTTGCCGTTCTTGAACAGCATCAGCGTGGGGATGCCGCGGATGCCGTACTTCGGCGGCGTGGACTGGTTCTCGTCGATGTTGAGCTTGGTGACCTTGAGCCGCCCGGCGTACTCGGAGGCGATCTGGTCGAGCGCCGGGGCGATCATCTTGCAGGGTCCGCACCACTCCGCCCAGTAGTCCACCAGGACCGGGGTCTGCGACTGCAGGACCTCCTGCTCGAAGGTGGCGTCGGTGACGTGGATGATTTTCTCGCTCAATCTGGGCCTCGCTCGGGGGGATGGGAGCGAGCGCCGCGGGAACGTCGCTTTTCGGGCGCTCGACGAGGGTCCATCGTAGACCAAACCGGGGTGTCGTGGCAAAGCCGCGGCTTGGGGACGTCGCGCGCGCTCTGGTAAAATGACGGTCTTTTCCCCCCATTTCCCCGAGGTTCGAGAGGCCTTTCCATGACGTACGTGGTGACCGAGTCCTGCGTGAAGTGCAAGTACACCGACTGCGTCGACGTGTGTCCCGTCGATTGCTTCCGCGAGGGCCCGAACATGCTCGTCATCGATCCGGACGAGTGCATCGACTGCACGCTGTGCGTTCCGGAGTGCCCCGTGGAGGCGATCTTCGCCGAAGACGACGTGCCGGGGGACCAGAAGGACTTCATCGGCTTGAACGCCGAGCTTGCGAAGGTCTGGAAGCCGATCGTCGAGCGCAAGGACCCGCCGCCCGACGTCGACGAGTGGAAGGACGTCAAGGACAAGCGGAACCTGATCGAGAAGTAGCGCCGATCAGTCGTAGAGCCCCGCCTTCGCCTTTCCCCGGAAGATCCGGTAGGACATGATCGTGTACGCCACGATGAAGGGCAGCACGATCGCCGCGCCCAGCAGCAGCGCCCTGAGCCCCGACGGATGCGCCGCCGCCTCCCAGATCGTGAGGCGGTCCATCACCACGTAGGGATAGAGGCTGTAGGCGAGGCCCGCGAAGGCGAGCACGAAGATCGCCGCGGCCGCCACGAACGGAAGCGCGTCGCCGCGCGATGCGCCGCGCCGCACCGCGCCCGTCGCATGCCACAGCCAGAAGCCGGAGGCGAGCGTGGCGAGCGGCAGGATCATGACCCACAGCGTGCGCGGGAAGTCGAACCACTTGTCGCGCACCGTCTCGCTCATGACCGGCGTGGCGAGGCTCACGAGGCCCACGCCGAGGGCGACCCACAGCAGCCCCCAGCGCGCCCAGGCCACCGCCTTCATCTGCAGCGGTCCCTCGGTCTTGAGGATGAGCCACGTCGCGCCGAGCAGCACGTAGCCGCCGCACAGGCTCGCGCCCACGAGGATCGCGAAGAGCCAGTATCCGAAGCCCGCGTCGAATCCGGTCACGTAGCGGCCCAGCATGAGGCCCTGGCAGAAGGAGGCGAGGAACGATCCGGCCCAGAACAGCCAGTTCCACAGCTCGCGGTGCCAGCCGTGCGCCTTCATCCGGAATTCGAACGCGACGCCGCGCAGCATCAGCCCCACGAGCATCGCGACCACCGGAAGGTAGAGCCCGCCCAGCACGCCGGCGAGGGCGCCCGGGAATGCGGAGAGCAGGATGCCGATGCCCAGCACGAGCCAGGTCTCGTTCGCGTCCCAGAACGGGCCGATCGAGGAGACCATCACCGACTGCTCCTCGTCGGTCGCGGCGGGCATGAGCATGCCGACGCCGAGGTCGTAGCCGTCGAGCACGACGTACGCGAGCACGGCCGCCCCCATCAGTCCCATGAAGATCAGCGGCAGGTCCATCGTCACCTCCCTGGCTTCGCGACCGGGGCGGGGGCCGGCCAGCCGGTGGGCGGCGGCCCCTCGCGCGCGCCTTCGCCCGCGATGTGCGTGAGCACGACGATGTAGGCGATGAACATCGCCGCGTAGGTGAGGATGTAGCCGGTGAGGCTCGCGCCCAGCTGCGCGCCCGTCACGTCGCCCGCGGCGTCGGCGGTGCGCAGCACGCCGTACACGAGCCAGGGCTGGCGCCCGATCTCGGTCACGATCCATCCCGCGTCCACCGCCACCCATCCCGCGAACGTGAACGCCCCGAACATCCACAGCATCCAGCGCGGCGCCGCGCGGCCGCGGCGCGTGGCCCACGTGCCCGACCACGACACGAGGAGCATGAGGACGCCGATGCCCACCATGATGCGGAACGCGAAGAACACCGGCGCCACGGGCGGGTGGTCGCGGAACGCGTCGAGGCCCTGGATGCGCGCGTCCTTCGAGTGGGCGAGGATGAGGCTTCCCGCATAGGGCAGCTCGATCGCGTAGTCGGTGCGCCCCGCCTTCTCGTCCGGAATGCCGATCAGCGTGAGCGCCACGCCGCGCTCGGTGTGCCAGATCGCCTCGATCGCGGCGATCTTCGCGGGCTGGTGCGCGAGCGTGTTGAGCCCGTGCTGGTCGCCCACGAAGATCTGCACGGGTGCCAGCACCGCCGCGGTGACGAGCGCGGCGCGCAGCGTGCGCCGGGCGCCGGCGTCGGGCGGCGCGCGCAGCAGCCGCCAGGCCGAGAGCCCCGCGATCACGAACGACGCCGTGAGCCCCGAGGCGACGACCATGTGCGCGAAGCGGTAGGGGAACGAGGGATTGAAGACCACGGCGAGCCAGTCGCCGGCGATCCACTGCCCGTCGGCGAACACCTGGCCGGTGGGCGTCTGCATCCACGAATTGAGCGCGAGGATCCAGAACGCGGACACCGTGGTGCCGAGCGCCACGAGGAACGCCGAGGCGATGTGCAGCCAGTCGGGCACGCGCTCCATGCCGAAGAGCATCACGCCGAGGAACGTCGCCTCGAGGAAGAACGCGGTGAGCACCTCGTAGGAGAGCAGCGGCCCGGCGATCGCGCCCACCGTGGTCATGTAGCGCGGCCAGTTCGTCCCGAACTGGAACGACATCACCACGCCGGTCACCACACCCATGGCGAAGGTGAGCGCGAAGATCTTGACCCACAGCCGGTACGTGGCGAGCCATGCCGGGTCGCGATGGCGCTGGTACACGAGCCGGAACGCGAGCAGGTACCAGGCGAGCCCGATGGTGAGCGCCGGGAAGAGGATATGGAAGCCGATGTTGATGCCGAACTGGCTGCGCGCGAGGAGGAGGGCGTCGTCCATGGAGGGCTCCGGTCGGCTGGAGTTCGATTATCGCTACAATTCGAGGATGGCTCGGGGCAAGCTCAAGATTTTCTTCGGCGCGTTTCCGGGCGCGGGGAAGACCAACGCGATGCTCACCGCGGCGCGGCGCATGCGCGGGGCCGGCCGCGACGTGGTCGTGGGCGTCATCGATACCCATGACAACCCGGAGACGCGGGAGTTGCTGGACGGCTTCGAAGTCCTGCCCCCGCTCTCGGTTGCCGGCGCGCCCGTCCCCGGCGAGCTCAACCTCGACGGCGCCCTCGCGCGCAAGCCGCAGGTGCTCCTCATAGACGACCTCGCCCACCCGAATCCCCCGGGCTCGCGCCATCCGAAGCGCTGGAACGACGCCGACGAGCTGCTCGGCAACGGCATCGACGTGTTCACCACCATGGGCGTGCAGCACCTGGAGAGCCTGAACGACGTGGTGGGCGAGATCTGCGGCATCCACGAGCGCGAGACGGTCCCCGACACGTTCTTCGACAGTGCCGAGGAAACGATCATGGTCGACATGTCGGCCGACGAGCTGCTGGCGCGCCTGCGCGAGGGCCAGGTGCACGTGGGCGAGGAGGAGAAGGGCGTGGAAAAGACCTTCTTCAGCAAGGGCAGCCTCCTCGCGCTGCGCGAGATCGCCCTGCGCCGCACCGCCGACGTGGTCGAGGACGAAGTGAAGAAGATCCGCGCCGAGAAGGCGGTGGACGCGGTGTGGAAGACGCAGGGCCACCTGCTGTGCTGCGTCGGCCCGGGCGCGGGATCGGAGCACGTCGTGCGCAGCGCCGCGCGGCTGGCCAAGCAGCTCGACGTCGACTGGACCGCGGTCTACGTGGAGACGCCGCGCCTGCAGCGCCTGCCCGTCGAGGAGCGCGGCCGCATCCTGAGCGTCGAGCGCCTCGCCGAGGAGCTGGGCGCGCGCACGGCGATCCTCACCGGCACCGACGTCGTGGGGGCCGTGGTCGACTACGCGCGCGACCAGAACATCGCCACGGTGATCGTCGGGCGCGGCCCGGCGCGGCCGCTGCGGCTATGGCGCAGCATGAGCGACGCGATCGCCAAGGCGAGCCCGAACATCGACGTGATCGAGATCGGGCGCGGCGGCGCCGAGGCGGGCACGCCGGTGGCCCCGCCGCCGCTCGCCGCCGACCTCTCGAGCCCGCGCGCGGCCGAGAAGCGCATGCGCTATGTCTGGACCGCACTCGTGTGCATCGCCACCACGCTCGCGGCCGCCGCCCTGTATCCGCACTTCGAGCTCGCCACGGTGGTGCTGGTGTTCATGCTGACCGTCGTCCTGGTCGCCGTGCGCTGGGGCCGCGGGCCCGCCATCTTCGCCACGATCGTCGACGTCCTGCTGGTGGATTTCTTCTTCATCCCGCCGCGCTTCTCGTTCGCCTTCGCCGATCCGCACTACCTCCTGACGTTCGTCGTGATGCTCGCGGCGTGCGTGGCGGTGGCGCAGCTCGCGGGCAACCTGCGCTTCCAGGCGCGGGTGGCTTCCCATCGCGAGAAGCGCGCGCGCACGCTCTACGAGTTCGCGCGCGACCTCGCCAAGCTGCAGACCACGTCCCAGGTGATCGAGACGACGGAGACCTTCATGTCGCGGCATTTCCGCGCGCGCGTCTCCGTGCTGGTGCCGGACGCCACCGGCATGCTGGTCTCGCCGACGGGAAGCGGCATGAGCAACCCGTTCGACAGCACCGCGGCGCAGTGGGCGTTCGACCAGGCCCAGCAGGCCGGGGCCGGCACCGACACCCTCGCCGGCAACGAGTACCTGTTCCTGCCGCTCAAGTCGCCCACGAAGACGCGCGGCGTGCTCGCGGTGCGCCCGGAGCGCACGCGCGACCTGTTCATTCCGGAGCAGCGCCACCAGTTCGAGATCTTCGCCACGTTCGTGGCGACGACGCTCGAGCGCGTGCACTACGTGGACGTGGCGCGCGACGCGATGCTCATGGCGCGCATCCAGAGCCGCGACATGCGCCTCGAGCTCGAGCGCCGGCCGCTCGCCGAGATCGTGGATGCGGCGCTGCGCGAGCTGGGGGCGCTCACGGCCAAGCACCCGCTGGCCCTGGACGTGCCGCGCGACCTGCCGCTCGCGACCGTGGAGCCGGCGCTCATCCAGCGCGTCTTCACGAGCCTCGTGGGCAACGTGGTGAAGCACACGCCCGCCGGCACCCATGTGACGGTGTCCGCGCGCGTCGCGGGGGACCTGCTCGAGGTGCGCGTGGAAGACGACGGCCCGGGGCTGCCCGAGGGGCGCGAGGAGGAAGTGTTCGAATCGTTCGCGCGCGGCGAGAAGCAGGCGACGCGGCGCGGCGCGGGGCTGGGGCTGGCGATCTGCCGCGCCATCGTGGAGGCGCACGGCGGCACCATCCGCTCGGAGCGCGCACGCCGAAGGGCGCGCGCTTCGTCTTCACCCTGCCGCTCAAGCGCGCTCAGGGATAGAGGCGGCCGGCGCCGATCACCGCCTCGATCGCGCAGGTCTCGGTGGTGTCGAGGCGCACGTCGAGGTGGACGGAAAGGGCGTTCTCGGTGACGAGGATCGAACGAGAGGTGAATGTCCCATGCTTGCCATCGGTGCACGAGTAGGTGCCGACCCAGCCGTTCACCGGGCTCGAGCCCGAGTACGTGCCGAAGTACGTGCAATTGAGGCCCGTGATCCCCTTCTGGCCGATGGCGAACACGTGGGCCTGGGGATCGGTCGTGGCGTCGAACTCCGCATAGGTGCCGCGGTTGCCGTCGTTCTGGGCATTGGTGCAGTTGGAGCGCCGCTCCAGGTCCGTCCCGTTCCATGCGCCGTCGATGGGCGCGCTGGGGGCCGCCCCGAAGGCGCCGCGGGCGAGCGGGTTGTCCATGGCATGGGCCCCGAGGGTGGCGCCGAGGGCGATCGTGCAGGCGACACGGGCGAGGCACTTTGCCGGGGGTTTCGAGGTCAACGCAGTTCTCCGGTTCGTCCCGATCCGAAAGGATCCCTCATGCACGCGTTCGATGGAAGGCGCACGGCGCCGTCAAGCCCATGAAGCGGCGAGCGCTGGGCGCAAGCGGCATCGAGGTCGCCCCCCTCGCCTTCGGCGGCAATGTCTTCGGATGGACCGTGGGCGAGCCGACGGCGTTCCTGCTGCTCGACGCCTTCGTGGACCACGGCTTCAACCTGGTCGATACCGCCGACGTGTACTCGAAATGGGCGCCCGGCAATTCCGGCGGGGAATCGGAGACCATCATCGGGCGCTGGCTCGCGCGCGGCGGCAAGCGCGACCGGGTCGTCATCGCCACCAAGGCCGGCATGGAGATGCCCGGCGGCGGCAAGGGGCTTTCGCGCCGCCACATCGCGCAGGCCGCCGAGGCGTCGCTCAAGCGCCTGCAGGTCGAGCGCATCGACCTCTACCAGGCCCATGCCGAGGATCCCGACACGCCGATCGAGGAGACCCTGGAGGCCTTCGACCGCCTGATCCGCGACGGCAAGGTGCGCGCGATCGGCGCCTCGAACTACGGGCCCGGCAGCCTCGCCTCGGCGCTCGGCGCATCGGCGAGCCGCGGCCTGCCGCGCTACGAGACGCTGCAGCCCAGGTACAACCTGCATTCGCGCGCGGAGTTCGAGGAGGCGCTGGCCCCGCTGTGCGTGCGCGAGCGCATCGGCGTGATCCCGTACTACGGGCTGGCGAGCGGGTTCCTCACCGGCAAGTACCGCACCGAGGCGGATCTCGCGCAGAGCCCGCGCGGGCCGGCGGTGAAGAAATACATGGACGAGCGCGGCATGCGCATCCTGGCGGCGCTGGACGAGGTGGCCAAGGCGGCGCATGCCAAGCCCGCGCAGGTCGCGCTCGCCTGGCTGATGGCGCGCCCGGCGGTCAGCGCACCGATCGCGAGCGCGACGACGCTTGCTCAGTTGCGCGAGCTGATGGCGGCCGCCGACCTCGCTCTCGACGCGCGTGCGATGGAACGACTGGATCGCGCCAGCGCGTGAATCGCGCGGTCGCGCGGCTTTTCAGGCAGGCAAGCGGCTCGAACACGGCGCGCGGCCCGCTTCAGGCCACCGCGGCGGACAAGCCGTTCGGGCTGCCGTTGAGGAACCCGGCGGCGCGCGCGGCATCCACCGGGCGCGACAGCAGGAAGCCCTGGCCGAACTCGCAGCCCAGCTCCTGCAGGAGCGTCAGCTGCGCGCCCGTCTCGATGCCCTCGGCGAACACCTGCTTGGACAGGGCCTGGCCGAGCTTGAAGATCGCCTTCACGATCTCGCCGCCGTCGCCGTCGCGGCTCATGCGCTCGATGAACGAGCGGTCCACCTTGAGCGCGTCGATCGGGAGCGTGGCGAGGTACGACAGGCTCGAGTAGCCGGTGCCGAAGTCGTCGATGGAAAGCGTCACGCCCATGTGGCGCAGCGCCGAGAGCGTGGACACCGCGTTCTCGATGCCGTCCATGAGCACGCTCTCGGTCACCTCGAGGGTGAGCTGCGAGGGGCTCATCTCGGCGGCCTGGAGAGCGCGCTGCACGTGCGAGACGAAGTCGGGGTGGGTGAGCTGCAGGCTGGAGACGTTCACGCTCATGCGCAGCGTGGTGCTTTCGCGGATCGCCCGCCATTCGCGCATCTGGCGGCAGGCTTCGGTAAGGACCCAGTTGCCGAGCGGCACGATGAGGCCCGTCTCCTCGGCAACGGGGATGAAGGTGGACGGCTCGAGGAGCCCGCGCTCCGGGTGGTTCCAGCGCACCAGCGCCTCGAAGCCGACGAGGTCGCGGTCGCGCAGCGAGCAGATCGGCTGGTACTCGAGGTAGATCTGGCCCTGGCCCAGCGCGCGGCGCAGCTCGCTTTCCAGCTGCAGCTGCGCGGTCACGTGCTGGTGCAGGCTCGAGTCGAAGAGGGCGTACTGCGCCTTGCCCTTCGACTTCGCCTTGTACATCGCGATGTCGGCGTCGCGGATGATCTGGTCCGACGTCTGGTAGCCGTTGGTGCTGAACGTGATGCCGATGGAGGCGCTGATCGCCACTTCCATCGATCCCAGCTGCACCGGCTTCTGCAGCTCCTTCTGGATGCGCTCGGTGAGCTCGACGGCGTCGCGCTGGCGGTTCAGGTCCTCCACCAGGATCGCGAACTCGTCGCCCCCCAGGCGCGCGAGCACGTCGGTCGGGCGCAGCATCTCCTTCAGGCGCCGCGCGAGGTTCACCAGCAGCTCGTCGCCCGCCTTGTGCCCGAGCCAGTCGTTCACCATCTTGAAGCGGTCGAAGTCGAGGTACATGACCGCGAAGCGCTGCTCCGGATGGCGCTGCACCCGCGCGATGGCGCGGTTCAGCTGCTCGTTGAAGTGCGTGCGGTTGGAAAGCTGCGTGAGGCTGTCGTGGTAGGCGTTGTGGTAGAGCTCGGCCTCGGCGCGGCGCCGGGCGCTGATGTCCTGCGCCTGCACGATGAGGTTGTGAGTGCGGAACTGCCAGTCGCGCGCGAGCGAGATGTTGAGCGACATCCACACGTCGGAGCCGTCGCGATGCACGCCGCGCACCTCGGTGTGGACGCTCGCGAGCTCGCCCTTCACCAGCCTGTCGATCGGGCCCTGCAGGGCTTCCAGGTCATCCGGGTTCACCAGCGCGGGCAGCCGCTAGGCGAGCAGCTCCGGCATCGAGCGGCCGAGCATGTCGCAGAACGACTTGTTGGCCTGGATGAAGCGGCCCTCGGTGGACACCAGCGCCATGCCGATCGCGGCGTGGGTGAAGGCGCTGTGGAAGCGGCTCTCGCTTTCCTTGAGCTCCTCCACGTGCCGCTCGTCGGATTCCTTGCGCTGGAAGTACGAGTGCAGCGTCGAGAGGAACATCGCGATCACGGGCACGGACACCAGCAGCACCGGCAGGCCGAACTGCTGGAAGCTCAAGTAGAGCAATCCCGCGATCGAGGCGCCCGTGAGGTAGGCGAGGCCGATCCAGCCGAAGTTGCGCAGCCACTTGGGGCGTGAAGGGCGAGCGCGTCTTCAGCGCGAAGAGCGTCGAGGTGAGCAGCGTGTTCGCGACGAAGTAGAGTGCCGCGAAGGCGAAGAGCGAGGGTGAGGAGCGCCGCGATGCTCGCTGCGCGGCGTGCCGCGCACGCCTTCGAAGGCGGTCGCGCACAGGATCATCGCCAGCGACGCCATGGCGGGCGTGCCCAGCCGGCTGGTCCAGCGCTTGGAGGTGCTCCACGAGCCGACCAGTCCCTCGAACGCCGCGGCGATCACCGCCGCCTCCGGGCCGTAGAGCAGCATCACGAGGAAGATGAAGATCTCGGCGCCGGCGATGGAGGTCTTGGCGCCGGGGATGCGCACCGGGAAGAGCCCGACGATCGCGGCCACCGCCGCCCCGATCAGGACCTGCATCAGGAACTTCCCGTCGATGGAGACGACGCTGGCGATGGAGTAGGCGAGCGCCGCCATGCCGAGCACGGTGACGCTCCACCAGTAGCGTCGCGCCGCGGGGCTGTAGTCCTGCATGTCGATGATGGCCATGATCTCTTCGCGCTCTTGTCGATTGTCGCGTGTTAATCAGGGTTCGCCAAGCGGCATCGCGCATTCGCTCAGCACATGCCCTCGGAGAGGACCACGCCTCGAGAGCACCACGCCCTCGGAGAGCACGACGCCTTCGGTCAGGATCATGCCTTCGGAGAGCACGAGGCCTTCGCTGAGGATGATGCCTTCGGACAGCACGATGCCCTCCGAAAGGACGATGCCCTCGGAGAGCACGATGCCTTCGGACAGCACGATGCCGAGCACTTGGTGATGCCGTGCGGCCACCGAGGTGGAGGGGTGAACATGCCATTGGCGAGCGCAGGTTGCTCGCGCCGAGGGCAGGTGTCCAAGCTGCACGCCGGAGCTGACCAGCTCGCCGGTGTGGCGGCGACTCCTCGAAGCCGGTGATGTACTGGTGTGGTCGAAGTTGTCGATCTCGGTATCGGTCACGCGGTTGCCGACCCAGGAGATGGTCGGGTCGTAGGCCGCCTGGTACTTGGGCACGAGGTCGTAGCCGCCGAGCACGTGCTGGCCGCCCATGAGCACGAAGTGGCTCCAGTTGACCTGGCGGCCTTCGATCATCGAGTACGGCGTCGGCATGTTGCGGCCGCCGGGCAGGATCGGGTCGCCGACGCGGATGCTGTTCGTGGCCACGCGCGAGGCGATGTCGTGCGAGAGCGCGGCCGACATTTGCAGCGCGCCGGGCACGTTCACGAGCCCCGCGCCTTGCTCCAGCAGGTTGTAGCTGGGCAGCGGCTCGGCGGTGTATTGCAGGATCGCTTTCACCAGCGGGGGCGTGAGGCCGGGGTTCGCCTGCAGCATGAGGGCGACCGTGCCGGAGACGACCGGCGCGGAGAACGACGTGCCGCTCACCTGGATGAGGCGCGTGCCCACGCCGCCGTCCGGCACGACGAGCTGCGGATAATGCAGCCCGAGCTGGCTGATGGCGGCGCCGCTCACGTTGGTCGCGAGGGCGCCGATCACGTGGTTGCCCGGGGCGACCAGGTCGGGCTTGAGGATGTTGTCGGGATGGACGGCGCCCTTGCCGTCCACGTAGCCGCCGCGCGTCGGGCCGCGGGAGCTGAAGAAGTTGACCGTGTCGTCGGCGCGCGTGATCGTGCCGTGCATGTTGGCGGAGCCCACGGTGATCGCGGAGGGCTCGTTGCCCGGCGCGCTGATGCTGCCGTAGACCTCGTGTCCATTGGCGTCGCGCCCGTAGTTGCCGGCGGCGACGACGACCGTGATGCCCGCGGCGACGGCATTGCGCACCGCGCGGCACAGCGGATCGGTCAGGTACGACTCGGTGGAGTCCGCGGCGAGGCTGATGTTGAGCACGCGGATGCCGTAGTCCTTGCCGTGGTAGATCACCCAGTCGATGCCGGCGAGCGCGTGGGCGACGTCGCCCACGCCCTGCTCGTCGAGCACGCGCACGTCGTAGATCGAGGCGCCGGGCGCGATGGCGGTCGTGTCGGAGGCGGAAGAGGCGTCGCGGCCGGCGGCGAGCGAGGCGACGACGGTGCCGTGGCCGAGCGGATCGGGGAAGCTCGCCCCGGAGCTGTTGATCGCGGAGTCGAGCGCGGCCTGTCCGGCGCTGCCCGGGTAGATCTGCTTGCTGAAGTCGTAGCCGCCCTTCCAGTCGAGCGCGCCCAGCATCGTCGCGTCGGAGATCTTCTGGAAGTCCACGCTCTTCTTCACGCGCGACGCACCCCAGGCGTTCTGGAACGCGTGGTGCGTGGTCATGATGCCGGAGTCGAGGAACGCGATGCCCACGCCGGAACCGTCGGCATCGGGGTTCACCACGGAGCCGGAGCCGCGCGCTTCGTACGCGCCGGTGACCGATTCCAGCGTGCTGCGCGTGCGGATGGTCGGGCGGTTCGGCGACATGCTGATCACGTCGCTGCGGCGCGCCACGTCCACGACGTGCGCGGCCGGCAGCAGGCCGTAGAGGCCGTTCACCGAGATGTACTTGTAGTAGACGGAGCCGCCCGCGGACACGATCGCGGAACGCAGCGACACGAGGTCCGAATCGGCGCTCGGCGCGGCGACGACCAGCACCTTCACCATGCGGCCGGCCGACGTGTCGCGCGCCCAATTGACGTTCGCCACACTCGGCGCGGAGAGAGATTGCGCGAGATCCGGTGAAAGCTTGGCGGTGGCCTGGTTGACGCTTACCAGGGTGACGGCGGCGCTCGCGCCGAGCGCCGCGAAGACGAGGCAAGCGCCCACCGCCCACGCCGCGCAAAGCCGGGAGAGCGAGCGGAACATCGAGCCGATGCGGGTGGTTTTCTGGTTGAGCATTTTTCGCCTCCCCTGCGCAGTGATGCACTGCACAGTTTTCGAGCGACGGCCCGAGTATGTGCCGCGTGCCGCGGAATCTTTGTGATATTCCGCACAGTCGCAATTACAGCTGTAAGCGCGATTACAGCTGTAAGAAACGTATGATTGATGCCGTCATGCCGATCGCGCCGCAACCGCTTCCGCTGTCCGGGCTTTTCCAGCGCCTTTCCGAGGGCCACGCCGCCCGAATCACCGTCCTCGCGCCGAACCAGCGCCTCGCCCAGGCGCTGCAGGCCGGCTTCGATCGCTTCCAGCTCGCCGCGGGCCGCGCCTCATGGGAGGCGCCCGACATCCTGCCCTTCGCGGCCTTCGTCGAGCGCTGCCACGAGGAGGCGCTGTACGCGGATGGGGCCGAAGGGCTGCCGACGCTGCTCACCCCCGCGCAATCGCAGCTCCTGTGGGAGGAGGCGCTGCGAGCGAGCCGCTGGCACGACCGGGTCCTGTCCCTCCCCGCCACGGCGGCGCTCGCGGCGGACGCGTGGGCGACCGCCCATGCGTGGCGCATCGAAGGCATGCTCGAGGGCGCGCACGGCAACGAGGACACGCAGGCATTTGCCGCGTGGTGCGGACACTACCGGCGGCGCACGCGCCGCGACGGCCTCGTGGACGCCGCGCGCCTCCCGGAGCTCGTCGCCGCCCGCTTCGCCGCCCGCGCGGCGCGCCCGCCCGCGCTCATCGTGCTCCACGGCTTCGATCTCCTCACGCCGCAACGGGAGGATTTCCTGGGGGCGTGCGCGGCGGCCGGCGCGGCGCTCGCGCGCAGCGAGGCGCCGCGCGCGCGATCGCAGATGCGCCGGGCCTTGCTCGAATCGCCGCGGCAGGAGCTGGAGCACGCCGCGCGCTGGGCGCGCCAGCGGCTGGAGGCGGCGGGCCGCGGTTCCACGCCGCGCATCGCCGTGGTCGTCCCGCGGCTCGAGCAACAGCGCTCCGAGGTGGCGCGCATCTTCGCGCGCGTGCTGGCGCCGACCCTGGGCCCGGGCGAGAGCGCGGGCCCGCTCTTCAACATCTCGCTCGGCGCGCCGCTCTCGTCCTATGCACTGGTGGACGCGGCGCTCGGCGTGCTCGAGCTGTGCGCCGCGCCGCTGCCGTTCGATCGCGTGAGCCGGCTGCTGCGCTCGCCGTTCGTCGCGGGCGGGCAGGCGGAGCTCGGCGCGCGTGCGCGCCTGGACGTCGCGCTGCGCAGGCTTGCGCCCGCCACGCTCTCGCTGCATCGCCTGCGCGCGCTCGTTCCCGAAGCCGCCGCGCGCGGCGGTGCGCCACCGTCCCCATACTGGCTGGCGCTCCTCGACCGGATGTCGGCCGCGTGCCGCGACGATGCGCGCGCGCCGGCCCACGAGTGGGCGCGCCGCTTCACGACGCTGCTCGACGCGGCCGGATTTCCCGGCGACCGGGTGCTCGATTCGGCCGAGTTCCAGGCGCTCGCCAAGTGGCGCGAGGTGCTCGGAGCCTTCGCCGCGCTGGGATCGATCGCGCCCGCGTGGAGCGCCGCCGAGGCCCGTGCGCGGTTGAAGCGGATGTGCGCCGACACCGTGTTCCAGCCCGCGTCTGGGACCGCGCCTATCCAGGTGCTGGGCATCCTCGAATCGGCGGGGCTCGCGTTCGACCACCTCTGGGTGAGCGGCCTCACGGAGGAGGCATGGCCCCTCGCGGCGCGGCCGCACCCGCTCATCGCGCCGGCGCTGCAGCGCCAGGCCGGCATTCCCGAGGCGAGCGCCGAGCGCTCGCTCGAGGTGGACGCGGCGCTCACCGAGGCGTGGCGGACCGCGGCGCCGGAAGTGCTCTTCACGAGCGCGCGCGCCGACGGCGATCGCGAGTTGCTGCCGAGCCCGCTCATCGCCCGCATTCCGGAGACGCCGGTCGCCGGGCTGGCGATCGCGGATTTCCCGACGCGCCGCCGTGCGTTGTTCGAGGCGGCGCTCGCGCCGCACGCGCGCTCGAGCCGCGCCGATACGGTGGCGCCGGCGCTCGGCGCCTCCGCGAGCCCGGGCGGCACCGCCGTGCTCGCCGACCAGGCGGCGTGCCCGTTCCGCGCCTTCGCCCATTTCCGCCTCGATGCCCGCGCGCTCGAAACACCCGAGCCCGGCCTCGGACCCGCGGAGCGCGGCGACCTGCTGCACTCGATGATGGCCCGGCTCTGGAGCGCGCTGGGCGACCAGGCCACGCTCAAGGCGACCGACCCGCCGCGCTTGGCCGCGATGATCGACGCGGCCGCGGCCCACGCCGTGGCGCACGTGCGCGGCAAGCGCCCCGGCCGCCTCGAGGGGCGCTTCGCGGACCTCGAGCGCGAGAGGCTCGCGCGCATCGCGCACGAATGGCTCGAGATCGAGCGTTCGCGCGCGCCGTTCGAGGTGCGCATGCGCGAGGAGAAGATGATGCTCACCGCGGGCAACCTGCGGCTCGCCGGCCGCGTGGACCGCGTGGACCGCCTGCTCGACGGCGGGCTCGCGGTGATCGACTACAAGTCGGGCCGCGCGAGCGTCTCCGATTGGCTGGGCCCGCGGCCCGACAACGCGCAGCTTCCGCTCTATGCGCTCGCGGCCGGCGACGAGGAGATCCGCGCCGTGGCCTTCGCGCGCCTGAAGATCGGGCAGCTCGGCTTCGCCGGCCTCGCGCGTGACGAGGGTTTGCTGCCGGGAGTGCACACCGTGCAGAAGCATGCGGCGGCGCGCAGGCAGGCGGGATCGTGGAGCGAGCTGCTCGAGCGCTGGCGCGAGGAGCTCGAGGCGCTCGGCGAGAATTTCGCGAGCGGCGACGCGCGCATCGACCCGAAGCGCGAGCTCGCCACCTGCGAGCGCTGCGACCTGAAGACCTTGTGCCGCGTGCACGAGCGGCTCGGAAGCCTCGCGGCGGAAAGCGGCGCGGAGGAGGACGAATGAGCGCACCGCCGATCGTCGACGCGGCGCAGCGCGAGGCGGCCCTCGACCCGTCGCATTCGTGCATCGTCCAGGCGCCGGCCGGATCTGGGAAGACCGGCCTGCTGATCCAGCGCGTGCTGCGGCTCCTCGCGGGCGTGGAGCGCCCGGAGGAGATCCTCGCGATCACGTTCACGCGCAAGGCCTGCGCCGAGATGCGCCGCCGCGTGCTCGAGGCGCTCGAAGCCGCCGCCGCGGACGCGCCCACGCCCGAGGCGCCCAACGCGCGCCTCACGCACGCGCTCGCGAAGGCCGCGCTCGCGCGCGACCGCGAGCTCGGCTGGCGCCTGCTCGAGAATCCCGCGCGGCTGCGCATCCAGACCATCGACTCGCTGTGCGCATCGCTCGCGCGCCAGATGCCGGTGCTGTCGGGCATCGGCGCGCCGCCCGCCATCGTCGAGGACGCGGAGGAGCTCTACCGCGAGGCGGCCGAGCGCACGCTCGCGCGCATCGAGACGGACGAGCCGGTGGCCGGCCCGTTGCGCCGCTTCCTCGTGCATCTGGACGGCGATTGGGGCGCGGCGCGCGCGCTGCTCGAGGCGATGCTCGCGCGGCGCGACCAGTGGATCCGGCGTATCGCGGGCTTCGATCCCGACGCGGCGGTGCGCGCGATGCTCGAGGAGTCGTTCGTGAGCGAGCGCGCGCGGCTGCTCGCGCGCGCTCGCGCGTTGCTGCCGAACGCGGAGGAAGCCGAGATCGCGAGTCTCGCCGCCCACGCCGCGCGCAACATGGCGCAGTCGAGGCCGGATTCGCCCATCGCGCGGCTGGCGGGGCTCACGCGCTATCCGGTGGTGGACGAATCCGGCGTCGACGATTGGTGCGCGCTCGCGAAGCTGATGCTCACAAAGCAAGGCGAGTGGCGGGCGCGGCTGGACAAGGCCGTCGGGTTCCCGTCCGGCGATCGGGCCCACGACGGCGATCTCAAGGCACGCATGAAGGAGCTGCTCGCGCGCTTGAGGTCGGTGGCGGGGTTGTGCGAGGCGCTGCACATGCTGCGCCGCATGCCGCCCGCCGCGTTCACCGACGCGCAATGGGAGACGCTGGGCGCCGTGGTGGCGATCCTTCCGCGCGCGGCCGCCGAGCTGCAGCTCGTGTTCGCCGAGCGCGGCGAGATCGATTTCACCGGCCTCGCGCAGGCGGCGGTCGTCGCGCTGGGCGACGAGGACAATCCCACGGACCTCCTGCTCGCGCTCGACGTGCGCTTGAAGCACCTCCTCGTCGACGAGTTCCAGGACACTTCGCGCAGCCAGTGGGAGCTCCTCACGCGCCTCACGGCGGGCTGGACCGAAGGCGACGGGCGCACGGTGTTCCTGGTCGGCGATCCGATGCAATCGATCTACCGCTTCCGCGAGGCGGACGTCGCGCTCTTCCTGCACGCGCGCGAGGAGGGGCTGCCGCAGGTCACGCTCACGCCGCTGCGGCTGGCGATCAACTTCCGCTCGCAGGCGGGCCTCGTCGATTGGGTCAACGAGAGCTTCAGGCGCGTGCTGCCGCGCGCCGAGGACGCCGAGGCCGGCGCCGTGCCGTACTCCGCGTCGAGCGCGCACCACCCCGAGCGGCCGGGAGTCGCCGTGCAATGGCACGCCTGGGCCGGCCGCGACGCGAAGGCAGCGCGCGCGGCCGAGGCGCTGAAGGTCGCCCGGATCGCCCGCGACACGCTCGCCTCGGGTTTGCGCGACACCGTGGCGATCCTGGTGCGCAATCGCTCGCACCTCGATCGCGTCGTCCCGGCGCTCAGGCAAGCCGGCGTGCGCTTCCGCGCCGTGGACATCGAGCCGCTCGGCGCGCGCCCCGTGATCCAGGACCTGCTCGCCATCACGCGCGCCCTCTCGCACCGGGCCGATCGCGTCGCCTGGCTCGCGCTGTTGCGCGCGCCGTGGTGCGCCCTCACGGTGGCCGACCTGCACGCGCTCGCCGGGGTCGCGGAATCATCGGACGAGGCGCGCGCCACGATCTGGGAGCTGCTCGAGGACGAGGGCCGCCTCGCGCATCTCGGCGCGCGAAGGCCGCGAGCGCGCCCGGCGCGTGCGCACGACCCTCGCGCCGTTCGTCGCCCATCGGCTGCGCGGCAGCCTGCGCGAGCGCGTCGAGGGCGCGTGGCTCGCGCTCGGCGGCCCCGCGTGCGCGCTGCAGGACAGCGACCTCGAGGACGCCGAGACCTTCTTCGACCAGCTCGACACCCTCGAGCGCGCGGGCGAGATTCCCGATCCCGCGATCCTCGAGGAGCACCTGGAGGAACTGTACGCCGCGCCCGACACCGGCGAAGAGGCGCGCGTGCAGGTGATGACGATCCACAAGGCGAAGGGCCTCGAGTTCGGCACGGTGATCCTTCCCGGCCTCGACCGCGTCCCGCGCGTCTCCGATCGCCCGCTCTTCGCGTGGAAGGCGCGCGCCGACGGCTCGCTCATGATGGCGCCGGTGAGGGCGGCCGGGGAGACGGAGGAGCCGGCGTACGACTATCTCCTCGGCCTCGACGAAGCCGCCGCCGGGCACGAGCTCGAGCGGCTGCTGTACGTGGCCGCCACGCGCGCCGGAACGCGCCTGCACCTGCTCGGCTTCGCGCGCGTCGAGGAGAAGGCGGGCAGGATCCAGTTGTGCACGCCATCGTCGCGGTCGCTGCTCGGCAAGGCGTGGGAAGTGGCGCGCGCGCACTTCGAGGCGGTGTTGCCGCAAGCGCAGGCCGCGCCGGCCTCCGGCGCCGAGCCGGCGAAGATGAACGATGAGCTGCGCGTGATTTCCGCCGCGGTCCTGGACGTGCGCATCCCCGCGCCCTCGATCGCGCCGGCGCCCGCGCCTTCGGAAGCGCCGCCCTCCATCGAATTCTCGTGGGCGGGCGAGACGGCGCGCCACGTCGGCACCGTCACGCACCGCTGGCTGCAGCGCATCGCCGCCGACGGCATGGAGCGATGGAACGCCGCGCGCGTGGCGGCGCTCTCGCCGGCCATCGCGCGCGACCTTGGCCGGCGCGGCATTCCCGCGGTGGAGCGCGATGGCGCCTGCGCGCGCGTGCTGCGGGCGCTCGAGGGCACGATCGCCGACGAGCGCGGCCGCTGGCTGCTCCAGTCGCGCGCGAGCGCGCGCTCGGAATACCGGCTGCGGCTCGCCGGCCCCGAGGGCGTGCGGCTCGTGGTGATCGATCGCACGTTCGTCGATGCGCAGGGAAAGCGCTGGATCGTGGACTACAAGACGAGCTTGCACGAGGGCGGCGAGCCCGAGGCGTTCCTCGACCGCGAGATGGAGCGCTATCGCGAGCAGCTCGCCGGCTACGCGGCCGCGTTTCCCGGCGAGGACGTGGCGCTGGGCCTGTACTTTCCGCTGATGAAAGGCTGGCGCGTGCTGGCGCCGTGACGCGTCAGGCGTCGCCGCCGAGCGCCGCGCGCAAGCGCTCGACGGTCTCGCGCAGCTCGGCCACCTCGCGCTGCAGCTGGTCGAGGTTCGCCTTCATCGCCGCGATCTCGCCGACCGTGACCGCCTCGTGCGCGGGCGCGGGCGCCGCGGCGGCCGCCGCGGGCGGCGGCTCACCCGAGAGGAGATGGGTCCAGCGCGTCTCGCGCGCCCCGGGCGCGCGCGGCAGCTCGCGCACCAGCGGCCGCTCGGCGAGCTCGTGCAGGAATCCCTCGACCGCGAGCATGTCGCCGAACCGGTGCAGCCGCTCGCTGTTGATGCGCAGCTCGCCCGACGTCTGCGGAGCCGCGCAGGAACATCACCGCGAGCAGCGCCACCGATTGCGGCGGGAATGCCCAGCACCTTGCCCACGTTCTGCGCGTAGCGCATCACGCGCCCGCCGCTCGACTCCACCACGAGCGCGAGCGACTTCAGGTGGTCGAGGGCGGCCTGGACCTGGGCCTCGCTCGCCTCGATCACCGGGTCGCGGCTCGTCTTCTGGTTGGAGCCGGAAACCAGCGCGTTGAGCGTGAGCGGGTAGCTGTCGGGAACGGTGTGCTGCTTCTCGACCAGGACACCGAGGACGCGCGTCTCGAGCAGGGAGAGGGCGGGGAGGGCTGCCGTCGCGCCACGGTATCAGAGGTCGCCCGCCGCCGAAGAGGCCGACCAGCCCGATCACGATCAGATAGACCGCGACGATGTAGTTCAGCAGCCGCGGGATGATGAGGATCAGGATGCCCGCGAGGAGGGAGATCAGCGGGCCCAGCGCCAGGGCGAGGTTCATGTTCATGTTGTTTCTCCTTTGGGGTGTGCAGTCGGTCCTTCGAGCCATGCGCCGAGCAGCTCGGCCACTTCGCCGGGCCGCTCCATCGAAGCCATGTGGCCGCAATCCTCGACGATCGCGAGCGTCGAGCCGGGGATGCCGCGCGGCCAGCTCCTCCAGCAGATCCAGCGGCATCAGCGCGTCTTCCCGCGCGGCGACCACCAGGGTCCTGCAACGTATCCGTCCGAGGTGCGGCCGGCTGTCGATGCGGCCGATGATGGCGCTTTCCTGGCGCAGGAACGCTTCCACGCCGGTGGCGAGCGCCATCTCGCCGATCGTCCCGGTGATGGCGGCGTCGCCGAGGTGGCGGGCGGCGACGAGGCGGGGCGTGAGCTGCGCGACTCACCGCCGGGAAATCGCGTTTCGGCGAGCGCCATGAGGCGCCGCCGGTCCGCGGTGGATTCCGGGGTGTCGGGACGCGCATGGGTATTGAGCAGCGCGAGGCGCGCGGCGCGCTCCGGGCGCCTGGCGCAGGATCTCGAGCGCGACGTAGCCGCCCATGGAATGTCCGGCGAGCGCGAAGGGCCGGGCGGTGCCTGCTCGAGCGCATCGGCCGGCGAGGCCGGCGATCGTGTCGGTGCCGCGTCAGGTCGGCGACGGTGCAGGAAGCGACGTCGCGCAGGGCGGCGATCTGGTGCTCGAAGGCGTCGGCATCCTCGAGCAGCCCGGGAGGATGAACCAGGGGAAGCGCGGGCATGGGCCTTGGGAGCCCGCGGGGGGCGGAAAGTTGCTGCGCCGCAGGGGCCCGATCGTCAGGGTCCGCGCCGCGGGAGGGCGATCGCCGCCCTGCGTCAGGAGCGGGGGAGGGTCAGCGAACCGAGCGGCGCAGGAACGCGTCGGCCTCGATGGCGCGGCGGTCCAGCTCGGCGGCGTAGCCGTTGTCGAGCGTGGTGAAGAAGCGCTTCACCGCGCGCCCAGCCCGTCGACGAGGTCGGCGACCATCCTTCCGAGGACGCCGCGCGCTCGAGGTGGGCGCGCTCGATGTGGTCTTGATGGACGGAGAAATCGGGTATGATGTCGGTTCGTGCTCCATGCAACTCTCCTTGTGGGAAGGTTCCGCGGCCCGCGCAGGGACTGCTGGGACTTGTCCGGGGACCCGTGAGCAAAATATAGTGTTCATGTTGCAGTGCAACAACCGATTTGTTTTCCCCCGACAGAAGAGAAAAATTGAGGCATAGCCCGCTGCCAATGGCCGCCTCCCCCGCTGAACTCCCTGCGCTCCTTCGAGGCCGCGGCGCGCCACCTGAGCTTCAAGAGCGCCGCGCGGGAGCTGCACGTGACCCCGGGTGCGGTGAGCCACCAGATCAAGGTCCTCGAGGAGCACCTGGGCGTGGCGCTCTTCCGGCGCCTCACCCGCGCCCTGGAGCTCACCTCCGAGGGCCGGCGCATGCTGCCCAAGGTGCGCGAGGGCTGGAGAGCCTCGCCGCGGCCGTGGAGCGCGTGCGCTGCCCGGCAGGGCGCCTGCGGCGCTCACCGTGGTCGACGCCGCCCAATTTCGCCAGCCGCTGGCTGGTGCCGCGCCTGGCGCGCTTCACGCGCTCGCACCCCCCTGGAGCTGCACGTGGCGAGCCGCCCGGCGATGATCGACGGGCGCGAGAACGGCGCCGCGCCCGTGCCGGTGCACGGACGCGCCGCGAGGACTCGCCCTGATGATGGTGCGCTTCGGCGAACGGGCGCTATCCCGGCGCGCAGGTCGACGGCTCTTCTCGGCGGTCTACGTGCCGGTGTGCAGCCCGCAGCTGCTGCGAAGGCGAGCATCCGCTGCGCAGCCCCGCGGACCTGCGGTTCCACACGCTGCTGCACGACGACACCGTGGTCGAGGAAGGCGCGCGCCCGGCGTGGGCCGACTGGCTCGAGTCGGTGGGCGTGAAGGACATGGACGTGGCGCGCGGGCCCCACTTCAGCGACGCCTCGCTCGCGCTGGAGGCGGCCATCGAGGGCATGGGCGTCACGCTCGCGATGAAGTCCGCTGGTGCGAGCCGAGATCGAGGCCGGGCGCCTGGTCGATGCCTTTCGACATCACCGCCCCGGCAACCTTCTCGTACTACCTCGTCACGCCCGAGACCAGCGCGCAGCAACGCGAGCGGCGATGGCGTTTCGCGAGTGGCTGCTCGCCGAAGCCGCGCGCGAGCGGCGCTGAGGCGGGGCGCCGCTAGAGCCAGCCCGCCTTGCGAAAGCGCACGTAGAGGTAGTAGTCGATCGCCGCCATGAGCGCGAGGGACGGCGGGATACATCCACGGGATCCGTCGAGCTCGGGCATGTACTTGAAGTTCATGCCGTAGATGCCCGCGATCATCGTGGGGATCGCCATCAGCGCAGCGTAGGAGGCGAGCCGCTTCGTGACCTCGTTCTCCGCGAGCGTGATCATCGAGAGGTTCACCGACATCGCCGTGCCCACCATGTCGCGCAGGCCGTCGAGCGCCTGGCTCACGCGCAGCAGGTGGTCGTAGACGTCGCGGAAGTAGTCCTGCGTGCCCATGCAGACCTGCGGCACGCGCCCGCCGTAGAGGCGGTGCGTGGCCTCGATGAGCGGCTCGACCGCGTGGCGCAGCACCATCAGCTTGTGCTTGAGGTTGTAGAGCTCCTCGATGTTGGCCTTGGGCGAGGAGCCCGAGAAGATGCGCTCCTCGAGCTTCTCCAGCTCGACCTCGAGCGCGTCGACCACGGGGAAGTAGCGGTCCACCACGTTGTCCATCAGCGCGTAGAAGCACGAAGCCGGAGCCGTGGCGCAGCAGCTCGGGCTCGCGCTCGGTGCGCTCGCGCACCGCGGCGAAGCCGTGCTCGGTGCCCTTGCGCACCGAGAGCACATAGTTGGGGCCCACGAAGATGCTCACCTCGGCCACGTCCACGTCGGCCCCGCGCAGCTCGACGATGTGCAGCACCGCGAAGAGCGAATCGCCGTACTCGTCGATCTTCGGACGCTGGTGGCCGTGTCTCGCGTCCTCCACCGCGAGCGGATGCAGGCCGAACTCCCGGCGCATGATCTCCAGCTCCTCGTTGGTGGGATCCTTGATCGCGACCCACACGAAACACTCGGGACGCTTCACGTACTCGCTGATTTCCTCGACGCGAATGTCCGCGAGCTTGCGGCCGTCCTGGTAGGCCACGCAGTTGACGATCATGGTTCCTCCTTTTTGTTATATTGCACCCGCCCCGCCATGCGCTCCCTTCGTTCCCCGCGTTTCGGCCTCGCCGTGGCCGCATTGTCGCTCGCCGCCGGCGCGCGCGCGGCCTTGCCGGACGAGATCCAGGTCTACACCAGCGACATCAACAAGCAGGGCGAGTTCGGCCTCGAGCTGCACGTGAACACGACACCCAGCGGTCGATCGACGCCGGACTTCCCCGGGGAAATCCCGCCCGCGCACGGATGGCGCCTCACGCCGGAGTTCTCGTACGGCGTGACACCCGCGCTGGAGGCGGGACTCTATCTTCCGCTGGTGTTCGGCGACAACGGCCGGAACAAGTTCGCCGGGCCGAAGATCCGGGCCAAGTGGCTGCCCTTGCGCGTGGACGAGCAGGGCAACGGTGCCTTCGCCGGCGTGAACTTCGAGTACGCGTGGGTCTCCGACGTCCTCGAGGAGGCGACGCGCGCGATGGAGGTGCGGCCGATCCTGGGCTGGCGCGACGCGGATTGGCTCGTCGCCATCAATCCGATCCTCGAGTTCGCCTTCGCCGGGCCCGACAAGGGCAAGAGGCCCGGCTTCAATCCCTCGCTCAAGGTCGCGCGGCGCGTCGCCGACGGCATCGCGATCGGGCCCGAGTACTACATGGAGCTCGGCCCGGCCGGAAACTTCCTGCCCCATTCGCAGCAATCCCACTCGCTCTATCTCGCGGTCGACGTGGACCGCGCGCCCTGGGTGTTCAACTTCGGGGTGGGATACGGGCTCACCGACGCGGCGGATCGCTGGACCGTGAAGGCGATCTTCGAGGTCCCGTTCTAGGCCGACCACTCGGCGTTCGCGTCCATCGTGATCGCTCCTTGCGCATCGCGCGTCCAGAGGCGCGCCGCGCGGTCCTGCGCATCAGGCAGGCCGCAGGTCGTGAAGGGCGCGGTGTCGAAGAGCGGCCGCATCGCGCGAAACGAATAGCGGCGCAGCCGCGCATCGGGGCGGTTGCGGCGCAGCAGGTCCACGAGCAGCGTGGCGATGAGCGGTCCGTGCACGACCAACCCCGGGTAGCCCTCGACGCGCGTCGCGTACGGCTGGTCGTAATGGATGCGATGGCTGTTGAAGGTGACGGCCGAATAGCGGAAGAGCAGGACCGGGTCGGGCCGGATCTCGCGCCGCCACGCTTCGCCAGCCGGCGCCGCGACGGGCGGCGCCGCGAGCGCGCTCTCGCCGCGGTAGACGATGTCGTGCTCGTCGGAGAGGATGATCCCGCCCGCGTCGGCGACCTCGTGGCGCACCGTGACGAAGACCAGCGTGCCGCTGCGGCCCTGCTTCACGGTGACGTCCTCGATGGTGGAGGTGCGCGTGGCCTCCGATCCGACGGCGAGCGGGCGCAGGAACTCGAGGCGGCTGCCGGCCCACATGCGGCGCGGCAGCGGCACCGGCGGAAGGAAGCCGCCCTTCAACGCGTGGCCGTCGGGGCCGGCATCGGACTGGCGATAGGCCGGAAGGAAATAGAGCCAGTGCGCGAGCGGCGGCGCCGCGTCTCCCGCGCGCGGCGCGGGTTCGTCGCGATCGAGCAGCGCCGCAAGCGCCACGAGCGGGGCGGCGGTGATCGTGTCGCGGCGCGTCTCGCTGCGGCCGATCCAGCGCGCCAGGTCGTCGAAGCCCGCGGGCTGCGTCACGGCGCCTCCCACGTGCCGCCGAGCGCGCGGATGAGCGCCGCGCTCGCGGCGAGCCGCCGCCCGGCGAGCGTGACCGCCGCGCGATCCTGGTTGAGCTGCGCGGATTGCACGATGATCACGTTGAGGAAGCTCACCGTCCCGGCCTTGTACTGGTTGAGCGTGAGCGCCACGCTCTCGTGCGCCGCGCGGGTCGCCTCCTGCTGCACGGCCGACTCTTCCTCGAGATAGCGCAGCGTGGCGAGCTGGTCCTCCACTTCCTGGAAGCCCTGCAACACCGTCTGCCGGTAGTTGGCCACCGCCTGGTCGTAGGCCGCCCGCGCGCCCGCCACCTGCGCGCCGCGCGCCCCGAAGTCGAGCAGCGTCTCGGCCGCCGCGAGCCCGAGGGACCACACGCGGTTCGGCGCCGCGACCAGGTTCGCGATCGACGCCCCGGCGAACCCGCCGCTCGCGGTGAGCTGCAGCGAGGGGAAATACGCGGCTTCGGCCACCCCGATGTCCGCATTGGCTTGGGCCATGCGGCGTTGCGCCGCGGCGATGTCGGGGCGCCGCTCGAGGAGCGTGGAGGGGAGGCCGGGCGGTATCGACGGGATGTGGGCTTCGACGTTGGACAGCGCGATCGAGAACGAAGCGGGCGGGTGGCCGGTGAGCACGGCGATCGCGTGCTCGAGCTGCGCGCGCGAGGCCCGCAGGTCGATCGCATCGGCCTGGGTGCTCTTCAGCTGCGTTTCCGATTGCACGACATCCACCTTGGCCGCCACGCCCGCGCGATAGCGGTTCTGGGTGAGCGTATACGACGTCTGGAACGCCTTGATGGTGTCGTCGAGGATGACGAGCCCGGTGTCGGTCGCGCGCAGCTGGAAGTAATCGGTCGCGAGCTCGGCCTGGAGCGACAGGCGCGCGGCCTCGACGTCGGCGGCGCTCGCCTGCGCGGCGGCGCCCGCGGACTCGACCTGCCGGCGCACGCGCCCCCAGAGGTCGGGCTCCCAGCTCGCGTTGAGCGAGACGTCGTAGCGGCGCGTGTCGAGGTCGTTCGCATGGTTGCGCGTGGCGTTCGCGCTCACGCCGAGCGCCGGGAAGAACTGCGCGCGCGCCCCCTGCACCGCGGCGAGCGCCTGCGCGTAGCGCGCTTCCGCCGCCTTGAGCGACTGGTTGGAGACGTCCACCTGCTCCTCGAGGCCGTTCAGCACCGGATCGCGGAACGCTTCCCACCATTTTCCCTTCGGCGCGGCGTCGGCCGGCTTCGCGACCACCCAGTCGCCGGTCTCCTTGTACGCGGCCGGCGTCTCGGCCTCCGGTTTCGAGTAGTCGGGCCCGACGGCGCAGCCTGCGACCAGGGCGACGGGAACCACAGATGAACACAGATGAACACAGATGAGCCTCGTGATGGAGCGACGCCCCGGTCGAACATCGGGCCGGCGCAACGTCATCGCTCGCGAGCTTCCCGACATTCCCATCCGGGAAAGCCATCCGTGTTCATCTGTGTTCATCTGTGGTTCCACGCCCTTCAGGTCCCGTCCACCGCCAGCTCGGGATGGCGGCGGTGGAAGGCGCGGTGCGCGCGCAGGCGCAAGCGGTCGAGGTAGAGGTAGATCACCGGCGTCGTGTAGAGCGTGAGGAGCTGGCTCACGAGCAGGCCGCCCACGATCGAGATGCCGAGCGGCCGGCGCAGCTCCGCACCCTCGCCGAGCCCGAGCGCCAGCGGCAGCGCGCCCAGCATCGCGGCCATCGTCGTCATCATGATCGGGCGGAAGCGCAGCACGCACGCCTCGAAGATGGCGTCCTTCGGGTCGCGCCCGTCGCGCCGCTCGGCCTCGAGGGCGAAGTCGATCATGAGGATCGCGTTCTTCTTCACGATGCCGATCAGCAGGATCACGCCGATCAGCGCGATGATGGAGAACTCCGTCCTGAAGATGAGGAGCGCCAGCAGCGCGCCCACGCCGGCGGAGGGCAGGGTGGAGAGGATCGTGATCGGGTGCACCAGGCTCTCGTAGAGCACGCCCAGCACGATGTACACGGTGAGCAGCGCCGCGAGGATGAGCCACGGCTGGTTGTCGAGGCCCTGCTGGAAGAGCTTCGCGGTGCCCTCGAACGACGCGTAGATCGTCGAGGGCACGCCGATGCGCGCCATGGTGTCGCGCACGACCTCGGAGGCTTCCGACATCGCGACGCCGGGCGCGAGGTTGAAGGAGATGGTAGTCGCGGCGAACTGGCCCTGGTGGCTCACCGACAGCGGCGCCTGCGTCGGCTCGTAGCGCGAGAAGGCCGAAAGCGGCACCTGGCCCTTCGCGGGCGAGAGCACGTAGATCGACCGCAGCGTCTCCGGGCTCTGCCAGTACTCGGGCGCCGCTTCCATCACCACGCGGTACTGGTTGCGATCCTGGTAGATGGTGGACACCTGCGCCTGGCCGAACGCGAGGTTCAACGCCGTGTCGATCATGCGCGGCGTGATGCCGAGGCGCGAGGCGGTGTCGCGGTCGATCACGAGCGTCATCTGCAGGCCCTTGTCCTGCTGGTCGGAGGTGACGTCCGTGAGCTGCGGCACGTCGCGCAGCGCCGCCTCGAGCTTCGGCGCCCACTCGCGCAGCTGGGCCAGGTCGTCGCCGCGCAGCGTGAACTGGGTGTTGGCCTCGGTCTGCCGGCCGCCGGAGCGCAGGTCCTGGATCGGGTTGAGGAAGAGGTTCGCGCCCGGTTCCCTCGCGAGCGCCGCGCGCATGCGCGTGGTGATCGTGTCGATGCTGTCGCGCTCCTTCAGGGGCTTCAACGAGATGAACATCTGGCCGCTGTTGCGCTGGCCGAAGCCGCCGCTGCCGGTGAACGCGGTCACCTGGTCCACGGCCGGATCGCGCATCACGATCGCGACGAAGTCCTTCAGCTTCTGGCGCATCGCCTGGAAGGAGATCTGCTGGTCGGCGCGGATGAAGCCGATGATGCGTCCCGTGTCCTGCTGCGGGAAGAAGCCCTTCGGCACGATGGTGTAGAGCCAGAAGTTCACCGCGAACGTGACGAAGAAGATCACCAGCATCGGCAGCGGGTAGCGCAGCGCGAAGGCGAGGCTCCTCTCGTAGGCGCGGTGCAGGCGGTCGAACGCGCCGGCGGTCCAGCGCGCGATGCGCCCGGGTTCGCGCTCGGAGGCGCGGCGCAGAAGCCGCGAGCACATCATGGGCGTGGTGCTGAGCGAGAGCACGAGCGATATGCCGACCGCCACCGAGAGCGTGACGGCGAACTCGCGGAACAGCCGCCCGATGATGCCGCCCATGAAGAGGATGGGGATGAAGACGGCCACCAGCGAGACGCTCATGGAGAGCACCGTGAACGCCACCTCGCGCGCGCCGACGAGGGCCGCCTCGAAGGGCGCCATGCCGCGCTCGATGTGGCGCGAGACGTTCTCCAGCACCACGATCGCGTCGTCGACGACGAATCCGGTCGCGATGGTGAGCGCCATGAGCGAGAGGTTGTTCAGGCTGAAGCCGAGCAGGTACATCGCGGCGAACGTGCCGATGAGCGAGATCGGCACCGCGACGGCCGGGATCAGCGTCGCCCGCCAGTTGCCGAGGAAGACGAAGACCACGAGGATCACGAGCGCGGTGGCGATGAGGAGCGTGCGCTCGACGTCGTGCAGCGAGGCGCGGATCGTGGTCGTGCGCTCCATCGTGAGCAGCAGCTTCACGTCGCCGGGAATCGACGCCTGCAGCTCCGGCATCATCTCCGTGATGGTGTCCACCACCTCGATGATGTTGGCGTTGGGCTGGCGGTTGATGATGATGAGCACCGCGGGCTTGCCGTTGGCCATGCCGTAGTTGCGCACGTCCTGCACGCCGTCCACGACCTGGCCCAGGTCGGCCAGCCGCACCGCGGCGCCGTTGCGGTACGCGACGATGAGCGGCAGGTATTCGGCCGCGGTCTTCGCCTGGTCGTTGGCCTGCACCTGCCAGTGCTTGTCGCCGCCCTCGACGAACCCCTTCGGGCGGTTGGCGTTGGTCGCGGTGATGGCCGTGCGCACGTCGTCGAAGCCGATGCCCAGCCTGTTGAGCACCGTAGGATTGAGCTCGACGCGCACCGCGGGCAGCGACCCCCCGCCCACCGTCACCTGGCCCACGCCCTTCACCTGCGACAGGCGCTGCGCGAGGTTGGTGGAGGCGATGTCGTACATCTGGCCGGGCGTGTAGCGCTCGGACGTGAGCGCGAGGATCATCACCGGCGCGTCGGCCGGGTTCACCTTGCGGTAGGTGGGATTGTTGGGAAGGCTCGAGGGCAGGTCGGCGCGCGCGGCCTGGATCGCCGCCTGCACCTCGCGCGCCGCGCCGTTGATGTCGCGCGAGAGCTCGAACTGCAGCGTCACGCGCGTGTTGCCGAGCGACGATTGCGACGTCATCTCCGTGACACCCGCGATGCGCCCCAGCGCGCGCTCGAGCGGCGTGGCCACCGTCGCCGCCATCACCTCGGGGCTCGCGCCCGGGAGCGAGGCCGACACCGACACCACCGGGAAATCCACCTGCGGCAGCGGCGACACCGGCAGCAGCCCGAACGACACGATGCCCGCCAGCGCCACGCCGATCGTGAGCAGCGTGGTCGCCACCGGGCGGCGGACGAAGGGCTCGGTGATGTTCATTCGGCGGCCACCGGCTCGTCGCCGCGGTGCCGGCGCTCGCGCCAGCGCGCGGCGGCGCGGTCGAAGTAGAGGTAGATCACCGGCGTCGTGAAGAGCGTGAGGAGCTGCGAGAAGATGAGGCCGCCCACCATCGCGATGCCGAGCGGGTGGCGCAGCTCCGCGCCCACGCCCCAGCTGATCATGAGCGGCAGCGCGCCCAGCATCGCCGCCATCGTCGTCATGAGGATGGGCCGGAAGCGCAGCAGGCACGCCCGGTAGATCGCGTCGCGCGGCGCCAGCCCCTGCTCGCGCTCCGCGTCGAGGGCGAAGTCGATCATGAGGATCGCGTTCTTCTTCACGATGCCGATCAGCAGGATGATGCCGATGATCGCGATGATGCCGAGGTCCTGCCCCGCGATCATGAGCGAGAGCAGCGCGCCCACGCCGGCCGAGGGCAGCGTCGAGAGGATCGTCACCGGGTGGATGTAGCTCTCGTAGAGCACGCCCAGCACGATGTACATCGTGACGATGGCCGCGAGGATGAGGAGGAGCGTGTTCAGCAGCGAGGCGCGGAACGCGAGCGCGGCGCCCTGGAAATTCGCGCGCACGCTGGCGGGCAGCGCGAGGTCCTTCTGCGCCTTCTCGATCGCATCCACCGCCTGGCCGAGCGAGTGGCCGGGCGCGAGGTTGAACGAGATCGTGGTCGCGGGAAACTGGCCGAGGTGGCTCACCGCGAGCGCCCCGGGCCGCTCCGCGACCGTGGCCATGGCGGAGAGCGGCACCTGCACGCCTCCCGTGCCCGCCACGTGGATGTCGCCGATGGCCTCGGGCCCGTCGCGGTACTCCGGCTTCACCTCGAGCACGACGCGATACTGGCTCGCCTGCGTGAAGATGGTCGAGACGAGGCGCTGGCCGAACGCGTCGTAGAGCGCGTTGTCGATGGCCGAGGGTGTGATGCCGAGGCGGGCGGCCGTGTCGCGGTCGATCGTGACGTACGCCTGCAGGCCCTGGTCCTGGAGGTCGGAGGCCACGTCCATCACCTGCGGCAGCGTGCGCAGGCGGTCGACCATGCGCTCGGTCCACGCCGCGAGATCGTCCGCGTTCGCGCTTTCGAGCGTGAGCTGGTACTGGGTGCGGCTCACGCGGTCCTCGATCGTGAGGTCCTGCACCGGCTGCATGTAGAGCCCCATGCCCTCGAGGCGCGCGAGCCGCTCCTTGAGGCGCTCCATCACGACGCCGACCGCATCGCGCTGCGCGTGCGGTTTCAGCGAGATCAGCACGCGCCCCGCGTTGAGCGTGATGTTGGTCCCGTCCACGCCGATGAAGGTGGAGACGTTGTCCACCGCCGGGTCCTGGAGGATCGCTTCGGCGAGCGCGCGGCTGCGATCCGACATCGCCGCGAACGACACGCTCTGCGGCGCCTCCGAGATGCCCTGGATGAGCCCCGTGTCCTGCTCCGGGAAGAAGCCCTTGGGGATCGCGAGGTAGAGGATGACGGTGAACGCCAGCGTCGACGAGGAAGACCAGCAGTGTGAGCGGCTGGTGGTCCAGCACCCAGCGCAGGGCATCTCCGTAGCGCGCGATGAGGCGCTCGAACATGTGCCCGTCCAGTGGTAGAAGCGGCCCTGCTTCTCCTCGGGCGTGTGGCGCAGCAGGCGCGCGGACATCATCGGCGTGAGGGTGAGGGACACCGCGCCGGAAATGAGGATCGAGACCGCGAGCGTGATGGCGAACTCGCGGAACAGCCGCCCCACCACCTCGCCCATGAACAGCAGCGGGATCAGCACCGCGATGAGCGATAAGGTGAGGGAGATGATGGTGAAGGCGATCTGCCGCGAGCCCTCGAGCGCGGCCTCGACCGGGGGCTTGCCCTCCTCGACGTAGCGCGAGATGTTCTCGATCACCACGATCGCGTCGTCCACCACGAAGCCGGTGGCGATGGTGAGCGCCATGAGGGTCAGGTTGTTGATGCTGAATCCCGCGAGGTACATCACGCCGAACGTGCCGACGATCGACAGCGGCACCGCCGCGGCCGGGATCAGCGTCGCGGTGCCGCTCCTCAGGAAGATGAAGATCACCATCACGACCAGCGCCACGGCGAGCATCAGCTCGAACTGCACGTCGTGCACCGAGGCGCGGATGGTCACGGTGCGGTCGGTGAGGATCTGCGTGTCCACGGAGGCCGGCAACGCGGCGGTGAGCGTGGGCAGCAGCGCCTTCACGCGGTCCACGACCTCGATCACGTTGGCGCCCGGCTGGCGCTGGATGTTCACGATGATGGCCGGCGTGTCGTTCATCCACGCGGCGAGCTTCGCGTTCTCCGCGCCCTCGATGACGTCGGCCACGTCGGAGAGGTGGATCGGCGCCCCGTTGCGATAGGCGACGATGATCGAGCGGTACTCGTCGGCGCTGCGCAGCTGGTCGTTCGCGTCGATCGTGTAGGCCCGCGCCGGCCCGTCGAAGCTGCCCTTGGCCTGGTTCACGTTGGCCGCGGCGATGGCGGTGCGGATGTCCTCCATCGAGAGTCCCTCGGCCGCCGCCGCCTTCGGGTTCACCTGCACGCGCACCGCCGGCCGCTGGCCGCCCGAGAGCGTGACCAGGCCCACGCCGGGAATCTGCGAGATCTTCTGCGCGAGGCGCGTGTCGACCAGGTTCTGCACCTGGGTCATGGGAATGGTGCGCGACGTGATGCCCAGCGTCATGATCGGCGCGTCGGCGGGGTTCACCTTGCTGTAGATGGGCGGCGAGGGCAGGTCGGTGGGCAGCAGGTTGGCGCCCGCGTTGATGCCGGCCTGCACTTCCTGCTCCGCGGTGTCGAGGTCGATCGCGAGCTCGAATTGCAGCGTGATCACGGAGGCGCCGCCGGAGCTCGTCGACGACATCTGCTTCAAGCCCGGCATCTGCCCGAACTGGCGCTCGAGCGGCGCGGTGATGGTGGAGGTCACGATGTCGGGGCTCGCGCCCGGATAGAGCGTGACCACCTGGATGGTCGGGTAGTCGACCTCGGGGAGCGCGGAGAGCGGCAGCTGGCGATAGGCGACGATGCCCGAGAGCAGCACGGCCACCATCAACAGCGCGGTGGCCACCGGCCGCAGGATGAAGATCCGCGACGGGTTCACTGCGCGCCCTGGGCCTCGCCCGCCTTGCCTTGGCCGCCGGGGCGCCCCTTGCCGTCACCCTTGCGCGAGCCGCGCTTGCCGGGGTCGCCGGCCTTCGCGGGCGCCCCGGGGGACGCCGCGCCGGGTGCGGCGCCGGGCTGCACGACCTCCACCTTCGCGCCCTCGCGGATGCGGTCCACGCCGTCGGTGACCACGCGCTCGCCCGCCTGCACGCCTGTTTCGATCGCGGTGACCGTGCCTTCGGTGGGGCCGGTGGTCACGGGCCGCTGCGCCGCGGTGTCGTCGTCGCTCACCACCTACACGAAGGTGCCTTGCGCGTTGCGCTGGATCGCGGCCGAGGGCACGACGACCACGCCGCTGCGCGTGTCCACCACCATGCGCACGTTCACGAACTGGTTGGGGAAGAGCTTGCCCTCGGGATTCGGGAACTCGCGCCTTGAGCCTCACCGTGCCGGTCGTCACGTCGATCTGGTTGTCGGTGCTGATGAGCGTGCCGCGAGAGAGCAGCTCTTCTGATCGCGGTCCCATGCCTCGACGGGCGAGCTTGTCGCCCGAGCGCATGCGCTCGAGCACCCGCGGCAGCGTGTCCTGCGGAATGGTGTAGAGGACCGTGATGGGTTGCACCTGCGTGATCACCGCGATGCCGGCGGTGTCGGAGCCGTGCACCATGTTGCCGGCGTCCACGATCCTCAGGCCGAGGCGCCCGCCGATCGGCGCCGTGATGTGCGTGTACGAGAGCTGCAGCTTCGCGTTGTCGACGAGCGCCTGGTCGAGCTTCACGGTGCCCTCGAGCTGCTTCACCTGCGAAGCCTGCTGGTCCACCTGCTGCTCGGCGATCGAATCCTGCTTGAGCAGCGTGCGGTAACGATCGAGGTCGAGGCGCGCGTTGTTGAGCTGCGCGGCGTCGCGCGCGAGCTGCCCCTCGACCTGCTCGAGCGCCACCTGGAAGGGAACCGGATCGATCTGCGCGAGCACGTCGCCCGGCTTCACCATCTGCCCGTCGGCGAAGGCGACGTTCTGCAGCAATCCGTCCACGCGCGGGCGGACCGTCACGGTGCGGAACGCGCTCACGGTGCCCAGCGCGGTCTGCACGACGTTCACGTCGCCCAGCTTCGCGGCGACGGCGGTCACGGGCTGGATGCGACTGGGATCGACGGCGAAGCGGCCGCCCTTGGCGCCGGCGGCTGCCTTGGCCTTGGCCGCCACGGCGGCCGGCGACGAGGGGTGCGTCCAGCCCCATGCGAGCCAGGCGCCGAGCGCGACGAGGGCGAGGATCGCGATCACGAGGACCGGCTGGACCCAGCGCTTGCGCGGCCGGTCCTCGAGCGTGGGTCGGGAGGCGGGGGGCAGGTCGGACATGAGGGGCGCTTGTTTTGGCTGTTATTGGAGCGGGCTTTGCCCGCGCAGTTTCCTACCGAAACGCCTGGATATGGTGCCCGATTTGTAACCAGACGCTATTCGGGCACCAGCGGCGGCTCCTGCAGGGCGGCCACCTGCTCGCGCAGCTCGAGGATGCGATCCTGCCAGTAGCGCGGCGTGCCGAACCAGGGGAACGCGATCGGGAAGGCGGGATCGTCCCAGCGCCGGGCGAGCCACGCCGAGTAGTGGATGAGGCGCAGCGTGCGCAACGCCTCGACCAGGTTCAGCTCGCGATCGTCGAACTCGGCGAAGTCCTCGTAGCCGGCGAGGAGCCGCCCCAGCTGGCGCGCCCATGGAGCGCCGGTCGCCCGAGACCAGCATCCACAGGTCCTGCACGGCCGGCGCCATGCGGCTGTCGTCGAGGTCCACGAAATGCGGGCCGCCGGGTGTGTTGCCGGTGTCCGGCGTCCACAGCACGTTGCTCGGGTGGCAATCGCCGTGCGTGCGGATCCACGCGAAGTCGCCCGGCGCGCGCGAACGCGTGGCGCACGCCTTCGAGGGCGAGATCCACGACCTGCTTCCACGCCGGCACGAGATCGGCGGAATGAATTCGCTCGCGAGCAGGAACGCGCGCGGCTCCGCGCCGAAGCTCGCGATGTCGAGCCGCGGTCGATGCGCGAAGGCGTGCGCGCGGCCCACGCCGTGGATGCGCCCGATGAAGCGCCCGAGCCATTCGAGCGTCTTCTCGTCCTCGAGATCGGGGGCGCGGCCGCCGCGGCGCGGGAACACCGCGAAGCGGAAGCCTTCGCGCTCGTGCAGCGTCGCGCCGGCGAGGGCGAGCGGCGCCACGACCGGAATCTCCGCGGCGGCTAGCTCCGCCGCGAACGCGTGCTCCTCGAGGATCTGCTCGTCCGTCCAGCGCCCGGGCCGGTAGAACTTGGCGACCACGGCGGGCCTGGGCACGGGTGCGGTGCCCGGCAGCGATTCTTCCAGGCCTACCTGGTAGACGCGGTTCTCGTAGCTGTTCAGCGCGAGCAGGCGTCCGTCGCAGCGCAGGCCGAGCGCCTCGAGCGCGTTGAGCACGGTGTCCGGCGTGAGGCGCGAATAGGGATGGGAACTTTCCACCGGCGAATGATAAACGGGTCGGGTGCTAGAATCCGCTCGCAGCGTCGTCCCCTACATTCCGGAGACATAACCATGAAAAATCCGCTGGATTCGCTTTGGGGCACCGTCATCTCGGGACTCGTCCTGACGGTGGTTCTGTTCTACCTCGCACGCGCCATGATGGGAGGCTGAGATGACCTGGGACTTCATCCACTACGGTCTGGGACGCTGGCTGCACATCCTGTCGGGCGTGATGTGGATCGGCCTGCTCTACTACTTCAACTTCGTGCAGGTGGACGCGCTCAAGAAGGCGGCGGCGGACACGCCCCCGACCGGCGCGGGCATCACCAAGCACGTGGCGCCGCTGGCGCTGTTCTATTTCCGGTGGGCCGCGGTGGCCACCTGGGTGATGGGCGCGTTCCTCCTCGGCGACAAGTTCGTCCAGGCGTTCCTGTTCCGCGAGGCCGCGTACATGCCGATCGGCATCGGCGCGTGGCTGGGCACGATCATGCTCTTCAACGTGTGGGTGCTCATCTGGCCGAACCAGAAGAAGATCCTGGGCTTCGTGACCGCGAGCGACGAGGAGAAGGCGAAGGCGCGCCGCGTCGCGTTCCTCGCCTCGCGCACCAACACCATGCTGTCGATCCCGATGATCTTCTTCATGGCGTCGTCGGCGGTGTTCCACCGCCCGCTCTTCGGCGGCTGACGCTACTTCCTCGGCAGGCCGGTGACCTTGTCGCCGGCCTTCACCTTGTGGGCTGCGAACCAGCCCTTGTTGGTCTCGATCGCGTACGCGGCAGGTCCCGCCGCGGCGTGGCTGTCGAGGGTCTGCGGCTCCATGTCCACGATGTTGAGGATCACGCCGTTGGCGTCGATGAAGGCGACCGAGAGCGGGATCAGCGTGTTCTTCATCCACATCGCGTAGTAGCCCGGGTCGTCGAAGATGAAGAGCATGCCGGCGTCGCGCCCGAGCTTGTCGCGGAACATGAGGCCGCGCTCGCGCTCGTCATCCGTGGCGGCGACCTCCACGGCGAGCGGGTGGGAGCCCACCTTCACGTGGATGGTCTTCAACGGCGCGTCGGCGAAGGCGTGCGCCGCGGCGAAAAGCAGCGCCATGGCGAGAACCCGGACGACGAGGAGGCGGTCCAAGCGGACGGATGGATGTAGCTTCACGGAAGCTCCCTGCGATTCGGAGGCGGTAGGTTAACGCATGAGGACCTCGATGCGCCGACACACGATTCTCGCGCTGGCGCTCGCCGCCGCGGGCTGCGCGATGCATCCCGTCGTGCCGCCGGACCAGCCGGAGACGACCGCCCAGGCCACCGAGCGCCGCTCGCATGCCCCGCGGCCCGCGTACAACCTCGCCGGCTACCCGCCCGCGGTGCGCGAGGGCTACGTCGACGGCTGCGAGTCGGCCAAGGACTCGGAGTTCGCGCGCAAGCGACGCCAGGCGCATGGCGGACGACCGCCAGTACGCCATGGGCTGGAACGACGGCTTCTCGATCTGCAAGCGCTGAGCCGGCCCTAGCCGGCGCGCGCGAGGATCCAGGCGGCGATGGCGGCGAGGATCTCCGGCGCGTCGCCGATCGCCGGTTCGAGCCCGATCGGCAGGTGCGGGTGCTTCGCGCGGATCGCGTCGAGCATGCGCGGCAGGTCCTGCTTCAGGTGCCCGCCCTGCGCCATGAAGAGCGGGAAGATCGTGATCGCGAGCGCGCCCTGGTCGGCGAGGGACGCGACGGCCTCCTCCAGCGTGGGCGACATGAAGTCGAGGAACGCGAGCTCGATCGGGTACTCGGGCCGGCTCGCGCGCACGCGCTCGCGGATCGTCCTCGAACGGCCGCGCCCATTCCGGGTCGCGCGCGCCGTGGGCGAAGAGGATGATGCCGCGCATCTAGTGCTTGCCCGTCGAGCCGAAGCCGCCCGCGCCGCGCTCGCTCTCCTCGAACGACTCGACGATGTTGAGCTCCACCTGCACCACCGGCACCACGACCAGCTGCGCGATGCGCTCGAGCGGGATTCACGACGAAGGGCTCCTTGCCGCGGTTCCAGCACGACACGAACACCTGCCCCTGGTAGTCGGAGTCGATGAGGCCCACGAGGTTGCCCAGCACGATGCCGTGCTTGTGCCCGAGGCCGGAGCGCGGGATCACGATCGCCGCGAGGCCGGGATCGGCGAGGTGGATCGCGAGCCCCGACGGGATGAGCGCGCTGTCGCCGGGCCGCAGCGTGATCGCCGCGTCGATGCAGGCGCGCAGGTCGAGCCCCGCGGAGCCGGCCGTGGCGTAGGCGGGAAGGTTGGCGCGGATGCGCTCATCGAGGATCCTGACGTCGAGCTTTCTCATCGTGTGTGCGCGAAAGAAGGGCGATCCGCCGAGGCGGGCGGGAGAAGCGGCGGAAGGATCAGGAAACCTGCTTGAGCGGCGTGACGTTGGCGCCCTTGCCGCGGCGCTCGGCGAGGTCCAGCGCGTGGGCGACGATCTGGTGCGCGATGCGCGACTTGGGCGCGCGCGCGAGCGCGTGTTCGCCATCGTCGTCGTAGATCGTCACTTCGTTCTCGTCCTTGCCCACCGCATGCTGCACGAGGTTCGCGACGATCATCGGGATCTTCTTGCGCGCGCGCTTTTCCTGCGCGTAGCGCGCGACGTCCTCGCTCTCCGCCGCGAAGCCCACGCAGAACGGGCCGTCCTTCATCGCCGCCACGTGGGCGAGGATGTCCTCGGTGGGCTTCAGCTGGATCTGCATGCCCTCGGCGCTCTTCTTGAGCTTGCGGCTGGAAGCGGCCACCGGCGTGTAGTCGGCGACGGCCGCGACGCTGAAGAAGAAGTTGCTGTCCGCGAGGTGCGCCTTCACCGCGTTGAACATCTCGGCCGCCGAGGTCACGTACACGAAATGCGCGCTCGCGGGCGGCGCGATCGAGGTCGGGCCGCTCACCAGGGTCACGTCGGCGCCGAGCGCGATCGCGGCCTCGGCGATGGCGTAGCCCATCTTGCCGGAGCTGAGGTTCGTGATGCCGCGCACGGTGTCGATGGCCTCGAACGTGGGCCCGGCGGTCACCAGCACCTTGCGGCCGGCGAGCCGCTTGGGCGCGAGGAACTCGAGCACCGCCTCGAGCAGCTCCTCGGGCTCGAGCATGCGGCCCATGCCGACCTCGCCGCACGCCTGGTCGCCCGCGGCGGGCCCGAGGATCGCCACGCCGTCGCCGCGCAGCAGCGCCACGTTGCGCTGGGTGGCCGCGTTGTCCCACATCTCGCGGTTCATCGCCGGCGCCACCAGCAGCGGCGCAATTGCGCGCGAGGCAGGTCGCGGAGAGCAGGTCGTCGGCCAGCCCGTGCGCGAGCTTCGCCATGAAGTCGGCGCTCGCGGGCGCCACGAGGATCGCATCGGCCCCGCGCGAGAGCTCGATGTGCGCCATGTGGTTCGGGAAGCTCGCGTCCCACAGGTCGGTCGCGACGGGCTTGCCGGTGAGCGCCTGGAAGGTGGCGGGCGTGACGAATCGCGTGGCCGCCTCGGTCATCGCGACGCGCACCTCGACGTTATTCCTCATGAGGAGGCGGCAAAGTTCCGCCGCCTTGTAAGCGGCGATGCCGCCCGTGACCCCGAGCAGCAACCGGCGATTCAAAACCTTGTCCATAAACGCATTTTACCCACGCCCCCCGAGGCTTGCATGCCGATGGCCGAATGGCCGCTTGCCGAGCGGCCCCGCGAACGATTGCTGGCGCAAGGACCGGCGGCGCTATCGGACGCGGAGCTCGTCGCGCTCTTCCTCGGAACCGGGGTGCGCGGAAAGAGCGCGCTGGACGTGGCCCGCGAGCTGCTTGCCCGCTTCGGCCGCGTTTCGCGCCTGCTTTCCGCCGCGCCGGGCGAATTCGACGCGCTGCCCGGGGTCGGAGCGGCCAAGTACGCGCAGATCGCCGCGGTGATGGAGCTGGCGCGGCGCGCCCTCGCCGAGGAGATGAAGGCGCGCGACAGCCTCGCCTCGCCCGCGGCGGTGCGCGGCTACCTCAGGCTGCGCATGCAGGACCTCGCGCACGAATGCTTCTACTGCGTCTTCCTCGACGCGCAGAACCGCGTCATCGCGGCCGAGGAGCTCTTCCGCGGCACGCTCACGCAGACCAGCGTCTATCCGCGCGAGGTGGTGAAGCATTCGCTCGCGCACAACGCGGCGGCGGTGATCCTCGCGCACAACCACCCCTCGGGCGTGGCCGAGCCCAGCCTGCAGGACCAGGCCCTCACGCGCACGCTCGCCGAGGCGCTCGCGCTCGTGGACGTGAAGGTGCTCGACCATTTCATCGTGGCGCCCGGCGCGTGCCTCTCGTTCGCCGAGCGCGGGCTCATCTAGCGGCGCACGAGCTCCAGCGTGAAGCCGGCGAGGTTGATGCCGATGTCGCCGTCGCCGTACACCTCGTTGTTGAAGTGGAAATTATCGACGAGATAGTCGGCGGGCGAGGCGGAAAGAGCCAGGTCGACCGTGCGCGCCGCATCGAGCACGCGCTGGAATTCGGCGCGGTCCACGCGGAATTCGAAATAGCCGCCCCAGCCCCAGAAGTTCGGCGCGACGAATCCGGACGGTGTTGCGAGCGTCGGCAATCCCAGGCTGCGCCCGAACGGCGTATCGGCGCGGAAGGTGGTTCCCACGATCACCTTGCCCGTCGCGACATCGGGCGCGAGGTAGTCTCCGGCGGGAACGGCGGGGGGCGAGCCGTAGGTCATCACCGTGAAGTACACGTGATGGCCCGAGCGCTGGTCGATGAACTCGATCGTGGGATGGCCGTAGGCTGCGCTGCCGGGGCCGCGGGTGTCGATCGTCTTCACGTTGAGGGTGAAGTGCACGGCGAGTTGCACCTCGGACTCGCGCGGCGCCCACGGGAAGAAGCGGTCGTCGAAGACGCCGGGGACCGTCGTCGTGTGGAACTGGTAGAGCGGATTCACGCTCGAGTACTGGGACGGGCCGCGGCCATCGGTGTCGACGTGCACGCCGATCGTGCCGCCGGCGTCCTGCACGAAGGCGAGCCCGGGCGACGTGTCCGCGGAAGCCGGCGGGACGACGAAGAGGCGGGTGGACCATTTCTGTCCGGTCCGGTCGAAGAAGCCCGCCGGCGTATCGCCGGCAGTCGTCGGAAAGATGGCCGAAGGGACCGGAAGGTTGTTCACTGCGATGCACGGCCCGCGGTTGATGCTCTCGTCCTCGCACTGCGCGCTCGGCAGCACGCGGGTCGGTGCGGCCGAGACGATGGCGTACGACTCGATCGGCACCTGGGCGGCGGAAAGCGCACAGAAGCGGGCACCCTCGTCGATCCACCCTTGCGCGACCATCTTCGCGCGCTCGCCCGCGTCGGTCACGAAGCGGTGGTTGCTGTCGTGGAAAGCAAAGCGGTTGTTGTAGAGGCGGTAGACGGGCACCTGGCCGGCGGCGCATTGGCCCGCGGCATCGGGAACCGAGACCTGGAATTCCTCCCGCTCGAGCATCCATTCGCTTCCCGGCTGCTGGATTCCCGCGGCCTCCTGCGCGTCCGCGGTGTAGAAGTGGGAATTCGAGAGTGCGCTGTAGAAGCGCTTGACGGGTTCGCCGCAGTTCGGCGGGCAAAAGGTGCTTCCGGTCGGGTACGCCGAGAAACTCCATCCCGTGCGTGTCCAGCCCGGGCCCGCGGAGCCGGAGGCGATCGCGCTCATCTCGTCGGCATGGGCGGTGAGGAAGTAATGATGGAGGTCGACGTTGTAGTACTCCACCACCTGGACGGGCGATGCCAGCACGGGGAACGCGGACGCGGCGAGCGGCGCGAGGGCGCAGACGCAAGCGGCTGATGCGGCGAGGAAAACGCGGAGGGAGGCGAGGAGCGCAGGCGTGAGCATGGCGCGGAATCCGGTTGCGGCGGGAATGCGAAAAGTGCTACAATTCAACGCTTTGATTCTATTCGATTGAACGAGGTTCCCCATGTCCCGCGTCTGCCAAGTGACGGGCAAAACCCCCCGCGTCGGCCACCACGTGTCCCACGCGAACAACAAGACCAAGCGGCGCTATCTTCCCAACCTGCAATACCGCCGGTTCTGGGTCGAGAGCGAGAACCGCTGGGTGAAGATGCGCCTCACGAGCGCGGGCCTGCGCCTCATCGACAAGAAGGGCATCGACGTCGTGCTCGCCGACATGCGCGCGCGCGGCGAGAACGTCTGAACGGAGTCCTGAACCATGCCGCGTGAAAAGATCAAGCTCGAGTCGTCGGCCGGCACCGGCCACTTCTACACCACGACCAAGAACAAGCGCACGATGCCCGACAAGATGGAGATCAAGAAGTACGATCCCGTCGCGCGCAAGCACGTGGTGTACAAGGAAGGCAAGCTGAAGTGACGATGCGTTGATCCCAGATGCGTTGATCCCAAAAGAAAAGCCCCGCATCGCGGGGCTTTTTCTTTACCCTCACCCCGGCCCTCTCCCAGGGAGAGGGCGGGCTTTACGCGTAGCAGCGCAAGCGGCGGGAGAAGGCGACCAGCGGCTCGACACCGCTCGTCTCCGCGCGCTCGCACCAGTCCTTCAACTGGCTCACGAGCTGCTCGGTGTTGAGCGTGGAGCGCTCCCAGATGCGCGCGAGCTCCTGGCGCATCGTGAGCGTGGTCCTCAGCCGCGGGTTCGTCTCGACGATCAGGTTGATGGTCGCGCGATGCTGGGCCGGCACGACCGCGGCGTCCCGGTGCAGCCAGCGGCGCGCCTTCTTCAGCGCCGCGTAGTCGTATCCCTTCTCGCGCAGCGCCGCGATCTCGAGCTCGCTCGCGCGCTTGACGGACTTGGCGTAGTTCATCATCACGTCGTAGCGGTGCATGATGACCGCCTGCAGCGTCTGGGCGTCGACCTCGAACTTCGACGGGTCGAGCTTCACCTTCGGCGCCTGCTTGCGCACCTTGGCGAGGCCGAGCGACTGGAGGATGCGGATGTAGCCCCAGCCCAGGTCGATCTCGTACCAGCGCAGCGAGAACTTGGCGGACGTCGGATAGGCGTGATGGTTGTTGTGCAGCTCCTCGCCGCCGATCCAGGCGGCCCACGGGACGATGTTGGTGCTGTCGTCGTCGGTCTGGAAGTTGCGGTAGCCGAAGTAGTGGCCGACGCCGTTGATCACGCCCGCGGCCCAGAACGGGATCCAGGCGATCTGGGCGACGTAGATGATGGCGCCCGGCACCAGGCCGAAGAGCGCGATGTCGATCGCGGCGAGCAGCACGACGCCCCACTTGTTGAGCGGGGTGTAGACGTTGCGCTCGAACCAGTCATCCGGCGTGCCATGGCCGTAGCGCTGCATGGTCTCCGGCTTGTGCGATTCCTTCACGTACAGGACCACGCCCGCGAAAAGGATCTTGTTGATGCCGTGGATGCGCGGGCTGTGCGGATCCTCCTCCGTCTCGCACTTCGCGTGGTGCTTGCGGTGGATCGCCGCCCACTCCTTCGTGATCATGCCGGTGGTGAGCCACAGCCAGCAGCGGAAGAAATGGCTCACGGCGGGGTGCACGTCCAGCGCGCGGTGCGCCTGGCAGCGGTGCAGGTAGATGGTGACGGCCGCGATGGTGATCTGGACCAGCACGAGCCCGGCCAGGAGATCGCCCCACCACGGGAGATTCAGGAGACCGCTGAACATTCGGATTGCGCCTCTCACAGGATCCGTCCTCGAAATGGGACGGCGTTATAGCGTTCGATTGTAACCCGCCCCGGAGGCGGCCGCGCAACGCCCGGCGAGCCTATCCTCAACCCCTTGAAGGAGCGGGGTTTTCCCCTGTTTCAACGGTAGCAATGAGGCGCACGTCGCGGCGCGGATACGGGATGTCGATCCGGTGCTCCTTGAAGGCCTTCAGGACGTCCAGCAGCAGGGCGCTGCGAAGCTCGCCTTCGCCCATGGCCGGGTCCTTGATCCACACGGTGAGCTCGAGGTCGATGCCGTTGTCGCCGAGGCTTTTCACGCGCGCGGCCGACGGCGGCTCCGCGATCACGCGCTCCTGGCGCTGCGCGGCCTCCAGCAGCAGCGCGCACGCCTTCTCCACGTCGCTGTCGTAGGAGACGCAGACGCCCACCACCATCGACACCTTCGTGTCCGTATAGGTGTGGTGGTTCACGCTCTGCGTGATGAGCGTCTCGTTGGGGATGATGGACTCGACGCCGTCGCCGCCCTTGATCACCGTGTAGCGCGACTCGATCGCCTTCACCTCGCCGCGCCGCCCGTCCACGGTGATCACGTCGCCGATGCGCAGGCTCCGGTCGAGCAGCACGATGAAGCCGCTCACGTAGTTGCTGGCGATCTTCTGCAGGCCGAAGCCCAGGCCCACGCCGAGCGCGCCGCTGAAGACCGAGAGCGCCGTGACGTCGATGCCCACCAGCGGCAACGCGACCAGGATGGCCACCAGCAGCGCGCCCGCGCGCACCAGCTTCGTGATGACGATGCGCGTGGACAGCTCGATGGTCTCGGCCGCCAGGACCCGGCTCTCGGTGATGCGCCCGAGCCAGAGCGCGACGGCGAGCGCGATCGCCAGCGCGGCGAACCCCTGGAGCAGCAGCCAGAGCGTGATGCGCTGCTTGTCCTTGCCGAGAGTGAAGCCCACGTCGTTCAGGGCGTCGATCACGTCGGGGAGGAGCCCGGTCACGTGCAGCACCACCGCGATCCACGCGATCCACGCGATGATGCGCACGGCCGTGCGCAGGAAGGCACCCTCGGGAATGATGTAGCCCAGCACGTAGACGGCGGCGCGGATCACCACCAGGGCCCACAGCAGCGACTTCACCACGTTGACCAGCACCACGGGCTGGTGGCGCGCGAGGACGATCTCCGCGATGCCGACGAAGAGCAGCGCGAAGAGCGGGAAGGCGACGCGCTCGAAATCGCCCTTGCCGAACTTCCAGCGCGGATTGAGGGGGATGCGGTGGCGGGCCGCGCGCGCGAAGATCCAGCCCAGGCCGAGGGACACGAGCACCGCGGCAAGCTGCCACAGCCATTCCCCGAGCGTGGCGGAGCCCGCCAGGTCGTCGAGGAAGTCCAGCGCGGGGCCGAGGTCGAAGTTCAGTGCCATGGCGTGGATCGGTCGCGGCGCGAGAGGAAGTTGGCCAGGAAGCGCTCGGCGATGGCGCGGTTGCCGGAGATCACGACGACGTTTTCCGCGTTCCTCGACTGGGCGGAACGGGTGAAATTGTAGCTGCCCGTGACGACGCTTGCTTCGGCGCGCCGGGCATCGACGATCAGGATCTTGCTGTGCGAAGCGCCGGCCGAGCCGTCGAGGTACACGCGCGCCCCGGCCCGCGCGAGGCCCGGGAGCCACGGCAGCCCGCCATCGGCGTACTGCGACGCGTCGCCGATCACCTCGACCGCCACGCCGCGCCGCAGCGCCGCCGCGAGCGCGCGCGCGATGCGCCGGTCGGTGAAGAGGTACGCCTGCATGCGCACGCTCTCGCGCGCGCCGGCGATGCGCGCGGCGATGAGGCCCTCGATGTCGTCGCCCGGCGTGAACGCGACCTCGACATGGGCCATTCCGCCTCCTGCCGCGAGGGCGGCCGCCGGCGCCGCGAAGAGGGCGAGCGCGACGAGGCCGGCCGCGCGCGTCATGGCTGCGACTTCGCTTCCGGCGCCTTCGCTCCCGGCGCCAGCGCCTGCCGCTCGAGCACCGCCGCGAAGAATCCGTCGGTGTCGTGCACGTGCGGATAGAGCCGCAGGTACTCGCCCGCGCCCGGGAGCTTCACGCCCTGGCGCGCGAGCACGTCGCGCGCGGCAAGCAGGCGGAATTCCGGGTGCGCGGCGAGGAACGGCTCGACGATGCCCTCGTTCTCCTCGCGCAGCAGGCTGCAGGTCCCGTACACGAGCCGCCCGCCCGGCTTGACCAGCGCCGCGGCCGCCGCGAGGATCGCGCGTTGCTTGGCGTTGAGCTCGACGAGGCTCGCGGCCGTCTGGCGGAACTTGAGGTCGGGATTGCGCCGCAGCGTGCCCAGCCCGGTGCACGGCGCATCGACCAGCACGCGGTCGATCTTGCCGCGCAGCCGCTTCACCTTGGCGTCGTTCTCGTTCGCGATGCGCTGCGGGAAGACGTTGGAAAGCCCGGAGCGCTTGAGGCGCGGGGCGAGGTTGTCGAGGCGCTTGTCCGAGACGTCGAACGCGTAGAGGCGCCCCGACGAATTCATCGCCGCACCCATCTGCAGCGTCTTGCCGCCCGCGCCGGCGCAGAAATCCACCACCATCTCGCCCCTGCGCGGCTCGACCAGCATGCCGAGGAGCTGGCTGCCCTCGTCCTGCACCTCCACGGCGCCGTCGAGGAACATCGGGTGCTGGTTCAGCGCGGGCTTGCCGCGCACGCGCACGCCGAGCGGCGAGTAGCGCGTGGGAGCGGCCTCGATGTGGTCGTAGTCGAGCCGGTCGAGCACCGCTTCGCGCGGCGCCTTGAGCGAGTTCACGCGCAAGTCGAGCGGCGCGGGATCCTGCAGGCCGCGCGCGAGCGCGAGGAGCTCCGCGTCGCCCAGCGCCGGGCGCAGGCGCTCGATCACCCAGTCGGGCAGGTCGGCGCGGATCTCGAAGGGCAGGGCGTCCAGATCGCGGGCCTTGAGCTCGGTGAGCCACGCCTTCTCCGCGGGCTTGAGCGCCGACTCGAGCTGCCCGAGCCCCACGCCCTGCAGCTTCACGAGCGTGGCGAGCGCGATCTCGCGCGGCGCGGCCGTGGGCGTCACCTGCTCGAGGAGCCGGCGGCGGCGCAGCGCCGCGTAGACGGTGTCGGCCACGAGCGCGCGATCGCGATGGCCGAGGTTCTTGTGGTCGCGGAAGAACTGGCGCAGCTGCGCGTCCGCGGGCGCGCGCGCGGGCAGCACCACGGTGAGGGCCTCGACGATCGCGTCGAGCTGGGCGCGGGCGATCGTCACGTCAGCGCTCCGAGATGCGGGTGGCCGACTGCTCGACCATGAACCGCTTGGCGACGGGGTAGCGCATCTTCACCGGCAGGTAATGCTGGTCGAGGCCGAGCCAGACATCGACTTCCTTGCCATCGTCGGGATCGACGTGGTGCAGGTGCAGCGCGCGCACCCTGCCCAGCGGAATGTCGATGTCCTCGACGCCCAGCACCTTGAGGTGGAAGTCGTAGAGCTTGCGCTGGGTGAGGACGCGCAGGGCCATCGTGTCGCCCTGCGCGCGCGGAGGCACGTGCGCGAGCTGGAAGATCATGGTGAGCCAGTCCACGGTGTCGTCGGTGAGCGGCGCGGTCTTGTGCTTGTCGCTGTAGTCGAAGGTGACGGTGTGCTTGAGCCAGTCGAACTGCAACCCCTCGGGCTGGCTGCCGGGCTTGGTCTCGACGAAACGCTCCGGGCGCAGCCCCGCGGCGGTGATGGTGCCCTCGCTCTCCTGCGCCATGGGGCCGCCGACGAAGAGCTGGAGCAAGCCGAGCGCCTCGCCGTCGCCGGTGATGCGATAGCTGTCGCCGTCGCGGCTCCAGCGGTACACCGCGTGCGCGTCGAGGAACGCCGAAGTGAGGCGGTAATCGATCGACAGGTGCTCGGGCAGCCCTTCGAGCGGAAAGGGCGGCGGTTCCGGCACGGGCTGCGGCGGCGGGGGCGGCAACCACGGGATGATCGGCTCGGCGACCGCCACGGGCTCCGGCTTCGCGGCTTCGGGAGCCGGCTGGGGAATGGACGGAAGGTCACCCGCCGGTTCGGCGGCGGTGAGCAGTTGCGGCGGCGGAGGCGGCGGTGCGGGCGGCGGTGCCTTCGCGACGGCGTGCGGTCGCGCCTTGTGCACCACCGCCTTCGGGACCGGCCTGGGGGCGGGCGGCGCGGACACGGGCGGAGGCGGCGGCGACTCGAGGCGCGCGGAGAACACTTCGGCGCTGCCCTCGTCGACCGCGTCGAAGCGCGGCGGCATGCCGACGAATATCGCGGCGTGCAGCGCCGCCGAGACGGCGATGGCGGCCGCGACCAGGCGATAGCGCGAGAGGAGTTCGGCCGCCCGCGCCATGCGCCATCAGTGCGCCACGAGGCCGACGAGGATCTGCTCGACGCGCAGGCCCTTGGAGTCGTCGAACACGACGCGCACGGGGAAGTTGAAGCGGTCCTTCGCGAGCCACACCTGGGCCTTGCTTTCCTTGGGGTTCTCGATCACGCGCTCGTAATGCAGCGTGTCGAATTCGCCCGCGGGCGTGGAGAGGTGTTCCTCGTTCACGAAGCGGTAGGTGTAGAGCTCCACCTTGCGGCCGTTCGACATGTGCATCGCCACCGTGGCGCTGCCCGGGGCGAGGTTCATGAACTGGTACATGACCGAGATGCGGTCCTGCGTTTCCCTGGGCAGGGGCACCTCGGAGCTGGAGTCGCCCGACTGCGAATGCATCACGCCGCGCTCCCAGTCGAACGTGGCCTGCACCGCGCCCTTCGAGGTGTTGGCGCGGTGCTGCTCGAACTGCAGCGGCTGCAGCCCGGTGGCGACGACCTTGCCCGAGCTCTGGAGCGTGAGCTGGTCGTCGACGAAGAACTTGAGCGGACCCTCGGAGCTCGCCACGCTGCGGATCGCGTAGGTGTCGCCCTTGCGCGAAAAGGTCTCGGACACGTGGCCGATGGTGAGGCCCGTGAAGGTGAGGCGGTATTCCGCGGCGATCTCGCTCGGCGAGGCGAAGGCCGCGCCGCAGGCGAGGAGGGCGAGGACGAAGGCGACGGCGCTCTTCATTCGTTGCGGGGCGAGACGATCCAGTCGGTTGAAACGCCCGAGCGCCGCACCTGGACGACGTCGCCGGAGATGAATTCGATGCGGTCCTCGACGAGCCAGCGGACCGCCTGCGGATAGATGCGATGCTCGACCGCGAGCACGCGCGCGGCCAGGCTCTCCTCCGTGTCGCCCGGCAGCACCGGCACCGCGCCCTGGATCACGATGGGCCCGTTGTCGAGCGCGGGCGTGACGAAATGCACCGTGGCGCCGTGGAGCTTCACGCCCGCGGCGAGCGCCTGGCGGTGCGTGTGCAGCCCGGGAAACATCGGAAGCAGCGAGGGATGGATGTTCAGCATGCGGCGCGAAAAACGTCGAACGAATCCCTCGGAGAAGATGCGCATGAAGCCCGCCAATAAAATGAAATCGGGCCGCTGGCCCTCGATTTCAAGCGCCAGTCGCTCGTCGAAGCCTTCGCGGCCGGGGAAGTTCCGGTGGTCCACGACGCGAGTGGGAATCGCTTGCGCCGCCGCCCAGGCGAGGCCCTCGGCATCCGGACGGTTCGCGATCACCGCCTTCAACTGCATGCCGGTGCGCGCCTCCACGATCGCGCGCATGTTGCTCCCGCGGCCGGAGATCAGGATGACGGCCGACTTCACCGGCGCGTCAGGCGACGATCGTCTGCGGCGCGCCGGGCCCGCGCGGGACGATGGAGCCGATCTCGAACGCCTCGACGCCGAGGCTCGAGAAGGTGTCGATCGCCGTTTTCGCGTCGCCGCGTGCGACCACGGCGACCATGCCGATGCCGCAGTTGAACGTGCGCTGCATCTCCGCTTCGTCGATGGCGCCGTGGCGCTGCAGCCAGTTGAAGATCGGCGGGCGCGGCCAGCGGCTCGTTTCCAGCCGCGCGCAGGTGCCTTCGGGCAGCACGCGCGGGATGTTCTCGGTGAGGCCGCCGCCGGTGATGTGCGCGAGCCCCTTGATCTGCACGCGCGCCATGGCCGCGAGCACCGGCTTCACGTAGATGCGCGTGGGCTCGAGCAGCGCCTCGCCCAGCGTGCGCTCGCCGTCCACGCGCTCGTAGAGGTCCGCGCCGCTCACCGCCACCACCTTGCGCACCAGCGAGTAGCCGTTGGAGTGGGGGCCGCTGGAGGCGAGCCCGATCACCGTGTCGCCCGCGGCGATCTTCGAGCCGTCGATGATGCCGGACTTCTCGACCAATCCCACCGCGAAGCCGGCGAGGTCGTACTCGTTCGGGTCGTACATGCCGGGCATCTCGGCCGTCTCGCCGCCGATGAGCGCGCAGCCCGCCAGCTCGCAGCCCGCGGCGATGCCCTTCACGACCGACTGCGGCCACCGCCACGTCGAGCTTGCCGCACGCGAAGTAGTCGAGGAAGAAGATCGGCTCGGCGCCCGACACGAGGATGTCGTTCACGCTCATCGCCACCAGGTCGATGCCGATGGTGTCGTGCTTCTTCATGCGGAAGGCGAGCTTGAGCTTGGTGCCCACGCCGTCGGTGCCGGAGACCATCACCGGCTCCCGGTACTTCTTCGGCACCTCCACCAGCGCGCCGAAGCCGCCGATGCCGCCCAGCACCTCGGGCCGCAGCGTGCGTTTCGCGAACGGCTTGATGCGCTCGACGAGCTCATCGCCCGCGTCGATGTCGACGCCGGCGCTGCGGTAGGTGAGGGGATTCTGGGCGCTCACGGGCGATCCGGTTGATTCAGAGGGAGAATTTTACATCATGGCCGCCCCCGGCGGCTTCCGGATTGCGTTTATTTCGGCGCCGTGCGCGAAGTCCGCCCGGGTCCCATCGCCATGCCCGACATTGCCAGAAGAACCGCCAGCGCGATGACGGCCCATTGGCTCAATGTGGGGATCTGCTCGATCGTGGCGGCTCCCCCGACGCCCGGGCCGCCCTGGTCCGCGACCACGCCGTTCGCGGTGAGATCGTCGTCGCCGAGGCCGCCGTCCGTGATCGTGAACGCCACGGTGTTGCCCGAGACCGTCACGGGCAGCACATACCAGTGCGGAGATGGTTGTGCCGCGGTGGGGCCGTACTTCCAGTATTGCGCCCCCGGCGGAATCTGCACGGGATATGTGATGCTGAACGAGACCGTGGAGCCCGCATCGCATCCGAGCAGCACGAAGTCGAGCAGGCCGAAAGGAAAGCTCGCCGGCGCGGTGCCCAGCGGCGGGCTCTTCGCATTGCCCGTGACCGGAATGAAAAACGCGGATTGCGCGGCACCTGTTCCCTGCGATGCGAAATTGCACGCGAAACCGCCGCCGGTGATGGTGACGGTCGCGTCGCCCAGTCCCGTGGCGACCGGGCCCGTGAAGGAGCGCGGCGCGGGCGTGACCGTGTTGGACGGCGCCGATGCGGGTCCCGCGCCGATTGCATTCGTCGCCACCACCGTGCATGCGACCGGCGTGCCGTTCGCGAGGCCGCTCACGATCAGCGGCGATGCGCTGCCCGATGCGCTCTGGGCGCCGCAGCGCGCGGTGTAGGACGTGATCGCGGAGCCGCCGTTGGATCCGGGCGGCGAGAACGACACCATGATTTGCGTGTTGCCCGCGGCCGCGCTCACCCCGCTGGGCGCACCCGGCACGCCGGCCGGCGTCACGCTCACCGCGGTGGAAGCGGGGCCCACGCCTTGTGCATTCGTTGCCCTCACCGAACAGCTCACCGTCGTGCCGTTCGCGAGCCCCGCGACGATGAGCGGTGGCGAAGCACCGGGCGTGCTGTGCGTGCCGCAGGTCGCGGTGTACGAGAGGATCGGCGAGCCGCCATTGGACAGGGGCGGCGTGAACGACACCGTCGCTTGCCCATTGCCCGGCACAGCGCTGACGCCTGTGGGAGCGCCCGGCAGGCCCGCCGGCGTGACGGCGCTCGATGCGGTTGCACTCGGCCCTTCGCCGATCGCGTTCACGGCGGCGACGCTGCAGGTGACGCTGACGCCGTTCGTGAGGCCAGAGACCACGATCGAAGGCAGCGAACCTGGCGCGCTTTGCGTGCCGCACCTCGCGATGTAGCTGGTGATCGGCGATCCGCCGTCGGATGCTGGTGCCGCGAACGAGACCGTCGCTTGCGCGTCCCCCGCGACGGCGCTCACCGCGGTCGGCGCGCCGGGTACCTGGGCCGGCGTCACGATGTTGGACGGTGCGGAAGGCAGGCTCGTGCCGACGGCATTCGTCGCCGTGACGACGCAGCTTGCGGCCACGAAGTTCTGCATGCCGGTCACGACGATGGGCGAGCCCGCACCGCTCGCGCTGTGCGTTCCGCATAGCGCGGTGTACAGCGTGATCGGCGAATCTCCGTCGAACGCCGGCGGCGAGAACGACACGGTGACGATCGTATCGCCGGGCACCGCGGCCACAGCGGTCGGAGGATCCGGCACCGTCGCCGGCGTCACGCTGTTTGAAGGCAACGAAGCGGCGCCGGTGCCGACGATGTTTGTCGCGGTCACGGTGCATGTTACCGGCGTTCCGACGACGAGCCCGGTCACCACGAGCGGCGATCCCGTGCCCGAGGCGCTCTGCGTGCCGCACGTGGCGGTGTACGAGGTGATCGCGGCGCCGCCGTCGAAGCGCGGTGCCGTGAACGACACGGAGGCGGATGCGAGGCCCGCGGTCGCGCTGACTCCGGTAGGTTGGCGCGGCACCGCGTTCCCGATGAAGCGCCCCGGCGCGCTCGGCAGCGTGCCGGAAGGGATGTACGTCACCGTGAACGGCGAGACCGTCTTGATCACGGCGATGCGGCTGTTCGAGTTGTCCGGGACATAGAGCAGAGCATCGTCGGGATCGATGTCGATGCCGGCGGGCGAGCCGCCCATGTCGACGGACATCACCAGCAGCCCTGTAGCGACGTCGTATCCCTTCACGACGCTGTCACCCTGCCGTGCGAGGTACACGGTGTCTTCGGCATGGTTCAGCACCACCGCACCGAAAGCGATGCCCGCGTCCGCGATCGATCCCACCACCGTATTGGTCACGGTCGAGATGACGCTCACGCCGGCGCCTGTGGCCACGTAAAGCGTCGTGCCGGCCCGGTTCACGGCGATACCCGATGCACCGAACGGGACGACTATGGAAGCAAGCGGCGACAAGCTTGCGTCGTATGCCGTGACAAGGTGGCCGGCCGCTACGTAGACACGCGCTGCGGCGGTCGTGTCGGGATTCACTTGCAGGCCTTGCGGCAGCAACAATGAGTCGGCCGCGCTGACGCTGCCGATCGGCGCGACGATGGTCAGGTCATAGGCCTCCAGCTGGCCCAGCTCGTTGATGAGGTACAGCCGGTTCAGCTGCGGATCGTAACCGGCGGCGACGGGAAACGCCCCGATCGTGAAAAATCCCGAGATGCCGCCGGCGGCATTCATCTGCCACGCCTTTCCCGGGCTGGAAACAACGGAGGTCGCCGCGTATACATGCGTCGCATCAGGAGTGATCGCGGCAGCCTTGGGGGTCGTGCCGGTCAATACGACGTGACCCGTCGCTGCGAGTGTCGCGGTATCCACGATCGTGACTTCGCTCGCGGTGCTCACGTAGGCGAAGGGGGCCGCCTCGGCGAAGGCCGCTGAAAACGCGAAGGCCACGAGGGTCGCACGCATGAACGCCCTCATGGTTGAAGACCTCGCCGCCGGTGAAAGAAAGCCGCGCGCGTCGTTCCCCTTTTCTGCTTCCGGCTGGCGCCCGCTGCGCCACCACGGCCACGCAAGAATCGGAAGCCAGCGGCTTTCCGAGGGGGATGGTACCGGCGAACGGCACGGCTCGGAAGGGGCACACCCGCCTGGCACCCGTGCCAACGCCGCGCGCAAGCCGCGCGACGTGAGCCTGCGCGGGGCCTAGTCGGCCGCGGCCTGCACGGCGCCGAGCGACGCCGCGGACTCGATCTTCAGGTACCGGTCGCGCATCGGCTTGAGCACGAAGCGCGCGAGGATGGCCGCCACGATGCAGATGGCCGCCGAGAAGTAGAAGACGGCCGCCCATTTGCCGCCGCGCGAGAGCACCGAGGCGAGCGGCACGAGGAGCGACGCGGTTTCCTTCGGCGTGTAGAGCGTGCCCGCGTTGGCGGCGGCGTTCGCCGTGCCGAACGTGTCCGCGCACACCGCCGGGAAGATCGAGTAGATCTCGCCCCAGAAGAGGAAGATCAGCGGCGCGAACACCATGAAGGCGAGGGGGTCGTGCCCGAAATGCAGCAGCCCGAGAAGCGCCACGCCCTCGCCGAGGAACACCAGGAACATCGTGTTCTCGCGCCCGATCTTGTCGGAGATGAGGCCGCACAGCGGCCGCGTGAAGCCGTTGGCCAGGTTGTCGATCGAAAGGGTCAGAGTGAGGAGCGGCATCATCAGGCCGAAGACGCGGAAGTGCTCCGCGGCGACGCCGTAGTCCTTCGCGATGGGCCCGATCTGCGCCGTGGCGATGAGCCCGCCGGCCGCCACCGCGACGAAGATCGCGTAGAGCATCCAGAACACCGGCGTCTTCATCATCTCGCGCGGCGTGAAGTCGCGGCGCGCCTGGACGTTGCGCGCGCTCGCGCGCACGCCCTTCGGCACGATCGGGCGCACGAGGAACATCGCGAGGATGAAGATGGCGATGCCCTGGATCAGCGCGAAGGAAAAGAACGCGCTCTGGTAGCCCGAGGCGCGGATCATGTTCGCGATGGGAATCACCGTGAGGGCGGCGCCGGCGCCGAAACCGGCCGCGGTGAGGCCTGCGGCGAGGCCGCGCCGATCGGGGAACCACTTGAGGGCGTTTCCGACGCACGTTCCATACACGCAGCCGGCGCCGAGGCCCGCGATCACCGCGGCGGCGTAGAGCATCGGCAGCGTATTCGCCATCGAATCGAGGATCCAGGCGGCCGCGACGAAGAGGGCGCCGATCGCGACCACCGGGCGCGGACCGAAGCGGTCGACGAGCCAGCCTTCGATGGGCATCCGGGATGGGCCGGATGGAGCACGCGCCCCGCTTCAGGCGTCGCCGCTGCCGCGGAACGTCGGAAGGTGCGTCCTCGCGAATTCGAGCATGCGCTCGATGGGAACGCGCGCGCGGCGGCCGACCTCCGGCTCGACGAACACCTCGTGTCCCGGCGCGCCTTCGAGCGTCTCGATCAGGTTGTAGAGGCCGTTCATCGCCATCCACGGGCAATGCGCGCAGCTCTGGCAGGTGGCGCCCTTGCCCGCGGTCGGCGCCTCGATGAACGTGACGCCGGGCAGGCGCTTCCTCATCTGGTGGATGATGCCGCCGTCGGTCGCGACGATGTACTCCTTCGCGCCGAGGCGCTCGGCGGCCTGGATGATGCCGGTCGTCGAGCCCACCGCGTCGGCCATCGCGATGACGCTGCGCGGCGACTCCGGATGCACCAGCACCTTCGCGTCCGGGTGCAGCGCCTTCAGCTCCTCGAGCTGCTGCGCCTTGAACTCGTCGTGCACGACGCACGAGGCGTTCCACAACAGCATGTCGGCGCCCGTGACGCGCTGCACGTAGTCGCCCAGGTGCTTGTCCGGCGCCCAGAGCACCTTCTTTCCCTGCGCGTGCAGCCACCCGACGATCTTCTCCGCGATGGAGGAGGTCACCATCCAGTCGGCGCGCGCCTTCACTTCCGCGCTCGTGTTCGCGTACACGACGACCACGCGGTCGGGATGCTCGTCGCAGAACTTCGAGAAGGCGTCGGCCGGCGTGGCGAGGTCGAGCGAGCACTCCGCGGCGAGGTCGGGCATCAGCACGCGCTTCTCGGGGTTGAGGATCTTGGCGGTCTCGCCCATGAAGCGCACGCCCGCCACGACGACGGTCCTGGCCGGATGCTCGTGCCCGAAGCGCGCCATCTCGAGCGAGTCGGAGACGGTGCCGCCCGTGGCCTGCGCGAGGTCCTGGAGGTCCGGGTGCACGTAGTAGTGCGCGACCAGCACTGCGTCGCGTTCCTTGAGCAGGCGCCTGGCGCGCTCGACCAGCGCCGGACGCTCCTCGGGCGTGATGATGCGCGGCGGCGTGGCGGGCGCGATGCCCGTCTCGCCGGTGAAGCGCTCGAAGCGGATCTGGATCGGTCTTGCGAGGGCCATGTCGTGATTTTACGGCATCGTCGCCATGCTAAAATTACGCCCTTCGTCGCCCTCGCCCAGCGGGGGCGCGCCCGGGCCAAGCCGGCCGGCGGAATCCTCCGAGGCGGCGCCGGCCCAGGGAAATGCCAATGAGGCAGCTCCTCCTCGACTTCACCCAGGCGCCCGCGCCGACCTTCGCGAACTTCGTCCACGGCCGCAACGCCGAGCTCGCCCATGCGCTCGAGTCGGCGGCGCGCGGCGAATCGCCGGAGCATGTGATCTACATGTGGGGCGAAGGCGCGTCCGGCAAGACCCACCTGCTGAAGGCGTTCGCGGCGGCGAGCACGCGGCCGGCGCGGTACGTGGCGGGCGCGCGCTTCGCGCCCCCGGACGCGCAGGGCGTCCTCGCGCTGGACGACGTCGAACGGCTCTCGGAGGACCACCAGGTGGCGCTTTTCAACGCGTTCAACGAGCGCGCGTTCCCGTTCCTCGTCGTGTCCGCATCCGCCGCGCCGAAGGATGTGCGGCTCCGGCGCGACCTCGCTACGCGGCTCGCCACGGGCCTCACCTATCGCATCCTGGCGCTCAGCGACGAGGAGAAGCGCGCGGCGCTCGCGGCCCACGCGAAGGCGCGCGGCTTCGCGCTCGCCGAGGAGGTCGGCGCCTACCTGCTCACCCACGCGCGGCGCGACATGGGCTCGCTCATCGCCGCGCTCGATTCCCTCGACCGCTATTCGCTCGAGACCGGGCGGCCGATCACGGTGCCGCTCATCAAGGCGGCGCTCGCGTGACGAAGCAGACCCTGGACAGGGTTTCGCGAATGAAGAACACGCCTAGGTTGGCCCTCTTCGACCTGGACAACACGCTGCTGGAGGGCGACAGCGACTACGCCTGGGCGCAGTACCTCATCGAGGAGGGCGTGCTGCATCCCGAGGAGTACCACGCGAAGAACGAGTGGTTCTTCGAGCGCTACAAGGACGGCACGCTCGACATCCACGAGTTCCTCGACTTCCAGCTGGCCCCCATCGCGGGCGTGCCGCGCGCGAAGCTGGACGCCTGGCACGCGGAATTCATGCAGCGCAAGATCCGCCCGATGATCTTTCCCAAGGCGGTGGAGCTGATCGAAAGCCACGCGGACGCGCTCACCGCGATCGTGACCGCCACCAACCGCTTCATCACGGCGCCCATCGCCGCGGAGCTGGGCGTGCCCAACCTGCTCGCGACGGACATCGAGGAAGTGGACGGCGTCTTCACGGGCAAGGCGCGCGGCGTGCCCACCTTCCGCGAGGGCAAGATCCGGCGCGTGCGCGAATGGCTCGCCGGAGCGCGGCACGGCGCTCGAGGACTACGAGAGCTGGTTCTACAGCGACTCGCTGAACGACCTGCCGCTGCTCGAGCTCGTGACGCACCCGGTCGCCGTCGATCCCGACGCGACGCTGCGCGTCCACGCGGCCGAGCGCGGCTGGCCTGTCATTTCCCTGCGGGAGGACGAGCGTCGTCCCCGCGAAGGCGGGGACCCAATGGATTCCCGCCTGCGCGGGAATGACGAGAAAACATGATCAAGAAATACATCGACAAGCTCTTCGGCCGGCGCGCGGCCGTCACCCACAAGGACGCGCGCCCCATGATCCACGGCCGGACAAGCACGCCATCCGCCGCGAGGACATCAGCCGCTGCGCGCGCCGCACGTGCGAGGAGCTGCAGCGCGCGGGCCACGCCGCCTTCGTGGTGGGCGGCGCCGTGCGCGACCTCCTGCTCGGCCGCAAGCCCAAGGACTTCGACATCGCCACCAGCGCCACGCCCGAGGAAGTGCGCTCGATCTTCCGGCGCTCGCGCATCATCGGGCGGCGCTTCCAGATCGTGCACGTCCTGTGCGGGCCGGAGACGGTCGAGGTCTCGACCTTCCGCGCCCACTTCGCGCGCGAGCCCGACGCGGAGAACACCGACGAGCACGGCCGCATGCTCTCCGACAACGTGTTCGGCACGCAGGCGGAAGACGCGATGCGCCGCGACTTCACCGTGAACGCGCTCTTCTACGACCCGGTGAAGGAAGAGGTCTGGGACTACGTGCACGGGTTGAAGGACCTCAAGGCGAAGAAGCTGGTGATGATCGGGGACGCGGCGACGCGCTACCGCGAGGACCCGGTGCGGATGCTGCGCGCGGCGCGGCTCGGCGCGAAGCTGGGGCTCGAGATCGATCCGCGCACGAAAGCCCCGATCCGCGAGCTGCGCCACCTGCTCGAGAACGTGCCCCAGGCGCGGCTCTTCGAGGAGATCCTGAAGCTGCTGCTGTCGGGCAACGCCGTGGAGTGCGTGCGCGTGCTGCGCGAGCTGGAGCTGCACCACGGGCTGCTGCCGTTGCTCGACACCGCGCTGGAGGACCCGGAGGCGGGGCCGTTCGCGCTCGCCGCCCTGCGCGCGACCGACGAGCGCCTGGCCGAGGGCAAGCCCGTCTCGCCCGCGTTCCTCCTCGCCGCGTTGCTGTGGGGCCGGGTCGAGAAGAACCTGCGCAAGTTCGAGGACAAGGGGCAGCCCACCGTGCCGGCGCTGCACTCGGCGATGCACGAAGCGCTCGACGCGCAGCGCGATTCGCTCGCCATCCCGCGCCGCTTCGACGCGACGATGAAGGAGCTGTGGCTCATGCAGCCGCGCTTCCTGCAGCGCGGCGGGCAGCGGCCGTATCGTTTGCTGGAGCACCCGCGCTTCCGCGCCGCCTACGACTTCTTCGCGCTGCGCGCGGCGAGCGCGAACGCGCCCCAGGAGGCGGCCTCGTGGTGGGAGCGCTTCCAGGACGCGAGCCCCGACGAGCGCGAGCGCATGCTGGTCGCCGACGAAGCCGGGCCGAAGAAGAAGCGCCGGCGGCGCCGCGGCGGCAAGAAGAAGCCGGCGACGGGCGCGGCCGCGCTGCTGCCCGACTCCCAGGGCGCGATCGACGAGTGAACCCGACGGTCACCGCCGTGGTGGCGCTGGGCTCCAACCTCGACGATCCCGAGGCGCACGTGAGGCGCGCCTTCGGCGAGCTCGCCGCAGCTGCCGAGACGTGGGTGACCGCGCGCTCCGCGCTCTATCGCACGGCGCCCGTGGGCTACGCGGACCAGCCGGCGTTCGTGAACGCCTGCGCCCGCGTCGAGACGCGGCTCGCACCGCGCGCGCTGCTCGACGGCCTCCTCGCGATCGAGCGCCGCCACGGGCGCGTGCGCGACGTCCCGAACGGCCCGCGCACGCTCGACCTCGACATCGTGCTCTACGGCGGCGCCACGATCGAGGAACCCGGGCTGTGCGTGCCCCACCCGCGCGCGCACGAGCGCGCCTTCGTGCTCGCCCCGCTCGTGGATGTGTGGCCCGAGGCGCGGATTCCCGGGCGCGGCGCGGCGCGCGCGCTCCTCGAGCGCGCCGGAACGGCCGGCGTGGAACGGCTATGAAGCACCGCTACATCGTCGTCGAAGGCCCGATCGGCGCGGGCAAGACCAGCCTCGCCGTGAAGCTCGCGCAGCGCCTGAACGCCGCCACGCTGCTCGAGGATCCCAGGGCCAATCCCTTCCTGCCGCAGTTCTACCGCGACATGCGCCGCTACGCGCTGCAGACGCAGCTCTTCTTCCTCTTCCAGCGCGTGGCGCAGCTGGAGTCGCTGGTGCAGCCGGACCTCTTCGGCAAGCCGACCGTCGCCGATTTCACGCTCGCCAAGGACCCGCTCTTCGCGCGCCTCACGCTGGACGACGCGGAGTACCAGCTCTACGACCGGATCTACTCGCACGTGAAGCCCCAGGCGCCGGCGCCCGACCTCGTGATCTACCTCCAGGCGTCGGTGGGCACGCTCGTGGCGCGCGTGAGGAAGCGCGGCAATCCCGCCGAGGCGGGCATCGACGAGGACTACCTGCGCCGGCTTTCGGAGGCGTACACGAGCTATTTCCACCACTACGCCGACGGGCCGCTCCTCATCGTGAACAGCGAGCGCCTCAACTTCGTCGACGAGCCCGAGCACCTCGACCTGCTCATCGAGCGCGTGAATGCCATGCGCGGCGGGCGCGAATTCTTCAACCGCGCGTAGCCGCGCCTTTGCTGCGCCGCGCCAGCCGCGCCGGGAGGGGGCGACGCACCCCCCGTTGCGGCGGTGCACAATGTTGCCAATTCCCCGGTCCCTAGGCAGAATTCGCGGTCCGGGACATCCCTTGCCGCGCCGCGCCCACCCACGGAAGACCGCGCCATGAGTGCCCAGAATCCCGCGAAGAGAGTCACCGTTCCCCAGCTGCAGACCCGCGCCCGCGACGGCGAGAAGCTCGTCATGCTCACCTGCTACGACGCGAGCTTCGCGGCCCTCTCGGAGGAGGCGGGCGTCGACATGCTCCTCATCGGCGATTCCCTCGGCATGGTGATCCAGGGGCGCGAGTCCACGCTCGCGGTGACGCTCGAGGAGACCGAGTACCACGTGCGCTGCGTCGCCGCCGGCAGCCGCACCGCGCTCGTGATCGCCGACATGCCCTTCGCGAGCTTCCAGGAATCACCCGCGCGGGCGTTCCGCAGCTGCGCGCGCATGATGGCCGCCGGCGCGCAGATGGTGAAGCTCGAGGGCGGCGCGGTGATGGCGGAGACGACGCGCTTCCTGGTCGCGCGCGGCATCCCGGTGTGCGGGCACATCGGGCTCACGCCGCAGTCGGTGCACGCGCTCGGCGGCTACCGCGTGCAGGGCCGCAGCGACGACGCGGCCGAGCGCCTGGTGGCCGATGCCAAGGCGCTCGAAGAGGCGGGCGCGGCGATCGTGCTCATGGAGGCGATGCCGGCGGCCGTGGCGAAGCGCGTGACGGACGCGCTCACCGTGCCCACCATCGGCATCGGCGCCGGCCCCGACGTCTCCGGCCAGGTGCTGGTCCTCCACGACATGCTCGACATCTATCCGGGCCGCAAGGCGCGCTTCGTGCGCAACTTCATGGAGGGCGCCCCATCCATCAAGGCCGCGATCCAGGCCTACGTGAAGGCGGTGAAGGACAAGTCCTTCCCGGCGCCCGAGCACTGCTTCTGAACGTGCAGACGATCCATGCCGTCGCCGCGCTGCGCGAGCGACTGAAGAGCGAGCCGTCGGTCGTGCTGGTGCCCACGATGGGCAACCTGCACGCGGGCCACCTCGCGCTGGTCGAAGAGGCGCGGCGCCACGGCAAGTGCATCGTGGCCTCGATCTTCGTGAACCGCCTGCAGTTCGAGCCGGGCGGCGATTTCGAGCGCTATCCGCGCACGCTCGCGGCCGATTGCGAGAAGCTCGAGCGCGCCGGCTGCCACGTGGTGTTCGCGCCCGACGAGCGCGAGATGTACCGGGAGCCGCAGGAGATCTTCGTGACGCCGCCGAAGCTCGCAGAGCAGCTCTGCGGCTCCTTCCGCCCCGGCCATTTCCAGGGCGTGGCCACGGTCGTCACCAAGCTCTTCGACATCGTGGCACCCGACGTGGCGGTGTTCGGCAAGAAGGACTACCAGCAGCTGCACGTGATCCGGGCGCTCGTGCGGCAGCTCAACTTCGGCATCGAGGTCGTGGGCGTGGAGACGGTGCGCGAGGCCGACGGCCTCGCGATGTCGTCGCGCAACGGCTACCTCTCGAAGGCCGAGCGCGCCGAAGCCGTGCGCCTCAACCGCGCGCTGCACGGCGTGAAGGAGGCGGTGGAGGGCGGCGCGCGCGATTTCGACGCGCGGCTCGAAGCGGCCCGGCACGACCTCGCGTCCCATGGATGGCGCGTGGATTACGTGGAGCTGCGCGAGCGCCAGCGGCTCGCGCGCCCCGTCCCCCGCGACCGCGATCTGGTCGTCCTCGGCGCCGCATGGCTGGGCGACACCCGCCTCATCGACAACCTCGAGCTCTCCACCCGGTAGAATTCCCGGCATGGGAATCGTGATCAGCGAGGTGGGGCCGCGCGACGGGCTGCAGAGCATCCGGCGCGCCATGCCCACGGAGGCGAAGCACCGCTGGGTGCGCGCCCTGGCCGGCGCGGGGCTTTCGGAAATCGAGGTCGCGTCCTTCGTGCCGCCGAAGCTGCTGCCGCAGATGGCCGACGCAGCCGAGGTCGTGCGCGAGGCGGTGCGGATTCCGGGGCTCACCGTGCTCGCCCTCGCGCCGAACCTGCGCGGCGTGCAGGACGCAGTCGCCGCGGGCGCCCACAAGGTGACGCTGCCGGTATCCGCCTCCCACGCCCACAGCCTCGCCAACATCCGCATGAGCTGCGAGGAAGCCATCGAGCAGGTCGGGCGCATCTGCCGCTTCCGCGACGAGCTGCCCGCCGCGAGCCGCCCGAAGATCGAGGTGGGCATCGCCACCGCGTTCGGCTGCACGCTGCAGGGCGAGGTGAAGGAGGATTGGGCGATCGAGATGGCGGTGCGCGCGGCCGAAGAGGGCGCCGACAGCGTGGGCCTTTCCGACACGGTGGGCTACGCGAATCCCGTGCAGGTGAAGCGCATGTTCGCGCGCCTCATCCGCGAGCTGGGCGGGAAGGCCGGCGGCGCGCACCTGCACAACACGCGTGGCCAGGGACTCGCGAACGTGGTCGCCGCGCTCGATGCGGGCGTGACGACGTTCGACTCGTCGCTGGGCGGCATCGGCGGCTGTCCCCATGCCCCGGGCGCCAGCGGCAACATCGTCACCGAGGACCTCGTGTTCCTGCTCGAATCGATGGGGCTCGACACGGGCGTCGATCTCGGGAAGCTCATCGCCGCGCGCGCCATCTTCAAGGAAGCGCTTCCCGGCGAGCCGATCTACGGCCACGTCCCCGACGCGGGATTGCCGAAGGCGTTCCGCCGCGCGGCCGATCAGGCGGGCGCGTGACCCGGGAGCTGCCGCTCGCCGGCGTGCGCGTCGTCGAGTTCTCGCACATGGTGATGGGGCCCGCTTGCGGGCTGGTGCTCGCGGACCTCGGCGCCGAGGTGATCAAGGTCGAGCCCGAAGGCCGCGGAGATCCGACGCGCTATCTCAAGAGCACCGGCGCGGGGTTCTTCGCGTCGTTCAGCCGCAACAAGAAGAGCGTGACCCTCGACCTCGACGCGCCCGAAGGCCTCGAGGCGGCGAAGCGGCTCGTCGCGACCGCCGACGTGTTCGTCGAGAATTTCCGCCCCGGCGCGCTGGAAGCGAAGGGCCTCGGATACGACGCGCTCTCGAAGCTCAACCCGCGGCTCGTGTACTGCTCGCTCAAGGGCTTCCTGCCCGGGCCGTACGAGAAGCGCACCGCGCTCGACGAAGTCGTGCAGATGATGAGCGGCCTCGCCTACATGACGGGTCCCGCCGGGCGCCCGTTGCGCGCCGGCGCGCCGGTGAACGACATGATGGGCGGCATGTTCGGCGCGATCGCGATCCTCGCCGCGCTTCGCAGCCGCGATCGCACCGGGCGCGGCGAGCACGTGCAGAGCGGGCTCTTCGAGAACGCGGCGTGGCTCGTCTCGACGCACATGATGCAGCACGCGGTCACCGGCGCCGAGCCCGTGCCGATGTCGGCGGGCAAGCGTGCGTGGGGCGTGTACGACGTCTTCGAATCGTCCGACGGGGTGCAGCTCTTCATCGGCGTGGTGACCGAGCGCCAGTGGGACATCTTCACGCGCGCGCTGGGCGAGCCGGAGCTGCTCGATCCGGCGTACGCCACCAACAACCAGCGCTCGCTCGCCCGCGAGACGCTGATTCCGCTGGTCGCGAGGCTGCTGCGCAAGCACCCCGTTGCCCAGCTCGAGGCGATCTGCGAGGAGGGCGGCCTGCCGTTCGCGCGCATCCAGACGCCTTCGGACCTGTTCCGGGATCCGCACCTCGCCGCCGGTGGCATGATCGACATGAAGCTGCCCGACGGCAGCGACACGCGGATTCCCGCGCTGCCCATCCAGCTCGGGGACGAGCGGCTGGCGCTGCGCCTGCCGCTTCCGCGCCCCGGCGAGCACAACGACGAGATCCTCGGGAGGAAGAACGAATGAGACGACGCGAATTCCTGGTGTCCGCGGCGACGCTTTCGGCCGCGATCGCGCTGCCGGCACGCGTGCTCGCCGACGATTGGCCCTCGAAGCCGATCCGGCTCATCGTGCCGTTTCCGCCCGGCGGCGGCACCGACACGCTCTCGCGCGCCATCGCCCAGGGCATCACCATCCACACGAAATGGAATTTCGTGATCGACAACCGGCCCGGCGCGGGCGGCAACATCGGCCTCGACGCCGCCGCGAAATCGCCGCCCGACGGGTACACGATCGCGATGGGGCAGACCGCGAACCTCGCGGTGAATCCCGCGCTCTATCCGTCGCTGCCGTTCGATCCGCTCAAGGATTTCGCGCCCATCGCGCTGCTCTCCGCGCAGCCGCTGATCCTCGTGGTGTCCGCCGCCTCGCCGTACAAGACGCTCAAGGATTTCGTGGAGGCGGCGCGGGCGCGCCCCGGCCAGTTCAACATGTGCTCCGCCGGCAACGGCACCATCGGGCACATCGGCGGCGAGCTCTTCCAGCGCCGCGCCGGGATCAAGCTCACGCACGTCCCGTACAAGGGCGCGAGCCCGGCGGTGACGGACCTCATCGGCGGAAGCGTCGATTGCTTCTTCGGCAACAGCCAATCGGTGGGCGGGCTGGTGAACGCGGGGCGGCTGCGTCCGCTCGGGGTCACCGCGCTCGCGCGCGTGCCGAGCTTCGCCGACGTGCCCACCGTGGCCGAGCAGGGCTATCCGGGATTCGAGGCGTCGACGTGGAGCGGCCTCGTGGCGCCCGCCGGGACGCCGCAGCCGATCATCCAGCGCCTGAACGAGGAAGCCAATCGCGCGCTCGTCACCGCCGACATGAAGCAGCGCCTGCACGACGAGGGCAGCTCGCCGCGCGGCGGCAGCGCGGCGGAGTTCGGCGAGTTCATCCGCGCCGAGCACGCCAAGTGGGGCGCGGCGGTGCGCGACGCCGGCATCAAGCTGGGGTGACGGCCATGTGGAACCTCTCCTTCTCGCCGCCGCACGTGATCCACGCGCGCGTGCTCACGCGCCTGCCCGACGAGTTCCGCAAGAAGCGCCGCACGGACTGGGGCGACGCGAACAAGCCGGGCGACCCGATCGACAGCTTCCTCGAGGGGCCGTCCTTCGATCGCGCGGGCAACCTCTACGTGACCGACATTCCGCACGGTCGCATCTTCCGCATCTCGCCCAAGCTCGAGTGGAAGCTGGTCGCCGAGTACGACGGCTGGCCCAACGGCATCGCGATCCACAGCGACGGATCGCTCTGGATCGCGGACTACCGGCGCGGATTGCTGCGCCTCGACCCCGAGGCGAAGAAGTTGCCGCAGCCGATCCTCGGCCATCGCAACAGCGAGTCCTTCCGCGGCTTGAACGACCTCACGTTCGACGCCGAGGGCAACTGCTATTTCACCGACCAGGGACAGACCGGGCTGCACGATCCCACGGGCCGCGTGTACCGGCTGCGCACGAACGGGAAGCTCGAGCTCGTGCTCTCCGGCATTCCGAGCCCGAACGGCGTCACGCTCAATGCGCATGGCCGGGCGCTCCTCGTCGCCGTGACGCGCGCGAACCAGGTGTGGCGCGGGCCCCTTCTCGCCGACGGCACCGTCTCGAAGGTCGGCGCCTTCCGCACCTTCTTCGGCACGAGCGGGCCCGACGGCATGGCGGTCGACGTCGACAACCGCCTCGTCGTGGCCCACGCGAGCCTCGGCGGCGCCTTCGTGATCAACGTGCATGGCGAGATCACGCACTTCGTGAAGAGCCCGGGCGGCTCGACCGTGACCAACGTCGCCTATCGCCCGGGCACCTCGAAGCTCGTGCTCACCGAATCCGAGACGGGCGCGATCCTCGAGGCCGACCTGCCCGCCGCCGGCGCGCCGCTGTTCTCGCACGCGCTTCCTACTGCGGCTTGATCCCGGCGTCCTTCACCACCTTCACCCAGCGCGCGTTCTCGGCGCGGATGAAGTCGGCGGTCTGCGCGGGCGACATCGGGCGGATCTCCGCGCCCTGGTCGATGAGCACCTTGCGGACCGTCGCGTCCTCCAGGGTCGCGTCGACCGCGGCGTTGATCTTGCGCACGATGTCCAGCGGCACCCCTTTCGGAGCGATGAGGGCGCTCCAGGTGCCGACCTCGAAGTCGGGGAGCCCGAGCTGCTCCATCGTCGGAACGTCGGGCACGGCGGGATTGCGTTCCGCGGAGGCGAGCCCGATCGCGCGCACCTTCCCGCCGCGGATCTGCGGAACCACGGCGGGCAGCGTGGCGAAGTTCACCTGCGCCTCACCCGACATGATCGCGATCACCGACGGCGAGCCGCCCTTGTAGGGGACGTGCGTGAGGTTGGCGCCGGTCGCCTTGCGCAGCAGCTCGCCCGCGAGGTGGCCCGGCGAGCCCACGCCCGAGGACGAATAGAAGGTCGGCGTCTTCGCCGCCAGGTCCTTCAGCTCCGCGATGGTCTTGAACGACGTCTGCGGAGAACCGATCATGATCATCGGATACGAGCACACGATCGCGATCGGCTCGAAATCGGCGATCGGGTCGAACTTCTGCTTGAAGAGCCCCGGGTTGATGGCGTGCAGCGCGACCGTGGACATCATGAGCGTATAGCCGTCCGCGGGCGCCTGCAGCATCAGCTCGGCCGCGAAGTCGCCCGCGCCGCCCGGCTTGTTCTCGATGATGACGGGCTGCCCCAGCTTCTCGCCCAGCTTCGGCGCGAGGAGCCGCGCCACCACGTCGGTCGAGCCGCCGGCGGCGTAGCCGATGTAGACCTTGATGGGCTTTTCCGGCCAGGCGGCGAAGGGCGCTGAGCGAAGCGAGCGCAGAGGAATCGCGGCGATGAGGCGGAACGATTTCAGGCGTTCTCCTCATGTGTTCCCCTCCGTCTAGGGGAGAGTCCTTGCCCTTGAACTCCGGCTTTCTCTTTTCCATGAACGCGCGGCGCCCTTCCGCGTAGTCCTCGCTCTCGAAGCAGTCGAGGATGAGGCGGCGGCACAGCTCCATGTCGATGTCGGCGTCGGGCTTCAGCACCTCGCGGATGATGCGCTTGCCCGCCTTGATCGTGAGCGGGGCGCCGGTGGCGATCGACTTCACGTACTCGTCGAGGAGCGCGGGTAGCAGCGCCGGCTCGGTGATGCGGTTCACGAGGCCGATGCGATGCGCCTCCGCGGCGTCGAGCCGGCGCGCGGTGAAGAAGATGTCCTTCGCATGGCCGGGCCCGACGAGGTCCGTGAGGTTCTTCATCGCGGAGAAGCGGTAGCCGAGGCCCAGGCGCGTCGCCGGCACGGCGAAAGTGGAATCGGTGGAGGCGATGCGGATGTCGCAGCTGATCGCGACGTTCAGGCCGCCCCCGATGCAGTAGCCGCGAATGCAGGCGAGCGTGGGCTTGGCGAATTCGTGGATGCCCTGGAGCGCCGCCTCCGCGATCACCTCGTATCTCTTCACCGCCTCCTTCGCCGCGCGCAGGTCCTCGAATTGCGAGATGTCCGCGCCCGAGACGAACGCCTTCTCCCCTTCGCCCGAGAAGACCACCAGGCGCACGGCGTCGTCCTCCCCGGCGCGGGCGAGCAGCGCGGGAACCGCTTCCCACATCTCCACGGAAAGCGCGTTGTGCTTCGCCGGGTTGTTGAAGCGGATGTGCAGCACCGCGCCATCGCGCCACGCCTTCACCCGTTCGGTGGGAGAACCGTACTGGCTCGTGTCGTTCATCAGTAGACTCCGCCGGCCTTCATGCGCGCGAGCTCCTCGGGGCCGTAGCCGATCTCCGCGAGGATCTCCTCGGTGTGCTCGCCCCTGCGCGGCGTGGCGCGCGCGATGGTGGAGGGCGTACGCTCGAGCGTCACCGGCTGGCCCAGCAGGTGCTGCTCGCCGAACCGGCTGGAGACGACGGTCTTGAGCATCCCCAGGTGCTTCACCTGCGGCTCCTCGAAGACCTCCTTCATGTTGTTGATGCGCCCGCAGGCCACACCCTCGCGGTTGAGGAGCTCGATCCAGTGGTCGCTCGTGCTCGCGGCGAGCTTCTTCTCGATCTCGGCGTTGAGCCAGTCGCGGTGCACGGAGCGGTCGGCCTTGCTCTTCGAGCGCTCGTCGGTGATCCATTCGGGGGCGCCCAGCGCGTGGCAGAAGCGCTCCCAGATCTTGCCGCCGAAGACCGCGATGTTGATGTGGCCGTCCTTCGTCCTGGTACACGCCGGTGGGAATGCTGGTGGGATGGAAGTTCCCCGCCTGCCCCGGGATCTCGCCCTCGATCGTCCAGCGCGCGGTCTGGAAATCCATCATGTAGATCATCGCCTCGAGGAGCGAGGTGTGGACCCATTGCCCCTTGCCCGACTGCTCGCGCTCGAGGAGGGCGACGGCCACGCCATATGCGGCGAAGATGCCGCCGCAGAGATCGGCGATCGGGATGCCGACGCGCAGCGGACCGTGCCCCGGCAGTCCCGTGACCGACATGAGCCCGCCCATGCCCTGCGCGATCTGGTCGAAGCCGGGACGATCGGCGTAGGGTCCGGTCTGGCCGAAACCGGAGATGCTGGCGTAGACCAGGCGCGGATTGATCTGCGCGAGCGACGCGTAGTCGATGCCGAGGCGGTGCTTCACGTCGGGCCGGAAGTTCTCGAGCAGCACGTCGGCCTTCTCCGCGAGCTTCTTCAGCACCGCGATGCCCTCGGGCTCCTTCAGGTTCAGCGTGATCGAGCGCTTGTTGCGGTGCGTGTACTGGTAGTCGGAGCCTTCCTGGCCGCCCAGCGTGTCGTCGCCGCGCATGTGCTCGGGCATCTGCACCTGGATCACGTCGGCGCCCCAGTCGGCGAGCTGGCGCGCGGCGGTGGGGCCCGCGCGCACCTGCGTCATGTCGATCACGCGGAAGCGTGAGAGGGCCTGGGAAGCGGGGATGTGGGGCATGGGATGCTCAGCGGAAGAACGCGCGCAGCTCGGAGTAGGTCGCGTCGGGCACCTGCTCGGCCGGATAGTGGCCGCAGGGAAGCATCTTGCCGCGCACGTCGGAGGCGCGTTCGCGCCACGCTTCCAGGGGCTTGAAGCTGCGGTTCACGTGGCTCTTCTCGCCCCACAGCACCAGCATCGGCATCCCGAGCTTCACGTGCAGGTCCGCCTCGTCGTGCTCCATGTCGATGCCCACGGCGGCGCGGTAGTCCTCGCACACCGCGTGGATGTTCTCCGGCGTGCAGCAGCGGATGTACTCGGCGAGCGCCTCGGGTGTGAAGGCGCTCATGCCGACCCCCTTCTTGTCGAGCTTCTTGCGGATGTAGCGCTCGAGGCCGTAGCTGACGAGCATCTGCTCCGGATAATCGTAGGGCTGCGCCATGAAGAACCAGTGGTACGAATCGACCGCCCACTGCTTCGGGATGTGGCTCAACACGTGGTGCGTGGGCACGATGTCGAGGAACGCGACCTTCACGACGCGGTGCGGCACGTCGAGCGCCATGCGATGCGCGACGCGTCCGCCGCGATCGTGGCCCGCGACGAAGAAGCGCTCGAAGCCCAGCTCGTCCATCACCTCGAGCTGGTCGCGCGCCATGGCGCGGAACGAGTAGTCCGAGTGGTCGCCGCCGCCGGGGGGCTTCGAGCTGTCGCCGTACCCGCGCAGGTCCGCCGCCACGACGGTGTATTCCTCCGCGAGGCGCGGCGCGATCTTGTGCCACATCACGTGGGTCAGCGGGTTGCCGTGCAGCAGCAGCAGCGGCGGCCCCGAGCCGCCGACGCGCAGGTGGATGCGCGCGCCGGAGGTGTCGATGTCGCGGACGGAAAAGCCTTCGAACACGTCAGCGCCGCAGCAGCGTCGTGAGCTCGTTCACGTCCTTCAGCTCCTCGATCTTCCAGACGAGCTTCAGCACGGCGTCGGTGCGCTCGCGGTCGAGACCGCCCCACGCCGCGCACTGGCGGAATTTCTCGGCGAGCTCGTCGTCCGTCATCGGGTTCGCGGGGCTGCCCTTGCCGAAGTCGGCGCGGCCATTGAGCACCTGGCCGTCGCACGAGCTCCACCTCGATGATCGTGGTCATCTTGTCGAAGCCCGCGGCCTCGGCCTCGGGGTTCACGCCGAAGTCGACCTTCTGGATCATCGCCTGCACGTCGGGGCGGTTCACCACCTCGTCGGTGAACTGCTCGAGTCCGCCCTTGCGCTCGAGGAGCAGGATGGCCATGCAGAACTCCATGCTGAACTTGGCCTGCAGCTCGTTCCTCGGGCGATGGTGGATGAGGGCGTTGGGCATGTTGTGGTTGGTGCCCACCGAGACCCGCTTGACCTTGGCGGCCTGGACGTCGTGCTTGCGGATGAGGTCCATCATCACCGCCATGCCCGGGTGCGTGAGCGAGCCGGACGGATGCGGCTTGATCGAGACGCCGGGGAAGTGGAACGTCCACGGGTTTCCCAGCTTGCCGTCGATCATCTCCGGGCTGTAGCCGCCGCCTGCCGCGCGGAAGAACCCGCGATCGGCCTCGAGGCCGTTGGGCGACGCGGTGAATCCCAGCGCCGCGATCTCCGCCGCGACGACGCCGTTCTCGGCCGCGCGGCCGGCGTGGAAGGGCTTGGTCATCGTGCCGAAGTTCTCGCGCAGTCCCCCCGCCTGCGTGGCGCCGATGGACAGCGCGCGGCGCGTGGCTTCGCGATCCAGCCCGAGCAGCTTCGCCGCGCCGGCCGCCGCGCCGATGGACCCGCAGGTCGCGGTGCTGTGGAAGCCGGTCTGGTAGTGGCGCGGCATGATGGCCTCGGCGACCTTGCACTCCACTTCGACGCCGACCTGGTAGGCGAGCATGAGGTCGGCGCCGCTGCGACGATCGCGCTCGGCGAGCGCCAGCACCGGCGGAAGGGCCGGCGCGGTCGGATGCGTGAGCAGGCCGTACACGCGGTCCTTGGCCACCGCGAGCTGCGTGTCGTCGTAGTCGTCGGCGTGGATCGCGAGCCCGTTGGCGAACGCGGCGAAGCGCGCGGGTAGCCGCAGCGAGCTGCCGATCACGGTGCTTCCCTTGTCGTTCGCGATGCCGAGCTGCGTGAGGTAGCGCCGCGCGATGTCGCCGCACTCGGAGGCCGCGCCCGCGAGCGCGAGGCCGAGGCCGTCGAGCACGGAGCGCTTGCCGAGGTGCGCCACGTCCTTCGGAATGTCGCGCGACTGCGTCGCCGTGACGAAGCCGGCCACGTAGTCGGTGACGGCGGAGACCTGGGACTTGGCGGGAGCGGCGGTGGTGGCCATGGTTCGCTTTCAGTTCGCGAGGAGTGGGTTCCCGTCGGCACGGGAACGACGCTCGCCTTTGCGGGAGGCGGCGAGGCGCGCGCCGAGACGAACGGCGTTCTCCAGCGCGCCGGTGGTCGCCACGCCGCGGCCCACGATGTCGAAGGCGGTGCCGTGCGCGGGCGTGGTGAAGACGGTAGCGAGACCGCCGGTGACGGTGACGCCGCGGTTGAAGCCCTTCAGCTTCGTCGCGATCTGTCCCTGGTCGTGGTACATCGTGAGCACGCCGTCGAAGTCGGCGCCGAAGCCCTTGATGAACACGGTGTCGGCGGGGAAGGGGCCCTTGCACGCGATGCCGCGCGCGGCACCGCGCGCCACGGCGGGCGCGATGATCTCGATCTCCTCGCGCCCGAAGAGGCCGTTCTCGCCGCCGTGGGGATTCAATGCCGCCACGGCGATGCGCGGCTTCGCGAATCCCGCCCCGCGCATGGTCGCGTCGGCGAGGGTGAGGGCGTCGTCGATGCGCTGCGGCGTGATGAGGTCCAACGCGGCGCGCAGCGACACGTGGGAGGTCACGCGCGACATCCACTTGTCGTCGAGCACGTTCATCTCGCCGAAGAAGCCCTGGTGGCGGGTCAAGTGCGCGAACATCTGGTGCTCGTCGTTGAACTTCCAGCCGCCCGCGTGCAGCGCGCCCTTGTTGAGCGGCGCGAACGTGATGCCGTCGATGCGGCCGGCGAGCGCCAGCTCCACCATGAAGGCGAGGGTCTCGCCGGTGAGGCGGCCGGATTCCGGGGAGACGGCGCCGCGCGGAATCTTCGCGGGATCGATGTTGGCGAGGTCGACCATCGGCACCTCGTCCTCGCGCGACCAGTCCACCGCCTCCGGCGTCGCGTAGGCATGGAGCTTCAGCTTCACGCCCGCGTCGCGCGCGCCCTGCTCGAGCACGCGGGCATCGCCCACGACGAGGAGCCGCGCCGCGTCGGCGAGGCGCCGGTCGGCCAGCACGCGCGCGCACTGCTCCGGGCCGATGCCGGTACAGTCGCCGGGCATGAAGCCGAGGACGGGAAGGGTGGGAGTGGGTCCCCGCATGCGCGAGGACGACGTCGAGTCGTTCAAGCCAGTCTCCGATCGGTGAAGAAGTTGATCGCCGCGATGAGGGCGAAGGTGATGGCGAGCATCGTGATGGACAGCACCGCGATCGGCCCCCAGTCGTTGCTCTCGCGCAGGTCGAACATCGTGACCGACACCGTCGTGGTGCTCGCGGTGAAGAGCAGGATCGTGGCGGAGAGCTCGCGGATCGAGCCGATGAAGATGAACATCCACGTGGCGATCACGCCGTTGCGGATGAGCGGAGCGGTGATGTCCACGAGCGCGCGCAGGCGCGTCGCGCCGAAGATGCGGCTCGCGTCCTCGAGCTCCGGATGCACCGACTTGAGCGACGAGGCCACCTGCTGGTAGCCCACCGGCATCTCCTTCGTGAGGTAGGCGAGGAAGATGATGGTGAGCGTTCCGTAGAGGACGAGCGGCGGGTGCGTGTAGCTGAGGAAGAGCCCCACCGCGAGCACGATCCCGGGAATCGCGACCGGCGCCGTGGCGAGGAACGACAGATAGCGGTGGCCCCAGACGAGCTTGCGCAGGCCGAGATAGCCGATCGTGGTCGCGAGGACCGTGCCCGCGGTGGCCGCGGAGATGCCGAGGATGAACGTGTTGATCAGCGCGCGCTTCGTCTGGCTGAACTCGAGGAACACGAACTTCCAGTTGTCGAACGTGAAGTTGTCGGCCATGGGAGCCGAGTAGTTCTTCACGAAGGCGGTCCACGCGAGCACGCCGTAGGGAAGCAGCACGGAGCACGCGAGGACGAAGCCGAAGGGCGAGAGCGCCAGCGCCTTCCAGGGACCCAGGCGGATCAGCCGCTGCCCGGTCGTCTTGCCGCCGACCACGGAGTAGCCGCGCCGGCCCATGATCGCGGCCTGCGCGCGCAGCAGCACGACGGTGATGAGAAGGAGCGGCAGAGATGCCGCGGCGGCGAGCCCCAGCTTCGGCGGGAACTGGAAGAGGCTCCAGATCCGCGTGGTCATCGTGTCGATGCTCGCGGGAAGCGCGAGGATCGCCGCGGGGCCGAAGAGCGTCATCGACTGCAGGAAGGCCACGAGGAAGCCGGCGAGGAGCGCCGGCATCACGAGGGGAAGCGTCACGTCGAGCGCCGTGCGCCACGTCGGCGCGCCGAGGATCGCCGACGCCTCCTCGAGCTCGCTCGGGATCATGTCGAGGCTCGTCGCGACGAACGTGAAGACGTAGGGAAACGTGTAGAGCGCCGTCACGAACACGATGCCCCACGCCGAGAAGATGTTCACGAGCGGCGTGGCCTCGAAGGGCTTGAGTCCGAAGAGCGCGTAGTACGCCGTGGTTCACGAGGCCCGCGTTCGGTCCTCCGAGAAGCACCCAGGCGAAGGCGCCGAGGAAGGGAGGTGTCGCGAACGAGGCGAGGATCAGCACGCGCAGGAAGCGCTTGGCCGGCAGGTCGGTGCGCGACACGAGCCACGCCATCGGTGCGGCGAACGCGACGCAGAGGATGCCCACGGCCGCCGATGTCCACAGCGTGACCCAGAGCGGCTCGAGGAAGCTGCGGTCGACGAAGAGCTGGCGGTAGTGGCGCAGCGTGAAATGGCGCGCGTCGTCGGTGAGGCTCGTCACGCCGAGCCAGAACATCGGCAGCAGCACGAGCACCGCGAGCAGCAGCGCCATGGCGATGGAGAAGGGCACGGTCGGATCGAACGACCGTGCCCGCGACGTATCAACGCTCACGCGCTCATTTCCCTCCGCCGAAGAGCGCCGCGTACTTCTTCTTGATCTCCTCGACCTGCGGCAGCAATCCCGCCGCGTCATCGGGGATGAGCTTGATCTCCTTGAGCGGGGTGCGCCCCGGAGGATCCTTCACGTCGGGATGCGCCGAACGCACGCCGCCGTTGTCCACCAGGTACTGCTGGATTTTCGCGGAGAAGAGGAAGTCCGCGAACACGCGCGCGGCGTTGGGGTGCGGCGCGTCGGCGAAGATCGCGACCGGCGAGGGCACCAGCGGCGTCCCCTCCACCGGGTAGATGACCTTCACCGGGCTCTTCTTCTTGATCTCGATGAACATGTTGTACTCGTTGCCGTCCACCATCACCGCGCGCTCGCCGCTCGCGATGCTCTTCGGCGTCGCGGTCGTCGACTGCAGCTGCTGCACTTCCTGCTTCGCGAGCTTCTCGAAGTAGTCCCAGCCCAGGGTCTTGACGATTGCGTAGGTGCCGGTAAGCGACGTGCCGCTGTAGCTGGGGTGCGCCTTGGTGAGCTTGCCCTTCCATTTCGGGTCGAGCAGGTCCTTGTAGCCCTTCGGCTCCTGGCCCGGCGGGACGAGGTTGGTGTTGTAGCCCATCACGCAGAGCGTCGCACGCCACGTCGTGTAATAGCCATCCGCGTCCCGGAACGACGCGGGGAACTGCCGTGCATCCATCGGCGTGTATTTCGCGAGCATTCCCTGCTGCTTCCAGGTGATGAAATGCGTGGTGTCGGAGGTGTTCACGACGTCGGCGTGCTTGATGCCCGACTGGTGCTCCTGGTTCACGCGCTGGAAGACGCGCTCGGAGCCGGAGCGCTCGACCTCGACCTCGATCTTCGGATGCGCCTTGCGGAACTCGTCGGCGACGGCCTCGGCGACCTTCACGTCGACCGACGCGTACCAGACCACCTTGCCCTCCTTCTCGGCGGCCGCGAGGCGCGCGGCGTCGTCCTGCGCGGCGGCCGGGAGGGCCCAGGCCATGGCGGCGGCGAGCGCCGCGATCTTCCAGTTGAGCGATCTCATTTCTTCCTCCTTCTGGCTTGTTGTGATGTCTGCTGTCATTGGACGAGCCCGCGGCAGCGCGCGGGCGGGAAACGCACCGTGACCGCCGCACCCGGCGCGAAGTCGAGGCTCGCGGGCGCGGCGATGAGGATCTCCTGGCCCACGTCGACCACGTAATCGCGATGGCTGCCGAGGTAGGCGCGCGCGCGCACGACACCCGGCAGCGCGTTGCTGCCCTCGACGCGCCCGTCGGGCACGAGCTCCAGGTCGTGGGTCTTCACGCAGAAGCTCATGTCGCGGCCGGGTCCGGCGAACTCGCCGAGGCCGACCTCGAGCGCGTGGCCGGCGACCTCGACGCGGTTGGCGCCGAGGTGGCGGCTTCCACCACGTTGCTCGCCGCCGATGAAGCGCGCGACGAAGCGCGACTTCGGCGCGTCGTACACCTCCTCGGGCGTGCCGATCTGCTCGATGCGCCCGGCGCTCATCACGACGATGCGGTCGGCCATCGTCATCGCCTCCGTCTGGTCGTGGGTCACGTAGATCGACGTGGTGCCGAACTGGTCGTGCAGGCGCCGGATCTCCATGCGCATCTCGCCGCGCAGGTTCGCGTCGAGGTTGGAAAGCGGCTCGTCGAGCAGCAGGATGTCCGGGTTGGGCGCGAGCGCGCGGGCGAGCGCCACGCGCTGCTGCTGGCCGCCGGAAAGCGCCGCGGGATATTTGTCCGCGTGCTCGGTGAGGTGCGTGGCGGCGAGCATCGTCACGGCGCGCTCGCGCCGCTCGGCGCGCGGGCGCTTCTGCATCTTGAGCCCGTAGGCGACGTTCTCCAGCACCGTCATGTGCGGCCACACGGCGTAGCTCTGGAAGATCATGCCCATGTTGCGCCGCTCGGGCGGCAGTCGCCTTGCCGGGGCGCGAGATCGTCTCGCCCTCCACGCGGATCTCGCCGCCGTCGGGCTCGAGGAATCCCGCGATCATCCGCAGCGTCGTGGTCTTGCCGCAGCCGGAGGGGCCCAGCAGGCAGATGAACTCGCCCTGCTCGACGCCGAGGCTCAGGCCGTCGACCGCGCCGACGCCGGCGTAGCGCTTGGTGAGATCGACGAGCTCGAGGTGCGTCATGGCAGCGGGGTCCGGCGGGAATGCGTAGGGTAGGCCGGCCGCGTCGAAAGTGTCAACACATTCACCGCGAACGAAGACAATGCGCGGGCCATTGGGCTAGACTGGCCGCCAACCGGACGCCCCCCATGGCCGCCATCGCCCGCGCCCGCACCCTCCCGCCTTCCCCACGCCCACATGGTCGAGGAGCTGCGGCGCCTCATCGAGTCGGGAAAGGCGAAGCCCGGGCGAGCGCCTGAACGAGGCGACGCTCGCGGCGAGCATGGGCACCAGCCGCGGCCCGATCCGCGAGGCGATCCGCGTGCTCTCGGGCATGGGGCTGGTCACGGCGGTACCCAACCGCGGCGTCTTCGTGCGCCAGGTCTCGGTGCCGGAGATGCTGGACATCTACGAGATCCGCGCGCTCATCTTCGGCTTCGCCGTGGAGCGCGCCGCCGAGCACCTCACGCCCGCGCGCTCCAGGATCCTCGCCGCGCTGATCGAGCCAGATGGAAACGGCCGCCGCAGGCGGGGAAGGGCAGCCGCTACTACGAGCTCAACCTGCGTTTCCACGAGGCGGTCCTCGAGTTCGCGGGCAATCGGCGCGCGGCGCGGATCTACGAGCGAATGCGTGAACGAGCTGCACCTCTTCCGCCGTCCCGCGTTCAACTTCGCCGCGAAGATGCGCCGCTCCAACATCGAGCACCGCGCGATCCTCGCGGCGATGGCGGCGGGGCGCAGCGCGGAAGCGAGGGCGCATCGCCGAGGAGCACGTGCTGCTCGTCCCGCCTGCGGCTGCTGGAATCCCTCGGGGAAGAGAACAAGTAACTCCCTCCCCCTTGGGGGAGGGCCGGGGAGAGGGTTCGGCGAGATGGCGGTCATTCGTGAAATCGGCGCATCGGACCTGCCCTCGGCATTGGCGATCATCAACGATGCGGCGCAGGCCTATCGAGGCGTCATTCCGCCCGATCGCTGGCACGAGCCGTACATGCCGGCCGAGGAGCTCGCCGGCGAGATCGCGGATGGCGTCCGCTTCTGGGTCGCGGAAGAGGACGCGTGCCTCGTGGGCGTGATGGGAATCCAGGATCGCGGCGAAGTCGCCCTGATCCGCCATGCCTACGTGGCGCCCGCCGCGCAGGGCAAGGGCGTGGGCAGCCGGCTGCTGGCGCACCTCGAGGCGCTCACCGCGAAGCCCATCCTGATCGGCACCTGGGCGGACGCGTCATGGGCGATCGCGTTCTATCGGCGCCATGGCTTCGCGACCGTCTCCACCGCGGAGAAGGAACGGCTGCTGCGCAGGTACTGGTCGATCCCGGAGCGACAGATCGAGACTTCCGTCGTGCTGGCCGACCGGCGCTGGAGGGAGGGCTAGCGATGCGCCGCCGTCGTGCGCCGCGCTCGCGATCGCGCTGTGCGCCGGCTACAACGCCGCGATCACCGCGCGCGTGACGTCGGCCGTCTTCGCCTTTCCCCCCAGGTCGGGCGTCTGCACGCCGCTCGCCGTCACTTTCTCGATCGCCTTCATGAGCCGCGCGGCCGCGTACGGCTCGCCCAGGTGATCGAGCATCATCGCGGCCGTCCAGAAGGTGGCGACCGGATTCGCGATGCCCTTGCCGGCGATGTCGAAGGCGGAGCCGTGGATGGGCTCGAACATCGAGGGGAACGCGCGCTCGGGATTCAGGTTCGCGGTGGGCGCGATGCCGAGGCTGCCGGAGAGCGCGGCGGCGAGGTCGGAGAGGATGTCCGCGTGCAGGTTCGTCGCGACCATCACGTCGATCGTGGCGGGCTTGAGCACCATGCGCGTGGTCATCGCGTCCACCAGCTCGCGGTCCCATTTCACGTCGGGATAGTCCTTCGCGACCTCGAGGAAGATCTCGTCCCACATCACCATGCCGTGGCGCTGCGCGTTGGATTTGGTGACGAGCGTGAGATGCTTGCGCGGCCGCTTGCGGGCGAGCTCGAAGGCGAAGCGGTGGATGCGCTCGACGCCCACGCGCGTGAACACCGCGACATCGCTCGCGACCTCGATGGGCAACCCGCGGTGCGACGCGCCCGCCCATGCCGGCGTATTCGCCCTCGGAGTTCTCGCGGATCACCACCCAGTCGATGTCCTTGCGCGTTGGCGAGCGGGCTCTTCACGCCCGCGAGCACGCGCGTGGGCCGCACGTTCGCGTACTGGTCGAAGCCCTGGCAGATGGGAAGGCGCAAGCCCCAGAGCGACACGTGGTCGGGCACCTTCTGGCTGCCCACCGCGCCGAAGAAGATCGCGTCGAACTTGCGCAGCTTCTCGAGGCCGCCGGGCGGGATGTAGTGGCCCTTGTCGAGATACAGCTGCGAGCTCCACGGGAAGCGCTCCCAGCGGAATCCGAATCCGCCATCGGCCTTCGCGAGCGCGTCCAGCACCTCGATGCCGGCCTCGATCACTTCGGGGCCGATGCCGTCGCCGCCGATGGCGGCGATGTCGTAGCTCTTCACTTCCTTCTCCGCAGGAAATCGAAATCGACGCCCTGGTCGGCCTGGGTGACGCTCTCGAGGAAGAGCTTGAGGTAGCCGCGCTCGGCCTTCGGCTCGGTCACGGGCTGCGCGGCGCGCCGCCGCGCCATCTCTGCGTCGGGCACGAGCAGCTCCAGCTCGCGCGCCGCCCACGTCGAGGCGGATGCGATCGCCGCTCCGCACCCAGGCGAGCGGGCCGCCGATCGGCGGCTTCGGGCGTCACGTGCAGCACGATGGTGCCCGCCGCGGTGCCGCTCATGCGCCCGTCGGAGATGCGCACCATGTCCTTCACGCCGGCGCGCGCGAGCTTCTTCGGGATCGGCAGGTAGCCCGCCTCGGGCATGCCCGGCGCGCCCTTGGGGCCGATGTTCTTCAACACGAGGATGTCGTCGGCCTTCACGTCGAGGTCGTCGCGGTCGATGCGCGCGGCGAGGTCCTCGGCGTCCTCGAACACCACCGCGCGGCCCTCGTGCTTCATCAGCTTCGCGTCGGCCGCCGACTGCTTGATGATCGCCCCGCCCGGCGCGAGATTGCCGCGCAGCACCGCGATGCCGCCCTCGCGATAGATCGGATTCGCGAACGGCCGCACCACGTCCTGCGGGAAGCCGGGTCCGGCCGCTTCGATCTCCTCGCCCAGGGTGCGACCCGTCACGGTGAGCGCATCCAGGTGCAGGAGCGGCTTCAATTCGCGCAGCACCGCCGCCATGCCGCCCGCGCGGTGCAGGTCCTCCATGTAGTGCTTTCCGGAGGGCTTCAGGTCCACGAGCACCGGCGTCTCGCGTCCCAGCGCGTCGAGCCGGTCGAGGTCGATGTCGATGCCGAGGCGCCCCGCGATCGCGGTGAGGTGGATCACGCCGTTGGTGGAGCCGCCGATCGCGAGCAGCACGCGCAGCGCGTTCTCGAACGCCTCGCGCGTGAGGATGCGGTCGGGCGTGAGCTTCTTCTTCGCGATCTCCACCGCGACCGTGCCGGTGCGCTCGGCAATGCGGATGCGATCGGCGGTGACCGCGGGCGGAGAAGCGCAGCCCGGCACCGTGATGCCGAGCGCCTCGGCGACGCACGCCATCGTGCTCGCGGTGCCCATCACGGAGCACGTGCCGACGGAGGCCACGAGCTGGTCGTTCACCTGCGCGATCTCGTCGGCATCGATCTCCTCGGCGCGGTAGCGGGCCCAGTAGCGGCGGCAGTCGGTGCAGGCGCCCACGCGCTCGAAGCGGTGCGAGCCGGTGAGCATCGAGCCGGTCACGAGCTGCACGCACGGCACGCCGGCGGAGGCCGCGCCCATGAGCTGCGCGGGCACCGTCTTGTCGCAGCCGCCGATCAGCACCACCGCGTCCATCGGCTGCGCGCGGATCATCTCCTCGGTGTCGATGGACATGAGGTTGCGCAGGTACATCGAGGTGGGATGCGCGAAGCTCTCGTGGATCGAGATGGTGGGGAACTCGATCGGCAGACCCGCCCGCGAGCATCACGCCGCGCTTCACCGCCTCGAGGAGCTGCGGGGCATTGCCGTGGCACGGGTTGTAGGCGCTCGCGGTGTTGGCGATGCCCACCACGGGGCGCGCGAGGGCATCGTCGGTGTAGCCCGCGCCCTTGATGAACGCCTTGCGCAGGAACAGCGAGAACGCCCGGTCGCCGTAGCTCGTGAGGCCCTTCTCGAGGCCGCGGTCCTTCTTGTCTTCAGCCATGGCGGACAGGGTAAGCGCACCGGCGCGTGGTTTGTTGCCGCCATGATACAAGCCGTCCTGAAATTTCCTGAATCTGGGAATAAGCGTTGCGGGATACGCGTTTCCACAACCGTGGATCGCCGCCGCGCGGTGACCGCGTTACGTTTCCTTTCAACCGCGTTACTTTCCTATCGTCCGGAGGACACCGCAATGAAGAAGAACCCATCGCGCATGCGATTGGAGCGTGCGTTCGGTGCGGCTTTGCTGCTCGCGGCGTCGGCGACGGCGGCATTCGCCGCATCGACCGATGACCAGGCGCTGTTGCGGCAGGCGCAAGCCATTTTCAAGCCGCTGCCCAGGGACATGGCGACCGCGGAATACCCGGTCGCCCCGCAGCGCGTGAAGCTGGGCCGGCTGCTCTACTTCGATCCGCGCATGTCCCTGGACGGAACCGTGAGCTGTGCTCGTTGCCACCAACCGTCTCTGTACGGTGCCGATGCGCTGGGCACATCCCTCGGCGTGAAGGACCGGCACAATCCGCGCAACGCTCCCACCGTGCTCAACGCGGCATTGCAGCGTTCGGCCCACTGGCACGGCGACCGGGTGAACGTCGAGGACCAGGCGACGAAGGCGCTCATGGGGCCGGCCAGCTTCGGGCAGCCGGACTTCGCCGCGGCGATGGCGAAGCTCCGGGCGATTCCGCAATACGGTGAGATGTTCCGCGCCGCGTTCCCGGCCGACGAGGATCCGGTCACGCCCGCCAACTGGGGCAAGGCGATCGGCGCCTACGAGCGCACGCTGGTCACGCCTTCGCCGTTCGACGCCTACCTGCGGGGCGATGCGCACGCGCTTTCCGGCAATGCGCGCGAGGGCCTCAGGAAGTTCGTCGAGACCGGCTGCGCGTCCTGCCACGGCGGCGTCGGCGTCGGCGGATCGAGCTACCAGAAGTTCGGAGTCGTGGAGGAGTACTGGAAGGAGACGGGCAGCACTGCGATCGACAAGGGCCGGTTCGACGTCACGCATGATCCCGCCGACATGTACGTGTTCAAGGTGCCGAGCCTGAGGAACGTCGCGATGACGGCTCCGTACTTCCACGATGGATCGGTGGCGAGCCTGGCCGACGCCGTGCGCATCATGGCGAAGGTGCAGCTGGGCAAGGACTTGCCCGCGGCGGATATCGAGGCCATCGCCGCCTACCTCGGGAGCCTCACGGGGCGCCTGCCCAGGGGCTTCGAGGACGTTCCGCAGCTTCCCGCGGGGGCATTCGCGGGCAACTGAGCGCGCGTTGCGACGGTGCCCTTTCGGGGGCACCGTATAATTCGCGTTCCATGACCCATGCCGCGAAATCCATTCCCGCCACGCTGATTCCCGGCGACGGCATCGGCCCCGAAGTGACCGAAGCGACGCTCGAGGTGCTCGAGGCCGTGGGCGCGCCGTTCCGCTGGGAGACGTGCAAGGCCGGCATGGCGGGTGTCGCCGAATCGGGCGATCCGCTGCCGCCGGAGACGCTCGCTAGCATCCGCAGGACGCGCCTCGCGCTGAAGGGTCCGCTCACGACGCCCGTGGGCGGCGGCTTCCGCTCCTCCAACGTGCGGCTGCGCGAGGAGTTCCAGCTCTACGCGAACCTGCGCCCCGCGCGCACGCTGATTCCCGGCGGGCGCTTCGAGGACATCGACCTCGTCCTCGTGCGCGAGAACCTCGAAGGCCTCTACGTGGGATTCGAGCACTACGTTCCGGTGGGCGACGATCCGCGCGCGGTGGCGATCGGATCGGGCGTGAACACGCGCGCGGGCTCGCGGCGCATCGCGGAGTTCGCGTTCGACTACGCGGAGAAGAACGGCCGCAAGAAGGTCACGATCGTGCACAAGGCGAACGTGCTGAAGGCCCTCACCGGGCTCTTCCTCGAGGCCGCCAAGGATGTGGCGAAGCGCTACGAGGGGCGCATCGCGAGCGACGAGCGCATCGTGGACGCCTGCGCGATGCAGCTCGTGATGAACCCGTGGCAGTTCGACGTGATCGTCACCACCAACCTTTTCGGCGACATCCTCTCCGACGAGATCGCGGGGCTCGTGGGCGGGCTCGGCATGGCGCCGGCCGCCAACATCGGCGTGGACGCCGCGATCTTCGAGGCGGTGCACGGCTCGGCGCCCGACATCGCGGGCCGCGGCGTCGCGAACCCGCTCGCGCTGATCCTCACCGCCGCGCTGATGCTCGACCACGTGGGCGAGCAGGAGAAGGGCCGGCGCGTGCGCGCCGCGATCGACGGCGCGCTGCGCGAGGACAACGTGCGCACCGGCGACCTGGGCGGCAAGGCATCCACGAAGGAATTCACGCGCGCAGTCGCGGCGCGGGCCAGGGGCTGATCGTCGAGCATCCATTGCGCGGTCCATCGTGGATGGACCTCGAATTCGCCCATGACGCCGCTCGTCACGACGTGCGCGGGCTCTCGACGGAACGTGACATGGCGCCATAACGTCATGCGGCAAGTTTGCCCATGTCGGGCCGCATCATGGCATTTCTGCCCGGGACGCGTCATGCCCGTCGAGCTCTTTCGAGGCACGAACATGGCCATCGTAACGCAACGCGTCATCCTCCCGAAATAGGTCCGCCTCTCGCGCATCCGTAGAATGGCGTCCATGAGAAGCAAGCTCTTCGTTCCCGCCTCGCGTCCCGAGCTCTTCACCAAGGCCATGGCCGGCGAGGCCGACGCGATCTCCTTCGACCTCGAGGACGCGGTGGACGAGGCGATGAAGGACGAGGCGCGCGCGGCGCTCGCGCGCTTCCTGGGATCGCTGGTACCCGGCCACGGCAAGACGCTCATCGTGCGCGTGAACGGGCTCGCCACGCCGCACTTCGCCGCGGACGTCGAGCTCGTCGCGAACCCGCGCGTGGACCTGGTGAATTTCCCCAAGATCGAATCGGGCGAGGACGTGAGGGCGTGCGCGGCGGCGCTCACCGACGCCGAGCGCAGGACCGGCTGCCCACCGCGCGCGATCCTCGCCAACATCGAGACGCCGAAGGCGCTGCGGCTTGCCGCCGAGATCGCGACCGCGAGCCCGCGCGTGGCGGGGCTGCAGGCGGGATGGGGCGACCTCATCGAGCCGCTCGGCATCGACCGCTACAACCTGCCGATGATCGAGACGCTGCTGCTGCAGGTCCGCGTCGCGGCGGGCGAGGCGGACGCTTTCGCCTATGACGGCGCATGGGCCGACATCGCCGACCGCGACGGCTACACGCGCGAGGCGCAGGCGGCACGGCGCCTGGGCTACCTCGGCAAGAGCTGCATCCATCCCAGCCAGGTCGCGCTCGCCAACGCGGTGTTCCGCCCGACCGACGCGGAGATCGCGCACTCGCTCGCGGTGGTCGAGGCGGCCGCCGCCGCGAAGGACAAGGGCATGGGGGCCTTCACCGTCGGCGGCAGGATGGTCGATGCGCCGTTCATCCGCCGCGCGGAGCGGATCCTGGAGCTCGCGCGCCGGCTGGGCCTGATCGCGCAAGACGAGAGGAGGGTGCAATGAGGAAGATCGGCATCGCGTTGGCGGCGGTGGCGCTCGCATGGGGTGTGGCGCACGCGCAGGGGAATGCCGGCCGGTTTCCGGCGAAGGCGGTCACGATCGTCGTCCCGTATCCGCCGGGCGGCTCCAACGACACGTTCGCGCGCGAGCTGGGCAGGAAGCTCTCGGACAGCTGGAAGGTGCCGGTGGTGATCGAGAACAAGCCGGGCGCGGGCGGCTCCATCGGCGCGGGCGCGGTGTCGCGCGCGGCGCCGGACGGCTACACCCTGTGCCTGCTCTCCTCGTCGTTCACCACCAACGCCGCGATCCAGCCGAACCTGCCCTTCGACCCCGTGAACGGTTTCACGCCGGTCGCGATGGTGGCCAAGGGGCCGATGATCCTCACCGTCGCCAACAGCCTGCCGGCGAAGACGACGCTGGAGCTCTTCGCGCTCGCGCGCAAGAACCCGGGCAAGCTCAACTACGGCTCCTCCGGCGTGGGCAGCACGAACCATTTCGCCACCGAGCTGCTGATGGACGCGGCGCAGATCAGGATGACGCACGTGCCGTACAAGGGCATGTCGCCCGCCGTGACCGACGTGATCGGCGGCCACGTGGACGTGCTCGTCGCGAGCGCCCCGTCGATCTACCAGCAGGTGAAGGCGGGCAAGGTGCGCGGGCTCGGCGTGACCAGCGAGAAGCCCTCGCCCGTCGTGCCCGACCTGCGCCCGATCGCGGAGATGGGCGTGCCCGGCTACCACTTCGAGCTGTGGTGGGGCATGCTGGCACCCCCGAAGACGCCGCCCGCCCTCATCGAGGCGATCAACGCGGAGGTGAACCGCATCATCTCCACGCCCGAGATGCGCGACGTGTTCGCGCGCGAAGGCGCGGAGCCGGCGCCGATGGCGGCCGGCGAGTTCGCGGCCACGATCAAGCGCGAGATCGAGGGCTGGAAGAAGGTCGCCGCCGAGGCCGGCATCAAGGCCGAATAGCTTGGCGTCACTCCACAAGCGCGACTACACGCCCGGCAAGCGCGGCCCCCTCGAGGGCGTGCGCGTCCTGGACCTTTCGCGGCTCGTCGCCGGCAACACGCTCACCGGATTGCTGGCGGACTTCGGCGCCGAGGTGATCAAGGTCGAGACCGGCGAAGGCGACACGCTGCGCGCGTGGAGGACCGCGGGCGTGCAGGCCAACTGGAAGCTCTACGCGCGCAACAAGAAGAGCCTCGCGCTCGACCTGCGCGACGCGGAGGCGCGCGAGCTGCTGCTGAAGCTGGTCGCGAAGTCGGACGTGTTCGTCGAGAGCTTCCGCCCGGACACGCTCGAGAGCATGGGGCTGGCACCCGATTTCCTGCTCTCGCGCAACCCGCGGCTCGTGATCGTGCGCATCTCGGGCTGGGGCCAGACCGGGCCTTACCGGCGCCGTCCCGGATTCGGCACGCTGATCGAGGGCATCTCGGGCTTCGCCTCGATCAACGGCTTCGCCGACCGCGAGCCGGTGCTGCCGCCCATGTACATGGCCGATTCGTACGCGGGCCTCTACGGCGCCGCGGGCGTGCTCGTCGCGCTGCGCGAGGTGGAGGTGAACGGCGGCAAGGGCCAGGTGATCGACCTGCCCCTGCTCGATCCGCTCTTCACGGTGCTGGGCCCGCAGGCGGCGAGCTACCGGCTCACCGGCGAGGTGAGAGCGCGCACCGGCAGCCGATCGACCAACTCCGGCCCGCGCAACGCGTATCGCACGAAGGACGGCAAATACGTCGCGCTCTCCGCCTCGACGCAGAAGATGGCGGAGCGCGTGATGGCGGCGATCGGGCACCCGGAGCTCATCGACGACGCGCGCTATCGCACCAACGCCGACCGGGTGAAGAACGCCGAGTCGCTGGATGCGCTGATCGGCGAGTTCGTCGCGACGCGCACGCAGGCCGAGAACGTCGCCTATTTCGAGGCGGCCGAAGTCACCATCGGCCCGATCTACGACATCACCCAGATCCTCGCGGACCCGCACTTCATCGAGCGCGAGGTGATCGCGGACTACCCGGACGCGGACATGGGCGAGTACCCGATGCACCACGTGGTGCCGCGGCTCGCCGGCACGCCGGGATCGATCCGCGCGAGCGCGCCGAAGCTGGGCCAGCACAACCGCGAGATCCTGCGCGAGGTGGGCGTGGACGACCGGCGCTACGAAGAGCTGCGGAAGAAGGGCGTGGTGCACGAGGAAGCATGATCGCCGTCCCGAACTCCGCAGGCACCTCGCTGCCGCGCTTCAAGGCGCCGCCCGGCGCCTGCGATTGCCACCTGCACGTCTACGATCCGCGCTTCCCCATGGCGTGGCCCCAGCTGCGGGCCGTGACCGACGCGTCGGTCGCGGCGTATCGACTGCTTCAGCAGCGCATCGGCACGACGCGCGCGATCTTCGTCCAGCCGGCCGCCTATGGCACCGACAATCGCGTGACGCTCGATGCGATCGCGCAGCTCGGGCTGGAACGCGCGCGCGGCGTGGCGGTCGCGCATCCGACGATCGGCGACGGGGAGCTCGAGGAAATGCACGCGCGCGGCGTGCGGGGCCTGCGCTTCTCGATGCACGACTCGCACACCGCCATCACGAGCCCCGACATGGTGGAGCCCCTCGCGCGGCGCGTGCAGGCGCTGGGCTGGCACGTGCAGCTGCACCTGCGCGGCGAGCAGATCGCGGCGATGGGGTCCCTGCTCGAGGCGCTTCCCGGGACCGTCGTGATCGACCACATGGCGCGCCTTCCGCAGCCCGAAGGCGTGCACCACGAGGCGTTCGCGATCGTGAAGCGGATGCTCGACACCGGGCGCACGTGGGTCAAGCTCTCGGGTGCGTACCTCGATTCGCGCACCGGCTCGCCGCGCTACGCGGACATGAAGCCGATCGCGAAGGCGCTCATCGCGCACGCGCCCGAGCGCATGGTGTGGGGCAGCGACTGGCCGCATCCGACCGAGCGGCACACCAAGCCCGACGACGCGGTGCTGCTCGACCTGCTGCAGGAATGGGTGGGCGACGAGCCGATCCGCCGTCGCATCCTGGTCGACAATCCCGCGCGGCTCTACGGATTCTGATCGCCCCGGAGCGCTTCAGCGCGGGCAGGCGTAGACGCGAGTGACGCCTTCGCGCTGCGGCAGGATCTCCGAGAGGGAGCGGCAGCGCGAGGCGATGCAGAGCTCGTAGTCGGCGGTATAGGGCGAGCGCGCGAGGCGCAGCTCGTCGTGCCAGCGGTCCTTCGGCGCGTAGTGCCACCAGCCGTTCGCGAGCTTCGCATCGGGCGGCGGCTCCATGCCCGCGGCCGAGCCCTTCACGCGCGCTTCGACCAGCTCCAGGCGACGGCCCACGACGCGGTAGTCCTCTTCCCAGCGCACGTGCTCGATGGAGTGGTTCCACGCGAGGGTGAAGGCGGGAGCGTCGAGCGACACGACGGTGGCCGCGGCGGCGAGGCAGAGCAGCGTCATGCCGCGGTGGCGGCGAGCCGGCGGGCCTTGAAGAAGTGCCAGGCGATGAAGAGCGCGCCGAGCGCGAAGCCCGCCTCGTCGGTGAGCGGGACCGCCACCACGAGAAGGAGTGCCGCCGCCGCGCAGATCACGCGCTCGGTCCAGTTGAGCGGCGCCTGGAGGAAGCCGATCGCCGCCGCACCCCACAGCCCGATCGCCACCAGCGCCTTGAACACCATGTACACGGTGTCGTACCAGTGGCCGCCCTGCAGCATCAGCGACGGGTCGTACACCGCCATGTACGGAATCACGAAGCCGGCGATCGCGATCTGGGTCGCCTTCCAGCCGATCTTCATGTACGACTCCTTGGCGATCGAGGCGGCGGCGAGCGCGGCGAGCGCCACCGGCGGCGTGAGGTCCGCCATGATGCCGAAGTAGAAGACGAACATGTGGGAGACCAGCAGCGGGACGCCGAGCTTGAGCAGCGCGGGCGCGGCGATGGAGCTCGTGATGATGTAGTTCGGGATCGTGGGAATGCCCATGCCGAGGATGAGGCAGACCACCATCGTGAGGAAGAGCGAGATGAAGAGGCTCTTCGCGCCCACCTCGAGGATGAACCCGGCGAAGCTGCTCGCCGCACCCGTGAGCGTGAGCACGCCGATGATGACGCCCACGATCGCGCACGCGAGGCCCACGGGCAGCGCCTGCTTCGCGCCGTCGATGAGGCCGTCGCGCATGGTGTGCAGCGTCTCGCGCCCGCCCTTCGCGACGAAGTTCACCGCGGTGAGGACGGCGATCACGATGAGCGGCGGCATGACGCCCCATTTCACGAACGTGCCGGCCGCGAGCCCCACGACGATCCAGAAGAAGAAGCGGAAGGCGGTGCCGCCGAGATTCGCGGCAAGGCGCGCGCCGAGGATGAGGATGGCCGTGAGCGCAAGGCCCGTCATCCCCGCGAACATCGGCGTGAAGCCGTCGAAGAGCATGAAGACGAGCGCGGCGAGCGGCAGCAGCAGGTACCAGTTGTCGCGCACCGCGCGCCAGGCGCTCGGCAGCTGGTCCTTCGGCAAGCCCACGAGGCCCGCGCGGCCGGCCTCGAGGTGCACCATCCAGAAGGCGGTCACGTAGTAGAGCACCGCGGGAATGGCCGCGGCCTTGCAGATCTCGACGTACGGCAGGTTCAGGGTCTCGGCCATGATGAACGCGACCGCGCCCATCACCGGCGGCATGATCTGCCCGCCCATGCTCGCGGTCGCCTCGACCGCGCCGGCGAATTTCGAGCTGTAGCCGAAGCGCTTCATGAGCGGGATCGTGAACTGGCCCACGGTGAGCACGTTCGCCACGCCCGAGCCGCTGATCGTGCCCATGAAGCCCGAGGAGATCACCGCGACCTTGGCGGGGCCGCCGCGCGCGCCGCCCACGAGCCCGAGCGCCACGTTGTTGAAGAGGCGGATCATCCCCGCGTGCTCGAGGAAGCTGCCGAACAGGATGAAGAGGAAGATGTACGTGGCGGAGACCAGAACAGGCGTGCCATAGATGCCCTCGGTGCCGAGGTAGAGCTGGTCGACGATCTGGCTCCACGCGAACGGCCGGTGCGCGACCATGCCGGGCAGGTACTGGCCCCAGAGCCCGTACGCGAGGAAGAGGCCGCAGATGATGGGGAGCGCCAGCCCCATCACGCGCCGCACCGCCTCGAAGACCATCACGACGACGACGATGCCCACGGCGAGGTCCATCGCGGTGGGCTCGCCCGCGCGCTGGATCAGGTCCGCCTCGAAGATCCAGTGGTAGAAGCCGATCGCGAAGGCCGCCACCGCGATGATGGCGTCCCACCACGCGATGCGCGCGAGATCGCCCTTCTTCGTCGCGGGATAGAGCAGGTACGTGAGCAGCAGCAGGAAGCCCACGTGGAGCGAGCGCGTGACCTGGCTCGAGAGCGGGCTGAACGCCGCGACCACGAGCTGGAACACGGAGAAGGCGAGGGCCGCGGCCATCATGGCCCGCAGCCCCCAGCCGGAGAGCTTGCGCTGCTTGCCGTGCTCCTCGAAGTGCTCGTCCGGCGCTTCGGCCGGGCCGCTGTCCTCGATCAGCGCGTGGTCGCCCTTCTTCGCCACGGCGCTACTTCAGGACGCCGATTTCCTTGAAGTACTTCGCCGCGCCCGGGTGCAGCGGCACGGGCACGCTCTTCACGGCGTTGTCCTTGTCGATGCCCTTGGCGGCGGTGTGCGCGGCGACGAGCGCGTCCTTGTTCTCGAACACGGCCTTCGCCATCTTGTAGACGACGTCGTCGGCCACACCCTCGCGCGTCACGAGGAAGTTCTGGATCGCGACCGCCGGGACGTCCAGGTCCTGGCCCTCGTAGGTGTGCGCCGGGATGACGGCCGGCAGGTAGGCCGGGTCGCCGATCTTCTTCACGACGTCGGCGGGAATCGCGACGACGACGATCTTCTGCGAGGTGGCGAGGTCGCGCAGCGAGGACACGCCGAGGCCCGCGGACTGCAGCGTCACGTCGAGCTGGCGGTTCTTCATGAGCTCGACGGATTCGCCGAACGGCAGGTACTCCACCTTCGCGAAGTCGTGGTAGGTGAGGCCCGCGCCCTTCAGCACCGCGCGCGCGTTGAGCTCCGTGCCGGACTTCGGCGCGCCCACCGAGATGCGCTTGCCCTTGAGGTCGGCGAGCGTCTTGATGCCCGAGTCGGCCGAGGCGACGATCTGGATGTAGTTGTTGTAGATGCCGGCCACCGTGCGCAGCTTCTTCAACGGCGTCTTGAATCCGGCGTCCGCGTTGCCCTTCCACGCGTCGGAGAGCGAATCGCCCAGCGTGAACGCGAGCTCGCCGCGGCCGGCTTCGAGGAGGTTCAGGTTTTCCACCGAGGCCTTGGTGGACTGCACGGACACCTTCGCGTCCGGGATCGCCTTTCCGAAAAGCTGCGACATCGCCACGCCGAGCGGGTAGTACACGCCGCTGGTGCCGCCGGTGAGGACGTTGATGTACTGCTGTTGCGCGAGCGCGAGGCCGGAAACGGCCAGGAGGGCCGCGGCCAGGAGGGGACGAAGCAGGCGTTGCATGCGGATTCTCCTCGGAATGGTCTTATTGAGCCGACCATTATAAGGCCCGCACAACGTCATTCCCGCCTGCGCGGGAATGACGTGCTGCTTTCTCCCTGATCGCCTTGCGGCGTTGCCTCAGTTCCCGTACTCGTTGTCTTCGTCGTGCACCCAGTTCTGGAAGCGCAGGCTGGATGCGCTTTCCTCGGTGGGAGCGCGGCGTTGCGGCGGCTTGGTCGCGCGCGCTCACGCGGGCCATTTCGTGCGTGATGCCTTCGGTCGCGAGCTGTCTCGCTCTCGGCTTTCTTCGCTGCCTGTTGCTTTTTGCGTGGCGGGGGCGGTCTTCTCGACTTGCGGTTGCGCGGCTTCCTTGTCGTTTTCGGCGGCGAAGGCGGGCAGCGCGAGGGCCGCGACGGCGGCGGCGATGATGAGGCTTTTCATGGAAATCTCCTGTCGTTGGAGGGGCACAGGAGACAGTGTGGGCGCGGCCGCCTTGCGCTCCGATGGGCGGATCGTGAAGTTTCGTTAATGCGCCGGAACGGCAGGCGGGAGACGCAACGTGGCGCGCAGGCCCGGATGGTTGTCCTCGAGCTTGAGGAGCCCGCCGTGCAGGCGCGCGGCGGCGGCGACGAGCGCCAGCCCGAGGCCCATGCCTTGCGCGGCCGCGCGGCTCGCATCGCCGCGGTAGAAGCGCTCGACCACCTTCGGTTTCTCCGCATCGGGGATGCCCGGTCCCGCGTCGCGCACCGAGATCTCCACGGTGTCCTTGCGCCGCACGCCTTCGATCGTGACGGTGGTGCCGCGCGGCGAGTACTTGATCGCGTTGTCCACGAGGTTGCCGAGCGCCTGGGCGAGGAGGAGCGCATCTCCCATCACCTCGAGGCCTTCGCCGGGCTCGCAAGCGATGGCGATGTCCTTCTCCTCGGCCACCGGCTGGTAGAACTCCGCCGTCTCGCGCGCGACCTGCGCCAGGTCCACGCGCACGAATCCCGAGCGGCGCATGCCGCTGTCGATCTCCGCCAGCCGCAGCAGGGCGTTGAAGATGCCGATCACGCGGTCGACGTCGCCCACCGCGGTGTCCAGCTCCGCCGCCGCCTGCTCGGGCGGCAGCCGCGACATCGCGAGCTCCTCCAGGCGCGTGCGCAGCTCCGCGAGCGGCGTGCGCAGGTCGTGCGCGATGGCGTCGGAGACGTTGCGCACGCCGCCGATCAGCTGCTCGATCTGGTCGAGCATGCGGTTCACGGTGCGCGCCAGGACGTCGAGGTCGTCGGTGCCGTCCTCGCGCACTTCGATGCGGCGCTTGAGGTTGCCCGCGACGATCGCCGTGGCGGTCTGGTTGATGCGCTGGACCTCGCGCCGGAAATCGCGCCGGATCGCCCACGCCGCGAAGGCGCCCAGCAGCACGATGACGCCGCTCGTGGACGCGAGGCCCCACCAGAAGAGGTTCTCCATGCGGCGATAGGGCGTGTCGTCGCCCGCGACGAGGAGCTGGTAGCCGCCAGGCAGCACCGAGTAGATCACGATGGCGCGCCGCGGCGCTCCGTCGCCGGTGATCGTCACGCGATAGCGGCCGGGCGTTTGCGGCACGTCCGCGGGCCATTCGGGAAGGTTGCCCGCGATGTGCTTGCGCGCGGCATCGGCGAGGACGTAGTAATTGCCGAGGGTGCGCCCGCGCGCTACCCGCGCGTCGAGCGACGCGGCGAGGCCGTCGGCGCCGCGCGCCTGGAAGACGTCCACGAGCCGGCGCTCATCCTCCTCGAGCAGCTCCGTGCGGCGCGCGTCGATGGTCGAGCGCCACGCGAACCAGAGCGGCGTGGCGAAGAGGCCCAGCGTGAGCAGGCTCGCCGCCACGTACCCCAGCGCGAGGTTCGACGCGGAGAAGCGAAGCAGCGCGGGCCTCATTCGGCCGCGAGCATGTAGCCCGCGTTGCGGATGGTCTTGAGCAGGGGCTTGTCGGCGCCCGCGTCGATCTTCTGGCGCAGCTTGCTCACGTGCACGTCCACCACGTTGGTGCGCGGGTCGAAGTGGTAGTCCCACACCTGCTCGAGGAGCATCGTGCGCGTGACCACCTGGTTGGCATGGCGCATGAGGAACTCGAGGAGCTTGAACTCGCGCGGCTGGAGCTGCAGCGCGCGGCCGCCGCGCGCGACCTTGCGCGAGAGGAGGTCCATCACGAGGTCTCCCACGGTGAGCGTGGTCTCGGCCGCCGCCTGCCGGTCGCGGCGGACCAGCGCCTCCAGCCGCGCCATGAGCTCGCCGAACGCGAAGGGCTTCACGAGGTAGTCGTCGGCGCCGCTCCTGAGCCCCTGGATGCGCTCGTCGACGTCGCCCAGGGCGGAGAGGATGAGGATCGGCACCTTGTTGCCGCTCTCGCGCAGCGCGGCGATGATGGCGAGACCGTCGACGCCGCCGGGCAGCATGCGGTCCATCACGATCGCGTCGTAGGGCTCGCTCGCCGCCATGAAGAGTCCGTCGCGGCCGTTGGCGGCGATGTCGAGGGTATGGCCCGCTTCGGTGAGCCCCTTCTTCACGAAGCGGGCGACCCGGTCGTTATCCTCGACCAGGAGGACTTTCATTCAATCCCGCGTTTCGGTGCCCTGGATCAGCAATTGTACGAAAAGCTGGATCGCGGCCTTCTGCTCGGGGCGCATGGACGTGAACTCCACGCCCACCGACACCCTGTCTTCCTTCGGCATGACCTTCACGACGCGCCCGTAGAGGTCGTTCATGCGCGCGCCCACGAGCGGCAGGTCGAAGTCGAGCATCATCTCCGACAGGTTGGAGTGGGCGAAGGGCACCTCGGCCAGCACGCCGTGGTAGCCGATGTCGAGGATCACGCCTTCGCGCGATTCCGGGATCACCACCTGGTTCACGACCATGCGGTAGGAGAACGGGAGCTTCACCTGCACCCGCGCGCTGCGGCGCATCTCGTGGCGCGGCACGATCTTGTTGAGCGCCGGGATGGCGAGCACCTCGCGCAGCTCCACGAGCTTGCTCCTGCCCTTCACGAAGGCGTCCATCGGGTCGCCGGTCTTGACGAAGCCGTTGCAGCGCTGGTAGGTGTTCTCGCTCACCAGCACCTGCCCGCGCAGGCTGAAGGACTCGATGCGCGAGGCGAGGTTCACCTCCTCGCCGATCACCGTGTATTCGGAATAGAGGTCGGAGCCCAGCATCGCCGAGATCACGCGGCCGGTGTTGATGCCGATGCCGAAGTACATTTCGGGAAGCCCCTGGCCCTTGTTCACGGCGTTGAGGCCTTCCATGGCGAGCTGCATGTCCACGGCGCAGGAGACGGCCCGGGACGCGCTGTCGTCGCTGTCCGGTGTCGACTCGAAGAGCACCATGATCGAGTCGCCCATGAACTTGTCGATCGTGCCCTGGTGCCGGAAGATGATCTCGCTCATCGTGGCGAAGCAGCGGTTGAGGAGGGCGAGCACGGTGGCGCCCGGGTAGTTCGCGGTGATCGTGGTGAAGCCGCGCAGGTCCGCGAGCAGGATCGTCACGTCGTGCGTGAGGTCGTCGGGCCGTCCGGCCGCGCCGTTCTGGCATCCGAACGCGCCGTGCAGCACCTTCTCCACGCGCGTGCGGGCGCTGGCGGGCAAAGCCGCGCCGGTCTCCTCGGCGAGGATGTCCTGGATCTGCCGCAGTGCGTCGTGGACGAGCGGGTCCTTCAACGCTCCCTCCCCATTCTGGCGTTGTCATACCTAAATACTCCGGCGTCCGGCGCGATGCAAGGAAAGTCCGGAGCTCCCTCTTTTCAAATGAAACCGGCCCTCATACCATGCTCCCATGCGCATGCTGCTGGCCGTCATTGCCCTGTCCGGCGCCTGCGCCTGGGGAAGCCAGCACGCCTACATCGCGGGCTTCGGCGGCACCACGGTCACCATCATCGACACGACGACGCAATCGGTCGCGAGCAACGTGACGGTCGGCCAAAGCCCGCTGGGAATCGCGGTGAACGCCGACGGAAGCCGCGTCTACGTCGCGGAATGGTGGTTCGGCACCATGAGCGTCATGACCTCGAGCGGGGCGATCGTGGGCGGCATGCTCTTCACGGGGCAGCCGAATGGGGCGGCCTTCGATACGGCGGCGAATCGCGTCTACGTCGCCATCGGCACCACCGATTCCGTGATCGCGATCGACGCGCCGACCCAGACCATCGTGGGCACGGTCACGGTCGCCGGTTCGTTTCCCTTTGGCATCGTGGTGAATCCGGCTAGCACGGCGGGGCGCGTCTACGTGTCCAACAGCGGCAACAACACCGTGAGCGTCCTCAATTCGGCGTTCAGTCTCGTGACAGCCATCCCGGTCGGCGCGAATCCCCAGGGCATGGCGTTGAACCCGTCCGGCACGCGGCTCTATGTCGCGAACAATAGCGGCGACAGCGTGAGCATCGTCTCGACGGCGACCAATACGGTGATCGGGACCATCGCGCTCGCGCCGTCCAGCGCCCCGAACGGCGTGGTGGTCGACCCCTCGGGCACCAACTGGTACGTCTCCGAGGGCGGGCTCAACCGGGTCGAGGGATTCAGCGTCGCGACGAACGCGCCCGTCCTCACCGTGGGCGTGGGCAATTTCCCCGACGGGATCGACGTCGACGCGGCGGGCCGGCTCTACACGCCCAACAACGGCGATGCGACGGTGACCGTGATCCAGACGGCGCCCACGGTCACGACGCACACGATCGGCCCGGTCGCGCCCCTGCCGATCGGAGTCGGTCGCTTCATCGGCGTGGGCACGCCCGATGCGCCGACCGGCGTGAGCGCCGCGCCGGGCGACACGCAGGCGACGGTCTCGTTCTCGGCACCCCTGTCCGACGGCGGCAGCCCGATCACCTCCTATACCGCCACGTGCGGCACGCAAAGCGCGTCGGGCGCCTCGTCGCCGATCGTCGTCACCGGGCTCGTCAACGGAACGACCGTCGGGTGCACCGTCACCGCGACGAACGCGATCGGCGTCGGAGACGCATCCTCCCCCGCCGTGAGCGTGACGCCGGCGACCGTGCCGGGCGCGCCGACGGGCGTGAGCGCCGTCGCAGGCGACTCGGTTGCGGTGGTCTCGTTCTCGCCGCCGGCATCGGACGGCGGCGCGGCGATCACGTCGTACCTCGCGACGTGCGGCGCGCAGTTCGCGTCGGGCGCAAGCTCGCCGCTGGCGGTCCCGGGTCTCGCGAACGGATCTCCGATCACGTGCATCGTGAGGGCGTTGAACAGCGCCGGCCTGGGTCCGGCTTCGGCGCCATCGAACAGCGTGACGCCGCTCGGGCCGCCGGGAGCGCCAACCGCCGTCGTGGCGGTGGCGGGCAATGCGCAGGCGACCGTGTCCTTCGTCGCGCCCACCTTCGACGGCGGCTCGGCGATCACGTCGTACACGGCGACCTGCGGCTCGCAGAGCGCGTCGGGCGCCGGACTGTCCATCGTGGTGTCCGGACTCGCGAACGGCGTCGCCGTGACGTGCACCGTCACCGCCACGAACGCGATCGGCACAGGCCCGCCCTCGGCACCCTCCAATAGCGTGACGCCGCTCGGACCGCCGGGCGCACCCATCGGCGTGAGCGCCGCGCCGGGGAATACGCAGGCGACGGTGTCCTTCTCGCCGCCCGCCTCCAACGGCGGCTCCGCGATCGTCTCGTACACGGCGACGTGCGGCGCGCGAAGCGCATCGGGCGCGGGCTCGCCGCTGGTGGTGACCGGACTCGCGAACGGAGCCACGGTGAGCTGCGCGGTCGTGGCGACGAACGCGTTGGGCGCCGGCCCCGCGTCGGCGCCGGCGAGCGTCACGCCGGGCACGGTGCCCGATGCGCCGGGCGGCGTCGTGGCCGTCGCGGGCAACGCGCAGGTCCGCGTGTCGTTCAACGCGCCCGCGTCGAACGGCGGCTCGGCGATCACGTCGTATGCGGCCACGTGTGGCGCGCGAACAGCGTCCGGCGCGAGCTCTCCGATCGTCGTGACGGGACTCACCAACGGAATCGCCGTCACGTGCACCGTCATCGCCACGAATGCGCTCGGCGCCGGTCCTCCATCGGCACCGTCGGGCAGCGTGATACCGGTATGGAGATCGTTCACCGGACCGGTGGCGACCGGGCTCGGCGACGCCACGGCGACGCTGTCCGGCGGGGGCGCCGCCTGCACCTTCGCGCCCCAGGGCAACGGCCCGCTGCAATCGGCGTTCTTCATCGCGGTGACCGGCAGCCCGAAGAGCCCGCCCGCCGGAACCGCACCGGCCACGTTCCCGTTCGGCCTCTTCGACTTCGTGCTGCTCGATTGCGATCCGGGTTCCACCGCGACGATCTCGATCGCCTATCCGACGGCCATCCCCGCGGGCGAGCAGTACTGGAAGTACGGTCCCACGGCATCGCAACCCGCGCCGCACTGGTACGTGTTGCCGGCGACGATCTCGGGCAACACCGCGACCTTCAGCATCACCGACGGCGGGCTGGGCGACGACGATCTCGCGGCCAACGGCACGATGGTGGACCAGGGCGGGCCGGGCGGCGGGGGTGGGCCGGGCAGCGGAGTGGAGCCGGTACCGACGTTGGGCGAGTGGGCGCTCATCGCGCTCGCGGCGATGCTCGGGCTGTCGGGCATGGCGATGCGCCGGAGACTATAGTAGGGGGACGCTGTCTCCAGGGAGCAAGGCATCCATGCGTGCGCTCCTGATGTCCGTCACCTGCCTCTTCGCCTTCGTGGCGTCCGCCGCGACACCGGCACCGGTCCTCGTGCTGTCCATCGATGGCGCCATCGGACCGGCGATGGCGGACTACGTGCATCGCGGCCTCGAGCGCGCGCAGCAGCAAGGCGCGCAGCTCGTCGTGCTGCGCATGGACACGCCGGGCGGTCTCGACCGCTCGATGCGCGACATCATCAAGGACATCCTCGCCTCGCCGGTTCCGGTCGCCGCCTTCGTCGGGCCGAGCGGGGCGCGCGCGGCGAGCGCCGGCACCTACATCCTTTATGCATGCCACATCGCCGCGATGGCGCCGGGGACCAACCTCGGTGCGGCCACACCCGTCTCGTTGGGCGGCGCCTCTCCGATGCCCTCGGGCACCGGACAGCCCGAGAAGGGCGCGGCGAAGGAGGGCGGGGCGAAGGAGGGCGGCGGCGCCGCGGCACCGGCCGATGCGCACGTGCAGAAGGCGGTGCAGGATGCGGCGGCGTACATCCGCGGCCTCGCGGTGCTGCGCGGGCGCAACGCCGAGTGGGCCGATCGGGCGGTGCGTGAGGCCGTGAGCCTCTCCGCCACCGAAGCGCTGGACCAGAAGGTGATCGACCTCGTGCCGCGCGACGTGGGAGAGCTGGTAAAACGCGTCGATGGCTGGCATGTGAATGCCGGCGGCACCGATCGCACGCTCGCCACCGCGCAGGCGCGCATCGAGCCGTGGGCGCCCGACTGGCGGACCAATTTCCTCGCCGCGATCACCGATCCCGCCATCGCGTACGTGCTGATCCTGATCGGCATCTACGCGATCCTCTTCGAGTTCTCGAACCCGGGCCTCGTGCTCCCGGGTGTCGCGGGCGCGATCTGCCTCGTGGTCGCGCTCTACGGGTTGCAGATGCTGCCGGTGAATTACGCGGGGCTGCTCCTCATCGTGCTGGGCGTCGGGTTCATGGTGGCCGAGGCGTTCCTGCCGACGTACGGCTCGCTCGGCATCGGCGGGCTCATCGCGTTCGTGATCGGCTCCGTGATCCTGATCGAAGTGCCGGGATTCCGCGTGCCCTACGCCATCATCGCCGGCTTCACGGCGGCCACCGCGGCCTTCCTCGTGCTGGTGGGCGGCACGATGATGAAGGCGCGCCGCCGCCCCGTGGTGAGCGGGCGCGAGGAGCTCATCGGCAGCACGGGCGAGGTGATCGCGGATTTCCACGGCGAGGGCTGGGCGCACCTGCATGGCGAGACGTGGCGCGTGCGCAGCCCCGAGCCGATGAAGACTCGGCAGCGCGTGCGCGTGAAGGCGATGGACGGCCTGACGCTGGACGTGGCCCCCGAGCGTCATTCCCGCGAAGGCGGGAATCCACTGGGTTCCCGCCTTCGCGGGAACGACGAATAGGAGAAGCGACATGTTCTTCGATTTCGGCACGGGCGCGGTCATCCTCGTCATCATCCTGGTCGCGTGGTCGGTGCGCGTGCTGCGCGAGTACCAGCGCGCGGTGGTGTTCCAGCTCGGGCGCTTCTGGGCGGTGAAGGGGCCGGGGCTCTTCTTCCTCATCCCCGTCGTGCAGCAGATGGTGAAGGTGGACCTGCGCACCGTCGTGCTCGACGTGCCGCCGCAGGACGTGATCACGCGCGACAACGTGTCGGTGAAGGTGAACGCGGTGGTCTACTTCCGCGTGGTGGACGCGCAGAAGGCGATCATCCAGGTGGTGGATTTCCTCGCCGCGACGAGCCAGCTCGGCCAGACCACGCTGCGCGCGGTGCTCGGCAAGCACGACCTCGACACGCTCCTGTCCGAGCGCGAGAAGCTGAACGTCGACATCCAGCGGACCCTCGACATGCAGACCGACGCGTGGGGCATCAAGGTCTCGATCGTCGAGATCAAGGACGTGGACCTGAACGAGTCGATGGTGCGTGCGATCGCGCGCCAGGCCGAGGCGGAGCGCGAGCGCCGTGCGAAGGTGATCCACGCCGAAGGCGAGCTGCAGGCTTCGGAGAAGCTGCTGCAGGCGGCCCAGGTCCTGTCCTCGCGCGCCGAGGCGATGCAGCTGCGCTACCTGCAGACCCTCACCCAGATCGCCGGCGACAAGGCCTCGACGATCGTCTTCCCGGTGCCGGTGGACATCATGTCGAAGCTGATGGCGACGGGGAAGCCGGATTAGGGAGGCGGCGGGTCGTCGTGCGTGAACGCGACGGCCTGCGAGGGCGCGCCGCCCGAGCTGTCCTTGATGGAGAGACTTCGCGACAACGCGAGATGCGGGGGGCGCGGTTCATCGACGACGGGCTCGGCCGGCATCGGCTCGTAGAGTCGGGGGTCGCGATGAGGCAGCACCACCACGCGCACGGACAGCGAGGCGGAGCGGGCGCTGGTCGGGGCCCGATCGGCCGCGACCGCCGCGCCGGCGGCGAAGAGCGAAATGACGGTGATGCCGGTAGGGCTCATCGCGACTCCCAGGGAAGCGATGTTGTCTGCATCGGGGACGCACGTCCCTACCCGCACAGGTAGGAGATGGGGCATATGGGCGCGACCGCCGTGATACACTCGGCATACACATCGTGAGGTGTATATGCGTACCAATATAGTTCTCGACGACAAGCTCGTGCGCGAAGCGATGAAGCTGGCGAACGTGAAGACGAAGCGCGAAGCGGTCGATGTCGCACTGCGCCACTTCGTCCAGAGCGGGCGGCAACGCCGGCTCCTCGCACTGAAGGGAACCGGCGGCCTGCAGCCCGGCTACGACTACAAACGGGCCCGCAGCGCCGACTGATGGTCCTCGTCGACACTTCCGTCTGGATCGACTTCCTGCGCGGAACCCCGACCCGCGAGGTGGCGACGCTCGAATCGCTGCTCGAAGGCGAAGAGCTCGTCGGCACGACGCCGATCGTCCTCCAGGAGGTGCTCCAGGGCGCCAGCACCCCGGAACGGTTCGAGGAGTGGCGCCGGGAATTCACCGGGTTGATGTGCTACCTGCCCCTGGATCCCATCGACACGCATGTCGAGGCAGCCAGGCTCTATGCCGCGTGCCGGCGCGAAGGGAAGACGCCGCGCAGCAGCAACAATTGCCTCATCGCGCGAATCGCCGTGGAGCACGACGTGATGCTTCTCGAGAGCGATCGCGACTTCCACGCGATCGCGGCCGTGGAAAGCCGGCTGAAGCTCTTTTCGGGCGCGTGACCGGCCCCCTATCCTCGTTTCCTACCTGTTGGAGTAGTATGCCGTCGATCCACCGAGGCATAAGGTGGGCGCCTGCCGGAGCAAAGTCGCAGTCCCTGGGGAGGAGACCGTGAACACCAGCGCCAAAGGCATCAGCGAAGACTGGCTGTCGTTGTGGATCGGACTGGCCGTCTTCGTGCTCTCGTTGGGCGTCCTCGTCGGCGCCGACATACTCGGATGGGTGGTGACCACGAGCGTCTGGACCGACATCTCGAAGACGCTCGCCCCCGCGTCGAAGGCCTACTCGGGCCTCGGGGGCGTGGGCTCGCTCATCGTCACCTACGTCGTGCTGCTCGTCGTGATGTCGGCGGGGGCCGCGGCCCTGCGCGCCGACGTGAAGCGCTTCGCGCTCGGGTTCACCGCCGTCTTCCTGCTGGCCTACGCCTGCTGGATCATCGGCAGCTGGGCGAGCTTCGCGGTGAACACGCCCGCGGACATGAAGAAGTTCGGGGTCACGTGGTCGCTCAAGCTCACCGCGGAAGGCGGCTTCGTCGTGGCGCTCCTGGGCGGTCTCTTCGTGGGAAATTTTATGCCCGCATTCGCCGAATGGATGAAGGAGGCGGTGCGCCCGGAGCTGTACGTCAAGACCGCGATCGTGATCCTGGGCGGCTTCCTCGGCGTGACGGCGGCGGAGAAGCTGGCCCTCGCGACGTCGGTCATGTTCCTCGGGCTCGCCTCGATCGTCGTCGCGTACCTGATCTTCTGGTCCGTCGTGTACTACGTCGCGCGGACCTGGTTCAAGTTCAGCCGCGAATGGGCGGCGCCGCTCGCCTCGGGCATCTCCATCTGCGGCGTGTCGGCGGCGATCGCGACCGGTGCGGCCATCCGCGCGCGCCCGGTGGTGGCGATCATGGTGTCGTCGCTGGTGGTCGTCTTCGCGGTGGTCGAGCTGCTCTTCCTGCCGTTCCTCGCGCAGTCGTTCCTCACCCATGACCCGCTCGTCGCGGGGGCGTGGATGGCGCTCTCGGTCAAGACCGACGGCGCGGCGGTGGCGAGCGGGGCGATCACCGAATCGCTGATCCTCGCGAACAACGCCGCCGAAGGCGTCAACTACGCGAAGGGCTGGATCCTCGGCACGGCGGCGACGGTGAAGGTGTTCATCGACGTCTTCATCGGCATCTGGGCGTTCGTGCTGGCCTACATCTGGACCACGCGCATCGAGGTGCGCGAAGGCGACCAGGCGCGGGCGCGCGAGATCTGGGACCGCTTCCCGAAGTTCATCATCGGCTACGTCGTGACGTTCGTCGTGATCCTCGTCCTCGCGCTGGGCGCTTCGCCCGCGCTCATGGGCAAGGTGAAGGCCGCGATGGGCGAGGCGAACACGTTCCGCGGCATCTTCTTCGTGCTCACGTTCTTCACCATCGGCGTGATGTCGAACTTCCGCAAGCTCTGGGAGGAAGGCATCGGCAAGCTCGCCATGGTGTACATCGTGTGCCTGTTCGGGTTCATCATCTGGGTGGGGCTGGTGATCTCGTGGGTGTTCTTCAGCGGCGTGAAGCCCCCGCTGGCCTGACCAAGGGGAGAACGGACCATGAACCAACCGAAGATCGCCGAGGAAATCCGCAAGATGGAGGCGGCCTACGAGCCGCTCCTGCCGATCGAGAAGACGCTGATCAAGTGGAGCCTGGGGCTCGGGATCGTGCTGCTCGTGGTGCTGGTGGGGATCGCGCGGATATTCATCCCGCGCTGAGCGCGGCGCGGATCTCCTCCTCGCTCGGGATCTCGCGGAAGCGCAGCAGCTTGATGCCGGCGCTCGCGAGCGCCTTGGCCTTCGTTTCCTCGACGGCCGCGCGGTCGCCGGGGACGGTCGACAATTCCTCCAGCTCGATCACCGCGAGGATCGTGTTGTCGGGGCGGCACACGAGGAAATCGATCGTCATGCGGTTGATGCGGTCGATCCACGCCCGGAAATCGTGGCCCGCCTCCACGCGCAGGATCCTCGAGAGCCCCACCTGGGAAAGGATGACCTGCTCCGGCAGCGCCTTGCGTAGCCGCCAGTAGAGCACCTGCTCGCGATCGGTGAGCGGCGCGCGCGCCTCGAACGGGTAGCGCTCCGGCTCGCGCGGACCGGCGCGCACCCCGCGCAGGAACATGAGCAGGACCGCCATGAGGGCGAGGGCGGAGATGAGCACGACGAGGATGGTCATGACGCCGCGATCATAGCGCGCGCCGGTGCTAGAGTCTTCGCCATGCCGCAGCTCGCCTTCCGCGACTCGATCCGCCTGCTCCTCACGCGGCGCTTCGGGACGTTCTGGTTCGCGAGCTTCCTCTCGAACATCGGCACGTGGGCGCAGCAGGTCGCGCAGCCCTGGCTGCTGCTGAGCCTCGGCGCCTCGTCGTTCCTGCTGGGCGTCGATGCGTTCGCATTGGGCGCGCCGGCACTGGCGCTGCTGCTGGCGGGCGGCGTGCTGGCCGACCGCGCCGACCGCCGGCTCGTGATCCTCTGGTTCCAGTCGTTCCAGATGCTCTGCCCGATCCTGATCGTGGCGCTGCTGCTGTTCGGCACGGTTCCGATCTGGGTCGTGATCGCGTGCTCGCTCGTGGTCGGCGTGACCGACGCGCTTTCGATGCCGTCGTACCAATCGATCGTGCCGTCGATCGTCGAGCGCCCGCAGATCCCGCAGGCGATCGCGCTCAACTCGACGCAGTTCAACCTCTCGCGGATCGTGGGGCCGGCCATCGCGGGGGTGCTCATGGCGACGGTGGGCGCGGTGGCGTGCTTCGCGCTCAGCGCGGCGTCGTACGTGCCGTTCATCCTCGTGGCGCTGTGGATCCTTCCCCATGGGATGGCGGGCCCGCGTGCGGCGGCCGTCGACCAACGCAGCCTCTTCGCCGGCGTGAAGCACGTGGCGAGCAACCGGGATTTGCGCGGCGCGCTCCTCACCGTGGTCGTGACGAACCTCCTGTGCGCCCCGTTGATCACGTTCGCCCCGGTGCTCGTGAGGGACGCGTTCCACGAGGACGTAGCGCACTTCAGCCTCGCCATCAGCGCGCTCGGGATCGGCGGCCTGCTCGGCGCCGTCGGCCTGCTCTTCGTGGACCCGGCGCGCGACCGGCGGCCGATCATCTGGCGCTTCGCCGCGGCCTACGGGGCGGTCGTGGTCCTCGCCGCCCTCGATCCGTGGGCGACGGTGCTGCCCATGCTCTTCGTGCTCGCGGGCATCGCGATGGCGGCGAGCAACGTCTCCGCGAACAGCTTCCTGCAATCCATGGCGCCGGCCGACATGCGCGGCCAGGCCGCGAGCCTCTTCATGCTCGCGATGCGCGGCGGGGTTGCGCTCGGAGGGCTCGTGACGGGCAGCTCGATCGCGTTCCTCGGCGTGCGCCACGCGCTGCTGGTGAACGGCGTGCTGGCGCTCGTCGCGCAGGCCGCGATCGGGTGGAGGTGGAAGCGGCCAGGGCCGCGGGTGAGGGTAATGGCTGAGTGAGTGGTAGTGCAATTCGGGGTATGGCGCTCGACGTCATGGTGGCTCGCGATTCCCGAGGGGGAAAGCGATCCGCTATGACGCGATCCGGGCAGTTTGGCCATGACGGTGGGCGCTCATGGTCCCATTCGGCTTGACCGCGCGTACGTGCCGCTGTAGTATTCTCACCACTAGTAACGACAATGGGTTGCACGTCATAAGGGCGATCGCAAGCCGACTATCACTAGGAATCAGCGATGCGCCTGCATAACCCGGTCCGCACCCGGGCGAATTCCGATGCGAAGTCGTTGTGCCTGGACCGCTGAGCTCGTCATCCATGACCGAAGTCGGCCGAGGGGCTTGGGCGTGAGCCGCAAGACGCTTGTCGACGCAATCCTCAAGCGTGTCGTGCCGGATCAGCCCGAGCATGGCGGTGAGGCTTTCACATTGCGCTTCGGGCACGTCGGCCGAGAGCTGGTCGAACGCGCAAATGCAGCACGGACCTGTCGGCATGGCACGAGTCAGCACGCGGACGTCAACGCTTCGTCGTACGTGAAGATGAGCCGGGCCGCATCAGGCGGGTTGCTGCGCGCGGTGGACGGAAAGGAGATGGTGCTGTTGCATGGATTCGTCAAGAAGGAGCAAAGGACGCCCGACGCCGATCTCGCGCTTGCGGAGCCACGCTGGAGCGAGTGGAAGCGTGGCCAGGGCCAATAGGCATCGCGGGTCGAGCTTCGATGCGTTCCTTCGTGCCGCAGGAGCCTTCGAGGAGGTCCATGCGGCGGCGGTGAAACGAGCGATCGCTGAAGCGGTTGTCGAGGGCATGGCGGAAGCGGGGATTTCCAAGGTCGAGATGGCGCGGCGCATGCGCACTAGCCGCTCGCAGCTCGATCGCGTACTCGATCCCCTTTGTACCTCGGTCCAACTCGATACCTTGATCAAGGCTGCGGGGGCGATCGGACACGAGTTGCGGTTTTCGTTTAAGAAGGCCGCATAGGCTCGCAGAGCGCTAAGGTCACAAATTGCGACCTTAGACATAGAGCCCATCGGTCGTGAAGAGCTCGCGCAGCCTTGGGACTGAAGGAATGTCCCGGACGTGGACCCGCAGTATCTCGATACCCCCATTCCTTAGAATCTCGTCACGAGCGGCGTCCTTGTCCGATCGGTGGCTCGCGTCGTCCAACTCAATCGCTGCGACGACCGTGAAATCCTTGAGGCAGACGAGGAAATCGATCGACTTCTGAGAGATGTGATTATTCATCGCCATGTACTCACCGAAAGCCATGCGCCCTACGGTCCGCATGAACCGGCTGAACGTCACTTGGCAAAGGATCACGTACTCCGGCAACGCCTCGACCAATCGCCAGTAGAGGACCTGTTCTGCCTCGCTAAGTGGCTTGATCGCCTTATACCGCCCGGTTCGTTGATGTCGTTGAATAGTCGCATTGGCGTATGCGAGCAAGAGCGCGAGCGAGCCGAAGAACAATAGTGTCAGGAAGAGCTTCATGGCGCTGTCATCTCCGTGAGCCCTTTCGGTAGCGACCTCGAGCCTGTTCGACGCGTGGAGCCTTCGATTCCCCGGAACGCTGCGGCGGGCCCGGCCGGGCCAAACGCATCGACATACGCATCCAGGAGGCGGCGGATCATGCGCTGGTACTGGACCCCTCGCTTCGCCGCTTCGGCCTTGAAGAAACGGACGCTCTTCGAGCTCAGGCTGATGGTCACCTTGACCGAATCCTCCTTGAACGCGAGGCGCTCAGGAGGCGGCAGGAAGTCCGCAAGGACGCGCCCGACCTCCATGGGCTCATCGGTGTAGCGCGTTTTCGCTGTCATAGATCGCCTCTCCTTTCCGCCAGAATCCCGATATGGCGATATGGCCATACAGGAGTATGGCCGCCTAGCCACCCGGAAACAACTTGAGGTCGCAAATTGCGACCTCAAATCTTGCCTCCGGTCGGACAGCGCCCGGACGGCGTGAGAACCGATCGCGCCTGCCGTCGGTCGCTGGCCGGCCTATGAGCTCGCTGGGTCGCCACGAGGATCTCGGCAATGGCCGCGATCGTGCCGTGTAAATCCCTTCTCGATTCGCGCCTCGAGCTCGTCGAGCCGCTTGGCCAGATCCTCCTGATGCGTGGCGGCCGCCTCCCGAATCCGCACGAACGGCGCGCACCACGAAGACCGAAGTCTGGATGGCTCCGGAATATTAGGATGTGGCCGCCATGATGGCCCCATGCTCGGTAAAGCGTATGGCGCAATCACGCCTCGTCCACCATGGCCCGTTTGAGGTCGCAAATTGCGACTTCAAGTTTCGGCCTCCTCGGGGGTCAAGCCGAAACATGAAGTCCGCAGGGAAACGGCGCGCGTATTCGCGTCGGAATCGCCTCGTTGAATCTCTCCGTGCGTCACGCCATAGAGCCGGGCGAAGTCCGAGTCGATCACGACTCTTCGCGCCACGCATGAGATGAATACGTTGCACCGATCTACGTCGCCCGACGGGACGTGGGACCTGTCTTGGGCTCATGGGTGCGCTCCTTGATGAGGAATGACCGAGGAACCACTGTCAACGGTCTGCGCGGCGGCCATCTCGCGCCCATCACGGTAGCTGCCCCACGATATCCCGGTCGAAGCTCATGGCATGAGCCCATCCCGCCCCTTTCTTGACCTCCCGCCTGGAACATCCGTTAAGACCGCGCTACTATCGGCCGCAGGGTAGCTCACCGCGCGAGCTTCCCGGGAGATAGCCTCCGAGCTTTCTTCATGGAGGAACGCTCCGGGCAACCGGGGCGACAAGCGCGATGGACATGGGAGCGCACGCCCCGGCCGTCGCCCTCGCGAATGCGGGGGCCCAGCCGAAGCTCACAAGAATGGACCGCACCGAACGGTTCTACAAAATCGACCAGATGCTGCAGTCGCGCGGCCGGGTGAAGGTCGGCGAGTTCCTGGGGGAGCTCGGCGTCTCGCTCGCCACCTTCAAGCGCGACCTCGAGTACATGCGAAGCCGGCTGAACGCGCCCATCGTGTGGGACCGCGACCAGGAGGCCTATCGCTTCGAGGCGGGGCGGGCCGGCAAGGGGCCGAAGTACGAGCTGCCGGGCCTGTGGTTCAGCCCGAGCGAGGCGCAGGCGCTCCTCACCCTCGAGCACCTCGTCGAGAGCCTCGAGCCCGCGCTCCTCGGCCCGCACGTGAAGCCGCTCAAGGCCCGGCTCGCCGCACTCCTCTCCACGGGCGACCATTCGCTCGACGAGGTGCGCAAGAGGATCCGCGTGATTCCCTTCGGAGCGCGCCGCCACGAGCCGAAGCACTTCGAGCTCATCGCCTCCGCGGTCCTCGGCCGCAAGCGCCTCAAGCTCGTCTATTGGAACCGGACCAAGGACGAGACCACCACGCGCGAGGTGTCGCCGCAGCGGCTCGTGCACTACCGGAACAACTGGTACCTGGATGCGTGGGACCACCTGCGCAACGACCTGCGCACGTTCGCGCTCGATGCGATGCGCGATGTCGAGATGGTGCCGGGGAAGGTTCGGGACGTGCCTGACGCGGAGCTCGATGCGGTGCTCGCGAGCGGGTACGGGATCTTCTCAGGGAAGAAGGTGCAATGGGCGACGCTGCGGTTCACGCCGGAGAGGGCGAGGTATGTGGCGATGGAGGAGTGGCATCCGAAGCAGCGCGCGCGGTGGGAGAAGGATGGGAGCTACGTGCTCGAGGTGCCGTTCAGCTCGGAGACAGAGCTGCTGATGGACATTCTGAAGTTCGGGCCGGATGTCGAGGTGCTGAAGCCGGTCGTACTGCGCTCCGAAATTCAGCGGCGCGCGAGCCAGATGTCGCGCAGTCACGCCACGAGCGTTCCGGGGTGAAGGCGATGGCGCCATCACGCTTTCCAGATCGGGGCAACGCGAAGCTTGCGAAGCGCCTCGTCATGGGTGGCCAGTTGGAACCGAAGGCTAGGGGAAAGAAGAGCAAGCAGGGAGCGAAGTGCGAACATCACTCCTGACAAGTCAGAAAGGGGCGCGATGAACTTGAAAACGGAACTCACTGCCGCGTTTATCGACGCCTATTATCAGACTGGCAAGACGACTGGCTACTGGGCAAATCGGTTTCTTCAAGCGGTCAGGAAGCAAGGGGGGCTCGCTAGGGCGAAGGAGATGCTGCGCCCTCGAACCACGAACCAAAGAGCGGGTCTCGACGCACTGCTGAGCTTCGGGTCATCCTGAGCTCACGGTCGAGGCGATTATCCTTAGGAAGAAGTTCCGGCGCTTATTCACACCGGAAGAAATCGCCATTGCAAAGGAGCGTCTTGGGCACTACAAGCGCCTTGCCAAGACGGAATCAAAGCGTGACCCAATCTATCCGGATGAATTGGAACCGGGCAAGGGGTACGCCGAAGGCGCGAGACGGCTAGTACGTGTGAATGCTTTTGAGCGATCACCGGCCGCCCCGCAAGGCATGCGTGAGGCATTATGGTTACCGATGCAGCGTATGCGCCGTATCGTTTGGAGCGATATGGAAGTCGGGGCAAGAAGTTCATTCATGTCCATCACTTGACTCCGGCCGCCCTCCGCAACGACAAATACAAGATCGATCCTATTAAGGATCTCCGTCCAGTCTGTCCAAACTGCCATGCAATGCTGCACCGTGGAAGCCGGCTCCTGACCATTGACTCATTGAAGACAATGGTGGGAATTCGCTAGCAATTGAGTGAAGACGAAGATCGGCGGAGCTGGGCGTTTACTTGAGGAGGTGAGCGTGTACCAATCCGGTCTAACAATCAAAGAAGTAGCGAGGATAGCCGCCTGCTATCGCATTCGAGGAACACGTACATTTCCCGGCGGTGTGTCCGCGCGCTGGGAGACGGTGCTGCCGAGTAGCCACGGAGGTGACGCGTGTATCAGTCAGGCTTGACGATTAAGGAAGTTCTCGAAGATATCAGCAAGAACTTGTACGTATTGCCAGCTATCCAGAGGGAGTTTGTTTGGAAGGCCGAGCAAATCTGCCGGCTGTTCGATAGCTTGATGCAGGGATATCCCTTTGGGACCTTCCTATTTTGGAAGGTGGAACCAGAGAAGAGTGCGGACTTCAAGTTTTTCGGTTTCGTCCAGAACTTTCACGAGCGAGATGCCCCCCACTGCCCAGAATTAGGGACATTGCCGAATCGCGAGCTTACTGCCGTCCTCGACGGACAGCAGAGGCTTACCGCGCTGAATATTGGCCTGCGCGGCTCGATGGCGACGAAAGCGCCTAATAAGTGGCGGACAAACCCGAACGCGTTTCCAAGAAGGGTTCTCCACCTAGACCTGTTTGCAGCGCGAGGCGAAGACGATGAGGGGGACGCCTATCGTTTCGGTTTCTAAGCCGGAGAAGGCGTCAACTGACATGACGGCGCTCTGGTATCCAGTGAGCGATATCCTTGCCATCGGTAACATCTTCCGTCTATCCCAGTGGTTGTTTGCGAAATTGCAAGAAAGAAATCTTGGAAGTGAAGGCGAGCGATTCAACGGAGCGAGCGATACGCTTCACCGCCTCTATAACGTGGTTCACACTGTTCCAAACCTAACGTTCTACACGGAGAAGAGCCAAAATCTTGATCGTGTGCTGCGGATATTCATTCGAATGAATTCCGGCGGCACGGTGCTTTCATACTCAGATCTTCTCTTGAGCATAGCCGTCGCACAATGGTCACAATTGGACGCGCGCCAAGAGATTCATAGGGCTCGTAGATGAAATCAACCGAATTGGTACGGATTCAATCTGTCCCAGGACTTTGTCCTTAAGGCGGGTCTCATGCTTGCAGATATTGCGAGCGTCGGCTTCAAGGTCGAGAACTTCAATCGCGCAAATATGGGGACATTGGAGAGGGAATGGACGGAGGTTCGCCGCGCTGTAACTCTTGCTGTTGGGGTCGCTGCTTCGTTCGGCCTAAGCGAGCAGACCCTTCGCGCCGATAGCTCATTGCTGCCAATCGCCTATTACCTTTCAAGCGCAGCCCTCCCGAGAATTGGCTGACTCATCCATCGAATGCAAAGGACCGAGAAACGATAAGGAGTTGGTTGATTCGATCCCTCCTGAAGTCTTCAGGCGTTTGGGGAAGCGGGCTGGACACGCTGCTGACAGTATTGCGCGATGTCATAAGTCAGCATCACAGGAACTTTTCCGCTGAAGAGCTGGAGCAAGCCATGGCGGGGCGCGGCAAATCGCTGGATTTTGGGCCAGAGGAGATAGAAGATCTCTTGGAAATGGAATATGGAGATCGCCGCCTATTCCCTTTGCTATCAATCCTTTATCCCTTCATCGATGTGCGACAGCTTCACCACATCGATCACTTCTTTTCCGAAGAGTTGGTTGCAGCGGCGACGTCTAGAAAAGGCCGGCTGCGACGCCGCCTGTATTGAGGCTTGCCTCATCGCGCGTGACCGGTTGCCCAACTTGCAGCTCTTGGAAGGTACTGAAAATCTCGCCAAAAGGGACACTATTCCATCCGAATGGGTGACGTCGGCGTATCCCGATGCGGTGCAGCGGCAAGCATTCTTGGATCGCCACGATATTGGGCAGGTACCTAAGAGCGCCATTGAGTTTCCAGACTTCGTCAATGCTCGCCAAGAGCGCATAGAGGCGGCGCCTGGGGGCGTTACTCTCACGGGACGCCAACGTGCCGGTGGCGGCGCATTGAACAGAGCGCAACGTTATTCTCTGGCGCTTACTAGTTTTTCGGCCGCGCCGCTGTAAAGAGCTCTCGCAAGCGGGCGGCCGAGGGAATATCGCGCACGTGGACGCGGAGGACCTCGATTCCCGCGCTCCTCAGCAGATCGTCTCGTGCGGCATCTCGGTCGGACCGATGGCTCGCGTCATCCAATTCGATGGCCGCGACGACCGTGAAGTCCTTGAGACATACCAAGAAGTCGATCGACTTTTGAGCAACCCGATTTCGCATCGCGACGTAACGGTCGAGCGGGATTCGAGTCGTCGGATGAGGACGCATGAATCTGCTGAATGTGACTTGAGGAAGGACCACGCATTCGGGTAGCGCCTCGAGGAGGCGCCAGTAGAGGACTTGCTCCGCTTCCGTCAGCGGCTTTGTCCGTCGATACTGCTCGTGCCGTGAGAGCCATTTCTCGTATTCGGACCTCGCGAATGCCACGAACAGCGCAGCACTGACAAGGAAGGCGAGCAAGAAAAGGAGCTTCATCCGGTTCGTGGAAACTTGACGTGAACGCCGTAACGGTAGCATGGGCAGACGAAGCCCTAACGATGATTGCGACGAGTGAAGAAGAGATCTTTCCTTTCCTACATGCAGAAGAGGACGGCCAACGTGGCGGTAGGTGCTTCCACCGCTCGCGGGAAAGGCCGATCCGGCACCGCAGCCGCTGCTGCACGCGCTTACTTCGCCAAGCTGAAGCTCTCGAAATTCGTTGGAACGGAGCGGCACTTCGATCGAACGCTCGATGTGGAGACGCGCAAGCTGATGGCGGCCTTGCCTGCTCGCGCCCGGAACTGGGGACTGGCGAGGAAGCTTCTCAATATCTTTCTCCGGGACGCCGCCTACAACCGGTTCCTTTGCCGGGAGTATGGTCTGACGCGGATCGAGCATTGGCTCGAGCTGCCGCTCGATTTTCACGTTGGCAGTAGGCTGAACGTGCTAAGCTGGAGGCAGGCTCCCCAAGTGGCATACAATCAAGGCGCTGACCCCCGCGCTCCATCGACAGTTCCAGGACTTTGCGCGAGAAGTGGCGCTTTCCTACCACCTGCACCGCGTGCATCTCGATCTCATGTTCTGGCGAGCAGGCGCGCAAGACGAGCCTCTCCACCAAGCCGCCTACCCGAGACGGCTAGAGCTTGAGCTGTTCCACGTCCCTCTCTTGATCCCCACGCTGGAACATCCATTAAGTCCGCGCTACTATCGACCGCTGGGTAGCTCACCGCGCGAGCTTCCATCTCGGCACCTTCGCCTCCGAGTCCGGCGTTGTCGATCGTTTGTTCGAGGCAATCCAAAACGCGGAGTGGAGGGTGCCGAGGCTTCGTCTCAGCAGCTTGGGCGAGGTAGTCGGCGGGGAAATACCTGACGCGCCTATGTGAGAATCTGTATGTAGGGAGGTCAAGGGCTGCGTATGTAGCAACGCGAAAGCGGCCGAGTCGCTACGACACACACGGCGAACTGGTTGAGCATGACCCTTTGGTGGAACTACGATCCGCTACGCGGCTGATACTGCATATGAGAAAGGTTGCTCCTCGAAATGCCGCTGCAATAACTGAATCTTGCTTCCAACCATAGCCTTTGGCGACAGCAGCGGAAACGGGTAGGTGCAGAGAAGCTGGCCGTCACTAATGATTGGATGCGTCTCGTCGGTACGCAAATCAAACCGCAAGTCTCTAAGGCGCTGAACGGCTCTCACTAAGCTTTGTTCAGACATGTTGAGTTCGCGTGCAATGACGTGAAATTGTTCGAACTCTCCGCAATTCTCAGAACGTCCGTAATGCATCAGCGCACGAAGCATAGGCGTGACTGTCACGTCTTCAAACGAAGTGGTTACGCGTACTGTATCGCCACGATTTGCATAATGACCGTAGACGTCAATCAGTGTAAAGAACTCCGAACGTGAAACCAGTGCGCGTTCGATCGCGGACCAGACATAAAACAAGTCCTCTGGCCCTTTAAACTAAACCGGCACGTTGCTGTGTCAAGCGTCTTAAGGTACTTCTTGAGGCCGGTGATAGTAACTACGCCTTTGAGACGCCGTTCTTGTGTTCGAGAACGACGGAAAGCATCTCCAGATGTGCACCTTCACGCACGATGCAAACATGGTATAGCCCGGCGCTAGTATCGGCGGAACGGCGCCGCTTGAGGATGCTGTGGATTGCGAGAACATTCCGGTGGCAGCTACGTAGTACACCTCACGTTTCAATGTCGCTTCGCTCTTCTGACCTGAAGAGTTGGCGGCTTGGGCGATTTGCGAGCGAGCAACTGCCTTGAAATGGTGAGTGCGGTCGCGTTGACGCTGCCGGAAGGTGGATTGAAAGCCGAACGGGCGTGCCATGTAAGTAAGCGCTCCATTGGAACGCAAGCATTGTTCCTTAAGGGATGTTGCAAGTACGAACGCTAGCCTAGGAGCAACCGAGTTGCCGATTTGCTCGACGATCGTTCCATAGCTGCCTTTAATGTCGTAGTCGTCCGGGAATGTCTGAAGCCGCTTCAACTCTTCGAGTTTGAAGTGCCGATTTTTCCAATGGAATGGTCCCGTAAACTTGCCGGGCTGTGCCTTGATTGTCCTGCAAGGCTGATTCCGATCTACCTTGTAGAGCAGATCGTGGAACTTGGATCTCCACGCGAAGAGCGGCTTCGGGTGACCCATCTCTGCTGTGAAAAATGCATAGTTGAGGCCTTCCGGCACGTCAGGGAGCAAATGGCCGTAAAGGCCACCAACGCCCGGATGATAAGGCTCGGAGTCGTCCTGCAAGTCCTTTATTGCCTCAAACACCGGAGACCAGGGGCCGTCCAGACGCTGAATCCGGGCCATGGGTCGGCATTGGGAATTCGAATTCTCCGCCTCTCGTTCCGACCAGGAATAGACGTTCTCGATGTTGCGGTACACCATAATCCGCCGCATCGACGACCTCGGAGCAAGCGTATAGCCGAGTTCTCCAAAGGCGCGCGCAATCGTCCGCCACGATGCGCCACCATTTGCGCCAGTCAACCCGTACACGTTCTCAAACAGAAACGCGCGTGGCTGCAATATTGCGAGGATTCGCAGTATCGTCGAAACAGTCGTCCTCGCATGTCCCTGATTCCGACGACGCCGCCTGATCGGCGACCGGCCGCAGAAAAAGTCTGACAAGGCGGCCCTCCAATCACGCATTCAATGCCGGCATCACAAAAGGGCGTCGGGTCGAACTCGTTGATGTCCTCGCAAAACACCTTTGTGCTATTTCCGAAGTACCGTTGTTCGCCGATATTCGCATTGAGCGTGGCACAGTACGCTTGCTCTATCTCGACGCATGCGACAATCTGGTAGCCGGCTTGATGAAACCCAATGTCGAGACCTCCGGCTCCGCTAAACAAACTAAGCGTCTTGATTGCTGCTGCGCTCTTCCCTTCGTTCACTGTTTCACCTCTGAATGGTTTTCTTGATCGTTAAACAGTTGTCTTTGCGCCGCAGAGGGACTGGCATCTACAAATGAACGCATGAAATCGCGTAGAACTTGTGCCGCTGGTCTATCAGCAGCCTTACAGGCACGTAAGAAATCACGGTGTAACTCTGGATCGATGCGAATGCGTAGGCCTGAGGTCTTGAATGACATAGGCGGAATGGATACACAACGTGTATCCATCGTACATCCGTTCTGGCACCCTGTAAAGCCGTTAGTAGCCATTGACTAATGAAGCCCATCGTTCCGATGGCCGCAATCAAAAAGGCGAACACAAAGCCGGAACTCATTGTCCGCAAAGTGCTTTTTCGCCTCGGCTATCGCTTTCGGGTCAATCGTCGTGACCTTCCCGGCACACCCGATATAGTTCTCCCAGGCCGAAGCAAGGTGGTCTTGGTTCATGGGTGCTTTTGGCACCAACATGGCTGCCATTTAACGAAGACACCGCAAACAAACCGCGAATACTGGGTGCCCAAATTCGCGCGCAATCGAGTCCGCGATAGACGGGTTGTCGCGGCTTTGCGGCAAGCCGGTTGGAACGTGTTGGTTGTTTGGGAATGCCAAATCCTTGACCAAGATAAGCTCGCTAAGCGATTGGCCCGATTTATGGAAGGGCCAAAGTGGTCCAAGCGTATTGATATGCAGGCTCATGGCATGAGCCTGCAGCAGATAGGTTTTGACAGATCCCGCCGGCTCAACGCAACCCCGCAATAGTTATGTCATCTGCGCCGACGCCGCTCGCGCCATCCGATCTCCGCGCACTGTTATTAGAGCTGTACGAAGTGGCGGAGGCTGCTCATACGTCCAAAGACTATGAACCCTTGCGGTCTATCTTGGGGGCTGACACATTTGACATTGCACAGCGTCTAGGCGACACGAAACACGCGGCGCGCGGTGTAGCACTAACGCTTTGCTCTTACAAATGTCTTGATCCCGCCCAAGACATTCGCAGCCATAAGTCGGATCAGCCAGGCGGCTTTTCGGCAAGAACATTCGACGCGGCAGCGACAGTGCCCTTCCTGCACGAAAAGAGCTTGCCCTATAACGTAGAAACGCACTGGCTTAGCCAAACATTTTCATTCGCGAGTCAGTATCTGCGCGGGCTGCAACTAAAGACCAATCCGAAGAATGCAGGCTTGGATATGGTTGAGCTAGTAAATCGAGTTCAGGAGGCATCCGGCACATCGGTTGCCCGGGCCGTCACGGTCGTTTTACTAACGCGGCTAATTGAGCAGCGAAATCGGGGCAAGGTCGCATTAGAGAAGCCAAAGGATCTGACTATTGACCAGATTATCGAAGTACTGCAAGCGCATTTTCACAAGGGATACAGCCGAAATACGCCGCGGCTTCCGCAATTGGCAATATATGCAATGTATCGATGCATTATTGGGACGATCGCGCGATATGAAGGAATGACGCTGCAGCCTTTGGAAAGGATGAAGACAGCGAATCGAAAAAGCGGGTCCGTAGGGGATGTGGACGTAAACTACGGTGAAAAACCATTTGAAGCGGTCGAGGTGAAATTCGAAGTACCTATCTCGCGTGACGACGTAGGTGAAGCAATCCAAAAAATCAAGACTGCTTCCGTCGAAAGGTACTTTATCCTTGGCACCGCCGGCACCGCTTCTTCCGATCGTGAAATCATCCGCAAACTGCAGAGCGATTTCAAGCGAGCTAACGGTTGCGAAATCATCGTCGACAGCCTTCTCGAGACGATTCGACGTTATCTTCGTCTCGTAAGGTCGGCGAACACATTTGTGTTTGAGTACACGACTTTAGTAGAGACAGATGCAGATCTGGATTACGAGCATCGTTTGGCTTGGAACGAAATTTGCGCAACTCTCATTAGTTGAGAACAAAAGGCACGCGCGCCAGCAGACTAGGGCGTTCGAGGATCCTCTCCCCAAAAGCGAAAGGCCCGGTCCACGGGCCCTTCTCGCTTCACGACGTGCGCGCCGAAGCGCGCTCGCCGATTACTCCACGATGCGGATGTTCGACGCGGCGGGACCCTTGGAGTCGCTGAAAAATTTGACGATGCCGGTAGCCATGTTCAATTGCCTTCCTATGATTGCCAGGCGAAGCCCGACGCCGGCGAGGCCAGTGACTTTCGCATACGGCGGACGATGCGCCGTCTCCGGGCTTCCCGAGCAGCAGCTCCTCGATTCGGCCCAGATTGTGAGCGGCTGGCGACGAGGTTCGAGGCATTCGAGAAGGCTGGGTGGTCGGTCATCCGTCGCGGCGTATCTCTCCGCAACAACCTCGTCAGTCCTTGGAATAATGGAACACGCTTTCCAGCGGCTTCCCGAACACGGCAGAAATCCGGAAAGCGGCCTCCAGCGACGGCGAGTACTTCCCCAGCTCGATCGCGTTCACGGTCTGGCGAGTGACGCCGATCTTCTCGGCCAGCTCCTGCTGGGTCATCTCTCCATGCTCGAATCGCAGTCGCCGGATCTCGTTTCGGATCGTGCCCATGTCAGGCGCCGCGCCGGTATTGGATGATCTGGCACGCCGAGCGCAGGATCTCGGCGGTCACGAGGATGAAGAGCAGGGCGTTCGCGTTGAAGAGGATCGGCGGATCGAACGCGGCGAAGAAGCAGGCGAGCGCGACGCTCGTGGCGAGCGCCGAATAGGCCACGCGCATGGACCTCAGCTCGATCAGCTTGTCGCGCTCGTCGCGCGGCGCCTTCGCATCCTTCGGCGAGACGATGGCGACGGCCACGATCAGCACGACCTGCACGACGACGAGCGCCACGATCGTCTCCAGCAGGCCGCCGAAGCGGAAGCCGCCGGCATGCGGCCCGGCGTGGATGACGGACCAGAAGTAGAAGCCGTAGATGGCCGCCATCGACAGCATCGAGATCCAGGCGGTTTTTTCGCGGAAGGACATGGAAACCCCTTGGTTTGTCTGTGTTATGCGACATGGTATATGACAAACCATACTCTGTGTCAAGTATATTTGACAGAATGGTGCGGGCTATCTGCATGTTTGAGCAGGACCCTCACCCCGACCCTTGAGCATGCCCAAAATGGGTAGTAACATACTCAAAATGGGTATATCGAAAAGATCGTCTTTGCGGCGTCCGGCAAGCCTTGCCGACGCGCTCTTTTCGCGCACGCGGCAGGCGGTCCTCGGCCTGCTGTTCGGGCAGCCGGAACGAAGCTTCTTCGCTACTGAGATGATCGCCCGTGTCGGTGCGGGCTCGGGAGCGGTGCAGCGCGAGCTCGCTCGGCTCGAGGAGAGCGGTCTTGTGACCACGTGGCGTGTAGGTACGCAGAAGCACTACCAGTCCAATCCCGAATCGCCGCTTTTCGCGGAGCTTTGCGGCATTGCCAAACAAGTGGTCGGGAGATCGGCACCGTCGTCGGCGCCCGTGCACGGGCGTGCTCGGGCCCGAACGCCTGCATTCGCCGTCCACGATTCCTCGGCCGCCTATGAAGTCGCGGCGCGTTCTGGAATCGAGGCGGCTCCCGGCGCGCTGGCGAGAATTTGCCGGAAGTACGGGGTGCGCAAGCTGAGCCTGTTCGGTTCGGCGGCGCGTCGGGAAATGAAGTCCACCAGCGACGTGGACCTCCTCGTCGAATTCGGTCCCGAAAGCCGCGCGTCGCTCTTCGACTTCCCTGCGATGCAGCGCGACTTCTCGGCGCTGTTCGGCCACCGCCGCGTCGACCTCGTGCCGCCGGCGGTCCTGAAGAACCCCTACCGGCGCAAGGCCATCCTGGCCGATCTGCGGGTGATTTATGAAGCCCGATGAGCGGGATCTTGCATACCTTTGGGACATGCACGACGCTGCCCGTCGAATCGAGCGCCTGACTGCCGGATTGGACTACGCGGCATTTATGAAGGACGAACGGACCTACCTGGCCGTCGAAAGGTTGCTCGAGAACATCGGCGAGGCGGCGCGCCACGTTTCGCCCGCAATGCAGGCGCGCACTCGCACGATTCCCTGGCAAGGCATCATCGGAATGCGTAACGTCCTTGCCCACCAGTATGGCGTCGTCGACGAAAGGAAGGTCTGGGTAGCGGCGACGGATGGCATCGCGGCGCTGATTCCGCAGCTTCGGGCGCTGCTACCGTGATGCGATGGTGGGAGATTCCCGTCGAGCGTGGGGAACGTGCCGAGGTTGCGACGCTTGCCGGTCTTCGGAGTGACCTCTGACCCACTGGATCGCGAAATCGATCCAATGGATTACCTTCTTGAAAACCGCGATTCGAGGTACCCACACTCGCTATCCTCACCCCGTCCTAGTCATTGGCCCATCGCATGAGCCCGCTCGATCCGATCATGACGGGTTACCTCCTCGCCTGGATCGCGAGCTGCGTCGCCGCGGCGATCCTGTTTGTGCGCGATCCCAGGGCGCATGCGATCGGCAAACGCGCGTACTGGCGAGGCCTCGCCGTGCCCTGGAAGCTGGCGACGTTCGCCATTGCCGCCACGGGCATCACGTTGATCGCGCCATACACGGGTGATCCCACGTGGGACTATTTCGACGCGGCGATGATGGCGATCCTCACCTTCGCGACGGCGCCGTGGGCGGTCGGCACGCTGTATCTCGCGATCCGGGGCAGGGCGTCGCTCTCCCAGGCGTTCGTCGCGGCATGCGCGTGGCTTCTGTCCGCGAGCTGGTGCTACGACCTCTATCTGCTGTTGCGTGACGCGAGCTATCCGATGACCTGGTCGGCCAACCTGGTCGCGTCATCGATCCTGTACCTCGCGGCCGGCTTGTTCTGGAGCCTCGAGTGGCGGCCCGGGCGCGGCGCCACTTTCGGCTTTCTCGAGCCCGGGTGGCCGCAAGCTCCGGCGAGCGCCGGCTTCGGCAAGCTCGTGTGGTTCGCGCTTCCGTTCATGGTGCTGGTGACGATCCTGATCGTGCAGTTCGTGTTTTGAGAGGGAGAAAACAAAAAAGGCCCGGTCGCCCGGGCCTTTCTTGCTTCACGACGTGCGCGCCGAAGCGCGCCCGCCGATTACTCCACGATGCGGATGTTCGACGCGGCAGGACCCTTCGGGCCGTCGCGCACTTCGAACTCCACCTTCTGTTGTTCCTTGAGCGACTTGTAGCCGTCCATCTGGATCTCGGTGTGGTGCGCAAAGATGTCTTTGCCGCCCGCATCCGGGGTGATGAAGCCGAAGCCTTTGGAGTCGCTGAAAAACTTGACGATGCCGGTAGCCATGTTCAATTGCCTTCCTATGATTGCCAGGGCGAAGCCCGACCCCGGCGACGGGTCACGATGATCAAGGGGAGGGAATTGACTGCCACTACGACGCCGCGGACGCGGCACGGGATGGAAGACTGAGACTTCACTGCTTGACGATCCTGCACACGAATAGTAGCACGGGAGAGGACTTCAGTGCCGCTTGATCGCGGAATCGATCCAATGGATTACCCTCTCGAAAGCCGCAATTCGAGATACCCACACTCGCTACCCTCACGCAGCCCCCTCCCATGCCCAAGACCCGCCTCGAAGCCTTCAGCGACGGTGTCATCGCCGTCATCATCACCATCATGGTGCTCGAGATGAAGGTGCCGCACGGAACCGACTTCGAGTCCCTGGCGCCGCTCGTCCCGGTCTTCCTCGCCTACGTGCTGAGCTACGTGTACGTCGGCATCTACTGGAACAACCACCACCACCTGATGCACGCCGTGCAGCACATCAACGGCTCCATCCTGTGGGCCAACCTGCACCTGCTCTTCTGGCTCTCGCTCGTTCCCTTCGTGACGGGATGGATGAGCGAGAACCATTTCGCGCCCTGGCCGGTGGCGCTCTACGGCGTCGTGCTGATGTTCTCCGGGCTTGCCTTCGTGCTCCTCACTCGCTGCCTCGTGACGATCCACGGCAAGGAGTCGCTCATCGCCCGGTCGCTGCGCGGCGATACGAAGGGCAAGGTCTCGGTCGCGATCTACGCGGTGGCGATTCCGCTCGCGTTCGTGCGGTGGTGGCTCGCCTTCGCGCTCTACGTGCTCGTGGCGGCGATCTGGTTCGTGCCGGATCGGAGGATCGAGAGGAAGTAGCGCTGGAGCGGGTCCCGGGCCCATGTGTGCCAGCGCACCGACAGCCGGCGCCGGAGCGCCTACATTGAGTCTGCAACACAAGAAGTACGGAACGGCGCGGGGGGTTTCGCGCCGTTTTTTTTCGCGATCGGATCAGCGCCTCGATTGACATCTGATGTTCGATGCACTAACATCTGATGCGTGCGCACGACCCTCGACATCGCGGACGACGTGCTCCAGGCGGCCAAGGAGCGGGCTCGCCGCGAGAACAAGACCGCCGGCGAGGTGATCTCCGAGCTCGCACGCGCCGCGTTGACCGCGCCCACGCAGGCGCCCGCGCCGCGCGCGGCCGAGCCCCGGGCGCATTACGGGCTGCGGCCGTTCCCGAAGCGCGGAGGGATCGTCACGAACGAGCTCATCGACCGGCTGCGCGAAGACGACGCCTACTGATGCGCTCGTTGCTGGACGTGAACGTGCTGATCGCGTTGCTGGATGCGGATCACGCGCTCCACGCGCCCGCCACGCAGTGGTTCGCGGCCAATGCGCGGGAAGGCTGGGCTTCGTGCCCGATCACCGAGAACGGCTGTGTTCGGGTCATGTCGCATCCGGGCTATCCGAATCCGCTGCCGGTTCGCGCGGTCGTGGAGCGGCTCGCGGATGCCGCGGCGAACGCGTTGCATGCGTTCTGGCCCGACGAGGTGAGCCTGCTGGATTCCCGCGTGGTCGATCCGGCGCGCATCCATGGCCCGCGGAAGTTGAGCGATCTCTATCTCCTGGCGCTCGCCGTGCGCAATCGCGGGCGGTTGGTCACGTTCGACCGATCGATCCCGATCGAAGCGGTACCTGGCGCACAGAAGAAGCATCTCCTGGTGCTTTGACCCTCTCCCAAGGGAGAGGGAGAGCCGGGCGCGATCGGCGTACGATGGATCCCGCCCATCACCCAGGGGAACGACGATGAAGATCTGCCCGATCGCGATCGCGGTGGGATGCCCGAAATGCCCGGCCTTCAAGGTCTGCCCCGTCAAGGGCACGCTCGGCGGCTGGGTCGAGGAGCCCGCTAAGAAGCCGTCCGCCTCGAAGGGCTCCCACGGCCGCAGGAAGTAGCCTCGCTCCTCGAGTACCACGAGCGCAGCAAGCATCGCCTCGCCCGCTACGCCCCGGGGCCCGGCGCGCTCGACTGGGCGAACCAGCCGGATCCGTTTCGCACGTTCGAGGGCGCGCCGCGCGTTCGTTTGCCGCTCGCGGCCGACACGCTCGCGACGCGGTACGACGACGTGCGCGCCGGAAATCTTCCGCCGCCCGCGCCCATCGAGCTCGCAAGTGTCGCCACCCTCTTCGAGCTGGCCTTCGGGCTCTCGGCGTGGAAATCCTTCGGCGGCAACCGCTGGGCGCTGCGCTGCAATCCGTCGAGCGGCAACCTGCATCCGACCGAGGCCTATCTCCTCTGCGCGCCGATCGCGGGATTGCCGGGCGGTCTCCACCATTACGTGAGCCGCGACCACGCGCTCGAGCAGCGCGCGGCGCACGCGCAGCCCATTCCCGGTTTCTTCGTCGGCGTGAGCTCCATCCATTGGCGCGAAGCGTGGAAGTACGGCATGCGCGCGTGGCGCTATTGCCAGCACGATTGCGGCCATGCGATCGCGGCCGTGGCGTACGCGGCCGCGGCGCTGGGTTGGCAGGCGCGGATGGTCGCGTCGGCCTCCGACGCGGTGGTCGCCGCCCTGCTCGGGCTCGATCGCGACGAGGACTTCGCGTCCGCCGAGCGTGAAGCGCCCGATGCGCTGCTGTGGATCGGGGATCCCGAGGCGCGGCCCGACCTCGATCGCCTGCGCGCGGCGATGCGCGATGCGGCGTGGAAAGGGCATGCGAACCGGCTGAGTGAAGGGCATGTGCGATTGGCCCGACATCGATGCGGTCCAGCGCGCGACGGTGATCCCATGAAGTTCGCCGACATCGCGCGGCAACGCCGCAGCGCCGTGGATTTCGACGGCGTCACGCGCATCGAGGCGCAGGCCTTCTTCGCGATGCTCGAATGCCTCCTGCCGCGAGCCGAAACGCCGCCGTGGAACGCGTGGCCATCGCCGCCGCAGGTGCATCCCGCGTTCATGGTGCATCGCGTCGACGGGCTCGAGCCGGGCCTCTACATCCTGGTGCGCGACGCATCGGCCATGGCGAGCCTCAAGGCATCGATGCGGCCGGAATGGCTCTGGCAGAAGGTCGGGCCCGAGCACCTGCCGCTCTTCCTGCTGCTGCCGCACGACCTGCGCGCCGCGGCGCGCCTCATCTGCTGCCACCAGGACATCGCCGCGGACTCGTGCTTCGCGCTCGGGATGCTCGCGCACTTCGGCGCCGCGATGGCGGAGCCGTGGCGCTACCGCCATCTCTTCTGGGAATGCGGAATGCTCGGGCACGTGCTCTACCTCGAGGCGGAGGCGGCCGGCATTCGCGCCACCGGCATCGGCTGCTTCTTCGACGACGAGATGCACGACCTGCTGGGCATCTCCGATCGCGAGTGGCAGAGCCTGTACCACTTCACCGCGGGCGGGCCGGTGGACGATCCGCGGCTGTCCACGCTGCCCCCGTATGAACATATAAAGTAGCGGCATGCCCCGCAACTACGCGATCCCGCAATCCATGCGCGAGCGCATCGGCGCGCTGCGCAACATCCCGCCGTTCCTCAAGCTGGTCTGGCAGACGAGCCCCGGCGATCACGCTCGCGCTCGGCGCGCTGCGCCTCGCGCGGGCGCTGCTGCCGGTGGCGACACTCTACGTGGGCGCGCTCATCATCGACGCGGTGGTGCGCATCGCGAAGGCGCCGCCCGCCGGGAACACGCTCTCGGAATGGCTCGCGAGCGGCATCCTCGATCCGGTCGATCGCGCTCCTCGCCCTCGAATTCGTGCTCGCGGTGCTCTCCGACCTGCTGGGACGCGCGGTGTCGCTGCTCGATTCGCTGCTCTCGGAGCGCTTCAGCATCGTCACCAGCCTGCGCCTCATGGCCCACGCCGCCACGCTCGACCTCGAGGACTTCGAGGACAGCGAGCTGCAGGACCGGCTGGAGCGCGCGCGCCGCCAGGCCGCCGGGCCGCATGGGCCTCATGGGGCAGCTGTTCAACCAGGCGCAGGACGTGGTCACCATCGTGAGCTTCGGCGCGGGGCTCTTCTGGTACGCGCCGTGGCTGCTCGTGCTGATGGCCGTCGCGCTCGTGCCCGCGTTCATCGGCGAGGCGTACTTCAACGCCCAGAGCCTACTGGCTCAACTACCGGCGCGCCCCCGAGCAGCGCGAGCTCGACTACGTGCGCCAGACCGCCGCGAGCGTCGAGACGGCGAAGGAAGTGAAGATCTTCGGCCTCAACGCCTTCCTGATCGAGCGCTACCGGCAGATCGCGACCCGCTTCTTCGCGGCCAACCGGCGCCTCGCGCTGCGCCGCGCGGGATGGGGCAGCGCTGCTCACCGCCATCGGCACCAGCGCGTACTACGTGGCCTACGCGTACATCGTGTGGCGCACGCTGCACGGCGAGTTCAGCGATCGGCGCGCTCACCTTCCTCGCGGGCTCGTTCCGGCGCCTGCGCACGCTGCTCGAGAACTTCCTCATGGGCTTCTCGATCGGTGGCGGGCCAGGCGCTCTACCTCGACGACCTCTTCTCGTTCTTCGAGATCGAGCCGGAGATCGTCTCGCCGCCCAATGCGCTGCCCTTTCCGAAGCCGGTCCGCGAGGGCTTCGCGTTCGAGGACGTGGGCTTCCGCTATCCCGGCGCCGAGCACTGGGCGGTGCGGCACCTCACGTTCACGCTGCGCGCGGGCGAGGTGCTGGCGCTCGTGGGCGAGAACGGCGCGGGCAAGACCACGCTCGTGAAGCTCCTCGCGCGCCTGTACGATCCCGACGAGGGCCGCATCCTGCTCGACGGCCACGACCTGCGCGAGTACGACCTCTTCGAGCTGCGCGCCAACATCGGCGTGATCTTCCAGGACTTCGTGCGCTATCCACCTGACGGCCGCGGAGAACATCGCCGTGGGGCGGATCGACGCGGCGCTCGATCGCGAGCGCATCGTGCGCCGCGGCGCGAGCGCAGCGGCGCCGACGAGGTGATCGCGAAGCTCCCCGGCGGATACGACCAGGTGATCGGCAAGCGCTTCCGCAGCGGCATCGACCTGTCCGGCGGCGAATGGCAGAAGATCGCCATCGCGCGCGCCTACATGCGCGACGCCCAGCTGCTGATCCTGGACGAGCCCACGGCCGCGCTCGACGCGCGCGCGAGTTCGAGGTGTTCCAGCACTTCAAGGAGATGAGCGCCGGGCAAGACCGCGGTGCTGATCTCGCACCGCTTCTCCAGCGTGCGCATGGCCGATCGCATCGTGGTGCTGGGCGAAGGACTGCTCGAGGCGATCGGCACGCACGAGGAGCTGCTCGCGCAGGGCGGACGATATGCGGAGCTCTTCGAGCTGCAGGCGGCGGGATACCGGTAGCGCTACTCCTGCATGCGCAGGAGCCGGGCCGCTTCCTCCAGCTCGGCATCGCCGATTTCACGCACCACGCCTTCCAGGTCCACGGCCTTCTCTTCCCGCTTGAATAGCCCGGTGAGCGGCGTGGCGGGCGCAAGCACCCCCGCCTGGTAGCACGCCCAGATCTCGTCGCCGTAGTTGGTGGCGAGGATCTCCGGCGCCCACCGCCCGAAGAAGTTGCGCAGGTTCGAGACGTCGCGCTCGAGCATCGCGGCTGCGTGGTTGTTGCCCGCCGCATCCACCGCCTGGGGCAGGTCGATGATCACCGGGCCGTCGGCGCCGGCGAGCACGTTGAACTCGCTGAGGTCCCCATGGATCACGCCCGCGCAGAGCATCCGCACGACTTCGGCGATGAGGCGGCCGTGGAAGTCGCGCGCTTCGTCCGCGGAGAGCTCGACGTCGTTCAGCCGGGGCGCGGCGTTGCCGTCCCCGTCGGTGACGAGCTCCATGACGAGCACGCCTTCGTGGAAGTTGTACGGCGTGGGCACGCGCACGCCCGCCGCGGCCAGGCGATGCAGCGCGTCCACCTCGGCGCTCTGCCACGCGCGCTCCTGCGCCGCGCGCCCGAAGCGCGTGCGCTTGGCCATCGCGCGCGCCTGGCGCGAGTTCTTGGTCTTGCGGTTCTCGGTGTAGTCGACGGCCTGGCGGAAGCTGCGCCGGTCGGCTTCCTTGTACACCTTGGCGCAGCGCGTCTCGCCGCCCGCGCGCACGACGAACACGGTGGCTTCCTTGCCGCTCATGAGCTGGCGCACGACGCCGTCGATGACGCCTTCCTCCACCAGCGGCTGGAGGCGCTTGGGGACTTGCATGGATTTCCTTCTCGATCGATTTTCCGGGCGGCACCCGACCCGGAACGGGTCACGACGATCAAGGAGGAATTGACTGCCCCATCAGGGACTTAACCGCTTGACGATCCTGCACCTCCATTGTACGCCTTGTACGCCTCTCACCGGCTACCAGCTCGACGGATCCACCCGATAGAACGTCCGGAGCTCTTCGTGCAACGCGGGATGCATCGCGGCAAGCTCCCGCGGTTGCTCGAAGAAGACTTCCGACACCACCGCGAAGAATTCCGCCGGGCTCGTCGCGCCGTAATGGCTGAACAGCGAGGGTTCGCCCGTCACTGCCTGGTACTGCAGCCGCGCGTATTCCTCGCTCATCACCCGCGACCAGCGCGGATAGCGATCGCGCCGGCCGAGCCACGGCGCGCCATTCGCGTAGCCCTTCTGCTGGTCGAGCTGGTGCGCGAGCTCGTGGATCACCACGTTGCGGCCGTCGTCCGGGATGGCGGCGCCCTCGACGACGTCTTCCCACGAGATCACGACCTGGCCGTGCGTCCACGACTCGCCCGAGAGCGCGTGCCGCTGCTCCTGCAGCACGCCCGAGGGTTCGGCGCGCACGCGCTCGACGACGAAGGCGCCCGGGTAGACGAGGATCTGGAGGAGGTTCGGGAAGTAGTGCGTGCGGCGGTTGAGGATGAGGAGGCAGGCCTGCGCGGCGATCGTGACGCGGATCTCGTCCGAGATCGCGAGGCCCGCGCAGCCGACGAACGACTTCTCGGCCAGGAACACCTGGATGTGCTGCTCGAGCTGTCGCCGCAGATCGGGGGGAAGCCGGCGGACATAGGGCACGCGCCGATCGACGATTTCGCGCCAGGCCGGGGGAAACGGCCGCGCGCGCACCTTCCTGCGCCGCCGCTCGACGAGAAAGGGCTCCGCCACCAGCCAGGCGACGACGAGCAGGATGAGGCCGGCGACGAGAAGGAGGCCCATGGGCGGCAAATGGGTGCCGGGCGCCCGATTTCAATGGCGCTTGAACTACGGTGATGGTCTATTGCGCGCGCGGCCTGCGCGTCGCGGCCGCCTCGAGGGTGAACTTGCGCGGCGGCCCGCCCGGGGTCTCGATCACTAGGTACTTCGCGCGCTCCGCCTTGCGTTCGGCGACGAAGCGCCCGACCGGCGAATCGGCGGCGTAGCAGGCCGAAGGCTGCGGCGTGAGCGAGCGGCACTCGCGATCGAACAGCAGCAGCAGCTTCTCGCGCTCGCGAATCGCCGCGTCGCGCTCGCGTGCCGGGACTGCGGCGAGATCGCGGTCGATGTCGCGCCGCCACGTGGCGAGCTCGGCCGCGAGCGCGCCGGGCGTGGGCGGGAGCGGCTCCAGCGCCTGCGCCTTGTCCGGCGCCACCCATTTCCATTCCCTGTCGCCCGCCGCATTCACCGGCACTCGCTTTCCGCCCTTCGCGACGGCCGCGTTGTCGATCACGACGCGCCGGTAGCCGGGTGCATAGATGCGCACCACCGGGTCCAGTCCCGGCACGAGTTTCCAGCCGCGCATGTCCACGTACTGCTTCCAATCGACGACGTAGTAGCGGCCGCCCACGACGCTGTCGATCTCCTTCACGACGCGCCGGGTGCGCTTACCGCCCTTGGCGAGCTCCACCTCGGCGCGCAGCACCCACGTCGCATGCACGACCGCCTGGACGAGCGGCGGCTTGCCGGTCTTCGCGTCCACGATCCATCCCGCGAGGTCGGGGCCTTCCACCGTGGCGGGAACCTCGGCGGCGCCGAGGGCGCCCGGCGCGCCGAGAGCGAGCGCGGCGATGGCGACAGTAACGCGAGCGCGCTCCATGGTCAGAAGTTGAGCGTGGTGATGGCGAACGGCGTCTTGGCGGTGAGGTCCGGCAGCGTGTCGAGATCCCCGGTGCTGGTCGAGCCGAAGTAGCGGTAGAGCGTGAGGCTGTCCCACTGCTGGACGCCGCGCAACGGCTCGAATTCCGAGATCACATAGCTGTTTTGCTGCAGATCGATCTGGGCCGTCACCGGCGGGAATTGGTGGATGCTGGATGTCCCGAACGCCGTGCCGTCCGACTCGATCGGCGACGGGAAAGGATCGTGGTCGGTGAGGATGGCCACGCGGCAGTAGCGCGCCGGAGGCAGCCCGATCACGGTCGCGAGCGGCGTCGCGGTGAACTGGGCGGTGAAGCCGAAGCGCACGTCGAGGTTTGTACGGTCGTACTGCGTGTCGATCACGCCGTCCTGGGGGTTCGTGTCGAGGGCGGGAAGGAGGGACGGGTCCGTCGTGTCCTTGAACGTGCCGTTGAAGAGGATCTGGTCCGTCGTGTTGTAGATCGCGAGGTACGTCGGCTCGAAGACGTCGACGGCGCCCGCGACCACCTCGTCCGGATCGCTGCCGAGGGCTCCGCGGTAGACGACCTGGATCTGGAGGTCGGTGGCGTTGATGGGGATCTGCTGCGCGAACGTGAACGTGAACGGCGTGGGATTCGCGGAGTCGAGCGCCTGGTTGTCGAACGCGTTGGACACCACGATCTCTTCCGTGTCGGTGCGGTAGTTGGGGCACGCGGGCTGCAGCGGCGGCTTGAACTCCCCGGTGAGGTCGTCCTTGTAGCAGCCGTTGCGGTGGAACTTCGCGACGGCGACGAGCCTCCCGCCGGTGAGCTGCTCGCCGCTTGGCGAGGCGTTGCGCACCTTGAGCTTCACCTTCCCGAAGCCGACGAAGCCTCCCAGCGGGTCGGTCTGGTGGATGGTGCTGTGGTCCACGACGGCGTAGACGTTCTCGTCCGGCGGCGTGATCTCGAGGGACCCCCGGAAGAAGCGGTCGATGAGCCCGGCGGAGTAGCCCACGGCGCGCGGGATGAGGAGCTGCGCGTAGCGGTCGTGGTTGGTGTTGTAGAGCGTGTACATGTGCCTGCCGGTCATCTGCATGCGCTGGAAATCGAACAGCGAATACGTCGAGAGGCGGTCGTTCACGACCGGCGAGTTGATGTACTTGTCCGTGTACGTGTAGCTCACGTACTGGACGGTCACGTTGGTGTCGATGAGGTTGCCCACCACGTCGCGCACCTCGGGGATCACCTCCTCGTTGAGCAGCGTGCCGAGCGGCGATGCGTAGCGCCCGGTGTCGAGGTTCGTCTTCTCGCTCACGTAGTTGAGGTTGGTCGCCTGCGCGAGGCCGCGGTCGTCGCCCGTGTTCCAGTAGCTGCGGTAGGTCGGCAGGTTCACGCTCGGGTAGCCGCCGAAGTTGAGCTGCCCGTTGTCGTTGAGGAAGAGCGTGCGCTTCTCGTAACGGCTGTAGTCGGGGAAGATGTAATAGAACTGCTCCGTGAGGGAGAAATGGTCGTCGTTGCGCACGTGCTGCGGCTGGGCCATGTCCTGGAGCAGGTGCGTGAACTGGCCCACGCCGCGGAACGCGTCGCGCAGCTGCTTGGGCCGCACGATCGTGTCGGTGTTGGTGAGCGCGTTGTAGAGCGAGTTGCGCGTGCCCGGCAGCGAATACGTCGGGTTGGCGCTGGTGCTGAAGGCCCAGTCGGGCGCCGACTGGAACGCGCCGAACAGGCCCGCGCTCGTGGCGGGCGCGAGCGGGTCGTAGAAGTGGTTGAGCGAGCGGGTGAAGTTGTCCTCGGCCACGCTGCCGTACATGGCCCATCCGAGCGCGCCGTTGCCGAGGATGGGCTCGGTGAGGAGGTTGCCGTCCGCGTCGAAGATGTGCGGCACGGCGAGGTCCTTCAGGAAGTCGCGGTCCTTCACGGATTGCTGGAAGGCGAACCGGGTCATCTGCGCGTGCACCGGCGTCTCGTAGGCGCTCGCCGCCCGCGGCAGCACGGCGAGGATGGCGCACAGGGCGAGGCGTATCGTCCGCTTCGATGCGTTCATGGCTTGTGCTCCTTGTTGGCCTTGCGCAGCTCGGCGCTCACGAGCGAGCGCGCCTCGCGCTGGGCGGCGCGTGCGCGCTCGCGCGCGGTGTCCGCCTCGGTGGCATCGGCCTCGAGTCCCGCCTGGAACTTGCGCAGCGCTTCCTGCTGCTCCTCATCCGCGCTCTGGACGGCGAGCCCGGAGACGTCGCGTCCGAGGTCCTGCTTCGGCGCCTTTCCCGGGCGAAAGAGCACCATCACGCGCGGGCCGCGGATGCCGGGCTCGAGCTCGCTGCCGTGCCCCGCGATCCACGACCCGAGCGTCGCCGAGGCGGGCGCATAGCCGGGCGCGAGGAACCGGATCGACGGGCTCGCCGAGGTGAGGCTCCCGGGGTACCACTGCTCCGCGGCGCTCCACGCGGGGATCGCGAAGCGTCCTTCGCGGTCGGTGAGCGCCTCGGCGACGTACGCGGTGCGCCGCTCGGCGCCGCCGTGCCCGCCCACCGCGATGCCCATCGCGATGGCGCCCGGCGTGGGGGGCACCTCGGCGCGCCACGTGGCGATCACCACCGCGCCTTCGATGGGCGCGCCGGTCGCGGCGTCGACCACGCGCCCGGCGATCGCCGCGCGCGGATCGGGCTGCGCCGTCACCGCGGCGCACGCGCAGAGCGCCATCGCGGCGCCCGCCATCACCCGGCTACAGGTTGTGAAGGCGCCAGATGCCATCGCCGTCCTTCATGAAGTACAGGAAGTAGCCGAACTTCTTGCCGTTGCGCGTCATGGAGACGAAGTACTCGGCGTCGCCGTCTGCGGCGAGCGACGTCGCCTTGATCGGCGGGAAGGCGGCGAACATCGAGGGCAGCGCCGGCGCGATGTCGTTCAGGGCCTGCCGGTACGAGTCGCGCATGCCGGGGGCGAAATACACGAGCGCACCCTCGATGTCGCCCGCGGCGAGGCTGCCGGTCACGTTGTGCCACAGCGCCTGGAGCATCGCATCCAGCGACGCGACGCTCGTCGCGCTGATCACGAACGATTGCGCAGCGCCGCCGTTCACCGTGATCGAGTCGGTGAAGACGCCCTCGGGATACGTGACCGAGAGCGACACGGCCGCGCCCGCCGGCGCGGTGAAGGGCCCCTGGGTGTCGAAGAAGAAGGTGGCGTCGGCTCCAGTCGTATTGTTGATCGTGTAGACCACGGTGAGCGGCGCCATGCCGGTGACGGGCGCCGCGGTCGCGGCGATCGCGGGCGCCACGCCGGAGGCGTTCACCGTGACGCTTTGCGTCGAGCTGGCGCCGCGCGCAGAGGTCACCTTCGCCGTGAGCGTGTTCGCGCCCGGCGCGAGCGGCACGACGGCAAGGAAGTTGTTCGCCGGATCGACGGACGCCACGACGCCGTTCACCGAGACGCCCGAGTTCGCCACCGCCTGGATGGCACCGCGCACGAGCACGCTGTCGGCGTCGATCGTCGCGCCGTCGGCCGGGCTCGTGATGGCGATGCTCGGAGCGGTGCTCACGACGGTGATGCTCTTCGTGTCGTGCGCCCCGTCCGGGCTCGCGCCCGAGGCGGTGAGCGTGTTGGTGCCGAAATGCAACGGCACGCCGGCGGCGCTGAAGGTCGTCCCGCTCACCGTCGCGGCCACGCCGTTCACGGTGATGGTGGCGGTCGCCGCCCCGGTGAAGGTCCCCGTCACCGTGACCTTCGTGTCGTCGATGGTCGCGCCGTTCGCGGGGCTGGTGATGGTGAGCGTGAGCGAGCTGAAGACGTAGGTGAGCGGGAGCGTGCTCACGTTCCCGGCCGGGTCCGTCGCCGTCAGGCGGAAGGAGTTCGGCCCGGGCTTCAGCGTGATCCCGTAGCTGAACGACTGGCCCGCGGGATTCGGCCCGGTGAAGGGCGCGCCGCTGAAGCTCTCCAGCAGCACGCTCGCGAGGATGTCGTCCACGCTTCCCTGCAGCGTGATGTCGGGCGCGGTGAAGACGGATCCGTCGGCCGGCGTCACGTTCGCGAACGTCGGCGCGACGGTGTCCACCGTGAACTGCGACGCGATGGGCTGCGAGCGGCGCCCGGAGCCGTCGGTCACGTAGGCGGTGAAGCTGTTCACGCCCTCGGCGTAGGGCGTGGTCGGGGTGTACACGGCGTCGTTGGTGGCCGGGTCGAACTGGAACGCGGCGCCGATCGATTGCCCGTTCAGCGTCGCGGTGAGCACGTACGCCGCGAAGGTGCTCGGCGGGAAATTGCACGGCTGCCCGAAGCACGAGGCGTCGTAATGCACGCGGATCGGCATGAAGGCGTTGCGCGTGAGGGCGCCGCTCGTGGGCGAGACGAGGGTAACGACCGGGACGACGCCCGAAGGCGCGGCGCCGATCGCGACCACCTTGACGGAGGCGCGCACCGTGGCGATGAACTTCCCGGTGTTGTCGAAGCGGCTCAGGCCGCGCTCGTGGCCGAGCCACAGCGCCTGGCTCTGCGCGTCGAAATCGAGCACCTGGAAGTCGCCGAGGTGGCGGCGGGAAAGATCGATGTTCGCGAGCGGCGCGCCGTCCTTGCCGAACGCGAAGAGCGACGACTGCCCGGCGACCCAGAGCGTGCCGCTCGCGGCGTCGAGCGCGATGGCGCTGGCGATCTCGTCCATGGATCGCGTGACGCGCACCTGCAGCGGCAGCGCGAGCGGCGCCTGGAACACGCGCCGCTGGCCCGCGAGCCAGATCGAGCCGTTCGCGTCGTCGATGGCGAGGAATTGCGCCTGGTCGACGCGGCCGTCGAGGTCGTCGCGGCCGAGGCGCGCGCCTTGGGGCGAGTAGCGCGAAACCGTGTTGCGCCCGAGCACCCAGAGGGACTCGTCCTGCGCGAGGGCGATGTCGAGGACTCCGTCGCGCAAGTCGGCATCCGCGAGCAGGTGGCCCGTGGAGTCGAGGTGGAATGCGTCGTTTCCGCCGGCGATCCAGACGCTGTCGTCGCTCGGATCCAGCGCGAGGCGTTGGGCGGCGAAGAAGCCGCGGGCCAGCCTGTTCAGGTCGACCTGCAGCAGCGTGGCGCCGTGCGCGTCGTACTTCGAAACCGCGTGCGACGCGAGCGCCCACAGCGAGCCGTCCTTCTGGTCGACGACGAGCGCTTGCACGTCGTCGCGCTGGCGGATGTCGAGCGTGACCGCGTTGGTGTCGGTGTCGAGGCGGTGGATGCCGTCGGAATCCGCGAACCACAGCGGACCCGCGTGGGCGGCGCAAGCGAGGAGGAGACCGCACAGGAAAGCGGCGGGATTGCGCAGCATGGGACCTCCCTTTACCGCGACTCGTTATGTTTCTGGGTTCACAATAGTTAATCGCAATGCGGAAAGTCAATGGCGCGACCCTACCCGCGAAGGTGGGAAATGATGCTTTGAGGCAGTATTGCGCAGACCCCACGGAGCCATTCATGAGCGACACCGTCTTCCTCCCGGCGCGCAAGCTCGCGCGCCTGCTTCGCGATCGCAAGGTCTCCGCGGTCGAGCTCGTGAAGGCGTTCATCGCGCAGGTCGAGCGCGTGAATCCGAAGGTCAATGCGATCGTGACCTTCCTGCCCGAGATGGCGCTCGCGGAAGCGAAGCGGCTGGACGCGCGGCGCCGGCGCTCGACGGACCTTACGCCGACGGCGGGCCTGCCCATCGCGTACAAGGACATGATCGCGACCCGGGGCATCCGCACCACGTACGGCTCGCCGATCTATCGCGACAATGTTCCGACCGAAGACCACATCCTCGTCGAGCGGCTGGCGGCGGCGGGCGTGATCACGATCGGCAAGACCAACACGCCGGAATTCGCCGCGGGAAGCCAGACGTTCAACCCGGTGTTCGGCACCACGCGCAATCCGTGGGACCTGGAGAAGACCTGCGGCGGATCGTCGGGAGGCGCGGCGGTGGCGGTCGCGTGCGGCATGCTGCCTTTCGCGGACGGCTCGGACCTGGGCGGAAGTCTGCGCAATCCCGGCAACTTCAACAACGTCGTGGGCTTCCGGCCGACACCGGGCCGCATTCCCACGTATCCGACGATCGACGCGTGGGCGACGCTCTCGGTGCTCGGGCCCATCGCGCGCTCGGTGGACGATGCGGCGTTCCTGTTCTCGGCGATGGCGGGCCCGGATGCGAGATCCCCCATCACGATCGCCGAGCCGGGCAGCCGTTTCGCGAAATCGCTGGGCAGGGATTTCGGGAAAGTGCGGGTGGCCTGGTGGCCCACGTCGAACGGGCGCCTCGCGGGAGACGATGTCATTCCCGTCGATCCGCGCGTCACCGCGGTGTTGGAGAAGCAGCGGCACGTGCTCGAGTCGCTGGGCTGCATCGTGGAGGACGCGCATCCGGACCTCGCCGGCGCCGATGAAGTGTTCCAGGTGCTGCGCGCGCTGGGATTCGTGCAGCGCTACGGCGCGCTCCTCGAGAAGCACCGCGCCGAGATCAAGGACACGGTCGTCTGGAACATCGAGCAGGGCATGAAGCTCGACGGCCCGCGCATCGCCCGCGCGATGGCGCTGCGCTCGGACATCTACCGCCGCATGCGCGAGTTCATGGAGCGCTACGAGTTCCTGTGCCTGCCCGTGAACCAGGTGCCGCCGTTTCCCGCTTCACAACCCTACGTCGACACGATCAACGGCGTGAAGCTCGCCACCTACATCGACTGGATGAAGACCGCGTACTACGTCACGGTGACGAGCCACCCGGCGATCTCGGTGCCCGCGGGCTTCACCGGCGACGATCCGCCGCTTCCCGTAGGCCTGCAGATCGTCGGGCGCTATCGCGACGATTTCGGCGTGCTGCAGATGGCGCACGCGTTCGAGCAGGAGACCCGGGTGGGAGGCAGCGGCCGCCGGTTTGCTGACGCGCTAGCCGAGCGCCTGAGGACCGCTCGCGGATCGTGGGCGATGACGTGGAGCAGCACTCGCGCGGTGCCCCGGGGCTTGCGATCGCCTCGCTCCCAATGTCGCAGCGTCGCGACCGGGAATCCGAATCGCCGCGCGAAAAGCTCCTGGGTCATTCCCATGCGGCCGCGCAAGGCCACCACGTCGATGGGCTTCGCCTCGCAGGTTCGATTGCCGCGGCGCGCCTGCTCGATGGTCGCGAGCGCCTTGGCGAGATTCTTCGATCGTGTATGAAGGTGGGTCCTACGCTGCATTTCTGCCGACCTCATCCAATGGATCGGGAAATCGATCCAATGGATCACAAGTCTGAAAATGGGAACTTTGGGGCTTCACACACAACGCTCCAGGCAGAGGCTCCGATGACCCTCTCCCCGGCCCTCCCCCGTTGTCGAATTCTCCGTGGCTGGCCTGCCGAATCCCGCGATTGCCGGACGCTCGTCGGCACGCCTAGCATCCGAGCCATGTCCACCGATCCGCGGCATCGCGCCCGCCTTCCGACCTTCGAGGAGCTCGTCCTCGGCGTAGACTTGCCCCAGCGTCCCGGGGAGGAGAGCGATGACCCGCCGCGTGATGGTCGCGAGCTATTCGAACCGCCGCATCCTCGAGGTCATCGCGACCCATGACTACGACGACCGGGTGAAGCTGCTGGCCCTCGGCGACTCGTGGTTCGCGTTCCCGCTCCCGCTCGTGGGCGGCTCGCGCAACCTCGTCGACGCGATCTCGACCGCGAAGAAGACGGTCGCGATCGACATCTCGATGGTGGGCGACACCGCGGAGAACATGGCGCAGGGCGATCGGTTCGCCCAGCTCCGCGCGATCCTCGCGGGCGGCGACGGCGAGGATCCGATCGAGGTCGAGGCGATCCTTCTCAGCGCCGGCGGCAACGACCTCATCGATCGCATCGGGGACCTGGTAGGGCTGGTGACGCGCGAGGTGAAGCGCGCCGCGGCGGGGCGCGCTGCCGCGCCGGAAACCCAAAGGGAAGCGTTTGCGAGCGTGCTGCGGGCCGTGACGCAGGAGGGCGCCGCGCAGATCTACGACGACGTCCTCGCGCACGTGCGCAAGCTCATCGCGGCGCGCGACGGGGGTCCCAGCCGCGCCTCACCGGTCATCCTCCACGGCTATTGCCACGTCACGCCCCGCGACGCGCCGGCGATCGACTTCCCCATCAAGGTGGGCCCGTGGATCTGGAAGAAGCTCACGCCGCTGGGCTATACGCAGCCCCAGCAGCAACAGATCGCCGCGGCGGTGATCGACGAATTCAACCGGCGCCTCGCCGCATTGCACGACGAAGCGCACGGCGTGTTCGTGCTCGATTTGCGGCCGCTCCAGGCGCCCGGTGGCCCGCTGCCGGTCGCCGATCCCGAGAGCCTCGAGCCGACGACCTTCTGGCACGACGAGATCCACCTCAACTCCGCGGGCTGGGACTGCGTCGCCTCGAACCGCTTCGACCCGCTGCTCGATCGCCTGCTCTGAGGCTCGCCTCAGGCGAGCGTGCGGATGTTGGTCGCGGTCAATCCCTCGGGACGATTCTCGATCTCGAACTCCACGCGTTGCGTGACCTTGAGCTTCTTCACGCCCGGGCTGCGGATCGAGGCCTGGTGCGCGAAGAGCGCGGGGCCGTCGACGTCGGGGGTGATGAGGCCGAAGCCCTTGGAGTCGTTGTAGAAGCGGACGATGCCTGTAGCCATGTTCGTTTTCCTCTCGCGGAAAGTAAAAAGGCCCGGACGAGCCGGGCCTTTGTCAGCGCGTGGGTGCCTGCGCTCGTTGCATCGTGCTCAGATGGCGCGGATTTTCGAGGCGGCCGGACCCTTGGGGCCCTGCGTCACGTCGAATTCCACCTTCTGGCCTTCCTTCAGCGACTTGAAGCCGCCCATCTGGATCTCGGTGTGGTGGGCAAAGAGGTCCTTGCCGCCATCGTCCGGGGTGATGAAGCCGAAGCCCTTCGCGTCGTTGAACCACTTGACGGTGCCTGAAGACATTTTTCAATTTCCTTTAGATCGATTGTCCGGGTGAACCCCGACCCGGATACGGGTCACGACGATCAAGGAAGGGAATTGACTGCCACTTCGGACTCCGCCGGGTAGGCGGCGAGGGAGGGAGTACTGAGACTTCACTACTTGATGTAGTCCTGCACGCCCATTATAGCGCAAAGCGCTCGCTTGCGCGCTCAGCCCTCGACGGCCTTGATGATGTAGCCGCCGGACTTCGCGTCGCGCTCGAGGTCGAGGAGGTTGCGGCGGTGCGCTTCCTCGAGGAGCTGGTTGAACGAGCGGAAGCCGTAGAAGCTTTCGTTGAACCCGGGCTTGCGGCGCTTCAGGGTCTGCTTGACCATCGAGCCCCAGATCGTCTCGTCCTCGCCGCGTTCGTCGATGAGCGCGTCCACCGTCTCGAGCACGAGGTCGATCGCCTCCTGGGTCTTGTCGCCTTCCTTGGCGGGGGTCGCCGGAGCGGGCGCCGCCGCTTCCTTGGCCGTCGCCTTTCGCCGCGTCCTTCTATGAGTCTTCTCCTCGCGCACCAGGTCGTCGTAGTAGATGAACTCGTCGCACGCGCTCACCAGCAGGTCCGACGTGGACTTCTTCACGCCGACGCCGATCACGACCTTCGCGTTCTCGCGCAGCTTGCTCACCAGCGGCGAGAAGTCCGAGTCGCCGCTCACGATCACGAACGTGTCCACGTGCGCCTTCGTGTAGCAGAGGTCGAGGGCATCGACCACCATGCGGATGTCGGCGGAGTTCTTGCCCGACTGGCGCACGTGCGGGATCTCGATCATCTCGAAGGACGCCTGGTGCATGGGCGCCTTGAATTCCTTGTAGCGCTCCCAGTCGCAGTACGCCTTCTTCACCACGATGCTGCCCTTGAGGAGGAGGCGCTCGAGGACCTTGCTGATGTCGAACTTCTCGTACTTGGCCTCGCGCACGCCGAGCGCGACGTTCTCGAAGTCGCAGAAGACGGCCATGTTCTTGGTGTCGTGGGAGATCGTCATGGCATCCTCGTCGTGTTGAAGAGCGGCGTGTTGTTGGCCCGGTGGGTGAGCTCGATCCCGGCGCGCGTGACCCAGGGGATCACCTGGCGGTGCAGGGGCAGCACCGGGATGTCGCGCTTCAGGATCGCGACCGCCTGCCGAATCATATCCTGCCGCTTGCCCGCGTCCATCTCCGACTCGATCGCGTCGGTGAGCGCGTCGAGCTCGCGGAATGCGGAAATCGCCGAAGTTGGAGTCGCCGGCGCCCTCGGCGGTGCGACCGTGCAGCACGGGCTTCAGCGTGAAGATGGGATCGGTCGCCGCGCCTCCCCATCCCACCAGGTACGCGGAGACGTCGAGGCGCTCGCACTTCTGGAAGAAGAGGGCCTTGGGGCTCGTCTCGACCGCCACGCGCAGCCCCGCCTTCGCCCACATGCCCGCGAGCGCGATGCAGATCTTCTCGTCGTTCACGTAGCGGTCGTTGGGGCAGTGCAGCGTGAAGCCGAAGCCCTTCGGGTAGCCGGCCTCGGTGAGCAGCTTGCGGGCGGTGTAGAGGTCGAACGGATAGCGCTCGTCCCTCACGCCGGGCGCGTTCGCGAGCGTGGGCAACGGGATGCCGGTGGGTGTGGCGAGGCCGCGCATCACCTGGCGCTTGAGCGCCTCGATGTCGATCGCCTGGTACATCGCCAGGCGCACGCGCCGGTCCTTGAAGGGATTGCGTGCCCTTCACGTCGGAGTACAGGAGCTGGTCGCGCGCGAGGTCGAGGCCGAGGAAGATCACGCGGTTCTCGTCGCCGGTCCATACCTTGAGCCGGGGATCCTTCATGAGGCGCGGCACGTCCTGCACCGGCGGATCGAGCACGAAATCGACCTGGCCCGAGGCGAGCGCCGCCATGCGCGTGGCGGGATTCACGATGGGGCGGTACTCCACGGTATCGATGTTGCCGCTGTAGAGGCCCGCGGCGACGCCCCACCACTCGGGGTTCTTCCGATAGACGCTCTTCACGCCTGCCTCGAATTTCTCGAGGACGTACGGGCCGGTGCCCATCATGTGGCGCGCGGAGTACGTCTCCTCGTTGTGCGCGAAATCCTGCGGCTTCGTCGTGCGGTGCTTCTCGCACCATGCGCGGCTCATGATGAGGATGTTCGTCACCGTCGCCGCCATCACCGGATTCGGCACCGGCGTGGTGAACTCCACCGTGTAGTCGTCGATCTTCCTCGCGCTGCCCGCCTGGTTCGCGTAGAGCTTGAAGGTCGAGCCCGACGCGCGCGAGCGGTCGAACGAGAACACGACGTCGTCGGCGGTGAAGGGCGTGCCGTCGTGGAACTTGACGCCGTGGCGCAGCTTGAAGATCCACGTGCGCGGCCCCGTCGCCTTCCATTCGGTCGCGAGCGACGGCGCGAGGTTCAGATGGTCGTCGTAGCGCACGAGTGGCTCGTACACCATGAGGTTCGCGATGTTGGTGAAGAGCTCGGCCTCCGCGTGCGGATCGAGCGTGGAGGCGTCGCCCTGCGCCGACCATCGCATCGTCTTCGCCTCGACCGGTAGCGCGGCCACCGCGAGCGCGGCGACGAAAAGTGCGATGCGGATCCTCGTGGCTACCATCGGCAATTCCCCTCCCCGAATTCGTTGGCGATCAAGGGCACGACCGCGGCGAGCCCGAGGCTCTGGTACGCCGTGCGGCAATCGGGCTTGCGCGCACCATCGATCGCGGTCTCCATCCTCGATTTCTTCGGCGGCACCGGCGGCATCGGGAACGGCAGCACCGCGCGCTGGCCGGACCCTTCGCGCGCGATCTCGCCCGCGCGCGTGCGGACCGCGTCGAGGTCGATCGACGGCGCGGCGGGACGCGTCGGATCATAGTCGCTCGGCGGCGCCTCGCGTCGCCTGAAGAGCGACTCGCCCGACGGCGCCGGTGGCTCGGCGATCGTCGCGGGCGACGCCGGCGATGGCGGGGCGAGCTCGGGCGGCGGCGCGGGCGCCGCGATCGTCGGCGCGGCCGTGGGTGGCGCAACGACCGGCGCCGGCACGGGAGGCGAGGGCGTCGGAATGCGTTCGCTTTCGGCCGGCAGCCTCGGCGCGGCGGGAACCGGTGGCGCGGGCGCGGTCTCGACGGGAGGCGGCGCAGGCGGCGTCTCGACCGGCTGGGCCGCGGGCTCGATCGGAGGCGGCGCCACGGACTCGATTTTCGGAACGGGAAGCGCGGGCACTTCGACGGGCGCGCGCTCGACCGGGGGCGTCGTGGGTTGCGGCGCTGGAGGCGCGACCGGTTGCGGCGCGGGCGCCACCGGCGGTGGCGGTGGCTCGGGTGGCGCGGCGGGCTCGACGATCTCTTCCGCCGGAGGTTTCGCGGTTTCTTCCGGCGCCGATTGCGGCACGCCCTGCTCCTTCGTCGGCGGGGGCACGATCGCCGGCGGCTCGAGCTCGGTGTCGCGATCGGGCTTGATGAGGCGATCGAGCATCGGCGGAACGATGAGCGGCTCGACGGCCGGCGCCGGCTCGGGCTTCGGCTGCGGCTTCGCTTCCGGTTTCGGCTGCGGCTTCGGCGGCTCGACGCGCGGCGCCGGCGCGGGCTTCGGCGCGACCAGCGTGCGATCGAACTTGAGCGCGGGCTCGGGCTGCGGATTCGCGCTCGCCAGCACGACCTGCAACGCGCCCCACATCGCGCGGCCCTCGCGGCTGCCTCCGCTCGGCGCGCCGAAGAGCGTGATGGCGAGCGCGTGGAGCAGCATCGAGAGGAAGACGAATTCCCACAGCGGCGGGGCCTCGAAGGCGCGGCGGCGTGGGCCCCGGCGGGCCGGTGCGGATCGCGCGCTCGATCTGTGGTCGATGTAAGGCAAGCCGCCATTCTGCACCGGCAGATGACGATTTGGATCGCAGTGGTCCGGTGAACCGTCCCGTTTAACCCGCGCGGCCCGCCCGTCCGTTCAACGAACTGTCGGCCGCCCCTTCACGCGGCCTTTCCGGGAGCCGCCATGCGTGCCCTTCGTCCGTTCGCCGCCGCCCTTCTCGCCGCCTGCGCGGTGAGCCTGCAAGCCCATGCCGTCGGATCCCGCGCCGACGTGCGCATCTACGACCGCACGCTCGATCGCGAGCTCGCCGTGTACTGGCACGACGGGCGCGCGTACGTCGAGGGACGGCCGGGCGACGATTACGAGGTGCGGGTGAAGAACATCGCCGGAGACGACCTGCTCGCCGTCGTCTCCGTGGACGGCGTGAACGCGGTGACGGGGCAGACGGCGAGGCCCAGCCAGGGCGGCTATGTCCTCGGTCCCTGGGAACGCACGGACGTTCGCGGTTGGCGCAAGAGCCTGCAGGAGACCGCCGCGTTCTACTTCACGAGCCTCGGCGATTCGTACGCCGCGCGCACCGGGCGGCCCGACAACGTGGGCGTGATCGGCGTGGCGCTTTTCCGGCGCGCAGTGCGCTTCCCGGCGCCGCTCTCGCAGCTCGCGCCGGAGGCGGAATCGCGCGCGAAGCGCGAAAGCGCCGACGCCGGCGCGGCCCGCGCCAACGCCCTGCCTTCGGCGCCGCTCGGCACCGGCCACGGGCGCCGCGAGGATTCGCCTGCGCGCTATACCGAGTTCGAGCGCGCGACCGCCGAGCCCGCCGAGACGATCGCGATCTACTACGACAGCCGCCGCAACCTCGTGGCGCAGGGCGTGATCCCGGCGCGAGAGCGCTACGGCCGGCGCGATCCCGAGCCGTTTCCCGGCGGCTTCGTCCCCGATCCCGGATATCGCCGATGAGCCGATAATGGCCGGGTGATCTCCCAACTCCTCGGCATCGAGCTTCCGATCATCCAGGCGCCCATGGCGGGCGTGCAGCTCGGAGTGCTCGCGGCGGCGGTGTCGGGAGCGGGCGGTCTCGGGTCGCTGCCGTGCGCGATGCTGGCACCCGAGGCGATGGCGAAGGAGCTGGAGCTCATCCGCTCGACGACCGACCGGCCCTTCAACGTGAACTTCTTCTGCCACACGCCGCCCGCGGCCGACGCGGCGCGCGAGGCGGCGTGGCGCGCGCAGCTCGCGCCGTACTATCGCGAGCTCGGCATCGACGCGGACAAGATCCCCGCCGGTCCCGGCCGCGCGCCGTTCAGCGCCGAGGCGGCGGACGCGCTGGAGAAATTCCGCCCGGCGGTGGTGAGCTTCCACTTCGGCCTTCCCGCGCCCGAGCTCCTCGCGCGCGTGAAAGGCTGGGGCTCGAAGGTGATCGCCTCGGCGACGACGGTGCAGGAGGCGCTGTGGCTCGAGGCGCGCGGCGTCGACGCGGTGATCGCGCAGGGCGTGGAGGCGGGCGGCCATCGCGGCAATTTCCTCACCGACGACCTCACCACGCAGGTGGGCACGTTCTCGCTCGTGCCGCAGCTCGCGCGCGCGGTGAAGGTGCCGGTGATCGCCGCGGGCGGCATCGCTGATGCGCAAGGCGTGGAAGCTGCGTTCGCGCTCGGCGCCGCGGGCGTGCAGATTGGCACCGCGTATCTGCTGTGCGCCGAGGCGACGACGAGCCTCGTGCATCGCGCGGCGTTGAAGAGCGAGGCGGCGCGCCACACCGCGCTCACGAACCTCTTCACGGGACGGCCGGCGCGCGGCATCGTGAACCGCGTGATGCGCGAGCGCGGGCCGATGAATCCCGCCGCTCCGCTCTTCCCGCTCGCCACGGGCGCGATGGCGCCATTGCGCGCGAAGGCCGAGGCGCAGGGCTCCGGGGATTTCTCGCCGCTCTGGAGCGGCCAGAACGCCGCGGGCTGCAAGGAAGTGCCCGCCGCGCAGCTCACGCAGGAGCTGGCTTCACGCGTCTGAATCCATTCCCTGAAACCCAGTATTGCAATCCGATTTTCCCGCGTGCACACTGCTTCCAGCGCCGCGAACCCGCAGAAGACGGCGTAGCAAGCCATTCCAGGAGTCTTGACGTACCGGTCCTCCCACGAGGCGGATCCGGCTTCCCATGCGTTCGGACCAATAGGGGGTTTCCATGCGATTCCATTCCATTCGCGCGCTCGCGGCGGCGGCGGCGCTCGTCGCGATTTCGGCGGGCACCAGCGCGCTCGCCGCGCAGCCGCAGCCGCTTGCCGGCGGCGAGTCCCTGGTCACGCCGGCGTTCACGCCGCTGGGCGTGGGCAACCAGCAAGTGACGGTGGTGGTGAAGCTCACCGGCGATTCCGTCGCCGAGCAGCAAGGCAACGCGGGCCGGCGCTTCAGCCGCGCGGAGAAGGACCAGGCCAAGCAGCAGATCAGGGCGCAGCACGACGCGTTGCGCGGCAACATCGCGGCGCTGGGCGGCGCGGTGATCGGCGACTACGAGTCGGCGTACAACGGCATGAAAGTGCGCATCGGCCGCGACAAGGCGGCGCAGCTCGCCACGCTTCCCGGCGTGCTCGCCGTGAAGCCGGTGCTGCTCATGCGGCCCACCAACGTGCGCAGCATTCCCTACATCGGCGCGCCGGCGGCATGGCAGAGCCTGCACGTGCACGGCGAGGGCGTGAAGGTCGCCATCATCGACACGGGCATCGACTACACGCACGCGAATTTCGGCGGCCCCGGCACGTCCGCCGCGTACGCTGCGGCGCACGCGGCCGAGGCATCGCCGGCGGATCCGAGCCTCTTCGGCCCGGCGGCGCCGCGTGTGAAAGGCGGCATCGACCTCGTCGGCGACAGCTACGACGCCGACCCCAATTCGCCCACCTATCAACCGGTTCCGCACCCGGATCCCAATCCGCTCGACTGCAACGGCCACGGCTCCCACGTCGCCGGCAGCGCGGCGGGCTCCGGCGTCAAGGCGGACGGCACGACGTACAACGGTCCCTACAACGCGAGCACGGATTTCACGCCGAGCCACTGGATCATCGGCCCGGGTGTCGCGCCCAAGGCGGACCTCTACGCGGTGCGCGTCTTCGGCTGCACGGGCTCCACGGATGTGACGGTGGATGCCATCGACTGGGCGGTGGACCACGACATGGACGTGATCAACATGTCGCTGGGCGCCCCGTTCGGCTCGCGCGACGATCCCTCGGCGGAGGCGGCGACCAACGCCGCCAAGGCGGGCGTGGTCGTGGTGGCCGCGGCGGGCAACGAAGGCCCGAGCCCGTACATGGCCGGCTCGCCCGCCACGGGCGACGGCGCGATCTCGGTCGCGGCGAACGACTCGACGCAGAGCTTCCCGGGCGCTTTGATCACCATCCCGAGCGGCACCATCACGGCCATCAATGCGAACGGCTATCCGCTCGCGCCCTCGACGACCTACACCGTCAAGTACACGGGCAACCTCGGCTGCAGCGTCGCCGATTTCGGCGGTCCGCTCGCGGCCAACACCATCGCGGTCGTGTTGCGCGGAACGTGCGCGCGCGTCGCGAAGGCGATCTTCGGCCAGCAGGCGGGAGCGGCCGCGGTCGTGATGATCAACAACGCGACCTCGCTGCCGCCGTTCGAGGGGCCCATCACGTCCAACCCCGATGACGGCGTCCCCTTCACGGTGACCATCCCGTTCCTCGGCGTGCGCGGCCTCGTGACGACGGCGGGAAGCGACGGCAACAAGCTCGCGGCGGCGAACGGCGCCGCGGCGACGGTCGTTCCCACGCTCCTCGCCAATCCCGCGTTCCAGGCCCTCGCGAGCTTCAGCTCCGCGGGACCGCGCACGGGCGACAGCGCGCTCAAACCCGACATCACCGCGCCCGGCGTCGGCATCGCGTCGACCGCGGTCGGCACCGGAAACGGCGCGGAATTCCTGTCGGGCACGTCGATGGCCACGCCCCATGTGACGGGTGTTGCCGCGCTCACCGTGCAGGCGCATCCGACGTGGAAGGTGGACGACATCAAGGCGGCGATCGTCGGCACCGGCGCGCCTTCGAAGGTCGCGGGCTACGCCATCAGCCATGCCGGCACCGGGCTCGTGCAGCCGGCCAGCTCCACGGCGACGCGGGTCGTGGCGCAACCCAACGGCGACAAGTTCGCGGCGGCCCTCAACTTCGGCTTCGAGGAGCTCACCAACGACTTCCGCGACACGAAGACGATCGCGCTGCGCAACAACGGTTCCACTGCGGCGACATTCAACGTCGCGCAGGCGCGCGCCTCGGGCAGCCCGCACACGGTGAGCATCAACAGGACATCGGTCACCGTGCCGGCGCACGCGAGCGCGTCGGTCAACGTGACGCTGCAGGTGCCGGCCGCGACGGCGGGCGCGGCGGACGCGTTCCGGGAAGTCGCGGGGCTGGTGGAGTTCACGCCGGCGAGCGGCTCGGACAACGGCGGCATCGCATTGCGCGTTCCGTACTACCTCGTGCCGCGCGTGCGCTCGAACGTGTCCACCGACCTGGGCAAGTTGAAGGGGACGAATCCCTCGACCGTCGCGACGGTGACGAACCGCCGTGGCACGATCGCGGGTGACGCCGACTTCTACGCCTGGGGCATCCTGGACGGCCAGGACAACAACGGCCACCACCAGAGCGACGCGCGCAACGTGACCAACGACGTGCGCGCGATCGGAACGCAGTCGTTCCCGTTCCCCAGCGGGACCGACCCCACGCGGCGGCTGCTCGTGTTCGCGGTGAACACCTGGAACCGCTGGTCGAATGCGTCCACCAACGAGTTCGACATCTACGTGGACGTGGACGGCGATGGCGTCGACGACTACATCGTCGTGGGCGTGGACCAAGGCGCGGTGCAGACGGGCAGCTTCAACGGCGTGATGGGGTCGTTCGTGTTCAGCACCCGCTCGCCGGGGGCGTCCATCGCGTTCCTCGCCGTCGGCGCCGACCGACGGCTCCGTCGCGGAGCTGCCGGTGCTCACCTCGCAGCTCTGTCGGGCCGCCGAGCCGTGCCTGTCGTCGTCCGCCAACCCGCGCCTCGCCTATCACGCCGTGAGCTTCGACCTCGTGAACGGCGGCACGGACCAGGTGAAGGGCACGGCGAAGTTCAACCCGTGGTCGAGCGCCATCAGCAACGGCGGCTTCGCCACCGTGGCGCCCAACGCGACCGATGCGACCAACACCATCGCGGTCGATTCGACGGAATGGGCGCTCACTCCGGCCCTGGGCGTCATGGTCGTGACGCTCGACAACCAGAGCGGCGCCGACCAGGCGCAGCTCATCAAGGTCGACGTGAAGTAGCCGGCGAAAGAACCGGGAGGTCGCGGCCGTGTGCTAGTCTTCGCACATGCCGCGACCCCTGGTGAGCCTTCCTCGGGCCAGTCGACGTTCCTTCCTGAAGAGTGCCGCCGCCACGATCGCGTGCGCGGCGGCGCTTTCCTCTTCGGCGGCGGAAACGCTCTACGCGACCACGTTGCGAGGCGAAGCAAGCACGACCGCGTACGTCGCGGGCAACCTCTATTCGGTCGATCCGTCCACCGCCGCCGCCAAGGTGATCGGCCCCATCCGCGTGGGCGACACCGCGATCGGCATCACGGCGGTCGCGACCCATCCGCGAACCGGCGTCTTCTACGGGATCACGGCCGGGCTCTCGACGACGATCCCGCGCTCGCTCGTGATCGTCGACCTCGATTCGGCGAAGGCGCAGGTCGTCGCCCGGCTGCGCATGCGCGGCTCCGACATCGGCTTCGCTCCCGACGGCACCCTCTACATGTGGGCGCCGGAGCAGCGCCAGGTGGTGAAGATCGACGTCGACACCGGCGTCATCACGCCGCTGGGCCCGTCCGGAATCGACGAATCCGCCGGCGGCGGCCTCGCGATCGAGCCCGGCGGCCAGCGCGCCTTCGTGGCGGCGCGGGGTGCCACGGGGACGCTCGATTACGTGGACCTGACGACCGGCATGGCGACGCCGGGCCCGCAGCTGAACGGCGCGCCGTATCCGGCGTCCATCGACAACATGACCGTGTCGCCCGCGGGCATGCTCTACGCGGTGAACTCGAACGGCGGCGCGCCCTCGACCGCGGAGCTGGTGACCATCGACACGAAGACGGGCGTCGTCACGCCCATCGGGCCGCTCCCGCGGGATACGCGTGGCCTCATCTTCGCTCCCGCGCGCGACCGCGGCTTCTCGTGGGACGAGGCGCGGCAATGGATCCTCGTCGCGCTCGGCGCCCTGGGCGTCGTGCTGATCATCGTCGCGGCGCGGATGAGGTAGGCAGCTCGCCGCTTTCCACCAGCTTGCGCAGGTCCGAGGCGCCTCCGACCAGGACGCCCTTCACGAACACCATCGGGAACGTGGGCCATCCGGTCCACATCTTGAGCGCGAGCCGGCGGCGCCACAGGCTGAAGTAGCTTCCATACGGGAGGTACTTGTACGCGATGCCCGCGGCCTCGAGGATGCGGCGTGCCTGCCTCGGGAACGGGTTCTGGGCCATCCCGACCACGACGACCTCGTTCGTCCTCACCGCCTCCTGCACTTCGCTGACAATGTCGATCTCGTACGTCGCGATCTTCGCGCGGATCGCGGGATGGATGCGGGCTTCGTCGAGAATCTGGCGGGGCATGGCCGTCCCATGGAGGCGGCGCAGCGCCTGACTACCAGCGGTGCACGTGACGCGCTTCGGCGTAGTACCGATGTCCGTAGGCGTAGCGCGGATAGGAGCGGTACACGACGGCCGGGCCGTAATACACCGGCGCGGCGGCGTAATAGGCCGGCGCGGGTGCGTAGTAGGTGGGCGCGGGGGCGTAGTACGTGGGCGCCGGCGGGTAGTACGCCGCCGGGGGCGCGTTGTAGTAGGCCGCCGGCGGCGGCGCGGAGTAACGCGGAGCGCCGTAGTAGCGGGGGGGCGGGCCGTAGTAGCACGGGCCGCTCGCGGAGATGGCGGAGCCGAGGATCGCGCCCACCGCGGCGCCGGGCGCGGCGCCGATCGCCGCGCCGATGCCGCCGCCGATGATCATTCCGGGCACCGGGTCGCATTGCGCCGAGGCCTGGGTCGAGAATGCCGCCGCGGCGAGCCCGAGGACGGCAGCCGTGACGGTAACGGATCTATTCAGCATCGCGATTCTCCGTGGAAGGTGCGATGCCATTGTGGCGCTTTTTCGGGTGGAAAGGGGCGCGCGACGCCCGGGGAATCTTGCCGTGCGTCAATGCCGCGGAGATCAGGCCGGGCTTTCGCGCGGCCGGGCGCGAGGCGCGAGCTCGAGGCCCGAGGCCAGCGCCACGATCACCGCCCCGAAGGAGCCGGCCGGGACGAACGCGGTCCACGGCACGCCGCTGACATCCCACACGAAGCCGCCCAGCACCGGCGTTACCACCGCGCACAGGTAGCCGATCGCGAAGACCGCGGCCGAGACGCTGTGCACGTGTCCCGCTTCCACCAGCATCGGAGGCAGCGCCAGCGTGAGGATGAGGATCACCGCGGTGCAGAAGCCGATGATCCCCGCCCAGAGCACGATCCACCCGCCGTCCGTGGTGCCGAGCCCCACCATCGCGATCGACGCGAGCACGCCGGTGGCCACGAGGGGCCAGCGGCGCAGCATGAGGCGCCCGGAAAACGCGAGCAGCGCGAAGGAGGCGGGGATCTGCGCCCAGTTGAGCGCCGAGAGCGCGGCGCCGGTGAGGTCGGGGCGATCGAGGTGGCGCAGGTAGTCGGGCAGGAACGCGTTGGTCGTGAAATACAGGCTCGAGCAACCGCCGGCGATGAAGCCCAGGCGCCACGTGAGGGGAGAGCGCCAGTCCGGCCACCACAGGCCGGTACGCGCGGGGCGCGAGCTCGCGCGGCGCTCCTTCGCGCGCGCGTGCGCCATGGCGAGCGCCGCGATCGCGAAGACCGGCACCGACCACGCGACGAGGCTCAGCCGCCAGTTGTTTCCGACCAGGGGCAGCACGACCGGGATCGTGAGGGAGGCGCTGATCGCTTCTCCCACGAGCAGCCCGTTAGAGTAGACCGCCGTCGCGAGCCCGATCTTCTCCGGCAGCCATTCGCGCACGATGGACGGGAACGACGGCTGCATCACCGCGATGCCCACGCCCATGGCGAAGGTGGTCGCGAAGAGCGTGGCCGCGTCGAACGACGCGCCGCGCAGCGCCGAGGCGATGCCGGCGAGGAGGATGCCCCCGATGAGCACGCGGGCCGCTCCATACCGGGCGATGAGGAATGCGCCGGGAATCGCGGCGAAGGAGAGCAGCAGGACGGGCAGGCTCGCGAGCGCGCCGATCTGCGCCTGGGAAAGGTGCAGATCGCGGTGCAGCATCGGGATCACGGGCGGAATCGCGAGCACCGTGATTCGCAGGCACAGCCCGCAGAGCCACAGCACGGCGAGCGTCTTCGCGGTCGGCGTTCGCATGCCGCATTCTAGTATCATCCGCGCCATGTTCCGGACCAAATACCTCGACTACGCGGAGCTGGTGCGCCAGCTGCGCGAATGGGCCGAGCGCCATCCGCGCTTCGTGCGGCTGGGCACGCTCGGCAAGACCGCCGAAGGGCGCGACATCCCGATGCTCACCATCGGCCCCGATCCCGATGCGGCGCGGCCCGCCGTGTGGGTGGACGGCAACATGCACGCCTCGGAGCTGTGCGGCTCGAGCGCGGCGCTGGCGATCGCCGAGGACGTGATCGCGATCCACGCGGGCAAGCCGCCCCACAACCTGCCCGCGCACATGGCCGAGGCGATCCGCGACACCCTCTTCTACGTCGTGCCGCGCATCTCGCCCGATGGCGCCGAGGCGGTGATGAAGACCGGCAAGTACGTGCGCTCGAGCCCCGTGGACGCGCGCCGCCACAAGGGACACGCCTACTGGGAAGCGCACGACTTCGACGGCGACGGCCGCATGGGCTACATGCGCCAGGCGTGCGACGACGGCGAGCTGGTCGAGCTGCCGCTCGCGCCCGGGGTGGCCAATGGCCCCGGTGTAATGGTCCCGCGGATGCCCGAGGACCCGCCGCCGTACTACAAGCTCTATCCCGAGGGCCGCATCGTCAACTTCGACGGGCGGCGCGTTCCGGATCCGTATTTCCTCTCGGACAACCAATACGACTTCAACCGCAACTTCCCGTACCAATGGGCGCCCGAGCCCGAGCAGGAGGGCGCGGGCGACTATCCCGGCAGCGCTCCCGAGACGCGCGCGATCCTCGACTTCACGATGGCGCATCCGGAGATCTTCGCGTGGATCAACTTCCACACCTTCGGCGGCGTCTTCATCCGGCCGCTGGGCGACAAGCCCGACCACAAGATGGACCAGGGCGACCTCGCCGTCTTCCGCCAGGTCGAGGCGTGGGCGAAGGAATTCACCGGCTATCCCACGGTGAGCGGCTTCCACGAGTTCCTCTACGAGCCGGAGACGCCGCTCAAGGGCGACCTCACCGACTTCGCGTATCACCAGCGCGGCGCCATCGCCTACGCGGTCGAGCTGTGGGACATCTTCCGGCAGATCGGCGTGGAGCAGAAAAAACCCTTCGTCGATCACTACACGAAGCTGGACCGCAAGGATTTCGCGGCGCTCGCGAAGTGGGACCGCGACGTGAACCAGGGCCGCGTGTTCCGCAAGTGGCGCAAGGTGAAGCATCCGCAGCTGGGCGAGGTGGAGGTGGGCGGGCTGGACCTGCTGGTGGGCATCTCGAATCCGCCGTTCGAGAAGCTGGCCGAGGTCTGCACGCAGCAAAGCGCCGCGTTCCTGCGCCTGGCCGCGCTCGCGCCGCGCGTGGCGATCGAGGTGGTGAAGCGCGACGTCCTCGGCCCGCACCTCACGCGCGTCGAGCTGCGCATCGTGAACCGCGGATATCTGGGCACTTACGGGCTCAATTCCGCGAAGAAGCTGCCGCACGTGGAGCCGCTGCGCCTCAGCGCGCAATGCGAGGGCGACGTGCAGGTCGGCGCCCCGACCGCGCTGCCGATCGAGATCGGGCATCTCGACGGCTGGGGACGCGGGCTCTACAGCGGCATCAGCATCTTCGCCCCGTGGACGCGCGGCAACGTGCACGAGAAGTTCGTGACGCTGGTGGCCGAGGGCAAGGGACGGCTCACCGTGAAGGTCGGAAGCTGCCGCGTCGGCTACCGCACGCTCGCGATCGACATCAACCCTTCCCGTGCATCAGGTACTTGATCGCCGGCGTGAGCAATAGCAGCACCAGCCCCGCGCCGATCGAGCTGCCGACGAGGAACCAGTAGAGCGGGAACGACGAGCCCTTGAGCAGCGCTTCGAGGATACCGGCGAGGTAGTTCGCGGCGGCGTTCGCGAGGAACCAGATGCCCATCATCAGCGCCGCCACGCGCGCCGGCGCGAGCTTCGTCACCATCGAAAGCCCCACGGGCGAGAGGCACAGCTCGCCGATGGTGTGCAGCAGGTAGACGAAGAAGAGCCACTGCGGCCCCACCTGGCCCACGAGGTCCGCGCGCTTCTGCGCGATCGCAAGCACGACGAACCCGAGGCCGAGGATGATCATCCCGATCGACATCTTCGCGGGCGTGGACAGGGCGAAGCGCGATCGGTCGATGGTGAGCCAGATCGCCGCGATCCCCGGTCCCATGAGGACGATGCCGAGCGGGTTGATCGCCTGGAAGTACGAGGCCGGGATCTCCCAGCCGCCGAGGTGGCGGTCGGTCTGCTGGTCGGCGAAGAGGTTCATGGTGCCTCCCGCCTGCTCGAAGCCCATCCAGAAGAAGACCACGAAGAACCCGAGGACCAGGATCGCGAGGATGCGATGCCATTCGTCGCGCGTGAGCGGCTCCGCCACCACGCTCTTGCGGCCCGTGAAGTGGTTCGCTCCGAACCATAGTGCGGCGACCACGATCGCGGTGACGGCGAGCTTCGCGACCGCCGGCAGCGCGTGCCACGCGGGCCCCGCGAGCGCCCATGCGCCCATCACGGCGTAGACGAGCGGGATCATCGTCGCGCTGATGAGCGCCACGTGCAGCCAGTCGGTGCGGTCGAGCCGCGTCTTGCCGGCGGGTAGCCCCCCGCTGCCCAGCCGGTCGCGGCTCAGCACGAACTGCGCGAGGCCCAGGCACATCCCCACGCCGGCCGACGCGAACCCGTAGTGCCAGCCGACCTTCTCGCCCAGCGTGCCGGCCACGAGCGGCGAGAAGAAGGCGCCCAGGTTGATGCCCATGTAGAAGATCGTGAAGCCGGGATCGCGCCGCGCATCGTGCTCGCGGTAGTACGTGCCCAGCAGCGTGGTGATGTTCGGCTTGAAGAATCCGTTGCCCGCGACGAGGAGGCCGAGCGCCAGGTGCAGCAGCGCGGGAAACGCCATCGCGAAATGGCCCATCGCCATCGTGATCCCGCCGACCAGGATCGCCTTGCGCGTGCCGAGGTAGCGGTCCGCGAGGTATCCGCCGATGAGCGGCGAGATGTACACCAGCCCCGTGTACGTCGCGTAGAGCTCGAGCGCGTCGGCACGCTGGTAGCCGAGCGCGTGCACGAGGTAGAGCACGAGCAGCGCGCGCATGCCGTAGTAGCTGAAGCGCTCCCACATCTCCGTGAAGAAGAGCGTGGAGAGCGCACGCGGCTGGCGCTCGCGCGCTTCGCCCGCGTGGCCGTGCGTCGTGCTGGTCGCGGCCATGGAGTGTCCTCGCATCCCGAAATGTGCCGCGAGTATATGCGAGCCGATGGGCCGGATGGCGGGCGGCACGGTACCATGGAGCGACCATGCCGACGCCCACGGGCCGCCCGCGCCACTTCTCGATGCTGCGCGAGTTCCATCTCGCGGATTTCTTCACGCTCGCCAACGCGGCGTGCGGAGTGGCGGGCGTCTTCCTCGCGATGCACTACGTCGCCTCGGCGTCCAGCGCGCATTTCCTGCTGGCCGCGGCGATGGCGCCGGCCGCGTTCGTCTTCGACGTCCTCGACGGGCGCATCGCGCGCATGCGCCACCAGCATTCGGTGCTCGGCCGCGAGCTCGACTCGCTCGCCGACGTCATCTCCTTCGGCGTGGCGCCGGCCGCGCTCGCTTTCGCGGCGGGTTTGCGCGGCGGCTGGGACTGGGTGGTGCTGCTGTACTTCGTCTGCTGCGGGGTGAGCCGGCTCGCGCGCTACAACGTGACCGCCGAGGCGCTCTCCGAGGGCGGCGACAAGGTGAAGTACTTCGAGGGAACGCCCATCCCCACCAGCGTGGTGCTCACGGGCCTGCTCGCGTTCGCCGCGTGGCGCGGCCGCCTGGGCGACGCGATCTACGGCGGCGCGTGGAGCGTCGGGCCGTGGACGCTCCACCCGCTAGCGTTGCTGTTCGCGCTCTCCGGGACGCTCATGATCAGCAGGACGTTGAGAATCCCGAAGTTGTAGCCTCGTATCAGCCGCCTCCGGTATCGCCGGGGCCGCTGCCGCGGCGGTTGTCGCTCGGATTGTGGCCAGGCTCGACCGGGTGCCCGGCACGCTCATGCTGCGCCTGTCCCTGCGGCTGCGCCGCCCGTTGCTCATGCGCCTGCGGCGCTTGACGCTGTTCGTGCGCCTGCGGGGCCTGCTGGTGCGCCTGCGGGGCCGCCTGCTGGTGCGCCTGCGGAGCCTGACGCTGCTGGTGCGCCTGCGGAGCCTGCTGCTGCTGGTAGTGCTGGCGCACGACCTCGTCGCGTGGCTGGTAGCGATAGTTGCGCTCATTCTGATGCGCCTGTGCCTCGGTGTGGGGGTAGCGGTTGCCCGAGTATTGGCGCTGGTACGACGGCAACGGCGCGCGCGACGGGACATGCCCGCGGTCCCACTGGTTCCAATCGCCATGGTGGTCCGCCCAGGCGTGTCCCCAGTGCTCGTCCCAGCGCGGCGCGGCGTTGGCGGCCCAGCCGTGGAAGAAGGAGGGCGGATGCCGGTAGTAGCGCACCGGCACGCGCAGGACGTAGAGCGGCACCGCGTCCGGCGGCACCAGCCTCCACGGCCCGTTGTACCAGGAGCTCGTGTACCAGTTGCCGTCCTGGAACACCCAGTACAGTCCGTCGTAGAAAAAGTAGTTCGTGCCCACGTCCGGCGCGTAGTACACCGGGTAGCCGGGCACCGCCACCAGGCGGGGATAGATGGGCACGTTGACGCCGATGCTGACTCCGCCCGAGGAGAAGCCGAAGCTCAACTGGGCGGCCGCGGGCGTCATCCCGGCGATCGCGAGGCAGACTGCGAGGAACAGGTAGCGCATGGGTATATACCTCCGGAGCGTGAGACTACTCCGGAGGCAGGGAAGTTGCTTGACGCCCGGCATCTTTTCGTCAGGTCACGACCAGCCTCCCGTTCATGGTCTCGTGCCCGTCGCCGCAGAACACGTCGCACAGGAAGATGAACGTGCCCGTCTTGTCCGGCGTGAGCGACAGCCGCATGACCTTGCCCGGCACGATGTCGCTGCGCACGCCGAAGTCGGGCACGTTGAAGCCCATGAACACGTCCTGCGTCGTGAGCTCGAAGGTGACCGGCTCGCCCTTCTTGAGAGCGATCTCGCCCGGCGTGAACACGAAGCGCCGCGCGGAGACCTTGATCACGCGCGGCGCCGGTTGCGCGAGCGCCGCGGCCCCGAGGGCGAGCGGGATCAGCCCGGCCGCGACGAGGAGGGTGCGTCGTTGCTCGTTCATGTCTCAGGCTCCCTTCACCGGCAGCTCCTGGATCGCGAACTTCGCGCCGGCGTCCTCCGCCTCCACCTCGCGGAAGCCCAGCCCGCGGTACGGCTGCGAGGCGTCCCACGGGATCGGCGTGCGCGCGGGCTGCGAGAGCGGCGCGGGCAGCGGGAACATGAGGGATTTCGCGGAGTGGTGCGCGATGTGTCCCGTCATGTGGTGGTTCTCCTGGTGGATGTGGCCGTAGAACACGGTGACGTTCGGCAACGGCATGAGGAGCTCCACCGCCTTCGCGCCGTCGCGCGTCGCCCAGTCCCACTGCGGCGCGAGGTCGAAGAGCGGCCGGTGCGTGAGGACCACGATGCGCGCGTCCTTCGGCTGCGCCGCGAGGTCCGCCGCGAGCCACGCGAGCTGTTCGTCGCCGATGCGCGCCGCGGGATCGGACACGTTGTCCAGCGCGATGAAGTGCACGCCCTTGTGGTCGAACGTGTAATGCGTCGGGCCGAAGAATTCCATGAACGCCTTGCCGTGGTCGAGCGAGGCGTCGTGCTCGCCCGGCATGAAGCGCACGGTCTGCACCTCGAGCTTCGAGACGATGTCGCGGAACTCCGCGAGGCGCTTGCGGCGCTCGATGGGATTGTCCGTGGTGTGCGTGAGGTCGCCCGTGAAGACGATGAAGTCGGGCTTCACGGAGAGCGCGTTCACGGCCGCGATCGCCTTGGGCAGCGTGCCGCGGGCGTCGGGATTGACCTTCGGCCCCTCGAATCCCCAGTGCGCATCGGAAAGCTGCACGAAATAGAAATCGTCGGCCTCGGAGCCGCCCATGGAGGCGCACCCCGCGAGGCTCGAGGCGAATACCGCGCCGCCCCCGAGGGCGGCGAGCTGCAGGAACTTCCTTCGATCGATGGTCATGCCGGCTCCTTCGTCAGGTGAATCGCGGGTTTCGTCCCGCTTCGTATGCACTACCGCGAGATGCGGCGAAATATTCCCGGGATCGCTTGGGAATAGAATGGCGCCGCCGGCGGTATGCCATGGATGGAAGGGATCCGATGACCCGGCTCGCCCGGTTCGAAGAGCTGGTCCTGCCGCACCTGGACGCCGCCTACAACCTGGCGCGGTGGCTCACGCGCAACGACCACGATGCCGAGGACGTGGTGCAGGAGGCGTTCGTGCGCGCGATGCGCTACTTCGACCGGATGAAGGGAAACGAGGCGCGCCCGTGGCTGCTCGCGATCGTGCGCAACACCTGCTACAGCTGGCTCGAGAAGAACCGGCCGTCGGACGTGGTGGGGCTGGACGACGCGGGGCCGCTCGCGAGCGACATCGAGACCGTGGGCCACGCCTCGGCGACCGAGGCGAACCCCGAGGTGATCCTGCTGCAGAGCGCCAATCGCAAGCTCGTGAACCAGGCGCTCGAGGAGCTGCCGGTGGTCTTCCGCGAGGTGATCGTGATGCGCGAGATCGAGGACCTGAGCTACAAGGAAATCGCTTCCATCGCCGGCATCCCGTCGGGAACCGTCATGTCGCGGCTGTCGCGCGGGCGCGAGATGCTGAAGCGCGCGATCGAGAATCGCATGAAGAGGGCCTCCTGAGATGAGCACCCGCAAGGACGATCCCGCCGCCGAGCCGCAGATCGCGCGCGACGCGACGTACTACCGCGCGCCCGACGCGCTGCGCTCGCGCGTGCGCGCATCCGTCAGGGCGCAGGCGCGCGCGCAGGCGCGGCCGATGCTGTGGCGCTGGGGCGGCATGGCGGCGGCCTTCGCCACCGTCGCCGCGCTTTCCTGGAACGTCGCGCTCCTGCAGGCGCGCGGCTCGGAGAAGGATCGCCTGGCCGGCGAGGTGGAGACGGCGCACGTGCGCTCCCTCATGACGCAGGGCCACCTGAACGATGTCGTCTCCACCGACCAGCACACCGTGAAGCCGTGGTTCGAGGGCAAGCTCGACTTCGCGCCGGTGGTGGCGGACCCGGCCGACGCCGGGTTCGCCCTCATCGGCGGGCGGCTGGACTACCTGCACGGCCGCCCCGTCGCGGCGCTCACGTACCGGCACCGCTTGCACGTCGTGAACCTCTTCGAATGGCCCGCCGCGGGCGCCGGCGATGCCGCGCCCGAGCTCCTCGCCCGCCGCGGGTACGCGCTGGTGCATTGGAAGCGCGCGGGCCTCGAGTACTGGGCCATCTCGGACGTGGGCGGCGAGGACCTGCTCGCTTTCGCGCGGCTGGTCTCCTAGGGGGCGGCCGATTTCTTTCGCAGGCGCTAGAATGCGGGACCGCAAGCGCGGAGGTCACCATGTACAAGCGCATCCTGCTGGCTTACGACGGGTCCGTGCCGGGGCAGAAGGCGCTGCTCGATTGCGACGAGATCGCGCAGTGGGCGAAGGCGGAGCTGTTCCTCGTGGCGGTGATGCCGCCGCCCGCCGCGCTCATCGGCGGGGAGGGCTTCGTCTACGACACGCGCGGCGAAGAGGAGGAGCGCAAGCGCTACGAGACGATCCTCGGCGACGGCTTGCGCCGGCTCTCGGAGTCAGGCCACAAGGTGCGTGGCGAGGTCGTGATGGGCGATGCGGTGGACGAGATCACGCGCTACGCGCGCGAGGTCGATGCCGACCTCATCGTGGTCGGCCACAAGCACCTCGACAGCTGGGCGGCCCGCTGGTGGCGCGGCTCGGTCTCGAAGACGCTGATCGAGCACGCGCCATGCAGCGTGCTGGTGGCCATCACGCGCTAGTCCGGACGGGCTATCAGCGGTGGTGTCCGTGCCACTCCTGGCGGTGGCCGTAGTAGTGATACCCGTGATAGGGGCCGGAGCTGTAGACCACCGTCGGGCCGTAATACGCCGGGGCCGGGTCGTAGTACACCGGGGCGGGCTCGTAGTACGCCGGCGCGGGCGCGTAATAGGGCTGCGGCGCGGGGCCGTAATATCCATCGTAGTACGGGCCCGAATTGGCCGCGATGCTCGAGCCCACGATGGCGCCGAGCACGCCGCCCACGGCGGCGCCGTTGTGGCCGCCCGCGCTATGGCCGATCGCGGCACCGATGCCGCCGCCGATCAGCGCGCCCGCCAGCGGGTCGGCCGCGGAAGCCTGCGTGGAAAGGGTGGCCGCGGCCAGGGCCGCTGCCGTCGTGGCGATCACCAGGGATTTCTTCAACATGTCCATCTCCTTGCCGTTGTCGGTCTCTACGGGTCTGACACGGGACGGCGAGCTCGGTGCCCCCCATCCTGTTACAGGATCAACGGCCCTGCGCCGAAAAGGTGGTCAGGAAAAACAATTTGTTACATGGAGGTCCCGTGACGCTCCTCATCGATAACGCGACCGTGGCGCGCGTCCTGGACATGCGCTCCACGATCGGGGCGCTCGAGCGCTCCTACCGCGAGCTCGCCGCGGGCGAGGGCGTGTGCCGTCCGCGCATCGACATGCACATTCCCACCAGCGACCCGCGGCGCACCTACCGCTGGGGCACGATGGAAGGCGGCTCGGCGTCGGGCTACTTCGCCATCCGCATGAAGTCCGACGTGGTGTACGAGCGCGAGACGGCGAGCGGCGTCACGGAGGAGAAGTACTGCATGCGGCCGGGGCTCTACTGCGGCCTCATCCTGCTCACCGCCGTCGAGACCGGCGAGCCGCTCGCGATCGTGAACGACGGCGTGCTGCAGCACATGCGCGTCGGAGCCGACGGTGCGATCGGCGCGAAGCACATGGCCAGGGCGGGCGCCCGGGTCCTCGGCATGCTGGGCTCCGGCGGCATGGCGCGCTCCCACGTGGAAGCGATCGCCTGCGTGCGTCCCATCGAGCGCCTCCAGGTCTTCAGCCCCACGCGCGCGCATCGCGAGGCGTTCGCGAGCGAGATGGCGAAGCGCCACGGCATCGAGGCCGTGGCGTGCGAGACGCCGGAGGAGGTCTACCGCGGGGCGGACATCGTCGCCGCCGTGACGGATTCCGCCGTGCCGGTGCTGGACGGGCGGCTTCTCGAACCCGGAACGCACGTCATCAACGTGGGCGGCGGCGGACGGCTCGACGACGCGAGCCTCGCGCGCGTGGACGTCTACCTGCGCTTCGGCAACGCGCCGGCGCCCCAGGGACGTCCCGATCTCGCGCTCGACGACGAATACCTCACCTGGAGCACGCCCGCGACGTCGAAGGGCACTCGCAAGCGGCGGGGTGGGCGCGCACACGGCGTCGCGCTTCCCGGCAAGGTGGTCTACCTCGCGGAGCTGCTCGATGGAACCGGGCGCGGGCGCACTTCGGACGCGCAGATCACGTGGTCGGAGCGCGGCAACCTGCAGGGGGCGCAGTTCCACGCCGTCGCGGGGCGCGCCTACGAGCTCGCCCGCGCGGCGGGATTGGGCCGGGAGATCCCGACCGAGTGGTTCCTCCAGGACGTGCGCGACTAACGCATGCGGGTCTTCGTCAAAGGGCGCGCCGCCGGACTTTCTTGCCGGTGCTATCCTCACGGCCCATGAATCGGTTGCCCGGCCTTCTCGCGCTTCTCGCATCCACCGCCCTCTTCGCCGCAGATCCCGCGCCGCCCGCCTTCCGCCTCGGCGATGCGGCCGCTCCGATCGACTACGACGCGCACCTCGCGATCGACCCGGGCTCGAGCGGCTTCAACGGCGTGATCCGCATCCGCATGCGCGTGACCGGCGCCACGCCGGTGCTGTGGCTCAACGCCGCGGGCCTCGGGATCGATGAAGCGCAGTTCGCGCAGGGCGCGCGCGCCATCGACGTGCGCGTGGTCCCGGGAGGCGAGGATTTCGTGGGCTTCGAGGCGCGCGGGGAACCTTTCGCGGCGGGCGAAGCGCTCGCCACGATCCGCTACCACGGCCCGGTCGACGCGCTCGCGACGCGCGGGCTCTTCCGCCAGAAGGAGGGCGGCGAGTGGTACGTGTTCTCCCAGCTCGAGGCGATCTCCGCGCGGCGCGCGTTTCCGTGCTTCGACGAGCCGCAATGGAAGACGCCGTGGCGGCTCACCGTCGACGCGCCGGCGTCCGACAAGGTCACGAGCAATACGCCGGAGGAAGCCGCCTCCGACGTCGCCGAACGCCCGGCCTGGCGGCGGCACGTGTTCGCGCCGACGCGGCCGCTGCCGTCGTACCTCGTGGCGCTCGCCGTCGGCCCGTTCGACATCGTGGACGGGGGCAAGGGCGGAGCGGGGCCCACGCCGCTGCGCTACGTGGTGCCCAAGGGGCGCGCCTCCGACGTGCGCGTGGCGCGCGAGATCACGCCGCGGCTGGTGGGAATCCTCGAGGAGTATTTCGGCACGCCGTTCCCGTTTCCGAAGCTCGACACGGTGGCGATCCCCGCGACGGTCAACTTCGGCGCGATGGAGAACGCGGGCATGATCACGTACACGTCGTCGCTCCTCGTCGCGCGCCCGTTCGAGGAGTCGCTCGGGTTCCGCCGCCGTTACGCGTCGGTCGCGGCGCACGAGATGGCGCACCAGTGGTTCGGCGACCTGGTGACGCTCGCCTGGTGGGACGACGCGTGGCTGAACGAGGCGTTCGCCACGTGGATGGCGAACAAGGCGCTCGATGGCTACGAGCCGGACTGGAACCGCGGCTGGTGGCGCGGGTACCGGCGCCGGCGCGCGCTCGAAGCCGACCGCCTCGCCTCCGCGCGCCGCGTGCGCAACCCGGTGCTCGCCAAGACCGACATCTGGGGCGCCTTCGACCACATCACCTACGACAAGGGCGGCGAGGTGCTCTCGATGTTCGAGGCGTGGCTCGGGCCCGAGCGGTTCCGCAAGGGCGTGCGCGACTATCTCGCCGGGCACGCGGAGGGAAACGCCACGTCGCGCGATTTCTTCGCGGCCCTCGGTGAAGCTTCCAAGCACCCGCGCGAGGCGCTCGCCGCCTTCGGCGCCTTCATCGAGCAGCCGGGCGCGCCGCAGCTCGACGTGGCGCTGCGCTGCGAGGTCGACGCCGCGTCGATCGAGGTGGACCAGCACCGCTTCCGGCCGGTCGGATCGAGCGCGCCCGATTCACGATGGACCACGCCCGCGTGCTTCCGCTATCGCGCCGACGGCGGCGTGCACGAGCAGTGCTTCGAGATCTCCAACGGCCCGCATCGCTTCGCGCTCGCCGGGGCGAAGACGTGCCCCGACTGGATCGTGGGCAATGCCGACGGGGTGGGCGATTACCTCCCGCGCTACGATCCGGTGCTGCTCGGGCGGATCGGGCAGCACCTGTCGGAGGTGCCCGAGGCCGAAGCGGTCGCCTTCGCCGGCGACGCGGCGCTCCTCGCAAGGACCGGCCTGCTGCCCCTCGACGCCGCGCTCGACCTCGCGGGCCCGCTGTTGCGCCATCCCTCGGCAGGCGTCAAGCAGGGCGGGGTGGCGCTCCTCGACCGGCTCCGCGACGAATGGCTCTCCCCGCCGCTCCTCGCCGCCAAGCGCGAGGTGATCGAGCGCGAGGTCCTGCCACTCGCGCGCCGCGTGGGCTGGGTGGAGCGCGAGCGCGACGCGCAGGACTTGCGCGAGCTGCGCGTGGCGCTGCTGCCGTACGCGACGCGCCACGAGGACCGCGACACGCTCAAGATGCACGCGCGCGAGCTCGCGTTGCGCTGGCTCGTGAAGCGCGACTCGGTCGCCGCGACCATGGTCGAGCCGGTGCTGGAGACGGCGGGACGCTTCGCGGATGCGGCGATCTACGAGCGCCTCGAGGCGGCGATGACCGGCGCGCGCGACCGGCGCGAGCGTGCGCAGCTGCAGCAGGCGCTCGCGCGCGTGCGCGATCCGCGGCTGCGCGACCGCGCGCTCGCGCTGGCGCTCGACGATCGCCTCGACGGCCGCGACGCGCTCGACCTGCTCGAGCACGCGCTGGAGGACGACGCGAACCGGGCCGCCGCGTTCGATTTCGTGCGCGGCCACTTCGACGCGCTGGTGGCCAAGCTGCCGCCGGAGACGCCGGGCCAGCTCGCCACACCGTTGGGCGAGCTGTGCACCAGTGCGGAGCGGGATGCGTTCGCCGCGTTCTTCCGCGAGCGCTCGCCGCGCTTCCTCGGCGGCCCCAAGCGTTACGCCGAAGCCCTCGAGTCGATCGACCAGTGCATCGTGGCCAGGGGACAGACCCCTATTTCCGCTGGCCGCAAGAGCGGACTCTCTGCCCGGAAATAGGGGTCTGTCCCCGGTTCATTTCTTCCCCAGCGCCCGCGAAATCGCTTCCGCCTCCGCGGCGGACGGGAGCTGCGGTCGGTCGCGCTCGGCGGTGACCAGGCACAGGAAGCCGAGCGGTTCGTCGGCCGCGGCGCGGAACTGGTGCCATGTCATGGGCGGGACGCTCACGAGGTCGTGCAGGCCGATGTCGCAGGCGCGATCGCCGACCAGGCATTGGCCCTTGCCGCGGATCACCATCACCGAGTGCACGTGCGCGTGGCGCTCGAGCGTGGTCCACCCGCCCGGCGCGACCTCGAAATAGCGCATCTGCACCGGAAGGTCCGCGCCCTCGAACAGCACCTGGCGCGTGACGTCTCGAAACGGGGCGCTGCCCTCGTCCTTGTAGCGCAGCACGTCCACCGCTTCCCAGCGGCAGTCGCCCGTCTGCCGGCGCACCAGCGGCTTGCGTCCCTCGTCCATCGCCCGATTCTACCGCCGCACGGCCGCGACGAAATCGCGCGCCCGGTCCAGCAGCTGGCCGCGCGCGATGAGCAGGCCCCCGCCGATGAGCAGCATCGTGTCGGCGCCGTATCCCTCGATCATCTCCGGGACGCGTTCCACCGTCATGCCGCCCGCGGGCACGGGGAGCGTCGCGCGCATTTCCTCCCACGGACGGCGCGCGGCCTCCGCGATCGCGTGGCAGGTGGCGCGGCTGTAGCTGAAGCGGCCGCCATGGTTGGGGAAGATGGTCGCGTCGGCGCCGAAGAGCCGGAAGAGCCTGCCCAGCAGGAGCGGCGGCGCGATGCGGCCCGCCCCGGCGAAGGCGGGATGCGCCATGACCGGGATGTCGAGCTCGAGCTGCATCTCGACGAACGCGGGAATGCCGACCAGCATCGGCGCCACGAGGGCCATGCGCACGCCGCATTCGCGCGCGATGCGCGCCTGCGCCGCGAGCGCGCGCGGGCTTCCGGAGAAGGTCGGCGCATAAAGCGTGTTGCCGCCGGTCTCGCGATTGGCGTCGTGGATCGCGTGTTGCACGGCCGGCACGCGCGCGTCGAAGGGCGCGAAGGCCTGGTCGGCGAGCCCGTGGTCGTCCTTGATCACGTCGATGCCGGCGCGCGCGAAGGTGCCGGCCAGGTGCGCGAGGTGCTCCACCGTCGAGCCCTGCGGCTTCAGCGCCGTGCAGGTGAGCGCCCGGCCCTCCACGCGCGCGAGCTCGCGGATGCCTTCGATGCCGAAACGCGGCCCGGCGAAGGAACGCTCGTAGCCCGCGGGAAACGCCACGTCGAGCAGCTCCACCTCGGGCTGCAGCGAGCAGTTGCCGAACAGCATGTTCACGAGCTGCGAGGCTTCGCCGCCCGTGGTGGCGGGCGCGATGCCGAGCACGACCTCGAACGCGCCGTCGGCCGGCCGGATCGACGCGACGGTGGCGACCACTTCGTCGCGCACGCGCGGATCGGTGACGGCCTCGAGCGGCATCTCCACGCTCTGCTCGAGCGCCAGCGCCCGCGCGCGCGCCTCGATGTCCCGTTCGGCGACGGCGAGGCGATACGTCGCGAGGATGCGGGGCGCGGGAGAAGCGCTCATGCGGCGCGCAGCGCGTCGACGATCTCCAGGCGCGCGGCGCGCACGCTCGGGAGGAAGCCGCCCACGAGGCCCATCAGGAGCGAGAACACGACCGTCTCCACGACGATGCGCGGCGTGAGATCGAACCCGAAGGCGAGCTGGCTGAAGGACTGGAAGTTCATCGTGGTGATGGTGAAGGCCTGGAGGGAGGAGGCCATCGCGAGGCCGGCCGCGCCGCCGGCGAGCGCCAGCAGGATGGACTCCGCGAGGAAGGCGCCGAGGATGCTCGAGCGCCGGAAGCCGAGCGCGCGCAGCGTGCCGATCTCCGCGGTGCGGTTCGAGACCGCCGCGTACATCGTGATCATGGCCCCGATCATGGCGCCGATCGAGAAGATGATGGACAGCGTCACGCCGAGGATGGTGATGAACTGCGAGAGCGACTTCGATTGCTCCGCGTAGAAGACCGGCTCCGGCTTCACGTCGAGCACCAGCCGCTGGTCGGTCGCGATGCGGTGCGCGAAGGCGTCGAAATCCGAAGGATCGCGCAGCTGCACGATCATCGACGAGTACACGGTGCGCCGGAACGCCTGCATCATCTGCTCCACGTCGCCCCACACTTCCGAGTCGAATCCCGACTTGCCGGCATCGAACGTCCCGACGACCGTCCATTCCCGGCCGGCGAAGCGCAGGCGCTCGCCGATCCCCACGCCGTCGAAGCCCTCGGCGATGCCATGGCCGACGATGATCTCGGAGGAGCCGGGCCGGAACATGCGCCCGTCCACGATCTTCACCTGCGGCCGCAATGCCAGGCCCAGCGCCGGCAGTCCGCGCACCACGACGTTGGACGGCTTGTCCGTGCCGCGCTTCGCGAGCGAGATGAGGACCACCGTCTCCTTCGAGACCTGCGGCTCTCCCTCGGTCGAGCGCGCCACCTCGGGCAGCGTCTCGACGAGCGATGCCTGGTCGCGATACACCGCGCTCTGGATCTCGGTCTGCGAGGACTGGCGCAGCAGGATCGCGTTGCGCATGCTGCCGGTGGACACGAGCGTCTGCGCAATCCCGCGTCGAGCATCAGCACCGCGGCGAAGACGAACACCACGAGCCCCATGCCGCCCGCGGTGAGGAGAGTCGTGAGCTTGCGTGTCCAGAGGTTGCGCGCCACGTAGGAGAAGGGAATTCTCACGCCGTTCTCCGTTCATCCCACGTACCGCAGCCCGTCGACGATGCGCACGCGCGCCGCCCGGATGGAGGGCAGGGAGCCGGCGGCCAGCCCCACCACGACCGCGGCGAGCGCCTGCAGCGCGACCGTATCCGGCGCCACCTTGAACACCGGGAACATCGCGCCGAGGAACGCCTTGAATCCCGCGGCCACCGGGAAGGTCGCGAGGATGCCGAGCATCCCGCCGATGAGCGTGATCATGACCGACTCGGCGAGGATGAGGCCGGCGACGAACTCCGGGCCGAAGCCCAGCGCCTTGAGCGTCGCGTATTCCGCGAGCCGCTCGCGCGCCGTCATCGCCATGGTGTTGGCGACCACCGCGAAGATGATCACGATCACCACGAACGAGACGATGCGCACCGCCATGACGATGGTCTCGGTCTGCGCGACGAAGCCCAGCTGGAACGCCTTCTCGGTCTCGGTGAGCGTCTCGGCGAGCGAGTTCCTGAACTCGCGGTCGATCGCCTGGCTCACCTCGGCCGCACGGCTGCCGTCGGCGATCTGCACGACGAACAGCCCCGCGTACTCGGCCCTGCGCGGGGCCGTCTTCTTCATCTGCTCGTTCAGGTAGTCCCAGTGGAAATAGATCTGGCGCGTGATCGTCGTGTCCTCGCGCGGCTCGTAGATGCCGCTCACGTGGAATTCCCACACGCCCGGAAAGATCGTGCCCTTGAGCGGGATCGTGTCGCCCACCTTGAAGCCGTGTTCCCGGGCGAGCTGGCGGCCCACCATCGCGCCCATGCGGTCCTTCTTCCACGCGAGCAGCTCCTCGGGCCGGGTCCCAAATTCGGGGAAGAGGTCGAACCAGATGTCCTGGTCCACGGCGAACTGGGGAAAGAAGTTGCCGAACGACTCGTCCTTGTAGATGCCGCCGAACCAGTTCGACACCGCCACCGCCTTCACGCCGTCGATCGCCTTGATGCGCTCGCGGTAGTAGATCGGGATCGGGAAGACGAGCGAGGTGGAATTGCGCGTGATGAGGCGCGTGGCGGAGGCCATGTCGGCGCCGGCGTACCACGCGTGCACCACGGTCTGCAGCAGCCCGAAGGCGAGGATCGCGATCGTCAGCCCGGCGATGGTGAGCAGGCTGCGCAGCCGGTGCCGGAAGATGTTCTTGAAGACGAGTTTCAGGTAGTACATGCGCGAACTCGGGACAGACCCTGCGGCGTGCCTGGCTTGGCGGCGGTGCAACGGAGGGTCTGTCCCCGCTTCATTGCGCGACCAGCTCGCCTTTTTCCAGGTGCGTGACGCGCCGCGCCGATTCCACCGCGTGCCGGTCGTGGGTCACCATGATGATGGTCTTGCCCATCTCGGCGTTGAGGCGCCGCATCAGGGCGAGGATCTCCTCCGCGCTCTTGCGGTCGAGGTCGCCGGTGGGCTCGTCGGCCACGATGATGGTGGGATCGCTGATGATGGCGCGCGCGATCGCCACGCGCTGCTGCTGGCCGCCGGACAGCTCGTTGGGGTAGTGCTCCATGCGGTCCGCGAGGCCCACGAGCGCGAGCGCGGTCTCCACGCGCGTGCGCCGCTCGCGGCGCGGCAGCGCGGTGAGCAGGAGCGGCAGCTCCACGTTCTCGAACGCGTCGAGCACCGGCATGAGGTTGTAGAACTGGAACACGAAGCCGACGTGGGACGCGCGCCAGTCGGCGAGCTCGACCTCCCCGAAAGCGGTGATGTCCTCCCCGTCCACGAGGAGCGTGCCGGCGTCGGGCTTGTCGATGCCCGCGATGAGGTTCAGCAGGGTCGTTTTCCCGGAGCCCGAAGGGCCCATCAGCGCGATGAAGTCGCCGCGCGCGATGTCGAGCGTGATGTCGCGCAGCACGGGAACCACCTGGCCGCCGCGGCGATAGCTCTTCGACAGGTGCGCGATGCTCACGATCGGCCGCTCGGCCATGGCGGCTATTTCTTCGCGCTGGACACGCGCATGCCGTCGCGCAGCTTGTCGGGCGGCAGGAGCGCCACCTTGTCGCCGGGCTTCACGCCCGACACCTCCATGAGGTCGCCCAGCTTGCGCGGCGCCTGCACCGCGACCTCGTGGGCCACGTCCTTGTCGTCGACCAGGAACACGACGCTGCGCCCGCCGCGCTGCACGACCGCCTCCGGCCGCACGGCCACCACGGGCTCGCGCTCCTCCGGCTTCGGCTCGCGCGAGAGGAAGGCCACCTTCGCGCTCATGTCGGGCAGCGCGCGCGGGTCCTTGTCCCGGAACGCCACCTTCACGAGCAGCGTCGCCTTGCTGCGGTCCACGGTCGGCACGATGCGCGAGACGGTGCCGCGCAGGCGCAGGTCGGGGTAGGCGTCGAGCTGGATCTCCGTGGGCATGCCGGGCGCGATCTTCGCGATCGACGCTTCCGACACGTCCGCCTCCACCTCGAGCGTGGCCATGTCGGCCATGTTCACGACCGCGCCCTTCGAGTCGACCGCCGAGGAGAACGGCGTGATGATGTCGCCCACGTTCGCGTTCTTGGTGAGCACGATGCCGTCGAAGGGCGCGCGGATCAGCGTCTGCTCGAGCGCCACCTCCGCCTGCCGGGTGTTGGCTTCCGCCACGCCGATCGCCGCGCGCAGCGACGCGATGGACGCCTTCGCTTTCTCGTAGCGGGCGCGCGCCGTGTCCAGAGCCGACTCGGAGATGAACTTCTTCGCGAAGAGCTCCTGCGAGCGGCGGTAGTTGCCTTCGGCGTCGCGCATCTCCGCCTCTCCCTGCTCGAGGTTGGCGCGCGCCGCGTTCACGTTGGCGGCCGCGGAATCGCGCGCTGCCGCCACGTCCTTGTTCTCGAGCCGCGCGATCACCTCGCCTTCCTTCACGCGCGTGCCTTCCTGCACGCCGAGCCATTCGAGGCGCCCGGTCGCCTTGGTGGAGACGGCGGCCTTGCGCTGCGCCACCACGCGCCCGGTGGCGTTGAGCAGCGTGATCGCCTGCGTGGGGTAGGTCGTGGTGATGGTGGCGGTCTCGACGCTCGCCGGCGCGGACCATGCGCGCCACGCGATGGCGGCGACGACCAGCAGCGCGACGAGCGCGGCGATGGTCCACTTGTTCCACCAGCGCCGGTCGCGGCGCCGTGCGCGCGCGGCCGCCTCGCGATCGATGGAAAGCCGGGAAATATCGGGGGCGTCCAAGCGAAAAAGTATATCGGGAACGGCGTTGGAGCGGACGCGAGCGCCGCTCGACGCCTTCGGGCAGGGATGGCGTCGCTCAGAAGAGCGCGAGGGTCGCCTCGTGCAGCGGCTGCCCGCGCTCGGCGAGCGCGTCGACGATGCTGAAGTGGTTGAGGCCCGGCATCAGCAGGAAGGAGCGCACCTGCGGGCTCCAGGCGTCGGCGAGCACGCGCGACTGGCGCCGGAATTCGGACGTCTCGGCCGCGCCCGCGGCCACCACCAGCGGCGCGGGAATGGTCGCGCCGCGGCCCGCGAGGTCGAGCCGTGCCACGGCCGCCGGGTCGAGGCGCAGGTCGGCGTTGAAGCTGTGGTGCCGCAGCGGCTCGAATTCGAAGACGCCGCTCACCGGCACGCCGCCCGCGACGCGCGCCGGGTCGAAACGCAACCGCTCCCGCGGTGCGGCGAAGATCGCCGCGGTGAGGTGGCCGCCCGCGGAGTGTCCGGCCAGGACGACGCGGTCCATCGCGAGTCCTTCGGCCGGCCCGTTCTCGAAGAGCCAGTTCGCGGCCGCGATGGCGTCATCCACGACGTCCTCGATCGAGACCGCGGGCGCGAGGCGGTAGCGCGGCATCGCCACGCCGATGCCCGCCGCGACGAACGGCGCGGCGAGCCAGGAGAACATGTCCTTGTCGAGCGAGCGCCAATAGCCGCCGTGGAAGAAGACGAGCGTGCCGCGCGCGTTCTTCGCGGGGAAGAGGTCGATGCGATGGCGCGCATCCGGCCCGTAGGCGAGGTCCAGCCGCGCGGGCAGCGTCTCGCGCACGTAGCGCGAGTCCCGGTCCCAGCGCGCGAAATACTCCGGATGGTCCGGGACGTGCGCCCGGTTGTTGTACTCCCGTTCGATGAAATCGCGGTCCATCCGGCGATGCTACACTGCCACGACCCATGGACGCCGTCCTTCGTTCGCCCGCGGAACGCGGCCGCGAGCTCCTCGAGCGCGCGGCCGCGCTCGCACGGCACAGCGATTCGCCCGGGCACTACACGCGCACCTACCTCACGCCGGCCCACCAGGCCGCGGCGCGCCAGATCGCGCAGTGGATGCGCGAGGCCGGGATGCAGGCGCGCGTGGACGCGGTGGGCAGCGTCATCGGCCGCTACGAGGCCGCGACTCCGGGAGCGAAGACGCTGCTCATGGGCTCCCATTTCGACTCGGTGCGCAACGGCGGGCGCTACGACGGCGTGCTGGGAGTCCTCGTGCCCGTCGCGTGCGTGGCGCGGCTCCATGCGCGCAGCGAACGCCTGCCGGTCGCGATCGAGGTGGCCGCGTTCGCCGACGAGGAGGGCGCGCGCTTCCAGACCAGCTTCCTCGCGAGCCGCGCGATGATCGGCCGCTTCGATCCGGCGTTCCTCGAGCGGCGCGACGCCGACGGCGTCACCCTCGCCGACGCGATGCGCGCAGCGGGCCTCGATCCGGCGGCCGTGGCGCACGCGCGCATCGATCCCGCGCGGCTCGGCGCCTACGTCGAGGTGCACATCGAGCAGGGGCCCGTGCTGCTGGACGAGGGCCGCGCGCTCGGCGTGGTGACCACGATCGCGGGCGGCACGCGGCACGCGCTGCGCGTGCGCGGCGCGTCCGGCCACGCGGGCACCGTGCCGATGCCGATGCGCCGCGATGCGCTGGCGGCGGCCGCCGAAATGGTCCTCGCGATCGAGAAGCGCTGCTCGGCCGGCGGATCGCTCGTGGGCACGGTCGGCATCCTCGAGGTGAAGGACGGCACCGGCAACGTGATCCCGGGCGAGGTGGAATTCACGGTCGACATCCGCGCGGGCGAGGACGCGGTGCGCGAAGCGGCCGAGGCCGATGTGTTCGCCGAGTGCGAAGCGATCGGGCGGCGGCGCGGCCTGTCGCTGGAGCGCGCGCGCACGCACCATGTTCACGCCGTGCCGTGCGCGGACTGGCTGCAGGACCGCATCGCGCGCGCGATCGAGCGCTCGGGCGGCGCGGCGCCGGCGCGGCGGCTGGCGAGCGGCGCGGGCCACGACGCGATGATCCTCGCCGAGGTGGCGGACGTTGGGATGCTCTTCGTGCGTTGCGGCGCGGGCGGCGTTAGCCACAATCCCGCGGAGACCGTCAGCGCGGAGGACGCCGGGGCGGCCGAGGACGCTCTGCTGTCCTTTCTCCGGGAGCTGCGCTTTCCGGGCTGAAGCCGGACCGCGCTCAGTGCGAGCTCACGAGGCGCAGCGACGGGCGCCCCGAAGACAGCGCCTTGCGGCAGTGATCGACGATGAACGCGGCCTGCGCGGCGATGGCCGCGGGAACCGCGACCTTGCCCTCGAGCACGTCGCGCGTCCATTGCGCCGTGGCGCCCGCCTCGCGCGGCGGCAGCGGGTAATCCGCTTCGCCTTCTCCCATCTCATGCTCGACGGCCTCGAGCGCCCCGCGCATCTCCTCGATGGGCTGCGGGGCGTGCAGGCGCACCACCGGCTCGCCTTCGACGCCGCGCATCAGCAGCGCGTCTCCGGGCGCCACGGCGAAGTACCCGCGCGTGAGCGTCATGAAATTCGGATGCGTGACCGAGATGAGCCGGCATGCGGCGTCGCCGGCCACGCCGCCCGGCAGCAGCAGCTTGGCGAGCGTATGCCCGCTGTTGCGCACGCCCATCCGGGCGCGGGCCTCGACCACGCGCGCCAGCGCCGGCGACAGCAGCGTGAGCGGCATCGCGGCGAGGTGGCGCTCCTCGAGCGCGCGCTCCGCTTCTCCCAGCGTGCGCGCCGCCGGGTATCCCATGAATTGCAGGACCTGGAAGCTGCTCACGCGTCCCGGCTCCTGCGCCACGCCGTGCACCAGCACCGGCACGCCCTCGCGGGCGAGGAGCGCGGCGAGCAGCGGCACGAGATTGGGCAGCTTGCGCGCGCCGTTGTAGCTGGGCAGCACGAGCGGCAGGGCGCGGCGGGACGGCAGCCGCAGGCCCAGCACGTGGGGCGCCAGCGCGTCCATCATGCCCGCGACCTCGTCCACGGTCTCACCTTTCATGCGAAACGCGGCGAGGATGGCGCCCAGCGCGATGTCGGCCACGTCGCCCGCGAACACGGCGGCGAAGAGCTCGCGCGTCTGCTCGCGCGAGAGGCTGCGCGAGGCGTGCGGCCCGCGGGCGATCTCCTTGAGGTAGGGACGCGGATCGAAATTGCCCATGGCCCATTGTCCGCCGTTTCGCGATCGCGCGCCGCGCGCCGGAACAGCAGGAAACGATCCGCCATTCCGCCTCCGGAGTGCCGAAGATTCCGCAGAACGGGGCGGCGGGCATCGTGGTATCTTGCGCATGCAGTCCCCTTGGAGGTCCCATGGCGAAAAAAGACACGAAGAACCCCGGCACCCGCGACGGCGAGCTGTCCGAGCAGCAGCTCGACGGCGTCGCCGGCGGCCAGGATGTGCGCAAGATGGAAACCATCGTCGTGACGGCGCATCGCACCGAGACCCAGCCCAAGGTCGTGAAGATGGAGACCATCGTGGTCACGGCCCAGCGCGACAAGCCGGACCTCGCGGGCACGAAGATCGCCGCCGCCTCCGTCCCGAAGGCCCGGAAGGACTGACTCAGGCCACCTGGCGCGCGAGCAGGGCGGAGAACGGCCCCTCGCGCGCGGCGAGCTCGCGGAACGTCCCCTGCTGGACGATCCGCCCGCGGTCGAGCACCACGATGCGGTCGGCCCCGCGCACGGTATCCAGCCGGTGCGCGATCACGAGCCGCGTGGCGCGCAGCTTCGCGAGCGCCTCCAGCACCTGCGCCTGCGCCACGTTGTCGAGCGCGCTCGTGGCTTCGTCGAGCAGCAGGACGCGCGGCGCGGCGACCAGCGCCCGCGCGATGAGCACGCGCTGGCGCTGCCCGCCGGAGAGCGTGCTGAGGCCCTCGCCCACGATCGTGTACATCCCCATGGGCATCGCCTCGATGTCGGGGGCGAGGCCCGCGCGCCGCGCCGCTTCCCACGCCGCATCCACGCCCACGTCCGCCGCGCCGACGATGTTGGTGTAGAGGTCGCCGGCCCAGAGCTTCCCGCCCTGCAGCACGGTGCCGATGCGCCGCCGCAGCCACGGCACGTCGAGCGCCGCGAGGTCGCGCCCGTCGTAGCGCACCGTGCCGCGCGCGGGCCGCTCGAATCCCAGCAGCAGGCGCAGCAGCGTGGACTTGCCGGAGCCGCTGGGCCCGACGATCGCCACGAACTCGCCGGCGCGCACGGCCAGATCGATGCCGGAGAGCACCTCGGGCCCGCCCGGATAGGCGAAGGCCACGCCCTCCAGCGCGAAGGCGCCGGCCGGCTCGTGGCGCTCCGTGCCGGACGGCGCGTCCTCCGGCAGCGTCTCGAGGATGGGCCGCGCGCGGTCCCACACGGGCTTCAGGTTCGCGATCTCGAGCGCGGTGGCTACGAGGGCCTGGACCGCGCCCAGCAGCCCGAAGAGCGCCGCGTGGAATGCGACGAACCGGCCGGCGGTGAGCGCGCCGGGGCCGCCGGCGAGGCGCCACGCGAGCGCGAGCACGAGTGCCGTCGCGAGCGGCTGCAGCAGGCTCAGCAGCACCGACTCCCAGTTCGAGACGCGCGCCGCGGCCGTGTCGGCACGGCGGAACTCGTCGTAGCGCGCGTACCAGCGCTCGAACGCCCGCGCCTCGGCCGCGCTCGCGCGCAGCTTCGCGATGCCCGCGAAGAGCTCGAAGGTGAGCGCGCCCAGCTTTCCGTCGAGCGCCTCGATGCGGGGACCCAGGCGAAGGCGCGCGCGGCCGAGGAGCGCGGAGATCGCGATCACGAGGGCGACGATCGCCGCGGCGCCCGCGCTCAGGCGCGGGCTGTACGCGATCATCACCGCGACGTTCGCGAGCAGGAAGAGCGAGGTCACGAAAGTGCCGATGGCCGAGCCGGTGAGCGTGCGCTGCACGGTGTTCACGATGCCCATGCGCAGCGCGAGGTCGCCGCTCGAGAAGGCGCGGAAGAAGGCGACGGGCGCGGAGACCACGCGGTCCAGGATGGCCGCCTGCATGGCCACGCCGATGCGCGCCTCGAAGCGCAGGATCGCGAGCGTGCGCAGCACGTCGAGTGCGACGAGTCCGAGCCCGGCGACGGCGAGGCCGGCCAGCACCGCGGCGATGGAGCCGATCGCCGCCTGCGGAATCGCGCGGTCGATGAGCCAGCCGGTGGCCACCGGCGTGAGCAGTCCCGCGAGGGCCGCGGCAAGGCCCGCGCCCAGCAGCAGCGCGAGGTCGCGCGCGCTGCCGCGCAGCGCGAAGCGCAGGATCCGTGCCGCGCCGAGCGCCCGGCGCTCGAAGCGGCGGTGGAACGCGAACGCGAACGGCGAAAGCCGCTCCGCGACGCGCGCGTCCACGACCCATTCCACCGCGCGTGCGTCGTCGCCGATCGCGTGCATGCGATACCCGCCTCCCGCGCCGGGCGTGAGCGCCACCCAGCCGGTGCCGGCCGCGAGCGACGGGCTCGGCGCCGGCGCGCCCGGCGGCCCGCGCGGCACGCGCCTTCGTTCGGCCACGCGCGCGACCATCGGCCCGCCCGCCTCGCGCCACCATCCCGCGTCGAGGATCACGCGTCGCGAGCGCAGCCCGGCAGGGAGCGCCAGCGCTTCGATCGCGTCCGCCGCTTCGGCCGGAAGATCCGTCCGCGCTTCGAAGGCGGCGCCCAATGCGGGCGCGAGGAGCGCCAGCGCGGCGTCGAGCGTCGTGGCCTTGAGCGATAGGCCGGGATCGGCGCGCGTCATCGGGCGCCTTCCGAGGCGACGAGGCGCGCGTAGCGTCCGTGCGGGATGCCGATGAGCTCGAGGTGCGTGCCGCGCTCGGCGACGCGCCCGCCTTCGAGCACCAGGATCTCGTCGGCGTCGCGCACGGTCGAGAGGCGATGGGCGACGACGAGGCAGCTCACGCGGCGCCGGCGCAGGTTCGCCTCGACGCGCGCTTCGGTGGCGGGATCGAGGGCGCTCGTGGCCTCGTCGAGCACGACGATGGCGGGATCCTTCACCAATGCGCGCGCGATCTCGAGCCGCTGGCGCTGGCCGCCGCTCAGATTGCGCCCGCCTTCCTGCAGCGGCGCCGCGAGGCCGCCTTCGCGCAGCGCGATGTCGCCGTCGAGCGCAGCATCGCGCAGCGCCGCATGCAGCGCCGCGTCGTCCGCCTTGTCCCAGAGCGTGAGGTTGTCGCGCACGGTGCCCTCGAAGAGCACGATGTCCTGGTCCACCCACGCGAGCGCGGCGGCGAGGTGCTCGCGCTCGAAGGCCGCGCGCGGCTGCCCGTCGAAGAAGATCGTCCCGCTCCACGGCGGGTACAGCCCCGCCGCGAGCCGCGCGATCGTCGACTTCCCGCAGCCCGAAGCGCCCACCAGCGCCACCCGCCCGCCGGGCCGCAGCACGAGCGAGAGATTCTCGATGAGCGGTGGCGCGTTGCGGTCATACCCGAACGTGACGTCGCGGAATTCCAGCAACCCCGCAAATCGGGGACAGACCCCATTTTCCTCTTGGCGGAACGCCGCCGAGTCCTCCGTTCCACCAAACGGAAAATGGGGTCTGTCCCCGATTTCGGTTGCGTGGCGGAGGACGTCGTCGAGGCGGGCGAGGTCGCCGCGCAGGGACTGGAGCTTGCTCGTGCTCGCGAAGAGAGCATGCGTCGGCGCGGCGAAGCCGGCGAGGAGCACCTGGAAGGCGACGAGGTCGCCGACGGTGAACGAGCCCTGCACGATGCGCGTGGCGCCGAGGCCCAGGACGGCGAGCTGCGCCGCGAGCCCGAGGAGCGCCGGCGCCTGCCCCAGCGTGAGCATGAGGCGCTGCGCCCGCGTCGACGCGTTCACGAACCGCACCTGCAATCCCATCCACTTGAGGAAGAGCGCGCTCTCCTGCCCCGCGGCCTTGAGCGTCTCGATGCTGGCGAGAGCGCCGGTGGCCACGCCGGCGAGCCTGCCCGCCTGCACCGACAGCTCCTGCGACGTCTCGGCGGTGCGCAGCGCCAGCGCGCGCCATGCGAGGAGCTCCACGGCGAGGAACGCCACCACCACGAGCGCGAGCGAGGCCTCGAGCCGCACCATCAGCACGAGGAAGAAGCTCGCCGTCACCGCGTCCAGCACGAGCCGGGCGAGGTCGCTCGAGATCGTCTCGGCGGCGCGCTCGTTCAACTCCACGCGGGCGGCGATCTCGCCGGGCGAGCGCTGGGCGTAGAACACCATCGGCAGCGCGAGGGCGTGCGCCATGAAGCGCCGGGCCGCGTCGCGTGCGGCGCGCCCGAAGGTGTCGGTCACCAGGCGTGCCTGCAGGGCGAGCAGCAGCGCGCGCGCGAGTGCGGCGAGCACGAGCCCGCCGAGCAGAGGAAGCGCGATGCCGTGCAGGTGCGCGACCAGCACGTCGTCGACGAAACGCCCGAGGAGCCACGGCAGCAGGAGACCGGGGATGACGAGGGCGAGACCCAGCATGAAGGCGAGCGCCACGGGCAGCTCGAAGCCTTCGAGGTAGCGCGCGAGCGAGCGCAGCGCCGAGGGCGCTTTGCCGCCGGGATGGAAATCCGGCGTCGGCTCGAAGGTGAGCACCACACCCGTGAACGCCTGGTCGAGCTCGTCGGCGTCGATCACGCGCCGTCCGCGCGCCGGGTCGTTGAGCCACGCGTGCCCGCGCCGGAAGCCCTCGAGCACGACGAAGTGGTTGAAGTTCACGAACAGGATCGCCGGCAGCGGAAGCTGCGCCAGCTGGCACGGCTCCTTCTTGAACCCGCGCGCCACCATGCCGTGTGCGCGCGCCGCGCGCAGCAGCCCGCCCGCCTTGCTGCCGTCGCGGCTCACGCCGCATTCGACGCGCATCTGCTCGAGGGGCACGTGCAGGCCGTGGTGCGCGAGCACCATCGCGAGCGCCGCCGCTCCGCATTCGACCGCCTCGAGCTGCAGGATGGTGGGCGTGCGCGCAATGCCGGTGTCGGGCAACCGCGCGCGGGGCGCGGCGCCCGGCGCGGGCGTGTCGCTCAGCGCGACAGCAGCAGCCATGCGGCGAAGGCCGCGGTTGCCGCGAGGAGTACCAGCGCGGCGGCGATGAGCGCCGGCGGATAGGCGGGCATGCGCATGCGCTCGTCCAGGCGCTCGGGCGAAGCGAGGCGCTCGAGCGCGGCCTTGCGGAAGATGGCGGAGTCGTCGGCCGGCACGCGATCAGCCCGCGAGGCGCTTCAACATGCGCTCGAAGCGGGCGCCGGCGAGGTGCACGTTGTCGAGCAGGTCCTCGTTCAGCTCGTCGCGCGTGTTGCGCTCCTCGGGGCCGCTCCCGTAGCCCAGGCGCTGGGTGGTGTTGCGCACGCGGTCGGCGAGGAAGACGCAGAGCGCGCGGTAGAAGCGCGCGGCGAACGCGAGGTCGGATGCGAGCTTCTCGCGCAGCGTCGCGTCGGCAATGCGCAGCAGCGTGGATTCCGCCACCGCCTCGACCGACACCACGGTGGGCGCCGGGTCCACCAGCGACATCTCGCCCACGATCTCGCCCGACTCGAGCGTGGAGACGATCTCTTGCGAGCGCGTGCGGATCGCGAGCCGGCCCTCGAGGACGAAGTAGATGTGGTCGATGCGCGCGCCGAGCGGGACCACCACCGTCCCGGGATCGACGTGCAGGCGTTCGCCGGCTTGCGCGAGCCATTCGACGTCGCCGTCCGAGAGCACGCTGAAGATGAACAGCACCTTGCGCACGGCACCCTCCCCCCGGTGAGTGATGCGCAGTGTAGCGCGCGCCGGTCCCGGGAGCGGTCCTCGAGGCGAGCGGCCCGCGTTGCGCACCACCCCGTCGGGCGTGCAGAATAGCCCGCCGCGTCGAACCCCCACGGAGGATCGTCATGGGCTCCGGTGAAAAACCCGCTTCCGGCCCGCTTGCCGCGGGCGCCAGCACGTTCCTCTCCCTTCAACCGAGCAGTCCCGCGGGCGATACCGTGGCGCTCTGGGACCTGGTCCGGCGCGGGCTCCCGGCCGGGGCCGAGAGCCGGGGCACGGAATCGGCGGTTCGGCCCGCGGAATCCGGGATGGAGGCCGGCGTATCGGTGATCGCCGAGCTGCGCGAGGCGCCGCCCCGGACGCTGCACAACGCACCGCTCGTCTCCAGCAGCCCGCTGTCGCCCGCGGTGCGCTCGATGCTGGAACGGCGCGAGTTCGGGCGCTCGTGCGACGCGCTGCCCATCGACCTCGATGCGATCGCCGATCGGCTGCCCGGCCTCGCCTGCCCCGAGGGCGACGTGCAGTTCCCCGCGTGCGATCGCTCGTTCGAGGATCTGGGCCTCTCGGTGGATGCCCTGTTGCAGCACCGCAGGCGCCTTCTCGCCGCCTCCGTGGACCGCAACCAGCCGCGCCGCCATGCCCTGGTGCTCGGTGCCGGGCCGGGCGGCCTGATGGCCGCCATCCAGATGCGCCTGCGCGGCCACCACGTGGTCGTCTGCGAACAGCGCGAGGTGTACGCGCGCAACCGCTACATCGGCGTGTACAAGGAAGTCACGCATCTCATGGCCGCGCTGGGCATGCCCGAGGGCATGACGTACGACTTCTCCCAGTACCGCGGCAAGCGCGGCATCATGCTCGCGGACATCCAGACGCTGCTGCACGGGATCGCGCTCAAGCTGGGCGCGGTGATCTACATGGGCGCGGTCCCCCGGCGCCTGAGTGCGGCCGTGCTGCAGTCGGGCGAGCTCGAGCTGCAGCGCGCGACGCGCGCGGGCGCGCCGGGTCCGGCCTCCATCGGCATCACGCGCTGGCATCATGCCAGCGTGGCCCGCGTGCGCTCCGGCGTCACGATCCGGTTCGACACGATCGTGGAGGCGACGGGCGGGCGGTCGGGATTGCGCGAGCTGCTGGTCGGCGCGGACAACGTCGTGTCGCTGCGCACCATCGGGCGCGCGGCGGCGAGCCGCGATCCCTCGCTCGAATCGTTCTTCGCGGATCCGGAGGACCACAGCGCGGAATACGTCGAGTCGGGCTACGGATGCCCGCCCGGGCTGCGCGAGGCGTTCGCCGCGGCGCTGCTTTCCGGCGGCGAGGGGGCGATTCCCGACGCGCTGCCGTGCTTCGTGTCGAACATCGACGCGTCGATCTTCACGCGGCCCATGACGCCCACCGCCGATTCGCTCGGCCTCGCCTCGCGCATCGGCGACCGGGACCTCGCCATTCCCCACGACTGGGTGGTGCTCGAATGCCGCGTGGCCGACCAGTCGCTCTCGCGCTACCACATCGAAGGGCCGCTGCCGCAGTCGTTCGAGTTCGGCGGCAAGCGCATCGCGACCGCCGGCGTGCTCGACAAGCTGAACCCGGTGAGCCTGCTCCTGCGCATCCTCTACGCCATGGGCGTGCCGTTCGACGCGGTCGACCGCCGCCGCCTGGTCGATTTCTACACGAAGGAGAGCTCCTTCGGAGACACGAGCGACATCGTGACCACGTGGATCGGCACGTTCCGCGGGTTGCGCGTGGGAGGCGACACGCCGATCTGGTGCGGGACCGTGCCCGGCAACGATGCGATCGAGTACGCCGTCATCGGCGAGGCGCTGCAGAACGCGTGGTACCGCTTCGGCGTCGGGGTCGACGATGCGTTCGCCGGCGCGGCGCGCCTGGCCGAAGGCCTGGAGCTCGCGCCGGATGCGCGGCTCGCGGAAGCGCGCCGCTTCGAGCGCGTCATGACGGCGCGCAGCGTGCAGATCCTGTATCACCTCTTCGCCGTCGCGCGCAACACCGACCAGGGCGTGGTGGGGCCGGTGCTCACCGAATACTACATGGACGAGCAGCACGGCACGGACCTCGCGGAGGCGCGCCTGCGCGAGCTGGCGCGGCAGGGCGCGGAGATGCTCTCGGCGGCCGCGGACGTGGCCGGCGCCGACGCGCTCCTCGACGCCGCCCTCGACCATCTGCGCGAGTCGTGTTGCCGCCAGGCCCTCGGGCTGCTCGAGTCGTTTCCGTACGCGCCCGAAGCGATTGCCGCGGCGCGCCAGCCGATGAAGATCGGCGAGCCCGATTGGCGCTCGCGCGCCTTCGCCCTGCTCGAGCCGCAACTTTCGGCGCAGCATCGGGCGACGCTCGCGCCGCTCTTCGCCTGGGCCGAGGCGGGAGAGCGCGCCGATGCCGCAGCCGGGCGTGCCCGGGCGGAGCGGATGGTGGAGCTCGCGATGGGCCGCTACGGATGGGTGAGCCCGTGGCTTCGGGCGTGCGCGCTGCGCGCCATCGACCTCGAGGCACCCGGCGCCCGCGCCGCCCTGGAGCGCGCCCGCGCCGACGGCGACCCGCTGATCGCCGAGACCGCGAGCGCCGCGCTTTCGCGCGCGCCCCGCCCGGGGCCTGCGCACGCGGCCATGCCGGCCGCCTACCTCACGATCGACAAGGTGGTCGTGCTGCGCGACGTGAACCTGTTCCGCGCGATTCCGCACCAGATCCTGGCGGGCGTGGCGGCGTTGCTCGCCGAGCGCTGGGCCGATCCGGGCGAGCGCATCGTCGAGAAGGGCGAGCTCGGCGATTGCCTCTACGTGATCGCATCCGGGCGCGTGCGCGTGCACGATGGCGACCGGGCCTTCCAGCACCTGGACGGCCACCAGGTGTTCGGCGAGCTCTCGCTGCTCGATGCGCGGCCGCGCGCGGCGAGCGTGACCGCGGTCGAGCGCACGCAGCTCTTCCGGCTGGCGCAATCGGACTTCTACGCGCTCATGGGCGAGCGCCCGGAGATCACGCAAGCCATCAATCGCGCGCTGTGCTCCATGGTGCGCGCCGCGAACGCCACGGCCGCCGCGCAGCACCAGACGGAGCGCGCGGCCGCCGCGGCCATCGCGTGAGGAGCGCCGGCCGGGGGCGGCGCGGTCTCAGAACTCGATCATGCGCGCGCTCACCCGCGGAGCGCCGCCTCCGAGGTCGAACGCGACGAGGCTGTACTCCGGAACCTCGAGCCAGGTCGATTCGTCGCGGGTGAGCGGCTCCGAGGCGAGCAGCATCGCGCGGGCCGATTCGCGCCCGCCGACCATCTTCCACTCGCCGTCGTGGCAGGTGTAGCGCCGGCCCAGCGAATACCAGAGCGAGAGGTACTCGAGCTGCCACGGCGTGACCGCGGCTGCCTCGCCGGTCTGGTAGCAGCCGAAATCGAACGCGTAGCGCGCCGCCACGATGGAGCGGCCGTCGGCCACGAAGAGGTTCACCGAGGACACCGAGTCGATGCCGACTTCCTCGCGCACCTTTCCCAGGATGTCGAGCGTCTCCACGAGCGCTTGCGAGAGCTCGGCCGTCGTATGCTCCGCGGCCGGCTCCTCGAGGCGCGACAGGAACAGCGCATAGATCCATTCCGAGTCGAGGTTCGTGCGCAAGCGAAGCGCGATGTCGGATCTCAGGTGGCGCTGCAGGCAGGGGCGCATCTCCGCGAAGCGGTGCAGGTCGCCGTTGTGGGCGAGGGCCACGCGCATGTTCGCGTAGAGGAAGGGGTGCAGGAACTGCGCGCCGACCTGGGAGCTCTCGCTGAACTGCACGCCGCGCACGTGCGCGAGCACGCAGCCGGCGCGCACGTTGCGCGAAAGCGAGCGCAGGTTGGTGTCGAACGCCGGCAGTCCCGGCGTGTGATACGTGTACGGCTGGGTGCGCTCGGGGTCCCACGCCGCGACGCCGAACCCCGCGAGGTTCAGCATGCGCAGCCGCTGCGGCGCGTAGCTCTGCCGCACGAGGGAGTTGTCCGGCGCGTACAGCAGGTCGTCCAGGCAGAGCGGCTCCCCGAGGTACGCGAGCACGCGGCACATTGCCCTTACCTCCCTGCGCCGGCGGTGGCGGCCACGCGCGGCGCGTCCGCGGCGGGACGCGGGGTCTGGCGCGCCCACGCCATGTCGAAGTGCATCGCGAGGCCCGTGGTCCGGCGCAGCCGCATGGCGAGGTCGCGCGACAGCGCGTAGAGCAGTTGCGCCGAGGAGGGCGCCCCCGGCTCGAAGACGGCAGGATCGATGCGCAGCAGGCGGGTGGGGCTGCGCACGCGCCAACGCCGTGGCTCGCCCCCGAAGCCGAGGGCCGCGGCGTAGTCGGCGAACCCCCCCGGCGCGACCGCGGGCATGGTCACCTCGGGCCCGCGTTCCTCCTCGAGCCACGCGGAGAGCGCGCCCCGCAGCACCACGACGACGCCCGGCGCGCGGGCCTCGGGCAGCACCACATCGGCGCCGCGCGGCAGGGCCGCCGCCTGCAGCCACGGCATCAGTGCATCACGGTCCCTGCGGTCGAGCCCGGCGAAGGGCGGCAGCACGCCCAGCACGCCGGGCACCTCGCGCCCGGCCGGTGACCAATCGAGGTTGGGTCCCGCGGCGACGGACACCCGCGGAAACGCGAGCTGCATCGCGGCCAGGCCCCGCGTCGTGTTCAGGCGCTCGTGCACCAGGGCCGCGACCGCGCGCAGGATGCGATGGCCCGCGTCGCCTCCGTGCAGCGTGAGCGCCTCGAAGGCGCCCAGCCCGATCACGCGCAGCACCGAGCGGCGCACGGCGCGCAGGCTCGCGGCGCGCGCACCGCCGTCCAGCACCGCGAGCTCGCCCAGCAGCATGCCGGGCCGCGCGGTGATGAGCACCTTCTCCTCGTCGCCGGGAAGCGAACGCACGACCGCGAGCTCGCCTTCCTCCACGACGAACAGGCAATCGCCGACCGAGCCTTGCCGGACCACCTCCTCGCCCTCGCCCACGACCCGCGAGCGGCCCAGGGCGAAGAGGTGTGCGCGGTCCTCGGGCGCGAGGCCGTCGAGGAGGTTGCCGCCGGCGAGGATGCGGCCTTCCTCGCTCACGCGGGCGGGCGCGACCATGGCGAGCCGCGCCTTCCTATGCGCGCGTCAGTGTCCTGCGGGATCGTTCCACTGGGGCAGCAGCACCATGCAGTTCGGGTTGAGGCCCTTGAGCTTCAGCGTGTCCATGCTCGCCACGACCTTCTCCTGCTTCATGTCGATGACGGTCACGGAGCCGTCGGAGAGCCCCGGGAGGTTGAGCAGCGCGTTCTGCACGTAGGCGTAACGGCCATCCTTGGTGAAGGCCACGTGGTGCGAGCCCTCGGCCGCGGGGATCGTCTTGATGAGCTTCGGGCTCGTGATGTTGGCTCCGCTCACGTCGAAGATCTGCAGGCTGCCCGGCTTGCCGGTCGTCACGTACATGCGATCCAGCGTCTTGTTGAAGTACATCTCGAGCGCGACGCCGCTGTTCTGCTTGCCGAAGTCGTGCACCTGCGAGACGTCGAACTTGCCGGTCGCCGTGTTCCAGCGCGCCATCCACAGCGTGCCGCCGTACAGGTTGGTGATGTACGCGAGCGGCGGATCGACGCCCGGCACGAAGAGGATCTCCACCGGCGCCTCGCCCGAGGGCGAGGGCTTGTTCGAGACCTTGTACGTGCCGAGCACCTTGCCGGTGCTCGCCTGCATCTCGGCGATCACCTCGCCGGCGTCGCCGCCGTCGGAGGCGCGCACCGTGCTCGTGGTGAGCATGCGGTCGATGCCTTGGTGGACGGCCACGCCGTGCGGATAGGGCGCCGGCAGCTTCACCGACCGCAGCGGCTTGTCGGCCACCGCGTCGCCCACCACCACGGTCTGGTTGCCCATGCAGCTGAGGTACCAGGTCTTGTTGTCGTCGGAGAGCACCACGTCCTCGCCGACCTGGCAGTCGGGCACCTGCACGATCTTCATCGCATACGGCCTCTTGTGCATGTCGATGACACCCAGCTCGGGCTTGGCCAGGGAGGTCACGTAGATCTTGGACTCGTCGCGGTTGTAGAAGATGTGGTGCGCTACCCAGTCGGGCTTGATGGGCAGGTCCTGCACGATCTTGCCGAACGTCTTCGACTTCGGGTCGACGTCGATGACGGCGATGCCTTCCTTGCGGGCGCCGGTCGCGACGGGGGTCTTCAGGACCTTGAGGGAATCGGGGGACTTGGTCTCGTAGTTCATCATCGCGTAGATCTCGGCGAAGGCGAATCCAGGCAGCGTGACGAGCAGCCCGGCGACGCAACGTTGGAGCGCGAGGCGAGAAGTCATTTGAGGGTCTCCTGGGGGCATCGGGCCGCATGGGAATGGAGGGCGGGGCGGCCGCGACGGGCTAATATGAACCTTCTCATGGCCCGTCGCAAATGCATATTCGTTTCATTCCTTGTACTGCTGTCTGTTGCGCACGGGCACGCGGCGGGTCAGCCGCCGAGCGCCGCGGCCCCTGAGGCGGCGCGCACGATCGATGTCCGCGTCGTGGCGCGCAAGCCCGAAGGCGGCGCGCGCACGGTGCGCGTGGAGCGCGGCGACACGATCGTGCTGCGCGTGCGCTCGGACGAGAAGCTCTCGGTGCACGTGCACGGATACGACGTGCACGCCGACGTGACGCCGGCCGCGCCGGGGAGCGTCACGTTCGTCGCGCGCTGGGTGGGACGCTTCCCGGTCGCCGCCCACCTCGCCGAGGCGGGCGGCGGCCGCCACGGGGCGGAACCGACGTTGCTCTACCTCGAAGTGCTCCCCGAGTGACCGGGCGCCGGCTCGCGGTCGGCGTCGCCTGCGCCATCGTGCTGCCGGCGCGGGCCCACGGCTTCGCGCAGCGCTACGACCTGCCGCTGCCGCTGTCGCTCTACCTGTGCGGCGCGGCGCTCACCGTCGCGATCTCGTGCGTGATGCTGATGCTGTTCGCGCGCCAGGCGCCGGCGGCGCGCGACTATCCGCGGCTCGACCTGCTCGCGCGGGCGCCGGGGCGCTGGCTCGCCTCGAGCGTCGTGATCGGCGCGCTTCGCCTCCTTGCCGTCGCGCTCTACGGCCTCGTGCTCGCCGCGGGCTTCGCGGGCAACCAGAGCCCGTTCCGCAACTTCGTGCCGCTCGGCATCTGGGCGCTGTGGTGGGTGGGCATGGCGTACGCGAGCGCGCTCGTGGGCGACCTGTGGCGCGTCGTGAACCCGCTCGACACGCTGTTCGCCGCGGCCGAGCGCGCGTATGCGCGGCTCACCGGAGGCAGGCCGCTTGCGCGCGGACTGCGCGTGCCGCCGTCGGTCGGTGCGTGGCCCGCGGCCGTTCTCTACTTGCTCTTCCAGTGGATGGAGCTGGTCTGGGACGGCACCGATTCGCCGCGCCAGGTCGCCATCGCGATCGCGGCGTACTCGGCGCTCACCTGGACCGGGATGGCGCTCTTCGGGCGTGCCGCGTGGCTCGAGCACGGCGAGGTGTTCACGCGCGTGTTCGGCGTGCTCGCGCGCTTCGCGCCGCTGGAGGTCGAGCTGGACGAGCGGCGCGTGGTCCGCTTGCGGCTCCGGCCGTACGCCGTGGGGCTGCTCAGCCGCGAGCCGGTGCACGCCTCGGAGATCGTGCTGGTGATCGCGATCCTCTCGGGCGTCACCTTCGACGGCTTCCTCGAGACGCCGACGTGGGCGGCGCTGGCCGGGACGTGGCCCGGCGGCGACGGCGAATCGGCCGACGCCCTGCGCACCGCGGGGCTCCTCGCGGCACCCCTGCTGTTCCTCGCCGCCTACCTCGCGTTCTGCTACCTCATCGCCCTGAGCGGCGCCGCGCGTGGCGCGCCGTTCGACGCGCGCCGCGCCACGCGGCGCATCGCCGGCCTCTTCGTGCTCACGCTGGCGCCCATCGCCATCGCCTACCAGGTCGCGCACTATCTCTCGTACCTGGTGACGGCGGGCGAGTACATGATCTCCATCGCCTCCGATCCGTTCGGCTGGGGATGGAACCTGTTCGGCACGGTGACGCACCTGGTACGGCCGAACATCATCGACGCGCGCCTGGTGTGGATCGTCTCGGTGGTCGCGATCGTCGCGGGGCACGTCGCGGCGCTCTACCTCGGCCACCTGCTCTCGGTGCAGGAGTTCGCCGATCGCCACGCCGCGCGCCGCAGCCAGTGGCCCATGCTCGTGCTGATGGTGGCCTACACGATGCTGAGCCTCTGGATCATCGCCCAGCCGATCGTGAACACGCGCTGAGCGAGAGTGGTGGTGCCGGGAGAGGGAATCGAACCCTCATGGTGTCGCCACCGCGGGATTTTGAGTCCCGTGCGTCTACCAATTCCGCCATCCCGGCACGTGTGTTCCGCGCTGCTCGATGGCGTTGAGCGGCCGCTTGTGGTCCGCTCCAACGCCGTTCCCGCTATACATCGAGTCCCGATGTGCCCAAATTATAATCGAGCGATGCGCCTCGCCGACTTCGACTACGATCTGCCGCAGGAGCTGATCGCGCAGCATCCCGCGGCCGAGCGCGCCGCGAGCCGGCTGCTGCACCTGGACGGCGCCACCGGAAGGCTCGAGGACCGCGCCTTCCGCGACATCGTCTCGCTCGTGGAGCCGGCGGACCTGCTGGTATTCAACGACACGAAGGTGATCAAGGCGCGCCTGCACGGGCAGAAGGATTCCGGCGGCGCGGTGGAGATCCTGGTCGAGCGCATCCTCGACCCTTCGCGCGCGCTCGCCCACGTGCGGGCGAGCAAGCCGCCGAAGCCGGGGCGAGCAGATTCGCCTGGCACGCGGCGGCGTCGTCGAGGTGCTCGACCGGCGCGGCGAGCTCTACGAGCTGCTCTTCCTCGACGGGCCCGTGCTCGACGTGCTCGACGCGTGGGGCGAGGTGCCGTTGCCGCCCTACATCACGCACGAGCCGGGGGCCGAGGACGAGCGGCGCTACCAGACCGTCTACGCGCGCGTGCCGGGCGCGGTCGCCGCGCCCACGGCCGGGCTGCATTTCGACGCGGACACGCTCGAGGCGATCCGCGCGAAGGGCGCCGCGCTCGCCGAGGTCACGCTGCACGTGGGCGCGGGGACATTCCAGCCGGTGCGCGTCGAGGACGTGTCGCGGCACGTGATGCACTCGGAGTGGTACAGCGTGCCGGAAGCCACGGTGCGGGCCGTCGCGGCGGCGAAGGCGCGCGGCGGGCGCGTGCTCGCGGTGGGGACGACCACGCTGCGCGCGCTCGAGTCGGCGGCGGCCACGGGCGATTTCGCCGCGGGAACCGCCGAAACGCAGCTCTTCGTGGTGCCGGGATATCGCTTCCGCGTGGTCGAGCGGCTGCTCACGAATTTCCACCTCCCGCGCTCGACGCTGCTCATGCTCGTCTGCGCGTTCGCCGGCACGGAAAACATCCGGCGCGCCTACGCCCACGCGGTGCGCAGCCGCTACCGCTTCTTCAGCTATGGGGACGCGATGCTGCTCGAACGCGCTCCTCAGTAGTAGCGCGTGAGGATCCGGTGGCGCAGGTCGCTCATGCGCTCCTGCGCCAGGTCGCGCGAGGTCGAGTAGAGCACCTCGAACGGGAGGCACGCGGCGCGGGGCCGCGCGAGGTGGTCGGCCCAGCGGTCGAGCACGGCTGCGAGCGCGCGCAGGATCGCCCCGGGCGCCGACGGCGCGCTTTCAGCGCGGATCATTGGCCGCCTCGCGGATCGCGATGCGCGCCGGCTGCAGCGCCTGCACCACGGTGCGCCCGCGGCGCGCGACGACGAGCCCCTCGCCCGCCGACACGATGTGGTCCGAGCGGTCGCCTTCCTCGGTGACCCAGACCGTGCCGTGGCGCGCGACGATGCGCGTGCCTTGCGCGTCGTCCAGCGTCACCACCTGCCCTTCGTGCAGGTCGAGCACCGGGGCTTTCACGAGCAGTACCATGGAGCGCCTCCTTGCTGAATGATCCGGACGCATGCAGAATGCCGCGCAGGACGTGCCCAGTCTCCTGTGGCACGACGGAACCCGCAAACGAAATCGGCGCATGGCTTGCATGATCTACAGGAATGGATAAGCACGGCCGCGACCTTCCTCCCCTGGACCTGCTGCGCGGGTTCGAGTCGGCCGCTCGCCATCTGAGCTTCACGAAGGCGGCCGCCGAGCTCTTCCTCACGCAGTCGGCGGTGAGCCGCCAGATCCAGGCGCTCGAGGAGTTCGTGGGGGTGGCACTCTTCGAGCGGCGCCACAAGGCGCTCGCGTTGAGCCCCGAGGGGCGCGAGTACCTGCGCGCGATCGCGCCCGCGCTCGCCGACGTGCGTGTGGCCACGCGCGCGTTGCGCGAGGGACGCAGCGGCCGGGTGCTCACCGTCACCACGACCATCTCGTTCGCGTCGATCTGGCTCGTGCCGCGGCTCGCGCGCTGGCGCAAGTCGCATCCCGGCGTGGACGTGCGCATCACCGCCACGCACGAAGTGGTGGACATGGAGCGCGGCGGCATCGACGTCGCCATCCGCGATTGCCCGCTCGACCGCGTTCCGGCCGGCGCCTTCCACCTCGCGAGCGAGCACCTCGCGGCCATCTGCAGCCCGGCGTACGCGAAGGAAGCGCGCGCGGCGGGACGCGCGCTGCGCAAGCCCGCGGACCTGCGCCACCATACGCTGCTCGACTTCCAGGATTCAGCCGGCCGCTTTCCCTGGCTCTCGTGGGCCGCGTGGCTCGAGGCGATGGGCGTGGAGGATTTCACCCCCGCCGGCATGCTCGCGTTCAACCAGTACGACCAGGTCATGCAGGCGACGTTGCACGGGCAGGGCATCGCCCTCGGCCGCATGACGCTCGCCGAGCAGTACATCCGCGCGGGCCGGCTGACCGCGCTCTTCGGGCCGCCGACCGACCCCGGGCGCGGCTACCACGCGCTGCTCTCGCCGCGCGCGGGCGACAAGCCCGAGGCGCGCGCGTTCGTGGAGTGGCTGCGCGAGGAGATCCGGCACGATGCCGCGCAGCGCTGAGGAATCCTCACGCCCCTTGCCGCCTATTCCGCAGCGCCCGCCCCGCACGAAGCGGTTCAATGATGGCAAAGGAGAACAACCATGGCCGTCAGGCGCTTCGTGCTATTCGCCGTGCTCGCCGCGGCGCGATTCGCCGCGGCGCAGCCCGGGGACTTCAACGTCGTCGTGGATTCCGTGCGTCCGCCGTTCTCGGAGGATTCGGCGCTCCTCGGCTTCGTCATGCTGAAGGAAGGTGCCTCCGGCTCGCGCGCCGTGGGCTCGGTGGGCCGCGCGTATTCGGCCAGCCGTGGGCCGGACAACACGGTATGGGGCGTGGTGACCGAGGGCATCAACTTTCCCTCGGCGCGCGGCAACGTCGTCGGCACCGAATCGGCCGTCGTCAACATGTCCCATGACAACGAGGGCGAGCTGCGCGGGATCGACCTCGTGTTCAAGGACCGCATGGACGCGGACATCGACAACCCGGTGCCGCTGGTGGGCGACAACCGCTTCAACGACCACAGCGCGGCGGTCTACGTCTCGAGCCAGCCGCGCAGCGGCGCGGGCGAATACTCCGGCTGGCAGTCGGGAATCAAGTTCGACAAGTCCTCCCTCGACCGCTCGGTCTCCGTGCCGTACACCGCCGCGATCGACGTCTCGGAGGTGCAGACGGCGGCGCCGTTCTACCTCGTGGTGTGGCGCTGCGGCGAGGTGAAATGCGGGCTCAAGCCGACCGCGGACGGGGCGATCATCGTCGCCGACATCGACCACGCGAAATAGCCGCGCGCGGGGCCGGGATATCCGCCCGAAGGATGCGTTTCGTCAAATGGGCCGGCGCCCCCACGGCGTAGCGTTCTCCCCAACAACGGAGAACAAGCATGAGCACCAGGCGCATGATCCTGCTCGCGGCGATCCTCGCGGGCGCACGCATCGCTGCCGCGGAACCGAGCGAGTTCACCTCGAACGTCGATTCCGTGCGTCCCCCGATGTCGGAGGATTCGGCGGTGCTCGGCTTCACGATGCTCAAGAGCGGAGCGGCCGACGCGCACGGGGTTGGCGTGGTGGGACGCGCCTATTCGGTGAGCCCCGGGCCCGACAACACGGTATGGGGCATGGTCGCCGAGGCGGTGAACTTCGCCGGCGCGAGCGGCAACGTCGTCGGCATGGAATCGGGGGTCGTGAGCATGGCACCCGACAACACCGGCCAGCTGCGCGGGCTGCACCTGGTCTTCAAGAACCGCATGGACCTCGGCGAGGATCGCCCCGTGCCCTTCGTGGGCCAGAACCTCTTCAACGACCACAGCGCGGCGATCATGATCTCGAGCCAGCCACGCAGCAGCGCGGGCGAATTCTCGGGATGGCAGGCGGGAATCAAGTTCGACCGCAGCTCGCTCGACCGCTCGGCGTCGGTGCCGTACGCCGCGGCGATCGACGTCTCGGAAGCGCAGGTGCCCGCGACCTTCTACCTCATCGTGTGGCGCTGCGGCAAGGTGAAGTGCGGGCTCAAGCCCACCGACGACGGCGCGGTGATCGTCACCGACATCGACCACGCGCCCTAGCGCGTCAGTTCAGGGCCGACTTGCGCACCGGGGCGTTGCGCGCGTTGATGCGCGAATTCGCCGACACGTGCTGGCGCAGGAACTCCATCTGGTCGGCGAGGATGCGGCGGTTGGCGAGGATCAGGAACTCGGCGCGGTTCGGGACATACGGCGCGTAGAGCAGCTGCATGCGCGCCTCCTCCGGCGTGCGGTTGCCCTTCTTCTGGTTGCACGCGCGGCACGCCGTCACCACGTTCATCCACGTGTCCCGTCCGCCGCGCGACATCGGCATGATGTGGTCGCAGGTGAGGCGGTAGGGGGAGAAATCGCCGCCGCAGAACGCGCACATGAAGTGGTCGCGGTTGAAGAGCTCGCGGTTGTTGAGCGGCGGAACCTGGTTGAAGCCCTTGATCGCGAGCGCCTTGCCGCGGATCGCGATGATCGAGTTCGCGGTGATGCTCGAGCGCTCCCCGGTGCGGTGGCAGCGGCCGCCGTAGATGGTGAACGCTTCGCGCCCCAGCTCCCAGGCCACGCGCTCCTTGGCGTAGTACCAGACCGCCTGTTGCCACGTGACCCAGCGGTGCGGGACACCGTGCTGGTCGAGCGTGAGGATGAGGGGCAGGCTTCGGTTCATGGATGATGCAGCCTCGATACCTGCACCAATTTACCAAATTTCAGCTGTTAATGCCTGTTTTGAAGGAAGAAGCATGAGCCTGGACCGGGTGGACTCGGGACGCGACCTAAGCCGCGCCGCTAGCGCCGTCGCAGGCCCAGCCAACCCAGCATCGCGAGCGCGCTGCCGATCGCGACCATGCCCGCCAGCTCGATCGGCGGCGGCCGCTCGCCCAGCTGGAGCGCCGAGCTGAGGACCGAGATCACGGGAATTCCGAGCGAGCTCAAGCCCGCGATCCCGGCGCTGGTGTTGGCGAGCACGTAGGTCCAGAGCCACCACCCGATGGCCGTCGCGAACACCGACGCGACCACGAGCGCCACGACGAACTCGAGCGTCCAGCGGATCGGCGGATGCGGATGGATCCACGCGAGCGCGGCGAGCCAGAGCGTGCCGAAGAGCAGCTGCCACGCGGTGAAGATCAGCGGATCGACCCCGGTCGGCCACTTCTTGGAGAAGACCGCCGAGATGGCCCACACGGCGCCCGCGGCCACCGCGAGAAGGCTTCCCGTGAGGCTCGTGAGCCGCCACGGCGCGACGATGAGTGTCAGCCCCGCGAAGGCGAACACGACCGCGATCCACTGCGCCCCGCGCATGCGCTCGTGCAGGATGAAATGCGCGAAGACGATCATCCAGAACGGCATCGTGAAGACGAGCACCGACGTCTTGCCGGGCCCCGCGTAGAGCAGCGCGAAATGCGTGAGCCCGACGAAGAGCGCGACCTGGATCGTTCCCAGCCCGAACGCCATGCGATAGCGCGGGAGCGCGAGGCGCTTGCCCTGCAGCTTCACGATCGCGAAGAGCATCGCCGCGCCGATGCCGCAGCGCAGCGCCGCGAAGTCGAACGGGTGCGCGTAGCGCAGGGCGATCTTCATGAGCACCCACGAATAGCCCCAGATCAGCACCATGGCCGCGAGGGCCGCGAGGGGCGCCGGTCGTTTCGTCTTCACGGGGACTAGAATGGCTGCGGGTGGAACGGGGACTCTAGCATGGCTGGAATGGACCCAGAGAAGCGCAGCGCGCTGGTGGGCGCGGTGCTCGGAACCGCGGTCGCCGCGATGGGCGCGTTCATCGTCGCGATCGCCGCGCGCTACGTTCCCATCCCGGATTCCGACATCCACGTGCCGCGCGCGATCCTCGGCGTGCTGGGCGCCGGCCTCGTCCTCTGCGGGTTGAGCTTCGCGTTGAGCGTGTTGGGAAGGCTGGTGAGCACGACGTTCGCCGTCGCCGGCATCGCGCTCGCGTTCGTCGTGCCGACGGCGTGGATCGCGTTCGGCCCCGGAATCCGCGAATGCAGCTCCAGCTTCTCGCTCGGATTCCTCACGGTCTCGTCGAGCGCGAACACGGGCGGCTTCACCTGCCGTGCCGCGGCCGGTATCGGCGCCTTCCTCGCCGTGGCGATGGTCGTCGCGGGAGCGGGCGGCGCCGTGAAGCAGTGGGGACCGAGCGCCTGGGGAGACCGGCTGGAGAAGGCCGGGGGCGGAGCGGTGGCGCTGCTGCTGGGCACCGTCTTCCTCGTGGCCCTGGTGATCGCCTCGCCCGTGCTCCTCGTGAGGTGGGCGGCGCGGCGCGCCTACGCGCGGCTCAACGGCGGCTCGGACAGCTCCGAAGCGTAGGGCCGCGAGCGCACTTCGAGCCGCGCCCCGTCCGGCGCGTTCCAGCGCAGGTCGCCTTCGGCGAGGCTTTCCAGCTGGGCCACGACGAGCGCGTCGAACCCGCCGCCCGGCGCGGGCGCGACGTTCACGATCGTTCCCGCGGCCTGGGCGCCGAAGGCGGCGCTGTAGACATTCTGGCCGGGCACGGGACGCGCGTCGCCCTGGAAGTGCGCGAGCGCCATGCGCCGCTTGAGGATGCCGCGGTATTGCGTGCGGGCGACGATCTCCTGGCCGGGATAGCAGCCCTTCTTGAAGCTGACGCCGCCCACGAGGTCGAAGTTCGCCATCTGCGGCACGAACGCCTCCTGCGTGGCCGCGCCGATCGTGGGGATGCCGGCGTGGATCATCGACCATTCCCACGCGTCGGGGCCCGCGGGCGTGGCGTTGAGCGAAAGCGTCTCCCAGAGCCGCGGCGCGTGCGCCATCGGCGCGAGGATCACGAAGCGTTCGTCGTCGAGCGCGATGCACGTCGCGCCGTCCTTCTCGACGGAACGCATCGGGTCCGGCGTGTGGCCGAACTGGCGCGCGACGATGACGCCGGCGGTCTTCCCCGCGAAGCCCATCCGCACGAGGGCTTCTGCCGCGTCGGCGATCTTCACCTTCGAGCGCAGCACGAACATGCCCAGCCGCTTCGCGATCGCGGCGGCGATCTCCGCGGGAAGCATCAGCAGGAAGCCATCGGCGCGGCGCAGCAGGAGGAAGGTCGCGAGGAGGCGCCCCTTGGGCGTGCACCAGCCCGTCCACTGCGCGGCGCCCTGCGGCAGCGCCTGCACGTCGTTGGTGAGCTGCCCGTGGAGGAAGGCGGCCGCGTCGTCGCCCGTCACGGCCAGCAGCGCGTTATGGGAGAGATCCGCCAGCGCCGCGTGGTCGCGCGCGGCCACGACCTCCGCCGCGGGATCGCCGAAATCGGCCACGCCGCTGGCGCTGAGTCGCGCGCCGCGGCTGGCGAGGAACGAGAGCCAGGACGACATGGGGGCGGGGATGGAGGCGGTCTGTTGCGAGCTCAAGTATAGCCGCGCCGGCGGGGCGCTCGTCCTGGCGGCCGCGTGCGCGACAGCCGCGATGGTGACGGCGCTTCCGGTCGGCATCGGGTGGCGGTTCGCGGCGCTCGTGTGGATCGCCGCGCACGCGTGGCGCGCGGTGCGCGCGCTCCGGGCCGTGCGGCGCCTGGGTCTCGGGCGGGACGGCGCCATCCAGGTCGAGACGCGCGACGGCCGGATACTCCGGGGGCTGGTTCGGCCGGGCGGATGCGTGGCGCCCTGGATGGTGGTCGTGCGCTGGCGGCCGGAGGGCACGCGCAGGGATCGCACGGTGCTGGTCTTGCCCGGAATGGCGCACACGGCCGCCTTGCGGAGAATTCGCGTGATTCTTCGCTGGGGTTAGGAGTATCTTGGGCGGCGCATGAACCGCGCGCACTCTCCGGGAGGAAAAATGACCAACAAAGCATTCGTTCTCGTCTCCGCATTTCTCTGCGCTTGCGCCTACATGGGGCACGGCGATTCCGCCGCGGCCGCCGCGCCGCACGGCATTCAAATCCAGTCGGTCGTATCGCGACAAGCGGATTACTGCGGCGAGCACACCTGCAAGGTGACCATCAAGGTGGACGCGGGCTGCGTCGTCACCGCCGTCCCCTATGCCCTCGTGATGGGCGGCTCCAAGCCCCCGGTGACCGTCGTCTGGAAGATCGACCCGGCCGCGAAAGCGGTGTTTGCGGGCGATGGGATCTACTTCAAGGACGAGGCGGGCCGCAAGGTGTTCCACCGGCTGAAGGGCGCGCCCGGCGCTTCCGAATACGTCTACCAGGACGACGGCGTCGCCGGGATCTACCACTACTCGGTGACCGTCGCGCAGGACGGCAAGACGTGCGACACCCTCGATCCCACCGGCATCAACGACATGTAGAGGCCGCAGCGGGAAGCGCGGCGCACAGCCATGCGCGCGCTTCGCCGGCCACCTCGGCCTGCGCGAGCGCTCGTCCCTCCGCGTCGGTGCGCGCGAACGCCTCTTCGCCCAGGCGCGCGCGGCTCGCGGCGATGAGCGGCGCGAGGAAGGCCGCGTCCGCGGGATCGCGGCGCAGCCCGGTGTTCGCCGCCTGCGCCTCGGCCGCGCCATAGAACCGGGCGGCGACGCGGTCCTCGCCGCGCACCGCGGCGATGCCCGCGGCCACTTCGATGGCGCTCTTGAGCAGCGGCCTCGAGCGCAACTCCTCGGCGATCTGCAGCGCCTCGGCGGCGGCCGCGCGGGCGAAGCGTCCGCCGTCGCGGTCCACGCACACCATCGCGAGGTTCAGCAGGCCGACGGCGACCATCTCGTCGTCGCCCTGCCGGCGCGAGATGCGAATGGTCTCCTCGAACAGCTCCGCGGCCTCGAGCGGTGCCGACTCGAGCCGATGGAGCTGGCCGAGCACGTTGGTGGCGGTGGCGATGTCGCGCTCGTCCGCCACCGAGCGCGCCAGTGTCAGCGCCTCGACGAGGCAGCGGCGCGCGGTCGAGCGGTCGCCCTGCCCGAGGGCGGCCATTCCGAGGGGCTGCAGCACCGCGCAGATCTTCTTCGGGCTGCCGAGCGCGCGCGCGATCGCGAGGCTTTCCTCGAGCAGCGCGCGGGCCTCGGCGTAGCGGCCCATGAAGTAGCGCAGCTGCCCCGCGTCGAACAGGGCGCGGCACCGCGCATCGTTCGGAGCGTCGGCCCCGGGGCTGTCCAGCGCCTCCAGGGTCACGCGCTCGCCGAGCTCGAGGAGCCCGCGCTTGATCCAGTAGAGCTTCATGTGGCTCGCGAGGGCGAGGCCGAGCTGCGGGTCCGTGCGGGTGCGCTGCATCCACGCGTGGGCGGCCAGGATGTTCTCCCGCTCCATGTCGAGGATCGACAGCCAGCGGACCTGCTCCGGCCCGGCGAGGCTCGCACGCGCCTTGCCGGCGAGCGCCAGGTAGTAGTCGAAATGGCGGCGCTGCGCCGTTTCGCTTTCGGGCGACGTCCGGAGGCGCTCGAGCGCGTATTGCCGCACGGTTTCGAGCATGTGGTAGCGCGACCCTTGCGGCTCCATCACGACGAGCGACTTCTCCACCAGCTGGCCGAGCAGGTCGACGATGGCCTCGCCGGAAGGGGGCTCGCCGGCGCAGACGGCCTCGACCGCTTCCAGCGTGCACCCGGAGGCGAACGTCGCAAGCTGGCGGAAAACGCGGCGCTCGCTCGCCGACAGCAAGTCGTAGCTCCAGTCGATCATCGCGCGCAAGCGTTCGCTGACGCGCCTGCGCGGAAGGGTCCCCGCTGGTGAGCAGGTTGAAGCGGTCCTTCATGCGCGCGGCGATCTCCTCGGCCGGCAGCGAACGCACGCGTGCGGCGGCCAGCTCGAGCGCCAGGGGGATGCCATCGAGGCCGCGGCAGATCGCCGCGATGGCCGACGCGTTTTGCGCCGTGAGGGCGAAGGCCTGCCGCGCGGCGCTCGCGCGGTCCAGGAAGAGACGCACGGCCTCGCAGCTCGCGAGCGCTTCGGCGTGCGCTGTCTCGCCGGCAGCGGGCAGGGCCAGCCCGCCGACGGGATAGGTCACTTCGCCCCCCACGCGCAAAGGTTCGCGGCTCGTGGCGAGCACGCGCACGCCGGCTCCGGCCGACAGCAGCCGGCGCGCGAGCTCGGCCGACGTCTCGAGCAGGTGCTCGCAGTTGTCGAGCACGATGAGCAGGTGGCGATCGCGGACGTGCCGCTCCAGCGCCTCCTCCACGGGACGGCCCGCCTCTTCCTGCACGCCCATCGCCGAGGCGACGGCCTGCGCCACGCGCCGCGCGTCGCGCAGCGGCGCGAGCTCGACCAGCCACACCCCGTCGGGATAGGCGTCCATTTCCTCGGCCGCGGCCTGCAGCGACAGCCGAGTCTTGCCGAGCCCGCCCATGCCGGTGAGGGTGAGCAGCCGCGTGCGTGACAGGAGCTCGCGCACTTCGGCCAGCTCGCGCTCGCGGCCGATGAAGGAGCTTAGCGAGTGCGGGAGATTGTTCGGCGTCTCTTCCAGCGAGCGCAGGGCCGGGAAGTCGGCGCGCAGCTCCGGGTGCAGGAGCTGGAAGAGGCGCTCGGGCCGCGCGAGATCGCGCAGCCGCACGCTGCCCAGGTCGCGCAGCGACGCCTTTTCGGGCAGCCGCGAACCGAGCAGCTCGCAAACGCCCTGCGACAGCAGCACCTGGCCGCCATGCGCGGCGGCCATGATGCGCGCCGCGCGGTTGACCGCGGTGCCGTAGTAGTCGTCGTCGCGCCGTTCCGTGACGCCCGCGTTCAGGCCGCAGCGTGCGCGCAGCGGCAGGCCGCTCATCCCCTCGAGCTCGGCGAGCGCGCGCTGCAACTCCACCGCGGCGCAGATGGCATCGAATGGATCGCGGAAGGCCGCGTGCAGCCCGTCGCCCGTCTTCTTCACGACGTGCCCGCCGTGCCTTTCCACCGCCTCGCGCGCGAGCGCGTCGTGGCGCGCCATCGCCGGGCGCATCCGATCGGGCTCCTGCTCCCAGAGGCGGGTGCTGCCCTCGATGTCGGTGAAAAGGAACGTCGCGGCGCTGGACGACTCGTCCAAAGGGGCCCTCGGCGCGGTGAAGGCTGGATGAATACTCTAATCGATTAAGATGATCGGGGGCGGATTTGCCGCGCCCCCTTCCCGCAAGCCCTCTTCCGGAGCCGCCATGCCCCTGCGATCCCCTCGCCTCGCGCCGACCCTTTGCCTCGCCCTGCTCGCGCTCGCCGCCGCCGGCGCTGTCGGGGCCGGCCTCGACTACCCGCCCACGCCGAAGAAGCCGGTCACGGACAGCTACCACGGCATGCAGGTCACCGACGACTACCGCTGGCTCGAGGACGGCGACGATCCCGCGGTGAAGGCGTGGAGCGCCGCGCAGACGAAGCTCACGCGCAGCGTGCTCGATGCGCTGCCGATCCGCGGCGAGCTCGTGGAGCGCCTGCGCGAGCTCTACGGATCGGAGCCGGTGCGCTACTTCGCGTTGCGCCAGCGCGGCGCGTTCTTCGCGATGAAGCGCCAGCCGCCGAAGAACCAGCCGTTCCTCGTCGTGATGCCGTCCGCCGGCGACGTGAAGCACGAGCGGGTGCTGATCGACCCGAACGCGATCGATCCGAAGGGCACCACGGCGATCGATTTCTACAAGCCCTCGCTCGACGGGCGCTACGTCGCGGCCGCGCTCTCGGAGAAGGGCAGCGAGCAGGGGCCGGCGTACGTGTACGACGCGCGCACGGGCAAGCGGCTGCCCGACGTCGTGCCGCGCGTGCAGTATCCGACCGGCGGCGGCAGCATCGAATGGGACGCGAAGGGCAGCGGCTTCTATTACACGCGCTATCCGCAGGGCGAGGAGCGGCCACCCGGGGACCGCAACTTCTTCCAGCAGGTCTATTTCCACAAGCTCGGCACGCCCGCGAAGGACGACCGCTACGTGATCGGCAGCGAGTTCCCGCGCATCGCCGAGACGGCGCTCGCCGCCACGCGCGATGGCCGGTACCTGCTCGCGACCGTGGCCAACGGCGACGGCGGCGAATTCTCGTTCTACCTGCGCGATCCCGGCGGCAAGTGGACGCGGGTCGCGCAGGACGCGGACAAGATCCGCGCGATGCGCCTGGGGTTCGACGGCAAGCTCTACGCGCTCTCGCTCCAGGACGCGCCGCGCGGCAAGATCCTCGCGATGCCGATGGCGAAGCCGGATCTCGCCAAGGCCCGGCTCGTGGTGCCCGAGGGCGACGCGACGATCGAGGCGCTGGCACCTACCCGGTCGCGGCTCTACGTGACGTATCTCGTGGGCGGGCCGTCGGAGCTGCGCGTCTTCGACCTCGCCGGCAAGGCGCTGGCACCGGTGCCGACGGAGCCGATCTCGAGCGTCTCGGTCGCCGCGCGCCTTCACGGCGACGAGATCCTCGTGGGCAGCCAGAGCTACCTGACGGCGCCCGCGGTGTACCGTTACTCGCCCGCGACCAAGCGCCTCGAGAAGACGGCGCTCGCGGGCGACTCGAAGGTGAGCTTCGACGACGCCGAGGTGGTGCGCGAAATGGCGACCTCGAGGGACGGCACGAAGGTCCCCGTGAACATCCTCATGAAGAAGGGCACCAAGCGCGACGGCTCGAACCCGGTGCTGCTCTACGGCTACGGCGGCTATGGCGTGAGCATGCGTCCCTACTTCTCCGTGACCAACCGCGTGTGGCTGGACCGCGGCGGCGTCCTCGCCGTCGCCAACCTGCGCGGCGGCGGCGAGTTCGGCGAGGCGTGGCACCGCGCGGGCAACCTCACGCACAAGCAGAACGTGTTCGACGACATGATCGGGTGCGCGGAGCACATGATCGCGCGCGGCTACACCACGCCGGCGCGGCTGGGCGCGCTGGGCGGCAGCAACGGCGGCCTCCTCATGGGCGCGATCCTCGTGCAGCGCCCGGACCTCTTCCGCGCCGTCGTGAGCGAGGTGGGCATCTACGACATGCTGCGCGTGGAGCTCACGCCGAACGGCGCCTTCAACGTGACGGAGTTCGGCACCGTGAAGGATCCCGAGCAGTTCAAGGCGCTCTACGCGTACTCGCCCTACCACCACGTGAAGGACGGCACCGCGTATCCGGCGGTGCTGCTGACGACCGGCGAGCACGACGGGCGCGTGGATCCGTACAACTCGCGCAAGATGGCGGCGCGGCTGCAGGCGGCGACCGCGCCGGATCGGCCCGTCCTGTTGCGCGTGAGCGCCGACACGGGCCACGGCATCGGTACCGGCCTCGAGAAACGCATCGAGGAGAATGCCGACGTGTACGCGTTGCTCATGAGCCAGCTCGGCATGGCGGGCGAAAACCGTCCCGCGCATTAGCGGAGTATCGTGGCGGCGTTCCCACCGGCGAACGGAGGCACCATGAAGACGGAGATCCAGTACCTGGTTTACGTCACGGCTTTGACGGGGCTGCTGTGGATTCCCTATGTGCTCGACCGCTTCAAGGTGTGGGGCATCCCGGATACCGTGGGCTATCCCGCGACTCCGAAGCCGCTGGACCCGTGGGCGGAGCGGCTGAAGAAGGCCCACGCCAACGCCGTGGAGAACCTCGTGGTCTTCGCCGCACTCATCCTCGCGGCGCAGGTGGCGGGCGTGAGCAACTCGGTCACGGCGGACGCGGCGATGCTGTACTTCTGGGGCCGCGTGGTGCACGTGTTCGCGTACACGTTCGCGATGCCGTGGGTGCGCACGCTCGGCTTCACCGCGGGCTTCGTCGCGCAGGCGCTGGTCGCCTGGCAGATCCTCGCGAGGTGATGGCGAATCGCCCGTCGCTTGCGCACGACCGATGAGTTTTGTTGCGGCGACGGGTGAGAATTCATGGTTTGCTGCGCCGCAGCATCCGCGCTACGGTGGGCATGCGATAGGCGCGACCCTGCGTCCTTCGCGGTCTTCCGAGAGGAGAAAGCCGTGGTCCGCAACCATTCCCGCGAAATCTTCCGTCCAATCGAGGAGCGCATCCGCTTCGCCGGCGCCGAACGCAGCGTCGAGGTGGGCTATGCGATCGGAGATGCGCTCGGGTCGATCGCGAATGCCTTGCGCAGGTACTTTGCACCCGCCCCCGCGCACCGGCTGGCGCACCACCGCTGACCCGTTCGCCGGGCTTCAGCCCGGCGGGGCGCGCCCGGCCCAACGGCGCAGGAACTCGTTCACCGAACGGGGATCCATCCGCCGCATCGATTCGAATTCCCCGTTCTTCTGGCTGTAGACCACGCGCCCATCGCTTTCGAGCACGGCGAGCGCGGGCACGCCCTTGCGAAGCGGGATGCCGTACCGCTCGGCCACGTCGAAGTTGTGGTCGATGCCATGGTCGCCCACGTTCACGTGGACGAGCACGAACTGCGCGTCGATGAGCGCGGCGTTCTCGGGCTTGCGGAAGTTGGCGTCCAGGACCTTGCAGTCGCCGCACCAGTTCCCGCCGAAGTCGACGAGGACGCGCTTGCCCGTGGCCGCCGCGCGCGCGCGCGCCGCGTCGATGTCCGCGCGTGCCCGCGCGACGTCGGGATAGATCGGATCGGCGGCGCTCGCGGCCATGGCCGCGCCGAGCGCGAGGGCCGCAAGGCAGATCAGGCGCGCTGCGCGCATGATGTTTCGCTGGATGAACGGGCCGGGACGTGAATCATACGACCGCGGAGCCCACGGTATAATTCCGCCATGAATCCGCAAGATGCGCCGCCGCAGCAGGTGCTCACGCTGCCCGGCGCGGTTGCGCTCTCTCCCTTCCGCGTCGAAAAGCTTCTTGCCTCGCTTTCCCGGCGGCTCGCCGAGGCGATCGAGGTCGACACCCGCTTCGTCCATTTCGTGGCCCTCGAGGCTGCGCTATCCGCGGACGAGATGGGAGTGCTCGAGCGGCTGCTCACCTACGGCACGCCCGCGAAGGGCGAGCCGCGCGGCACGCTCCTCCTCGCGATCCCGCGCTTCGGCACCGAGTCGCCGTGGTCGTCCAAGGCGACCGACATCGCGCACAACTGCGGGCTCGCGAAGGTGGCGCGCATCGAGCGGGGCGTGGCGTATTTCGTCGCCACGCGCGACGGCAGGGCGCTGTCCGAGGCCGATCGCGCCGCGCTGCACGAGCGGATCCACGATCGCATGACCGAGACCGTGGTGAGCCGCTACGAGCAGGCCGCCGCGCTCTTCCACCACGCGCGGCCCGCGCCGCTCGCCACCGTCGACATCCTCGCCGGCGGGAAGGCGGCGCTCGAGCAGGCGAACGCGGCGATGGGACTGGCGCTGGCACCCGACGAGATCGACTATCTCGTGGACGCGTTCACGAAGCTCGCGCGCAATCCCACCGACGTCGAGCTGATGATGTTCGCGCAGGCGAACTCCGAGCACTGCCGCCACAAGATCTTCAACGCGTCGTGGACGATCGACGGCCAGCCGCAGGCGCAGTCGCTGTTCGCCATGATCCGCAACACGCACCGGCAGAGCCCGCGCGGCACGATCGTCGCGTATTCCGACAACGCCGCCGTGATGAAGGGCGCCGAGGTGGAGCGTTTCTTCCCCGACGGCTCCGGCACCTGGACGTATCGCATCGATACGGCGCACGTGCTCATGAAGGTCGAGACCCACAACCACCCGACCGCGATCGCCCCGAACCCGGGCGCGGCCACGGGCGCGGGCGGCGAGATCCGCGACGAGGGCGCCACCGGCATGGGGGCCAAGCCCAAGGCGGGGCTCACGGGCTTCTCCGTCTCGAACCTGGAAATCCCCGGCGCGCTGGAGCCGTGGGAAACCCGCTACGGTCGCCCGGGCCGCATCGCTTCCGCGCTCTCGATCATGATCGAAGGGCCGATCGGCGGCGCCGCGTTCAACAACGAGTTCGGGCGCCCCAACCTCGCCGGATACTTCCGCAGCTTCGAGCTCGCGAGCCGGGGCGAAGTGCGCGGCTACCACAAGCCGATCATGCTCGCGGGCGGCCTCGGCAACATCTCCGCGGAGCACACGCACAAGAAGCCGCTCGCGCCCGCAACGCGCTTCGTCCAGCTGGGCGGGCCCGGCTTCCTCATCGGGCTGGGCGGCGGCGCGGCCTCGTCCATGGCCTCGGGCTCCAACATCGAGTCGCTCGACTTCGACTCGGTGCAGCGCGCGAACGCCGAGATGCAGCGCCGCTGCCAGGAAGTGATCGACGCGTGCTGGCAGATGGGCGAGCGCAATCCCATCCTCTCGATCCACGATGTCGGGGCGGGCGGTCTGTCCAACGCCCTCCCCGAGCTCGCGCATACGGGCGGCGTTGGCGCGACCTTCGACCTGCGCAAGGTGCCCATCGAGGAGCCGGGCATGACGCCGATGCAGATCTGGTCGAACGAGGCGCAGGAGCGCTACGTGCTCGCGATCGACGCTTCCCGCATGGCGGATTTGCGCCGGCTGTGCGAGCGCGAGCGCTGCCCGTTCGCGATCGTGGGCGAGGCGCGCGCCGGCCACACCCTGGTCGTCGAGGACGCGCTCTTCGGCAACCGTCCCGTGGACATGCCGCTCGAGGTGCTGCTCGGCAAGCCGCCGCGCATGCAGAGGGAGGTGAGCCGCCGCCGTGGCCAGCTGCATCCCCTGGACCTGCGCGCGGTGAGTCTGGAAGACGCTGCCCATGCCGTGCTGCGACTGCCGACGGTGGGCGACAAGACCTTCCTCGTGTCGATCGGCGATCGCACCGTCGGAGGCCTCACCGTGCGCGACCAGATGGTGGGACCGTGGCAGGTGCCGGTGGCCGATTGCGCGGTCACCGCGTTCGGCTACAAGACCTACCAGGGCGAGGCGATGGCGATCGGCGAGCGCACGCCGCTCGCGTTGATCGACGGCCCCGCATCGGGGCGCATGGCGATCGGCGAGGCGATCACCAACATCGCCGCCGCGGCGATCGAGCACCTGGGCGACGTGAAGCTCTCCGCCAACTGGATGTGCGCCGCGGGACACCCCGGCGAGGACGCGGCGCTCTTCGACACCGTGAAGGCGGTGGGGCTCGAGTTCTGCCCGGCGCTCGGCATCTCGATTCCGGTGGGCAAGGATTCGATGTCCATGCGCACGACGTGGCGCGACGCGCAAACCGGCGAGGACAAGGCGGTCACGGCGCCGCTCTCGCTCATCGTCTCCGCCTTCGCGCCGGTGACCGACGCGCGCCGCACGCTCACGCCGCAGCTGCGCACCGACGCCGGCGAGACGGAGCTCGTCCTCGTCGACCTCGGGGCGGGCCGCAACCGCCTCGGCGGCTCGGCGCTCGCGCAGGTCTGCTCGCAGGTGGGCGACGCCGCGCCCGATTGCGAGGAGCCGGCGAAGCTGCAGGCCTTCTTCACCGCGATCCAGAAGCTGAACGCGGCGGGGCGCCTCCTCGCCTATCACGACCGCTCCGACGGCGGGCTCTTCGCGACACTCTGCGAGATGGCGTTCGCGGGCCGCGCCGGCGTGACGGTCTATCTCGACGCGCTCGCCCTCGACGCGCGGCAGCTCGACGTCGAGGGGCACGAGCGCCAGACCGACATGCTCGCGGGCAATCTCGCCGAGCGCATCCTCGCCGTGCTCTTCAACGAGGAGCTGGGCGCGGTGCTGCAGGTGAAGCGCGCCGGGCGCGAGGCGGTGATGGCCGTGCTGAGGGAAGCCGGCCTCGCCCGCGACGCGCACGTGATCGGGCATCCGAACGCGGAGGGCGAGATCCGCATCATCGTGAACGCGAAGCCGGTGTTCGCGCGCAAGCGCTCGGAGCTCAACCGCGCCTGGTCGTCGGTCACGCACCACATCCAGCGCCTGCGCGACAACCCGCTGTGCGCCGACCAGGAGTACGACCGGCTCCTCGACGAAGGCGATCCCGGCCTGAACGCGCACCTCACGTTCGATCCGGCCGAAGACATCGCCGCGCCGTACGTCGGGCGCGGGGCGCGGCCGATGGTGGCGATCCTGCGCGAGCAGGGCGTGAACGGGCAGATGGAAATGGCGGGCGCCTTCGACCGCGCGGGCTTCATGGCGGTGGACGTGCACATGAGCGATGTCATCGCCGGGCGCGTGACGCTCGCCGACTTCAAGGGCTTCGCGGCGTGCGGCGGCTTCAGCTACGGCGACGTGCTGGGCGCGGGCGAAGGCTGGGCCAAGTCGATCCTCTTCAACCCGCGCGCCCGCGAGGAGTTCGAGACCTTCTTCGATCGTCCCGATTCCTTCGCGCTCGGAGCGTGCAACGGCTGCCAGATGATGTCCAACCTGAAGGCCATCATCCCCGGCGCGCAGAACTGGCCGCATTTCGAGCGCAACCTGTCCGAGCAATACGAGGCGCGCCTTGCCCTGGTGGCGATCCAGCCGTCGCCGTCGATCCTCTTCGCCGGCATGGAAGGCAGCCGCATTCCGATCGCCACCGCGCACGGCGAGGGGCGCGCGGCGTTCGCGAGCGCCGATGCGATGGACGCGTGCCGGTATCTCGTCGCGATGCGCTTCGTGGACAATCGCGGCAAGGCGACGGAGACCTATCCGTACAACCCGAACGGCTCGCCGGACGGCATCACCGCGGTCACGACGCCCGACGGACGCTTCACCATCCTGATGCCGCACCCGGAGCGCGTCTTCCGCACCCTTTCGATGTCGTGGCATCCGGCGCAATGGGGCGAGGATTCGCCCTGGATGCGCATGTTCCGCAACGCGCGCACCTGGGTGGGCTAGAGCACGCCCCGGCGCGCGAAGACGCGCGGCGGCGCGAGGTACAGGCCCAGCCCGGTGGCGCTCGCGCCGAGCGAGACGTTGTGGTCGTTGCCCGTGCCGGGGAAGATCTCGCCCAGCACGCCGAAGAGCAGGATGCGGTAATCCTCCGGCCGCGCGGAGATCTGCGGCAACGGGCCCGCCTTCAGCGTGGCGAGCAGCGCGCGGAATTCGTCGTACGACACCTCCACGCGGAACGCCCGCCGCTCGGTCCAGCCGTGCACGAACTGCATCGTGGAGGAGCCCGCGGCCGCGTGCGCGAAGCGCACCGGCGCGCCCGCCGCATCGGTCGCGAGCATCGGGCTGGAGACGAACGCGGTCACACCGTCGGAACCCACCGCCTCCACGCCCGCGCCGCCGGTGCCCGCGGTGCGATTCTCGAAGATCCCGGCGAGATGCGCGAATGCCACGCCGCTCGTCGCATCCTGCGCGTAGTAGAAGAAGCTCACCTGCGCCGTTCCCGCGTCCACGGGCACGGCCTCCGAGTACGCCCAGGGAATGCTCACGTCGGCGGCGATGCGCAGCGTCCAGCCGGGGCCGGGAAACGCCTGCGGGGCGGGCGAGAGGTCGCGGGCGATGCTGACGCTCGGGCCTTCGCCGGACAGCGGCGAAGCATGCGCGAACTGCCAGCTGTTGATGAGGAAGCCGGCCGCGCCGCATTCCATCTGGAAGGCGCTCGTGCCCACGGGCAGGCCGATGTCGCGGAAGCCGCGCTGCGAGGCGGCGGGCGAGCGCACGTGCAGGCCGGACACCGCACCCACATCCCACGTGACCGGATTCGCGATCTCGCCCGCGAGCTCCCCGGTGCCGGGATCGCCGATGTGCTGGACCCGCGCGTACGTCTCGTTGACCGGCGCGGGCGCATCCTCCGCGATGATGCGCGATGCGTCCGCGCAATCGGGCGGCGAGAGGGTCGCGTAGCGCGCGAGCGGATTGTCGGCGAGGACGGCCGCCTGCGAAGCGAAGCTCCAGCAGCAGGCAAGGACGGCCCAGGGCACCATGCGACGACGGGTGCTCACTTCAATCCTCGTCGGGCCAGCGCTGCCGTGGCGGAAACGCGGGGCTCCCGTCCTGCAGCGCCCCGCGGATCGCGCGCACGATCCGCGCCTCTTCCGCCTCGCGATGGGACGCGAAGCCGTACACGACGAAGGGCATGGCGACCACCGCGAGCAGCGTGAACATCGGGAGCAGGAACTTGAGCGCGCGGCCCTCTTCCGCGGAATGGATCGCCCATGCGCTGGCCGCGATGAGGAGCGCCAGGCCGAGCGAGAATCCGTGCAGGAAGCGCCGCGTCTTCGGCGCCGGGTCGAACGTCGCCTCGTAGACCTCGCGGCCCTCGACCACCTTCCAGTCGCCGCCGAGCCGCAGGGAGCGCGGCGCGCCGAGCTGCGCGAGCGAGCGCTCGAGCCGCTGCTTCGAGGTCGCGAGCGGATGCGCGGTCTCGAACGTCTCCACGCGGCTCGCGATGAGCGCCTTCGCGGCGCGGCGCATTTCCGAAGCCATGGATCAGCGCGGCCTCACGCGTTCCCACGTCGCATCCGGGATGCGGTAGTCCGGGAAGTCGCGGCGGAATTGCGCGAGCGCTTCGTCCGCTTCCCGCGCGTGCCCCGACTCGCGCAGGCGGGCGATGCGCTCGAGTTGCGCAACGGGATCGGGAACGGCCGCCGCGCGTTTGGCGAGATTCGCGCCGGCTTGCGTTGCCTCCTTGGCCTTGGCCTCGACGGGCGCACGCAACATCGCCGACTCCTGGGCGGGCGCGGCGCGCTCGGGCACCACGATGGGTGCGGGCGCGGCGGCCGCGGGCGCTGCGGCAGGCGCGTGCGACGCGACGGGCGGAGGCGCGATGGAGGCGGGCGCCGATTGCACATCCGGACGCTGGGGCCGCGCGAGTCCGCGCGATTCGAAGCGCGCCGCCGGCTTCTCCTCGGGTGCGGGCGCCGCCTCGGGTGCGGGCGCCGCCGTTTCCATGCGCGGCTCCTGGCGCTGCACCTGCAGCGAGATGCCGACCGCGAGCACGAGCACCGCGGCGATGGAAAGCGGCGCGGCCCAGCGCCGGGTGAAGGAACGGTGCGCGACCGCGCGGCGCGAAGCGGCGAGGATCTGCGCATCGAGCGCGGCGGGCGGCTCCTCGCGCGCCAGCTCGCGGTAGCGCCGGGCCAGCGGGTCGTCCTGCTCACTCATCGGCGATCGCCTCGCGCAATCGGTTCATCGCGTAACGCAGCCGGCTCTTGGCCGCCTCCTCGTTGGCTCCGGTAGCCGCCGCGATCTCGGCGACCGTGAGGCCCGCTTCCTGGTGCAGCAGGAACGCTTCGCGCTGCGCGAGCGGCAGCGCCGCGATCGCCGCCGCGAGCCGTTCCAGCGTCTCGCGCGCCTCGGCCGCGCGGTGCGGCTCCGCATCCGGGCTCGCCGCGGGCTCCGGCACGTCCGAATCCTCGTCGTCCATCGACACCAGCGAAAGGCCCCTGGCGCGCCAGTGGTCGATCAGCCGGTGGTGCGCGATCGTGTACAGCCACGTGCCGAACTTCGCCTGCGGCCGGTAGCGCGCCCGCGACTCGATCACGCGCATCCAGATCTCCTGGAAGATCTCCTCGGCCTCGCCGCGGGTCTTCACCGACCGCGCGACGAAGCGGAAGAGACCGCCCTTGTGGCGGCCGTAGAGCGCCTCGAAGGCCGCGGCCTCGCCGCCGGCATAGGCGAGCATGAGTTGTTCGTCGGAGACCGGCATCGTCCCTAGTGTAACTAACGGAGCGCCCGCGCGAAGGGGTCAAGAAAAAGGGCGGCCGAAGCCGCCCTTCTGGCCGGCGGGGACGCGCTCTAGCGCTCGTCCACCTTGGCCTTCTGGCGCAGGTCCATCACGAACTTCTGCACCTGCTGCTGTTGCGCGCGCTGGCGGAACTGCTCCTTCATCTCCGCGAACGCGGGCACCTTGAGCGGACGGACGTCGTCCACCCGGATCACGTGGTAGCCGAAGTCGGTCTTCACCGGCGTCTGCGAGATCTGGCCCTTGGGCTGGGACGTCACCGCGTCGGCGAACGGCTTCACGTAGCGGGCGGCCGGGCCCCAGTCGAGGTCGCCGCCGTTGTCCTTGGAGCCGGGATCCTTCGACTTCTCCTTGGCGAGCGTGGCGAAGTCCGCGCCCTTCTTCAGCTGCTCGATGATGGCCTTCGCCTCGTCTTCCTTGTCCACGAGGATGTGGCGCACCTTGTACTCGTTGGTGCCCATCGAGCCCTTGAACTGCTCGTACTGCTTCTCGAGGTCGGCGTCGGTGATGGGATGCGCCTTCACCTCGTTCTCGAGGAGCGCGCGCACGAGCACGGCCTGGCGCGCCATGTCCATCTGCGCCTGGACGGTGGCGTCCTTGTCGAGGCCGCGCTTGCTGCGCCGCCTGCGCGAGGACCTCGCGGCTGATCAGCTCTTCCTTGATGGCCTGCTCGCGCTCCGCGCTGGCCGGATGGCCCTGGGCTTCGAGCTCCTTGCCCATGGCGTCGAAGCGCGACTGCGGAATGGTGACGCCGTTCACGACCACCTTTTCCGCGGCGGCCGAAGGGGCCTTCCCGGCCTTGTCCTGCGCCCCGGCGGCGAGCGCGAGGGTGCCCGCCACGAGGGCGAAGGCGAGGTTCCTGAGGGTACGTTGCATGAAAATATCCTTTTTGCTCGGTAAGTGAATCAAGACTGCTCGGGCGCGGAGGCCGCGATCTTCAGGGCGTGGATGTCCCGACTCATGAGGTCGCCCAACGCCTCATAAACCATCCGGTGCCTCGCCACGGTGCTCTTGCCGCGGAAGGCCTCGGCCACGATGACGAGCTGCCAATGGGTGCCCCCGGAGGGGCGGGATCCCGCGTGGCCCGCATGCTGCGCGCTTTCGTCACGCAAATCCAGCGCCGCCGGGTCGAGGGCCGCGAGGCGCTCGCGCATCGCCTGTTCCACCGGATGCATGGCGTGAACACCGCTCACGGGAATGTCTTCCGCAACGGCTTCACGGTCACGCGCGCATAGACGCCGGCCAGGGCATAGGGATCCTCGGCCGCCCACGCGATCGCCGCCTCGCGGCTCGCGAACTCGGCCACGATGAGCGAGCCGGTGAAGCCCGCGGGTCCCGGATCCTGCGCGTCGATGGCGGGGTGCGGGCCGGCCAGGATCAGGCGCCCGGCCGCGTGGAGCGCCTTCAGCCGCTCGACGTGCGCGGGGCGCGCCTCGAGCCGCCTGGCGAGGCTGCCGGCGACGTCCTCGGCGATGATGGCGTAGAGCATGTCAGGCCTGCGGCGGCTCGTTCGCCTTCGCGACGACGGCGGATTTCGGGTCGTCGTCGGGAAGGTAGCGCGAGATCCACAGCGATTGCGCGATCACGAAGGCGAGGATGAGGCCCAGGCTGCCGAACACCTTGAAGTTCACCCACGCGCTCGTGGAATACGTGAACGCGACGTAGAGGTTGAGCGCGCCGGCGAAGAGGAAGAACACGCCCCACGCGACGCACAGCCGCGACCAGATGCGCTCCGGCAGCACGAGCTCGGCGCCCATGATCGCCTTCACCAGGTTGCCGTGGAAGAGGAGGCTCGCGAGGAACGCGGCGCCAGCCGTCCAATAGAGCACCGTCGGCTTCCACTTGATGAAGGTCTCGTCGTGCAGCACCAGCGTGGCCCCGCCGAAGACCACGATGATCGCGAGCGTCGTCCACTGCATCGCCGAGACCTTGTGGCGCCGCGCGAGCGACCACCCGATCTGGGCCACGGTGGCGGCGATCGCGACACCCGTCGCCACGAAGATGTCGGCGAACTTGAAGGCCGCGAAGAAAAGGATGAGGGGGAAGAAGTCGAAGAGGAATTTCACGCGCGGGGCGGGACGGCAAGCAACTGATAATTATGACAGATAACCGCCTACTGCGCGGTCCAGCGGCGATGCCGCTCGGCGATCCGGGCGCGCACCGGCTCGGCGATCCCCGGGGCGAGGGCCAGGGCGAGCGCCTCGGCGTAGAAGCCGCCGCGCTCGTCGGGCAGGGCCGCGTCCAGCGCGTCGAACGCGAAGTCCATGAGCTGCGGGTCCTCGCTGCGCACCGCGGTGATCGCAAGGTTCGCGTGCAGCACGCGCCACGGCCGCTCGGGATTGGAGCGCTCGAGGTCGGCGCCGAGCCGGTCGCGCACGTGCTCGATCACGCCCTGCATGAGGCCGAAGACGGCGGCGAGCTCCTGGCGGCTCGCCGCGCGGTTGGAGCGCTCCGCGAGCGCGTTCACCACCGCCTCGACCGCGGTGATCGGCACGCGGTGGCGCAGCGCCCAGAGCGCCGCCGCGATGACAAGGTCGGGGTCGCCCAGCCGCGCGAGCCCGGTGAGCGCGGCAGCGACCAGCTCGTCCGCGCCTTCGAGGTCGATCGGCGCCGAGCCGCCGTACTGGTGGTCGAGGCCCTCGAGGGCCGCCAGCGTGCGGCGCAGCGGCGCCTCGGGGTCTGCCTCGCGCCCTGCCACCAGCGCGTCGTAGCGCCGCAGCATCTCGCGCGAGGCCGCCTGCCCGTCGTCGCCGAATTGGATGGTCCGGACCTTGTCCAACTCAGTTCCCGCCCCCAACTAGCTCTAAGCGTCTCATTTTGATATAATTTTGCTTGCTATTTTGATAGCCGTCGCTTGGAAAATTTCGACCTGCACAACCATTCGACCTGCTCGGATGGCTTGCTGTCACCGACCCAGCTGATCGAGCTTGCGACCCGCACCGGGGTCGACGCGATCGCGCTCACGGACCACGACACCACCGACGGCCTCGCCGAGGCCGGCCGCGCGGCGCGTGAGGCCGGGATCGCCTTCGTGCCCGGGGTCGAGATCTCCGTGAGCTGGGGCGCGACGACCCTGCACGTGGTGGGCCTGCAGGTGGACCCGGCGAGCGCGGACCTTGCGCAGGGCTTGCGCTCGATCCGCGACGGCCGCTTCGGGCGCGCGCAGCACATCGCTTCGGAGCTGGAGCGGCTGGGGTTTCCCGGCACGCTCGAGGGCGCGCTGGAGCTCGCGGGAAACAAGGCGAGGTTGAGCCGGTCCCATTTCGCGCGCCACCTCGTGCGTTGCGGGGCGGTGAAGAACACGCAGCTCGCGTTCGACAAGTACCTGGGCAAGGGAAAGCCGGCGTATGTTGCGCATCGCTGGGCGACCCTTGAAAATGCGGTTTCCTGGATTCGCGCCGCCGGGGGAACCGCGGTGCTCGCGCACCCGGGCCGCTACAACCTGAAGCCGATGATGCGCCACGAGATGCTGGGCGAGTTCAGGGCGTACGGCGGCGAGGCGATCGAAGTGGTGACGGGGAGCCATCGCCCCGAGGAATACGCGACGTGGCAGCGCGTGGCGCTGGAGCATGGATTCCTCGCCTCGCGCGGCGCCGATTATCACGGGCCGGGGGAGAGCGCGTGCGAGCCGGGGCGGCTCGCGCCGCTGCACGCTTCCCTCACGCCCGTGTGGTCCAAGTGGGCGCACTAGAAGCCGCCCGGTAGAACGGCGCGGGCGCGAGTCGCCCGACGCCCCGAAAGAACACAAAGGCAGTGACATCGCGCGCCGCGCGCGGCGCGCCCCGATCGACGAATGGCGCAATTCTTTTCGGTCCATCCCGAGAATCCGCAGCCGCGGCTCGTCCGCCAGGCCGTGGACATCATCCGCGCGGGCGGCGTGATCGCCTACCCGACGGACTCGTGCTATGCGCTCGGCTGCCACATCGGCGACAAGTCGGCGATGGAGCGCATCCGGCGCATCCGCGACGTGGACGAGCGCCATCACCTCACGCTCGTCTGCCGCGACCTCGCGGAAGTCGGGCAATTCGCGAAGGTGGACAACTTGCAATTCCGATTGATCCGCGCCAATACGCCCGGCCACTACACGTTCATCCTGCGCGCCACGCGCGACGTGCCGCGCCGGCTGCTGCATCCGCGCCACACCATCGGCGTGCGCATTCCCGATCATCCGGTGGTGCGCGCGCTCCTCGACGTGCTGGGCGAGCCGCTGCTTTCGTGGACGCTGATCCTGCCGGCCCACGGCGTGGCGCTGAACGACGCGGGCGAGATCCGCCGCCACCTCGAGCACCAGCTCGACCTCGTGATCGACGCGGGCCCGTGCGACGGCGCAGGTGACCACCGTCATCGACCTGTCGGGCGACGCGCCGCTGCTGGTGCGCGAAGGCAAGGGCGACATCCGCCCGTTCGGCTTCGTGAAGGCGGCGCTGCACTGATGGACCCGTACAACTTCATCATCAAGGTCACCATCAACGCGATCCCGTTGATCCTCGCGATCACGCTGCACGAGGCGGCGCACGGCTACGTCGCGCGCATGTTCGGGGACAACACCGCGTACATGCTCGGGCGCGTGACGCTGAATCCCGCGCGGCACATCGACCCGATGGGCACCATCGCCTTCCCGCTGCTGTCCATGCTGCTGGGCGGCTTCTTCTTCGGGTGGGCGAAGCCGGTTCCCGTCAACTTCAACAACCTGCGCAAGCCGAAGCGGGACATGCTGTGGGTCGCGGCTGCCGGCCCGGTCTCGAACGTGGTCCAGGCGCTCGCCTGGGCGCGGTCGCCAAGGCGCTGGACATGTCCGGCTCGGCCTCGGTGGTGGCGCAGTTCTGGTTCGCCGTCGCCCTCGCGGGCATCGGCTGGAACGTGGTGATCGCGATCTTCAACCTGTTTCCGATACTGCCCCTGGACGGCGGGCGGATGGTGGCGAGCCTGCTCCCGAACCGGATGGCGTATCGTACTCGCGGCTCGAGCCCTACGGCCTGCCGATCATGATCGGGCTCATCGTGCTGATGAACGCCTACCCGCCGCTCGGAATGGCGTTCCTGGGATTGCTGAACGCGGGCGACCAGCTCTTCTTTTCGCTCTTCGCCCTGCAATAGCGGACCGCACAACGACAACATGTTCCAGGACCGCGTACTTTCCGGCATGCGCCCCACGGGCGCGATGCACCTCGGCCACTACCACGGCGCGCTCAAGAACTGGGTGAAGCTGCAGAACGAGTTCCCGTGCCTCTTCTTCGCCGCCGACTGGCACGCGCTCACGACCCACTACGAGGACCCGTCGGTCATCGAGCAGACGGTGTGGGACATGTTCGTGGACTGGCTCGCGTGCGGCATCGATCCCACCAAGGCCACGCTCTTCATCCAGTCGCGCGTGCCGCAGCACGCGGAGCTCACGCTGCTGCTCTCGTTCTTCGTGCCGCTCGCGTGGCTCGAGCGCGTGCCCACCTACAAGGACCTGGTCGAGCGCCACGCCGAGCAGGGGCGCGACATCCTCACCTACGGCTTCCTGGGCTACCCGCTCATGCAGGCGGCGGATATCATGATCTACCGCGCCAACCGCGTGCCGGTGGGGGAGGACCAGGTCTCCCACATCGAGGTCACGCGCGAGATCGCGCGGCGCTTCAACCACCTCTTCGGCCGCGAGAAGGGCTTCGAGGAGAAGGCCGAGGCGGCGGTGAAGAAGATGGGGCCCAAGAAGGCGAAGCTCTACCGCACGCTGCGCGCCAAGTTCCAGGAGCAGGGCGACCACGGCGCGCTCGCGCAGGCGCAGGAGCTGGTGAACGACGTGCAGAACCTCTCGCTCGGCGACAAGGAGCGCCTGTACGGTTACATCGAGGGCGGCGGGCGCATGATCCTGGTCGAGCCGGAGGCGATGCTCACCGAGACGCCGAAGATACTCGGCCTCGACGGCCAGAAGATGTCCAAGAGCGCCGACAACGCGATCATGCTGCGCGAGACGCCGGAGAGCGTGACCCAGAAGATCCGCAAGATGCAGACGGACCCGGCGCGCGTGCGCCGCTCCGACCCCGGCAACCCGGAGAAATGCCCGGTGTGGAACCTGCACCTCGTGTATTCGGACGCGAACACGAAGGACTGGGTGTGGCAGGGATGCACCACCGCGGGCATCGGCTGCCTCGAATGCAAGCAGCCGGTGATCGACGCGATCAACGCGGAGTTGAAGCCCATCCGCGAGCGCGCCGCGCAGTACGAGGAGGACCCGATGCTCGTGCGCAACATCATCCAGGACGGGTGCGAGAAGGCCTCGGACCTCGCGAACGACACGATGCGCGACGTGCGCGAGGCGATGGGACTCAACTACAGCTGACCATGACGACACACGCCGCGAACGATCCCGTCGGGACCGAGCCGCAACCGGTGCTGGACCTCGCGTTGCCGATCGCGAAGATCCGCGGCGAGCCCATGACGCAGATGCCGCAGGACCTCTACATCCCGCCCGAGGCGCTGTCGGTGTTCCTCGAGGCCTTCGAGGGCCCGCTCGACCTGCTGCTCTACCTCATCCGCCGCCACTCGCTCGACATCCTCGACATTCCCATGGCCGAGCTCACGCGCCAGTACATGGAATACGTCGAGATGATGCGCACGACCCAGCTCGAGCTCGCCGCCGAGTATCTCCTGATGGCCGCGCTCCTCATCGAGATCAAGTCGCGCATGCTGCTGCCGCGGCCGAAGCGCGAGGACGAGGGCGAGCCCGAGGACCCGCGCGCGGAGCTGGTGCGCCGGCTGCTCGAATACGAGCGCATGAAGAAGGCCGCGCACGCGCTGGGGGAGACGCCGGTGGCGGGCCGCGATTTCTCCGTGGTCGAGGTCTACATCGAGCAGGTGGCCGAGCGCCTGCCCGACGTGCACGTGGCGGACCTCTCGGAAGCGTGGCGCTCGATCCTCGCGCGGGCACGGATGCACGAAGCACCACCGCATCACGCGCGAGCAGCTCTCGGTGCGCGCGCACATGAGCCGCATCCTGCGCACGCTCACGCCCGGCGCGTTCGTCGAGTTCTCCCAGCTCTTCGAGCCGGAGCGCGGCGTGCCGCTGCTGGTGGTGAGCTTCCTCGCGCTGCCTCGAGCTCGCGCGCGAGTCGATGATCGAGATCACGCAGCAGACCCCCTTCGACCCCATCTACGTGAAGCTCAAGAGCGAGCGCACGACCCTCACGATCGCCTGACGACATGAACGAGCAAACGAATCCCGATCACGTGCCCGACGAGCAAGCCGCGGAACACCGGGGACAGACCCCGATGTCGTGGACCGTCGTGCCGATGACGACCAGCACGCGCATGAATCGGGGTCTGTCCCCATCGACGTGGACCAGGTCGACATGACGCAGGTGAAGCGGGTGCTCGAGGCGGCACTGCTGTCCTCGCCCGAGCCCCTCACCGTGCAGCAGTTGAAGCGCCTCTTCGCGGGCGAGGTGGACGCGGACAACATCCGCAAGGTGCTCGACCAGCTGAAGGACGAATGGTCCGAGCGCTCCATCGAGCTCACGACCGTCGCCTCCGGCTGGCGCTTCCGCGTGAAGCCCGACTACCAGAAGTTTCTCGACCGCATCTCCAGCGAGAAGCCGCCGCGATATTCGCGCGCGGTGCTGGAGACGCTCGCGATCATCGCCTACCGCCAGCCGGTCACGCGCGGCGACATCGAGGACGTGCGCGGCGTGGCGGTCTCGCCGCCGACGCTGAAGGCGCTGGAGGAGCGCGGCTGGATCGAGGTGATCGGCCAGCGCGAGACGCCCGGGCGCCCGGCGATCTTCGCCACCACGCGAAAGATTCCTCGACGACCTGAACCTGCAGGTCGCTCGAGGAGCTGCCGCCGCTGGAAGAGCTGCAGTCCTCGCTCGAAGCGGCCCCTGCCAACCTCGTCGAAGCGCCTCCCCAAGCGCCCGAGCAGCAAGCCCTCATCGACGAGTCCGAACCCCAAGAGTCCACGGAGCCAGAAGCCCATGCGGGATAGACCTCACCCCAACCATCGCCTGGAATGGCCGGGCGGCATCGTGCCGGAATGGGCGAAGCCGCAACAGAACCCCAACAAGCGCCGCGGCAAGGGCCGCGGCGATCGCAACGGCGGCAGCAGCCCGGGCAAGCGCGAGCGCCTGCAGAAGGTGATGGCGCAATCGGGCCACGGCTCGCGGCGCAACATCGAGATCCTCATCGCGCAGGGACACATCACGATCAACGGGCAGGTGGCGAAGCTCGGCGACTCCGTGGGCCCCGGCGACAAGGTGAAGCTCGACGGGCAGTTGATCCGGCTGCGCTTCGGCGAGCCGCTGCCGCGCGTGCTGATGTACCACAAGCCCGAGGGCGAGATCGTCACGCGCGACGATCCGCGAAGGGCGCGCCACGGTGTTCGAGAAGCTGCCCAAGGTGAGCGGCGGGCGCTGGGTCTCCGTGGGGCGCCTCGACCTCAACACCGGGGGGCTGCTGATCTTCACCACCAGCGGCGAGCTCGCCAACCGGCTCACGCATCCGCGCTTCGAGGTCGAGCGCGAGTACGCGGTGCGCCTGCTGGGCGAGCTCACGGAGGAGCAGAAGGCAGAAGCTGCACCACCGGCGTCGACATCGAGGGCGAGTCGTGCAAGTTCGACTCGATCGAGGACCGCGGCGGCGAGGGCGCGAACCACTGGTACCACGTGGTCCTGCGCGAAGGGAAGAACCGCGAGGTGCGCAAGATGTGCGAGGCGGTGGGCCTCACCGTGAGCCGCCTCATGCGCGTTCGCTTCGGCGCGATCGAGCTGCCGGGCTTCCTCAAGCGCGGCATGATGAAGGAGATGGACGAGACGCAGGTCCAGGAGCTGCTCGACTTCGCCGGCATGAACGAGCCGCTCGAGGCGCCCAAGGCCTCCGAGGACGAGGAGGACGAGCACGACAACATCGGCAACCGCGCCGACTACCACGCCAATCGCGAGCCGAGAGCGCCGCGCGAGGTGGACGGCAACCGCGACAACATCGGCAATCGCGGTCCGCTGGCCCACCACGACGACATCGGCAACCGCGGCGACGCGGTCGCGCACGAACCGGACGGCAATCGCGGCAACTACGTCCCGGGCGCAACGCCCTCCGCCGGACCGCGCGGGCCGAAGGGCGCCGGGCGGCGGGGTCCGAAGCCCTTCGGCTTCAAGAAACGCGGCCCCGGGCAAGGCGGCAACGCGCAGGGGCAAGGCCAGGGCCAGCCGCAGCAGCATCGCAAGCATGGGCAGCCGAAGGCCCACGGCCACGGGCAGCAACCGAATGCCGCGTGGGTGCCCGGCGAGGGGCAGCAAGGCCCGCCGCAAGGCCCGGGCAACGGCAGCGGCAAGCCGGGACGGCATCGCCGCAACAAGAACCGGAATCGCGGACGCAATGCGGGCGAGGGCCGGGGCGAGCAGCCGCCGCCGTCCAACACCGACCGCGATCCGTTCAACGTCTAGGGCAACTGCGGCTCGCGCATGAAGCCCCTGCCCATCGCGCGTTCCCTCACCATGGCGGCCGCCGTGGCGGCGTTCGCCATGCTCGTGGCCTCGGGTCCCGGGACGCGCGCGGGAATCTGGCCGTGGCAGACGGCCTCACGCTGCTGGTATGGGCCGCATGGACCGGCATCGTGGCCGGCGCGGCCTCTTTGGTGCTGCTCGCAATGGCCGTCGTGCCGCGTTGGCGTCCTGGTGCCTGGATGGCGCTCGTCGCGCTTTGCTTCGCGCTCGCGGCGTTCGCGCCCCCGTACATCCTGCTCCAGCAGGCGAAGCGCTTGCCGGAGATCCACGACATCACCACCGATGGACAGGACCCGCCGGCATTCGTGGCGCTCCTTCCGGCGCGCCAGGCGAGCCGCAACGGCGCGGCGTACGGCGGACCGGCCGTCTACGCGAAGCAGCAGGCGGCTACCCGGACATCAAGCCGCTCGAGGTCGCCACGCCGCCGCGCGAGACCCTGCAGCGCGCCATCGACGCGGCGCGCGCGATGGGCTGGGAGATCGCGGCCTCCGACGCGGCCTCCGGCCGCATCGAGGCCACGGCACGCACCACGTGGTTCGGGTTCCTGGACGACGTGGTCGTGCGCATCCGGCCGCAGGGGCAAGGCAGCCGCGTGGACGTGCGCAGCGTCTCGCGCGTGGGGGGCAGCGACATCGGCGCCAACGCGAAGCGCATCCGGGAGTTCCTCCGCCGGCTCGCGTAAAATCGCCGGCTGGCGCGCGTCGCGCCGATCCCCGCCTGCCAGGAAGCGCCTCCCATGAGCCGAGACCGAGACGTCGTCGAGACCTTGTCGCGGGTGACGACCGCGACCCTCACCACGCTGCTCTTGAAGAAGGGGCTGCGCAACGTGTGGATGCGCGGCACGCGCCCGCTCAACCCGGGCCAGCCGCGGCTCGTGGGCAAGGCCTTCACGCTGCGCTTCGTTCCCGCGCGCGAGGACCTCGCCACGCCCGAATCGTGGTCGAAGCCCATCTCCACGCGCGCGGCGATCGAGGCGATGCCCGCGGGCTGCATCGCCGTGGCGGACGCGATGGGTGTGACCGACGCGGGCATCTTCGGCGACATCCTGTGCGCGCGGATGAAGAAGCGCGGCGTGGCGGCACTCGTCACCGACGGCGTGATGCGCGACGTGGCCGGCGTTCGCGCGACGGGGCTGCCGGTATGGTGCCAGGGCGCGCGCGGCGCCGCCCTCGGTGGCGGGACTCACCTTCGTCGAGTGGGGCGAGCCGATCGGATGCGGCGGCGTGGCGGTGTTTCCCGACGACTGGGTCGTGGTGGACGACGACGGCGCGGTGCTGATCCCCGCGGCCTTCGTGGACGAGCTCCTCGCCGCGGCGCCCGAGCAGGAGCGGCTCGAGGGCTGGATCATGGCGGAAGTGGAGAAGGGCGCCGCGCTGCCCGGCCTCTATCCGCCGAACGCCGAGAACAAGGCGCGCTACGAGAAGAGCAAGGCGGGGAATGAAGCTCGCGAGCGACGCCAAGGGCGTGTACGTGATCGCGCCCACGCCGTTCCACCCGGACGGGCGGATCGACGAGCCCTCCGTCGATCGCATGACCGATTTCTTCCTGCAGGCGGCGTCACGGGCATGACCGTGCTGGGACAGCTGGGCGAGGCGCCGAAGATGGAGCACGCCGAGTCGGTCTCGATCGTGAAGCGCGTCATCGCCCGCGCGAACGTGCCGGTCGTGGTCGGCGTCTCGGCCCCGGGCTTCGCCGCCATGCGCGCGCTGACACAGGACGTGATGGCGCTCGGCGCCGCGGGCGTGATGATCGCGCCGCCGAACACGCTGCGCACCGACGACTCCATCGTGCAGTACTACCGCCAGGCGTCGGAAGCGATCGGCGCGGACGTCCCGTTCGTGATCCAGGACTACCCGCTCACGTTCTCCGTGCAGATGACGCCCGCCGTGATCCGCCGCATCGTGACGGAGAATGCATCCTGCATGGTGCTCAAGCACGAGGACTGGCCGGGGCTGGAGAAGATCTCGACCCTGCGCGGCTACGAGCGCGACGGCTCCATGCGCCACATCTCGATCCTCACCGGCAACAACGCGCTCTTCCTCGACTTCGAGATGGAGCGCGGCGCCGACGGCGCCAACACGGGCTACTGCTTTCCCGACATGCTGGTGGACGTGGTGCGCCTGTCGGCGGCGGGCAAGCGCGACGAGGCGCACGACCTCTTCGACGCGCACCTGCCGCTCATCCGCTACGAGCAGCAGCCGGGGCCGGGGCTCGCGGTGCGCAAGTACGTGCTGATGCGCCGCGGCGTCATCGCTTCCGACACGCTGCGCAAGCCGGGCGCCGCGCTCTCGGCCGCGGCGCGCGCCGAAGTCGACTACCTCCTCGCGCGGCTCGCGCGGCGCGATCCGCGCGCGAAGGTCTGAGGCCGGTGGACGCCAGCTGCCGCGTCGGCCTCGTCGGCGTCGGCGCCATGGGCAGCGCAGTCGCGCGGGCGCTTCTCGCCAAGGGCTTTCCCGTCGCCGTGCGCGACCTGGTGCGCGATCGCGAGGCGCAGCTCGAGCGGGAAGGAGCGCGCGGCGCCGCGAGCGCCGCCGCCGCGGCCGCGCAGGCCGACGTGCTCGTCACGCTGGTCGTCGATGCGGGCGAGACGCGGACGGTCCTCTTCGGTCCCGAGGGCGTCCTGGAAGCGGGTGCGATACCGCCCGTCGTCATGATGTGCAGCACGATCGCGCCGCGCGACGCCGAGGACATCGCGGCGCGGCTGGCGGCCCGCGGCGTGGCGATGCTCGACGCGCCGATCTCCGGCGGCCCGGCGCGGGCCCGGGACGGCACGCTCAGCATGATGGTGTCGGGCGCGGACGAGGCGCTCGCGCGGGCGCGGCCCGTGATCGATGCGATGGCGGCGAAGGTCTTCCGCATGGGAGAGCTGCCCGGCAACGGCTCGCGGATGAAGATGGTGAACAACATGCTCGCCGCGGCGAACCTCGCCGCCGGATGCGAGGCCATGGCCATGGCGGCGCGCCTGGGGCTCGACCTCGAGGAGGCGGCGCGAGTGGTGGACGCGAGCTCGGGGGCGAGCTGGATCCTGTCCGACCGGATTGCGCGCGCGCTGCGCGGCGACTACGCGCCGCGCGCCGCCGCGCGCGTGCTGCTGAAGGACGTCGGCATCTTCGCGGACGTGGCCCGCGAGCTGGGGCTCACGGCGCCGATGGCGGAATGCGCACGCGAGGTGTTCAGGGACACCGTGGCGCGCGGGCACGCGGAGGAGGACGACGCCGCCGTGTTGCGGCGCTACGCCGAGGCCTGGCGGATGGAGCTTCCCCCCGCGAGGTGAGCGCGGACGCGCTCGGCCAGCAGCCGCACCCGGTCGTCGCGAATGCCGTGCTCGGCCAGCGCCGCTTCCGTGCGGAAGAGGTAATCCGCGCTCGAGCCGTACTTGCCGCGCGCGGTGGAGATCGTATGCACCATCGTCTCGATCGGCAGCTTTCCCGCATAGCCGGTGCAGCACCGGTTCACCACGAACGCGAGCGCCTCGAACGTGGCGTCGCCCGAGCGGCATTCGAGCCAGCGCGGCCGGTACGATCCCAGGGACATCTCGCGGCGCCACAGGCGCGAGAGCTCGTCGCGGTCCTTGCCGCGCGTGAGGCGGTAGGCGAGCCCGCGGCAGCTCCCGCCGCGCTCGAGTGTCAGCACCAGCCCCGGGCTTTCGGGCGTGCCGCGGTTGATGCGCGACCACAGGCAGAAATTGCGGTGGTAGCCGTGGACGGTCGCCACGCGCTTCGCGTCGAACGCGAACTCCGGGTTCCACATGAGCGAGCCGTAGCCGAAGACCCAGATCTCCTGGCCGCGCGCGTGCTCCACGAGCATCTCCTCGAGCGAGCGCTCGAGGGCCTCGCCGGTGAGGCGCTCGGCCTCGAGGCGTTTCATGTCGAACGGGGCGATGCGCGTCATGGGGCGAGCCGCGATGCCGTCCAGCCCTCCGCGCCACGGACGTACGCGATGCGATCGTGCAGGCGGCTCATGCGCCCCTGCCAGAACTCGAGGTAGTCGGCAAGCAGCCGGTAGCCGCCCCAGTGCGGCGGCCGCGGCGGCTTCTCTCCGTACTGGTCGGTGAACTTCGCCCAGCGCGCCTCGAGCCAGCCGCGGCTCTCGATGGCCTTGCTTTGCGGCGAGGCCCACGCCCCGATGCGCGAGCCCAGCGGGCGCGTATCGAAATACGCGCTGGATTCCTCCGCGCTCACCTTCTCCACGCGGCCCTCGATGCGCACCTGGCGCTCGAGCTCCTTCCACAGGAACGTGAGGGCGGCCTGCGGGTTCGCCTCGAGCTCGCGCCCCTTGCGGCTCTCGTAGTTGGTGTAGAAGACGAAGCCGCGCGGGTCCACGCCCTTCAGCAGCACGATGCGCGCCGAGGGCCGCCCCGCGCCGTCCGCCGTGGAGAGCGTCATCGCGGTGGGCTCCGGCACCTGCGCATGGATCGCTTCCACCATCCAGACGCCGAACTGCTTCAACGGATCGCGATCGACGTCCTTTTCGTCGAGCGTCTTCAGCGCGTAGTCCTTGCGCAGGTTCGCGAGCTGCGTGGCGATGGCCGGAGGGTCGGCGGCGCTCATGCCGCGCCCTCCGCGGGGACGCCGGAATAGTTGGAGACCTCCACCAGGTTGCCGTCCGGATCGCGGAAGTACACCGACATCATCAGGCCGAGCGCGCCGGTCTTGCGCACCGGGCCTTCGGCGATCACGACGCCGCAGGACTTCAGGTGCGCGATCACGTCCTCGAGCCGCACCTCGGTGACGAAGCACACGTCGACCGAGCCGGGCGTGGGCTTCAACGCCTTGGGGTCGAACTCGCGGCCGGCCTGGTGCAGGTTGAGCTTCTGGCGCCCGAAGGCGAGGCCGCGCCGCCCGCCGGCGAAGGTGATCGGCTCCATCCCGAGCACGCGCCGGTAGAAGTCGAGGGTGCGATCGAGGTCGAACACCGTGAGCACGAGGTGGTCGATCCGGTCGACGGATATGGGCATGGGAGTAATATTATTTCATGCACGCCGACCCTGCACTCATCCGCTCCATGAAGGCCCACGTGCCCGCCGAGGAATGGGCACTGCGCTGCGACCTCGCCGCCGCCTATCGCGCGGTGGCCATGTACGGCTGGGACGACCTCGTCTTCACCCACATCTCGGCGCGCGTGCCGGGGGCGGAGCACCACTTCCTCATCAACCCGTACGGCATGATGTTCGAGGAGATCACGGCCTCGAGCCTCGTGAAGGTGGACCTGCAGGGCCGCAAGGTCATGGATTCGCCGTTCGACATCAACCCCGCGGGCTTCACCATCCACGGCGCGGTGCACGAGGCGCGCGAGGACGCGAGGTGCGTGATCCACCTGCACACCGTCGAGGGCGTCGCGGTCTCGTGCCAGGAGGCCGGGCTGCTGCCGATCTCGCAGCAATCGCTCTTTGCGCTGGCGAGCCTCGCCTACCACGACTACGAGGGCGTGGCGTTGAACCCGGACGAGAAGGCGCGCCTCGTGCGCGACCTGGGCGACAAGCACCACATGATCCTGCGCAACCACGGGCTCCTCACCTGCGCCGAGACCGTGGCCGACGCGTTCCTGCACATGTACGTCCTGCAGAAGGCCTGCGAGGTGCAGGTGCGCGCGCAGGCGGGCGGCGGCGAGCTGATCCCGGTGGCGCAGCCGATCCTGGACGGCATCCGCGCGGCCTCGAAGGTGGTGCTGCGCCAGTCGGGCGGCATGATGGCGTGGCCGGGCATCCTGCGCAAGCTCGACCGCCTCGATCCCTCTTGGCGTGAGTAGGCCTCGGTTAGAATAGCCCCCGGCATCCAGGAGGCTCAAGCGTGGAACAAGAAAGCCGGCACGTCGATTCCGTCGAAGAGTGCGATGTCGTCGTGATCGGCGCAGGGCCGGGCGGCTCGACCGCCGCCACCCTGCTCGCCGAGCGCGGCCACAAGGTCGTCCTGCTGGAAAAGGCTTCCCATCCCAAGTTCCACATCGGCGAGTCGCTGCTGCCGGCCAACATGCGCCTGCTGGAGAAGCTCGGCGTGGCGAGCGAGGTCGAGGCGATCGGCATCGACAAGTGGGGCGCGATCTTCTATTCGCCCTGGCACGACCACACCGTGCAGTTCGAGTTCGGCGACGCGATGGACCCGACGATGCCCAAGGCCTACGAGGTGCGGCGCTCGCAGTTCGACGAGATCCTCTTCCGCCGGGCGGGCAGGGCGGGCGCGCAGGCGCACGAGAACTGCCGCGTGCGCGAGTTCGAGCTCGGCGACCGCCGCACGCCCCCGATGGTGCGCGGCACGATGGCCGACGGCAGCGTGCGCGAATGGCGGCCGAAGTTCATCGTGGACGCGAGCGGCCGCGACACGCTCGTCGCCAATCGCCTGAAGACCAAGCGGCGCAATCCCGAGCACAACAGCTCCGCGATGTTCGGGCATTTCCGCGGCGCGCGGCGCGAGCCGGGCCGCAACGAGGGCAACATCATCATCTGCTGGTTCGAGCACGGCTGGTTCTGGTTCATCCCGCTGAAGGACGGCGCGACGAGCGTGGGCGCCGTGGTCTGGCCGTACTACTCCAAGAGCCGCAAGAAGCCGCTGCGCGAATTCTTCCTCGACACGATCGCGATGTGCCCCGAGCTGCGCGACCGGCTCAAGGACGCCGAGCTCATCGCCGAACCGGAGGCGACGGGCAACTATTCCTATCGCTGCACCAGCTGCCAGGGCGACAACTACGTGATGGTCGGGGACGCCTACACGTTCATCGACCCGGTGTTCTCCTCCGGCGTGATGCTCGCGATGAACAGCGCCTTCGCGGCGGCCGACGTGGTGCACGCGCGCCTCGCCGATCCCGCGAGCGAGGCGAAGGCGCGCAAGCGCTTCGACTACGTGATGCGCGTGGGGCCGAAGGAGTTCTCGTGGTTCATCTACCGCGTGACCAATCCCAACCTGCGCGACCTGTTCATGTCGCCCAGCGACAAGTACGAGATGAAGAAGGCGCTCCTCTCGGTGCTCGCGGGCGACGTCTTCGGCAACACGCCCATCCGCCGCGGCGTGCTCGCGTTCCGATTCGTCTACTACGCCTTCTCGCTCTTCCATCTGCGCCGCTCGCTGCGGGAGTGGCGCCGGCGCCTGTTCAACATCCGGGACGAATCCGAGATGCGGCAGTTGCGCGGATGAGCCGGTGAGGATCGAGGGCATCCTTGTCGCGGGCGCCGTCGCGCTCCTCGCCGCCCGCGCCTTGCCGTGCGCGGCCGCCGACGAGCCGCTGTGGGAGGCGGGGGCGGGCATCGCGGTGCTCTATTTCCCGGACTATCGCGGCTCTTCGCAATCGCGCGCCTACGTCCTGCCCGTGCCGTACTCCGTCTACCGCGGGAGCTTCCTGCGGGAGGACCGGCGCGGCCTGCGCGGGGTGTTCCTCGAGAACGAGCGCGTCAACCTGAACCTGAGCGTGGGGGCGTCGCTTCCGGTGGACAGCTCGCGCAACCACGCGCGCGAAGGCATGCCGGACCTCAAGGCCACGGTCGAGTTCGGGCCGTCGCTGGACGTGGCGCTCTGGGAGGCTGCCGACCACCGCGCGAAAGTGGAGCTGCGCATGCCGCTGCGCGGCGCCGTGACGATCGAATCGCATCCGCGCTTCATCGGCGGCCAGTTCTCGCCGAACGTGAACCTGGACGTGGCGGATCCCGCGGGATTCGGCGGCTGGAACCTGGGCATGCTCGCGGGCCCGGTCTTCACGGACGCGCGCTACAACCGCTATTTCTACGAGGTGAAGGACGAGTTCGCCACGCCCGAGCGGCCCGCGTACACCACGGGCGGCGGATTCGCGGGCACGCAGTTCATCGTGGCGCTGTCCAAGCGCTACCCGAAGTTCTGGGTGGGCGGCTTCGCGCGCTACGACACCCTCGCGGGCGCGAAATTCGAGGCGAGCCCGCTCGTCACGTCGAAGAATTACTACGCGGTGGGCATCGCGGTGGCCTGGATCCTCGGCGAGTCGCACGAACGCGTGCCGGTCAACGCTCTCGGGGAACCCACGAAGTGAGCGGGCCGCAGCGCTCCCTCACCCACCTCGTCCTGATCCCGAGCTACAACCCCGGCCCGATGGTGTTCGAGACGGTGCGCGGCGCCCGGCGCTACTGGTCGCCCGTGTGGGTGGTCGTGGACGGGAGCACCGACGGCACGCCCGCGCGGCTCGAGGCGATGGCGCGCGAGGATCCGGAGCTGCGCGTGGTGGTGCTGCCGCGCAACCGGGGAAAGGGCGCCGCGGTGCTGCACGGCATCGAGCTCGCGGCCGCCGAAGGCTACACGCACGCGCTCACGATGGATTCCGACGGGCAGCATCCCGCGGCGCGCATCCCGCATTTCATGGAACGCTCGCGGCAGGAGCCGCGCGCGTTGATCCTCGGCGATCCGGTCTTCGACGCGAGCGCGCCGAAGATCCGGCTGCGCGGCCGCAAGATCTCCAACTGGTGGGAGAACCTGGAGACGCTCTGGGCGGGGATCGGCGATTCGCTCTTCGGCTTCCGGGTCTATCCCATCGCGGACCTGATCGCCGTGATGCATTCGAATCGCTGGATGCGGCGCTTCGACTTCGACCCGGAAGCCGCCGTGCGCCTCGTGTGGCGCGGCATCCCGCCCGTGAACGTGCCGGCGCCGGTGCGCTACCTCAGGCCCGAGGAAGGCGGCGTGTCGCACTTCAACTACTGGCGCGACAACGTGCTGCTCACCTGGATGCACGCGCGGCTGGTGTTCGGCTTCCTGCTGCGCCTGCCGATGCTGCTATGGAGAAAGGGTCGTCGATGACGCCGGCGCGGACGCCGCCGGACCGCGCTCGCGCCATCCGCCCGGAAGGGCCTTCGGCAGCCATGCCCTGAGCAGCGGCGTGGTGATCACGGTGCTGAAGACCGCCATCAGGACCAGCATCGTGAACATCTGTCGTGAGATGACGCCGAGGTCGAGGCCCACGTTGACGACGATGAGCTCCACGAGGCCGCGGGTGTTCATCATGACGCCGAGCACGTTGGCCTCGCGGGGGTCGAGGCCCGCCCACCGTGCCGCGCCGTACGCGCCGCCGTACTTGCCGAGCGTGGCGAGCGCGATGAGCAGCGCGCACCAGCCCCAGGCGGCGAGGTCGCCCAGCGCGCCGATCTCGGTGCGCAGCCCCGTGTAGGTGAAGAAGAGGGGCAGGAAGAACACCACGACGAAGTGGCCTGCGCGCTCGTTCCAGGCGCGCACGAGCTTCGCGTCGTCGTGCAGCAGGACGCCGGCCGTGAAGGCGCCGAAGACCGCGAAGATTCCGAGCTGGTAGGTCGCCATGCCGCCCAGGAACACCAGCGCGAGCAGCACGCCGAGCTGATGGGCGCCGAGGGAGCCGTCGCCCGGATCGAGCCGCGCGAGGATGCGCTTGGCGAGCGGTCGCACCAGCCACCACGCGAACGCGATGAAGACGCCGATGAGCGCGACCTTGATCGCGAAGGGCCCCGGCGCGAAGCCCGACACCGCGAGCGTGCTCACCACCGCGAGCATGAGCCATCCCGCCACGTCGTTCAACGCCGCCGCGCTGATGGCGATCACGCCGAGGGCGGTGCGCGTGATGCCGAGCTCGATCATGATGCGCCCGAGGATGGGCAGCGCGGTGATGGAGAACGCCGTCGCGACGAAGAGCGCGGTCGCCAGGCGATGGACGCCCGGCGAGAGCACGGGCGCCGTCGCGTAGCCGAACCATAGCCCGAGGACGAACGGTGCGGCCAGCGTGGCCGCCGCCACGGCGCCCACGGCCTTCTGGTTGCGTGCGTGCGTGAGGTGCGAGAAATCGAACTCGAGCCCGATCTGGAACATGAGCAGCAGCAGCCCCAGCTGCGAGAGCATCTGCATGGGCTCGGGCGCAGCGGAGCGGAAGACGTAGTGGAACGCATCGGGCGCCACCAGGCCGAAGAGCGAGGGACCGAGCAGGATGCCGACGATGATCTCCCCCACCGCCGCGGACTGCCCGATGCGGCGCGCCGCGGCGCTGCCGATGCGAGCCGACACCACGATCACCACGAGCTGCATGAGGATGAGGAAGAGCAGCGACTCGGTCGCGTGGACCCCGCTTGTTGGCGCGTGCGCGGCAGGACTCATCAGGTCATCCCTCCGTTGACGGGCACCACCTGGCCGGTGATGTAGGAGGCCGCGTCGGAGGCGAGGAACCCGACCAGCTCCGCCACATCCTGCGGCGTTCCGGCGCGCTGCAGCGGCACCATCCGCTCGATCGCGGCGCGGTCGAAGGCGGCCTCGCTCATGGGTGTCGCGATGATGCCGGGGGCGACGGCGTTCACCGTGATGCCGCGGCTGCCGAGCTCGAGCGCGAGCGTGCGGGTCGCCGAATGCAGCGCGCCCTTCGCGGCGGCATAGTTCGCCTGGCCGCGGTTGCCGAGCTGCGCGGCGACAGACGTGATCGTGACGATGCGCCCCCAGCGCGAGCGCACCATCGGCATCACCAGCGGCTGCGTCACGTTGTAGAAGCCGTTCAGCGACACGTCGAGCACGCGATCCCATTGCTCGCGGCGCATGCCGGGGAACGGCGCGTCGTCGTGGATGCCGGCGTTGTTCACCAGCACCTGGACCGGCCGATCCTCGGCGAGCGCCTCGAGGAGCTCCCGCGCCCGGTCGCCGTCCGTCACGTCGAAGGCGATGGCGCGGGCGCTGCCTCCCGCGGCGACGATCGCGGCGGCCACGGCGTCGGCCTGCGCGAGGTGGCGATTGGCGTGCACGATCACCTCGAGGCCCGCCGCGCCCAGCCGCCGGCAGATCGCCGCGCCGATCGCGCCGCTGCCGCCGGTGACGAGCGCCCGCCGCGTCATCGCGCGGGTGTCCCGGCGGACCCGCGCGCCGCGTCGAGCACGATCGCGACGCGGCCCTCGGCCAGCGTGCGGCCGGCCGCCGCCACGCGGAATTCGTAGAGCACGCCGCCGCCGCCATCTCCGATCCTGCGGACCGCGACATCCAGAGGCTCCGCGATGTCGTCCAGGCGCCCGACGTGGAAGGCGACCGAGCGGACGCTCGCGAGGTATCCCGCGGCTGGCGGGGCCGTGTGCGCGGCGAGCAGCGCGCCGTGCGCCGCCACCGCCTGCGCGCCGTACTCGATCGCGCTGGCGACGGGGAGCTCGCCGTCGCGGCGCAACGGATGATCGGGGCGCGAATGGCCGCGCGCGCGCGCATGAAGCCGCTCGCCATCCCATGCCACGATCTCGTCGAGCAGGCTCATCGTCCCGCGATGGGGCAGGTGCGATGCGATCCAGGCGCGGTCCAGCGCCGCGGCGCTCACGGCGCCACCTCCACGCGCAGCGCGAGCCCGTCGAGGTAGTCGAGGGTCGTCGAGCCGCGCGCCTGCGCCGCGAGCAACCCGAGCAACGGCAGCGAGCGCGCCGCCGGGATCGCGCGGCGCAGCCGCTCGAGGTTCGCGTCGGCCAGGCGTTGCGGCGCTTCGCGCGTGAATTCCACGGTGATCGAGGGGCCGTTCGACCCGTTGCCGCGCGCCGCGAGCACCAGTCCCACGCCGAACGCATCGGGCATCGGGCGCGCCCCGTTGAGCGGCTCGGGGTAGGGCGCATCGTAGGCCACCAGCACCACGGGGCGCTGCGGCTCGGCCGCCACGCGCACGAGCGCTTCCAGCAGGCCCGCGCCGAAGCTCGCATCGAACGCGGCGACGCAATCCACGCTTGCCGTGGCGCCGGTGGCGATGCTCCAGTAGCCGGCGGGCGCGTTGTGCACCGAGTTGTGGAAGCGGGTAGGCGAGATCGAGCGATCGTCGGAAGCGAGTACCTCGCAGATGGCGTGGCAATTCTCGCCGTCGCCGCTCGACGAGGCGAAGATCGCCGCGAGCCCGCCCGCGTCGAGTCCCGCGCCGGACGCCGCTTCCAGCCCCGCCGCGAGCGCCAGTTTCACGCACTTGCCGGCGCGCCGCCGCTCCGTGGCCGGAAGCGCCTCGGGAACCGGGAATGCGGTGGGCGAAGGCGAGAACGGCGTGCGCCCGGCGAGCGTCTCGCGCCCCTGCCGCCACCCGGCGAGCCCCGGTCCGACGAGTCCCACGCCGGCCACCTGTGCGCCGAGCCTCACGCCGATTCGCTCCGCCGCCCGAATACCAGGCTGCAATTGCTGCCCCCGAATCCGAACGAGTTGCTCATCGCGCGATCGACGCGGCGCCGTCCGCCGTCGAGGTCGTAGCTCGCATGGAGCTGCGGATCGACACGGCGCGTGCCCGCGCTGGGCGGCACGCGGCCGTCGCGGATCGCGAGCAGGCAGACCATCGCCTCCACCGCGCCCGCCGCGCCGAGCGCGTGGCCGGTCATGCCCTTCGTCGAGTTGCAGGGCACCGACGTTCCGAAGAGCGCCGTCATCGCCTTGTCCTCGGCCGCATCGTTGCTGCGGGTGCCGGTGCCGTGCAGGTTCACGTAATCGATGGCGCCGGGCCCGAGGCCGGCGGCGGCGAGCGCCGCCTGCATCGCCGCCAGCGCGCCGCGTCCCTCGGGATGCGGCGCGGACATGTGCCACGCGTCGGACGACTCGCCGGCTCCCAGCAGCCACACGGCGTCGCTCGCGCCGTCCTGCGGCGCGCGTTCGAGGAGGAAGAACGCCGCCGCCTCGCCGATCGAGATGCCGTCGCGATCGGCATCGTAGGGACGGCACGGCGAGCACGAGAGCAGCTCCAGCGAGCTGAAGCCGTAGAGCGTCGTGAGGCAGAGCGTATCCACGCCGCCCACGACCGCCGCGTCGATCGCTCCCGCCTCCACCATGCGCGCCGCCGATGCGAAGGCCTTGGCGCTCGAGGAGCAGGCCGTGGAGATGGCCGCGCACGGCCCGCCGAGCCCGAGGCGTGCGCGCACGTATTCGGCCACCGAGAACGCGTTGTGCGTGTGCCGATAGTCGAAGTCGGCGGGCAGCGAGCCATCGCGAGGGTCGCGCCGCCGGTACGCGATCTCGGTCTGGAGGATGCCCGCGGTGCTGGTGCCGATGAAGACGCCGATTCGATCCGCCCCATGGCGCGCAGCCGCCGAGCGCACCGCCTCCTCGAATCCGTCCTGTACCAGGCCGAGCTCCGCGGCGCGGTTGTTGCGGCAATCGAAGGCGGCGAGCGGCGCGGGAAGGCGCGTCTCGTCCACGGCCGCGATCTCGCCCACGAAGGTGTCGAGCCGCGCGGTTTCGAAGCGGCAGGGCGTCAGGCCGCTCGCGCCGGAGGCGAGGGCGGAACGGGCCGATGCCGTGCCGCGCCCGAGGCAGCTCGTCATCGTGGCGGCGGAGATCAGGAGAGGGTGCACGACGAAGGAAGCTACAGGATGGAGGCGCGGTGAGGCAAGGCTCTCAGCACCGCCCCACGAGAAGCACGTTGGCGAACGGCGTGCCCGCGCTCATCGGCCACGCCTCGATGCGGAATCCCGTTTGGCCCAGGCAGCGCTTCCACGCGTCCACCGGCCGGCAGTGATAACGCCCGACGCGCGCCCCGCGCAACCGCATCGCGATGCGGTCGGCGGCGAGCGTGAGCCGGAAGCGCACCGAGCCCGAGGCGTCGGCCACGCGCAGCAGCAGCACGCCGCCCCCGGAAAGCGCCGCACGCACGCGCCGCACGACGTCGTCCTGGGACGCCTCGTCGATGTAATGGATCACATCCAGCATCACCACCGCGTCGACCGCGCCGAATTCGCTCGCCCGGATGTCGGCGCAGTCGAAGGTCGCGCCCGGGCCGCCCGCAACGCGCGCCCGTTCGATGTCCCCGGGCAGGAGGTCGATGCCGTGAACGCTCGCGGCCGTCGGGGCGGGCCAGCCCGCCGGCCAATCGCCGGCCGCCTTGCGCTCGCGCGCCGCTTCGAGCAACGCCGCGAGGAGCCCCTGGCCGCAGCCGAGGTCGAGCACGCGGGCGTGCGGCGGGATCCACCCGCGCTCGAGCACGTGGCGGAAGAACGGGTCGCGCGTGAGCTTGCCGAACGCGAAATGGCGCGCGTAGCGGTCGCGTTCGCGATAGCGCTCCGCCGCCCGATGCGCGAGCGCGCGGAAGAAATCATCGCTCAAGGCCCGATCGCTTCGCGCAGCGTGACCGCCCGCAGATCCCGCGATCGCACGGTGTCGAGCACGCGCGGCAGGGCCTCCAGCACCACCGCGGCGCCCTGCGCCGTGCGTCCGGCGTGGCCGTCGTGCAGGAGCAGGATGTCGCCCGCGGCGAGCCCGCGCAGGAGTCGCCGGCCCACGCGCGCCGGATCCCGCGTGCGCGTGTCGAACCCGCGCCGGGTCCAGGTGACGAGCGCAAGGCCGAGCTCATGGAGCACCGGGTCGAGGAGCGGATTGCGCAGTCCCGCGGGCGGACGGAAGAAGCGCGGCGCCACGCCGGCGATTTGCGCGAGCGCCTCCTGCGCGGCGCCGACCTCGCGGCGGAATCCGCCCAGCGTGTGGAACGCGAACGACCCGCGGTGCGCGAGCGAATGGTTCTCGACCGTATGGCCGCGGCGCACCATCTCGCGGCACAGGGCGGGATGCGCGCGCGCATGCTCCGCGATGCAGAAGAACGTGGCGCGGCATCCCGCCGCGTCGAGCAGGTCGAGGACGCGCGGAGTGACCTGCGGATCGGGACCGTCGTCGAACGTGAGCGCGATCTCGCCGCGCCGCGCGCTGTCCTCCGGAAGCCGCGTCATGTTCGGCCCCAGCCACGTTCCGCGCGGCCACATGCCCGCGGCACCCAGCAGCGCGTGATTCGCCGCGATCGCGCCGAGCGCCCAGGGCCACGCCTCGGGGACGACGAGGGCGCCTAGCGCCGCCGCGCCGTGCAATCCGATCGATCCCGCCACGAACGGCGCGGGACGCCAGCGGCGCGCCGGCGCAGCCGGGACGAAGCCGGCGCTCACGGCCGGTTGCGCCTCAGGAAATCGGCCCACATTCCGCGCCAGTCTTTCCATTCGTGTCCACCCGCGACTTCATGGACCGCGGTTGCCGGAAGGCAGCGCGCCATGCGCCGCTGTCCCTCCACGAACCGGTCGCCGGAGCCGAAATAGCAATCGACGCGTGGCTCGCTGCGGTCATGATCGCGCAGCCACGCCCACGCGTCACGCTCCGGATCGTCCTCGCCGGGCGGCGCTTGCCACGCCGCGAGCCCGCCCGCCGCGTCGATCTCGCGCAGCACCTCGCGCGTTCCGGGGTACGGCGACATCAGCACCATGCGTTCGATGTCCTGCGCGTGCCGCGCGGCGTAGCTCAGGCACGCGAGGCCGCCCAGCGACACTCCCGCGAGCCACAGGCGCCCGATGCCGCGCGCGCGCGCCGGCTCGACCACCGCCTCGCGGATCCTGCGCACGACGGAGCCGTCCGAGAAATACGCGGCGCGCATTTCCGCCATCACGATCCACGCCTCGACGCCGCGCTCCTCGAGGCTCGCGACGAACCCCTCGCGCACGAAGTCCTCCGGCGCACTGTACGAGCCCGACAGCAGCCCGATCGCCAGCGCGGGCCGGTTTACCGACGAGTGGGCCAGGGTCCGCATTCGAGGTCCTCCCCGGCGCGAATTGTAGCGCAGCCTTCAGGCCGCGCCCGGCGCGCGGGGCGGGGCGAGCGCCGCGGCGAACACGAGTGTCAGCAGCGCGCCGGCCGCCACCGTGGAGCCGATCGCGTGCAGCACCGGGATGGACGAGAGCGACAGCAGCCCGAAGCTCGCGACCGTGGTCGCGTTGGCGAGCGCCAGCGAGGCGAGCGTGCGCTCGACCGCGGTGCCGGGGTTGGCGCGCAAGCGGTCGAAGAAGAGCGCGTAGTTCGAGCCCACGGCGACCACGAGCAGCAGGCCCACGAGATGCAGGATCGAAAGCCGCGTGCCGAGGAGCACGTGGCCCGCGGCGACCACCGCGACGCCGGCCGCGAGAGGGGCCATCACGCGCGCCACGCGCCCGCCGTCGCGCAGCGCGGCGGCGAGCAAGGCCACGATCGCGAGCAGTCCCGCGGCCGACATCGCGAGCGCCTGGCGCAGGTAGCCGCCGTAGAGCGTATCGAGCTCGCGCTTCAGGTCCACGAACGCCGCGCCCCGCACGCCCGATTTCGCGAGGGCCGATCGCACCGCATCCGCATCGATCTCGCGGGTGCCGCCCTCGGGCGGGTGCAAGCCGAGGATCGCGATCCAGTGGCCGGCACCATCATGCATCAGCTGGGTTTCGAGCGCGGAGAGGAGCGCCGTGCCCGCGAGCGACGGTTGCGTCACGGGCGCCGCCTGGCGCGCTTTCTCCACGTCGGTCACGAAGGGCTCGAGGCGCTCCGCGCGCAGCGGCAACGGCGCGAGCGCCGCGCGCAGGCGCGGGCGCAGGACGGCCACCTCCGGCAGGCTCGCGAGCCGGGCGCGCTGCGTGGCCGCGCTGGGCAGGATCCGCGCCGGGCTGTCGTAGCCGCCGAGTTTGCCGCCGGCGACGAGCGTGTCGAGCGCGCGCCCGACGCGCTCCGCCGCTTCGAGCGTGTCCTCGAGGCGGTCCGCGCTCACCGCCACCATGAAACGCGCGTCGGACGCGCCGAGCGCGGAGCGCAGCTCGGCATCCAGCGCGCGATCGGCCGCGGGAATCGGATTGAGGCTCGCGAGCTCCGGATCCCACACGGTCGCATGGCGCACGAGGAGCACGCCGAGCGCGGCGAGCGCGAGCACGGCGATGGCCAGCCGCAGGCGCGCGGTGCGCACCGCGAGCCGGGCCAGAACCCGCCCGAAGGCCGAGAGGTCGCGCACCTGGAAGCGTTCCGGCAGCAGCCGCGGCAGCACGAAGCGGGTGACCAGCGCCGCCGCGGCGAGCCCCGCGATCGAGTAGAGGCCGAGCTGCTCCAGGCCCGGCAGGCCCGAGAAGAGGAGCGCGGAGAACCCGGCGATCGAAGTCAGCACGCCGAGGCGGATGGTGGGCCAGAATCCCGCGAGCCACGCCGCGTCGCCGGCGCGGTCGCCGCGCCCGGCCTGCACGAAGAGATAGATCGAGTAGTCCACCGCCTCGCCGATCAACGTCGTGCCGAACCCGAGCGTGATGCCGTGCACCACGCCGAATTCCAGCGCGACGGCGGCCACGCCCACCAGCGCGCCCGAAAGCACCGGCACCAGGCCCAGCGCGAGCGCCAGGGCGGAGCGATAGACCGTGAGCAGGATCGCGGCGACGATCGCGATGCCGAGCGTGGACAGGCGCACCACGTCGCGCTCGACCATCGCGCGGGATCGCACGGAAAAGACGCCCGGCCCCGTGACGAGGAGCCGCGCGGTTCCGGCCGCCGCGGTGTCGCCGGCCGCCGCGCGAAACGCCGACTCCACCGCTTGCACGGCGGCGGCCTGCGCGTCGATGTCCGCGCCGCTCGCCCGCGTGCGCGCCACGAGGAGCGCGCGCTTGCCGTCCGCAGAGGCCCACACGCCGTCCAGGGTTCGCGGCGCCTGGCTCGGGCGAAGGTTCTCCAGCACCGCGATCGTCTCGCCGGTCGGGTCCGCGGGCACGAGCGGCTTCACGAGCATGCCCGCGGGCGAGGCTAGCAGCGAGATGGTCTCCGAGATCGCGGCCCGCAGGCCCGCTTCGGTGAAGCGCTCCGGCGTCACCGCGGGGCTCAGCGCGTATCGGTGCGCGAAGATGAACTCCCGGTCGTGCGCAAGCTGCGTCGAGGCGCCGTTGGCGACCGTGGCGAAGCGCGCATCCGAGGCGAGCGCCTGCGCGAGCGAGCGCGAGACGCGCTCGCGCGTGGCGGCGTCGGAGCCCTCGATCGCGATCAGCATCACGCGCGAAAGCGACCCCTCGCGCAGCTGCTCCACGAGCAGCCGCTGCTGCGCCGTGGGCGCCGCCGGAAGGAACGAGGACAGGTCGGCCACGAAGCGCGTGCGCGCGACCTGCGCGGCGCACAGCACCAGGATCGCGATCCAGAGCGCGATCGCGAGCCCGCCGCGCCCCCTCACGGCTTCTCCGGCGTGATCTGCATGAACGAGTGGTCGCCGTCCGCCTGCTCGATCGCCACGCGCTGCACCTGCGCGCCCGAGCCCTGGATCTCCACGCGCTTCACGAGCTGCGTGAGGGCGGTGTCGCGCGGGCGCAGCTCGAGGCGCCAGGCGCGCGCATCGCCTTCCAGCGCGAGCGCGTAGGTGCGCTCGAGCGCCTCGCGATCGCCCGCGAGCGTGCCGCGGATGCTCTCGATCAGCACCGCGACCTGCGGATATTCGGCGAGGGACATCACCTGCTTGCGGCCCGCGCGATCGATCACGAGGCGCTCGCGATCCACCACCAGGCGCTCGCTGCCCGGGCTGGTGACGCGCTTTTCCAGGCGGTCGGGCGGCGTGAAAACGAGCTCGCCCGAGGACTCGAGAGGCCGGTCGAGGATCGATACGTAGCGCGTCTCGTTGAAATGCGCGTGGCCCGGCGGGTGGGTGCGCAGCAGGTCCATCAATGCGCCGACATCCCAGGCAGCCTGCGCCGGCGACGCGGCGAGCAGGAACGCCGCGGCGAGTCCCCGGGCCGCGATCGCGCCGGGCGTCATCGCCAGAACCGGAAGAAGTTGAAGAAGTTGTCGGGTGCCGCGCGGCAGTAATGCTCGAGCCGCCGCGCGTAGCTCGCCACCGCCTGCTCGACGCGCGCGTCGCGCTCCGCGCGCGACAAGCCCTCGAGGCCGGTGAAGTCGGCGAGCGGCTCGAAATGGATCTCGTAGCGGTTGCCGCCGCGGTAGAGGCCCGTCATGAAGAGCACGCGCTGGCGCAGCGCCGCGGCCATGCGCATCGGCCCCGTCGGAAACGGCGCGATGCCGCCGGCGAACGGCAAGTCGATGACCGGCTCGTCGCCCAGCGTGCGGTCGGCGAGCACGCCGACGAGCGCGCCCGCGTCCAGCCGCTCGCGCAGGCGCAGCATCGAGTCCAGGCGTCCCAGCGCGACGATGTTTCTCTCCATGCCGGGGGCGATCGCGGCGAGCGCGGATTGCACCTTGCGCGCGTTGTCCTCGTACATCGCCATGACGATCGGGCGCCGCCCGCGGGCGCACGCCCGGATCGCCTCGAAGCTGCCGAGGTGCGCGCCCATGAGCAGGACGCCGTCCGCGTCGAACAGTTCCTCCCCGTGTATCTCCACGTCGAAGAGGTCGTGGCGTCCGGCGAGGAAGAACACCCGGTCGTGCACCGTCGAGGCGAAACTGAAGAAGTGCCCGAAGCGCTCGGCGAGCGTGGGCTCGCGGCCGAGGAAGCGGCGCAGCGCGTCGCGTGACGCGTTGCGCGCGGCGAAGGCCGTGAGGAAGAAGTAGGCCGTGATGATCCGCAGCAGGATGCGCGCGGGCCCGCGTCCCGCGTTGAGCGAGAACCAGACGATGAAGCGGATCAGGAACATGCTCCCGCGCTCGGCGCGGCGCGTCCATTCCGCCGCGCCCCGCGCCGCGGGAGGCGGCGATGGCGTCGCGCTCACGAAGCGGCGCGGGCCGGCTCGCGCGCGGCGAGCGTTCCGCTCGCCACCGGGTGCTCGCCCGCGCGGATCTCGAAGCGCACGCGGCCCGGCCGCTCCTCCCGCAGCGAGAGGGAGAGCCGCGCGCCGGGCCCGACGGGTCGCGTGAACTTCGCGCTCTCCACGCGCCAGTCGCTCGCGACGGTGGCCGTGGCCGCCTGCAGCGCCGCGAGCGCCTCGGCGAGCAGCACGACGCCGGGCACGATCGGGCGGCCGGGGAAGTGGCCCTCGAACGCCGGATGGTCGCGCGGCACCTCGAGCGTCGTGGCGAGCGCGACGGCGCTCATCGCGTGTGCCGGGAATCCGGGCCGCGAGCGGCGGCGAGCGTGCGCAGGGCGTCGCGCGGCAGCTTGCCGGTGAGCTGGCGCGGAAGCTCGCGGACCTTCACCAGCGGCCGCGGCAGGAACGCGGGATCGATGCGCTCGCGCAACGCGGCGAGTATCTGCGCCTCCGTGAGCGTGGGCGCGACCACGAACGCGGTGAGCCGCGTCACGCCGTCGGCGTCGCGCTCGTCGGGCACGAAGAAGACGCCGTCCACCACCCCTTCGATCGAAGTGAGCTGGTGGTTGAGGTAGCCGAGCGAGTTGCGCTTGCCCGCGATGTTCACCATGTCGGAGAAGCGGCCGTGCAGGGCGAAATGCACGCCGTCGGGCCGCAGCTCGATCACGTCCTGCAGCGCCGCGGGCTCCTCCACGTGGGCGCCGGAGACCACGGCGCGGCCCTCGTGCTCGCGCAGGCGCAGTCCGGCATAGAGCTCCCAATCGGTGGATAGCGTGGGACGCCGCGTCGCGACCTGGCCCGCCTCGGTGCAGCCGTAGATCTCGAAGAGCACCGCGCCGGTGCGCTCCTCCGTTTCGCGGGCGAGCTCCACGGACAACGGCGCCGTCGCCGAAACGATCATCTCGAGCGCGGCCGGATCCTCGGCGCCGAGCCAGGCGCGCAGGTGGAAGGGCGTCGTGAAGAGCACGCGCGGCGCGGGCAGCCGGGCGATCGCCGCATCGATGTCGCCGGCATGGAACGGCCGTTCCGCGGTGAGCGCGGCACCGGAGGCCAGCGGCATCATGATCGTCGATTCGAAGCCGAACATGTGCTGCGGCGGCACCGTGCCCAGCACCGCGTGGCCCGGCCCGATGCCGAAGCGCGCGGCCTCGGCGCGCACGTCGCGCACGAGCGCGCCCCAGGTCTTCATGTTGGGCTGCGGCTCGCCGGTGGATCCGGAAGTGAAGACGCACGCGAACACCTGGTCGGCGCGGATCTCCGGAATCGCGCTCCAGCCGCCGTGCGCTCGCGCGGCCGGCCAGTCGCAGCGGGGCAGGTCCACCGGCGCGGCTTCGTCGTCCGCGATGTAGTACGCGTCGGGCGCGAACGTGCGCATCGACCGGATCACGTTCGGGGTCGTGGCGGGCGGCAGCAGGGTCACCTGGCCGCGCACGACCGCGGCGAGGAGCGCCACCGCGAAGCGATAGCGGTCGGAGCAGAGGTTGAGGACGTGCGAGGCGACGGGCAGCGCGGCCGCGACGATGGCGACGTCGCGCAGGAACTCGCCCGCCGTGACCGGCACGCCGCCGCGCCAGGCGGCGATCGCCTCCGCCTGCGCATGCGCGACCAGCGGATGGGTCCGGCTCGCGGAGAGGGTGCGCGGCCCGATCGAGGACATCGTGCGCTCGCCTCAGCGCGGCGTGTCGAACCGCGCCGCCGTGTGCCGCGAGTAGGCGCGGAACGCGCCCAGGATCCCGGTGCGTTCCCAGTCGGGCAGGACGCGCAACCGGACCACGTACTCCGCCACGAACATGAGGGCCACGAGCAGCGGGCTCAGCATCGTCGCGAGCATCGACCAGGCCTCGAGGAAGCCGCCGAGATAGAGCGTCGCGGACAATGCGAACAATGTCGCGAAGAAGAGGGTCCACGCGAGCGTGATCTGGCGCGTGTACGCGGCGACCTCCGGCGGGATTGTCTCGTGCATGACCAGCGCGAAACGCGTGCACAGCGGCTCGCGCCCCGCCGCGAGCGAGCGTCCGAACACGATGGCGAGGAACAGGTTGCCGCCGGCGTGCTCGAGGAAGAAGACGCTGGGGAAATGGCGCTCGAGCGCGTCCCATTCGGCCCACAGCGCGGCGGCGGCGAGGGCGAGGCCGGCCAGGACCCAGGCGCGATGGGGCGAGCGGCGCGCGGCCCAGATCGCGAGGATCGTCGCCGGCAGGAGCGACACCAGCGCGCCCACGGCCGGGGAGACGCGATCCACGATCGCGAAATGCGCCAGGACGGCGCCGCAGATGGCGAGGAGGACCAGCGCCGCCGTGACCGCGCGCTTGCGCCGGTCGGGCGTCACTTCGTTCTCCGCTCCGCGACGTGGGAGGCGAGGCTGCGCAGCGACCGGAAGATGCGCAGGTTGTCGCGGTCGTCCTCGCGCAGCTTGAAGCCGTAACGGCGCGAGACCACCAGCGCCACCTCGAGGATGTCGATGGAGTCGAGCCCCAGGCCCTCCTTGTAGAGGGGCGCGTCGGGGTCGATGTCGGAAGGCGCCATGTCGAGGTTGAGCGCCGAGACGACCAGGCCCGCGATCTCGTCGACCAGGGCCTCGTCCGCGGGCGCCCCTCCGAGGGGGACGTTATCGAGGGAATTCGGCATTCGTTTCCGGTCCTCGAAGGCGGGACCGTTCATCCTGGATTTGGTGGCGAAAACGCTGCGATCATAGCATGCAGGGCCGCGATTTCAGGGCAGCCGCTCGCGGGTGATCGCGAACACGAACCCCCTGCCGCCGCTCGTCTTCGGCCACTCGAATTCGAGCCGCGGGAAGGCCTTCTCGAGCGCCTTGCGGTTGTGGCCGATCTCGACCATCAGCATTCCGCGCGGCTCCAGGTGGGCGCGGGCGCCGGCGAGGATCGCGCGGGTGTGGTCGAGGCCGTCGGTGCCGCTCGCGAGCGCCATCGCGCGGCTCCTTGCGGTACTCCTCCGGGAGCCTGCGCATGGCGGCCGCCTTCACGTAGGGCGGATTGGAGACGATGAGGTCGTAGCGCCGTCCCCGCGAGCGCGGAAAAGAGGTCGGACTTCACGAGCCGGATCCTCCTGCCGAGCCCGTAGTCCCCCACGTTGCGCTTCGCCACCGCGAGCGCGTCCTCCGAGAGGTCGGCCGCATCCACCTTCGCGCCGCGGAAACTTCAGCGCCGCGAGGATCGCGAGGCATCCCGATCCGGTGCACAGGTCGAGGATGGAAACCGGGGCCTGTCCCCGGTTTCCCCCATGCCGCGGCGAGCAGCTCGGCGATGAACGAGCGCGGCACGATCACGCGCTCGTCGACGTAGAAGCGGTGCTTGCCGAGCCATGCCTCGTGCAGCAGGTAGGCCGCGGGCTTGCGCGTGCGCACGCGGCGGTCGAGGAGCGATCGCGGCCGCTCGTATTGCGCCTCGGCGAGCGGACGGTCGAGATGCGGGGTCAGTTCGTGGGGCGGCAGGCCCAGCGCGTGCAGGATGATCCACGCGGCTTCGTCGAGCGCGTTGGTCGTCCCGTGCCCATAGGAGATGCCCGCCTTCTCGAACCGCGCGATGCCGTGGTCGAGCAGCGCGCGGACGGTCCGTCGCGCGCTTCACGTCTCGAGCAGCGCCTCGACCGTCACGCGGTAGACTCGGCGAGCGGCTCGATCTCCTCCAGCGCCACCGCCTCGTCCACCTTGTGGATCGAGCGGTTCACCGGCCCGAACTCGGCCACCTCCGGGCAGATGTCGAAGATGAAGCGGCCGTCGGAAGTGCCGCCGGTGCAGTTCACCTCCGGCGTCACGCCCGCCACCTTCGTCACCACCGCCGAGAGCGTCTGCACGAGGCGGCCGCGCTGGGTGAGGAAGGGCTTGCCGCCGAGCGTCCAGTCGATGGAGTACGTCCAGGCCGTGGCGGTCGAGGATCTCGCGCACGCGCGCGCGCAGGCGACTCCGGCGTGCTCTCGGTGGAGAAGCGGAAGTTGAAGTCCACCTGCAGCGTGCCCGGGATGATGTTCTGCGCGCCGGTGCCGGCGTGGATGTTGGAGATCTGCCACGTCGTCGGCGGGAAGTGCTCGTTGCCGCGGTCCCACTCGGTGCGCGCCATCTCGGCGAGCGCGGGCGCGGCGAGGTGCACGGGGTTCTTCGCGCGAGCTGCGGATAGGCAACGTGGCCCTGCACGCCCTGCACCCATAGCCGCCCGGTGAGCGAGCCGCGCCGGCCGTTCTTGATGGTGTCGCCGAAGCGCTCCGCCGACGAGGGCTCGCCCACGATGCAGTAGTCGATCGTCTCGCCGCGGCGCTTGAGCTCCTCCACCACGCGCACCGTGCCGTCCACCGAGGGGCCTTCCTCGTCGGACGTGACGAGCAGCGCGATCGAGCCGCGATGGATCGGGATGCGCGCGCACGAAGCGTCCTCGGCCGCGACCACGAAGGCGGCGATCGGACGTCTTCATGTCCGCCGCGCCGCGCCCGAAGAGCTTGCCGTCGCGCACCGTCGGCACGAACGGGATCCGTGCTCCACTTGTCGAGCGGGCCCGGGGGCACGACGTCGGTGTGGCCCGCGAGCACGACCAGGGGCTCGCCGTCGCCGTGGCGGATCCAGAGGTTCGTCACGTCGCCGCACGCCATCACCTCGGGACGGAAGCCGAGCGGCACCAGGCGATCGATGATGAGCTGCTGGCAGCCCTCGTCGGCGGGCGTGACGGAGCGGCGCGCGATGAGCGCCTTGGCGAGCTCCAGGGTCTCGTTCTTCACTTCGTTCTCCGTCACGGACGGCTCGCGCCGGCGCGCGGCATGGACGCGCCGGGCGACGACGGGGCCCACGCGCGTCCTCGATGCGCCGGCGCAAGCTCGCGCCTTCGCGCCGAGCATGAAGAAGGCCTCGGCGCACACGAAGAGCGGGCCGATGAGGAGCTGGCGCACGTCGTCGAAGAAGGCGGGCTTCATGCCTTCGTAGCGGTGGCCGAGGAACTGCAGCGCCCAGCCGCCGACGAAGAGGGCGAGGGCCGCCGCGAGGGCGGCCGCCGGTGCCCAGGCGCGCGATGCGCCTCGCTCGCAGCCGCGCACGCGCCGAGGAGCGCCACCGCGAGCGTGACGCCGAAGACGAAATCGAGCCGGAAGTAGTAGACGCAGGCGGCGACCGAGAGCAGCGCGGCGAGCGTCGACCTCCATCGTGCCCACGGGAATGGCGATGCTCGCGCCCGCGATGACGAGCGCCAGCACGATCATCGGGATGCCGACGAAATGGGTCGCGATGTTGCGGCGGTCGCGGTGGTACGCCGCGTACTGCGCGAGGTTCCTGTCTCGAGCGCTCCCACGCTATTGCAGCCGCTCCTCCGACTCCTCGGTGATCTGGAACTCGCCGAAGGACGGCGCGCCCGGGCGCGACGGCGCCGAGGGCTGCTTCGCGCGCTCGGCCATCGGCGGGCATGATCCCGGAGTTGCCGAGCAGCAGGCCCAGGTTGGTCGCGGAGTCGGCGTTGGCGAGCGCCTCGTCGGTGGAGATCTTGCCCTGGCGCACGAGGCGGAAGAGGTCCTGCTCGAAGGTCTGCGAGCCGGGCGACATGCTCTTCTCCATCGCCTCCTTGATCTCGCGTGATCTCGCCCTTCTCGATGAGCTCCTGGATGTTGCGCGTGTTGAGGAGCACCTCGACCGCGGGCAGGCGCTTGCCGTCCACCGTCTTGACGAGGCGCTGCGAGATCACCGCCTTCAGGCGACACGGAGAGGTCCTGCAGCAGCATCGGGCGCACTTCCAGCGGGAAGAAGCTGATCACGCGGTTCATGGCCTGGTAGGCGTTGTTCGCGTGCAGCGTGGCGAGGCAGAGGTGGCCGGACAGCGCGTAGGTGAGCGCCATGCGCATCGTCTCCAGGTCGCGGATCTCGCCGATCAGGATGCAGTCGGGAGCCTGGCGCATGGCGTTGCGCAGCGCGTCGTGGAAGCTGCGCGTGTCGTTGCCCACCTCGCGCTGGTTGAAGAGCGATTTCTTGGGCGTGAACACGTACTCGACCGGGTCCTCGATGGTGAGGATGTGCCCGGTGGAGACCGAATTGCGGTAGTCGAGCATCGAGGCGAGCGTCGTCGACTTGCCCGAGCCGGTGGCGCCCACCACGAGGATCAGGCCGCGCTTCTCCATCACGAGCGTGGAGAGCACGGGCGGCAGGCTCAGGTCGACGATCTTCGGGATGTCGGAGGTGATGAAGCGGATCACCGCGGAGCACCGCGCCCTTCTGCCAGAACATGTTCACGCGGAAGTTGCCGAGGCCGGCCATGGGCTTCGAGAAGTTCAGCTCGAGATCGCGCTCGAACATCTCGATCTGGTGCGGCGTGAGCATCTCGTAGGCGATCTTCTTGGTCGCCTCCGCGTCCATGGCCTGCGGATTGACGGGCATGATGTTGCCCTGGATCTTGATGCTGATGGGCGAACCCGCCGAGATGAAGATGTCGGAGGCCTTCTTCTCGGCCATCAGCTGCAGCAGCTTCTCGATGAACATTTCGTGCGCCCCCTGTTTGACTCTCCCCGCCCTCTCCCAGGGGAGAGGGAGAGCACTAGTCGCCCCTCAGTAGCTCGTTGATCCCCGTCTTGGCGCGGGTCTTGGCATCCACCTGCTTGATGATCACTGCGCAGTAGAGACTATACCGGCCATCTGCCCCGGGCAAGCTGCCGGAAACGACGACGCTTCCGGGCGGAATCTTCCCGTAGGAAACCTCCCCAGTGGCGCGGTTGTAGATCTTGGTGCTCTGGCCGATGTACACGCCCATGGAGATCACCGAGCCCTCGCCGACGATCACGCCCTCGACGATCTCGCTGCGCGCGCCGATGAAGCAGTTGTCCTCGATGATGGTGGGATTGGCCTGGACCGGCTCCAGCACGCCGCCGATGCCCACGCCGCCGGACAGGTGCACGTTCCTGCCGATCTGGGCGCACGAGCCGACCGTCGCCCAGGTGTCGATCATGGCGCCTTCGTCCACGTACGCCCCGATGTTCACGTAGGACGGCATCAGGACCACGTTCTTCGCGATGAAGGCGCCGTGGCGCGCGGCGGCCGGCGGCACCACGCGGTAGCCGCCCGCCGCGAAGTCTTCCTGCGAGTAGCGCGCGAACTTGGAGTCCACCTTGTCGAAGTAGTGGGTGTAGCCGCCCTGCATGATCTCGTTGTCGCGCAGCCGGAACGAGAGCAGCACGGCCTTCTTGATCCACTGGTGCGTGATCCACTGGCCGCCGCGCTTTTCCGCGACGCGCAGCTCGCCCGCGTCCAGCGCCGCGAGGACCTTCTCGACCGCGTCCTTCACCTCGTGCGCAGCGGTGGCGGGCGAGAGCTCGGCGCGGCGCTCGAACGCCTGCTCGATGACCGCCTGGAGGGGATTCGCCGTGTCGTTCATCGCCGTGCCGCGCCCGCCATCGCCGGCGCGCGTCGTCCCACGAAGTTGCGGATGCGCTCGGCCGCCTCGACGGTTTCCTCCACGTTCGCGACCAGCGCCATGCGCACGAAACCGCGCCCCGGATTGACCCCTCCGGACTCGCGCGAGATGTAGCTGCCCGGAAGCACGGTCACGTGGGCGGTTCGGAAGAGCTCGCGCGCGAAGGCGAGGTCGTCGCCCTGCACGTCGGCCCAGAAATAGAACCCGGCGTCGGGCATCGCGAGCGGCAGGACGGGGTTCACGCGCTCGTAGAACGAAGCGAACTTCTCGCGATAGAGCCGGCGGTTCTCGACCACGTGGGCCTCGTCGCTCCACGCGGCGACCGACGCGAGCTGGATCGGCGTTGCTCATCTGCGAGCCGTGATAGGTGCGATAGAGCACGAAGCGCTCGAGGACGGCGCGGTCGCCGGCCGCGAATCCCGAGCGCAGCCCCGGCGCGCTCGAGCGCTTGGACAGCGACCCCATAGCGACCAGCCGCGGCCAGCCCTCGCGGCCGAGCGCATGCGCCGCGGCGAGCGCGCCCAACGGCGGCTTGGCCTCGTCGAAGTAGAGCTCGCTGTAGCACTCGTCGGAGACGATCGTGAAGCCGTGGCGGTCGGAGAGCTCGAAGAGGCGCTTCCATTCCTCGAGCGGCATCACGCGGCCGTTCGGATTGTTCGGCGAGCATGCGTAGAGGAGCCGCGTGCGCTTCCACACCGCCTCCGGCACCGCGTCCCAATCGGGACGGAAACCGCGCGACGCCTCGGCGTTCACGTAGTACGGCTTCGCCCCGCCCAGCAGCGCCGCGCCCTCGTAGATCTGGTAGAACGGGTTCGGGCACACGACGAGCGCTTCGGATTCCGCCGGGTCGAGCACCACCTGCGCGATCGCGAAGAGCGCCTCGCGCGTTCCCAGCACCGGGATCACTTCCTTGTCGAAATCCACGCGCGCGCCGTGGCGCCGCGCGATCCAGGCGGCGAGCGCCCGGCGCAGCTCCGGCAAACCCAGCGTCAGGGGATAGCGCGCGATCGCGTCGAGGTTCGCGGCGATCGCTTCCTTCAGGAACGCGGGGGTCGGATGCTGCGGCTCGCCGAGGCCGAGCGCGATCGGGCGCAGGCCCTGCGGCGGCGTCACGCCCGCCAGCAATTGGCGCAGCTTCTCGAAGGGATAGGGCTGAAGCAGCCCGAGGCGGGGGTTCATCCCGCGATTTTACTTGAGGAAGCCCAGGCGGATCAGCGGAAGCTTGAGCCACCAGCGCCAGCCGCGCCGGCGATCGATCTCGCGGTTCTTCTCGCTCAGCTGCAGGTCGCGGGCGAGGAGCTCCGCTTCGCGCACGGCGACGGCGGTGTTGCGCTGCTCGAGGGCGGCCTCGAGCGACGATCGCGCCGCGCGCGATTCGCGCAGCTGCTCGCGCAGCACGGCCGCCTCGTCCGCGCGCTCCGCGGCGTCGCGCTCGAGCGCCGCGGAGCGGTCCGCGGTGGCATGCAGGTCGCGGTACGCCTTCTCGTAGTCGTGGTACACCCAATCGCCGCGGTCGGCGAGCACCGAGAGCGCGGGGCCGACCGCGTCGAGCGCGGAACGCTCGCGGCTCGCCACGAGGAGGAAGTAGAGCGGGTTCGAGAGCCGTCCCGAAGGCTCCTCGGGGCGCGACTCGTCGACTTCCACCACCTGCGCGCCCGCCGCACCCTCCGATTCCGGCGCGATCAGGGAATAGAACGTCGCGCGCTGCCCGTACCACGCGCATTCGGGAAAGCGCGACGACACCAGCGCCGCGAGCTGGTCGCGGTAGAGCTCCTTCACGTGGAACTCGTTCACGAAGGAGCGCTTGTCGCTGTACTCGAGCTTGTTGGGGCAGGACAGGACCAGCACGCCGCCGGGTACCAGCACCCGCGCGAGCTCGTCCAGGAACGCGGTTTGCTCCTCGATGTGCTCGATCGTCTCGAACGACACGGCGACGTCGATGCTCGCGTCGGCGAGCGGCAGCCGCGAGCACGAGGCGCGCACGAACTCGACGTTCGGAACCGCCGCGTAGGTGCCGCGCGCATGCGCGACCGCGGCCTCGGAGACGTCGAGGCCGATCACGCGTTGCGCGGTGCGCGCGAGCAGCGCCGACCCGTAGCCCTCGCCGCAGGCCACGTCGAGCACGCGCCGCCCCGCCACCCAGCGCGCCGCGAAGTGGTAGCGGTGCCAGTGCTCGATCCAGATCTCGCCCTTCGTGCCGGGCACGTAGCGCTCGCCGGTGAAAGGCAGATCGCTCTCGGAGGAGGGGTCGTCCATCGGCCGCATTATAGGGTTTGCGGGATCGCCGCTTCGGAGCCCTTGGGTGGGGGCTCATCGGGGGACCTCGATTCGTCAACCGGAGCGCGGCGGCCCTCGTCCATCGGGCGCGCTGATTCGTTGAGCGACGTCGTTCTCGCTGTCACCGTCTCGCCCCCCGATGAACCCCCACCCAAGGGCTCCGAAGCGGCTCTGCGAGAGGGTGTTGCCGGTGCGATCGGCTTCGCCATGCCCCGTGTTCGCTACCGCTGTTGGGTTCCCGCTTGCGCGGGAATGACGGATCAGCGCAGGAGGCGCCGGCGGCGCATCCACTCGAGCGCCGGTTGGCGCCAGGCGGCGAGGCGGGCGACCAGGGGACGCTCGCGCACGAAGCGGCGCAGGTCGCCGCGCGTCACCATCACCACGGTCTCGCGCCGCGCGTAGGCGTCCGCCATCTCGGAGATCTCGCGCGGCGAGAACGTGACGCGCATCGCGCGCTGGCGCTCGAGCGCGTGCGCGTACGCGAGGTCGAGCCGCGCCTGGCGTCCGGCCGCGAGGGAGGCGTCCGCCGGCACGCGGTACTTCGAGGTCGTCTTCCCGACGAGCACGAAGTCGTCGGAGAGCGTGTAGCGCGTCCACAGGTTCCAGTCCTCGAGCTGGTCCATGTCCGCGTCGAAGCCCCCATGGCGCTCGTAGAGGCTGCGATGGAAGAGCACCGCCTGGATCGGCAGGTAATTGTGGTGCCACAACGTGATCCGGTCGAAGGGCTGGCGGTGGCGCGTCACGTGCATCACCTCCTCGTAGCCGCCGTTCGCGCCGTCGATCGCCGCGGTATGCGTCTCCCACGCGAGCGCGTAGGCGCCCGCCACCTTCCCGCGCAGCACGGCGTCCACCAGCACCTCCACGTGGTCGGCGAAGAGCACGTCGTCGTCGTCGAGGAAGTTGAGCCATTCGCCCCGCGCTTCGGCCAGCGCGAGGTTGCCGGCGCGCGCGCGGCCCACGCGCTGGCCCGTGGCGCGGTAGCGGATGTCGAGCCGGCCGGCGAACTCGTCCACGACCGCCTGCGATCGCCCGGGCCCGTCCTCGATCACGACCACCTCGAGGTTCGGATACGTCTGGTTTGCGCACGAGGCAAGCGCCTCGCGCAGCATGTCGGGGCGGTCCATCGTGCGGATGAGGATCGACGCCTTCGGCGCGGGCCGCGCCGGCTCGTCGCGGCGCGATGCGAAGCGGTGGAATGCGCCGTCGCGCCGCGCCTCGTAGCCCCAGCCGGCGAAGTGGGGGCGGAAGCGGCCCGACGGACGCACGCGCGTGCGCGCGAATGCCGGCCAGCGCACGAGGAACGCGAGCCCCGCCTTCGCGAGCCCGCGGCGCCGTCCCGGGAACGAACGCGGTGCGGAAATCTCGGCCGCCAGCATCGCGAGGCCCTGCAGCGTGCGCAGGAATCCGCCGTAGCGCGCCCGCAGGCACAGGTTCGTGAGCACCCCGCCGAAGACCTGGAGCGGCTTCACCTCCCCGGGCTCCTTGTAGGTGTGGTGGACGACGGCGAATTTCGGCTGGTAGAGGACGCGCCCGCCGGCCGCGCGCAGCCGCCACGAGAGGTCCACGTCCTCGCCGTACATGAAGATGCGCGGATCGAATCCGCCCACCGCCGCGAACGCGCAGCGGCGCACGAGGAGGGCGGCGCCGCTCGCCCACGCAACCTCGAGCGTGACCGGATCGTAGGCCTTGGGATGCTCGTACGGGATCTGGCGCAGCTCCCACGCGGCCACGTCCTGCGCGCTCGACTCCGCGGCCTCGAGGAGCGGCTGGAGCGCGCCGGGCTCGAGCACGCAGTCCTGGTTCAGCAGCAGCGCGAAGGGCGCGCTTCCGCGCGCGACCGCGGCGTTGTGTCCGCGCCCGAAGCCGACATTCGCCTGCGACGCGCTCACCTCGACGCTCGCGAACGTTGCGCCCGGCGCGAGCTCGGGAAGTGCCGCGATCGCCTCGGCGACGCGCGCATCGCCGCTGTTGTCGTGGATGAAGAGGTGGCGGGCGAGCGGTCCGGGCGTGGGCTCGGCGAGGCTGGCGAGGAGCCGGCGCAGCAACGCGACGTCGGGCCGGTACGTGACGATGCTGAGGTCAACCTCGCGCATCGCGGATCTTCTTCAGCAGGATCCGCCGCAGGAGCCCCGGCAGCAGGGCGAGCGCATCGCGGCTGTCGCGCAGCTGCGCGTTCTCCTCCGCGAACGCTCTGCGCGCTTCGACCTCGCGCGCGAGCTCGGCCTGCAGCTTCGCGACGTCGTCCTCGAGCTTCGATATCCACGCGCGCGCCTGGCCGCGCTCCGCCTCGAGGCCGGTGCGCAGCTGCACGAGCTCGTCGGCCGCGCGCGCGAGCTCCTCGCGGAAAAGCGCGCCGTCGAGGTTCTTCGCGAGCAGGTCCTGCAGGGCGGGCGACGCGGCATCGGCCGGCGCGGCGGCGTCGATTCCGAAGCGGGCGTAGAGGGCGTCCAGGGAGCGCGTCATGGCGTCGAGGCGAGGCACGCGCGCTCGATCGGCGCGCACCAGCTCAGATTCTACGCGCGCAAGCTCCGTCCTCCCGCCGGGACCCAGCCGCTCCACGAGCGCCGCGGCGATCTCGCGCGCGCCGGCACCCTCGGGAAGGATCCATCCGCCGCCGTGCTCGCGCACGCGCTCGCCCAGCGCGCCATCGGGCGGCACCAGCACCGGCACGCCCGCGTCCCACAGGTCCGACAGCGCGTAGCTGAAGCTTTCGGGCACGCGGTTGGGAAAGAGCGCGAGGCGCACGCCATAGGCGTCCAGCAGCGCGGGGACGTCCGCGTCGCGATACGCGCCGTGGATGAAGAGGTGCTCGCCACGCCAGCCGGGCGTCACCTGCGCATCGAGGTAGCCGATCACGACGATCGCGATGCCGCGGCCGCGCAACCATGCACCGAGCTCGTCCAGGACGGCGCTGCCCTTGTGCGGTCCGATCGCGCCCAGCACCGCGACCACCTGCCGCGCGCCGCGTGGGCCGAACTCGGGCCGGGGAGCGAGCGGCGGCGTCGGCGCGGGACGTGCACGCGAGCCGTTGGGAACGACCGTCACCTCGAGGCCCGGGACATGGTGGCGCGCGAGGTCGGCGATGTATCGCGAAGGGGCCACGACCGCGGCGGCGGAGCGCAGGAAGGCCCCGGTCCCGGCGATCCATTCCGGATCGGGATCCCGGCTCGCGCCCGGCTCGAAGCCGTCCTCGCGCAGGAAGAGCACGTCGTGCAGCGTCGCGATGGTGGCAAGACCCATGCGCCCGGCGATCGCGGCCGCGCGTGCGCGCGCGCAGCGCGCGAGCGAGTGCACGTGCAGCACGCCCACGCCGGCATGGCGAAGGAAGCGCTCGACGGTTTCGGGCTTGCGGTCCACCGCGGGCGGGTCGAGCGGAAGCGAGCGGCGCTCGCGCGGGAGCTCGAGGACCTCCGCGCCGTCGGCCGCATGCCACACGAGATGGTCCCGCGCCACGCCGCGCGCGATGTCGCGCACGTGCCGGTCCACGCCGCCGCCATGCAGCGAAGCGATGTGCAACACTGCGCAGGGATCCATCCTTCGATCTTACCGTGAAGCCTGTCGTCTCCTCCGCGCCGACCTGGGCGCTCCTGCTCGGCGCCGCGCTGTGGGGCGTGGTGTGGTATCCGTACCGCCTGCTCGCCGGCGCGGGGCTGGACGGCATCTGGGCGACGGTGATCACCTACGGCGTCGCGCTCGCGATCGGCATCGCGCTCTTTCCGCGCGAGGCCGCGCGCCTCGTGCGCATGCCGCCCTCCGCGATCGTGATGGGGCTCGCGATCGGCTGGAGCAATCTCGCCTACGTGCTGGGCGTGCTCGACGGCGAGGTGATGCGCGTGCTGCTGCTGTTCTACCTCGCGCCGTTGTGGACGGTCCCGCTCGCCTGGCTGCTGCTGCGCGAACGGCTCGACGCCGCCGGCTTCGTCGTGATGGCGCTCGCGTTCTCCGGGGCCATGGCGATGCTGTGGAAGCCCAGCCTCGGAGTGCCGTGGCCCACGGCGCGCGCCGAATGGCTGGGGCTCGCGGCGGGCTTCCTCTTCGCGCTGGGCAACGTGCTGATCCGGCGCCTCGCCACGATGACCGACGCCGGGAAGTCGATCGTCATCTGGGCCGGCGTCACGCTCGCCGCCCTCGTGCACCTGCCGGCGAGCCGCCTCGACGCAGGAACGGCATGGAGCGCGGCGGCGAGCCAGGCGCCGCTCGTCGCGGGCATCGGCGCTTCGCTGGTGGCGATGAGCCTCGCGCTGCAGTACGGGCTCGCGCGCATGCCCGCGAACCGCGCGATCGTGATCCTGCTATCGGAGCTGGTGGTGGCGGCGGTCGCCGCCTACGCGCTCGCGGGCGAGGTGATGAGGCCCCACGACTGGATCGGGGGCTCGCTCATCGTCGCCGCGAGCCTCGTGAGCGGCTGGCTCAATGCGCATCCGCCGCGGCGGCGCGAGCGGGCTTGAGGTTTTCGGCGAGGAACTTCTCCACCGCCTCGTAGAACGCCTTCTGGTTGGCGGGATCGCGGAAGCCGTGGCCCTCGCCGTCCATCACCATCCACTGGTACTTCGCGCCCGCCCTGTCGAGCGCCGCCTTCATGCGGGTCCCGTGCTCGAGCGGCACGCGGCGGTCCTCGGCGCCGTAGGCCATCAGGACCGGCGCCTTGATGCGATCGGCGAGCTGGTCGGGCGAGGTCTCGCGCAGGCGCTGGGCGTCGCGGTCCGGATCGCCTACCTAGACCTTCGCGTCGTAGTCGATGACGTCGGAATTGGCGTAGTCGGACCAGGCGATCGTGAGATAGAGATGGATGTCCGTGACGCCCACGTAGTCGATGCCGCAACGGTACAGCTCCGGCGTCTTGGCGAGGCCCATCATGGTCGCGTAGCCGCCGTAGCTCGCGCCGTAGATGCACACCCGCTTCGGATCGGCGATGCCCTGGTCGACCGCCCATTTCACGCCGTCGGTGATGTCGTCCTGCATCGCGAGGCCCCACTGGCCGAAGCTCGCGCGGAAGTGCTTCCAGCCGTAGCGCGTGGTGCCGCGGAAGTTGGGTTGCAGCACGGCGTAGCCGCGCGAGGCGAGGAACTGCACGTCCGGATCGAACCGCCACGAATCCCCGTCGACCCAGGGTCCCCCATGCACGTACACGACGAGCGGCAGGTTCTTCGGGTCGTGGCCCCGCGGCAGCGTGAGGTAGCCCGGAATCTCGAGCCCGTCGCGCGCCGCGTAGCGCACCGCCTTCATCGGCGACATCTCCTTCGGCTTGATCCAGGGGCTGCGGTCGGCCAGGTACTCGATGCGGGCCTTCTTCACGTCGAAGCAGGTAGAACGTGCCGGGAGAAACGTCGGAATAGGACGTGATCAGCACCCGCGAGCGGTCGCGCGACCAGTTGAGCGCGTTCACGGCGTCCGGGAACGTCTTGTCCGCGGTCGCCTGCAGGCGCTGCCAGCCGGGGTCGAACAGGCGGACCCGGGATGGTCGGCGTCGTAGGCGACGCCCACCGGCTTGCCGTCGTCGAAGAGCAGGTCGCGAGGTCCACTTGCGGGTGCTGCCGCCACCACCTCGCCGAACGCGCGCCGTCGCCGGGTCGTAGCGCACGATCGCCGCCTTGTCGCCCCGCGGTAGGTGCTCACGAGGAGCGTCTTGCCGTCATCGGCCATGGCGAGGGTGAACCCAGCCCGGCGCCGTCGAGCGCGGAACTCGTCGAGCTTCGCCCACGGCGCATCGGCCGCGGCGCGGTACCGGATGCGCGTGCGTGCCCTTGCCGGTGACGCCGCAGCGCGCGCGCGACGCCGCGCGTTGTCGACGAGCCAGCTTCGTTCTCGCCGCTGTCGGGCTTGCCGAGCGAGAGCGAGGTCCGCCGTCCGGTGCGCGAATCCACCCGCGCGAGCTGGCCCATCTGGAAGTGGCCGCTCGCGTCGAAGGAGATTTCCTGTCCGATGAAATCCTCGCTGTCCCCCGGGAGAAGGCGCACGACCTCCAGGAAGCGGGCGACCGCCCGGGCCCCGCCTTCCATGCGCTCGTCGTCCCGGCTGCCTTCGGACAACTGGCGCGTGTCGCCGCCGTCGATGTCGACGGCGTAGAGCGCTCCGCCGCGCGAGTCGAAATCGCGCGTGGCGAAGCTGCCCGTGCGCAGCAGCAGCCGTTTGCTCCCGAGCCAGCGAAACCACACCACGTCCTTGTTCTCGAAAGCGGACAACGCGCGCGCCTTCTTCGGCGGCACGTCGAGGACCACGAGGTTCTGCCGGCCTTTCACCGGAGCCATCGCCGCGATGTGCTCGCCGTCCGGCGAAATGCGCATCGCGATGTACTGCGGCAGGCGGAAGAAGTCCTCGACCGGGATCGGCGCCTCGGCGGCGGCCGCGAGGGCGAAGAAGGCGAGAAGGACGGCCAGGGCCGGGCGGGTTCTCTTCATGGGGCTCCCCTGGTGGCTGGGCGAGGTTAGCGCGTGCTGGATTCGGGGGAAAGCGGGTCCATGGGGACCGCAGGCTCGGGCTTCCATCCCTTCTTGCGGTGCTCGGCCACGACCGTGGTGAAGATCCCGCCGCGCACGTAGAACTTCGCGGTGAGCCGCATGAAGCGCGGCTTGGTGGCCTGCGCGAGGTGGTCCAGGATCTCGTTGGTCACCGCCTCGTGGAAGCGGCCCTCGTCGCGGAAGGACCAGATGTAGAGCTTGAGGCTCTTCAGCTCGACGCACAGGCGGTCCGGGACGTAGTCGAGGAAGAGCGTGGCGAAGTCCGGCTGGCCCGTCTTCGGGCACAGGCAGGTGAACTCCGGGATCTGCATGTGGATCGCGTAATCGCGTCCCGGGGCGGGATTGGGGAAGGTCTCGAGGGCCTTGGAAGCGCGGGGCATTGGCGGTCGACGTGTTCCGGTAAAATCGCCATTCTACTGAAGGCGCGCCAGCCGATGGCGTCTCGAAAACAAGCACTTACTCGAAGCGTCTCCCCTTGCGACTCACATCCGTCAAGCTTTCCGGCTTCAAGTCCTTCGTCGATCCGACCTCCATCGCGGTGCCCGGGCAGCTGGTGGGCGTGGTGGGGCCGAACGGATGCGGCAAGTCCAACGTGATCGACGCCGTGCGCTGGGTGCTCGGCGAATCGTCCGCCAAGCAGCTGCGCGGCGAGCACATGCAGGACGTGATCTTCAACGGCTCCGCCGAGAGGAAGCCCGTGGGACGCGCCTCCGTCGAGCTCGTCTTCGACAATTCCCTCGGGCGCATCGGCGGGCCCTGGTCGGGCTACGCGGAGATCAGCGTGAAGCGCGTGCTCTCGCGCGAGGGCGACTCCAACTATTACGTGAACGGGCAGCACGTGCGCCGGCGCGACGTGCAGGACATCTTCCTCGGCACCGGCCTGGGACCGCGCGCCTACAGCATCATCGAGCAGGGCATGATCTCGCGCGTCATCACGTCCAAGCCCGAGGAGCTGCGCGTGTTCCTCGAGGAAGCGGCGGGCGTCTCCAAGTACCGCGAGCGCCGGCGCGAGACCGAGTCGAGGCTCGAGGACACGCGCGAGAACCTGGCGCGCGTGGGCGACATCCGCGCCGAGCTGGATGCGCAGCTCACGCACCTCGCGCAGCAGGCGGAGGTCGCGGCGAAGTACCAGGAGCTGCAGGCGCAGCTCGCGCTCAACCACAACCTGCTCGCGTTCACTCGCCTGCGCGAGTCGGAGCAGGCGACGCAACCGCTGCGCGAACGAGGTGCAGAAGGCCACCGTCGCGCTCGAGGCGGAGACGGCGCGGCTGCGCGAGAGCGAGCGCGCGCTCGAAGAGCTGCGCAACAGCCACTACGAGGGCACCGACCGGCTGCAGGAGCTGCAGGGCGCGCTCTACGAGGCCAATGCCGAGGTGCAGTCGCTGGAGCAGGAGATCAGCTTCCTCGGCGAGAACCGCCGGCGCATGGGCGCGCAGCTCGAGGCGCTCGCCGGCGAGGCCGCGGAGGTCGAGCGCCGCATCGCCGAGGCGGACGCCGAGGGCGACCGCTGGCGCTCGGAGATCGAGAGCGCCCGCGCCGCCATCGCCGCGTGCGAGGAGGAGCTCGTCCGCGCGCGCGAAGCGCTGCCCGAGGCGGAATCCCGCGCGGCCGCGGCCGCCGCCGAAGTGCGCGCGGCCGAGTCGGAGATGAATACCGCGGAGCAGGCGCAGGGCGTCGAGGAGACGCGCGAATCCCACGCGCTGAAGCTGCTCTCCCAGATCGAGGCGCGCAAGAACCGCCTGAAGCAGGAGAACATGGCGCTCGTGTTCCCCGAGCCCGAGAAGCTCGCGGCGCATCGAGGCGCAGCGCTCGGAGCTGGCCGCGAAGGTCGCCGGGCTCGAAGCGCTCGGGAAGCGAGGCCGAGCAGCGCATCCCCGCGCTCGAGGCGCAGCGCGCGCAAGCCACCAACCGGCTGCACGAGGCCACGCGCGAGCTGGCGGGCCTGGAGGCGGCGCTGAAGGCGCTCGAGGCGCAGCAGGCGAAGCTCGACACCAACTCCAAGCTGAAGGAATGGACCGACGCCCACCACCTCGAGCGCGCCGAGCGCCTGTGGCAGGCGATCCGCGTGGAAGCCGGATGGGACGACGCCGTCGAGGCGGCGCTGGGCGTGCGGCTCAACGCCGCGCGGGTGCCCGACGAGTCGGAAGTCGCGGCGCTGCTGCGCGACGCGCCTCCCGGCAATTTCGCGGTCTTCATCGAGCGCGCGGGCGCCGAATCCGCCGCGGGTTCCGCGCACCTGAAGCCGCTCGCCTCCGTGGTGACGAGCGCGCGTCCCGGCGTGCTGGCGTACCTGCGCGACGCGCTCGCCAATGTCTGCATCCTGCCCGAGGGCGAGGACGGCATCGCGCTCGCTCGCGTCCTGCCGGCGGGCGGACTCCTGGTGGGGAAGAACGGGCACCTCTTCGGGCGCCAGGGCGTGGTGTTCCACGGCCCGCAGTCCGAGCTGCACGGCGTATTGCAGCGCCAGCGCGAGATCGAGGACCTGCAGGGACGCATTCCGGAGCGCGCGCGCGAACGCGCGAGCGTCGAAGCGGCGGTGGGCGGCCTCGAGGGCGACCTGCGCGCGGCGCAGGAAGAGGCGCGGCGGCTGCGCGAGGAGATCAACCGCGCGCGCGAGCAGGACCACGCGCTGGAGGTGGAATTCCTCAAGCTCGCGCAGAGCTCGGAGCAGGCGGAGCGCCGGCGCGAGGCGATCCGCGCGGAGCTGGCCCAGATCGACGAGGAGGAGGGGCGCGAACGCCTCGAGATGCAGGAGGCGCAGCACGCGCTGCAGGCGGGCGCGCAGAAGATCGAGGAGATCGTGCAGCGCCTGCAGGCGCTGGAGGGCGCGGCCAAGGACGCGGGCGAGGCGCTCGACAGCGCGCGCGCCGCCATCGCCACCGCCGAGCGCGCCCTCGCCGAGGCGCGCTATCGCGAGCGCAGCTGCCACGACAAGGTGCAGGCGCAGGGCGCAGCTCGTGGTGTCGCTGCGCGAGCGCCTCTCCGCGCTCGCGGCCAACCGCGCCAGCGTCTCCTCGGAGCTGGGCAAGCTCGAGGAAGGGCAGCGTGCGCGAGCGCCTGCAGCAGGCGCTCGAGCGTGAAGTCCGGGCGCGAGCGCGCGCTCTCCGACGCGCGCGCCGGGCTCGAGCAGGTGACCGACCGGCTGCGCGCCCTCGAGGAGTCGCGCCTCGCGGTGGAGCATGGGCTCGATCCCCTGCGCGAGCGGATCACGGAGCTGCGCGTGAAGGAGCAGGAGGCGGCCACGCACGCCGAGCAGTACGCCCGGCAGCTGCAGGAGGCGGGCGTCACGCGCGAGGAGATGGCCGAGCAGATCGAGAAGCGCGTGCGCTCCTCCGGGATGCAGGCGGAGATCAACCGGCTGAACGAGGAGATCGCCGCGTTGGGCGCGGTGAACCTCGCCGCGCTCTCGGAGCTCAATGCCTCGCGCGAGCGCAAGGAGTTCCTCGATTCCCAGGCTGCCGATCTCACCCAGGCGGTGGAGACGCTGGAGGCGGCGATCAAGCGCATCGACCGCGAGACGCGCGAGCTGCTCCAGGAGACGTTCGAGGCGGTCAACCGCAATTTCCAGGAGATGTTCCCCGCGCTCTTCGGGGGCGGGCATGCGAGCCTCAAGCTCACCGGCGAGGAGATCCTCGACGCCGGCCTGCAGGTGTTCGCGCAGCCTCCCGGGAAGAAGAACCAGTCGATCCAGCTGCTCTCGGGCGGCGAGAAGGCGCTCACCGCCATCTCGCTCGTCTTCTCGCTCTTCAAGCTGAACCCCGCGCCCGTTCTGCCTGCTCGACGAGGTGGACGCGCCGCTGGACGACCCGAACACGGAGCGCTTCTGCGAGCTGGTGCGCCAGATGTCCGCGCAGACGCAGTTCCTCTTCATCACCCACAACAAGATCACCATGGAGCTCGCCAACCAGCTCATAGGCGTGACGATGCCCGAGCCGGGCGTGTCGAAGATCGTCGAGGTGGACATGGAAGCCGCCATGGAACTGGCCCGCAAGCAGGCCGCGTGAGCTGAACGGAAGCATTCGAAGATGAGCGACCTGCAGCTCGCCCTCATCGCCGCCGGCGTGGTGGTCATCGCGCTGGTCGTCGCCTACAACATGCTGCAGGAGCGGCGGGCGCGCAGCCGCGCCGAGAAGGCGTTCGGAGGGCAGCCGGGCGACGCGCTCCTCGACGAGGCGGACGAACGGCGCGAGCCCACGCTCGGCAAGCTCCCCGCTTCCAACGACGGCGACACCGTCCTCGCGCGCGCCGATTCGCGCCCGCTTCCCGCCGCCGAGGAGCTCGCCGCGGCGGGCGGACCGGAGGCGGAGATCTCGGGGCGCATCGACACGGTGGCGGTGATCCTCGCCGACGATCCGGTCACGAGCGAGCAGCTCGAGCCGCTCGAGGCCGTGCTCGCGGAGCACACGGTGCCGGTGCACCTCGAAGGCATCGTGGACGAGCAATGGCATCCCGTCGCGACCTCGCCGCGGCGCAGCTGGCGCGAGCTGCGCGTGGGCCTGCAGCTCGCGAGCCGCAAGGGGCCGCTCGGCGAGGAGGAGATCGAGGCGTTCAACCGCGCGGTCGCGGACTTCGCCGCCCAGGTGAACGCGGTCTCGCAGCGCGAGGCGCCGTCGGCGGCCGCCGCGCGCGCGCGCGAGCTCGACACGTTCTGCGCCGACGCGGACATCGAGATCGCGGTGAACGTCGTCGGGCAGTTCGGCGCGAGCTTCTCGCTCGCGCGCGTGAAGCAGCTCGCCCTCGAGGCGGGCCTCGCGGAGACCGGCTCCGGCGAGCTCGTGCGCTACGGCGCCGACGGGGCGCCCGCGTACTCCATCCGCCGCATCGACGATCCGTCCGCGAAGCCCTCGGCGCATTACGCCGCCGGGCTCACCTTCGCCCTCGACGTGCCGCACGTGTCCGGCGCCCCGGCGGTGCTGGACGAGATGGCTGCGCTCGCGGCGCGCTTCGCCGGCACGCTGGGCGGGCAGGTGGTGGACGACAACCGCCGGCCGCTCACCGACCAGGGCCTCGCGTCCATCCGGCACGCGCTGGAAGGCGTCGTGCGCGAAATGGACGCCCACGGCATCCCGGCCGGAAGCGCGCTCGCGCGCCGCCTCTTCTCCTGAGACGCAACCCTTCTTCCGTCGTGGACAGGCCCGTTGCGCGCGAGGTGCAGGCGAAGGCGGAGAAGCTGCGCCGCGCGATCGAGCGCCACAACCGCCTCTATTACGTGGATGCCGCGCCGGAGATCTCCGACGCCGAATACGACCGCCTCTTCCAGGAGCTGGTGAAGCTGGAAGCGGAGCATCCCGCGCTCCAGACGCCGGACTCGCCGACGCAACGCGTGGGCGCCGCGCCGAGCACCGCGTTCGCCGAGGTCACCCATCGCGTGCCCATGCTCTCGCTCGCCAACGGCTTCGACGACGAGGACGTCGCCGCCTTCGATCGCCGCTGCCGCGAAGGGCTGGGCGAGGCGACGGTCGAGTACGCGTGCGAGCTCAAGTTCGACGGCCTCGCGGTGACGCTCGCCTACGAGGATGGCATCCTCGTGCAGGGCGCCACGCGCGGCGACGGCACGCGCGGCGAGGACGTGACGCCCAACCTGCGAACCGTCCGCACGCTGCCGCTGCGGCTCGAGATGCGCCGGCCCCCGAAGCTGCTGGAAGTGCGCGGCGAGGTGATCATGCTGCGGCGCGACTTCGAGGCGATCAACCGCCGCGCGCTCGAGCGCGGCGAGCGCACCTTCGTGAATCCGCGCAACGCCGCCGCCGGGGGGCTACGCCAGCTCGACCCCAGGCTCACCGCGCAGCGCAAGCTCTCGTTCTTCGCGTACGGCGTGGGCGCCTTCGACGGCTTCGCCGCGCCCAAGACCCACGCGCGGCTCCTCGACCTCCTCGCGCAGATCGGCTTCCCGGTCGCGGCCGACCGGCGCATCGCGCGCGGCGCTTCCGAGCTGCTCGATTTCTACCGCGCGATGGGGGCGAAGCGGCCGAAGCTGCCCTACGACATCGACGGCGTCGTCTACAAGGTGAACCGCTTCGCCGACCAGGACCGCCTGGGCTTCGTGTCGCGCGCGCCGCGCTGGGCCCTCGCCCACAAGTTTCCCGCCGAGGAGGCGACCACCGAGCTCGCCGACATCGAGGTGCAGGTCGGGCGCACCGGGGCGCTCACGCCGGTCGCGCGACTGAAGCCCGTGTTCGTGGGCGGCACGACGATCGTGAACGCGACGCTGCACAACGAGGACGAGGTGCGCCGCAAGGACGTGTGGCGGCGCGACACGGTGATCGTGCGCCGCGCGGGCGACGTCATCCCCGAGGTGGCCGGTGTCGCGAAGCAGGGGCCGCGCGAGAGGCACGACTGGTTCGTCATGCCGAAGAAGTGCCCGGAATGCGGCTCGGCCGTCGTGCGCCTGGACGACGAGGCCGTCGCGCGCTGCACGGGCGGCCTCATCTGTCCCGCGCAACGCAAGCAGTCGCTGCTGCATTTCGCCGGCCGGCGCGCGATGGACATCGAGGGCCTGGGCGACAAGCTGGTGGACCAGCTCGTCGACGCCGGCATCGTGCGCACGCCCGCCGAACTCTACAAGCTGGGGCTCGCCAAGCTGGCGGCGCTCGAGCGCATGGCGGAGAAATCGGCCGCCAACGTGCTCGCGGCGATCGAGAAGAGCAAGGACACCACGCTCGGGCGGTTCATCTACGCGCTCGGCATCCGCAACGTGGGCGAGGTGACCGCGCGCGACCTGGCGCACCACTTCGGAACGCTCGACGCGATCATGGATGCGAGCGTCGAGGAATTGCAGGAGGCGCCCGACGTGGGCCCGGTCGTCGCGGAGTCGATCGCGAGCTTCATGGGGGAACCCCACAACCGCGAGGTGATCGGCGAGTTGCGGGCGGCCGGCGTGCGTTGGGCCGAGGGCCGGCGGGCGAGCCGGCCCCCGCCGGGGCCTTCGCGGGTAAGATTGTGGTCCTCACCGGAACGCTCGTCTCGATGACGCGCGACGAGGCGAAGGAACGCATCGAGGCGGCCGGCGGCAAGGTGACCGGCTCGGTCTCGAAGAAGACGGATTACGTGGTCGCCGGCGCCGAGGCCGGATCGAAGCTCGACCGGGCGCAGGAACTCGGCGTCCCCGTGCTGGACGAAGAAGGGTTCCTGAAGATGCTCGGCGCATAGGCCGGCCCAAGACGATGCAGAAGATAACCAAGGCCGTATTCCCGGTGGCGGGCCTCGGCACCCGCTTCCTTCCGGCGACCAAGGCGTCCCCGAAGGAGATGCTGCCGATCGTCGACAAGCCCCTCATCCAGTACGCGGTGGAGGAGGCGGTCGCGGCGGGCATCACCGACCTCATCTTCATCACCGGCCGCGGCAAGCGCGCGATCGAGGATCATTTCGACAAGGCCTACGAGCTCGAGGCGGAGCTGCAGGCGCACGGCAAGAACAAGCTGCTGAAGGAGGTGCGCGGGCTGCTGCCCGAGGGCGTGAGCTGCACCTACATCCGCCAGTCGGAAGCGCTGGGACTGGGGCACGCGGTGCTGCGCGCGCGCCACCTCGTGGGAGAGCAGCCGTTCGCGGTGATCCTCGCCGACGACCTGATCGACGCGCCCCTGCCCGTGATGAAGCAGATGTCGCAGGCGCACGCGCGGCACGGCGGCAGCGTCATCGCGGTGCAGAACGTCGCGCGCGAGGACACGGCTTCGTACGGCATCGTCTCGGCCGAGCGCATCGGGCCCTCGATCTCGCGCGTGACGGCCATCGTGGAGAAGCCCAAGCCCGAGGAGGCGCCCTCCACGCTGGGCGTCGTGGGCCGCTACATCCTGAGCCCGCGCATCTTCCATTTCCTCGAGAACCTGCGGCCCGGCGCCGGGCGCGAGATCCAGCTCACCGACGCCATCGGCAGGCTCCTGCGCGAGGAGCCGGTCTTCGCCTACGAGTTCGACGGCCGGCGCTACGATTGCGGCTCCAAGCTGGGCTACCTCGAGGCCACCGTGAACTACGCATTGAAGCACCCGGAGCTGGCCGCCGACTTCCGCGCGTTCATCAGCGCCACCGTGGGCCCCGCGCCGGGCCGGCGCACGTGAACCGCCGCGACGCGCAGCGCCTCCTCGACGAGGCGGACCTGCTGTGCCCCGCGGAGGACGTGAACCGCGCGGTGGCGCGCATGGCGGGCGAGATCTCGGCGAAGCTGAAGGAAGAGTTCCCCGTGGTGCTTTCGGTGATGGGAGGGGCCGCCGTCTTCACCGGGCGCCTGCTGCCGCTGCTGGGATTTCCGCTCGAGTTCGGCGCGATCGAGGTCACGCGCTACAACAACGAGACGCAGGGCCGCGAGGTGAGCTGGCGCCTGCCGCCGCGCGACAACGTGCGCGACCGGACCGTGCTGGTGGTCGACGACATTCTCGACGAGGGCATCACGCTGGCCGCCATCCGCGCGAAGCTCGCCGAGATGGGCGCCGAACGCGTCTTCAGCGCGGTCTTCGCCGACAAGGATATCGGGCGCGCGAAGCCCGCCCACGCGGATTTCGTGGGCGTCACCGTTCCCAACCGCTACGTGTTCGGCTTCGGAATGGACGCCTACGGGCTGTGGCGCAACCTGCCTGCCATCTACGCATTGAAAGACTGACGGAAAGCATGATCGCCATCATCGGAGGCAGCGGACTCACGCGCCTCGCCAACCTCGAGATCACCCACCGCCAGATCGTGCGCACGCCGTACGGCGAGCCGTCCGGGCCGCTCACGTTCGGCCGCATCGGTTCCTCGGAGCTCGTGTTCCTCGCGCGCCACGGCTACGGGCACACGCTGGCGCCCCACGAGATCAACTACCGCGCGAACCTCTGGGCGCTGCACAGCAAGGGCATCACGCGGGTGATCTCGGTGTGCACCGTGGGCGGCATCGCGCCCGGGCTCACCGCGGGCACGATCGCCGTGCCGGACCAGATCATCGACTACACTTGGGGCCGGCCGTCGACGTATTTCGAGGGCGCCGAGCAACCGGTCACCCACGTGGACTTCACGTATCCGTACAGCGAGGACCTGCGGCGCATCGTGATGGAGTCGGCGCGCGAGGTGGGCCTGCCGCTGGTCGACGGCGGCACGTACGCCGCAGTCCAGGGGCCGCGGCTCGAGACCAAGGCGGAGATCGACCGGCTGGAGCGCGACGGCGCGACGATGGTGGGAATGACGGGCATGCCGGAAGCGGCGCTGGCGCGCGAGCTGGGCCTCGCATACGCGACGCTCGCGGTGGTGGTCAACGCGGCAGCGGGGCGGGGGACGAGCGCGCGCGCGATCTCGCTCGACGACATCGGGCGCGTGATCGAGGAGAGCATGGCGAAGGTGAGGACGATCGTCGCGAAGCTGGTGGAGCGCCATGGCGGTGCGTGAGGTCTTGAGGATGGGGCATCCCGTCCTGCGCGAGCGTGCGAAGCCGGTGGAGGAGCTCGGCACGCGCGAGCTCCTCGAGCTGGTGGGCGACATGAAGGAAACGATGGCCGCGAAGAACGGCGCGGGCCTCGCCGCGCCCCAGATCGGCGTGAGCCGGCGCGTGGTGATCTTCGGCGTGGACCAGAACCCGCGCTATCCGGATGCCGAGGCGGTGCCTTTCACGGTGCTGGTGAATCCGAAGATCGTGCTCCTCACACGCGAGGTGGAGGAGGGCTGGGAGGGCTGCCTCTCCGTTCCGGGCATCCGCGGGCTCGTCCCGCGCTACACGAAGCTGCGCTACTCGGGGTTCGACGAGCACGGCAACGCCGTGGAGCGCGTTGCCGAGGGCTTCCACGCCCGCGTCGTGCAGCATGAGTGCGACCACCTCGACGGCATCCTGTATCCGCAGCGCATGACCGACCTGAGCAAGCTCGGGTTCAACGAAGAGTTGTTTCCAGGGGAGGAACTCGTCGATGAATGACAGGAGAACAGCGGGACGTCGATGGCCGTCGATCGTCGCGGCCGCCTTCGCGATGGCGGTGGCGGCTGAGGCTTCGGCGCAGCTCTACAAGTGCAAGGACGCGAGCGGGAAGGTCGTCTACAGCGACCGCCGCTGCGAGGCGACGGACACGCAGGGCAGTGTGGCGCCCGGCGTGACGAATCGCGCCCGCGAGATCGAGGAAAAGGCGGCCGCCGACAAGGCCGCGGCCGACAAGGCGGCGGAGGAGGCGCGCATCCAGGCGGAGGCCCGCGTGGCGGCCGAGAAGAAGCTGGGCGTGCTTCCGCCGGCGGGCTCGCTCCCGGCGAATCCTTCCGCGCCGGCCGCGCCTGCGGTGAGCGCCGGCAGCACGGGCGGGCCGTACCAGCCGAGCGGCGCGGAGCGCGAGCGCATCCGCAGCCTGGAGATGACCGCCGGGAGCGTCGGGGCGAGCCGCGAGCAGAAGACCGCCGCGCAGCTGGAGATCGACAGCATCCGCTACGGGCGCGAGGCGCGCCTTTCCAGCGCCGACCGCGCGCGTCGCGACTCGCTCACGGTGGACCTCTCGAGCAGCGACGCGAAGAAGCGCGCCGAGGCTCTGCGCGGGATCCGCTCCATCTACAACCGCTAGGAGCGAGCGCCATGGAACCGAATGCGGCCGCGCAGCCGCGCGCCGAAACCGGCACCGCCAACATCCTCTACCTGCTGCACCTGCTCGCCCCGTTCACGGCCTGGCTGCTCGCCGTGGCCGCGATCATCGTCGGCATGGTGACGCGCGACCAGGTGCGCGGCACCTGGCTCGACTCCCACTACTCGTGGCTGTCGCGCACCTTCTGGTGGGGCATCCTCTGGATATTCATTTGCGGCCTCATCACCGCGGTCCTGTTCGCCACGATCGTGGGCATCGTGCTGGTCTGGCTGCCCTGGGCGATCCTCTTCGTCTGGTACCTCTACCGCGTGATCCGCGGCTGGATCCTCCTCGGCGACCGCAAGCCCGCGCCGCAGTAGTCGTCATTTCTTCTCGAGCCACGCGAGGAGCTCGTTGAGGCGCTTCTCGCCGCCGTCGTCGAAGCCGGTAATGCCGAGCCTGGCGACCAGCTGCTGCCCCGCCGGCGTGCCCTGGAGCTTCACCAGCTCCGCGCGGATCGCCTCGATCTGGGCCTGGGAGAGCCGCGGTCCGGCAATGAGCGGCATGTAGGGCTGCGGCCGGCTGCGCGCGAGCTCGCGCAGCCCCTCCTTCTGCTTGAGCGCCTTCGAATACGACGCCACGCCCCCCAGCTCCGCGTTGAGGGTCTGCGTCCAGTACACGACCACCTCCTGCTCCTTCACGTATTGCACGCGCTGGCTGAGATCGAAGCCGGCGTCGCGCAGCTCGGCGGAGCAGAACTGCGCCATGTACGAGACCTTCTCGGGCAGCACGATGCGCTGGCCCCTGAGGTCCGCGAGCGAGCGCGCGGGCGAGTCCTTCTGCACCAGGAACACGCAGTGCCCGTCCGGCTTGGCGTTGGCCACGTAGCGGTAGCCGTAGTCGCGCACGGCGCGTGCCGGATAGTCGCTCGGGCGCGCCATCGCGAGGTCGTAGCGCTTTTCGCGCATGCCCTCGTCGAGGCGCTGGAAGCTGCGCGCCGGCTCGATGATCACGTTCATGTGCACCGCCTTGCCGATCACTTCCGCGAGCGGCCGGTACTTCTCGATGATCTCGCCGGGAGTGGCACCTCCCGAGGTGCCCTCGCTCACGGCGAGGACGAGCCGCTCCTCGGCGGCGGGGGCGCGCGCCGGCGCGGCGGTGCGAGGCGCCGCGGGAGACGAAGCGAACGAGGCGCAGAGGAGCGCGGCGGCGAGCGCGGCGCCCGTGCAAGCTCTGGAACACATGGGATCCTCCCAGGGGGCGGGTGGCTGAACACCCCATGCTAGGCACATAACCCACGTTAAAACTTGAACCAGATCAAGCGCTGACCGCTTGCTCCAGCTCCGCGGCCATGGCGGCGCGCCCGGCCTCGGCATCCAGCGCGCGGCCGTTCACGACGAAGGCGTCCTCGGCCCGCAGGCCCAGGGTCGTCACGCGGGCGTCGACCAGGTTCAGCTCGTGCTGCAGCAGCACGCGCGCGATGGTGGACAGGAGCCCCGGGCGGTCGGCGCAGCTCACGCCCACCAGCCAGCGCCCGGGCCGGCGGTCGGGGATGATCTCGACGCGCGGCTCCATGGGGAAGTGCTTCACCCAGCGCGAGACGCGGCCCGACGGCGCCGGCTCCAGCGGCACGCCGGGCACGATGCGCTCGGCCAGTCCCGCCTCGACCTTCTGGATCAGGTCGCGGTAGTGCTCGCCGCCGCGCGAGCGCGCGAGCACCTGGAAGCTGTCGAGCGCGAAGCCGTGCTGGGTCGTGTAGATCTTCGCGGCGGCCACGTCGAACTGCATGCGCTCGAAGAAGCTCGTGATGCGCGCGAAGAGGCCGGGCTGGTCGGGCGCGTACACCAGCACCTGCAATCCCTCGCCCACGGGAGAGAGCCGCGCGCGCACGATGGGCTTGTCGGGCACCACCCGCGACCACAGCGTGCGCGTGTGCCAGCCGATCTCGCTCGCCTCGAAGCGCTGGAAGTAGTTGTCGTCGAGGTGCTTCCAGAAGGCGGCCTCGCGGCCCGGCTGCGGCACGTACTGCCGGAAGATGCGCAGCGCCTCCTCCTTCTTCGCGGCGATCCACGAGGCGGCGTAATCGGTCTGCCCGCGCAGCACGCGGCGCGTGAGCACGAAGAGGTCCTCGAGGAGCTTCCCCTTCCACGCGTTCCACACCACGGGGCTCGTGCCGCGGATGTCGGCGACCGTGAGGATGTAGAGCGCCGTGAGCGTCCGCTCGTCGCGCACCAGCGTGGCGAAGCCCGAGATCACGTCCGGATCGCTCAGGTCCTGCTTCTGCGCGGTGGACGACATCACGAGATGGTGCTCGACCAGCCAGGCGACCAGCTGCGCGTCGGCGCGCGCCATGCCCTGCGCGCGGCAGAAGCGCAGCGCGTCGAGCGCGCCCAGGCGCGAGTGGTCCCCGCCGCGGCCCTTCGCGATGTCGTGGAAGAGCGCGGCGAGGTAGAGCACCTCGACGCGGTCGAACTCCTGCATGAGCTGCGACGGGAACGGGTACTCGTGGTTGAAGCGCGGGATGCGGAAGCGGCGCAGGTTGCGGATCACCATGAGGATGTGCTCGTCCACGGTGTAGACGTGGAAGAGGTCGTGCTGCATCTGGCCCACGATGCGCCCGAAGGCCGGGATGTAGCGGCCGATCACGCCGTAGCGGCTCATGCGCCTCAACGTCCACGTGAGGCGGTCGCCGCGCATGATGTCCATGAAGCGGCGGCGGTTGTCGCGGTTCTCGCGGAAGGCGCGGTTGATGCGCGGCAGCGAGCGCGAGAGCGCGCGCAGCGCCGTCGGGCCCAGGCCCACGATGCCGCGGTGGTCCTGGAGCCGGCGGAAGGCCTCGAGGATCATGCCGGGGCGCTTCTCGAACAGGCGCTCGTCCCTCGGCTCGAGCGTCATGTTGTCCACCACGAAGTCGTCGTCGAGCTTGCGCACCTTGCGCTCGGACTCGGGCGTGATGCGCGCGAAGAGGTTCGAGAGCAGGATCTGGTTGAAGCGCCAGATCGCCTTCGCCGCGAGGTAGTAGCGGCGCATCAGCAGGTCCGAGGGCGCCATGCCGGCCTTGCCCTTGAGCTTGAGCTGGCGCGCGATCTCGATCTGGTGGTCGAAGACCAGGCGGTCCTCGCGCCGACCCGCCAGGTAATGCAGGCGGATGCGCAAGTCCTGCAGCACTCGCTCGTGGGCCGCGATCGCCGCGGCCTCGCGCCCGGTGATGAGCTCCTCCTCGGCGAGCGCCTTCCACGACGTGCCCAGCCCCGCCGCGCGCGCGAGCCACAGCACCATCTGCAGGTCGCGCAGTCCGCCCGGGCTTTCCTTGATGTTGGGCTCCAGGTTGTAGGCCGCCTCCTGGAAGCGGTCGTGGCGCGCCTTCTGCTCGCGGAACTTCGCCTCGAAGAACTCGCGGATGTTGCGGCGCGCGCGCAGCCTCACCTCGAGCGCCTCGAGCAGCCTCGCGTCGCCCGCCACGAGCCGCGCCTCGAGGAGGCTCGTATCGACGCTCACGTCCTTGGCCGCTTCCTCGACGCATTCGCCGACGGTGCGCACGCTGTGGCCGGGCTCCAGGCCGCTGTCCCAGAGCGCGCCCACGAAGCGCTCGATCGAGGCGTCGGGCGTGCGAGCGTCGGGCAGCAGCACGAGGACGTCCACGTCGGAATGCGGGAAGAGCGCCCCGCGCCCGTAGCCGCCGACGGCGACCAGTGCCACGGCGGGATCGGTGATGTGCTCCGCCCACAATCGCTGCAGGAGCTGGTCCACCGCGGCGGCGTGCGCGGCGAGCGTGCGATGGGGATCCGGGCGCCGGTAATAGCGCGCCTTCAGCTCCTCGCGATGCGCCTTGATCCATGCGCGGCCGCCGGGGACCACGAATGGGGGAAGGGGTGCGCCCGCATCGGACGCGGGACGCTCGAGGATCCGGCTCATGCCGGAACTATAACCGGCTCAGGCGACGGCCTGGCGTTCCGCGATGAACGCCGGCGGCGCCGGCGTGCCGGGCGACACCGTGAGCACCTCGTAGCCTTCCGCGGTGACGAGGAGGGTGTGCTCCCACTGCGCGGACAGCGAGTGGTCGGCGGTCACGATGGTCCAGCCGTCGGCGAGCTGGCGGATGTCGCGCTTGCCGGCGTTGATCATCGGCTCGACCGTGAAGGTCATGCCCGGGTGCAGCTTCATGCCCTGGCCCGGCCGGCCGTAGTGCAGGATCTGGGGATCCTCGTGGAAGCGCCTGCCGATGCCGTGGCCGCAGAACTCGCGCACCACGCTGAAGCCGTGGCTTTCCGCGTGGCGCTGCACGGCGAAGCCGATGTCGCCCAGCGTGGCTCCCGGGCGCACGGCGGCGATGCCCTTCCACATGGCCTCGTACGTCACGTCGCACAGGCGCTTCGCCTGCACCGAGGGCTCGCCCGCGTAGAACATGCGGCTCGTGTCGCCGTGCCAGCCGTCCTTGATGACCGTCACGTCGATGTTCACGATGTCGCCGTGGCGCAGCACCTTGTCGCCCGGCACGCCGTGGCAGACCTGGTGGTTCACCGAGGTGCAGACCGACTTCGGATAGGGACGGTGGCCCGGCGGGGCGTAGTTGAGCGGCGCCGGGATGGTGCCCTGCACGTTCACCATGAATTCGTGGCAGAGCTTGTCGAGGTAGCCGGTCGTGACACCCGGCTTCACGTACGGCGTGATGTAGTCGAGCACCTCGGCCGCGAGCTTGCCGGCCACGCGCATGCCCTCGATGTCCTCGGGGCTCTTCACGGGCTTGCCCTGGTTCTGGTGGTGGCCTTCCATGTCGCGATTATAGCGTTAGGCGCCGGCTCGCCGGGGCGGTTCCGCCGACCCCCCCGAATAGCGCGGAAATGTTTGATGGAGCGGACGTTTTCGCGCTACAATGGCGTGCTGTTCGAACCAAATCCACACCCCGCCCATGGCTAAGGTGCTGCGTTCGAGATCCTTCGGGAGCCTCGGGCAGTTCGCTGGCGGGGGAGGCCAACCTTAACCGACAGGAGTTCTCAGATGTCCGTCACCATGCGCCAGATGCTGGAGGCCGGCGTGCACTTCGGCCACCAGACGCGCTACTGGAACCCCAAGATGGCTCCGTACATCTTCGGGTCCCGCAACAAGATCCACATCATCAACCTCGAGAAGTCGCTTCCGATGTACCAGGAAGCGCTCAAGTTCGTGCGCCAGCTCACCGCCAACAAGGGGCAGATCCTCTTCGTCGGCACCAAGCGCCAGGCGCGCGAGATCGTCAAGGAAGAGGCCCAGCGCGCCGGCGCCCCGTACGTCGACTACCGCTGGCTGGGCGGCATGCTCACGAACTTCAAGACGGTGAAGGGCTCCATCAAGCGCCTGAAGGACATGGACCAGATGGCCGCCGACGGCACGCTGGAGAAGCTCTCCAAGAAGGAGCAGCTGCACTACAACCGCGAGCGCGAGAAGCTCGAGCGCTCGCTGGGCGGCATCAAGGACATGGGCGGAATTCCGGACGCGCTGTTCGTGATCGACGTGGGCTTCCACAAGATCGCCGTCACCGAGGCGCGCACGCTGGGCATTCCCATCGTGGGCATCGTGGACTCCAACAACTCGCTCGACGGGATCGACTACGTGATCCCGGGCAACGACGACTCGACGCGCGCCATCCGCCTCTACGCCCGCGGAGTCGCCGACGCGATCCTGGAAGGCCGCAGCCAGGTCATCAGCGAGATGGTGGCGCAGCCGACCGAGGACTTCGTCGAGGTCGAGGACGCCGAGAAGCAGTAACGGACCCGCGGCAAGGGTTCGGCGAGAAAGGGGCGATCCAAAGCCCCTTTTTTGTAACTGAAAGTTCGTGGAGAAAGTCGAAATGGCGGAAATCACCGCAGGCATGGTCAAGGAACTGCGCGAGCTCACCGGGCTCGGCATGATGGAATGCAAGAAGGCGCTCGAGGAAGCGGCCGGCGACATGAAGAAGGCCGAGGAGCTGCTGCGCATCAAGAGCGGAGCCAAGGCCTCGAAGGCGGCCTCGCGCGTGGCCTCCGAGGGCTCGATCGGCGTCTTCGTGTCCGCGGACGGCCGGGTGGGCGCGATGGTCGAGGTCAACAGCGAGACCGACTTCGTCGCGAAGAACCCGGAGTTCGCCGCGTTCGCGAAGCAGCTCGCGGAGCTCGTCGCCACCCGGAAGCCCGCGGACGTCTCCGCGCTCTCGCAGCTGCAGATCGGCGGCGAGGCGGTCGAGGCGGTGCGGCAGAAGCTCGTGCAGAAGATCGGCGAGAACATCACGGTGCGCCGCTTCGAGCGCATCGAGACCGACGCGAAGCTCGAGACCTACCTCCATCCGCCCGGCAAGATCGGCGTCATGGTGGAATACGAGGGCGCCGCCGTCGTGGCGAAGGACGTCGCCATGCACGTCGCGTTCGCGAAGCCCAAGTACATGTCGAAGGACCAGGTGGCCCCCGACGTGATCGCCTCCGAGCGCAAGATCCTCGAGGCGCGCGCGAAGGAATCCGGCAAGCCGCCGGAGATCGCCGCGAAGATGGTCGAGGGCGGGATCAACAAGTTCCTGGCCGAGATCACCCTGCTGGGGCAGCCCTTCGTGAAGGACGACAAGCAGACCGTCGAGAAGATGCTGAAGGCCCAGGACTCGAAGCTGCGCGGCTACCGGCTGCTGGTCGTCGGCGAAGGCATCGAGAAGAAGCAGAGCGACTTCGCCGCCGAGGTGGCGGCGATGGCAAAGACCGCAGCGTGATGTCGACCAAGGCGCCTTCGGCGACGGCGGGCGCGACCGAGCCCAACCCGCCGGCCGTGCCGGCCTACCCGCGCATCCTCCTGAAGCTCTCGGGGGAAGCGCTGATGGGCAACGACTCCTTCGGCATCAACCGCGACACCGTGGACCGGATCGTGGGCGAGGTGAAGGAGGTCTCGGACCTCGGCGTGCAAGTGGGCGTCGTGATCGGCGGCGGCAACATCTTCCGCGGCGTCTCGCAAGGCGCGGCGGGGATGGACCGCGCGACCGCCGACTACATGGGCATGCTCGCGACCGTCATCAACGCGCTGGCGCTCCAGGACGCGATGAACCGCGCGGGGCTCGTGGCGCGCGTGCAGTCGGCGCTCAACATCGAGCCGGTGTGCGAGCCGTACATCCGCGGCAAGGCCATCCGCTACCTCGAGGAAGGCAAGATCGTGATCTTCGCCGCCGGGACCGGGAATCCGTTCTTCACGACGGACACCGCGGCGGCGCTGCGCGGCCGCGAGGTCGAGGCGAAGATCGTGCTCAAGGCCACGAAGGTCGACGGCGTCTACACCGCCGATCCGATGAAGGACAAGACCGCCACGCGCTACAACAAGATCACCTTCGACGAGGCGTTCGTGAAGAACCTCAAGGTGATGGACGCGACGGCGCTGGCGCTGTGCCGCGACCAGAAGCTGCCCATCAACGTGTTCTCCATCTTCAAGCTGGGAGCGCTGAAGCGGGTGGTGATGGGCGAGGATGAAGGGACGTTGGTCCACAACTGATGGCACTGCTGGGTACATAATTAGCAGCGGGAACCGTGTTGGAGCGGACGCACGGCGCCGCTCAACACGACCGAGCAGGGGGAGATTCGCTTTCATGAACATCGCGGATATCAAGAAGCAGGCGACCGACAAGATGGGCAAGTCGGTGGAGACGCTGAAGCACGACCTGGCCAAGATCCGCACGGGCCGCGCGCACACCGGCCTCATCGACCACCTGCGGGTGGATTACTACGGCTCGGACGTGCCGATCAACCAGGTGGGCAACGTGACGCTCTCCGACGCGCGCACGATCTCGATCCAGCCGTTCGAGAAGAAGATGGTCCAGGTGATCGAGAAGGCGATCCGCGATTCCGACCTGGGCGTGAACCCGGCCACCTCGGGCGACGTGATCCGCGTGCCGATGCCGCCCCTCACCGAGGAGCGCCGCCGCGAGCTCACCAAGATCGTGAAGCACGAGGGCGAGAACGCGAAGGTGGCGGTGCGCAACATCCGCCGCGACGCGATCGCGCACCTGAAGGACCTCCTCAAGGAGGGCGAGGTGAGCGAGGACGCGGAGAAGCGCGCCCAGGACGAGGTGCAGAAGATGACCGACAAGGCGATCGCCGACATCGACCGGCTGGTGGCCGAGAAGGAAAAGGACGTCATGTCCGTATGAGCGAGTTCACCTCTTCGACGGCGGCGATCCCCGAGACCGGCAGCGTGCCGCGCCACGTGGCGATCATCATGGACGGCAACGGACGCTGGGCGAAGCGCCGCTTCCTGCCGCGCGTGGCGGGACACCGCCGCGGCGTGGAGACGGTGCGCGAGGTGGTGAAGGCGTGCATCGAGCGCGGCATCGAGTACCTCACGCTCTTCGCCTTCTCCAGCGAGAACTGGCGCCGTCCGCCCGAGGAAGTCTCGTTCCTGATGCAGCTCTTCCTGCGCTCGCTCGAGCAGGAGATCGGGAAGCTCGACGCCAACGGCATCCGTTTCAAGGTCGTGGGCGACCTGTCGCCGTTCGACCCGCGCATCCGCGACCACGTGCATCGCGGCGAGGCGCTCACCGCGGACAACACGCGCCTCACGCTCACGGTGGCGGCCAACTACGGCGGCCGCTGGGACATGCTGCAGGCGGCCAACCGCTGCCGCGCCGAGGATCCGCACGCGCCGATCACCGAGGAGCGGCTGGCGGCCCACCTGTCCATGAGCTACGCGCCGGAGCCGGACCTCTTCATCCGCACCGGCGGCGAGAAGCGCGTGTCCAACTTCCTGCTCTGGCAGCTCGCGTACACCGAGCTGTACTTCACCGACGCCCTCTGGCCCGACTTCGGCGCGCAGGCGCTCGACGAGGCGATCGCGTCCTACCGCCGCCGTGAGCGCCGCTTCGGGCGCACGAGCGAGCAGCTCGCCCAGGGCGAACCGCAGACCCAGGCCGGCTGAAGGCCGCCATGCTGGCCACCCGTGTGATCACGGCGGTCGTGGCCCTCGCGGTCCTGCTGGCGATGGTGTTCCTCGCGTCGCGTGCCGTCTGGTCGCTCTTCATGCTCGCGGTGGCGCTCGTCTCGTGCTGGGAGTGGTCGCGCCTGTGCGCGCTGGGCTCCGCGGGCCGTGCCGCCTACCTCGTGCTTTCCGCGGGCGGCGCCGCCGCGCTCTGGCTCTTCTACCTGGCCGGCTCCGAGGCGGCGTTCGCGCGCCTGGCGCTCGTCGCGTTCGCGCTCGCGACAGTCTTCTGGATCGCCCTGGCTCCGTTCTGGATCGCACGCCACCTGCGTCCGCCGCCCGCCGCGGCCGCCGTCGCCGGCTGGATCGTGATCTGGCCCACGTGGATCGCGTTCGTCGTGCTGCGCGAGGCGGGGCCGTGGATCCTGCTCGCCGCCGCCGCGCTGGTGTGGGTGGCCGACATCGCGGCCTATTTCGCGGGCCGGCGCTTCGGGCGGCGCAAGCTGGCCCCCGCGGTGAGCCCGGGCAAGACGTGGGAAGGCGTGGGCGGCGCGCTCGCGGGCGTGATCGCTTACGGCATCGTGCTCGCCGCCATCGCGCGCTCGCAGGCGCTGCCCTTCACCGACGTGTTCGCGGCCGCCGCCGGCGTGCCCGCGATCGCGGCCATGGCCGGGCTCGCGCTGCTGAGCGTCGTGGGCGACCTCTTCGAATCGTGGATGAAGCGCGGGGCGGGCATGAAGGATTCGAGCGCGTTGCTGCCGGGCCACGGCGGCGTGCTCGATCGCATCGACGCGCTCACCGCGACCCTGCCCGTGGCGGCGCTCGCCCTGATGGTGCTGAGGACATGAGGAAGCGCATCGCGATCCTCGGCTCCACGGGCTCGATCGGCGCGAGCACGCTCGACGTCGTCGCGCGCCATCCCGGGCGCTACGAGGTGGTCGCGCTCGCCGCCGGGAAGAACGACGCGGCGCTGCTCGAGCAATGCCTCGCGTACCGGCCGCGCCACGCGGTGCTCGCCGACGCCGCGGCCGCGGAGCGCCTCGACCGCGAGATCCGCCGCAACGGCCTCGCGACGCGCGTGCGCCAGGGGCCGGCCGCGCTGGAGGAGATCGCCACCGCCGAGGATGTGGACGTCGTCATGGCCGCGATCGTGGGCGCCGCCGGGCTTCCCGCCACCATCGCCGCGGCGCGCGCGGGCAAGACCGTGCTGCTCGCCAACAAGGAGGCGCTCGTCATGTCGGGCGCGCTCTTCATGTCGGCGGTGGCGGAAGGCGGCGCCACGCTCTTTCCCATCGACAGCGAGCACTCCGCGGTCTTCCAGGCGTTGCCGCGCGGCTTCGTGTGCGGGCGTCCCGGCGAGTTCGAGCGCTCCGGCGCGCGGCGCGTGCTGCTCACCGCCTCGGGCGGCCCGTTTCGCACCACGCCCGTGGAGCGCCTCGCGCGCGTGACGCCCGAGCAGGCGTGCGCCCATCCCAACTGGGTGATGGGCCGCAAGATCTCCGTGGACTCGGCCACGATGATGAACAAGGGCCTCGAGGTGATCGAGGCGCACTGGCTGTTCGGCGCGCCGCTCGAGGCGATCGAGGTGGTGGTGCACCCGCAGAGCGTGATCCACTCGATGGTGGAGTTCCACGATGGCTCGGTGATCGCGCAGCTGGGCGCTCCCGACATGCGCACGCCCATCGCCTGCGCGCTCGCGTGGCCCGAGCGGATCGGCTCCGGCGTGGGGCCCCTGGACCTGGCGAGCCTCGGCAAGCTCGAGTTCGAGCGCGCCGATCCGGTGCGCTTTCCCTGCCTGCGCCTCGCATCGGAGGCCATCCGCCTCGGCGGCACCGCGCCCGCCGCGCTCAACGCCGCCAACGAGGTCGCCGTCGAGGCGTTCCTCGGGCGCCGGCTGCCGTTCACGGCCATCCCCGAGGTGATCGAGGACGTGCTGGGCGAGATGCACGCGCAGCCCCTCGCGTCGCTCGAGCAGGTTTATGCTGTGGACATCGAGGCGCGCGGGCTCGCCGCGCGCTTCATCGCACGGCGCGGCGCGCCCGAAGCCGCCGCGCAATCCCGGATTCCCGCTCCATGAGCCTCGTCATCACGATCCTGTCCTTCCTCGTCACCGTCGGCGTGCTGGTGGTGATCCACGAGCTCGGCCACTACGCCGCCGCGCGCATGATGGACGTGAAGATCCTGCGCTTCAGCGTGGGCTTCGGCCGCACGCTCTGGATGCGCCGGCGCGGGGCGGACCAGACCGAATGGGCCATCGCTTCGATCCCGCTCGGCGGCTTCGTGAAGATGCTCGACGAGCGCGAGGGCGAGGTGGCGGCCCACGAGAAGGCGCGCGCGTTCAACCGCAAGAGCGTCTGGGCGCGCATCTTCATCGTGCTGGCCGGGCCCATCGCCAACCTGCTCCTCGCCGTGCTGATCTACTGGGTGCTCTTCGTCGCGGGAATGCCCGGCGTGAAGCCGGTGGTGGGCGACCCGGCGCCGTCCACGGCCGCAGCGGCCGCGGGCCTCGGGAACGGAGACACGCTGCTCGCGATCGGCGACGAGGCGGTGTACACGTGGAACGACGTGCGCTGGACGCTGCTCAAGGATGCGGTGAAGGGCGAGGCCGTGAACGTCGAGGTGGAGAACGCGAACGGCGGGCACGCGACGCGGCGCATCGATCTGTCGGGCCTTTCCAAGGAAGATCTCGATCGCGACTTCCTCGGCAAGCTGGGGCTGCGGCCGTTCCGCTCGCGCGTTCCCGCGAAGCTCGGGCGCGTGCTCGACGGCAGCGTCGCCGAGCGCGCCGGGCTCGCCCAGGGCGACGTCGTGATCGCCATTTCGGGCAAGCCGGTCGCCACCTGGCTCGACTTCACCGGCATCATCAAGGAGAGCCCGGGCAAGCCGCTCGTGCTCGAGGTCGAGCGCCAGGGCCGGCGCTTCGAGGTGAACGCCACGCCCGAGGCGGTGAACGAGGGCGGCGCGCGCATCGGGCGCCTCGGCGTGGAGGCCTCGGCGGACCTCCGGCGCGAATACGAGCGCATGAGCACGACCGTGCGCTACGACCCGCTCACCGCGTTCGGCAAGGCGGTGGAGAAGGTCGTGGACCTCTCCGCCTTCAGCCTGAAGATGCTCGGACGCATGGTGCTGGGACAGGTTTCGTGGCGCAACCTCTCGGGGCCCATCACGATCGCCGACTACGCGGGCCAGTCGGCGCAGCTCGGATGGGTCGCGTGGCTCGGCTTCCTCGCCCTCGTGAGCGTGAGCCTCGGCGTGCTCAACCTGCTGCCGATTCCGCTGCTGGATGGGGGACACCTGGTGTATTATTTCGCCGAAATCGTGAAGGGCAGCCCGGTGTCGGAGCGAGCGATGGAAATCGGGCAACGCTTCGGCCTCGCGCTCCTTCTCGGCCTCACCGTATTCGCCTTCTACAACGACATCAACCGCCTCTTCACGGGCTGATCCCTTGACGCGTCTCCGAACCCTGCGCCTTCGCCTGACACTGGCATGCGCGCTGTCCATCGCTTTGCCCGCGCTCGCGATCCAGCCTTTCGTGATCAAGGACATCCGGGTCGAGGGCGTGCAGCGCACGGAGGCGGGCACGGTGTTCACGTACCTTCCGGTGAAGGTCGGCGAGCGCATCGACGACGAGAAGGCCGCCGAGGCGATCAAGGCGCTCTACGCGACGGGCTTCTACTCCGACGTGCGGCTCGAGGCCGACGGCGACGTGCTCGTGGTGTCCGTGCAGGAGCGGCCCGCGATCGCCTCCATCGACATCGAGGGCGCCAAGGAATTCACCAAGGACAACCTGAAGGACGGCCTGAAGCAGGCCGGGATCGCGGAGTCGAAGATCTACGACAAGTCGCTGGTGGACCGCGCCGACAAGGAGCTCAAGCGCCAGTACACGAGCCGCGGCTACTACGGGGCGGTGATCCGCACCACCGTCACGCCGCTCGAGAGGAACCGCGTGGCGCTGCGCTTCGACATCAGGAGGGCGACGGTCACCAAGATCGCGGACATCAACATCATCGGCGCGAAGGACTTCAGCGAGAGGGAGCTCCTGCGCCAGATGAAGCTCACCACGCCGGGCTGGCTCACCTGGTTCACCAAGGACGACCAGTACTCGAAGCAGCAGCTCACCGCGGACCTGGAGCCGCTGCGCTCGTTCTACCTCAACCGCGGCTACCTCGAGTTCAACATCGAGTCCACGCAGGTCTCGATCACGCCGGACCGCGAGAAGATCTACATCACCATCGCGATCACACGAGGGGCCGGTGTACCGCGTGGGCACCATCAAGTTCAGCGGCGATCTGATCGTGCGCGAGGAGGAGCTGCGCCGGCTCGTCCGCTCAAGCCGGGCGACGTCTTCTCGCGCGAGAAGGTCGTCGACGCCACCAAGCAGATCACCGACCGCCTCGGCAACGACGGCTACTCGTTCGCCAACGTGAACCCGGTGCCGGACCTCGACCGCGAGAAGCGCATCGCGAGCTTCACGTTCTTCGTCGACCCGGGCCGGCGCGTGTACGTGCGGCGCGTGAACATCGCCGGCAACCAGCGCACCCAGGACGAGGTGGTCCGCCGCGAGCTGCGCCAGCTCGAGGGCTCCTGGTACTCGCTGGAGAAGATCGCGCGCTCCAAGGAGCGGCTGCAGCGCACCGGCTACTTCTCGGACGTGAACATCGAGACGCCGGCCGTGCCCGGCACCTCCGACCAGGTCGACGTGAACGTCACGGTCACCGAGCGCAACACCGGGACGCTGAGCTTCGGCGTAGGCTATTCCGCGGCGGAGAAGCTCACGCTCCAGGCCGCCGTCTCCCAATCCAACATCCTGGGCACCGGCAACCTGCTCGCCGTGCAGCTGTCCAACGGCTCGGTCAACAAGGTGTACTCGCTCACCTACGTGAACCCGTACTGGACTGCGGACGGCATCTCGCGCGGCTTCGACATCTTCCGCCGCGACGTGGACACGTCCTCGCTCACCAGCCTCGCCGCCTACCACACGTACTCGGACGGCATCGGCGTGCGGTTCGGCATCCCGGTCACCGAATTCGACACGCTCAACGTCGGCTTCACGGCCGAGCGCACGCGCCTGTCGATCGATCCGGCGACCGCGCCGCAGCGCTACATCGACTTCATCGCCGAGTTCGGCGAGAACACCAACACGCTGCGCAGCAACGTCTCCTACGCCCACGACACGCGCGACAGCCTCACCTGGCCCACCCGGGGCTCGCTCAACGAGGCGGGCCTGGAGATCGGCATCCCGCCCGGCGACCTGACGTACTACCGCGCGAACGTCCAGAGCCAGTGGTTCTACACGCCGGTGTCGAGGCTCCCCTGGCTCACGCTCATGGCGAACGGCGAGGTGGGATACGCGAACGGCTATCGCGGCCACCCGCTGCCGTTCTTCAAGAACTTCTACGCCGGCGGCGTGGATTCGGTGCGCGGTTTCGAGACCGCGACCCTGGGCCCGCGCGACACCAACGGCGACATCCTCGGCGGCAACCGCCGGCTCGTGGGCAACCTCGAGGCGCTCTTCCCGCTGCCCGGCTACAAGGAAAGGAACGTGCGGCTCGCGGGGTTCGTGGATTTCGGCAATATCTGGGGAGCGGACGAGAGGATCTCGGGCGCCGACATCCGCGTGTCCACGGGCATCGCCGTCAGCTGGGATTCGCCCGTGGGGCCGTTGCGGTTCTCCTTCGGCGCGCCGATCCGCAAGAAGCCGGATGACAAGATCGAGAGATTCCAGTTCCAGCTCGGCAAGATCTTCTGAGCGGGATGAGATGGCGGGTGACATGAAGACAATCGCGGCGATCCTGTTGGCGACGGTGGCTTTCGCGGCGCAAGCGGCGGAGCTGAAGATCGGATTTGTGAACACCGAGCGCGTGTTCCGCGAGGCGGCGCCCGCCAAGCGGGCGCAGCAGAAGCTCGAGCGCGAGTTCGCCGCGCGCAACGCCGAGCTCGCGAAGACCGAGAAGATCGGGCGCGACCTGCAGACCGAGCTCGAGCGCGACAACGTGACGATGACCGAGGCCCAGCGGCGCGAGAAGGAGCGCCAGCTCGCCGACGTGAGCCGCAACTTCCAGCGCATGCAGCGCGAGATCCGCGAGGACCTGAACCTGCGCCGCAACGAGGAGCTCGCGAGCGTGCAGGAGCGGGCCACGCGGGTGATCAACCAGATCGCCGAGCAGGAGCACTTCGACCTCATCGTCCAGGAAGCGGTGTTCGCGAGCTCGCGCATCGACATCACCGAGAAGGTCATCAAGGCGCTCGCGGACAAGTGAGTCATGGGGACAGACCACAACTCGAAGCCGGATGTGGCCTGTCGCCCTGTCGCGCTCACCCTGGGCGAGATCGTCGCGCGCCTCGGCGGTGAGGCGCTGGGAGAGGCGAGCGCGCCGCTCACCGGCGTGGCCACGCTCGATTCCGCCGGCCCGGGCGACATCTCCTTCCTCGCCAATCCCCGCTACCGCTCGAAGCTCGCGACCACGCGCGCCGGCGCCGTGATCGTGGGCCTCGGCGACCGCGACGCCGCGTCGATCCCGCGCATCGTCTCCGACAATCCCTACGCCTACTACGCGCGCACCGTCGCGCTCTTCCATCCCGAGGCGAGCGCGACTCCGGGCGTGCACCCCACGGCGCAGGTGGATGCCTCGGCGAAGGTGGATGCCGGAGCGGAGATCGGCGCCTTCGCCGTGATCGGCGCGGGCACCAGGATCGCGCGCGGCGCCCGCATCGGGGCGCAGGCGGTGCTCGGCGCGCGCGTGGCGATCGGGGAGGGCACGCGGCTGCATCCGCGCGTCACCGTCTACGACGGCTGCCGCATCGGCGCGCGCTGCATCGTGCACTCGGGCGCCGTCATCGGCGCCGACGGCTTCGGCATGGCGCGCGACGCCGGGCGCTGGATCAAGATCCCGCAGGTGGGCGCGGTGCGCATCGGCGACGACGTGGAGATCGGCGCCAACACCACCATCGACCGCGGAGCGCTCGACGACACCGTGATCGAGGACGGCGTGAAGCTCGACAACCAGATCCAGGTCGCGCACAACTGCGTGATCGGCGCGCACACGGTGATCGCCGGCTGCACCGGCATCTCGGGCAGCGTCACCATCGGGCGCGACTGCATGATCGGCGGCGGCGTGGGGATCGTCGGGCACATCTCGATCTGCGACCGCGTCACCATCTCCGGCATGACGCTCGTGGCCAAGCCCATCACGCAGCCGGGGACGTACACGTCGGGCCTGCCGATGATGCCGCACGCCGAATGGCTCAAGAACGCCGCGCACCTGCGCCGGCTCGACCGCATCGCCGGGCGCGCCGCGCGTGCCCTACCCGGAGAGGACCGTGAACGAGACGATGACGATTGAGGAGATCAAGGAGTATCTCCCGCACCGCTATCCCTTCCTGCTCATCGACCGCGTGGTCGCCTACGAGAAGGACACGCGCCTGGTCGCCATCAAGAACGTGACGGCCAACGAGCCGTTCTTCCAGGGACACTTTCCGCACTACGCGGTGATGCCGGGCGTGCTCATCGTCGAGGCGATGGCGCAGGCCGCGGCCGTGCTCTCGCTGCGCAGCCTCGGCCACAAGAACGACGGCAAGTGGGTGTACTACTTCGTGGGCATCGACGGCGCGCGCTTCAAGAAGCCCGTCGTGCCCGGCGACACGCTGACCCTCGAGGTGACCCAGGGCCGCCAGGGCCGCGGCATCGGCAAGTTCATGGCCCAGGCGAAAGTCGGCGACGCCGTCGTGTGCGAAGCCGAGCTGCTCTGCGCGCTGCGGGAACTGTGAGCCGCGATCCACCCACCGCGGTGGTCGACAAGCGCGCGAAGATCGCGCAGGACGTGACCGTCGGCCCCTACACGGTCATCGACGGCGAGGTCGAGATCGGGGAGGGCACGACCATCGGCGCGCACAACGTCCTCACCGGCCGCACCAGGATCGGCCGCGGCAACCGCATCTTCCATTTCTGCTCCATCGGGGAAGCCAACCAGGACAAGAAGTACAAGGGCGAGCCCACGCGGACTGGAAATCGGCGACGGCAACACCATCCGCGAGTTCGCGACCATCAACCGCGGCACCGTGCAGGACGCGGGCGTCACGCGGATCGGCTCCGACAACTGGATCATGGCGTACTGCCACGTCGCGCACGATTGCCAGGTCGGCAGCCACACGGTGTTCGCCAACTCACCACGCTGGGCGGCCACGTCCACGTGGGCGACTACGCGGTGCTGGGCGGGCTACTCCGCGTTCCACCAGTTCGTGAAGGTCGGAGCGCACGTGATGGTGGGCGGCGGCAGCATCGTGCTGCAGGACATCGTGCCGTACGTGACGGTGGGCGGCAGCCCCATCGCCGCCCACGGCATCAACGCCGAGGGGCTCAAGCGCCGCGGCTTCAGCGCCGAGTCGATCGCCGCGCTGAAGCGCGCCTACAAGACGCTCTTCAAGTCGGGGCTCACGCTCGCCGAGGCGCGCGCGGAGCTGGAGAAGCAGGCGCAGGAGACGCCGGAGGTGCGCACGCTCCTCGACTTCCTCGACCACTCGACGCGGGGCCTGCTGCGGTGAGGGTGGGCATCGTCGCGGGAGAGGCCTCGGGAGACCTCCTCGGCGCGGCGCTGATCCGCGCCCTCAAGGCGCGCTGGCCCGACCTCGAATTCCGTGGGCATCGCGGGCCCGAAGATGATGGCCGAAGGCGCTCGCTCGCTCTTTCCGATGGAGAAGCTCTCGGTGCGCGGCTACGTCGAGGTGCTGAAGAGCCTGCGCGAGATCCTCGCCATCCGCCGCGCGCTCGCGCGCCGCCTGCTGGACGAGCCGCCCGACCTCTTCATCGGCGTGGACGCGCCCGACTTCAACCTCGGCCTCGAGGCGAAGCTCAAGGCGGCGCGCATCCCGACGGTGCACTACGTGAGCCCGTCGCTCTGGGCGTGGCGGCCGGAACGCATCCACACCATCGGCCGCTCGGTGGACCGCATGCTGGTCATGTTCCCGTTCGAGGAGGAGATCTACCGCAAGGCGGGGATCGCCGTGAGCTACGTGGGCCATCCGCTGGCCGACGCCATGCCGCTCGCGCCGAAGCGCTCGGACGCGCGCTCCCAATTGCGGCTCGCCGGCGGCGCGGTGCCCGTGGCGCTGCTGCCCGGGAGCCGCGTGAGCGAGCTGGAGCTCCATGCCGACCTCGTGATCGAGACCGCGCGCCGGCTCGCCGCCGCGCGCCCGGAGCTGCGCTTCTTCGTGCCGCTCGCCACGCGCGAGACGCGCGAGTACTTCGAGCGCCGCATCTACGAGCTGGAGGCCCGCGAGCTTCCGATCACGATGCTCTTCGGCCATGCGCGCCTGGCGCTTGAGGCGGCGGAGGTGGCGCTCGTGGCGAGCGGCACCGCCACGCTCGAGGCGGCGCTCGCCCGCTGCCCCATGGTCGTCACCTATCGCGTGAAGCCCCTCACCCACTGGCTGGTCAAGCGCAAGGCGATCCTGCCGTGGTTCAGCCTGCCCAACATCCTCTCCGGGGAGTTCATCGTGCCGGAGCTGCTGCAGGACGACGCGACGCCGGCCAACCTCGCGCAGGCCCTCGGCAACTGGCTCGACAACCGCATCGCGCGCGAGCGGCTGCGCGCTCGCTTCGAGCGGCTCCACCGGAGTCTCGCCGCGGGACACGACGAGCGTGTGGTCGAGGCGCTGATGCCGTATCTTTCGGGGCGTGAAGCCTCCGTCCCCCCTTCCCCCGACGCCGGCCTCCGCGCTGCTGTGCGGGGTTGACGAGGCGGGCCGGGGGCCGCTGGCCGGCAGCGTGTTCGCCGCCGCCGTGGTGCTCGACCCGCGGCGCCCCATCGAAGGGCTCGCCGATTCCAAGCAGCTGGCGGAGGCGGTCCGCGACAAGCTCGCCAAGCGGATCCGCACGCACGCCCTCGCGTGGGCGGTGGCCTCGGCCAGCGTGGACGAGATCGACAGGCTCAACATCCTGCGCGCGAGCCTGCTCGCCATGCGCCGCGCGGTCGAGGCGCTGGCGTGGAGCCCGCGGAGGTGTGCGTGGACGGCCTGTACACGCCCGAGGTCGCGTACCGCTGCCGCGCGATCGTGAGGCGGCGACGCGCTCGTGGCCGCGATCTCGGCCGCCTCGATCCTCGCCAAGACCGCGCGCGACGCCGAGATGACGATGCTCGACCGGCGCTTTCCCGGCTACGGCTTCGCGAGCCACAAGGGCTACGGGACGCCCGGAGCACCTCGCCGCGCTGAAGGCGCTGGGACCGTGCGAGATCCATCGGCGCAGCTTCGAGCCGGTGCAGCTCGCTGCTGCAGGCGGACTTCCCGTTCTGACATGAAGACCATCGCGTCGCGCGACAACCCGGCCTTCAAGGCGATGGCGCGACTCGCGGCGAGCGGGGCCGAGCGCCGGCGCAGCGGCGCATCGGTGCTGGATGGCGCGCACCTGCTCGGGGCGTTCCTCGACTCCGGGCGCAAGCCCGAGGAGGTCATGGTGAGCAAGGCCGGGCTCGCGGACCCGGAGATCGCGCGGCTCGTCGAGCGCAGCGCCCCGGCGCCGCGTGACGCTGCTCACGGACGCGCTCTTCGACGCGCTCTCGACGGTCGAATCTCCGACGGGCGTCATCGCCGCGGTGAAGACGCCCGTGGGCGAGACGGTGCCGGACGACGCCCCGCTCGTCCTCGCTGCTCGAGGACATCCAGGACCCGGGCAACGTCGGCACGCTGCTGCGCAGCGCCGCCGCGGCGGGTGCGCGGCACGTGATGCTTTCGGCGCGCTGCGCCTTCGCGTGGTCGCCCAAGGTGCTGCGCTCCGCGATGGGCGCGCATTTCGCGCTCAACATCGTCGAGGGCGCGGACCTGGCGGCGTTCCTCGCGCGCTATCCGCGGGACATCCGTCGCGCTCGCCGGGGCAGGCCGAGCGTTCGCTCTACGAAGTGGACCTGCGGAAGTCCGCCGCGCTGCATCGTGGGCAACGAGGGCGCGGGCCTGTCCGGGCCGCTCGCGCGCGCGGCGACGGTGCGCGCGCGCATTCCCATGGCCGGACCGCGTGGAATCCCTCAACGCCGGCACCGCCGGCTCCGTCGCCTTGTTCGAGGCGCTGCGCCAGAGACAACAAGAAGGAAGGACCGCATGACCGCATCGTTCCCATTGAAGTACAGGTACTACGAGTTCGTCATGGCGGCTTTCGTCGTGGTCCTGGTCTGCTCCAACCTGATCGGGCCGGCGAAGATCGCGCAGGTCGAGCTGCCCGTGGTGGGCGCGCTCACCTTCGGCGCGGGCGTGCTCTTCTTCCCGATCTCCTACGTCTTCGGCGACGTGCTCACGGAGGTGTACGGCTACGCGAGGAGCCGGCGCGTGATCTGGGCGGGTTTCGCGGGGCTCGCGTTCGCCTCGCTTCATGTCCTGGGTCGTGGTGGCGCTGCCGCCGGCGCCGTTCTGGAAGAACCAGGCCGCCTACGAGATCGCCTTCGGCTCGACCTGGCGCATCGCGGTCGGCCTCGATGACCGCGTACTTCTGCGGCGAGTTCGTGAACTCGTTCGTGCTCGCGAAGATGAAGATCATGACCTCGGGGCGGTGGCTGTGGACGCGCACCATCGGCTCCACCATCTTCGGCGAGGGCGTGGACTCGCTGCATCTTCTATCCGCTCGCGTTCTACGGCACCGGGATCATCCCGAACGACAAGCTGCCGCATGGTGATGCTCGCGCAGTTCGTCGCCAAGGTGGCGGTGGAGGTGGTCTTCACGCCGGTGACCTACGCGATCGTGGGCTGCGCTCAAGCGCGCGGAGCACGAGGACTACTATGACCGCCACACCCGCTTCACGCCGTTCTCGCTGAAGGTCTAGACGGCGAGGACCGGCCGCAGGAACATGTGGCGGTCGACGGGGTCCCGAGGATCATGGAAAACGCTGAGCCGCGGAGCATGGGATGGCTCGTCCTGCGTGCATCGCGACGGCCGCGCTCGCGGCGATGGCCGCGCCGGGCGATGCGCTGCCCAGAAGGCCGGTCGGCCTGGTGCTGGGCGGCGGCGGGGCGCGCGGCGGAGCGCACCTGGGCGTGCTCGAGGTCCTGGAGCAGCTGCACGTCCCGGTGGATTGCATCGCCGGCACGAGCATGGGAGCGCTCGCGGGCGGGGCCTACGCCGCCGGGGTCGCGCCCGCGGAGATCGAGGAGCTGGTCAGGCGACCGACTGGATCCGGATCTTCGACGATCCGCCGGCCGCCGACGCGGCTCGACATCCGCCGCAAGGAGATGGACGACCGCTTCTACTCGGCGATGGAGTTCGGTGTGTCGGGCCGGGGGCCTGCGCTTCCGCGAGGGCGCGGTGTCGGGCGAGAAGCTGAAGCTCTTCTTCAACCAGCTCGTGCGCTCGGACCTCGGGGACCGCGCGATCGAGGAGCTGGCGCTGCCGCTCGCGATCATCGCGACCGACATCGGCACGGGCGAGCGCGTGGCGATGCGCACGGCAACCTCACGACGCGCCATGCGCGCGAGCATGTCGGTGCCCGGCCTCATCGCGCCGGTGCTGCGCGACGGCCGCAAGCTGGTGGATGGCGGCCTCACGGACAACCTGCCCGTGGGCGAGGTAAGAGCCTGTGCAATCCCGACGTCGTGATCGCGGTCAACGTGGGCTCCCCGCTGCTCAAGCCCGAGCAGGTGACGGGCGTGGTGACGGTGCTGGGCCAGGTCGTCAACCTGCTCACCGAGCAGAACGTCGCCAAGTCGCTGGCACTCCTCACGCCGCGCGACGTCTACATCCAGCCGGACCTGGGCGACATCACGGCCACGGCGTTCACGCGCCAGCTCGATGCGGCCGAGAAGGGCCGGCAGGCCGCGCTCGCGAGGCGGAGTCGCTGCGGCGCTATGCGATGCCGGTGCCCGACTACCTCGCGTGGCAGGCGAACGTGCGGCTGGTGGTGCCGCGCGGCGCGCCGGTCATCGACCAGGTGGAAATCGCGCGAGACGCGCTTCGTGAGCCCGGAGACCATCCGCAGCGGCATCCACCAGCGCGAGGGCGAGCCGCTCGATGCGCGAGGCGCTCGCGCGCGACCTGGTGCGGGAGTTCAGCCAGGGCGACCTGAGCTCCCTCGACTACAGCGTGATGCGCGAGCGCGACCGCACGATCCTGCGCGTGACACCCGTGGAGAAGCCGTGGGGGCCGGACTACCTGCGCTTCGGGTTCAACCTGTCCTCGGATTTCCGCAGCGAATCGCGCTACAACTTGCGCGCGCTCTACCGGCGCACGTGGCTGGACCCGCTCGGCGCGGAATGGCTCCTGGCCGCGCAGATCGGCAGCGAGCAGAGCATCGCCACCGATTTCTACCAGCCGCTCGACCGGCGCCACGTGTTCTTCGTGCGGCCGTTCGCGAGCGCGGGGCTGCGCAAGGTGCCGCTCTATTTCGAGGGCGACAGGCTCGCGGTGTATCGCGTGCAGGAGAACCGCGCGGGCCTCGAGGGCGGCGTGAACATCGGGCGTGAACGGGCGGGCGAGCGTGGGCTGGGTCGAGCGCCAGATCGGCGCGGTGCTCGACACCGGTCCCGACTCGTTCTTCAACGTGACGCAGCAGCGTGGGCGGCCCGACCGCCGCGCTCGTGGTCGACACCTACGACCAGCCGTTCTTCCCGACGCGCGGCATGAAGCTCGATGCCTCCTATTTCGACGCGACGCACGCTTCCAGCGGGCTCGCTCCGTATTCGAAGGGCGAAGCGCGCTGGGGCGGGGCGTATTCCGTCGGGCGCTGGACCGCGCTGGCGGGGCTCGAGGGCGGGACGACCTTCAAGGGCACGCTCCCGCTCGGCGACGCGTTCTCCCTCGGCGGGCCGCGCCGCCTCACCGGATTCGCGGACGACCAGATGCTGGGCGGCGACTACTCGCTCGGAAGGCTCGAGGCGCAGTACCGGCTGAGCTACAACTCGCCGCTCTTCGGGCTCACGCTGCTGGCGGGCGTGATGGGAGAAGCCGGGCGCATGAACAAGCCCTTCACCGAGACCTCGCTCAACGGCTGGCAGCGCTCCTTCAGCGCCTACCTCGCCGCGAGCACCTTCCTCGGCCCGATCTACATCGGCGTGGCCGACGCGAAGAACGGCAAGGCGCGCTTCTACCTCTTCATCGGCACGCCGTGAGGCGCGGCCGCTAGCGCTCCAGCCCGGCGCCGCAGGACCAGCAGAGGTCGAAGGAGGAGGGATTTTCCTCGCCGCACGCGGGGCACTTGATGGGCGGCCCGGTGCCGGAGCGCAGGAAGGCGTAGATCACTTCGCGGGCGCGCGGGGCGTCGCGCGCATCGTCCACCCAGACCTGGGGCAGCGTGCGTCGATCGGCAGCTCGCCGGCGATGCTCGAGGCGTTCGCGTTGAAGACGCGCGAGCGGATGCCGCGCTGGGCGAGCAGGTCCATCAGCAGGTGCGCTTCGGGCAGGTTGGCGGCAGTATGGACGCGTTTCACCGGGAGACCAGCATATGACGGAACGGGTGAAGGCGTGGCAGTGCATCGGCTGCGGCCGGATCGAGGCGCCGCAGACGTGCGTGGGCGTCTGCGAGTTCAACCGCGTCGAGATGATCTACGCGTTCGAGCACGAGCAGGCGCTCGAGGCCGAGCGTGCCCGGTGCGCGCGCTTCGAGGCGCTCGTGCGCCAGCTCGCACGCATCACGCCGCGCGCGGGCGAGTGGGAGCGTTCGTACCGCGCGTTGCAGGAGCAGGCGAAGCGCGCCGTGGCCGAGGACGAGGCGCTCAGAACTGGTACGACAGCATGCCGCTGAGCCCGTCCTCCTTGATCCCCGAGCGGCCCGAAGACTTGTAGTAGGCGAGGCTCAGGCCCAGGTGGTCGCCGATCTACCCGTTCACGCCGAGGGAGGTGGTGATGGAGTTGCGGTCGGGCGAATACGCCGGGATGTCGTAGGAGTTGCCCGTGGCGAGCGACAGGGGCGAGGCGGTCACGAAGCGCGCGTCGTCGCGGCGCTCGCGGTCGGCGGTCACGCGCAGCCACGGCGTCCAGCGCTCGAGCATGTACGAGGCGCGCACGCCGCCGCTCCACACCTCCGATCGGCGCGTCTGCTGGGCGATGTGCAGGTCGGCCGCTCCGGCGCCGCTCTCGTCGAACGCGTTCACGGTCACGTTCTGCGAGCGTTGACGGAAACCGTGGGCCCGATCGTCAGGCGGCCGATCGTAGAAATCGTAGCCCGCGTTGAGGAAGGCCGAGCCGTTGGAGCCGTCGGGGCTCGCAGTTGGCGGTGCGCACCACCGGGCCCGAGCACGACGTTGCGGCGCATGTCGCGGAAATCGATGTTGGCGATGGACAGGATCCCGGTGCCGTAGAAGCCGCCCCAGTGCAGCGCGCCGAAGAGGAGAGACACGTCCTCGCGCGTGTTGTAGCTGCCGGCGTCTGGTGCCGAAGCTCCGTCGCCCGCGGTTCTGGCCGTACGCGAGCCCGATGCGTCAACGTTTCCGAGGCGCGCATCGTGAGGCCGACGCTCATCGCGCGACAGGTCGCTGTTCGAGGCCGGTGTTGCCGGTGCCGGAGTCGATGTCGAACTTGCCGCCGCGCTGCCCGCGGCGAAGACCTTGAGCTTGCCGACCGGCGCGTCGCGGGCCGTGAGCAGGCCGTTGTTGATCGTGTGCGCGTGGCTCGCGCGCGTGGCGAGCGGCGTCTCGGCGAGCAGCGAGATGGCGTCGGGCCCTCGATCAGCGATTCGGCGAACTGCGCGAACGATGGCTTGCGCGGCGGCGGTCGGGTGCACGCTGTCGGCGAAGAGGTAGGTCTGCGCCGCGTCGGGCGCCACGAGGTTGGTCGGCCCGCAGAACTGCGCGCTGATCGTGGATGCCGTCGTGATCGGCGGGAACGGGCCGCAGGCCAATGCCGTCACGTTCGTGAAGCCGTAGGCGGACGGATTGGCGCGGATCTCGGCGAGCAACGAGAAGGCGTCCACGGGGATCACGCGGATGCCTGCGCTGCCAGGCCGGTGAAGAGCGTGGTGTTGTAGCCCGCGGAGAGCTGCGGTCACCGAGCCCGAGGTGGCGGTCGCGGCCGAGCCCGCGAAGGCGGGCGTCGCGCCGATGTTGGGCAGCCCGCACACGATGATGTAGCGCGCGCCCGGCGGCCTGCAGGCGCGCGATCTGCCCGATCTCCGCGGTGGCCGCGCCGAGCACGTTGTTCTGCAGCGGTCGCTGGTGATCGCCGCCGGCCTGCAACACGGCGAGGTTCTGGAAGATGTCGTTGGCGCCGGTCCACACCGCGTAGAGCGCGTTCGGGATCGGCCGCGCCGTTGCGCGCCGAGGTATTCGTTGATCTGGGTGCTCACCGGGCGCTGGGCCGACCCGGGCGGCGTGGACGCCGAGGGCTCGCCACGCGGGCTCCGCCCTGGGCGAAGATCGTTGCCGCCGTTCGCGTTGCTGGGCCGCGGGCGTGACGCCGTAGAACTGGGAGATGATCTCCGACCACACCGGGCCGGGGTTGGTGGTGAAGCGGCCGAGCGTGGCGACCACCTGGGTGCGGGCAGGCCCAGGCTCGCGAGGAACGGGCGGTAGTAGCCCGCGTCCGAGAGGCTGTCGCCGAAGACCACGACGTTGCTGAACTGCGCGGCGCCCGCGCTCGGCGCGGCGGCGGCCGCGAACAGGGAAAGGAGCAGGGCGGGGAGAACGCGATTGCGGGCTTTCATGGTTTCTCCTCGAGTGGGATTGTTGTGATGCGGGCGAGGGGCGCCCGCTTCGTCGCGGCTATATTACACTCTCCCCGGCCCTCTCCCAAGGGGAGAGGGAGCAGAGCGCCTTCTGCTCAAAAACGCGCCGCACCAGGTGCGCCTCGTGCAGCATGTGCGTCGCGATCTCCTCGATGGACTTGGTGGTCGAGTCGAGGAAGGGGATCTGCGCCTGCCGCATGAGCTTCTCGGCCGCGGCGACCTCGTAGCGGCAGTTGTCGAGCGCGGCGTAGCGGGAGTCGGGCCGGCGCTCGCTGCGGATCTGGTGCAGCCGCTCGGGCGTGATCGACAGGCCCCACACCTTCTGCTTGAGCGGCAGGAGCGACGGCGGCAGCCGGTTCGCCTCGAGGTCCTCGGGGATCAGCGGATAGTTGGCCGCCTTGATCCCGAACTGCATCGCCATGTAGAGGCAGGTGGGCGTCTTGCCGCTGCGCGAGACCCCGACCAGCACGATGTCCGCGTCCTCCAGCCCGCGGTGGGTCACGCCGTCGTCGTGGGCGAGCGTGTAGTTGATCGCCTCGATGCGGTGGTTGTAGTCCTTCGCGTTGCCCACGCTGTGGGTGCGGCCCACCGCGTGCATCGACTTCATCGCCGAGCTCGCTCTCGAGCGGCACGATGAAGCGCTCGAAGACGTCGAGGACCAGCCCGTCGGCCATGCGGATCTCGGCGCGCACGGCGTCGTCCACGATCGAGGTGAAGACCAGCGGGCGGTCGCCGGACTCGCGGTGCGCCTCGTTCACCTGCGCCACCGCCTCGTGCGCCTTCTCGATCGCGTCGATGAACGGCATCGTCACCCGCACGAAATCCACGTCGGCGAACTGCGTCAGGAGCGAGGAGCCGAGACCCTCGACCGTGATGCCGGTGCGGTCGGAAACGAAGAAGACGCGCTTGCGCTGGGACATGGTCTGGCCTGGAGGGAATGGTCTCGGGGATGATGCGCCGCAACATTGTCATATCCCGTTGGCTATAATTGCAAGATCCGACGGCCCGCTGCCCGGACCACTCCCCAGACAAGACTTCCCGCCATGGCGACCCGCTACGTCCTGCCCCTCGGACGCTCCGCATGACCGACGTGGCCACGGTCGGCGGCAAGAACGCTTCCCTCGGGGAGCTCATCAGCCAGCTGGCGGCGAGCGGCGTGCGCGTGCCGGGCGGCTTCGCCACGACGGCCCAGGCCTTCCACGATTTCCTCGCCCACAACCAGCTCGCGGAGCGCATCGAGAAGGCGCTCGCCGGCGTGGACGTGGGCGACGTCGGGCGCGCTCGCCAAGGCGGGCGCCGCGATCCGCAAGCTCGATCGAGGAAGCGGCAAGCTGCCGCCCGAGCTCGAGCGCCAGGTCCGCGACGAATACGCGCGGCGTGGCGAGGGACGCGCCCGGCGCGAGCTTCGCGGTGCGCTCGTCGGCCACCGCCGAGGACCTGCCCGACGCGTCCTTCGCGGGGCAGCAGGAGACCTACCTCAACATCCAGCGGCGTCGAGCAACGTGCTCGAGGCCATGAGGCGCGTGTTCGCCTCGCTCTACAACGACCGCGCCATCGCCTACCGCGTGCACAAGGGGTTCCGCGCACGCCGAGGTGTCGATCTCCGCGGGCGTGCAGCGCATGGTGCGCAGCGACCTGGGCGCGGCCGGGCGTCATGTTCACCATGGACACCGAGTCGGGCTTCCGCGAGGTGGTCTTCATCACGTCGGGCTACGGCCTGGGCGAGACGGTCGTGCAGGGCGCGGTGAATCCCGACGAGTTCTACGTCTCCAAGCTCTGCCTCGCCGCGGGCAAGCCCGCGATCCTGCGCCGGGCGCTGGGCACCAAGGCGATCAAGCTCGTCTTCGACACCGAGGCGCGCGCCGGCCGCTCCGTGAAGGAAGTCGACGTGCCCGCCGCCGAGCGCGACCGCTTCTCGCTCACCGATGCCGAGGTCGAGGAGCTCGCGCGCTACGCCGTCGCCATCGAGAAGCATTACGGGCGGCCGATGGACATCGAATGGGGCCGCGACGGCGCCGACGGCAAGCTCTACATCCTGCAGGCGCGGCCCGAGACCGTGAAGAGCCAGGAGAAGCGCAAGGACACGCTCACGCGCTACCGCATCGGCAAGCGCGGCGAGGTGCTCGCCTCGGGGCGCGCGATCGGCTCGAAGATCGGGCAGGGCCGCGTGCGCGTGATCATGGACGTCGACCGAGATCGGCCGCGTGCAGGACGGCGACGTGCTCGTGACCGACATGACCGATCCCAACTGGGAGCCGGTGATGAAGCGCGCCTCGGCGATCGTGACCAACCGCGGCGGGCGCACCTGCCACGCGGCGATCATCGCGCGCGAGCTCGGGGTGCCGGCGGTGGTGGGCTGCGAGGACGCGACGCGACGTGCTCGAGGAGGGCGCCGAGGTGACGGTCTCGTGCGCGGAGGGCGACACCGGCTTCATCTACGGAGGGGAGCATGGAGTTCGAGGCGGTGGAGGTCAAGCTCGACCGCATGCCCGAGATCCCGGTGAAGATCGCGATGAACGTGGGCAACCCGCAGCTCGCCTTCGATTTCTGCCAGCTGCCGAACGACGGCGTGGGCCTCGCGCGACTCGAATTCATCATCTCGAACACCATCGGCATCCACCCCAAGGCGTGCATCGAGTTCGCGCAGCTGCCGCCGGAACTCAAGGCCCAGGTCGCGCGCCAGTCGCGCGGCTACGACGAACCCGGTGCGCTTCTACGTGGACAAGATCGCCGAAGGGCGTGGCCACCATCGCCGCGGCGTTCTGGCCGAAGAAGGTGATCGTGCGGCTGTCGGACTTCAAGAGCAACGAGTACCGCAACCTCATCGGCGGCACGCGCTACGAGCCCCACGAGGAAAACCCGATGCTGGGCTTCCGCGGCGCCTCGCGCTACATCGCCGCCTCGTTCCGCGACTGCTTCCAGCCTCGAGTGCGAGGCGATGCGCAAGGTGCGCGACGCGATGGGCCTCACGAACGTCGAGCTCATGATCCCGTTCGTGCGCACGGTGAACGAGGGCGAGAAGGTGCTCGCGATCCTGAAGGAGAACGGCCTCGAGCGCGGCAAGAACGGCCTCAAGGTCGTGATGATGTGCGAGATCCCGTCCAACGCGATCCTCGCCGACGAGTTCCTGAGCCACTTCGACGGCTTCTCGATCGGCTCCAACGACATGACGCAGCTCACCCTCGCGCTCGACCGCGACTCGGGGCTCGTGATGGAGGCCTTCGACGAGCGCGACGCGGCGGTGAAGCGCATGCTGCACCTCGCGATCCAGGCCTGCCGCAAGGCGGGCAAGTACGTCGGCATCTGCGGCCAGGGTCCCAGCGACTATCCCGGACCTCGCGGAATGGCTGATGCAGGAGGGCATCGAGTCGATGTCCCTCAACCCGGACACGGTGGTGGAGACGTGGCTGCATCTCGCGAAGGCGGCGGCCGCCACAAAAGTGGCCTGATGCGCGCTCGCGCGGGCCTCCTCTCAGGCTTGTGCGCGCTGGCGAGCTTCGATGCTTTCGCCGATCCGTACGCGCAAGTCTTCGGCGCGATCATGCTCGGCGTCGCGGCGGGATTCCTGGCGTGCATCGTGGTCGAGCTCGCGTTCGGCCGGGGCGCCTGGTACAAGCGGGCGGCGATCGGCTTCGCATTCGCCATTCTCGACGTCGTGCTGTACCTCGTCTTCCTGAACGTCTCGATCCAGGTGTCGATCGCATCGGGATCCTCGTCGCCGTCGAACGCCGGCCCCGTCATCGTGGCCGTCCTTGCGGCGTGGGTCGTTCCGGCGGCGCGGCTCGGGTGGCTGCTGCGCCGGCGTCCTGCGCCAAGCGCATGACGATCGACTGGCACTTCGCGCCGTTCGCGCAGCTCACCGCCCGGCAGGTCCACGACCTGTACCGGCTGCGGATCGAGGTGTTCGTGGTCGAGCAGAACTGCGTCTTCCAGGACATCGACGGCGCCGATCCCCAATGCTGGCACCTGCTCGGCTATTCGGGCGGGAGCTGCTCGCCTACTGCCGGCTCGTTCCCCCGGGGGTGAAGTTCGCCGGAGCCGTCCATCGGCCGGGTGATCACCACGGCGCTTTCCGCGCGGCGCACGGGCCTGGGCCGCGTCCTCATGCGCGAGGCGATGATGCGGGCCCGCGAACTGTGGCCCGGGCAGGCGCTGCGCATCGGCGCGCAGGCGCACCTCGAGAATTTCTACAGCGAGTTCGGTTTCGTGAAGGATTCCGAGCCCTACGACGAGGACGGCATCCTGCACATCGAAATGCTGCGAATGGAACGGGAGAAGAGCAATGCCTGAATCACTGAAGGGGTCGGATCGGCGCCTCGTCACCGGTTCGACGAGCGGCATCGGCACGCGGCATCGCGGAGTGCTTCGCGCGCGAGGGCGCCAACGTGATGCTGAACGGCTTCGGCGACGCGGGCGAGATCGAGCGCCTGCGCTCGGGCCTCGCGAAAGAGCACGGCGTGAAGGTGCTCTACCACGGCGCCGACATGACGCGGCCCGCCGAGATCGCGGCGATGGTGAAGGAGGCGGCAGAAGGCGTTCGGGCGCGTGGACATCCTCGTGAACAACGCGGGCATCCAGCACGTGGCGCCGGTGGACGAGTTCCCGATCGAGAAATGGGACGCGATCATCGCGATCAACCTGTCGTCGGCCTTCCACGCCACGCGCGCGGCGCTGCCCGGCATGAAGAAGGCGAAGTGGGGGCGCGTGATCAACATCGCCTCGGCGCACGGGCTCGTCGCTTCTCCCTTCAAGAGCGCCTATGTCGCCGCCAAGCACGGCGTCGTGGGCTTCACGAAGTCGGTCGCGCTCGAGGTGGCGGAGCAGGGAATCACCGCGAATTCCATCTGCCCGGGCTTCGTGAGGACGCCCCTCGTAGACAAGCAGATCGACGACCAGGCGCGCGTGCACGGCATCCCGCGCGAGAACGTGATCCGCGACGTGATCCTCGCGCCGCAGCCCACCAAGCAGTTCGTCCGCATCGAGGACGTGGCGGCGATGGCGCTCTACCTCGCGTCGGAGGCGGCGGCGCAGGTCAACGGCGCCGCGCTCGCCATCGACGGCGGCTGGACCGCGCGCTGAAGCGCCGCGAGGATTCGCCGATGTTGCGCCGCCGACGCAGGACACCGAAGGTTGCCGGGCCCGCCGTTGCCCGCGCGGGAGTCGGTGGGCCGCCGCGCTCGCGCCGCCGCGCGCGGCCCGAGGCGCCGGTCCCGCCCGAGCTCATCGTCCCGCCGCGCGTGCAGGAAGCGGCCGCGCGGCCGCAGCGCTCCGCCGCGCGCGCCGAGGACGTGGTGCTCGTCACGGGCTTCGAGCCCTTCGGCGGCGAGGCGCTCAATCCCTCGTGGGAAGTGTGCGAGCGCCTGCCCGGCGCGATCGCGGGGTTGCGCGTGGAGATCTGCCGCGTGCCGTGCGAGTTCCGGCGCGCCATCGAGGTGGTCGCCGCGGCCATCGAGCGGCACCGGCCGGCGCTGGTGATCTGCCTGGGGCTCGCGGGCGGGCGCACCCGCGTGTCCGTCGAACGCGTGGCGATCAACGTGGACGACGCACGCATCGCCGACAACGGCGGAGCGCGGCCGATCGACGAGCCGGTGGCGCCCGGCGGGCCGCCGGCCTATTTCGCGACGCTGCCCGTGAAGGCCATGGTCGCGGCCATGCGGGCCGCCGGTGTCCCGGCGGAGGTGTCCAACTCCGCGGGAACCTACGTGTGCAACCACCTCATGTACGGCGTGCTGCATTTCCTTGCGGCGAGCGGCAAGCGCGCCCGCGCCGGCTTCATCCATCTCCCGTACGCCGAGGAGCAGGTGCTCGACCGGCCGGGCGTCCCGGCGATGGCGCTCGCGACGATGGTGAAGGGCGTGGAGGCGGCGGTCGCCGCGGCGCAGGCGAACGCGCGCGACGTGAAGCTCGCCGCGGGCACCCTCGACTAGCCTTAGAATCTCGGTCCATGAGCGAACAGCCTCTCTGGGCTCCTTCTCCCGAGCGCGTCTCCCGCTCCCACATGACCGCGTTCATGAAGCTGGTGAACGAGCGGCACGGGCTCCAGCTGCGCGACTACGCGGCGCTGCAAGCGTGGTCGGTCGCGAACCTCGAGCAATTCTGGGTGGCGGTGTGGGACTATGGCGGCGTGATCGGCGAGCGCGGCGAGCGCGTGCTCGTCGATGCCGGCAAGATGCCGGGCGCGCGCTTCTTCCCCGACGCGAAGCTCAACTTCGCGGAGAACCTGCTGCGCCACCGGCACGGCTCGGACGCGCTCGTCTTCTGGGGCGAGGACAAGGTGCGCCGGCGCTTGAGCGGCGCCGACCTGCACGAGGCGGTCTCGCGCATGCAGCAGGCGTTCGCGGCCGCGGGCGTGGGCGAGGGCGACCGGGTGGCGGCCTTCATGCCCAACATGCCCGAGACCCTCGTCGCGATGCTCGCGGCGGCGAGCCTCGGGGCCACCTTCACGTCGTGCTCGCCGGATTTCGGCGTGCAGGGCGTGCTCGACCGCTTCGGGCAGGTGGAGCCCAAGGTGCTCGTCTGCTGCGACGGCTACTACTACAACGGCAAGGTGGTCGAGACGCTCGCGCGCATCGCCGAGGTCGCGAAGCAGCTGCCGAGCGCGAAGCGCGTGGTCGTGGTGCCTTACGTGACGGAGAAGCCGCAGATCTCCGGCGTGCCGCGCGCGGTGCTGCTCGAGCAGTTCCTCGCGCACTACGAACCCATGGCGAATCGCGTTCAAGCGGATGCCGTTCAACCATCCGCTCTATATCCTGTACTCGAGCGGCACCACCGGCGTTCCCAAGTGCATCGTGCACGGCGCGGGCGGCGTGCTGCTGCAGCACCTGAAGGAGCACCTGCTGCACGGCGACCTCAAGCCGGGCGACCGGCTCTTCTACTTCACGACCTGCGGCTGGATGATGTGGAACTGGCTCGTGTCGGCGCTCGCGGCCGGCGCGGCGCTGCTCCTCTACGACGGATCGCCCTTCGCCGCGCGCGGCCACGTGCTCTTCGACCTCGCGGCCGCCGAGCGACATGACGCACTTCGGGACGTCGGCCAAGTTCATCGATTCCGCCGCGAAGGTGGGCGCTCGACCCGATGCACACCCACGAGCTGCCGGAGTTGCGCACCATGTTCTCGACCGGCTCCCCGCTGGCCCCGGAGGGCTTCGACTACGTCTACGCGCACGTGAAGAGGCGACATCTGCCTCTCGTCCATCAGCGGCGGCACCGACCTCGTGGCCTGTTTCGCGGGCGGCTGCCCGATCCTGCCGGTGTGGCGCGGCGAGCTGCAGTGCAGCATGCTGGGGATGAAGGTCGAGGTGTTCGACGACGCGGGGCGCGCGCTGCCCGTGGGCCAGAAGGGCGAGCTCGTCTGCACCGCGCCGTTCCCCACGATGCCGCTCGGTTTCTGGAACGATCCCGACGGCGAGAAGTATCGCGCCGCCTACTACGACAAGTATCCCGGCGTCTGGCGCCACGGCGACTGGTGCGAGCTCACGAAGCACGGCGGCATGGTGATCTACGGCCGCTCGGATGCGGTGCTCAACCCGGGCGGCGTGCGCATCGGCACGGCCGAGATCTACCGCCAGGTGGAGAAGCTGGACGAGGTCGTGGAGTCGATCGTGATCGGCCAGGACTGGCAGAAGGACGTGCGCGTGGTGCTCTTCGTGCGGCTGCGCGACGGGCTCAAGCTGGACGAGGCGCTGGTCCGCAAGATCAGGGAGACGATCCGCGCCAACACCACGCCGCGCCACGTTCCCGCGGTGATCTCCAGGTGCCCGACATCCCGCGCACCAAGAGCAACAAGATCGTGGAGCTCGCCGTGCGCGCGGTGGTGCACGGCCAGCCGGTGAAGAACCTCGAGGCGCTGGCCAACCCCGAGGCGCTGGAGCACTTCCGCGAGCCAGGGCCGAAGGCGTGACCGGCCTAGAGGCGGCCGTGGGCCTCCATGCCGAGGCGCGGAGTCGGGCGAGGCGATGCGCTCCTCGATCAGGCGGCCGAGGAACTCGGCGTCGTAGACGGCGAGCAGGTGCGGCTGGTGCCGCGGGAGCTAGTAGCCCAGCTGCGAGCGCAGGTCGGGCATGGCGCCGAGCACCGCCCAGTCGCGCTCGTCCCACTGGAAGCGCAGGCCCAGAGCTCGAGGAAGGCGCGGTTGATGGATTGGCGGTCGGGGTCATGGGATTCAGGCTATTCCCGCCGGACATTAAACGAAAGTAAAATGTCTTTACGGGTTCGTTAAGCGATCACTTAATGAAGAACGCCACCCTCCGGCAGCTGCGCGTGTTCGAGAGCGCGGCGCGCCACCTCTCCCTCACCCGCGCCGCCGAGGAGCTGCACCTCACGCCGCCCGCGGTGTCGATCCAGATCCGCCAGCTCGAGGGCCATGCGCACGCGGCGCTCTTCGAGCGCGTCGGGCGGCGCCTGAAGCTCACGCAGGCGGGCGACGAGGTGCTCGCCCACACGCGCGGGATCCTGTGCCACATCCGCGCCTCCGAGGAGGCGATCGCCGGCCTGGGCTCGCTGGAGCAGGGCCTGCTCGACGTCGCGGTGATCAACGCCGGGCGACTACTTCCTGCCGTGGCTCATCGCCGCGTTCCGGGCGCGCCACCGCGCATCCGGGCGCGCCTCACCGTGGGCAACCGCGAGGAGCTCCTCGCGCGCCTCGCCGCCCACGAGATCGACCTCGCGGTGATGAGCCAACCCCCGACGCAGCCCGCTTTCGCCGCCAGCCGTTCGCGCCCCATCCGCACGTGATCGTGGCCGCGCCCGGGCACCGCTCGCGCGCAAGCGCTCGGTCAGTCTCGAGGAGGTGGCGCGCGAGCCGCTCATCTCGCGCGAGCCGGGATCGGCCACGCGGCTCGCCATGGACCAGGCGTTCTCGGAGTCGGGCGTGGTGCCGCGCATCGAGATGGAGATCGCGAGCAACGAGACGATCAAGCAGTCCGTGGCCGCCGGCTTCGGGTTAGGATTCCTCTCCGCGCACGCGGTGCAGCAGGAGCTGGCTCTCGGCCGCCTGGCCGTCGTCGCCGTGAAAGGATTTCCCGTCATGCGCCAGTGGTACGTCGTGCACCGCCGCGAGCGCACGCTGCCTCGCATCGCCGAGGCGTTCGAGCGCTTCGTCGTGCAGGAGGGGGCGCGGCTCATCCGGCGGCCGAGGCCGCCGGCGCGGCGCAAGGGCAGGGACGGCCGTGAGCGTGCGCGCGCCGACCTTCTACGCGTGGCTTTCGCTCGCCACCTCGATCGTCACGATCATCCTCAAGTTCGCGGCGTACTTCCTCACGGGCTCCGTGGGCCTGCTCTCCGACGCGGTGGAGGCGGTGGTCAACATCGTCGCGGCGCTGGTCGCCCTGGGCGTGCTCACGTACGCGCAGGCCGGCCCGACCGCGAGCACAACTTCGGCCACGAGAAGGCGCAATACTTTTCGAGCGGCATCGAGGGCGCGCTCATCTTCGTGGCCGTCGGGCGGCATCGTGTGGACCGCGATTCCCGCGCCTCATGCATCCGCAGCCGATCGAGCAGGTGAGCCGGGCCTGGCGCTTTCGGTGCTCGCCGCCATCGCCAATGCCGCGTGCGCGTGGGTGATGCTGCGCGCGGCGCGCACGCACCGCTCGATCACGCTCGAAGCGGACGCGCGGCACCTCCTCACCGATGTCTGGACCACCGCGGGCGTGTTCGTGGGCGTGGTGCTCGTGCAATGGACGGGATGGCTGCGCCTGGATCCGCTGGTGGCGCTTCGCGGTCGCGATCCAGATCCTGTGGACCGGCTGGCACCTCATGGCCCGCTCCTTCGAAGGCCTGATGGACCGCGCGGTGCCCGAGGCGACCGCGCGGCGATCGTCGACGGTGCTGGAGACGCTGCGCGGCCAGGGCGGCGACTACCATGCGCTGCGCACGCGCATGGCGGGTGCCAAGAGCTTCGTCGACGTGCACGTGCTGCTGCCGGGCGGGATGAGCATCCAGGACGGGCCACGACCTCGTCGAGCATCTCGAGAACGAGATCCAGTCGCAGCCTGCCCCACGTCGAGGTCCTCACCCACCTCGAGCCCCTCGAGGATCCGAAGAGCTGGGACGACCCCGGCAATCCCCTGGCCGGGAACTGATCAGCCATAATTCCCCCATGGCCACCGTCACGCCCGACCTCGCGCGTCGACCGCAAGCTCCAGCTGCGGGAGGTCCTCGACTGGCTGGTGGAGGACGGCCTCGTCGCGCGCCGACGCGGTGACCAAGATCGATGCACGATGCGCGCTTCGCCGGCGGCGGCGCGCGGCACCCGGTGGTGGTGATCTCGGAAGCGCGGCTGGCGCTCGCTAAGGCCCCGCAGCCGGTCCTCACGGCGGAAGTGCTCACGGAGTGGCTCGCGGGGCGCAGCGCGAGCTGCCCTTCTATCACATCGACCCGCTCAAGATCGACCTGCGGGCGGTGACCCAGGTGATGTCTTCGGAGTACGCCCAGCGCCGCGGCATCCTGCCGGTGGAGGTGACGCGGGCGCGAGGTGACCATCGCCACGAGCGAGCCGCTGATGTCGAGCTGGGAGCCGGAGCTCTCCCAGATGCTGCGCCTCACGATCAAGCGCGTGATGTCCAACCCCATCGACATCGAGCGCTACCAGGGCGAGTTCTTCAACCTCGCCAAGAGCATGAAGCGCGCCGAGGCGGCGGGCGTGCCGGCGGTCGCGGGACTCAGCAACTTCGAGCAGCTGGTGGAGCTGGGCAAGGCGGGCCGCACCCTCGACGCCAACGACCACCACATCGTGCACCTGGTCGACTGGCTCTGGCAGTACGCCTTCGACCAGCGGGCGAGCGACATCCACCTCGAGCCGCGCCGGGACGTGGGCATCCTGCGCTTCCGCATCGACGGCGTGCTGCACGAGGTCTACCAGGTGCCCGTATCCCGTGCTCCAGGCGATGGTGGCGCGCATCAAGATCCTCGGGCGCATGGACGTGGTGGAGAAGCGCCGGCCCCAGGACGGGCGCATCAAGACGCGCATGCCCGACGGGGAGGAGATCGAGCTGAGGCTCTCGTCGCTTCCCACCGCCCACGGCGAGAAGCTCGTGATGCGCATCTTCGATCCCGAAGTCCTGATGCGCGACTTCAAGGACCTGGGCTTCACCCAGGACGAGCACGAGACGTGGCAGCGCCTCATCAAGCAGCCGGGCGGCATCCTGCTGGTGACCGGTCCCGACGGGCTCGGGAAAGACGACGACGCTCTACACGACGTTGAAGCAGCTCGCCACGCCCGAGGTGAACGTCTGCACCATCGAGGATCCGATCGAGATGATCGATCCGCGCCTGAACCAGATGCAGGTGCAGCCGGAGATCGACCTCACCTTCGCCACCGGCGTGCGCGCGCTGATGCGCCAGGACCCGGACATCATCATGGTGGGCGAGATCCGCGACCGCGAGACCGCGGACATGGCGATCCAGGCGGCGCTCACCGGCCACCTCGTGCTGTCGACGCTGCACACCAACGACGCGCCCACGTCGATCACGCGGCTGCTGGACCTCGGCGCGCCCGCGCTACCTGCTCAACTCGACCATGCTGGGCGTGATGGCGCAGCGCCTCGTGCGCACGCTCTGCCCCCACTGCAAGGAGAAGGTGCCCTTCAAGCGCGAGGAGGAGCTCAAGCTGTGGAGCACCCTGTGCTCGCCGTTCAAGGCGCCCGCCGCCGGAGCACATCTATCGCCCGGTGGGATGCATCGAGTGCCGCAACACCGGCTACCTCGGCCGCATCGGCATCTACGAGATCATGCAGGTCACGCGCGAGATGCGCCCCACATCGGCGAGCACGACGGACCTCGCCGCGCTCACCCAGGTCGCGTACAAGACCGGCATGCGGCCGCTGCGCGTCTCCGGCGCCACCAAGATCGCGCAGGGCATGACCACCGTTCGAGGAAGTCCTGAAGACCGCTCCGCTGCCTTGAAGTCGCGGGAAGACCGCATTTCCTTGATGGAACGGATTCCGCAGGGAAAGGGGTCTGTCCTCGATTTGCATCGTTGAAGCTCGCCGCCAAGATCTTCCTCGGGCGTTGCTGCTGCTCGCGCTGGCCGCCGTCGCGATATAGGCGTGGAGGAGGTCGCTGCCACAGATGGACGGGAAACGTCAGGTGCAGGGCCTCGGGCGCGCGGTCGAGTCGTGCGGGACAACGAAGGCGTGCCGCACATCTTCGCGCAGGAGCGAGCGCGACGGCTGGTTCGCGATGGGCTACATGCACGCGCAGGATCGCGCTCTGGCAGATGGAGTTCCAGCGCCGCGATCGCCCAGGGACGGCTCGCGGAGATCCTCGGCGAGCGCGCCTTCGACGTCGATCGCCTCATGCGCACCCTCGGCATCGCGCGCGATGGCCGATCGCATCGTGCGAACGCATGGATCCGCGAAACGCGCGCCAATGCCGAGGCCTATGCCGCGGGCGTGAACGCATTCCTCGGCCAGGATCCGGTGCTGCCGGTCGAGTTCCAGGCCTTCCGGGTGAAGCCCGAGCGTGGAAGCCCGCCGACACCATGGCTGGCTGCTCGTGATGGCGTGGGACCTCTCGTCCAACTGGCGCATCGAGCTCGCGCGCATGCGCTTCGCCTCGAAGCTGGGAGCGGAGCGCGCCGGCGAGAATTCCTGCCGCCCTATCCGGGTGACAAGCCCGCGCCGCTGCCGGACTTCTCGCGCCTCTATGCCGCCAGCGCGCCGCGGTGGATGCGCTCTTCGCGGCCTACCCGCAGCCGGGGGAAGCGATCGGATCCAACAGCTGGGTCGTCTCGGGGGCGCACACCGAGTCCGGCAAGCCGCTGCTCGCCAACGATCCCCACCTGGGCCTGCAGGCGCCGTCGCTCTGGTACCTCGCGCACCTGTCCACGCCCTCGGGCAACGCGGTGGGCGGCACGCTGCCGGGCGTGCCGTTCGTGGTCCTGGGGCACAACGACGACCTCGCCTGGTCCATGACGACCACCAACAGCGACACCCAGGACCTCTTCGTGGAGCGCGTGGTCCCCGGGGATCCGGAGAGCTACGTGACGCCCACCGGAAAGGCCCGAAGTTCGAAGTGCGCGAAGAGGTGATCCGCGTGGGCGGGAGGAGCGGCGCATCCGCGTGCGATCGACCCGCCACGGGCCCGTGATCTCCGACGCGGTGAAACGGCGCGGCGCAAGCCGCACCGCGGGGCTGCGTGATCGCGATCGCAATGGGCCGCGCTCACCGAGCGCAACGCCGTGATGCGCGCCGGGTTCGCCATGGACCGCGCGCGCAACCGCGACCGAGTTCGTCGAGGCGCTGCGCGACTTCCACGCGCCCCACCAGAACATCGTGTTCGCCGATCGCGAGGGACACATCGGGTTCATCGCCCCCGCGCTGGTCCCGGTACGCCGCGCGGACAACGTGGCGATGGGGCGGGAGCCCGGTGCCGGGATGGGACGCGAAGTACGATTGGCAGGGATTCATCCCGTTCGAGAAACATGCCCGCGCTCATCGATCCCCCGAGCGGGCGCATCGTCACGGCCAACCAGAAATGACCCCGCCGGGCTACAAGCCGTTCATTTCCGTGGACTGGTTCCCGCCGTACCGCGCGCATCGCATCGAGGAGCTGCTCGCATCGAAGCCCCGAAGCATTCGCTCGCGCACGTTCGAGGCGATGCAGGCCGATACGCCTCTCGCGCCTCGCGCGGGAGCTGCTGCCCGTGGCCCGTGCGGCGAAGCCCGCCACCGACGCGGGACGCAAGGCGCAGGCATTGCTCGCGGGATGGAAGGGCGACATGGCCATGCATTCGAGGGCGCCGCTCGCCTTCGAGGGCTGGTACCGCGAGCTCACGCGCCTGGTCTACGCCGACGAGCTGGGAGACGCTCTTCCGCGATTCGTGGGACCAGCGGGCGACCTTCATGATCGCGGTGATGAAGGACGAGCACGGCGAGGCGCGCTGGTGCGACGACGTGCGCACGCAAAGCGCGGGAGAGCTGCGCCTACAGGCGTCGCGCGCATTCGACGCTTCGGCGGCAGGACCTGGAGCGGCGATATGGGGCGCAGGACCAGGTGGGAATGGGGCGAGGCGCACCGCGCCGCGGGCGACCACCGTCCCTTCGGCTTCGTGCCGTTCATCGGCCGCGCTTCTTCAACGTGTCGCCGGAGACACGCCGGGCGATTCGTACACGGTGAACGTGGGCCACTTCCTCATCGGCGACGAGGAGCGCCCGTTCGCCAATCGCCACGCTCCCAGCCTGCGGGCGATCTACGACCTGGCCGACCTGGACCGCTCCGTCTTCATGCAATCGACCGGCCAGTCGGGAAACGTGCTCTCGCCCTGGTACGCGAGCTTCGCCGAGCGCTGGGCGAAGGTGCAGTACATCACGATCCCGACGCGGAGGGAGTCGATCGCCGCGGCACACACGTACGTTGGTGCTGAAGCGGACGCTTCGCCCAGAAACTCCCTGACCATCGCCGACTCGCGGGCGTAGAAGCCCTCGGTGTGGAAGGTCTCCGGCAGCTTTAGCAGCTCGTAATCCAGGTGGTGGCAGACCTCGTGGATGAGCGTGCGCAGGAACGTGCGGAACTTGACCACCTGCACGCGCTGCGCGGTGCGCATCCAGACCGTGATGCGCGCGGCCCCCCCGTCACCTCGTCCGGCTCGTAGAGTCCCTGGAGCTCGCCGCCGGAATTGGCGGGACGGCGCTCGAGCACGCGCACGCGCGCCGCGGGTGTCGCGAGCTGCGCGTTGATCGCGTCGACCAGCGCCTGGCAGGCGTTCTCGACGCCCGCGCGCGAGGCGCTCTCGAGGTCTGTTTCGACGGCGCGCGCGAGCGCGATGAGCGCCGCCGCGTCGGGCAGCGCCACGCGCCGGATCGCATCGCTCTTGCGGTAGGTCCGCTGGCGGGCGGCGGAGAGGTTGTCGTAATAGGCGAAGGGCATCGAGGCGACGGGGTAGCAGAAAACGGGTCATGCTCATCCTACCTGCGCCGGTGGGGTTTACGCGGCCGCCAAAAATCCAACAAAAGTCATTTTCGATTCAGCTAGTCCGAGTGCAGAGGCGGCTGGCCTCGGCCCTCAGGCGGCCCAGGGATTCGTTACCCGGATTCCACAACCCTCGAAGTCGGCGACGTTCCGCGTCGCGAGCTCAGCTCTCTCGCTCAGCACGATCGCTGCGATCTGCGCGTCGAAATGCGAGATCGGCTTACCGGCACGACGACGATCGGCCGCGATGCGCGCGTAGGCCGATGCGGCGGCCGTGTCGAAGGACAGGATCCGCCCATCGAACTCGGTCGCGAACATCGCCTCGGCGGCGGCCCGGATCGCGTCGCGCTTCTTCCCCGATGGAAGCGACAGGATGCCGTAGAGGATCTCCGCCTGCGTGATGGTCGTGGTGTACACCGCCCGCGCCGGCTGCGCCGCCATCCAGCGCACGACGGGCTCGGCCGGGGACGCCCGCATCAGCTCGGAGAGCACGTTCGTGTCGACGACGATCATCGGCGCGGCTTCGGGGGCTCGCGGATCGGCTCGCGCTCGGGCTGGCCCAACTCCACGCCGCCCAGCGGCCGGAAGCGCGCCGCAATGGCGTCCGCGAGGTTGCGGGCGGCCTTCGGCTCCTCGCCCAGGGCGCTGCGCAGGATGATGCGCGCCTCCTCCTCCATCGAGCGCTTGTGGTGCGCGGCGCGCACGCGCAGGCGCTGCTTCGTCTGCTCGTCCAGGTTGCGGATGATGATGTTCGCCATGGCCGCCCGGTGTGATATCAGTGCAATCATTGTAGTCATCGCAATCACTGGGGGCAAGGGGCCTTCACGTATGACGGAAGGCGCGCTGACGGCGGCCGAGCAGAAGGCGATCGGCTTTCCGTGGTCGGAGCGCATGGTGGAGCGCTCGCGCCGTTCCAGCGGGGCGACGCTGGCCGCGGCCCGCGAGGCGCTCGCCACCGGCTGGTCCGCCAACCTCGCCGGCGGCACCCACCACGCCTTCCGCGACCGGGGCGAGGGCTTCTGCGTCTTCAACGATGCCGCCATCGCCGCGCGCGCGATGCAGGCCGAGGCGGGCCTCACGCGCATCGCGATCGTCGATTGCGACGTGCACCAGGGCAACGGCACGGCGGCCATCTTCGCGGGCGATGACGCCATCTTCACGTTCTCCATCCACGGCGCGCGCAACTTCCCGTTCGTCAAGGAGGCGAGCGACCTCGACGTCGAGTTGGCCGACGGCACGGGCGACGACGAATACCTCTGGCACCTCGAGCGCGGCCTGGACGAGACGCTCGAGCGCGCGCGCCCGCAGCTCGTCTTCTACCTCGCGGGCGCCGATCCGTACGAGGGCGACCGGCTGGGGCGCCTCAAGCTCACGAAGCGCGGTCTGGCGCGCCGCGACGAGCACGTGCTCGCGACGCTGCACGCCCGCGGCATCCCGGTCGCGATCGCGATGGCCGGTGGCTACGCGCACGACATCGAGGACAGCGTCGCGATCCACGCGAACACGATTCGCGCCGCGAGACGGATAGGGTCGGCGTGACCCGCTGGGCTATGCGAACGCGGCGAGCGCCTTGAGCCCGGCTGCCATCGACGCGGTGTCGCCGACGGCAAGCCCTTCGACGCACCGATTGCGGTACGCCTTGTCCTCCCGCATCTTGCTCGTGACCGCGGCCAGCGCGCGCGGCACGGATTGGCCGTAGGCGGCACGAGCGATCGCCATGCCGGCTTCCGCGTCCGCTTTCGACCAGCCTTCCATCATGAACGCCAGGTCGACGATGTCCCTGGAAAGCGTCGACGTGTCGAGCCCTCGATCCGCATTCGCCAGGAATTTCTCCGCGAAGCAGTGCCTCCGGGTGAGGGAGGGCACCGGCACCATCCCGATATCCTCGCCTTCGAGGTCGATCCGCGCTTCGCGAACGATCTCGAACTTGAGGCGGCCCGTATCGTCTCCGATGAACGTGCGAATGCCGTACTGGTCGGCGCGCACGTCCCTGGCGAGGGCGATCCGACCCTTGGCGACGGGCCCGAGGGAGTCGCCGGACACGGTCTCGCGCAGCAGCCGGTATCCCTCGCGGTCGGAACACAGGAAGTCGATGTCCCTCGACTCCCGGTACTCGCCCAGCTCGAGGACGATGCGGGTGCCTCCCCCGAAGTAGCATCGGGTGCGCGCCAGGAAGGAGCGGTCCAGCTTCGCCAGGACGTCGGCGACCTGCCGATGGCCGGGCCGCTTGAACGCGGCATTACGCATTGATCACGCCGCCGCCGAACCGGTCCTTCAAGCGATCGATCAGGCGCGCTTCGTCCTTGCCGAGGCGCCCGGGCTCGACGAAGCGCCAGTTGCGCTCGTACAGCGCCAGCGCCTCTTGTGCCGGCACCCAGCGATCGGCCCGATTCCATGCGAGCTCCCGAAGGCGCGGGTATCGCCGAATGTCGACGACCATCTGGCCCAGGAACTCGTCCAGGGCCTCGTGGAAATCCGCGGCCTGAGCCGCGACGCGAAGGCGCTCCGCTTCCTCCGCCGGCATGCGCAGCTGCACCGCGGCGAGGCCCGCCTTGCGTTCGCGCGCGCGCTGCGCCCTCTTGGCCGCGCGAAGCTGCTCGTTGCGAGTAAGCGCCGAGGTCCGGGGGCGTCCGCGGCGCGTGCGGGGAAGCGTCTTCATCGCCCGATCATAGCGATATTATGATGACATGTCAACATAAAAACACCTGTCCGGCGCGGGCTTCGCGTATGCTTTCGGAGTGCTCCTGCGCATCGCCAACCGCCCTCCATGGGAATCCTGAGCGACCGCTTCCCGCGCGCCGGCCTCGACCGCCTCGAAGCATGGTTCGCCGCCAACGGGTGGCGCGCCTTCGACTTCCAGCGCGAGGTCTGGAACGCGTATCTCGACGGCGAATCGGGCATGGTGCATTCGGCCACCGGCAGCGGCAAGACGCTCGCCGCGTGGCTGGGGCCGCTGGCGGAATGGATGGAGGAGGGCGCTTTCCCTCTCCCCGGCCCTCCCCCAGGGGGAGGGAGCGCCCGCCCTGCGCGTGCTCTGGATCACGCCGATGCGCGCGCTCGCGGCGGACACCGTGCTCTCCATGAACCGCGCGATCGAGGGCCTCGGCGTGCCGTGGACGGTGGGACTGCGCACGGGCGACACGTCGAGCGCCGAGCGCGCGAAGCAGGCGCGCCGCCTGCCCTCGGCGCTCGTCACCACGCCCGAGAGCCTCTCGCTCATGCTCTCCAACGCCGACGCGCGCGAGAAGCTCTCGGAGCTGCGGCTCGTGGTGGTGGACGAATGGCACGAGCTGCTCGGCAACAAGCGCGGCGTGCAGACGGAGCTGGCACTGGCACGGTTGCGCAAATGGAACCCGAAGCTGCGGACGTGGGGGCTATCGGCGACGCTGGGGAACATCGACGAGGCGGTGGAGCGGTTGCTCGGTTCGACCCTCTCCCCGGCCCTCTCCCAAGGGAGGGCGAGAGTCGTGAAAGGCGTCAGCGACAAGCAGGTCGCCATCGACACGCTCATCCCGCCCGAGGTGGACAAGTTCCCGTGGGCGGGCCACCTCGGGCATCGCGATGCTGGACCACGTGGTGGAGGCGATCGAGTCGTCGCGCTCGACGCTCGTCTTCACCAACGTGCGATCGTCAGGCGGAGATCTGGTACCAGGCGCTGCTCGAGGCGAAGCCGGAATGGGCGGGCCTGATCGGCCTGCATCACGGCTCGCTCGATTCGGACGTGCGCAAGTGGGTCGAGAACGGGCTCAAGGAGGGCAAGCTCAAGGCCGTGGTCGCCACCTCGAGCCTCGACCTGGGCGTGGACTTCTCGCCGGTGGAGCGCGTGCTGCAGATCGGCAGCGCCAAGGGGGTCGCGCGATTGCTGCAGCGCGCGGGCCGCTCGGGCCACGCGCCGGGGCAGGTGAGCCGCGTGACCTGCGTGCCGTCGCACGCGCTCGAGTTCGTCGAGGCGGCGGCCGCGCGGCGCGCCGCGATGGCCGGGCGCATCGAGTCGCGGCAACCCGTCGACCGCCCGCTCGACCTCCTCACGCAGCACCTCGTGACGATCGCCGCGGGAGAGGGTTTCGATGCGGAAGCGTTGAAGGCGGAAGTCCGCAGCACGCGCGCGTACCGCGATCTCTCCGACGCCGAGTGGCAGTGGGCGCTGGACTTCGTGACGCGCGGCGGCGACGCGCTCAAGGCCTATTCCGATTACCACAAGGTCGTGCGCGACGAGGACGGCACCTGGCGCGTGAAGGACGCCGCCATCGCCAAGCGCCACCGCATGTCCATCGGCACCATCGTCTCCGAGGCCGCGGTGGACATTCGCTACCTGAGCGGCAAGCGCCTGGGCAACGTCGAGGAATCGTTCATCGCGCGCCTCGCCAAGGGCGACACGTTCGTGTTCGCGGGGCATCTCCTCGAGTTCATCCGCGTCGAGAACATGACCGCGTACGTCCGGCCCGGCAAGCCCGGCTCCGCGGTGATCCCGCGCTGGGACGGCGGACGCTGCCCGCTCTCGAGCGAGGTGGCCGAAGGCATCCGCGAGCTCCTCGAGCTGCACGTCGAGCGGCGCGAGAACGAGCCGGAGATGAAGGCGGTCTCGCGATTGCTGAAGCTGCAGAACGCGTGGTCGCGCGTGCCGCGCGCGCAACGAGATCCTCGTCGAGCAGACGCAGACGCGCGAGGGCCACCACATCTTCTTCTATCCGTTCGAGGGGCGCTCCGTGCACCTGGGCCTCTCGGCGCTGCTCGCCTATCGCATCGGACGACACAAGGCGGCGACGTTCTCGCTCGGGTTCACCGACTACGGCTTCGAGCTGCTCGCCCGCGAGCGCTTCGAGCTCCTGCCGCTGCTCAAGGGCGGGCTGCTTCTCGACCGAGAACCTCCTCGAGGACATGCTCGCGAGCCTCAACGCCGCGGAGCTCTCGAAGCGCCAGTTCCGCGAGATCGCGCGCGTGGCGGGCCTCGTGTTCCAGGGCTATCCCGGGCAGCCGAAGACGAATCGCCAGGTGCAGGCGACGAGCGGCCTCATCTACGAGGTGTTCGCGCGCTGGGACCCGTCGAATCCCGCTGCTGGGGCAGGCGGAGCGCGAGGTGCTCGAGCGCCAGCTCGAGTTCTCGCGGCTGGCCGACGGGCTGCGGCGCATGGGATCCACGCCCGTGCTGCTGCGCCAGACCCACAAGCCCTCGCCGTTCGCGTTCCCGATCATGGTGAGCCGGTTCCGCGAGAAGCTCACGAGCGAGAAGCTCGCGGATCGCGTGCGGCGCATGCAGCTCGAGTACGACAAGGCGACGTTGCCCAGCGACGTCGTCCCCGAGCCGTCGGGGACCCATTCATCGGGAACCCAGCAGGACCTCTTCCAATGACGCCCTGCGAAATCGCCGGCGAGAAGCTCGTGCTGCTTGCCGAGCGCGCCGCGTTCTGGCCCGCGCGCAGGACGCTCTTCGTCGCCGACTTCCACCTCGGCAAGGCGGCGAGCTTCCGGCACGCCGGCATCCCGCTGCCTTCGGGCACCACGACCGAGAACGTGGAGCGGCTCGGGAGCGCGCTCGATCGCACGCGGCGCGCCACGTCGTCTTCCTCGGCGATTTCCTCCACAGCGCGGAAGGGCGCGCGCCGCGCACGCTCGAGCGCTTCGCGTCGTGGCGGGAGCAGCGCAAGTCGGTCGCGCTCACGATCGTGCGCGGCAACCACGACAAGAAGGCGGGCGATCCGCCGGGCGAATGGAACGTGGCGTGCGTCGAGGCGGGCGAGTCGCTCGGGCCCTTCGTGCTCAACCACGAGCCGGGACCGAGCGCGGCGCGGCTATGCGCTCGCGGGCCACATCCATCCGGCGGTGCGCCTGTCGGCGAGCGGCGAGGCGTCGCTGCGCCTGCCGTGCTTCTGGTTCGCGGCGCGCTGCGGCGTGCTGCCCGCGTTCGGCGCGTTCACCGGCAGCGCGGTGGTCCGTCCGCGCGCCGGCGACCAGGTGTTCGTGATCGCGGAAAGGGAAGTCCTCCAGGTGGCGTGAATGTCGAACATGCCGAACTGGACGTTCTTCCTCGTGCGTCTCTTCTTCGGCGTCGCCGGCTGCGCGCTGATCACGTGGGCCGGCTGGAAGCTCGGCGAGCGCGCATGGGGCCTCCTGGCGCTCGTGTTCTCGTGTCCCCTCATCGGCGTGGCCATCGCGCGGCCGCTGGTCGAGCTCACGCACGACGGAATGGCCTGGCTGTGGCGCAAGCCGCTCGAAGACTGGCACGGGCGCTACTACGCGTTCAACAACGTGCAGGTCCGCGTGCTCGAGGAAGGCGGCCGGCTCTGGTTCTGCGCCGAAGACATCGCGACGGCGTGCAACATGCGTGTCGTGGTCGCGGCGCTACCCGGCCTGCGCGAAGTCGCGAAGCTGTCGTGCCTGTCCATGGAGGGCGTCGAGGCGCTCCAACGGGAACATCCCGATCCGGAGCTGGGCCGGTTCCTGCTGTGGTCGCGGCGCGAGGTGGTCACGCCGTGGGAGCGCAAGCGGACGGGCGCGCTGGTTCCGCGCTGAGGCCTCAGCGCACCGGCGTGCGCAGGTCGCCGAAATGCGGCACGAAGGCGCCGCGCTCGCGGTCCTCGAGGAAGTGCTCGAGCGTGCGGCGCACCACCGTGAAGGCGAGCTTGTCCCAGGGAATCTCCTCGGCGGAGACGAGCTTCACCTCGAGGCTCTCCAGTCCCGGCCCGTAGTCCTCGTTCAGCAGGCGCGCGCGGAACATCATGTGCACCTGGCTGATGTGCGGCACGGAAAACACCGTGTAGAGATCGTCGATCTCGATCTTCGCGCGCGCCTCTTCCAGCGCCTCGCGCATCGCGCCTTCGGCCGCGGTCTCCTCGTTCTCCATGAAGCCCGCGGGCAGCGTCCACAGGCCGTAGCGCGGCTCGATCGCGCGCCGGCACATGAGGATGCGATCACCCCACGTCGCGATGCAGCCCACGACGACCTTCGGATTTTCGTACTGGATGAAGCCGCACGCCTCGCAGACCGCGCGGGTGAGCGTGTCGCCGTCGGGAACGCGGTGGGTGACGGTCGCGCCGCAGGAATTGCAGAACTTGATCAAGGACTTGCGGGGGGTGTTGGGAGCGTTCCCGGACGATTCCTTATGGTAACATAACCCTCTGAAAATCCACCGCTTTTCGCCATGATCCAGCGCCTAATCGCAGCACTCGTGACGGCCGCGACGCTCCCCTGCGCCGCCGCAGCTCCCGCAACGCCCTCGCAGGGAATGCCGTCGCGCGTCGCGCTTCCGGTGATCGCCCCGCTCTCTCCCACGTTCCGCGCGCCGCGACTCGCTCCCGTGGATGTGGTATCGCTGCCCACGCCGGTCGAGAAGGCCGCACCCGCACGCAATCCGCAGGGCCCGTGGCGCATCGGAAGCGTTCGTTCGCTCGAGGCGCCCGTGCGCATCGCTCGATGGGTTTCCGTGGCCGGCGGCTTCGCGGCGAAGGTGCGCGCCACCTCCGCCGGCGCGCTCGCCCTGCGCGTTCGCCTCGACCTGGGGACGATGCCGGGCTCCATGGAGCTGCGCGTCCAGGGCGACGACGGCCGCGTCGAGACGATGCGCCTCGATCCGGAGCTGGGTCCCGAGGCGTGGACGCCGTGGACCGACGGCTCCTCGCAGGTGATCGAGCTCTTCAGCCGCGTCCTTCCCGGCAATGACGACGCGGTGCGCATCGGCGCGGTGCTGCACGTCGACACGCCGATCCTGCCCAAGGCCGCGGGCACCTGCACCCTCGAGACGATGTGCGCTCCCTCCGATGCGCTGCTCGGCGCGGGTGTGGCGGATGCGATCGCGGAGCGCGACAAGTCCGCGGTGCGCATCTCGTTCATCGACGGCGGCTCCGGATTCCTCTGCTCGGCCACGCTCATCAACACCGAGAAATTCCCCGCGCCCTACCTGCTCACGGCGAACCACTGCGTCGACAACGCCCTGAGTGCGAGCACCATCGCGGCGTGGTGGTTCTACGACTCGAACGCCGCCTGCCCCGAACAGGGCTTCCCGCCCGCGCGGGTGCAGACCAGCGGCGGCATGCAGCTCGTCTTCACCAACTTCAACGACGACTCGACGCTGCTCCTGATGCACCAGCAGCCGCCCGAGGCAGCGGTGTACTCGGGATGGAATCCGGCCCACCTCGCCAACGGGGATGCGATCGTGAGCGTGAGCCACCCCGAAGGCGACACCGCGCGTTACGCCGTCGGAAGCGTCGTGAGCGACCAGGTGGTCTTCAACGATCGCCCGCAACTCATGTACGGCGTGAACTTCAGCCGCGGCATCATCCAGGGCGGGTCGAGCGGATCGGGCCTGTTCACGATGGCGAACGGCAGCCTGCAGCTGCGCGGCATCCTGACCGGCACCAGCACGAACAACAGCGCCGGCGGCATGAGCTGCGCCGACCTGAATGAAACGGCCGCCTACAGCCGCTTCGAGATCCTCGAGCCCGAGATCGAGCCGTACATCACCATCGCCGGGCGTGCCCCGGACGACGCCCCGAACCGGGCGCAGGACCTGTTCGGCGCGCCGCCGGATCCCGCGGACACGCTGGATATCCGCGCGACCCCGTACGCCCTCGACAACCGCCACATCGACTACGCGGGCGACATCGACATCTTTCGCCTGGAGCTGCAGACGAACGCCTGGGTGAGCGCATGGACCGAGGGCGCCAACCTCGATACCGTCGGGACGCTGCTCGACTCGACGGGCTCCGAGATCGCGGTGAACGACGACGCGCAGATGTCCAGCAATCACTTCGGCCTCACGCAACGGCTCGGTCCGGGAACCTATTACCTGCAGGTGGCGCACTGGGAACCCGCCGGCACGGGCGCCTACAACCTGCGCATGCGCGCCGACCACCTCGACACGAACTACACCGACCTCTGGTGGAACCCCGCCGAATCCGGCTGGGGCGTGAACCTCAACCACCAGGACAACATCATCTTCGCCACGCTCTTCACGTACGACGCGACGGGCGCCCCGATGTGGCTGGTCATGTCGAACGGGGCGCGGCAGGCCGATGGCACCTACCTCGGATCGCTCTACCGCACGACCGGCCCGGCGTTCGACGCGGCGCCGTTCGATCCGAACGCCGTGGTGGCTTCGACGGTCGGGACGATGCGCCTCACCTTCACCGGTGCAAGCTCCGCCACGATGACCTACTCCTACAACGGCACCCAGGTCACGAAGAGCATCACGCGGCAAGCCTTCGCGAACCCGGCGCCCAACTGCACGTGGTCGGCATTCGACCGTAGCTGGGCGATCAACTTCCAGGACCTGTGGTGGAACCCCAACGAGTCGGGCTGGGGCGTCAACATCGCGCACCAGGGCGACACGCTCTTCGCGACGCTCTTCACCTATGGCTCCGGCGGCCAGGGCATGTGGCTCGTGATGTCGGACGGCGTGCAGACCGCGGCGTCCTCGAGCTCCATTTCGTACTCGGGGACGCTCTATCGCACGAGCGGGCCACCGTTCAACGCAAGCCCGTGGCCGGGAATCAGCGCCACGCCGGTGGGCACGATGTCGTTCACCTTCACGAACGGGAACGCGGGAACCATGAGCTATACCGTCAACGGCGTGACGGTGACGAAGGCGATCCAGCGCCAGACCTTCGGGACGCTCAGGACCCAGTGCGAGTCGTAGGCGCTTGAGCGAAGCGGTCATCGAATCCCTCGACCACGAGGGCGTGGGCGTCGCGCACGTCGACGGCAAGGTCACTTTCATCGACGGGGGCGTGACCGGCGAGCGCGTGGTCTTCGCGCGCCGGCGCAGCCGCGGCAACTTCGACCTCGGCACCGTGACGCAGGTGCTGCGCGAGAGCCCGCAGCGCACCACTCCGCGCTGCCGCTACTTCGGCGTCTGCGGCGGCTGCGCCATGCAGCACGTGGAGCCGGCGGCGCAGGTCGCGGCGAAGCAGCGCGTGCTCGAGGACAACCTCGCGCGCCTGGGCAAGGTGAGCCCCGCGACCATCCTGTCGCCGGTGATCGGCCCCGCGTGGGGCTATCGCAGCCGCGCGCGGCTCTCGGTGCATTTCGTGGCGAAGAAGGGCGGCGTGCTGGTGGGCTTCCACGAGCGCCGGTCGAGCTTCGTGGCCGACGTGATGTCGTGCGAGGTGCTGCCGCCGGCGATCTCGCGGCTGATCCCGGAATTGCGCGAGATGTTCACGGCCATGCGCGTTCGCGACCGGCTCCCGCAGATCGAGCTCGCGATCGGCGAATCGGTCACCGTCTTCGTGCTGCGCCATCTCGAGCCGCTGCCGGAGGAGGACCTGGCGCGGCTGCGCGATTTCGCCGATCGCCACGGCATCCAGTGGTGGCTGCAGCCGAAGGGTCCCGACTCGGCGCATCCGTTCCATCCGCCCGATGCGCCCGCGCTCGATTACCGGTTGCCGGAATTCGGCCTCTCGCTCGCCTTCGGCCCCACGGAGTTCACGCAGGTGAACGCGGCCGTGAACCGCGTGCTCGTGAAGCGCGCGGTGGACCTGCTCGATCCGCGCCCCGGCGAGCGCGTGGGCGACCTCTTCTGCGGGCTCGGCAACTTCTCGCTCGCGCTCGCCACGCGCGGCGCGGACGTGGTGGGCATCGAGGGATCCGAGCCGCTCGTCGCGCGGGCGGCCGCCAACGCGCGCGCCAACGGGCTCGCCGAACGCGCGACCTTCCTCGTGCACGACCTGTACGGCGACGCGCAAGGCGCGCTCGAGCGCCTCGGGCCCGTGGACAAGCTCCTCATCGACCCGCCGCGCGACGGCGCGGTGGAGATCTGCAAGGGACTGCCGGATGGCGGCCCGCGGCGCATCGTGTACGTCTCCTGCAGCCCCTCGACGCTCGCGCGCGACGCCGGCGTGCTCGTCAACGTGAAGGGCTACCGCCTTGCCGCCGCCGGCGTGGTGAACATGTTCCCCCATACCGGGCACGTCGAGTCGATCGCGCTTTTCGAGAAGTGACTCCGTCTCCCTTGGGAGAGGGTCAACGAAAAAGGGCGGCCGAAGCCGCCCTTCTCTTCGTACTGAAGGCCGTCAGTCGTTGCTGCCGCCGGTGATCCCGAGGATCGCGAGCAGGTTCACGAAGACGTTGTAGAGGTCGAGGTACAGGGCCAGGGTCGCGGTGATGTAGTTCGTCTCCCCGCCCGTCACGATCCGGTTCACGTCGTACACCATGAAGGCCGAGAAGATCGCGATGGCGATCGCCGACAAGGCGACCATCATGGCGGGAATCTGCAGGAAGATGTTCGCGAACATCGCGACCAGGAGCAGGATCACGCCGATGAAGAGGAACTTGCCCAGGCCCGACAGGTCGCGCTTGGTCGCGGTGCCGATCGCGGCCATGGAGCCGAAGATCACGGCGGTCCCGCCGAAAGCCATGGCGATGAGGCTCGCCCCGTTGGCCAGGCCCAGCACCGCCCCCAGCATGCGCGAGAGCATCAGGCCCATGAAGAACGTGAACGCCAGCAGCAGCGCCACGCCCCAGCCGGTGTTCTTCGTCTTCTCGATGCCGTAGAAGAAGCCGAACGCGATCGCAAGGAACAGCATGAACGCGATGGCGGGGTGGCCGGCAAAGAGCGCGAAGTGGAGCTGCACGCCCAGCCAGGCGCCGAGCACCGTCGGCACCATCGAGATCGCGAGCAGCAGGTAGGTGTTGCGCAGCACCCGGTTCTGGGCGAGCGCCGGCGCGGTGGCCGTCCTGACCTGCGCCATCAACGGGTTTTCCGGTTGCATCTGGTGGTCTCCTAGGTAGACATCCGGGCCCGAAAGGGGCCTCTCGTGTGATATGGGGAACCGCGGGCCGGTTTCAAGGCCGTGTTCCCGGGGTTTAGAATCCGTTGGAAATCATACCCCAGGGAAGGTTCGCCGAGCGGTCGGGTTAGTGCGCACCAAAACCGGCAACAAGGGCATCGAAAAGCATCGGGGGAAGGTTGGCCGAGCGGTCTAAGGCACCGGTCTTGCAGCTCGCCGCCTTTCGGCGAGCTGGGGGCGCACTTACCTTCAGGTTAGTGCGCACCAAAACCGGCAACAAGGGCATCGAAAAGCATCGGGGGAAGGTTGGCCGAGCGGTCTAAGGCACCGGTCTTGAAAACCGGCAGGGGTTCGCGCCCCTCGTGAGTTCGAATCTCACACCTTCCGCCATTTCCTTCCTGCGCTAGATCAAATCGCGCGGCGCCGGCTGTACGACGATTGTCGTGAGGACAATCGGGCAAGAGGTCGCGCCGTGATCATTCCGATGGCCAGGCTTCACGTGCTGTCGCAGGTTTCCCAGCTCGACATCGGCGAGGAGGACGTCGCGCGCGGCTACGTGGATGTGGACTGCGGTTCCCACGTCGAGCTGCGCAGCAACGCGCGCTGCCGGCTCGCCTATCGATGCTCGGCCGCGTGGTTCGACTTCGTGCACGTCTACGGCTTCCCGCGCGCGATCGAGTTCGGTCCCGAGGGCGGCGGCTACGTGCGCCCGCTCGAGCGCCAGCGCACCGCGACCTACCTGCTGAGCTACCGCTTCGACCTCGATCCCGCGACGCTGCCCGGCATCTATCCCTGGCCCCTCACGCTCGCGGTTGCCGCGGAATTTCCGGAGGAAGCTCCGGCGCGCGCGGCTCAGGGCGCGCGGCGCATGCCGCCCAGCCTGCCCGCGTAGACGCAGGCGCCCGGCTGGCTCAACGTCATGCGCATGGACAGCGCCAGCATGCTCACGTCCACTTCCGAAGCGACGAAGGCCTCGTTCAGCCCGTCCGTGCAGGTCACGTTGCCGGTGAAGCTGCCGGCGCGCCCCGCCGCGGTATAGGTGCCCGTGTAGACGCAGGAGAAGTCCGAGGCGATCTCGCGGATCTGCAGGCTCGAGCTGTCCGGGGTGCTCGAGCTGCTCTGGGTGACGGCGTAGGCTCCGCGGAACTCCTGGTATCCCGAGCGCGTGCCCGGGCAGTTGGTCCACGTCCCGGTCGAAGCGCCGAGGTAATCGCCCGCGAGGTTCTCGACCTTCCACGTCTGGCGCTCGATCGACTTCGTGACGCTCGCGCCATCCACCGTGTACTGGAGGGTGGCCGAGCGGCTGCCGAAACCGGTGAAGGTGAGGGTGCCCACCGGGCGGACGGTGACGGCGTGGGGATCGAACGTCGCCGCGGAGAAGGCCGGGCCGCTCGTCTGGTAGAGGGTGCCCGAGAAGGTCGTGCTGGGCCCGCTCATGCCCGTGAGGGAAACGTCGGAGGCGACGAACCACGTGGGCGATCCGCCCTGGCCGTAGACGAACATCGTCACGAACATCGTCTCGCTCTGCTGGATGACGTTCACGCCCCAGCCGGATTCGTTGCGGTTGTACCAGAGGTCGGAGAAGTCCGGCGTCGTCGTGCTCGCCGGGGCGAGCGTCGCGGCGGACGCGATCAATGCTGCGAGGAACGATTTCATCGAAGTTGCGATTGGTTGCGATTGGTTGCGATTGGTGGGACCCGCTGCCGAGTTTGTCGATTCGCCGCGGCATCGTCAATGCGCTGGCGCACTACGTCGCCGCTCGGCGACAATGCGCTTCGCGGCGGCGTGGTAATTTATCGTGCACGAACGCGCAACGAAGGGGGGGAGGAATGGCTTGGCGCCGGATTCTTTTCGCGCTTGTCACCGCCGTCATCGCGGGCGGCGCGCTCGCGCAGGACACCAAGGCCTGGCTCGAGTCGCAGGGCCTCGACGCGGCCGACACGAAGACGTACCAGGAATACGAGGCGGTCGTCGCGCGCGTGAAGGGCGCGACGGATGCCGCGTCCGCGCAGGAGCGCGTCATCGTCTTCAAGCAGGGCAAGCCGGTCTTCCAGACCGGCCCGAAGGAAACGAAGGAAGCCGATCCCGGCTCGCGCTGGACCGTGCACTCGATCGATCGCGACCTCGACGGCGACGGCCAGCCGGACCTGTACCTTACGGCTTTCACGGGGGGCGCCAACTGCTGCACCACGCACTTCGTCTACAAGCTGAAGCCGAAGGTGAGCCGCCTCGCCGTCTATTCGGCGGGCGCCATGGGCGGCGGCGAGTTCATCGACGTGCCCGGGCGCAAGGCGCCGATCATGGTGTCCGCCGACGATTCGTCCGCCAACGCGTTCGCGCCGTACGCCAACTCCTATTTCCCGATGTTGATCCTGGAGGTCGGCGCTCACGGCCGCATGCAGTTCGCCTTCGACCTCATGCAATCGAAGCTGCCCGCGCAGCCGCCGCCGGTGTGCGCGCTGGACATGGCGAAGAAGAACCTGTGGCTGAAGGAGCGCTGCGCCGAATACGGCACGCTGCGCAGGCAGTCGCGCACGTCGGAGATCAAGAGCAAGCTCGCCGCCATCAAGTCGGGCCGTTCCGTCGAGAAGCTGGCGTGGGACGACTACTTCGCCAGCGGAATCCTGGCGGCCGTCTCCGCCGAGATGAACCGCTACACGTACACGGGTCACGGCAACGCGGGATTCAACTGGCTCGAGACCGTCTGGCCCGGCAACGACGAGGTGAAGGTGCGCTTCATCAACACGCTGCGCCAGACCCAGGCGAAGAGCGCGTTCGCGGAGGACCTGAAGCGCCTCGCCAACGACAACCGCTGAGAAAACCGGGGACAGACCCCGTTTTCCCTTAGGTGGAACCGCTGCTGTTCCACCTAAGGGAAAACGGGGTCTGTCCCCATTGTTTCGCGCGAGCGCAGGAGCTTGTCGACGGCGGAGGCGTTCATGGGGCGCGCGAAGAGGTAGCCCTGCGCGCGGTGGCAGCCGAGGCGCTTCAACTCGGCGAGCTGCTCCTCGGTCTCCACGCCCTCCGCGACCACGTCCACGCCCAGGCTCGCCGCCATCGCCACGATCGCGGTCACGATCGCGGCGTCGTCCGGGTCGATGGTGAGGTCGCGCACGAACGACTGGTCGATCTTCACCGTGTCGATGGGCAGGCGCTTCAGGTACGCGAGCCCGGAGTAGCCGGTGCCGAAGTCGTCGATCGCGATGCCCACGCCGAGCGCCGCGATCTGGTCGAGCGCCTCGCGCGCGTCTCCCGCGCCCTCGATGATCACGCCCTCGGTCACCTCGAGCTCGAGCAGGCTGGGGTCGATCGGCGTCTCCTGGATGAGCTGGCGCAGCCGCTCCACGAAGCTCGGGCGCGCGAGCTGGTGCGCCGAGACGTTCACCGCCACCGTGAGCGGGCGCCCGTCGCGCTGCCACGCCTTGGCCTGCCCGAGCGCCTCGCGCAGCACCCACTCGCCGATCGGGACGATGAGCCCGGAATCCTCCGCGGCAGCGATGAACTGCGCGGGCGAGGCGAGCTCGCGCCCCGGCGCGTTCCAGCGCAGCAGCGCCTCGAAGCCGGTGATCGAGCGGTCGCGCAGGTCGTAGAGCGGCTGGTAGTGCACCTCGAACTCGCGGCCCTCGAGCGCGCGGCGCAGCGCGTTCTCGAGCATGAGGCGCTGCTGCGCCGTCACGTTCATGTGCTGCGTGAAGAACTGGTAGTTGCCGCGCCCCGAATCCTTCGCGTGGTACATCGCGGTGTCGGCGTTGCGCATGAGCGTCTCGGCGTCCGAGCCGTCGGACGGGTAGAGGCTGATGCCGATCGACGCCGACACGTGCAGGTCGTTGCCGTTCAGGTGGAACGCGCTCGCCAGCACCTCGAGGATCTTCGAGGCGACCGAGGACGCATCCGCCGAGGACGCGATGCCCGGGATCACGATCACGAATTCGTCGCCGCCCACGCGCGCCACCGTGTCGCCCTCGCGCACGCACACGAGGATGCGGCTCGCCACCGACTGCAGCAGCCGGTCGCCCAGCTGGTGGCCCAGCGAGTCGTTGATGGTCTTGAAGCGGTCGAGGTCGAGGAAGAGCACCGCGAGCTCGGTGCCGTTGCGGTGCGCCTGGGCGATGGCCTGCTGGATGCGGTCGCGCAGCAGCACGCGGTTGGGAAGCCCCGTGAGCGCGTCGTGGTGCGCCATGTGCGCGATGCGCTGCTCGGCGATCTTGCGGTCGGTGATGTCCATCGCCACGCCGATCACGCGCTGGGCGCGGCCGTTGGCGTCGCGGTGGATCTGGCCGCGGTTGGCGAGCCAGTGGATGGAGCCGTCGGGCCAGATCACGCGGTAGTCCACCTGGAAGTCGACGCCCTGGCGCACCGCGTGGCGCAGCGTGGCCTCGAGGAGCTCGCGGTCCTCGGGATGCAGGCGCTGCTGGAACACGCGGTAGTCGGTGAGCGGGTCGCTCGCCTTGCCGCCGAAGAGCACGGAGAGGCCCTCGGAGTGCAGGAACCGGTCGGTGTCCACTTCCCAGTACCAGATGCCCATCTGCGCGGCTTCCATCGCGAGCCGCAGCTGCTCCTCGCTCTCGCGCAGCGCCTGCTCCGCGGCCTTGCGCCGCGAGATGTCGGCGAGCGTCACCATGGTGCCGATGACGACGTTGCCCTCGCCGTAGATGGGCGCCATCGAGAGCGACACGTCGATCTCCGAGCCGTCGCGGCGCGTGCGCCGCGTCTCCTCGACCCAGATCGTCTCGCCCGCCTGGGCGCGCTGGCGGAACGCCTTCGCCTCGGGCCGCATGCGCTCCGGCACGATGGAGGTGTTGGTCTCCAGGACCTCCTCCTCCTTCCAGCCGAACATGCGCTCGGCCGCCGGGTTCCACATGCGGATGATGCCGTCCGTGTCGCGCGCGATGATGGCGAGCGGCGCGGCGTGGATCACCGCGCGCAGGCGCTCGTGGCTTTCGCGCGTGTCCGCCTCGAGCTTCTTGCGGTCGGTGATGTCCACGAGCACGCCCACGAGCCCCGCGACCTCGCCCTTGGACGAGTAGAACGTCGCCTTGTTGATGAGCACGTCGTGGCGCGAGCCGTCGCGCGCGTAGGTGAGAGTGGTCTCGTAGGACTGCGCGTCGCCGGAGTGCTCGAAAAGCGCCCGGTCCGCGCGCACCGACAGATCCGCGGCCTCGGGGGCGTTCACGTCGTGCACCGTCTTGCCGATGAGCTTCTCGCGCGGCAGCCCGATGTAGTCCTCGAAGGCGCGGTTGCAGCCGAGGTAGCGTCCCTCCGCGTCCTTGAAGAAGACCGGGTTCGGCATCGCCTCGATGAGGTGCTGCGAGAACGACAACTGCTGGCGCAGCTGCTCGGTGGCGCGGTCCGCCTTCGCGAGCGCGTCGCTGCGCGCGTGCGCGATGCCGGAGAGCGTGGCGTAGGCGAGCAGCGTGATGCCGAGGCCGGCGCCCAGCGCGAGCAGCGGGAAGCGCGTGAGCCACGGATTGCGCTCCGGAGCCGATTCGAACTCCAGCCGCCACGCGCGCCCCGCGACCGGAAGCTGCTGCTCCTCCTGGTAGCGCCATTGCGACCACGGGAACGGGCTGGGCTCCTCCGACGGTTGCGCGCTCCGATAGAACGCGATGTCCTGCGTCCCCGGCTCCGGCGGCGAGCCGATCTCGCCCAGGTCGCGGATCTGCAGCTGCACGCCGGCGACGAGCGGCTCGGCGAGCACGTCGGCGAGCACGTCGTCCACGCGTAGCACGACGTCCACGAAGCCGCGATGGGCGTCGGTCGGCGAGCCGGAGGCGGGCTCGCCCCCGGGTGCCAGGACCGGCAGGTACATGACCACGCCGTAGCTGGCACCCGTCTCCTGCGCGAGCCGGTAGCGACCGGTCGCGGCGGGCGCGTCCGCGCGCAGCGACCGCCCCGCGGCGTCGAAGGCCGCGCGGCCGGTGCGCACGTCCAGCCCGAAGACCGGCTCGTTGCCCGCGAACGGCTCGACGAAATCGACGACCCAGTACTCGTCGCGCCGCCCGCCGGGCCGGATGTCGAAGGACGGGAAGCCCTCGGGTGTGAACGAGCGGTCCGCGCGCACATGCGCGACGAACTCGTCGCGCTCCGCGTCGGACACGCGGCGCAGGAACTCCACCGCCTTCACGCCCGGGAAGCGCCGGTCGAGCTCGAGGGCGGCGACGTAGCGGCGGAACTCGCCTCGCGAGAGCGTCGGATCGTGGTAAGCGAGCGCTTCCAGCCCGTAGAGCACGTCGACGTAGCGCTGGATGCGCCGGTCGATGAGGCCGGTCGCGAGCCCCGCCTGGGCGTTGAATCTCGCGCGTCCCTCGTTCTCGGCCTGGCGGCCGGCGGCGTACCACGCGAGCAGGCTCACCACCAAGCCGCACGCCAGGGCGAGCAAGGCGACGTCTCGGGGCCGTAGATGGCTCATCGGGGCGAGGGGCGCAGTGGGTCACTCCACTATAGACGAAATGGCAGGCTAGAATGGCGGTTTTTGCCTGCCGGTTTTCCTCCCGTGTCCCTGATCGTCCAGAAGTACGGTGGTACCTCCATGGGCAGCCCCGAGCGCATCCGCGAGGTCGCACGCCGGGTGCAGCGCTTCGTGAAGGAAGGCCACCAGCTCGTCGTCGTCCCCTCCGCGATGGCGGGCGAGACCAATCGCCTGATCGCGCTCGCCAGGGAGCTCAATCCCGAGGCGAGCCCGCGCGAGCTCGACGTGATCGCCTCCACCGGCGAACAGGTCTCGATCGGCCTTCTATCCATCGCGCTGCACAAGCTGGGGCTCAAGGCGCGGAGCTACACCGGCTTCCAGGTGCCGATCCGCACCGACGACGCGTACTCGAAGGCGCGCATCCTCGCCATCGAGGAAGGCAACATCCGCCGCGACCTCGCCTCCGGGCACGTCGTGGTGGTGGCCGGCTTCCAGGGCGTGGACGAGGGCGGCAACATCACCACCCTCGGGCGCGGCGGCTCCGACACCACCGGCGTCGCGCTCGCCGCGGCGCTGAAGGCCGACGAGTGCCAGATCTATACCGACGTGGACGGCGTCTACACGACCGACCCGCGCATCGTCCCCGAGGCGCGGCGGCTCGACAGGGTGACCTTCGAGGAGATGCTCGAGCTCGCCTCGCTCGGCTCCAAGGTGCTGCAGATCCGCTCGGTGGAATTCGCCGGCAAGTACCAGGTGAAGCTCAGGGTGCTCTCGTCGTTCACCGACGTGAATTCGACCGACATGGGCACCCTCATCACGTTCGAGGAAGACGAGAACATGGAACAGGCCATCATTTCCGGCATCGCGTTCAACCGCGACGAAGCCAAGATCACCGTGCTGGGCGTGCCCGACCGGCCCGGCATCGCGTTCGCGATCCTGGGGCCCATCGCCGAGGCGAACATCGACGTGGACATGATCATCCAGAACGCCTCGACGGAAGGCATGACGGACTTCTCCTTCACCGTGCACCGCAACGAGTACAAGCACGCGATGCAGATCCTGGAGCGGAAGGTGAAGCCGGAGATCAAGGCGAAGGGCATCGTCGGCGACGACCGCATCGCGAAGGTGTCGCTCGTCGGGATCGGCATGCGGACCCACGCCGGCATCGCCTCGCGCATGTTCGGCACGCTCGCGCGCGAGGGCATCAACATCCAGATGATCTCCACCTCCGAGATCAAGACCTCGGTCGTCGTGGACGAGAAGTACATGGAGCTCGCCGTGCGCGTGCTGCACAAGGAATTCCAGCTCGACAAGGCGCCGGACGAGGAAAAGATGCGGCCGTGAGGCGGATAGCCGCTGGCGCCGCTGCCGCCGCGATGGCCATGACGCTCGCGCACGCCGAGCCTCCCGCCACCGACGATCCCTGGCTCTGGCTGGAGGACGTCGAGGGCACCAAGGCGCTCGACTGGGTGCGCGCGCAGAACGCCGTCAGCCAGCCGCAGATCGAGTCGAGGCCGGAATTCAAGGCGATCCACGAGCGCATCCTCGCGATCTTCAACTCGCGCAGCCGCATCCCGTACGTGCAGAAGCGCGGCAAGTGGCTCTATAACTTCTGGCAGGACGAGAAGGCGCCGCGCGGCGTCTGGCGCCGGACCACGCTCGAGGAATACCGCAAGCCCCAGCCCGCGTGGGAAACGCTCGTCGACCTCGACAAGCTCTCCGCCGAGGAGAACGAGAAGTGGGTGTGGAAGGGCGCGACGTGCCTGTATCCCGAATACCGCCGCTGCCTCATCGAGCTGTCGCGCGGCGGCGCGGATGCGTTCGAGGTGCGCGAGTTCGACACGGTCGCGAAGCGGTGGGTGAAGGGCGGCTTCCGCTCGCCCGAATCGAAGCACGAGATCGAGTGGCGCGACGCCGACACGGTCTACATCGGCCGCGACTTCGGTCCGGGCTCGATGACGAATTCGGGCTACCCGCGCATCGTGAAGGAGTGGAAGCGCGGCACGCCGCTCGCGGCCGCGAAGACCCTGTTCGAGGGTGTCGTGACCGACGTCGGAGTCGGCGTGGTCGTCGTGAACGAGCCGGGCCGCAAGTACGAGCTCATCCACCGCGCGGTCACCTTCTACGAAGGCGAGGACTACCTGCGCGAGGGCGAGCACTGGATCCGCCTGCAGACGCCCGCGGATGCGCAGGTCGGGACGGCCAACGGCTGGCTCTTCGTGAAGCTGCGCACGGACTGGAAGCCCGCGGCGACGACGTTCAAGGGCGGCTCGCTCATCGCCGCGAATCTCGACGCCTTCCTTTCCGGCGGTCGCGACTTCGAGACGATCTTCGAGCCGGCCGGGCGCGTGGCGTTGCAGGGATACGACGTCACCCGCCACAAGCTCCTGCTCGATCTCCTGGACAACGTGAAGAGCCGCATCGTCGAGGTGCGATTCCCTCCCTCTGCGCTGAAAGAGGGCCGGGGAGAGGGTAAATGGGTGCGCACGGAAGTGCCCGTGCCGCCGTCCTCCTCGGTCGGCGTGGCGGCGTTCGACCGCGACCACAGCGACGACTACTGGATGACGGTGACGAGCTTCGTGGAGCCCACGACGCTCTATCTCGCCCAGCCCGGCGGGGCGCGCCGCGAGAAGCTGAAGTCGCTGCCCGCCTTCTTCGATTCGAAGGGGCTGGAGGTGAGCCAGCACGAGGCGGCCTCGAAGGACGGGACGAAGATCCCGTACTTCGTGGTGATGCGCGCGGGCGCGAAGGCGGACGGGTCCACGCCCACGATCCTCTACGGCTACGGCGGCTTCGAGATCCCGATGACGCCCGGCTACAGCGGCGCGATCGGCGCCGGCTGGCTCGAGCGCGGCGGCGTCTACGTGCTCGCCAACCTGCGCGGCGGCGGCGAGTTCGGCCCCGAGTGGCACCGGGCGGCCCAGCGCGAAGGCCACCAGCGGTCCTTCGACGATTTCATCGCGGTGGCCGAGGACCTCGATCGCGCGGCGCATCACCTCGCCCGCGCACCTCGGCATCATGGGCGGCAGCAACGGCGGGCTGCTGGTGGGCGCGACCTTCATCCAGCGTCCCGACCTCTTCAAGGCGGTGGTGTGCCAGGTGCCGCTGCTGGACATGAAGCGCTACAACCACCTCCTCGCGGGCGATTCCTGGATCGCCGAGTACGGCAACCCGGACGATCCGGCGGACTGGGCGTTCATCTCGAAGTACTCGCCGTACCAGAACGTGAAGAAGGACGTGAAGTACCCGCGCGTGCTCTTCACCACCACCACGCGCGACGACCGCGTGCACCCCGGCCACGCGCGCAAGATGGTCGCGAAGATGGAGGCGCAGGGCCACGACGTGCTGTACTTCGAGAACACCGAGGGCGGCCACGGCGCGGGCTCCACGCCGGCGCAGCAGGCCTACATGTGGGCCATCACCTACACGTTCCTGCTGGACGAATTGAAGTAATCCCGGTCGGTTATAATTCCGCTTCGCCGGAGAGATGCCCGAGAGGCCGAAGGGGGCGCCCTGCTAAGGCGTTATATGGGCTTAAACCCGTATCGAGGGTTCGAATCCTCTCTCTCCGTTTTTTTTTTGTTTTTTTCGTTTGCTTGTTTTCGCGTTCTCGTTCGCTGTGTGGTTCGTGTTGTTCTCTGTTGCGTGGTTTGGCGCGGCGTGCGTTCTTGTTTGTTGGCTCTTTTTCGCGGCTGTCGCTTTGTATTTTTTAGTTTTTTCGCTTCTCGCTGTCTTTCGCTCTTACTACTGATCGCGTTGCTGAGTTCTGAGCGGGACTTTGCTGTCGCTATTGCTGGGCGGCTGCGGTCTGGTACTATTGTGCTCACTTCGAGCTCTTCGCTCTGCGAGCTCTTTTTCGCATGCTTCTCGTTTTCTGGTGTGCTTGTGCTTAGCTTGGTGTTGCTGTGTTCGTGATGAGCTTGTTAGTTTGAGATTTTCTGTTTGGTTGTCGATTGGGTTATGTTATTATTGAGTTTTCTGTTGAAGTTAGTTTTTAGTTCGTCGATATTGTTTTTCGTGTACAAACCGGTAGTGCTTGCTCAGTTCGGTTGTGCATCTCGCTCATTCTTCGTACTGTCGCTGATAGCTAGGTTTTTCTTTTTCAACTGTTTCGACAATCTTTAAGACTTTTAGAGCTTGGTGCGCTTCTGGTTTTGTGCGACTCTCTAGTAGCTTCTTCATCTCGTGCTCATCGATATCTCTGAGCTCGCTGTCGTGGTTGCACGCTCAACTCTTCTAGCTATTGCCCATTGCGGCGGCGGTTTCGACCGCGGCTCGTGTTATTTTTGCTGGGTGAGTTGTGTCGCCGGGGCAACGGTCGGTTTGTGCGTTGTTAGTTTCTCCTTTTGAGAGTTTCGCGATAGGTCAAGGCTTTGTAGGGCGTCTTTGCTTTCGATAGCGCTAAGGGATCGAGCTCTCTCGGTAGAGATCGCTCGTAGATCTCGAGTCGCGTGCGATTACTGGTTTAGCGCGTTTTACTTCGGTTTCTGGTGAGGTAGTCATGGTTTCGTTTAGCTCACAACTAGGTCTCTGTTGAGATGGCGATTGGTGCTGGTGGCTCTTGGTATTTAGAGCTTGCTTAGCTCTCGGCGTCTTCTTGTTGTTCTTCGGCAGGGGTCGCGGGCGCGTCTTTGCTTGCTCTATTTGTGATTTCTTTTTTTTAGTTGGTGTTGTTTTGTGTGTTGTTTTTTGTTGTTTTTGTTAGTGTTTGAGTTTTTGCACTACAGTGGCGAGCTGGCGTTGTTTCGGGCGATTTTCCTTTGCTGCTGTTGCAGTGGGTTGTGGCTTGTCATAAATTTCGATTCTCGAACTGCGCACCAGTGTGCTTGGGTAAACGTCGAAGTCCAACCATAGTTCTTGTCGTTTAAGTCCTTCGTGTGGCTCTTCTCGGCTAGATCGCGCAGTTTCTTGCCGGCTCAGTGCTCTAAATCGATCTCGATGTACTCCTGCTATAGATCTTCTTTCGCTATTGCTTCCAAGGTTTCGCTGGTCACTAACGTTGGTGCTTCTCCGTTGATTCCTCCAACTTCAGGAACGCTAACTTAGCTTGTCCGCTTCCATAGCTTCTGTAGGCATCTCATAGCTTCTCGTCTTTCATTCGACCAGGTAGGCGATCGTTATTACCATTCGGTTAGCGTTCGCAGTCCCAGGCGTTTTAGTAGCAGTTGTGATATCGGTGGTGTTGATGCCTCTTCTAGCACTGTTAAGGCTTAAAGGCAGATACCTAACGCTGAATCGAGCTTCGCTTCTTTGCTCGTGGTTGAAGCTTGACCATAGAAGCGCTTCATTATCGCGGCACGAGCTTTTGTTATCGTGTTTTGTTTTAGGAGAGTTCTTTCTACTTGCGATTAGTCCCTTTCGATTGTATTGTCACTTTGTTGGTATTACGGTTTGGTTGAGTTCAATATTGACGATTCCACTGCGGCGGTGGTTTCCGTCTGAGGTTCATTTCCGCGGCACGATTTTTGGGTCGATCCTGTCGCTTGTCACCGAGATTGGGAAATCTGTTGATCTCTTCTGCTCCTTCTCGACTCAAGCCGAATCGTCTCGCGCTCTTCTTCACGGCTAGCTTTAACCACCTCACGTCAGTTGACTTTTCCGACTGATAGTTAATTTTTGTATCACTGCGCCACCGAGGGTTGCTCAATCTTGCACCGTGGGTTCGGCGCTCAGGTCTGTCTTCCATCGCTCAAGGCCAGGTAGTGATTCCACAAGTAGCATTGGACGCAGTGCCGCGTGAGAGAGCGGTTGTTTGACATTGATCTTGCAGATTTCGCTGAATTTCCCATCGGGAAGGCCGGCAAGACTGGTCATGTCGACTTCGCATGGCATGCCGACCTTTTCAAAGTCGCCTTTATCATCTGGCGGCTTTCTCGGCCATAACTCCTCCGCGTTTTTGTGAACCCATCGCGCGACCTCGCGGAAGCACGACAAGTACGCTTGACGTGGAAGTACAGCCGCCAGCGAGAGCGCCCAGAACATTTCGGGCGCATGATCGTCACGCCAGGATGAGAAACTGGTTTTGGGGACTCTCCGAAGCGGTGGAACAAGTTTCTTGCCGACTACCTTGTGGTGGTCGAGCGGCGAGTGAATGCCACCACTCCTTTTCTTCTTCTTTTCTTTCTTCCCCATCTGCGCACTCCTCGCCTAGTGCCGACCTACAAGTGAGCTACTGTCCAGTCGCTTTCAGCGCGCTCTCCAGTGGCAGTCCGCGAACGACCACAGTTTCAAGACTTTGAGGGCCATCGCGTTGCCACTTTGGTCTATTCCCGATTGAATTCCTCAACTGACATCGGACTTCCGTATGCTTCCGCTACTTCAATAAAGCCATGGTTAATGAGAGCCGGCAGTTAGCTTCGAAACTCAATCTTATCTGTAATGAAATCCGACACTGACATGTTTAGCCTGACAATGAAATCAACAAAGCGTTGTCTGACTCTAGCCATGAGTACTCAAACTCAGTGTAACAGCGAAATTTTAGGAGACCGTGCTTAAAGCTGAATGCGCGTTTACCATATGTCCTGCCCCTCCGCTCTGATGCGCTGCAACGCCCCTACCACTTTATTAGCGTACGTCTCTTTTTTTCCCATTCTCGCCGCAGTACGATATAGCGCGCCCCAGCGCTTACCGTCGATTCGACCGCTTCAATCCTAAGCGTGCCGTCTGCGTGAATCACGGGCATTGTGCTTCGATACCTGCGCACTGCGCCCAGCTGCCGAACGCGAGCGAGCTTTCGAGATCTTCCTCGAGCTTCGCATTCCCTTCTTATTCCTCGATCGCGTGAGATCTCACCTCAATAGCCGCAGCAACCGACTCTGCTGCAAAGATATGGCTGCGCCTGTAACGCAAAGAGGCGCACGTTGTCAGTCTGCGACAACTGCTCCATGAGCGGGCTTGTTCGCCCTGATCGTTAACTACAAAGCCTCGCGCAACGAGATACCGACGGCGCAGTACCGCGCAACGAGCGTTCGAATCTCCTCTTCTGCTGTATCGCCATGGATGTGCTCTCCGCCTAGCGCCTCTCTGACACCTTTGAACGATTCGCGTAGCTCGCTCTTAGGCCTCTCCAGAACTCCGACAAATCAATGTGCCGCTGGCGCGTACCCATGTCGTCACCTAAGTCGGGCACAGTTTCCAAGCGCATCAAAGCACCGATTACTCGCCGCTCTCTTCGACGCTCTCGCGTTCTGTCTCTGGCAACGGCTTAACCCTCACTGCATCCACTGCTAGATTGCTCTCTATTGCGCAGCGCGCAACTCCAATAGAGAGAACTGCGACGATCGCAGCGCTCTTAGCGATTGAGCGTCTCCCCAATGTTTGCACCGGCGATACCGAAATTGATCACGACCTGCCACTGACCCTCATGGACACCCTTCGCTTTTATGAGAGCGTCGCACCTCCTCAACGACAACGATATTTGCTCGATCTCAGCCATGCTCTTCCTCGCTGAGCGATACGATACATAAGAATTTCCCATTCGAGCGCTTTTGCTCCACGAGACCCACAGCGTAACCCACCCCCGCCGCTCTCCCCCCCCGCTTCCCTCAGCGACGTGATCTGACCCAAGGCGCCCTGCCGTAGACCCGTACCCTCGAGCGCTGTCCCGCACAACGGCCTGTGCTGAGCGACACAGTGCGCTCTCGCTTCTCCTACGGCTACGAATCACAGATACGAGATAGCCGTTAGACCATCCTTCGCTCTCTGCGCGCGCACGGTTCGCGCTGAACACTCGCGCCAGCGTACGCCCGCCGTCCCCTCTCGGCAGTGCGAGGAACGATTGCCTCGCTCAGCCGTCCTGGCCACGACCACGCGTCACGCTAGAGCGTGGCTCTCGTGACCACCGAGGCCGCACGTCGGGCAGCTCCTGACGTGCCCGAAGCAGTCCGCCCCGGCAGCACCTTGAACGTGATGCGTACCGCTCAGCGTCGACACGTCCCCCGAGGAGCCCGGATGTCGGCCCGTACGTTCCAGTACCCGCCTGATCTTCCGATATACGCCGGCTTCACGTGAGGATCCCGCCCATGACCGCAGTCGTAGTTGGAACCATAGAAGTCGGCGATATGGTCATGCGTATACGTGTTGTGAGGGGGGTGTTCCTCTCTCTCCGCCACCCTTTCCGACGCTGGACTACAGAAGTTCCAGCAGCGTCCGCTTGCCTTCCGGCGTGACCTTCAATGCGCGCGATTGCCGCACGCGAACGAGCCAGCGCCGCTCCATGAAGTGATCGAGCAGCGCCGTGGCCAGCCGCCCGGCCATGTGGTCGCGCCGCTCCGACCAGTCGAGGCAGGGGTAGGCGTAGCGCTCTCCGCGGGCCGATGACGCCGCGTCCACGCCGATCTCCGCCAGCCACGCAAAGCCCGCGGGCGTGAGCTCGTATCCGTGCTCGCCCGTCACCACGTGGCCGCGCTTGAGGAGCGCCTGGAGCAGGCGCACGCCGAGCTCGCCCGCGAGGTGGCGATAGCAGGTCCGAGCGTACTTGAGCGGCCGGTACGGCTCGGCGAGCCACTTCGCCGCCGGAGGTCGCACGCTCCGCGACCAGCGACAGCGCCTCGAGCGCGTGGGCGACGTCGCCATCGGCGAGGCGGAAGTAGCGATGGCGGCCGCGCGCTTCCACCGTCACGAGTCCCTCGTGCACGAGCTTCGCGAGATGCTCGCTCGCCGTCGAGGGATTGACGCCCGCGGCCTGCGCGATCTCGCCCGCCGGGAGGACGTCTCCGGTCATGAGCACGCCCAGCATCCGCGCGCGCGTCGGGTCCCCGATGGAGGCGGCGATGCGGGCGAAGCGGGGCTCGATGCCGGGCACGTTGGTCATGCGTCCATCGTAAACCCGCCGGGCGCGATGGCGCTTCGGCCCGCGCCGAAACGTCGGTCGCCGCGCCGGCTCTACGATGGGGCCATGGGACGCTTTCCATATCGATCGATACGGAAATCCTTGACAGGGCGGCTTCCCGCCCGGTAGATTGCGTCCTTTATTGTGTAGCAGACGCTACATAATAATCCTACGACCGACAAGGGCTTTGCCGATGAACAGCGCCATCGCCTTGCGGGGCCGCGTCGCCGAACGCCCCGCGCTCGTCCTCCTCGCCGCCTCGCTCGGCGTGCTGATCGCGCAGATCGACACCTCAGTCGTCAACCTCGCCGCCAAACGCATCGGGGCGGACCTCGGATCGACGGTGAGCGAGATGCAGTGGATGGTGGATGCCTACAACCTCTGCTACGCGGCGTTCCTCCTCACCGGCGGCGCGCTGGGCGACCTCTACGGCCGCCGGCGCATCTTCGCGCTCGGGATCCTGCTCTTCGGGCTGGGCAGCGTCATGTGCGCGCTGGCGCCCGGCTCCGGAGCGCTGCTCCTAGGGCGCGCCGTCACCGGGCTGGGCGCGGCGCTCGAGCTTCCGATGTCGCTCGTGCTGCTGAGCGTCGCCTATCCGGACCCGAAGTCCCGGCAGCACGCGCTCGGCATCTGGGCGAGCTGCAACGCGCTCGCGTTCATGATCGGACCCACGATCGGCGGCCTGCTCGTCGATACGATCGGATGGCGCAGCGTCTTCTACCTGATCCTGCCGTTCTGCGCCGCGGTGCTCTACGTCTCGCGCGTGTCGATCGCGGAAAGCTCGAGCCCGCAGGGCCGCCACCTCGACCTCCCGGGACAGGCCGCCGCCATCGCGGCGCTGGGCGGGCTCTCGTTCGTCGCCATCGAGGAATCGCACCTGGGCTGGACCTCGGCGCCGGTGCTCGCGGCCGCGGCACTCGCCGTCGCGGGCACGATCGCCTTCGCGTGGATCGAGCGCGGCAATCCGGACGGCCTCGTGCCGTTCGGCCTCTTCCGCAGCCGGCCGTTCTCCGCGGCGTTGGCGATCGCGGGCCTCATGACGTTCGGCATCTACGCCCTGGTCTTCCTCATGCCGCTGTACTTCCAGACGCTGCGCGGCGATTCCCCGCTCATGGCGGGCGTGCGCATGCTTCCGCTGCCGCTCGCCTTCTTCTTCGTGTCGCAACGCAGCGGCCGCATCGTGCACGCGATCGGCCTGCGCGCCGCGATGACCGGCGGCATGGCGGCCATGGGAACCGGCGTGCTCGCGCTCGCGTTCGTCTCGCCGGGCACGAGCCCGTGGCCCGTGGCGTGCGCGCTCGCCATCGTCGGCGTGGGCCTCGGGCTCAATACGGCGCCGGTGAACAGCGTGGCGATCGCCAACGTGCCGCGCGCGCGCGCCGGCACCGCGTCCGGGATCCTCAACACCGCGCGCATGGTGGGCGCCACGTTCGGGATCGCGATCCTCGGCGCCGTGTTCGCGCATTTCGCGGGCCAGTCGGGCGCCGCGGAGAGTTTCCTCGCAGGCCTGCGGCCCGCGCTGGTCCTCGGCGGAGCTGCCGAGCTGCTGGGCGCGGCCATCGCCCTGCGCTTCGTGCGGCGCGACTCCGCGAATCCGATCCCGTGATGCGCGCTGTCGGCTAGAATTGTCGTCCACCAGCCGCAATCCCGGAGCCAGCGATGGAGTCGAGCGCGCGCCGCCGCGAGAAAGTCGCGAACGCCATCCAGGCGATGAAGGAGGCGATTCGAGCGCGCGGCGAAAGCCGAGCGGCGCTGGGCGATATCCTCGCCCGCGTCCGCGAGCTCGCGGGCGACGCGGCGCTGTGGTCGGAGGACGACTATCCCGCCCCGCCGGCGGGCGCGCTGCAGGAACGCTATCTCGTGAGCGAGGACGCGGACCATTCCTACGCGCTCTACCTCAACGTGATGCGTCCCGGAAAGAGGATCGTTCCGCACAACCACACCACGTGGGCGTGCATCGCCGCGGTTTCGGGGACCGAGGAGAACCGCGTGTACCGCCGCGTCGATGCGGGCGGCTGCCCCGGGCCCGCGAAGCTCGAGCAGGTCGATACCGTGATGGTCGAGCCCGGACGCGGCATCGCGCTCATGCCGGACGACATCCACTCGGTGCTGATTCCCGCCGGACAGACCATCCGCCATTTGCACATGTACGGGCGCGCGCTGGAGACGCTCGACCGGCGCGTGTCGTTCGACCTGGAGAAGGGCTCCTGCGCGTTCATGGACGTCGGCGTGCAGACGCGCCGCTGAGGCGGAGCCATGACCCCGACGATCGACGCGCGGGCGTTGAAGGAGTGGCTGCACGATGGGCGCGAGATCGCGCTGCTCGACGTGCGCGAGCACGGGCAGTACGGCGAGTCCCATCTGTTCTTCGGCGTTCCGCTGCCCTATAGCCGCCTCGAGCTCGACGTGCCGCGGCTGGTGCCGCGCAAGGCGACGCGGCTCGTGGTGTACGACGACGGCGCGCTTGGGGTGGCGGCGCTCGCGGCCGCGCGCCTCGCCGAGCTGGGCTACGCGAACGTCCGCGTCCTTGCGGACGGAACGAGGGGATGGCAGCGCGCGGGCTTCGCGCTCTTCGCGGGCGTGAACGTGCCCAGCAAGACGTTCGGCGAGCTGGCGGAACACCACTACCACACGCCGCGCATCTCGGCCGCGGAGCTGGCGGCGAAGCGGCGCGCGGGCGAGGACCTCGTCGTCCTCGACGGCCGGCCGCTCGCCGAATTCCGCAAGATGAGCATCCCGGGCGCGCGCTGCTGCCCGAACGGCGAGCTCCCATACCGCGTCGGCGAGATGGTGCGCGATCCGCGCACGCCGATCGTGGTCAATTGCGCCGGCCGCACGCGCAGCATCATCGGCGCGCAGACGCTGATCAACCTCGGAGTGCCGAATCCGGTGTATGCGCTCGAGAACGGGACGCAGGGCTGGTACCTCGCGGACTTCGCGCTCGAGCACGGCGCCACGCGCGGATACCCGCCGGTGCCTGCGACGGCCGACCTCGATGCGCCGCGCGCGCGCGCGCGATCGCTCGCCGCGCGGAACGGCGTGCGCTTCGTCGAGGACGAGGAGGCGCGGCGCTGGCTCGCCGACGAGTCACGCACGACGTATCTCTGCGACGTGCGCACGCCGGAGGAATTTGCCGCCGGCACATTGGACGGCGCGGCGAACGCGCCCGGAGGCCAGCTGCTGCAGGCGACCGACCAATGGATCGCGGTGCGCGGCGCGCGCATCCTGCTCTTCGACGGCGAGGGCGTGCGCGCTCCCGTCGTCGCGAGCTGGCTGGCGCAGATGGGTCACGATGCGAGCGTGCTCGGCCGTGGCGTCGAATCCGGAGTGCGCGGCCCGGGCATCGTGCCGGTCGCTCTGCCCGAAGTGCCGTCGATGCCGGCGAGCGAGCTGGCCTCCGCGATGGCCCGGGGCGATGCGAGCGTGGTCGACTTGCGTGCGAGCGTGGCCTTTCGCAAGGGCCACATCGCCGCAAGCATCTGGTCGATCCGGCCGAAGCTCGCGCGGCTGCCCGGGCGCCTCGCGCGACGCGTGGTCCTGGTGGCCGACGAGCCCGACATCGCGCGCATCGCGGCGCGCGACCTGGCGCTCGCGGGCATCGCGTCGGTCGCCGAGGTCGAGGGCGGATTCGCGGCGTGGCAAGCCGCGGGACTTCCAGTCGAAGCGACACCGGCCACGCCCCCCGACGCCGATTGCATCGACTACCTCTTCTTCGTGCACGACCGCCACGACGGCAACAAGGAGGCGGCGCGGCGCTATCTCGCGTGGGAGACCCAGCTCCTCACGCAGCTCGACGAGCGCGAGCGCGGGTCGTTCCGCCTCGCGCAGGTAGACTCCGGTTCCTCGCCCTCTTCCGGTCGGCCATGAAATTCCCGCCGCTTTCCCGCGTCATCGCCGCGTTCGCGGTCGTTCTCGCTTCGTCGGTCGCGAGCGCGCAGGACTGGCCCACCGGCCCCGTGCGCATCATCGTGCCCTTCGGCCCCGCCTCCACGCCGGACATCGTCGCGCGCGTCGTGGCCGACAAGCTGGCACCCCGCCTGGGCAAGCCGGTGATCGTGGAGAACAAGGCCGGCGCCGGCGGCAACATCGGCACCGACGCGGTGGCGAAGGCCGCACCCGACGGGCAGACGATCGGCTTGAGCATCGCCGGCCCGCTCGCCGTGAATGCGCTCCTCTACAGGAAGCTGCCCTACGATCCGCAGCACGACCTGGCACCCATCACGATCGCCGCGACGCAACCCAGCGTGCTCGTGGTCACCCCGCGCCTCGGCGTGAATTCGGCGCAGGAGCTGATCGCGCTCCTCAGGAAGAATCCGGGCAAGTACAACTACTCGTCGATGGGCGGCGGGAGCATCTCGCGCCTGGCGATGGAGGCGCTCGCCGCGCGCAGCTCCACGCAGATCGTGCACGTGCCGTACTCGGGTTCCTCGCCGGCGGTCCTGGCGCTCCTCTCCGGCGAGGTGGACATCGCCTGCCTGCCCGCCGCCGCGGTGATGGCGCACATCAAGGCCGGGAAGCTGAAGGCGCTAGCGGTCGCAACCGCCAGGCGGTCCGCGTTGTTTCCGGACCTCCCCACGCTCGCCGAGGCGGGATTGAAGGACGTGTACGCCGATGCGTGGATGGGCTTCGTGGCACCCGCGCGCACGCCCGAGCCGATCCTCCAGCGCCTCGAGCGCGAGATCACCGCCGTGCTGAACGAGCCCGACGTGCGCGACAAGCTGCGCGCGCAGTCCATGGACGTGGTGGCCGGCACGCCGGCCGATTTCCGCGCGACGCTCGCCGCCGACCTCGCGCGCTGGAAGCCCATCATCGAGAAGAACCACATCACGCTGGACTGAGGCCGTGGCCGCCAGCGTCGAGGAGCCTTCGCGCCGCGTTCCGGTCTTCGGCGAGTTCGACGTGGTGGTGCTGGGCGGCGGTCCCGCGGGCATTGCCGCGGCGGCGTGCGCCGCGAGCCACGGCGCGGGCGCGCTCCTCGTCGAGCGCTACGGATTCCTCGGCGGCATGGGGACCGCGGCGGGCGTCACGAATTTCTGCGGCCTGCACGCGAACGTGCATGGCGAGATCCGGCAGGTGGTCCACGGCGTGGCCGACGAGCTGCTCGAGCGCATGCGCGCGCTCGACGGGCTTTCCGAGCCGCACCTCATCTTCGGGCGCATCCACGCGCAGGCCTACGACATGTCGGCCTTCAAGTGCGCGGCGGACGCGCTGCTCGCGGCGCGCGGCGCGCAGGTGCTGTTCCACGCGCTGGGCGCGGCCGTGCACAAGGCCGGCGACGGCCGCATCGACGCGCTGATCCTGGAGACCAAGTCGGGGCGCGTGGCGGTTCGCGCGCGGGCGTTCATCGATTGCTCGGGCGACGCGGACCTCGCGCACTGGGCGGGCGTCGCGCTCGAGAAGGGAGACGACGCGGGGCAGCTCCTCTATCCCACGCTCATGTTCCGCGTCGGCAACGTCGATGCCGCGCGGGCGGGCGAGGCGTGGCGATCGATCCCGCAATTGATGGACGCGGCCGAGGCGGCGGGCGAGTTCCGCTTCCCGCGGCGCGGCGCCATCGTTCGCCCCCAGAAGCACGCGTACGAGTGGCGCGTGAACGTGACCCAGCTGCGCGATGCCGAAGGCCGCGCCACCGACGGCACGGACGCACGGTCGCTCTCGGAAGCGGAGATCGAGGGGCGGCGGCAGGTCGTGGAGTACCTGCGCTTCCTGCGCGCGAAAGTGCCGGGGTTCCAGAACGCATACGCGCTCGACATCGCGCCGCAAGTCGGCATCCGCGAGACGCGCCGTCTCGTGGGCGAATACATGCTCACGGGGGAAGACGTGCTGCGATGCGCGGCGTTCGACGATTCCATCGGCGTGAACGGCTGGCCGCTCGAGAAGCACGTCGCCGGCGACGTGAAGTGGGAATGGCCCGCCGCCGGCACGCGGGGGTACAACCAGCTCCCGTTTCGCATGATCCTGCCTGAGCGATCGCGCGCGGGCGGCGCGACGAACCTGCTCGTCGCGGGACGCTGCGCATCGATGACGCACGAAGGGCAATCGGCCGCGCGCGTGAGCGGCGCGTGCTTCGCGATGGGACAGGCGGCGGGCACCGCGGCCGCGCTCGCGCTGCGCGAGCATGCAGCGCCGCACGATCTCGATGTGCGCTCGCTGCAAGGTGCGCTCGAGGGCGACGGAGCGTTCCTCGGTTAAGCGAAGGGATTCGTTCAGTCCGGCGCAAGTAACGGCGCCGCACCGGAAGATTTGTCGCCCGCTCGCGGTCGCAAGAGTATCGCGCCGCGACACACGTCAGCTTGCCGCAAGCGTGCGCGTTGTATCGTGCGCACAGTGGCGCGCGATCTTGATGGCGGTCAATGTCGCGAAGCACGCGCAAGTCGCCAAATGCGCCGAAGAATGCTCGCTGTTTCCAATTCCAATAAGCCATCGTGAGGAGAGACGCATGAACAACAGGAACTCCCGATTCACCGTGCGCGCGCTCGCCGTCGCACTCGCCGCGGCCGGTTTCGCAGGTGGCGCGGCAGCGCAGACGGATCCCGATTCGCTCAAGCGGCAGATCGACTCGCTGCAGCGGCAGATCGACCAGTTGAAGTCCGCGCTGGAGCAGCAGCACGCGGCCGCCCCGGCGCCTGCCCCGGCCGGCGCCGTACGCTCGACCAAGGGATCCGGCTATGTCGAGCTCTACGGCCACCTGGACGTTTCGATCGACGACGCGGACAAGGGCATTGCGGGCAAGGTGCAGGGCGGAAACACGGCCACCGGCAAGCTCGGTTGGCAGCCCGACGTGTCGAGCAACCTCTCGCGCATCGGCGTGCGCGGCGCGCGGGACCTGGGAGATTCCGGCGTGAGGGCCATCTTCCAGATCGAGACGCAGGTCGACGTTTCGGCCGGCCCTGGAGGTACCACGACGCCCGACAATACGGTCAAAGGTGCGTGGGCTTCGCGGAACAGCTACCTCGGGTTCGCCGGCGGGTTCGGCGCGGTCAAGGCGGGCAAGAGCGACGCGCCGTACAAGCTTTCCACCGGACGCATGGATCCCTTCTCGGCGACCGTGGGCGACTACAACTCGGTCATCGGCAATACGGGCGGCGACAACCGCGCGGAGTTCGATACGCGCCTTAACCATGCCGTCTGGTACGAGTCGCCGAAGATGGGCGCTTTCCGGATCAACGCGCTCTTCGCGCCGGGGCAGAACCGCGACTCGCAGAACCTCGCGGCGGCGAGCGGCGAGCCCGATTGCACCGGCGGCAACCAGCCGCCCTGCAACGACGGTTCGTTCGGAAACGCGTACAGCGTCGCGGCGATTTTCGATAGCGGCCCGCTCTACGCCATCGCGGCCTACGAGCTGCACAAGGACGTGAACCGCCTTGGCGACGAGGCCGCGGGCGGCGGACCCGCTCCGCTGGGCGCGGTCGGCGTCGAGGACGAGTACGCCTACAAGGCGGGCATTCAGTACAAGTTTCCGACCAAAACGACGCTGAACGCGATCTACGAGCGCATCGTCCGCAAGGCGCCGGTCGGCGACTTCAACGAGCGCACGCATACCGCCTACTGGCTCGCGCTCACGCAGAAGATCGGCCCGATGGACGACATCAACCTCGGCTGGGCCCATGCGAACAAGGCGCCGGGCGATCCGGCGTATGGTCCCGTGGATAACCAGACCGACCTGTTCGACATCGGCTACAAGCACCACTTCGATCGCCAGACCACGTGGTACGCGGTCTACGCGGTCCAGAAGAACCACGACTTCGCGCACTTCGACCTCGGCGCCAGCGGCCACGGCATCACGACCGATTGCCATGACGCGAACGGCAATTGCTTCTTCGGCGGCAAGGTGCAGGCGGTGACGATCGGGGCGACGTACGACTTCTAGCAGGCCGTGTTGAAACCCCTCGCGGAGGCTTCCCCGGCCTCCGCTTTTTTTTGACTGGTGTATGGTGGAAGGATGAAGACGAAATTGATCGCCGCGGCTTGCGCGATCCTGCTCGGCGGATGCGCGGACTCGAACTTTGTCATTCCGCTGAGCACGACCGACCCGCCGCCACCGAACGCGGCGGTGGACGAGCACTGCATGCAGGATTGCCTCGCCGACAACGCCGATCCCGGCTTCTGCCACTCCCGCTGCGCCAAATGAAAACGGGGACAGACCCCGATTTCCCTTAGGTGGAACGTTCCACCAATAGGAAATCGGGGTCTGTCCCCGTTTTCAGTCGTGCTTCACGGCGGCCAGCGAGAAGCCGGCGATGCGCTTGTACTCGTCGGAGATGCGGCGCAGCTCTTCCTGGCTGATCACGTCGTCGATGTGGCGGAAGGGCTTGCCGCCGGTGAGCTGGTCCACCTTGATGTTGATGTAGTCGGGCGGGTGCTCGCGGTTGGTGCGCACGATGCGCGCCGTGGGCTCGAGGCGCGCGTCCTCGTAGGCCGCGAGCGCCGCCATCGGATCGCGGAGCGTGCGCAGCGATTCCGCGAGCGTGCGCGCGTCGATGATCGCCTGTGCCGCGCCGTTGGAGCCGCGCGGATACATCGGGTGCGCCGCGTCCCCCATCAGCGTCACGCGCCCGAATGTCCAGCGCGCGACCGGATCCTTGTCCACCATCGGATACTCGAGGACCATGTCGGCGGTCGCGATGAGCTCGGACACGTCCAGCCAGTCGAAGCGCCAGTCGCGGTAGAGCGCTTGGAAGTCGGCGAGGTTGCCGGGCCTGTTCCAGTCGTTCATGGCGACGCTCGGCTGCCGGATCTCGGCCATCCAGTTCACGAGCTGGCTGCCGCGGCCGTCCACGTCGTTCACGATCGGATAGATCACGATCTTGCCCGTCTCGATCGAGCCCACGCGCATGTAAGTCCGTCCGCCCAGGATGGGCGCGTGGCGAGTCACGCCGCGCCAGGTGTTGATGCCGGCGAACGCGAGCTTCTCCTCGGGATAGAACTGGCGGCGCACGACGGAATTGATGCCGTCGCAGGCGATCACGACGTCGCCGCGCACCGGCGGAGCCTCGCGCCCCGTCGAGGTCTCGACGAAGCGCACCGTCACGCCGCGCTCGTCCTGCTCCACGCGCGCGCAGCGCCGGTCGGTCACGATGCGATCGGCTCCGCAACGCGCGAGCGCCGCTTCGTACATGATGCGATGCAGCTTGCCGCGATGGATGCCGTACTCGGGATACGGATAGCCCGCGTGCTTGCCGCGCGCTTCCTTGTAGATGAACTGGCCGTGGCGGTTGAAGAACGCGCTTTCCTCGTTCTCGATCGCGACCTCGCGGATGCGCGGCTCGAGGCCCAGCGCGGCGAGCTCGCGCGTGGCGTGGGGCAGGAGCGTGATGCCCACGCCCAGCTCCTTCACTTCCGGGACCGCCTCGAACACCCGGCACGCAAGCCCGCGCTGCTCCATGGCGAGCGCGAAGCCCAGTCCCGCGATGCCGCCGCCGATGACGATGACTTCCATGAAACCTCCGTCAACCGATGGTCGCGGATTTCCCGGTTGTAAGGCAAGCCACTCCTGCACTATCCTGCGAGGCCACGTACGGAGGTGCAGATGAGGGGACTTTCCACGACGATCGCCGCGGCGGCCCTGGCCCTGGGCGCGATCGCCCCGGCGGCCCACGCCGCCGAAGAGGCCTATCCCGCCCGCACGGTGAGGCTCATCGTGCCCTACACGCCCGGGACCGGCATCGACATCCTCGCGCGCACGCTGGGCCAGAAGCTCTCGGATGCCTGGAAGGTGGCGGTGGTGGTCGAGAACCGTCCGGGTGCCAGCGGCGCGATCGGCACCGAGGCCGTGGCCAAGTCCGCCCCGGACGGCTACACGATCCTCATGCAGGCGAGCACGATCGTGATCGACCCCAGCCTGCACACGAACGCGCCCTACAACCCGGTGAAGGATTTCGCGCCCGTGGCACCGCTCGCGCTTGGAAGCCTCGGGCTCGTCGTGCATCCGTCGGTGAAGGCGAACACGGTGAAGGAGCTGGTGGCGCTCGCGAAGGCGAGCCCGGGGAAATTCACCTACGCGTCGCCCGGCAGCGGCACGCCGCACCACCTCGCCATGGAGCTGTTCAAGGCGCGCACCGGCACCGACATCCTGCACGTCCCATACAAGGGGACGGGTGGCGCGGTGCAGGACCTGCTGGGCGGACAGGTGAACATGATGTTCCTGCCGATCCACGTGGCGCTCGCGCAAGTGGAGGCGGGCAAGCTCAGGCTGCTCGCCGCGGGCGGCAAGCGGCGCGCGGCGGTGACGCCGAGCGTGCCGTCGCTCGCGGAAGCCTCGGGCATCGAGGACATCGACGTGGACATCTGGTACGCGATGTATGCGCCGGCCGGCACGCCCGCGCCGATCGTGGCCAAGCTCAACGCCGACGTGAACGCGCTCCTCAACTCGCCGGACGTGGCCACCACGCTGCGCAAGCAGGGCCTCACGCCCACCGGCGGCTCCGCGGCCGATCTCGCCGAGCTCACGCGCAAGGACCTCGACCGCTGGGCCAAGGTCATCCGCGAAGCGCACATCCAGGCGGACTGAGTGCGCGCGCCCGAATCCTCAAGGACGCGAAGAGGCCTCGTGAAGACGCTCATGATCGCAGCTTGCGTCGCGGTCGCGGCGCTGTTGTCCGCTGCAGCAATGGCGCAGACGCTGTACGCCGTGACGGTGCGCACGTATTCCGATCCGGCGTACACCGGCGTCGAGGGGAACATCTACGTGGTCGACATGGGCAACGCGGCCCTGACGCTCGTGAGCTCGCTGCACCTGGGCGATACCCCGATAGGCCTCGACGGCCTCGCGGTCCATCCGCATACCGGCGTGTTCTACGGCATCACGGCGCCCACGTCGAGGGTGATCCCGAGCTCGCTGGTGAGCGTCGATCCGGCGACCGGAGAGGCCACGCTGATCGGCCGCCTGGGACACGCCGGCTCCGACATCTCGTTCGATCCGGACGGCACCCTTTTCGTCTGGCTGTCCGACACGCGGCAATTGGCCACGGTGAACCTCGACACCGGGGCGGCCACGCCGCGCGGCGCGCCCTTGGGCGAGGGTGCATCCAAGGGCGGGCTCGCCCTGATCGGAGGCGGCCGCGCGCTGATCGCCGCCACGGGCGGTGCCGGCACCCTCGACCTGGTCGACCTGGTCACCGGCAAGATCACCACCGGGCGAAGCCTCGTCGGCGCTCCATTCCCGGATCTGGTCAACGGGCTGGCGTATTCCCCCGATGGGGTGCTTTACGCCGTGAACACGAACTTCGGCGGGACATCCCGGGCCGACCTGGTGAAGATCGACGTCCGTACCGGACAGGTCACGAAGGTCGGGCCGCTTCCCAACGATACCGACGCGCTCGCGTTCGGGCCGGCGCCATCGAAGAGCAGCGGGATGACGGTGCGGCTGAGGGACTGGCGGCTTCCGGTGCTCGCGGTCTTGTTGGTCCTGGTGGTGGGATTTGTTATCTTCGTGCTGAGATCCGGCAAGCGCTGAAGCCGGGCGTTCAAGCGAACCAATCCAGCAGCAGTGCGTTGAGCGCGTCCGCGCGCTCGTACTGCGCCCAGTGTCCCGCGCCCGGCACGATGCGCCAGGAACGTTCGGGATGGCCCTCGGCGATCGAGCGCGCGGCCGCTTCGGGATGCGTCGTGACGTCGTGCTCGCCCCAGACGAGCAGCACCGGCGCGCCGACGCCCTCGAGGATCGGGCGCAGCAGCGAGGAGCGCGAGATGGTCTTGCTGCGGAAGCGCGTGGCGGCGCAGCAGGCGCGGTGCACCTCGAGCGCCAGCGCATCGATCGCCGCGGGATCGTGGAGCATCAGCGCCACGAGGTTGTTGCGCAGCGCCGCCCATAGCGCGTCGGGCGCCGTCGCCAATCGCCAGTTGCGCATTTCGAGCGTGTAGCGCGACTTAAGGCCGTGTCCCGCCGTGCCGATCACCGCCATCCGCCGCACCCGCCCGCGCGCGGCGGCCACGCGCGAGGCGACGAGCCCGCCGAACGAGAAGCCGCAGAGGTCCATGGCCACGTCGCGGCCGACCAGCGTGTCGAGCGAGCGGATGACGGCGTCGATGATCTCGTCCACGCCGCTCGATTCGATGAGGTCCGAGTCGCCGTAGCCGGGAAGGTCGGGCAGCCACAGCGAGTGCCGCGCCGCGAGCGCCTCGACGTTGCGGATCCAGTGCAGCCAGCTTCCGTGCCCGCCGTGGATGAGGACGAGGGGAGGGCCGTCGCCGAAACGGCGCCACGCCATCGACTTGCCGCCGGGCAGGCCGATGTCGTGGCGGACCGCCTTGCGGTCGAGGGCCGCGATGCGTTCGCGCGCCGCGGCGAGTTCGAGGGGTTCGGGAGTGGACATGGCAAGCGGCGCCCGGCGCGCATGCCATCATACTCGCCCATGAAATCCATCGATGCGTTCCTGGAGATCCTCGCCGCCGGGCCGGGCGAGCGCAAGTGCGTGTTCAACCCGTGGCGCGACTGCGACGATCGCGACCACTCGCCGCGGCGCGAGGCGCCCGCGTTGCGCCGCGCCAACATGGCGGCGTACCTCGAAGCGCGCGCGAGGACGGCGCGGTTCCTCCTGCTCGGAGAAGCGCCCAGCCATCGCGGCTGCCGCTTCACCGGCATCGCGTTCTGCTCGGAGGTGGAGCTGGTGCACAAGGCGCAGCTGGTCGCGCGCCGGCCGCTGGTACTCACCAGCCGCGACGCGGAGACCAAGCCGCAGCGCGAGCGCAGCGCGGCCGTGATCTGGGGCGAGATCGAGCGCGCGCACGCGGCGTTCGACGTCGTGCTGTGGAACGCCTTTCCGTGGCATCCGTATCGGGCGCCCGCACGTTCCGGCGCGACGCCGGCGGGCCCGTGCGGCCCCACGAGCAATCGCAAGCCCCGGCTCGCGGAAGTGGGTGACGGCCGAGCGGCGCTGAAGGCGCTCTTGCGCTGCTTCTCCCATGAGCTGGAGATCTTCGCCGTGGGCAAGGTGGCCGAGGAGGCGCTCGAGCGCTGGGGCGAATTCCGCTGCGCCGGCTACATGCGCCATCCGGCCCAGGGCGGAGAGGCGCGTTTTCGCGACGCCTTTAGAAATTCCATCGCCAGTCGTTTATAGTTTCCGGCTCATGCCCACGGAAACCCTCGACCGCCTGGAAACCCGGCCCGGCACCTCGGCGCTGGACCGGCTCGATACGCCCGCGCTGCTGCTCGAGGCCGACAAGCTCGAGCGCAACTGCCGCGCGATGCGCGAGCGGCTCGACACCCACGGCGTGGCGCTGCGTCCGCACGTGAAGACGGCGAAGAACGTCGAGGTAGCGCAATGCGCGCTGGGCGCCCCCACGGGGCCGATCACGGTGTCCACGCTGCGCGAGGCCGAGTATTTCTTCGACCACGGCTTCAACGACATCCTGTACGCGGTGGGCATCGTGCCGCACAAGGTGCCGCGGCTCGCGTCGCTCGTGAAGCGCGGGGCGCGCGTGACGGCGATCGTGGACAGCGTCGAGGCGGCGCAGGGGCTCGTCGCGGCGAGCGCGAAGGAGGGCGTGCGCATCGGCGCTCTCGTGGAGATCGACAGCGACGGCCATCGCGCGGGCATCCGGCCCGACGACGCGCGGCTCTTCGAGGTGGCGCGCGCGCTGGGGCCCGCGATGCAGGGCGTCATGACCCATGCCGGCGATTCGTACAACTGCGAGTCCACCGGCGCGATCCAGGCCATGGCGCTGCGCGAGCGCGACGCGGTGGCGGGAGCAGCGGAAGCACTGCGGATGCGCGGGCTCGCCTGTCCCGTGGTGAGCGTGGGGTCCACGCCCACGGCGACGTTCGCGCCGTCGTTCGAGGGCGTCACCGAGGTTCGCGTCGGCGTCTACGTCTTCCAGGACCTCGTCATGGCCGGGCTGGGCGTGTGCCGGGTCGAGGACATCGCGCTCTCGGTGCTGGCCACGGTCATCGGACAGCAGCGCGAGAAGGGCTGGCTCATCACCGACGCGGGCTGGATGGCGCTCTCGCGCGACCGCGGCACCGCGCGCCAGAAGGTGGACCAGGGCTACGGCCTCGTCTGCGACGCGTCCGGCTCGCCGCTGGGTGATCTCATCGTCGCCGACGCGAACCAGGAGCACGGGATCGTCGCGCGGCGCGACCGCGGGCCGATCGACTTCACGCGCTTTCCCATCGGATCGCAACTGCGCGTTCTTCCCAACCACGCTTGCGCCACCGCCGCGCAGTTCGGCGAATACCACGTGCTGCGCGAGGGCCGCCCTTCGGAGGTCTGGGAGCGCTTCGGGGGCTGGTAATCGGGGTCTGTCCCCGATTTCACGCGGCGCGCGAAAGGCGCGTGTCGCCGGCCAGCTGGCGCAGCTCGCGGCCGAGGTAGGAAGCCACCGCGCGCATTCCGTACAGGCGGGCTTCCGATTCGGCGGCGAGATTGTAGTTCGTGTTCGTGTTGACGTCGTAGGTGTAGAGCTCGCCCGCCGCGTTCTCGATGAACTCGATGCCCGCGACACCGATGCCGTGGGCCGCGACGAAGCGCCGGTAAGCGTCCACCACGGGATGGTGGAAGTCCTTCACGATCTGGAAGCGGGGCGCGGCCGAGGCGGGCTGCTCGCCCACCGGGCAGAACGCATCTCCACCTGGCAAGCGTCGGCGGGACAGAACTCGAAGCCGAGGGAGGTATCGACGCGCACGGCGTAGAGCAACTCACCGCCCACGAGCTCCACGCGCGTGATGAAGGGCTCCGGCGCCTCGATGTATTCCTGGATCAGCGTGATGCCGTCCACGGAATCCTCGAAGTCCGTCCCGTACACGTGCTCGGCCAGCGCCTCGACCGACTGGAAGAGCTTCACGCCCAGGCCCTTGCCGGCGCGGTTGTGCTTGGTAATGAAGGGGCCGTGCACCTTGCGGGCCGCCTTCACGATGTGGCGCTTGCCCACCGCGGCGAAGGTGCGGGGCGTGCGGATCCCGTAAGCCCTGAGCGCCTTGTATTGCGCGATCTTACTGATCTCGAGCGCGAGCGCCCGGCGGTCGCATGACACGCCGTCCGTGGGACTTTGAGCCAGGCCAGCACGCCCGCCGTGAGCTCGGGGCCGTAGCGATGGCCGCGCGTATGCGACGAGGCGCTCATGCGGTTGTAGAACACGCCCTCGGGCGGCGCGGCGGTGAGGTCGAGCAGCCCCTCGTCCAGGAACCATTCCTCGCAGGCAAGCCCCTGCTCGTCGAACGCCGCGCGCAGCGGCTCGACCCAGGCTTCGTTCTCGTGAATGACGTAGATCTTCGGCATGGCTCAACCCTCCAGATGGCCCCGAGGATAGCCGGCCCGCTCATGCTTGAAGAATACTCAATAGTTACATGCTGATAATCTGCGGGAATGAGCCACGGGGAAGGGCTAAGGGGCTTTCGGGGAAGGGCGCCCCGGGCGGTCGCGATTCGGGGGAAAAATCGTTATAATTCACACTCTTCGCGCCCGTAGCTCAGTTGGATAGAGTACCTGGCTACGAACCAGGGGGTCGTGGGTTCAAATCCTGCCGGGCGCGCCAGAATTTCAAAGGCTTAGGGAAACCTGGGCCTTTTCTCATTTCGGCGGCTGTGGGGATATCTGTGGGGACGCCCTCCCCCACATCCACAACCCGCAAAGCCGAGAGGCGCTCTGCGTACGGGGCCAGGTGGTCGGCAGACAGGTGCGCGTACCGCCTCACCATCTCCGGACTCTCCCAGCCTCCTAGCTCCTGCAACACGTTCTGCGGCGTGCCGTTCTGGACGTGCCAGCTTGCCCAGGTGTGCCTCAGGTCGTGCCAGCGGAAATTCTCGATCCCCGCCTTCCTGAGCGCTTCGCGCCACGCCTTGGTGTTCACCTGGCCGATCCTTTGCCCGCGCCAGGAGAACACGTAGAGCGAGTGCTGCCCGAGCTGCTTGCGTAACAGGACCACGGCTTCGGCATTGAGCGGAACCGGAATCGCCCGCCGTGCCTTCGCCTGATCCGGGTGAATCCATGCGACTCGCCGGACAAGGTCCAGTTGCGACCACTGCAACCCCGTGACGTTGGAGCGGCGAAGACCGGTAGCGAGACTAAACGCGGCCATCGCTGCAAGATGCGGTGGCAGGTTTGCAAGGAGGCGGTCTGCCTCCTCACGCGTCAACCATCGGATTCGACGTGTCGGCTCCGGCAGCAGCCGAACCTTCGGGATCCGATCCGCCCATTCCCAATCGTCCCGGCACTTTCTCAAGATCGCCCGAACGACTTCCAACATTCGGTTCACCGTGGCATTGGAAACGCCTTCGCCCAGTCGTACATCCGTCAGGCGGTCGACCAGATCGCGGTCGATTTGATCCAGGAATTTCCCGCCCAAGAAACGATCGGCCCAACGCAAGTGCATCTTGTCGGTCTCGATCGTGGCCTTGTGCGATCGCTCCTTCACCCAACGGACAACGGCCTCATTCCAAGTGTGCCGCTGACGTTCTCCAAGCCGGTACACCCGCCACAGCTCCACCTTCCGGTGGTCGTGGTATTCCTGAGCTAAGACCTTGTCCTCAGTCCCAGTAGACTCGCGTACTCGTCGCCCGTCGGGGCCGATGAACTCGAGCCACCAGGCACCTCCGCGCTTGTAGAGTGACATGCAGTGACCTCCTTTCTCGAAGTCACTCGCAGCGCTTGCCTACCGGAAGCGTACTGGGACCGGATGAAGGCGACAAGATCATCACGGAGGAACACCCATCGGCGGCCGATCTTTGCCCCGGGAACGAGACCCAGAGCAGCACGACGACGAAGCTCCTCGGGATGAAGGAGTAGAACCCGCGCGGCGGCCGCAAGGTCAAGAGTCTCCATGGTCGTCGCCGTACAACTTCGCCCCGGGCTCGCACGCCGCAAACACATGCTTTAGTCGAGACGGAAGCCCAGGACGGATCACCTGGGCGAGAATGTCCTCAGCATCGAGGCCCTGCAGCCGCAGCGCGTTGATGGTCTTGCCGTAGGACTGGGAGAGGTAACGGACGAGGTGCTCTAGCGAGGCCCTCACTGCTTTGCGATCCGTCCGAATCGGCAATTGCACTTCCGACACGAACGACAGCGCAGGGAACGCGCCGGCGAGGAACGGGCCTGGTCGCGTCAGCACCTCGTAGGGAATCCATCGGTCGCGGTTGTGGAATTCGACCTCCCAACGCACCCAGGGCGACGTAGGGTCGCCGAGTTGCTTCCCTTTCTCGTAGACGCGCAGCAGCTTCCCATGAGCCTTGCGGCCGACGTAGAAGGTACGGCCGCTCCCGGACACCTGCTTCCAGTCGCCTTGGAATGAACAGGTCGGGTTGCGACCGCCAGCGTTGAAGCCCCCATCGTCGTACCACCGGGCGGCCTGGTCGACGGACGCGAACTCCCGCCAGGTCATCGTGCGCCAGGTCCACACGGGTTATACGGGCGGTGCACAGCGAGAGCACAAATGTGATTGGTTCCCAGACTCTAACCCGCGCACACAAACTGCCCGACAGCGATAGATACACTCGACCGCGTTGCGAGTCGCCACCCCACGCGATCTTGCCGACTGTGACCGCTTCGCCCTCTCGGAAGACGAGCAGCGACGAGGAGTGCGTGAACCCTGCGACGCCGCGCTCCGGATCGGCGTGCAGCAGTTCCGGCACCTGCAGGTAACTGGCAAGCGCCTCGACCCAATCAAGCGCTCGCGGGAAGTGGTCATCTGAGACGGTGAATGAGAGCCAGTCGACGAACGCGTTTGGTCGCGTCTCTTCCCTTTCCCCCCGTGTTACTAGACGGGGGGAAGCGGCGTGCGCCGCCGCGCCATCCGGCGCTGGCGCCGCACGCGCATCCGCCGCGATATTGACGCATTCGACTCCGGAATTGAAATCAGTGCGGCCAACTGGTTGCGACATGGCTGACTCCATCAGTGGTTGATGAAGTCACAAGACAGCGCGTACTCGCACTGTCTGAGCCTATGTCGCGGCTACCGTCCTTGCCTCACGGGACCCTAAACCTCTAGCGCTCCCTCAGGAGCTCTCCGGGCTGGGCACTTCAAGGAAGCTTTCTCAGTCGCTGAGAGTGTCTTGTGACGGACGGAGGTAGAATTTCACGGCTCTCGCGCCCAAGTCAATAGGGGTGAAAGCCCAGCCGTCCCAAGCAGGGAAACCTAACGAAGCTTGAGAACAAAGGAGTGCTCTAATGCCCGTCCTGCGAACCTATAAGTTGTTCATAAGCCACGCTTGGGATTACAACGCCGATTACTATCGCATTGAGAAGTTTTTGAACGACGCCCCCAATTTTCAATGGGTAAATTTAAGTGTGCCGAAGCACAACCCAATCTTGAATTCGGAACAGCTCACTTACGAACTCAATAACCAGATGCGTCCAGCCGACGCATTCTTGATACTGTCCGGCATTTATGTCGCTCATAGCGATTGGATCCAGTACGAAATCAACTTCGCCAGACGAATTGGGCGGCCAATTATTGGAATTCGGCCCTGGGGCGCCGAGCGCATCCCTGTCGCCGTACAGGAAGCCGCTGCGGAAATCGTCGGCTGGAATTCAGACTCCATTGTCAGCGCCATTCGATACCACGCCCTTCCGAGCGGACAATGACGGCGGCCGATTTACCCGCATTGGTCCGAACGAGTGGGGCGGCAGCGGCTGGCTGTCAACGGTGGTTCTTCTTTTGGATTCGGGTTCAGCTAGGACTTATCGCGGCAACCGGACTGCTGTCGGCGTGGGCTCCTGTCGATCCAGATACCGATCACTACGTCTCCGGTCTTGTTGCCCTGTTAATGTTCCTCGCGTTCTTGGTCGGTTTAGTGCTTCGTCTTGGGCGGATCGACGATGACTGGTTTCGCGCTAGGGCGCTTGCCGAGAATGGGAAAAGTGCGGCATGGCGCTTCATGATGCGACCTCGTCCACCTGTGCTAGTTGATGCCGAAGCTGAGGAGACGGTTTTCCTAGACGAGCTTGAGCAGATTCGCGACCGATTCCCGCAGATCGAAAGGCACCTCTCTAAGTATGACGGAGGCGGAGGCGAGATCACCGAGAAGATGCGCCAAGTTAAAGGCTTGGACTGTGCGGAGCGCTTGGCCTTTTACAAGCAATTCCGATTACAGGACCAGATAGGTTGGTATAGAACAAAGGCCAAGATTAACGCGGACGCTGAGTCGAATTGGTCCTTTGCACTCCTAGCGTTCGAAGCGCTTGCCGTTGTCCTGGCAGTTGTTCGAATCCTTTCCATTCACGAATACAATCCAACAGGTGCGATTGCTGCGATTGCTGCATGCGTGCTGGCGTGGAGCCAAACAAAGCGCTTTTCCGATCTCGCAAACACTTATGGTGTTGCTTGCCGAGATCTCAACGGCCTTTTGACCCGGTCCGATCACGTTCATGACGAACAACGCTTGCAGGCCCTCGTGGCCGAAGTAGAGACCGCCGTGTCGCGAGAACATCGACTGTGGGTCGAACGACGTTCTGCAGTGGCGTAGCCGTTTGGATTAGCCAATCAAGACATTGGAAGGAACGCGCATGTACCGAATTACGCACGCCCTTTGGGTGGTCGCGGCAGTAGGCCTGAACGGATGTGCGATGCAGGGCCGCCTTTACAACCTTACAGCGGGCGATGTGGTCGCCGTCGAGTTTCACTATAGCGGCTCCGGAAGTGGCGCCGTCAATTTGACGCTGCCGGACGGGGTTCGATGCTCAGGAGAGTATTCCACCGTCGCGGGTGGAACGGTCGGGTGGGGCCAAATCTATTCAAGCGTTGGTGGTACGGCGATGGCTCAAGGTGGAATGATGGATACAACTCAGCGGGGCGCGGCAGTCGTTACGTGTCCCGGTGGGAAGTCCATCGACTGCGAATACATCACCTCGGCGTTCGGTCCGCAAGGAAATGGCTATTGCCGCGATAACCATGGAGACCTATACCGTCTGATGTTCTGACTGATTAGCATTTGGCGGCTGGACACTGGTTGCCCCTACTAACCGGGAGGTCGAATGAGCCGTGTATCGCCCGTCCTTCTCGTCGTCTGCCTTTTCGCCTGCGCCAATCCCGGGATTGTTAAGATTTCTCCAGATACCTATCTGTTATCCAAGGAGGACCATGCCGGCATTTTCGGCAGCATGGCGCAGCTGAAGACGGAGGTCATCCAAGAGGCAAATACCTTTGCCGAAGCTCAAGGGAAGGTAGCCATTCCTATCAGTACCTTTGAAAAGCCAGTGGGCAATACGCCTGGAAGTTGGGCGCGATTCGATTATCAATTTCGGGTTGTTGCTAAAGACGACCCGGAGGCGCGCCGAACCTCACTGAAGCCAAGACCGGACCTTGTGATTGAAAAGTCTGAGAAGACAGATGTCCGGTTGAAAGACTTGTCTCAGCCACGTCGCGATATATACACGGAGCTATTGAAGCTCGACGATCTCCACAAGAGAGGCGTTTTGACCGATGCAGAATTCGAGCAAGAAAAGAAGAAGCTATTAGGTCAGCCTTAACAAGGCCGGGCGAGGGTGCGGCAAAAATTGGCGGCAAGCGCTGTAAATGACTGAAGCTAATGGACAACGGTTCCCTTACGAACCAGGTGTCGTGGGTTCACATCCTAGGTGCTGATGTAACTACTTGCGGAGTCTCTGCTGACTGACGAGGAGGGCTGCAACATGGCTGAGATGAGCAGCGCGGTGCGTTCCACGATCGGCTCGCTCGGTTTGCTCTTGTTGGGGGCAGCCGCGCTGATTTCGGCGTTGTCGTTTGCCGATTTTTTGCCGAAGAAAGTGCGAGCTGCGGAACAATACCTTCCGGAAACACCGGCTGCACCTGAGTCAAAGCCAGACCATCTATTCCAGGTGACTCAGCTTGGCTCGATGCGACGCGACCAGTTTTTGGTGGACCAGAAGACCGGGCGTGTTTGGACAAGAACCTGCCGGGGTTCGGTCGCGGGCCCGGACTGCAACGGGTGTCGATTTTCGGGACGAGATGTACGTAGATGAGGTCACGCCCGAGGATAGTTCTACTTATAGTTTCTTCCAGCTGAAACTCAAAGAGCGGCGGCGTGAAGCTAAGGCCGAGACCGGATTCAGGTGGATTCGTGCCAATTAATCCAGAAGAAGGAAGATCGACAAAATAAGAAATAGCGGCTAGGTCTGCCGTAGGCGGCACCGCAATTGTTGGTTGAGACTGAAACAGATTGGCGGCAATCCTCCAACATCACTGGGCGACTATCCGCGAGTAGAGATTGTGTTTGAATGCGTCGATAAGAACACAGGCGGTGGTGCGACTGACACTAAGTACGACGGCCTCGCGAAGTTGAAGAAGCTCTTGATATGGGCGCTATTTCGCCGGAGGAGTTTGACCGGGAAAAAACAAAGGTTCTATCGGGGCAATAGGAGCAGGCGCAGCTTAACATCCTCGAAGCCAATGAACGCCCGGCTGGAGTGCAGTAGAACTGCCTTACTGCTACCGGAACTCTTGCGAGGACGAACAATGAAACCAAACCGACTCATGTTTGCGCTCGCCGCCGTCTTGTTGGTGTCGAGTTGTGCGGTTGCACCACCACCACCCTCATACCAGCCGATAGCGGCTACAGCTCCCACCAGCTCACTTACTCACGAATATCGAAAGAATTACGAGATCGGCGTCCCGCGATCCGCTGCCGTTGGCGATACGATTGTCTCAGTTAAGGACTACTACATTGCCACGTCGACCGCCCAGAAAATCTTTACTGCATCGAACGGCTTCCGTGCCCTTTTGTCCTGGGCGATATCCGCAGATACATATCTCGTCGCCTTCACCAGCACGCTAATCCCGGTCGCAGCCGAGGTAGTCATCGATGGAAGGCACTACTACTTGATTGAAGGCAAGTCTCCAATAGGCAGAGCATTCAACGGAATTTATATAGGCGATGATGGTTCGATTAGAACAGATCGTTATCACATCCGAATACCGGGAAGTAACGAAGCAAGTGGATCGGACGCCCTTCAAAGCATTAAGATCATTCCTCAAAATACGACGTTTACATATTCAGAGTCGAAGCGGAGCGAGATTCAGTCTAAGGGATACATTAATTACGACATTGTCTTCACGGGGAAGTCTGGGGATCAGCTCAACTTTGTCTATCGTGAATATTCGAAGGACGACTTCGCGCGCCAAGCGTTCTTTCAGAATCTTACGTACTCGGCATCCGAGCCAATGATCCGATTCCGCAATCTTCGAATACGTGTCGAGAGCGTCAATAACGAGGGGATTAGGTACTCCGTCATTGAAGATTAATCACTAGCCGGCTGTGCGAGCAGACTGGATATGGCTGGAGAGAAGCTGTGGGCAAGCGCTGTAAGTAATTGAAGCTAATGGATACTGGTTGCCCCTACGAACCAATTAACTTGCCGTTTTGATTCCACGCGATAGGGAGAAGAATGAAGATTGCTGCTGCGCTGTTGCTTTGCCTTGTCTCTCTTAGCTCATCGGCCGCAGATCGCAACGCGAAGATTCGTCAATTGATGGAGGCCCAAGGGCTTCTGGGCATGTTTCAGCAAGAGATGGCCCGATCTAAGACGGTAGCGGGCGAACGGGCCAATCAAATGGTCAATCAGTTCATGCACACGCTCAATCCTCCAAAAGAATTCACGGAGAAGTTCAGGGCTGCCGCGCTCGACTACATGAAGGCGTTGCAACCGCCGTGGTCGGCGGAGGACATTGTCGAGGTGTGGGCGAAGGTGTACGGCTCCAAGTTCTCAGACGAGGAGCTGGACGGTCTCCTTGTGTGGTACACGTCGCCGCTTGGCAAGAAAGACACAGCGGCTAGTCAGAGCGCACTTCCCGACTTCGAGGCCCATTTCAAACGGCTCTCCGATCCGATCCTTCAACGTGAGACTCAGAAGTTCTTTGAGCGTATGAAGCAACTCGCGGCCGAGTGCAACTGCCGCCGATAGCACGAGTGGCTGAGGCTGGATTTGCTTCGGATGTCACTGTGGGCAAGCGCTGTAAGTGACGATGCTAATGGATACTGGTTGCCCCTACGAACCAAGTTCACAAGAAAAAAACGTGATGAAGCTCTCTATAGGCCGGAACGCAATTCCCGCGATAGTTTCTGCATTCGTCATTCTCTTCACGGTCAACGCATATGCGGCAGATAGCGCTCCGCCACAACAGGCTGGCAATACCCAGCTAATTGTCTTGGCTGGACAGTCAAATGCGGAGGGCAGCAAGACCGACGCGATTGATCTTGAGAGAAAGGCCGACATCGACAGAACCGTCCGATTCTTTTGGGTGGTCCCTGGTGCGGGCAGTTCAGGCGGCTCTTGGACCTCGCTGGTCCCTCAGTACGACGCTGTATTTCAAGCGGGCCACTTCGGCCCGGAGTTCGGTCTCGGGCGACGATGGAGAAAGGCGTCTTCCGACGAGCTCGCCATTTTCAAGTTCACAGAGGCCAACTCAAGCTTGAACGTCGATTGGCGTCCCGGGTACTTGGACGGTCTCTTTGCACAAATGCAGACGACACTCCGCTCTGCAATTGCCGATCTCAAGAAGGGGCGCAGCAGCTCGAGCGTTCAGCTCAAGTGCTTCGTGTGGCTCCAAGGCGAAAGCGACGCGACGATCGACAAGGCACCGCTTTACAAGGCAAACCTGCAGAAACTTATTGGCTTGATGCGTTCCGAGTACGGCCCCGGATTCCGCATCGTCTTGGGAGTCAGCGAAACGCATCCCGGTGTGCTCGCGTTCCCAGAAATCCGTAGCGCCCAGTCGCAATTGGCGAAGGAGCTCCCCGGCGTTCGCACGACATCCACTCTTGGGCTACCGACGGTGGACGGCGTGCACTTCACGGCGGACGCCCAGCTAACCCTAGGCGAACGGATATTCAACTCGTGCTTTGGAATGTTCTAACGGCCTGGAGCCATTGCGCGGGAGTGTATGTAGTGGGCCTAGATTGGGTGGCAAGCGCTGTAAGTGATTGAAGCTAATGGATACTGGTTGCCCCTACGAACCAGGGGGTCGTGGGTTCAAATCCTGCCGGGCGCGCCAGATTCGACGAGAAGGCTCAGGGAGACCTGGGCCTTTTTCATTCGGCGACTGCAGAGATTTGGTGGGTTGTGACGCCCGAAGTCTTGGTGGATGGCACCTGGCCACGGACGGCGTAACGTGTGCTGCCGCGCAGACAGGGCTCTTTCCTTCGCCATAGGGTGAGGAACCCGGTTATGCAAAGGGAGTTCCTTTGGCCCGTACGAAACGGCCATCTCGCGGTAACCGCCTGCTTGACGCATTGCCTCGCTCGGATCGGCAGCGTTTCCTCGCGGGCTGCGAGTTGGTCGAGCTCGCGTTGGGCGAGACTCTCGCGAAGCCGGGCAAACCCATCCGCCACGTGTACTTCCCCACCGAAAGCTACATCTCGGTTGTCACTGAAATGGGTGGGCAACAGGGCCTCGAGGTGGCGCTCGTAGGCAACGAAGGCATGCTTGGAATGTCCATGGTGCTGGGTATCGGCGTTTCGCCCTTTCTCGCCGTGGTTCAGGGGGCCGGGCCGGCGTGGCGAATGAGCGCCGACCGGTTTCGACGCGCGCTGGGCAGTGGCAGCGCGCTACGGCGAAGGCTTGACGGTTACCTTTTCGTGCGAGTGACCCAGCTCGGGCAAACCGCGGGCTGCATGCGATTCCACGTCATCGAGCAGCGATTGGCGCGCTGGTTATCGATGACCACGGACCGGGCGCACTCGAAGGCGTTTCACATGACCCACGCGCTCCTTGGCTACATTCTGGGCGTGCGCCGTGTCGGCATTACAAAAGCGGCGAAGTCACTGCAGAATCGCAAGCTCATTACCTATCGCCGAGGCGACGTCGTGATCCTCGACCGAAAGGGAGTCGAGCGAGCGTCGTGCGAATGTTACCGGACTGACCTGGCGACCTACGACCGCATTCTCGGCTAGGGCAATACATCACATCGAAGCTTCGACCGCGGTGAGCGAAGCAAATGGACAACGGTTGCTATCACACAGACTTCGTATCCATCCCTTAGTACGCAAGCACACAGACTGCACACGCATCGAGGCATATTCTGCAGGCTGGGAATCTGGCCTTATCGGAGGTGCGTCATGAAATGGGCGGGGATGTATTTTGTTGGGTTCGTCATCCTGATCGGCGGTATTCTCGCCGCACTCTGGAAACTGGGCGTTCTGCAGCATATCGAGACAACTTGGATAGTGATTGGCGTCGCAATCGTGATGGGCATGGGGATCATGATCTCGGTGGCCAACAGCGGGTCCAAGGAAAATATCCAGATCGACCGGAAATAAGCGGCAAGCAGCTTGCGCCCCAGTTGTGGGGATGTTCCTCATACTTGCACCCACACCCACAAAGGAAATGAGGGCGTGCCCGTCTTCGCGTTTCGATCGCCGAATCAACCTGTTGCATCCGTAACGTGATTCGCGCTCGGAACGTGATTGCCTTCACTGGCGACGCGCGTGTCGTGGTCGATAGTGACCCCATCCCACGTCGCGGAGCGTGCGATGAGACGACGCACAGCGCTCGGCCTGTTGCTCTCCCTGATCCTTCCTCGCATCGCGTGGGGGCGCGCGAGCCCCGAGGATGCGCAGGCGATGGTGCACAAGGCGATCGAGCTCTGCAGGGAGCGGGGTCGCGACGGGGCGATGCGGGAGATCTCGCGCGCGGACGGCCCGTTTGTGAGCGGAGAGCTCTACGTCACCGTCCACGCGCTGGACGGCATGTGCCTCGCGGACATCGACACGACCAAGGTCGGCCACTACATGTGGATGGAGCACGATCCGGACGATCGCTACTTCACCCGTGATCGGCTGCAGGCTGCCAAGGAGGGGCCGAGCGGCTGGCAAGAGTACAAGCAACTGAGCCCCGTGTCCCATCGCATGCAGCTCAAGCGGACCTACTGGGAAAGGTATCAAGACCTCGTGTTCGCCTGCGGCTTCTACAAGTCGCTGATGTCGACGATGTAGGATCTTCCGGGAGACTCAGAATCCCAGCTCGCCCAGCGCCTTCACGAGCTTCGCCTTCTGTGCAACGTCGGTCATCGGATAGGTTTCCAGCCAGCCGCGGCTGGAAAAATCAGGCTGTAGCGCGCGAATCTCCTCCGCTTTCCAAGCGGCAGCCGCTTTGTCGCCAGCCATTACGAGCAAGGCCGCCAAGTAGACATTCGCCTCGAGATTCTCGGGATTGCGCGACAGCGCGCGCTCCAGATTGACCCGCGCCTGCTCCAGGTCGCCGAGAAACAGGTACGCCCGTCCGAGCAGCAGGAAGTAGAGGTAGCCCGCCTGCGGATCGAGGCGCATTGCGGTGCGCAACAACGGCACGGTATCCGCCGGACGCCCGACGTAAGTGTAGATACCGCCCATCAGCGCGTATCCATCGGCGAACGATGGGTAGAGACGAACAGCGGTCTCCAGGTACTGCAGTGCCTGCTCATGCTGACGCCGTTCCACGTGCACGAAAGCCAGCACCCAGTAAGTCTCCCGAATGTCGGGGTTCATCTGGTGTGCGGTCCGGGCAAGCTCGAATGCCCGGTCGAGGGCGGCGGCGCCGTCCCCGGTCCACTGATTGCGGTAGTCCGCGGCGTAGGTCAGGGCGAGCCCTGCATACGCACGAGCAAAGGTCGCGTCCAGTGCGATGGCGCGCTGGAACATTTCGCGAGCGGTCTCGTTCTCCGCCCTTTGCCGAACGAGCAGCGCCGACTGACCGCGCTGGAAGTATTGATAGGCCTCCAGATTGCGGGTGTAGCGCTGCGCCACACGCCGCATTTCTGCCTCGCTGACCTTCGCAGGCAGCATCCGGAGAATCTTCGGGCCGACCTCATCCTGGATCGCGAAGAAGTCGCTCAGCGGGCGGTCGTACCGCTCTGACCACAACTGCTTTCCCGTCTCCGCGTCGGTGAGATGGACTTGAAGCCGCAGGCGCTTGTCGATGCGCTGGACGGATCCGGACACGAGATAGCGGATCGGCAGGGCGCCGGTCGGCGTCTCGCCGTGCGCGTGGCCGCCCGTGGGCGCAACGTCGATGACCGAAAGCCCGGACACCGTCGAGAGGTCGGTCACGAGGTCCGCTGTGATGCCTTGAGCCAGCAATATCGCCTGCGGGTCGTTGCCCAGCGCCTCGAACGGCCTGATGGTGACGGTCGGTTGCGATGCGCGGTCCGCCTCGGTGCTCGCCATCGGTACCAGGCCCGGCGGGACGCCGGTTGCGCGCTCGCTCCTGATCCACCAGGCTCCGGCTGCCGCGAGCAGCATTGCGGCTATGCCCGCTCCCGCTATCCGTGCGCCGCGCCGCGCGCGTTCTGCATGCGACGATTCCGAGTCCAACCGCTCCGGCGTGGAGGCGATCTCGTCCGATCGGACCACTGGGGCGACCAGGCGGTAGCCCCCCTTCGAGATCGTCTGGATATATGCCGGATTCTCGGGAACATCCCCCAGTGCCTTCCGCAATTTGATGACGACCTGGGTGAGGGAGTCGTCGCCCACCAATACGCCGGGCCAAACGGCCGAAAGCAGGGCTTCGCGGCTCACGACCTGTCCCGGCCGGTCCGCAAGGTACACGAGAACCGACATGGTCTTGGGCTCGAGCTTCACGGTCTTGCCGCCGGCCGAGAGTTGATTCAGCGCGGGCTCCACTGCCCAGTCACCGACCTGCACCCTCTCCTTGCCCGGCGCGCGAGGCGATTCAGTGCCAATGGGCATGACTCTGACCCCAGGGTAGCTTCATTCCAACGTGCGGAGATTGTGCGGAGTTTCGCATCCTTCGCCAAACCTTAGTCGTTTCTTCGGGACTTTGTGCCCGAGCTCGCGTTCACTGCTCCTGGTATCGCAAATCGGATGAGCGCTGGCATATCGGAGTCGACATTCAGCTACCAAGGAGCAAACCCATGAAACGGCTTCTCATCAGTGCGATCGTGGTCTTGGCGTCGGGGTTGTGGTCATGGCCATCGACGGCGATAGCGGAGCAGAAGTTTGTCGTGAAGCCACTGGCCGAAAGGAAAGTCGCGGAGTTGCCGGCCGGACCGCTTTTCTGGCGGCTGGAGAATTTCTCCACGCTCGCGCAAGCGCAGGCCGCCGCGGGCCCCTGGGCGTTAGTCGCCGAGACGGCGGGAAAAGTCTGGCTCTTCACGCTCGGCCCATCGGGCGGGTCATCAGCGGGCGGCACAAAGGTCGCGGAAATCGGACCCATCGCCCCGGTCGTTGCGACGCAGTATCTCCTTCGGATCAATGAGGGAAGCGGTCCCCCGGGCAGCATAACGCCAGTGCACACGCATCCGGGCTCCGAAGCGTTCTACGTGCTCGCGGGGGAGACGAGCAGCCGTACACCTGATGGCGTGAAGCGCGTTGAAGCGGGCCAGGGTGAGACGGGGCATGGCGCCGATACGCCCATGCAAGTCTCGAGCAGCGGCTCGACGGAACTGCACTCGCTGGTGATGTTCGTGGTGGACGCCACCAAACCGTTTTCGTCCCCGGCCAAGTACCCGTAAACCAAGCCAAGAGCGCCCCTACGAACCAGGGGGTCGTGGGTTCAAATCCTGCCGGGCGCGCCAGGGCCGTACCTAAGACATAGGTGACAACCTCGTGCCGAACGGGTTGTCCAGACGGGTTGTCCAGTGCTGTTGACCCGGTTTCGTGGACACCTCAACCTTTGGGAAGGAGGGTGTGACCAGACGATTCGCAACTGGATCGCACAGGCCGATTACGAAAGCCGCCGTGGATCGAAGCTCAGAAGGATTTTCTGAAGCCGACGGTCAAGCCTCGCGGCAGAATCGACACGAAAATCGGCGTTTCTCGGCTGTGCGCGTACCAGCCCGACAACCCGCCAATCGCCCATCCCGCGAGAACGTCCGTCTGCCAGTGGGCGTGATTCTTCAGGCGGCCGACTCCCACGTAGGCCGGAATGGCGAGCAGGGCATACACCGCCGGCTGCTCATGGCGATATTCGAGGATATAGGGCGTCACGAGAGCGGCGGCGACGCTCGCCTCGCCACTGGGAAAGCTGTAGTTGGAACCGCCCTGAAACCACCGACACGGGTCATTGCTGGTGTAGGGCCGCTCCCTCGTGAACACGTGCTTCGCGGCGTCGGAAGTAACCGCCGCGATAGCCTGGGAGTCAATCCCCTGCCACATCGTGCGGCCAAATCTCGAATCCGCACCCTCCCAAAGCGCGCCGCCGATCTGTGCCGCGGTGAGCACGTCCATCATCGTCCTGTACGACTTCGGCGCCCATACGCCGGTATCGCTAAAGCCGATCTCGTGGTCGATGTGAGACCACGCGCAACTCGCGTGTGCCGCCGGGATTGCAAGAGAAGAAATGACCGTAACCGCTACGGCGAGCGGGATGCGCGACACGACCTCTCCGACCGGAATTCGAGCATCTACGATCCTCGGGATCGGTTCCCAATTCAAGTATCTCCAGATCACTCGAGCGCGTTCGTGTAGCTCGATTCGCAAGCTTGGGGCAAGCTTGGAGCGCTTCGACTTGCCGGCGATTCTGCGCGGCGGCGGGGAGGACTTGAGATGACGTCTTTCAAACATCGAGGCGCCAAGGCGGCGACCAGATGCCCGGCGGTGTGCGAACATGTCGGCCATGAATTACGAAGCGCTTCTCCGCTCGGCCTTTCTTGCGCTCATCCGTAACAAGATGCGCAGCGCGCTTACCGTGCTCGGGATCACCATCGGCATCGGCGCGGTCATCTGCGTCGTGGCCATCGGCCAGGCCGGGCAGGCACAGGTCGAACAGCAGATGAACAACCTCGGTGACAACTTCGTTTGGATCGAGGAGGGTGGGCGGGCCGTGAATGGAGTGCGGACAGGAACCCACGGTGCACGCAGCCTTTCGATGGCGGACGCGGTGGCGATCCGGGAGCAGGTGCCGCTCATCAAGCTGGTTTCCCCCAACGTGGATGGAGGGGTCCAGGTCATATACGGCAACCAGAACTGGTTCACACGTTACCGCGGCGTTTCGCCGGAGTATTTCGACGTCAAGCGCTGGCCGGTCGCCGAGGGCGCGAGATTCAGCCATGATGATGTTGATCGCGCCGCTGACGTGTGCGTCATCGGGCGCACGGTGCGCAACCAGCTCTTCGGCGCCGAGGATCCGGTCGGCAAGGTTATTCGCTTCAACGGCCTGCCGTGCAAGGTGGTCGCCGTGCTCGAGCCCAAGGGCCTCGCGACATCCGGGCAGGACCAGGACGATACGATCATCATGCCGTACACCACGGCGCAAAAGAAGCTGAAGGGCATCGCGTGGCTGGACGACATCCTGTGCTCCGCGGTGTCGCCGGGCGCGGTGAAGCTCGCGGGGCAGCAGGCCGCCGCCCTCCTGCGCGACCGCCATCACCTGCGCCCGGACGAGCCCGACGACTTCAACATCCGCAACCCCGAAGACGTGATCCAAGCTCAGCTCGCGGCGAGCCGCACGCTCTCCATTCTCCTGGTGGCGATCGCGTCCATCTCGCTCATCGTGGGGGGCATCGGGATCATGAACGTGATGCTGGTGTCGGTGACCGAGCGCACGCGCGAGATCGGCGTGCGCATGGCAATCGGCGCGACCGAGAGCGCGATACGGTTGCAGTTCCTCGGCGAATCGGTCCTGCTTAGCCTCGTGGGGGGCGCGGTCGGCGTGCTCCTGGGGATCGCGGGCACCTATGTCATCGGGCAGGCGCTGCGCTGGTCAATGAACGTCCCGCTGCCTGCGCTCCTGGTCGCCGTGCTCTTTTCCATTCTCGTGGGGGTGTTCTTCGGCTACTATCCGGCGCGCAAGGCTTCGCGCCTCGATCCCATCGAAGCGCTGCGCTACGAATGACGGTATTGAAGACCCGCCTCGTGTCGGCCTTCGTGCTCGTCGCGCTGATCGCGGCGGCCGCCTACGCGGCCGTCCGGTACGCGCGCAAGGATGAGACGACATATTTCACCGCACGGGTGGAAAAGGGCGACATCCATGACGTCGTCGAGGTTACGGGAACGATCAATGCAGTGACGACAGTCCTCGTCGGCTCGCAGGTTTCGGGGTCGATCGCGAAGCTCAACGCGGACTTCAATTCGCGCGTCCATAAGGGCGAGGTGATCGCGGTGATCGAACCGTCGCTCTTCCAGGGAGCTCTGCTGCAGGCCCAGGCCGATCTGGACAGCGCCAAGGCGAACGTGGTCGCGGCGCGCGCCAATCTTGAGAAGGCCGAGGCGACTCTCGTTCAGGCGCAGGCAGACTTCGATCGCGCAACGACCCTCGTAACCGAAGGAATGGTCAGCAAGCAGGCGCTCGATACGGCGAAGGCAACCTTCGGCACAGCCCAGGCGTCCGTTGGAGCGGCCGCCGCCCAGGTGACCCAGGCCGAAGCGCAGGTGAGCCAGAAGGCGGCCGCCGTGAAAATCGCGAAAATAAATCTCGAGTACACGGTCATCCGGTCGCCGATCGACGGCACCGTGGTGGCGCGCAACGTCGACGTGGGCCAGACCGTAGCGGCCTCGCTGCAGGCGCCTACGCTCTTCACGATCGCCCAGGACTTGAAGAAGATGCTGGTCTACGCCAAGACCGACGAATCCGACGTGGGAAACATCAAGGTGGGCCGCGTGGCGACGTTCAAAGTCGATGCGTTTCCGAAGCGGGTCTTCAAGGGAGTCGTTAGCCAAGTGCGCATGAACCCGACAACCGTGCAGAACGTGGTCACCTACGACGCGATCATCGCGTTCGACAATCCTGACCTCAGCCTCTTTCCCGGGATGACCGCGTACGTGACCGTGCCGGTGGCCGATGCGACCGATGTCTTGAAGGTGCCCAATGGAGCCCTGCGTTGGAGGCCGGCGATTGACGGCGAGGAGCTGCGCGCCATGTACGAGAAACGTGGGATCGCGCCGGCGCGGCCGGTCGCGTGGAGGCTGCGCCCTGGCGATTCGATCGAACCTGTGCAGGTGGGGCTCGGGATAACCGACCATGCCTATACCGCGATTACCGCCGGCGCCTTCCACGAGGGCGACGTCGTGATCACGGGCGCCGTCATCGCGAAAGGCTCGGTACCAGGCGCGCTCGTTCCCGGCAAATAGCATCGCGCGCAATGCAGGAAGACCGACAACCCGTCATCCGTACCGAGGACGTGCACAAGTACTACGAACTCGGAGAGACGCGAGTTCACGCACTGCGTGGCGTGAGCGTGAGCGTGGAATCTGGCGACTTCGTCGCCGTCATGGGCGCGAGTGGTAGCGGCAAGTCGACCTTCATGAACTTGTTGGGTTGCCTGGATCGGCCCAGCACTGGTCGCTACCTCCTCGACGGAGTCGATGTGGCCACCCTCGACAAGGCGAGGCTGGCAGGTATCCGAAATCGGATGATCGGCTTCGTCTTCCAGGGATTCAACCTGATCGCGCGCACCAGCGCGCTCGAGAACACGGAGCTTCCCACCCTCTATTCACAAATGGGCAAGGTGGAGCGCCGGGAACGCGCAGCCAAGGCGCTGGCGCTCGTGGGTCTGGAGGGCCGGGCGCAACATACGCCCGCGCAGATGTCAGGCGGACAGCAGCAGCGCGTCGCCATCGCCCGGGCTCTCGTGATGAGTCCGTCGATCCTGCTCGCAGACGAGCCGACAGGAAACCTCGACAGCCGCACGTCCGTCGAAATCATGGAGATCTTCCAGCGCCTGAACGAAGAGGGACTCACCATCGTGCTCGTCACCCACGAGCCGGATATCGCACAGTTCGCGAAGCGCATGGTCGTATTTCGCGACGGGAGGATTTCGAAGGACGGCGCGATCGGTGCGTCTGCCAGTGCAGCCGCGGTCCTGGAGACGCTGCCGCGGCTGGACGACTGACGGGCCCAGGCAGCCGCGGAGCGATTCGGCGGAGGGGCCATCATGCCGACGCTGAGCGGACATATCTACGGCGAGCCTTATGCTCGATGACCGCTATGGGTCGGACGCGGCCCTACGGTATCGGCATATGTCTGCGTAGCCATTTCGTAGCTTCGCTGGGCTTTCGCAAATCACTTTTCTGCGGTCTTCGGCTACGTGAAAGATGGCCGGTATTGCAGGGCATTGATTTTACGAGCAGTACTCTCATTTGGCCCAACTACGAACCAGGGGGTCGTGGATTCAAATCCTGCCGGGCGCGCCAGAATTTCAAAGGCTTGTCGAGAGACAGGCCTTTTTCATTTCTCGGCGCGTAGCTACCGCCCCAATGCGTCCTGATAGCGTATCGTCCCCAAAGGGGCAAACGCGAAAGAGGTCCGAGATGCGGGTTCTGTCGGTTGCGTTTATGGTCATGCTGTCCACGAGCGCAGTGGCGGTGGATAGGTTTCGCTGCAATGGCGGCGACCTCGTGCAAACCGGCGACCCGAAATCGTCGGTGTTGGAGAAGTGCGGCGCGCCAATGAAGAAGGACTCGTGGTGCCAGGAGCTGCACCGTCAGGCGACCCCTCCCCAGAACAATGGACAGGCTCTGGTGGTTGTCCCCCAGAACAACGCGCCGCTCCCATGTGAGCCGATCGAGGAGTGGACCTACAATCCAGGCGTGGGCCAGTTCTACACGACGATCCGTATCGAGGGGGATGTTGTCCAGTCCATCAGGTACGGCGACCGCGTAAATTAGCCAGTCGCCAGGACAGGTTGACCGGCCGCTGCAACATCGTCAGGGAAAAGCTTGGAGAGCGAGGCACGCCAGCGACGATTGGTGAAATCGGCCATAGAGGCGAGGATGGCTACGGCCTTGGGCAGCTCGTTCTCGACTGGGGCGAACATGGGCAATTTGTCGTCGACTTGGACGAGGCCGTCCCTCCATGGAGCTACCGTCGCTTCGTCTTCCCGGCATGGCACATTCGGGTACTGGGGCTATTCCGACCATCGTGGGGATGCGGTTTACGATTGGCTCCGGAGTTGCGTAAGGCCAGGAGCGACAAACAATCCGGTGGCGAGCGCACAGGCGCATTAGGATCTCCCCAGCGCACGCGGCAGATCCAACAGGAGGCAACGATGACCAAGCCCATCGTGAACATCGACGAGATCACGCTGCAGCCGTCGCCGCCGGCGTTCGCGCCGACCGGTCCCGCGGCCGAGCGCTACCAGGCGCGCATGGGCATGATCGCCCCACGCATCGGCGCGCGGCTCCTCGGCTACAACATCACGGCGGTCCCGCCGGGCAAGCGCGCCTTCCCGTTCCACAACCACCGCGTGAACGAGGAGATGTTCTTCATCCTCGAGGGCGCGGGCGAGATGCGCATCGGCCCGGACACCTTTCCGGTCCGCGCCGGGGACTTCATCGCGTGCCCGCCGGGCGGCAAGGACAAGGCGCACCAGATCGTGAACACGGGCTCGACCGAGATGCGTTACCTCGCCGTGAGCACGAAGATCTCTCCGGAGATCGCCGAATACCCCGACAGCGACAAGTTCGGCGTGCTCGCGAGCTTCGGCCCGGATGCAGCGGGCAACCAGCAGCAATTCCGCTTCGTCGGGCGCGAGGGCCAGCAGGTCCCGTACTGGGAAGGCGAGTGAGCGGGACCGGCCGGCCTGCGCCCCAGTGACGAATGGCGAGGTCGATCGCTATCGCGTGGTCACGACCGCCAGACCATGACCGTTCCCGCAGCGATGCGCGTGCTGCGGCTCGGACTTGATCGACGAGCGCTCGATGTAGCTCGGGAACTCGTCCTCGCACGCGGCGCCGGGATCGGCGTTCCAGTTGCACACGATCCGGTCGCCGCTGTTGATCAGCTTGCTTTCCCAGCAGTAGTAAGTGCCGGTGGCGGAGCGCTGCGCGTTCACCGCGTTCGGCATGTTGGTTGCACAGCCGGCGGCGAGCGAGAGGGTGGCGGCGAGGAAGACGGGTATTCTCATTTCAGGCTCCTTGTTTGGTCTTGGGGGTCAAGGCATGAGCGCGGTGGGGTGAACGCGAATAGCCCAGCGAGCGCCGCGCTCGTGTCGCCGCCGGGAAGATGATTCGGAGGGGATGCTAGCGGGCGGGCAGGTGTGGCTGCAGCAGGCGTGCGACGAAATGCGCAATTCGTCGTGCGAAGTGCGGCGGGCGCGCGACAAATCCGCTCGGTTAGCGGACACTCACAACAGGAGACAGATTGCCCCTACGAGGCCACGGATGACGGCTGCGGCGGCTTCGAACGCGCCCTTGTGCATGTGGCGTGACCGTTGGGATATCGCTGCTTTAGAATTCGTGCCCAACATGAGGAGCGATATCCAATGGCTCGCGAAGAACTGAAGCCAACCTCGCGCCGCGAGCTCGATGGCTACCTCGCCCTGCGCGAAGCGGCGGAGAAAATGCCCGCCGTCGTGCTCGCGTCCGCAATCTTCGTGCTCTTGGTCGCGGCGGCACTCTCCGCCCCTGTAGGCGCCGTGCCGATTCCCTGGAAGAATTGTGGCGCGCCCGGCGATTCCTTGCAGATCACGAAGGCCGACGCCAGCGTGTGGCCGCCGTCCGCCGCGGCGCCGGCCCGCGCGACAGCGACGTTCGACGCGGCGGGCAATCTCCTCGATCTGCGGCTCCTCCTGATCCAGGGCGTCTCGTGGACGTTCGACAGCGGCCCCCTGCCGACGACAACGAGCGCTGGGTTCGTTTCGCTTCCGGCATCGTTTCCAGTGAACGTCACGAGTCCGGTTTTGCCGCTTGCCGCCGGGCCCTACTCGACGACGCAGACATTCACCGACAACGGCGCGTCCGTGACGATCGCCGAGAAAGCGAATCTCGCAGCACCGGTCAATGCTCCGGTCACGACCACAGTCGGCTTGTCGTTCAACGGCACGCCCGGCTTCCCGTTGGTGCCTGCCGCCGGCGACGTCTACGACATTCATGTGCAGATGAACGAATCGGGCGGCGCCGGAATCTTCTGCATGGACATGGTCGTGCCGTTCAAGACGGCCACGCCGTTCGTAAGCAGCCAGCAGGTGGCCGATACCCCGACGCTCTCAACCGCCGGAGTGATCACGCTGGTGGTGATGCTTCTTGCAACCGGCTTGTTCGCGGGGGCGCGCCAGAATTTCAAAGGCTTCGAGCAATCCAGGCCTTTTCTCATTCGGCGCATGAAGGTACGGGTTCGGCGCATGAAGGTACGGGGCCTCGATGTGGCGTAATGCCTGGCCGCATATTCTCAGCAATATGTCGTGATGCGCGAACGCTCTCGGTGGGCAGCAGCCGTCAACGTGGTTTGCCTTCGGTGGTCCCTCATTGCACTTGCCTATGTAGCAGTCCGCAGCGGATTCGGCGTTTGACATGACACTCGAGGCGAGACTTGCGCAGTCGCGGGCGGTATTGGCTGTGGCTGGAAGCGAGCGGTGGCAAGCGCTGTAAGTGATTGAAGCTGATGGATACTGGTTGCCCCTACGAGCCAACGGCAGTCGCGCAAGTAGTCAAAGACTTACGCTGCGAATGTGGGGACCCTTGAGAAGTCTCACTCCAAGCGACCGCGTGGCCTTGAGAGTCGGGACACTCAGGCATAAGCTTCCTTCGCGACGGAAACCACGGAGGTATCCATCATGGCTGAGTCCTGGAAAGTCAATGGCACCTACTTCGAAGCGTGCAATTGCGCGGCCGCTTGCCCGTGTGTCTTCCTCAGCGCCCCGACCGAAGGCAAGTGCACGGTCCTGCTCGCATGGCACGTCGACAAGGGCAATTTCGGGACCGTGCAGGTGAACGGGCTGAACGTCGCGCTGTTCGCCACCAGCCCCGGGCACATGATGCAGACAAAATGGAGGGTCGCTTTGTATCTAGATGACAAGGCGAGCGGTGACCAGCAGAAGGCGCTGGGGGCGATATTTTCCGGCGCGGCGGGCGGCCACCTAGCAGCGCTTGGCCCGCTGATTGGCGAGGTGATGGGCGTCAAGCCGGTGCCGATCGAGTACACCGCGAACGGCAAGCAGCGCAGCCTGCGGATCCCGCAAATTGCCGAATCCGAGATCGAGGCGCTCCAGGGGCAGGGCGGCGCGCTCGTCACGATCGAGAACCATCCGTTCACGGCCGTGCCCGGCCATCCGGCAGTGGTGTCCACTTCGAAGAAGCTCAAGTTCACCGATCACGGATTCTCGATCAACGTGAGCGGCAAGAATGGCTTTTACTCCGCCTTCGCGTATCAGTCCTGACACGCAGGGTTTGGAGGAAGGAACGCCAGTACTTCGCGGCGGCCTGCTGCCGCTTGGCGTCATTCTCCTTGTCATTGCCATCTCCTGGGCCTACCTGGTCTACATGGCCTGGGGGATGGAGAACATGGATGTCGCTGGCGAATGGTGGCTCATGCCGCGCATGACCGATTGGGACGGCGCGGACCTCGCACTTGTATTCGCGATGTGGGCCATCATGATGGCCGCGATGATGCTTCCTTCCGCAGCCCCGCTATTGTTGCTGCTTGCTCGAAGCAACTCGCAGCGCTACGGCCGCGCTCGTGGAATGATTGCGACCGGGGCGTCGGGCCTCGGCTACCTCACCACATGGGTTGCGTTCAGCGCACTCGCCACACTCGCACAATGGGGTCTGCTCGAGGCGCGCCTGGTGTCGCCGATGATGGAGAGTTCGAGCCCGTATCTGAGCGCTTTGTTGCTCGCAGCGGCAGGCACATATCAGTTCACCGGGTTGAAGTACGCATGCTTGTCCCGCTGCCGCTCACCTCTCGCCGCCCTGATGACTATGAAGCGCGACGGCATCGCGGGCGCATTTCTGTTGGGCCTTGGCCAAGGCGCTTACTGCACGGGCTGCTGCTGGTTGTTGATGGCGCTGCTTTTCGTGCTCGGCGTCATGAACCTGCTTTGGATCGTCGTGCTCGCTACGGTGGTGCTGCTCGAGAAATTTCTGCGGCAACCCCGGTGGTTCGTGCGCCTGGCCGGAGTCGCACTGGTGGCCTGGGCCGTGTTGCTCGTCGGCCAGGCCAAGCACTTCCCATTCAACTAGTTGTTCCAGTGTTGGGGAGTCCGCTTCCGGCCAGAACCCCGCGTGATGTTCTAGTCCGATTCTCGCTGTCCCTTCTTCCTGCCGTTCCACCATGTGTAGGCGACATAGCCGACACAGGCCCCTATGAACAGGACAACGAAGATAACCACCGCGACAGGGCTTGCGTGCTCGGCGGGCGCGTCGGCTGTCGACTGGGCGTACGCGCAACAAGACGCAAGAACCAGCAAGAAGCCGGAAAGTAGTCTGACCATGACTTCGCTCGCAATTCGGTTGATTGATGATCTCGCTTCGATATAGCACGAGAGCCTTGCGAGCAGCTTGCGGGTACCGCTGCCGAGCCTGAACTACGGCAATTCGGCACGCCGGGAATCGTGTTGCTGCTTCACACCCCACTTGCTGGCCCATTCAGTAAGCGGGCGCAACGCGGCCAACAGATCTTTCCCGATGGGTGTCAGCAAATAGCCCTCGCCTTCATGGCCTATGAGAAGCGCGGCACGCAGTTCTGCCAGCCGCGTGTTGAGAAGGGCGGGGTTCGTTTCGGCAGCGGCCTGAAGCAGGCGGAACGTCATGGGCTGGCCATGCCTCAATTCCCAGAGAATCCGCAGTGCGCCCCGCCGGCCCAGCAGGTCGAGAGCCACCATGATCGGCCGACCGGTGCGCGAGCCCCGCGCCGGACGGCCCACCTTGGGTACTGCTGCTTTACTTTTCATAGCAACTCCGCTAGCATGCTACGCAAACTATAGCGGAACGAGACGATGACAGCACGGATTGCGCCGGCAATCGCGCCCTTCAGCGAGGAAGTTCAGGGGCGGCTCGACCGTACCATGCCGGCGGGCGTAGCTCCGCTCACGCTCTTCACGACGCTCGCCAGGGATGAAAGACTCTTCAAGAAGATCTTCGCGGGCGGGCTGATCGATCGCGGGCACCTGACGCTGCGCCAACGGGAGATCGTCATCGATCGGACAACGGCCCTCTGTGACTGCGAGTACGAGTGGGGCGTCCACGTGTCCTTTTTCGCGAAGCGAGTCGGGCTGACCGAAGCGCACCTCCGCTCACTGGTTCATGGCGACGCCGAAGATCCATGCTGGAACGGCGGCGAGCGGCCTCTGATACGAATGTGCGACGAGCTCCACGGAACGTGCTCGCTAAGCGATGAGCTCTGGACGGAGCTTCGAGTGGAATACTCCGAGGAAGCAATACTCGAGCTATTGATGCTCGCTGGCTACTATCGGACGATCGGCTATCTCGCCAACGCGCTGAAGCTTCCACTGGAAGCCTTTGGCGCGCGCTTCCCACCGCAAGACAGCGGAGGCTGAGATGCGAGCGCTGGCATTAACGCGTGACGAAGTACACCCACGGCGTCCCTATCAACAGGAACACCGCCATGAAGGCGAGCGTCACGAAGAAGCCGAGCTTGTAGAGCTCGCGCTGCGTGAGGTAACCGCTCGCCGCGAAGATGATGTTCTGGCTTCCGCCCTGGGGCGTGATGACGGAAAAATAGCTGCTCGCGAAGAGCAGGGCGAACGCCATCAGCGGCGCCGGCACGCCGCCGCGCACGCCCACGTCGAGAAAGACGCCGAAGAGCGCGAGGACCTGCGACGACTGGCTGACGAACAGGTAGTGGATGAAGACGTAGAGGACGGTGAGCGTCACGTACAGCGCCGGCCACGACAGTCCGCCCAGGCGGTTGGCCAGGCGCTCGCCCGCATAGCCCATGAAGCCGAGCTCGTTCAGCTGGCCGCTCAACGCGAAGAGCACCGCGAGCCACAGGAAGGTCGCCAGCGTGTCGCCCATCTTCGAGATGTCCTCGAGCGTGATCACGCTGGTCAATAGCAGCACGCCCAAGCCCATGAACGCGACGCTCGTCACGTTGACTTTCAGCGCATTGGCGAATATCCAGCCGGCCACCATCACCGCGAAGACCACGGCGGTGATCCGCTCGTCCCGCGACATCGGGCCCATGGTCGCCAGGTCCGCGCGCGCCACCTTTGGTGCTTCGGGCGTTGCGCCCACGCCGGGCGGGAAGAGCTTCGAGACGAGCCACGGCAGCATCGCGATGGCCGCGAGCCCCGGCACGCAGGAAGCGAGGATCCACGAGCCGAATCCGATCTCGACCCCGGACTTCTCGGCGATCTGCACGGCGATCGGATTGCCGGATGTGGCCGTCAGCCAAAGAGCGGAGGAAACGGCGAGGCTCGCCATTCCGCAGAACATGAGATAGCCGCCGAGCCGGCGCCCTTCCGGATCCTCCGGATTGGAGCCTGATCCCTTGGCGACCGACAGCACGATCGGAAACAGCACGCCGCCGCGGGCCGTATTGCTGGGAAAGGCAGGGGCGATCGCGGCGTCCGTAAGGACGATGCTGTACGCGAGGCCGAGCGACGAGCCGCCGAAGCGGCTCACCATGAAGAGGCTGATCCGCTTGCCGAGCCCCGACTTCACCACCGCCTGCGCGACGATGAAGGCGATCACCACGAGCAGCACGCTCGTGTTGGCGAAGCCCGAAAAGGCCTGCGCCGGGGTGATGGTGTTCGTGAGAACGACGGTTCCCGCCGCCATCATCGCGGCGGTGAGAAGCGGGTAGGAGCCGAGGAGCACGGACGCGATGGCCGCGACGAAGACCGCGAACAGATGCCACGCCTGTGCGGTAAGGCCGGCGGGAATCGGCGCGAACCAGATGCCGATCGCGATCGCGAAAGGTGCCGCGCGCTTGATGAGCAGACCGGGGGCGATCATTTCGGCGAGCCTCCCGCGTCGGGTTGGCCGGGGCGCACGCGCCCCTTGAGCCCGACGGCGCGTCCCTGGATGGAGCCGTCCTCTCCCTCGATGACGAACTCCCAGGAGAACTCGTAGGAGCCGGTCGCGCCGGCGTACCGGCCCGTGCCGCCGAGGATCGTTCCGGTGATGTGGTTTCGCGCCGCGGTGCCTTCGCCCTTGAGCTCGCTGAACACCTGGTCGCCGTGTTCGTCCGTCCAGACGCTTCGGCCCACGAGGCCCGTCGCGCTGTCGTTGAGCGCGACGACGTCCGAGCGGAATCCCACCCCCGGGCGGCCCTGTCCCGCGAGCAGCATCGTTCCCCGCAGCTCGACGATCGAAGCCTTGCGCTCCGCGCCGAGGGGGATCGTGTGGCGGCTGCCGGCGGCGTTCCAGGAGCCCTCGAATTCACGCGATTCGCCGGATGCAGCGGCGGGCTTTGGCGGCTCCGTCACGGGACCGCACGCGCTGACCGCGATCGCCAATGCCGCCGGGAACGCAAGCCCGAGCGCACGGGAGGCCAGGCCGAGTGGAATCGGATTCATGACGCGCTCATCTCTCCTCTTGTAGCAACCTAGCCGCAGGGTGTCAGTCCGACAATTGCCCTTTGGTGCCGGCCGCGGCGGGATCGCTCCATCGTGAAGTATCGAATCCCGTCGTGCAGCCTTCCCGCTGGTCAGGCCTGCTCCGCCCAGTCGAACGTCGCGCGCACGTAGTCGTCTCCGCGCCGCAGGAGTCGCGTGCAGCGGAGGTAACGCGCGGTCCCCTCCGCCTTCACCTCGAAGACGCGGCCCTCCTTCCAGCTATCGGGCGGCAGCAGCATATTGGGCGGTCGCGACGTTGCGGAACCGTCCGAAAGGATGATCGCGCGCACGTTGTTGAAGGAGAATTGGCGCGCGGTTTCCTCCGTGATGCCGTCCTCCTCGCCTTTCGCGATGACCGTGCGCAGCTGCATCGCCTGCGGATCGCGGCTCACGATGAAGATGTTGGCGTGCAGGCCGTGACCTGGCTCGGCATGCATGGATCGGATCAGGCCCAGCCACCACTCGTCGTTGCCGCCAGTCGAAACGCAGACCACGTCGCCGCAGCGCGCCCAGTCGCCCGATCGCTGCGGGATCTCCACTCCGAGCTCATTGCCGCCGGTATCCTGCAGGGTCCACGTCTCAGGGGCCTGCGCCGGGACATCACCATCTTCCGCCAGCGTCAATTCGCTTGTGGTCGTGCGAGCGCGCGAAAGGTGTTGCCAGGTCTGTGCATAGCCATGAACGACCCGCACCGTGCCCGTTGCGGGCGCGCGGGCGGGTGGCGTGTACGGGGACTCTTCGCCCCAAAACGCCAGCAGGTGCTGCACGGCCGAGAGCTGCAAGTGCGGGGCGATTGCCTTGCCGAACGTCTTGATTTCCACGCTGCTGGTCGTTCCCACCTGTTTGTAGATGCGCCCCAGGGCGTCGTATCCCATGCCCGGGCCGAAATACCGGATTCCGGCATCCGGATCCGGCGGCTGGGCGGCCGCCCGGCGCGGCGGGGCTTCGCCCGCCGGATCGAAGCAGAACGGATTGTCGGCGACGCCGCGCGGGCGCAGCGTGAAATCTCCCCCCAATTGCTCGATCACCCAATCGGCCACCTCGATTTGTCCGGGCGCCATCATCTCCGGCGAGCATGATTGCAGCATCAACAGCCGCAGCAACTCCTGGGTCACGGTAGTCGTTGTCTTCTGGGCGGGGTGCATGCGGACGGGCATCCCGGCGCAATCCGCCGCCTCCGCCTCGCGATGAACGGCATACGCCATCCGCCACAGATCCGGCGGAGCGCCCAGGTACCGCACGAGGCAGACCTTCGCCAACAGCCGACAGGCATGCAGCCCTCTTGCCGCGGCTGCCGCCGCCGGAGGCTGGAGCGACGGGTTTGTCGCCGCTTCCTTCAGCAGAAGTGCCGCCGATGCGCAAAGTGCGCCCGACAATGCCGCAAGGTACTTGTTGATGGGGTACCACGTCGACTCGCGACCTTCCTTCTTCTCGTCGGCCGGTTTCGCGAAGAACGGCGCCAATAGCGCGGCCAGGTGCGGGTCGCTCGCCTCCTGGATCAGCGCCAGGATTTCGCTGCGGATCGTCTCGTCGAGGTCGCGAATTGCCTTGATCTCGTCGAGCCAGGCAGTGAGGTCGTTCAGCGCGGTGAGCGGATCGGCGCCACGCATCTCCGCCAGCAGTTTCGCCGCCGCCGCCGGGTTGCGCATCGGGTGGTCCGGATGCCCGTCGTCCTTCCTGATCTTGTCCAAGATCTATGCGCTCGCCGGCCGCGTCATGAGAAGATCATTATAGGATTCATGAGAGCGACGAGTGCACGGGAAGGGGATCCGACGTCGAACCACCTCCAGGAGACCGATATGCGCAACACACTGGGAATCGCAATGGCCGTGCTTGCATTCGCATGCGGCCCCGCCCTGGGCGCGGGCATGTCGAAGCAGGACTACCAGGACGCGAAGAAGCGAATCGCGGCGGACTACCAGGCCGAACGCCAGAAGTGCGGCGCACGTCACGGAAATGCCCTCGATCTTTGCGTCGCGCATGCTCACGGCGCACGCGACGTCGCGAAGGCGGAGCTCGAAGCCGCCTACAAGCCGAGCCCGCGCACCAACTACGATGCGGCCATCGCGCGAGCCAAGGCGGCGTACGCCGTCGCGAAGGAAAAGTGCGACGACGCGCGCGGTGCGGAGAAGAAGGCGTGCATGAAGGACGCGAAGGATTCGTTGGACCGTGCCAGGACCGAGGCGAAGTCGGCGATGACCGCGGCCCGGGCAGAGGAAGCCGCGAAGCCTCCCGGCCGCTGATCGATTTCGATTCGCGCAATTGTTTCAGCCGCGCGGCGTTCGCGAGTGCGCGATGGCCGGCGTCGCCTCTTCCAATTCCGCCGCGATCCCCTTCTGCAATAGTCGCGAGCGCGGTGGCCGGATCGTCGGCGAACTGGAACAGCGCGAGATCCTCGCGGTCGATCATGCCGTGCCGGACGAGGGCGTCGAAATTGATGATTTCGTTCCAGTAGCTCGAACCGTAGAGCACGACCGGGATGTGGCGGCCGAATCTCCGGGTCTGCATCAGCGTCAGGATCTCGGTCAGCTCGTCCAGCGTGCCGAAGCCGCCCGGGAACACCACCAGCGCGCGCGCCAGATGCGCGAACCAGAGCTTGCGCATGAAGAAGTAGTGGAACTCGAACGTGAGCTCGCGCGTGATGTAGGGGTTCGGCCGCTGCTCGTGCGGCAAGCCGATGTTGAGGCCGATGGTCTTGCCGCCGGCCTCGGAAGCGCCGCGATTGGCGGCCTCCATGATGCCGCCGCCGCCGCCGGTGCAGACGACGTACCGATGAGCGTGCGACGGGCAGGCTCTTCGACCAGGCGGTGACCAGGCGCGCCAGCTCGCGCGCCGCGTCGTAGTAGCGGCCCAGCGGACCGTCGGGCGCCAGCCGCGCGGAGCCGAAGAACACGATCGTGTCGCGGATGCGCTCGCGGCGGAAAGCGTGCATCGGCTCGAGGTATTCGGCCAGGATGCGCAGCGGACGCGCATCGTCGCTGTCGAGGAACTCCTCGTTCTTGTACGCGACGCGATCGCGCGGCCGATCGATCGAGCTCATGGCTTCGCGGCGCGCTGCGCGCGAAGTCGATGAAGCCGCGCTCGACATCGGTGTGGACAAGCTCCACGCGGACGCGGTCGCCGACATCGAGACCTTCGAATCCCCGCACGACTCTGCCTTCGGCCACCGGTCCGGAAATGCGCACCCAGGTTCCCTTGTCCGATGCGCCGGTCACGATGGCGTCGAACCGCGCGCCGATCCGCGGGGCCAGGAGCAGCGCTGCCGCGGACTTGCGGACCTGCCGCTCCACTTTTTCCGCGTTGTCCTCCTGGTCGGTGCAGTGGCGTGCGAGCGTCGCGAGCTCGTCGTTGGTGTACGGCGACGGTTGCCCGGCGAGCGCCGCCTTCAGGAGGCGTTGGGCGATGAGATCGGGAAAGCGGCGGTTCGGCGCCGTGGAGTGCGTGTAGTCCTTGACGGCCAGCCCGAAGTGTCCCTCGGATCGGCTGGCCGGGCACTTCGAGCGCATATTCGCCGGAGCCCAGCAGCTTGACGACGGAAAGCGAAAGGTCGGGAAAGCGCTCCGGGTCGGCCTGGCGGCGCTTGGCCAGGAAGGCATCCAGCGCGGCGGCGTCCGGCGTTGGCGGCAGCCGCTCCCCCGACTCCGCGGCCAGCGCGACGATCCGGTCCCAGCGCTTGGGCGTACGCAGCACCCGGCGCAGCGAAGGCAAGCCCTTCCTCTCGAGATATCTCGCGGTCACGCCATTGGCCGCGATCATGAAGTCCTCGATCAGCTCCTTCGCCCGGTTCTTCTCGTCCGGCAGCAGGTCGGCCAACGCGCCGTCTTCGAATACGGCGCGCACTTCCAGCGTTTCCAGACGCAGCGCGCCGTGCGCGTGGCGCACCTGTCGCAGCGCCTGCGCGGCCCGATCCTGGATGCGGAGCTGCTCATCCAATCCGGTCACTGCCGCGAGCTTTGGCGGCGCGGGAGCCGTGCCCATGAGCCATGCCGCGAGGCCGTTGTAGGCGAGCTTGGCGCGATTCAGCACCATCGCCCGGTAGACGTCCGAAGCCGTCACCGTGCCGTCGGCGGCGATCGCCATCTCGATCACGATCGCCAGCCGTTCCTCGCCCTCGCCCAGCGAAGTGAGGTCGGTCGACAGCTTCTCCGGCAGCATCGGAAAGATCTCCGCGGCCGTGTAGACGGAGGTCGTGTTGGTCCACGCGTGGCCGTCGATCGCGCAATCCTTCCTCACCAGGGCGTCGACGTCGGCGATGGCGACCAGGATCTTCACGGCGCCACCCGCCACGGGTTCGGCAACCGAGAGCTGGTCGAGATCGCGGGAATCGTCGTTGTCGATCGACGCCCAGAGCAGGCTGCGCAAATCGCGGATCGACGGCGCCGGACGCGGCGGCCGCCTGCGTGATACGGTTGGTTTCGGCGATGACGGCGGGTGAGAAGTCCGGCAGCAGCCCGCGCCGGAGCATCGCCTCATGCGCGATGCTCTGGAGCTCGTCCTTGCCGGTTCTGTGTTGTGTCGCCATCCCGGGCTCGGTCAACATTCCAGCGCTATTGTGCTCCGCAGTACCCGGCCGGTTCGTGTGCCATCGAACAGACTGCGCCGCTCGCCATATGTTCAGATGCATTTCACGCTCCTACGCTTCGTAGGGCGCGGGCAACGAGAAGGAGTGAAAAATGTATATCGGTGGCGGCATGCTTTTACTGATCATCATTCTGTTTCTTGTCTTGCGATGAACCATTGCCCGGAGTTCGATTACGGCGAATATGCGACAGCGATCGCGTCACTGTAATCGAGGCCCCGGAAGCGCATGCTCACGGTGCCTTTGAAGTACCTGCTCCATGCTTGCGACACACGAGCAGTACCTCGTCGATGTGCTCGGTGTCCAGCAACCCCGGGGCGAGCGTGAGCCTTTTCTGGAAGTACACGCCCAGCGGCATGAAGACTCGGTTGTACCCCCACATCGCCTGCTCGCGCCGATGGGTGAGAAACCACATGCCGACATCGACAAGCCGCGATGACCTAGGTCGCATTCCGTAGGCGGCGCTTTGCTCCACGGACAATCCGTGCTCCGCGAGCTTGGCGAGCAGTCGCTGCGGCTCATAACGACGACGGTGACCGACGAAATCGTCGAACGCCGTCCAGAGCTCGGGGTGCAGCGGTACGGAGAGCAACAACGACGCATTGGGGGCGGCTACGCGGGACAGCTCGGACAGGATCGCATCTTCGTCGTCCACGTGCTCGACGATGTCGAGGGCACAAACGAGCTCGAATGCACGATCCGCGAACGGCAGCGCGGATACCAGCGCGACGACGGCGTTCGCTCCGCGTGCGCGCAGTTTCGCCACGGCGGGCGGACTGAAGTCCACGAAATGCGTTCCATCGAGAGGAAGCCGCGGTCGCAAGCCCGGCCCGACTTCGAGCCGCGGCTGCGAAGGAGCGACCAGCGAGCACACGAGCGGCCACGTGTTGAAGCGCTGCGGCTCCACGAGCCGCGCGTCCGCCCACAAAGGATCGTAGAACCGGCGGTTCACTTCGAGCAGGGCGGCATCGCCGCGAGCGTGCGAGCTCATGGTCAATCGAGCGTGCCTTGCGCGGCTTGTGCCCCGGCGGCGGTGGGTCCGCCCTTGAGTATCCACTCGAACATCACGCCGATCAGGGCGCCCAGCAGCGGACCGGCCACGTAGATCCACGTCGTGCCCAGCTCGCCGCGCACCAGGTCCGGCGCGAGTGACCGGACCGGGTTCATCGACGCGCCGCTGATGGGCGCCGCCCACAGGCCCGCCAGGACGATATACCCGCCTACCGCGATGGCGCCGTTGGTGCCGATGTTGCGCGCTCCGGAGGCCGTGCCCAGGATCGTGTTCACGAGCCCGGCGGTCAGCACCACCTCCATCGTCAATGCGGCGCCGGTGCCGATGCCGCTGCCCGGCAGGGTCGCGCCGAGGGCGCCGGCCGTGCCGAAAAGGACGCGCAGGAATAGCGCCGCCGCCACACCGCCGGCCAGCTGCGCCAGCAGGTACCCCGGAACGCGGCGCCACGGAAAATTGCGCCGTACCGCGAATGCCAGGGTGACCGCCGGATTCAGGTGCGCGCCGCTCACCGTGCCCATGAAGTAGATGATCGCGATGACCATGAGCCCGGGCGCGACGACCTGCATGCCCAAGGTGACCGCGCCGCCGCTTTTCGCCGCCACCACGCCGCCACCGGCGGCAACGAGAACGAGCAGGAACGTACCCCACGCCTCGGCGAAGATGCGGCGCCACTCGTGCGCCGGATTGAGGAAGTCAGGGGAGACCTGCTTCTGGACCATCCGCCCTTGTTGGGCCGTTCTTTGCACATCCTTGTCATGAGCTTTCATGGAAGACCTCCTTTGCCGCGCGGATTCACGTTGCCCTGGATCAAGAACACAAAGTTACCGGATTGGATAATGCGAATGGCGTCATCGCAATTCGCACCCCGTACGGCACGCAGGCCCACTGGCAGTATTGATCATCAGGAGAAATTCATGAGCATGAACAAGGATCAGGTCAAGGGTCGAGTCAACGAAGTGAAAGGCAAGATCAAGGAAGTCGCCGGCAAGCTCGTAGGCAACGAGAAGCTGGAAGCGAAAGGCAAGGCTCAAAGAATCGTCGGCAAGGCCCGGGCAAAGTTCGGTGACGTCAAGAAGGACGTGAAGGACGCGATATAGAGCGCCGGACCTTACCGCAATCTCGTCGATGCGATCAGAGCGACGCCGCCGGCGAGAAAGAGCATCGCGAGCGGTTGCTAAGTCCGGGATCCGTCGGTGCGGTCGCTATTTCACTCGCTCCCACGTCAGAATGAACCGCACCATTCCCTTGTCTGGGCGGTTCATCGCCGCGGTGCTCTCCTGGAGCCGGTCGCCCTCGAGTAGAAAGGATCGAGCCTGTTCGGCACCAACCCATGCAGGGTTCGCGGATACGTCGACCTTGGTGATCCACCTGTCGCCCTCGATGCGGTAAATGCCCGAGTAAGCGACCAGAGACTTCAGGAGATCGGCGCGATCCTGATCGGTGTTCGGCGCCTTGCGCCCCTCGCCGGTCAGGACGACCATCATTCGCCCCTCGGCGGTGAAAAGGATGTATCCCGAGGGGTTTTTCCCCAATGGATCCTCTCTCGCGCCCGAAGCCTGGACTTCCATTTGGTAGGACACCAGTCGCCAAGCGCCGAGGAGCTTCCCGCGGTCATCGGCAAGGCTGGCTTGCACCGCGAAACCGAAAAGCAGCAAGAGCAGCAGCGACTTGATGTTGAGTCTCATGTCACGCCTCCCTGAGTCAGGCGCCCACGCATGGCCTAGCACGTGATGTGCAGGATCGCGTTGGCGTGGTCCGGATGTTCGTTCAACTCCGCAATGGCGTCTTTCGTCGGCAGGATGACCAATTCGATTCGCCGGCGCATGGCCTCCTGCTTCACCTCCTCCATGACCGGTAAAGCCCCCGTGCCGGTGCCGACGACAAGCCGCCGGCACTTCCACGGTATGTCCTCTTCGATTGAAAGCGGTGTATGCCCATAGGCATCGCGGAATTTCTTCGATGGCTTCTTCTTGCGCTTGCGAACTTCGTCGCGGTCGATGACCACGTCGTTCCCGTAGGTGACCCCATCGATGCGTATGGAGCCGAAGGAAAATGCCTCGAAGCGCATGGGTGCCCCGCGGGCTGCGATCGCTACCGGTTCGAGCTGAGAGCGCTGGGCGATACTGTATTTCTTTCGCCCTCCAGACGAACATAGCTACGCCTCGCAGGGAGGCGCGTCTTGATCAGGCACAATCTTTCTGGAGATTGCGTCTTACCCCCCTGGTTGGATCCACGCCGGGCGGAATGGTAGCGCAACGGGGCCTGAGACCTTCGGTCCAGCAAGCTCGCGAGACTCTGGCTAGAATGGCCGCACAACAAGGAGGAGGGGCCATGAACCGTCGTCAAGCGATTCTCGCTGCCATCACGTCCTGCGTCGTCGTGGGCGGCGCCTGGGCGCAGTCTTATCCGACAAGATCCGTCAAGCTGATCGTGCCCTTCGCCCCGGGAGGGAGCACCGACATCATCGCGCGGCTGGTGGCCGAGCCCATGCGCAAGGAGCTGGGGCAGGTGGTCGTCGTGGAAAACGTCGGAGGCGCCGCGGGCGCCCTGGGAACGATGCAGGTCGCCAAGGGCACGCCCGACGGTTACACGCTCGCCGTCGCCACCGTGAGCACGATGATCGTCTACTCCGCGACACGTTCCAAACCGGAATACACGCTGGAGAGCTTCGCGCCGATCACGAACATCGCGTCGATGCCGAACGTGCTCACGGTCAATCCCAAGTTCCCCGCGAACAACCTCAAGGAGTTCATCGCGGTCCTGAAGGCGAACCCCGGCAAGTACTCGTTCGGGAGCTCCGGCGTCGGCAGCATCAACCACATGCTGGGCGAGTCGTTCCAGGCCGAGGCGGGCGTGAAGATGATCCACGTCCCCTACAAGGGCTCCGGCCCCGCCATGCAGGACTTGATGGGCGGGCAGATCGACAGCGTCTTCGACCAGTTCCCGTCCTCGAAGGCCTTCATCGACGGCGGCAAGCTGAAGGCGATCGGCGTGATCTCGCCCCAGCGCATCCCCGGCTACGACGTCATGACGATGGAAGAGGCGGGCATGAAGGGCTTCACCGACGAAGCCTGGTACGGAATCCTCGCGCCCGCGAAGGTGCCGCCCGAAGTGATCGCGCGGCTCACGGAGGCCATGAAGAAGGTCATGGCCGATCCGGAATTGCGCGCGCGATTGGAGAAGGTCGGCGCCCGGCCGGTCGGCAACTCGCCCGCGGAATTCACCGCGCAGATCCGCAACGAGGTCGACCGCATGAAGCGGCTCGTCAAGGAACGCAATATCAAGCTCGACGAGTAGGATTGCCGGTCAGTACTGGAGCACGATCCGCGCGTTGAGCGGCTGTACCGGCCGGTTGTTCGGCCCGGGCAACACGGCGGCGAACTGCTCGACCTGCGCCCGCGACACGCTCACCGGGTTCTCCAGCACGAGCCAGCGCACACCCTCGGAACAGGGCGGCGTCGTCAGCGAGCCTTCGAACCGGAAGTAGCGCGGGTCCGGCGGCAGCAGCACCGCGGCATTGAGACCGGCGGGGAGCGCTTGCTTCTCGCCCGCTTTCGTCGGCATGGAGCTCCAGAGCGATGCGAGCGAGGAGTTCGACGCGCCCTCCTCGAACATGACGGCTACGACGGCCAGGTTCCCGTCCGTATCGGCATGGACGAAGTGCGCCTCCAGCGCAAACCGTTTGCCGCCGATCGTGTTTTCGCTTGGTGCGTGGAAGTGGAATTGCGTGAGGGAAAACGCCTTGCCATCGACGATCAAGGTGCTGCCGGGAGCGTAGTCGACCTGGACCGTGTGCCCGTTGTTCTGGATCGACAGGGCGCCCGCGGCATACTCGAACCGGAGGGGCGCGAGCTCCGCCTTCACCGGCGCGGCGATGTCGACGGGCGATTGGTTGCGGCCGATCGAGCACATCAGGAACTTTTCGTCGAGCTTGCCCCAGTTCGCCGGTCGCCCTTCGCCTTCGTACGCCCAATGGACCTCGTGGTGCTCGGCCTCATGGCCCGCGGTCGGCATCGCGACATGGGACGGCGTCGTTTCACATGCGACCAGGAGCAAGCCGGTCGAGACGATCGCTGCAACGGTTGGGCGCATTGGATTCCTCTCCTGAATTTGTCCCGAGGCCTTCGTGGCGGTGCAAGGGCGAGTTGCGGCCACTATGGCCGAGCGACCGCCGGGGAGGCAATGGCACTTTTGGGCACGATGGCCCCGCGAGAAAAGCCCAGCCGGGAAATGCCGGAACTCCCGGAGGATTGACTCTGCTCAACCAAGGGCGCAAGGCCCTGCGATTCAATTGATGTTCGGCCCAAGCCGCGACAGCCATACGGAGACCCAGGAGCCATCATGTCCGGAAGAACCCTGTACGCCCTGCTTGCATGCGCCTCGGCCCTCGCGTTCGCCGGCGAGCCCGATCATGCGGGTTGCAAGGACCACCCCCTCGTCAGCCGGATGCCCGGCTACCACATCTACGCATGCAAGGAGACGCCGTTCGATTCCCTGAAGCTCAGGGATCCGAAGGGCAACGAGGTGATGGTGGAGGGCAAGCTCACCCGGATCACCTACACGCTCGACGAAGGCCGGCAGCGTCCCGGCATGCCGCAGGTCGTTCGCAACTACGAGAACGCATTGCGACCACTGGGCGGGACGATCTTCTCCCAGTTCGACGATGGCGCCGAGACGACCCTGAGAGTGGCCAAGGACGGAAAGGAGATCTGGGTCTACCTGAACGTCTATAACCCGGAGCAATGGGAGTTGCAGATCCTCGAGACCGGGAAGATGGTCCAGGAGGTCGTGGCGGACGCGGCGGTGTTCTCGAACGACATCAAGGCGACCGGCCACGCGGCGGTGTACGGAATCCACTTCGACACCGGCAAGTCGGAGGTAAAGCCGGAGTCCGAAGCCGCGCTGAAGGAAGTGGCGAAGCTCATGACGGGCGATCCGCAGCTCAAGCTGCTCGTGGTCGGCCACACCGATGGGGTCGGCCAGCTGGATGCGAACATGAAGCTCTCCCAGGCGAGGGCGGATGCCGTGGTGAGAGCCTTGACCGCGAAGTACGGCGTCGCCGGCGCGCGCCTCAAGTCCCAGGGCGCCGGTCCGATTGCCCCCGTCGCGACCAATCGCACCGAGGAAGGGCGCGCGAAGAACCGGCGGGTGGAGCTGGTCGAGCAATAGCGACTCAGTCTGCCCCCTGGCGGGCGTTCTCCCGCTCCTGCAACACTCGCCACTGGAGCTTTCCCGTGGCGGATTTCGGCAGCGACTCGGCGAACTCGACGACGGTCGGCACCTTGTAGGCGGCCATCTTCCCGCGCGCCCAGGTGATGATCTGCTCGGCGCTCGCCTGGCCGCGGCGATCGGGCTTGAGCACCACGACGGCCTTCACGGTCTCGCCGCGCCGCGCGTCCTTCGCCGCGATGACGCAGGCTTCCTGGATGTCGGGGTGGGCGTAGAGCAGCGTTTCCACCTCCGCGGGCCACACCTTCATTCCCGCGGCGTTGATCATCCGCTTCAACCGGTCGACGATGAAGAAGTAGCCTTCCTCGTCCATGCGCCCCAGGTCGCCGGTGCGGAAGAACTTGCGGCCGTCGCGCTCGAAGAACGCCTCGGCCGTCGCCTTGGGCTTGTTCCAGTAGCCGAGGAAGATCTGCGGGCCGCTGCACACGATCTCGCCGACCTCGCCGGGCGGCAGCTCCGCGAGCGTCGCCGGGTCCACGACCATCGATTCCGTGTCGAAGATCGGGATGCCGAGGCATTGCTTCTTGGGGCGGTCGGGCGGATTGATGTGCGTGGGCGCCATGGTTTCCGAAAGGCCGTAGCCCTCGACGAACGCGATGCCGCACATCTCCTTCAACTTCGTCGCCACGGCCTCGGGCATCGCCGCACCGCCGCCCGTCATGCGCTGCAGGCTCGACAAGTCGAAGCTCGCGGCGTTGGGGCTCGCCAGCAAGTCCACCACCATCGTCGGGATCACGGTCCACGCCTGTACCCGGTAGCGCTTGATGAGCGCGGCCGCCACCTCGCGGTCCCAGCGCGGCAGCATCACCACCGTGCTGCCCATGTAGATCGGCCCGTTCATGCTGTTCTGCATGCCGGTCACGTGGAAATACGGCAGCACCCCGAGATACATCAGCTCGGGTACGGTGCGGAACCACTCGCCGCCCCCGACGAGCGTGTGCATCACCGAGCGGTGGGTGTGCATGCAGCCCTTCGGCTCGCCCGTCGTGCCGGAGGTATACGGCATGCAGGCCAGGTCACCCGGCCCCGCGGTGTGCTCCGAGGGCGCGAGGCCCGCGGCGATCGCGTCGGACCAAAGCGTCACGTTGGGCCCCGCGATCGGCTGCCGCGGCAGCTTGAACGCGTCGGCCATCTTGAGATCGGTGGGCTTCTCGAGATAGTCCGCGTAAGCCGCGACGATGGCATGCGCGATCGTGGCGTCGGCCGCGAGCGGCGCCGCCTGGGGCCAGAGCTCCTGCGCCACGATCGCCGTCGCGGCGCCGCAATCCTTCACGTACTGCCGCAGCTCCGGCGTGAGGTTCATCGGGTTGATCGGCACCACGACGGCGTCCGCCCGCAGGATCGCGTAGTAGGCGATGACGAAGTTGAGGCTGTTCTGCGCGAAGAGCAGCACGCGGTCGCCCTTCGCGACGCCGCAGCGCTGCTGCAGGAAGCCCGCGAGCTTCTGCGCTTCGGACTTCAGCCGCGAGAAGGTGAGGGCGTTGTCGTAGCAGATGAAGGCGGGCTTGTCGGGATACCGGCGCGCGGAGATCTCCAGGTTCACCCACACGCTCGTTTCCGGCAGCGTGAGCCCGCGCGGCACCTCCCGCGGCCACACGCCAAGGTGACGTTGCGACATGCGCTCTCCCCGGTTCTTCTTGGACCCGAGGAAGTTAGATGCAACGCTGCCGGATTGCAAGTTTCCGGTATCCTCCGGTCTTCGAGGGAGGCGCTGATGACGATCGGCCATGGCGACAAGGTCTTCGCGGGTTCGATACCCCAGCTGTACGAGGAGTACCTGGTCCCGTTGATCTTCGAGCCCTACGCGGAAGATCTCGCCGCCCGATTGGCATCCAGGCCCGCGCCGCGGATATTGGAGATCGCCGCGGGCACCGGCGTTCTCACGCGCGCGATGGCTTCCGCGTTGCCCGGGACATCGTCGATCGTGGCGACCGACCTCAACCAGCCGATGATCGATCGGGCGGCCGCGATCGGAACGTCGAGACCCGTGCAGTGGCGGCAGGCCGATGCCACCAAGCTTCCGTTCGACGACGCGGCGTTCGACGCCGTGGTGTGCCAGTTCGGCGCGATGTTCTTCCCGGACAAGCCGGCGGCGTTCGCCGAGGCGCGCCGCGTCTTGAAGCGGAGCGGCCGGCTCGTCTTCAACGTCTGGGATCGGATCGAGGAGAACGAGTTCGCCGACGTCGTGATCGATGCATTGCAGGCCGTCTTCCCGCGGGATCCGCCCCGGTTCCTGGCGCGCACACCCCATGGCTATCACGACAAGGACATCATCGCCCGGGACCTGGCCCAGGGTGGCATCTCGAAGCGCCCGGACTTCGTGACGCTGGCCGCGCGCAGCCGGGCCGCGTCTCCCAGGCACCCCGCGATCGCCTATTGCCAGGGAACCCCGCTGCGCAACGAGATCGAGGCGCGCGACGCCACGCGGCTCGGCGAAGCGACGGAGGTCGTCGCGGAAGCGATCGCGGCTCGATTCGGACGCGATCTCGTCGACGGGAAGATCCAGGCGCACATCGTCTGCGTGGACGTCTAGGCACCAGGCACCGCGGATGCGGATCGCGGTGGGGAAACTACTTCGCGGGCGGCGGCTCGCGTATGAGCAGGCCCGTGGTGGACACGCGCAACTCGAGCTCCGCGGGGCCGGTCACCGGGACGAAGGTCGCGGAGCCGTACTCTGCGTCGAGCAACGGCGCGAGGAAGGCGTGGCGCTGGCGCAGGCCGAAGAGATCCACCGGCCTGTCGGCGGCCAGTGATTGCACGGACCGCGGCGCGGAGCGCTCCTGCTCGATGCTGCGATAGCGTCCCGCCACGCGGTCCAGCTCGTACGAAGTGTGCAGGCCCAGGATGTTCGCGGCCGGCTTCCACTTGAGGATGTGGGCGTCGACGTAGATCTCGTCGCCGAGGAGGTCGTACGTGGCCGTCCGCCCATCGGGAAAGCGCAACGTCGCCTGAAAGCGCTGCGCGCCCGCCGGGCGCACGGACATCCGCGCCGCGACCTCTTCGCGCGTGAGCGCCCGGTAGCCCTGCATGCCGAAGGCGACCGCTCCCACGATCGCCGCGAGCAGCAGCAGCACCAGCCCGGCCAGTGTGCGAATCGCGAATCCCATGGGCTTTGCCCGCACGACCGCCACGATGCCCGCGAAGATCAGGGTCGCGCCGATCGTTCCCAGCACGACCGTGCCGAGAAAGAGCGGCGAAGCGGCAAGGTCTGGAGACATGGTCGCCCTCGTTTCCTCAGCGCAGCGCGAAGTCGACGCGGCTCGACGGTGCCTTCGATGCTTCCTGGGCGCTTGCCGGGCCGCTCGCCACGAGCACCCGGTCCGGCGGCAGGCGGCCGCTCGCGGTGAGGTAGGCCTTCACCTGCTCCGCGCGATTCGCGGCGAGCGCGCCCAGCTCGTCGGCTCCGATCTCGATCGGCTCCTTCATCAGCTTCTCCCGCGCCTCCTTCGACAGGTCCTTGGGCGCCGCCGCGAGCTTGCGCTTCAGCGCGGCCGCCTTGAGCGCCTCCACGTCCCGGGTCGCGTCGATGCGCGAGGCGATCTCGAGCTTCAGGCCGGGACGGTCCTGCAGCACCTTCACCAGCGCCTCCATCTTCTTCTGCGCCGCCGGCGTGAGCTCGGCCAGCCCCGGCTCGAACTCCACGAACGCGAGGTCGTCGCCGCCGCCCGCGGCCGCCGCGAGGACCGAGAAGGGCGAGGTCGCGGCCTTCTGGAAAAAGCCGCCGAACATCTGGCCGATGAGCGCGCCGAGCTCGAACTTCGGGTCCTCGAGCGAGCCGCTGATGGGGAGCTCCAGGTTGATGCGCCCCTTCGCGTCCTTGAGCAGGTTGACCAGGAACAGCACCGGCAGCTTGGTGGCGTCGGGGCTCTCGACCTTGTCGCCGAAGGTGAGGTGGTCGACGAGGATCTTGTTGCGGCCCTGCATCTTGCCGTTCTCGATGTGGTACTTCACGTCGAGCGTGAGCCGGCCCTCGGTGATTCCGTAGCCCGCGTAACGCCCCGAGTAGGCCGTGAGCTTGGTGAGGTCGATGTCCTGGCCGCTCGCGCCGATGTCGAGGAACAGGTCGCCGCGCAGCGGGTTCACCGTGCCGGCGATCACCACCGGCGATGCCCCGTCCCAGCGCCCCTTGAGGCCGACCGCCGCGCGGCTCGCGGGATCGGACGACAGGCGGGTCACCGAACCCTGCAGCTCGCCCACGTCGGCCGTGTAGTTCGGCTTGATGAAGTGGTCGGTGAAATTGAGCCGGCTGTCGACGAAAGTGATGCGGTCGATGCGGATGTTGCGCGGCTTGGCCGGGGCGGGAGGCGGCGGAGGTCGCGGTTGCGCCGGGGTCGCGGTGCGCAGCTCCTGGACGTTGAGCTTGCCCTCGGGGCTCACGAAGATGCGGGAATACGCCTTGTCGACGACCACCTCGGTCACGGCGAGCTCGAGCGGCGCATCGGAGGCATAGCCGAGCTGGATCCCGCGAATCTTGAGCGAGTTCCAGTCGAGGAGCTCTTCCTTGTTGGCCGTGTCCAGCGTCGCGAGGTGGGAGATCTCCGCCGCGCCCGCGTAGGCGACGTGGATCGCGTCGCCCTGACCCTCGAGGGAGAGGGTTCCCTTGGCCGAAGCGGACCCGCTCTTCAGCGCCACCGTCTGGAACCCCGCGACGTAGGCGCGCAGCGGCACGAGGTCGATCGAGCGCGCATCCAGCGTGGCCTTCACCGCCAGCGGATCGAGCGCGAATGTCGACGAGGCGTCGAACGCACCGCCCTTGTCGATCCTCGCCTTGGCGATCGCGCTGCCCTTGAAGCCGTTGTCGGTGGACAGGTCGTCGCCCTCGAGGCTCGTGAGGACGATGCGATGGGTCACGGCGGGCTTCACCATGTTGTCGATGAAGGTGATCGCGTATCCGGTGAGCGCCAGCTTGGCCAGCGCGATATCCCACTTCGCCTGGCGCGCGCGGGACAGAATGTGCGGCCGGTCGATGGTCGAGTCCGGATTGCGCTTCACGGTGAGCGTTCCGTCCGCGCTCGTGAGCGACGCCACGCGCAGCGCGCGCTTCTCCAGGTCCGCGTCGATGCCGCGCGCCTCGGCCGAGGGGATCTTCCACTGGTCCTGCATCGTGGCCGCGCCGGCGAGGCGCAGCGAGGCCACCTTGATCGCGCCGCCGAGGGGATCCAGGGAGGAAATGTCGGCCTCGAGGCGCGTGAAGCGGCCAAGCGGCCCGTCCGCGGTGGACAGGGAGACATCGCCCAGCGCGGCGGTTCCCGCGAGATCCACCTTCGGCTCCTGGCCGGGAGACTGGGTGACGCGCAGCGAGATGCCCGCGTCGAGCTTGCCCGAATCCACCTTGACGGGAAGATCCATGGGCAGGTACGCCAGGTAGCGCGGGACATCGAGCGCCCGGATGTCGAGGTTGAAATGAGTGCGGACCGTGTTCTCGAAGGGCAGCGTCTCACCCGAAAGCTTCAGCGGCGTGCCGTTGATGTTCGCGGAGAAGAGAGGCTGGACCTGGTCCTGCACATTCCTCGGCAGGCTCGAGATGAACGGAATGGTGACCTGCACGTCGGTCAACCGCTGCGTCGCGGCGTTGGGGCGATCGTCGAAGTCGACCGCGGCATCGTTGATGCGAATGTTCCCGATGGAATATCGCGCGGGTTCCTCCTTCTTCCCGTCCGCGCGGGCGGCGGCAGCGGCCGTCCGGAGGCGCTCGAGAATATCGGTGAAGTTGTAATGCGACGAGTTGTCCCGGACCACGTGGACCTTGAGCCCCGCGAGCGTGAGCGCGTCGACCACCGGCGCCAGGCGATAGATCGAGGCAGCGCTGCCGTTGACGTCGAGCACGTCGAACGAGGCGAACGGCGTCTTGCCGTCGGGCTCGAAGACGCGAAAGCCCTTGAGGACCGCACGCAGCGTGTAGGGATTGATCGAAACGTGGTCCACCACGACGACGCGTCCCAGCCGCTCTCCCAGCCTGGCCGCGATGAGTTTCCTTGCGACCGGCGGCCCGATGAGTCCACCCACGATTCCGTAGGCGACGATGATCCCGGCGACCGTGAGGGCGATGGCGCGCAGGCGCCTGGAACGTGCGTTCATGTCCCTTGAGACACCGCTGACCGCCAGGGGTTTATGCCGTGGCTGTTCCGGCGGAAGCGGCGCGATGAATCGCGGCGTACTTGGCGGGATCCTGGCGGAACGTCGTCAAGCAGCCGTCGCAGCAGAAGTAATACGCGATTCCCTCGTACCGTTCGATGTGCTTCGGCGCCGCGATATCGACCGCCATGCCGCAGACCGGGTTGACGAATCTCGCCCCACCCGGCGACGCGGCCTCGGGGGCGGGATGCGAGGCCTGGACGCGGGGCGCCAATTCGGGTGCGACGCGGCCACGCAGCAGGGCGAGCGCCCCGACCACCGCCACCATCGCGATCTCTCCGGGTGTCTTCGCTCCGGCATCCGGCCCCGCCGGAGCCGTGAGCCGCGCGAGCCGGGTCTCGTCCACGCCGCGCATGCGCATCACCTCGCGCAGGCGCTCCGCCTTGCGCCGGCTCGCGATCATGAGCACGTGCGTCGCGGAGCTCTTCAACGCACGTTCGAGCGCGTCCTCGTCGCCCTGTCCCTGGGTCGCGACCAGCACGACGGGGGCCTCGTCGGGCGCGTTGGCGAGCCGGATCCGGAGCCGTTCGGCCAGGAAGCGCGCCTCGTCGGCGGCCGGTGTATTTCCCAGCACGCACAGCGCGCTGCGCGAGCTGTACGGCTGGATGAAGAGCTCGATCGTGCCGTTGCTCGCGCAGGACATCGAGTGTTGCTCGATATCCTCCTCGGACTGGAGCCGGTCGTTGGAGATGCGGATCAGCTTCGGCTCGCCCTTCCCGATCGCGGCTTGGGCGGCGCTCACGACGACGCCCTTCGCGCAGCCTCCGCCGATCCAGCCGTGCAAGGTCCCGTCGGCGAGGACGATGGCCTGCGCGCCGAGATAGGCCGAGGTCGGCGCGACGGCGCGAACGACCGTGACAAGCGCGTAGGGCTCGTGGCGCGCATTGAGCTCGCGCGCCATCTCGAGGAGTTCATCGTGGGTCATCGCAGCACCTCGACCAGGTTGGGCAGCGTTTGCTCGATGCTGGCGAGCGAGCCGCCGGGCGCGAAGAGATCGACATGCGGCAAGGCCGCCTTCATGCCGCGGCTCTCCGGGCTGAAATCCGGCCGGCCCAGCAGCGGATTGAGCCAGACGATGCGCCGCGCCCGCCGTTTCAGCGCGGCCATGGCCTCGGCGAGGAGCGCCGGTTCTCCGGTGTCGTAGCCGTCGCTCACGATGATCACGCCGGTGCGCGAATGCACGAGGCGCGACCCGAGGCCGCGATTGAAATCCTGCAGGCATTCGCCGATGCGCGTGCCGCCCGCCCATCCGGCCGCCAGCAGGTGCAGGCGCTCCTGCGAGCGCCACGGGTCGGGATCGCGCAGCGCTTCTCCGACGCCGGTCATGCGGGTGTGGAAGATGAAGCAGTGCACGTCGGCCAGCTCGGCGCACAGCGCGCGCGCGAGGCGCAGGTAGAAGAAGCTGTACTGGCTCATCGAGCGGCTCACGTCGAGGAGCAGGATCAGGCGCGGCCGCACGCGGCGGCGGTCCTTCCACGCGAGGCGAAGGGGAGTGCCGCCGCTCGCCACGCTCGCGCGGATGGTGCCCTGGAGGTCGAGCCGGCGGCCGCGGGCCAGGCGCGCCTCGCGCCGCAATCGCAGCCGCTTCATTCGACGGGCGAACCGGCGCATCAGCAGCTCGATGTCCCGCACCTGGTCGGCGCGATCGAGGTCTCGGAAGTCGGCGGACGCGAGCGATTCCTCGCGGCTCGCGCCATGTCTCTCGGCACGTCCATCGTCCGCGCCCGGGGCGCGATCGGCGGAGGCGATGGGAAGCTCGAGGTTCGTATCGCCCGCGATGCCGCCCACGTCCGGCAATCCGGTCGGCACGGCGCGGCCCTGCGAAAAGGCGGTCTTGTTCGGCGGCAGGAAATAGGCGTCGAACAGCGGGTCGAATCGCCGCCATTCGTCGCCGCGGCCGCAGAGCAGCGCCTTCAGGTTCCAGCGCAGGAGCTGCGCGTCGAGCATGCCCGCGATCACCGCTGTGTCGAGCACGCGGGCCGCGTCTTCGCCGCCGACGCCGTAGCCGTTGGCGCGCAGGAACCCGGCGAATCCCGCCAGGCGGGCGCGCAACGCGGCTCCTGGGTGGACGGGCTGGGAATGCGCGATGTTCAGCATGCCGAAGCGATGCGCGCGACGACTTCCCGGGTGAACTCGGCGCGGTCCTCGCGGGTCTTGATGAGGGCGCTCAGCGTCTCCAGGATGCGCTCGGCCCCGTCGTCGTCGATGGTGGAGATGCCCAGCCGCAGCAACGCCGCGGTCCAGTCGAGCGTCTCCGCGATGCCCGGCTTCTTCTGCAGGTCCATCCGCCGCACGCCCTGCACGAACTCGACCAGTTGGCGCGCGAGCTGCCCCGCCGCTTCCGGCGCCCGGATCTCGACGATCGCGAGCTCCTTCTCGAAGGACGGATAGTCGATGTACTGGTAGAGGCAGCGGCGGCGCAGCGCGTCCGAGAGCTCGCGCGTGCCGTTGGATGTGATGACCACGAGCGGACGCGAGACCGCGCGTACCGTGCCCAGCTCGGGGATCGATATCTGGAAGTCCGAAAGCAGCTCGAGCAGGTAGGCCTCGAACGCCTCGTCGGCGCGGTCGACCTCGTCGATCAGGAGCACCGGCGGCTCGGCGCAGCTGATCGCCTCGAGCAGCGGGCGCTTGAGCAGGTAGCGCTCGGAGAAGATGTCCTGCTCCTTCGCCTCCATCGGGCGCTCGTCCTTCTCGAGCAGCTTGATCGCCAGCAGCTGCCGCTGGTAGTTCCATTCGTACATCGCCGCGTGGGCGTCGAGCCCCTCGTAGCATTGCAGCCGGATGAGCCGGGAAGCGCGCACCGTGGCGAGCGCCTTGGCGACCTCGGTCTTGCCGACGCCGGCGTCGCCCTCGAGCAGCAACGGACGGCCGAGGTCGAGCATCAGCAGCAGCGCGGCGGCGAGGCGGACGCTCGGCGACGTAGCCGGCCTCCTGCAGGCGGCGCTGCAGCTCGACGACTTCACCCATGCGCTGCGATGCGGAGCTCATGCCGTCTTCTTGCGAAGAGCCCGCGCAGCCAATCCATGAACACGGCCCAGGCGATCGCGAGGCCGTTCAATTCGCGGGCGGCCGTGGCCGGTGCGGACCGCGGCGATACCGGCTCGCTGCGAAGCGAGCGCGGCCACCTGCGCCGCGAAGTTGTCGGCGAACTGCTTGAGGACCTGGTCGGCGACCCAGCCCATCATGCGGCCGCCGAAGCTCGCCGCCTTGCCGCTCATCGACACTTCGCTCTTGCCCACGAGATTGCTCGTGCCGTCGGAGCCGGCTCGATTCGCGCCGCGAGATCCATCGAAGCGCCGGAGGTCCCGTGGTGTCGGTGCCCTTGCCCAGGAGGCGAAGCGAGTGCGCCGCGGCATCGATGTCGCGCACCTCGACCTCGCCGCGGAACGACATCGTCGCGGGACCGACCCGCACCGTGACCGTCCCCTTGAAGCTGCCGCCCGGCAGGCGCTCCGTGATCTTCGCGCCGGGCATGCAACCCGGCCACCGCCTCGATGTTCTGCAGGAATTCCCAGGCGATGTCGGCCGAGCCCGGCAGCGGAAACGTCTTCTCGAGCTCGACCTTCATGCGCGCTATCGCTTGTTGACGCCGAGCGCCTTGCACTGCTGCCAGACGCGGTAGGACGTGTGCGGCATGTCCATGTGGGTCACGCCCAGGTGCGCGAAGGCGTCCACCACCGCGTTGCTGAAGCAGGGAATGCCGCCCACGTGCGGCGATTCCGCCACGCCCTTGGCGCCGATCGGGTGGTGCGGCGACGGGGTGACCGTGTGGTCGGTTTCCCAATGCGGCGTCTCGACGGCGGTGGGCAGGAAGTAGTCCATCAGGCTGTTGCCGAGGTGGTTGCCGTTCTCGTCGAACGGGATCTGCTGCCCGAAGGCGACGGCGAAGGCCTCGGTGAGCCCGCCGTGGATCTGGCCTTCGATGATCATCGGGTTGATCCGCGTGCCGCAGTCGTCCAGCGCGTAGAAGCGCCGCACCTTGGTCTCGCCGGTGAAGCGGTCGATGTCGACGACGCACACGTAGGCGCCGAAGGGGAACGTCATGTTGGGCGGATCGTAGTACTCGGTGGCGTCGAGCCCCTGCTCCATGCCCTCGGGCAGGTTGCTCGTGTGGGCCGCCATGGCGATCTCCTTCATGGTCTTGACCTGGCTCGGGTTGCCCTTGACCTTGAAGCGGTCGACTTCCCATTCGAGGTCGCCTTCGCCCACCTCCAGCAGGTGCGCCGCGATCTTCTGCGCCTTCGCGCTGATCTTGCGCGCCGCCATCGCGGCGGCCGCACCGCCCACCGGCGTCGAGCGCGAGCCCCACGTGCCCGCGCCGTACGGCGCCTTGTCGGTGTCGCCTTCCTCGATCTGGATCTCCTCCGACGACAGGCCCAGCTCGGTGGCGATGATCTGCGCGTAGGTCGTCGCGTGCCCCTGGCCCTGGCTCATCGTGCCCAGGCGCGCGATCGCGCTGCCCGTGGGATTGACGCGGATGTCGCAGCTGTCGAAGAGGCCGATGCCGAGGATGTCGCAGACCTTGGTCGGGCCCGCGCCGACGATCTCGGTGAACGTGCAGATGCCGATGCCCATCAGCTCGCCCTTCGCGCGCTTCTCGCGCCTGCTCCTTGCGCAGTCCCTCGTAGTCGACCGCCTTCAGCACCTTTTCCAGCGCGGCATGGTAGTTGCCGCTGTCGAGCGTCCAGCCGAGCGCGGTGGTGTACGGGAACTGCTCGGCCTTGACGAAGTTGCGCCGGCGGATCTCGGCCTTGTCGATGCCGAGCTTCTGCGCGAGCACGTCGATCATGCGCTCGATCAGGTAGACCGCCTCGGTGACGCGCAGCGAGCAGCGGTAGGCGACGCCGCCCGGCGCCTTGTTGGTGTAGACCGCGTCGACCCGGCAGTACGCCTTGGGAATGGCGTAGGAGCCGGTGCAGATGCTGAACAGGCCCGCGGGCAGCTTGGTGGCCGACACGTGCGAGTTGAACGCGCCGTGGTCGGCGAGCGCGGTGAAGCGCAGCGCCTTGATGCGCCCGTTCTTGTCGGCCGCGAGCTCGCCCACGCCGTGGTAGTCGCGGGCGAAGCCCGTGGTGGAGATGTTGTCGATGCGCGACTCGATCCACTTGATCGGCACGCCCGTCACGATCGACGCCACGATCGCGACGACATAGCCCGGATAGACCGGCACCTTGTTGCCGAAGCCGCCGCCGATGTCGCCGCCGATGATGCGGATCTTGCTTTCGGGGATGCCGGAGAGCATCGCGACCACGGTGCGCACGAGGTGCGGCGCCTGCGAGGTCATGTAGACCGTCAGCTGGCCGCGTGGCCTTGTCGAACGAAGCGACGCAGCCGCAGGTCTCCAGCGGGCAGGGATGCACGCGCGGGATTCAGGATCTCCTCGCGCACGGTCACCTCGGCGTTGGCGAACGCCGCGTCGGTGGCCGCCTTGTCGCCGGCCTCCCAGGTGAAGATGTGGTTCGGGTGCGTGCGCGGGCCGTGGCCGACGTTGTCCTTGTCGGCGATGTCCTCGCGGATGATCGGCGCGTCGGGCGCCATCGACTTGTGCGGGTCGACGATGGCCGGCAGCTCCTCGTAGTCGACCTCCACCTGGTCCGCGCCGTCGGCGGCCGCGTAGCGGTCGCTGGCGATCACCATCGCGACTTCCTGCAGCTGGAAGCAGACCTTCTTGTCCGCGAGCACCGCCTGCACGTCGCCGCCCAAGCGTGGGCATCCAGTGCAGCTTGACCGGCTTCAGGTCGTCGGCGGTCAGCACCGCGACCACGCCCGGCACCGCCAGCGCCTTGGCCTTGTCGATCGACTTGATCCGGGCGTGCGCATAGGGGCTGCGCACCATCGCGCCGAACAGCATGCCCGGCAGCTTGATGTCGTCGACGTAGGCTCCCCTGCCGCGGATGAAGCGCGCGTCCTCCTTGCGCAGCCAGCGAGGTACCCAGCCCTTGAAGCTTCGCTTCGCGTTCCTGCGTCTCGGTCGTGGCGGCCATGTCGGATCCTCCAGTGGGTCAGGCGGGTTGCGATGCGCGCGTCTTCGCGGAGTGCCCTGTCTCGGCCTTCGAGGCGAGCGCCTTCGCCGCGTACTGCACGGCCTTGACGATGTTCTGGTAGCCGGTGCAGCGGCACAGGTTGCCGGCCATCCAGTAGCGGATCTCCTCCTCGGTCGGATTCGGGATTCTCCTGGAGCAGCCGGTAGGCGCGGGTGATCATGCCGGGCGTGCAGTAGCCGCATTGCAGGCCGTGCTGCTCGGCTGAACGCCTCCTGCAGCGCGTGCAGCGCGCCGCCCTGCTCGAAGCCTTCGATCGTGAGCACCTCGGCGCCCTCGCACTGCACCGTGAGCACCGTGCACGACTTCACCGACATGCCGTCGAGGTCGACCGTGCAGGCGCCGCAATGGACTGGTCTCGCAGCCGATGTGCGGGCCCGTGTGCGCCAGCTTTCGCGCAGCGTGTGGATCAGCAGTTCGCGCGGCTCCACCGACGACGTCGACCGCCTTGCCGTTGAGCTTGAACGACACCGCTTGCTTCTTCGGCCATGTTCGTCTCCTCTCGGTCGATTCAGCGGGTGGCGCGCGAGAAGGCGACGCGCAATGCGCGCTGCGTCATCTCGCCGGCCATCGCGGTCTTGTATTCCGCGTCGCCGCGCTGGTCCGCGACCGGCTCGCAGATGCTTCATCGCGAGGCCCGCGGCCAGCGCGATCGATGCGTCGGTCAACGTCTTGCCGCGCAGCGCGTCCTCGGCCGCGCGCGCCTTGAGCGGCGTGGGGCCGACGTTGGTCAGCGCGATGCAGACATCGCTCACCGTGTCGCCCTTCATGCGCAACAGTCACCGCCGCGGCGGCGGTGGCGAAATCGCCGATCTTGCGCTTGAGCTTGGCGTAGCAGTAGCCCGTGCCCGGCGCGGGGACGGGGACGCGGATCTCGGTCATGATCTCGTCGGGCTTCATCTGCGTGTCGTAGGTGCCGACGAAGAACCCGTCGGCGGGAACGACGCGCTCGCCCGCCGCGGACCGCGCAGCACGAACGACGCGCCCAGGGCCAGCATCAGCGCCGGATGGTCGTTGCCCGGATCGCCGTGCGAGATGTCGCCGCCGAGCGTGCCCTTGTAGCGCACCTGCGGGATCGGAAATGAGCCGCGCGCGCCTCGACCAGCAGCGGGCATCTGGCCTGCAGGAGCTTCGACCAGATCAGCTCGTTCTCGGTGGTCATCGCGCCGATGCGTAGCGTGTTCCCGTCCTCGCGGATGCCCTTGAGCTCGGCGATCCGCCCGAGGTCGATCAGGTGGCCCGGCTGCGCGAAGCGCATCTTCATCATCGGCAACAGGCTGTGGCCGCCGGCGAGCAGCTTCGCCTCGTCGCCGAATTGCCGGAGCAGCCCGAGCGCGTCGGGGATGGTCTTCGGTGCGTGATAGTCGAATTCGCGGGGAATCATCGATCGCTCCTCCTGCGTTGTCGTTGCATCACAAGCGAAAATGCCAGCTCGGGCGGCCGCCTCGCCACCCTCGCGACGCGTCTACTGAATCGGTTCGGGAACGGGAAGCTCGAGCCGCCAACCGGTGCGCTGGGCGAGCGCCTCCAGGTCGTCGACCGTATCGAGGTCGGTGACGAAGCGGGTGTTGGCGGTCTCGTAGGCGTGCACGAGCCCGGGCTCCCGCTCGATGAGATGGCGGCAACCGAGGTTCGTCCCGCTGGCGAGGATCCGGCCCAGGGCCACGTCGCCCAGCACGATGGGATTGCCGCGCCGGCCGTTCACGACGGGCACCACGACGTGACCCGCGGGACGTTTCTTGAACGCTCCGATGAGCTCGGTCAAGTCGCTCGCGCCGATCAACGGCTGGTCGACCGGCACGATCATCACGGCATCGAACGGGCCGCTCAGCGCCTCCAGGCCGGCGCGCACCGAGCCCTGGTCGCCCGCGCCGTGGTCCTCGTTGTGCGCGAGCGTCACCACGTAGCTGCGCACCTCCTCCTCGACCGCCTGGCGCGCGTGCCCGGTGACCACGACCACCTCGTCGACGCCGGCGCCGCTCAGGGCGACCAGCTGCCGGCTGATCAGCGGCACGCCCTGGAGCCTTATCAAGGCCTTGGCCACGCCGCCCATGCGCCGGCCTTCCCCGGCCGCCAGCAGCACCGCGCCGATCCGCAGCCGGGAGTGGATTCCACCTTGTTTCAGCAGGCAGCCCATGACGGTCTCTCCCGTTCATTTCGGGTCGAAGGAAGTGCCGAGGCGGGTGAAGCTGGACGGGCGATACGTGAGCGGATTATAGGCACGAAATCGCCGCCTTTTGATGGGCGCCAAGGGGCCTTCCGCGTCCGCATGTTCCGCATCACTCCATGTCCGACTCCGCGAACGGCGAGTCGCTGAGTCGGCCGTGCTGCTTCCAGAGGATCGAGCCCGCCCACAGAAGGGCCAGCAGCATCATGACGTGGCCCGTGAATCCGAAGAAGACGCCGATGCCGCGCGCGTGGCCCAGCAGGCCGGTGTCGCCGAAGATGTTCTGCCAATCGTGATGGTCGCTCTCGGCGCCGGTGAGCCCGCCGAGCAGCACCAGGTGAGGATCGTAGGCGTCGTACATGTACACCGCCATGTCGATCGTCGAGAAGCCGAGCAGCCAGAAGCACAACGCCGCGCCGAACGGATCGCGCCGGTTCACGAGCAGCGCATACCCCGCGACCAACGGCATCAGGTGCTGCCCCAGCGTGCCGCCGAGCGTCATGATGAAGTTTCCGAACCAGCGGAAGAGCGCGTAGTGGCCGGCCTCGTGGAACGGCAACAGCACCATGTGAAGGAAGTTGCTGCCGGTGAGGCCGGCGCGGACGTCGCCATCGCGCCAGATCCAGAAGGTCCAGAGCACGACCAGGACCAGGGTGCCCGCGCGCGCCAGCCAGTTCGCCTTCGAAACCTGGTCGGGGACATGGAACAGCGTTCCCGCCACTCCATCGCGTTGCGGATCGCCCGACGCGGACATCTACTTGATCCCCGCCTGCATGAACGACTGCATGAACTGGCGCTGGAAGAGCAGGAACGCCACGAGGAGAGGCGACACCGCCATCAGCGTCCCGGCGCTGATCACCGCCCAGTCCACGCCCGATTCGGGCGCGCCGAAGATCGCCAGACCCACCGTGAGCGGCCGCGTGTTCACCGAGTTCGTGATGATGAGGGGCCAGAGGAAGTTGTTCCAGTGGTAGCTCACCGAGACCAGCGCGTAGGCGAGGTAGGTGGGCCGCGCGAGCGGCACGTACACGCGCCACAGCACGCCCAGCATCGAGCACCCCTCGACCCGCGCGGCGTCCTCCAGCTCGCGCGGAATGGTCTTGAACGTCTGTCTCAGGAGGAAGATCCCGAATGCGCTCGCCATGTAGGGAAGCCCGATGCCGAGGATGGTGTCCACGAGGCCGAGGTGCGCCATCGTGCGGTAGTTCTCCACGATCAGCACCTCGGGCATCACCATGAGCTGCACCAGCACCAGGCCGAAGGCGATGTCGTGTCCGGCGAAGTCGAAGCGCGCGAAGGCGAAGCCCGCGAGCGTGCAGAGCACGAGCTGGGCCGACAGGATCATCGTGACCAGGATGATCGTGTTCAGGAAATGCCGCGGGAAGGGGGCGTAGGTCCATGCCTTCCTGAAATTGTCCAGCGTGAGCGGCGCGAAGGGGTCGAAGTGCGTCGCGAGCGCCGCCGGGTGCAGCGATGCCCAGAACGCGTAGAGGAGCGGCGCGATCCAGACCAGGCCGAGGAGCCATGCCGCCGCCTTCTCGAACGGGTTCACGTCGCGCGCCTGGCGGATTTCATCCGGTACATCGCCTCGTCCGCGCGCTTCACCAGCTCGTGCGCGCTGGCGGCGGACTGCGGGTAGGTCGCGGTGCCGATGCTCGCCGCGACGCGCACCGTGTCGCCGCCCACGTCGTACGGCTCGGAGAGGGTTTCGGCGAGCTTGAAGGCGAGGGCGGCGCCGACGTCCGCGTTGGCGCCCTGGAGGAGCACCGCGAACTCGTCGCCGCCCACGCGCGCGACGATGTCGGGGGCGCGCACCGATGACTTCAGCCGCTCGGCCACCGCGCAGAGGAGCTCATCGCCCGCGTCGTGCCCGAGAGTGTCGTTCACCTGCTTGAATCCGTCCAGGTCGATGAAGAGGATGGTGAGCGGCGCGCCGCTGCGCTTGCTGCTCTCCACGTTGTGCACCGCCATCTCGAGGAAGAGCGAGCGGTTCGCGAGCCCCGTGAGCGGGTCGTGCTGCGCGCGATGCTGGGCGATCGCGATCATGTGCGCGGCCCGAACGAGCGCCTGGCCCACCTCGTCCGCCTCGCGCAGCCCCAGCGGCGGCACCACGATCTCCTCGCGCCGGCCGATCTGCGCGGCGGGCTTCTCCAGGGCGCGGATCGAGGCCGCGATGCTGCCGCCGATGCCCCACGCGAGCGCAAGGCCCAGCGCGACAATGACCGCGGCGGCGGCCGCGGCCACGCTGCTGCGCTGCCACAACTGCTTCGTGATGCCCGCGCGCGGAATTCCGAGCGCCACCGTCCACCCCGTCGTCGGCGAGCGGCTGTAGACCGAGATGACCGGAATGCCTTCGAGCGTGAGCGCCTCGACCGCGCCCTCGTTGGATTGCGAAATGGCGCGCACCAGGGCCGCGGCACCGGGCTGCCCGACGAAGCGCTCGTGTTCCTGCGTGCGCGCGACGATCGTGCCGCGGCGGTCGAACACCGCGCCGATCCATCCCGCCGGCAGCTTCTGCTCGTTCAGGATCGCGCGGAAGCGCTCGGGCACCTCGCCGATGCTCAGGTCGTACGCCACCTTGCCGTCGCGGAAGATCGGCACGTCCACGCTCATCAGGGGACGGCGGAGCACGCCGCCGACGTACAGGTCGGAGATCACCGGACGGCCGGTCGCGAAGACCTGCTTCAGTTGTTCCGGGTTGCCGTGCATCGGCAGCGCCTCGCCCGGGGCGCGCAGCGTATTCATGAGCTGGCGCCCGTCCCCGGCGGAGAGCACCACGTTCGCCCCGATTCCGAGGGCGCTCACGTGCTGCGCCTGCTCGCGGAAGGCGGCGGTGTCGCCCGATTCCGCGCGCCGCGAGGTCGCGAGCACCTGCGCCGCGGTGGTGATGCTCACGAGCTCGCGGTCGATGGCGTGGACCATCGCGCGCGCGGTGGCGATCGAGTCGCGCTCGAGCCGCTCGCGGTCGTTGCGGTGGTCGAGGGCGAGGAGCCCCGCGGTGAGGAGCACCGCCGGCGCCGCGCTCGCGAGCACGAGGAGCGCGAGGTGGGAGCGGATGCTGTGGGAGCGCCGGACGCTCATCGATAGTGGACCCGCTTCTCGACGAGCTGGAACTGCACGATCGCGAGGCTCGCCAGCAGCGCCAGCAGCACGACCGTGAGCGTCGAGGCGTAGGCGGTGTCGAAGAAGCTGAACGCCACCTGGTAGATGTAGTAGAGCAGCAGGTTCGAGGCGTTGTCCGGGCCGCCCTTGGTGAGGATGAAGAGGTGGTCCACCAGCTTGAACGAGTTGATGGTCGCGTTCACCAGCACGAAGAGCGTCGTGGGCATGAGCAGCGGGAACGTGACGCGCCGGAAGAAGTACCAGCGCGACGCGCCCTCGATCTTCGCCGCCTCCTCGAGCTCCGGCGGCAGGGACTGGAGTGCGGCGAGGAAGAAGATCATGAAGAACCCGGCCTCCTTCCAGACCGTCATCACCGCGAGGCAGGTCATCACCGTGTGCGGATCGCCGAGCCAGTTGTGGCTGGGCGCGCCGAAGAGCGCGGTGAGCTTGTCGAGGAGCCCGATCTGCGGCGTGTAGAAGAAGAGCCAGAGGTTCGCAACCGCGATCATCGGCAGGATCGTCGGCGTGAAGTAGCTCATGCGCACGAGCGCGCGCGCCGGCAGCTTCGCGTTCACCCAGATCGCCATCAGCATGGCGAGCGCCATCGAGGTCGGGATCGTGCCGATCGCGAAGGCGAGGTTGTTGCCGAGGACCTGCCAGAAGATCGGGTCGCTACCGAGCGCCGCGTAGTTCGCGAGGCCGACGAAGTGCCGCGGCCGCACCACCGTGCCGGTGGAGAAGAAGCTGTCGTAGAGCGTCGCGGCGGCGGGGTAGTGCGTGAAGCCGATGAGGAGGATGGCCGCCGGAGTCAGCAGCAGCCATCCGTACACATGCTTCATCGTCTCCTCAGCGGTACGGTCTCAGCAGCTTGTCCGCCTCCGCCTGCGCGCCTTTCAGCGCGTCGGCCGGCTGCTTCTGCCCCGTGAGCGAGGCCTGGATCGCGTCGTCGAGGAGCTTCCTCACGCGCCCGGTCTGGAACGTGGAGAGCTCGGGCGTGGCGTACTGGAACTGGTCGCGCGCGACCACCGCCTGGGGAAATCCCGCCGCGTATTCCTTGAGCTTCGGCGTTTCGTAGGCGTCGGCGCGCGTGGCGACGTAGCCGGTGGCGATGCTCCAGTCGGCGGCGCGCTCGGGCGTGGTCATGAACTTCACGAACTTGATCGCGGCCTGGCGTTCCGCCGGCGTGGTCTTCTTGAAGAGATAGAAGTTGCCGCCGCCGGTGGGCGAGCCGCGCTGCTTGGACGCCGGCAGCATGGCGACGCCGAACGGGAACTTCGCCGTGTCCTTCACCGCGGTGAGGTTGCCGGTGGTGTGCCACATCATCGCGGTCTTGCCTTCGGTGAACGCCTGGCGCAGCGTTCCCCACTCGACGGTGCCCTCCGGCATCACCTTGTATTTCGCGCCCAGGTCACGCCAGTACTGCAGCGCGGCGATGACGTCCGGATTGTCGTAGTTGGTCTTGTTGCCGTCGCGGTTCATCAAGTCCTGGCCGTTCTGGCGCGCGAACGCCTGGAACATCCAGTACGCGTAGCCGGTGGACGGCACTTCCACGCCCCAGCGCGTGATGTTGCCGCTCGCGTCCTTCTTCACGAGCTTCCCGGCCATCTGCGTCATCTCGTTCCAGCTGGCCGGCGGCTTGTTCGGGTCGAGGCCCGCGTCCTTGAACGCGTCCTTGTTCCAGTAGAGCACGATCGTCGAGCGCTGGAACGGGATGCCGTACACCTTGCCCTTGTAGGTGCCATTCATCATGAGCGCCGGATAGAACGACTTGAGCCAGGCCTTGTCGTCGGCCGTCGTGGCGACGTCGTCCCACGGGACGATGACGTCCTGCTCGAGCAGCTCGTAGATGTCGATCGAGAAGAGCACCGAGAGCTGCGCGGGCTGCCCCGCCTTCAGCGCCGCGAGCGCCTTGATGCGCGCGTCGTCGTAGTTGCCGGCGTAGATCGGATGCACCTTGATGCCCGGGTTCTGCTTCTCGAATTCCGCGGCGAGGCCGTCGATCACCTTGGTGAGCGGGCCGCCGACCGCGATCGGGTAATAGAAAGTGAGCTCGGTGTCGGCCATCGCCGCCGGCGCGAACAGGCCGATGAGCGTTGCCGTGACCATTGCGAATATCGACCGCATGTTCTTCCTCCCCTTGATGTTCAATGCGCGAATTTCCCCGGTTGCAGTGTAATGGCCAATCTAGACAGGCGCGTGACGCATATCAACTCCCGAGCGCACGCCGGTCTTCGCGTCGAAGACGTGGAGCGATTCCGGCTTCCAGGCGAGGCGCACCGGCGCGCCCGCCGATTGCGCGAGCTGCCCCGGCGCGCGCACGAGCAAGGTTTCGTCGCCGACCTTCACCGTGAGAATCGTGTCGGCGCCATGGTACTCGGAGCTCGCCACGGTTCCGCAGATGCCGCCCGAACCCGCGAGCCCGATGTGCTCGGGCCGCACGCCCAGCGTGAGCCCGGCGCCGCGTCCGGGGAAGATCGTGTCCGCCGATCCGCGCACCACGGCGCCGTCGCGACCGTCCGCGAGGCCCACGAGGTTCATGCCCGGCGTGCCGATGAAGCGCGCCGCGAACATCGTGGCGGGCCGGGCGTAGAGCTCCTCGGGCGAGCCTTCCTGCTCGATGCGGCCCTCGCGGATGAGCACCACGCGGTCGGCCATGCTCATCGCCTCGACCTGGTCGTGGGTCACGTAGACGACGGTCATCCCGAGGCGCTGCTGCAGCGCGCGGATCTCCACCCGCATGCCATGGCGAAGCTGCGCGTCGAGGTTGGACAGCGGCTCGTCCATCAGGCAGATCCTGTTCTCCGCGATGATCGCGCGTGCGAGCGCCACGCGCTGGCGCTGGCCGCCGGACAGCTGCTGCGGCTTGCGGCCGAGGAGCTCCGCGAGCCCCACGAGCTGCGCCACCTTCGCCAGGCGCGCCTTGCGCTGGGCTTCCGGCAGCCGCCTCACCTTGAGCCCGAAGACGATGTTCTCGGCGACGGTGAGGTGCGGGAAGAGCGCGTACGACTGGAACACCATCGACACGCGGCGCTTCTCGGGGCTCATTCGCGTGACGTCGCGCCCGTCGATGAGGATCCTTCCCGCGCTCGGCTCCTCCAGCCCCGCGATGAGCCGCAGCACCGTCGACTTGCCGCATCCCGATGGGCCGAGTAGCACGACGAATTTCCCCGACTCCGCCCGAAAGCTCACGTCGTCGACCGCGGTCACGCGGCCGAAGCGCTTCGTCACTCTCTCCAAGACGATCTCCGACACGCGTCTCCCTCGCGGTGTGCGGTTGAGCAAGCCTTCGCTCTATTATGCCCCGAGGCACCGGGACACCCGGTCGCCGGACCGGGATGAGACACGCAATCGGAGTATCGTCGCCCCCTGAACGGCCAGTCGAGGTTGGAAGCGCCCCCATCGGCGGAGCGATCCGCCGTTTCCATGACGTGCCCGAAGGGAGAGGACGATGAAATCGAAGGTGAAGAACGTCGTTGCAGGACTCGCGGCATCCGCGCTCGTCGCGGGAATCGGCCAGCCGGCGATGGCGGCCGACGCGGAGGGCGGATCGAAGCCGCCGCGCTTCGCGCCCCTCACGATCGACCAGCTCAACGCGTACCAGAAGCCGCTGGGCGAGCAGATCATGAAGGTCTCCAGCATCGGGCTGGGTGGTCCGTACAGCCCGTTGCTGCGCAGCCCCGTGCTCGGACAGCGCATGTTCGACCTGCTCTACTACCTGCGCTGGAACACGTCGGTCCCGCTCCGGCTGAATGAATTCGCGATCCTGATCATCGGCCGGCAATGGCGCTCCCAGGTCGAGTGGTTCGCGCACGCGCCCCTCGCCGTGAAGTCCGGCTTGTCCCCGGAAATCGTCGCCGACCTGAAGGCGCAGAAGCGTCCCGCGAACATGAAGGAGGACGAGGCGATCGTCTACGACTTCGTCACGGAGCTCTCGACGAGCCACAAGGTCTCCGACGAGACGTTCGCGCGCGCCAAGCGCATCCTCGGAGAGCAGCAGGTGGTGGATCTCACGACGGTCGCCGGGACCTACGTGACGGTCGCGATGCTGCTCGCCATGGCCGAGGAGGGCGTGCCGGCCGGCAAGGAGTCGCCCTTCAAGGCGGGAGAACCCTAGCCGGGCTGGCGGCCGACGGGATTGAATCCCGCCCGCCGGCTGTTAGCCGCATCCAGAGTCGCAAAGCAGCCCCGTTGATGTGACCCCACAAAGGAGAACCCCGATGTCACCGATGCGAATCGCCGCCGTCGCCTTGCTCGTTGCCGCCCCCGCAGTCCTCGCGCAGTCGCCCGCGCCGAACCCCCTCGACGCCGTGCCCGACAAGATGCCGTTCGACGTGCCCTATGGCGCGCCGATCCCGCTCGAGCGCGCGCAGGCGGCGATCGCGGCCGCCGTCGCCGAGGCGAAGAAGCGCGACTGGAAGATGAACGTCGCCGTCGTGGACTCGGGCGCGAACCTCGTCGCCTTCCAGCGCATGGATGGCGCCCAGCTCGCGTCGATCTCCATCGCCGAGCACAAGGCGCGCGCCGCGGCGAAGTACCGGCGCGAGACCAAGGCCTTCGAGAGCGGCGTCCAGGTGGCCAATCTCCACTACGTGATGACGCTGGACGACGTGATCGCCTCGCGCGGCGGCATTCCGCTGGTGGAGGGCGGCAAGCTCGTCGGCGCGATCGGCTGCTCCGGCGGCACCGGCTCGCAGGACGAGGTGGTGTGCAAGGCGGCGGCCGCGACGTTCAAGTAATCCGCTGCATTCCGGCGTTGGGGAAAGGGCCGCTCGAAAGACGGGCCCTTCTCGTTTTCAGCCGTGCGATCCGGTCCAGAGGGCGTAGATCGGCTCTCCGTGCCGGCTCAGCCAGTCTTCGAGCGAGGCCGGGAGCGCGAGGGGCTTGAGGCCCATCCGAATGGTCATGTCGCGCGGCGCGTGCTGCCGGACGAAGCTCGCGAACGAGCGGATGAAGGCGCGGTAATCGGCCTCGAAGCCTTCGGCGCTGGTGACATTCCCGCTGCGTAGCTCCCGATAGGCGTAATACCCGTCGCCGGTCCGCGTTTCGACCAGGCGGCCGAACAGGGTGCGGCCGATCCGCCATCTCGAGTGGCGCTCGCGCTCCTGGTAGCGGCGGAAGTATCGATAGAAGTGCTTGTAGTGCCGCACCTCGTCCGCGTAGATGCGTCCCGCGAGGTCGCGCAACACGGGCTCGCGGGCGTAGTGGTGAAGCGCGCCGTAGAGTGTCGCGGTCCCCGTCTCGACCATGCATCGCGCCGCCAGCTCGAGCCCGCGCGCCGGCTCGAGCTGGCCCACCGTGCAAGTGCGCGAGTACGCGGCGAAGAAGCCGTCGTACGTGCGCTGCCAATCCACGTCCGGCCATACGCGCTCGACGTAAGTGCGCAGCGCGCGGCCGTGCTGCACTTCCTCGACCTCCCACGATTCCCGCAGCCAGCGCGAGACCTCGTCGTCGCCGGCGAAATACTCGACCAGGTTCCCGGCGTACAGGTCCGAAGCCGTCTCGACGAGCGAGGCGAGGAAGACGATCCGGAATGCGAGCACATCGTCCGCGATGGCCGCGCGTTCGATGGCGTCGAAACGGATGTCCGGAAGGGACCAGTGGAGCATCGGATATCCCATGAAGGCTCGACAATACATGTTCGACCGGCGCCCGCCCGGGCAGATTCCGTTCGCGAGGAAAAAATTCCTTAAGCCAACCTTGCGCCCGGGGCAGGAGCGCCCACGATCGCCCGGCTTCATGATGCCCGAGGCGTTTCGTAAGCCAATCCACGGAAGGCCCCCAGCGAGCGGAGCACGAGGTCCGCTCCGCGCCATTCCGGGCGATCAGGCAAACTGCCCGGTCATGGACGAAAGGGGGCATCTCGCCGCCGTGCTGCGTTGGTCGACGGATGGCGACGTCGACGGCGCGCAAGTCCTCGGGGCGGGGCTCGGGATGGCTGTTCCGATCGTCATCGGCGCCGCGGTCGGCAATCCCGAGGCCGGGCTCGTTGCCGCCGTCGGCGGGCTCATGGTGGGCGGAGCCGCGGCGGGCCCGAGCGCCCGCGCGCAGGCGGGCGAGCTTGCGCTTGCGCTCGCGCCCGCCATCGCCGCAAGCGTTGCCGCCGCACTCGTGGCGGGCCGCGGGAGTCTCCAGGATGCGCTCGTCGTGCTTCTCGTCGCGTGCGCATCGCTCGCGGGGGGCATCAGCCGGCCGGCGGCCATCGCGACGACGCGATTCGTCCTGTTTTTCCTCATCGCTGTCGTCGTCGCCGAGAACATGCCGCAGCGTTCGTCCTTCGTGTTCCTCGCCGGCATGGGAGCGTGCTGGGGCGCCGCCGTGAACTTTCTCCTGGGTGCCATCGCGCGCGCGTGGCGCCATGGGGTGGCAGGGCCCAGCGAAGCCGCGCCGCCGGCTCCCACGACGGCGCAGCGCCTCGCGCGCCGGCGCCGCACGCTGCGCACGCTCGCCGGATGGCAATACACGCTGCGCCTCACGCTCTGCCTGGCGGGCGCCGCGATCGTCGGCTACCTCTGGCCCGGGCACCATCTCCATTGGGTGGCGCTCACCGTGGCGCTGCTCACCGAGCGGCAGGTGGAGGCGTGGCCCGTGAAGACGACGCAGCGCGCGTTGGGCACGTTGCTCGGCGTTCTCGCGGCGGGCCTGCTCTTCGGATGGACGATGCCTTCGTGGGCGCTCGCGGCGACGATCGGAATCCTCGCCGCCGCGCGCCCGTACCTGCGCGCGCGGAACTACCTCGCCTATACCGCGGTGACCACGCCGCTCATCCTCGCGATCCTCGACGCGGGCGCACCGCCGGGGCTGGCGGTCCTCGTCGACCGGCTGGTGGCGACGCTCATCGGCGCGGCGCTCGTGCTCATGGCCAACGCCGCGCTGCGCCGTGTCGTCGCGACGTGATCGAGGATTCGTTCAGCCGCAGCTCAACGGCAGCAGCGCGAGGAACAGCCCGCCGAGGAAGAGTGAGGCGCCGATCCGGGCCGTGAGGCCGCGCCGTCGAGGCGCCGGCGCCCTCAGGAGGGCGGCACACCCCATCGCGCCCAGGAATGCCGCGGCCTCGGACAGATGCAGCCAGCGATCATAGGCGGCCGCGATGAAGACGCTCGCGACCGCCACGAGCAGTCCCGCAGCGGACAGCGGCATCATCCATCTCGTCAAGCGGTCGCGTGCCGTCATGCTTCCCTCCGGGGAATGGCCCCGCTACGTGAACACTGCGTGCATCATCTTCTCCAGCTCGGCGCGCTCCATGCCGTCCTGGCCGAACACGCCGATCGTGACGCCCGCGCGCTGCACGAAGAGGCCGTGCATGGCGCCTTCCCGGAGCTCGCGTTCGGAGGCGTCGCCCTTCGCGCCGGGGAGGATCACATACGAGACGACGCCGCGCGGCCCTTCCACGACGAAGTGGCGCGATTCGACGCCGGCGATCACGCAGTTGGCGAGGTGGCGGATCCGGTAGCCGGGATCGCGCACGTTCACCCCGAGCGCGGCCACCGAGGTGCGCCATGCCGCGGGCTCGATGCGGCCGTCGTCGCGCAGCTCGTTGGTGCCTTCGGCGACGTGCTCGATGATGGCGTGGTCGCGCGCGAGCTCGAGCTCGCGATCGTGCATGCGAAGGTAGGAGGGGACGCCGATCGCGAGCGCGGCGACCGTGGCGGCGAGCGCCAGCCCCCAGCGCGAGCGTGAGCCGTAGCGCGCGCGCAGCACGATGCGGTCGGCGAGTCCGTCCGGGACGGGCGCGCTCGTGAGCGTGCGCTGCAACTCCGCATCGGTGCGCAGCAGCTCGTCGCGCAGCGCGGCGAGGCGCGGATCGGCCTCGATCGCCGCGCGCAGCTCGGGCGAGAGCCGGCGCGGATCGGACAACAATTGGCGTCGGGCTTCGAGCTCGGTCATCGCATCGTCTCCTTGCGCGCGGCGGTCCCGCGTCCTTCGCTCTCCCGCATCAGGTCGCGCAGCGCGGAGCGCGCGCGGCTGATCCGCGTCATCGCCGCGCCCACGCTGACGCCCAGTACCTGCGCCACTTCCTCGCACGAAAGCCCGGCGAGGTTCTGCAGCACGAGCGGCTCCATGAAGCGCTCGGGCAGGCGCTCGAGCACCTGGCGCACTTCGAGCCCGCGGGTGAAGTCGCGCTCGTCGGCGATGCGCGCGAGCATCTCCTCGTCGATCTCCTCGCCCTCGTCGCGCTTCGCACGCTCCGCGTCCCGGTAGAACTCGTTGCGCACGATCGTGTAGAGCCAGCTGCGCCGCGCGCCCTCATCCTTCACGTGATTCCAGTTGCGCCACGCGCGCGTGAGCGCCTCCTGGAGGATGTCCTCGGCACGATGCCGGTCGCGCGCGAGCCACAGCGCGAAATGGAACAGCTCCGCGGTGTAGGCGCGTACGACCTGGTCGAAATGCGTCGGGGAGCGTCCGAACATGTCCTTCACTTGCCGGGCGAGTCGATGGCGGCCAGCATACCTTCCCGCACCCAGCCCGCAAACCAGGCGCCGGCGGAGTCCGCATGTTCCTCGCCCGCCGCCTCGCACGCCTGCTGCAGCGTGCCGCCCCCGCGGAGGGCCAGCAATGCGCGGCCTTCCGCGTGCGTGGCGATGCGCCAGTGCGCGTCGAGCGACTTGCGCCATGCGAGGAGCACGTGCTCGTACCGCTCTGGCGCCGCGGATGCCGCCGCGCCATCCTTGCGCAGCGCTTGCCATTGCCCTTCCACCGCCCAGTCCATCGGCAGCACGCTCAGCGAGGGATGCAACGCGAGCGGCACGCTCGGCCAGTCGTGCAATGGCACGTGCGCGAGCAAACCGGCGTCGAGGACCCGTGCGCCGGGCGCATCGAACGCGAGGCCGAGCGCCCATTCCATGCGCGCGAGGTCCGCGAGCGGGCCCTCGCCCAGGAACGCGGCGAGCTGCGCCCCGTGCCAGCGGATGGAGAAGTGCCGCGAGGGATGCGCACGCGCGTACCCGGCGGCCACGCGTTCGAACTCCGTGTCACCCAGGAGCTTCGCAAGCGCCGGATAGTTGGTCCGCAGCGCCCCCGCCAGCCTTGCGCGATAGGCGTGGCGATAGACGGAAAGTCGCGGTGCTTCCGCTTGGGAGAGCTGCGGCGCGAAGCGCTCCTCGGCGAGGATCGCGAGCTGGAGCACGCGCTGCTGTTCACGCAGCAAGGGCATGGACCGATCCTTTCCCGAGCGCGCGGGCGGCCCGCCGGCGCGCGACGTCGAGCTCCGCCAGCAGCTCGTCGATGCGCGGGATATGATCGTCGCGCTCGATCATCGACGGCACCGCGCCGAAGCGCCGGATCGCATGCTCGTAGAGATCCCACACCGCGTCGCACACGGGCGCATCGTGCGTGTCCACGAGGTGGTCGCCGTTGTCCGTGTGGCCCGCGAGGTGGATCTGGCGCACCGCGGCCGGCGGAATGGCGTCGATGAACTGGCGGGCAGCGAAGCCGTGGTTCACCGCGTTCACGTACACGTTGTTCACGTCGAGCAGCAGCTCGCAGCCGCTGCGCGCGACGAGCGCCGCGAGGAACTCCCACTCGGACATCTCGTCTCCGGCGAAGCGCACGTAGCTCGAGACGTTCTCCAGCACGAGGGGCCGGCGCAGGCGATCCTGCACGCGCGCCACGCGGTCGGCCACGTGCGCGAGCGCCTCCGCGGTGAACGGGAGCGGCAGCAGGTCGTGCAGGTTCGCACCGCCGATCCCGGTCCAGCAGAGGTGGTCGGAGATCCACGCCGGCTGCACGCGGTCGGCCAGCGCCGCCAGCTCGCGCAGGTAGCCTTCGTCGAGCCCGTCGGTGCCGCCGATCGAGAGCGACACGCCGTGCATCACGATCGGGTAGCGCGCGCGGATGCGCTCGAGGAAGTCGAGCGGCTTGCCGCCCGGGACGAGGTAGTTCTCGGTGAGGATCTCCAGCCAGTCGACCCGGGGGCCGCCGGCCGCGAAATCCCGGTAGTGCTCGGGCCGCAGCCCCAGGCCGAATCCTTCGAGCATGGGATTACGAGATCACCTTGCCGCCGGCGGCCACGCACTCCTCGGCGCTCGACTTCGTGACCCATCCCTGCCCCTTGCAGCCGTTCATGCCCTTGCATTCGCTGGTCGCGGTCTTGCACTCCGAGTGTCCCTTGCAGCTGTTCACGCCCGCGCACTTCACGCCGCCGTCCTGCGCCGCGACGGCGGGGGTGAGGGAAGCGCCGGCGGCGAGCAGGGCGAAGGCGGCGGCGGCCGCGGCGGTCCCGAGTTGTCTGCGATTCATGGGGTGGTCTCCTTTGTGGTTGGGTGCTGCCCCGATGAGACCCGGCGAGGAGCGCAAACCTTACAGTCCCGTTGACATGGCGCAACCGCCCGGCCGGGAAAGCGGCAATCCTGTCCGAACGACTGCGAAACCACCGGGAGTCGACATGAGAATCGCGCTGGTCCGGATCATCGCCGTGCTGGGCGCGCTCGCCGCGCTGGGCGGCTGCGTGTACTACGAGCCCGTTCCCGTTCCCTATGGCCAGACGGTCGCGGCCACGTTCGACCGCTCGTGGAACGCGGCGTTGGGCGCGCTGCAGGATCAGGGCGTGCAGATCGCGAACGCCGACCGCGCATCCGGCGTCATCGAAGGGCGACGCGGCAACCTCACCGTCAAGGCGCGCGTCCTCACCCAGGCGGATGGGCGGATCCGCGTCGAGTTCAACACCGGGGGCAACCTCTCGGAAGATCCGGGGCTTTCCGACCGGATCTCGCGCGCCTACGACGTGCGCATGGGCCGCTAGGGGCCGTCAGGGCCTGAACCAGGCGCTCCCGACCTGGAGATAGATGGCCGTGGTGCCGGGGCTGTGCGCGATGTCGATCCCCGCGTGCAGGCCGAACTTGCGCGCGAGCTCGTAGCGCAACCCGCCGCCGCCGCTCGCCACGTCCTGCGAGATGGAGAGGTCGTCGCGGCGCGTCCACGTTCTTCCCGCGCCGCCGAACGCGACTACGCTCCAGCGCGGCGCGAGCGGCCAGCGCGCCTCGATCTCGACCGACGCCATCTGGTCGCCCTGGTAGCGCATGGCGGGGACGCCGCGCAAGGCGATGTAGGGCCGCAGGAAGAACGGCGTGGCGTCGGATGACCATCCGTAGTCGGCGCGGGCACCCAGCGTCGCGGCGCGCCCGAGCGGCCGCCAGCCGATCAGGATCTGGTGCAAGCGCTCGAAGTCGACGCTCGCGCCGAGCGCCTCGCGCGACGCCATGAGCGAGGACTCCGCATAGACGCCGCGCGTGGGCGTGAAGATGTTGTCGCGCGAATCGTATTGGAGGATGGGCGTCGGTGCCGAGATCTTCATCCGGACGCGATCGGCCAATCCGGGAAAGAGCGGCGCCTCGCGCAATCGCGGCTCCACGGTCGCATAGGCGTAGCGCATCCCGATCGACCATGGCGAACGCGGCGCGAGCTGCCAGTCGCCTTGCGCGAGCAAGCCGGTGAACTGCAGCGAGTAGCGCACCGCCTGGTCGAACGACGCGCGGTCGGCGCCGAGGCCGTAGAAATCCAGGTTCACGCGACCCGCGGCTGCGCCGGCGAGCGAGCGCAGCCGGCCGTCGACCCAGCGGCTCGCGTCGCCCGCGAACGCCGCGCGCGTGCCGTTCTCGGTGGCGAATCCGCCGAGCACCGAGATGTTCGGCCGCGCCCAGCCTTCTGCGCCGGCATCCTCGCGGGGCCGCAGGAACATCGCGGCGGCGCCGCCGCCGTAGCCCACCGCCGGCTCGGTGATGACGATCGGGATCGGCAGGAATCCGCGCGGCTTCGCGAGGAAGTCGCTGATGTCGAGGCGGCCGTCCTCAGGGTCGCGGAAGCGCGCGGGCTCGGGCGCCGGATCGGCCTGCGCGGCGGCGATCGCGGGCCACAGGATGGCCAGCGCGGCGAGCGTGAACGCGCGCGGGCGCCGCGCGCGGATTGCATTGCGAGACATTTCGGCATGATCACCGGGCACGCGCGCGCCCCGGTTGACCCCCATCAACACGGAATCCCGCCATCGGCGTAATCAGGAAGGTGCGACTGACGGGCCTCGAACACCAGAGGCCACGTTCCGGCGCCCGACACAACCGGGCGCGAAGCGCGCGCCGTGCGACAGGCCTCGTCCTCGCGAGGAAGAGGAGGCTCGTATGTTCAAGACACTCAAATGGGAAGACTGGCTGGGCATCGCCCTCGGCGCGTTCCTGCTCGTCTCGCCGTGGGTTCTCGGTTACTCGGACAGCAGCGTGGCGACGATGAACGCGCTGGTGATGGGCTCCATCCTGGTGCTCGAGGAGTTGCTCGAAGTGGGCGAGCACGAGACGGTCGAGGAATGGATCGACGTCGTCGCCGGGCTCTGGTTGATGGCCGCTCCGAGCGTGCTCGGATTCTCATCCGAAGGCGCGGCCGCGCTCACCTCGTTCGCTATCGGTGCGTTCACCGTGCTCTTCGCGGCGCTCGCCATGACCCGCTTCGACGAGAAGATCGGGCGTTGGTTGCATGAGCACGTGACCGGCGCGTGAGCTTCGGGAGGCGGAATGTCCATCGCCTATCGGGTGCAGGACTACATCGCCGAGCGCGACCTGCCCTGGGAACCGGTGCCGCACGGCGCGAGCGGCTCGTGCATGGAGGCGGCGCGTCTCGCGCATGTGCCGCCCGACCGGGTCGCGAAGGCGATCGTTCTCGAGGATGACGGCGGATACTTCATGGCCGTCATTCCCGCGGATCGCCGCCTAGACCTGGACGAGCTGCGCGACGCGGCGGGCTCCGGGCTCGCCCTCGCGAGCGAGCGGGAGCTGGAAGGCCTGTTCCCCGACTGCTCCTCGGGTGCCGTGCCGCCGCTGGGCGCGGCGTACGGCATTCCCACCGTCTGGGACATGAGCCTCGCCGGCAAGCCCGACGTGTATTTCGAAGGCGGCGACCACGCGACGCTCGTGCACATGGACGGCGCGATGTTCGAGGAGCTCATGCGCTCGGCCCGGCCGCTTTCGCTCGCGCTGCACTGAAGGGCGCGCGGCGCGAGCTTGCCTTTTCCCTCCGATGCGAGGGGAACGTGGATGGCTGCGCGTCCATCTAATGCGTGGGAGCGGCGTTGCGCCGCGCGTGGATGTCGGTCGATTCCTACACCGCTGTCGCGCCGACCTGCGCTCGCGGCCCATCGACGTCCATTCCCCAAGGAGGGAACCATGCGCACACCCGCCAGCATCGCCGGGCACCCGATCCACCCGATGATCGTGCCGATCGCCCTCGGCGGCTTCATCCTCTCGTTCGTGTTCGACATCGTCTGCCTCGCCACGGGGAGCACCGATCCGTGGGCGGGCGTCGCGTACTACACCATGATCGGCGGCATCGTCGGCGCGCTGTGCGCCGCGGTTCCGGGCCTCGTCGACCTGATATCGCTTCCGTACGGCTACACGCAGCGCATCGCGCTCACCCACATGGGCATCAACCTCACGGTCGTGGTGCTCTACGTCATCAACGCGTGGATGCGCCACGGGCAGCCGGAAAGCCTGACGCTACCCATGGCGCTCTCGCTCATCGCGATCGGCTTGCTGGTCGTCTCCGGATGGCTGGGCGGGAAGATGGTCTACGAGGCCGGTGTGGGCGTGAGCGCGGCCGGCGAGGGTTCGGAAGCCGCCGCGCAACCGCCCCGCCAGCGCCACGCGGGCGCCGAGTAGCCGACTGCCTAGCGCGCGCCCGACGTTTCGGGCGACTCCTTCCCGAGGGCGCGGATCGCGTCGGCGATCGCGCGCGCCACGCGCTCGAGCGCGTGGCCGTGCGCCGCCGCGACCGCGCCCGGATCGTGGGAGGCGGCCGGCGCGTGCTCGACGCTGCGGCCGTTGCGTGTACGCGACCCGGCCGCCGCGGTCACGGTCCACAAGGCGTCGATCGTGGCGCCCTCGTCGAGCGACGAGTCGAAGCGCTGCACCTCGATCGCGACCCGGTAGTCCACCGGCGTGCCGGCCGCCATGCGGCTGGAAAGCACGCGCGAGCTCCCCAGCTCGCGGCTCAGCGTCTGCGCGATCGCGCGCGCGAATGGCGCTGCGCACCGGCTCGGCCCAGCGGAAGTCGTCCGAGACCTCGACCTCATTGGGCCCCGTGCGCAGCACCATCTGCGAGCGGTCCACGGCTTCGGGCACGGCAACGGGACCCACGAACACGCCGGGGTGCTCGCTGCGCGGCGGAGCCACGCCCGGATTCGGCGCGGCGAGCGTGAAGAATTGTTCCTTCGGAGCGGGCGTGCCGCACGCGCCGAGCGCGAGGGCCAGTGCCGCGGCTGCCGCGGCTCGAGCATTGAAGTGGCTCATTTCCCCTCCTCGCGCCGGCCGCGGATCAGCGATTCCGGATGGCGCTCGAGATAGTCGGTGAGCGAGCGCAGCGACTCGGCCGCGCGGTTCACCTGCTCCAGCGTCTCGCGCAGGTCGCCCTGCACCGGCGAGTCGGACGCAAGCACCTGCTCGCGCCGCGGCGAGCGTCTTGCGCGCCTGCTCGATCGCCTCGCGCATCTGCGGCGCCAGGTCGCGGTCGAGGTGCCGCGTGAGCGCGTCGACCTGCTTGAGCGTCGCGCGCAGGTCCACGAGCGCCTTGCGCAGCTCTTCGCCGATCGCCTCGAACGGCACCTTGTCGAGCTTCTTGATGATGTTGGCGAGCGATTCCTGCAGCTCGCCGAGGCCGCCGGAAGTGGTGGGGATCTCGGGCGGCGATTCGTGGAAGTCGATGGTCGCGTGCGGGTCGCCCGGGAAGAAATCGAGCGCCACGAAGAGCTGGCCGGTGAGGAGGTTCGCGTTGTGCAGCTGGCCGCGCATGCCGTGCTCCACGAACGAGCGCATGCGCTCGCGCGGCGTCATCGATACCTAGCGGCTACCCGGCTGCGCGTTGCGTGCGATGATGCCGCTGCGGCCAGAGCTCGATCCAGCACCGCGGAGCGGAAGGTCACCGTCTGCGGGTCGAAGTCGAGGTCGATGCGATTCACCTGGCCCGACGGTCACGCCGCGGAAGTCCAGGGGCGCGCCGACCGCGAGGCCGCGCACCGACTGCGCGAACTTCATCACGTAGTTCTCCACCACCGTTTCGCGCGGGCGCAGCGCCTCGGTGCGGCTGTCCCAGAGCGTGAACTGCGCGTTCGCGTTCACGGGCTGCGCGTCGCGGCTCGGGCGGCGTCTCGAAGGCGATCCCGCCCAGCAGCAGCGTCACGAGCGACTGGGTCTCCACCTTCACGCCGTTCGCGTCGACCGAGAAGTCGATCGCCGCTCGAGTTCCAGCAGCGCGTCTGGGAATTCACGAAGCTGTCGTAGGGCTCGTGGATGTAGACGCCGACCCTGACCTGCCCCCGTCGTCGGCGACTTGCGCCGAGACACGACGCGGCCCGCGAGCACGCCGCGGTAGTAGACGGGCGAGTTCACGTCGAGGGAGCCGAGGTTCGAGGCGAGGAGCGTGAAGGCGCGGCCGGGCAGGTCGGAGGTGACCACGGGCGGCGTCTCCAGCCCCGTCGAAATTCGCTTCGACTCCGTCTTCGAATGTCCCGGATCGGCGCCGATGTACGAGCCGGCGAGCAGGGTGCCCAGTCCCGAGACCTCGCCGCCGGCGATGCGCGGGCGCACGACCCAGAAGCGGCTGTCCGCCACCAGGAAGTCCTTCGCCTCGGGCGTCCATCTCCGCGGTGACGATGGCGCTCTTGTGGTCCTCGGAGAGCTTCACCGATCGCACCGTGCCCATGTCCACCGCCTTGTACTTGATCCGGGTCTTTCCCGCCTCGATGCCCTCGGCCGAGTTGAACTGGATCGTGATTTCCGGGCCGCGGTCGAGGCACGCACTTCACCACGATGCCGCCGCCGACGATGGCCGCGACGATGGGGATGATCCAGACCAGCTGCAGCGTGCGCGGCCCGGGCTTGCGGGCGACGGCTGCGGGAACCTCGCCGTCCTCGGGAACGGGGGGCAGGTCATGCATCGCGCGCGTCCACCGGGTCCCAGATCAGCCGCGGGTCGAAGCTCTCCGAGGCGAGCATGGTGAGGATCACGACCGCGCCGAAGAAGATCGCGCCCGGGCCCGGATCGATCGAGGCGAAGGGCCTGCAGCTGCACGAGGGCCACGGATGTCGCGCCCACGTAGATGTCCACCATGGACCAGCGCCCCACATAGGCCGTGAACCGATACAGGCGCGTGCGCTCGCCGGGCCGCCAGGTCGAGCCGCGCTGCGAGGTGACCAGGAGCAGCGTCAACGCGGCGCACCTTCGTCGCGGGCACCACGATGCTCGCGACGAACACGATGATCGCGAGCGCCCAGGAGCCGGAGGTCCAGAAGTACACCATGCCGCCCAGGATGGTGTCGCTCTTGGACTCGAAGAGGGAGCCGCTTTGGATGACCGGGAGGACGTTGGCGGGAATGTAGAGGATGGCCGCGGCGACGAGGAACGCCCAGGCGCGCGCGATGCTCGCGGGCTTGCGCCAGTTGAGCGGCGTATCGCAGCGCGCGCAGCGCCAGCCGTCCCCGTCGGGCGCGGGGCGATTGATGAGCCCGCACGGGCGGCATGCCAGAGGTTGCTGCGCGCGGCGGTGGACGGTCACGCCGCAGCTCCCGTTCCCGGTGCCAGACCGCGCGCGATTCGTAGGAGGCGTCCGCCGCGGCGAGCAGCACCACGAACGCCGCCGATCGCGTACAGGGCCACCCCCGCCTGCACGGTCGCGATGTCCCGCAGCTTCACGAACGCGACCAGCGCGCCCGAGGATGAAGACTTCGGTCATCGCCCAGGGGCGGAACGGCGTTCACGATGCGGAACGCCGTGCGCAGGCCCGTGCGGCACGATCCCCAGCCGCAGCGGCAGCAGCATGTAGGCGATCGCGGCGAGCTCCACGGCGGGAAACAAGCATGGCGGTGGCGAGCACCAGGAGGCGCCACCGAGGGCATGCCCGCCGTCGGCGAGCGCGCGCACGGTGCCGAAGATGGTCGTGGCTCGCTGCGCAGTCCCTTCGCGTCCATCTCCATCAAGGGGAAGGCGTTCGCGAAGGCGAACACGATCGCTGCCGCGAGCACGAAGGCGAGCGTGTCGTCGATGCTGTGGGGCTTGTACCGGTAGAGCTCGGCGCCGCAGCGCACGCATTCCGCGCACCCGTCGGGCACGAGCGCGGCCCGCGCTGCAGGGAATCGCACTCGGGGCAGGCGACCAGGGGGGGTGGCGGGGCCATTTCCTAGCTTTAGTCAGGTCTTGCGCGAGGCCGTTCCGTGGGCCCGCGGCTTGCTAGAATAAGTCGACTCCGCAATTTCCGCCCATGGCCCGTGTCGAAGAGCTCTCCGTCGACGAGATCCGCAAGCGCTACGTCGAGGAGAAGCAGCCCGTTTCCCAGCAGGTCCTGAACCGCCTCCAGCGCGACAAGCGGCAGGGCGTCCAGCGCCTGTACGCGGCGCTGCGCAAGCGTTTCGAGCGCGAGCGCGGCGAGCGGGTGCGCCTGGACGCGATGCGCCACTTCGAGCGGGTGCTGTGGAAGTCGGGCGTGCGCGACATCGCCGGCGTGGACGAGGCGGGCGTGGCGCCGCTCGCGGGCCCGGTCGTGGCCGCCGCCGTCATGTTCCCGCCCGACACCGAGATCGCCGGCGTCGACGACTCCAAGAAGCTCGATCCGCCGACCCGCGCCGAGCTGGCCGTGGAGATCCGCGCGCGCGCCTCGGGCGTGGCGGTGGGGATCGCGAGCGTGGAGGAGATCGACTCGCTCAACATCTACCACGCGTCGCTGCTGGCGATGCGCCGCGCGGTGGAGGGCCTGCCGCGGCCGCCGCAGCACGTCCTCGTCGATGCGCGCACCGTGCCCGGCATCGCCATGCCGCAGAATGCGTTCAACAAGGGCGACGGCATCAACTTCACCATCGCCGCGGCCTCGATCATCGCGAAGACCGCGCGCGACGCGATGATGGAGGCGCTCGACCGGGAATATCCGGGCTACGGATTCGCCGGGCACAAGGGCTATCCCACGCCCGAGCACCGCGAGGCGCTCCTCAAGCTCGGCCGCTCGCCCGTGCATCGCAAGTCGTTCCCGGTGCTGAACGAGCTCTTCGGCGAATTCTCGCCGCTCTTCTACGCGCTCAGGGAACGGCTCTTCGCGGCCGGGACGCGCGAGTCGCTCGAGGAGTTCGAGGCCGCCCTGCGCGCGCAATCCGGCGCGCTCACCGACCGCGAGGGCGGCAAGCTGCGGCTCCTCGCGCGCCGGCGCTGGAAGGCCGTCGCCTAGGCGACGGCCCGGGCTACATCCGCGAGATTTCGGTCTGGATCTGGCGATCCAGGCGCTGCACCCACCCGTTGTAGTTCTTGTGGATCTTGCCGTCGGCCTCTTGGAGGTTCTCGGAGCTCTTGAACACGATGCTGTATTTCGTGGCGCTGTACGGGATTCCCACGACGGCCGTGTGGTCGCGCAGGTGCAGCGTGCCTTCCAGGCGCCCCGGGCCCGCGTCCACGACGTGCCAGCCGAGCGCGGTGCCGGCGGTGATGATCGCGCCGCGCACCTGGCTCGCGCTCAGATGCTTGCCCGAGGTGGTCGAGATCTGCGCATCGTTCACGTTGTAGATCGGAACCGTCGGGCAGGCCGCAAGCAGGAATGCCGCGGCGGCGATGGCGAGGGTCGTCTTGAGGGTGGCATTCATCTCTTTCTCCCTGTGTAGTCAATCGGGTCAGAACATGAAGTGCGGTAGCCAGAGCGAGAGCTGCGGAACGTAGGTCACGATCACCAGGAACACGAGAAGCACCGAGAGCCACGGCAGCGCCGCGCGCACCACTTGCATCATCGGCATGCCGGTGATGCCCGATGTGACGAAAAGGTTGAGCCCGACCGGCGGGGTCACCATGCCGATCTCCATGTTCACCGTCAGGATGATGCCGAGGTGCACCGGGTCGATGCCCATGCGCTGCGCGATGGGGAAGAGGATGGGTGCCAGGATCAGGATAATGCCCGTGGGCTCCATGAAGTTGCCCGCGATGAGCAGCATGATGTTCACCACGATCAGGAACTGCCATGGCGACATGCCCCACGATGACGATCTGCTCGGCGATGGACTGCGGAATGCGCTCGGTGGTGAGCACGTAGCGCGAAGAGCAGGGCATTGGCGATGATGAACATGAGCATCACCGTGACGCGGCCGGCGTCCACGAGCACCCGCGGCACATCCTTCATCCCCATGTCGCGGTAGACGAAGATCGCCACGAAGAACGCGTAGACCGCCGCCACCGCCGCCGCCTCGGTCGGCGTGAAGATGCCGCCGTAGATGCCGCCCAGGATGATGAAGATGAGGAGCATGCCCCAGAGGGAGTCGCGGCCCAGCGACCACCAGCTCGCGCGCCGTGGCCCGTGGCTGGCGCGGCAGCTTGATCATGCGCGCCCGCACGTAGATCGCGATCATCAGCATGACGCCCAGCACGATGCCCGGAATGATGCCCGCCACGAAGAGCTGCCCCACGGAGGTCTCCGTCACGGCGCCGTACACCACCATGACGATCGAGGGCGGGATGAGGATCCCCAGCGTGCCCGCGTTGCAGATCACGCCCGCGGCCATCTCCTTCGAGTAGCCGGCCTTCACCATCCCGCCGATGACGATGGTGCCCACCGCGACCACGGTCGCGGGCGAGGAGCCCGACACGGCGGCGAAGAGCATGCATGCCAGCACCGAGGCCATGGCGAGCCCGCCGTGCAGGTGGCCCGACGCACGCGTTCGCGAAGCGGATCATGCGGCGCGCGACCCCGCCCGTCGTCATGAACGCTCCCGCCAGGATGAAGAACGGGATCGCCAGAGCGTGAACTGCTCCGAGGTCTCGTAAGAGCTTGAGCGAGAGCGAGGCGAGGGAATCGTGGCCGACCCAGACGATGGTGAGCACCGAGCTCAGCCCCAGCGCGATCGCGATGGGCATGCCGAGGAACATGAACACGAAGAGCAGGATGAACAGGAGGGCCGTGGTCATTTCGGCCCCGCGTCCGGTTCATGCCCGGGTTCCAGCGCCTCGCGCCGCTCGCGCAGCAGCTCCTCGGCCTCGTCGCTCAGGTGCAGCCGGATCTCGCGGCCGATGACGATGCGGTAGAGCACTTGCGAGAAGCGCACCACGAGCAGCGCGAAACAGACGAGGAGGATCGCGCGCGGCACCCAGATGGGCACCGTCGGCAGGTCGTCCATCGTGATGCCCAGCGTCGTACATCTTGGTGACGTACGATCCAGCTGCCGATGAGCAGGATCACCGAGTACACGAGGCAGAGCGAGGCCGCCGCGATGCCGGCGACGCGCCCGCTCTTCGGGCCCAGCGACTTCACCAGCGCGTCCACGCCGATGTGCGAGCCGATGCGCACGCCGTAGGGGATGCCGAGGAAGATGAGCCACGCGAACATCACCATCGTGAGCTCGAGCGCCCACGTGAAGCTGTAGTTGAAGGCGTAGCGCGCGACGACCTGGGCGAAGGTCACCAGGGTCATGGCGGCGAGGAGGAAGGCGATGAGGCCTTCCTCCAGCCGGTGGAGCCATTGGAAGCGCACGGCGTTCGTCCCGCGGCCCGGCGCGCGGCGCTACTTGTTCGACTTCTGGGCCGCCTGGATGAGGTCCTTGCCGATCTCCGGCTCGAACTTCTTCCACACCGGCTCCATGGCCTTCTGCCACTTCGCCAGGTCATCCTTGCGTGAGCGTGCTGGATCTTGGCCTTGCCCGCCTCCTGCGATGAGCTTCTTGTCGCGCTCGTTGATGTCGATCGGAGAGCTTGTTGCCGTACTCGGTGGCCTCGTCCATCGCCTCCTGGAGGCCCTTGCGGACGTCCGCCGGGAGGCTGTCCCACCACTTGGCGTTGGTGATCACCATGTAGTCGATCACGCCGTGGTTGGTCTCCGCGATCGTCTTCTGCACCTCGTAGAACTTCTGGGAGTAGATGTTCGACCAGGTGTTCTCCTGCCCGTCCACGACGCCCGTCTGCAGCGCCTGGTAGACCTCGCTGAACGCCATCTTCTGCGGGTTGGAGCCGAGCGCGCGGAACTGCGCCTCGAGCACGTCGGACTGCTGGATGCGGAACTTGAGGCCCTTCACGTCGGCGGGCACGCGCAGCTGGTCCTTGTCCGTGGATAGCTGCTTCATCCCGTTGTGCCAGTAGCCGAGGCCCTTGATGCCTTTCGACTTCATGATGTCGAGGAGGGCCTTGCCTTGCTTGCTGTGCTGGAAGCGGTCCACCGACTCGATGCTGTTGAAGAGGAACGGCAGGTCGAACACCTGCAGCTTCTTCGTGTAGCGGTCGAACTTGGACAGCGACGGTGCGATGATCTGCACGTCGCCCAGCTGCAGCGCCTCCATCTCCTTGCCGTCGCCGAAGAGCTGGGAGCTGGGGAAGACCTGGACCTCGACCTTGCCGGGCAGCTTCTTCTCGGCGAGCTCCTTGAACTTGAGCGCGGCCTGGCCCTTGGGCGCCTTCTCCGCCACGACGTGGCTCACCTTCACGATGATCGGCGCGGCCTGGACGGCCGACGCGAGCGCCAGCGCAAAGAGCGCGGCCATGCAGCGTGCGAGCTTCATGGTTCCTCCTCCTTATGATTGGTTGTCTCGGATCGTGACGGATCCGGCCCCCGGAAGGGTAGCACGGGAGGCCGGATTTTTCCTCCTTTGGGGCGGGGAGCGGTAAAGTCGTTACCAAACCGGGAAGGGAGCGGCTGGAAAATGGCCATCAGCGAGCGGGCCCTGGCTTCATGGGACGAGATCCACGATCACGGCCGGACCAACTGGCTCTTCCGGGGCGAGCGCGTGGCGGGCTGGCAGCTCAAGACCTCCCTCGAGCGGCTCTTCGAGCGCCAGGCGATGGAAGGCCCGGCGCGCATGACGCTCGAGCGCGAGCTGCTGCGCGAATTCCGCCGCGCGTACCACAACTACGCGGTGCACGTTCCCCAGCGCGAGAGCGTGCTGGAGTGGCTCTCGCTCATGCAGCACCACGGGGCGCCCACGCGGCTGCTGGATTTCACCTACTCGATCTACGTGGCGGCCTACTTCGCGCTCGAGAGCGCCGACGACGATTGCGCGGTGTGGGGGGTGAACGCCGACTGGGTCGCCGAGCAGTCGGTGCTCGCCATGCTCGGCGCCGGCAAGCAGGGCGCCTCGAAGCTGCGCGCGCGCACCGGCGAGGAGCACGAGACGGTGAGCTTCGACGTGCTCTTCGAGCCGCCGTTCGTGAAATGCGCGATGCTGCTGAGCCCCTTCCGGCTGAACGAGCGGCTGCGCATCCAGAAGGGAACGTTCCTCGTGCCGGGCGACGTCGCGTCGGGATTCATGGAGAACCTCGCCGCGCTTCCCGGCCACGACCAGGCGGCGAACGTGCTCAAGATCGTCCTGCCCGCGCCCATGCGCGCCGAGGCGCTCGAGCGGCTGCACTACATGAACATCTCGCGCACGAGCCTCTTTCCGGGGCTCGACGGCTATGCGCGCTCGCTCGGCATCTACCATCCCGCCTTCCAGCGCAACCGCTGGCGCGAGAAGGCCTGAGGAGGATCCATGCGCTATGAATCGACGGCGAAGGTCGCGGGCTGGCCGCTCCTGGCAATCGCGTTCGGCCCCGACTTCGACCGGCGCGAAATACGCGGGATCGCGCGCGGTGTCATCGCCATCGGCGACATCGCGATCGGCGTCTTCGCGTTCGGCGGCATGGCGCTCGGCGGCATCGCGCTGGGAGGGCTGTCGTTCGGCGTGCTCGCGCTCGGTGGCGTGGTGCTCGGCGGCGTGGCGCTGGGCGGCCTCGCGATCGGCGGGCTGGCACTCGGCGGATGCGCCATCGGCATCCAGGCGCTCGGCGGGCTCGCGATCGGCGTGCACGCCCAGGGCGGGCTGGCCATCGGCGCCTATCCGCAGGGCGGCAAGGTCATTCCCTGGCCGTTCTGAGGGACGCGTCCTGGCCGGGCGTTTGACGGCTATCAACACGGTCACCGTGGGCGCGGCCGAAGATGGCGCAAGGTCGATCCGACCCGGAGGCCGGCCATGCGATTCCCTGCGTTCCTCGGCGCGCTTCTCGCCGTCACGTCCCTCTTCCTTTCGCTTCCCGCCGCGAGCGCCGATGATGCCGCCCGAGGGGCAGCTGTCGCGCAGGCGGCCCCTCCCGACGGCGACGTCGCGCCCTGGCGCGACGTGAACTCGGGCATTGCGTCGATTCCCGGCAGCGAGCGCGGCGTGGTGATCCAGGCGCGCGGCAAGGCGTGGCGCGCGCTGCGTCCGCCCGTCGTCCTCGCCGGCGGCGTGCTGCTCGCCCTTTCGCTCGGCGCGCTGGTCGCGTTCTACCTGTGGCGCGGCCCCATCGGCGTGTCGGCGCCGCCGACCGGCCGGCTGATCGAGCGCTTCGCCGTCGCCGATCGCTTCGCGCACTGGACGATGGGCATCGGCTTCGTCGTCCTCGGCCTCACCGGCCTCATCCTCGCGGGCGGCCGCAGGGCGCTCCTGCCGCTCGTGGGCTACGACGCCTTCTCCTGGCTCGCGATCGTCTCCAAGAATCTGCACGCGTTCCTCGGGCCGTTATTCCTCGTTTGCCTCGCGTACTTCATCGTGCGCTTCGCGCGCGACAACCTGCCGCGCCGCCACGACGTCGACTGGCTGCTCAAGTTCGGCGGGATGTTCTCGAGGCAGCACGTTCCCTCGGGCCGCTTCAACGCCGGCGAGAAGACGCTCTTCTGGGGGCTGGTCTGCTTCTTCTGCATCGTGCTGGGCGTGACCGGGCTCGCGCTCGATTTCCCGAACTGGGCGCAGGGGCGCAGCCTCATGCAGACGTCGAGCATCATCCATCTCGTCATCGGCTTCTTCGCCATTTGCGCTTCGCTCTTCCACATGTACCTCGGCACCGTGGGCCTGAAGGGCGCGTTGCACGCGATGGTCGCGGGCGTGGTGGACGAGAGCTGGGCGCGCGAGCACCACGAGATCTGGTTCGACGAGGTGAAGGCCGGCAAGTCCCGGCAGCACTACGTCGAGCCGGCGCACCCGGCGGCCTTGGCGCCGGCCGGCGACGACTGAGGAACGCGTGGACCAGTCGCTCGAGTGGACGCGCGCCGAGGTCTGGAAGCGCAAGCTCCTGTATCCGGGACACACGCTGCCCACGGCCGCCGCGCCGGTCGCGGTGGCGATCGGGCTCGCGTTGCACAACCACGTCGCCGATCCCCTCGCCGCGTTCTTCGCGTTTCTCGCGGGCTGGTTGATCCAGCTGGGCGGCGTGCTCACCGACAACTACGAGAACCTCGTGCAGCAGCCGCGGGACCCCGAGCATCCGGAGCTCGTGCGCGCCCTCGCCAACGGCACTCTCACGCTCGGCGCCCTGCGCGGCGCGATGCAGGCGTGCTACGCGCTGGCGTTCCTGGCGGGGCTGTACCTCATCGCCCACGCGGGCATCGGCGTGGTCGTCATCGGGCTGCTCAGCGTGGGTGCCAGCCTCGCTTATTCGGCCGGGCCGTTCCCGATCGGGCGCCACGGCCTGGCGGATCCGCTGTTCTTCGTCTTCTTCGGCGTGGTCTCGGTCGCCGGCGCGTACTACGTGCAGGCGGCGCCGGCGCATGGCGCGGCGCTCGGCTCGTGGCTCCTGCCCGAGGCGCTGCCGGCCGCGGCGATCGCGCTCGGCGTTCCCGTGGGCGCGCTCACCACGAACATCCTGATCGTCGACGACATCCGCGATCGCGACTTCGACGTCGTGAAGGGCAAGCGGACCATCGCGGTGCGCTGGGGAAGGAAATGGAGCCGCGTCGAATACCTGGCCCTGTCGCTCGCCGCGTACCTGGCACCCTTCGCGCTGTGGCTCGCGTCCGGCTTCACCGCGTGGGTGCTGCTGCCGCTCGCCACGCTGCCCTTTGCGGTGTCGACGGCGCGCGACGTCCTCACGCGCGATCGCTACGAGGACCTGCTGCCGACTACGCCCAAGGCGGGCCGGCTGCTCCTCGCCTATTCCGTGCTGCTCGCGGTGGGAATCGCGATGCCGGCGGGCTGAGGCACGCGGATCCATCCTTCCATCAGCCGCCGCGCGCTGCGGCTCATCACCGCCTTCTCGACGATCCACTCGCCGCCCGAGCGCGCGACCGCGGCGCCGACCGTGAGCGTGCCCGACGGGTGCCCGATGCGCGTCTTCAGCGGATCGGCGCCCCGGCCCAGCATGCGATGCGCGACGGTGCCCTCGATCGCGCACGCCACCGCGGTCGCGACTGCGCCGGTGCCGGTCACCGCGTGATGCAGCTGTCCCATGGAAAGCATGCGCACCGTGAGGTCGATGTTGCCCGCGGCGACCGCCTTGCCGCTCGACGCGGCGTACGCGAGCGGGCGCGAGACGAACGCGATCTTCGGCGTGTGCAGCCGCGTGGCGCTCGCTTCCGCGGCGCTGGCGGCGAGTCCCATGGCCACCGCGCCATGGGCGCGGATCGCCTCGCTCTTCGCGAGCAGCTCGCGATCGCCGTTGATCTCGGCCTGCAGCTCGTTGCCGCGCAAGCCGAGCGCGGAGGCCTCCACGAACACCGTGGGATTGCCGGCGGTGATGAGAGTCGCCTCGACGCGCCCCACGCCGGGCACGTCGATGAAATCGCGCACGTGGCCCGTGGGCAGCATCGCGCCGCCCTGGGCGCCGTCCTCGCCCAGGCCGCCGGGATCGAGGAACTCGATGCGGATCTCGGCCGCGGGGAACGCCACGCCGTCCAGCACGAAGTCGCCGTCCTCGACCACCTCGCCGTCGCGCACCGGCACGTGCGCGAGGATCCGCTTGCCGATGTTCGCCTGCCAGATGCGCACGAGGGCGAGGCCGTCGCGCGGCGCCTTCACCCAGCCCTGCGAAATCGCGAACGGGCCCACGGCGGCGGTGAGGTTGCCGCAGTTGCCGGACCAGTCGACGAGGGGACGGTCGATCGCGACCTGGCCGAAGAGGTAGTCCACGTCGCTGTCGGCGCGCCGCGACGGCGCGAGGATCACGATCTTGCTCGTGCTCGACGTGGCCGCGCCCATGCCGTCGATCTGCTTGCCGTAGGGATCGGGACTGCCGATCACGCGCAGCAGGATCGCGTCGCGCAGGGCAGGGTCGGCGGGCAGGTCCGCGGCGCGGAAGAAGACGCCCTTGCTGGTGCCGCCGCGCATGTACACGGCGGGAATGCGGAGCGATTTCATGGAGCCGTCATTCTGCCCCAGGCGCGATCGGATATGCTGGGACGATGGTCTCCATGATCCGGTTCCTGCGCGCCTGGCTGCTGCTCGCGTGCGCCGCCGCGGCCCTGTGCGCGCGCACGCAGGAGCCCAGCCCGTACGCGATCGAGATCCCGAAGTGGTTCAGCGGAATCGTTCCTGGATTTCCGCGACGACGTCCGCGACGCCGCGGCGCGAGAACAAGCGCCTGATGATCTACTTTGGCCAGGACGGGTGCCCGTACTGCAAGGCGCTGATGACGGTGGACTTCGGCCAGCCCGACATCGTCGCGAAGACGCGGCGCGAGTTCGTCGCGATCGCGCTGAACCTATGGGGCGATCGCGAGGTGACCTGGATCGACGGGCGGCGCATGCCCGAGAAGGAGCTCGCGCGCACGCTGGGCATCCAGTTCACGCCTACCCTGCTCTTCTTCGACGAGAAGGGCGCCATCGTGCTGCGCCTGAACGGCTACTCGCCGCCTGCGAGCTTCCGCATCGCCCTCGACTACGCGAGCCTGCGCGGCCAACGGCGCGAGACCTATGCGGAGTACTTCGCGCGGCGCGCGGCGGCGAAGGCCAGCGGGCACGATGCGCGCAACGAGCCGTACTTGGCGAGCGGAGCGCCGGACCTGCCGAAGCTGCTCGCGGCCGGCAAGCCCGTCCTCGTCCTCTACGAGTACGACGGCTGCCGCGACTGCGAGGAGCTGCGGCGCGAGGGCTTCGCGCGGCCGGAGATCCGCAAGCTGCTCGCGCGCTTCACGGTCGTGGGTCTGGACCTCGCCGGCGCGCGCAAGGTGGTGACGCCGGAGGGACGCGCCACGGACGAGCGCCGATGGGCCCGCGAGCTGCAGGTGGTGTACGCGCCGACGCTGGTCTTCCTCGACGCGAAGGGCCGCGAGGTCTTCCGCTCCGAGGGCTACCTGAGGCCGTTCCACCTCGCCGCGACGCTGGATTACGTTGCGAGCGGCGCGTATCGCGAGGAGCCGAGCCTGCAGCGCTACATCCAGAAGCGCGCCGAGGGGCTGCGGGCGCGAGGCAGCGGCATCGACTTGTGGGATTAGCGGGGCGCTGACTGGCGCTCTCTTTCGCCCAACGGGCGAAAGTGCCGGTTCATTTGACTTTCCGCAAAGGGGCCGGTACGTTCCGCCTTATAATTCAATAGTTGTTGTATAGTTGATACATGGAAAAGACCTCCGCGACTCGAATCTTCGAGTCCTTGTCTTCCGAGACCCGGCTCGACATCTATCGCCTGCTCGTCAAGCAGGGGCCCAACGGCATGGTCGCCGGCCAGATCGCCGAGGCGCTCGACGTCCCGCCGACGAATCTGTCCTTCCACCTGAAGGCCATGACCCATGCGGGGCTGCTCACTGTTGAGCAGGAAGGTCGTTTCCAGCGCTACCGGGCCAACCTGATCCTGATGATTTCCCTCATCGGGTACCTCACCGACGAATGCTGCGCCGGTCATCCCGAGCAATGCGCCGGACTTCCATCATCGTCACGTGGCCGCAGCCGCGCGCGCCGCGCCACGGCAAAGGTGGCGCGATGAATGTCCTCTTCCTCTGTACCGCCAACTCGTGCCGGTCGATCCTGGCGGAGGCGGTCTTCAACCACCTCGCTCCGGCAGAATGGCACGCGATGAGCGCGGGCAGCCATCCCGCGGGCGAGGTGCATCCGCGCTCGCTGGCGCTGCTCGCGCGCGAGGAAATTCCCGCGGAAGATCTGCGGAGCAAGTCCTGGGATAACCTGCCCGCGATACCGGAAATCGTAATCACCGTTTGCTCGAGCGCCGCGGGCGAGACCTGTCCCGCCTACCTCGGCGCCGTCTTGCGAGCGCATTGGGATGTTCAGGACCCGGCCAAGGCAACCGGTACACCGGCACAGATCGATGCCGCATTCGAGTTGGCGTATCGCATCCTCCGCGCGCGGATCGAGGCGTTTTTCGCCCTGCCGCTCGCGCAGCTGCAACGCGACCGCGTCGGCCTCAAGGCAGAGCTCGACCGGGTGGCCACACTGATGCCGCAAGAAACGTCTTCCTTTCACGGAGGCTCGCAATGAAAGCCATCTCCCTCGGCGGGCACGAAGTCCCCGCCGGGGTTCCCACGGTTGCGCCGCTGAGCGTTTTCGAGCGTTACCTGACCGTATGGGTGTTCCTGTGCATCATCGCCGGGATCGTCCTGGGCCAGCTGCTCCCCGCGCTGTTCCAGTCGATCGGGCGCATGGAGATCGCGCGCGTCAACCTGCCGGTCGGGCTGCTCATCTGGGTGATGATCATCCCGATGTTGATGAAGGTGGACTTCGGGGCGTTGCAGGAGGTCCGCAAGCACGGGCGGGGGATTGCCGTTACGCTTTTCGTGAACTGGCTGGTGAAGCCATTCTCGATGGCGTTCTTCGCGTGGCTCTTCATTCGCCAGCTCTTTGCGCCGCTATTGCCCGCCGGGCAGATCGATAGCTACATCGCCGGGCTGATCCTGCTCGCCGCGGCGCCATGCACCGCGATGGTATTCGTCTGGAGCCGTCTCACGGGCGGGGATCCGCTGTTCACGCTCTCCCAGGTCGCGCTCAACGATTCGATCATGGTATTCGCGTTCGCGCCGATCGTGGGCCTCCTGCTCGGCATCTCGAGCATCACCGTCCCGTGGGCCACGTTGCTCACGTCGGTGGTGCTCTACATCGTCGTGCCCGTGGTGATCGCGCAGATCGCGCGGCGCGCGCTACTTGCGAAGGGGAAGGCCGTCTTCGATTCCGCGTTGGCGAAGATCGGTCCCTGGTCGATCGCAGCGCTCCTCGCGACTCTGGTGCTGTTGTTCGCTTTCCAGGGCGAAGCCATCATCCGCCAGCCGCTCGTGATCGCGCTCCTCGCGGTGCCAATCCTGGTGCAGGTGCTGCTCAATTCGACGCTTGCCTACTGGCTCAACCGCCGGCTGGGCGAGCAGCATTCGATTGCATGTCCTTCTGCCCTCATCGGCGCGAGCAACTTCTTCGAGCTGGCAGTGGCCGCCGCCATCAGCCTGTTCGGCTTCGCGTCCGGTGCGGCGCTTGCCACGGTCGTCGGCGTGCTGATCGAGGTACCTGTGATGTTGTTGGTGGTGAGGATCGTGAACGGCACACGCGATTGGTACGAGGCCGGGGCGGGGCGAGTGTCACGCGAGGTTCCATGACAACCGCCTCATTTGCCTGCGCGCTGAATGCCTGGCAGCACCATCATGCCGAGATAAGGCGTTACCTGGCGTATCGAGCATCGGATCCGGACTTGGCGGACGACTTGTTGCAGGAAATCTTCGTCAAGGCCATGCGCCAGGGCCAAGGTTTCTGTGAACTCCAGGACCCGCGAGCGTGGTTGTTCGAGGTAGCGCGCAACGCGTTGATCGACCACGTGCGCCGGGAGAAGCCGAGCGTTCCGCTTCCGGAAGATCTGGCCGACGAGAAAGACGCTATTGCGCCCGTGGACGAACTCGCCGGTTGCGTGGAGCGCTCGCTGTCCCTCCTTTCTCCGGAGGATGGGGACGTGATCCGGCGCTGCGATCTCGAAGGCATGAAGTTGCAGGCCTACGCGGAGGCCAACGGCCTCACGTTGCCGGCGGTCAAGTCGCGCATCCAGCGGGCGCGCCGGCGGATGCGCGAAATGATGGTCGAGAATTGCCAGGTGCGGTTCGACGAGGCGGGGCAGGTGTGCTGTCACGTGCCGCGGCCGAGGGCCTGACGCCCGCAACACACGTCGAAATCGTGCCGGGCGAACGGGCATCCTGACATGCGTCAAGGGGCCCGGCCCGATGCGCTTCAGACTATGAAGATCGCGCAACGGATGGAGAAGGAAGATGGGCTCGCTTGCGGAGTTGGCGCCGAAGAAATCGGAGCCGAGCCGGCCGACGGTCGCGCTCGCTTCCGCGCCGGAAGGGCTCACGAGCGAGCAGGCGGCCGCCCGGCTGCGCGAGGTCGGGCCCAACGCCGTGGCCGAATCCGCCCCGCGCGCCGTCCGTACCCTGCTTCGCAAGTTCTGGGGATTGATCCCGTGGATGCTCGAGTCCGCCATCGTCCTGGACCTAATCCTCGGGCGATGGGTCGAGGCCGCGGTCATCACCTTGCTGCTGGTGGTCAACTCGCTCGTGGGCTTCATGCAGGAGCGGCGCGCCGCGATGGCGCTCGCGTTGCTCCGCGGTCGGCTCACCATCGATGCGCGCGTACGGCGCGACGGCCGTTGGGGAATCCTTTCCGCGGCCCAGATCGTTCCTGGGGATGTGGTGCGCTTGCGGGCAGGCGATATCGTCCCGGCCGACATGCGTCTCGCCGAAGGCCGCGTGTTGCTCGACCAGTCGGTGCTGACAGGGGAATCGCTTCCTGTCGATCACGAGGCCGGTAGCACCGCTTACTCGGGCTCGCTGGTTCGCCGCGGCGAGGCAACCGGCGAGGTGACGGCGACCGGCGTGCGGACCTACTTCGGAAAGACGACCGAACTCACTCGCGTAGCCGAGGCGCCTCCACGCCTCGAGCGGGTCATCGTGGAGATCGCCAAGTACATCGCCGCCTTCGATGTGATCCTCGCCCTTGCCGTCTTTGCGGTCGCATGGCTCAGAAGTGGCTCCGTTTTTGATGTCCTTCCGTTCGTGCTCATGCTGCTCGTCGCCTCAATCCCGCACGTCCTGCCAACGATGTTCATCATGACGGCCGCGCTGGGGTCGCGCGCGCTCGCCGATCGGGGAATCCTGGTCACGCGACTCGCGGCGATCGAGGACGCGGCCTCGATGGACGTGCTCCTGCTGGACAAGACGGGAACGCTCACGGAAAACCACCTCGCCGTTCGTGAGCTCGCGCCTCGGACTCCGGCGACGTCGGACGATCTGCTTCGCCTAGCCGTCCTCGCGTGCGAGGAGGCAACCCAGGATCCGCTGGATCTCGCGATCCTCGAGGCTGCGCGTGCGCGAGGATTGCCCGCCGCGCTGCCCGCGCGCGTGGCGTTCGTCCCGTTCGATCCGGCCATCAAGCGCTCCGAAGCGTCGGTGCTCGAAAACGGGGTCGTGGTGCGCATCGTCAAAGGAGAACCGGCGACCGTCGCCAAGCTGGCCGGCGACTCGACCCCCGAGCTTGCCGCCGAAGTGGCGCGGCTCTCGGCCGACGGCTCACGGGTCTTGGTGGTCGCGAAGGGAAGCGATGTGAGCTTGCGCGTCGTGGGTCTCGTCGCGCTGGGCGACCCGATTCGGTCCGATTCGGCCGCGCTCATCGGGGCGTTGAAGGCGCGAGGCGTTCGCGTATTGCTCGTCACGGGGGACGGCGAAGCGACGGCGCGAGCCGTGGCGGCCAGGGCCGGAATCGAAGGCACCGTCGCTCCGATGGGAACGATCCACGAAGGTTTCGATGCCGCGTCGGTGATGCCCTTTTCGATCTTCGCCGGAGTCTTCCCGGAGGACAAGTTCCTCCTCGTCCAGGCGCTGCAGAAGGCGGGCCACGTGGTCGGAATGACCGGCGACGGGGTGAACGACGCGCCGGCCCTCAGGCAAGCGGACGTCGGCATCGCGGTGGCCAACGCAACCGACGTCGCGAAGGCGGCGGCGAGCCTCATTCTCACGACGCCCGGCCTGGCCGGGATCGAGGCCGCGGTCGACGGAAGCCGGCGAATCTACCAGCGCATGAAGACCTTCGTGCTCACGATGAACACGCGCAAGATCGGCATTCCGCTGTTCCTCGCGCTGGGCGTCCTCGCGGTCGGCACTTTCGTACTGAGCCCGCTGCTCATCGTGCTGCTCATGCTCGTGATGGACGTCGCGACCATGTCGGTCTCGATGGACCAAGCGAGCCCTTCGGAGCTGCCGGACCGGTGGGACATCCGGCCGTTGATGTGGACGGCGCTCGGTTTCGCGACGCTGCTGCTCGCGTTGAGCGCGCTCGTATTCTGGCTCGGCACGATCTTCTGGGGGATGGGCGTCGGCGAAACGCAAACGCTGCTCTTCGCGTGGCTCCTCTTCGCGGGCTCCCAGGCGGTCCTCTACGTCACTCGTACGCGCGGCTTCTTCTGGACGAAGCCGCACCCGGGGCGGTCGCTCCACATCGCCACGCTGGTCGTCATCCTCCTCGTGTCGTTCATGGCGGCTCGCGGTTGGCTCACGGCGGCGATCCCGCTCGCGCGCGTCGGCGCGATGCTGCTCCTGGCAATGGTCTACCTGGTGCTGGCAGACCTGCTCAAGGTTGCGCTCGGCTGGGTGGCAAGCCGGCGCGGCGACCGCTTGCCATTGCGTCGTCAGCGGCTCGCTGCCCCATGACGTCGAATTCCCTTTCCCGCAGGAGTCATCATGCCCAAGGTTGTCCTTCATCTGTTTCACGACGATTCCGGTGCGCTGTCCACCGTGCCCGCCTTGGCCGAGCGGATATTCCAGGCAAAGGACGCGAGCAAGGACGAGCTCGAGGTGTATGTCTTCGGTCCGGCGGAGAGCGTGCTCGCGAGCCCCGATCGCAAGGAGTTCAACATGCAGGTCGATAATCTGGTCAAGCTGGTGGCGCGCATCACCGCCTGCATCGGATTGGCCCAAAAGCTCGGTTCGGAAGAGGCATTCCGCAAACGCGGAATCGCGCTGGAGTCCGCAGCCGTTGCATTTCCCCGCTTCGCGCGCGAAGAAGCAGCGGTGATCAGTTTCTAGGACCGTGGAGCAGGGCTTGGTGCGTCCGGATCCTTCTCCGGCCGCGGTTCCCGGCGTCCCCGACTAGTTTGCGGGGACCGTGACGGCTTAGTCCAGGCGGTCGCGCAGGATACGGTCAGAAATAGTATCTCGCATAGATCTCCAGTTTTCGCGATGCGAGCTTTTCCCCGAAGTCCGTGCCGGCCTCGCCCTGCAGCACGAAGAGCCGCAGCCGCAACTCCAGGTTGTTGAACCCCGTGTATTGCAGCTCCGGCGTCACCTGGTAGCTGTGGTCCTTGAGATTTACCATCGCCGTGAGAGCCGGCGCGAAATAGACGACGCCCAGCGCGTCCTTCTGCTGCGCCCGGAAGTAGAGATAGTCGGTCCCCGGATTGGGCCTTCCGTAGCTACCCTGGCTGAGCGACAGTGCCCGTTGGATCAGCGCACTGCTGCCGGTCTGCTCGAGCTGCGTGAATCCCGTGTCGACCAGTTGAAAGAACTGGCTGGCCTCGTACTGGGAATAACCGGTGCCGTTGTGGTAATACTCCGCGACGTAGGTGGTATCGGCCTCGGTGAGATAGCGCAGGCCGAGGAGATAGCTCGTCGCATCGCCCGTCTGCGTCGTCACGTGCCCGGCGCTATCCGTGACCGGTTTCGGGAATTCGAGGATCCGCGCCCATTCGCCGTGGATCTCGAAGTTCGTCGTGACGTTGCGGGAGAAATCGAATCCGAAGCGAGCGGGCCGGCTCCCCTTGCCCTGCCAGGCGAAGTCGAGGTCCGTGTCCCGGTAGAGCAAGTAGAGCTTCGCGGCGGGGTTCAAGTGGCCGCGAAGGCCGAAATCGCCGTTGATGTCCTTCTCCACGGGCAGAAGCACGGGCGTGAAGGCGATCGTCCGCAGGTTCCCTCCCGGGCTCGCGATCCAGTCGGCGTCCGCCATGACGAAGCCCTCGCGCGCCAACTGAGGATCGTTCGGATCCTTGGGACGCTCGACGAACCCGATCGGGTTCCAAGCGTAGCCCTTGCCCCACTTCAGCGCCCGTTTGCCCGCCTCCATCGTGAGGCCGGGATCGGGCCGGATCGAATAGGCGGCCTCGTAGATGCTGTTGTCATGGGCGTGGGAGAACTCGTCGCGCTGCAGGCTTGAATTGGTTCGAAAGTCGAAAGTGCCGATTCCACCGCGCAGCTTGCCGACGAGCTGCAGGGTGGCCGTGGTGCGGTCGAGGCTTTCTCGTTGCGGTAAGCCGAGATTGTTGAGCCGGTAGAAGGCCCCGTCGCGGTTGAGATCGAAGCTTTCCTGCTTGAGCTCGAAGTAGCCGCCCAGCTCGTAAGGCTTCTTCTCGAAGTCGGACGCGTCGAAGCTGTATTCCTGCGCGGCTATGGGGGTGGCGAGCAGGAGAAGCAGAATCGGCAGCCGGAAGGGCGCCGGCAGCCGCGCCCGCTTCATTTGCGCAGCTCTTGGACCCGGGGGAGGTAGTTGAGCGTGAAGATCTCGTCAGCGAACTCGCGCTTCTTGAGGCCTGACCACAGCATCACCGACTTGTAGCCCTTCTGCAGCGGGCTGTCGGTCTCGAGCGTGGCGGGCCGCTTGATGCCGCCGCCGAAATCCTTGATGTCCTTGAAGCGAAGCGTCTTGATGAGGAGGCCGCTCGCCGCGTAGCACTCGATGGTGACGGGCAGCAGCGACTTCTGGTCCACACGCATCTTGAGCCGGTCGTAGGCGACGTCGCCGGTCTTCGCCTTGAGCGAGAGCAGGTACGCGTCGCCCTGCTCCTCGGCGGACTCGACGTTGTATTCCGCGGTGTAATCGATGCGCAGGATATCGGCGTTGTTGAAGACGCTTCCGGTCACCGATTGCAGGCTGGTGATCCGAATGGCCCTTCCCACGTCGGGAATGTAGAGCCACATGTTGTCGCCCAGGCGAAGTGTCACGCGTCCCTTGTCGCTCGCCGGGGCCAGGAACAGCCCCACGACTTTGTCCCGGCCCTTCTTCATCGTGTAGAGCACCGATTCCTTCTGGGTACCGTCGGGCTGGATGTCGATGAGCTTCCGGTACGACTCGTACGTCTCGGGCTCCAGATTGCGATCGACCTTTTGCAGGATCTGCGCGCCGTCGATCGCGGCCACCGGCAGCCCGACGAAAAACAGGAGGAGCGCGAGCAGCCTCGTCACTTCGATGGCGCCAGATCAAACATGGCCGAGCGCAGTGACGGGGTTCATGCGAGAGGCTTTCCACGCGGGCTGCAAGCTCGCGGCGAGCGTGATGACCATGACCATGCCGACGATGATGAGGACGTCCGCGACGCCGATCGAGGGGGAAAGCACCAGTCCCTGTTGCATGCCGAAGTTGAAGGTGAGTTTCCAGACGTTCAGTGCGTAGACCACCGCGAGGCTCACCGCGGTTCCGAGCGCTGTGCCCCCGAGGCCGAGCAGCAGCCCTTCCGTGAGGAAGAGGGAGAGGATTCTTCGCGGCGGCGTTCCGATGGCCGAGATCGTGCCGATCTCCCGGATGCGCTCGTAGACCGCCATCATCATGACGTTCATGACGCTGATCAGGACGATGGAGACGAGCATGACCTTGATGAACACCGCGAGCAGATCGATCATGCGCACGATGCTGGAGAAGGGCGAGAGGTCGGCCCAGGTGTGCACCTCCAGCACCGGCTTGCCTTCCGGGTTGGTCGCTCCGGAAAGCGCCTGGCTCAAATCGTCCCGGAACTGGTCGAGCCGTGCGGGATTCCTCAGGCGCACCGCAATCTCGCTCACTTCGGGCTGCGCCAGCCGCAGCAGGCTCCTCGCGTCGTCGACATGGATGTAGCCGTCGCGTCCGCTCGGGCCGGACAGGCCCTCGAGGATCGCCCGGACGACGAACGTCTTGCCGTTGACCGAGCCGTCGCGGTTGGTGGCCACGAGCACGATGCTGTCGCCCACCTTCACCTTCATGCCCCGCGCGAGCAACGTTGGAATGAGGATTTCCCCGGGCTTCAGCAGCTTGCCTTCCTTGTTCCCCGCGACGATCCGGCCCGGCAGCAGCGGCGTCGTGGCGATCTCCTTCTCGGGGTTCACGCCGTTGATGCGAATGCTGGTGGTCTCGGTGAAGTTGCTGAACATGGCGCCGAGCTTCACGCGCTCCGAATAGGCCTCGACGCCGTCGAGCTTTCCGAGCGCCTGCTCGACCTTGGCGACCATCGCCGGTTGCATGTTCAGGTTGAGAGGCAGGTTGTCGATCGAGGCGACATAGCCTTTGCGGTGCACCTCCACGTGCCCCAGCATCGCGTCGGTGAACTGGCCGATCATCATCGCCTTGAAGGATCCCGCGACCGCGATGAACAGCAGCACTGCGACGACGCCGAGCGTGATCAGCATCGAGGAGAGCAGGGTGCGCCGACCGAAGCGCGCCAGATTGCGCAGCGCAATCTTCAATACGTTAAGCATGGAGGGCCGCCACCTTCGCCGCGGGCTTCTGCAGGCGGCCGTCCTCGAGCGTGAAGATGACCTCCGCCTCGGACATGATCTTGGGGTCGTGCGTCGAGAAGACGAATGTCGTCCCCAGCTCGTCGCGCATCTTCTTCATGAGGTCGATGATTCGATAGGCGGTATCGTGGTCGAGGTTCGCGGTAGGCTCGTCCGCGAGCACCAGCTTCGGATCGGTGGCGAGCGCACGGGCGACCGCGACGCGCTGCTTCTGCCCCCCGGACATCTGGTCGGGCCGCTTGTCAGCTTGTCCGGTCATGCCGACCGCCTCGAGCAGTCTCGTCACCTGCTTGCGTCGCTTCTGCTCCGGCCAGTCCTGCACCATGATGAGCGGATACTCGATGTTCTCGTAGGCGGTGAGCACCGGGATGAGGTTGAAGTCCTGGAACACGAACCCGATGTGCCGCCCGCGAAATGCGGCCGCCGCGCGACGGTCCAGCGTGCCGACTTCGGTTTCGATCACGGTGAGCTCGCCGCTGCTGGGCCGATCGAGGCAGCCGATCATGTTGAGCACGGTGCTCTTGCCGCTGCCCGAAGGTCCGACGAACGCGACGAAGGACTTCGGGGCGATGGTGAAATCGACGCCCTTCACGGCGAGCACTTCGACATCGCCATTGCGATAGGTCTTGACGAGATGGCTGGCGCGGATCAAGGACATTCGGCAAGCCTATGCCGAGGCCCGCGGAGCCCATTGATTCACATCAAGCTTCTGGGAAGCGTGAGCTTTGCCTCGAGCTCGCCTTCGGGCCGGTTGCGCAGCACGCCGGAGTGGCCGCTTTCCTTGACGTGCATCAGCCGCCGAGGCGGGGGCCCTGCGATCATGGTCGCAGGATGGAATTTCACGTCACCGCCCGCCGGACCGATGCCCACGGCAGCCTGGCTGCGTGCAAGGAAGCGTCGATCGCGCTCGACACCGACCTCGCCGGCCGCCGCGATGCGTTCAATCCCGCGGAACTGCTCCTCGCCGCGCTCGGCGCGTGCATGCTGAAGGGAATCGAACGCGTAATGCCGATCCTCAAGTTCGAGCTGCGCGCGGTGGATATCCGGCTGCACGCCGTTCGCCAGGACACTCCTCCGAAGATCGAATCCATCGACTACGAGATCACGGTGGACAGCGACGAGTCCGACCGGCGGCTCGAGTTGCTGCACGAGAACGTGAAACGCTACGGCACCGTCTTCAATACCGTGGCACCCGGCACGCAGCTCAGCGGGCGCCTCGTGCGCGCCTTGCCACGTTGAAGCTTCGTGGCGAGCGAAATGCCCTGAAATGCTCGTCGTGCCCGCCGCCGGGTAAATGATGACGCTCACTTTCTACCTGATCGCCGCGCCCGTCGTGCTCCTGTTCTCCGGGTTGACGGCAATGGCCGGAATCGGGGCGGCGTTCCTGTTCGTTCCGTTCTTTTACTATCTCGGCGTACCGCTCGCCGAGGCCGCCCCGGCTGCACTGCTCCTCAACGCCATCAGCCTTTCGTTCGCCACGATCAATTATTGGCGCGGCCGGCTCATCGACTGGCGCGTTGCATTGCCTGTCGCCGTCATAGCCGTCGTGTTCGCGCCCATCGGCGCTCGTGCCACACCGCACGTCGACAAGACGATCCTGCTCCTTCTTTTCGCCGTGTTTCTCGCATTTGCCGGGGCGATGATGCTGTTCTATCGATCACAGGCACGTGTTCAAGATGCCAGCTCGAAGAGAGTCTGGCTGGTGGGCGCGAGCGTCGGCGGTACGGCCGGCTTCATCGGGGGTCTTCTGGGAGTGGGAGGGGGAAACATCATCGTTCCGGCACTCAACTGGCTCGGGCTAGACGCCAAGCGAGCCTCGGCCACCAGTGCTGTGGCAGTGGTCTTTTCTTCGCTCTCGGGTTTTCTCGGCCACGCCACGTTCGCAAGAATGGACATGACCTTCCTGGGAATCATGGCGCTCATGGCTGCAGGTGGTTCGCTCGCCGGATCGCAGCTGATGAAGGAGAGGCTCTCCAGCAGCCAGCTCAAGAAGATCATCGGCGTCGTGCTGTGGCTGGTTGCGGCGAAGATGTTTTTCGACGTTTTCAAGTAGTGCCTTGCATGAAGGAGAATCACATGACAACGCAACATATCCCTCCCGAATGGGCCTTCGAATTCCATGGCCATCAATGTCCGTTCATGCCGATCGGCTATCGCATGGGCCGCCTCGCCCTCGAAAAACTGGGAGTCGAAAGGGAAAAGGACCACGGATTCTTCGTCTTCCCGGAACTAGGTGAGGCGCATCCGCAGACGTGCCTGATGGATGGCATCCAGGCAGCCACCGGGGCCACTTACGGCAAGCTCCTCATCGCCAAGACCTTCTACGGCAAGCTTGCGGCTACCTTCTATCACCCGCAGAAGGGGGGCGTCCGCATTTCGCTCAAGCCCGATGCCGTCGACGCGATGGGCAAGTTCGAGTTCATCGCCACCCGCAAGAAAGGAATCGAGCCGTCCCAGATTCCCGCGGCGGTGAGCGACGAAGTGATTCGCTGGGTCTATGAACAGACCGACGAAGCGCTTTTTGCCGTGGAGCCGAAACCCGACTTCCAGTTCAAGCCTCCAAAGGGCTCGTTCAACAAGACCAAGTGCAGCGCCTGCGGCGAATACGTGTTCGATCGTTACTTGAGGATGAAGGACGGCAAGCCGGTGTGCATCCCATGCTCCGCCTATTGAGTTGATTCGGCGCGATGGCACACGACGTCCACGATCACGCGTCGGCTACCGGAGCGTTCAACCGCGCGTTCGGCGTGGGCATCGCGCTCAACGTGGGCTTCGTTGCGATCGAGGCGTTCTACGGGTGGCGCGTCGATTCGCTCGCGTTGCTCGCCGACGCCGGCCATAACCTTAGCGACGTTGCGGGCCTGGCCCTGGCGTGGGTGGCCGCGGTAGCGGGCCGGTTTACGCCCGACCATCGGCATACCTACGGATGGCGCCGCGCATCGATCATGGCGGCGCTCGCCAACGCCATCCTGCTGCTGGTCGCGATGGGATCGCTCGCCTGGGAGGCGGTCGGCCGACTGGGTTTGCCCGTCGCGACCAATGGACTCACCATCGTCGCGGTCGCGGCGGTCGGGACCGTCGTGAACGGCGCCACTGCGGCTCTTTTCATGTCGGGGCGCGCGACGGACCTCAACATTCGCGGAGCGTTCATGCACATGGCGGCTGACGCGCTCGTGTCCCTGGGCGTTGTCGCCTCCGGCGCTCTGTACCTGTGGACCGGATGGAGCTGGCTCGACCCGGTTGCGAGCCTCGCCATCGCTGTCGTGATCGTCGCCGGGACGTTGGGACTTTTCAGGCAGTCGCTCCACCTGATGTTCGACGGTGTCCCCGACGCGATCGACTTGCATGCGGTGGAATCCTTCTTGTCGTCGCGGCCCGGGGTCGAGGAAGTGCACGACCTGCACGTCTGGGCCATGAGCACTTCGGAGGTCGCGCTGACAGCCCACCTCGTGATGCCGGATGGGCACCCGGGCAACGCCTTCCTCGACGCGATCGCGCACTCGCTGCGGGATCGATACGGCATCGGCCACGCGACGATACAGATAGAGCTCGATCCGATGGACGCGGGCTGCACCGGCCGCTCACGTCCGGCCGAGAAGCCCGCGCAATAGCGCCACGAGCGCGCCGGCGGTCACGAGCGTCGCTCCCAGAGCCCACGCAAGGACGGCGCCGAGATCGTCGCGGTAGTGCCACGTGGCAATGCTTGACGCGATGAAGCCGACCTCCGTCGCACCGAACACCACTGTCAGCCAGAACTGCATGTCGGTCATGCGCTGCTGATAGCCGGTGGTGAGCGTGAAGCTCACGGTTTCCAGGCGATCCATCAAGGCATCATAGGCATCGACGATGCCGAGCAGCCGCTCGCCATCCTCCGCCACGGCGTCGCCGAAGCGCGTGCTGGCGAGCGTGGCGCCGTAGTATTCCTCGAGGCCATCGGCGACTTGCCGTTTGAGGTCGAGTAAGCCCTTGATCGTCGTGGGACCCGTTTCGGAGAGTTGATCGTGCAGATGGAGCAGCACGGCCCGCTCGAGCAGCAGCAACTCGAGCGTTACGATGAAAGGCATGGCGCTCTTGGGCGGCAACGCTGACTCGGCGGCGCTCGCCGCTGTTTCGTCCTCGTTGCCGTGGATGTCGAGCGCGGCGCGGCGCCCGAGGAGCGTCATTCCGCCTTCGCGCGCGCAGTAGTCGCGGGCGAGCTCGGCCTCGATCACCTCGTGCTTGAGAGGGCGCGTCGAACGGTCGCGCCACAGCAGCCGGACGATTTCCTCCGAATGTCCCTCGGCGAGCGCGGCCAGGGGCACTTCGGGCAGCCGAACCACGCTGCAAGGCAGGTATTGCCGGTACCGATCCGATGCCCCGAGCGCCCGGTTCATCGGCTCCAGCATTTGCCACGCCCGGGTCGGAAGAGTGTCCGGCCCATCGGGGTCGAGCCATGCGTTCCACCGATCGACGTCGAAATCCCCTTGAGGGGCCGGGACCCAGAGCTCCCATAGGGCCACACCGGACACGTGCGTGAAGAGATGGACCTCGGCCACGTTTGGCATGGACGAAGCGCCCGGCTCACGCCCCAGCATCATGCGCCCGATGGGTTGGTGTGCGAGGCGCCGTGCCTCGACAAAAGGCATTCCGAGGACGTGCGCATCCGCCTCGTCGCGGAGGCGCTGGTAGGCGGCAAACTCCGTGGGCGCAAATGGCGTCACCTGCGGCGCGAGTGAGATGGGGATCGTTCCGATCGCGCCCCGCTCGTGGCCGTTTTTCAGCGATACCGAGAAGAGCAGGGCGAAAGCCGGCATCGTCGACAATGCGGGGCCATCGCCGGCCGAGCCGTTGGAGAGCGAGGGGTCTTTCATCGCCACGGGGAGGCGAGCGGCCGTTAAAAGCTCACCAGTTTCTGCGCGGCTCCCAGGTACGGCAATGCCTCGGCAACCCCGACCATCGGCAAGTCGTAGGCGAGGTCGCCCGGCACGAGATCGTTCAGGTCAAGCGACGCCTTGCATGCGACGAACTGCGCCCCATTGCGCCGCGCCTGGTCCATGAAGTGAGAGACGGGCATGCCGCCCTGCTTCGGATAGGTCGATTTCGCCACGCCCTTCTTCAGCAGCAGGTTGCCTTGGCCGGTGAAGACGACCTTCATTTCGGCCGCGGCGGCGGTCGCGGCGAGAAAGAACGGAGAGGCGAGCCGCTTGGGCGTGTCCGGGCCGCTGGTCATGATGATGGCGAAGTCGATGGACTGATCGGTCATGTCGAAGCTCCTCAAGGGTTGCGCATCAATCGCCCAGGAACCCATTGTCGAGCCGATCTTCGGCGACGCATTGCGCCTCATCAATCCCGGAGGGGGCGAGCGCGCGGCGGCGGCCGCGCCTCTCTCTTCAACCGCAGCACTTTGTCCTCGATGCGCCGCCGCAGCAACCGTCGGCTTCGGCCGGAGGGGCCACGGGGGCACTCGCATTGCCGGAAAGCCACTGCTCGATCTTCGCGCGCGGCGGCACCCCGCCCGAGTGGACCACTTTCCCGTCGATCACCACGCCGGGAGTGGAGAGAATGCCGAAGCTCATGATCTGCTGCATGTCCTCGATCTTGGCGAGCGAGACGTCGACGCCCTTGTCAAGCGCGACTTGCTCGAGCAGGGCGTAGGTCGCACGGCAATTGGCGCAGCCGGGTCCGAGTACCTTGATGTCCATTCGATTTCTCCTTGCGTTGGGTTTGAAAGGGGGAATGGCGGCGAATCGCCTCAAAGCACCGCATTGAACAAGTAGCCGACGATGAGGATGCCGCCCGCGACGACGGCCGCGAACGTGGCGATGAGCGGGGGTTTCAGCACCTTGCGCAGGATCACCATCTCGGGCGCGGAAAGCGCGATCACGCTCATCATGAAAGCGAGCACCGTTCCCAGCGCGGCGCCCTTCGCGAGCAGCGCCTGCACGATCGGGATGATGCCGGCCGCGTTCGAATACATCGGCACGCCGATCGCTACGGCGAGGGGCACCGACCACCAGGCGTCCTTGCCCATGATGCCGGCCATGAAGTCTTCGGGCACCCAGCCGTGGATTCCGGCCCCGAGCGCGATCCCGACGAGCACATATGGCCAGACCTTTCCGACGATGGTCCGCACGCTCGCGAAGCCGGCGTCGATGCGCTCGCTCAGCGGGAGCCCGCCCCCGCCCGCGACGGCCTGGACGCGCGGCATGTCGCGCACCCAGTCCTCGAGGAAACGCTCCATCCGCAGCCGCCCGATGATCCATCCCGCGACGATCGCCACGGTGAGTCCGAGACCCACATAGAGCAGGGCGATCTTCCAACCGAACAGCCCGAAGAGGAGGGCGAGCGCGACCTCGTTCACCATGGGCGCGGAGATCAGGAAGGAGAACGTCACGCCGAGGGGAACGCCCGCCTGCACGAAGCCGATGAAGAGCGGCACGGCCGAACACGAGCAGAACGGGGTGACGATGCCCAGGCCGGCAGCCATGACGTTGGCCGCGCCCTCGGTCCGGCCGGCGAGGAGTGCCCGTGTGCGCTTCGGGGTGAACCACGAGTTCACCATGCCCATCACGAAGACGACCCCGGTCAGAAGCAGCAAGACCTTCGGGGCGTCGTAGAAGAAGAACTGCAGCGCATCACCCAACCGGCTTTCGCGATCGACCGGCAAGCCCCTCACGATCGCCTCGGCGACCGGGTCGAGTGCGAGGTAAAGCCCGAGCCAGGCGAGCCCCGCGAGCAACAGGAATGCCCGCGGACCGCGGCGGGGAAGCTTCAAGGCAAGATCGACCATCTTTGTGCTCCTGGGCGTGGCCTGCTACCCGAGAAGACGCAGGCTGGCTGAAAAGGATGCAACCCGTGACGCCGGGCGAGATAATTGGCTCCATGCCCCTGATGCAGGTCAGGATCCCGCGCGAATGAGGCAGGCCTGCCACGGCGCTAACGCGACGTCGAGGCCTTCCAGTCCCTGAAGACGTCGATATCCATCCCGTCGGGATAGAAGAGATAACCCGGCAGGTGTCCGGGCGTGTCGGTCACGCCGTACTGCCACGTGATTTCCTTCGTCGCGCGGTCGATCACGAGCACGCGATGGCGCAGGTCGTCGTTCACGACGATGTCGCCGGTGGGAAGCTCCAACGCGAGCGACGGGTGGTCGAGCATCTTCTCTCCGCTCTTCACCGCGTACTCCCAGGTCGCCTTGCCGGTCTTCGGGTCGAAGATCACGACCTTGCCCGGCTTCGAGTAGTCCGCGACGATGACCTGCCCGTTCGCGGCGGGGAACGCATCGGAGGGATAGCGCACGCCGGGCGCGCGCCTGCTCCAGACCACCTTGCCCTCCCGCGTGAGGCGAGTAATCCAGGCATCTGGGATCTCGGTGACGAGGATGTCGCCGTTGTCGAGCGGCGTCGAGCCGTTCGGAAACCCGAGGAAGCGCGGCGGATCGTGCTTGCACTGCCCGTCGGTGCCCCATTGGCCGATGACGACGGACTTGTCCGGATCGATGAACAGCACGCGGCAGTTGCGGATGTCGGCGGTGACGACCTTCCCGTCGGCCATCAGGTGCGCGTCGTCGGGGAAGTTGAAGTAGCCGTAGGCGCTGCCCTTGGTATCGGATGCGCCGAACGTCCACGTGAGCTCGCGCTTCTCGTAGTCGACGAAGTGGATGTCGTAGTTGTCCTCCTCGTTCACGACCAGCCGGCGCCCGTCGGGCGAGAAGAACACGTCGTCGTTGCCGCGGTAGATGCGCAGGTTGGGCGACGGGAATTCCCACACGATGCGCTTGTCGGGCGCGATCTCGATCAGGCGGTTGTTGCGCCGGTCCGCGATCACGATGGGATAGGGCAGGGGCTTGCCCCAGGAAGCCACGGGCTTCTCGCGGCTGCCGGTGAGCGGCGGGATCGCGGGCAGCACGGCGCCGCTCGAGACGGCTCCCGCGCCCGTCATCTCGGGCGTCACCTTCACCGCCTGGGGTGGGACCGCGTGCGGCTTGCCGGGCATCTTCGTTTCCGCGCCGGCGGCCGCGAGGGCGAGGGCGCAAGCGACCGCCGCCAACGCGATCGCGCGGCACGCCCGCCGCGCCATTTCCGTGTTCCTCGTCACCTTCGCCTCCCGGGGACCCGATGTCCCACGTTAATCGCGGCGGGGGAGGCGCGGTTTGATCCCGGTCAGCCGGTGCTCCAGGCGCGCGGGCGCTTCATGCCGGCGATGCGGCACGCCTGGCCCGGGTATCCGTAGGGAAAGAGCTCGAAGAGGCGGTTACGCGCCTGCGGGCCGAACTGCTCCTGGATGTGCCAGATCACGAAGCGGGCGTCGGGCGCCACCTGGTGCTCCTCGTAGTAGCGGCGCATGAAGCGGATCACGTCCCAGTGCTCGTCGGTGAGCTCGATCTTCTCGCGGCGCGCGAGCTCGCGCGCGATGTCCTCGGTCCAGTGCAGCGGCTCGATGAGATAGCCGTCGGCGTCGACGGCCGGCAGGGTGGTCATGGGTGCTTGCAGGGAAGATGAGGCCACCCTCGATGATAGGGACGCCTGCGCGTTCCGGGTGGGCGAATTGCGGATCCCTTGATCCAGTTCAGGTCGGGAACGGCTAGTACCCGTAGAACTCGTCGGTCAGCACGTCGGTTTCGGCCACGCCCATGGCGCCGAGCGCCCTGCGCAGGCCTCCCACCATCGCGGGCGGGCCGGCGAGATAGTGGATCGCGCCGCCCGCGTCGCGCAGGTGGCGCGCGAGGAAATCGGGATCGACCATTCCGCCCCACGTGCCGGGCGCGGCCATGGCGTCGGTCATCGTCGTGACGAGCCGGAACCCCGAGCCGCGTCCCGCCATCGCCTCGAGCTCCGCCAGGAACGGCGCGTCCTCGGGCTTGCGGTTCGAGTAGAGGAGCACGCGCGGACGCTTCGAGCCGTCACGCTCTTCCTGCCGCAGCATGCTCATGAAGGGCGTGATGCCGATGCCGCCCGCGAGCAGCGCCACGGGGCGCGTCGCATCCTCGGGCAGCGTGAATCGTCCCATCGGCCCGCGCAGCTTCACCGGCGCGCCGACCGCGAGCGATCCCAGCACGCGCTTGAACGCGGTGTCGCGCATGCGCGTGGCCACCTGCAGCGAATCCTCGGACGGAGCGCTCGCGAGGGAGAACGTGCGCGAGTTGCCCTTCGCGTCGGCCTCCGGCGGCTCGATCAGCGTGAGGTTCACCGCCTGGCCGGCGGCGAACGCGAATCCCTCGGGGCGCCCGAAACGCAACGCCATGGTTCCCCGCGCGACTTCCTCGCGGCCGCGCAGCGTCGTGGTGAAGAGCGGCATCTAGGCCGCCGAATCTTCGCGGATGCCGGGGAAGGATTCCTTCGTCTCGTGGCGCTCGAGATCGTCGTCGTACCAGTAGAGCCTGGCGGGATCCTCGTCGGCGACCGCGCCGTGGCTGCCGTCGCAGAAGGGCAGGTTGGCCGACAAGCCGCACGCGCAGATGTATTGGGTCTCGCCGCCGATCGTGACTTCGTACGGTTGCGCGCGATGCCGCTTGACGACTCGAGCCATGGGAACTCCCCGCTGTGGATTCACCCATTGGATGAACCCGGTCGGTAAGGCGTTCCCGCGGGGAAAGGGGGTGCTGCTAGAGCCTCCACTCCGCGGCGGCGCGGGCCGCGGCGGTACGCGTGTAGAAGAAGCCGTTGCGCACGAAGCCGGAGATGAGCGTGGCCTTGGCGGCGACGACGCGGCCCGTGGGCGCGCGGTCCGCAACGACCTCGTCGGGCAGTCCGTCCAGGACATGGAAGGGCGCGGGAAGCCCGTTGGCGAAGCGCGAGGGATAGATCGTCTGGGTCTCGAAGTCGAGGAAGGCCGGACGGAATCCGAGTCCGCAATTCTCCTCGCTGCGCCCGCCGGTGCCGGCATGGACCTGGTTCTCGCGGGCGAGACGTTCTGCGCTGAGCGGTTTCATTGTCGGGCTCCTCCCGGCGCGTGCGAACGCCGGTTCATGGGGCCCAGTGTCCTCGCCCCCCGTGCCCGTCGCCATGGGCGAATGTCCCATATCGCATGCGAAAACTTCCGATTCGCGCGGTAGGCATTCTTCCCGATGCCCTGTGGGAGATATTCCCAGGCCGCTTATTCGATTGTTCGCGAATGGATTTTCGATGGCGCCGGGACGCGCTCCGGAGTCTCATGGCGCCAGCCGAAGGAGCTGGACACCCGCCTCCCGGCCGCACCCGACCAACCGAACCCAACGAGGGACCTGTGAAGACGAAACACCTTTGCCTCATCGCCTGCGCTGCCGTCGCGTCGCTCTGCGTGATGCCGCTCGCCGCGCAGGAGCATGCCAATCCGAGCACGCAGCGCGAGAAGTTCGCCGCGTGCGCGCACGACTCCAAGGGGCTCAAGGGCGACGAGCGCCGCGAGTTCATGAGCGATTGCCTCAAGAAGCACCCGGACGGCGCCGCGGCGTCCCACGACATGCTGGGCGACGCCGCCGGCCAGGGCCGTCTCGCCCCGTGCAACGCCGAGGCGGACCGCCGCAAGCTGCACGGTGACGAGCGGCGCGGCTTCCTCGACGCGTGCCTCAAGAGCTGAGCGCGCGAGCGGGCTCGCGCATCGCGCGCGGGCCCGCGACCGCCTACGCCTCGACCACGAGGTGGAAGACGGAAGAATCTATGGGAAGAGACCGCAATGCCCCGGCGCGGGCCACGATCGAGATGCGGTCGCCGTAGCGGGCGAGGCGCCGCAGCAGCCGCCCGAAGTGCGCGGCCTCGCCGTCGCGCAGGGCCTCGACGCGCAGCGTGAGGCGCGAGGACGTGCAGCGCATCAGCCGCTCGAGGTGGCGGGCGCTGCGCGCGAAGAACGCGCGATCCAGGCCTCCGGCGATGCCCATCGACAGGCGCGGCAGCGCCGAAGACAGACCATCCACCTGCAGGCTCGCGCGACCCTGCGCCACGTAAGCCGCGAGGGCGGAGCGCAGCCTGCCCACGGCGCGGGCCGCCCTGGCGGTGCCGGCATCCGCGGCGGCGAAATGCCGGCGCACGTAGTCGCGCATGGCGAGCGCCGCGATCCAGTCCACGATCGCTTGCGGGATCTTCGCGGGCGCGAGGAACGGCACGCTGCGCACGAAATGGAAGACCCGCCGCGGGCCGCCCGCGAGCACGCCTTTCACGAGCAGGCGCGCCACGATCGTGATGCGCTCGCGCGGCGTGTATTCGCCCTGGTACACCGGGTCTTGCAGGTAGCGCAGCTTGTTGCGGATGCGCTGCGCGATGTCGCGGTCGCGCACCAGGGCCTGGTGCAGCGCCTTGTAGCGCTCCACCATCGCGGCGTACTCCATGCGCAGCGGCACGAAGTTGGTGCCGAGCTTGGTGTTGTCGCCGCTGTCCGCGCCGGCGACGAGCCGGCCTTCGGCCGCGAGACGGCGATGCAGCGGCGTGTGCGGCAGCGCCGTGAGCAGCCCCACCATCGCCGCCTGGATGCCCGATTCCACGACGAAGCGGTACTGCTTGTCGAAGGTCTCGAGCGTGTCGTTGTCGAATCCCACGATGAAGCCGGCGAGCACGTCGATGCCGTTCGCGTAGATGCGCCGCACGCTCGTGAGCACGTCCTCGTGCAGGTTCTGCACCTTGCGGCTTTCCTTGAGGCTCGCCACGTCGGGCGACTCGATGCCGATGAACACCCAGCTGAAGTTCGCCGCGCGGAACAGGCGCAGCAGCTCGGCGTCCTGCGAGAGGTTGATCGAGGCCTCGGTGCCGAACGAGAAGCGGTAGCCGTGGCGCGCCTGGTAGTCGCGCAGGAACTCGAGGAGCTGCTTGGCGGCCTTCTTGTTGCCGATGAGGTTGTCGTCGACGAAGAACACGTTGCGCACTCCGCGCTTGCGCAGCTCGTCCAGCTCGCGCCCCACCTGCTCGCAGCCCTTCCAGCGCGGCTTGCGGCCGAACATCACGATGATGTCGCAGAAGTCGCACAGGAACGGGCAGCCGCGCGAGAACTGCAGCGTCGCGGTCGAGTAGCGCTCGAGCTTGAGGAGATCGAAGCGCGGCAGGGGGGAATCGGCGAGCGCCACGGTGCCGGTCTCGCGGTAGAGCGCCCGCGGGGCGCCGCGCGCGTAGTCCTCGCAGAAGCGCTTCCAGATGTATTCGGCCTCGCCGCAGATCACGCTGTCAGCGAGGTCCTCGAAGCGTTCCGGGCAGAGCGAGGCGTAGCTGCCGCCGGCCACGACGAAGCAGCCGCGCGACCGGTAGTACGCCAGCAGCTCGCGCTGGCGCGGGAATTGCACGCCCATGCCGCACACGCCCACGATGTCGGCTTCGGGTTCGAGCGGGATGGACTCGATGTTCTCGTCCACGATGCGCACGTCCCAGTCCGGCGGGCACAGGGCGGCAAGGGTGGCGAGGCCGAGGGGCGGGTTCACGGCGCGCTTGCCGGGGAGGATCTCGTCGATCGCCCACTTGAAGCTCCAGAAGCTTTCGGGGAAGCGCGGATTCACGAGCAGCAGGCGCATGGGGGAGGCTCCGTGCCGCAAAATGGGAAGACTAGGCCGGCGCCGGCCGGCAGGTATTGATTCCGCTCAGTCGAACGAAAGGTTTTCCGCTGACTCCGCACCAGAGATCCGAGGCGATCCGCGCCGTCGCCCTCTTCGAGGCCGCCAAGGGCGCCGTGGTGCTGCTCGCCGGGTTCGGCGTGCTCTCGCTCATCCACCACGACGTGCAGCACGTGGCCGACGTGATCGTCCGCCACCTGCACCTCAACCCCGCGAAGCATTACCCGCAGATCTTCCTGCACGCGGCCGAACGCGTCACGGACGCGCGGTTGTGGATGCTCGTGGCCGGCGCCGCGGCGTACTGCGGGGTGCGCTTCGTGGAGGCCTACGGGCTGTGGCGGCAGCGCTGGTGGGCGGAAGGTTTCGCCGCGCTTTCCGGCGCGATCTACATGCCGTTCGAGATCTACAAGCTCGTGCGCGGCGAGGGCCTGGTGCCGGCCATCGCGCTCGCGCTGAACGTGCTGGTGGTCGCCTTCATGGTGTATGCGCTATGGAGCCGCAGGCGCGAGGTGCGGGCGCGATTGCACCTGGGATAGCGTTCAGGTGGCGCGGCATCCTGCGGCTTCTTCACGCAACTTCTCGATGCGTGCTCCGGGTGCGGAACGCGTCCTTTTCATCGCGGAATTGTGACCCGCGTCACGTAAGCTGTGTCGGCAATCGGAGACAGAGACCGGCCGTCGGCCGCGCCCCGCCGACCGTCGCCGATGCTGGCCGCCGGCAGGGCGCTGCGCCACCATATGCGAGCAGCCGGGAGTGGAATTCGATGCCCGGCCGCGAGGAGCCGCAGATGCGCCGCTCGTCCTGGATCGCCGCCGTGCTCTCCGCTCTGGGCTTCGCCGCCCACGCGGGCGACGACATGGACCTGCTGCCGAAGTCGAGGGCGATCGGCTCCGTCGGCTCCGTCGCCTCCATCGCCTCCGCGGCGTCTACGAAGGCCGCGGTCGCGCCGTTCGCGGCGGCCCACGACCCGTTGCCCGCGCTCATCCAGCTCGATGCGCGCGAGATGAACGGTCCGCGCGGCGCCTGCGACAACTCGACCCGCGACCTCTGCTACGACCTCGCCGACGGGCGCATCGTCTACCGCCCGGCGCGGCGCTACATGCCGAGCCTGGGCCGCGACTTCACGCCCGAGAACGTGTCGCTGCGCCCCAACCGCATCGTCCTCAAGTACAGCTTCAAGTAGCCGACGCGAGCTGCGCGAGGGCCTTCTCCCGGTCCGCGCGGGCCGCGGCGAGGCAGACCCGGCGCGACGCATCGGCGCCGGCCCTGCACTCGGCGCGGGCGACGTCGAAGCGGGCGTGGGCGCGAACCATGCGCGCGTTGGCCGCGGCCGACACGGTGCCGAAGTAGCGCGCGTCGAGCTCCGCCTTCGCGATGCGGTCCCCGGCGTGGGCGCGCGCCCGGCAGATCTCGCGCGCGGTCTCGGCGAGGTCGCGGCAGGTGCCCAATGCGACGCGTGTCCGGCGCTCGATGTCGCGCAGCGCGCGATCGTGGTCGCCCGGGGACATGAGGGTGCGGGGCGTATCCATCGCCGCGTTGAGGCCGAAGGCCGCGGCGACCAGCAGGAATGCGCCGGCGGACGGCGCGACCAGGGCTTTCAGTCTCATCGACGGCTCCGTGCGACGCGCGAGGGGCCGCGGGTTACTTGGGGGTGCCCTTCGGCGTCGTGCCCATCGTGGAGGTCGAGGACGCGACGTTCTTGCGGTTCTGCTTGGCTTCCGCGAACGACCTGTCCTCATCCGCCTTCGCCTGCTTCTTGCACGCGGACTTCTCCTTGCCCTTCATGTCGTCGCACTTCTCCTTGGCGACTTCATATTGGGCCTTCGCCTTGGCGGTCTGGACGTGGTAGTCGGACTCGGGGCTGTTGCCCTTGCGCTTGGCGTCGAGCTCGGCCTTGGCGACGTTCTCGTTGCCCTTCGCTTCCTTCTCGCACACGTCCCTGGCGTTGCCGGTCATCGACTTGCACTTCGCCTTGGCGTCCTTGTAGTCGGCCTCGATCCTCTCCTTATCGGCCTTGTACTCGTCGCGCGCGCCGGCGCTCGCCTTGGTGGCGGCGCGGTGCGTCATCGAGGCGCTCGTGCTCGTGTTGTCGCCCGTCGCGGTGTTCGTGGTCTGCGCGGGGGCAAGTGCCGCCGTACCGAGCAGGAAGGCCCCGGACAGGGCGGCGTAAAGAGTCGTCATCCTCATGCTTGTCTCCTTATGCGATTCCAGTCACTGGACCCGCCGATCGCGTTCGCAACGGGCCTCGAAGTCCTGGATCTGATTGTGAAAAGGGTCTTTTGCGCCGGAAAGAAACGCGCCTCCGCGCGCAAGACACATGATCGGGCTGTAGGACAGGCCAATCTGTCGGCGCAGCGGAATTCGGCGACTCAAGAACGACTGATAGGCGTGTCGGAACTTTCCTACAGGGACCAGGACTCATGTAAGCGGGCGCCGACGGACGGAAGGAAGCCCGTCCGCTGGCGGCGCCCCCATCGACCGACTATCGTGGTTAGTTCACTCCGGAGGAAATTCCATGGCCAAGCAAACCGCTCCTTTCCAACTCCCGCCGCTGCCCTGGGCGGAAAGCGCGCTCGATCCCGTCATCTCCGCGCGCACCATCGGCCTGCACTACGGCAAGCACCACGCCGCGTACGTGAAGAAGCTGAACGAGCTCGTCGCGGGGACGCGCTTCGCCGACATGTCCCTCGAGCAGATCGTCCGGGAGAGCGCGGGGAAGGAGCAGAAGATCTTCGACAACGCCGCGCAGGCCTGGAACCACACCTTCTTCTGGAACTGCCTGCGCAAGGGCGCTGTCAAGCCCACCGCGGCCCTCGCGAGCCGCATCGACGCGGATTGCGGCGGCTACGATGCGTTCAAGCAGAAGTTCGCGGACGCCGCGGTGAACTGCTTCGGCAGCGGCTGGGCATGGCTGGTGGACAAGGGCGGCAAGCTCGAGGTGGTCGCCACGTCCAACGCCGGCACGCCGATCGCGATGGGCACCACGCCGCTGCTCACGCTCGACGTCTGGGAGCACGCCTACTACGTGGACTACGAGAACCGCCGTCCCGAGTACGTCGGCGCCGTGATCGACAAGCTGCTCAACTGGGACTTCGCCGCGCAGCAGCTCGACCAGGCCAGGCATCGCAAGGCCGCATAGCGGCGGTTTAGAATGCGGGGATGAATCCCCGCTTCAAGTCCTCCCGCCGTGCCATGGCGGCGTGGCTCTTCGCGTGCTGCGCGCTCGTCTTCGGCATCGTGGTGGTCGGCGGCATCACGCGGCTCACGCACTCGGGCCTTTCGATCGTCGAGTGGCAGCCGCTCGTGGGCGCGCTGCCGCCGATGAGCGAGGCGCAGTGGCAGGAGACGTTCGCCAGGTACCAGCAGACGCCGGAATTCAGGCTGCGCAACTTCGACATGACGCTCGAAGGCTTCAAGCGCATCTTCTGGTGGGAGTACGGGCATCGCCTGCTGGGACGCGTGATCGGCGTGGTGTTCTTCGTTCCGTTCGCGTGGTTCCTCGCGCGGCGCGCGATCTCGCGGCCGGTCGCCTGGCGGCTCGCCGGCATCTTCGCGCTGGGCGGCCTGCAGGGCGCGCTCGGCTGGTTCATGGTGAAGAGCGGGCTCGTGGACGACCCGCGCGTGAGCTCGGTGCGGCTCGCCGCGCACCTCGGAGTCGCGTTCCTCATCTACGCCGCGATGCTGTGGCTCGGGCTGGGCCTCGCGTTCGGCATGCGCCGGGCGCCGCCGCCGCCCACCCGCGGCCATGCGGGGCTGCTCGCCGCGCTCGTGTTCGTGATGGTGCTCACCGGCGCCCTGGTGGCGGGCATCCGCGCCGGCTTCGCGTACAACACCTGGCCGATGATGGACGGCCACTGGATCCCGCCGGAGATCCTGCTGCTCGATCCGTGGTGGCTCAACCTCGTGAACAACATGGCGATGGTGCAGTTCAACCACCGCGTGCTCGCCATCGTGATCGCTCTCGTCGCGGCGAGCCTCGCGTGGCGCGTGCTGCGCGATCCCGCGGCGCGCGCGCGGCAGAAGGGCTGGGCGTGGGCGCTCGTCGCGGCCGTGGCGCTGCAGCTCGCGGCGGGCATCTCCACGCTGCTGCTGCGCGTGCCGATCGCGCTCGCGGCCGTCCACCAGGCGGGCGCGGTGATCGTCTTCACGTGCGCGCTCGGCCTGCTGCACGCGCTCGCGCGCGCGGAGGAATTACAGCAGTAACCCCGTCGCCATTCGCGATGTGACGTGGTTCACGTTCGCTGCGCACGGCCTCGGAGATAATCGCGGCCGAGAAGAACGTGCGCAGGAAGAAGATGATCGCGCAGTCCCGGTTGGAAGCGTTGAGCAACGACCAGCAGGCGGTACGCCTGCGACGTTTCTACCTCGCGGCGGCGGCCTACGCGGTCTGCATCCCGCTCCTCGCGGTCGCCCACCTCCTCAACCTCATCCCGTTCGCGGCCACGCTGCGCATCGCGCTGCTCATGCTCGCGGTGAATGCCGCGTTCTACCTCGTGCTGCGCACCGGCCTGAACGAGCGCTTCCGCGACCCGAGCCTCACCTGGGCGCAGGTCGTCGTGGCCACGGCCGTGCTCATGTTCGCGGTCTACCATTTCGACAAGGAGCGCGGGCTCGCGCTGATGATGTGCCTGGTGGTGCTCGCGTTCGGCGCCTTCCGCTTCAGCACGCGCGAGTTCATGACCGCCGCCGGCATCGTGGTGGCCGGCTACCTCGCGGTCATCAACCTGCTCATGTGGAACAAGCCCGGCGCGATCAGCGTGCCGCTCGAGGCCTACCGGCTCATCTCGCTCGCCCTGGTCTTGCCGTGCTTCGCGCTGGTGGGCGGGCGCCTGAGCGAGCTGCGCCGGCGGCTGCGCCGGACCAACGACGAGCTCACCTCGGCGCTCGGGATGATCCAGAAGATGGCGACGCACGACGCGCTCACGGCGCTGCCCAACCGCGCGCTCTTCAACGAGACGCTGGTGCACGCGATCGGCAAGTCGGAGCGCCATCACCGCCCGCTCGCGCTCTTCTTCCTCGACATGGACCGCTTCAAGAACATCAACGACACGCTGGGCCACGGGATCGGCGACCTCGTCCTGCAGGAGGTCGGGCGCCGGCTCACCGCGTCGGTGCGCGCGAGCGACATGATCGCGCGCCTGGGCGGCGACGAGTTCGTGCTGCTGGTGGAGGATTTCCGCGACACCGCGGACCTTTCCGACATCGCGGTGAAGGTCCTGGAGGCGTTCGGCCCGAGCTTCACGGTGGACGGGCAGGAGCTCGCGCTCTCGGCGAGCATCGGCATCTGCACCTATCCCGAGGACGGCCGCGACGCCCCGGCGCTGCTGTCGAACGCCGACATCGCGATGTACCGCGCGAAGGAGCAGGGCCGCAACCGCCATTGCTTCTACTCCGCGGAGCTGAACGAGCTGTCGCAGGAGCGCCTGTCGCTCGAGGCGGCTCTCAAGCACGCCCTCGAGCGCGACGAGATCGAGATCCACTACCAGCCGAAGATCGAGTTCGGCTTCGGGCGCGTGACCGGCGTCGAGGCGCTGATCCGCTGGCGCCACCCGCAGCTGGGCCTGCTCATGCCGGACCGCTTCGTGCCGCTCGCCGAGGAGACCGGCCTCATCGTGCCGATCGGCTACTGGACGCTGCGGCGCGTCTGCGAGCGCGTGTGCCGCTGGCAGGAGCAGGGGTATGCCATCTCGGTCGCGGTGAACCTCTCGGCGAGCCAGTTCCACCAGCCCGAGCTCGTGAAGGAGCTGGCGGCGATCCTGTGGTCCACGGGCGCGCCGGCGCAGAGCCTGGAGCTCGAGATCACCGAGACGATGGTCATGCGCGACCCCGAGCGGGCGGTCGCGGTGATGGAGCAGTTGCGCGCCATGGGCGTGCGCCTGTCCATCGACGACTTCGGCACCGGCCACTCGTCGCTGGGCTACCTCAAGCGCTTCCCCATCGACCGGCTCAAGGTGGACCGCAGCTTCGTGCGGGACCTGCCGCACAACGGCGACGACGTGGCCATCACGCGCGCGGTGATCGCGCTCGCGCACAGCCTCAAGATGACCGTGGTCGCGGAAGGCGTCGAGGACCGGCAGCAGTTCGAGCTCCTGCGCGACCAGGGGTGCGACGAGTTCCAGGGCTACTATTGCCGCCCGCCGCTGCCCGAGCCGGAGCTCATGCGCTTCCTCGTCGAGGAGCGCGCGCGTGTCGGCCGCGCGCTCGCGCGCGGCGCCGAGGTGCGCGCGATGAACTGAGCGCGTCGGAGGAGTCCTACAAGGAGCGTCGATCAGGTGGCGCGCGCTGGGGCGCCGCTCAATCCATGTGCAGGCCGCCGTTCACGTCGAGGATCTCGCCGGTCACGAAGCCCGCGAGCGGCGAGACGAGGAAGCGCACGGCGTGGGCGAATTCCTCCGGCTCGCAGAAGCGCCCCACGGGAATCTGCGCGAGGATCTGCCGGCGCTGGGCCTCGGTCATCCCCTCGGTGAGCGCGGGCGTCTTCACGTACGCGGGCGCGACGCCGTTCACGGTCACGCCGTGCATCGCCACCTCGCGCGCGAGCGTGATGGTGAGCGCGGCGAGCGCCCCCTTCGAGGTGGAGTACGCGGTGCCCGAGTCGGAGCCGCCGGTCTTGGCCGCGAGCGAGGTCACGTTCACGATGCGTCCCCAGCCGCGCTTCTTCATCGCCGGGATCACCTCGCGCGACCAGTGGAAGGCGCCGTCGAGGTTCACCGAGAGCACGCGCCGCCATTCGAGGTCCGCGATTCCTTCCGCCTTCTCGATGGAGCCCACGCTCGCGGCGTTCACGAGGATGTCGATGGGCCCGAGCACCTTCTCGATCTTGCGCTGCGCCTCGCGCACCGCCGCGGGGTCGCTCACGTCGCACGGCACCGCGACGGTCGTGCCGCGCAGGAAGCGGATCATGCTGTCCAGGCGCATGGCGTCCACGTCCACGAGCGCGACCTGCGCGTGGTCTTCCAGCAGCGCGCGCACCGCCGCGAAGCCGAGCGTTCCCGCCGCTCCCGTCACCACCGCCGTCTTGCCGTTGAGGGGCATCGCCTGTCGTGGAAAGTCGCCGTCGCAGACATACTAGCGGAGATATGGCCGAGCGTCCCACCTGCGAGCTGCGCTTCTACGAGGAGCTCAACGACTTCCTGCCCGCGCCGGAGCGCAAGCGCGCGTTGACGATCCCGATCGACCGCGCGCGCTCGGTGAAGGACGCGATCGAGGCGCTGGGCGTGCCGCACACCGAGGTGGACCTCGTGATCGTGGACGGCCGCTCGGTGGATTTCGCCCACCTGCTGCGCGGCGGCGAGCGCGTGGCGGTGTACCCGATGTTCGAGGCCCTGGACATCGCGCCGCTGGTGCGCCTGCGCCCGCGGGCGCTGCGCGACCCGCGCTTCGTCGCCGACACGCACCTGGGCAAGCTCGCGCGCCACCTGCGCATGGCCGGCTTCGACACGCTGTACGGCAACGACTGGGACGACGCGCGCATCGCGGGGCTCGCCGCGCGCGAGCGGCGCACCATCCTCACGCGCGACAAGGGCCTGCTGCGCCGGCGCGCGGTCGAGCGCGGCTACTGGGTGCGCGCCGACGCGAGCGAGGCGCAGCTGGAAGAGGTGGTGCGCGCGCTGCAGCTCGAGTCGCTGCTGGCGCCCTTCACGCGCTGCCGCGAATGCAACACGCCGCTCGAGGACGTGGCGCGCGCGGCGGTGCTCGACCGCCTGCCCGGCAAGGTGCGCGGGCTCTACGAGCGCTTCAAGCGCTGTCCCACGTGCGAGCGGGTCTACTGGGAAGGCAGCCACTTCGAGCGCATGAAGGGCGTGCTCGCGCGGTTGCGTCCGTAGCGGGCGACGGCGCCCGGCGCGGATTCTTCCGCGCGCGCCGCGCGCACTTCTACCTCAGGGCGTGCAGTCCAGGTAGATGGTGCGGTGCTCGTTCGCCGAGGCGGTCTTCGCGATCGAGCCGCACACGTAGGTCACATCGAGCGACTTGCGGTCGCCGCGCGACGGATCGCCGCACATGTCGTTGCTCACCTCGAAGGAATAGGTGCGCTTGCCGTTGGCGCGGCGCGCGACGTAGCGCGTCGCGTCGCAGTTGTGCGCCGACGTACCGTAGACCGCGCCGGAGATCGTGATCGGGCCGGTGGCGCGCGCGGGCGGCGCGGGGGCCACGGCGGCCGGGCGGCCTTCCTCGATCCCCTTGCGATAGCCGCGCGCGAAGCCCTCGTCGTAGCCGCGTTCGTAGCCGCGGCGATAGGTCTCGCTCGCTTCCGAAGGCGCTTCGTCGTCGGCGGCAAGCGTGGGCCACGCGGCCGCCATCGCCAGCGCGAAGGCCGTCCAGAGGCGCAACCGCCGCGCCGCAACCGTCGTCATCGTTGTCATCTCCCGTGATTCGAGGTTCATGCCGCGCGAATCGCCATGACCGGCGATGCCTTGCCGGTCTTCTTGCGCAACTCGCACGCCGACAGGAATGCGCGCAGCAGCGGCTTGCTGTCGATCACCGTGGGGTCGCCCGGATCCATGAACTCGGGATGCCATTGCACGCCCACCACGAAGCTGTGGCCCTCCCAGCGGATCGCCTCGACGACGCCGTCGGGTTCGCTCGTGGCCTCGACCACCAGGCCTTCGCCGAGTTGCTTGACCGCCTGGTGGTGGATCGTGTTCACGCGCGCCACCACCAGGTCCGGATAGACGCGCGCGAGCCAGGTGTGCGGCAGGATGCGCATGTCGTGGAAGTGCGATTCGTAGCGCGTGTCGTCCCGGTGCGAGGCCTTGTCGGGACACTGGGTCGCGATGTCCTGGTAGAGCGAGCCGCCGAGGGCGACGTTGATGAGCTGGTGCCCGCGGCAGATGCCGAAGACGGGCTTGCCTTGCGTCACGAACTCGTGGAAGAGCTCGATCTCGTACTGGTCGCGCACCTCGTCGCCGGCCCATATCGGGTTGAGCGGGCTCTCGCCATAGCTCTTGGGCGACATGTCCTCGCCGCCCTGCAGCAGCAGGCCGTCGAGCGCATCCACGTAGTGCTTCGCCTTGAGCCCCTTGGGCATGTGGGGCGCGGCGAGGCTCATCGCGGGGATCATGAAGGCGAGCACCTCGCCCGACATGATCCAGTTCGCGACCGATTGCTCGAGGTACTGCACGGACTTGGTCGGAAGGAACGACCGGGTCGAATCCGGATAGAGCAGGCGGCCGGACACGCCTATGCGCAGGGGTTCCATGGAGCCACTCTATCGCGCCGGGGCGCCGCGGTGAAGATGCGCTTATTTCGAGGGGCTGGGGATATCGCCGGGAGGCGCGAGGTCGGGCCGCGCGGGATAGGGGCCGGTGGCGCTCACCAGGCGGCTCTTGCGCAGCTTGCCCGCCTGCTCGAGGATCGGATAGGCGGTCGAGCAGAAGAACGAGTTGATCCGGCGCATGTCGCTGATGATGTCCAGGTGCAGCGAGCTGGTCTCGATGGCCGGCATGGACTGCCCCGCGAGCCGGTCGAGGTGCGTGCCGTGGTACGCGCGCTCGAGGTCGCGGAAGCGCTCCTTCTCGGCGAGCAGGCGCTGCGCCATCGCGACGTCGCCGTTGAGGAAGACCGAGAGCCCCAGCCGCAGGTTCGCGACCAGCCGCTCGTGCAGCCCGGTGATCTCCGCCATGCCCGCCTCCGAGAACGACAGGCGGTGCGCGATCTTCTTGTCGCGCAGGTCGAGCAGGATGTGCTCGAGGATGTCGCCCACGTGCTCGAGGTTGATGGTGAGCGAGATGATCTCGGCCCAGCGCCGGCTGTCGCGTTGGTCGAGCTGCTCGCGGCTGATCTGCGTGAGGTAGAGCTTCACCGCCGTGTACAACCGGTCCACGTCGTCGTCGAGCCGGATGATGTCGTCGACGCGCGCGGCGTCGTTGGCGCGGATCACATCGAGCATGCCGTTGAGCATCTGCTCGATGGTGTCGCCGATGCGCAGCGCCTCGCGCGCCGCGTTGGCGAGCGCCAGCGCCGGCGTGCCGAGCGCCGCGGCGTCGAGGAAGCGCGGCTCGGCGCGCGTGACCTCGCCCTTGCCCGCGGGCACCCAGCGCTCCACGAGGCGGGCGGTGACGTCGGTGAGGCCGAGGAACGCCGCGGCGAGGACGACGTTGAAGAGCACGTGGAAATTCAGCACCTGGCGGCGCATGTCGGGCTCGATGCGCGCGATCATCTCCATCACCCAGGGCAGCGTGGTCGCGAAGACCAGGCAGCCGGCCACCTTGAACAGGAGGTTTCCGAAGGCGACGCGCCGCCCGCCGCCCGCCGTGCGCGCGTTCGCCACGAAGGCGAGGAGGCCGCTGCCGAGGTTCGCGCCGAGCACGAGGGACAGCGCCACCGGGACGGAGACCACGCTGGAGGCGGCGAGCGTGGCGCACAGCAGCACCACGGCGAGGCTCGAGAACGACATCATCACGAGCGCGGCGCCGATCAGCATGTCGAGCATCGCGTCGCCCGACAGCGTGGTGAAGATCACGCGCACGCCCTGCGCTTCCGTGATGGGGCGCGTGGCGGCCATCACCAGCTGCAGCGCGAGGAGCATGAGGCCGAGGCCCGTGGCCACGCGCCCGAGCTGCCCCGCGCGGCTGTCGCGGCGCGTGAGGAAGAAGATCACGCCGAAGAGGATCAGCAGCGGCGAGAGCCACGACAGGTCGAGCGAGAAGACCTGCGCCATCAGCGCGGTGCCCACGTCGGCGCCCAGCATGATCGCCAGGGCCGCCGGAAGGCCGATCAGGTTCTGCCCGACGAACGAGCTCGCGATGAGGGCGGTGGCGCTCGAGGATTGCACGAGGCTGGTGACGCCCAGGCCGGCGAGGAACGCCGAGAAGCGGCTCGCCACGCTCTTCGAGAGCACGCGCCGCAGGTCGGCGCCGAAGACGCGCAGCACGCCGGTGCGCACGATGTGCGTCCCCCACACGAGGAGGGCCACGCTGGCGAGGAAGTTGAGGAGCGTCTGCACTGCCGTCTTCGGTTCTCCAACCGCCATTTAACCCCATGGCGGGCGAAACCGCGAGAGGGCTTGTGTATGATCGCGGAAAATTCGAGGCCAACGGTGATCGGCGTCCTCTTCGACGGGCTCGCGTACGGCAGCCTGCTCTTCCTCGTGAGCCTGGGACTCTCGGTCCAGATGGGCCTCATGAACTTCGTGAACCTCGCGCACGGCGCCTTCGCCATGGCGGGCGGCTACATCTGCGTGGTCGCGATGACGCGCTACGGCGTGCCGTTCCTCGCCGCGCTGCCGCTCGCCTTCGTCGCGAGCGCCGCCGCGGGCGCGATCCTCGAGCGCCTCCTCTATCGCCGGCTCTATGGCGCGAGCCACCTCGACCAGGTGCTCTTCTCCATCGGCCTCACGTTCATGTCGATCGCCACCGCGACGTGGTTCTTCGGCGCCTCGCAGCAGCCGGTGCGGCTACCCGCGTTCCTGCGCGGCCAGGTGCATCTCGGCGGCGTCGACTTCGGCGTGTACCGCATCTTCCTGCTCGCCGTGGTCGCGGCGCTCACCGTGGCACTCGGCGTGCTCATCGAGCGCACGCGCTTCGGCGCGCAGGTACGCGCGGCGGTGGACGACGCGCGCGCGGCGCGCGGGCTGGGCATCGACGTGGACCGGGTCTTCACCGCCGCGTTCGCGCTGGGCTCCGGCCTCGCCGGCCTCGGCGGCGCGCTCGGCATCGAGGTGCTCGGGCTCGATTCGACCTTCCCGCTCAAGTTCATGGTGTATTTCCTGCTGGTGGTCGTGGTGGGCGGCGCGGGGACGCTGCAGGGCCCCCTGGTGGCCGCGATGATCCTCGGCATCTGCGACGTCGCCGGGAAGTACTACCTGCCGGAGGCCGGCGCGTTCATGATCTACGCGGTGATGGTGGTGCTGATGCTCGCGTTTCCCGCGGGGCTGCTGGGGCGCCGCTCATGAACGAGCCGCATGCGTTCGTTGCGGGTGGCTCGCGCGCGGCGCAGATCGCCTTCTGGATCGTGCCGCTCGTCGCGTACTTCGCGTTTCCGGGCTACCGCGTGCTCGGCAGCCAGATCTTCATCACCGCGCTCTTCGCGCTCTCGCTCGACATCGTGCTGGGCTACGCGGGAATCCTCAGCCTCGGGCACGCGGCGTTCTTCGGGCTCGGCGCCTATACGGCGGGCCTTCTCGCGGTGAACGGATGGGGCGAGCCGCTTTCCGGGCTCGCGGCGGCGGTGGCGGTGGCCGCGATCGCGGGCTTCGTCGTGAGCTTCCTCGTGGTGCGCGGCGAGGACCTGGCACGCCTCATGGTGACGATGGGCATCGGTCTCCTGCTGTACGAGGCGGCGAATCGCGCCGCGCCCATCACCGGCGGCGTGGACGGCTTGTCCGGGGTCACCATGGGCAAGCTGCTCGGCGTGTTTCCGTTCGACCTCGCGGGCAATACCGCCTATCTCTACAGCCTCGCCGCGCTCTTCGCCGTGTTCGTCGCCGCGCGCCGGCTGGTCGCCTCTCCCCTCGGGCTGTCGTGGCGCGCGATCCGCGAGAACCGCGCGCGCATGCCCGCGATCGGGGCTCCGGTGCGCCGGCGGCTCATCGCGGCGTTCACCATCGGCGCGGCGATCGCCGGCGCGGCGGGCGCGCTCCTCGCGCAGACCACGCAGTTCGTCGGCCTCGACGCGCTCGGCTTCAACCGCTCCGCGGAGGTGCTGATCATGCTCGTGCTGGGCGGGGCGGGGCGTCTGTACGGCGCGCTCGTCGGCACCGCGGTCTTCATGCTGGCGCAGGACTACCTCTCGGGCATCAATCCGCTCTACTGGCAGTTCTGGCTCGGCCTCCTGCTCGTCGCGTTCGTGTTCCTCGCGCACGGCGGCATCCTCGGCGCCGTGGACCGGGTGCGCCGGGCGCGGCGCGCATCCCCGTGACGGCGGTCCTGCGCACCGAGGGGCTCACCAAGCGCTTCGGCGACCTCGCGGCGGTGACCGAGGTGACCCTCGCGCTCCCGCGCGGGGCGCGCCATGCGTTGATCGGGCCCAACGGCGCGGGCAAGACCACCTTCATCAACCTGCTCACCGGAGTCCTCGCGCCGTCCTCCGGCGACGTGTACCTGGGCGACGAGCGCATCACGCCGCTGCGCCAGCATCCGCGCGTGAAGCGCGGCCTCACGCGCACCTTCCAGATCAACACGCTCTTTCCCGGGCTCACGGTGCTCGAGTCCGTGGTGCTCGCCATCCTCGAGCGCGAAGGCCGCGCGGCCGACTGGCGCCGCCCGGTCCAGGACTATCGCGAGGACGTGCTCGAGGCGATGGACCTCCTCGCCACGCTGCGGCTCGACAACGACGCGCACACGCGCACCGCGCGGCTGCCCTACGGCCGCCAGCGGCTGGTGGAGATCGCGCTGGCGCTCGCGACCAGGCCGCGCATCCTCCTCCTCGACGAGCCGGCGGCGGGCATCCCGGCCGCCGAGAGCGCGGAGGTCTTCGGCGCCATCGCATCGCTGCCGCCCTCGGTCTCGGTGCTCTTCATCGAGCACGACATGGGCCTCGTGTTCCGCTTCGCCGAGCGCATCACGGTGCTGGTGGGCGGGCGCATCCTCGCCGAAGGCACGCCCGCGGAGATCGGGCGCGACCAGCGCGTGCGCGCGGTGTACCTGGGCAACGAGGATGGCTGAGCTGCTCGCGCTCGAAGGCGTGGCTTCCGGCTACGGCGAATCCGTGGTGGTGGAGGACGCGCGCGTGGCACTCGGCGAAGGCGAGACCGTCGCGCTCCTCGGCCGCAACGGCGCGGGCAAGACGACGCTCCTCACGACGATGATGGGCCTCACGCGACTGCACCGCGGCGCCGTGCGCTGGCGCGGCTGCGACATCTCGCGCTGGCCCGCGCACCGGCGCTCGCGCGCCGGCATCGGATGGGTGCCGCAGGAGCGCGGCATGTGGCGCTCGCTCTCCGTGGAGGAGCATCTCGCGTGCGTGGCGGCCCCGGGGCCGTGGACGATCGCGCGGGTGAACGCGCTCTTCCCGCGGCTCGCGGAGCGGCGGCGCCATCGCGGCAGCCAGCTCTCGGGCGGGGAGCAGCAGATGCTCGCGATCGGGCGGGCGCTGGTGACCAATCCGCGCCTGCTGCTGCTCGACGAGCCCATGGAGGGCCTCGCCCCGATCGTGGTGCAGGAGCTCGCGGGCGTGCTGCGCGCGCTCTTCTCCGAGGGCTCGATGGCGGTGGTGCTCGTGGAGCAGCATCCGCGCCTCGCCCTCGCGCTCGCTCCGCGCGCGCTGGTGATGGAGCGCGGGCGCATCGTGCACGACGGCGCGAGCGCGCCGCTGCTGGCGCAGCCGCAGCTCCTCGATCGCTGGCTCGCGGTCTCCTGACCGCCGGCGCTACCTGCAGTCGACGTGCGCGTGGGCCTCGGGCGACGAGATGCCCGTGGGCGCGAGCACGTGCAGGCGCTCCCAGATGTTGATGCGCTCGCCGCGCTGCCCGAGCGTCCAGCGGTCGGACACGCCGCGGGAGGGCGAACGGATGTCGATCGTCTGGCGCCCGCTGCGCGCGCCGTCGCTGCGCTCCCATTCGTATTCCACGCGCACGGGATAGTGGCTCACGTGGATGGTGCCGATGAAGTCGATCGTGGCCGGGCAGTGGCCGATGTGCGACTTCGGCTTCGCGACGGCGTTCACCCGCGTCACGGTGCGAACCTGCGCACCGGCGGCGAGCGGAAGTGCGGCGAGGGCGGCGAGCGATGCGGTGGCGAGGGCTACGGCGAGCGTGCGCTTGCGGTTCATGGACAATCCTCCCCTTGGAATGAGCGAATCGGCGGCGCGTAGTGTAGAGGCGCGGAGCTTGCGCGAGGCTGAAGCGCGCCCATGGCTAGCGGACGGCCGGCGGCAGCGCCGACAGGTACGCGTAGATCGCGTCGAGGTCCGTGTCGCTCAGGTTGCGCAGGGTCGTGAAGGGCATGACCGCGCTCACCGCGCTGCCGTCGGGGCGCCTGCCGCTGCGCATCATGGCGGCGAACCGGGCGGGCGTGTCGTAGCGCGCCATGACGCTGCCCGGCCCCGGCGCGAGGCGCGGCGCCGGCGGCCAGTCGGGCATCCCGCCGGGAACCGGTCCGCCGCCGAAGTCCGCGCGGTGGCAGCCGACGCACATCTGCACCACGTATTCGCCATAGGCGGGCGTGGCCCCGGGCGCCACCGCGGGCAGCGGCGGCAGGCGATGGTCGATCTTGTCGGCCGCGTCGCGCACGATGCCGATGCCGTAGAGCGCCTTCATGAGGAGCGGAAGGTGGATCTCGGCGCCGCTTCCCGCCACCGGCGCAAGGCTGCGCGCGTACGCCACGACGGCCGCGATGTCCGCGTCGCTCATGCGGTTGAAGTCGTCGCTCGGCATCGAGATCAGCGGGTGGCCCGCCGGGCTCACGCCGTGGCGGATCGTGCGCACCCAGTCCGCCTCCGCGTATTCCGCGACCACGCCGCCCGGACCCGGCGTGATGTCGGGCGACTTCACGTAGAGGCCGCTCGCGTCGTCGATGAAGACGAGCCCGTGCCCGTCGGCCGCATGGCACTCCGCGCAGCCGCGCGCCTCGAAGAGGTAGCGTCCGAGCTTGAGGGATGCCGGATCCTTCGCGAACGCGACGGGCACCACCTTCACGTCGATGGTGCGTGCGAGCTTGCGCTCGCCCAGCCACACCGCGAGCGCGAAGACGGCCGCCGTGATCAGCACGAGCGCCGCGATGCCGGCGCCCGCGAGCTTCGCCGCCTTCATCAGCCCATTTCCTCCCATCCCGACGCAGGATAGCATCGGGCATGGCCGCGCACTCTCCCGACCTTCCGCCGTCCCCGTGGGTGAGCCGGTGGATCGGGTGGATCCAGCCGGGCGGCGCGGTGCTCGACGTGGCGTGCGGCGGCGGGCGCCACGCGCGGCTGCTCGCGCGCATGGGCTTCGAGGTGGACGCCGTCGATCGCGACATCGCGGCCTTCGCCGATCCGCCGCCGCGCGTGGCGCTGCTGCAGGCCGATCTCGAGTCCGGCCCGTGGCCCTATGAAGGCCGGCGCTTCGCGGGCATCGTCGTCGCCAATTATCTCCATCGCGCGCTGCTGCCGATCCTCGTCGATTCGCTCGAGCCGCTCGGGATGCTCGTGTACGAAACGTTCGCGCGCGGCAACGAGCGCTTCGGCAAGCCCTCCAATCCGGCCTTCCTGCTCGAGCCGGGCGAGCTCCTCGAGGCGGTGCGCGGCAGGCTGCGCGTCGTCGCCTACGAGGACCTCGTCGTGGACGAGCCGCGGCCGGCCGCGATCCAGCGTATCGCCGCGCGCCGGCAATAGCCTGTAAAATCTTCCCTTTTCAAATCTCCGCGGACCGCATGCTTTCCGGAAGTATCGTCGCCATCGTCACCCCGATGACCGCAGACGGCGCGCTGGACCTCGCGCGCCTCAAGTCCCTCGTGGACTGGCACGTCGCCGAGGGCACCGACGGCATCGTGATCGTCGGCACGACCGGCGAGTCGCCCACCGTCGACGTGGCCGAGCACTGCAAGCTGATCGAGGCCGCGATCGAGTACGCGGCCGGGCGCATCCCCGTGATCGCGGGCACCGGCGGCAACGCCACGCGCGAGGCGATCGAGCTCACCAGGTTCGCGAGCAAGGCCGGCGCGGACTACGCGCTATCGGTCGTGCCGTACTACAACAAGCCCACGCAGGAAGGCCTCTACCGGCATTTCCGCGCGATCGCCGAGGCGAGCGACATCCCGGTGATCCTCTACAACGTGCCGTCGCGCACGGTGGCGGACCTGTCCAACGACACCGTGCTGCGTCTCGCGCAGGTGCCGCGCATCGTCGGCTTGAAGGAATCCACCTCGAGCATCGAGCGGGTGACGGACCTCCTCATGCGCAAGCCCGAGGGCTTCATGGTGTTCAGCGGCAACGACGACGCCGCGCTCGCCTACATCATGCTCGGCGCCGACGGCGTCATCTCGGTCACCGCGAACGTCGCCCCGCGCCTCATGCGCGAGATGTGCGCCGCGGCCAGGGCGCGCGACGGCGAGCGCGCCATCGCGATCAACGACCGGCTGCTCGGCCTGCACAGGAACCTCTTCCTGGAGGCCAACCCGATTCCCGTGAAATGGGCGCTGCACCGCATGGGGCGCATCGGCGAAGGGCTGCGCCTGCCCCTCACGCCGCTTTCGCCCCAATACCACGAACCCGTTGCCGCCGCGCTGCGCGCGGCCGGCTGCCTCTCCTGACGAAGGACCGAACACCCATGCCGCATCCGCTCCGCCTCGCCGTCCCGACCCTCCTCGCGCTGCTTCTCGCGGGCTGCTCCTGGTTCGGGGGCAACAAGACCGAAGAGTACAAGGGAGCGCAGGCGCGCGCCGACCAGCCGCTCGAAGTGCCGCCGGAGCTCACCGCGCCGACGATGGACGACCGCTACTCGATCCCGGATCCGCGCTCGCAGACCAGCTACTCCGACTACAGCAAGCAGGTGGGTCCGCAGGGCACGAAGGTGCCGGTCGCGCATCCGGTCCTGCCCGACATCAAGGACGCGCGCATGGATCGCGAGGGCGACCAGCGCTGGCTCGTCGTGAAGGGCGAGCCCGACAAGGTCTGGCCCGTGGTCCGCCAGTTCTGGATCGACAACGGCTTCGCGCTGTCCCGCGAGAGCCCCGAAGTGGGGATCATGGAGACCGAGTGGCACGAGGACCGCAGCAAGATCCCGCAGGATTTCGTGCGCCGCACGATCGGCCGCGTGATGGAGGGCGTGTATTCCACGGCGCGGCGCGACAAGTTCCGCACGCGGCTCGAGAAGGGCGCGCAGCCGGGCACCACCGAGGTGTTCGTGAGCAACCGCGCGATGGAGGAGGTCTACACCAACCAGAACCAGGACACCACGAAGTGGCAGCCCCTGCCCGCCGACCGCGAGCTCGAGGCGGAGATGCTCTCGGGAATCATGGTGAAGCTGGGGGGCGAGGAGACGAAGGTCGCCACCGCCGCGGCGAAGGCCCCCGCGGGCCGCCCCGTCGCCGCCGCGCAGGCCGCCGCGCCCGAGGCGCGCAACGCCGTCCTCGAGAATTCCGGCGCCGGGCCGCTGGTCCTGAACGACGGATTCGATCGCGCGTGGCGGCGGGTGGGCCTCGCGCTCGACCGCGTCGGCTTCACGGTGGAGGATCGCGACCGCTCGAAGGGGATCTTCTTCGTGCGCTACATCGACCCGGACGCCGAGGCGAACGCGAACCAGAAGGGCGGCATCTTCGACAAGCTCGCGTTCTGGCGCTCGACGCCCAAGGCCGCGCAGCCGCAATACCGCATCCTCGTGAGCGACGCCGGCGCCAGCATGTCGCAGGTGCAGGTGCAGGACTCGAAGGGACAGCCGGAAGCGAGCTCGACCGGGAAGAAGATCCTCGGCCTGCTCTACGAGCAGCTCAAGTAAGAGACGCCGGAATGGCGTCGACGAGCGGGAACGGCGATGGAGCGGACGCTTCGCGCCGCTCATCGCCATGAGGCGGGATCCGCTTCGGACATGATGCGGTTCACCTCGCTCGGCAGCGGCAGCTCGGGCAACGCGCTCGTGGTCGAGTGCGGCCGCACGCGGGTGATGATGGATTGCGGCTTCACGCTCGCCGGCACCAAGGCGCGGCTGGAGCGGGCGGGGCTGGAGCCTTCGGACATCACCGCCGTCGTGGTCACGCACGAGCACGACGACCACCTGGGCGGCGTGGCCCGCTTCGCACGGCGCCATGCGATCCCGGTGTACCTCACCCGCGGCACGGCGCAGTGGCTTGCGCCCGACTTTCCCGCGGTGCTCGTGCGCTACGTCGATTCCCACGCGCCGTTCGCCATCGACGCCATCGCGGTCGAGCCGTTTCCCGTTCCGCACGACGCGCGCGAGCCGGTGCAATACGTGTTCTCCGACGGCGCCTCGCGCCTCGGCGTGCTGACCGACCTCGGCGTCCCGACCTCGCACGTGCAGGAGAAGCTCTCCGGCTGCCACGCGCTCGTGATCGAGTGCAACCACGACCTCGACATGCTGATGAACGGCGCCTATCCGCTCGGGCTCAAGCAGCGCATCGCCGGGCGCTTCGGCCACCTCGACAACGCCACCGCGGGGCACCTGGTGGCGAGCCTGGAGCGCGCGAACCTGCGCCACCTCATCGCCGCGCACCTCTCGCAGCAGAACAACAAGCCGGAGCTCGCGGTCGCGGCCCTGGCGGCAGGGGCCGGCTGCGAGCCTTCGTGGATCGGCGTGGCCGGCCAGGACGACGGATTTTCCTGGCGCGGCCTCTGAAGAAGGAGGTGCGCGTCGAGGCCGTCCAGCTCGAGGGGATCGCAAGGAAAAAAGCCGGCGCGAGGCCGGCTTTTTTCCTTGGCAACGCGGCGCGATTACTTCTTGGTCTCGTCCTTCTTCGCAGCTTCCACGGCCTTGGCTTCGGCGGACTTGGGGGCCTCCGCGGCGGGCGCGGCGGCCGGGGCCTCGGCGGGCTTCGGCGCCTCGGCGGCGGGTGCGGGGGCGGGAGCAGGGGCCGGCGCTTCGACTTTCGGGGCGGGGGCGGGGGCGGGAGCGGGTTCCTTGCTGCAAGCGACGAGGCCGGCGGCCAGCAGGGCGGCGAGCACGTACTGTTTCATGGAATTTCCTTCGATGTTGGTCTTGGATGACATCCGGGGCGCGCCACCCGGTATGGCGCAGTGCAGCAAAAGCGCCGGGCGGGACATCGCCTGCGCGCGATTGTAACGGAACCGCGCGCTCGCTTCAAAGTCCCAAAGTCGTGGCGGAAACCGCGGGTTCCGACAGGTCCCAGATCTCCTCGAAGCGCTGCGCGATGGGCAGCGTGTCGGGCGGCGAGTGCAGTGCAACAATCGCGCGCGGCTGCTCGACGTGCAGCTGGTGCCACACGCTGTGGTCGTCGGCGATCACGAACGCGTCGTTGGCGTCGCGCGCCTGGGCCAGCGTGCGGTGGATCTCGATCGACATCGGGAACTGGCGCAGCAGCGTGAGCAGCCGCGGGCACTCGCGCTCGAGCAGATGCGGTCTCGTGCAGCACGATCAGCAGGCGGTGCGCGCGGCCGGCCACGATGAACTCGCGCAGCTTCTCGGCGCGCGCGGGCGAGTTGAACCCGCGGTTGCCGAGCGTCGCGTCGAAGATGCGGATGGTGCGCTGCGCGGCCGCGATCACCTCGTCGATCGCGGCGAGCGAGTCCGCGACGCCGAGGAGCGGACGGTAGGCCGGCTTGGGCGGCGATTGCTGCGAGTCGCTCATCGTTGCTCCCCTTCGCACGCCACGAATCCCTTCGCAGGTACCAGGCGTGCATCGTCTGCCAGAACGGCCGCGGCGCTTCGACCGGCGCCGTGAGCCTGCGATCGTCGGCGAGGCGCTTCACGAGCACCGCGCGCGCGGTCCGGGACGCGCGACGCGCTCGCCGTTCAGGAAGAACATCGTGCCAGAAAACAGCAGCCGCGCGCGCGCGTCGAGCGCGAGCCCCTGGCGGGAGGCGCGCCGGACGAAGCTGCGCGAACGCAAGCGGCCGGGGCGGCGCGGTGAAGTACACGTGCGCCTTCGGCTCCGAGAGGAAGCGCCCGGCGAACTCGCGCACGTCGGCGGCGGTCCACCGGATGCCGGCGAGCGCGCGGCCCACGTGCGCGGCGAGCGCGGGCGGAATCTCGCCCGGATGGCGCGCCGGAGCGCTTCCCGCGTCGCCGTAGTGTCCGCGCGGCTCCAGCCGCTCGTGCAGGAAGTCGAGGAAGCCCGCCACCAGCTCGCGATCGCTCGGGGCGCGAAAGCCGATCGACCACGTGAGGCATTCGGTCTCGGCCACGCCGTCGTGCGCCACGCCGGGCGGCAGGTAGAGCATGTCGCCCGGCTCGAGCACCCACTCGCGCGTGCGGCTCGAAGCGCTCGAGGATCTTCAGGTCGAGGCCCGGGACGAACGCGAGGTCCTTCTGCCGCGAGATGCGCCAGCGCCGCCGCCCGCGTCCCTGCAGCAGGAACACGTCGTAGGAATCCACGTGCGGGCCCACGCCGCCGCCGGGCGCCGCGTAGCTCACCATCACGTCGTCGATGCGCGCGTGGGCGATGAAGTCGAAGCGCGCGAGGAGTGCGGCGGCGCGGCGCGAGAAATGGTTGGTGTCCTGCACCAGCACGGTCCAGTCGCGCGCGGGCAGGCGCTTGAAGCGCGCGGCGGCGAAGGGCCCGTGCTCGACGCTCCATGCGCGTCCCGCGCGGCGCACGAGGCGCGAGGTGGCGTCGGGGGAGCCCGCGAGCGCGAGCACCTCGCGCGGCGTGAGCGGGTCCCGGAAGCCCGGAAACGCGCCGCGCACGAGCAGCGGCTCGCGCTGCCAATGACGGCGCATGAAGCCGGCCGCGTCGAGCGAACCGAGGTGCTTGCGTGGCATCAAAATCGGCTAGAATCGATTCGAACGTCGAGCGACAGCGGGTGCCATGCTACACGTAGGCCAACCAGCACCGTCATTCAGCCTCCCGGATGCGAACCTGGAGATGATGGATCTGTCCAGCTACCGGGGCAAGAAGAACGTCGTCCTCTATTTCTATCCGAGGGACGGCACGCCCGGCTGCACGATCCAGGCCATCGGCTTCAGCGACCGCGAGGAAGAGTTCAAGAAGCTCGACACCATCGTGTTCGGCGTCTCGCGCGACGACGTGCTTTCGCACCAGGCGTTCCGCGACGAGCACGGGCTCACCGTGAACCTGCTCGCGGACACCGAGGCGGAGGTCTGCCGGCTCTACGACGTGATCCAGGAGAAGGTCGTCGACGGCCATTCGCGTCCCATCCTGCTGCGCTCCACGTTCGTGATCGACAAGAAGGGCGTGGTGCGCCACATCCTGCAGGACGTGAATCCCAAGGCGCACGTCGACGAGGTGCTCAAGATCTGCCGCGCGCTCACCAACACCGCGCATGCGAATTGATCCGGGCACCGTCGTGACCCTCGCCTACGAGCTGCGCGACGCCGACGGGCAGCCGCTCGAGGACGAAGGCGCGCAGCTCTCCTACCTGCACGGCGGCTTCGGCAACATCTTCCCGAAGGTCGAGAAGGCGCTGGAAGGCAAGGACGTGGGCGACGAGATGAGCCTCACGCTCGAGCCCGTCGACGCGTTCGGCGAATACGACGCGGAGCTGCTGCGCGTCGAGCCGCGCGAGCGCTTCCCCGGGGAGCTCGAGATCGGCATGCGCTTCGAGGGCGTGCCCGGCGACCGCGAGGACGAGGCGCTCATCTACACGGTCACCGACGTCACGCCGCAGACCGTGGTCGTGGACGGCAACCATCCGCTCGCGGGCGAGCGCCTCTGGTTCAAGTGCTCGGTGAAGGACGTGCGGCGCGCCACGCCGGACGAGATCAGCCACGGCCACGCGCACGGCGAGCTCGGCGTCCACGCCCAATAGCCGTCAGGGGCACCAGCGCCGCGAGGTGCGGCTCGAAGGTGAAGAGGCGCGGGTCGCCCGGATCGACGCTCACCTCCACCCATCCCACGAACGGGCTGCCGAAGGTCTCCAGCCGCGTGAGGTTGCCCACCGGGATGCCGGCAGCGTCGACGAGGGGCGTGTCGAGGCGATAGGTGTGCGTGTCGCCGTGGATGAAGAGGACGGGCTTGCCCAGCCGCTTCGCCGCGTCGGCGAGCGCGCGCATGAAGGCGTCGTACGACGTGTGTCTTCGTCGCCCACGGATCGGCCTGGATCGCGACCACGAGCGCGCGCGCGTCGGGCGCCTGCGCCGCGCGCAGCGACTGCGCGAGCCATTGGCGATTCGCCTCGCCGCGGCAGCGCGCCTCGGCGTCGTTCGCCGCGTCGAAGCCCACGTTGTCGTTGCTGCCGGGAATGTTGAGCGTGACGAAGACCACGCCGGCGCGCGACCAGCGGCGATTCTCCGGATGCGCCGCACAGCCGCAGGCGGCGACGACGGGCGCGATGCACGCCGACTGCATTTCGGTCGCGATGCGTTCGCGCCCGAGCGACTCGGGGCTCGCGAAGAAGATGCGCCGCAACGCCGCGAGGCGCTCGACGGGATCCATGGCGCCGTTGGTGCGGCGCCGGCAATCGGTCCAGTCGTTGTCGCCGGGCGTGAGGATGAACGGATGGGCCGAGGCGTCGAACTGCGCCCTGCGCTCGCGGTAGAGCGCGTCGGTGCAGGGCGAGCCGCCGCCCGCCTTGAAGTCGCCCACGTGGATCACGAACTCGAGGGGTGCGGCGTCCATGCGTTTCATCATCGCGACGAACTCGCGCTCCTCGCGCGCGTTGTAGGGCGTGTCGCCCGTGACGCCGAAACGGAAGGCGGCGGGCGCGGGCGGACGCGCCGCGCAACCCGCGAGCACCAGCGCGGCGGCGGCAAGCGCGAGGAAGCTATTCACTCGCGAGCTTCTTCAGGCGGTAGAGCGCCTCGAGCGCTTCCTTGGGCGTGAGGCCGTCGGGCTCCAGCGCGTCGAGCGCCTCGAGCGCGGGATGCGTTTGCCCGGCGGCCGGCGCCGGCGCCGCGGAGAAGAGGTCCGGCTGCGCCGAGGCGGGACGCAGCTGCCGCTCGAGCTCGGCGAGATGGCGGCGCGCCGCGCGCACCACTTCCTTCGGGATTCCGGCGAGGTGCGCCACGTGGATGCCGTACGAGCGGTCGGCCGGGCCGCCTTCGAGGCGGTGCAGGAAGACGATGCGGTCCTTGTGCTCCACGGCGTCGAGGTGGACGTTCGCCACGTTGGGAAGCGCGCCGGCGAGCTGCGTCAGCTCGAAGTAGTGCGTGGCGAAGAGCGTGTAGCAGCGCACCGTCTCGGCGAGGTGGCGCGCGATCGCGTACGCGAGCGCGAGGCCGTCGAAGGTCGAGGTGCCGCGGCCGATCTCGTCCACGAGCACGAGGCTCCTCGCCGTGGCGTTGTTGAGGATCGCCGCCGCCTCCGTCATCTCGACCATGAACGTCGAGCGCCCGCCCGCGAGGTCGTCGGAGGCGCCGATGCGCGTGAAGATGCGGTCGATGGGCCCGAGGCACGCGGACCGCGCCGGAACGAAGCTGCCGCAATAGGCGAGGAGCGCGATCTGCGCGACCTGGCGCATGTAGGTCGACTTGCCGCCCATGTTGGGCCCGGTGATGAGCAGGAGCTGGCGCGAGCGCGCGAGGCTCGTGTCGTTCGGGATGAACTGCTCCACCTGGCTTTCCACCACGAGGTGGCGGCCCTCGGCGATGTCGATGCGCTCCTCGGGGGTGAATTCCGGGCAGGCCAGGCCCAGCGCCTCGGCGCTCGCCGCGAGCGCGGCCAGCGCGTCCAGCTCCGCGCCGGCGTCGGCGATGCGCTGCAGCCGCGCGAGGTGGGCATTGAGCCCCTCGAGCAGCCCGTCGTAGAGCGCCTTCTCGCGCGCGAGCGCGCGCTCCCCGGCGGCGAGCGCCTTGTCCTCGAAGGCCTTGAGCTCCGGCGTGATGAAGCGCTCGGCGTTCTTCATCGTCTGCCGGCGCTTGTACTCGACCGGCACCTTGTCGAGCTGGCCCTGGGTGACCTCGATGTAGAAACCGTGCACCCGGTTGTATTCGACGCGCAGGTTCGCGATGCCGGTGCGGCTGCGCTCGCGCTTCTCCATGTCGAGCAGGAACGCGCCGCAGTCGTTCTGGATCGCGCGCAGCTCGTCCAGCTCGGCGTCGCAGCCGCCGGCGATCACGCCGCCGTCGCGCACGAGCGCCGCCGGGTCCTCCTTCAGCGTCTTGCGCAGCAGCTCGAGCGCTTCGGGCGCGGGTTCCAGCGCCTCGGCGGCTGCCTCGAGCCCGGGCTGCGCCGCCTCGCCCAGCGCCGCGTGCAAGGCGGGGAGCGTGGCGAGCGTCTCGCGCAAGCCGGCGAGGTCGCGCGGCCGCGCGGTGCGCAGCGCGATGCGCGCGGTGATGCGCTCGACGTCGGACCAGGCCGAGAGGAGCTCGCGCACGCGCGGATGGCGCAGGCGCGAAGCGGCGTCGAGCAGCGCTCCGATCGCGGCGTGGCGGCGGCGCGCGATCGCGGTGTCGCGCAGCGGATGGTGCAGCCAGTGGCGCAGGCGCCGGCCGCCCATGGAAGTCGCGGTGCGATCGAGGAGCGAGAAGAGCGTGGGCGACTCCGCTCCGCCCAGCGTCTCGGTGATCTCGAGGTTGCGCCGCGTGGGCGCGTCCATCACGACGAACTCGCTTTCGCGCTCGATGCGCAGTCCCGTCACATGCGGCAGGGCGGACTGTTGCGTGTGGCGGCAGTAGCCCAGCAGCGCGCCGGCCGCGCCCACGGCGAGGTCCATCCCTTCGCAGCCGTAGCCCGAAAGGTCGGAGGTGCCGAACTGGCGCGCGAGGTCGCGCTGCGCGGACACGGCGTCGAATTGCCACGGATCGAGCCGCTTCACGGCGATGCCGGAACGCGCCGGCACGGCGACGTCGCCCGCCACGAGGAGCTCCGCCGGCTGCAGCCGCTCGAGCTCCGTGTCGCAATTGCGCGCTCGCGAGCTGCGGTGATGCGCAGGTCGCCGCTCGCGAGCGAGATCCAGGCGAGCCCCGCGACCGGGCCCGCGACGTTCACCGCGGCCAGGAGGCTCTCGCGCGTCGCGGGAAGGAGCGCCGAGTCGGTGAGCGTGCCGGGTGTCACGATGCGCGTGACCCTGCGCTCCACCGGGCCCTTGGACGTCGCCGGGTCGCCCACCTGCTCGCAGATCGCGACCGACTCGCCCAGCTTCACGAGCTTCGCGAGATATTGCTCCACCGCGTGGTACGGCACGCCCGCCATGCGGATCGGCTGGCCCGCGGATTGTCCGCGCGTCGTGAGCGTGATGTCGAGCAGCTTCGCGGCGCGCTCGGCGTCGCCGTAGAAGAGCTCGTAGAAATCGCCCATGCGGTAGAAGAGCAGCAGGTCCGGGTGCTGGGTCTTCAGCGCCAGGTACTGCTGCATCATGGGAGTGTGGGCGGCGAGCGGGGCGCTCATCGCCGGTATTCTAAGGGGCCGGGCGCTGTCGCGGTCGGACGCGGGCGAAACGGACGAGGAGAAGCGCGAAGGCGGCGCTCCAGGCGCAGGCGGCGAGAAGGAGGCACGCCGGGCGATGGGCCGCGCCGAAATCGGCGGCGATGCGCGCGAGCGTCGCCACGGCCACGAGGAGCGTGCTCCACAGCGCAAGGCGGGCGGGCGCCGGATCGACGCGCGCCTGCCGCGCCCAGGTGAGCGCCATCACGTTGATGGTGAGCGTGCCGATGCCGCCCACCGTGATCGCATGCAGCATCGCGAGCTCGCGGCGTTCGAGGAGCGTGGCGGCACCCCAGGCGAAGAGTCCCACCGCCACCCACGCGTAGCCGGCGCCGATGCACAGGAGGTCGGGCCGGGCGCGCAGCGCCCAAAGCCGCCAGCGCACGAGCCGCGCGGCGGCGAGCGCCCCGGCTGCGCACATCGCGATGCCGGCGCCGACCGTGGCCCCGCGATGCGAGGGAAACGCCGCGGCCCCGGCCGCCACGAGCATGAGCACGACGAGCGCGGCCTCGATGCGGGGCTGCACGCGCGCCCCGAGGTTGCCGCCCTGGCGATAGAGCTGTCCCGCCGCGGCGGGCGCGACCAGCCGTCCGCCCATGAAGAGCATGAGGAGCGAGAAGACGACGACGACCACGCCCAGCGCGGTGCGCTCGACGAGCGGCGCTTCGAAGCGGCGCGCGAGCTCGACCGTGGTCGCGCCAGCGGCGAGCGCCGTGAGCGCCACGGGCAGGGCGAGATTGCGCAGTTTCCTGGCGCTCGTGAAGAGGCGGGGAGCGAGCCGCTCACCGAGCACGAGGGCGAACGCCACGTTGGCCGCCACCGCGACGATGCCCTGCGGCGCGAAGAGGAACGAGAGCCGCGCGAGCACCCAGAGCGCGAGAAGCAGGCCCAGCGCCTTCGAGCCGAGCTGCCCCAGCTGGTGTCCGGCGACCACCAGCAGCGCGAAGCCGAACAGCATCTCGTGGGCATGGGCGGCCGGCGAGGCGAGGCCGGGAAGCGCGGGTGCCACGCCCAGCATCGGCAGCACCGATGCCGGGAGGATCGCCGCCGCGTACGCGGCGGCGAGGGGAAAGAAGAGCTTGCCGGCGGAAACCGCGCGGCCCGGGCTCAGCCCGGCTTCGCGATGCGCACTTTCCACACTTCGGGACCGGATTCGAGGTATTCCCACTTGAATTTGCCGCCGAGCTCCGCCTGGAACTGGTAGTAGAGCGGCTTCGGGTCGTGGTCGTTCACGAGCAGGAATGCCGTGCCGGGCGCGAGGCCGTGGAACGTGTCGAAGATGAGGGGGTGGCGCTCGCGCGGCACGATGGCGCGCACGTCGATGGTCGTGGTGGCGTCGGCGGTCATGGGGGCTTCCTCCGGTCGGGTATTGAAGATGTATCTAAGATACATCTTGAATCTAGCACGCGCCGCCGCGATAATCAACATATCGAATACATCTTTTGATCGGACGCAAATGCGCCTGACGACCTTTTCCGACTACTCCCTGCGGGTGCTCATCTACCTCGGAGTGCACGAGGGCGAGCTCGCCACCGTGGCCGGCATCGCCGCGGCGTACGGCATCTCCGCGAACCACCTCACCAAGGTCGTGCACCACCTGGGCCGCAGCGGCTGCGTGGAGACGGCGCGCGGCAAGGGCGGGGGCCTCAGGCTCGCGCGCGCGCCGCGGGAGATCAACGTCGGCGCGGTCGTGCGCGACACGGAGGAGAAGCGCCTCGTGGAGTGCTTCGAGGACGCAGCGCCGACGTGCCGCATCGCGCCCGCGTGCGTGCTGCGCGGCGTGTTCTCCGAGGCGCTCGAGGCCTTCTTCGCCGTGCTCGACCGGCACACGCTCGCCGACCTCATCGAGCCGCGTCGCAAGCTCGCGCGCGTTCTGGTGTTCATGCCGCCACCACGGCCGGGCGCGGCGCGCGCCGGCGAGCGCCGATGAACGATCTTTCGCACGGCGCCGCGGTCGCGCCGGCCGCGCGCAGCGGCTCGGCCCCGCCTTCCACGCTCGAGCGGCTGGTCGCCATCCGTCACCGCACGCCCGGCCTCGTCTCGTTCGAGACCACGCGCGCGGCGGATTTCCGCTTCACGCCGGGACACTACGCGCGACTCGGGCTGGGGCCGGAAGAGTCCGTGATCTGGCGGCCGTACTCGATCGCCTCGCCGCCCGACGCCGGCCATCTCGCGTTCCAGTTCACGCGCGTCCCGGGCGGCGCCTTCAATGCGTTGTTCGACGCGGCGCGCCCGGGCGATGCGATCCGCGTGGATCGCCGCAGCTTCGGCTTCCTCACGCTCGCGCAGCTCGCGCCGGGCGGCGTGCTGTGGCTCGTCGCGACCGGCACCGGCGTCGCGCCCTTCCTCTCGATCGTCTCGGACGATGCGACCTGGAAGCGGCACGAGCGCGTAGTCCTCGTGCACAGCGCGCGCCACGCGGCGGAGCTCGCCACGGGTGACGTGGAAGCGGCGATGGCGCGGCGCACGCCTGAGGAAAGGCGGCGGCTGCGCGTGATTCCCGTCGTCACCCGCGAGGCTGTGGCCGGGGCGCTGCGAGCGCGCATCGGCGAGCTGCTGCGCAGCGGGGCGCTCGAATCGGCCGCCGCATCCCCGATCGACGCCGCGTGCTCGCGCGTGATGCTGTGCGGCAATCCGGACATGATCAAGGATGCGCGGGCCTGGATGCGCGAGCGCGGGCTCGAGCCCGGCCGCCGCGGCGTCCCCGGCCAGCTCGCGACCGAGGGCTACTGGTAGCGCGCCGGAACGAAATCGCCGCACCTTGTCCAACAAGGCGCAATTTCGCGGAGATGACCATGGCGACGAACCACGCGGCTTCCGGCGAGCCGATCGACCTGTTTTCCGATGCCGCCCCGGGCGAGGGGTCCGGCTCCGTGGCGCTGGTGCGCGACGAGCACTTCGAAGTGTTCCGCCTCGTGATGGAATCGGGAAAGGAGCTGCCCGAGCACGAGGTGCCGAGCCTCATCACCATCCAGTGCCTGCGCGGGCGCGTCGAGGTGAAGGCGCATGGTCGCCCGCAGGTGCTGCCCGGTGGCTACATGATGTATCTCGGCGGCGGCGAGCCGCACTCGCTAAAGGCGCTCGAGGACTCGTCGATCCTCGTCACGATGCGCGTGCGCCGGGAGTAGGCGCGCGGCGAAATCGGCGGCGAAGCGATCGACCGCGTTCCAATCGGTGTACTCGTAGTCGCGCGACGCGTCGGTCTCGCCGCCGGCCGCGCCGACGATGAGCCGCATCATGAAGCGCACGAAGGGGTTGTAGCGCCGGTAGAGCAGCGCGCCGGCGAAGCTCGCCTCGAGCGCCGGCTGCCATCCGGTGCGCCGCAGGAATTCGTCGCGGTATCCTTTCGCGACGTCGGGACGCGCGCCCGGCCCGCCGGCGCTCAAGCACACGGAGTAGAACGCGCCGGGGCGTCGCGCGATGTCCTCGAGCCGGTCGCGCACCATGTGCTCGAGCAGGGGCGAGTGATGACCGTAGCGGATGCTGCCGCCGACGATGACGGCGTCGTGGGTGTCGATCTCCCACAGCACCTCGATCGCCTCTACGCCGCGCAGGGTCACCGCGTGTCCGTCGCGCCGCAGGCATTGCCCGATGCGCTCGGCGATGCGCGCGGTCTGGCCGTCGAACGTGGCGTAAACGATGAGGACTCGCGTCACGAGGCGCCTTGTCCCGGGTTGTCCGGGCTGTCACGCCAGCGTATCGGCTCGCCGTGCCCGACCCTTGACGTGCATCAAGCGCCGCCCGCCGGCGGCCGTTCAATCCCGGGCGTGCAGGATCTTGAGGATCGCGGCGAAGAGCTTGCCGTTGGAAGCGACGATGCTGCCGCTCTCGAGGATATCCATCCTCGCCGGCGAGATCTCCCACGAGCCCGCCGGCTTCGCGCACGAGCAGCGCACCCGCGGCCATGTCCCACGGCGACAGCCCGACTTCCCAGAAGCCGTCGATGCGGCCGGCGGCGACCCACGCGAGGTCGAGCGCGGCCGCGCCGGGCGGCGGATGCCGGAGCATCCGAGGGTCATGTTGCGGAACATGCGCAGGTACTCGTCGAGGTGGGAGACTTCGCGGTAGGGAAACCCGGTGCCCATGAGCGCGTCCTCCAGCTTGTCGGTGCGGCTCACGCGGATGCGCCGGTCGTTCAGGTACGCCCCCGCGCCGCTTGCTCGCGGTGAAGAGCTCGTTGCGGTTCGGGTCGTAGACCACCGCCTGCTGCTGCACGCCCTTGTGCAGCAGGCCGATGGACACGCAGTACTGCGGGAAGCCGTGCAGGAAATTGGTGGTGCCGTCGAGGGGATCGATCACCCAGACGTATTCCGCTTTCGCGTCGCGCGCGCCGCTTTCCTCGGCGAGGAAGCCGTGGCGCGGATAGGCTTCGCGCAGCACCGAGATGATCGCGTCCTCGGCCGCGTGGTCCACCTCGGAGACGAAGTCGTTCTGGTGCTTGCTGCGCACGGTGAGCTTGTCGAGGTCGAAGGAGGCCCGCGCTGATGATGCTGCCGGCCTTGCGCGCGGCCTTGACGGCCGTGTTGAGCATGGGGTGCATGGGGAAGGGGGCGGCAAAGGGCGGCGCGCGCGGGGGAAAGCGGCCTCGAAGACGGGCATTTTACGCCCATCCCCGCGCGGGGATCAGCGCTTGGCCGCGCGGCGAGCAGGCTCGGCGGGCGTGCGCGCGAAGTAGTCCATGAAGCGGGCGAGGTCCGGCCCGATGCGCCTGAGCTCCGCGCGATTGACCGTGGCGAGCTTCTCGAACACCTGCTCGCCGCTGCGGGTGAGGCGGATGCCCACCTTGCGCCGGTCCTCGGCCGAATGCTCGCGGCGCACGAGCTGCAGCTCTCGAGGCGGTCGACCATGCCGACGGCGCTGTGGTGCTTGATGAGCATCTGACGCGCCAGCTCGCTGATGGTGAGCAGCTCCGGCCCGGCATGGGCGCGCACCGAGAGCAGCGCCTGGTATTGCTGCTGGGTGAGGCCCACGGTGGATGCGGAGCGCTCGCTGAAATTCAGGAACTTCCGCAGCGTGTAGCGGAAGGCTGCGAGCATCTCGTATTCGGCCTTGTTCAGGGGCATCGCGTCTTCCTTCCCGTCGCCGGCGGCCGTTCTGCTATGCGGCACCCGGGGCGCGTTGACATACATATCGGCGCACGATATATAAATCGATCGTAACGCAATATGCCGACGGCCCGGGTACATCCATCTGGATCCACACTGGGAGCGAGCACATCGCGATGTGGTTACGCCGAGTGGGGCGCAACTGCGGAGCGCCGGGGGCGGCGCTCCGCTTTTTTTTTGCCGGGCCGCTGGAGCGACCGCGCCCGGGATCTCGTGCAGAATCCCGCGATGACCAAGCACGAGTGCCTCACCCGCATCGCGGTCGTCCTGTCCCGTCCACGGCATCCGGGCAACATCGGTGCCGCCGCGCGCGCCATGCGGGCCATGGGCCTGGACGACCTGCGCCTCGTGGCCCCGCGCCATTTTCCCGACCCCAGGCGACGGCACTCGCCACGGGTGCGGTCGACGTGCTCGACGGCGCGCGCGTGAGCACCGATCGACTCGAGGATGCGATCGGCGGCAGCGTGCTCGCCGTGGGCTTGAGCGCCCGTGTGCGCGACCTGTCCCATGCGCCCCGCGCCCTGCGGGAAGCCGCGCCGCAGATCATCGAGGCCGCGGCCCACGGCCCCGTGGCGCTCGTGTTCGGCAACGAGACTTTCGGGCTCACCAACGAGGAGCTGGGCCGCTGCCGGATGCTGGTGACGATTCCGGCGGATCCCGCCTATGCGTCGCTCAACCTCGCGGCCGCGGTGCAGGTCGCGTGCTACGAGCTGGCAAACGCGGCCGCACGCTTTCGCTCCGCGGCCGTCCCGACGTCGCGCGCTGCCGGCCACCGCGGAGGACGCCGAGTCGCTCGTACGTGCACTGGGAAGCCGCGATGGTCGCGAGCGGCTATCTCGATCCCGCGCGGCCCGGGCGCCTCATGGAGCGCCTGCGCCGCCTCATCGCGCGCGCGCGCCTCGAGCGCTCGGAGGCGAAGTTGCTGCGCGGGATGCTCGCCGCGTTCGAGGAACGCATGCGGCGCTGAGGCGATGCGCGGCGCGCGTGCGCCTATCGTGGCGCGAGCGCCGGCGCCGTGGGGCGGCCGGGCGAGCGAAAGGGCCAGCAGCGCCATGGCGCCCACGATCGCGGCCGCGACACACGAAGGCGAGCGCACGCTCCAGCGCCTCGACCACATGGCCGCCCAGCGCCATTCCGGCGCCGATGCCGCTCACGATGAAGTCGACGACCACGTGAACGCCTCCGTGGCGTAGTGCGACGGGGCGAGGCGCGACACGAGCACGGATTGCGCGGCGATCACGGGGCGATGAGGGCCCCGGCGAAGAAGGCGACGATCGCGAAGAGCGCCACCGGGCCCACGATCGCGTGCAGGAAGAGGGGCAGCACCATGAGTCCGAGCGCGCAGGCGAACTGCCGCTCGACCGGCGCCTTGAAATGCAGGCCGCCGTAGAGCGCGCCGCCCGGTCGCGCTGCCCAGGGAGTTGACCGCGAGGAGGAGCGCCGGCGAGCGGCGGGGCAACCCGAGCGAAGTCGCGTACGCCGGATAGCCGACCTCGAGCAGGCCCGAACGGCAGTGGCGAGGCCGAAGGTCGCCACGAAGAGGGCCCAGAGGCGCGGCTCCGTGAGCGGTCCCAGCAGGTGGCGGCGCACGCCGGACTCGCGCTGGAGATAGCGCAGCGCCGGCGAGAACATGAACACCGCCAGGCGCCCGCGACCACGTGCGATGAAACGCCGAAAGCCGCGGTCGCGCCGGCGGTGGCGAGGATCGCCGCCACGATGGCGCGGGCCCGAGCGTGAAATTGATCTCGATCGTGACCGCGTCGAGCGCGAAGGCGGTGCGCCGGTCCTCTTCGCGCTCGAAGCGGTGGCGCCAGACGTGCGCGTGAGGGTGGTGATCGGCGAGGCGAACAGGCCCGCCATCGCCGCGCTCGCGCGACGAACCGGGAAAGGCAGGTGAGCTTCACCGCGAGCGAGGATCGCGAGCAGGGACAGGGGCTGCATGACGTCCCGTCACTAAAGCAGCCGGCGCGGCCCGTAGCGATCGATGAAGCCGTCCCTGGAAAGGTGCGGCGATGGCCGACCGCGATGAAGTTGAGCCCACCGCCGTTCCCGCGAGCGCGAAGTTGCCGAGGGACTCGCGCAGGAACATGAGCATCGAGAAGCCCACCATGCCCACGGGCATCCGCGCGATGATGGCGACGACCAGCATCCGGGCGACGTCGGGCTGGCGGACGAACTCGACGTATTTGCGGGGGATGCCTTGGACGGCCATGGCGGGGGCGTTCGCCGGTCGGCGGGTGGCCGGGCGGCAGGTGTTCGATCGTGGAATAGTTGATAATTTTACTCGGGAATGCGAGACTTCGTCCATCCTGCATACTGCCGGATGACGTCGAGGACCGGCCATGTTCAGCCGCATACGCGAAGACATCCAGTGCGTGTTCGAGCGCGATCCTGCCGCCCGCTCGGTATGGGAGGTGCTCACCTGCTATCCGGGATTCCACGCCCTGCAGCTGCACCGCATCTCCCACGCCTTTGGAAATGGGGCTTGCGCTGGCTCGCGCGCTTCAGCTCCCACGTCACCCGCTTCCTCACCGGGATCGAGATCCACCCGGGCGCCACCATCGGCCGGCGCGTCTTCATCGACCACGGCATGGGTGTGGTGATCGGCGAGACCGCGGAGATCGGCGACGATTGCACGCTCTACCACGGCGTCACGCTCGGCGGCGTCTCCTGGAACAAGGGCAAGCGCCACCCGACCCTCGGCCAGCGGCGTGGTGGTGGGCGCGGGCGCGAAGATCCTCGGGCCCTTCGTCGTGGGCGACGGTGCGAAGGTGGGCTCCAACTCGGTGGTCGTGAAGGCGGTGCCCGCCGGGGCGACCGTGGTGGGCATCCCGGCCCGCGTCGTCGAGCACAGGCGCGGCCACGCCGAGGCCGCGCTCATGGCGTTCGATGCATACGCGGTGAGCGCCGATCTCGACGACCCGTTGAACAAGGTGCTGCTCGTGCTGGGCTCGCGCACCGACGACATCGACGGGCGGCTCGCCGAGATCCTGCGCCGCATCGAGGGGCTGGAGACGCCGGAGGGCGATCCGGAGCACCGCGCGCCGGGCCGCCGGGGGCCGGGGCTGACGAAGCCGCCTATTCTTGACTGTATCGTCGGAAATCGTATAGTTGACTAAATCGCTCGGGATTGCCCGGGCGCATCCGAAGGAGGGACACCATGAGACTCACGACCAAGGGGCGCTTCGCGGTGACCGCGATGCTCGACCTCGCGCTGAACGGCGCGGACGGTCCGGTGACGCTGGCGGGCATCAGCGAGCGGCAGAAGATTTCGCTTTCCTACCTGGAGCAGCTCTTCGGAAAGCTGCGCCGCCGCGAGCTCGTGGAGAGCGTGCGCGGGCCCGGGCGGCGGATACCACCTCGCGCGCGATCCGGCGCAGGTGTCCGTCGCCGACATCATCTAGCGCGGTGGAGGAGTGCATCGACTCGACCCAGTGCGGCGGGCGCGAGAACTGCCACGAGAACCAGCGCTGCATGACGCACGACCTCTGGGAGGAGCTGAACACCACGGTCTACGGCTTCCTGTCGGGCGTGAAGCTCTCGCAGCTCGTGGAGCAAGCAGCGCACCAAGCCCGTCACCGTGGTCCGCGCGGCCGCGCCCGCGCATCAGCAACCCGTTATCCGCTTGAATCCATGACGACGCAAGCAATCGATCTACCTCGATTACTCGGCCACCACGCCCGTCGATCCGCGCGTGGCCGAGAAGATGATTCCGTGGCTCACGGAGCATTTCGGCAACCCCGCGTCGCGCAGCCATCCGTTCGGATGGGAGGCGGAGGCAGGCGGTGGAGAACGCGCGCGCCGAGGTGGCGAAGCTCGTGAACTGCGACCCGAAGGAGATCGTGTGGACCTCGGGCGCCACGGAATCCGACAACCTGGCCCTCAAGGGCGCCGCGCATTTCTACAAGACCAAGGGCAAGCACCTCGATCACGGTGAAGACCGAGCACAAGGCCGTGCTCGACACCATGCGCGAGCTCGAGCGCGAGGGCTTCGAGGTGACGTACCTGGATCCCGAGGCCCGAGCGGACTGCTGGACCTGGAGAAGTTCAAGGCGGCGATCCGCCCGACACCATCCTCGTGTCGGTCATGCTGGTGAACAACGAGATCGGCGTGATCCAGCCGATCGCCGAGTTGGGCGAGATCTGCCGCGCGAAGGGCATCATCTTCCACGTCGACGCGGCGCAGGCCACCGGCAAGGTGGCGATCGACCTGGAGAAGCTCAAGGTCGACCTCATGAGCTTCTCCGCGCACAAGACCTACGGGCCCAAGGGCATCGGCGCGCTCTACGTGCGGCGCAAGCCCGCGCGTGCGCCTGGAAGCGCAGATGCACGGCGGCGGCCACGAGAAGGGCCTGCGCTCCGGCACGCTCCCACGCACCAGATCATGGGCATGGGCGAGGCGTTCCGGCTCGCGCGCCTCGAGATGGCCGCGGAGAACGAGCGCATCCGCATGCTGCGCGACAAGCTGTTCGCGGGCCTGCGCGACATGGAAGAGGTGTACGTGAACGGCGACCTCGAGCACCGCGTCCCGCACAACCTCAACCTGAGCTTCAACTTCGTCGAGGGCGAGTCGCTCATCATGGGCATGAAGGAGCTGGCGGTGTCCTCGGGCTCGGCGTGCACGTCGGCGAGCCTCGAGCCGTCGTACGTGCTGCGGGCGCTCGGCCGCAACGACGAGCTCGCCCATAGCTCGATCCGCTTCACGCTCGGGCGCTTCACGACGGCCGAGGACATCGACTTCGCCGTGAAGCTGATCCGCGAGCGCATCGGCAAGCTGCGCGAGATGAGCCCGCTATGGGAAATGTACAAGGACGGAGTGGACTTGAACTCGGTGCAGTGGGCGGCACATTAGGAGATTGAAATGGCATACAGCGACAAAGTCATCGACCATTACGAGAATCCGCGCAACGTCGGCTCCTTCGCCAAGGGCGAGGAGGGCGTGGCCACCGGGATGGTGGGCGCGCCCGCGTGCGGGGACGTGATGAAGCTGCAGATCAAGGTGAACAAGGACGGGCATCATCGAGGACGCGAAGTTCAAGACCTACGGCTGCGGCTGCGCCATCGCCTCCTCCTCGCTCGTCACCGAGTGGGTGAAGGGCAAGACCGTGGACGAGGCCGCGACGATCAGGAACACGCAGATCGCCGAGGAGCTGGCGCTTCCGCCGGTGAAGATCCACTGCTCCATCCTCGCCGAGGACGCGATCAAGGCCGCGGTCGCCGACTACCGCAAGAAGTACGGCGGCGCGAGAAGCGGAGCCGGCGAAGAAGGCCGCGGACTGACATGGCGATCACGCTCACCGATCGCGCGGCCGAGCACGTGCAGCGCTACATCGAGAAGCGCGGCAAGGGCGTGGGCCTGCGCCTGGGGTGAAGACTACCGGGTGCTCGGGCCTCGCCTACAAGCTCGAGTTCGCCGACGAGGTGCTGCCGGAGGACACAGCAGTTCGAGAGTCACGGCGTGCGCGTCCTCATCGATCCCAAGAGCCTCGCCTACCTCGACGGTACCGAGCTCGACTTCGTGCGCGAGGGGCTGAACGAGGGCTTCAGGTTCAACAACCCGAACGAGAAGGACCGCTGCGGCTGCGGCGAGTCGTTCAACGTATAAGGGGTCGCGCCCCGGTTCAGGGGACGGAGCCCGGTTCTCGTTGCATGGGTAGGTCCGGGGGTTCTCTCGCCCGGACCTGACCCGGGGTCCGACCCCGGTTTTCTCGTTTCCCGACCCCGAGTCCGATCTTCCACGTGTCCCTCGATTTCTCGCCGCAACCACTTCGAGCTGCTGGGGCTGCCGGTGGGCTATCGGCGTGGATGCCGCGCGCCTCGAGGACAGCTATCGGGAGCTGCAGAGCCAGCGTGCATCCGGACCGGTATCGCCGCCGGGCAGCGAAGTCGGAGCGCCGCATGGCGATGCAGTGGGCCACGCGCGCGAACGAGGCGTACCGCACGCTGCGCGACCCGATCGACCGCGCGCGCTACCTCCTGGGCCTCAAGGGCTTCGACACGGGCGAGGAGACCAACACCGCGATGCCGGCCGATTTCCTCATGCAGCAGATGGAGTGGCGCGAGGGCGTGGCCGAAGCGCGCGCGACGCGCGACGCCGACGCGCTCGCAGCCTGCGCGCGGACATCGCGCTCGCGCGCGCGGGAGATGCTCGAGCTGCTCGCGCGCGCGCTCGACGCCGCCAACTACGAAGCGGGCTGCTCGCTCGTGCGGAAGCTGCGTTTCCTCGAGAAGCTCGACGAAGAGATCGACGACGCGCTGGAGCCCTGGCGCCATGGCGCTGCTGCAGATCTCCGAGCCCGGCGAATCGCCCGACCCGCACCAGCGGCGGCGTCGCGGTGGGCATCGACCTCGGGACCACCCACTCGCTGGTGGCGCCACCGTGAGAGCGGCGCGGCGGAGGTGATCGCCGACGAGGCAGGGCCGCGCGCTGCTGCCCTCGATCGTGCGCTACTTCGCTGGCGGCCGCGTGGTCGTAGGCTACGAGCGCGCGCGACGCCCAGGCCGACGATCCGGCCAACACCATCGTCTCGGTGAAGCGCTTCATGGGCCGCGGCGTGGCCGACGTCGCCAAGTACGGCGCGCTTCCGTATCGCTTCGTCGATGCGCCGGGCATGGTGGCGATCGACACCGAGGCGGGCGTGCGCTCGCCGGTGCAGGTCTCGGCGGAGATCCTCAAGGTGCTGCGCGACCGCGCCGAGCGCGCGCTGGGCGGCGAGACTCTTCGGCGCGGTGGTGACCGTGCCCGCGTACTTCGACGACTCGCAGCGCCAGGCGACCAAGGACGCGGCGCGGCTCGCGGGCCTGAACGTGCTGCGCCTGCTGAACGAGCCCACGGCGGCGGCCATCGCCTACGGCCTCGACCACGCCTCGGAAGGCACGTTCGCGATCTTCGACCTCGGCGGCGGCACGTTCGACATCTCGATCCTCAAGCTCACGCGCGGCGTCTTCGAGGTGCTCGCCACCAACGGCGATTCGGCGCTGGGCGGCGACGACTTCGACCAGGCGATCGCGACGCACTGGCGCGTGGGCCACAGGCTCGCCGACGCGCGGCGGACGGCGACACGCGCCGGCTGCTCGCGGCGGCGCGGGAGGTGAAGGAGCGGCTTGTCCGCGCACGAAGCACGCCGACATCCGCGTGACGCTTTCGTACGGCCAGAAGGTCCACCTGCAGCTCGCGCCGCGACGAGTTCGAGCAGCTCACCGGCGCATCTCGTGCAGAAGACGCTGGGCCCCACGCGCAAGGCGCTTCGCGACGCGAAGCTCGATCCGCGGCGGCCTCGACGGCGTGGTGCTCGTGGGAGGGGCCACGCGCATGCCGCACCTGCAGCGCGCGGTGGAGACGTTCTTCGGCCAAGCCGCCGCTGAAGGACCTCGATCCCGACCAGGTGGTGGCGCTCGGCGCCGCGATCCAGGCCAACGTGCTCGCGGGCAATCGCGCGCCGGGCGACGACTGGCTGCTGCTGGACGTGATCCCGCTTTCGCTGGGGCTCGAGACCATGGGCGGGCTGGTGGAGCGCGTGATTCCGCGCAATTCCACGATTCCCGTGGCGCGCGCGCAGGAGTTCACCACGTTCAAGGACGGCCAGACCGCGATGGCGATCCACGTCGTGCAGGGCGAGCGCGAGCTGGTGGGCGACTGCCGCTCGCTCGCGCGCTTCGAGCTGCGCGGCATCCCGCCGATGGTGGCGGGGGCGGCGCGCATCCAGGTCACGTTCCAGGTGGACGCCGACGGGCTGCTCTCGGTGTCGGCGCGCGAGAAGACCACGGGCGTCGAATCGTCGATCGTGGTGAAGCCTTCCTACGGGCTTTCGCGACGACGAGGTCGCGCGCATGCTGCAGGAGGGCTTTTCGCACGCCGGCGAGGATCGCGACGCGCGCGCGCTCGCCGAGCAGCGCGTCGAGGCCGAATCGCTGCTCGCGGCGGTGCGCGCCGCGCTCGGGAAGGATGGCGACCTGCTGCGGGGCGAGGAGCGCGCCGGCGCTCGACGCGGGTGTGGCCGCGCTCGAGCGCGCGCGCGACGGCACGGACTACCGCGCGATCAAGTCGGCGATCGAGGCGCTCAACCGCGCGAGCGAGGCGTTCGCCGCGCGCCGCATGGACCGCGCCGATCGCGCTGGCGCGCTCGCGGGCCGCAGCGTGGACGAAGTGCGCGAAATGACCAAGCTCACCGTCCTGCCGCACGAGACGTTCTGCCCGGAAGGCGCGGTCGATCGAGGCGCGGCCGGGACTGTCGATCTGCGCCTCGCTCCTCGACCAGCGACATCGACATCGAGCACGCCTGCGAGCAGAGCTGCGCCTGCACGACCTGCCACGTGATCGTCCGCGAAGGGATACGATTCGCTCGAGCCGGCGACGCGAGAAGGAGGACGACCTGCTCGACAAGGCGTGGGGGCTCGAGCTCACCTCGCGCCTGTCGTGCCAGGCGAAGGTCGCCGGCGAGCCGGTCACCGTCGAGATCCCGAAGTACACCATCAACCAGGTTTCGGAGAGCCGCAAATGAAATGGATCGACACGCGCGAGATCGCGATCGCGCTGGCCGACGCCCATCCCGACGTGGACCCGGAGCGCGTGAACTTCGTCGACCTGCGCGCGTGGGTGCTCGCGCTCGAAGGATTCGAAGACGATCCCAACCGCTCGGGCGAGAAGATCCTCGAGGCGATCCAGGCCGCGTGGATCGAGGAGGCGGGCTGAGCGCCGAGCCGATCCGCGTCGACTACGGGCGCCTGCGCTACTTCATCGCGCTCGCGTTCGAGAGCGTCGGCATGCCGGCGGCCGACGCGCAGGTCGTGGCGACGCTCATGGCCGAGGCCGACTTGCAGCGGTTCCGACGGCCACGGCGTGATCCGCCTCGCGCCCGTATCTCAGGCGCATCCGCGCGGGCGGCATGAACCTGCACCCGGACATCCGCGTGGTGAAGGAGCGCGCGGCGATGGCGCTCGTCGAACGGCGACAACGGCATGGGCCACCTCGTGATGAAGCGCGCCGCCGAGATCGCGATCGAGAAGGCGCGCGCCGCGGGCGTCGCGTGGGTCGGCGCGCACTGGAGCAACCACGCCGGGCCCGCTTCGCTCTATGCGCGCATGATGCTGCGCGCACGACATGCTGGGCCTCTACTTCGCCGTCGGCAACGCGAATCACCTGCCGCCCTGGGGCGGGCTGGAGATGCTGCTCTCGACCAACCCCATCGCCGCGGCGATTCCCGCCGGCGAGGAGCCGCCGATCGTGCTCGACATGGCGACGACCGTGGCCGCGTACGGCAAGGTGAAGGCGAAGGCCGCGCGCGGCGAGCCGATGCCCGAGGGCTGGATGATCGACCGCGAGGGCAAGCCGCTCACCGATCCCCGGCGCGCGGGCGAGGGCTTCCTGCTGCCCATCGGCGGCTACAAGGGCTACGGGCTCGCCCTCGTGGTCGGGCTGCTCGCCGGCACCCTCAACGGCGCCGCCATGGGGCGCGACGTGATCGACTTCAACCAGGACGCGCAGACGCCCACCAACACCGGCCAGGCGATCGTGGCGATCGACCCGTCCGCGTTCGGCGAGGTCGCGCAGTTCAAGGACAGCGTGGACAAGCTGATCCGCGACCTGCGCGGCTCCGAGCGCCTGCCCGGCGTCGAGCGCATCCTCATGCCGGGCGAGCAGAGCCACGAGAAGTCCGTCCGGCAGCGCAAGGAGGGGATCGCCATCGCGCCCCAGCTCGTGCAAACTCTCGACCGCCTCGCCGAGCAGCTGGACATCCCGCCGCTGCGCACCAACTAGGGGGAATCGCCATGGGGTTGCCGCAACGCATCGCGCTCGCCGCGCTCGCGCTGTCGCTTGCGTCGTTGGCCGCCGCGCAGCAGCCGTACCCGGTGAAGCCGATCAAGATGATCGTGCCGCTCGCCGCGGCGAGCGCCGTAGACAACGCGGCGCGCATCGTCGCGCAGCACATGTCCACGACGCTCGGCCAGCAGGTGGTGATCGAGAACCAGCCCGGCGCCTCGGGCCAGATCGGCGCCGACCGCGTGGCCAAGTCCGCGCCCGACGGCTACACCATCGGCGGCTTCAACGACAGCATCATGACGATGCTGCCCAACATGTATCCGAAGATTCCCTGGGACATCCTGCGCGACTTCGAGCCGGTGTCGCTCGTGGCGACCGTGGAGTGGGGGCTCGTCGCGAACAACGCCGCGCCGTACCGCAGCGCCGCGGATCTCATCGCCGACGCCAGGGCGCGGCCGGGCAAGATCGACTTCGGATCCGGCGGCATCGGCAGTCCCGCAGCACATCGCGATGGCGGTGTTCGCCTCGAACGCGGGGATCGAGCTCACGCACGTGCCGTACAAGGGAGCCTCGCAGGCTGCGCTCGGCGTCGCGGCGGGCGAAGTGCCGGTGGCGTTCCAGGGCCTCGCCACTGTCGCGGGGCTCGTGCGCGGCGGGAAGCTCCGGCTGATCGGCGTGGCCACGCCCGCGCGCCACCCGCAGTTCCCCGACGCGCCGACGGTCTCCGAATCGGGCATGCCCGGCTTCCAGTTCAACTCGTGGTTCGCGGTGATGGCGCCGGCCGGGACGCCGCGCGACGTCGTCGCGCGCCTCAATGACGCGATCCTCAAGGCGCTCGCCGATCCGCAGGTGCGCGAGAAGCTCAACGAGCAGGGCCTCACGCCGCGCGGCAGCTCGCCGGAGGAGCTGGGCGCGGCGACCCGCGACCAGCTCGCGCGCTACGGGCGGCTTTTCAAGGAAGCCGGCATCAAGGCCGAGTAGCTCCGGTTCACTTCGGCATCTCGACGGTCACCTTGATCGCGGAATACCACTCGGCCAGGTTCTCGATGTCGGCATCCGTGAGCGTCTTCGCGATGATGCTCATTTGCTCATTCTGGCGGCTGCCCGATCGGAACGCGCGCAGTTGCGCCGTAAGGTATTCCTTCTGCTGGCCGCTCAGGTTCGCCGCGCCGGGCAGGACCGCCACGCCGTTCTCGCCATGACAGTTCTGGCATAGGGCCTGTGCCTTGGCACGCGCCGCTGCGGCGTCGCCAGCCAGAGCCGGCACAACCAGCGAGCCGGAGGCAGCAGCCAGCAGCAGGGACAGGGCGAGCAAGACTCTCTTCGATGCGTGCATTTTCCTGTTCTCCAAAAGGAAGCGGGCCGGGCATCCGGCCCAGCCCGCCCATCTTCCGGCTTCGCTACTTGCCTTGATAGGAGATGCGGTAGACGGCGCCGGCCTTGTCGTCCGATACCAGGATCGAGCCGTCGGAATACTGCTTCACGTCGACCGGCCGGCCGAGGTAGACGCCTTCGTCATTCATCCAGCCTTCGGCAAACGGCTCCGTCTTCACGGCGTTGCCCTTGTCGTCCAGGTAGGTGACCATGACCCTGGCGCCCCTGGGTTTCACGGCGTTCCATGAGCCATGCTGGGCGTTGAAGATCGCGTTCTGGTACTTGGCGGGGAACATCTTGCCCGTATAGAACATCATGCCCAGGTCCGCGGCATGCGCCACCATCTCCACCTGCGGCTTGACGTAATGGTCGGCGAGTTCCTTGGGAATCGGCTTGTCCTTGTACTCGTCGGTTCGCGTGCTGCCACCGCCGTAATACGGGGCGCCGTACCATCCCCCCATCTGGAGCGCCCCGTTCACCGCGGGAATCTTGTTCAGCTCGCCCGGAGGTATCTCGTCTCCCATGCCGTCGACCTGGTTGTCGGTGAACCACAGGCTCTTGTCCCTGGGGTTGAACGCGAGCCCCGAGGAGTTGCGGATCCCGGTCGCGACGACCTTGCGATCTTTCCCGTCCCTGGTGAAGCTGACGATGCCGCCGATGCCCACCTTCCGGTACAGATCGATCTTTTCCTGCGGTTGCACGTTGAACGGCTGCCCGAGCGTGATGTAGATCCTGTTGTCGGGGCCGATCACGCAGGCGCGCGCGGTGTGGTTGTACGATTCTTCATCGGGCGGAATCAGGTCGCCCTGCTTCACGACCGGGATCGCGACCGTGTCGGAACCTTGCTGGAAGTATTCCGCCGCCGGGAACATCATCACGCGGTTGCGCTCGGCGATGAACAGGAACCCGTCGGGCGAGTAGCAGGCGCCGGCGGGAAGATCGAACTTGATGCTCGGGCTGAATTCGTCGACCGTGTCGGCGACATTGTCCATGTCGCGGTCGTTCACCGAATAGACCGTGTTCTTCAGCGTTCCGACCCACACCGTGGCCGTGTTGCGGCTGACCGCCATGCCGCGCGCATTGGGCACGATGGCGAACAGCTCGATCTTGAAGCCGTCCGGCAGCCTGATCTGCTGCAGGACCTTCTTCAGGTTCTCCGCGTACTGGCGGTCTTGCGGCACGCTCTTCATCGCAGGCGCATCGGTCCGCTTGAAGGCGCCCAGCTTCTCCAGGGCGGCATCGTCGTCCTTCGCGAAGCTCGTGCTTGCCGACAACGAGAACGCCAGGCAGACAGCCAGGAACAGCACGTTCGGCCTCATGTTCTTTTCATTCTTTGGTTTCATGTCTCTCTCCTCTTGGGTTAGCCGTGGGACTTTGCGTGATTTGATCGTCGGCTGAACGAATGCAAATCCGTGCCCGTACGAGAACCAACTGGGATTGGTTTCTTGTTATCCGCCGTTTGCCGCCAACGACGGCTTTTGGCCGCGCGAAGCGACTCGTCGCTTGACGATCCTAGACCGCCTGTCGCGTCTGCCACAAGCCGTCGTTGACGAGGATATCCCGATGCTCTCGCAATGGTACGCTTCCGATTCTCATCCAGGCGAAAGACACGCCCTGAAGAACGCCTGCGCCCTCCTTGCCGCGGCCCTCGCCTGTTCTTCGGCGTACGGGCAGAAAGCGCCGCCCCCGGTGCCGCTCGACACGGTCGTCGTGTCGGCCACGCGCGGGGAATCCAGCGTGTTCGACGCGCCGGCCGCCGTGAATGCCATCGGCGCCGACGTGATCACCATCGCGGGCCCGCAGGTGAACCTGTCGGAGGCGCTCACGCGCATTCCCGGCATAGCGGCGCTCAACCGCCAGAACTACGCGCAGGACCTGCAGGTGTCGATCCGCGGCTTCGGCGCGCGCTCCACGTTCGGCATCCGCGGCCTGCGGGTGATCGTCGACGGCATTCCCGCGACGATGCCCGACGGGCAGGGCCAGCTTTCCTCGATCAGTCTCTCGTCGGCCGAGCGCGTCGAGGTGCTGCGCGGCCCGCTGGCGCTGCTCTACGGCAACGCCGCGGGCGGCGTCGTGCAGGTGTTCACGCGAAGCGGCGCGCCGGAGCCCACGCTCTCCGCCGGCTACGCCGCGGGGTCGTATGGCATGCACCGCGAGGACGTGCAGTTCGCGACGACCACGGGCCCGCACGCGTTCACCGTCGACGCCTCGCGCTTCGACACCGACGGCTATCGCGACCACAGCGCGGCCACGCGCGAGATCGTCAACGCGAAGTGGGCCTGGCAGGCCGCGCAGGGGACCCGCGTCGTCACCACGGTGAACGTGTTCGACCAGCCCAAGGCGCAGGATCCGCTCGGCCTCACGCGCGCGCAGTGGGAGCAGGACCCGCGCCAGACCCAGCCCATCGCGATCCAGAACGACACGCGCAAGAGCGTGCGCCAGGACCAGGCCGGCAGCCTCGTCGAGCATCGCTTCGACGCGGACACGACGCTCAGCGGCCGCGTCTACTACGGCCAGCGCCATCTCGACAACGCGCTGGGCGTGCCGCTCGCCGCGCAGGTTCCCGCGACGTCGAGCGGCGGCATCGTGGTGTTCGACCGCGACTACGAGGGCGCGGGCCTGCAGCTCGCGCGCCGCTTCGCGCTGGGCGCGCAGGCGACCGCGCGCCTGCTGGCGGGCGTCACCTACGACCGCATGCACGACGACCGGCAGGGCTACATCAACCAGAACGGCGCGCGCGGGGCGCTCAAGCGCGACGAGGACGACTACGTGTCGAGCACCGACGCGCTGCTGCAGGGCTCGGCGGATTTCGGCGACGCGTGGAGCGCCATCGCCGGAGTGCGCGCGACGCGCGTGCGTTTCGAGACCAACGACCACTACATCGTCCCCGGCAATCCGGACGACAGCGGCACGATCGACTACAACGGAACCAATCCGGTCGCGGGCCTCACCTGGCACGCCCACCCGCGCCTCAATTTCTACGTGAACGCCGGCCGCGGCTTCGAGACCCCGACGTTCACGGAGCTCGCGTACCGCAACAACGCCTCGGGCCTCAACACCGACCTCAAGGCTTCCCACAGCCGCCACCTCGAGATGGGCGGCAAGTGGCGCGGCAGCGGCCAGGCGCTCGACGTCGCGGTGTACGACATCCGCACGGACGACGAGCTGGTGGTGGACGTGAACACCGGCGGGCGCTCCACGTTCCGCAACGCGGGACGCACGACGCGCCGCGGCGTGGAGCTGCTGCACTCGGCGCAGTGGACGCCGGAGTGGAGCACGCAGCTCGCGTTCACGCTGCTCAGCGCACGCTTCGACGACACGTTCGTGAGCGGCGCCGGGGCGGCCGCGGTGCCGGTGGCGGCGGGCAACCGCCTGCCGGGCACGCCGGAGCGCAGCGGCTATGCGGAGCTCGCCTACGCGCCACGCTGGGGATGGGCCGGGCTGAATGCGGCCGTCGAGTTCGTGTACGCCGGGCGGCTCTACGTGGACGACATCAACAGCGACTTCACGGCCCAGGCGAAAGTGGTCAACCTGCGCGCCGGCTTCCGCTATCGCAACGGAGCGCTCGAGATCGAGCCGCTGGTGCGCCTCGACAACGCCACGGACCGGCACTATGCGGGCTCGGTGATCGTGAACGAGGCCAACCGCCGTTTCTTCGAATCGGCCCCGGGCCGCAACTGGATGGCCGGGATCACCGGCGCGCTACCGGTTCTGAGCGCAAAAAAAAACGGGGCAGATTCGTCATCCGCCCCACAAGGCGCACGGAGTCCTACGAGCAAGGACGGTGCCACTTCTTCAAATGGTTTACGGATCAAGGATTTGTCGTTTTCGCCCCGGGCACCTTGTCGGGGGAAACCGATGCGGGTGTCTCCGGCCAGCGACAGGGTTGTCGCCCGTGGACCACAACCCCTTGAATCGTTTGGAGAAATCCACGTCGTTGTAGAGCGACAGCCACGGCGCGTCGCGTCACGGCTACGCGCTACTTGACCTCGCTCTTGAAGATCGCCGCCTCGATGCCGTGGCGCTGCAACAGCTTGTAGAACTCGGTGCGGTTGCGGCGCGCGAGCTTCGCCGCCTGCGTGACGCTGCCCTGCGTGAGCTTGAGGATGCGGGTGAGGTAGTCGCGCTCGAAGCGCTTGCGCGCGTCCTCGAACGACGTCATCTCGTGCATCTCCACCTGGATCGCCTGCTCGACGAAGGCCTGCGGGATGATCGGCGTGGGACACAGCGCGATCGACTGCTCCACCACGTTGTAGAGCTGGCGCACGTTGCCGGGCCACTTCGCCTTCACCAGCAGCTCCAGCGCCTCGGGCGAGAACGACGCCTTGTCGCGGCCGTAGCGGGGTGCCAGCCGGGTGAGGAAATGGTCGGCGAGGAGCGGGATGTCCTCGGGCCGCTCGTCGAGCGACGGGAGCTTGAGCGACACGACGTTGAGCCGGTAGTAGAGGTCCTCGCGAAAGGTGCCTGCTTCCTTCTCGTTCGCGAGGTCGCGGTGCGTCGCGGAAATGATCCGCACGTCGAACGGGATCGAGCGCGTGGCGCCGATCGGGCGCACCTCGCGCGTCTCGATCACGCGCAAGCAGCTTCACCTGCAGCGGCAGCGGCATGTCGCCGATTTCGTCGAGGAAGAGCGTGCCCTTGTCGGCGGCGACGAAGAGGCCGCGCTGGTCGGCGATGGCGCCGGTGAAGGAGCCCTTGGTGTGGCCGAAGAGCTCGCTCTCGAGGAGCGTCTCGGGGATCGCGCCGCAGTTGATCGCGACGAACGGCTCGTTGGCGCGCGGGCTCGCGCGATGGATGGCGCGCGCGAGCAGCTCCTTGCCGCTGCCGCTCTCGCCCTGGATCAGCACGCTCGCGTCGCCCGCGGCCACGCGCTGCGCCTTGGCGAGGAGGTCCTCCATGAGCGAGGAGCGCGTCACGATGTCCTCGCGCCAGACCTGTCCCACGCCCGCCTGCATCGCGCTCGATCCGCCATGCAGCGTGAGCGCCCGCTCGATCTGGCCGAGCAGCTCGTCGGGATCGTAGGGCTTCGTGAGGTAGCCGAACACGCCCTTCTTCACCGCGTCCACGGCATCGGGGATCGTTCCGTGCGCGGTGAGGATGATCACCGGCAAGCCCGGGTAGGAGGCCTGGATCTCGCGGAAGAGCGCCATGCCGTCCATCCCCTCCATGCGCAGGTCCGTGAGCACGAGGTCGGGGCGCGCGGCGCCGATGGCGGCGAGCGCGCGCCGTCCGCTGTCCACGGCGGTCACGGCGTATCCATTGGCTTTCAGGCGGATCGCGAGCAGCCGCAGCAAATCGGGGTCGTCGTCAACCAGCAACAGCGATGCTTTTCCTTTGTTGGGCATTCAGCGGCTCGGGGGTTGTCTGTCGGAGAGGCTCTTCTCGAGCTCGGAAAGGGCGTCCAGCTTCTGCTGCAGCTGCGCGGCGCGCTCCTGCAGCGCGTCGGCGCGCTGTTTCTCCTGCTCGTGGGAGCGGCGCTCCTCGCGCAATCGCGTCCCGGCCGCCGCGGCGCTCTCCCGCAGCCGGCGGCGTTCCGTAGCAACTGCTTGCAAGAAGCTTGCCATCGCCCGGACTTGCGCGGGGGTCTCGCGGCCTGCGGCGACCGGCTCGACGAGCGCGAGGATCTCCGCCTCGTCGGAATGCGCAACGAGCGAGAGCGCGAGCGCCGCCTTGACGCGTGCCACGTCGCCCGGCCCGCGAGCGGCGAGCCCGCGCTGGCGCGCGGCTTCCGAGGCCAGGTCCGCTTCGCTCATGCCATGCAGCTCGCCGAGATAGAGGGCGAGGTCGTCGGCCGCGGAGCGGCCTTCGCCGGCGCGCGCGAGCCCGGGTGCGGCGGTGTCGAGCGCCGAGCACGCACCCAGCAGCGAGGCGAGGATCGCGACGACGACGGGCTTCATGCCGCGGCCTCGGCGCTTTCGCTCTTGCGGCGCGGGATGCGGATGCGGAAGTGCGCGCCCGGGCCCTCCAGCACCTCGATCGCACCGCGATGCAGCGTCACGTATTCCTTCACGATCGAGAGGCCCAGGCCGCTGCCCTTCATCGCGGAGGTCGGCGACGTCGGTGCCGCGATAGAACGCCTCGAAGATCCTTTCGCGCTCGGTCGGCGGAATCCCGGGGCCCTCGTCCATCACCTCGAACACCGCGTCGCCGCGCTCCTTGTAGAGCTTGATCGAGACGAGGCCGCAGCTCGGGCGAGTACTTGACCGCATTGGACAGGAGGTTGTCCAGGACCACCCGCACCTTCTCCTCGTCGCAATACGCCGCCACGTTCTCGCAGTTGAGCTCGATGCGGATGCCCTTGGCGACGATCGCGAGCTTGCGGTCGTTCACGACGCGCCGCACCACCTCGCGCAGCGGGACGATCCTCGCGTCGAGGTAGGAGGCCTGCGCGTGCACGGCGCTGTAGTTGAGCAGGCCCTCGATGAGCTTCCTCAGCTCGATCGAGTTCTCCTGCAGGATGCGCGCGATCTCGCGCTGCTCGGCGTTGAGGTTGCCCACCACGCCCGAGGAGAGGAGGTCGGAGCCTTCGCGCAGCGCCGTGAGCGGGGTCTTCAGCTCGTGGGAGATGTGCTGCAGGAAGCGCGTCTTCTGCGCCTCGAGCGTCACCAGCCGCTCGCGCAGCCAGTCGAGCTGCTCGCCCAGGCGCACCATGTCGCCCGGGCCGTCGATGCGGATCGGCTTCGCGAAATGGCCTTCGCCCAGCGCGCGGATGCTGGAGCTCACCTGCGTGATCGGGCGCGCGATGAGGAACGTGAACGATGCGATGAGGGCGACTGCCGTCGGAATGAGCGCGATCATCAGCCAGAATACGCTGTTGCGCGACTGCTCCGCCTGGGCCCTCAACTCCTCGATGCCCTGCGTCGATCACGTGGTCGCCCAGCTGCACGAGCTCCTGCGCGCGCTCCACCAGCGCGTCGAACTCGCGCGGCAGGCGCTGCGAGAGCGCGGGCACCGGCCCCATCTTCACCACCAGTGTCGTTGATCGCCTGCTCCTGCTGCCGGATCGCGACCAGCCTCCGAGCGCTGGCCATCGGACAGCGCCATGCCGTCCAGCTCGCGCGGCGATCGCAAGGTAGCGCTCGCGGTTGGCGCGGTAGGCGTCGAGGAACGTGGCCTCGCCCGCCACCGCGTATTGGCGCGCCGAACGCTCGAGCGCGGTGATGGCCGAGAGCAGCGCGCGGCTCGATTGCGTGACGCGCACCGCCGAATGCACCGCCTGCTCCGAGAGCCCCGCCAGCCGCTCGAAGGCGATCGCGTTCGAAAGCAGGGCGAAGAGCAGGGGAGCGGCGACGATCGAGAACCCGATCAGGAGCAGCGCGAGGAAGGAGCGCGGATAGGTGAGCCGCATCAGCTTCCGATTATCGGTGATAAAATGATGCTGAATCAATTATTTGTATCCTGACCCGGGACGAATCCATGTACGAATCCGAAATGACCCGCTTCCTGCGCGACTTCGTCCGGAAGAATCCCCAGGTGATCGAGCAACAAAAGAAGAACAGGCTCACCTGGTGGGATCGTCCCCAGGACCTGGAGACCTGGGCCGATCGCCGCCAGTCGGCCGTGCCGCAACCGGCGTACGTTTATTTTCCGCTTCCGCGCCGGGGCAAGGACGATGAGCCCGATTCCGGGAACAAGTTGAGCACGCCGTCCAGGCCCGCGTAGTCCAGCGCGTAGTCGGCCTTTTCGCGCACCACCGGCTTCGCGTGGTACGCGATGCTCGTGCCGGCCTCGGCGAGCATCGCGAGGTCGTTCGCGCCGTCGCCGATCGCGAGCACGCGCTCGCGCGCGATGCCCAGCTCGCGCTTCAGGCGCGCCACGTGCCCCGCCTTTCCCTGCGCGTCCACCAGCGGCCCCGTGACCCGGCCCGCGAGCTTGCCATGCTCCACGACGAGCACGTTCGAGTACGCGTAGTCGATGCCCAGGCGCTCGCGCACGCGGTCGGTGAAGTAGGTGAAGCCGCCCGAGACGAGCAGGGTCTTCACCCCGGCGCGCCGCGCCGCCGTGATGAGGCGCTCGGCGCCGCGGTTGAGGCGCAGGCGCTCGACGTAGACGCTGTCGAGGCAGCCGGCGTCCAGGCCGGCGAGCGCGGCCACGCGCTGTCGCAGGCTTTCGGGCCAGTCGATCTCGCCGCGCATCGCGGCCGCGGTCACCGCCGCCACTTCCGCCTTGCGTCCCGCGAAATCGGCGATCTCGTCGATGCACTCGATCGAGATGAGGGTCGAGTCCATGTCCATCGCGAGCAGCGCGAAATCCGCGAGCGCGCGGCCCTCGGCGACGAATCCCCAGTCGAGCCTCGCGTTCGCGCAATGGGCCGCCACCTCGTCGCGCGCCGCCGGATCCGCCTTCGTGATGCGGAATGCCTCGCCGGACGCGCGTTCGATCGCCGCGCCGCCCGCCATGCGGCAGAGCGCCTTGAGGTCCGGCGTGGAGACGTCGTCGCCCTGGATGATCAGGTCCACGTCAGGCCAGCTTCTTCAGGAATTGCCGCACTTCGCTCGAGCGCTGGCGCAGGTCGTCGTGCTTCATCTCGATCCTCACGCGGTCGGGGCCGGGCAGCCGGTAGATGCGGCCCGATTGCACGAGTGCCAGGATGCGGCGCGCGTCCACCGGCGGCTCCGGCACGAATTGGACCACGATGCCGGAGGGCGCGGCGTCGATCTTCTGCACGCCCAGCGGCGCGCCCTGGATGCGCAGCTTGTGGCACTCGAGCAGCACGCGCGCCGGCATCCGGCAGCGGCCCGAAGCGGTCCACCAGCTCCTCGGTGAGGCGCTCGAGCTCCTCGTCGCTCGCGCAGTTGGCGAGCCGCTTGTAGAGCACCAGCCGCTCGTGCACGTCGCCGCAATAGGTCTCGGGAAGCAGGGCCGGGGCGTGCAGGTTCACCTCGGTCGCCACGTCGAGCGGGCGCGAGAGGTCCGGCTCCTTTCCCTTCTTGAGCGACTTCACCGCGTGCTCGAGCATCTCGGTGTAGAGCGCGAAGCCCACGTCGTGGATGCCGCCCGATTGCGACTCGCCCAGCACCTCGCCGGCGCCGCGGATCTCGAGGTCGTGCATCGCGAGGTAGAAGCCCGCGCCCAGGTCTTCCATCATCTGGATCGCCTCCAGGCGCTTCTTCGCCGAGGCGGAGAGCGCTTCCTCGGGCGGCGTGAGGAGATACGCGTAGGCCTGGTGGTGCGAGCGGCCCACGCGCCCGCGCAGCTGGTGGAGCTGGGCGAGGCCGAAGCTGGTCGGCGCGGTGGATGAGGATCGTGTTCGCCGTCGGCACGTCGATGCCGGTCTCGATGATGGTCGAGCACAGCAGCAGGTTGGTGCGCTGGTGGTAGAAGTCGCGCATCACGGCTTCGAGCTCGCGCTCGCGCATCTGCCCGTGCGCGACCGCGATGCGCGCCTCGGGCAGCAGCGCCTCCAGCTCCGCCCTGCGGTTCTCGATGGTCTCCACCTCGTTGTAGAGGTAGTAGGCCTGGCCGCCGCGCTTGAGCTCCCGCAGCACCGCCTCGCGCACGATGCCGTCGGAGAGCCGGTGCACGAACGTCTTGATCGCGAGACGGCGCTGCGGCGCGGTGGCGATGACCGAGAAGTCGCGCAGGCCCTCGAGCGACATGGCGAGCGTGCGCGGGATCGGCGTGGCGGTGAGCGTCAGCACGTCCACCTCGGCGCGCAGCTTCTTCAGCTCCTCCTTCTGGCGCACGCCGAAGCGGTGCTCCTCGTCGATGATCACGAGGCCGAGGTTCTTGAAGATCACGTCCTTCTGGATCAGCTTGTGGGTGCCGATCACGATGTCGATCGCGCCGCCCGCGAGCCCCTGCGAGCGACTTCGCGACTTCCTTCGGGCTGCGGAAGCGCGAGAGCTCGGCGATGCGCACCGGGAAGCCGGCGAAGCGGTCGCTGAAGTTCTCGAAGTGCTGCTCGGCGAGCAGCGTCGTCGGCACCAGGATCGCCACCTGCTTGCCCGCGGCCACCGCGATGAAAGCGGCGCGCATCGCGACCTCGGTCTTGCCGAAGCCCACGTCGCCGCACACCAGGCGGTCCATCGGGCGGCCCATCGTCATGTCCACGATCACCGACTGGATGGCCTCGGCCTGGTCGGGCGTCTCCTCGAACGGGAAGGTCGCCGCGAACGCCTCGTATTCCTGGAGCTTCAACGGGAACGCGAAGCCCTCGCGCGCGAGGCGTTTCGCGTACAGGTCGAGCAGCTCGGCCGCCGTGTCGCGCACCTGGCGCGCGGCCTTGCGTTTCGCCTTCTCCCATTGGCCGCTGCCCAGGCGGTGCAGCGGGGCCGACTCCGGCGCGGCGCCCGTGTAGCGGCTGATCGCGTGCAGCTGCGACACCGGCACGTAGAGCTTGTCGCCGCCCTCGTACTCGAGGTGCAGGAACTCCATTTCGCCCTCGCCGAGGTCGAGGGTCACGAGGCCCGAGGTAGCGGCCGATGCCATGCTGGCTGTGGACGACCGGGTCGCCGGCCTTCACCTCGGCCAGGTCGCGCACCATGCCTTCGGCGCTCGACCTCGCGCGCGGCATCGCGGCGGCGCGCCTGCCGCACCTGCCCGGGGTAGAGCTCCGCCTCCGTGACGACGGCGATCTCTCTTCGGGCAGCAGGAAGCCCGCGGCGACGGGCCCGAAGCGTCATCGCGAGCGGATGGGTCGACTGCGACGAAGCGGCTCCAGTCGTCCACCAGCGCGGGATGGACGTCGTGCTCGCGCAGGAACTGGGACAGCGTCTCGCGGCGTCCCGCGCTCTCGGCGACGATCAGCACGCGGCCGTCGAAATCGTCGACGAATTGCTTGAGCGCGCGCGAGCGGCTCGACGGAGCGGCGATCGACGTCGAGCGACGGCAGCGAAGGCGCGATCTGCGCACGGATGTCGATGCGCGGGCGCTCCTGCAGGGCCACGAAGAAATCCTCGACCGGCACATAGAGCTCGCGCGGCTCCATCAGCGGCCGGTCGCGGTCGCCGCGCAGCAGCTCGTGGCGCGACTTGAGGTCCTTCCAGAACGCCTCGGCGCTTTCCGGCACGTCGCCGTGCAGCACCCAGGTGGCGTTTGCCGGCACGTAGTCCTGGAGACGTCGCGGTCGCGTCGAAGAAGAGCGGCAGGTAGGCCTCGACGCCGGCGGGGGCGATGCCGCTCGACACGTCCTTGTAGATGCGGCTCTTGGTGGGATCGCCCTCGAAGCGCTCGCGGAAGGACTCGCGGAAGCGCGCGCGGCCCTCCTCGTCGAGGGGGAACTCGCGCGCCGGAAGCATGCGCACTTCCGACACCGGATAGATCGAGCGCTGCGTGTCCACGTCGAAGGTGCGGATGGTCTCGATGTCCTCGCCCAGGAGATCGATGCGATACGGCACCGCGCTGCCGGTGGGATAGAGGTCGATGAGTCCCCCGCGCACGCAGAACTCGCCGGGGCTCATCACCTGCTGCACGTGCGCGTAGCCCGCGAGCGCCAGCTGCGCCTTCAGCGCCTCGAGGTCGAGGCGCTCCTTGGCGCGCAGCGAGAACGTGCGCGCCGCGAGGTACGCGCGCGGCGGCAGGCGCTGCAGCGCCGTGGTGACGGGAACGATGCCGGCGTCGAACGCGCCGTGCGCGAGCTGCCACAGCGTCGCCAGGCGCTCCGAAACCAGGTCCGGGTGCGGCGAGAACTGGTCGTAGGGCAGGATCTCCCAGTCGGGGAGCCGGTGCACGCGCAGCTTCGGATCGAACCACGCGATCTCCTCGCGCAGGCGTTCCGCGTCATGGGCGGAGGCCGTGACGATGAGGAGCGGTCCTCGCGCACCCGACTCGCGCGCGAGCCAAAGCGCGTCCGCCGAGCCGCTCGCCTGCAGCGCGGCCCTGGGCATGGGAAGCGTTCGCCTCAGGCCACCGCGACGGGGATCTTGCCGATGCGCGCACGCCATTGGGCCGGGCCGCTCTTGTGCACGGCGTTGCCCTGGGAATCGACGGCGACGGTCACCGGCATGTCCTTCACCTCGAACTCGCGGATCGCTTCCATCCCGAGGTCCTCGAACGCGAGCACGCGCGAGGCGCGGATCGACTTCGAGACGAGGTACGCCGCGCCGCCCACGGCGATGCAGTACACCGCGCCGTGCTTGCGGATCGACTCGATCGCCACCGGGCCGCGCTCGCTCTTGCCCACCATCCCGATGAGACCCGTTTCGGCGAGCACCGGTTCGACGAACTTGTCCATGCGCGAGCTGGTCGTGGGGCCCGCGGGGCCGACCACCTCGTCGCGCACCGCGTCCACCGGGCCGGTGTAGTAGATGAAGCGGCCGCGCAGGTCCACCGGCAGCTTCTCGCCCCTGGCGAGCATGTCCACGATGCGCTTGTGGGCGGCATCGCGTCCGGTGAGGAGCTTGCCCGTGAGGAGCAGCCGGTCGCCCGCCTTCCAGGTCGCGATCTCCGGCTTGGTGATGCGTGTCGAGGTTCACCCGCTTGCTGGTGGACAGGTCGAGCGCCAGCTTGGGCCACGCGTCGAGCGAAGGCGGATCGAGCTTCGCGGGGCCGCTGCCGTCGAGCACGAAGTGCGCGTGGCGCGTGGCGGCGCAGTTGGGCAGCAGCGCCACGGGCTTCGAGGCGGCGTGGGTCGGATAATCCGTGACCTTCACGTCGAGCACGAGCGAGAGACCGCCCAGGCCCTGCGCGCCGATGCCCAGCGCATTCACCTTCTCGTAGAGCTCGAGGCGCAGCTCCTCGGCGCGATTTCCGGGGCCGCGCGCCTTGAGCTCGTGGATGTCGAGCGGCTCCATCATCGCCCACTTCGCCATGAGCATGCATTTCTCCGGGGATCCGCCGATGGCGAGCGAGAGCATGCCCGGCGGGCACCAGTCGGCGCCCATGGTCGGCACCACCGAGAGCACCCAGTCGACGATCGAATCGCTCGGCAGCAGCATCGCGAACTTCGACTTGTTCTCCGAGCCGCCGCCCTTGGCCGCGACGATGACTTCCACCTTGTCGCCGGGAACCAGCTCGACGTGCGTGACGCGCCGGCGTATTGTCGCCGGTGTTGGTGCGCTTGCCGTCGGGATCGGCGAGCATCGAGCCGCGCAGCGGGTTGTCGCGGTTCGTGTAGGCGCGGCGCACGCCCTCGTTCACGAGCTGCTCGAGGGAGAGCCTGGTGTCCCAGCGCACGTCCATGCCGGCGCGGATGAACACGATCGCGATGCCGGTGTCCTGGCAGATGGGCCGGTGGCCCTCGGCGGCCATGCGCGAGTTGATGAGGATCTGCGCCATGGCGTCCTTCGCGGCGGGCGACTCCTCGCGCTGGTACGCCGCCCACAGGTCGCGGATGTAGTCCTCGGGGTGGTAGTAGCTGATGAACTGGAAGGCGTCGGCGACCGACTGGATGAAGTCTTCCTGGCGGATGGTGGTCATTGGAGCCTTTCGGGTCGGCGGAATCGCGAAGGGCGGGCGCAATGGATCACACGGCGGCAGGCGAAGGGGCGCGCCGTCGCGATCCGCGGAGTGATTTCCCTGACGGAGAATTTTACCATTGCGCGTGCGCGGCAAATCGTGCGCGAGGTACACGACCTTCGGGGCCTTGTAGGCCGCGAGCTTCTCGCGCCCGAAGGCGAGGAGCTCCTCGGGCGTGACCTTCGAGGCGGGCTGCGCGATCACGTAGGCCACGACGAGCCGCTTGTCGCCTCCCGCGTCCTCGGCGATGCATGCGCAATCGGCGACCGCCGGATGGCTCTTCATCACGCGCTCCACCTCGTAGGGCGAGACGCGGTAGCCGAAGCTCTTGATGATGTCGTCCTTGCGGCCGAGGAACCAGAGATAGCCGTCCTCGTCGTAGCGCGCGTAGTCGCCGGTCAAGAACCAGCCGCCGCGCCTGAGCTGCGCCGTCTCCTCGGGCGGTTCCAGTAGCGCAGGAAGAGCCCCGGGTCGCCCTCGGGCACGGCGATCATTCCTTCGGCCCCGGGCGGTGCCTCGGCGAGCGTTTCCGGGTCGAGCAGGCGAATGTCGTGGCCGGGCTGCGGGAATCCCGCGCTGCCCGGCCGGATCGGCCGCCGGCGGCTCTGCGAGAGGTAGTAGCTGAACTCGCTCATGCCGACCGCCTCGTAGATGTCGAGCCCGAAGCGCTCCTTCCAGAGCGCGAACACCTCGTCGGAAAGGTGCTCGCCCGCGCTCATGCAATGGCGAAGCGACGGCACGTCGGCGCGCGTGAAGGCGGTCTTCTGCAGGATCTGGCGGTAGATCGTCGGCACGCCGATGAAGATCGTCGCCGAATGCTTGGCGATCAGCCGCGGCCAGGTCGCCGCGTCGTTGCGGCCCTCGTGCGCGATCACGGTCTTGCCGAGGTAGAGCGGATCCATGAGCGCGGAGCCGAGCACGTAGGTCCAGTTGAACTTGCCCGAATGCACGATGCGATCCGGCGCGATGCGTGATCGCGAAGCGACGGCAGGATCATCCTTCGCGAAGTCGAACCAGTAGGTCGAGGCGGGCGCGCGTCCCAGCAGCGAGCGGTGGGCGTGCAGCACGCCCTTGGGATATCCGGTGGTGCCGGAGGTGTAGACGAGATAGGCCGCGTCGTCGGATCGCGTGGGATGGGGCGGCGCGGGATTCTCGATGCGCGCGAGCGCGCGATCGAGGTCGAGCGCTTCCACGCCCGGCACGCTCGCGACCTCGCCTGCTCCGCTCAGCAGCGCGTGGCGCAGATGGCCGCCTGCCGCGAGCTTGGCACCCATCGCGCGCCAGGCCGCCTTGTCGATCACGATCGCGCGCGCACCCGAATCGGTGGCGAGGTACTCGACCTCCTCCGCGGTGAGCAGCGTCGAGGTGGGCACGGCGATGGCGCCGCGCTTCATCGCGCCGAGGAACGCGGTCGGATAGTCGATCGAGTTGGGCAACCGCACCAGCACGCGGTCGCCCGCTTCGATGCCCAGGTCGCGCAGCAGCTGCGCGAAGCGGCTCGTGCGGTGGGCGAGGTCGCGGTAGGTGATCGCGCTCGTGCCGAGCGTGTCGTCCTCGACCACCATCGCCACGCGGTCCGCCACGCCGGTGCCGAGGTGGGCATCGGTGCACGCGACGCCGATGTTGAAGCGCTCCGGAATGTCCCACTTCCACGCGGGGAATGGGGCGAACGCGCTCATTGCGCAACCGGTCCGCGCTCACGATCCATCGCGCTTGCGAACCCAGAAGAGATACATGCCGGCGAAAGTGTCCGGAAACTCCATCTCGAACGCGTGCCACGAGTCCAGGTCGGCTTCCGAATGCTCCCCCGGAAAGCGCCGCCGGTATTGCGCCGCGACTTCCGGCTCCACCGCGAGGCCGATGAAGTCGAGGCCGAGCGCCTCGACCATCTTCTTCACCTGCGGCAGCGCGAAGCGGTGCTCCTGCGCGTGGAACAGCAGGTCGCGGCATTCGTTCATGCCGTAGAGATCTCGCAGCAACGCGAGCCGCGCGAAATTTCCCGACGCCAGCAGCTCCTGCCGGCATCGGCGGATACCCTCGGGGTTCGGCTCGTAGCCGCGCGCGGCGATGAGTTGCCGGGCCGCCAGCAGGTCCCGGCGGCCGATCTCGCTGTAAAGGCCCACCTGCATGAGCCCGCCGGGGCGCAGCAGCGCGAGGAGCTGGCGCCATCCCGCGGCCGGATCCGCGAGATGGTGCAGCACGCCGACGGAAGAGATCACGTCGAAACTGCGCCCGATCGACCCCAGCTCCATGATGTCGGCTTGCGCGTATTCGACGTTCGTGAGCCCCAGCTCGTGCGTCTTGCGCAGGGCGTAGCCGAGGCTCGCCATGCTGAGGTCGATGGCGAGCACCCGCGAATCGGGGAATCGCCGCGCGAGGTCGACCGATTCCTGGCCGGTGCCGCAGCCGGCGACGAGAATGTCGATGGGGCCGTTCCTGCCGGGAGGCGGGAGCGCGGCGCGCGGAAAGAGGCGGCGCAGATGCGCCGCGAGGGATAGCGGCTCGCCGGCGGGGCTGCGCACCCACCGGGGATAAGGATTTTCCTCGTACTGCCGCTGCACCCGGCGCGACACGCCGTCGGCCACGGCGGTCAATTTCGGGATGCCCTCGCGAAGCTTGCGTTCCGTCCGCGGCTCGACGACCTGCTGCACCAGCAAGGCGCGGACGGCTTCGGACCACGGCCGATCGAGCAGGGTCGCGGCGGAGCGCACCGACTCCAGGGGAAAATAGGCCGCCACGGCCGCCAGCCACGACTCCGCAACGTCCCCGCCGGATTCCAGGGCCGCCGCGAGCCTTTCCCGCAGCGAACGTGCGCGATCGGATTCCTCGTCCGCGCAGGAGAACACGTAGTCGTTGAGGAAGCACTGGCGCGCGAGCGCACAGGAGAAGGCGAGCCCTTCGTCACGCGGCTCGATGCGGGGACCGGCCTGGAGCGCGGCCTCGAGAAGAGCGTGCCGCGCGAGGGTCAGGAACCGCTCCAGGTCCCACTCGCAAACCTGCGCGTTCTCGAGCAGGGACACGAGCAGTCGATCGCGGGAAAGGGCCGCGAGGCCGGAAGCGCCGAAGAGCTCCTGGGCCGCAAGCCGCGCCGGCCACGCGCGCAACGCGGCGTCGATCGGCCCCTTCACGGCCGGGTCGGAGCGCAGCAGTCCCATGGCCGCTCGCGCCAGATCCCCGGGCCGCACCCAGGCCTCGGACAACGCGCGCGCCACGAGATCGCGCAAGCCCGCATCGGCCGCAAGCCGCCCGGCGCGCGCGATGCAACGGGCGAAGTTGGCCCGGAACACCGGCTGCTCCTGGACCTGGAGCGCCGCACGGTAGGCGCCGATCGCTTCCTCCATCTTGCCCTGCTCCTGGAGCGCGGCCCCCAGGTTGTTGTGCGCCTCGGCGTAGTCCGGCTGGGCCACGAGCGCGCGCCGGTAGCTCGCGACCGCTTCATCGCGCCTGCCTTGCGCCGCGAGCGCATTGCCGAGGTTGAAGTACGCGTGGGCATAGTCGGGCCTGCACTGGAGCGCCCTGCGATAGGCGGACAGCGCCTCGTCGAGCCTGCCGCGGCCCGCCAGCACGAGCCCGAGCTGGTTGTGGAAATTCGCGACGGTGGGGCTGATGCCGATCGCCTTGCGAATGAGGTCGATGGCGTCGTCGTCGCGGCCCGCCCGATGGACCACGTCGCCGAGCAGGACCAGCGCATCGGGACGGTTCGGCGCGGCTTCCAGCACACGGCGGTAAGCCGCTTCCGCCTGCGCGAGGCGACCGGCGTCGTGGTGCTCCATGCCCGCCTGGAGCGCCGCGCGGATCGCCAGCTCGTCGATCATCGGGATCGGTTCGACGCGCGCTTTCAGAGGATCACGCCGTACGGCCAGTTCTCGCGCACGACCTGCGCGGGCAGCTTCCTCAGCACCTCGATCGCGAAGGCGGTGTCCGCGTCGCAGAGCGCGTGCAGCGCGTGCGCGCGCAAGAGCGTCTGCAGCGCCTTGCCGAACATGGGCGGGTCGAGCATCTCGCCCTCGAACTTGATGGCGCCGCCGAGGAGCGCGTCGGCCTCGATCGCCGCCTGCAGGATGCGGATCTTGGTGCGGATCTCCGAGGGCGAGGGCGTGAACGCGACCTTGCAGGGATGGATGTGCGAAGGATGGATCACCTGCTTGCCCGACAGCCCCATCGACGCCTCCTCGCAGGCGTGGCGGTAGACCACGCGCGACTCGTCGTCGCCGTGCAGGTCGAGCCAGCGGCGCACGTCGTCGGGCTCCACGAATTCCTCGGGCATGGTGGACTGGCCGATGAGCGTCTCCACGCCGCCGATGACACCCTTGCCCGCGATGCGCGCCTCGAAGAGGATGTCGTGCAGGTAGAACTTGAGCTCCTCGGTCCAGTGGCGCGGCGTGATGTGGATGCCCATGGCCTTGGAGAAGTCGTGGATGCCGAACACCACGTGCTTCACCGTCGAGTACTGCATGAGGTCGGGGGCGATCTTGAGCGACTTCGGGTGCTCGATGATGGGCTGGATGGTGATGCGGTGGTTGAGCCCCACGAGCACCGCGGACAGGTCGCGGATCTCCGGCGCGCCGTACGCCTCGCCCGCCTTGGCGAGCATCACCACGTCGAAGCTGTCGGGCAGGTCGCGCACCAGCTGCAGGTCCTTCTCGTACTCCTCGGTGCGGAACGGGTTGATGCGCACCGCGACCTGCACTTCCTTCTTGCGCGGCAGCAGGGGCAGCTCGCGGCGCAGCAGCTCGCGGCTCATCTCCTTCTGGCGGCAGCCGTCCTCGAGGTCGAAGAGCAGCGTGTGCGCGGTGGTGTTCCAGCCGTGCTTGCGAAAGCGCTGGGCGGCCTGCTCGAGGTCCTCGTAGATGCCGAGCGAGGGCGCGTACTTGACCGGCGGGTAGTAGATCTGGATGCCCGGCCAGTAGTCGCCGAGGATGGCCACGACCTCGCGCTCGGGAGCGGGATCCGCGGCGGCGGCGGCGGTGGCGGGGGCGGAAGCGAGGGCGTTCATGGCGGGATCGAGTCGAGCTTACCAGCCCGGACGGGGCGGCGCGTGCTGCGCCGCGTCAAATCCCGCGGGTTTTCCCTGATCCGGGCGCAGCGCGGCCGCGGAGGTCCTGTGCTATAACTCGGGCGATCACAAGAGGAGAGCCCATGTCGTCCACCATCGAGTCGGTGCTGCAGGAATCGCGCGTCTTTCCGCCCTCCGAGGCGTTCGTCGAAGCAGGCCAACATTTCCGGCATGGCGGCCTACGAGGCGATGTGCGCCGAGGCGGAGCGCGACTTCGAGGGCTTCTGGGCGAAGCACGCGACGCAAGGAGCTCATCTGGACCAAGCCCTTCACGAAGATCCTGGACGAATCGAACGCGCCGTTCTTCAAGTGGTTCCACGACGGCGAGATCAACGCCTCGGCCAACTGCCTCGACCGGCACCTGAAGACCCAGCCGGACAAGGTCGCGATCATCTTCGAGGCCGACGACGGCAAGGTCACGAAGATCACGTACAAGGAGCTCTATCACCGCGTCTGCCAGTTCGCGAACGCGCTGAAGGCGCTCGGCATCAAGGCGGGCGAGCGCGTGCTGGTCTACATGCCGATGTCGATCGAGGCGGTGGTCGCGATGCAGGCGTGCGCGCGCATCGGCGCCACCCACTCGGTGGTGTTCGGCGGCTTCTCCGCCAAGAGCGTGCAGGAGCGCATCGTCGACGCGGGCGCCGTGGCGCTCATCACCGCCGACGGCCAGTATGCGCGGCGGCAAGGAGATCGCGCTCAAGCCCGCGTGCGACGAGGCGTCTGCGCATGGGCGGCTGCGAGGGCGGTGCAGCAACGTGATCGTCTACAAGCGCACGGGCTCCGCCGTGCCGATGACAGGCCGGGCGCGACAGATGGTGGCACGACGTGGTGCAAGGACCAGCCCGAGGAGTGCGCGCCGACACCGGTGAACGCCGAGCATCCGCTCTTCATCCTCTACACCTCGGGCTCCACCGGCAAGCCCAAGGGCGTGCAGCACTCCACCGGCGGCTACCTGCTGCAGCGCGATGCTCACGATGAAATGGGTGTTCGACTACAAGCCGACGGACGTCTTCTGGTGCACCGCCGACGTCGGCTGGGTGACCGGGCACACGTACATCGCCTACGGGCCGCTCGCGGTGGGCGCGACCGAGGTGATGTTCGAGGGCGTGCCGACCTATCCCGACGCGGGCCGCTTCTGGAAGATGATCCAGGACCACAAGGTGACGGTGTTCTACACCGCGCCCACGGCGATCCGCTCGCTCATCAAGGCGGGCGGCGACCTGCCGAAGCAAGTACGACCTCGAAGTCGCTGCGCATCCTCGGCACGGTCGGCGAGCCGATCAATCCCGAGGCGTGGATGTGGTACTTCGAGACCGTGGGCGGCGGGCGCTGCCCCATCGTCGACACCTGGTGGCAGACCGAGACCGGCGGGCACATGATCACGCCGCTGCCCGGCGCCACGCCGCTCAAGCCCGGCTCGTGCACGCTCCCGCTGCCCGGGATCATGGCCGACATCGTCGACGAGACCGGCCAATCGGTGGGCCAGCGGCAAGGGCGGCATCCTGGTGATCAAGCGGCCGTGGCCCTCGATGATCCGCACCATCTGGGGCGACCCGGAGCGCTACCGCAAGAGCTACTACCCCGAGGAGTTCAAGGGCAAGTACTACCTCGCGGGCGACGGCGCCAGCACCGACGAGGACGGCTACTTCCGCATCATGGGCCGCATCGACGACGTGCTGAACGTCTCCGGCCACCGGCTGGGCACCATGGAGATCGAGAGCGCGCTGGTGGCCAACTCGAAGCTCGTCGCCGAGGCGGCGGTCGTGGGGCGCCCCGACGACCTCACGGGGGAGGCGGTCGTGGCGTTCGTGGTGATGAAGGGCCCGCGTCCGAGCGGTGAGGACGCGAAGAGGATGGCGAGCGAGCTGCGCGAGTGGGTCGCGCACGAGATCGGGCCGATCGCCAAGCCGCAGCGACATCCGTTTCGGCGACAACCTGCCGAAGACCCGCTCGGGCAAGATCATGCGCCGGCTGCTGCGCTCGATCGCCAAGGGCGAGGACATCACGCAGGACGTCTCCACGCTCGAGAATCCCGCGATCCTCGAGCAGCTGAAGAAGAACCTGTAGCGCCGCGGCGGCGCGGGCCGCCCGGCCGGAGGAGGGGGACTTGGTCTCGGCGGGCGTCAGGGCGGCACGGCTCGTGTGCCTGTTCCTGCTCGCGGTGCTGCTGTTCAACTACCCGCTGCTCGCGGTGTTCAACGGCGGCGGCACGGTGTACGGCATCCCGGTGCTGTACGCGTACCTGTTCGCCGCGTGGATCGCGGTGATCGCGCTGGCGGCGCTCGTGGTGCGCCGCCTCGGCTGAAGGCGCAGTCGTGCTGGACGGCCCGGTCATCATCCTCGCGGCGCTCGCCTACATGGGGCTGCTCTTCGCCGTGGCGTGGTACGCGGACCGGCGCGCGGCCGCCGGCCGCTCGCTCATCGCCAATCCCGGACATCTACAGCCTCTCGCTCGCGGTCTACGCCACCGCGTGGACGTTCTACGGCAGCGTCGGGCGCGCGGCGAGCGACGGCGTGGGGTTCCTGCCGATCTACGTCGGGCCCACGCTGATGCTGCTGCTGTGGTGGTTCGTAGTGCGCAAGATGATCCGCATCGCGAAGCTCGAACCGCATCACCTCGCTCGCGGACTTCATCGCCTCGCGCTACGGCAAGAGCGCGCTGCTGGGCGGGCTGGTGACGGTGATCGCGGTGATCGGGATCGTTCCCTACATCTCGCTGCAGCTGAAGGCGATCTCGGCGAGCTTCAAGCTGCTGCTGCAATACCCCGAGACGGTGATGCGCGCGCGCCCCGGCGCCGAAACGTTCCTGCAGGACACCGCGTTCTACGTGGCCATGATCCTGGGCCTCTTCACGATCGCGTTCGGCACGCGCAAGCTCGACGCGGCGGAGCGCCACGAGGGCATGGTCGCCGCGATCGCGTTGGAATCGATGGTGAAGCTGCTCGCGTTCCTCGCCGTGGGCGTGTTCGTGACCTTCGGCATGTTCGACGGCTTCGGCGACCTCTTCGCCCGCGCCGCGAGCCGGCCGGAGCTGAGGCAGCTCATGGCGCCGTTCGGAAACGCGGAGGGCTACGCGTACTGGGCGTGGATGACGGGGCTGTCGATGCTCGCCATCGTGTGCCTGCCGCGCCAGTTCCAGGTCGCCGTGATCGAGAACGTGGACGAGAAGCACATCGCGAAGGCGGTGTGGCTCTTCCCGCTCTACATGCTGCTGATCAACCTCTTCGTGCTCCCCATCGCGTTCGGCGGCCTGCTGCATTTCGAGGGCCAGGCCATGGACGCGGACACGTTCGTGCTGACGCTGCCCATGTCGCGCCATCGCGAAGGCCTGGCACTCCTGGTGTTCCTGGGCGGGCTCTCGGCGGCGACCGGCATGGTGATCGTGGAAACCATCGCGCTGTCCACCATGGTCTGCAACGACCTGGTGATGCCGGTGCTGCTGCGCCTCACGCGCTACAACTTCCGCGAGCGCAAGGACTTCCCGGCGCTGCTCCTCGACATCCGGCGCGGCGCGATCATCACGATCCTCATGCTGGGGTACCTGTACTTCGTGGTGGCGGGCGACGCGTACGCGCTCGTCGCCACGGGCCTCGTTTCCTTCGCGGCCGCGGCGCAATTCGGCCCGGTGCTGCTGGGCGGGCTCTACTGGAAGGGCGCCACGCGCGCGGGCGCGCTGGCCGGGCTCACCGGCGGCTTCGCGGTCTGGGCGTACACGTCATTGCTTCCCGCGATCGCGAAGTCGGGATGGGCCGGCACCGAGCTCGCGGCGCACGGGCCGTGGGGCCTCGAGTGGCTCAAGCCCACGCAGATCTTCGGCCTGTACGTGGCCGATCCCACGACCCACTCGATGCTGTGGAGCATGATCGTGAACATCGGCGCGTACATCGGCGTGTCCGTGTTCACGCGGGCGAGCGCCACGGAGCAGGCGCAGGCCGCGCACTTCGTGGAGGTGTACGCCGAGAGCGCGGAGCCGGCGCCCGCCTGGCGCGGCGCCAAGTCGGTGGCGGCGCTGCAGGCGGTGCTCGCGCGCTTCCTCGGGGCGGGGCGCGCGGAGGAGCTCTTCACCGCGTACGCGGGCTCGCGCGGCATGGCGGACCCGCGCGTGCTCGTCGCGGACGCGGAGCTGGTGCGCTTCGCGGAGCTGCAGCTCGCGGGCACCATCGGGGCCGCCTCGGCGCGGACCATGGTCGCCACCGTGGCGCAGGAAGCGCCGCAGCCGTTGCCGCTCGACGAGGTGATGACCATCATCGACGAGGCCTCGCAGGTGATCGCCTACAGCCACCAGCTCGAGGAGAAGCAGCGCGAGCTGGAGGAGGCGAGCGCCAGCCTGCGCGCGGCCAACGAGCGGCTCCAGGAGCTCGACCGGATGAAGGACGACTTCATCTCCACGGTGACGCACGAGCTGCGCACGCCGCTCACCTCGATCCGCGCGTTCTCCGAGATCCTGCACGACAACCCGGAGCTCGACGCGCAGGAGCGCCATCGCTTCCTCGGCCTCATCATCAAGGAGTCGGAGCGGCTCACGCGCCTCATCAACCAGGTGCTCGACCTCGCGAAGCTGGAGTCGGGCCTGGCCGAATGGCACAGCGCCGAGCTCGACCTCGCGGGCATCGTGGCGGACGCGGCCCACGCGACGAGCCCGCTCTTCCGCACGCGCGGCGTCGCCCTCGAGACGCGCGTCGAAGGTGACGTGCCGCTCGTCAATGGCGACCGCGACCGGCTGATGCAGGTGATGCTGAACCTGCTGTCCAATGCGGTGAAGTTCTGCCCCGAGCAGCACGGCCGCGTGCTCGTGCGCCTCGCCGCCGCGGGCGGCGAAGTGCGCGTGGACGTGCGCGACAACGGCCCCGGCATCAGCCCCGAGCACCAGAAGATCATCTTCGAGAAGTTCCGCCAGGTGGGCGACACGCTCACGCAGAAGCCGGCCGGCAGCGGCCTCGGCCTCACGATCTGCAGCCAGATCATCGGCCACCTGGGAGGCCGGCTGTGGGTGCAAAGCGAGCCGGGACGGGGATCGGAGTTCTCCTTCACGCTGCCCGCGCCCGTGCACGCGACGCGCGTGGCCGCAACCGCATGAGCGCGCGGCGAGTGCTCATCGCGGAGGACGACGAGAGCATCCTCGCCTCGCTCGAGTTCGTGGTGCGCGACGCGGGCCACGAGGCGCGCCTCGCCCGGGACGGCGAGCAGGCGCTGCGCGCGCTGGGCGAGTTCCGGCCCGACCTGGTGCTTCTGGACCTGATGCTTCCGCGCGCAGCGGCCTCGAGGTGTGCGGCGCCGTGCGCGCGAATCCGGACCTCGCGGCGACCAAGGTCCTGATGATCACGGCGCGCGGCGGCTCCAGCGACGTGTCGCGCGGGCTCGGGGCGGGCGCGGATGCCTACATGGTCAAGCCCTTCTCCACGCGCGAGCTCGCCCAGCGCCTGCGCGAGCTGCTCGGGGCGTAGCGATGGACGCGAGGCATGGGGCGGCGGGCACGGACGAGCCGGAGCCGACCGTCTACGTGGTCGACGACGACGCGTCGATCCGCGAGCTGATCGAGTGGCTGATGAAGCGCGACGGCCTGCGCGTGCAGTCGTTCGCGAGCGCGCGCGCGTTCCTCAAGGCCTATGCGCCGGGCGCGCCGGGCTGCGTCGTGCTGGACCTGTACCTGCCGGGCATGAGCGGCCTCGAGCTGCAGCAATACCTGATCGAGCACGGGATCGAGATGCCCGTGATCTTCCTCTCCGGGCGCGCGGACGTGCCGCAGGCGGTGAAGGCGGTGAAGGGCGGGGCGATCGACTTCATCGAGAAGCCGTTCGACTACAAGCGCATGGTGGCGCTGGTGCAGGATTGCCTGCGGCGCGATGCGGCGGCGCGCGACAAGCGCCGCAGCGCGGGCGCGGCGGCGGCGCGGCTGGCGACCCTCACGCAACGCGAGCGCGAGGTGCTCGACCGGGTGGTCGCGGGCACGCTCAATCGCGTCATCGCCGAGGAGCTCGAGATCAGCATCAAGACCGTCGAGGCCCACCGCGCGAAGATCATGGAAAAGCTCGCCGTGGACTCCGTCGCGGGGCTGGTCCAGGCGGCTTTGGCGGCCCGGGATTCCTAAGGGTTTACCCTAATTGCCCGGCCCGGGGGTGCGGGATAGCATCGGGTGCCCCCCGTTCTCAAGGCCTCTCCAAGAAGGGCCGACGCACCCGGAGCGGGGTGCCGGCTCCCGGGCGCCGCATTCAACGCAGCCCGATTGCGATCACGGAGGGGGAATCCATGTCGACCGCTTCAACCACGCTCCCGGGCAACGCGCACACCGAGGAGAAACGCGTCATCTTCGCGTCCTCGCTGGGCACGGTGTTCGAATGGTACGACTTCTACCTGTACGCCACGCTCGCGCCGTTCTTCGCGGCGTTGTTCTTCCCGTCCGGCAACGCGACCGCTGCGCTGCTCTCGGCCTTCGCCGCGTACGCCGCCGGCTTCCTGGTGCGGCCGTTCGGCGCCATCGTGTTCGGGCGCATCGGCGACCTCGTGGGCCGCAAGTACACGTTCCTCATCACGATCGTCTTCATGGGCGGATCGACTTTCCTCGTCGGCCTGCTGCCCACGTATACGGCCATCGGCTGGGCCGCGCCCGTCCTGCTCGTGACGCTGCGGCTGGTGCAGGGCCTGGCGCTCGGCGGCGAGTACGGGGGAGCCGCGACCTACGTCGCGGAGCACGCGCCGCACGGCAAGCGCGGCTACGACACGAGCTGGATCCAGACCACGGCCACGCTGGGGTTCTTCCTGTCGCTCGCGATCATTCTCGCCTGCCGCACCGGCATGGACGCGAAGGAGTTCCTCAATTGGGGATGGCGGATCCCGTTCTGGGTCTCGGCGATCCTGCTCGCGTTCTCGGTCTATATCCGGCTGAAGCTCTCCGAGTCGCCGGTGTTCCAGCGGATGAAGGCCGAGGGGCGTGGCTCGAAGGCGCCGCTCACCGAGAGCTTCTTCCACTACCCGAACAACAAGTACGTGCTGCTGGCGCTCCTGGGTGCCACGGCGGGGCAGGGCGTGGTGTGGTACACGGGCCAGTTCTACGCGCTCTTCTTCCTCACCATCACGCTGAAGATGGACTACGCCACGGCGTACATCCTGATCGGCGCGTCGCTGCTGCTCGGCACGCCGTTCTTCATCGTGTTCGGCGCGCTCTCGGACAAGATCGGGCGGCTGAAGATCATCCTCGCCGGCTGCCTCATCGCCGCGCTCACGTACTTCCCGCTCTTCCAGGCGCTCACGCACTACGTGAACCCGGCGCTGGAGACCTTCGCGAAGGCGAACCCGATCGCGGTGCAGGCCAAGGACTGCAACTTCCACATCTTCGTGGGCCCGTGGTCCAAGTTCAGCGACTGCGACAAGGCGAAGGACTTCCTCACGAAGTCCGGCCTGTCGTTCACGTCCACGGACCTGCCCGCCGGGTCGGCGGACAACGTGATCGCGAAGATCGGGCCGACGGAGATCAAGGGCTGGAACGAGGGGGCGTACAAGAAGGCGCTCGCCGACCTCAAGTACCCGACGAAGGCCGATCCCGCCCAGGTCAACTGGGGGATGACGCTGCTGATCCTGTTCATCATGCTGATCTACGTGACCATGGTGTACGGGCCGATCGCGGCGTTCCTCGTGGAGATGTTCCCGACCAAGATCCGCTACACGTCGATGTCGCTGCCGTACCACATCGGCAACGGCTGGTTCGGCGGGATGCTGCCGCTGCTCGCCACGGCGATGGTGGCGGCCTCGGGCAACATCTACTACGGCCTCTGGTACCCCATCGTGGTCGCGATGATGACGGTGGTGGTGGGCCTGCTGTTCCTGCGCGACAACAAGGACCGCGACATCAACGAATAGCGGTTTTGTGAAGGTGCGCCCCGCGGGAGGGATCCCGCGGGGCTTTTTCTTTTCCGCGACTGCGACTTTTCGGCGACAATCGGTGATCCGGCCGCGGTTGCGCGGTCCGTTCCGCCATGCTGCTGTTCCGCTACTTTTCCCGCGAGATCCTCTCACCAGCCTGTTCGTGCTGGCGGCGCTGCTCGCCCTCTTCGGGTTCTTCGACCTGATCCGCGAGCTCGACGATCTCGGCAAGGGCAACTACCGGCTGCTGTCGATGCTGGGCTACGTGGCCCTCTCGCTCGCCTCGCACGCGTACGTGCTGATGCCGGCGGCCGGGCTCATCGGCACGCTCTTCGCGCTGGCGCGCATGTCCGAGCATTCGGAGATCACGGTGATGCGCGCTTCCGGGCTTTCGCTGGCGCAGCTCGCGATGCACGTCGCGGGCGCCGGGGTCGCGATAGCGATCGCCACGGTCGCGATGGGCGAGTTCGTCGCGCCCTACGCCGAGGAAGCGGCGAAGGACCTGCGGCTCAAGGCCACCCGCTCGATCGTCGCGCGCGAGTTCCGTTCCGGGTTCTGGGTGAAGGACGAGCGCAGCTTCGTGAACATCCAGGACGTGACGCCGGACACGACGCTGCTCAACCTCCGGATCTACGAGTTCGATCCCGCGTTCCGCCTGACCGCCATCAGCCGCGCGGAGAAGGGAACGTACGAGGGACCCAATCGCTGGGAACTGTCGAACGTGGAGCTCACGCGCTTCGAGGGTGACCGCGCGGTGCTCGAGCGCCTGCCAAAGGCGACGTGGAAATCGGTGCTCACGCCCGAGATCCTCTCGGTGCTGAAGATCGTGCCGGAGCAGATGTCGGCCGCGAACCTGCGCGCCTACATCGAGCACCTGCGCGAGAACCGGCAGCAGGCCACGCGCTACGAGATCGCGTTCTGGAACAAGATCCTCTATCCGCTGGTGGCGATCGCGCTGATGGTGATGGCGATCCCGTTCGCGCTGCAATCGGCGCGCGCGGGCGGCGTGGGCGCGAAGATCGTGATGGGCATCATGTTCGGCCTGCTCTTCCACTTCGCCGGCCGCCTCTTCTCGCACGTGGGCCTGCTCAACGACTGGCCGGCGCTCGTCTCGGCGGGCCTGCCGCTCGCGATCGTCGTGCTGGTGGCGACCGAGGGATTGCGGCGCGCCGAGCGGCGCTAGGGTCGCGGGGAATCGACCAGCGCGGTGCCGGCGAGGCGATCGTGCAGGAACTGCCGGTCGCGATCGACGAGCGCCCACGCGAATCCGAGGCCCGCGGCGACGAGCCCCAGCACCGCGAGCGCATAGCGGTGCACGGCGCGTCCCGGGTTGACCGGCCCGCCATCGTCGGCGCGCACGAGGCGGATGTGCCACGTCTTCATCGGCAGCGTCTGCCCGCCGCGCGTCCAGAACCACACGTAATAGGCGCCCACCAGCGCGAGGACCCACGCCTGCAGCACGTGGCGCCGCCAGCCCTGGGTGGAGTCGCCGAATACGGCGAGGAATGGAAACGTGCCCACGAGCACGAGCGCCACGTTGAGGAGGAGGTCGTAGACCGCGCTCGCCAGGCGCCGGCCGAGCGCCGGCGCATGGCGCGCCGCGGCGCCGCTCACCGGCGGCCCTGGGCTTCGCCGGGGTGGCGCTGCAGCCAGCGCTCGCGCAGCTCGTGCTGCTTCTCGGGCGGGAGCTTGCGCAGGCCCTGGAACGTCTCGCGCGCCGCGTTGCGCTGCTCGGGCGTCATTTGCGACCAGTCGTGGATGCGCTGCTCGAAGCGTTCCTTCTGGATGGGGCGCATCGACGGATACTGGCGCGCGGCGCCGAGCAGGCGTTGCTGCTGGTAGCCCGGCATGCGCTCCCAGTCGGGTGCGACGGGCGCGAGGATGCGCTGCTGCTCCGGCGAGAGGTTGCGCCAGGGCGTCTGCGGCGTCTGCAGCTCGCGCGCACCGGCCCCGAGCGCGAGCGCCAGCAGCGCGACGGCGGCGATCAGCCTTGCGGCTTGTCGAGCCATGCGCGGAAGTCCTGGTCGAGGAAGGCGTCGGGAGGCAGCTCCTGCGTGAGGAGCTGCGCGTCGATGTCGCCCGGGTCCGGCTCGCGCATGGACTGGAACGTGAGCGTGGCGAGCAGCGCCACCACGGGAAGCCACAGCAGCGTGCGCTGCACGACCGAATACCGGATCGTCTGCGCGGTGCCCGCGGCCACCGTGACGAAGCCGAACAGGCGCACCGGCTCGCGCACGGCATCGAGCGCGCGCAGCCGCGCGGCCTTGAGGCGCGTGGCCTGCATCTCTCCCACGGCCTGCGCGGAGCGCTCGAGCCAGGGCTTCAACTTATGCGCAAATTCCTTTTCGTTCATAGCGTTATCCCTTTTGATCTCAGGACTTTCGCCAAAGCGTGGGTCGCCCGGGAGCAGTGCGTCTTCACGCTGCCCTCCGAGCATCCCATGACTTTGGCGGTCTCGCTTACGTCGAGTTCTTCCCAGTAACGCAGCATGAACGCCTCCCGTTGACGATCGGGCAGGGCGCGCACCGCCTCCTCGATCGCCGCCATCACCTGGGCCTGCTCGAGGCGCTCGGCGGGCGAGGCCGGCACGCTCCCGTGGTCCTCGATCTCCAGCGTCTCGAGCGGGTCCGAATCCTCGTCCTCGCCGCCCATGCCGAGGTTCGACAGGAGCATCGTCCAGGTGGAGCGCACCTTGCCGCGGCGGAAGTGGTCGCGGATGGCGTTCTGGAGGATGCGCTGGAAGAGAGGCGGGATCTCCGCCGCCGGCCGGTCCGAGTACTTCTCCGCGAGCCTCATCATGGCGTCCTGCACGATGTCGAGCGCCGCCTCCTCGTCCTGGACCGCGAACACGCATCTGCTTGAAGGCGCGCCGCTCGACCGAGGCGAGGAAATCCGACAGTTCCTTGCGGCTGGCCAGGGCGTGCTCCGGAGTGCGGGCGGAATGCCCGGGTTCGCGCGAATGGTAGCAAACGGGCGCTCGGCTCCCCGGCTTGATGCGAGCCAAGCGCAGGTCCCATTCCGGCTTGACCAATCGGGAGCCAGCCGCTAATGTTTCTGGTTCTCCCCTCGAAACCGCTCGAATTACAAGGCCTTAGCATGGAACTCAAGCTCCCCCCGCTCGCGGAAACCGGCGAAACCCTGACGGGTGCCGAAATCGTCATCCGCTGCCTGCAGGAAGAGGGCGTCGAGTTCGTCTTCGGGTACCCCGGCGGGGCGGTCCTGTACATCTACGACGCCCTGGCCAAGCAGAGCAAGGACAGCAAGCTCAAGCACATCCTCGTGCGCCATGAGCAGGGCGCCGTGCATGCGGCCGACGGCTACGCGCGCGCGACCGGCAAGCCGGGAGTCGTACTGGTCACCAGCGGCCCGGGCGTGACCAACGCGGTCACCGGCATCGCCACGGCGCACATGGATTCGATCCCGCTCGTCATCATCACGGGCCAGGTGCCCACCAAGGCGATCGGCGAGGACGCGTTCCAGGAGTGCGACACGGTAGGCATCACGCGTCCCACGGTGAAGCACAACTTCCTGGTGAAGGACGTGAGCCAGCTCGCCGTCACGATCAAGAAGGCGTTTCACATCGCCACCACGGGACGTCCCGGGCCGGTGCTGGTCGATATCCCGAAGGATGTCTCCAATACGGGCACGCCCTTCCACTATCCCGAGAAGATGCACATGCGCTCGTACAACCCGGTGATGCGCGGGCATGCCGGGCAGATCAAGAAGGCGATGCACCTGCTGCTGGAAGCGAAGCGCCCGATGATCTACGTGGGCGGCGGCGCGATCCTGGGCGAGGCGTCGGCCGAAGTGACGGAGCTCGTGCACACGCTCGGCTACCCCGTGACGAACACGCTGATGGGCCTCGGGTCCTACCCCGCCACGGACAAGCAGTTCGTCGGCATGCTCGGCATGCACGGCACGTTCGAGGCGAACAACGCGATGCAGAACTGCGACGTGCTGCTCGCGGTCGGCGCGCGCTTCGACGACCGCGTGATCGGCAACCCCGCGCACTTCGCCGCGGGCAACCCGGCGCGCAAGATCGTCCACATCGACGTGGATCCTTCGTCGATCTCCAAGCGGGTGCGCGTGGACGTGCCCATCGTGGGCGGCGTGAAGGAAGTCCTGGGCGAGCTGCTCGCGCAGCTCAGGGCCTCGGCGCAGCGCCCCGATGCCGCGGCGCTCGCGGCCTGGTGGAAGCAGATCGAGGCGTGGCGCGCCAGGGACTGCCTGCGCTACGACCGCAGCTCGCCGCTCATCAAGCCGCAGTTCGTGATCGAGAAGCTCTACGAGATCACGAAGGGCGACGCGTACGTCACCTCGGACGTGGGCCAGCACCAGATGTGGGCGGCGCAGTTCTACAAGTTCGCGAAGCCCCGGCGCTGGATCAACTCGGGCGGCCTGGGCACCATGGGCGTGGGCCTGCCGTACGCGCTCGGCGTGAAGCTCGCGTTCCCGGACGCGGACGTCGCGTGCGTCACGGGCGAGTCCTCGATCCAGATGTGCATCCAGGAGCTGTCCACCGCCAAGCAGTACCACCTGCCGGTGAAGATCGTGAACCTGAACAACCGCTACATGGGCATGGTGCGGCAGTGGCAGGAGTTCTTCCACGGCAATCGCTACAGCGAGTCGTACATGGATTCGCTGCCCGATTTCGTGAAGCTCGCCGAGGCCTACGGGCACGTGGGCATGCGCATCGACAAGCCGGCGGACGTGGAGGGCGCGTTGAAGGAAGCGTTCGCCATGAGGGATCGGCTGGTCTTCCTCGACTTCATCACCGACCAGACCGAGAACGTATTCCCGATGGTGCCCGGCGGCAAGGGCATGTCGGAGATGATCCTTTCCGAAGAACTGTGACCGTCGCCCCCGTGTAGACGGGGGCCCAATCCCCACGAGAATTGGATCCCCGTCTACACGGGGATGACAGAAGAAAGCCATGCGCCACATCCTTTCCATCCTGGTCGAAAACGAAGCCGGCGCGCTCTCGCGCGTGGCGGGCCTGTTCTCCGCCCGCGGCTACAACATCGAGACGCTCACCGTCGCGCCCACCGAGGACGCCACCCTCTCGCGCATGACGATCGTCACCACCGGCTCCGACGAGATCGTCGAGCAGATCACCAAGCAGCTGAACAAGCTCGTGGACGTGGTGAAGGTGGTCGACCTCTCGGAGGGCAAGCACATCGAGCGCGAGCTGATGCTCGTGAAGGTGCGCGCCGCCGGCAAGGACCGCGAGGAGATGAAGCGCACCGCGGACATCTTCCGCGGGCGCATCCTCGACGTCACCGACAAGTCCTACACGATCGAGCTCACCGGCACCACGGAGAAGCTCGACGCCTTCCTGGATGCGCTGGACCGGGCCGCGATCCTGGAGACCGTCCGCACCGGCGTATCCGGCATCGGGCGCGGCGAGTGGGTGCTGAAGGTCTGAACCCATCCCCAATCAAGGAATACCGCAAATGAAGGTCTACTACGACAAGGACGCCGACCTCTCGCTCGTGAAGGGCAAGAAGGTCACCATCGTCGGCTACGGCTCGCAAGGCCACGCGCACGCGCAGAACCTCAAGGAATCGGGAGTGAAGGTCACCGTGGGGCTGCGCAAGGGCGGGGCCTCGTGGGGGAAGGCCGAAGAAGGCGAAGATCGCGGTGAAGGAGGTGGGCGAGGCGGTGAAGGGCGCGGACCTCGTGATGATCCTGCTGCCCGGACGAGAACCACGCCGCAGGTGTACAAGGAGTCGATCGAGCCCAACATCAAGAAGGGCGCGGCGCTCGCCTTCGCGCACGGCTTCAACATCCACTTCAAGCAGATCGTGCCGCGCGCCGACCTCGACGTGATCATGATCGCGCCCAAGGGGCCGGGGCACCTGGTGCGCTCGACCTACGTGCAGGGCGGCGGCGTGCCGGCGCTGATCGCGATCCACCAGGACGCCTCGGGCAAGGCGAAGGACCTGGCGCTTTCCTACGCGGCGGCGATCGGCGCGACGCGCGGCGGCGTGATCGAGACCAACTTCCGCGAGGAGACCGAGACCGACCTCTTCGGCGAGCAGACCGTGCTCTGCGGCGGCATCGTGGAGCTCATCAAGGCGGGCTACGAGACGCTCGTGGAGGCCGGCTACGCGCCGGAGATGGCGTACTTCGAGTGCCTGCACGAGACCAAGCTCATCGTGGACCTCATCTACGAGGGCGGCATCGCCAACATGAACTACTCGATCTCGAACAACGCGGAGTACGGCGAGTACGTGACGCGGCCCGAAGGTGATCGGGGCGCCGAGGCGCAGCCAGGCGATGAAGGAGTGCCTCGCGCGCATCCAGTCCGGCGAGTACGCGCGCGACTTCATCCTCGAGAACCGCGCGGGGGCGCCGATGCTCAACGCGCGCAGGCGGCTGCTCGCCGAGCACGACATCGAGAAGGTGGGCGAGAAGCTGCGCGCCATGATGCCGTGGATCCGCAAGAACAAGCTGGTCGACACGACCAAGAATTGACCGGCCCATGAGCGCATACCCCGCACCCGATCATCGCGAAGGAGGGGTGGCCGTATCCTCGCCATCGCGGTGATCGCGGCGGCGGTGGCCGCCGTGCTTCTTCGGCTGGTGGTCGATCCCGCTGTGGCTGGCCGCGCTCTTCGTGCTGCAGTTCTTCCGCGATCCCGCCGCGCGCCGGTGCCCGAGGGCGACGGGCTCGTGCTCTGTCCCGGCCGACGGGCGCGTGATCGTCGTGGGCCACGCGCGCGATCCGTACCTGCAGCGCGATGCGCTGAAGGTCAGCGTCTTCATGAACGTCTTCAACGTCCACTCGAACCGCTCGCCGGTCGACGGCAGGGTGCAGCGAGGTCGTCTATACGGCCGGCACCTTCGTGAACGCGTCGTTCGACAAGGCCTCGGCCGAGAACGAGCGCAACGCCCTGCGACCTGCGCACCGACGACGGCGCGGACGTGACCTGCGTGCAGATCGCCGGCCTCGTCGCGCGGCGCATCCTCTGCTACGTGAAGGCGGGCGACCGCCTCGCGCGCGGCGAGCGCTACGGGTTCATCCGCTTCGGCTCGCGCGTGGACGTCTACCTTCCGCCCGGGCTCGCGGCCGCGCGTGGCGATCGGCGACAAGGTGAAGGCCACCTCCACGGTGCTCGCGGATCTCGCGGCGTCGGCCCGAGAGCGATAGACGGCGCCATGGCCATGCCGGTCGAGCGTCCCGCGAAGCCCGCGCTCGAGCGCGTGCGCAAGCGCGGCATCTACCTGCTGCCCAACCTCTTCACCACCCTCGCGCTCTTCGCCGGCTTCTACGCGATCGTGCAGGGGATGAACCACAACTTCGAGCAGGCGGCGGTCGCGGTGTTCGTCGCGATGGTGCTCGACGGCCTCGACGGGCGCGTGGCGCGGCTCACCCGCACGCAGTCGGCGTTCGGCGCGGAGTACGACAGCCTCGCCGACATGGTGTCCTTCGGCGCGGCCCCGGCGCTCCTCATGTACGAGTGGGCCCTGCGCGGCATGGGGCGCATCGGCTGGATCGCCGCGTTCGTCTATTGCGCCGGCGCGGCGCTGCGGCTCGCGCGCTTCAACACGCAGCTCGCGGTGGCCGACAAGCGCTGGTTCACCGGCATCCCGAGCCCCGCGGCCGCCGCGCTCGTCGCGGGCATGATCTGGGTGTTCAACGACTACCAGGTGGCCGGGGCGGCGACGTGCGCTGGCTCGCCGCGGCGCTCACGGTCTACGCCGGGCGTCACGATGGTGACGAACGTGAAGTTCTACAGCGGCAAGGACATCAACCTGCGCCGCCAGATGCCGTTCTGGGTCACGATCGTGATCGTGGTGGCGCTGCTGCTGATCTCCATCGAGCCTTCGCACGTGCTGTGGGGCATGGCGCTGCTCTACGGCATCTCCGGCTACGTCAGGTGGGCGGTGCAGCGCGCGCGCGCCGAGGCCACGCAGAAGCAATACCAGCGACATCCGCGAGGCGATCGAGGAAGGCAACATCACGGCGCTCGCGCGCATGCTCTCGGCCACGCCCGTGGACACCGTGGTCGCGCCGGGCGGAAGGACGCTGCTCATGGTGGCGGTGGAGGAGGCGAACCTTCCGGCGATCGAGCTGCTCGTCGCGCGCGGCGCGCAGCTCGACCTGCGCGACGACCAGGGCGCCACCGCGCTCGCGCTCGCCGCCGAGATGGGATTCCAGGAGGCGGTCGAGGTGCTGCTCGCGCCGAGGGCGCCGACCCCAACGCCCACGACCTGTCGGGCATGACGCCGCTCGACATGGCCGAGGAGCATGGCGCCCACGACATCGCGGCGCTGCTGCTGCGCTACGGCGGCAAGTCGAGCAAGGAGCTCGCCCCGCAGGAGCCCTGAGGGCGGGTTTGCCAAGCCGCCGCATGCCGGCTATAGTCGGGCCATGCATCCGATCGGCGAGCCTCTCCAGCCTTCGCCTCTCCCCGGCCCGCGCGCTCGCGCTGGGCCTGCTGCTGCGCCTCGCGCGCTAAAAACCCCACCCCCCAATTCGTGCAGCATCCGGCCGCCTCGGCAACGCGGGGCGGGTCAGTCCATCCGATTCGCACGGAGAGATCCCATGAAGGACCAGTTGATCATTTTCGACACCACCATGCGCGACGGCGAGCAGAGCCCCGGCGCGGCCATGACCCGGGACGAGAAGGTGCGCATCGGCAAGCAGCTCGAGCGGCTGCGGGTGGACGTCATCGAGGCGGGCTTCGCCGCCTCCAGCCCCGGCGACTTCGACGCGATCCGCGCCGTGGCGCTCGCGGTGAAGCGATTCCACGGTGTGCTCCCTCGCGCGCGCCAACGACAACGACGTGAAGCGCGCCGGCGAGGCGATCAAGGGCGCCAACTCGGGCCGCATCCACACCTTCATCGCGACCAGCCCCATCCACATGAAGCACAAGCTGCGCATGGAGCCCGACGCGGTGCTCGAGGCCGCCGTGCGCGCGGTGAAGCTCGCGCGCCAGTACACCGACGACGTCGAGTTCTCCGCCGAGGACGCGGTGCGCTCGGACGTGGATTTCCTCTGCCGCATCTTCGAGGCGACCATCGCCGCGGGCGCGACGCACGATCAACGTCCCCGACACCGTGGGCTACAGCGTGCCGCAGCTGTGGGGCGAGCTCTTCACGAAGCTGCATGTCGCGCATGCCCAACGCCGACAAGGCGGTGTGGTCGACGCACTGCCACAACGACCTCGGGATGGCGGTGGCCAATTCGCTCGCCGCGGTGATGGCGGGCGCGCGCCAGGTGGAGTGCACCATCAACGGCCTGGGCGAGCGCGCCGGCAACGCGTCGCTGGAGGAGATCGTGATGGCGGTGAGGACCCGCTCCGACTTCTTCAAGCTCGCCACCCGCATCGACACGGCGCAGATCGTCCCCGCGAGCAAGCTCGTGTCCACGATCACCGGCTATCCCGTGCAGCCCAACAAGGCGGTGGTGGGCGCCAACGCCTTCGCGCACGAGTCCGGCATCCACCAGGACGGGGTGCTGAAGCACCGCGAGACCTACGAGATCATGCGCGCGGCCGACGTGGGCTGGGGGACCAACCGCCTCACCCTGGGCAAGCTCTCGGGACGCAGCGCCTTCAAGGCGCGCCTGCAGGAGCTGGGCATCGCGCTCGCCTCCGAGGAGCAGCTGAACGCCGCGTTCGCGCGCTTCAAGGAGCTCGCGGACAAGAAGCGCGAGATCTTCGACGAGGACATCCAGGCGCTGATGTCCGACGAGACCGTCACGCCCGAAGCCGAGCGCTACAAGCTCATCTCGCTCACGGCGCACTCGGAGACCGGGGAGCAGCCGTTCGCGCGCGTGGTGATCACGCGAGGAGGGCCGCGAGGCGCGCGCCGAGGCGCGCGGCGGCGGCCCGGTGGACGCGACGTTCAAGGCGATCGAGAGCATCGTGCAGAGCGGCACGGAGCTGCATGCTCTACTCCGTGAACAACGTGACCGAGGGTACCGATTCCCAGGGCGAGGTCACGGTGCGGCTGTCCAAGGACGGGCGCATCGTGAACGGCATGGGCTCCGACACGGACATCGTGGTCGCCTCGGCCAAGGCCTACATCAACGCGTTGAACAAGATGGGCGCGAAGTCGCAGCGGATGAATCCGCAGTACGGGACCGAGGCGCAGGCGATCTGAGCGCGAGAGGCGCCGCGATGCTGCCCCCGCTCGGGATGGGCACGTGGCACATGGGGGAGAGCGCCCGGGAGCGCGCGGGCGAGGTCCGGGCGCTGCGCCTGGGCCTCGACCTCGGCGTGGGGCTCATCGACACCGCCGAGATGTACGGCGACGGCGGCGCCGAGCGCGTGGTCGGCGAGGCGATCCGCGGCCGCCGGGATGCCGTGTTCGTCGTGAGCAAGTTCTATCCGCACCATGCATCGCGCAGCGCGCTGGTGGCCGCCTGCGAGGGCTCGCTCGAGCGGCTGGGCATCGACGCGATCGACCTGTACCTCCTGCACTGGCGCGGCAGCGTGCCGATGGCCGAAACCGTGGAGACGCTCGAGCGCCTCGTGCAAGCCGGCAAGATCCGCCGCTGGGGCGTGTCCAACTTCGACGTCGCGGACATGGAGGAGCTCGCCGGAGTCGCGGGCGCGGATCGCGTGGCGGCGAACCAGGTGCTCTACAACCTGGCGCGCCGCGGCGTCGAGTACGACCTGCTGCCGTGGTGCGCCGGGCGCGGCGTCGACGTCATGGCCTATTCGCCGCTGGACGAGGGCACGCTCGCGGCGCACCCGCAGCTTCGCACCGTGGCCAAACGCCTGGGCGCGACGCCCGCGCAGGTGGCCGTCGCGTGGCTGCTGCGCCGTCCCGGCGTCTGCGTGATTCCCAAGGCGTCGCGCGAGGAGCACGTGCGCGCGAACGCGGCGGCGCGCGAGCTCGTGCTCGACGGCGCGGCGCTCGAAGCGCTGGACCGCGCGTTTCCGCCGCCCGCGCGCAAGCGCCGCCTCGAGATCATCTGAGCGAGCGTCCGTGGGCTCGCGTGAGCGCGTCGGCGCAGGACGACATGCGAATGCGCTTCGATTCAGCGCCTTGGCGCGAATGGCGCGAAACGCGTTGCCGCACGGCGACGCCTGGGCACTTCGCAGGCGGCCTGCACCCGTCGCGCGTGACAGGGATTCGCGGGGCGTCGCGAGTGGAATTGATCCGCTTGGCACGGATCGTGATAGCGGCTTCCCGGGATAACCACGAGGGAGGTCGGACATGAAATACGGCGAAGGTCTCTTCAACCGCACGCGCGATCCGCGAACGCCGGGGCAGCCGCAGTCGCCAGCCGCAACCGACGGCCGCCAATGCGCCGTCGCACGGCCCGGTCGTGGCGCAGCCCCTCGGGCGGCCCGCCCCCGCGCCCGCGCCCGCGGAGCACGCGCCGCGCGTCGACGAGAGCACCGGCAGCAAGCTCATCGTTGGGCCGAACATCAAGCTGAAGGGCGTCGAGATCCACGATTGCGACACGCTCGTGGTAGAGGGACGCGTCGAGGCGACGATGGTGAGCCGCACGATCCAGATCGCCGAGCATGGCGCCTTCGAAGGAAAGGTCGACGTGGACGTGGCCGAGATCCGCGGCGCGTTCCAGGGCGAGATGACGGCGCGCAAGAAGCTGGTGATCCACGCGAGCGGCCGCGTCGCGGGCAAGATCCGCTACGGGAAGATGCTGGTGCAGGAAGGCGGCGAGATGACCGGCGACATCGCCGCGCTGCACGAAGGGCCGGCGGCGCTCTTGAAGACCTGAACGCCGCCACGCCGCGCGCTGTCGAGCCTGCGCGGGACGGTCGCGTATGATGCGCGACAACATCGTTCCCGTTCGCAGGAGGATCTCGCGGTATGGAAGGCGCGCGGCGGCCGGTCCTGGGCATCGCGGGCGCCGGCCTCATGGGACGCGGCATCGCGCAGGTGGCCGTCCAGGCCGGATTCGACACGGTGCTCTACGACACCCGGGCCGGCGCGGCCGACGCGGCGAAGGATGCCATCGCCACGCAGCTGCACCGCCTGGTGGAGAAGGGCAAGACCGACGCCCGCACCGCCGAGGCGGCGATCGCGCGGGTGAGACCCGTGGCGAGCCTCGCGGACTTCGCCGGCTGCGGCATCGTGATCGAGGCGATCGTCGAGGACCTGGAGGCCAAGCGCGAGCTCTTCCGCGCGCTGGAGCGCGTAGTCACGCCGGAATGCATCCTCGCGACCAACACCTCCTCGCTTTCCGTCACCGCCATCGCGGCGGCGTGCGCGCGGCCCGAGCGCGTGGCGGGGCTGCACTTCTTCAGCCCGGTGCCGCTCATGAAGGTGGTGGAGGTGATCGACGGCGTGCGCGGCGATCCCGAGGTCGCCACGCGGCTGGTGGAGCTCGCGCGCGCCTTCGGCCATGCGCCGGTGCGCGCGAAGGACACGCCGGGATTCCTCGTGAACCACGCGGGGCGCGCCTTCGGCACGGAGGCCCTGCGCCTGCTCTCGGAGGGCGTGGCGGAATTCCACCAGATCGACGACGTGCTGCGCGAGGCCGCGGGCTTTCGCATGGGACCCTTCGAGCTCCTCGACCTCACCGGGCCTGGACGTCTCGCAGCCGGTGATGGAATCGATCTACCACCAGTTCTACGAGGAGCCGCGCTTCCGCCCCTCGCCGCTGCTCGCGCTGCGGCGCCTGGGCGGCCTGCTCGGCCGCAAGTCCGGGCGCGGCTTCTATCGCTACGAGGAGGGCGTTCGCCAGGCGGTCGCGCCGGCACCGGTACCCGCGCCGCGGCCGGTGCGAGGTGTGGGTGAGCCGGGCGGACGCGGATGCGCGCTCCCGCGTGGAAGCGCTCGCGGCGAAGCTGGGAGCGCAAGCGCATGCGGGCGACCGGGCGCCGGCCGGCGCGCTCTGCGTGCTCACGCCCTGGGGAAGCGATGCGACCGCGGCCGCGCTCGACGAGGGCCTGGATGCGCGCCATTGCGTGGCGCTCGATGCCTGGTTCGGCCTGGCGACGCGCCGCACGGTGATGTCCACGCCGGTGACGCAGGCGGCGATGCGGGAAGCGGCGCACGCGCTCTTCGCGTCCGACGGCGTGCCGGTCACGATGATCCGTGATTGCCCCGGCTTCATCGCGCCGCGCGTCGTGGCCCAGATCGTGAACGTGGCGTGCGACATCGCGCAGCAGCGCATCGCCGGCCCGGAGGACATCGATCGCGCGGTGACGCTGGGACTCGGATACCCGCGCGGGCCGCTCGCGATGGGCGATGCGCTCGGCGCCCTGCGCGTGCTGCGCTGCTGCGCGCCCTGCAGGAGTACTACGGCGATCCGCGCTATCGGCCGAGCCCGTGGCTCACGCGGCGCGCGCAGCTTGGCGTGCCGCTCGCCACCCCGGAAGACTGAGCCTCAGCCCTCGCGCGCGAGGCGTTCGGCGAGGCCGGTGTAGGTGGCGGGACGCAGCGCGAGCAGGCGGTCGCGCGCCTCGGCTGGCAGCGGCAGCGAGCGGATGAAGGCATGCAGCTCGTCGCGCGTGATGCCGCCCTTGCCGCGCGTGAGCTCCTTCAGTTTTTCGTACGAGCCCGCGATCCGGTGGGCGCGCATCACCGTCTGCACCGCCTCGGCGAGCACGTCCCAGCTTTCCTCGAGGTCGGCGGCGATGCGGCGCGGATTCGCCTCCAGCTTGGCGAGCCCGCGCAGGCACGCGTCGTAGGCGACCAGGCAATAGCCGAACGCCACGCCCACGTTGCGCAGCACGGTGGAGTCGGTGAGATCGCGCTGCCAGCGCGAGATCGGCAGCTTCTCCGACAAGTGCCTCAAGAGCGCATTGGCGACCCCGAGGTTGCCCTCCGAATTCTCGAAGTCGATGGGGTTCACCTTGTGCGGCATGGTGGAAGAGCCCACCTCGCCCGCCTTCACCTTCTGCGTGAAGTATCCGAGCGAGATGTAGCCCCAGACGTCGCGGTCGAGGTCGATGAGGATCGTGTTCAGCCGCGCGGCGGCGTCGAACGCTTCGGCCATCGCATCATGGGGCTCGATCTGGATCGTGAGCGGGTTGTACTCGATGCCGAGGCTCGCCACGAAGCGCTCGGCGAAGCGCGGCCAGTCCAGCGCCGGCGCGGCGGCCGCGTGCGCGTTGAAGTTGCCCGTGGCGCCGTTCATCTTGCCCAGCATGCGCACGCCCGCGAAGCGCGCGCGGGCGCGCTTCAGGCGGTGCGCGACGTTGGCCATTTCCTTGCCGAGCGTCGTGGGCGTGGCGGGCTGCCCATGGGTGCGCGAAAGCATCGCAAGCCCCGCGTGCTGGTGCGCGAGCTCTTCCAGCCGCTCGATGATGCGGTCCACGGCCGGCAGCAGCACGCGCTCGCGCCCGCCCTGCAGCATGAGCGCGTGCGCGAGGTTGTTGATGTCTTCCGAGGTGCAGGCGAAATGGATGAATTCCGCGGCGCTCGCCACCTCGGCGTTGCCCGCGAAGCGCTCGCGCAGCCAGTACTCGACCGCCTTCACGTCGTGGTTCGTGGTGGCCTCGATCGCCTTGATGCGCTCCGCGTCGGCGAGCGAGAACTTGCCGGCCGCGGCGCGCAGCTCCGATACCGTGGCCGCGGAGAAGGGGCCCAGCGGCTGGAACGCGGTGTCGCCCGCCAGCGCGAGGAGCCATTCGACCTCGACGAAGACGCGCTCGCGCATCAGCGCGAACTCGCTGAAGTGGTCCTGCAGCGCGCGGGTCTTGCCTGCGTAGCGCCCGTCGAGGGGCGAGAGGGCGGTGAGGGCGGAGGACATGGGGCAGGATGAAATTTTATCACGCACCCCCGGCCCTCCCGGCCGTGGAGCCCGGAGACGACGCTCAGGCGATGACGCCGCCGCCCAGGCAGACCTCGCCGCGATAGAGCACGGCGGACTGGCCCGGCGTGACCGCCCATTGCGGGGCGGCGAAATCGAGCTCGAAATCCAGGGCGTCGGAGAGGCTCAGCGCGCATGCCGAATCGGCCTGGCGGTAGCGCGTCTTGGCCGCCAGGGGCGCCGGGTTCGATGAGGGTGGCGTTCCCGCGACCCAGCTCGCGTCGGCCGCGTGCAGGTGGCGTTTCTGCAGCAGCGGATGGTCGTGGCCCTGGACCACGACGAGGGTGTTCGACGCCATGTCCTTCGCGGCCACGTACCAGGGCTGCGCGTTGCCGTCGCGCCGCCCGCCGATGCCGAGTCCCTGCCGCTGCCCGAGCGTGTAATACATGAGGCCTTCGTGCTCGCCCACGTGCTCGCCCGCGGGCGTGACGATCGGGCCGGGCTCGCGCGGCAGGTACCGCGAGAGGAACGCGCGGAACGGCCGCTCGCCGATGAAGCAGATGCCCGTCGAGTCGCGCTTGGCGTGGTTGGCGAGGCCCGCTTCGCGCGCGATGCGGCGCACCTCGACCTTGTGCAGGTGCCCGACGGGGAAGAGCGTGCGCGCGAGCTGCGCCTGGTTGAGCCGGTGCAGGAAGTAGCTCTGGTCCTTCGCGGGATCGAGCCCCTTCAGCAGCACGTGGCGCCCGTCGCGCTCCTCGACGCGGGCGTAGTGGCCGGTGGCGATGCGCTCGGCGCCGAGCGCCATGGCGTGGTCGAGGAACGCCTTGAACTTGATCTCCGCGTTGCATAGCACGTCCGGGTTGGGGGTGCGGCCCGCGCGGTACTCGGCGAGGAAGCTCGCGAAGACGCGCTCGCGGTACTCGGCGGCGAAGTTCACCGCCTCGACCTCGATGCCGATCGTCTCGGCGGCGGCGACCGCGTCCACCAGGTCCTCGCGCGTCGAGCAGTACTCCGAATCGTCGTCGTCCTCCCAGTTCTTCATGAAGAGGCCGACCACGTCGTGGCCGGCGCGCTTGAGCAGCAGCGCGGCGACGGCGGAATCCACGCCTCCGGAGAGGCCGACGACGATCTTCATGGGAACGGCGGGGCGGAAAGGAACGATTCTAGCGGGGCCCAAAAACAAAAGGCGGAGCCGGGGCTCCGCCTTCGTGCCTCGGAATGGTGCGATTACGTCTTCGGCTGGGCCTTCATGTCGCCGGCCTTCTCGGCCGCGGGCTTCTCGGTGGCGGGCTTCTCGGCCGCCTTCTGGGCGGTCTTCGTGTTCTTCTTCGTCGACTTCTTGGCGGTGTGCTTCTTCGTCTTCTTCTTCTTCGTGTCGTCCTTGGCGTCGGACTTCATGGGCTCGGTCGTGGCGGTGGCCTTGGCGGGCTCGGAGGTCTTGGCGGGGGCGCTTTCCGCAGCGAAAACGGCGATGGACGCGGAGGCGAAGAGTACGGCGATCAGGGCGGACAGCTTCTTCATCGTTGTAATTTCCTGGTAGGTAGAGTTGGATGGATATCAATGCTTCGACTGCGCTGGGATCAGCCTCGTCGCCGACATTAACGCCGCGCATTATACGGAGGTTGACAGCGAACATCATGGGGCGCGTGAGCCTCGCGGCCGGACAGCGCACCGGGGAGGGCGCCGGCACCTCGCGCCACGCGCCCGGGGCGAGCGCCTTCCAGCGCCCAGGGGCCGGTGCGGAAGCGCACCAGCCGCAGCGTCGGCAGCCCGATGCGGGCGCTCATCCGGCGCACCTGCCGGTTGCGGCCCTCCTGCAGGCCCACCTCGAGCCAGGCGGTCGGGAATGGCCTTGCGCACGCGGATCGGGGGATCGCGCGGCCAGAGGCCTGGGGGCTCGGGGATCGCGCGGGCGGTGGCGGGGCGCGTAGGCCCGTCCGGAAGCTCCAGGCCGCCCCGGAAGGCCTCCAGCGCCGCTTCCGTGGGGGCTCCCTCCACCTGCACCCAATAGCCCTTCTCGAGCTTGTGGCGCGGGTCGGCGATGGCCGCCTGCAGGCGCCCGTCGTCGGTGAGGACCACCAGGCCCTCGCTGTCGGCGTCGAGGCGCCCGGCGGGGTAGACGCCCGGCACGGGGACGAAGTCCTTGAGCGTGCGGCGCGCCGGCTGCCGGGCCGAACTGGCAGAGCACTCCAAAGGGCTTGTTGAAGATCAAGACGCGGGGCATGGAGCGGAGCGGCGAGGTCGCTTTGCTATAATTTTTCGATTGTGCCGCCGGAACGCGCGCGGCCGATCCCATTCCCGGCCCTTCCTCGACAAGAGACCCCCCAGGAGTCCCATGAGCAAGATCAAGGTCAAGAATCCCGTCGTCGAGATGGACGGCGACGAGATGACGCGCATCATCTGGCAGCCGCATCCGCGAGAAGCTGATCCTTCCCTATCTCGACATCGACCTCAAGTACTTACGACCTCGGCGTCGAGAACCGCGACGCGACCGACGACCAGGTGACCGTCGACTCGGCGAACGCGACCAAGAAGTACGGCGTCGCCGTGAAGTGCGCCACGATCACGCCCGACGAGGCGCGCGTGAAGGAATTCGGCCTGAAGCAGATGTGGAAGAGCCCCAACGGCACCATCCGCAACATCCTCGACGGCACCATCTTCCGCGAGCCGATCATCTGCCGCAACGTGCCGCGCCTCATCCCGCACTGGAACAAGCCCGTGGTGGTCGCGCGCCACGGCTTCGGCGACCAGTACAAGGCGACGCGAGATCAAGTTCGACGGCCCGGGCACGGTGCAAGATGACGCTTCACGCCCAAGGGCGGCGGGGCAGTCGATCGAGAAGGAGGTGTTCCAGGCGCCGGGCGCGGGCATCACGATGGCGATGTACAACCTGGACGAGTCGATCCGCGGCTTCGCGCGCGCCTGCTTCAACTACGCGCTCGACCGCAAGTACCCCGTGTACCTCTCCACCAAGAACACCATCCTCAAGGTGTACGACGGGCGCTTCAAGAACCTGTTCCAGGAGATCTACGAGGCGGAATTCCGCACCGCGCTTCGAGGCCGCGGGGCTCACCTACGAGCATCGGCTGATCGACGACATGGTGGCGTCGAACCTCAAGTGGAACGGCGGCTACCTCTGGGCGTGCAAGAACTACGACGGCGACGTGCAATCCGACACCGTCGCGCAGGGCTACGGCTCGCTGGGCCTCATGACCTCGGTGCTCACCACGCCGGACGGCAAGACGGTGGAAGCGGAAGCCGCGCACGGCACGGTGACGCGCCACTACCGCCTGCACCAGCAGGGCAAGCCCACGTCGACCAACCCGATCGCGTCGATCTACGCGTGGACGCGCGGGCTCGTCCTATCGCGGCAAGATGGACGGCACGCCCGACGTCGTGAAGTTCGCCGAGACGCTGGAGAAGGTGTGCGTCGAGACGGTGGAGATCGGGCAAGATGACGAAGGACCTCGCGATCCTCATCCGGCCCGACCATCCGTTCCTCACCACCGAGGAATTCATGGACGCGGTGGACGCGGCGCTCAAGCGCCGCATGAAGTGAGGGGCTGCGGGATACTGCGTTCAGCGGGAACGGATAGAAAAAGCCCCCGCGGCCTCGGCGCCGCAGGGGGCTTTTCACAAAATGCTGCTCCCTATGCCGCCTGGATGTTGGACGCCTGCTTGCCCTTGGGGCCCTGCGTCACGTCGAAGGAGACCTTCTGGCCTTCCTTCAGGGTCTTGAAGCCCTGCATCTGGATCGCGGAGAAGTGCGCGAAGAGGTCTTCGCTGCCGTCGTCGGGCGTGATGAACCCGTAACCCTTCGCGTCATTGAACCACTTCACAGTTCCGGTTGCCATGCGATTGCTTGCCTCTTGTTAAACGGGTGGAGTCCCGCACATCGTTCGGATCCAGGCCCCGCACGTCTCAAAAGGCGATGCGAAATGCTTGAAACCAAACTCCAACGCGCTTTTTACGCGGGGTGCCCGGGAGTGTCAATAGCGCCCCCGAGAGGGCGGAAACGGCCGTTCGCGGCCCCTCTCGCGCCGTTCGGAGGCGATGGACGGCACCGCCAACCGCTTGAAGGGTCTTGAAAAAGCCCCTCCGCTTGTCCATATTAGCTTCTGGATAGTTCCACCCGAGAGGGATCCGGAGGTTCACCGCGTTGAGCGTCCTCCCATCCGCGCCATGGCAGAAAAACCCAGCGGCTCCACGGTCGTCAAGCCGAGCGAGACCCAGACCAAGCCGCCGCCGATGTACCAGGTCGTCATGTACAACGACGATTACACGCCGATGGAATTCGTGGTCGAAGTGCTGCAACTGTTCTTCGCCTTGCCGCGGGAACGGGCTACGCAGATCATGCTCAAAGTTCACACGGAGGGTCGCGGCGTCTGTGGGATCTATCCGAGGGACGTCGCGTCGAGCAAGGTGGAGCAGGTAACCGCATATTCGCGCCAACATCAGCATCCGCTGCAGTGCGCGATGGAGGAAACATGATCGCCCAGGAGTTGGAAGTCAGTCTGCACATGGCCTTCGTGGAGGCCCGCCAGAAGCGCCACGAGTTCATCACCGTGGAGCATCTGCTGCTGGCGCTCTGCGACAACCCGTCGGCTTCCGAGGTGCTGAAGGCCTGCGCCGCGAAGATCGACGAGCTGAAGAAGGCGCTGTCCGACTTCGTGATGCAGCACACGCCGACGGTCGCCGGCACCGGCGAGGTCGACACGCAGCCCACCTTGGGATTCCAGCGCGTCATCCAGCGCGCCATCCTGCACGTCCAGTCGTCCGGCAAGAAGGAGGTCACCGGAGCCAACGTCCTCGTCGCGATCTACGGCGAGAAGGACTCGCACGCCGTCTACTTCCTGCACCAGCAGGGCGTGTCGCGCCTGGACGTCGTGAACTACATCTCCCACGGCATCACCAAGGCCCGCAGGCGCCCGGCGCCCGCGAGGAGGGCGAGACCGAGACCGAGGCCCCCGAGACGCAGAGCGGCGGCGCGCTCGAGAGCTTCACCCAGAACCTCAACCAGCTCGCCATCGACGGCAAGATCGACCCGCTGATCGGCCGCGAGGCGGAGCTCGAGCGCGTGGTGCAGATCCTGTGCCGCCGGCGCAAGAACAACCCGCTCCTCGTGGGCGAGGCGGGCGTGGGCAAGACCGCCATCGCCGAGGGGCTCGCCAAGCGCATCGATCGACGGGCAGGTGCCCGAGATCCTCGCCAAGGCGCAGGTGTACGCGCTCGACATGGGCGCGCTGCTGGCGGGCACCAAGTACCGCGGCGACTTCGAGCAGCGCCTGAAGGCGGTGCTGAAGCAGCTCGTGGACAACCCGAACGCGATCCTCTTCATCGACGAGATCCATACGCTGATCGGCGCGGGCAGCGCATCGGGCGGCACGCTCGACGCCTCCAACCTGCTGAAGCCCGCGCTGTCCTCGGGCGCGCTCAAGTGCATCGGCGCGACCACGTACAACGAGTACCGCGGCATCTTCGAGAAGGACCATGCGCTGTCGCGGCGCTTCCAGAAAGTGGACATCAACGAGCCCTCCATCCAGGAGACGGTCGAGATCCTGCGCGGCCTGAAATCGCGTTTCGAGCTGCACCACGGCGTGAAGTACACCGCCAACGCCCTCACCACCGCGGCGGAGCTCTCGGCGCGCTACATCAACGACCGGCACCTTCCGGACAAGGCGATCGACGTGATCGACGAGGCGGGGGCGCTGCAGCGCATCCTGCCCAAGTCCAAGCAGAAGAAGGTGATCGGCAAGCCCGAGATCGAGGAGATCGTCTCCAAGATCGCGCGCGTGCCGGCGCGCAACGTCTCCAACGACGACCGCTCGGCGCTGAAGAACCTCGACCGCGACCTCAAGGCCACGGTATTCGGCCAGGACAAGGCGATCGACGCGCTCTCGGCGGCCATCAAGATGGCGCGCAGCGGCCTCGGCAACCCGCAGAAGCCGGTCGGCTGCTTCCTCTTCTCCGGTCCCACGGGCGTGGGCAAGACCGAAGTGGCGCGCCAGCTCGCGTTCATCATGGGCGTGGAGCTGATCCGCTTCGACATGTCCGAGTACATGGAGCGCCACGCCGTGTCGCGCCTCATCGGCGCGCCTCCCGGCTACGTGGGCTTCGACCAGGGCGGCCTCCTCACCGAGGCGATCACGAAGCACCCGTACTCCGTGCTGCTGATGGACGAGATCGAGAAGGCGCACCCGGACATCTTCAACATCCTGCTGCAGGTGATGGACCACGGCACGCTCACCGACAACAACGGCCGCAAGGCGGATTTCCGCAACGTGGTGATCGTCATGACCACCAACGCCGGCGCCGAGGGCCTGTCGAAGAACGCCATGGGCTTCACGCAGCAGCGCATGGCGGGCGACGAGATGGCGGAGATCAAGCGCCTCTTCACGCCGGAGTTCCGCAACCGCCTGGACGCCGTCGTGTCGTTCGCGGCGCTGGACGAGCAGATCATCCTGCGCGTGGTGGACAAGTTCCTGATGCAGCTCGAAGCACAGCTCTCGGAGAAGAAGGTCGAGGCGCTGTTCACCGAGGAGCTCAAGAAATTCCTCGCCAAGAACGGCTTCGATCCGCAGATGGGCGCGCGCCCCATGGCGCGCCTCATCCAGGACACGATCCGCCGCGCGCTGGCCGACGAGCTGCTGTTCGGCAAGCTCGCCAACGGCGGGCGCGTCACGATCGACGTGGACGACAAGGACCAGGTGGTGCTCGATATCGCGCAGTCCGCGCAGCCCGCCGAGCCGGTCGAATCCACCTGAGCGACGCCCGCGCCGCGGCACCGCGAAGACGCCCGCCCCGTGCGGGCGTTTTCGCAGTTTTCGCGCTCGCGCTCGCGGGCCCCTCCCCCCTCTTCGCGCAGACCCACGGTGCGCCGCAATTCGCCCCACCCAACCTGTCGCCCGACGGCGTGCGCGCCCTCGCGGCCAATTGCGCGCAATGCCATGGCACCGAGGGCCGGCCTGCGCCCGGCTCGCGGCTGCCGGAGCTCGCGGGGCGCAAGCGCGAGGACCTGCGCGAGCTGCTCGAGGCGTTCAAGGAGGGCCGCACGCGCTCGAGTGTCATGGGCCAGCTCGCCCATGGCTACAGCGACGCCGAAATCGACGCGCTCGCGGATTATTTCGCGCGCCGGCGCCGTTAACGGTACGGGAAGCCCCATGGACACGCGACGCAGGCGATTTCTCGAGGCGGGGGCCGCCGGCATGCTCGCGGGGCTGGCGGGCTGCGCCATGGCGCCCGCGCGCAGCAAGGCGCACGTCGTCGTGGTGGGAGGAGGCTATGGCGGGGCCACGGCCGCGAAGTACCTGCGCCTCCTGGATCCTTCCATCGCGGTCACGCTGGTCGAGCCCAACGCGGCGTTCGTCTCCTGCCCCATGTCCAACCTCGTGATCGGCGGCGTCCGCTCGATGGCCGACATCACGACCCCCTACACGGCGCTCGAGCGGCGGCATGGCGTGCGGCTCGTGCGCGATGCGGCCACCGCCATCGACATGGAGCGGCGCGAGGTGCGGCTCGCGCGCGGAGAGCGCCTGGCGTTCGACCGCGTGGTGGTATCGCCGGGCATCGACTTCATGTGGGACCTGATGCCCGCGATGAAGGACGCCGCCGTGCGCGAGCGCGTGCTGCACGCCTGGAAGGCGGGGCCGCAGACGCTCGCGCTGCGCGGGCAGCTCGAGGCCATGCGCGACGGCGGAGTGTTCGTGATCTCCATCCCCGAGACGCCGTATCGCTGCCCGCCGGCGCCCTACGAGCGCGCCTGCCAGGCGGCGGCCTATTTCCGTCGCGCCAAGCCGCGCTCGAAGATCCTCATCGTGGACGCGAATGGCGACGTCACGTCCAAGGGCGCGCTCTTCCGCCGCGCGTGGGCCGAGCTCTATCCCGGCATGATCGACTACCGTCCCGACAGCAAGGCGGTCGACGTGGATGCCGGCACGCGAACCGTGAAGCTCGAGGTGGAGGACGTGCGCGGCGACGTCTTGAACGTGATCCCGCCGCAGAAGGCCGCGGCGATCGCCGATCGGTTCGTGACCGCGAACCGGCGCTGGTGCGAGGTCGATTGGCTCACCTACGAATCGGTCGCCGCGAAAGGCGCCCACGTGCTGGGGGACGCGGTGCTGCCGGCGCCCGTGATGCCCAAGTCGGGCCACATGGCGAACGCGCACGGCAAGGCGTGCGCCGCGGCGATCGTGGCGCTCGTGAACGGGCGCGAGCCCAATCCGGCGCCCACGCTCACCAACACCTGCTACAGCTTCCTTTCCGAGAAGCTCGCGGTCCATGTGGCGTCGGTGCACAAGTACGACATGGCCGAGCGCACCATGAAGCCGGTGCCGGGCGCCGGGGGCCTGTCCGGCGCCATGAACGAGCAGGAAGCGCGCTATGCCGACGAATGGGCGCGCAACATCTGGGCCGATGCGCTCGCCTGACCGGAGCCCCGTGTGACGCGCCGCATCCTCATCCTCTTTCCCGACGAATGGGACCGCGCCGCGGCAAGCGATCCGCGCCATCGCGGGCGCTACGAGTTCCACTTCGAGGGCTTCGACCTCTTCAGCTTCCCGGACAACGCGCGCCTGTTCTGCTTCGACGCGCTGGCCTTCGTCGAGCGCCTCGCACGCCGTTACGCCGGGCGCGGCATCGACGCGGTCGCCACGTCGGACGAGCAGTTCGGCCCGTTCCTCGCGTCCCTGGTCGCGCAGCGCCTGGGACTGTCCCACGCGCCGCTCGCCGCGATCCTGGAGGTCCAGCACAAGTTCTACGCGCGCCGCGCCTTCGAGCGCATCGCGCCCGAGGCGAACGGCCGCTACGGCCTGCTGCGGCGCGGCTACCGGCGGCCCGAGGAAGTGCCGCTGCCGTACCCGTTCTACGTGAAGCCCGCCAAGGCCGCGTTCTCGGTGCTGGCGCGGCGCGTGGATTCGTTCGAGGAGCTGCGCCGGCACACGCGCTTCGGATGGCTCGAGGCGGCGATCATCGAGCGCCTGGTGCGGCCGTTCGCCGACGTGATGCGCGCGCACTCCACGCTGCGCGAGGATCCCTTCAGCATGGTCTGCGAGGAGATCGCGCGCGGGCCGCAGGTGACCGCCAACGGCTACGTCCGGGGCGGCGAGGTGACGATGCTGGGCACCGTGGATTCGGTCATGTATCCGGGCACCGACCACTTCCAGCGCTTCCAGTACCCCTCGGCGCTGCCCGCGGCGCAGCTCGCCGCCGTCGATGCGCTCGCCGAGCGCCTGGTGCGCGGGATCGGGCTCGCCCACGGCATGTTCAACGTCGAGATGCGCATCGATCCGCGCACCGGCGCGCCGCGCGTGATCGAGATCAACCCGCGCGCCGCGGGACAGTTCTTCGACCTGTTCGAGCGCGTGGACGGCTACAGCCTGTTCGAGGCGCTGCTCGAGCTCGAATGCGGCGCGCAGCCCGTGATCCGCCATCGCGCCGGACGCCAGCGGCACGCCGCGAGCTTCGTGCTGCGCGACCTCGCCGGCGCCGGCCTCGCGTATCGCCCCTCGGCACGGGAGATCGCCGGGCTGCGCGCGCGCCACCCCGACGCGCACGTGATGATCTATGCCAAGCGCGGCGCGGACCTGCGGCGCGAGATGAAGTGGCTCGGCAGCTACCGCTACGGCGTGGTGAACCTGGGCGGCGAGAGCGTCGAGGAGATGTTCGCGGCCTTCCACCGCGTGTGCGCGGACATCGCGTTCCATCCGCTCGGGCATCGCCTCGGCGCGAGCGGAGCCGGTCGCGATGCCGGCGGGCGAGAGCTGAGCGCCTAGGGGCGTCCGGACGGCTCGACCCAGGCCGCATCGTAGGCGGGATGGGTGAGGGCGGTGAGCACGTGGTCGCGCCACGCGCCGTCGATGAAGAGGTAGTCGCGCGCGACGCCCTCGCGCACGAAGCCCAGGCGCTCCAGCACGCGCGCGCTGCGGCCGTTCTCCGGGCGGTAGTTCGCCATGATGCGATGCAGCCGCAGGGCCTCGAACGCGAACGCGTTGGTGGCGCGCAGCGCCTCGGTCATGAGGCCCAGGCCTTCATGGGAGCGCGCGATCTGGTAGCCCAGGTGGCAGGCCTGGAAAGGCCCGCGCACGATGTTGGTGTAGTTGCACGTGCCGATGACGGGCCCTTCCGCCGGCCCCTTCGGCTGCAGGACGAAGCGTGCCGCGCGCCCCGCCTGGAACTCCTCGACCGCCACCGCGAGGCGCTCGCGCCAGAACTCCTCGGTGAAGAAGGCCGGCGCGGCGGGCGGCGACCAGCGATCGAGGTGGCCGGGGAAGTTCTCGCCGAGGAAGCGCGCGATCGCCGCTTCCATGCCGGGGCGGGCGAGGCGCACGGACAAGCGCTCGGTGTGCAGCTCGTGCTGGGCGACGCCCATGGCGGCGGCGCCGCTCAGGCCGCGAACACCCGCCATTGCTGCGGCCAGCCCTCCATAGGCGTGCGCTTGAATCCGCTCTTGGCGTACTGGTGCCAGCGCCCGATCACGAACGCGATGACCGCGTTGGCGTACGCGTTGACCTCCCAATCGGCGGGCAGCGTGCCCGCCGTGACCGCCAGCCGCGCGCTCTGCCTCAAGCTCGCCTCGAGGCGGTCGATGAGCTGGTTCACGCGCGTCTGCAGGCGCTCGTCCTCGTTCACGAGCGCGTCGCCGATCAGCACGCGCGTCATGCCCGGGTTCTTCTGCGCGAATCCGAGCAGCGTGGCCACCGTCGCCTCGATCTGCTTCATCGGGTCCTTTTCCTCGGCCTGGATCTTGTTCACCAGCGTGAACACGGTCTGCTCGATGAACTCGATCAGCCCGTCGAACATCTGGGCCTTGCTCGAGAAATGCCGGTAGAGGGCCGCCTCGGAGACCTCGAGGCGCGCCGCGAGCAGCGCCGTGGTGATGCGCTCGCCCTTCGGATCCTCCAGCATCGCCGCGAGCGTCTGAAGGATCTGCGACTTGCGCTCCCCGGTCTTCGCCATCTTCTCCCCTTTGTCGCGCGTCGCCGCCCATTTTTCGCTCTGGAGAGGGGCGGGAGGCGAATGTTACCATTACGTTTTCCCGCTCGTCTGCGAACGGGCGCAGACCCGAGACCCATATGGCAGGCCACAGCAAGTGGGCGAACATCCAGCACCGCAAGGGTCGCCAGGATGCGAAGCGCGGCAAGATCTTCACGCGGCTGATCAAGGAAATCACGGTGGCGGCGCGCATGGGCGGGGGCGACCCCGACATGAACCCGCGCCTGCGGCTCGCCGTCGACAAGGCGACCGACAACAACATGCCCAAGGACAACATCGAGCGCGCGATCAAGCGCGGCTCGGGCGGCCTCGACGGCGTGAACTACGAGCAGATCCGCTACGAGGGCTACGGGCCCGCCGGCGCCGCGGTGATCGTCGATTGCCTCACCGACAACCGCACGCGCACCGTCGCCGAGGTGCGACACGCGTTCGCCAAGTTCGGCGGCAACATGGGAGCCGAAGGCTCCGTCGCGTTCCTCTTCAAGCACTGCGGGCAGCTCCTCTACGCGCCCGGGACGAACGAGGACAAGCTGATGGAGGCCGCGCTCGAGGCGGGCGCCGAGGACGTGGTCGCCAACGACGACGGCTCCCTCGAGGTGATCACCGCGCCCAACGACTTCAGCGCGGTGAAGGCGGTGCTCGAGAAGGCCGGCTTCAAGGCGGAGCTCGCCGAGGTCACCATGAAGCCCGCCAACGAGACCGGGATGTCGGGGGAGGACTCCGCGAAGATGCAGAAGCTCCTGGACGCGCTGGAGTCGCTGGACGACGTCCAGGAGGTCTACAGCACGGCGGTCGTCGACGCGGCCCCGTGACGGCCATCCTGCAGGCCCTGCTGCTCAAGCCGCCCGAGAGGGTCGAGACCGAGCGCCTCGAGCTGCGCGCCACACGCGCGGGCATGGGCACGGCGGTCGCCGCAGCGGTGCTCGAGTCGCGCCGCGAGCTGGAGCGCTGGATGGCCTGGGCGCGCGAGACGCGCTCGGTGCAGGACTCCGAGCGCCATTGCCGCGAGATGCAGCTCAAGTGGCACGCGCGCGAGGAGCTCGATTTCTGCTTCCATCGCCGCACCGACGGCCTGCTGGTGGGCAAGGGCGGCCTGCACACTGTCGACTGGTCCGTGCCGAAGTTCGAGATCGGCTACTGGATCCGCACCTCGTGCGCCCGCAAGGGATTCGCCACCGAGGCCACGCTGGGCCTCGTGCGCATGGCGCGCGAGGCGCTCGGCGCCAACCGCCTCGAGATCAGCTCCGATGCGCGCAACGCCGCCAGCCGGCGCGTGGCCGAGAAGAGCGGCTTCGAGCTCGAGGGCATCCGACAGCGCAGCCGCCGCGATGCCGCCGGCAAGCTCGCCGATTCCTGTCTGTACGCGCGGATCTTCGAGCCGTGAGCGCGATCCGCATCCTCGGCATCGATCCCGGGCTCGGCATCACCGGCTACGGGGTGATCGAGAAGGAGGGTCCGGCGCTGCGCTACGTGGCGAGCGGGCGGGTGCGCTCCGACGCGGCGCTGCCGCTCGCCGAGCGCCTTTCCACCATCCTCGATGGGCTCGCGCAAGTCATCGCGAGCTATCATCCCCTGGAATGCGCGGTGGAAAAGGTCTTCGTCAACGTGAATCCGCAGTCGACGTTGCTGCTGGGGCAGGCCCGGGGTGCGGCCATCTGCGCGGCGGTGCTGGCGCGCCTGCCGGTGGCCGAATACACGGCGCTGCAGGTCAAGCAGGCGGTGGTGGGGCAGGGACATGCGCGCAAGGAGCAGGTGCAGGAGATGGTGAAGCGGCTGCTCGGGCTCGCCGGGCGCGCCGGGCACCGACGCGGCCGACGCGCTCGCCTGCGCCATCTGCCACGCCCACGGCGGCATGGGCCTGGGCGCCATCGCCACGCGCGGCCGGCGCGTGCGCGCGGGCAGGCTCGCATGATCGGCCGCATCCACGGGATTCTCACGGAGAAGAACCCCCCGCAGGTGCTCGTCGTGGCGCACGGCGTGGGCTACGAGATCGACGTGCCCATGAGCACGTTCTATCACCTGCCGCGCACCGGCGAGAACGTGGAGCTGCTCACGCACCTCGTGGTGCGGGAGGACGCGCACCTGCTGTTCGGCTTCCTCACCGCCGCCGAGCGTGCCGCGTTCCGCCAGCTCCTCAAGGTGAGCGGCGTGGGGCCGAAGGTCGCGCTCGCGGTGCTCTCGGGGCTGTCGGTCGAGGACCTCGGCGCTCGCCATCGCCGCGCAGGACGCCGCGCGCCTCACCAAGGTCCCGGGCGTGGGCAAGAAGACGGCCGAGCGGCTCGTGCTGGAGCTGCGGGACAAGCTCCCGGCGCGCCGGCGGAGCGGCGCGCACGCAGGCCGCTCCCGCCCGTGGCGACGTGGTGAATGCGCTGCTGGCCCTTGGCTATAATGACCGCGAGGCGCAGGCGGCGGTGAAGCAGCTGCCGGCGGAGCTCGCGCTGGCCGATGCCATCCGCCAGGCCCTGAAGCATCTCGCCAAGACGTGATGGAGCATCCGTGATCGAAGCCGACCGCCTGATTGCGGGGGCGCCCGCCTCGCCGAAGGAAGAAGGCGAGGAGCGCGCGCTTCGCCCGCGCCAGCTCGCCGAGTACGTGGGCCAGGTGAAGATCCGCGAGCAGCTCGAGATCTTCATCACCGCGGCGCGCAACCGCAAGGAGGCGCTCGACCACGCGCTCCTCTTCGGGCCGCCGGGCCTCGGCAAGACCACGCTCGCCCACATCATCGCGCGCGAGATGGGCGTGAACCTCAAGCAGACGTCGGGACCGGTGCTGGAGCGCGCGGGCGACCTCGCCGCGATCCTCACCAACCTCGAGCCCAACGACGTCCTCTTCATCGACGAGATCCACCGCCTGAGCCCCGTCGTCGAGGAGATCCTCTATCCCGCGCTCGAGGACTACCAGATCGACATCATGATCGGCGAGGGGCCCGCGGCACGCTCGCTCAAGCTCGACCTGCCGCCCTTCACGCTGGTGGGCGCCACCACGCGCGCGGGCATGCTCACCAACCCGCTGCGCGACCGCTTCGGGATCGTCGCCCGCCTCGAGTTCTACACGCCGGAGGAGCTCACGCGCATCGTGCACCGCTCGGCGAAGCTCCTCGCGGTGGCGATCGACGCGAGCGGCGCGATGGAGATCGCGCGGCGCTCGCGCGGCACGCCGCGCATCGCCAACCGCCTCCTGCGCCGCGTGCGCGACTTCGCCGAGGTGAAGGCCACGGGCCTCGTCACCGGCGAGGTGGCGGACACGGCGCTGCGCATGCTCGACGTCGACGCGATCGGGCTCGACCTCATGGACCGCAAGCTCCTGGCCGCCGTGATCGAGAAGTTCGGCGGCGGCCCGGTCGGGGTCGAGAACCTCGCCGCGGCGATCGGCGAGGAGCGCGATACGATCGAGGACGTGCTCGAGCCGTTCCTCATCCAGCAGGGCTACCTGCAGCGCACGCAGCGCGGCCGCATGGCCACCGCGCTCGCCTACCGGCATTTCGGGCTGGCCCAGCCCGCATCGCGCGGCCCGGGCGACCTCTTCGATTCCGCCGCCCCAGGCGACAGCGCCCAGTGAGCCGCATCGCCACCAAGCCCACGCTGCAGCCGGAGCTCTTCGCCTATTCGTTCCCGGTGCGCGTGTACTACGAGAACACCGATGCGGGCGGCGTCGTGTACCACGGCGAGTACCTCAAGTTCCTCGAGCGCGCGCGCACCGAATGGCTGCGTCACCTGGGCTTCGACCACCAGGGGCTCGCGGGCAGCCATCGCGTGTCGCTCGTGGTGACCGCGCTCTCGATCGACTTCATGAAGCCGGCGCGCCTGGACGACACGCTCGCGGTCGGCGTGCAGCTCGAGTCCCTCGGCAAGGCGCGCTGCGTCTTCGCGCAGGAGATCCGCCGCGAGGACGAGGTGATCGCGCGCGCCCGCGTGACGGTGGCGTGCGTGACGGGCGAGGGCATGAAGCCCACCGAGATCCCCGAGCCGCTGCGCCGCAAGATGGAAGCCGCCACCTGAACCCGGAGCCGCGATGATCGTCAGCCACGACCTCAACATCCTCTCGATGATCCTGAACGCGAGCATCGTCGTGAAGTTCGTCATGGCGATCCTGCTGTGCGCATCCATGCTCTCGTGGACGTACATCTTCATGAAGCTCTTCGGCATCCGGCGCGCGCGCGTCCAGGCCGACAGCTTCGAGCGCGAGTTCTGGAGCGGCTCCGACCTGGTGGGCCTCTATCAGCGCGCCTCCGGGGGGCGCTACGTGTCGGTCGGCATGGAGCGCGTCTTCGAGGCGGGATTCAAGGAGTTCCTCAAGCTCAAGGGCCGCGCGGGCTCGGACGTCTCGGCGCTGCTCGACGGCACGCGCCGGGCCATGAAGGCCACGTACCAGCGCGAGATGGACGCGCTCGAGTCGCACCTCTCGTTCCTCGCGACCGTGGGCTCGGTGAGCCCGTATATCGGCCTCTTCGGGACGGTGTGGGGCATCATGAACGCGTTCCGGGGACTCTCGAACGTGGCGCAGGCCACGCTCGCCCAGGTGGCGCCCGGCATCGCGGAGGCGCTGGTCGCCACGGCCATGGGTCTCTTCGCGGCCATCCCGGCGGTCATCGCGTACAACCGCTTCAGCCACGACATCGACCGCCTGGCGATCCGCTACGAGAGCTTCATGGAGGAGCTGCAGAACATCCTGCAGCGCCAGGCGCACGTGCCGGAGCGCGACATGACGACCACCGTGGTGCAGCGCCCGCGATGAGGCCATCGCAGAGGCGCGAGCGCCGCGCCATGGCCGAGATCAACGTCGTGCCGTACATCGACGTGATGCTCGTGCTGCTCATCATCTTCATGGTGGCCGCTCCCCTCATCAACCCGGGCCAGATCGACCTGCCGCAGGTGGGGCAGAAGCTCGATCCCGCGGCGGCCCCGATGGAGGTGCGCGTGCGCGCCAACGGCGACCTCGCGCTCGTGGACCGCGCGCGCTCGCCCGACGAGCTGCGGGTGAACCGCGCGCAGCTCCTCGACCTCGTGCGCCAGGCGCAGCGTGCGCACCCCGACCAGGCCGTGGTCATCGCCGGCGATCGCAAGGTCCAGTACGAGGAAGTGCTGAAGGTCCTCGACCTGTTGCAGCAGGGGCAGGTGAAGCGCGTGGGCCTGCTCGCCCGTCCCGCCGCGTCTCCGTGAAGGCGGATACGCCCCCGCCCGCGCTGCAGAAGCGCCCGCAGCCCGGGCGCGCGCGCGCCATCGCGCTCGCGATCGCGGTGCACGCGGCGTTCTTCGCGCTCATCATCTTCGGCGTGCGCTGGCAGAGCATGCCTACCCCGCCGGTCATCGCGGACCTCTGGGACAAGCTGCCCCCGACGAAGCAGGCGGCCCCGCCGCCGGCGCCGAAGGCGGAGCCGAAGCCGGTGCCGCCCAGGCCGGAGCCGAAGCCCGAGCCGCCCAAGCCCGAGGAAGTGAAGCCGGCGCCGCCCAAGCCCGATCCGGCCATCGCCGAGAAGGCCGAGCGCGAGAAGCGCGAGAAGGCGGAGCGCGAGCGCCTCGAGGAGGACGCGCGCAAGAAGAAGGAGCAGGAAGAGGCCGCGAAGAAGAAGAAGCAGCAGGAGGAAGCGGCGCGCAAGAAGAAGGAGCAGGAAGAGGCCGCGCGCAAGAAGCACGAGGAGGAGCAGCGCCGGCGCGAGGAGGAGAAGGCGCGCGAGGAAGCGGAGCGGGCGCGAGCGGCCGCGGCCACCGCCCGCCAGATCGAGATGCAGAAATACGTCGATGATATCAAGCGTAAAATCCTGAGCAGGGCCAACGTGCCGGACACGGTGCCCACCGGGACGGAGCTGAGCGTGCGCATCCGCATCCTCCCCGGCGGCGACGTGCTCGACATCGTGGTCACGCACAGTGCGAGCCCCACGTACAGTGCCGCGATCGAACGCGCCATCCGCAGCGCCCAGCCGCTCCCGGTCCCCGACCCGACCTCGGAACTTTTCCCGCAATTCCGCGACCTTAACCTCAACTTCAGGCATGAACGCTAGACGCAACAGCCCCTTCGCCCCCTTCGCGCGCTCGATCGCCTTGGCGCTCGCGATGTGCGCCGCGCTCGCCGCGCGCGGCCAGCTCACGATCGACATCACCACGAGCGGCGCGCGCCAGGTCCCGATCGCCGTGCTGCCCATGGCGGGCGAGAACGTCCAGCCGCAGTCCGTGAGCGACGTGGTCGGCGCGGACCTGTCGCGAACGGGCCTCTTCCGCCTCGTGAGCGGCGCGGGCGTGAACCCGTTGCCCACCGAGCCTTCCGAGGTGAACTTCCCCGAGTGGGCGGCGCGCAGCGCCGAGGCGCTGGTGATCGGCAAGATCGATCCGGCGGGCGACGGCCGGCTCGAGGTGCGCTTCCGCCTCTTCGACGTGCAGAAGCAGGCCCAGCTCGCGAGCTATTCGTACGTCGTGGCGCCCACGCAGCTGCGCGCCACCGCCCACCGCATCGCCGACGTGATCTACGAGAAGCTCACCGGCGACAAGGGCGTGTTCTCCACCAAGATCACCTACGTGGTGAAGCGCGGCGCCCGCTACGAGCTGCAGGTGGCCGATGCCGACGGCTTCAACGCGCAGTCGATCCTCGCCTCCAACGAGCCGATCATGTCGCCGTCCTGGTCGCCCGACGGCAGCCGCCTCGCTTACGTGTCGTTCGACCAGAAGAAGCCCATCGTGGTGGTGCAGAACCTCGCGCAGGGCACGACGCAGGTGGTCGCCAATTTCCGCGGCAACAACAGCGCTCCGGCGTGGTCGCCGGACGGGCGCCTCCTCGCGGTCGCGCTCTCGAAGGACGGGCTCACGCAGATCTATCGGATCCCGGCCACGGGTGGGGCGCCGCAGCGCCTCACCGACTCGAGCGACATCGACACGCAGCCCGCCTTCTCGCCCGACGGACAGTGGATCGCGTTCACCTCCGATCGCGGCGGCTCCCCGCAGATCTACCGCATGCCCGCGGCGGGAGGGCCGGCGCAGCGCCTCACCTTCGAGGGCAACTACAACGTGGGCCCGCGCTTCAGCCCCGACGGCCGCTTCATCGCGTTCGTGCAGCGCGACGGCGGCCGCTATCGCATCGCCACCCTCGAGCTCGCCACCGGCCAGCTCCAGACGCTCACCGACGGCACGCTCGACGATTCACCGACTTATGCTCCCAACGGTAAGATGATCCTCTACGAGGCCCAGGTCGGCGGCAGGGGGCAGCTCGCGGCGGTGTCCGGCGACGGGCGCGTGCGCCAGCGCCTCACGTCGTCGGCCGGCGACGTCCAGGATCCCGCATGGGGCCCCATGCCCACCAATTGAACGGGACATCGAGATCCCGCCCCGTCCTGCCACGAATCCATCCCAGTCAAAAGGAGACCACAATGAAGAACGTCGCTGTCTACCTCGGCCTCGCCTTGCTCGCCGCCGCATGCGCGAGCAACAAGCCGACGGAGGCGCCCGTCACCGAACGGGGCGGCACCACCACGCCGTCGGGAACCGCCGGCACGGGATCGACCACCACTCCGGCGCCGACCACGGAGGTCACGGGCAATCCGCTCCACGATCCCAACAACATCCTCTCCAAGCGCAGCGTGTACTTCGACTTCGACTCGAACGTGGTGAAGGATGAATACCGGGGCCTCATCCAGGCGCACGCGCGCTACATGACGGAGCACGCCGATACGCGCGCGCGCATCGAGGGCAACTGCGACGAACGCGGCAGCCGCGAGTACAACCTCGCGCTCGGCCAGCGCCGTGCCGAGGCGGTGAAGAAGATCATGAGCGTGCTGGGCGTGTCCGGATGGACGCATCGAGACCATCAGCTACGGCGAGGAGAAGCCGGCCGCCCCGGGCCACGACGAGGCGGCCTGGGCGAAGAACCGCCGTGCCGACATCAAGTACGCGGGCGAATAGCGCGCGCGCCGCGGCGCGGCGCTGCGGCTCGCCTGCTGGCTCGCGTCGCGCTCGCCGCTGCCGGCGGTCCGCGCGCGCGGGCCTCTTCGACGACGACGAGGCCCGCCGCCGCGTGGACGCGCTCGACAGGAGCTCGCGCAGCAGGGCAAGGACAACGAGGCCCGCATCGCGAAGCTCGAGGAGCAGATCCGCAACATCGGCGTGGTGGAGGTCCTGCGGCAGATCGAGCAGCTGAACGCGGAGATCGCGCGGCTGCGCGGGCAGCTCGAGGTGCTCGGCAACGAGAACCAGCAGATCCAGAAGCGGCAGCGCGATTTCTACCTGGACCTCGATTCGCGCCTCAAGCGGCTCGAGGGGACGGGCGGCGCAGCGCCGTCCGGCGCGGCGCCTTCGACCGGTGCGCCCTCCGCGTCCGCGCCGTCGCGGGGCGATTCCGGGGCGCCGCCGCCCGTGGCCTCGCCGCCGCCGGCGGGCGGATTCGGCCCGCTGTCGCCCACCGGCGCGCGCCCCTCCTCGAAGCGAGGACCAGGCGCGCGAGGTGAAGGCGTACGACGCCGCCTCGAGCCTCTTTCGCCGCAACGACTTCGCCTCGGCGGTCGATGCCTTTCGCGCGTTCCTCAAGGACTATCCTTCCAGCGCGCTCGCGCCGAACGCCCAGTACTGGATCGGCATCAGCTACGCGAACATGAAGGACTACGGGCACGCGCTCGCCGCGCAGGAGGAGCTGCTCGCGCGCCATCCGCAGTCTCCGAAGGCCCCGGACGCGCTGCTCGCCATCGCCGCGATCCAGGCCGAGCAGGGCAACGGCGGCGCCGCCCGCAACACGCTGGAGGACATCATCGCGCGCTATCCCGCCTCGGACGCGGCCGGCAAGGCGCGCACGCGGCTCGCCGCCCTGCGGCGCTGAAGCGCGCGTGGCGAAGCGCGCGGTCGTCCTGGTTTCCGGCGGCCTCGATTCCGCCACGGTGCTGGCCATGGCGCGCGCCGACGGGTGGCTCTGCCACGCGCTGTCGGTGGACTACGGCCAGCGCCACCGCGCCGAGCTCGACGCGGCGGCACGCGTGGCTCGAGCGCTCGGCACGGTCGAGCATCGGGTCGCCCGGGTCGACCTCGGCGTCTTCGGCGGCTCCGCGCTCACCGATCCCGCGATCGCCGTGCCCCGCGCGCCCTCGGCCGGCATTCCCGTCACCTACGTGCCGGCGCGCAACACGATCTTCCTCGCCCTCGCCCTCGCGCACGCCGAAGTGGTCGCCGCGGACGCCATCTTCACCGGCGTGAACGCGGTCGATTACTCGGGCTATCCCGATTGCCGTCCCGAGTTCATGGCCGCCTTCGAGCGGCTCGCCAACCTGGCCACGAAGCGCGCGGTGGAAGGCTCTCCGATCGCCATCGAGGCGCCGCTCGTGCGGCTGTCGAAGGCCGAGATCGTGCGCCGGGGCCACGAGCTGGGCGTCGATTACGCGCTCACGGTCTCGTGCTACGACGCGGACGCGGAGGGGCGCGCATGCGGCGAATGCGACGCGTGCCGCCTGCGCCGCGAGGGCTTCGCCGCCGCGCGGCTGCCGGACCCCACGCGTTATCGCGCGTCCCGTTGATTTTCCGCACGGGTCGCCGCGCGACCGCACGCTAGAATGGCGTCTCATCCCGGGGAGGATCGGTAGTGGGCGGCACTTCGCATCTGGGCGCGATCGTCGCGTGGGGCGGCTTCGCGCTCGCCTTCGTCTTCGGCGCCGTGGCCAACCGCGCCAACTTCTGCACGATGGGCGCCGTCTCCGACGTGGTGAACATGGGAAGCTGGGGCCGCATGCGCATGTGGCTGCTGGCGATCGCCGTCGCCATCGTCGGCACGCACGCGCTGCAGCTCGCCGGGCTCATCGACCTTTCGAAGACGATCTACACGCGGCCCAACGTCACCTGGCTGTCGTACATCCTCGGCGGATTCCTCTTCGGCGTCGGCATGACGCTGGGCTCGGGCTGCGGCAGCAAGACGCTGATCCGCATCGGCGCGGGAAACCTGAAGTCGCTCGTCGTCTTCGCCTTCCTCGGCATCGCGGCGTACATGACGCTGAAGGGCCTGTTCGCGGTGTGGCGCACCCAGTGGATCGATGTCGTGGCGACGAACCTCGCCGCGTCCAACCTCCCGCGCCAGGACCTTCCCGCCCTTTTCGCGGCGGCCACGGGCATGGGGGCGCGCGCGAGCGAGATCCTCGTCGCCGGCGTGGTGTCGATCGCGTTGCTCGCCTTCGTGTTCAAGGACCGCGAGTTCCGCTCGAGCTTCGACCACATCCTGGGCGGCGTCGTGGTAGGGCTCGTGATCGTGGGCGGCTGGTACCTCACGGGGCACATCGGCTACGGCGAGAATCCCGACACGCTCGAGACGACTTTCATCGGGCACCAACAGCCACGCGATGGAGTCGCTGTCGTTCGTGGCCCCGGTCGCCTATTCCCTCGAGCTGCTGATGCTGTGGACCGACCAGTCGCTCGGCGTGACCTTCGGCATCGCGGCGGTGGCCGGGATGGTCGTGGGCTCGTTCGCCTACGCCGTGGCCTCGCGCACCTTCCGCTGGGAGGGGTTCGCGGGCCCGCAGGACACCGCGAACCACGTGATCGGCGGCCTGCTCATGGGTTTCGGCGGCGTGACGGCGCTCGGATGCACGATCGGGCAGGGGCTCAGCGGCTTTTCGACGCTCGCGCTGGGATCGATCCTCGCCTTCCTCGCGATCGTGGCCGGCGCGGCGCTCACGATGAAGTACCAGTACTGGCGCATGATGCGTGAAACGTGATTCCGGGGCGCGCTTTGTTTGACCCGGTTTCGCGCCGAAAGCTATAATTTCCGTTTTTCCGGGGCGTTAGCTCAGCTGGTAGAGCAGCGGACTTTTAATCCGTTGGTCGGCGGTTCGAATCCGCCACGCCCTACCAATTTCCAAGGTCGTCATCGACACAGAAGACGGGGGCTCGCATCGCGTGAGCCCTTCTTCCATCAGCCGCGCGACCCTCATCAGCGACACGGCCTTTTTATCAGCGATGCGACGGATGATCCGGCCGACGCACGCTGTTCATGGAGCGACCGGCGGAACGCCCATGCGCCGCGCCGGTCCACAGGAGGCTCCCATGAAGAAGGTCTCCGTCCTCATCCTCGCCCTGGCGCTCTGCGGCTGCGCGTCGTACAGCGGCTACGGGCTGCGCCCCGGCACTTCGACCGAGAACGACGTCCGCCAGGCCATGGGACGACCCGCGGTCGAGCTGCGCAACAACGATGGCTCGCGGGAGCTGATCTATCCCAAGGGACCGCTCGGCACCCAGACCTTCATCGCGCACGTCGATGCCCAGGGCGTCCTTGCGGGCATCGAGCAGGTGCTGGACGATGACCACTTCCGGAACATCCACGAGGGCCAGACCCAGGACCAGGTCCTGCACATGATCGGGCCGCCCGGCGAAACGATGCGATTCCCTTCCGGCAACCTGGCCTGGCAGTACCGGTTCGTCGACACCTGGGGCTACCAGTCCGAGTTTTCCGTCACGTTCAATCCCGCCGGCATCGTGGTGAGCCAAGATCGCGATCCGGCTCGACCAGGACCGCGACCACAGCAAGTAGCTGTCGGAGCCTTAGCGCCGCTCGAGCCGCACGATGCGGAACGGATAGGCGTGGCGCTCGTCGGCCGCATGGCGCGCGACCTCGGTCTCGCGCCACCGGCTGCGGTCGAACGGCGGAAAGTACGTATCTCCCTCGACGTCGGCTTCCACCTCGGTGAGGTGGATCACGTCGGCAGAGGGCAGGACCTCCTCGAAGAGCGACGTCCCGCCGATGACGCACGCCTCGTCCGCATCGCCGGCCGCCTTCCATGCGGCGTCCAGCGAGTGGACCACCGTGCAGCCGGCGGCCCGGAACGAAGGATCGCGCGTCACGACGATGTTCGTGCGGCCCGGCAGCGGCTTGCCGATCGACTCGAAGGTTCGCCGTCCCATCACGACCGGGCGGCCCATGGTCACGCGCTTGAAGTAGGCGAGGTCGTCGGGCAGTCGCCAGGGAAGCTGGTTGGCGCGGCCGATGACGCCGTTGCGCGCCACCGCCACGACGAGCGAACGGCGCATGGCTAGACCGCGATCGGCGCGCGGATCGCCGGGTAGGGGTCGTAGCCCTCGAGCGTGAAATCCTCGTAGCGGAAGGCGAAGAGGTCCTTCACCGCGGGATCGAGCTTCATCACCGGCAGCGCGCGCGGCGTGCGGGCGAGCTGCTCGTCGGCCTGCTCGAGATGGTTCAGGTACAGGTGCGCGTCGCCGAACGTATGGACGAATTCCCCGGGCTTGAGGCCGGTGACCTGCGCCACCATGAGTGTCAGCAGCGCGTACGACGCGATGTTGAAGGGAACGCCGAGGAAGAGGTCGGCGCTGCGCTGGTAGAGCTGGCAGGAGAGCTTCCCGTCGGCCACGTAGAACTGGAAGAGCGCGTGGCAGGGTGCCAGCGCCATGCGCGGGATGTCCGCCACGTTCCACGCGCAGACCACCAGGCGGCGCGATTCCGGGATGGCGCGGATCTGCGCCAGCACGTCCGCGATCTGGTCGATGTGGCGCCCGTCCGGCGCGGGCCACGAGCGCCACTGGTAGCCGTACACCGGCCCCAGCTCGCCGCGCGCGTCGGCCCATTCATCCCAGATCGTGACGCCGTTCTCGCGCAGGTAGGCCACGTTCGTGCTGCCCCGGAGGAACCAGAGCAGCTCGTGGATCACGCTCTTCAGGTGGACCTTCTTGGTGGTGAGCAGCGGGAAGCGCTCCGCGAGGTCGAAGCGCAGCTGGTGGCCGAAGACGGAGAGCGTTCCCGTTCCCGTGCGGTCGCCCTTGCGCGCTCCATGCTCGCGGACGTGGCGTAGCAGGTCGAGATAGGCTTTCATGCGGCTCGCTCGATTCTAAAAGAAAAAGGGGCCTTGCGGCCCCTTTCTCGTGCTGCCCTTGCTACGGGTTCAGCGCCACTCGTACTTGACGGCTCCGTACACGAACCGGGCACGGGCGTCGTAGTACGACGTATCGTAGCCCACCTGGAACGTGTTCTGCTGGTTGGTGGCCGGCGGGTTGGTGTCGAACACGTTCTTCACGCCCAGGGTGAACGTGAAGTGCTTCAGGCCGGTGTACTGGCCCTGGAGGTCCCACAGGCTCATCGAGCTCACCGTGCGGTTGTTGCCGTTCACGTCCGTCTGCCAGTCCTGGTAGCTCGACTGGAAGGTTTGCGCCACGCTGGCGTTCCACGGACCCGTGTCGAACGAGAGGATCGCGTAGTGCTTCCAGCGCGGGATGATGCCAATCACGTTCGAGTTGAACGCGTTCGACACGATACCGGTGTACGACTTGTCGAGGTTCTGGGTGTCGTAGCGGCTGTAGTACGTGCCGGAAATGTCGAAGCGCAGCCGCCCGTAACGCATCTGCGGCCACTTGTAGTGCGCCTCGACGTCGATGCCCTCGATGTGCGTCGAGCCCAGGTTGATGTACGTCTGGTCGATCGCGACGATGCGGCCCGGCAGGTCCGGGAAGGCCGGGTCCACCGGTCCGCGGTGCACCAGGTTGCCATAGGTGCCGATGTCGCCCAGGATCGTCGTGACCGGAATGCCGTTCTGGATCCCGTTGTTCAGGCGGATCTTGAAGTAGTCCGCCGACACCGAGAACGCGTTGGTGGGCTCGAGCACGATGCCGAACGTCGCCTGCTCGGATTTCTCCGGCTGCAGGTCCGGGTTGCCGCCGAAGGTGACGCCGAACTGGGTCACGCAGTCGATGCCGGAGTTATGCGTCACCGGGCAGCGGATCGGGTCGGAGAGGCCCGTGGCCGACACGCCCGAGATCTGCGGCAGGAACAAGCTGGTACAGGGAAGGCGCGAGGAAGCCCTTGCCGTACGAACCGCGGAACAGCACGTCGCGGTTCGGCTGGTAGCGCAGGCTGAACTTCGGGTTGTTGGTGCGGCCGAAGTCGCTGTAGTCGTCCGTGCGGATCGCCGCGTCGAGCTCGAGGGTCGCGCAGCAGCGGGCATGTTGACCTCGGCGTACGCGGCTTTCACGTCGCGGTCGCCGTGGATCGCGCCGGAGCTGCCGCCGTATCCCGTGATGTCACCCGCCAGATACGCGCTGGACGGCGTCTCGTCCAGCTTCTCCTTGCGCAAGTCGATGCCGACGGCGCCGGCGACCGTGCCGGAGCCCATCTGAACAGATCGCCCGACACCTTGGCGTTGACCGCGCTGGTCGAGGACTTGCCGCTGAACACGTCGGCGATGAAGTCCGACTGGTGCAGCAGCGCCAGTTGGTCGGCCGGAAGGTTGACGGTGGTCAGGTCGATCTGGCCGCTGTTCAGGATCGGCAGGAGGCGCGAGTACAGGAAGAAGCCGCCGTTCGTGTGCTCGGTCGTCTTGCCTTCGGCATACGAGTACGAGAGGTCGGCGTCCCAGCGATCGGCGATGGTGCCCTTCATGCCGACCGACTGCCAGCCAGCCGGTGTTCGTGTCGGTCGTGTCGCGGATGCCGGCGGGCAGTGGTGCGCCAACGGACGTTGAGCGGCTTGCCGTCGACGCCGGCCGCCGCGGCTGCCGCATGCGGATAGAACGGGCTGGTCGGCTGGGCAGGTGACCGTGGCGGGAATGTCGCCGTTGGGCCCGTAGGTGAACACGCTGGAGATCGGGGCGCCCTGGATGATGAAGCGGTTCTCGTCCTTCGCCGTACAGCCCGTGCCGTAGAGCTGCCAGTTGTTGGTGAGCTGGAACTTGCCCTGGAGCGAAGAAGTTCGCGTTCTTGTCCTCGGGGATCGGACTCGACGCCGGGCTGGCGCGCCGGGTCGAAGAAGCAGCCGCCGCCGAGGAGGGGCACGAAGCACGTTGTCGTGTTGGGGCCGCAATTCGTCCCGGAGTGCCGGCGATGCCGATGCCGCCGGTCGTGAAGTTGCCCGGGAAGGTGTTGCTCGAGCCGGCGAAGCCGCCGAGGCTGTTGAGGAATTCGTCGGTCGAGTCGTTGGAGAAGTTGCGGTCCGCTGGTCGAGCGGCTTCTGGTGGTCGTACGACGCCGATGACGAAGACGTTGTAGCGGTCCTTGGTTCAGGTCGCCGAAGCCGAGCGAGGCGTAGTACTTCTCCTGCGCGCCGCCGCCGCTGCGGGTCGGGTCGCCGTAGAAGGCGCTCGCTTCGGCGCCCTTGTAGTCGGAGCGCAGGATGAAGTTGATCACGCCCGCGATGGCGTCGGAGCCGTACACGGCCGAGGCGCCGTCCTTCAGGACTTCCACGCGCTCGATCGCGGCAGAACGGGATGATCGCGAGGTTCACGCCCTGCACGCCCTGCGATCTCGCCGGCGAACCCGTTGACGCGCTTGCCGTTGATCAGCACCAGCGTGTGGCCGCCCTGGAGGCCGCGCAGCGATGCGGTCTGCGCCGAGATCGTCGTCGCACCGATCGTGCTCGTGAGGGCGACGCTGCCGAGGCTGTTGTTGGCGGAGATGAGGTTCAGCAGCTCCATCGGCGTCGTGGCGCCGGACTTGTCGATCTCGTCGCGCGAGATCACCGTCACGGGCAGGGCGCTCTTCGCCTTCGACGCGCTTGATGTTGGAGCCGGTGACTTCGATTCGTTCCTTGGTTTTGGGCCGTCTGATCGTCTGTTGCGCGTACGTCGGCGCGACGTAGCGACCGACAACGCGAGACCCGCGCCCAGCGATTGAGCCAGAGCAAGGGAAAGCTTCTTCATTCTAGGATTCATTATTGAAACCCCCAGGTGGTTTGATTGAAAAGTTCGTAGAAACAAAGACTTGGGAAGGGAGTGCGCCTCGGTTTTCGGGTCCTTTTGGGCCGTTTGACAACGCATGCGGATGATAGCGAGGTCGCCTGATTAATCCAACATAGAAAACGCGGGCAATGTTGCGTTTCGGCAACACTTTTCGGACCGTTCGTTGCCCGCCCCGTCCCCAAGGGCCGCGTCGGCGACCGGGCCCGCCCCTCCGGGCGCCGATTTCCATGGCCGGAACGGGGTCTTTCGTGCTAGAATTCATCGGTTTCAAAGTGGAGATGGGCCTCGCGCCCATTTTTTGTTTGTGAAGCCGGAACAGGCGCGCGAAAAGTGGCTGCGCACGACGCTCGAGAGCCTGGGCTACGAGCTCGTGGACCTGGAGTCTTCGCGCTCCGGCCTGCTGCGGGTATTCATCGATTCGCCGCGCGGAATCACGTCGACGATTGCGCGCGCGTGAGCCACCACTTGACGCGGCTTTTCGCCGTCGAGGGCGTCGATTACGAGCGGCTGGAAGTCTCCTCGCCGGGGTTGGACCGCCCGCTCAAGCGCCTGGAGGATTTCGCGCGCTTCGCGGGGCGCGATGCGAGCGTGAAGCTCAAGCTTCCGAGCGACGGGCCGCCGGCGCTTCGAGGGCCGCATGCGTGGGCGTCGAGGAGGGCCGGGTGGTGCTGGAATTCGAGGGCGAGCGGCGGCATATTGCATTCGAGGACATCGACCGCGCCCGGCTCGTGCCGGACGTGTGAGGGCTTTGGAGGAAATCGGTTAATGAGTCGGGACATACTGCTTCTGGTCGACGCGCTGTCGCGCGAGAAGAACGTCGCGAAGGACACCGTGTTCCTCGCGCTCGAGATGGCGCTCGCCTCCGCGACCAAGAAGCGCTTCAAGGACGAGGTGGACGTGCGCGTGGAGATCGACCGGGAGACCGGCGAATACCACGCGTTCCGGCGCTGGACCGTCGTGCCCGACGAGGAGCACGAGGAGCCGGCGCACCAGATCGCGATCACCGACGCCGTCGCCGAGAATCCGGAAGCCCAGCTGGGCGACGTGATCGAGGAGCCGCTCGAGGCGGAGACCTTCGGGCGCATCGGGGCGCAGGCGGCCAAGCAGGTCATCCTGCAGAAGATCCGCGACGCCGAGCGCGAGCAGATCCTGAACGACTTCCTCGAGCGCGGCGAATCGCTCGTGACCGGAACCGTGAAGCGCGCCGAGCGCGGCAACCTGATCGTGGAATCGGGCCGCGTCGAGGCGCTGCTGCCGCGCGACCAGCTCATCGCGAAGGAAAACCTGCGCGTGGGCGACCGCGTGCGCGCCTACATCGCGAAGATCGACCGCGCCGCGCGCGGCCCGCAGCTGATCCTCTCGCGCATGGCGCCCGGAGTTTCTCGTGAAGCTCTTCGAGCTCGAGGTGCCCGAGATCGAGGAGGGGCTGCTCGAGATCAAGGCCGCCGCCCGCGACCCGGGCCTGCGCGCCAAGATCGCGGTGAAATCCAACGATCCGCGCATCGATCCGGTCGGCACCTGCGTCGGCATGCGCGGCTCGCGCGTGCAGGCCGTGACCCAGGAGCTCGCCGGCGAGCGCGTGGACATCATCCTGTGGTCCCCGGAGCCGGCGCAGTTCGTGATCAACGCGCTGGCGCCCGCGGACGTGAGCTCCATCGTCGTGGACGAGGAGCGCCATTCCATGGACGTGGTGGTCGAGGAGGACCAGCTCGCGCTCGCCATCGGCAAGGGCGGGCAGAACGTGCGCCTCGCCTCGGAGCTTTCCGGCTGGCAGCTCAACATCATGACCACCGAGGAGCGCGCAGGAAAAGAGCGAGGCAGGAGACTACCGTCGTGCGCGCGCTCTTCATGGAGAAGCTCGACGTCGACGAGGAGGTGGCCGAGATCCTGGTGCAGGAAGGCTTCACCTCGCTCGACGAGGTCGCCTACGTCCCGATCAACGAGATGCTCGAGATCGAGGCCTTCGACGAGGAGACGGTGAACGAGCTTCGCCGCCGCGCGCGCAACGCCCTCCTCACCGAAGCCATCAAGAGCGAGGAGACCGTGGAGCACGCCGCCGAGGACCTGCTCGGCATGGAAGGCATGGACAACCAGACCGCGCGCGTGCTCGCCTCGAAGGGCATCACGACGATGGACGCGCTCGCGGACCTCGCCACCGAGGAGCTCACCGAGATGACCGGCATGGATGCGGATCGCGCGAACAAGCTCATCATGAAGGCGCGCGAGCCGTGGTTCAAGGAATCGGCGCAGGCCTGAAGGCCGCGACCGTAGGAGAATAGTCAGCAAATGGCCAAATCGAACGTCACCCAATTCGCCGAGGAGCTGAAGCTCCCCGTCGCCCTGTTGCTCGAGCAGCTCCTGGCGCCGCGGGCGTGAAGAAGAAGGCCGGTGACGATGCGATCACCGAGCAGGACAAGACGCGCCTGCTCGACTACCTGCGCGAGATGCACGGCAACAAGGAGGAAAAGAAGAAGATCACCCTCACGCGCAAGCAGACCACCGAGATCAAGAAGGCGGACGCGACCGGCAAGGCGCGCACGATCCAGGTCGAGGTGCGCAAGAAGCGCACGTTCGTGAAGGTGGACAAGCCCGCCGAGGTGGCGCCGGAGCCGGTGAAGGCCGTGGCGCCGCCGGCCCCGATCATCAACGCGGAAGAGGCGCGCAAGCGCGAGGCCGAGGCGAAGCGCCAGGCCGAGCTCGCCGCGCGCCAGGCGGCCGAGGCGGAGACCAAGGCCAAGCGCGCGACGAAGAAGAAGGAGGAAGCCGCCGAGGCGGCGGCTGCGCCGGCGCCCGCGCCGGCCGAGGTCGAAGCGCCCAAGAAGAAGCGCGTGATCCGCAAGAAGGGCGAGGAGCCCGCGACCGAAGCGGAAGCCCCGGTGCTGGTCGAGGTGAAGGCCGAGGCGCCCAAGGCGGAAGCGAAGGTCACCGCGGAAGCGCCCGCGGCGGCGACCGAAGGCACGCTGCACAAGCCGGCGCTCAAGCCCGGCGAGAAGGCGGAGAAGAAGCCGGCCAAGCGCGCCGCGAAGCCCGCGTAGCTCCTGGGTCGACGACCAGGCGCGCCGCCGCGCCATGAAGACCCGCGGCGACACTTCCGGCGGCCGCGATGCCTGGCGCTCGCGCGCCGGTGCGCGCCACCGCGGCGAGGAGGAAGGCGGAACCGCGTTCGCCGCTCCGGCCGAGCCGAAAATCCTCGAGGTCCCGATTCCCGAGACCATCACCGTGGGCGACCTCGCGCACAAGATGAGCGTGAAGGCGGCCGAGGTCATCAAGGTGATGATGAAGATGGGCACCATGGTCACCATCAACCAGGTGCTCGACCAGGACACCGCGATGATCGTGGTCCAGGAGATGGGCCACGTCGCGAAGCCCGCGAAGCTCGACGACCCCGAGGCGTTCCTCAGCGAGTCCGCGACCGCGGAAGAAGCGCAGGTCGAGACGCGCCCGCCGGTGGTGACGGTCATGGGCCACGTCGACCACGGCAAGACCTCGCTCCTCGATGCGATCCGCAAGGCGCGCGTCGCGGTGGGAGAAGCGGGCGGCATCACGCAGCACATCGGTGCCTACCACGTCGAGACGCCGCGCGGCGTCGTGACCTTCCTCGACACGCCGGGCCACGAGGCGTTCACCGCCATGCGCGCGCGCGGCAGCCAGATCACCGACATCGTGGTGCTGGTGGTGGCCGCCGACGACGGCGTGATGCCCCAGACCATCGAGGCGATCAACCACGCGAAGGCCGCCAGGGTGCCGATCGTGGTGGCGGTCAACAAGATCGACAAGCCGGAAGCCAATCCCCAGCGCGTGAAGCAGGAGCTGCTCACGCAGGAGGTGGTGGCCGAGGAGTTCGGCGGCGAGACGCAGTTCGTGGAGGTTTCCGCGAAGACCGGGCAGGGCATCGACAAGCTGCTCGAGGCGATCCAGCTGCAATCGGAGGTGCTCGAGCTGAAGGCCCCCGTGCACGCGCCGGGCAAGGGCGTGGTGATCGAGTCGCGCCTCGACAAGGGCCGCGGCCCGGTGGCCACGCTGCTCGTGAAGTCCGGCACGCTCAAGAAGGGCGACATGGTGCTCGCCGGCGCGGTGTTCGGCCGCGTGCGCGCGATGATCGGACGAGAACGGCAAGTCGGTGGCCGAGGCGGGCCCGTCGATCCCCGTGGAGATCCAGGGGCTGCAGGACGTGGCCCGCGCCGGGCGACGACGTCGTGGTGCTTTACGACGAGCGCAAGGCGCGCGAGATCGCGCTCTTCCGCCAGGGCAAGTTCCGCGACGTGAAGCTCGCCAAGCAGCAGGCCGGCGAAGCTCGAGAACGTCGTTCGACCAGCTCGCCGAAGGCGGCCGAAGAACCTCACGCTCATCATCAAGGCCGACGCGCAGGGCTCCTACGAGGGCCTCGCGAACGCGCTCACGAAGCTCTCGACCGACGAGGTGAGGGTGAACATCATGCACACCGGCGTGGGCGGCATCACGGAGTCGGACATCAACCTCGCGCTCGCGTCCAAGGCGGTGGTGATCGGCTTCAACTCCCGCGCCGACGCGGCCGCGCGCAAGCTCGCCGAGCATTCCGGCGTCGACATCCGCTACTACAACATCATCTACGACGCCGTGGACGACGTGAAGGCGGCGATCAACGGCATGCTCGCGCCCGAGCGGAAGGAGAGCGTTCTCGGGACCGTCGAGGTGCGCAACGTCTTCAAGATCTCCAAGGTGGGCACCGTCGCCGGCTGCATGGTGACCGACGGCCTGGTGCGGCGCGGCGCCTCGGTGCGGCTCATCCGCGGCGGCGTCGTGGTCCACACCGGCGAGCTCGATTCCCTCAAGCGCTTCAAGGAGGACGTGCGCGAGGTGAAGGCGGGCTTCGAGTGCGGCCTGAGCCTCAAGAACTACAACGACGTCCAGGTCGGTGACCAGCTCGAGGTGTTCGAGGTGGTCGAGGTGGCCCGCACGATCGCCTGAGACGCGCGACCGCCATGACGGCACCGCGCGCCGCGCGCGCATCGCCGACCAGATCCAGCGCGAGCTGGCCGAGCTGATCCGCCTGGAAATCCGCGATCCGCGCGTGGGCATGGTGACGCTCACCGGCGTGGAGCTCTCGCGCGACCAGTCGCACGCGAAGGTGTTCTTCACGGCGCTGGGCGCATCGTCGGACGCGGAGCACGCGCGCGAGGGGCTGCAGCACGCTGCCGGATTCCTGCGCACCAACCTCGCCCATCGCCTGACCACGCGCTCCGTGCCCCGAGCTGCATTTCGAGTACGACGAGTCCGTCGAGCGTGGCGTGCGCCTCTCGCGCCTCATCGACGAGGCGGTGAAGCCGCAGGCGCCGGCCGCGAGGGGCGCGCGCCGGCCGCGGGGCGGCTCCGGGCGCTAGGACGGTTCGGATGGACCTCCGTCCGGACCCCTCCTGCCACGGCGTCCTGCTCCTCGACAAGCCCGCGGGCTACAGCTCCACGCGCGCGCTTTCCGGGCGAGGCGCCTGCTCGGCGCGTCCAAGGCCGGCCACACCGGCACGCTCGATCCCTTCGCCACCGGATTGCTGCCGCTCGTCTTCGGCGAGGCGACGAAGTTCTCGCGCTTCCTGATCGACGCGCGCAAGGCCTACGAGGCGGTGCTGGCACTCGGCGTGGAGACCGCCACCGGCGACCCCGAAGGCAAGGTCACCGCGCGCCACCCCGTGGACGCGAGCGACGGGCGCATCGACGAGGTCCTGCGCGTCCTTCCTCGGCGAGCAGGACCAGACGCCGCCCATGCACTCGGCCCTGCACGTGAACGGCCGCCGGCTCTACGAGTACGCGCGGTCCGGCGAGGAGGTGGAGCGCGCACCGCGGCGCATCGAGATCGCGTCGATACGGCGGCTGCACCGGCGCGGCGACGAGCTGGCGATCTCGGTCGTCGTGCTCCAAGGGCACGTACATCCGCTCGCTCGCGATGGACATCGGGCGCGCGCTGGGTTGCGGCGCGTCGCTGGTCGGCCTGCGCCGCACGGGCGTGGGGCCGTTTCGCGTGGAGGAGGCGATCACGCTCGAGGCGCTCGAGAAGGACCCGGTGGCGGGAAGGGCCCTGCTGCGGCCGCCCGAGGCGCTGGTCGAGGGCCTGGCCCGGGTGGACGCCTCGGCGGAAGACGCCCGGAGGTTCATCCACGGGCAGGTCATCGGGGAGGCGCGGACGGCCGCCGAAGGCACGGAACTGGCCCTCTTCGCGCCGGGCGGGCGGTTCCTCGGGGTGGGACTGGGCCAGGCGGACGGGCGGATCGCGCCCCTGCGCCTTCTCGCCGGGGGAAACGAGCCCCGATCCCCCTGATTTTGCTTGAGCTTGTGGCCTTTTTCGCGCTAAAATGTGCAGTTCATTCGAGACGACAAGACCTGCAGAGCTTCAACGGAGAAATCTTCATGGCCGTCACTATCGCAGACAAGGCGCGCATCGTTTCCCAGCACCAGCGCGCGAAGGGCGACACGGGCTCGCCCGAGGTGCAGATCGCGCTCCTCACCGAGCGCATCAACATGCTCGCCGAGCACTTCAAGACGCACGTCAAGGATTTCCATTCGCGTCGCGGGCTGCTCAAGATGGTCAGCCAGCGCCGCAGCCTGCTCGATTACCTCAAGCGCGACAACGTCGAGGTGTACCGCTCGCTCATCGAGCGCCTCGGCTTGCGCAAGTAGGGAACGCTGCCGGACCCGCGGCCCCGCGACGGCTCTCACGAGCGCGCGGGGCTTTTCGCTTTCGGCGATCCTCCACCCGCGGAGCCCCAGTTGGCAGGGCGACTTCGCTCCCAGATGACAGGATGACATCGTGAAATCGATCAAGAAGACATTCCAATTCGGGCGCCACCAAGTGACGCTGGAGACGGGCGAGATCGCCCGCCAGGCCGACGGCGCCGTGCTGGTCACCATGGACGACACCGTGGTGCTCGTGACCTGCGTGGGACGCAGGGACATGAAGCCGGGCCAGGACTTCTTCCCGCTCACGGTCGACTACCAGGAGAAGACCTATGCCGCGGGCCGCATCCCCGGCGGCTTCTTCAAGCGCGAGGGCCGTCCTTCCGAGAAGGAGATCCTCACCTCGCGGCTCATCGACCGGCCGCTGCGCCCGCTCTTCCCCGACGGGTTCTACAACGAGGTGCAGGTGATCGCGACGGTCCTCTCGATCAACCCCGAGGTGGACTCCGACATCCCGGCGATGATCGGCGCCTCCGCGGCGGTCACGCTCTCGGGCATTCCGTTCGAGGGCCCGATCGGCGCGGCGCGCGTGGGCTACGTCGACGGCGAGTACGTGCTCAACCCGACCAAGACCGAGCTCGAGACCTCGAAGCTGAACCTCGTCGTCGCGGGCACCGGGCAGGCGGTGCTGATGGTGGAATCCGAGGCGAACGAGCTGTCCGAGGAAGTCATGCTCGGCGCGGTCGTCTACGGCCACGAGCAGATGCAGGCCGCGATCGACGCGATCAACGCGCTCGCCGATGAAGGCGGCAAGGACGACTGGGACTGGGTGGCGCCGCAGCCGGACGCGACGTTGCTGGAGAAGATCCGCGCGCTCGCCGAGAACGACCTCAACGAGGCCTATCGCACCAAGTCCAAGTCGGTGCGCTCCGAGAAGCTCGACGAGGTCAAGCGCCGCGTGCTCGACGAATGCGTCGTGAACGCGCAAGAGCCGCATGACGCCAACGTGGTCCGCGGCATCCTCAAGGACATGGAAGCGAAGATCGTGCGCGGCCAGGTCCTGAACGGCGAGCCGCGCATCGACGGGCGCAACACGCGCACGGTTCGGCCGATCTCGATCCGTCCCACGCTGCTCCCGCGCGTGCACGGCTCCGTGCTCTTCACGCGCGGCGAGACGCAGGCCATCGTCACCACGACGCTCGGCACCGGCCAGGACGAGCAGATCATCGACGCGCTGCAGGGCGAGTACACGGAGCGCTTCATGCTGCACTACAACTTCCCGCCGTTCTCCACCGGCGAGACGGGCCGCGTGGGCTCGCCCAAGCGCCGCGAGATCGGCCACGGCCGGCTCGCCAAGCGCGCGCTGCTCGCGGTGCTCCCGACGAAGGAGGAGTTCGGCTACACGCTGCGCGTCGTTTCCGAGATCACCGAATCGAACGGCTCCTCGTCGATGGCGACGGTGTGCGGCGGCTGCCTCGCGCTCATGGACGCGGGCGTTCCGCTGAAGGGCCACGTCGCGGGCATCGCCATGGGCCTCATCAAGGACGGCGGGCGCTTCGCGGTGCTCACCGACATCCTCGGCGACGAGGACCACCTGGGCGACATGGACTTCAAGGTGGCCGGCACCGACCGCGGCATCACCGCGCTGCAGATGGACATCAAGATCAACGGCATCACCAAGGAGATCATGAAGGTCGCCCTCGACCAGGCCAAGGAAGGCCGCATGCACATCCTCGGCATCATGAAGCAGGCGGTCCCGGGCCCGCGCGAGGAGCTCTCCGAGCACGCCCCGCGCGTCATGAAGATGAAGATCAACCCCGACAAGATCCGCGAGGTGATCGGCAAGGGCGGCAGCGTCATCCAGGCGCTCACCCGCGAGACCGGCACCACGATCGACATCGAGGACGACGGCACCATCTCGATCGCGTGCCTGTCGGAAGAGGCCGGCAAGGCCGCGATGGACCGCATCCGCGCGATCACGGCGGAAGTCGAGGTGGGCAAGGTGTACGAGGGCCCGGTGCTGCGCCTGCTGGATTTCGGCGCGATCGTGCAACTGCTGCCCGGCAAGGATGGCCTGCTGCACATCTCGCAGATCGCCCACGAGCGCGTGAACTCGGTCTCGGACTACCTCAAGGAAGGCCAGATCGTGAAGGTCAAGGTGCTCGAGGCCGACGACAAGGGCCGCGTGCGCCTGTCGAGAAAGGCGCTGCTCGATCCGCCGCCGCGGCGCGAGGAAACACCTCCGCCGGCTCCTGCGGAATCCGCGCAGCAATAGATACGACGAACAGGGGACGGACCTCACCCGAGTGAACCGAGGTCCATCCCCTTTGCCTCGTCTACGGGCCGGGGTGAGGGTAGAATCCTCACCACCGGGGTGTAGCGCAGTCTGGTAGCGCACTTGCTTTGGGAGCAAGATGTCGGGGGTTCGAATCCCTCCACCCCGACCCGCAGGATTCGAGAGAAGGCGCCCGTAGCTCATCCGGATAGAGCACCGGCCTTCTAAGCCGGGGGTAACAGGTTCGAATCCTGTCGGGCGCGCCACAGCAACGACGGTGGCTGTAGCTCAGCTGGTAGAGTCCCGGATTGTGATTCCGGTTGTCGTGGGTTCGAGTCCCATCAGCCACCCCACCTTCGAGAAGCCCGCGGCGACGCGGGCTTTTCATCTTCCGTTCACGCCTTGCGCCGCATCAGCCGCTGCTGCTCGCGCTGCCACTCGCGGTCCTTCTCCGCCTCGCGCTTGTCGTGCTGCTTCTTGCCCTTGGCGAGGCCCACGGAGAGCTTCACGCGGCCCTTGGTGTAGTGGAGGTCGAGCGGGACCAGCGTGTAGCCGCGCTGCTCCACCTTGCCGATCAGCCGGCGGATCTCGTCGGCATTGAGCAGGAGCTTGCGCGTGCGCGTGGGATCGGGGTGCACGTGGGTCGAGGCGGTGGGCAGCGCGCTGATGTGCATCCCGACCACGAAGGGCTCGGCGCCCTGCAGGATCACGTAGGCCTCCTTGATCTGGACGCGCCCGGCGCGGATCGCCTTCACTTCCCAGCCCGCGAGCACGAGCCCCGCCTCGTAGCGCTCCTCGATGAAGTAGTCGTGGAACGCCTTCTTGTTGTCGACGATGGACATGGCGCCATTTTACCGGCCGCCGGAGCCGGGCCCGCGAGCCCGTAGAATTGTCTCCATGCCCACCGTTCGCAAGTCGGTCATCGTGGACCGCCCCGCGCCCCGCATGTTCGAGCTCGTGGAGGACGTCGAGAGCTACCCCGAGTTCCTCCCATGGTGCGCGGGCACCGAGGTGCTCGAGCGCACGCCGGAGATCACGATGGCGCGCCTCGACATCGACTACCACGGGCTCACGAGCCACATCGCGACGCGCAACGTGAAGCGCCCCCCGGAAGGCATGGTGCTCGAGTTCGTCGAGGGGCCGTTCGAGCGCTTCCGCGGCCACTGGCGCTTCGTGGCGCTGGGCGAGGACGGCTGCCGGGTGGAGTTCGCGCTCGACTACGCGTTCTCCAACGCCGCGCTGGAGGCGGTGCTCGGGCCGGTGTTCGGGCACATCATCGAGACGCTCGTGGACCGGTTCGTGGAGCGCGCGGAATCCTTCCCGGACGAATCGCCGTGACGCTGCGCGTGTCGGTCGCGATCGCGGTGCCGCAGCGCCAGGAAGTGGTCGAGCTCGAGCTTCCGCCCGGAAGCCGCGTGCGCGACGCGCTCGCCGCGCCCGCGGCGCGCGCGCTGCTGTCGGGAATGGATCCGGCGGCGCTCGACGTGGGCATCTGGTCGCGGCGTTGCGCCCTCGATGCGCCGCTGCGCGATGGAGACCGCGTGGAAATCTACCGGCCGCTCGCCGCCGATCCCAAGGCGATGCGCCGCGCGCGGGCGCGCCTCAGGCCTTCGACTCGATCTCGAAGCGCGCGTTGATCCAGTCGACGCCCTTGCGGATGATGCGGTTCAATCGCAGGCGGTAGCGCGAGCCGCGCATGGAGATCGAGAAGCCGCTGCCGGCGTGGAACTCGCCCAGCGGAAGCAGGATGGAATCGCGGCGTCCGCCCGCATCCGGGCCGGGCACGTAAAGCGCGGCCACGATCGCCGATCCGTCACGCCGCAGGTCGATCGCGATCGGGCGGTAGGCGAGCACCTCGACGCCCACCAGCACCTCGCCGCGCCCGCGGCTGGGCTGCTTGCGCACCACGGTGCCGACGATCCATCCGCCCGTCTCCTGGTTGCGCAAGGCGACGGCGGCATTGAGCGGGACCGCCTCGCTCGCGGCGCGATCGACCAGCAGCCCGAAGCCGCGCGAGCTCAGGTCCTGCACGCGCCAGCGCTCGACCTCCGGATCGGCCGCCGGCGCCTCGACCGTGGCCTCCGCGATGAGCGGATCGGCCGCGAGCACCGACAGCCCCTCCGGGGAGACCTCGATCATCTCCATCTCGCCCACCGCCGGGCGACTGTTGGCGGAGGTGTCGGGCACTTCGCGCGCCTTGCGCAGCACGCGCTCGATGCCGATCGCCACGTCCACCTCGCGGTTGTCGAGCGCGGTGCGCTTCTCCACGCGGCCTTCCCCGCCCTCGACGAGCGATTCGTGCAACCGTTCGACGACGGCGAGCAACGCCGCGTGCTCCTCGATCGGGAACGTGCCGCCCGCGCCGCTCGCGGCGTGCAGCCGACCGTGGCGAAGGTCCGCCTGCACGCCCTGGATCTGGGAGCGCAGGGCGCCGGCGCGAAGATAGCGGACGCCTTCTCCGTGCATCTCCTGGTAGCCCAGCTGCATGCCGGAGTCCGAGGCGAGGTCCGTGCCGACGAAGGGCGGGCTGGACGGCCGCGACCTGTCGAGGTGGTATTCCATGCACCACGACGCGAGCCACCCGTCGGCGATCTCGATCTGCACCCGGGAAAGATTGCCGCTGTTGAGCAGGCCGAGCAGCAGCGCGCGCAGGTAGAGCGAGCGCACCGAGGCCGTGTATTCCGGCTGCGAGGGATGCAGGATGAAGGGGACTTCGGCGTAGCCGTCGGCCTCGGCGAGCGCGTAGAGCGCGTGCATCTGCTTCCACGGCGCGCCGCGTGGCGACTCGTCGAGGAAGTATCCCCACTTCACCGCGCAATGGATAGCGTGCATCGCGAGCCCGGTTACCTGGTGCATCACGTCGACCGCCTCGCGCGTGCGCGTCCAGCTCGCGCGGTTGCGCAGGAACCGCTGGAAGCCGTTGGCCGCCTCGAGGCAGATGCGCTGCACGTTCAGCGCGAAATCCCGTTGCGCCCCCGAGATGCCCGGCGGCCCGCGCAGGAAGTCGAGCTGGCCGTAGAGCAGCAACGCCTGGAAATGGTCCTCCACCCGCATGAGGGCCTGCAGCCGCTCGAGCGTGAATTCGCCGCCATCCCGGCCGAGCTCGCGCACCGCGGTGAGCAGCGCCGCGCGCTCGCTCGCCTCGCGCACGGTGCCGACGGCGAGCACGCGATCGAGTTCGTAGGAAGGAAGCGCGGCCACGTCAGGCGATCCGGAACGACTCGGCTTTGCGCAGCGCCGGGGTCGGGTCCGGCGCGAGGTCGCGCTCGGTCACCGAGGCGCCCGCCATGACGGCGCCACGCAGCTCCGCCGCCAATGCGTCGTCCGTCGCGCCCGGCACCTGCAGCCAGTTCTCGGCGGCGGCGTCGAATCGCTGGCCGTCGCCTTCGCCGTAGAACGCGTTGCCGGGATCGATCTCGCGGCCGGCACGCTGCACGTGCGGCCACTCGGGCGAGGATCCGTGGCGATCGTGGAAGCGCAGCGCCAGCTGCCCGAACTCGCCGCGCAGGCGCTCGATGCGGAAGATCTCGAAGAGCGCGAGCCACATGGCGGGCTCGCCCGGATCCTGCTCGATCGCGAATTGCAGCAGCTCGATCGCGCGCGCGGCGGAGCCGTCCTCGTAGAGCAGGCGCGCGGCCTTCACCACGGAGGCGGGATCTTCGAGCACGAGGGCGCGGTTCACGATCTCGGGGAAGCGCTCCTCGATGTAGCGGCGGCGCAGCTCGGCGTTGTCCTCCTCCGGAATGCGCGTGGCGCCTTCGGACGCCATCGGCGGCGCGGCTTGCGGCGGGAGCTCGATTCGCGTCGTGCGATCGAACGCTGGCGGCTCGTCCCCGGGAAAGTCGGCGATGACCGTTTCGTCGACCGGCGCCTCGTCCAGGACCAGGTCGGGCGTGTCCGTGAACTCCTCGTCCGCGGGCGTCGACCCGCGCCGGCGCTGCACGAGCAACAGCACGAGCGCGACGACGACGATCGCGAGCGCGCCCGGAAGCACCCACGGCGCCTCGTACCACGACGCCGCGCTCGGCGGACGGGGATTGGCGCGGACCTTGGGCCGTTCCGGCGCCGGCTGCGGCTTGGCGGGCGACGGTTCCGGGGCAGGGCTTTCCGCGAGGGTCGACTTCTGTGGCTCGGGCGTGGCGGCGGGCGCCGGCGTGCTCGCGGGCTCGGCGGCCGTCGTTGCGGGCGCGGCCACGGGCGGCGCCACCGGTGCGGCCGGCGGTGGGGGAGCTGCAGCGGGCGCGGGAGCTGCAGCAGGCGCGGGAGCTGCAGCGGGCGCGGGAGTCGCCGGTGCGGGCGACATGGCCACCGGCGCCTGCGCGAGCTTCAGCTCCAGCGCCGCGACCTGCGATTGGAGCTTGCGGATGCTCTCGCGCATCGCGAGCATGGACGCGGTACGGTCGTCGGCTTCGAGCACCAGCAGGCGCTCGCGCAGTTGCGCGCGCTGCTCCTCGCTCATGGCGCGACTGGGAGACAGGTCCATCACGGGCGCGGAGAGCCGCAGCTCGAAGGCGGCGGGCGCGACATCGCGCTTGACGCGAGCGGGCGGCGGAGCAGGCGCAGCGGGCCGGGCAGGCGATGCGGACGGAGCGGGACGCTCGATTCGCGCAGCCGGCGCGCGCGCGGCCAACTTCACGGGAGCGGGGCGATGCTGCCGCGCGAACGCGTGCAGGTCGGGCAGCGCCACGGCCGTGCTCGCGGGAAGCGCCTCGTCGTCGGCGAGTGTCGCGAGCGACGGGTTGGCCGCGCGCATCGCCTGGAGATATTCGTCGCGCGCCGCGCGATCCGCCGGAAACACCTTCGCGGCGATGGCCGCGAGCGAATCGCCCGGCAGCGAGCCGAGGCTCGTCGCCGCGCCGGTCTTCGCCGCGCGCGGCTCGAGCAGGATCGGGATGTCGGCGCGGTGCATCGCCTCCTGCGATCCCGGGCACGCGATGTCGATGCCCAGTTGGACGGCCGGCTCCGCGATGGGCGCGCGGCTCTTCACGACGAGGTCGGCGCCGTGCGCATGGCGCCGCAATTCGAGCGTCGCGTCGCGCACCTGCGGGATGCCGCCCCGTGTCGCGGGGGCGAGCGCGAAGCAGGCGCCGCGCAGCGCGTCGCCGCCTTCAGTTCTTACCGGAATGCGCGCGTCCAGCGCCTCGCCCAGCGCGGAGCGCAGCTCGATCTCGCCCAGCGTGAGCGCGCCGGCATCGCCTGCGCACGCGCCCATCAGCGCGGTCGCAACACAGGAGCGCAATGCGGCCCGCAGACGCCGATCCGCGCGGGCCTTCATGGTGTCGCCCTAGCCGGCGCGACGGCCGGCGGGCGGCGTCACGACGTCTTGCATGCCTCGTCCATCTGCTGCTTGCTCTTCACGCGCTCGGCCTCGATCTCCTCGTCGCCGAGGTATTCGCGCTCGCCCTTGTCGTTGTACTTGAAGAGCTTTCCGCCCTCGGAGTAGCTCTGGTAGGCGAGCTTCGCCTGGGCACAACGCTCCTGGTCGAGCTTCGCGTTCTGCTCGGCGACCTCCTTCTTCTTCTCCTTGTCCTTCTCCGCGGCGCGGCCTTTCTCGAGCTCCTTGTCGCGCGCGACGTAGCTCTTCGACGTCGAGCCGCCACCGGGCGAGATGTGCATCTGCTTGCTGTCGACGTTCGGAGGCGGCTGGTCGGAGTAAACCGTATGGCCATCCTTGTCGACGTACTTGTAGAGGTCGGCGACGGCCGGCGGCGCGACCATGCACGCGAGGGCCAGGACGATGATGCCTTTCATGATCGGTTCCTCCTTCGTCGGTTACTTCACGGCCGGGTAGGCCAGTTGCTCGAGGCCGAGCTGGGCGAGCTCGCTCGCGTGCCGCGCGCGCGCGATCGCTCGCGCGTAGTCGCTGTCCGCCACCGCCTGGCGCGCGGCGAGGAGATCCTCCCACGCCCCGAGCCAGAGCGCGCGTTTCGCCCGCGCGCGCTGCACGTCCGTTTCCGCCTGGGCGAGCATCGCCCTCGCTTCCGCTTCCGCCTTCGCGCGCCCGGCGGCGCGCGCCGCCTGCTCCGCTTCCGGCGAGACTGCGGGCCGCGCATTCACCGCGGGAGCCTGCGTCTCGGGGGCGGCGCACGCGGCTGCGAGAAGCACCACGGGCACCCACCAGGGCGCGCGCCGAGGGGTCGCGCAAACGCGTGAAGTTTCAAGCATTTACATACCTTATCGAGAAACGACACGAACGTCAATGAAGCACGCCTCACCGGGGCCGCGGCCGCCGGCGCGGTTGTCCGGGCAAGGGGCCATCGGTATAATTCCGTTTTGCGACGAGGTTTCTGAATGCGCGTCATCCAGAAGGCGCTCACTTTCGACGACGTCCTGCTCGTTCCCGCCCACTCGACCGTCCTGCCCCGCGAAGTCAGCCTCGCCTCCCGCCTCACCCGGTCGATCCCGCTCAACATCCCGCTGCTTTCCGCCGCCATGGACACGGTGACGGAGTCGCGCCTCGCGATCGCGCTCGCGCAGGAAGGCGGCATCGGCATCGTCCACAAGAACATGACGCCCCAGGCGCAGGCCGGCGAGGTCGCGAAGGTGAAGCGCTTCGAGAGCGGCGTGGTGAAGGAGCCGATCACCATCACGCCCACCATGACGGTGCGCGAAGTGCACGAGCTCACCCGCAAGCATCGCATATCGGGACTGCCCGTCCTCGAGGGCAAGCGCGTGGTGGGCATCGTCACCAACCGCGACCTGCGCTTCGAGACCAACCTCGACCAGCCGGTGAAGAACATCATGACGCCGCGCGACAAGCTCGTGACGGTCAAGGAAGGCGCGATGCTCGAGGACGCGAAGGCGCTCATGCATCGCCACCGCCTCGAGCGCGTGCTGGTGATCAACGGCGACTGGGAGCTGCGCGGCCTCATCACCGTGAAGGACATCCTCAAGTCCTCGGAGCACCCGAACGCCGCCAAGGACCAGCTCGGGCGGCTGCGCGTGGGCGCGGCCGTCGGCGTGGGCGAGGGCACGGAGGAGCGCGTGGAAGCGCTGGTGGAGGCGGGCGCCGACGTGGTGGTCGTCGACACCGCCCACGGCCATGCCCAGGGCGTGCTCGACCGCGTGAAGTGGGTGAAGCGTAACTACCCGCAGATGCAGGTCATCGGCGGCAACATCGCCACGCGCGACGCGGCGAAGGCGATGGTGGACCACGGCGCCGACGGCGTGAAGATCGGCATCGGGCCGGGCTCCATCTGCACCACGCGCATCGTCGCCGGCGTGGGCGTGCCCCAGATCACCGCCATCCGGGACGTCGCCGCCGCGCTCGAGGGTAGCGGCGTGCCGTGCATCGCCGACGGCGGCATCCGCTATTCGGGCGACATCGCGAAGGCGATCGCCGCGGGCGCCTCGAGCGTGATGCTCGGCAGTCTCTTTGCCGGCAGTGAAGAGGCGCCCGGAGATATCGAGCTGTTCCAGGGGCGCTCGTACAAGTCGTATCGCGGCATGGGTTCGCTGGGCGCGATGCAGAAGGGCTCGAGCGACCGCTATTTCCAGGACGCCGAGATGAACGCGGACAAGCTGGTGCCCGAGGGCGTCGAGGGGCGCATCCCGTACAAGGGCCCCGCCACCGCCATCGTCCTGCAGCTCATGGGAGGGCTGCGCGCGAGCATGGGCTACACCGGTTGCCGGACCACCGACGAGATGCGCGCGAAAGCCGAGTTCGTCGAGATCACGTCCGCCGGCATGCGCGAGTCCCACGTGCACGACGTGCAGATCACGAAGGAGGCGCCCAATTACCACATCGACTGATTCGGCCATGGCGACCTCCGGCAAGAGCGGCGCTGCGGCGCCGCTCGGTCTTTCGAGGCCCGGGCTCGACCGGATCCTCATCCTGGACTTCGGCTCCCAGGTCGCGCAGCTCATCGCGCGGCGCATTCGCGAGACCGGCGTCTATTGCGAGCTCCACCCCCACGATGTCGACGCGAAGTTCGTGCGCGATTTCGCCCCCCGCGGCGTGATCCTCTCCGGCAGCCACGCGTCCGTCACGGAGGAGGAGACGGCGCGCGCTCCCCAGGCCGTCTTCGAGCTGGGCGTCCCGGTCCTGGGCATCTGCTACGGCATGCAGACCATGGCCGCGCAGCTGGGCGGCCTGGTCGAGCCGGGCAAGGTGCGCGAGTTCGGCTACGCCGAGGTACGCGTGCGCGGCCACTCGAAGCTCTTCGACGGCATCCAGGACCGCGTGAACGAGAAGGGCGAGGCCTTCCTCGACGTGTGGATGAGCCATGGCGACAAGGTCACGTCGATGCCGCCCGGGTTCAAGCTCATCGCCTCCAACCCGGTCTGCCCGATCGCCGGCATGGCCGACGAGGAGCGGCGCTTCTACGCCGTGCAGTTCCATCCCGAGGTCACGCACACGAAGAAGGGCAAGGAGATCTATTCGCGCTTCGTGCACGAGATCTGCGGCTGCGGCGCCAGCTGGGACATGCCGGGCTTCGTGCCGCGCGCGGTCGAGCGCATCCGCGAGCAGGTGGGCGACGAGGAAGTGATCCTGGGCCTGTCGGGCGGCGTCGATTCGGCGGTGGCCGCCGCACTCATCCACAAGGCGATCGGCGACCAGCTCACGTGCATCTTCGTCGACACCGGCCTGCTCAGGCTCGACGAAGGCGACCAGGTGATGGAGACCTTCGCGAAGCACCTGGGCGTCAAGGTGGACCGCGTCGATGCGTCCGAGGAGTTCCTCGGCGCGCTCGCGGGCGTGGCCGACCCGGAGCAGAAGCGCCGCGTCATCGGGCGCCAGTTCGTCGAGGTGTTCCAGCGCGAGGCGAAGAAGCTGCCGCGCGCGAAGTGGCTCGCGCAGGGCACGATCTATCCGGACGTGATCGAGTCGGCCGGGGCCAATACCAAGAAGGCGGTGAGCATCAAGTCGCACCACAACGTGGGCGGCCTGCCCGAGACGCTGCACCTGAAGCTCCTCGAGCCGCTGCGCGAGCTCTTCAAGGACGAGGTGCGCGACCTGGGCGTGGAGCTGGGCCTGCCGCGGGAGATGGTGTTCCGCCATCCCTTCCCCGGCCCGGGACTCGGCGTGCGCATCCTCGGCGAAGTGCGGCGCGAGTACGCCGACCTGCTGCGCCGCGCCGACGCGATCTTCATCGAGGAGCTGCGCGCGGCGATCACACCCGAGGGCGTGTCCTGGTACGACCAGGTGGCGCAGGCGTTCGCGGTGTTCCTGCCGGTGCGCAGCGTGGGCGTGATGGGCGACGGGCGCACCTACGATTTCGTCGTCGCGTTGCGCGCGGTGCAGACGACGGATTTCATGACGGCGCACTGGGCGCACCTGCCCTACGATCTCCTCGCGCGCGCCTCCAGCCGCATCATCAACGAGGTGCGCGGCATCAACCGCGTGACGTACGACATCTCGTCGAAACCGCCCGCCACCATCGAGTGGGAGTAGGCGCGCCGCCGGGCGGCGCCGCGCTCGCGGACGAGGCGAGCTTCGATGCTAGCAACGCGATGTTGATGCGGTGCCGGGTCAGCTGGGCGGTCGTCGCCAACGCCGCCACGGGCTCGAGCGCCTCGAGCCTGCGGGAAAGCCTCTCGATCTGCCGCTCGTGCTCGCGCAGCGCCAGCATCAGTTCCTGTCTCTGTGGGTCTTCCATGATCATTCCTTGGATGCCTCGCGGCCGAGCGTGGCGAGAATGAGGCGGACTCCGTCCTCGAGCTGAATCCCGGCGGGGATCGCGCCCGCGGCGGCGATGACCTGACGGTGGCGGATGGCGCTGCCGCCGCCCACGAACACCGGAACGCGCACCTGGCGCACCAGCTTCGGAAGCGCGCGCTCGAGGACGCCGGGCGCGGGATCGAGCGTGGAGGAGATCACGATCGCCCGGCTTCCCGACTGGCGCTGCGCGATGGCGAGGTCCAGGAACGGCGTGTCGGCGCCGAGCAGTACGGTGCGCAGGCCCGCCTCGTGCGCCTCGAGCGCGAAGAGGATCAGCCCGATCTCGTGCTGCTCGCCGGGGGCGCAGGCCCCCACGATGCGCGTGCCGGAGGCGTAGCGCATGCGGTGCTGCAGGCGCGCGCCGAGCTTGCCGCGCATGTACGCGGCGAAGAAGTGCTCTTCGGCCACGCCGCCCGGAAGGATCTTCCAGCGCTCGCCGACGTCCCGCAGCAGCGGAAGCAGCAGGTCGCGGGTCACGTGCTCGATGGGATGGAACGAGAGCGCCTGGTCGTAGAGCCGGTCGAGCTCGGGCTCGTCGAAGCGCGCGATCGCGGCCGACATCAGCTCGACGTAGTCGCGCCACATCCCATGGCCGCGCGCCGCGCCGCGGGAGCGCGGCTCCGCCTCGAGCTGGTCGCGCACCCGGCTGATCGGCACGCCGCGCTCGACGAGTGCCACGACCCGCCGGATGAGCTCGACGTGCTCGTGGGTGTACAGGCGATGGCCCTTGGGCGTGCGCAGCGGGCGGATGAGGCCGTAGCGCCGCTCCCAGGCGCGCAGCGTCACGGCGTTCACGCCGGTGAGCGACGCGATGGCGCGGATGGGGAGCTGCTCGCCGGCGACCGCCATGAGTTGCGCATTTGACAAGAACGATACAAGAATTGTACAGATATGGCACAGCCCTGCAAAGGCTGTAAAACTTAGGAGTACAAAAGTTGTACATCAGGCCTGGCGCCGGGCGCGCGGTAAACTCGCCGCTGGAATTCGGGCGCGGGAGGCGCGAGGCCGTGGCTGACGAGGACTTCATGCGCGAGGCGCTCGCGCTCGCGCAGGAGGCGGCCCGTGCCGGGGAGGTGCCGGTGGGGGCTGTGGTGGTCAAGGAGGGCCGCGTCATCGGCCGCGGGTACAACCGGCCCATCTCCACCGCCGATCCCACCGCGCACGCGGAGATCGTGGCGCTGCGGGAAGCGGCCGCGGCCGAAGGCAATTACCGGCTGCCCGGCTGCGAGCTGTACGTGACGCTCGAGCCCTGCGCGATGTGCGTGGGCGCCATGGTCCACGCGCGCATCGCCCGGGTGGTCTACGGCGCGCGCGACCCGAAGACCGGCGCCTGCGGGAGCATCACGGACCTGACGGCGCTGGGCAACTTCAACTTCCACGCGCGCTTCGAGGGCGGCCTCCTCGCCGAGGAATGCGGCGCGGTGCTGAAGCGCTTTTTCGCCGAGCGCCGCTAGCTCGCCGGGGCGGTAGAATGGCACTCGCCGCCCGCGCGCCGAAAGCCGCATGACCGCTCCCCGTTTCGTCCACCTGCGCCTGCACACCGAGTACTCGATCGTCGACGGCATGGCGCGCGTGGACGACGCCGTGGCGGCGGCCGCCGCCGACGGGATGCCGGCGCTCGCGATCACCGACCTCTGCAACGTCTTCGGCGCGATCAAGTTCTACGAGGCGGCGCGCGCCAAGGGCGTGCAGCCCATCATCGGCTGCGACGTCTGGCTCACCAACGAACGCAACCGCGACGCGCCGTACCGCCTGGCGCTGCTCTGCCAGGACCACGCCGGATACCTCAAGCTCTGCGACCTGCTCACCCGCGCCCACGCCGTCAACCACTGGCGCGGCCGCGCCGAGGTGAAGCGCGAATGGCTGCGCGATCGTGGCGGCCTCATCGCGCTCTCGGGCGGCGAGGCGGGCGACATCGGCCTCGCGCTCGCCTCCGGCAACGCCGCGCAGGCCGAGGCCCTGGCGCGCCAGTGGGCCGCGGACTTTCCCGGCGCGTTCTACATCGAGCTGCAGCGCGTGGAGCCGGTGCGCAGCGCCTCCGCCGTGCAGGCGCTCATCGCGCTCGCCTCGCGCACGAAGCTTCCCGTGGTCGCCACGCATCCCGTCCAGTTCGTGCGGCGCGAGGACTTCCAGGCCCACGAGGCGCGGGTGTGCATCGCGCAGGGCTACGTGCTGGGCGATTCGCGCCGTCCGCGCGACTTCCATCCCGCCCAGTACTTCAAGACCCAGGCGGAGATGGCGGAGCTCTTCGCCGACGTCCCCGAGGCGCTCGAGAACTCGGTCGAGATCGCCCGGCGCTGCAGCTTCGAGTTCACGCTCGGCAAGAGCCGGTTGCCGGACTTCCCGACTCCGCACGGCGAGTCCATCGAGGATTTCCTGAGGAGCGAGGTCCGCGCCGGCCTCGAGCGGCGCCTCGAGGCGCTCTATCCGGAGGCGGCGCGGCGCGACGCCGAGCGAGCGCGCTACCTCGAGCGCCTCGAGTACGAGACGAAGACCATCGTGCAGATGGGCTTCCCCGGCTACTTCCTCATCGTCGCGGACTTCATCAACTGGGCGAAGACCCACGGCGTGCCGGTGGGGCCGGGGCGCGGCTCGGGCGCGGGCTCGCTCGTCGCCTATTCGCTCGGGATCACCGACCTCGACCCGCTGAGGTACGAATTGCTCTTCGAGCGCTTCCTCAATCCCGAGCGCGTGTCGATGCCCGACTTCGACATCGACTTCTGCCAGGACGGGCGCGATCGCGTGATCGACTACGTGCGCCAGAAGTACGGCGCCGAATGCGTCTCGCAGATCGCCACCTTCGGCACCATGGCGGCGAAGGCGGTCGTTCGCGACGTGGGCCGCGTGCTGGGCATGCCCTACGGCGAGGTGGACCGGATCGCCAAGCTCGTGCCGTTCGAGCTCGGCATGACGCTCGAGAAGGCGCTCGAGGTCGAGCCGCAGCTCAAGGCCCTGGTCGATGAGCAGGAGGAGGTGCGCGAGCTGATGAACCTCGCGCGCGCGCTCGAAGGATTGACGCGCAACGTCGGCATGCACGCGGGCGGCGTGCTGATCGCCCCCGGCAAGCTCACCGACTTCACGCCGCTGTACTGCGCCGACGGCTCCACGGCCACCGTGAGCCAGTTCGACAAGGACGACGTGGAGAAGGTGGGCCTGGTGAAGTTCGACTTCCTCGGCCTCACCACGCTCACCATCATCGCCGAGAGCGAGCGCAACATCCGCGCCCTCGGCGAGCCCGGTTTCGACATCCAGAAGATCCCGCTCGACGACGCGCCCGCGTACAAGGTGTTCTCGTCGGGCAACACGGTCGCCATCTTCCAGTTCGAATCGCGCGGCATGCGCGACCTCATCATGAAGGCGCGTCCCGACCGGCTGGAGGACCTGATCGCGTTGAACGCGCTCTACCGCCCGGGCCCGATGGACCTCATTCCCGAGTTCATCGATCGCAAGCACGGAAAGACGCGCTGGGCGTACCTGGACCCGCGGTTGAAGGACATCCTCGATCCCACGTACGGCGTCATGACGTACCAGGAGCACGTCATGACCATCGCGCAGGTGATCGGCGGCTACACGCTGGGCGGAGCGGACCTGCTGCGCCGCGCCATGGGCAAGAAGAAGCCCGAGGAGATGGCCAAGCAGCGCGAGATCTTCGTGAAGGGCGCCACGGAGCGGGGACTCGCCGAGCAGAAGGCCGCGATCCTCTTCGACCAGATGGAGAAGTTCGCGGGCTACGGCTTCAACAAATCGCACTCCGCGGCCTACGCGCTCATCGCATACCAGACCGCGTACCTCAAGGCGCACCACCCGGCGGCGTTCATGGCGGCGAACATGTCCGCGGTGATGGACGACACCGACAAGCTGCAGGTGCTCTACGACGACGCGGTGAAGAACGGCCTCGCCATCGCGCCGCCCGACGTCAATACGTCGACCTACCGGTTCGTGGCCATGGACGCGAAGCGCATCCGCTACGGCCTGGGCGGCGTGAAGGGCACCGGCGAAGGGGCGATCGCGAGCATCGTGGCGGCGCGCGAAGCCGCGGGGCCGTTCACCGGGCTGGCCGATTTCTGCCGCCGCGTGGACCGGCGCCTCGTGAACCGGCGCGCGATGGAAGCGCTCGTCAAGGCGGGGGCCTTCGATTCGCTCGAGCCCAACCGCGCGAGCCTCCTCGCTTCCCTCGCCGATGCGGTCGGGGTCGCGGAGAAGAGCGAGCAGTTCGCCGCGCAGACGAGCCTCTTCGGCGGCGGCGGCTCGGGCGGCGCGGCCGAGGCGTTCACGCTCACGCCGAGCGCGCCGTGGGGCGAGCGCGAGCGGCTCCAGAACGAGAAGCAGGCCCTCGGCTTCTATCTCTCGGGCCACCCGTTCAACGCCTATCGCGAGGAGCTGCGCCGCTTCGCGCGCACGTCGCTCGCCAACATCGTCCCGCAGTTCGAGCCGATCATGCTGGCGGGCGTGATCTACGGCGTGCAGGTGCGCAATTCCCGGCGCGGGCGCATGGCGATCCTCACGCTCGACGACGGCAGCGCGCGCGTGGAAGTCGTGGTGTACGGGGAGCTCTTCCAGGAGAAGCGCGCGGTGATCCAGGAGGACCAGGTCGTGGTGGTGCGCGGCAAGGTCTTTCCCGACGAGTTCTCGGGCGGACTGCGCATCACCGCCGACCAGATCATGGACCTCGCGGAAGTGCGCTCGCGCACGCGCGCCTCCTGCGCCTGTCCATCAACGGGCAGGCCGATTCGGCCCGGCTCAAGGCGCTGCTCGCGCAGTACGCGGGGGGGCGCTGCGGCGTGGCCATCCGCTACCGCAATGCGAAGGGCGAGTGCGACATCAAGCTTCCCGAGACCTGCCGCGTGAAGGTGTCGGCGCCGCTGCTCGACTCGCTCGCCCAGTGGCTCGACGAGAAGAACGTCGAGGTCGTCTACTAGCGTTCTTTCCCGGAGGATCGATGGACCTGCAGCTGAAGGGGCGCACGGCGCTCGTCACGGGCGCGAGCTCCGGCATCGGGCGCGCCATCGCGCGCGCGCTCGCCCTCGAAGGCGCCCGCGTGGCGATCACGGGACGCCGGCGCGAGAACCTCGAGTCGCTCGCCGCCGAGATCGCCCACGAGGGCGGGGCCGCCCCGGCCGTGGTGGTGCACGACGCGATGGATGCGGGGTACGTCGAGGCGGTCGCCGCGCGCACGCAAGCCGCATTCGGAGCCGTGCAGATCCTCGTGAACAATGCCGGCGGCAGCCGCGCCTTCGGCAAGGACGCGACCGACGCGCAGTGGGACGAGGCGATCACGCTCAACTTCACGCGCCATCGCCAGCTCACCAACCGCCTGCTGCCGGGCATGATCGACGGGCGCTGGGGCCGCGTGATCAACATCACCGGCAAGAGCGAGCCCGACAACGTGAACGGCGCCTTCTGCGCGAAGGCCGCGCTCACCGCATGGTCGAAGGGACTGTCGCGCGAAGTGGGCAGGCACGGCATCACCGTGAACTGCATCCCGCCGGGCCGGATCCTGAGCGACCAGATCCTGCGCAACTACACGCCCGAGTACCGCGCCTGGCAGTCGGAGCACGAGATCCCCATGGGCCGCTACGGCGAGCCCGCGGAGCTCGCGGACCTGGCGGTCTTCCTCGCCTCGCCGCGCGCCGGCTACATCACCGGCGCGGTGTATCCCGTGGACGGCGGATTGCGGCGCTACCAGTACTGACGCGGCGATGGCCGTCCTCGATCCCTCGCGAACCTGGGATGTGCTCGTGCTGGGCGGCGGCAACGCCGCGCTCTGCGCCGCCATCACGGCGCGCGCCGCGGGGGCGAGCGTATTGGTGGTGGAGTCGGCGCCGGTGCATTTCCGCGGCGGCAACAGCCGGCACACGCGCAACATGCGCACGATGCACGAGGCGCCCCTGGGCCCGCTCACCGACGCCTATCCCGAGGAGGAGTACTGGCAGGACCTCGTGAAGGTCACGGGCGGGCTCACGGACGAGCGGCTCGCGCGCATGGCGATCCGCGGCACGCAGTCCCACCTGCCGTGGATGCAGGAGCACGGCGCGCGCTTCCAGGCGCCGCTGGGCGGCACGCTGCACCTCGCGCGCACCAATGCGTTCTTCCTCGGCGGCGGCAAGGCGCTGATGAACGCGTATTACGCGGCGGCGCGGGCGCTCGGCGTGGAGATCTCGTACGACACGGAGGTGATCGACCTCACGCTCGACGACGGCCGCTTCACGGGCGCCTCGGTCGTGCAGCACGGCATCCGCCACGAGGTCCGCGCGCGCTCGATGGTGGCCGCGGCCGGCGGCTTCGAATCGAACCTCGCGTGGCTGCGCGACGCCTGGGGCCCGCCCGCCGACAACTTCATCGTGCGGGGCACGCCGTACAACATGGGCACGGTGCTGAAGCTGCTGCTCGCGAAGGGCGCCAGGCAGGTGAGCGACGCCACCCAGGGCCATTGCGTGGCGATCGACGCGCGCTCGCCGCGGTACGACGGCGGGATCGTCACGCGCGTGGACGCGGTCTCGCTCGGCATCGTCGTCAACAAGGAGGCGCGGCGCTTCTACGACGAGGGCGAGGACTTCTGGCCCAAGCGCTACGCCATCTGGGGGCGGCTGGTGGCGGCGCAGCCGGACCAGATCGGCTACTCGATCATCGACGCGAAGTCCATGGGCAGGTTCATGCCCCCGGTGTATCCGCCCGTGAAGGCCGGCTCGCTCGCGCAGCTCGCCGCCGCGCTGGGGCTCGACGCCGCCGCGTTGGAGAAGACGCTCGCCGGGTTCAACGCCGCGGTGCGTCCCGGCACGTTCGACCACACCGTGCTCGACGACTGCCGCACCGAGGGGCTCGATCCGCCCAAGACCCACTGGGCGCGGCGCATCGACGCGCCGCCGTATTACGCCTACCCGCTGCGGCCGGGCATCACCTTCACCTACCTCGGCGTGGCCATCGACGAGAAGTCGCGCATGCTCATGCGGCACGGCAAGCCCGCGGACAACGTGTTCGCGGCCGGCGAGATCATGGCCGGCAACATCCTCGGCAAGGGCTACCTCGCCGGCATCGGCATGGCGATCGGGACCACCTTCGGGCGCATCGCGGGCGAGGAGGCCGCGCGCCGTGCCCGCGGCTAGCGCGAGCCGGCTCGAGGACCTGGTCGCCGAGGCGCAGCGCGTGCTCGCGATCTGCAACGCGTGCCGCTACTGCGAAGGCTATTGCGCGGTGTTCCCCGCGCTCGAGCGGCGGCTCGCGTTCACCGAGGCCGACGTGCATCACCTCGGCAGCCTCTGCCACAACTGCGGCTCGTGCCTCTACGCATGCCAGTACGCGCCGCCCCACGAGTTCCAGCTGAACTTCCCGCGCATCATGGCCGAGGTGCGCGGCGAGACCTACCGCAAGTACGCATGGCCCGGCGTGATGGCGCGCGCGTTCGAGCGCAATGGCACGGTGGTGGCCGGCGCCGTCGCCGCGAGCGTGGTGCTGGCGTTCGTCTTCATCGCCACGTACGCCGGATCCGATCGCTTCGCCTCCGCGTGGCCCGACGCGCTGGGATCGTTCTACGCCTTGCTGCCGCACGGCGTCATGGCGGCGATCTTCGGCGCGGTCTTCCTGCTCGCGATCGGCGTTCTCGCGATCGGCCTCGCCCGCTTCTGGCGCGACACGGGAGAGCCGGTGGGCGAGCTTGCCGCGCCCCATGCATCGGGCGGTGCGGCGCGCGACGCGCTCACGTTGAAGTATCTCGACGGCGGCGGTGACGGCTGCACCTACCCGGACGAGAAGCCGTCGTTCGCGCGCCGGCGGTTCCACCACCTCACGTTCTACGGCTATCTCGCGTGCTTCGCGGCGACCTGTGTCGCGACCGTGTACCACTACGTCTTCGGATGGGAGGCGCCGTATCCGTTGCTGAGCGTGCCGGTCGTGCTCGGCACCGTGGGCGGCGCCGGGCTCGTCGTGGGGCCGCTCGGGCTGCTCTGGCTCAAGGAGCGGCGCGACCCCGACCTCGCGGATCGCGCGCAGACCGGCATGGACGTGGCCTTCCTCGCGCTGCTCTTCCTCACCGGGCTCACGGGGCTGTTGCTGCTCGCCTTGCGCGAGACGCGGGCGATGGGCGCGCTGCTGGCGATCCACCTCGCGATGGTCCTCGCGTCCTTCGCCACGATGCCGTACGGGAAGTTCGTGCACGCGCTCTACCGCTTCGCGGCGCTCGCGCGCTTTCACGCCGAGCGGCGCAGGCCGCTGCCGGACGTCGCCCCGGAATAGCCTTCCGGAAACGCGCTCCGGTACACGAAATATTCGACGGGGGTGAGCAGGACCACGACCGCCAGGAACAGGAGGATTCCCGGAATGCCGAGGGTCGTGGCAAGGGAGTGGGGAACGACCAGGCCGAGCAATCCGAACGTCACGTAGGCCGTCGGCGCCAGCGCGAACGCGGCCGCGCTCTTTCGAAGGGCCTCCCACACGGAGCTTCCGGAGAGAACGACGAGCGGGGTCGCGAAGCCCGGCACCGACAAGGCGAGCACCACGATCGTCGGGTGGGCGAGATCGACGCCGAAGCGCGCGGGGCCGTTCTGCAATCGGCTGAGCGCATACACCTGGAACTCGCGGTCCGTGGCGATCAGGCGAAGCGCCGGAAGCTCGACGAGGGCGACCGGCGCACCGATATGCGGCCTTCGCCGGCCTGAATGGTGAGCGGCACCCAGTAGCCAGGCTTGCGGACGACGAGGCGGCCGGAAGACGCGAACCACCCCCACATTTCCCGGAACGATACCGGGCGAGGTTGCGCCGAGGTCACGAGTCCTCCCATGGACGGATCAGCCCGCGTCGCGTCGCACGGTCGGCCACGCCTCGAAGGAAGCGAACTCGCCCTCGGCCTCGAACACTTCGAGGCTTTCCACGATCGCCGCCTCCGGTCCGCGCCGCGCCCACGCGACGATCGCCTCGACCGCTTCCGCCGTTCCCTGCACGACGGCTTCCACGCTGCCGTCCGCGCGATTGCGCACCCAGCCCGTGACACCGATGCGCTCGGCCGTCCGCACGGTAGCGTAGCGGAAGCCCACGCCCTGCACGCGCCCGCGGATGAGGAGGCGGCGGGTGTGGGGCCTACTCATCGCCCTTCACCCGGCCGCGCAGGCGCTTGGTGCCCGAGCGCAGCTTCTTGCCCTCGATGCGCCGTTTCTTCGAGGCGAGCGTCGGCCGCGTCGCCACGCGCTTCTTCGGCACGCGGTTCAGCCGCTCGAGGCGCTCGACGAGGCGGCGAAACGCGGTCTCGCGGTTGCGGTATTGCGACGGCGAGTCCTGCGCCATCACGACCACGCCCGACGGCAGGTGCCTGAGCCGCAGCGCCGACTCGGTCTTGTTCACATGCTGGCCGCCGGGGCCGCTCGCGCGGAACGTCTCCACGACGACCTCGCGCTCGAGCGTGCCGCGCTCGAGCGAGTAGGGCGGAGGGCGCTGGGGATGGCGTGCGGTCATGGCGATAGTTTGCCGATTACAGATGTATTGCGCGCGCGGGCCGCGAAGTGCGCACTCTCACAGGCACGCGCGGCACAATTTGCGAGGATCGCATCAGGAACAGGCGGCCGGGCCCGCCCCCCGATTTCCCCGCAAGGCGCACTTGCGAGAACGCCCGCCGGAACTCCATCCTCCGGCGGGCGTCGTTTTTCCTATTTGATCTGCATCCCCGGCATCGCACCCGAATCCGGGGCGAGCAGGTAGATCGCGTTGCCGTCGCCCGCGGCGAGCACCATGCCCTGCGATTCGCCGAAGCGCATCTTGCGCGGCGACAGGTTCGCCACCATCACGGTGAGCCGGCCCACCAGCTCCTTCGGCGTGTAGACCGAGCGGATGCCCGCGAACACCGTGCGGTGGGTGCCCAGGCCGATGTCGAGCGTGAGCTTGAGCAGCTTGTCGGCGTCCGGGACCAGCTCCGCCTCGACGATGCGCGCCACGCGCAGGTCGATGCGGCCGAAGTCGTCGATGGAGATGGTCTCGCCCACGGGCAGGATCACCGGCGGCCTGGGCGGCTCGACGGGCTCGAGCTTGAACTCCGGCGCCTCGGCGGCCGCCGCCTTCGGCGCCTCGCCCTTCGTCTCGGGATCCAGCAGCTGGTCGATCTGCTTGGGATCGATGCGCGAGACCAGGTGCCGGTACGGCTGCACCTTGTGGCCGGCCTTGAGCGGCGTGCCGACGTCTTCCCAGGTGAAGGGCTTGGCGAGCGCGAGGAAGGCCTCGACTTCCTCGGCCATCTTCGGCAGCACGGGCTTCAGGTAGATGGTGAGGATGCGGAAGAGCTCGAGGTAGAGCGTGCAGAACCATTGCAGCGCCGCGTCCTGGCCGCTCTCCTTGGCGATCTCCCACGGCTTCTGCTCGTCCACGTACTGGTTCACGCGGTCGGCGAGGAACATCACCTGGCGGATCGCCTTGCCGAACTCGCGCGCGTCGTAGTCGGCGGCGATGGCGTCGGCGAAGCTGCGCACCTCGAAGAGGATGGCCGGTGGATGGTCGTCGTCGGGCGCCGGAGCGGCGAGGTTGCCGCGCATCTTGTGCTTGAGCTCGCGGCCCGCCGAGAGCGGCTCCTCGGTGAGCGCGCCGCCGAAGCGCTTGGTGATGAATCCCGCCGCGCGGCTCGCGATGTTCACGTACTTGCCCACCAGGTCCGAGTTCACCCGCGCGAGGAAGTCGTCGGGGTTGAAGTCGAGGTCCTCCACGCGCGCGTTGAGCTTCGCGGCGAGGTAGTAGCGCACCCACTCGGGGTTGAGGCCCAGGTCGATGTACTTCTGCGGGCTCACCGAGATGCCGCGCGACTTCGACATCTTCTCGCCCGACAGCTGCAGGAAGCCGTGCACGTACACGTACTCCGGGACCTTGCGCTCGGCGAACTTGAGCATCGCGGGCCAGAAGAGCGTGTGGAAGTAGATGATGTCCTTGCCGATGAAGTGGATCTGCTCGAGCCTGGGGTCCGCCATGAACTTGTCGAAGTCCTGGCCCTTCTTCTCGAGGAAGTTCTTGAGCGAGGCGAGGTAGCCGATGGGCGCGTCGAGCCAGACGTAGAAGTACTTGCCCGGGGTGCCTGGGATCTCGATCCCGAAGTAGGGCGCGTCGCGGGTGATGTCCCAGTCGTTGAGCCCGCCGTCCAGCCACTCGAGCACCTTGTTGGCGACCTCCGGCTGCAGCCGGCCGTCCTGGGTCCAGCCGCGCAGGAACTCGACGCAGCGCGGGTCCGAGAGCCTGAAGAAGAAGTGCTCCGACTTCCTGAGGATGGGCTTGGCCCCCGTGAGCGCCGAGTACGGGTTCTTCAGGTCCGTGGGGGCGTAGACCGCGCCGCAGTTCTCGCACGAGTCGCCGTACTGGTCCTTCGTGCCGCACTTCGGGCACTCGCCCTTGATGTAGCGGTCGGGCAGGAACATGCCCTTCACCGGGTCGAAGAACTGCTCGATGGTCTTCGTCTCGATGAAGCCGTTCTTCTTCAGGGCGAGGAAGATCTCGCCGGACAGCTCGCGGTTCTCCGGCGAGTGCGTCGTGTGGAAGTTGTCGCAGCTGATGCCGAAGCGCTGGTAGTCGCGCTTGTGGGACTCGGCCACCTTGCCGATCAGCTCCTCGGGCGTGGTGCCCTCCGCCTCGGCCTTGAGCATGATCGGAGCGCCGTGCGTGTCGTCGGCGCACACGAAGTTGCACGCTGTGGCCCTGCAGCCGCTGGAAGCGCACCCAGATGTCGGCCTGGACGTACTCCATGATGTGGCCGATGTGGAACGGCCCGTTGGCGTACGGCAGCGCGGTGGTGACGAAAAGCTTCCGAGGCATGGAGGGAATTTCGAGGCTCCGCGATGATAGCAAATTGCTTTAGAATTCCAGATTCGCTTCCCCATTGCGTCCGCCCCCTCGCGCATGGCCACCACCGAGAAGGACGTCCTCGACGGCGCTCTCCGAGCTGATCGACCCGGTCACGGGCCGCAATTACGTCGAGTCCAAGAGCGTGAAGAACGTGAAGGTCGAGGGCGACCGGGTCGCGCTCGACGTGGTGCTCGGCTATCCCGCGCGCGGCGTGCTCGAGTCGGTGCGCCGGCAGGTCGCGGAGCGGCTCGGCAAGCTCCCCGGCGTGGCGCACGCGAGCGTGAACGTCTCCTCGAAGATCGTCTCCCACGCCGTGCAGCGCGGGGTGAAGCTCGTCCCGGGCATCAAGAACATCATCGCGGTGGCCTCCGGCAAGGGCGGCGTGGGCAAGAGCACGACCGCGGTGAACCTCGCGCTGGCGCTCGCCGCGGAAGGCGCCACGGTGGGCATGCTGGACGCCGACATCTACGGCCCGTCGCAGCCGCTCATGCTGGGCATCACCGGGCCGCCCGCAGTCGCGGGACGGCAAGACCATGGAGCCCATGGAAGGCCACGGCATCCAGGCGATGAGCGTGGGCTTCCTGATCGAGGCGGACACGCCGATGGTCTGGCGCGGCCCGATGGTGACCCAGGCGCTCGAGCAGCTCCTCACCGAGACCAAGTGGCGCGATCTCGACTACCTCGTGGTCGACCTGCCGCCGGGCACCGGCGACATCCAGCTCACGCTCGCGCAGAAGGTGCCGGTGACCGGCGCGGTCATCGTCACCACGCCGCAGGACATCGCCCTCATCGACGCGCGCAAGGGCCTCAAGATGTTCGAGAAGGTGGGCATCCCGATCCTCGGCATGGTCGAGAACATGGCGATCCACATCTGCTCCAAGTGCGGCCACGCCGAGCACATCTTCGGCGCGGGCGGCGGCGAGAAGATGTGCAAGGACTACGACGTGGAGTTGCTGGGCAGCCTGCCGCTCGACATCCGCATCCGCGAGCAGGCCGATTCCGGCAAGCCGACGGTGGTGTCGGACCCCGACGGCCCGGTCGCCGCGATCTACCGCGACATCGCCCGCAAGGTGGCCGCGCGCATCGCCGCGCCAGTCCGAGGACCGCTCCGCGGTGTTCCCGAAGATCGTCATCCAGAACAATTAGACAAACGCCGACCATTGAGTACCATCGGGGCGATCGTTGGAGCGGACGACAAGTCGCCGCTCAACTCCGCGAGCAGGGAGCAACGAGAATCGCCGCTGAACTCCGCGAGCAGAGGCCATGAGCATCAAGAGCGACAAGTGGATCCGCCGCATGGCGGCACGAGCACGGCATGATCGAGCCGTTCGAGCCCGGCCAGGTGCGCGAGGTCGACGGCAAGCGCATCGTGTCCTACGGCACCTCGAGCTACGGCTACGACGTGCGCTGCTCCGACGAATTCAAGGTCTTCACCAACATCAACTCGCACCATCGTCGACCCGAAGAACTTCGACCCGAAGTCCTTCGTCGACATCAAGGGCGACGTGTGCATCATCCCGCCCAACTCCTTCGCGCTGGCGCGCACGGTCGAGTGCTTCCGCATCCCGCGCAACGTGCTGGTGATCTGCCTGGGCAAGAGCTACCTACGCGCGCTGCGGCATCATCGTGAACGTGACGCCGCTCGAGCCCGAGTGGGAAGGCTTCGTGACGCTGGAGTTCTCCAACACCACGCCGCTGCCCGCGCGGATCTACGCGAACGAGGGCGTCGCGCAGATGCTCTTCTTCGAGTCCGACGAGGTCTGCGAGACCTCCTACAAGGACCGCGGCGGCAAGTACCAGGGCCAGAAGGGCGTCACGCTGCCCAAGATGTGACGCCCGGCGGCAGATCCGGAACCCGCGTCCCGCGATTTGCGACAAAATAGTTTCAACGGGCGCGGATTGCTTTGCCCTATACTTCGCGCAATTTTTTCCAGAAGCAGGGCGCAAGGCATTCTTTCGCCACGCTTTTCCGGGCCCCGCGAGGGGATTTGAAGGAGGTCATCATGACAGGACCGAGAAACTCCGGCCCGTGCTGCAGCAGTGCATGACGCCCGGCGCCGTGTCGCGCCCGGAACGCTCCACATTCTCCTGTCGCCAGAGACGCCGATGCCCCGAACCGCCGCGATAAAGCGGCTGCGACCGCAGCCCGAGTTTCCCGCTCGATTCCCACCCGGAAGTCAGCCTCGACTTCACGCGCGTGAAGCAGTACCTCGCGAGGCATCCTTACAAGAAGCCCATCCTGCTGGTCGACCTGGACATCGTGCGCGGCAAGACGCGCCGCTTCCGCGCCGCATTGCCGCGCGTGCGGCCGCATTTCGCCGTGAAGGCGAATCCCGACCCGCGCGTGCTGAAGACGCTGATCCAGGAAGGCGCGGGCTTCGAGATCGCCTCCATCGCCGAGCTGGACCTGCTGATCGGGCCTGGGCGTGCCGCCGGCGGAGGTCTTCTATTCCAACCCGATGAAGTCGCGCGCCTACCTCGAGTACGCGTCGGCCAAGGGCGTGGAGTGGTACGTGGTGGACAGCGTCGAGGAGATCCGCAAGGTGCAGTCGGTCAAGGCCGACGCCAAGATGTACCTGCGCATCGACGCGCCCAACATCGGCAGCGACTGGCCGCTCGCGGGCAAGTTCGGCGCCCACATGAACGACGTGCCGGAGCTGATCGAGACGGCGGTCGACTGCAAGGCGGACCTGGCCGGCGTGACCTTCCACGTGGGCTCCCAGTGCCTCAACCCGGAGAACTGGCGCGTGGGCATGGAGCGCGCGCGCAAGGTCTTCGCGGGAATGCGCGCCGTGGGCCTCAAGCCCCGCCTGCTGAACCTCGGCGGCGGCTACCCCGTGCGCCACATGAAGCCGATTCCCTCGATCGAGACCATCGCCGAGGTGATCAACAAGGAGCTGCGCCATTTCGGGCCCGAGGTCCAGGTGATCGCCGAGCCGGGCCGCTACCTGGTGTCGGATGCCGGCTACTTCATCTGCCGCGTCGTGGGCACCGCCACGCGCAACAACCAGCGCTGGATGTACTGGGACGCGGGCGTGTTCGGCGGCGTGATCGAGACCACCGAGGGCCTGCGCTACACGATCTATACCGAGCGCGACGGCGAGCCGGTGGCGTGGAACGTCGCGGGCCCCACCTGCGACTCCGTGGACGTCGTGATGCGCGACGAGCTGCTTCCCGCCGACCTGCAGGAAGGCGACATGATCTTCATCAAGAACGCCGGCGCGTACACCACCGCCTACGCGAGCAACTTCAACGGCTTCCCCCTGCCCGAGGTCGCGACGCTTTCGGGCTGACCGCGCCCTCGTCCAGGACGGCCCTCCCGTGAGCTTCGCCCCGGCGGACCCGCAGTTCGAGAGCCGCACGCGCGCGAGCTTCGGCCGCCAGGGCGCCATGGCCTATCTGGGCGCGGTGCTGGAGTCGGTGGCGCCCGGGCGCGTCGAGATCGCGCTGCCCTTCCGCCCCGAGCTCTCGCAGCAGCATGGCTTCTTCCACGCCGGCATCATCTCCACCATCGCGGATTCCGCCGGCGGCTACGCGGGCTTCACGCTCTTTCCCGCGGACGCCGGCGTGCTCACGGTCGAATTCAAGATCAACCTGGTGGCACCCGCCGACGGCGAGCGCGCGCTCGCGGTGGGCGAGGTGCTGAAGAGCGGCCGCACACTCACCGTCTGCCGCCTCGACGCCTTCGTCGAGAAGCAGGGCCGGCGCACGCACTGCGCGACCGGACTGCAGACGCTCATGTGCGTGGTCGGCCGCGCCGGCGTGAAGGACTAGTGGCGCAGGACTTCTGGGCGTCGAGCGGCTACCGGCTGCTCGAACGCGGCCCCCACGGCCTCGTCGTGACCGACGCGTGGCTCGCGCGCTTCCTCGCGCGCGACGAGCTGAGGGCGCCGGCCGACGCGGGCCCGGCCGAGCGCGCGCTGCACGCGCGCCTTTCCGCCGCGCCGCGTGCCGCGGTGGCGGAGGCCGATCTCGCCGCGGTCGGGGACGAGGACGCGCGCGAGAACTGGGCCCATTTCCTGCGCTTTCGCGACCTGCTGCTCGCGCAGGCCAGCCTCGAGGACTGCTATCGCAGCCTCTTCGCGCAAGGCGACGTGCCCATCGCGCCGGCGTTCGTCGACGCCCTCGTGGAACCGATCGTGCGCGGCATGCTGGACGGCATCGAGGACGCATGGCTCTGCCGCGCCGCCGAGCTGCTCTTCCGGCGCCAGCGCCTCGCGAGCGAGGAAGGCCGGCTCCTTTGCGCCGACGCGGCCATCATCGAGGTCTACGCGCAGACCGGCGGGTTCGGGAACGCGGGGCGGCTGCTGCGCGGGCAGGGCACCGCGACCGCGGCGGTCAAGATGGACATCCTCTCGCGCGAGAACGCGCCGCTTTATTTCCTGCGCGACGAGCTGCACGGCTTCGTCCTCGACCTGGCGCCCGGCGGCGAAGGGGCGGCGGCCCTCGCGCGCGTGCTCGAGCGCTGGATGGCCCACATGGCGGGGGTCGCCGTGACGATCGAGCCCGTGGCGCGCGTCGATGATGCGCGATGGAGATGGCACGTGGGGCTCGACGTCGACGCGAGCGCGATCCTCAACGCGCTTTATGGCGGCGAGGCGGTCGCGCCGAGCGACCTGGAGCGCCTGGCGCTGCTCTTTCGCCTCGAGTTCCGCGATGCGGCCGATGCCCTCGCCGAAGTCGCGGGACGTCCCGTGTACCTCGGGCTCGCATGCCGTCCCGACCGCACGTTGAAGCTCAAGCCGCAGAACCTGCTCGCCAACCTGCCGCTCGCCGCCCGGTCCGGCGCGGGCGAGTAAAATCAATGCTCGAACCAGGAGCCGCGCCATGACCACCACGATGCAAAACACCACCACCTTCATGCTGAGCAAGGAGATCGAGATGCTCATGGCGGAGCGCGCGCGGCTCTTGCGCGTGGCCGGCGCCGCGGCGCAGTTCGTCGCGGTGATGGAGAGCCGTAGCCTGCCGGAGAAGGTGGCCACCGAGGCGGAGATCCTCGCCGAGAGCGTGAACGCCCTTCCCGAGGACACGTTGAAGGACGCGCTCGTGTCGATCACCCGCACCGCCACGCCCTGAGGAGGCCAGCGCCATGAATCCCGACGCGTTCAACATGAGCATCCGCAAGTTCCTGAAGATGGTGGGCGTGCATTCGCAGCGCGAGATCGAGGCGGCCGTCGAGAAGGCAATGGGCAGCGGCAAGCTCAAGGGCCACGAGAGCCTTCCGGTGAAGATGACCCTCACGCTGGGCGGCACGGACCTCTCCGTCACCTTCGACGACAAGATCCACCTCGAGTGAACGACAAGGCCCAGCCGGCCGCGGTCTCCTGGGCCGATGTCGAGGCGGCGGCCGCGCGCCTCGAGGGGGTCGCGCATCGCACCCCCGTCGCGACCTCGCGCCAGTTCGACGAGCGGGCCGGCTGCGAGGCCTACTTCAAGTGCGAGAACCTGCAGCGCATGGGCGCCTTCAAGTTCCGCGGTGCCTACAACGCGCTCGCCTCGCTCGACGCGGCGGCGGCGCGGTGCGGCGTGGTGGCCTTCTCCTCCGGCAACCATGCGCAGGCCGTGGCGCTCGCCGGTCGCCTCCTCGGGATCGCCGCCACCATCGTGATGCCGGCCGACGCGCCGGAGGTCAAGGTCGCGGCCACGCGCGGCTACGGCGCCGAGGTCGTGCTCTACGACCGCGCGGCCGGCCAGAGCCGCGAGGCGGTGGCCGAGCGCATCTCGCGCGAGCGGGGCGCCACGGTGATCCCGCCGTTCGACCACCGCGACGTGATCGCGGGGCAGGGCACGGCGGCGAAGGAGCTCCTCGAGGACGTGGGCGCGCTCGATTGCCTCTTCGTGTGTTGCGGCGGCGCGGGGCTGCTCTCCGGCTGCGCGGTGGCCGCGAGCCATCTTTCGCCGGGCACGCGCGTGATCGGCGTGGAGCCCGCCGCGGGCGACGACGCGGCGCGGTCGTTGCGCACACGCACGCTGCAGCGCGTCGAGAACCCGCTCACCATCGCCGACGGCGCGCGCACCCAGTCCATGGGCGCGCTCACGTTCCCCCTGGTGCTGCGCCACGTGAGCGACATCATCACGGTCACGGACGCGCAGCTCGTCGAGGCGATGCGCTTCCTCTGGGAGCGGATGAAGCTGGTGGTGGAGCCCACGGGCGCGCTCGCCACGGCGGGCGTGCTGTCGGGCGCGATCGACGTGCGCGACCGGCGGGTCGGCATCATCCTGTCCGGCGGCAACGTCGACCTCAAGGCGATGGCGGCGCTCTTCGCTTGAGCGCGCTGCCGCGGCTCGGCGCCGCGGTCCCGCGCCGCGGCAGCGCGGCGGTCCGAGGGCTCGGACGCCTCATCCTCCGGCTCCTCGGCTGGCGCGTCGAGGGCGTGATTCCCGATCTTCCGAAATTCGTGATCGCCGTGGCCCCGCACACGTCCAATTGGGACTTCGTCATCGGCGCGGCCGCCATGTTCGCGCTCGACCTCAAGCTCGTCTTCCTCGGCAAGCACACGCTCTTCCGCGGGCCGTTCGCGGCGATCCTGCGCTGGATGGGCGGCGTTCCCGTGGACCGCTCGAGCCCGCACGGCGTCGTGGCCGAGTCCGCGCGTGCGTTCAAGCATGTCGACCGGCGCATCCTCGCCCTGGCGCCGGAGGGAACCCGCAAGGGCGCCAGCCGTTTCCGCAGCGGCTTCCTGCACATCGCGCGCGCGGCACACGTGCCGGTCGTGCTCGCGGCGCTCGATTACGAGGCGCGCGTGGTGCGCCTCGGGCCGCAGGTCGAGCCCTCGGAGGACATCGATGCGGACCTGCGCCGCATCGAGGCGCACTTCGCCGCCGTGCGCGGCAAGCGTCCCCGGCCGAAGCACGCGCGCGGCGAACTATAATCGGCGGGCATCCGGAGCCCCCCTTGAGCCTCCTCGCGCTTCTCGTCTGCCTCCTCGCGCAGCACGCGTATCCGCCCAGGCCGCGCCAGCCGCTGATGGCCTTCTACGGCCGCATGTGCCTGTCGGCGGCGAAGCGCCTCAACGCGGGCGACCGCAACTCCGGCATCGTCGCGTGGGTCGCGCTCATGGCGGGCGTGCTGGTGCCGGCGGCGCTCGTGATCGCCCTCGCCGATGCGATCCATCCCTTCGTGCTGTGGCTGCTCGACATCGCGGTGCTCTATGGCACGTTGCGGTTCCTCGAGATCGTGGGCCAGCTCTCCGCGATCGAGAAGCTGCTGCGCGAGGGCGATGCGCCGGGGGCGGCCAGGCGGCTCGCCCAGTGGCAGGGCACGGTCGTCGACGCCGACGACGCGGGCACGCTCGCGCGCCTCGCCGCGGAGCAGGCGCTGCGCGAGGCCCACCACGGCGTGTTCGCGCCGCTCTTCTGGTACCTGGTCCTTCCCGGCCCGCTCGGGCTGGTGATGTATCCGCTCGCCCTGCGGGCGGCGCAGAGCTGGGAGCATCTGGTGGACCCCGACGAGCGCGATTTCGGCTGGTTCGCGGCGCGCGCGTTCCACGTGATCGACTGGATCCCGCAGCGGCTCACGGCCTTCGCGTTCGCCGTGGTGGGCGATTTCGAGGATGCGATCTACTGCTGGCGCTCGCAGTCGACGAGCTGGATCCGCCCCGAGGAGGGCATCGTGCTCGCGAGCGGCGCCGGCGCCCTCGGCGTGCGGCTGGGCGATCCCATCTGCGCGAGCGGCTCGCTCGTGGTCCGTCCGGCGCTCGGCGTGGGCGAGGACGCGCGCGAGGATGCGCTCGCGAGCCTGGAAGGCCTCCTCTGGCGCGGGCTCGCGCTGTGGCTGATCGTCTACCTGCTGCAGGCCGCGCTGCATTTCACTTGAGCCGGGGGCCATTCGGGTGGTTTCCCGCCCCCGACCACAGCACTCGGGGGCAGGCTCTGCGCAATGACGGGCCGCCCTTGCGAAAGTGCTAGTCTGGACCCATCTCCGAGAGCAACGGAGGTGATCCATGCCCGCAATTCGCCCGGCCGCGGTGGCCGGCAGCTTCTATCCCGGCGAGTCCTCGGCGCTCGCGGCCGAGGTGGCGACCTATCTCGCCGCGGCGGTCCCCGAGCCCGCCGGCGCGCGCGCTCCCAAGGCGATCATCGCGCCGCACGCCGGCTACATGTATTCGGGCCCGGTCGCGGGCAGCGTCTACGCGCGCCTCGCGCCGCTCGCGGGCAGGGTGCGCCGCGTGGTCCTGGCGGGACCCGCCCACCGGGTCTACGTGACCGGCGTGGCGGTTCCGGCGGCGCAGGCGTTCGCGTCTCCGTTGGGCACCGTGGCTCTCGACCGCGAGGCGATCGAGGCCATCCGCTCGCTGCCCTTCGTCGAGGTGAGCGACCGGGCGCACGCGCTCGAGCATTCGCTGGAAGTGCACCTGCCGTTCCTGCAGGCGGTGCTGGGCGAATTCCGCCTGGTGCCGCTGGTGGTGGGCGACGCGTCGCCGGACGAGATGGCGACGGTCCTGGAGGCGCTGTGGGGCGGCGACGAGACGCTCATCGTCGTGAGCTCCGACCTCTCGCACTACCTGCCCTATGACTCGGCCCGGCGGCGCGACAGCGGCACCGCCCGCGCCATCCTCGGCCTCGACGCGCGCCTGGTGCCCGAGGACGCGTGCGGGGCGGCGCCCATCAACGGACTGCTGGAAGTCGCGCGCCGCCGCCACCTCGAAGCGCGCCTGGTCGACCTGCGCAACTCCGGCGACACGGCCGGCGGGCGCGATCGCGTCGTGGGCTACGGCGCGTTCGAATTCCACGAGGGATCCCATGCCGCAGGGTGAGCGCCGCGGCCAGGTCCTCCTCGCGATCGCGCGCGAAGCGCTCGCGTACGGCGCCGATGAATTGGCGCCCCGTACGTGGGACGAGGAGTGGCTGCGCGCGACGGCGGCGACCTTCGTCACCCTGCGCGACGGCGGCGAGCTGCGCGGCTGCATCGGCACCGTGGACGCGCATCGCGCGCTCGGCGACGACGTCGCCCACAACGCCTACGCCGCGGCGTACCGCGACCCGCGCTTCCCGCCGGTCACGCCGGACATCCGCGCTCGCCTCGACGTCGAGGTCTCCGTGCTCTCCGCGCGCGAGCCGGTGGCGGCCGCGAACGAGTCGCAGCTCGCCGCGGCGCTGCGCCCGGGCGTGGACGGCATGGTGCTCGAGTACGAGAGCTGCCGGGCGACGTTCCTGCCGCAGGTCTGGGAGAGCCTTCCCGACCCGCTCGATTTCCTCGCCGAGCTGCGCCGCAAGGCGCGCCTGCCGGCGCGCTTCTGGCATCCGCAGCTGAAGGTTTCGCGCTACACCGTGGAGAAATACCGATGAGCGCCCGCGTTGCCGATCCCATCGAAGGCCCGCTGCACCCGGGCCGCTGGTGGCACCGGCTCGACGACGGGCGCATCCAGTGCGACCTCTGCCCGCGCGAGTGCCGCCTGCACGAGGGGCAGCGCGGCGCGTGCTTCGTGCGCGCGCGCGTGGGCGACGCGATGGTGCTCACCACGTACGGGCGCTCCTCCGGCTTCTGCGTCGATCCGATCGAGAAGAAGCCGCTCAACCATTTCCTGCCGGGCAGCGCCGTGCTCTCGTTCGGCACCGCGGGGTGCAACCTCGCGTGCAAGTTCTGCCAGAACTGGGACATCTCGAAGTCGCGCGACATGGACCGCCTGATGGACCGCGCATCGCCCGAGGCGATCGCGCGCGCGGCGGTGGAGACGAACTGCGCGAGCGTGGCCTTCACCTACAACGACCCGGTGATCTTCGCCGAGTACGCGATGGACGCGGCGGACGCATGCCGCGAGGCGGGAATCCGGACGGTGGCGGTCACGGCCGGCTACATCTCGCCGCCGGCGCGGCGCGAGTTCTACGCCAAGATGGATGCGGCCAACGTGGACCTGAAGGGCTTCACCGACGAGTTCTACGTGAAGCTCACCGGCGCGCACCTGACTCCCGTCCTGGATACGCTCGCCTACCTGCGCCACGAGACGAAGGTGTGGACCGAGATCACGACGCTGCTCATCCCCGGCCGCAACGATTCCGACGCCGAGATCCGCGAGGAAAGCCGCTGGATCTATCGCGAGCTGGGGCCGGATGTGCCGCTGCACTTCACCGCGTTCCATCCCGATTTCAAGATGACGGACATTCCGGCCACGCCCGCGGCCACGGTCGCGCGCGCGCGCCGCATCGCGCTGGACGAGGGCCTGAACTACGTCTACACCGGCAACGTGCACGACCGCGAGGGCGGGACCACGTTCTGTCCCGATTGCCACGCCGCGCTCATCGAGCGCGACTGGCACCACATCGGCGCTTATCGCCTCACCGACGACGGACACTGCCCCGATTGCGGCACCGCGATCGCGGGACGGTTCACGCACTTCGAGCGCGGCGCGCAGTTCGGCCGGCGCCGCATTCCGGTGGCTATCGGCCGCTGAGCGGTTACCGTGACCACTCCGGGTGCTCCTCGTGCAGCTCCCGGTGCTGCTCGATGAGGACCTGGTAGAAGGACAGGCGCTCGGCGCCGATCTCGCCGCGCTGCGCCGCCTCGATCACGGCGCACCCGGGCTCGGAGAGGTGCGCGCAGTCGTTGAACTTGCAGCGGCCGAGGAACGGGCGGAATTCGCGCATCGCCTCCCCGATCTGGTCCTCGGTGAGGTGGAACAAGCCGAACGACTGGAACCCGGGCGTGTCGATGATCGCGGTGTCCTTGTCCAGGCGGTAGAAACGGGAAAAGGTCGTCGTCTGCGCGCCGGATTCGCGCGAGGCGGTGAGCTCTCCCACCCGCGCCACGTCGCTCAGCACCAGCGCGTTCACCGTCCTCGACTTGCCCATGCCGCTCTGGCCCACCAGCAGCGTGAGCTTCTTCTCGAGCAGCGGTCGCAACGGCTGGGCGGTATCGAACTTGGCCGACATCGTGATCACGGTGTAGCCGATGCGCTCGTAGGCGGCGAGCTTGCGCAGCGCCTCGGGGTGCTCGGGAAGGTCCGACTTGTTGAGCGCGATGATCGCCGGCAGCCGCGCCGCCTCGCACGCGACCAGCGACAGGTTCAGGAACGCCTCGCTGAACGGCGGCTTCGGTGCCAGCAGGATCACGACCTGGTCCACGTTGGCCGCGAGCGTCTTCTCGCGCCACTGGTCCGAGCGGTAGAGGAGGTTCCTGCGCGTGCCGAGGCGCTCGATCGAGCCCTGCGCCGATCCCGTGAGCCGCACTTCCACGAAATCGCCGCAGGTGGCGTCCTGCTTCTTTCCCTTGCGGGTGCAGACGACCTGGCGCTTGTCGGCGAGCTCGATCAGGAACTCGCGGCCGAAATCCGCGATGACCCGCCCCTCGACGACGACCTGTTGCTCGCGCTCCCTCCGGGTCGTCATCTAGATGGGGGACTCGACGCCGTGCCTAGATCTCGAACAGCGCGTCGAGCTTGGCGGCGCAGATGAAGTCGTTCTCCGAGAGGCCGCCGATCGCGTGGGTCACGTACGACACCCGGCATTCGTTGTAGCCCACGAGCATGTCGGGATGATGGTCCTCGCGATGGGAAACCCACGCCGCGGCGTTCACGAAGGCCATGGTCTCGAAGTAGTTCCGGAACTTGTACGTCTTGGCGATGGCGCCGTCGGCGAGCGCCCAGCCGCCGAGCCCCTTGAGCATCGGCCGGACCTGCTCGGGCGCGAGGGGCGCCACGCCGCCCTCGCAGGGCTTGCACTTCTTGCGCGCGAGCTCGTTCATGGGGCTTTGTGATAGAGGGGCGACGGCGCCTCGCAACCACGCCGCAGGTGGTCGATCCGCAGCGCCGCCGGGGGATGCGAATCATACACCAGCGAGTGGAGCGGATCGGGCGTGAGCGTGGAGGCGTTGTCGCGATAGAGCTTCGAGAGCGCGCTCACCAGGTCGGCCGCGCTCGCGTGGCTCGCGGCGAAGGCGTCGGCCTCGAATTCCTGCCGGCGCGCCATGAGGCTGGACAGCGGCTGGAACGGGAACGTGAAGACGGGAACGATGAGCGCGAAGCCGGCGAGCGCCGCGCCGATGTGCGGGCCGGGCAGGTGCAGCGCCTGGTAGAACGCGGGCTCGCCGTAGAGCCAGCCGAGGATCCCCAGCAGCAGGAGCGCCAGCGCGAAGCGCACCATCAGGAGCCGCGGGATGTGGCCGCGCGCGAAGTGGCCCACCTCGTGCGCGAGCACCGCCTCGATCTCGGCCGGCGTGAGCCGCTCCATGAGCGTGTCGAAGAACACGATGCGCTTGTGCGTCCCGAACCCGGTGAAGTACGCGTTGCCGTGGCTCGAGCGCTTCGAGCCGTCCATCACGAACAGGCCCTCGGCGCGGAACCCGCAGCGCGCGAGCAGCGCCTCGATGCGGCTGCGCAGCTCGCCTTCCTCCAGCGGCGTGAAGCGGTTGAACAGCGGCGCGATCCAGCGCGGGAAGATCGTGACCAGCAGCAGGGTGAAGACCATCCACGCGAGCCACGTGTAGAGCCACCAGAAGCGTCCCGCGCTCTCCACGAACCAGAAGATCGCGAGCAGCAGGGGCACGCCGAGGAGCGCGGCGAGGAGCGCTCCCTTCACGAGATCGGCGAGGAAGAGCAGCGGCGTCGTGCGGTTGAAGCCGTGCCGCGCCTCGATCACGAAGGTGCGCCACGCCTCGAACGGCAGCGAGGCGAGCGTGCTGGCGAGGATCACGCCGAAGACGGTGGCGAGCTCGCGCGCCTGTCCCGTGCCGAGGAGCCGCTGCGAGAGCGCGTCGATCGCCGCCACGCCGCCGCCCAGCGTGAGCGCCAGCAGGACCACGCCGTCGACGACCCAGGTCTCGATCATTCCCAGCCGCTGCTTGTCCAAGGTGTAGTCGGCCGCCTTGCGATGCGCCTCGAGCGGGATCAGCGCGGCGAAGTCGGCCGGCACGGTCTCGCGATGCAGCGCCACGTGGCGTTGCTGGCGCAGCCCCAGCCAGCTGCGCCAGGCGAGCGCGGCGATCACGAAGGCGGCGAAGACGGCGGAAGAGACGGTGGCGCTCACGGTGTATGGTGGATGGCGGGGCGCCGTGACACAATCGGCGCCACGCGCGAACCCGGGAACTCATGGCACAAGCAACGCAGGACAAGACTCCGCTGGTCTGGATAGACATGGAGATGTCGGGGCTCGTTCCCGACCGCGATCGCATTCTCGAGGTCGCCATGGTGGTGACCGACGCCGAGCTCAACACGCTCGCCGAGGCGCCGGTCTACGTCCTGCACCAGACCGACGCGGTGCTCGACGGCATGGACTCGTGGAACAAGGCGACCCACGGCAAGTCCGGGCTGGTGGACAAGGTGAGGGCCTCGACGTTCAACGAGGCGGAGGTCGAAGCGCGCCTGATCGAGTTCCTGAAGCCCATCGTGGCGGAGCGCACCGCTCCGTTGTGCGGCAACACGGTGCACCAGGACCGGCGCTTCATGGCGCGCTACATGCCCGCGTTCGAGCAGTACCTCCACTACCGGATCGTGGACGTGTCCACGCTGAAGGAGCTCGCGCGCCGCTGGCGCCCGGAAGTGCTGCAGGGCATCGCGAAGGAGGGACGCCACGAGGCGCTCGCCGACGTCTACGAGTCGATCGAGGAGCTGAAGCACTACCGCCGCCATTTCCTGCGGGTGGACGGGAACGCGTAGCCGGCTGCGCTTCATGGCTCGCGCGCCCAGCCGCGCGAGCGCTCCACCGCGCGCTTCCATACCGCGAGCCGGTCGGCCGCCTCGCCGCGCGACATGCGCGGCTCGAAGACCCGCTCGCGCGCCCAGAGCGAGGCGATCTGCGCCTCGTCCTTCCAGAAGCCGACTCCGAGCCCCGCGAGGAAGGCCGCCCCCAGGGCCGTCGTCTCGGTCACGCGGGGACGCGCCACCGGCACGCCGAGAAGATCGGCCTGCATCTGCATGAGCAGGTTGCACGCCGTGGCGCCGCCATCCACGCGCAGCTCGCTCAACGCGATGCCGGAATCGGCCGCCATGGCGTCGATCAGCTCCGCGCTCTGGAACGCGATGGCCTCCAGCGTGGCGCGCGCGAGATGCGCCCGCGTCGTCCCGCGCGTGATGCCCACGATGGCGCCGCGCGCGTGCGGGTCCCAATGGGGCGCGCCGAGCCCGGCCAACGCGGGCACGAAATGCACGCCGCCCGTGTCGGGAACGCTGGAAGCCAGGGCGTCGATGTCCGCGGCGCGCGCGATGAGCCCGAGGCCGTCGCGCAGCCACTGGATCGCCGCGCCGGCGATGAAGACGCTGCCTTCGAGCGCATACGCCGTGGCGCCGCGCGCACGCCACGCGACGGTCGCGATGAGCCCGTTCCTCGACACCGCGGGGCGCTCGCCCGTGTTCATGAGGAGGAAGCAGCCGGTGCCGTACGTGTTCTTCGCCATGCCGGGACGATGGCACGCCTGCCCGAAGAGCGCGGACTGCTGGTCGCCCGCCATGCCCGCGATCGGGATGCCGGAGGGAAGGCCCTCGCACGCGGTCTCGGCGAACGGGCCGCTCGAGTCCACCACTTCGGGCAGCACCGCGCGCGGGATGCGCAGGATCGCGAGCAGCTCGTCGTCCCAGTCGAGCGCATGGATGTCGAAGAGCAGCGTGCGCGATGCGTTGCTCGCGTCGGTCACGTGCACCCGCGATCCGGACAGCTGCCACGCGAGCCAGGAGTCGATCGTGCCGAACGCGAGCTCGCCCGCTTCCGCGCGCTCGCGGGCTCCCGGGACATGGTCCAGGAGCCACGCGAGCTTCGTCCCGGAGAAATAGGCGTCGAGGACCAGGCCGGTCTTGCGGGCGAAAAGCGGCTCCAGCCCCGACTGTCGCAGAGCGTCACATCGGGACGCGGTGCGTCGGTCCTGCCACACGATTGCGTTCGAAACGGGACGGCCCGTGGCCCGCTCCCAGAGCACCGTCGTCTCCCGCTGGTTGGTGATTCCGATGGCGGCGATGTCGCGGCGGCGGAGGGCGGCCTGCCCCAGCGCCTGGGCAGCCACGTTTCGCTGGGTGTGCCAGATCTCGAGGGCGTCGTGCTCGACCCAGCCGGGCTGCGGGAAAATCTGGCGGAATTCTTGCTGGGACATGCCCAGGATCCGGCCGTCATGTCCGAAGGCGATGGCGCGCGAGCTGGTGGTGCCCTGGTCGAAGGCGAGCACGGCCTTCATCTGAAATCGAAAGGGCTCCGGCTTTTTGGCTCTCGCGGCGATCATACGTTAAAATCCGCCTCGGACAGCCGGAATCGCCAGGAGGGTTCCGTGGGACTATTGGATGACCTGAAGAAGCAGGCCGACGCGCTCAAGGCGCAGGATGTCGACAAGACGGAGAGCATGCGCTCCACGGCGGTCGCCGTGGACCACGCGTTGCGCCGCACGTTCCTCTACCTGAACGACCTGGGCAAGCAGCTCAACGTCGTGCAGATGCCGAGCCCGTTCGCGTACGACCTTCCCACGGTGGGCAAGATCGACGGCCTCATCATCAAGGATTTCTTCTGCGACTTCCGCTCGAAGCACTTCATCGACAAGGACTACTACGGCGAGGTGCAGGTGGGATATCGCGTCACGTCGGACAAGATCATCACGGTGAAGAAGGGCCCCGACGAGATGGAGCGGTTCCGCGACATCCTCTGGCAGTCGAACATCGAGCACAAGAGCGAGCAGTTCCGCAACGAGCGCAAGGTCATCACGCACGAGGTCTTCAAGGTCAAGTGCGACTTCCGCGTGCAGGGGAAGGTCGACGGCGACCACGAGACCGGCAAGATCAAGATCGTCACCAAGAACGTGGCGGCCTTCACGGTGGACCTCTTCAACCTCATGGCGCAGGAGATGGGCGACCAGGGCGTCGAGGAGTTCGCGAAGTACTTCATCGGGCGCCCGAACCGCTGGGCCGACGTGGTGAAGGCCTCGGTGCTCACGCCGCGCGCCTCGGCGCAGGCGCCGCGGCCCAAGACGGAGCCGCAGTACGTGGTGCACAACACGCCCGCCGAGCCTTCGGCGGACGAGAAGCGCGGCCTGCTGGGGTCGCTGAAGTCGCTCATCCCCAACAAGAAGCAGTAGCGGCCCTTCGGCCCGTCCCATGGCGCGGCTGCTCGTCCTGGTAGGCACCCGGAAGGGGCTCTTCGTCCTGTCCGCGGACCGCAAGCGCCGCACCTGGTCCATGGAGGGCCCGCACTTCCTCGGCCAGGTCGTGAACCACGCGGTGCTCGATCCGCGCGACGGGCGCACGCTGCTCGCCGCCGTGCGCGCGGGCCATCTCGGACCCACGGTGTATCGCTCGGAAGACGGCGGCCGCTCGTGGAAGGAGAGCGCGCGGCCGCCGGCGTTCGGGAAGGCGGCCGCGGGAGATCAGGGCGAGGCGGTGAGCCATGTGTTCTGGCTCGCGCCCGCTCACGCGAGCGAGCCGCGGCGCTGGTACGCGGGCACCTCGCCGCAGGGCCTCTTCGTGTCGGAAGACGGCGGCCGCACGTGGAGCGGCGTGGCGGGGTTCAACGCCCATCCCGATCGCCGCCGCTGGATCGGCGGGCCGCAGGACGCCCCGCCCGACGGCGGCACGCTGCACTCGATCAACGTCGATCCGCGCGACGCGCGGCACCTCTACATCGGCATGTCCACGGGCGGCGCGTTCGAGTCCCCCGACCATGGCGCCACGTGGACGGCGCTCAACCGCGGATGCGCGGCCGATTTCCTGCCCGATCCGAACGCCGAATACGGCCACGACGTGCATTGCCTGCGCGTGCATCCCCAAAGCGGCGACGTCTACCAGCAGAACCATTGCGGCATCTACCGTCTCGACCGCGAGCGCTCGCGCTGGGAGCGCATCGGGCGCGCGATGCCGAAGCGCATCGGCGACGTGGGGTTCCCGGTCGTGCTGCATCCCCGCGATCCCGCGACGTTGTGGGTGTTCCCGATGGACGGCGGCACGGTGTGGCCGCGCGTGCCCATCGACGGCAAGCCCGCCGTCTATGGAAGCCGCGATCGGGGTGCCAGCTGGAAGCGGCTCGATGCGGGCTTGCCGCCCGCGCAGGCGTGGTTCACGGTGAAGCGCCAGGCGATGGCCGCCGATGCGCTCGATCCGGTGGGACTCTACTTCGGCACCACCGGCGGCGAGGTCTGGGCGAGCTTCGACGAGGGCGAGCGCTGGAGCTGCCTGTGCCTGCACCTGCCGCAGATCCACTCGGTGGAAGCCGTGCTCGCCGCGTGAAGGTCGTGCTGCCCACTGCGCTCGCGGAGTACACGGGGCATCGTCGCGAGGTCGAGGCCCACGGCGCCACGCTCGGCGCGCTGCTGGAGGACCTCGACCGCCGCTTTCCGGGCCTGCGCTTCCGCGTGATCGACGAGCAGGAGGCCGTGCGCCCGCACATCAAGATCTTCGTGAACCGCGTGCAGGAGGCGAGCCTCGCGCGCCGCCTCGCGGCCGGCGACGAGGTGCTCGTGGTCGCGGCGCTCTCGGGCGGCTAGCGCAAAGGCTTTGATCTGCGGCAACGCGTCACGGGATCGTAACGACGCCCGCGGCCGATCGTTGTACCATTAGCCCGATCGCGCGCGGCCCAAACCAATCGAACAAGGCGCGCACCGTTCCCTAAGGAGACCCTCAATGATCCGCAAGTACCTGTTCGCGATCCTGGCGATGCTCGGGTTCGCTGCATCGAGCGTGCACGCGCAGACCGAGATCCAGTTCTGGCATTCCATGGGAGGCGCGCTCGGGGACAAGGTGAATGATCTCGCCAACCAGTTCAACAAGAGCCAGAGCGCCTACAAGGTGGTGCCCATCTACAAGGGCGGCTATCCGGAGTCGATGACCGCGGCGATCGCCGCGTACCGCGCGGGCAACGCACCGGCCATCCTGCAGGTCTTCGAGGTCGGCACGGCGACGATGATGGCCGCCAAGGGCGCGATCGTCCCGGTCTACAAGCTCATGAAGGACGCCGACGAGCCGTTCGATCCGAAAGTCTACCTGCCGCCGGTGGCGGGCTACTACACGGACACCAAGGGCAACATGCTGTCGTTCCCGTTCAACAGCTCGACGGTCGTCTTCTACGTGAACAAGGATGCGTTCAGGAAGGCGGGCCTCGATCCCGAGAAGGCGCCGAAGACCTGGAAGGAATTCATCGCGGCCGCCGAGAAGCTCAAGGCCGCCGGCCAGCGCTGCGTCTACACCACGGGCTGGCCGGCGTGGGCGCACATCGAGAACTTCTCCGCCTGGCACAACGTGCCGATCGGGACGAAGGAAAACGGCATGGGCGGCCTCGACACCGAGTTCAAGATCAACTCGCCGCTGCACGTGCGCCACATCGCGATGCTGGGCGACCTCGCCAAGCGCGGACTGTTCACGTACGCCGGCCGCACGAACCAGGCGGAAGCGAACTTCGCGAGCGGCGAATGCGCCATGCTCACGTCCTCGACGGGGGCCCAGGCCAACATCCGCCGCCAGGCCAAGTTCCAATGGTCGGTGAATTTCCTGCCGTATTACGACGACGTGAAGGGTGCACCGCAGAACTCCATCATCGGCGGCGCTTCCCTGTGGGTGATGAGCGGCAAGACGCCCAACGTCTACAAGGGCGTGGCGGAGTTCTTCACGTTCCTGTCGAAGCCCGAGGTGCAGATGGACTGGCACGTGAGCACGGGCTATGTGCCGATCACGATGGCCGCCTACGAGCTCACGCGCAAATCCGGCTACTACGAGAAGAATCCGGGCGCCGACGTGGCGATGAAGCAGCTCATGAACAAGCCGCCGACGGCCAACTCGAAGGGGCTGCGCTTCGGCAATTACGTCCAGGGGCGCGAGGTGATCGAGGAGGAGATGGAGGCCGTGTTCTCCGGCAAGAAGGACGCGAAGGCGGCGCTCGACGAGGCGGTCAAGCGCGGCAACGAGATCCTGCGCAAGTTCCAGGCGGCGAACCGCTAGTGGCCGGCTCGCACTGAGACCTCCAAGGGCGGCCCGCGCGGCCGCCCTTGTCTTGTCGCCCATGGCCCAGGAAAAGCGCGTCGTCTTCAGGTCGGCCTGGCTGCCGTACGTGCTGCTGCTGCCGCAGATCACGATCACGGTGGTCTTCTTCTTCTGGCCGGCGTGGAGGCGGTCTACTACTCGTTCCTGCTCCAGGACGCGTTCGGCCAGACCACGCAGTTCGTCTGGTTCCAGAACTTCCGCGACCTCTTCACACGATTCCCACTACCTCGCGTCGTTCAAGGTGACGGCGATCTTCAGCGTGCTCGTCGCCTCCTTGGGCATCGTCGATCTCGCTCCTCTTCGCGACGATGGCCGACCACGTGGTGCGCGGGGCGCTCGTCTACAAGACGCTGCTGATCTGGCCCTACGCGGTCGCGCCGGCGATCGCCGGCGTGCTGTGGGCGTTCCTCTTCGCGCCGTCGATCGGCATCGTGACCTATTTCCTGCGCAAGGCGGGGATCGACTGGAACTGGATCATCAACGACCGGCAGGCGATGCTGCTCGTGGTCATCGCGGCGACCTGGAAGCAGATCAGCTACAACTTCCTCTTCTTCCTCGCGGGCCTGCAGGCGATCCCGAAGTCGCTGATCGAGGCCGCGGCGATCGACGGCGCGGGCCCGCTGCGGCGCTTCTGGACCATCGTCTTCCCGCTGCTCTCGCCCACGACGTTCTTCCTGCTGGTGGTGAACATCGTCTACGCCTTCTTCGACACCTTCGGCGTGATCGACGCGACCACCCAGGGCGGGCCGGGCGAGGCGACCAAGATCCTCGTCTACAAGGTCTACTACGACGGCGTGCGGGCCGCGGACCTCGGCGGCTCCTCGGCGCAGTCGGTGATCCTGATGGTCATCGTGATCGCGCTCACCGTGGTCCAGTTCCGCTTCATCGAGCGCAAGGTGCAGTACTGATGGCGACACTGCCACGGCGGCATGGTCGAGAACCGCCCGGTCGGCAACTTCGTCGCGCACGCGATCCTCATCGCCGGCGTGGTCGATCGTGGCCTTCCCGCTGTGGGTCACGTTCGTCGCCTCGACGCTCACCTTCGACCAGATCGTGAACGTGCCCATGCCGCTCACTGCCCGGCAACCACGGCTGGTCGACAACTACCACCAGGCGCTCGTGGCGGGCTCCGAGAAGGGGTCCTCGGCGCCGGTATCGACGATGCTGCTGCAACAGCCTCGTGATGGCGCTGTCGATCGCCATCGGCAAGATCGCGATCTCGATCCTCTCGGCCTTCGCGATCGTCTACTTCCGCTTCCCGCTGCGCAACTTCTTCTTCTGGATGATCTTCGTCACGCTGATGCTGCCGGTGGAGGTGCGCATCATCCCGACCTTCAAGGTGGTCTCGGACCTGCACCTGCTCGACACCTATCCGGGGCTGACCCTGCCGCTCATCGCCTCGGCCACGGCGACGTTCCTCTTCCGCCAGTTCTTCCTCACCATTCCCGACGAGCTGGTGGAGGCGGCGCGCATCGACGGCGCGGGGCCGATGCGCTTCTTCTGCGACGTGGTGCTGCCGCTCTCGCAAGACGAACATCGCCGCGCTCTTCGTGATCCTCTTCATCTACGGCTGGAACCAGTACCTCTGGCCGCTGCTCATCACCGAGCAGCGAGTCGATGTACACGGTGGTGATCGGCATCAAGCGCATGATCGCGGGCGGCGACGCCGCCAACGAATGGAACATCATCATGGCGACCGCCATGCTGGCGCTGCTGCCGCCGGCGCTCGTGGTGATCCTGCATGCAGAAGTGGTTCGTGAAGGGCCTCATGGAGACGGAGAAATAGGCGAGCGAATCCAGATGGCAGAGATCAGCCTTCACGGCGTCACCAAGAGCTTCGGCAAGAACGAGGTGATCCACGGCATCGACGTGACCATCGCCGACGGCGAGTTCGTGGTGATCGTGGGCCCTTCGGGCTGCGGCAAGTCCACGCGTGCTGCGCATGATCGCGGGGCTCGAGACCGCCACCGAGGGCGAGATCCGCATCGGCGGCAAGCGCGTGAACGAGGTCGAGCCCAAGGACCGCAACATCGCCATGGTGTTCCAGAACTACGCGCTCTATCCGCACATGACCGTGTACGAGAACATGGCCTACGGCCTGAAGATCCGCAAGCTCTCGAAGCCGGAGATCGAGGAGCGCGTGCAGCGCGCGGCGGCGATCCTCGAGCTTGGCCCTTACCTGCAGAGCAAGCCGCGCGAGCTTTCCGGCGGCCAGCGCCAGCGCGTGGCCATGGGACGCGCCATCGTGCGCGAGCCCGCGGCGTTCCTCTTCGACGAGCCGCTCTCCAACCTGGACGCGAAGCTGCGCGTGCAGATGCGCCTCGAGATCCAGAAGCTGCACCGCGAGCTGCGCACGACCAGCGTCTACGTGACCCACGACCAGGTCGAGGCGATGACGCTCGCCGACCGCATGTTCGTGATGAACGCCGGGCGCCGTGGAGCAGGTCGGGCGCGCCGATCGAGGTCTACGACGATCCGGCCACCCAGTTCGTCGCGGGCTTCATCGGCTCGCCCTCGATGAACTTCCTCGCCGGGCAAGCGCGCGGGCGACGAGGTCGACGTGGGCGGCGGCGTGAACGTGCCGCTGCCCGAGGGCCTGCGCGCGACTGCGGGCGAGTCGCTCACCGTGGGCATCCGTCCCGAGCACTTCGCGCTCGGCAAGCAGGGCGGCACCGAGTTCGCGCTTCAAGGTCGAGACGATGGAGGCGCTCGGCGCCGATTCGCTCGTGCACACGGCTCTTCGACGCCACGGCGCTCGTCGCGCGCATCGACGGGCACGTGACGCCTGCGGCGGGCGAAGTCCTGCCTGTTCTCGGTGCAGCCGAAGCAGCTCTACTTCTTCGACACGGTCACGGGCAAGCGGCTGCGCCCGAGCGGCGCCTGACGCGATGGCAACGCCGGACGACCGGCGCCTCGAGGAGCTGGGCCTCAACTCCTCCGCGCCTCCGGGCCAGCTGGTCTACGACGGCTGGCTCCTGCGCCTGCTCAAGGGCAAGGCCAAGCGCGCGCGCTCGGTGAACGCGGTCTATCCCTCCAAGGCGGAGCTCGCGACCAAGATCGCCTATTGCGAGCGGCTGTATCGCGCGGCGGGGCTGCCTGCGATCTTCCGCATCACGCCGTTCTCCGAGCCGGCGTCCCTCGACGCCGACCTCGAGCGGCGCGGCTACGGGCGCTTCGAGACCACGGCGGTCGAGGCCGCGGCGATCGACCCGGCGCGGCTCGAGGCGGGCCGATGCCGAGCCGATGACGCTGCCGGAATGGGTCGATGCGGTGGGCGAGATGCGGGGCTCGCCTCCCGGGCATCGCGCGGCGCATCTCGCGCGCCTCGAGGGCATGCCGCTGGCGCTGCGCGCGGTCGCCGTGCGCGAGCAGGGCCGCATCGTCGCCACGGGCCTCACCATCGTCGAGGACGATTGCGCGGGTCTCTTCGACATCATCACCGACGAGGCAGCGCGCCGCCGCGGCCATGCGCGCTCGATCGTCGCGAGCCTGCTCGGGACGGCCTCGGGGCTGGGGGCGCGCCACGCCTACCTGCAGGTGAAGACCGATAACGAGCCGGCGCGCCGGCTCTATCGCGACTTCGGATTCGAGGAGCGCTACCAGTACTGGTACCGCGGAAGGCCGGGAGAGCAGGAATGATCGAGCGCGCGATCACCGGGCTGGCGCGGCGCCTCGGCGCGGCGTGCAAGCGGCGCGGCATGATGGTGGCCACCGCCGAGTCGTGCACCGGCGGCGGCGTATCCGAGGCGATCACGCGCATCGCCGGGAGCTCGGACTGGTTCGAGCGCGGCTTCGTCACCTATTCGAACGGGGCGAAGGAAGAGATGCTCGGCGTGTCGGCCGCGACGCTCGTCACGCATGGAGCGGTCAGCGAGCCGGTGGCGGCCGAGATGGCCGCCGGAGCCATCGCGCACAGCGCGGCCGATGTCGCGGTCGCGATCACCGGCATCGCGGGCCCGGGGGGCGGCACCCCGGCGAAGCCCGTCGGCCTGGTGTGGTTCGCGTGGGCGTATCGCGGCGGGCCCGTGCAATGCCGCCGGCTCGTCTTCAAGGGCGATCGCGAGGCGGTCCGGCGCCAGTCGGTCGCCGTGGCGCTGCAGGGGCTCATCGACCTCCTCGCCTGACGTCACCCCCGCGTCGACGTCATTCCCGCGAAGGCGGGAATCCATCGACCGGTTGCGAGGAGGGGCATGGCGAAGGCGGTCCCCCTCGAGCCGGGGATCGCGGCCCAGCGCACAGCATCGCGGCGGCCCTCGTCGGATCGGGCGCGCTGATTCCTCTCAAGGCAACGAGGTCGCGTTCGGTGTCTCGTCCCCTCTCGAGGGGGACCGCCTTCGCAATGCCCTGTCAGCGATTCGGATGTTGTGCCGTAGCGTGCGATCGGCCGTTCGCGAATGACGAGGCTGATTGCACGGCACACCCCCTTCCCAGAGCCGCTTCGGAGCCCTTGGGTTGGGGGTTCATCGGGGGCGAGACGATGGTGGCGAGAAGGACACCGCTCGAAGAATCAGCGCGCCCGATGGACGAGGGCCGCCGCGCTCCGGTTGAATCGAGGTCCCCCGATGGGCCCCCACCCAAGGGCTCCGAAGTGGCGACCCCAGAAGGCATTGACAACAGAACGGTCGTTCTGTAGCTTGCCGAACAATCGTTCTGTCATCGTGCCGAGCCGCCATGGCGTTGAATGCCCAGAAGCCCGCGCTGGATCCCGCGTACCTGGAGAAGCTCCAGGACTACTACGCCGAGCACAAGGTGATCCCGTCGTACTCGGTGCTCGCGCACCTGTGGGGCATCTCGGCCAAGTCGTGGGTCGCGGAGTGCGTGAAGCGCTTCGAGGAGGCCGGCTACCTCGACTGGACGCCGGACCGGCAGCTGAAGCCGGGCGCGCGCTTCTTCGAGCGGCGCCTGGCGGATTCGGCGGTGCAGGCGGGCCTTCCCAACCCCGCGATCGCGGACGGCTACGACCTCATCACCATCGACGACTACCTGGTGAAGGTGCCCTCGAAGACCTCGCTCGTGCGGGTCAAGGGCGATTCGATGATCGACGCGGGCATCCATGAAGGAGACCTGCTGGTGGTGGAGCAGCAACCGAACGCCAACGTCGGCGACATCGTCGTGGCGATCGTGAACAACGAGTTCACCGTGAAGTACCTGGAGCGGGAGAAGGGCGGATTCGTCCTGAAGCCCGCGAACAAGGCGTACCCCGTCATCCGCCCCAAAGGGGGTTTCGAGATCTTCGGCGTCATGGCGGGGCTGGTGCGCCGGGTCCGGTAGCTCATTCCATGAGCCTGGGACCGAGTAGCCTCGTGCACGTTTCCAACAATCAATTAATGGGATAATTCAAATGCTCAAGGTCATCTCCAGCACCGCCCCGGAAGCCCCCAAGATGGACGAGAACAAGGCCAAGGCCCTGCAGGCCGCCCTTTCCCAGATCGAGAAGCAGTTCGGCAAGGGCTCGATCATGAAGATGGGCGCCCAGGACGTGGACCGCGCCATCGAGGTCGTCTCCACCGGCTCCCTCGGCCTCGACATGGCGCTCGGCGTGGGCGGGCTGCCGCGCGGGCGCGTGGTCGAGATCTACGGCCCGGAATCGTCGGGCAAGACGACGCTCACGCTCCAGGTCATCGCCAACGTCCAGAAGCTCGGCGGCACCGCGGCCTTCATCGACGCGGAGCACGCGCTCGATCCCCAGTACGCCCAGCGCCTCGGCGTGCAGACTTCCGAGCTCCTCCTCTCGCAGCCGGACAACGGCGAGCAGGCCCTCGAGATCGCGGACATGCTGGTGCGCTCCGCCTCCGTGGATTGCGTCGTGATCGACTCGGTGGCGGCGCTGACACCCAAGGCCGAGATCGAGGGCGAGATGGGCGAGCCGCAGATGGGCCTGCAGGCGCGCCTCATGAGCCAGGCGCTGCGCAAGCTCACCGCCAACATCAAGCGCTCCAACACGCTGGTCATCTTCATCAACCAGATCCGCATGAAGATCGGCGTGATGTTCGGCAACCCCGAGACCACCACGGGCGGCAACGCGCTCAAGTTCTACGCCTCGGTGCGCATCGACATCCGCCGCATCGGCTCGATCAAGAAGGGCGAGGAAGTGATCGGCAACGAGACGCGCGTGAAGGTCGTGAAGAACAAGGTCGCGCCCCCCTTCAAGACCGCCGACTTCGACATCCTCTACAACGAGGGCATCTCGCGCGAAGGCGAGATCATCGAGCTGGGCGTGATCCACCGCATCGTCGAGAAGTCCGGCGCCTGGTACGCCTACAACGGCGAGAAGATCGGCCAGGGCAAGGACAACACGCGCGAGTTCCTGAAGGACAATCCCGCCATCGCGCAGGAGATCGAGCAGAAGATCCGCGAGGCGGTCGGCGTCGCCGGCGGCATGCCGCAGGCGAAGGAAGCGGCCGAGGCGGACTGAGCCGCGAGGTCGCCGTGGCCGCCCGGGCGGAACCGACGCTCAAGGCGCGCGCGCTGCGGCTGCTCGCGCGCCGGGAGCATTCGCGCGAGGAGCTCAAGCGCAAGCTCGAGCCCCATGTCGCGGAAGGCGAGGACCTCGAGGCGCTCCTGGACGAGCTCGTGAAGCGCGGCTGGCTTTCCGACGTGCGCTACGCCGAGCAATCCATCCGCGCCAAGGCGCGCCGCTTCGGCCCGCTCAAGCTCGCCCAGCAGCTGCGCGCGCGGGGAGTGGACGAGGAAACCATCGCGCGCGGCTTTCGCGCGGCAGCGGCCGACGGAGTGTCGAGCATGGAGTCGGTCTGGCGCAGCCGCTTCCACGCGCCCGCGCCGGATGTGCGCGAGCGCGCGCGCCAGGCGCGCTTCCTCCAGGGCCGCGGCTTCGCGTTGGACGACGTGATGCGCTTCCTGAGATCGATGGAGAAACCCCGATGAGCTATCGAACGCAAAATACGATCGCGCTGCTGATGGTCGCGGCCGTGATCGTCCTCAACGCTGCGCTCTAATCGAGAGCGGAAGAGGGCGGAGGACGTCGAGGCCCCGGCGAACTCGGGAACGAACGGCCTCGGCTCCCTTCGATGCAGGAGCCGAGGAACCCATCGCTCGCGAAAACGGTCCGGCGGTCTGCGGAACTCGCCGCCAGCCCACTCTCCCTCGGCTTCGCTCGGGGGCGGCTCAAACAGTCCTCGACCGCAAACCCGTCCCGTTTTCGTTCGCTCGGCCCGTTCCAGGGTTCGCCGGACCTCGACGTCCTCCGCCCTCGCAAGCGCCGTCGCGAGTGTCGAGCAAGTGCCCTTCGCGGCGGTCGACACGCCACTGTTGCGGCGGCGAGGATGGCGGGAAAGGAATCGAAGACCTTGGAGCGCGCCGAGCTTTAGTGGGAGCGGGCGGGGTCTGTTGCTCGACGAAAGCGAGCAGTCCCCGGTCATGTTCTCATTCGCCGCTGATTCACGCGAAGCACTTTTCGTCGAGCATCCGCTCCGTACCACGGTGCTCGGGACACCGGGGCGACCGGCCCCGGCCGCTCCCAGGTCTTCGATTCCTTTGCCGCCATCCTCGACGCCAGACACGTGCCACGGACGGAAGACGCGGTTGGAGCGCTACTGTTTGATATCCTTACGGTTTGCCCGGCGATCCGCGCCGGGCCGGGGTCGCACACCGCAAGGCCATGAATACCAAAGAGATTCGAAAAAAATTCATCGACTTCTTCGTCTCGAAGGGGCACGCGCACGTGCCTTCGAGCTCGCTCGTCCCGGCGAACGACCCGACGCTGCTCTTCACCAACGCCGGGATGAACCAGTTCAAGGACGTCTTCCTCGGCAACGAGAAGCGCCCGTACAACCGCGCCGTCACCGCGCAGAAGTGCGTGCGCGCGGGCGGCAAGCACAACGACCTCGAGAACGTGGGCTACACCGCGCGCCACCACACGTTCTTCGAGATGCTCGGCAACTTCAGCTTCGGCGACTACTTCAAGCGCGACGCCATCCGCTTCGCGTGGGACCTCATCACGAAGGAGTACGGCCTGCCCGCCGACAAGCTCTGGACCACGGTCTACGAGACGGACGACGAAGCCTACGAGATCTGGACGAAGGAGATCGGCGTCCCGAAGGATCGCTGCATCCGCATCGGCGACAAGGCGGGCGGGCGCAAGTACGAGAGCGACAACTTCTGGCAGATGGGCGACACCGGCCCGTGCGGCCCGTGCTCCGAGATCTTCTACGACCACGGGCCCGGCATCGCGGGTGGTCCGCCCGGCTCCCCCGACGCGGAAGGCGATCGCTACATCGAGATCTGGAACCTCGTCTTCATGCAGTTCAACCGCGACGAGGCGGGCACGCTGCATCCGCTGCCGAAGCCCTCGGTCGATACGGGCATGGGGCTCGAGCGGCTCACCGCGGTGCTCCAGCACGTGCACTCGAACTACGAGATCGACCTCTTCCAGACGCTCATCAAGGCGGCGGCGCGCGAGACGAACACGAAGGACCTCGAGTCGCCGTCGCTGCGCGTGATCGCGGACCACATCCGCTCCTGCGCGTTCCTCATCTGCGACGGCGTGATCCCGGCGAACGAGGGCCGCGGCTACGTGCTGCGCCGCATCGCGCGCAGGGCCATGCGCCACGGCTACAAGCTGGGGCAGAAGCAGGCATTCTTCTACAAGCTCGTCGACGTGGTCGTCGAGGAGATGGGCGGCGCGTATCCCGAGCTGCGCGAGGCGCGCGACCGCGTGAAGGGCACGATCCGCCAGGAGGAGGAGCGCTTCGCCGAGACGCTGGAGACCGGCATGGCCATCCTCGAGACGGCGCTCGCGAAGAACCCGAAGCGCCTCGACGGCGAGACGGCGTTCAAGCTCTACGACACCTTCGGCTTCCCGGTGGACCTCACCGCCGACATCGGGCGCGAGCGCGGCTTCGAGATCGACATGCCCGGCTTCGACGCCGCGATGGCCTCGCAGCAGGAGCGCTCGCGGGCGTCCTCCAAGTTCAAGGCGGGCGCGCAGCTGGGCTACGCGGGCGTGAAGACCACGTTCCGCGGCTACGACACCCTCTCGGAAGAGGGCCGCGTCGTGGCACTCTACAAGGGCGGCACGCCGGTGGAGTCGCTCTCCACGGGCGAGGAGGGCATCGTCGTCCTCGACAAGACGCCGTTCTACGCGGAGTCGGGCGGCCAGGTCGGCGACCGCGGCGAGCTCACCAAGGGCGGCGTCTGCCTCACGCTCTTCGAGGTGCAGGACACGCAGAAGATCCAGCCGGAGGTCTTCGGCCACCACGGCGTCGTGAAGAACGGCGAGCTCGCCATCGGGGACACGGTGGCCGCGCAGGTGGACCTCGACAAGCGCATGCGCACCATGCGCCACCACTCCGTGACGCACCTCATGCACAAGGCGCTGCGCGAGGTGCTGGGGCCCCACGTGCAGCAGCGCGGCTCGCTGGTGGACGAGGACAAGACGCGCTTCGACTTCAGCCACAACGCGCCCATGACCGCGGAGCAAATCCGTCGTGTCGAGTCGATCGTGAACGCGGAGATCCTCGGCAACGAGGCGACGAGCGCGCGCGAGATGCCGATCGAGGAGGCGCAGAAGCTGGGCGCGATGATGCTCTTCGGCGAGAAGTACGGCGACGTGGTGCGCGTGCTCGACATCGGCAGCTCGCGCGAGCTCTGCGGCGGCACGCACGTGGCCCGCACCGGCGACATCGGCCTCTTCCGCATCGTGGGCGAGGGCGGAGTCGCCGCCGGCATCCGGCGCGTGGAAGCCATCGCCGGCTCGGTCGCGATCGCCTACGCGCGAGCCGAAGCCGACCAGCTCGCCCGCGTGGCCGAGGCGCTCAAGGCGCAGCCGCAGGAAGTCGAGGCGAGGCTCGCGCAGGCGCTGGAGAACGCGCGCGCGCTCGAGAAGGAGCTCGCGCGCCTCAAGGTGAAGATGGCCACGTCGCAGGGCACCGACCTCGCGGGAAGCGCGGTGGACGTGAAGGGCGTGAAGGTGCTCGCGGCGAAGCTCGAGGGCGCGGACGTGAAGACGCTGCGCGACACGCTCGACCAGCTGAAGGGCAAGCTCAAGTCGAGCGCCATCGTGCTCGCCGCCTCCGAGGGCGAGAAGGTGAGCCTCATCGCGGGCGTCACGCAGGACCTCATCGCGAAGGTGAAGGCGGGCGAGCTGGTGAACTTCGTCGCCTCGCAGGTGGGCGGCAAGGGCGGCGGCCGCGCGGACATGGCGCAGGCGGGCGGCACCAACGCCTCGGCGCTTCCCAAGGCGCTCGAGTCCGTGCAGGGCTGGGTCGCTGAGCGGCTCTGAGCACCGAAACCTTCTCCTACTGCCCGCGCTGCGCCCGGCCGCTCGGCGAGCGTCCCATGGTCGACGCGGACGGCGTGGCGGCCGTGCGCCGCGCGTGCACCGAGGAATGCGGCTACGTGCAGTGGGGCAATCCCGTTCCCTGCGTGGGCGCGCTGGTCGAGCACGAGGGCGAGATGATCCTCGCGCGCAACCGTGGCTGGCCGGCGGGGTTCTTCGCGCTCGTCACCGGCTATCTCGAGGCGCTCGAGGACCCGCGCCACGCCGTCGTGCGGGAGGTGAAGGAGGAGCTGGGCCTCGACGTCGTCGAATCGCACCTCATCGGCAACTACATCTTCGAGCGCAAGAACGAGGTGATGCTCTGCTACCACGCGCTCGCCGTAGGCACGATCACCCTGGGCGCCGAGCTCGCGGACTACCGCCGCGTGAAGCCCGCGGCGCTGCGCCCGTGGAAGCGCGCCACCGGGCTCGCGGTGGCGGACTGGATGCGCTCGCGCAACCTGCCGTTCGAGTGGATCGAGCGCCCCGCGCTCGACCCGGAGCGCGACCGCACATGAGCGCCGCCACCGACCGCGTCGCCGCGTACCTGCGCATGGCGGGGTTGGAGTCGCTCGCCGGCCGCGCGGCGGACGTCGAGCGCGCGGTGCGCGACCTGATGGAAGCGATGAGCGAGAAGGTCGCCATCGACGATCCATCGTCGCTCTACTCGTATCCCGTCCCGATGCTCACCGAGGACGGCAGCTGCTCCATCGTCGAGGAGCTCGCGCCCGTTCCCTACGATCTCGCGACGATCCTGGGCGGGCGCTCGGAGCAGACCACGCGGCGCCTGGCGCTCCTCGAGCGGCTGGTAGAACGCACGCAGGAGACGACGGGCGCGGACTGGGTCGGCATCTACCAGCGGCGCGTGAATCCCGCGGGCGTGCCCGTGCTGGTGAAGCTCGCCTACGTCGGGCGGCCCAGCCGCGCCGAGTTCGCGCTCACGCGCGAGTTCGCCGAGCGCAGCACCAACAGCACGGTCGGGCTCACCGGGCGCGCCACGGTGATCGAGGACGTGTCGAAGCACGTGGAGGCGGGCGGCGGCTTCTACGTCTGCGACGACGGCGTGCAGTCGGAAGCCTGCGTTCCGATCCTGGGCGACGACCGCGAGGTGGCCGGGATCGTCGATGCCGAGGCCAAGCCGCGCGGCTTCTTCGGCGCGGACCGGCTCGCCGTGGTGGCGGCGCTCGCCCTGGTCGCGGCGGCGGTCCTGCCCTAGGACCGCTTCGGCGGCATGATGTCCGTGATGGTCCCGTCGGCGATCTCGGCGCCGAAGTAGACCGTCTCGGACAGCGTCGGGTGCGGGTGGATGGTGAGCGCGATGTCCTCCGCGTCGGCGCCCATCTCCAGCGCGAGCACGGTCTCGGCGATGAGCTCGCCGGCGTTCACGCCCACGATGCCGGCGCCCAGGATGCGCTTCGAATCCTTCTCGAAGAGGACCTTCGTGAGCCCCTCCTCGCGCCCCATGCCGAGCGCGCGCCCGCTCGCGGCCCACGGGAACACGGCCTTCTCGTACGCGATGCCCTTCGCCTTCGCCTCGGGCTCCGAGAGGCCCATCCACGCGACCTCGGGATCGGTGTAGGCCACACTCGGAATGGTGTGGGCGACCCACGCGTGGTGGTCCATGCCGGCGATCACCTCGGCGGCGAGCTTGCCCTCGTGCGTCGCCTTGTGCGCGAGCATCGGCTCGCCGACGATGTCGCCGATGGCGAAGATGTGCGCGACGTTGGTGCGCATCTGCCGGTCCACCGGGATCCAGCCGCGCTCGTCCACGTTCACGCCGGCCTTGTCCGCGCCGATGTTCCTTCCGTTGGGCCGGCGACCCACCGCGAGCAGCACGCGATCGTAGGTCTCGGGCGCGGGTGCCGCGCCGCCGTCGGCGCCCTCGAAGCTCGCGCGCAGCCCGCCCTTCGCCGCCTCGATCTTCGCCACCTTCGTCTTGAGCAGGATCTTTTCGTAGCGTTTCTCGATGCGCTTCGCGAGCGGCCTCACGATGTCCGGGTCGGCGCCGGGGATGAGGCGGTCCATGAATTCCACCACGCTCACCTTCGCGCCGAGCGCGTCGTACACCGTCGCCATCTCCAGGCCGATGATGCCGCCGCCGATGACGAGCAGCCGCTTCGGCACCTCCTTCAGCTCGAGCGCGCCGGTCGAGTCCATGAGGCGCGGATCGTCGTAGGGGAAGCCCGGAATGCGCGCCGATTGCGAGCCGGCGGCGATGATGCAGTGGTCGAACGACACGACCTTGCGGCCGTCCTTGCCCTGCACCTCGAGCGTATGTGGCGAAGCGAACGTGCCGGTTCCCTGCAGCACCGTGACCTTGCGCGCCTTCGCGAGCGCGGCGAGCCCCTTGGTGAGCCTGGCCACGACGCCGTCCTTCCACGCGCGCAGCTTCGCGAGATCGGTCTTCGGCGCGCCGAACTCCACGCCGAAGGCGCCCATCTCCTCGGCGTCGGCGATCACGCGCGCGGCGTGCAGCAGCGCCTTCGACGGGATGCAGCCCACGTTGAGGCACACGCCCCCGAGCGTGGGATAGCGCTCGACCAGCACGACCTTCTTGCCGAGGTCGGCGGCGCGGAAAGCGGCGGTGTAGCCCCCGGGACCCGCGCCGAGCACGAGCACCTCCGCGTGCAGGTCGGCGTCGAGGCTCGCGAGCGTCGAGGTCAAGGCGTCGCGGACGGATTTCGCGCCCTGCTGCGCGATGGCGCCGGCGAGCGCCGTCGCGTCGGATGATCGGGACGGCTCCGCGGCCTTCGCCGGCGCCGGCGGCTTCGCCGCGGCGCCGTCCCCTTCGCCTTCCAGCACCGCGATGACGGTGCCCTGCGAGACCTTGTCGCCCTGCTTGACGCGCAGCTCCTTGACCGTGCCCGCGTGCGGCGAGGGCACGTCCATCGTCGCCTTGTCGCTCTCGAGCGTGACGAGCGAGTCGTCCTTCTTCACGAGGTCGCCGGGCTTCACCAGCACGTCGATCACCGGCACGTCCTTGAAGTCGCCGATGTCCGGGACCTTGATCTCGATGGCGGCCATGGCGCCTCCTAGAGCAGCCCGCGCCGCAGGTCGGAGAGCACCTGGGCGAGGTAGGCGGTGAAGCGCGCGCCGAGCGCGCCATCCACCACGCGATGGTCGTACGAGAGCGAGAGGGGGAGGATCTGGCGGGGCACGAATTCGCGGCCGTTCCACACCGGCTTGGTCGCCGCCTTCGAGGCGCCGAGGATCGCGACCTCGGGCGCGTTGATGATCGGCGTGAACGCCGTTCCGCCGATGCCGCCCAGCGATGAGATCGAGAACGTCCCGCCCTGCATGTCGGTGGGCGCGAGCTTGCCTTCGCGCGCCTTCGCGGCGAGCTCCGCCGTCTCGCGCGCGATCTCGAGGACGCCCTTCTGGTCGGCGTTCCTGACCACCGGCACCACGAGGCCGTTGGGCGTGTCGGCGGCGAAGCCGATGTGCCAGTACTGCTTCAGCACGAGGTCGTCGCCGTCGAGGGAGCTGTTGAGGACGGGATATTTCTTCAGCGCCGCGACCGCCGCCTTGATGAGGAACGCGAGCGGCGTCACCTTCACGCCGGACTTCGCGTTCTCCTCGTTGACGCGCGCGCGGAAGGCCTCGAGCTCGGTCACGTCCGCCTCGTCGAACTGCGTGACGTGCGGGATCATCACCCAGTTGCGCGCGAGCGCGGGGCCCGAGATCTTCTGGATGCGCGTGCGCGGCTGGCGCTCGACCGGGCCGAACCTGGCGAAGTCCACCTTCGGCCACGCCGGCAAGCCGAGGTCGGAGAAGCCGCCGCCGCGCGCCGCGGGAGCGCCGCCCGCGAGCGACTCCTTCACGAAACTCTGGATGTCTTCCTTGAGGATGCGGCCCTTGGGTCCGGAGCCTTTCACGCTCGCGAGGTCCACGCCCAGCTCGCGCGCGAAGCGGCGCACGCCGGGGCTCGCGTGGGGCGGGAGGTGGCCTTCGTCGGCTTCGGTCGAAGGCGCGGCGCGCGCCGCCGCGGCGGGAGACGGCGCGGCGACGGGAGCGGGAGTGGGCGCGGCCGCGGCAGGAGCGGGGGCCGGCGCGGCAGCGCGAGCCGGTGCCGCCGTGGGCGCCGCGGCCGCGGGCTTCGCCGGCGCGGCCGGTGCCTGCGCCTTCGGCGCCTCGGCGCCGCCCTCGAGCAACGCGATGGCGCTGCCCTCGCTCACCTTGTCGCCCACCTTGACGCGCAGCTCCTTCACGGTGCCGGAGGAAGGGGCGGGCACCTCCATCGTGGCCTTGTCGCTCTCGAGGGTGATGAGCGAATCGTCCTTCTTCACCGCGTCGCCGGGCTTGACCAGCACCTCGATGACCGGCACTTCCTTGAAGTCCCCGATGTCGGGAACCTTCACCTCGATTGCGGCCAACGTCGTCTCCTGTTCGTTGTTGTTCGTCGCTCGCGCGTGCCGCCGCGCCTCACACGGTCCAGGGCGCGGGCTTCTCCGGATCGATGCCGTATTTCCTGAGCGCCTCGGCTACCCGCGCGGCGGGCACCTCGCCGTCCTCGGCGAGCGCGCGCAACGCGGTGACCGTGACGTAGTAGCGGTTCACCTCGAAGAAGCGGCGCAGGTTCTCGCGCGAGTCGCTGCGCCCGAAGCCGTCGGTGCCGAGCACCTTGTAGCGCCGCGGGACGAATTCGCGGATCTGGTCGGCGAACGTGCGGATGTAGTCGGTGGCAGCGATCACCGGGCCCTTCGTGGCGGCGAGGCATTGCTCGACGTAGGAGGCGCGCGGTTTCTGCGCCGGGTGCAGCAGGTTCCAGCGTGCCGCGGCCATGCCCTCGCGCCGCAGCTCGGTGAAGCTGGGGCAGCTCCACACGTCGGCCGCCACTCCCCAGTCGTTCTTCAGGAGCTCGGCCGCCGCCATCACCTCGCGCAGGATGGTGCCGCTGCCGAGGAGCTGCGCGCGCGGGGAGGGCTTGCCTTCGGCCCCTGCACGTCCCGCGTCCGCCAGCTTGTACATCCCCTTGAGGATGCCCTCGCGCGCGCCCTGCGGCATCGCCGGGTGCGGGTAGTTCTCGTTCATCAGGGTGATGTAGTAGAAGACGTCCTCCTGGTTCTCCATCATGCGATGCAGGCCGTCCTGCACGATGACCGCCACCTCGTACGCGAAGGTGGGATCGTAGGAGATGCAGTTCGGGATCACCGAGGAGAGCACCTGGCTGTGGCCGTCCTCGTGCTGGAGGCCCTCGCCGTTCAGCGTCGTGCGCCCCGCCGTGCCGCCCAGCAGGAAGCCGCGCGCGCGGATGTCGCCCGAGGCCCACACCAGGTCACCGGTGCGCTGCAGCCCGAACATCGAGTAGAAGATGTAGAAGGGGATCATCGGCACGTCGTTGTTCGAGTACGACGTGGCCGCGGCCATCCACGAGCACATCGCGCCCGGCTCGTTGATGCCCTCCTGGAGGATCTGCCCGTTCTTGTCCTCCTTGTAGAACATGAGCTGGTCGCTGTCCTCGGGCTCGTAGAGCTGGCCCAGCGACGAGTAGATGCCCAGCTGCCGGAAGAGCCCTTCCATGCCGAAGGTGCGCGATTCGTCGGGCACGATGGGCACGACGTTGCGCCCGACGTTCTTGTCCTTGAGCAGGATGCCCAGCATGCGCACGAACGCCATGGTGGTGGAGATCTCGCGGCCTTCGGCCGTGGCGTCGAGCAGCGGCTTGAACGCCTCGAGCGTCGGCACCTCGAGGCTGCGGCTCTTGCGCCGGCGCTGCGGCAGCGGTCCGCCCAGCTCGGCGCGCAGCTCGCGCAGGTACTTCATCTCGACCGAATCCGCCGGCGGCCGGTAGTAGGGGATTTCCAGCAGCTTGTCGTCGGGGATCGGGATGTTGAAGCGGTCGCGGAACTGGCGCAGCGCCTCGTGGGGCATCTTCTTCTGCTGGTGCGCGATGTTCTTGCCCTCGCCCACCGCGCCCATGCCGTAGCCCTTCACGGTCTTGGCGAGGATCACGGTCGGCTGCCCCTGGTGCTTCATCGCCGCGGCATACGCGCAGTAGATCTTGTGCGGGTCGTGGCCGCCGCGATTGAGCCGCCAGATGTCCTCGTCGGACATGTTGGCCACGCGCTCCTTCAGCTCCGGATACTTGCCGAAGAAATGCTCGCGCACGTACGCCCCGTCGCGGCTCTTGAACTTCTGGTACTCGCCGTCGACCGCTTCCTCCATGCGCCGCTGCAGCAGCCCGTCGGTGTCGCGCGCGAGGAGCGGATCCCAGTACGAGCCCCAGATCACCTTGATCACGTTCCAGCCGGCGCCGCGGAAATCCGCCTCGAGCTCCTGGATGATCTTGCCGTTGCCGCGCACCGGGCCGTCGAGGCGCTGCAGGTTGCAGTTCACGACGAAGATGAGGTTGTCGAGCCCTTCGCGCGCGGCCATGCCGATGGCGCCCATCGACTCCGGTTCGTCCATCTCGCCGTCGCCCATGAAGGCCCACACGCGCCGCTCGGCGGTCTTCGCGTGGCCGCGGTCCTCGAGGTAGCGCAGGAACCGCGCCTGGTAGATCGCCTGGATCGGGCCCAGGCCCATGGACACCGTCGGGAACTGCCAGAAGTCGGGCATGAGCCAGGGGTGCGGATACGAGGCGATGCCCTTGCCGTCCACCTCCTGGCGGAAATTGTCGAGCTGGTCCTCGGTGAGCCGCCCTTCGAGGAACGCGCGCGCGTACACGCCCGGCGACGAATGCCCCTGCATGTACACGAGGTCGCCCGCGCGCGCGTCGCTCGGGCCGTGCCAGAAATGGTTGAAGCCCACGTCGTAGAGCGTGGCGGCGGAGGCGAAGCTCGCGATGTGCCCGCCGAGCTCGAGGTTCTTCTTGCCGCCGCGCAGCACCATCGCGACCGCGTTCCAGCGCACGATCGAGCGCAACGTATGCTCGATCGCGGGGTCTCCGGGCATGCGCTCCTCGAGGTGCGGCGCGATCGTGTTGATGTACGCGGTGTTGGCGCTGTACGGCAGGTACGCGCCCGAGCGGCGCGCCTTGTCCACCAACTGCTCGAGGATGAAGTGCGCGCGCTCCGGTCCCTCGATCGCGAGCACGGCCTCGAGGGAATCGACCCATTCCCGAGTCTCGAGCGGATCGACATCTTGCAGGCGGTCCATAAGCGGCCTCGGCGTAAAACCCCAATCGTATAATGACTGGCAACCCGACCGGAAAGTCCGCCCGGAAAAGGATTTTTGCCGCCGTGGACGAAGTGCGCAGGCTGCCGGGAGGGGTTCCCCGGCAGGGCAAATATCCCCCGATATTCATGGACATCCGGCGGGAAGCGGGATTGTTTCTGAAAAAAGCTTTTTAAGTTATTATAAATCCGTGTTTTTGCGCGGTTTTCGCGGCGGCCCCGGATGGGGCCCCGCGGAGGACGCGAGGGATGCGTCTGCGGGGCGGCGTCCAACAACAAACCGGAAACGGCATGAGACAAGTGGCGCACGGGTACGAGGGGGATCGGGAGGCGAGCGGCGCGCGCGCACGGCGAGGGCGCGGATGAACCTTTCGCAGGCGCTGCAGGCGGCGAGCCTCACGGACTCCGGCCGCGTGCGCGACCACAACGAGGACTGCATCGAGTCGCGTCCCGAGATCGGCCTGTACGTGCTCGCCGACGGGATGGGAGGCTACAACGCGGGGGAAGTGGCCAGCGGCATGGCGACATCGCTCATCACGGACGGGCTGCAGGAGGCGTGGAACCCGCGCGCCGTGGAGCGCCTTCGGCGCGAGGACGCCAAGGCGCTCGCCGAGCGCCTGATCCGCGAGCAGATCGCGCGCGCCAACAGCGCCGTCTTCACCACGTCGCAGAACAATCCCGAGTGCGCGGGCATGGGCACCACGCTCGTGATGAGCCTCTTCTACGACGACTTCGTGGTCGTCGCGCACATCGGCGACTCGCGCCTGTACCGCCTGCGCGGCGAGGCGATGGAGCAGGTGACGCGCGACCATTCGCTGCTGCAGGAGCAGCTCGACTCGGGCCTCATCACGCCGGAAGAGGCGAAGCTCTCGCAGAACAAGAACCTCGTGACGCGCGCGCTCGGCATCGACCCCACGGTCGAGCCCGAGATCCACGTCCACGAGGCGCAGCCCGAGGACCTCTACCTGCTTTGCTCCGATGGGCTCTCCGACATGGTGGAGGACGAGGAGATCCGGCTCACCCTCCTCACGTTGAAGTCCAATCCCAGCCTCACCGTCCAGCAGCTCGTCCAGGCCGCCAACGACAATGGCGGGCGCGACAACATTTCCGCGATGCTGATCCGCGTCGCAGAGCCCTACGGCGTGCCGCGCGGCTGGATCGCGCGCTTGAAGGCACTCTTCCGGTAATACCCAAGGAAAACGACCATGGCCAAGCTCATCCTCAGCGTCGACGGGCAGGTGCTCAAGGAGTACACCCTCTCCAAGGAGCGCACGCTCATCGGCCGCAAGCCGCACAACGACATCCAGATCGACAACCTCGCGGTGAGCGGCGAGCACGCGGCGATCATCACGATCCTCAACGACTCGTTCATCGAGGACCTGGGCAGCACCAACGGCACCATGGTCAACGGGAAGCCCATCAAGAAGCACTTCCTGCAGAACAACGACGTGGTCGAGATCGGCAAGCACAAGCTCAAGTACTTCAACGACGCGCCCACGGCGGCGACGGCGGCCGATTTCGAGAAGACCATGATCATCCGCAACCCCGCCAAGGCGGGGCCGACGCCGGCGCCGGACAAGGCGATGGGCGACACGCACACCAACCTGAAGGCGCTCGCCCCCGAGGCGGCGAAGCCCGGCACCACCACCACGCCCCCGGGCACGACCACCTCGCCGCCCGCCAAGGCGCCCGAGGCGCCGAGGCCCGCGCCGGCGCCCGAGCCCCCCGCCGCGGCGCCGGCGGCCGGCGGCCCGCTGCGCGAGGCCGCGATCCAGGTGCTCTCGGGCGCGGCGGCCGGCAAGACGCTGGACCTCACCAAGAACCTCACCACGGTCGGCAAGCCCGGCGTGCAGGTGGCGGTGATCACCAAGCGGCCCAACGGCTACTTCATCACCCACGTGGAGGGCGCCACGTACCCCACGCTCAACGGCACCTCGCTGGGCGCCCACGCCCAGCCCCTCAACGACCACGACCTGATCGAGATCGCGGGAGTGAAGATGGAGTTTTTCTACAAGCCGTGATCCCCTCGGCGCGCGCACCGGGAGGCGGCGTGCGAGCGCACGCCGTTTCCGCAGCGCCGGAACTGTGCAATCCTGCACAGAGCCCATGGTAACGTTCTCCGATAATGGCCCGACGCTCCGGTCTCCGTCGCGGCCGGCGATGGCGCCGGGCGGCCGGAAGAAGGCCGCCTCCGCCCGAGGACAGGAGATGAGGATCAGGGTATTGGGGTGCAGCGGAGGCATCGGCGGAGGCCTGCGCACCACCTCGCTCCTGGTGGACGAGGACGTGCTGATCGACGCGGGAACGGGCGTGGGCGACCTCTCGCTCGAGGCGCTGGCGAAGATCGACCACATCTTCGTGTCGCACTCGCACCTGGACCACGTCACGAGCATCCCGTTCCTCGTCGACACGGTGTGCTGGATGCGCGGCAGCCCCATCGTGGTGTACGGCATCAAGGAGACCCTGGACATCCTTCGCGCGCACCTCTTCAACTGGAAGATCTGGCCGGATTTCACCCAGATCCCGGACGCGGACAAGCCGTTCATGGTCTACCGCGAGATCCGGACGGGGGAGACCGTGAAGCTGGGCGCCCGCAGCATCACCGCCATCCCGGCCAACCACACCGTGCCGGCGGTGGGCTACGCGCTCGAGACCGCGAAGGGCGCGCTCGTCTACAGCGGCGACACGTCCAGCAACGACGCGCTGTGGGACGTGGTGAACCGCACGCGCAACCTCAAGTACCTCATCATCGAGACGGCGTTCTCGAACAAGGAGCGCGACATCGCCGCGGCGTCCAAGCACCTCTGCCCCGACATGCTGGCCGAGGAGCTCGCCAAGATGCGCGCGAACCCGGAGGTGTTCATCACGCACCTGAAGCCGGGCGAGGGCGCGCTCACCATGAAGGAAATCGGCAAGGCGGCGGGGCGCTGGCGCCCGCGCATGCTCGAGAACAACCAGGAGTTCTCCCTCTAGGCCGCGGGCCGCGGGGAGACAGGGCAACCAGGGATCAACCGCAAGCAGGTGCAACCATGAGCGCACTCCTCGAACCCAAGATGCAGGCCTCGGCGAACGTCGCCGACATGAGCGTGAAGCTCGCGTTCTCGAAGAAGCTTCAGGCCGTCACCAACCGCATCCACTCCACCAACAACATCGACGAGATCATCCTCGACGTCTCGCGCGACATCTGCCAGCTCTTCGAGGCGGACCGCATGACGGTCTACATCACCAGCGAGGACGGTTCGTCGATCGTCTCGAAGGTGAAGACGGGCCTGAACTCGTTCAAGGACATCAAGCTGCCGATCTCGGAGTCCTCGCTCGCCGGCTTCTGCGCGCTCAACAAGCGCCACATGAACATCAAGGACGTCTACGACGACGCCGAGTTGAAGCAGTTCTCGCCCAACCTCTCGTTCCTGAAGGCGGTGGACCAGCGCACCGGCTATCGCTCCAAGCAGATGCTGATCGCGCCGATCCTGGGCGGCGAGACGGGCACCGAGCTGATGGGCGTGATGCAGCTCATCAACAACCTCTCCGGGCAGCCGTTCTCGTCGCTGCACGACGAAGGCATGATGGAGCTCGCCAAGACGCTCGCGATCGCCTTCCGCGTGCGCCAGCAGATGCCGGGCTCGATCCAGTCCAAGTTCGAGTACCTGGTGATCGACAACGTGATCGCCGCCGGAGAGCTGGAGCTCGCCACCAAGGCCGCGCGCCGCAAGAACAAGAACGTCGAGGACATCCTGGTGGAGGAGTTCCAGGTGAAGCCGCTCGCGATCGGCGCGGCGCTCGCCAAGTTCTTCGGCGTCGAGTACGAGCCGTTCAAGGCCGACCGCATCAAGCCGCCGGACCTGCTGAAGAACATCAAGCGCGACTACGCCGAGGCGAACCACTGGATCCCGCTCGAGGACTCGAAGCAGGGCGTGATCGTCATGTCGACTGACCCCGAGCGCGTGCGCAACTCGCGCATGGTGGAGAACGTCTTCCCGCGCTCGCGCATCCTCTACCGCGTGACCTCGGAGCGCGACTTCCACCAGACGCTGGACCAGTTCTTCGGCATGGAGGGCGCGGGCGGCGAGTCGATCGGCGACCTGCTGTCCAGCATGGACGAGGACGAGGAGGGCGGCGGCGGCGCCACCGGAGCCGACGAGGTCTCGGCCGCGGCGGACAACGAGCTGGTGAAGCTCGTGAACAAGATCATCGTCGACGCCTACAACCAGGGCGCCTCGGACATCCATGTGGAGCCGATGCCCGGCAAGGGCAAGGTCGGCGTGCGGTTCAGGAAGGACGGATCGCTCTCGAACTACATCGAGGTGCCGGCCGCGTACCGCAATCCGTTGATCACGCGCCTGAAGATCATGTGCGACCTGGACATCTCCGAGAAGAGGAAGCCCCAGGACGGCAAGATCAAGTTCAAGAAGTTCGGGCCGCTCGACATCGAGCTGCGCGTGGCGACGATCCCCACGGCCGGCGGCGTCGAGGACGTGGTGATGCGCATCCTCGCCGCGGGCGAGCCGATCCCGCTGGACAAGCTGGGCATCCTGCCGCAGAACATGGAGCGGCTGAAGGCGTGCGTCTCCAAGCCGTACGGCCTCTTCTTCGTCTGCGGCCCGACCGGCTCCGGCAAGACGACCACGCTGCACTCGGTGCTGGGCTCGCTCAACACCGTCGACACCAAGATCTGGACCGCGGAGGACCCGGTCGAGATCACGCAGAAGGGCCTGCGCCAGTGCCAGGTGAACCCGAAGGCGGGCTTCACCTTCGCCACCGCGATGAAGTCCTTCCTGCGCGCCGACCCGGACATCATCATGGTGGGTGAGATGCGCGACAAGGAGACGACCCACATCGGCATCGAGGCGTCGCTCACGGGCCACCTGGTGTTCGCCACGCTGCACACGAACTCCGCGCCCGAGTCGATCATCCGCCTGCTCGACATGGGCATGGACCCCTTCAACTTCGCCGACGCGCTGCTGGGCGTGCTCGCGCAGCGCCTGGCCAAGCGGCTGTGCAAGTGCAAGAAGCCGTACACGCCGGACCCGGCCGAGGTGAAGCATTTCCTCACGGAGTATTGCCAGGAGCTGCTCTACACGCCGGAGTTCAAGGCCGACGCGAACGCGGGCTACAAGCGGGTGTTCGAGCGCTTCCAGCGCGACTACGGCTTCGGCAAGCCCGAGTTCCAGCTCTACAAGCCGGTCGGATGCGATGCGTGCGGCGGCACGGGCTACAAGGGGCGCGTGGGCCTGCACGAGCTGCTCGTGGGCAGCGACGGCATGAAGAAGCTGATCCAGGAGCACGCGCGCGTGGCCGAGATGCTCGCCCTCGCCCTCGCCGAGGGGATGCTCACCCTCAAGATGGACGGCATGGAGAAGGTGCTGGTGGGCATCACGGACATGGCGCAAGTCAGGGCGGTCTGCATCAAGTGACCGCGCGTGTGAGCCGGCCCAGCGCGTTCATCCCCGAGTCGTCGGGGATCCACCCCGAGTCGCCGGGGATGCGTCCGCCTGCCGCGACTTCCAGCCTCGAGCTGGCGCGCTCGCTCGAGACGCGCTTCCTCTCCAAGCTCGAGTACCTCAACGCGATCGGCATCGCGCTCTCCCAGGAGCGCGACATCAACCAGCTGCTGGAGACGATCCTCATCGCCGCGAAGAACCTCACGCGCGCCGATGGCGGGACGCTCTATCGCCTCGCGAACGGCAAGCTCCAGTTCGAGATCGTGCGCACCGACAGCCTGTCGATCGCGATGGGCGGCAGCTCCGGCAACGCGGTGCCGTTCTACCCGATCCCGCTGCACGACAAGGACGGCAAGCCCAACTACACGATGATCGCGGCGTACGCGGCGCTCACCCACAAGACGGTGAACATCGCCGACGCCTACACCGCCGAGGGCTTCGACTTCTCGGGCACCCGCAACTTCGACAAGCGCACGGGCTACCGCTCGACCTCGTTCCTCACCGTGCCGATGAAGAACCACGAGGGCGAGATCATCGGCGTGCTGCAGCTTCTGAACGCCATCGATCCGCAGACCGGGCTGGTGACCACCTTCAGCGAGGAGGACCAGCGGCTCGCCGAATCGCTGGCTTCCCAGGCCGCCATCGCGCTCACCAACCGGCTGCTGATCCAGCAGCTCGAGGTGCTCTTCGAGTCCCTGATCGAGCTCATCAACACCGCGATCGACGACAAGAGCCCGTACACCGGCGGCCACTGCAAGCGCGTCCCCGTGCTCACGATGATGCTGGCGGAAGCCGCGCACGACGCCTCCACGGGCCCGCTCGCCGAGTTTCGCATGTCGGAGAAGGACCGCTACGAGCTCAAGATCGCGGGCCTGCTGCACGACTGCGGCAAGATCACGACGCCGGTGCACGTCGTGGACAAGGCCACCAAGCTGCAGACGATCTTCGACCGCATCAACCTGGTTGCCACGCGCTTCGAGGTGCTCAAGCGCGACGCCGAGATCGAGATGTTGCGCGCGAAGGTCAAGGCGATCGAGCACCAGGACGAGGCGAGCGCGCGCCGCGCGGAGGAGGCGTTCGCCTCGCGCATGCGCCAGCTCGAATCCGACCGCGAGTTCCTGCGCCGCACCAACGTGGGCAGCGAGCGCATGCGCCCCGAGGACCAGGCGCGCGTCTCGCAGATCGCCCGCTACCCGTGGAGGAACGAGCGCGGCGAGAACGACCGCTTCCTCACGCGCGAGGAGGAGGACAACCTCAACATCGCGTACGGCACGCTCAATACCGAGGAGCGGGAGATCATCAACCACCACATCGTGGCGACCATCAAGATGCTCGAGGCGCTGCCGTGGCCCAGCCACCTGATGAACGTGCCCGAGTACGCCGGCGGCCACCACGAGCGCATGGACGGCAAGGGCTATCCCAAGGGCCTCACGCGCGAGCAGATGAGCATTCCCGCGCGGGTCATGGGCATCGCCGACATCTTCGAGGCGCTCACGGCCAAGGACCGGCCGTACAAGGCCGGCAAGACGCTCTCCGAGTCGCTCGCCATCCTCGGGCGCTTCAAGCAGAACGGCCACATCGATCCGGACCTCTTCGACATCTTCGTGCGCGAGAAGGTGTACCTGGCCTACGCGCGCGAGTTCCTCGACCCGGAGCAGATCGACGAGGTGGACGAATCCGGCATTCCCGGCTTCAAGCCGTGACAGACCGCCGGCCCGGACATCGGGCGCCGGCACGCTCCGCACTCCCTTCCCCCCGCTCATGACGACAAGACGATTGCCGGTCGGCCTCTTTTTCGCGCTCTTCACCGTCTCCGGCTTCGCCGGCCTCATCTACCAGTCCATCTGGAGCCACTACCTCAAGCTCTTCCTCGGGCACGCGGCGTACGCGCAGACGCTGGTGCTCGCGATCTTCATGGGCGGCATGGCGATCGGCTCGTGGCTCGCCGCGCGCTTCACCGCGCGCATCCGCAACCTGCTGCTGGGCTACGCGATCGCCGAGCTGGGCATCGGGCTGCTCGCGATCGTCTTCCATCCGCTGTTCCTCGCCGCCACGCGCTGGGCGTTCGACACGGTGCTGCCGGCGCTGGGCGGCCACGGCACCGACCTCTTCAAGTGGACGCTGGCCTCGCTGCTGATCCTGCCCGCCTCGATCCTGCTCGGGATGACCTTCCCGCTGATGAGCGGCGGCATCATCCGGCGCTATCCGGACGTGAGCGGGCGCGCGCTCGCGATGCTGTACTTCACGAACAGCTTCGGCGCGGCCATCGGCGTGCTCGCGAGCGGCTTCTACCTGATCGACCATTTCGGGCTCCCGGGAACCGTCCTCACCGCGGGCCTCATGAACGTCACGCTCGCCCTCGGCGTCTGGGTGATCGTGCGCCGCTCGGCCGGCGATGCGGGCGTTGCGGCGCCGGCCGCGAGCGCGGCCGCCGCCGCGCCCGGATTCGCGCGCGCCGCGCTGATCCTGGCGTTCGGCACCGGCGCCGCGTCGTTCATCTACGAGGTGACGTGGATCCGCATGCTCACGCTGGGCCTGGGCGCGTCGAGCCACTCGTTCGAGGTGATGCTCGCGGCGTTCATCCTCGGCATGTCCCTGGGAGCGTTCTGGCTGCGCGACCGCATCGGCCGCATCCGCGACGTGACGGGCTGGCTCGCGGGGCTGCTGGCGTTGAAGGCGATCTTCGCGGTGTACGCCATCTGGGTCTACGGCGACGTCCTGCAGTTCATGGGCTGGATGATGCACGCGGTCGCGCGCACCGACGGCGGCTACGTGCTGAACACGCTCGGGGGCCTCGGCGCCTCCATGGTCGTGATGTTCCCCGCGGCCTTCTGCGCCGGCATGACGCTGCCGCTCGCGACCTACGCGCTCACTTCGCGCGGATTCGGCGAGTCCTCCATCGGCAAGGTGTACGCGGCCAACACCGCCGGTTGCATCGTGGGCGCCATCTTCGCGACCCACGTCGGCATGGAGATGATGGGCGTGAAGGGCCTCACGGGCGCGGGGGCGCTGATCGACCTCGCCGTGGGCGTGCTGATCTACTTCGCGGGGCGCCAGGGCGTGCGCCCCGCGCGGCTCGGGCTCGGCGTCGCCGCGGCGGGCTTCGCGGTGGTGGTCGCGTTCTACGCCGCGCCCCTCGACCTGCTGCGCATGAGCTCGGGGGTGTATCGCTACGGCGCCTTCCTCAATCCCGAGGAGAGCAAGGTGATGTTCTACCGGGATGGCAAGACCGCGACCATCTCGGTGATCGACACCGGGTGGCTGCGCTCCATCACCACGAACGGCAAGCCGGACGCGAGCATCACCCGCGACCCCACGTTGCGCGCCTCCGCGGACGAGGCGACGATGCTGCTGATGGCGATGCTGCCGCTCGCCATGAAGCCCCATGCCGAGACGATCGCCAACATCGGCTTCGGCTCGGGCCTCACCACCCATGCGCTGCTCGCCAGTCCCAACGTGCGCCGCGTGGACACGATCGAGATCGAGCGCATGATGATCGAGGGCGCGCGGATGTTCCAGCCGCGCAACGGCCGCGCCTACTCCGATCCGCGCAGCCATTTCCACATCGAGGACGCGAAGACGTTCTTCGCCTCCGGCGGCGTGCGCTACGACGTCATCACCTCGGAACCCTCGAACCCGTGGGTGAGCGGCGTCTCGACGCTCTTCTCCGAGGAGTTCTACCACCAGGTGAAGCGCTACCTGAAGGACGACGGCCTGTTCGTCCAGTGGATCCAGACCTACGAGATCGACCTCGGCCTGCTTTCGACCATATTCAACGCGCTGGACAAGCAGTTCGGGGACTACGCGGTGTACGGCGTCAATTCGGACCTGGTCATCGTGGCCACACCGGCGCGCAAGCTGCCGCCGATGCGCGACGACCTCTTCGGCTTTCCCGATGCGCGGGCCGACCTCGCGCGGCTCGGCTTCGAGCAGGTGGACGATCTGCGCGCCGAGGGCATCGGCGACCGCTCCGTGCTGCAGCCGCTCTTCACCTTCACCGGCTATCCGGCGAACTCGGATTACTTCCCGATCCTCGACCAGCAGGCGCCGCGGGCGCGCTTCCGCGAGCAGAGCCTCGAGGGCATGCGCGCGCTGCGCATGGGATTGCCGCCCGTGCTGCCCCTGTTCGGCAGCGACGTGCGCACGCCGGTGGCGCGCGTGCAGCATGCCGGGCTCAACCGGCCCACGCACATCGACAGGACGCTGATGGGGGCCGAGGCGATCGGCGTGGCGCTCACCGGGATCGCGGATCGCGCCGCGTCGCTTCCCGAGCCGACCCGCGCGTCGGCCCTGGTGGTTCACGCGCTCATGAACGATTGCCGCGCTTCGCCAGCCGCCTGGACCGATGCGATGACGCAGGTCGGCATGGTGGCGCTGCCGTACGTGGCGAAGCCGGATGTCGACGAGCTGCTGGTGAAGGTGCGCGGCTCGCGCTGCTTCGCCGCGCTCGACGAGCTCGATCGCCGCCGCATCGAGCTGCTGGAGGCGATCAATGCCCGCGACGCCGACGCCATCCGCGACCACGCGACGTATCTCCTCGCGCATTCGGACGGGCGCCTGCAAGGCGAGCGGGCGTATTACCTGACCTCGGCCCTGGCGGCCGGGGTCGCGACCGGGAGGATTTCCGAGTCGGTCGCGTTGCGCGAGGAGTACCTGCCCCGCCTGCGCCCCGCGGAGCACGAAAACCTGCAGCTCAAACTGGTGCTCTCCCACCTGGGCGCGGCCGTCCGGGGCCGGTGACGTGGCGCGTCACTTTTGGGCCCAATTCACGGCCGCCGCCGCCGCGGTTCCGGTCCGTTTCCGGGCTCCGGCGCGGCCCGGCCGGAGCAGGCGCCGGCCGTTGTCCTGCGGCCGCCTATGACATTGATATTACAATGGAAATGTCCAGGCCTTGGCGGCCCTGTCGGATGTTGCCGACAGGCGGGCTTCCCGGGTTCCGGCACGCCGCTTGCATAGAGGTCGAGCGCACACAGGGGTTGTGTGGCGGTTTCCATCTCCACAAAGGAGTCTCCTTCATGAAGAAAGTCCAGCAGGGTTTCACGCTGATCGAGTTGATGATCGTGGTTGCGATCATCGGCATCCTGGCGGCCATCGCCATTCCGGCCTACCAGGATTACATGGTCCGTTCCAAGGTCACGGAACTGATCAACGCCGCGGGCGTTTGCAAGACGAGCGTCGCGGAGTACTACCAGTCCAAGGGCTTCATGCCCGCCACCCAGCTCGAGGCCGGCTGCTCGAACTCGGGTACGGCGAACTCTTCGCCGCCGGTGGTCAAGGCGGGCGACATCACCGTCCAAGCCTCGGGCGGCCTGAAGGGCCAGCTTGCGGGTAACGACGTCCTCGGCTACGGCGCGGGTTGCGTGGCGCCCCCGGCGGCGGCGACGAAGTCCGGTGGTTGCGCGGTTGCCGCGGGCGGCTCGGCCGACCCGATCAGCGCGTGGTTCTGCGACGCCGCGAGCAATGGCGGCCTGACCACGATCGTCCAGAAATACCTGCCGGCCACTTGCCGTTAACCGGCTGAAGCTGTAAACGGGATGGGCCGCGCGAGCGGCCCATCCTTTTTTGACAACGACCATTCCAACACGAATTCCATGGAACAGCGGCGCATGACACGGTGGCAGGCCGCACCGATCCACCTCGGCCTGAGCGCCCTGGTGGCGACGACCATCTTCGCCCTCATCTTCTTCGTGTGGTATCCCGGTGTGCTCTTCGACGTCGCGGGCGGCTGGGACCTGTTCATGCTGATCGCGTGCGTGGACGTGACGATCGGCCCGCTCATCACGCTGATCGTCTTCGTGCCGGGCAAGAGGGGGCTCAAGCTCGACCTCGCGCTGATCGCGATCGCGCAGCTCGCCGCTCTCGGCTACGGCGTGTACGTGCTGTACGAATCGCGCCCGGTGTGGATCGTGTACGTGAAGGACCGCTACGAGCTGGTGCGCGCGAACCAGATCGACGACGAGGACCGCGCGAAGGCGAAGCCGCCCTTCGACGCGTTGTCGATCACGGGCCCGCGCCTGGTCGGCGGCCGCCTGCCGCGGGACCCGGACGAGCAGTTCCGCATCATGATGTCGGCGATGCAGGGTTTCGACCTCCAGACCTATCCGCAGTACTTCGTGCCCTACGACGAGGTGCGCAAGGAGGCGAGCGCGCACGCGAAGCCGCTCGCGCGCCTGCGCGAGCTCAATCCCGCCAGGCGCGAGGAGGTCGACCGCCTGCCCGGGAAGCTGCACCGCGCGCCCGGCGACCTCGGCTTCGTTCCGATGCGCGCCGGCAAGCGCGACCTCACCGTCGTCGTCGACCGCAGGAACGGCGACGTGCTCGACAAGCTCGACCTGCGCCCCTGGGAGTACTGAGCTGAGCGAGCCGAGCCGCAGGCTGCAGCTGATCTTCGCGCTGTTCATGGTCTCGGGCTTCGGGGGCCTGATCTACGAGTCCGTCTGGACCCACTACCTCAAGCTCTTCCTCGGCCATTCCGCCTACGCGCAGACGCTCGTGCTGGTGGTGTTCATCGGCGGGCTCGCCGCCGGCGCGTGGATCTGCGCGCGCGTCTCGCACCGCATGCGCAATCCGCTGCGCTGGTACGCGGCGGTCGAGCTCGCGGTGGGCGCCATGGCGCTCGTGTTCCATCCGGTGTTCGTGGGCGTCACGGAATGGGGCTACGCCACGCTGCTTCCCGCCACCTGCGCCCCGGAGCACTCGATCTGCGCGACGCAGTGGGTGTTGTCCGCGCTGCTGCTCCTGCCGCAATCGGTCCTGATCGGCGCCACGTTCCCGCTGGTGAGCTCGGCGGTGCTGCGGCTGGATCCCACGCTGCCCGGGCACCACGTCGCGATGCTGTACTTCCTCAACAGCCTGGGCGCGGTCTTCGGCGTGCTGGCGTCGATCTTCCTGCTGATTCCCGCCTTCGGGCTGCCGGGCACGCTCGCCTTCGCCGGCGCGGCCAACATCGCGCTCGCCGCGGGCGCGTTCCTGCTCGCGCGGCGCACGCCGCCGGCCTTCGCCGTGGACACCATGCCCGAGGGGCAAGCGGGCCGTGGCGAGCCCGCGCGCCACCTGCTCGGGATGCTGCTCGCCACGGCGTTCCTGACCGGGCTCTCCTCGTTCATCTACGAGATCGTGTGGATCCGCATGCTGAGCCTCGTCCTCGGCGCGTCCACCTACTCGTTCGAGCTGATGCTCGCGAGCTTCATCCTCGGCCTGGCGCTGGGCGGACTGTGGATACGGCAGCGCGTCGATGCAATCGACGATCCGGTGCGCTTCCTCGGCGTCGTGCAGGTGGTCATGGGAATGGCCGCCGCCGCGACGATCCCGGTCTACAACGGCTCGTTCGACCTCATGAGCTGGCTGCTCGCGTCGGTCGCGCGCAACAGCGGCGGCTTCGTCCTCTTCAACCTGGCCTCCACCACCATCGCGCTGCTGGTGATGCTGCCGGCGACGTTCTGCGCCGGCATGACGCTGCCGCTCATCACCTACCGGCTCCTGCGGTCGAGCTCCGGCGAGCGCGCCCTGGGGCTGGTCTACTCGGTGAACACGCTCGGCTCCATCGCGGGCGTGATCCTCGCGGTCCACCTGCTGATGGTCTGGCTGGGTGCGCGCAACGCGCTCCTGGTCGGCGCGGCGATCGACGTGGGGCTCGGCGTGGCGCTGATCGCGATGCGCATGCGGCGCGATGCGCAGCTCTCCGGGGCCGCGTGGGCGATCCCCGCGGGCGTCCTGGGACTGGTGCTGATCGCGGTCGCCGTGCCCGTCGACATGCGCCGCTCCGCATCGGGGGTGTTCCGCACCGGCCTCGCGCAGCTGCCTTCGAACATGAAGGTCCTGTTCCACAAGGACGGCAAGACGGCGACCGTCGACGTCGTGGACGACGGCCTGCTGCGCGCGATCCGCACCAACGGCAAGACCGACGCGGCCATCACCGTGGATCGCGCGCGCTGGCCCTCGAGCGACGAGATGACGATGGCCCTGCTCGCCATCATGCCGCTCGCCCACGATCCGGGCGCGAAGTCGGCGGCCGTCATCGGGTTCGGCTCCGGCATGTCCACCGACGTGATGCTTCGCTCGCCGAACATCGAGCGCGTGGACACCATCGAGATCGAGCCGGCGATGGTGGAGGGCGCGCGCCGGTTCCTGCCGATCGTGCAGGGCGCGTTCTCCGATCCGCGCAGCCACGTCGTGATCGACGATGCCAAGTCGTATTTCGCGCGCGGCCGCCATCGCTACGACATCATCGTGTCGGAGCCTTCCAACCCCTGGGTGAGCGGCGTCGCATCGCTCTTCACCGAGGAGTTCTACGGCCGCCTCGCGCAGTCGCTCAACGACGGCGGCGTCCTCTCGCAATGGATGCACACCTACGAGATGGACGCGGTGACGCTCGCCTCGATCCTCAACGCGCTGGCGAAGACCTTTCCCGAGTTCGTGGCCTACTCGGCGAACGAGGCCGACCTCGTCATCGTCGCGCGCAAGTCCGGTGCGGTCGGCGAGCCCGATCCCCAGGTGCTGCGCTGGCCCGCGATGAAGCCGATCATCGAGCGGCTGAAGCTCGGCGATCCGGCCGTGATCCGGCGCCGCTCCTTCGGTTCCTCCGCCTCCGTGCTCGCGCTCTTTCGCCCGATGGGCGTCCCGGCGAACTCCGATTATCGGCCGCTGGTCGAGCAGCGCACGTCGCGCACGCGCTTCACGCAGGAGCACGTGGCCGAGCTCGTCGAGCTGCAGGCGGCCGCGATGCCGCTGCTCGAGATGTTCGACGGCAGCTTCCATCCGTCGGACCGGCCCGTGGACGCCCTTCCTTCCACCGTGCCGGAGCGCGCCGCCGTCGACGCCTGGGGCTTCCACGACATCATCGTCAAGCCGTCCTTCGTCCCGGCCGGCCCGGCGCCGCCGTCCACCTCGGGCGAGCACGCCGCGCGGCTGATCGCGCTGTGGGCCTCGGACTGCTCCGCGCACCTCCCGTTCGACCGGCTGCTGCCCTCCATGGTGACCATGGCGGAGGTGATCAATCCGCACCTCGGGCGGGAAGCCGCCCTCGAGGTCTGGCGCCGGCTCGACGGCTCCCCATGCGCGAAGGGCCTCACGCCGGCCCGGCGCCACTGGCTCGAGCTCTTCACCGCCGTGGCGCAGCGCGACGCGGCCGCGATGAGCCGCATCGGGGCGCAGGTCCTCGACGCGACGAAGGGCACGCGCGACACGACCACCCGGTACGCGTTCGAGGCGACGGTGACGGGCCTCGTCTGCGAGCAGCGGCTCGCCGAGGCGAACAAGCTCTTCGAGGAAGGAACGCGCGACTGGCTCGCGCCGGGCAATGCGCCCGTGACGCTGCGCTACCTCTACGCGATCGCCAACCTGCCGCCCGGAGCGCCGCGGCCACGCGGGCCGCTGTGCAACGCGCGCGCGGCATCCACGCCGGCCGACGTCACTTCGGCCGCCACGCGTTCGCCTTCACCGGCAACCCGTTCGACAGGTAAGTGAGGAAGTACTCGAGGTCGTTCATCTCCTCGGAACCCGCGAGGAACGGCGCGGCGCCCATGCGCTCGAGGCACGCGCGGATCTGCGCCTGGAGCGTGATGGCGTCGGTGCCGCGGATGTACGGCCAGCCCGCGGCCTGGCCGATGGCGGGCGCCAGCGGCGTATCGGCATAGCGCTTGCCCGCATATTGCACGTGGCACGATGCGCACGCGAAATTGCGCTGACCGAGGCGCGAAAAATAGAGGCGCCGCCCCTGCTCGAAGTGCGCCTCCGCGGCCGCGGGCACGCGCACGGCGATCGCGGATCCGTTCGCGAGGCCGCGCACGTAGGCGGTGATCGCGCCCATGGTCTGCGCATCGGCGTTGTCGAGCAGCGGCTCCTTGTGCGCCTTCAGGCACTGGTTGATCGCCATCTCGAGCGTGAAGACGCGCTTGAGGTGCGCGTGGTATTGCGGATACGCGGCCGCCACGCGCCGGCCCCCGTTGGGGAAGCACGACGCGAGCGAGCGAGCGTCGCGGAACTTGCGCCTCCAGAGCGCCGCCCCGCGCGCGACGATCGCGTTCGCCGCCTGGCCGCCGGCGTCCTGCTGCGCGCGCAGGTCGGCGTCGAACGCGGCCGCTCCGAGGACGTAGTCGCGGGGAGCCACGTCCGGCAGCTGCGCGCGCAGCCGCGCCTCGATCTCGCCCTTCACCTCGGCGGGCGACGCGAACGCGTGGACGGCGGCGAACGCCGCCGCGGAAACGACGAGGCGCGCCGCGCTACGGAAGCGCATAGAGGTAGTCGACGATGCGGTCGATCTCGGCGCCGTCGAGGATGCGATGGCGGCCGTACGGCGGCATGATCGTGCCCGGATTCGACGGCATCGGATCGACGAGGAGCTGGCGCAGCGCCGCGCGGCCCAGCTCGCGCATGCGCTTGCCCTCGAGGCGCGGGCCCACGTTCGAGCGCGTGGCGGGGCCGGCTCCCTCGGGCACCTGGTGGCACGCGCTGCAATGGCCCTTGTCCGGGCGCGCGAAGAGCTCGGCGCCCCCGGGGCCCTGCGCGGCGGCAGGCAAGACCACGGCCCAGGCGAGCGCGGCGGCGAGGGCGCCGCGCATCAACTGATCTTGAGCGCCTTTTCCGCGGCGCGTTGGTTGTCGAGCAGCGCGCGCATCTCGCGCAGGCGCGACTCGGCGCTGGAAAGGCCGTAGAAGTCGTTGCCCTTCGACTTCACCGCGATTTCCAGCTGGTCCACGGCCGCGGCGAGATTGTCGCGGCGATACTGCGCTTCGGCCTGCGCCCGGTGCTGCGCGAGGAGGTTGCCCTCGGCCTCGTACGCGCGCGCCTGGATCTCGTAGAGCCGCGCATCGTTGGGCATGGCGCGCAGGCGCTTCTCCACGTCGGCGAGGACCTCCTTCATGCGCCCGCCCTGCTGGAGCAGCTCGAGGTCCGCGTAGACGAGCGCGCGGTACTCGGGATGGTCGAGCAGCGCCGCGCGATAGATCGCGAGCGCCTCGTCCGGCTTGCCCATGTCGGACTTGAGCTGCCCGGCGAGGAGCTCGAAGGCCGGATGCGTGTTGCCGCCCTCGCGCAGCGGCGCGAGCGTCTTCCACGCGGCGTCGAATTCGCGCGCGCGGCGCAGGGCGAGGGCGAGGCCGTAGACGTCCTCGCGCGGGCGCGCGATGGTCTTGTCGGCGAGCATGTTGCGGAAGAGCGTCACCGCCTCCGTGGGCGAGCCCGCCGCCGCGACGCGCAGCTTGGCGCGCGCGATGCGGTACTCGAACGTGTCGGCCACCAGCCGCGGCGGCATGTTCTCGACGCGGTCCTGCATGTCGGCGATGCGCTCGGTGGTGAGCGGGTGCGTGCGCAGGTACGCGGGTGCGCCCTTCAGCTCGTTCAGCCGGTTGGCGCGCAGCAGCCGCTCGAAGAAGGTGACCATCGCGCGCGGCGCGAACCCGGCGCGCTCGAGGAGTGTCAGGCCCACGCGGTCGGCCTCGCGCTCGTGCTCGCGCGTGTAATCGAGCTGGCTCTGGATCTGGAGCGCCCCCGCGGAGGCCACCGCCGCCTCGGTCACCTGGCCACCCTGGTTGCCGGCGCGCGAGGCGAGGACCGCGAGGGCGAGCGCGGCGAGCGAGGCGAATTGCACGCCGCGCTGGCCGTGGAGCATGCGCGCCTGGTGGCGCTGGAGGATGTGCGCGATCTCGTGGCCCAGCACGCCGGCCAGCTCCGACTCGTTCTGGGTGAGGAGGATCAGCGCGCTGTGCACGCCGATGTGCCCGCCGGGGAGCGCGAAGGCGTTGATGGTGTCGTCGTGCACCACGAAGAAATCGATGTCGCGGCGCGGACCGTCGGCGCCCGCGAGGAGCCGCGCGCCGAGCGACGAGATGTAGTCGGCGATCTCCGGGTCGTCGATGTAGTCGATGTCCGTCCGCACGTCCCGCATGATGCGGTTGCCGATGGTCTTCTCCTGGGCGTCCGAGAGCGACGCGGAGGATGCGTCGCCGAGGTCCGGCAGTCCCTGGGGGAACGCCGGCGTTCCCAGGCAGGCGATCAGGAAGGCGGCGATGGAGGCGCGGAATCTCACTCGGTCAGGGCGTGGGGGGCGAACTGCTACCATGATGGCCGTGCCCGCAGGCGACGCGCAGCATGGACAGGACATTATGACGGAAAAACTGACCCATTTCGACGAACGCGGCGCCGCGCGGATGGTTGACGTGGCGGCCAAGGCCGAGACCCACCGGGTCGCCGTCGCCGCCGGCCGCATCCGCATGCTGCCCGCCACGCTGGCCCTCGTGCAGTCCGGCACGGCGAAGAAGGGCGACGTGCTGGGTGTCGCGCGCGTGGCGGCGATCCAGGCGGCCAAGCGCACGTCGGAGCTGATCCCGCTCTGCCATCCGGTGCCGCTCACCTCCGTCGCCGTGGACTTCACGATCGACGCGCTGTCCAACGCGGTCGAATGCCGCGCGACCGTCGAATGCACCGCGCGCACGGGCGTCGAGATGGAGGCGCTCACCGCCGTGCAGGTGGGCCTCCTCACGATCTACGACATGTGCAAGGCGGTGGATCGCGGCATGACGATGGAAGCGATCCGGCTCCTCGAGAAGCGCGGCGGGAAGTCCGGCACCTACATCGCGCCCTGAGCCGCATCGCGGCTCACGCGGGCGTCCATGCGCGGCGCTCGTCGGTGCCTTCCTCCTCGCGCCGGCACCACGCGAACAGCCCGTCGTAGAGCGGCATCGCGTTGCCGAGCATTTCCTGGTCGTCGGTGAAGCGCTCCGAGAGCCCGAGCGAGGCGGCAAGGAGCCCCGCGCATTGCGGTGCCAGCCCGAGGCGATCGGTGTCCGCGCCGCGCACGATGGCCGCCAGGCGGTCCAGCGCCGGCTCGTGCAGATCGAAGTCCTCGAGCAGCGCATCGAAGCTGCAGCGCTCGCCGCGGTGGGTCACGGGCGCGCCGGGCAGGTCGAAGGCGACCGCCTCGCGCGCGGCCGCCTCTTCCAGCACGCGCGCGGCGGGCACGTAGTCGATGCGGGCGAGCGGGTCGATGAAGCGGCGGATCAGCCACGGGCAGGCGATGCGGTCGATCTTGGGCCGCGCGCGCGTGATCCAGCGCGAGCCGCCGGGCACGCGCCATTCGGGGCGACGGCGCAGCGTCGGCAGCCCCGCGGCGATCCACGCGTCGAGGCCGCCGTCGAGGTACGCGGCGTCGTAGCCGGCGCGGGACAGCGCGCGCGCCGCCTCGCGTCCTGCCTCCCGGCCCTGGGCGCAGTAGGTGACGATCGGCCGGCCGGTGGCGTGGCACGCGGCGAATTCGGCGACGTCCGCTGCGGGACGCAGGGCGCCGGGGATCATGCGGGCGTCCGCGTCGAAGGCGGCGGGCGAACGCAGGTCGAGCAGCAGCGGGGCGCGCGGCGATCCGGTGCGGGAATGGAGCGGAAAGGGTGCGATCGATGCGACGGTGTCCATGCGAGCCTCCGTAAGGTTCGGAAGCAGGGCTTGGACGGACACCGTCTTCGGCAGCGGGAGCTGCCCCCGGGAGCCTGCGATCCCGGGCGAGCCCATGCTAGTCCAACCGCGGGGTCGCCTCAAGGGTCCGTCGCGTCACGGCCCCGTGCTAGACTTTTCGATCCAGGGGGGACTTGCGCCATGAATGCGAACGCTTTCGATCGCGAGCTCGACGTGCGCGGGCTCAACTGCCCGCTTCCCATCCTCAGGGCCAAGAAGGCCCTGGGCGACCTCACGACCGGCCAGGTGCTCAAGGTGGTCGCCACCGATCCCGGCTCCGTGAAGGACTTCGAGGCCTTCTGCAAGCAGACCGGCAACCAGCTGCTGTCCAGCTCCGGCGGCCCCGAGTTCACCTTCCTGATGAAGAAGCGCTAGTCGACGAAGAGGTCCTGGAAGAGCGCGCTGCCCGGCGTGACGGCGTAGCGCTCGAAGTCGGTCACGCCCGCGCGGCGCAGCACTTCCTCGTCGATGTAGAAGTGGCCCGTGTGGCCGCGTGAATCCGAGGTGAGGATCGCGTGCGCGGCGTCGGCCATGATCGCGGCGTGGCGGCTCGCCTTGAGGATCGCCTCGGGGAAATGCACCTCGACCGCCGCGGTCGCGATGGTGGTGCGCGGCCAGAGCGAGTTCACCGCGATGCCGTCGCGCTTGAGCTCCTCGGCCATGCCGAGCGTGCACATGCTCATCCCGTATTTCGACATCGTGTAGGCGACGTGGCCCGCGAACCAGCGCGGCTGCATGTTGAGCGGCGGCGAGAGGTTGAGGATGTGCGCGTTCGCCGCCTTCTTCAGCCACGGGATGCACGCCTGCGAGCAGAGGAACGTCGCGCGCATGTTGACCGCCATCATCAGGTCGAAGCGCTTGGCGGGCGTCTCGAGCGTCGAGGTGAGGCTGATGGCGCTCGCGTTGTTCACCAGGATGTCGATGCCGCCGAAGGCCTTCGCGGCCTTCGCGACCGCCTGCGCGACGGCCCCCTCGTCGCGCACGTCGAGCTGGATCGCGAGCGCCTTGCCGCCGGCGGCCTCGATCTCGGCGGCCACCGTGTGGATCGTTCCCGCGAGCTTGGGGTGCGGCTCGGCCGTCTTCGCCGCCACCGTCACGCGCGCCCCGTCGCGCGCCGCGCGCAGCGCGATCTCCCGCCCGATCCCGCGCGACGCTCCCGTGATGAACAATGTCTTGCCCGCGAGCGTGCTCATGGATTCCCCAGGGTGGTGTTCTGCGTCGCGGGGATGATACCCCGGCTCACGTACACCAGCCGCAAATGCGAGCGGAAGGATGTCAGCTGCGAGGCGAAGAGCAGGCCCGTCACGAGCGAGATCACGCCGCCCGCGATGAAGGTCGCGGGCGCCCCGATGTGCTCGGCGAGCCAGCCGGCGGTGAAGTGGCCGAGCGGCGCCACGCCGATGAAGAACATGGTGTAGTAGCTCATGACACGGCTTCTCTTCTCCTCGTCCACCATGGTCTGCAGGATGGTGTTGCACGTGGCGCCGGTCATGAACATGCCGAAGCCCGTCATCATCATGAGCGGGATCGAAAGCCACACGTTGCGCGAGAGCCCGAAGCCGATCGCCCCGAGCCCGGCTACGCTCGCGGCGATCGCGATCCATTTTCCAAGGCCGCGTACGCTGGGCCGGCGCGCGAGGGAGACCGCCGAGATCACCGCGCCCAGCCCCACCGCGCCGATGAAGAGCCCCACCAGCTCGGCGCCCGCGTGGTAGGTCTTCACCGCCATCGCCGGCATGAGCGTGGAGTAGGGGCTGATGGAGAAGCTCACCGCGGAGAGCGTGAAGAGCATGCGGCGCACCGGCACCATGCCCATGGCGTATTTCCATCCTTCGGCGAGGTCGGCGAGCGGATGGCTGTGGGCGCGGCGCGGCCGCGGATGCACGATGTTCACGCCGAAGAGCGCCACCAGCACCGCGGCGTAGCTCACGGCGTTCAGCGCGAAGCACACCGTCTCCCCGAACGCCGCGATGAGCACGCCCCCGAGCGACGGCCCCACCAGCCGCGTGCCGTTCATGAGCATGGAGTTCATCGCGATCGCGTTGGGCAGGTCCTCGCGCCGCTCGAGCAGCTGCACGAATATCGACTGGCGCGTGGGCGTCTCGAACGCGTTGCAGACGCCGGCGAAGAGGGCGAGCGCGGCGAGCTGCGGCATCGAGATGATGTGCAGGCCCGAGAGCACCGCGAGGATCGTGGCCTGGAGCGCGAGCAGGCTCAGGACCACCATCAGCATGCGCCGGCGGCTCACCCGGTCGCCCAGCACGCCGGCGAAGGGCGCGAGGAAGAGGTGCGGGGCGTTGTTGAGGAAGCCGATGAGGCCCGTGAACCACGTCGAGCCGGACAGCCGGTAGGCGAGCCACATCAGCGCGACGGACTGCACCCAGGTGCCGAGCATCGACACCGTCTGCCCCATGTAGTAACGCCGGAAGTTCGGCGACTCGAGGGCCCGAAGGCTTTGCGGGAGGGGCAAGGGCGCCTCAGGCCAGCTTCACGAGCTGGGCCCGAAGGTCCGCGAGTTTGGCTTCGATCTCAGCGAGGCGCTTGCGGTCCTGATCGACCACTGCCGGAGGCGCACGCTCGACGAAAGACGGGTTGGAGAGCTTGGCGACCAGCTTGGCCGCATCGCTCGCGTGCCGCTCGATGTCCCGTCCGAGCCGCGCGCGTTCGGCGTCGCGGTCGATCTCGACGTGGAGCATGAGGTTGGCGGCACCCGTCATGGCCACGGGCGCGTCCTCGGCGGGAAGCGCCTCCACGAAGCGCACCTCGGAAAGTCGCGCGAGCGCCGCGATCCCGGCAGCGTGCGCGCGAAGTTCCGGGGCCGCCTCCGCCAGGTAGAGGGGTACCCGGGCGGCGGGCGAGAGCCCCATGGTCGAGCGCAGGTTGCGCGCGGCGTTGACGACTTCCTTCACCAGCGCCATCTCGCGCTCGGCGTTCGGGGCGATGCGCGAGCCTTCGGGCTGCGGGTAGGGCGCCTTCATCACGGTCTCGCCCTTCTTCCCGGCGAGCGGCGCCACCTTCTGCCACAGCTCCTCGGTGATGAAGGGGATGATCGGGTGCGCGAGCCGCAGCGTGGCCTCGAGCACGCGGATGAGCGTCCTGCGCGTGGCCCGCTGCTGCGCCTCGTTGCCGTTCGCGAGCTGCACCTTCGCGAGCTCCAGGTACCAGTCGCAATACTCGTCCCACACGAACTCGTAGATGCCGCGCGCCGCCACGTCGAAGCGATAGGCTTCGAGGGCGTCGATCACCTCGCGCTCGGTGCGCTGCAGGCGGCTCGCGATCCAGAGGTCCACGGGCGAGAGCTGCACCGGCGCGGATTCATCCAGGCCGGTGTCCTTGCCCTCGCAGTTCATCAGCACGAAGCGCGTCGCGTTCCACAGCTTGTTGCAGAAGCTGCGGTAGCCCTCGCAGCGCTTCAGGTCGAAGTTGAGCGTGCGACCGAGCGTGGAGAGCGCGGCGAACGTGAAGCGCAGCGCATCGGCGCCGTAGGAGGGGATGCCCTCGGGGTAATCGCGCTTGATGCGCCTGGCTGCCGCTTCCTTGTGCGCCGCGAGCATCAGGCCCTGGGTCGACTTCTCGAGGAGCGCCTTGAAGTCGATGCCGTCGATCACGTCGAGCGGGTCGATCGTGTTGCCCTTCGACTTCGACATCTTCTGGCCCTCGGCGTCGCGCACGATGGCGTTGATGTAGACGTCCCTGAAGGGCACCTCGCCGGTGAAATGCAGGGTCGTCATGATCATGCGCGCGACCCAGAAGAAGATGATGTCGAAGCCGGTGACGAGCACCGAGGAGGGAAGGTAGAACGCGCGCTCGCGCTCGAGCTCGGCCTCGTCGGGCCAGCCGAGCGTGGAGAAGGGCAGGAAGCCCGAGGAGAACCAGGTGTCCAGCACGTCGGGGTCGCGCGACTCGGGCGCGATGTGCTTTCCGGCGGCCCTGGCGCGCTCGAGCGCTTCCTCGTACGTGCGGCCCACGAACGGCGTGCCGTCCATCGCGTACCACGCCGGGATCTGGTGGCCCCACCAGAGCTGCCGCGAGATGCACCAGTCCTGGATGTTCTCCAGCCACTGGTTGTAGATCTTGGTCCACTCGTCGGGGATGAAGCGCGTGCGCCCGTCGGCCACGGCCTTGAGCCCCGCCAGCCCCATGCCGCCCATGGTCACGAACCACTGGTCCGAGAGCATCGGCTCGACGACCGCGTCCGAGCGCTGGGAGCGCGGCTGCATGAGCTTGTGCGCCTTCTTGCTTTCCACGAGGCCGGCGCGCTCGAGGTCGGCCAGCACGCGCTTCCTCGCCTCGAAGCGGTCGAGCCCGCGGTAGGCGGCCGGCGCGTTCTCGTTCACCTTCGCGTCGAGCGTGAAGATCGAGATGAGGGGCAGCCCATGGCGCATGCCGACCTGGTAGTCGTTGAAGTCGTGCGCCGGCGTGATCTTCACGCAGCCGGTGCCGAACTCGCGATCGACGTATTCGTCGGCGATGACGGGGATGAGCCGGTCGGCGAGCGGCAGCCTCACGCGCTTGCCGACGAGGCGGCGGTAGCGCTCGTCGTCGGGATGCACGGCCACCGCCGTGTCGCCCAGCATGGTCTCGGGCCGCGTGGTGGCCACCACCAGGTGCCCGCTCCCGTCCTCGAGCGGATAGCGCAGCTGCCAGAGGCTGCCGGTCTCCTCGCGCGATTCCACCTCGAGGTCGGACACCGCCGTCATCAGCACCGGGTCCCAGTTCACCAGTCGCTTGCCGCGATAGACGAGGCCCTCGTCGAAGAGGCGCACGAAGACCTCGGTGACCGCGCGCGAGCGCGCCTCGTCCATCGTGAAGTACTCGCGCGACCAGTCGCACGAGGCGCCCAGACGGCGCATCTGGCGCGTGATGGTCGAGCCCGACTGCTCCTTCCAGGCCCACACGCGCTTCACGAACTCCTCGCGGCCGAGCGTGCGGCGGGATTCGCCGTTCGCCTCGAGCTGGCGCTCGACCACCATCTGGGTGGCGATGCCCGCGTGGTCCGTCCCCGGCTGCCAGAGCACGTTCTCGCCCTTCATGCGGTGCCAGCGCGCGAGGATGTCCATGAGCGTCTGCTGGAAGGCATGGCCCATGTGCAGCGTGCCCGTCACGTTGGGCGGCGGGAGCTGGATCGAGAACGACGGGCGCAGCGGGTCGAAGCCGGCCTTGAAGTAGCCGCGCGATTCCCACAGGGGATACCAGCGCGATTCGATCGCGTGGGGGTCGAAGCTCTTGGCGAGTTCCATCAAGCTATTTTACGTTGCGACGAGCCAAGGCCTCCGCTACGGCGTCTCCTATCGCGTTCGCGAGCTCCGGCCGCAGGTCGTCGATCGCGGCCGCGACCGCCGCGTGCACCTGGGGCAGGAGGTGCTGCGCGAACCGGCGCTCGAAATCCGCCGCCAGCCGCCCCTCGACCTCCGCCATCACGCGGGTGAACACGTCCTGCGCGATCGGGCTCGACAGCTCGACCGGCGGCGGCTCCGTCGTGGATGCGTCGACGAGCTCCGTGAGCACCGGCACCCCGCCCGTCTGGGTCCCGTCCGCGGGGGGCGCGACCGAGTGCCGGCGCAGCAGCGCGTCGGCCTTGCCGAGGACGTCCTTGTCACCGGGCAACGGGCTTCTCCGGGCTGTCGATGGCGTTCACCTTGATATCGTATCCGCGCTTGCGGTAGAAGGCATAGCGCTCGCGGGCGCGGGACTTGTCCGCGTCGTCGGAGGCGACGATCTCCAGCAGCCGCTCGAACGACGCGAAGAAGGGCGGCCATTCGTCCGCGAGGTTGAGCAGCACGTCGTGGTGCGGAAGGTTCTCGCCCGACGCGGCGAGGATCACCGGCGTCTCGGGCGCGAGGCTCGTCCCCGCGAAGCAGTGCGGGACGAAGCGCGTGGCCTGGAAGGTCCACAGCGCCTTGTCGAAATCGCCGAGCACCTTCGTGTCGGGCGAGTAGACCACGAGGCGCGTGGACTGGTCACAGGCCTTCGCGGCCAGCCGGCAGGCGAAGCGCAGCTTGTCGTCGGCGTAATGGTAGAAGTCGATGCGCGTCACGCGGCGGCCGCGCGGCGCGCGAGGAAGTGCGCGAGGAGCGCCACGGGCCGCCCGGTGGCGCCTTTCTCCGCGCCGCTCTTCCACGCGGTGCCCGCGATGTCCAGGTGCGCCCACGGATACTTCTTGGCGAAGCGCGAGAGGAAGCACGCCGCGGTGACCGAGCCGCCGGCGCGCGAGCCGATGTTGGGGAAGTCCGCGAAGTTGCTCTTCAGCTGCTCCTGGTAGTCGTCCCAGAGCGGCATGTGCCACGCACGGTCCCACGCGCTGTCGCCCGCCTGCAGCAGCTCGCGCGCGAGCGGGTCGCTGTTGGCGAAGAGGCCGGTGGCGACGTGGCCCAGCGCGATCACCATGGCGCCCGTGAGCGTGGCGATGTCCACCACGGCGGCGGGCTTGTACTTCTCGACGTAGGTGAGGGCGTCGCAGAGGATGAGGCGGCCCTCCGCGTCCGTGTTGAGGATCTCCACCGTCTGGCCCGACATGGTGGTGACGATGTCGCCCGGCTTGATGGCGTTGCCGCCCGGCATGTTCTCGGTGGTGGGAATGACGCCCACGACGTTGAGCGGCAGCCGCATGAGCGCCGCCGCCTTCATCACGCCCAGCACGCTCGCCGCGCCGCACATGTCGAACTTCATCTCGTCCATCTCGGCGGCGGGCTTGATGGAGATGCCGCCGGTGTCGAACGTGATGCCCTTGCCGACGAGCGCCACGGGCCGGTCGCCCTTCTTGCCGCCGAAGTACTCCATGACGATGAACTTGGGCGGCTCGCGGCTGCCCTGCGCCACCGCGAGGAAGGAGCCCATGCCGAGCTTCTCGATCTGCTTCTTGTCGAGCACCTGGACCTTGACGCTCCCGTGCTCCTTGCCGAGCGCCTCGGCCTGCTCGGCGAGGTAGGTCGGCGTGCAGATGTTGGCCGGCAGGTTGCCCAGGTCCTTGGCGAAGGCCACACCTTCCGCGATCGCCGCGGCGCGCGCGATCGCCGCCTCGCCCTCGGCCACCTCGCCGCGCTTCGAGACGTGGAGCGCCACCTTGCGCAGGGCGCTCTTGTTTCCGTTCGGCTTGCTCTTCAGCCGGTCGAAGCGATACAGCGCGTCGTTCACCGCGAGCACCGCCTGCTCGACCTTCCACCCGGCGTCGCGGCGCTTGAGCGGGAGGTCGGTGAGGCAGATCATCGCGTCGGTCGCGCCCGTGGTGCGCAGCGCCTTCGCCGCGGCGCCGAGCGCGGCGCGATAGGGGCCTTCGTGGAATTCCTTCTCCTTGCCCAGGCTCACGAGCAGCACGCGTTCGGCGGGAACCCGCGCGACGTTGTGCAGCATGAGCGTGGCGCCCACGCGCGACTCGAGGTCGCCGCGGCGCAGGAGATCCGTGAGATAGCGACCCGAGGCGGCGTCCACGGCCTGGGCCGCTTCCGAAAGCTTGCGGCCCTCGAACACCCCGACCACGACGCAGCCCGTGCGCTGCTTTTCGGGGCTGCCGCTCCTTGTGTTAAATTCCATTTGTTTTCCTCGGCTTGGAGGGGTGGCGAAGGGCAGAATTATATCCCCGCCCGAGACATGCCGAGACCCCGAATCCCCGCCCCGTGATTTTCCACCGCAGCCTCATCCGCGAATTCAGCCTCATCGCGATCTCCGTCGTCGGCGTGCTGCTCGCGATCATCCTCACGCGGCTGCTGATCCTGTTCCTCGGGAAGGCCTCGGTGGGCGAGGTGCTCCCGGAGGCGGTGCTGGGACTGATCGCGTTCGGCATCCTCACTTACCTGCCGGTGCTGCTCGGGATCGCGGTGTTCGTGGCCGTGCTGCTGGCGCTCACCCGCAGCTATCGGGACAGCGAGATGACGGTCTGGTTCACGTCGGGGCTGTCCATCGCGGCGTGGGTGCGGCCGGTCGTGCAGTTCGCGCTGCCGGTGGCGATCATCTGCGCGCTCCTCTCCCTCGTGGTCGCGCCGTGGTCCCAGGAGCAGAGCGCCGAGTACCAGCGCCTCCTCGAGAGCCGCGACGAGGTCTCCGCCATCACGCCCGGCGTGTTCCGCGAATCGCGCAGCTCCGACCGCGTGTTCTTCGTGGACAAGTTCTCCGAGCGCGACGACGTGGTGAACAACATCTTCGTGCAGTCGATGCAGAACGGCCGGCTCGGCGTCGTGGTGGCCCAGAAGGGCTTCGTCGAGACCGCGGAGAACGGCGACCGCTTCATCGTGCTGCTGAATGGCCGCCGCTACGAAGGAACGCCGGGCACGCTCGATTACCGCACCGTCGATTTCGCGCGCTACGCCATCCGCATCGAGCCGCGCGAGGCCAAGCGCAAGGCGCCCTCGTCCAAGGCGATAAGCTCGCTCGACCTCCTCGCTTCCACCAAGCCGGAGCAGATCGCGGAGCTGCACTGGCGGATCGCGCTCCCGCTCGCGGTGCTCATCATGGGGCTGTTCGCGGTTCCGCTCTCCTTCGTGAACCCGCGCTCCGGCCGCTCGTGGAACCTCATCTTCGCGGTGCTGATCTACGTGCTCTACAACAACCTGCTCTCGATCTTCCAGGCCTGGACTGCGCAGCAACGCATCCCCGGGTGGGTGGGCCTGTGGCCCGTGCACCTCACGATGGTGCTGCTGGTCGCGATCCTGTTCTACCGGCAGGTGAACGGCTTCCGCTGGAGGGCGCTGCTGCGCTAGGCGGGTCGCGAGGGGCAGGCGCGCCAAGGTATAATTTCGGGCTTCCCGCGAGCGATCCACCCTCGGGAAGACAGCGTTCAGCGGTACACGGAGAGGTGGATGAGCGGTTTAAGTCGCACGCCTGGAAAGCGTGTTTGGGTTAATAGCCCAACGCGGGTTCGAATCCCGCCCTCTCCGCCAATTCCCCGCCCGCCAGCCTCTGGCTGATCAGCTTCCGCGCCCGCCGTATCCGATCCGCTGCGAGATCATCGCCACCGCTTGTCCGTTGGCACCGAACGTCACCGAGTACTCCGAGAAGAACCCCCACGAGTCGTAGTACCGATACCCCCAGGCATCGGTCTGCGTGAGGGGAAAGTGCATCATCTCGTCCGGCGTGCCCGCGATGCGTTGCACATCGTCCTTGCTCATGCCCTGCTGGATCCGGGCGAAGAGCTCGTCGGTGCGCGCCGGGCCGTAGGCGGTGGCGCAGGCGCCCAGCAGGAGGGAAACAATCGTGATCGTGACGGCCTTCGAAACGATGCGCTTGAACATAAAGACCTCCGGATTCAGAGGTACAGCGCCGAGAACACCGCGACCGTGACGGCGAGCGCCAGCACCGCGACGTCCGCCGCAGGAAATCCCCTGCGCGGTGTAGGGACAAACAAACGGCGAAGGCGGTCTATTCCCACGAATGCCGGCTTCCTGCTCGATCCCACCCGGGCGGGTAGGCTGCGTGAGCCTAGAATGCCATGACATCGGCGTGCCTCGCCAGGAAGCAATACCGGACCTGACCGTGAGATCGGAACGCCTCGTCGCACTCCTCGGATTCCTGCTCGCGACGGTGCTCATCGCGAGCCTCTGGCTCTTCACGACCCACAATCCTGAGCCTGACCGGCCGGCGCCCAAGCCGGGTAGCGCGCATGCGAAGGCGGCGACGCGCGAAACGCTGTCTCCCTCCGCGGTCCTCTCGATCGACGTGTCGAAACCGTCGGTCCTGCGCAGGGCGCCGGCGAGCGCGCCGGCCGTTGCGACGCTCGCGCAGGAATTCGACACCGCCCGCAGCCTGCGCCCGCTCTACCTGCGCCTCACCGGTCCCGGCGCGCCCGCCACGCCCGACGCGAAATTCGTCCTCTACAAGATCCTCGCGACCTGCGCCGCGCGCACCGATCGCAAAGCCTCGGCGCAAGGCGCCTCGCCCGCCGCCGACGCGAGGAAGAAGTTCGCCGACACGATTCCGGATTCGAACCCGGACAAGCAGAGGCGGCTGCAGGCCTTCGACGACTTGCGCGGGCGCTGCGCGGGCATGGAGGACGTGTCGACGACCGGCGCTGAGCTCGAGCGCTTGCTGAAGGACGCGGCGAGCGCGGGAGACCCGGCGGCGCGGGCGACCCTCGTCGCGCGCGAGATGTTCCCTCCCGACGTTCCCACCCGCGGTGACGGCAAGATCACGGATGCGCAAGCGGGCGCATTGCGCGAGGTTCTCGCTTCCCGCGATCCGGACGCGATCCTCCGCGCGGGCACCATCCTGTCCAACACGTTCGACGACATGGTGCTCGAGGTGGGACCGAACCACGAAGTGCTCGACAATCGCGCCGCCATCGAGGCCTGGCGGCTGGTCGCGTGCGAGTACGGGATGGAGTGCGGGGCGGCCAGCCGCGACCTGAACATGGCGTGCGCGTACCAGGGGCAGTGCGGCGCGGCCAGCCTCCCCGACCTGATCTTCTTCTATGACGCCTCGCCGAACGAGGCGCAGCACATCGAGCAGTACCGCCAGCTCTTCCGCCAGGCGATCGAATCGAACGACTGGAGCCAGGTCCAGTTCACGCGCCGGGCCAACACGTCCGGCAATCGGTTCGGCTTCTCGACGTATCCGTAGCGCGGGCCGGGCCCGCGGGTGTTACTTCACGGCCTCGCCGGCCGGCGGCGGGGCCGGCTGCGGCTCTTCCGTCTGTTGGGCGGCGGCGCGCTGCAGCTTCTTCGCCTCCTTCTTCTGCTTCTTCGCGAGCTCCCTCTGCCTTTTTTGGAACGCGTAGTTCGGTTTTGCCATTCAGCGCTTTCCTTTCATAGGTTTGCCTCGTTGCGGGCCGTTCCATCATGCCCGAAGGTCGGCCCTTCCGCTCGATTTGGATCAAAAACCTGCCGGGGAATTTCCCCCGCCCTCGAACGGACAATGGCCGGTTACGTTCGCAACGCCGCCGTCCCGCCGCCGGGAGCCAAGTGTGAAGAATTGCACAGAACCGGCCGCTCTCCGGCCCGATAATCCCCCTGTCTACGGCATTCCCCGGCTTTCCCCGCCGCCATGATGGACGACCTGGAGCGCAAGACGCTCGAGCACGAAGTGCAGCTGCACATGCGCCGGATCGAGCGGCTGCACGAGTCGCTTCGCGACAGCGAGGAGAACCTGCGGCAGGTGGTCGACGCCCCTCCGGAGCTGGTCCGCGAGGTGGAGACGCTGCGGATGGAGCTGCGCGGCCGCAAGGCGGCGCTCGCCGTCGGTCTTTCGCTGCTCGGACTCTCCGCGGACTAACGTACCCAGGTAGCGTCATTCCCGCGTAGGCGGGAGTCCATGGGTACCCGCTTGCGCGGGTACGACGGCTGCACGCAGTAATATCCCGCCATGCTTTCCCGCGCGCTGGCCGTCCTGGCCCTCGTCGTCCTGCCGCCGTTCGCGCAGGCCGCCGCCCCCCATTACCCCGATCGCGAATGGGAACAGAGGAGCCCGGCCGACGCGGGCTTCGACCCAGCCCGGCTCAAGGACGCCATCGATTTCGCGGTGGCGAACGAGTCGCGCAGCCCGCGCGACCTCCTCATGGCGCATTACCAGACCTTCGGTCGCGAGCCGTTCGGGGTCGCGATCGGGCCGTTCCAGGAGCGCGGGGAACCGACCGGCGTCATCGTGCGTGGGGGCTATCTCGTCGCGCAGTGGGGCGAGCCCGCGCGCGTGGACATGACCTACAGCGTGACGAAGAGCTTCCTCTCGAGCGTGGTCGGGGTCGCGTTCGACCGCGGCATGATCCGCAGCATCGACGATCCGGTGCGCGACTACGTGGGCCCGATCCTGCCCTGGCGCCCGGCGCCGATGGAGAAATCCGATCGCGTGGGCGGCACCGATTTCATCCGGCTCTTCGACACGCCGCACAACCGCGGCATCACGTGGAACCACCTGCTGCGCCAGACGAGCGATTGGGAAGGCACGCTGTGGGGCAAGCCCGACTGGGCCGATCGTCCGGGTCCGCCGGGCGAGTGGCTCACCCGCAAGCGCAATCCGCCCGGCACGTCGTACAAGTACAACGACGTGCGCGTGAACGTGCTGGCACTTGCCGCGCTCCAGGTGTGGCGCCGGCCGCTGCCGCAGGTGCTGAAGGAGACGATCATGGATCCCATCGGCGCCTCGGACCGCTGGCGCTGGTTCGGCTACGAGAATTCGTGGGTGGTGCTCGACGGTGAGCTCGTGCAGTCGGTGACCGGGGGAGGGCACTGGGGCGGCGGCATGTTCATCGACGCGTACGACATGGCGCGCTTTGGGTATCTCACGCTGCGCCACGGCCGGTGGAAGGATCGCCAGGTGCTCTCGGACCGATGGGTCGACTGGGCGCTCACGCCCACGCCCGTCGAGCCCGGCTACGGCTTCATGAACTGGTTCAACAACCGCGACCGCAAGCGCTTCCCGAGCGCGCCGGCGAGCGCCTTCGCGCACATCGGCAACGGGACGAACGTGATCTACGTCGATCCCGACCACGACCTGGTGGCGGTCGTGCGCTGGATCGACAACCCGTCCGTGGACGGTTTCGTGCAGCGGCTGCTCGGCGCGCTGCGCGACTAGGGGCGCTGGTCAGCCTTTCCCGGGCCGCGTGCCCTCGCTCCTCAGGGCGCGATCGATCCACTGCGCGGTGAGCTTCTCCTGCAGCGAGTTCTGCCCGAGTCGCGCGCGCAGTCCCGGGAAGTCCACCACGTCGAGCGGCTGGTCCTGGTTGAAGCAGGAGAACACGTAGGTCGTCTTGCCGGTGGCGGGATCCACGTGCGGCTGCAGGCACTGCGCGCAGATCTCCTTCATCATGCATTGCATCGGCGAGTTGATCGAGCCGATGGCGACGTGCGCCTTCTTGAGATAGGGCGCGAGGATCGCGTGCCGGGCGCGCGCGACCGCGGCCATCATGCCGTCGGAGCCGATGGCGACGAGCCGGTCGGCGTCCTGCATGCGCACCGCCGCGGTGCCGAGATTGCCGCTCGCGTGCGCGGCCATCGCCTCGACGATGCTGCCGACGAACGCCTTGTCTCCGTGTCGCGCCGGCGCGAATCCTGGCGCCTCGTCGCAGCACCACACGACCTCGTCGGCCGCCGCCTCGATCTCCGCCACCTTGTAGCGGTCCTGAAGCTTCTTGTAGCCGGCGAAGTACAGCACGCGCGAGCCGGCCGCGCGGAGCGCGGCTCCAATGGAAAAGAGCACCGCATTGCCGAGCCCGCCGCCGACGAGCACCACCGTCTCGTCGCCGGGCGTCTCGGTCGGCGTCCCGGTCGGTCCCATGAGGATGACGGGCTCGCCGGGCTCGAGCAGGGCGCAGAGGTCGCTCGAGCCGCCCATCTCGAGCACGATGGTGGACACGAGGCCCTTCTCGCGATCGACCCACGCGCCGGTGAGGGCGAGGCCCTCCATCGCCAGGCGCGTGCCTTCCGGATGCGCGGCGAGCGATTCGAAGTTCTGCAGCCGGTAGAACTGTCCCGGGTGGAAGCGGCGCGCTGCGAGCGGGGCACGCACCACCACCTCGACGATCTTCGGCGTCAGGCGCTCGACGTGATGCACGACGGCGCGCAGCTCGACGTTGAGCATCGACAGGAAGCGCTTGGTCTGCTGCGCCGGGCGCGATTCGCGCCGCGCGAGCACGCGGCTCACCACCGGGAAGCCCTGCTTCGCGGAAGCCATCGCCTTCACCACGTTGCCGTAGAACGAGGGATGCAGGTCGCCGAAGAAGCTCACGAAGCGCCCGTCGGCCTCGCGCGACATCAGCACGCGCGGCTCGGAGGGTTTCGGCGTGCGCTCGGGCGACACGGGGTTGCCCTCCTCATCCAGCGCCTGGAAGTAGCGCCCGTCGAGCACGAAATGCGCGGGATCCTCGCGCGCGAGCACGGTGTTGGGTTGCGTGCCGGCCGCGATGAGCACGGTGCGCGCGGGCAGCTCCAGCTCGCGCGTGGACGCGTTGCCCTGCGCGTCGGCCGCCTGCGCGCGCACCGTGAGCGCGCGTGCGTGGCCGAGGTCGTCCACTTCGACGCGCAGCGGGGTGAGGCCCTCGGCGAAGCGGATGCCTTCCTCGAGCGCCTTCTCCACTTCCTCGTGGTTCAGCGTGTACGAGGGACTGTCGATGAGGCGCTTGCGATAGGCGATCGTCGCGCCGCCCCAGGATTGCAGCAGCTCGAGGATGCGCGGCGCCCGGCCCTCGGCCGCGGCGGCCGCCCGCTCGGCACGAATGGCGAGCGCGTGCGTGAGGAATTCCTCGGCGACCCCGGTCTCCTCGTCGTTCCATTCGTTGCGCACCGCGCCGGCGCTGCGCTCGGCCGCGAGCTGCTCGTAGCGCGCGAGGAATTTTTCGACTTGAACCGGGTAGTACGCGAGCGACTCCGTCGCCGTGTCGATGGCCGTGAGGCCGCCGCCCACCACGACGATCGGCAGCCGTACCTGGAGGTTCGCGATCGAATCGGTGCGCGCGGCGCCGGTGAGCTGCAATCCCATCAGGAAATCGGACGCGGTGCGCACGCCGCGCGCGAGCCCGTTCGGCATGTCGAGCACCGTGGGCTTGCCGGCGCCGGCCGCGAGCGCGATGTGGTCGAAGCCCAGCGCGAAGGCGCCGTCCGCCGTGAGCGTCCCGCCGAAGCGCACGCCGCCGAACATCGCGAACTCGCCGCGCCGCTCCACCAGCAGGCGCGCCATCTTGAGGAAGTTCTTGTCCCAGCGCACCGTGATGCCGTACTCGGCCACGCCGCCGAAGCCCGCCATCACGCGGCTGTCCAGCGGCTCGCGCAGCTCCTCGATGCGGTGGATGGGACGGAACGCGACGCGCGTGCCGTCCGGCTTCACGCCGGAGACCGAGGCGTCGAGCGGCTCGATCTTGAGGCCGTCGACGCCGACCACCGTGTGCCCGTCGTTGAGCAGGTGGTGCGCGAGCGTGAAGCCGGCCGGGCCCATGCCGACCACGAGCACGCGCTTGCCGGTGGGCGGCACGGGCAGCGGGCGGCGCAGGTTGAGCGGGTTCCAGCGCGTGAGCAGCGAATAGATCTCGAACCCCCACGGCAGCTCGAGCACGTCCTTCAGCGTGCGCGTCTCCGCCTGCGGGATGTCGACCGGCGTCTGACGCTGGTAGATGCACGACTTCATGCAGTCGTTGCAGATGCGGTGGCCGGTGCCGCACACCGTGGGGTTGTCGATGACGATCATCGCCAGCGCACCCACCGCCCACCCCTCGGTCTTCAGCTTGTGGAATTCCGAGATGCGCTCCTCGAGCGGGCAGCCGTGGAGCGGCACGCCGAAGGGGCTCTTCTTGAAGGCGATGCTGCCGTCCGCGGCGGGCTTTTCGGGCAGGCCCTTGGAGCACGAGTCCTTGCCCTGCTCGTGGCACCAGATGCAGTAGTTCGCCTCGTCGAGGGCGCCCGCGAGGCCGGTGCCCGGGTCCGTGAGGCCGAAGCCCTCGCGCCGCCGGATGTGGTGCAGCGTGTGCACGGAATATCCCGCGCTCGCGTCTGTTTGCAGCGGCACGAGATGAAGCGGATCCACGCGCTGGGGAGGCTTGAAGAGCACGCCGCTGCGGTAGCGCCGGCGGCCTTCCGCCGTGTGCGCCGCCCAGGCGCTGAAGCGCTCGGCGAGCGCCAGCTCCGCGGCGTGAGCCGGCTCGTCGGCCAGCCACTCGAGGATGCGCTCGGCGAAGGCGAGCTCGTCGAAGGCGCCGCCCAGCAGCGCCGCGACCTCGGCCTCGAGCGCCGGGCCGTCGAGCGACTGCGCGGCGTCGCTCTTGATCTTCAGCATCGCGCGGCGCTGCACGAACTTGCGCTTCACGCGGAAGAGCGGGTCGAGCCGTTGGTGGCCGTCGAAGAGCGCTTCCCACGCGTCCTCGATGCCGAAGAGGCGCGCGACGAAGCGGTCGAGATGCGGGGCCACGGCGATCAGGAGCTCGGCTTCCTCCTTGTACGCGAGGCCGGCTGGCATCGAGCGGGCCGCGGCCCAGCGCTCGTGCAGCGTCGCATCGGATTCGCGCAGCCAGCCCGAAAACGCTGCGTCGAGGCGCGCGAGCCCGGCATGATGGTAGAGGTCCTCGAAGGCGAGGTCGAAGGCGAGGCGCAAGAAAGGTTCCGCGGCGGTCATGCGACGAACTGCGACAAAGAATGGATTTTATCGGAATGCCCGCGCCGTTCCCCTTGTCCTATGACAAGCCGCGCCTTTGCTATCATCGTTTCCGACCCGTTTCCCCACGGAGAAAAACCCCATGGATCGTCGTGATTTTATCCGCCTGACCGGAGCCGCCGGCGCGGGCCTCGCGCTTCCCTCCACCCGCGTGCTTGCCGAGGGCACGGCCCCCGACGCGTGGCGCACGTTCGAGGTCACCACCCGCGTCGAGATCCTGAATCCCAACGGAGTGACGCGCGTGTGGCTGCCGGTCCCGCTCACGGAGGACCGGCCGTTCCTCAAGGCGCTCGGCAACTCGTTCGAGGCCGAGGGCGGCAACGCCCGCTATGCGGTCGATCCGATGTACGGCGCCGGAATGGTGTGCGGCCAGTGGGATGCGGGCGTGAAGCCGGTGATGGTGCTGAAAAGCCGCTTCGCCACACGCGACGCGCGGGTGGACCTGTCGCAGGCGGGCAACCCGATTCCCGAGAATCCCGTGGTCCTCATGCGATACACGCAGTCCACGTCGCACATGCCGACCGGCGGCGCGGTGCGCGCGCTGTCCTCCGAGATCGTGAAGGGCGCCGGCGACGAGGTCGAGAAGGCGCGCGCGATCTACGAATGGATCGTCGACAACACCTATCGCGATCCGAAGACGCGCGGCTGCGGCACGGGCGACGTCGGCTTCATGGTCGAGAACAAGACCTGGGGCGGCAAGTGCGCGGACCTCAATGCGCTCTTCACCACGCTCGCGCGCTCCCAGGGGATTGCCGCGCGGGACATGTACGGCATCCGCGTCGCCGATTCGAAGCTGGGCTACAAGAGCCTCGGCAAGAGCGGCGACATCACCAAGGCGCAGCACTGCCGCGCCGAGTTCTACTCGAAGGCCCACGGCTGGGTCCCGGTGGATCCCGCGGACGTGCGCAAGGTGATCCTCGAGGAGCAGGGCGGCAAGAAGATCGACGATCCCATGGTGGTCGCCGCGCGCAAGCGCCTGTTCGGATCGTGGGAGATGAACTGGCTGGGCTACAACTACGCGAACGACGTCGAGCTGCCCGGCTCCGCGCACGGCCCCGTCAACTTCCTCATGTATCCGCAGAGCGAGACGGCGGAAGGCCGGCGCGACAGCCTCGATCCGGAGCACTTCAGCTACCAGATCACCTCGCAGGAGATCGCCTGAGCGCGCGCTCGCGCCGGGACCCTCGTCCGATGAAGCGCCTGTGGCGCCCGATGGCCGCGCTCGCCGCGGCGGCGGCCCTGCTCGCCTTCGCCGAGCAGCCGATCCGGCCGTGGACCGGCAAGCCCACGCCCGCGCTCGCCTTGACGGACCTGGGCGGCCAGAAGGCGGACCTGCGCTCGTTGCAGGGGCGGGTGGTGCTGGTGAATTTCTGGGCGACGTGGTGCGAGCCGTGCATCGCGGAGATGCCCTCGATCCAGCGCCTGCACCAGAAGCTGTCGGGCCAGCCGTTCGAGGTGCTCGCGGTGAACTACGGAGAATCGCGCCCGAAGATCGAGGCCTTCCTGCGCAAGGCGGGCCTTTCCCTGCGCGTGCTGCTCGATCCCGACCAGGAGGCCGCCGAGGCCTGGGGCGCGAAGGGGCTCCCCATGTCGTTCCTCGTCGACGCGCACGGCGAGGTCCGCTACTGGGTCTTCGGCGAGCGCGACTGGGACGAGGGCGAATCGTTGAAGACGGTCGAGAAGCTCGTGGCCGAAGCGCCCCATGCCGGACGATAAGCCGATCGCCACGCGCATCGTGGACCGGGCCGCCCCGGCGGGCCACGACGACGAGCGCTCGGCGGTCGTCGCGAGGCTCCTGGAATCGCCCGCGAGCGTCGCGCCACGCTACTTCTACGACGACCTCGGCTGCGCGCTCTACGGCGCCATCTGCCGGCTGCCCGAGTACTACCCCACGCGCACCGAGATCGCGCTGTTCCGCGAGCATCGCTCGGAGATCGCGGCCGTCGTGGGCCTCGGGCGCCAGCTCGTGGATCTTGGCGCGGGCGATTGCTGCAAGGCGCAATCGTGGCTGCCGTTCCTGGATCCGGTGCGCTACATCGCGGTCGACATCGCGGCGGGCGAGATCGAGCGCGCTCTCTCGCGCATGGCGCCTGATTTCCCGCGCGTCGAGATGGTGGGCGTCGTGGCGGATTTCGCCTGCGGGCTTCCCCTCGACGGCATCCTCGACGCTCGCCCCGCGGCATTCTTCTATCCCGGCTCGAGCATCGGCAACTTCACGCCGCGCGAAGCGGTGGAGTTCCTCGCCCGCATCCATCGCGAGTGCGCCGCACGGCCGGGCAGCGGACTGCTCATCGGCGTGGACGGCAAGAAGGACCGGGGGGTGCTCGACGCCGCCTACGACGATGCGCTTGGCGTGACGGCGGCGTTCAACCGCAACATGCTCGCGCACCTGAACCGGCGCTTCGGCTTCGATTTCGACGTGGACGCGTTCGCGCACCGCGGCTTCTACAACGAAGCCGAGGGCCGCATCGAGATGCACCTCGAGTTGTTGCGCGCACAGCGCGTCCAGCTGGGCGGCGGCACCGTGCGCGACTTCAAGGCCGGCGAGCGCATCCACACCGAGAACTCTTACAAGTACACCGCGGCCGAGTTCGAACGCCTGCTGCGCGAGGCGGGCTTCCGGACGCTGCGCCACTGGACGAACTCCGGCGCCGCCTACTTCGTCTTCCACGCCGCCTGAGTGGTCACCCTCTCCCTTGGGAGAGGGCCGGGGAGAGGGTCAGCGCGCCAGGCGCAATCCGGAGAACTGCCAGCGCGCGTCCGCGGGGAAGAAGTTGCGGTACGTCGCGCGGATGTGCGAGGCGGGCGTGGCGCACGAGCCTCCCCGCAACACGTACTGGTTCGCCATGAATTTCCCGTTGTACTCGCCGACCGCGCCCGCGGCGGGACGGTAGCCGGGATACGGCGCGTAGTCGCTGCGCGTCCATTCCCACACGTCGCCGAAGGCCTGGGCGAGCGTGCCCGGCGCGGGCGGCTCGTGCGGCGCCAGCGGGTGCAGCGCGCCGCTCTCCGCGAAATTGCCCTCCACCGGCGTGGCCGCGAGGGCGATTTCCCATTCGGCCTCGGTGGGGAGCCGCGCGCCCGCCCAGCGCGCGTACGCCTCGGCCTCGTAGAAGCTCACGTGGCACACCGGCGTGTGGTCCTCGATGGGGGCCATGCCGTGCAGCGTGAACGTCTGCCATTGCCCGTCGCGCTGCTCCCAATAGGCCGGAGCCTCCCATCCGCGCGCGACGACGACGTCCCAGCCCGCGGAGAGCCAGAGCTGCGACCTGCGGTAGCCGCCGTCCTCGATGAACGCGAGGAAGTCGCCATGGGTGACGGGATGGGGCGCGATCTCGAAGTCCTCGAGGACCACGCGATGGCGTGGCGATTCGTTGTCGAACGCGAAGCCGGGCCCCGCGTGCCCGATCTCGCGGACGCCGCCCGCGACCGGGAGCCAGCGCTTCTCGCACGCGAGTATCCGCGTGAGGGGCCAATGCTTGCGGTAGGCGGGGCGCAGGGGATTGCACGACAGCAGGTGCTTCACGTCGGTGAGGACCAGCTCCTGGTGCTGCTGCTCGTGGTTGACGCCCAGCTCGACCAGCGCCGCTTCGGCTTCGTCCAGCGCACCGGCGGCCAGCAGCTCGCCCATCGCGGTGTCGACATGGGCGCGGTAGGCGAGCACCTCGTCGAGCGACGGGCGCGAGAGCAGGCCGCGCTGCGGCCGCGGATGCCGGTCGCCCACCGAGTGGTAGTAGGAATTGAAGAGCGTGCGGAACGCGGGATCGAAGGGTGCCAGCCCGCGCGGCGCGAGCACGAAGGTCTCGAAGAACCACGTCGTGTGGCCGAGGTGCCACTTCACCGGGCTCGCGTCCGGCATCGACTGGATGGCGCAGTCCTCGGCCGACAGCGGGGCGGCGAGCGCTAGCGTGGCGGCGCGCACCTGCCCGTAGCTCCAGGCGAGATCACGCCGCGACGTGGATGCGGACAGGGCGGAAGATGCCCGGACGGCCGGTTTCTTCATGCACACCTCCCGGCGGCCGAGCGCCGCCGAAAATCTATTCGACCACGACGGCGGGCGACCCTTCCATCACTTCGCCGATGACCGCCGCTTGCCCGAAACCCTCCGACTGGAACAAGTCGAGGACGGCGCCGCAAGCTTTCGGCGCGCACGCCACGAGGAGCCCGCCGCTCGTCTGGGGATCGGTGAGGAGCGCCTTCTCGGCCTCGCCCAGCTTCGCGCCGAGCTTCACGTTCACGCCGTAACCGGACCAGTTGCGGCCCGAGGCGCCGGTGAGGATGCCCTCGCGCGCCAGCTCGATGGCGTGGGGCAGCAGCGGGACCGCGTCCCATTGCACGCGTGCCGCCGCGTGCGAGCCCTTGGCGATCTCGAGCAGGTGGCCGAGGAGGCCGAAGCCGGTCACGTCGGTGAGCGCGTGGACGTCTTCCATCTCCCCCAGGCGCGGGCCGGGCGTGTTGAGCTTCGTGGTGGCCTCGATCATCGCCTTGTAGCCCGCCGGGTCCAGGCGGCCCTTCTTGAGCGCCGCGCTGTAGATGCCGACGCCGAGCGGCTTGCCGAGGATCAGCTTGTCGCCGGGCTTCGCCCCCGCGTTGCGCTTCACGTTCTTCGGGTCCACGAGGCCGATGGCGACCAGGCCGTAGATCGGCTCGACGGAATCGATCGTGTGCCCGCCCGCGATCGGGATGCCGGCGCGCGCGCAGACCGACTCGCCGCCCTCGAGGATCTTGCGGATCACCTCGAGCGGGATCTGGCTCACCGGCATGCCGACCAGCGCGAGCGCGAAGAGCGGCTGCCCGCCCATCGCGTACACGTCGGAGATCGCGTTGGTGGCCGCGATGGCGCCGAAATCGAACGGGTCGTCCACGATCGGCATGAAGAAGTCCGTCGTGGCGACGATGGCCTGGCGGTCGTTCAGGCGGTAGACCGCCGCGTCGTCGCTGGTCTCGATGCCGACCAGCAGGTCCTTCGGCACGAGCGACGGCGCGCTCTTCGCGAGGATCTGCTCCAGCACGCCGGGCGCGATCTTGCAGCCGCATCCGCCGCCGTGGCTGAACTGGGTGAGCCGGACCTGCATATCCATGGACCTCTCCGCCGAAGCCGTAGAGGCGATTCTACCGCCGCGCGGTCAAGGCGGCGGCGAGGCGTCGAATGGCCGCGGCCTCGGCCTGCGGGCGGAAGAGCAGCCGGCGGCGGGCGCAGGCTTCGCGCAGGCGCGGGAGGAAGCGCGGGTCCTCGCAGGCGCGGACGAGGAGGGCGGCGAGGCCATCGGCGTCGCGCGGCTCGAAGAGGCCGGGATAACCGGCGCCCAGCATGCCCACGTTGCCCGAGATGCGGCTCGCGATGACCGGCGTGCCGGAGGCGATGGCCTCGACGATCACGTTGGCGCCTCCCTCGGCGATGGAGGGGTGGAGCAGCACATGGGCGGCGCGCATCGCGGCGCGCGCGAGGCCATGGGGCAGCGCGCCGGCGTAGCGGTAGCGCGGCTCGGCGCGGGCGAGCGCGCGCGCTTCCGCGCCGAGCTTCGCGTCGAGAGCGGCGCCCACGTGACGCACGCGGATCGCCAGGTCGGGCGGAAGCCGGCGGATCGCCGCGAAGAGCGTGCGCGGGTCTTTCTCCTCGCGCAGGTGTCCCACCACGACGCAGTCGAGGCGGCCGCTGCGCTTGCGCGCCGCGGCGAGCGGGCGCGCCGACTGGAAGATCACCTCGCACTTGCGCCGCCATTCGGGGCGCAGGAGCTTCGGGGCATCGTCCTGGAGCACGACGATGCGATCGGCGAGGTCGAGCGAGCGCGCGGCCTCGCGGCTTTCCGGAAGATCGCGATACAGGTCCGTGCCCGTGAGCACCACCGCCATGCGCCGGCCTTGCGCCGCGGCGTGGAAGCGCGCGATCGATTCGGCGCTGCGGCGCGCGTGCAACGCGATGAGCGCGTCGGCCGCTTCGCCCTCCCAGCTCGTCTGTACAATGGCCCGGTAGCGATCGCGCAGCATCCCGGCCCATCGCACCGCGGTGCGCCAGTTGCCGTTGTTCGCGCTTCTCGTCCCGGGCGTCACGATGCAAACGACAGGTTTGGCGAGCCCCATCGGCGGATTATACGAAGGCGGCCGCCTGGCCGGCGCCCTCGAGGACGCGCGACGGCGCTCGCTCGGCATCTACGCGCATCTCGACCTCGCGCGGCTTGCCGTGCCGTGCATCGCGATCGTCAACCCGCCGCTCTGGGAGCTCGCGCACCTCGCGTGGTTCCAGGAGTACTGGTGCCTTCGCCACCGTCCCGGCGCGGCGCCGCGCCCCTCGATGCTCGAAGGCGCCGACGGGCTCTTCGATTCGAGCACCGTTGCGCACGATTCGCGATGGCAATTGCCGTATCCGCCCGCCAGCGCGCTGCGCGACTACATGGACGACACGCTCGAGGCCACGCTCGAGGCGCTTGCCCGCACGCCCGAAGACGAGCGCTACTTCTTCGAGCTCGCGCTGCTGCACGAGGACATGCACGGCGAGGCGCTGCTGATGACGCTGCAGACGCTGGGCCTTCCCGCGCCGCGGCTGGGAGCCGGGGAGCCATCCCGCGCGCGCGTCGAGGTGGCACGCGACATCGCGTTCGCGGGCGGCGAGTTCATGCTCGGCACGCCCCGGCACGAGCGCGCGTTCGTCTTCGACAACGAGAAATGGGCGCACTCCACCCCCGTGGATGCGTTCGCGATGTCGTCGTTTCCCGTCCTGCAGGGCGATTTCATCGCGTTCACCGAGGACGGCGGCTACGGGCGGCGCGAGCTGTGGACCGGCGACGGTTGGGCGTGGCGCGAGGCGCAGGCCCGGCAGGCGCCGCGCGACTGGAAGCGCGAGGACGGCGGCTGGAGCGCGCGCCGTTTCGATCGCCGGGCGCCCGTCGATGCGTCGGCACCCATGGTTCACGCGAGCCTGCACGAGGCGCTGGCGTGGTGCCGCTGGGCGAACCGCCGCCTGCCCACGGAAGCGGAATGGGAATTCGCGGCGCGCAACGGCGGAGCCGGCGATCGTTTTCCCTGGGGCGATGCGCCGATGGGCGAGGGCGAGGCGCTCGACTATCGCGCCTCGGGCCCGTCGTGCGCCGCGCGGGACCCGGCCCCTTCGCGCTCCGGCCTGCGGCTCCTGCTGGGGAGCGTCTGGGAGTGGACGTCGAGCCCGTTCGCTCCCTATCCCGGATTCCGGCCCGATCCGTACCGCGACTATTCGGAGCCCTGGTTCCATTCGCACTACGTCCTGCGCGGCGGCAGCTTCGCGACCCGCTCGCGGCTCGCCCACAACCGCTTCCGCAACTTCTACCTGGCGGGGCGCGACGACGTGTTCGCGGGATTTCGCACGTGCGCGGTCGAGGCGGGCCGCGGCGTGTCATAATTCTCTCGGCGGGCCTCCCCGCATTGAAGGGCGGCGAACCTGGTCAGGTCGGGAACGAAGCAGCCATAGTCGATTCCTTCAAGTGCCGGGGGTCAGGCTCGCCATTCCTTCTTTCTCGCCGATGACCTATCAAGTTCTCGCCCGCAAGTGGCGTCCCCGGGTCTTCGAGGAAATCGTCGGCCAGCCGCACGTCGTCACGGCGCTCGTCAACGCCCTCGAGTCGAAGCGCCTGCACCACGCGTACCTCTTCACCGGCACGCGCGGCGTGGGCAAGACCACGCTCGCACGCATTCTCGCCAAGGCGATCAATTGCGAGACCGGGATCACGGCGCACCCGTGCGGCAAGTGCCGCGCCTGCACCGAGATCGACGCCGGCCGCTTCGTGGACCTGCTCGAGGTGGACGCCGCCACCAACACCAAGGTGGACGAGATGCGCGAGCTGCTCGATACGGCGCAGTACATGCCGGTGTCGGGCCGCTTCAAGGTCTACATCATCGACGAGGTGCACATGCTCTCGCGGCATGCCTTCAACTCGATGCTGAAGACGCTCGAGGAGCCGCCGGAGCACGTGAAGTTCATCCTCGCGACGACGGATCCGCAGCGCGTGCCGGTGACCGTCCTGTCGCGCTGCCTGCAGTTCAACCTGAAGCCGCTCGCGCCCGCGCTCATCGCCGAGCACCTGAAGCGCGTGCTCGAGGCCGAGAAGATCCCCTACGAGGAGACAGCGTTGCTGCACCTCGGGAAGGCGGCGGCGGGAAGCCTGCGCGACAGCCTGAGCCTCCTCGACCAGGCGATCGCGCACGGCGCGGGACGCGTCACCGCCGCGCAGGTCGCCGACATGCTGGGCTCCCTCGGCGGCGACCTGCTGTGGCCGCTGCTCGAGCGCGTCGTCGAAGGCGACGGTGCCGGGACGGTGCGCGAGGCCGAGCGCATCGCCGCGCGCAGCGTCTCGCTCGACACCGCGCTCGAGGAGATCGCCGGCATCCTGCATCGCGTGGCCCTCGCGCAGGCGGGCGTGGCGCCCCCGGGCGACGATCCGGACGCCCCGCGCATCGCCGCGCTCGCGAGCCGCCTCGACGCCGGGCGCGTGCAGGTGATGTACCAGATCGCGGTGCTCGCGCGGCGCGACCTGTCGCTGGCGCCCGACGAGTTCGCCGGCTTCAGCATGGCGCTGCTGCGCATGCTCTCGTTCATGGACGCTCCGGCGCGAGCGCAGGCGGAGCGCGAGGCGCCCCCGCCTAAGCAGGTCGCGGCGAAGACGCGCGCGTCGAACGCCGGCGCATCGCCGGCGCCCGCGCCGGTCGCGCGCGAAACGCCGGGCGCACCCGGGTCGCCCGCCGGGGCGGCGGCGCGATTCGAGGGCGACTGGCCCGCGTTCGTCGCGAAGCTCGACCTCACCGGCATGGCGGGCATGGTCGCGCGCCACGGCGAGCTCGCGTCGTTCGAGAACGGGCACCTGGAGCTCGTGGTTCCCGAGTCCCATCGCATGTACGCCGAGCGCGCGTACCAGGACAAGCTCAAGGCGGCGCTCGTTGCGCACTTCGGCCCGTCGTTGCGGCTCACGGTGCGCGTGGGCAGCACCGATGGAACCAGCGTGGCGGCGGCGAAGTCGCGCGAGATGGCCGCACGCCAGGCCGACGCCGCCGAGGCGATCGAGGACGATCCGTTCGTGCGCGACCTGGTGCGCGATCTCGGCGCCGAGGTCGTGTCCTCTTCCATCCGGCCGGCCGACGAGGGCGCGCCGGGCAACCCATCGAGCGACAAGAGGTGACGAGATGATCAACAAAGGCGGGCTCGGCGCCCTGATGAAGCAGGCGCAGCAGATGCAGGAGAACATGAAGCGCGTGCAGGAGGAGCTCGCGACGATCGAGGTCGAGGGCCAGTCGGGCGCGGGCCTGGTGAAGGTCGTGATGACCTGCAAGCACGCGGTGAAGCGCGTGACGATCGACCCGAGCCTCCTCGGCGAGGACAAGGACATGCTCGAGGACCTCGTCATGGCCGCCGTGAACGACGCGGTCGCGAAGGCCGAGGCTACCGCGCAGGCGAAGATGGCCGGCTTCACCGCGGGCCTCAACCTGCCGCCGGGACTGGGCCTGCCGTTCTGAGGCGATGGAGAAGCCGGCCGCGCTCGAGGAGCTGATCCAGGCGCTGCGCTGCCTTCCGGGCGTGGGCCCGAAGTCGGCGCAGCGCATGGCGTACCACCTCCTGCAGCGCGACGCGAAGGGCGCCGAGCGCCTGGCGCGCGGGCTCACCGAAGCGCTCGCGCGCATACGCCACTGCGCGCGCTGCAACACATTCACCGAGGCCGAAGTCTGCTCGGTCTGCGCCTCGCCGCGGCGCGACGCGTCGCTGCTTTGCGTGGTGGAATCGCCGGGCGACCTGCTGATGATGGAGCAGACGCAGAGCTACGCCGGGCTCTACTTCGTGCTCATGGGGCGGCTTTCGCCGCTCGACGGGATCGGCCCGCGCGAGATCCACCTCGACCGCCTCGTGAAGCGCGCGACCGACGGGGCGGTGAAGGAAGTGATCCTCGCGACCAACTTCACGGTCGAGGGCGAGGCCACGGCGCACTACATCAGCGAGCTGCTCGCGGGGAAGGGCCTGAAGGTGACGCGGATCGCGCGCGGCCTTCCCGTGGGAGGGGAGCTCGAGCATGTCGACAGCGGCACGCTCGCGCAGGCGGTGCTCGAAAGGCGGCCCGCCTAGCGGACGTCAGGCGGCCGCGCGGCCCAGCGCGAGCACGTCCAGCGTCTCCCGGACGACGCGCTCGAGCGCGTCCACGATGTCCTTCTGGGCTCGCGCGCCTCGCAGCACGCCCACCTCCAGCCGCCCCGGATCCGGATAGCCCGCGCCGCGGGCGAGGACGCGCATGCCCGGCTGGAGCGACGAACGCGGGATGATGGACAGCCCCAGGCCCGCGCTCACCGCGGCCTGCACGCTCGCCATGCTCGATCCCGTGAAGGCGAGCTTCCACGGGCGCCGCAGCCGCTTCATCGACGCGAGGGCGTGCTCGCGCAGCACGCACGGCGGCGGCAGCAGTGCGAGCGCGACGACATCGCCGCGTCCCGGCTCGAGGCCTTCGCGCGCCACCCAGACCTGCGCTTCGCTCCAGATCGCCTTGCCGCGCTCGTGGGGCGCGAGTCGCACGATCACCGCGTCGAGCGACCCGGCCGTCAATTCCTGGCGCAGGTCGCGCGAGAGGCCCATGCGCACTTCGAGCTGCACGCCCGGATAGGCGGCCGCGAAGCGCGAGAGGATGCGCGGCAGCTCGGTGGGCACGAAATATTCGGTGATGCCCAGGCGGATCACGCCGGTCACGGGAGGCTCGGCCATGCGCCGTACCGACTCGTCGTTGAGCTCGAGGATGCGGCGCGCGTAGCCGAGCAGCGTGTCGCCCGCGGGCGTGAGGGCGAGCGAGCGGCTGGTGCGCTCGAACACCTTCTGCCCCAGGGTTTCCTCCAGCCGCTTGATCTGCAGGCTCACCGCGGATTGCGTGCGCGCCACCAGCTCGCCGGCGGCGGTGAAGCTGCCGCTGTCCGCCACGGCGGCGAAGCTGCGCAGGAGGTCGATGTCGAGGTTGGCGTTCATCTGTCAATGAGCGAAGTTTATGGATGATATTTCAAGAATTCGTTTCACAAATACATTGTTCACGACTAACCTGGCCTGGTCAACCACCACCCAGCGGGAAAGACCATGAATGGCCGGATCGAATCGCAGCTCTACGAAGCGCAAGCGCGCCGCCTGCGCGCCACGGACTTCGCGAACGCCGCTCGGCCATCGGAGGCAATCGCAAGGAGGGCGCCATGCCGCTAGTGACGGTGACCGTGCGCAAGCCCAAGAGCGACGCCTTCAAGGCGTCGGTGCTCGACTCCGTGCACGCCGCGCTTGTCTCCTCCGGAGTCCCCGAGGCCGACCGGTTCCAGCGCGTGATCGAGCTCGGCGCGGCGGACTTCCGCTTCGACCCGCGCTATCCCGACCTGGGGACGGAGCGGACGGGGGATTTCGTCCTGATCGAGGTGCTCTGGTCTGCGGGCCGGAGCGTCAAGGTGAAGAGGAAGGTCCTCGAGGAGCTGATGGCGCGCCTGTCGGGGGCAGGGCTCGATCCCGAGAGCGTGATGGTGTGCTTCAAGGAAACGAGCTGGGAGAACTGGGCGTTCGGCGGCGGTCGGCTGCTGCACGCCTGAGCCGGAGGCCCGCCAGCCGTAAGTCCCTGATTCGCCATGCCGGAGACGCGGCTTGAGCCGGTCGGACGGCGCCGCAGGTTGACGTAGGAGACCCGCTCTGCGATAATTTTCCCTCTCGGCGATTGGTTTTCGCCGACCTGGCGCGGGGTGGAGCAGTCTGGCAGCTCGTCGGGCTCATAACCCGAAGGTCGTAGGTTCAAATCCTACCCCCGCAACCATCCCTTCCTTCTGCACGGCAAGGGACCGCCATCGCTCTTTAACAAGTTACAGCCGATAGAGGTGGGTGCTGCCGGGTGCCAGCCGAGTCCTGTTGTTTGGGGCGGAGCGCAAGGTACGAGCAGTGCTCACTTTTGGATCCAAGTGATTCGAGTGAGTTTTTAGCTGGATTGAACTGAAGAGTTTGATCCTGGCTCAGATTGAACGCTGGCGGAATGCTTTACACATGCAAGTCGAGCGGCAGCGCGGGGCAACCTGGCGGCGAGCGGCGAACGGGTGAGTAATACATCGGAACATGTCCATATCGTGGGGGATAGCCCGGCGAAAGCCGGATTAATACCGCATAAGCCCGAGAGGGGAAAGCGGGGGACCGCAAGGCCTCGCGCGATTGGGTTGGCCGATGTCCGATTAGCTAGTTGGCGGGGTAAAGGCCCACCAAGGCGATGATCGGTAGCTGGTCTGAGAGGATGATCAGCCACACTGGGACTGAGACACGGCCCAGACTCCTACGGGAGGCAGCAGTGGGGAATTTTGGACAATGGGGGAAACCCTGATCCAGCCATTCCGCGTGAGTGAAGAAGGCCTTCGGGTTGTAAAGCTCTTTTGTCCGGAGCGAAAAGGTTACGGTGAATATCCGTGACTACTGACGGTACCGGAAGAATAAGCACCGGCTAACTACGTGCCAGCAGCCGCGGTAATACGTAGGGTGCGAGCGTTAATCGGAATTACTGGGCGTAAAGCGTGCGCAGGCGGTTTTGCAAGCCGGATGTGAAATCCCCGGGCTTAACCTGGGAATGGCATTTGGGACTGCAAGGCTGGAGTGTGGCAGAGGAGACTGGAATTCCTGGTGTAGCAGTGAAATGCGTAGATATCAGGAGGAATACCGATGGCGAAGGCAGGTCTCTGGGCTGACACTGACGCTCATGCACGAAAGCGTGGGGAGCAAACAGGATTAGATACCCTGGTAGTCCACGCCCTAAACGATGTCGACTGGTTGTTGGGGGTTTGACACTCTCAGTAACGAAGCTAACGCGTGAAGTCGACCGCCTGGGGAGTACGGCCGCAAGGTTAAAACTCAAAGGAATTGACGGGGACCCGCACAAGCGGTGGATTATGTGGATTAATTCGATGCAACGCGAAAAACCTTACCTACCCTTGACATGTCCTGGAGCCCGGTGAAAGCCGGGTGTGCCCGAAAGGGAACGGGAACACAGGTGCTGCATGGCTGTCGTCAGCTCGTGTCGTGAGATGTTGGGTTAAGTCCCGCAACGAGCGCAACCCTTGTCATTAGTTGCTACATTCAGTTGGGCACTCTAATGAGACTGCCGGTGACAAACCGGAGGAAGGTGGGGATGACGTCAAGTCCTCATGGCCCTTATGGGTAGGGCTTCACACGTAATACAATGGCGCGTACAGAGGGTTGCCAAGGGGTGACCTGGAGCCAATCCCACAAAGCGCGTCGTAGTCCGGATTGCAGTCTGCAACTCGACTGCATGAAGTCGGAATCGCTAGTAATCGCGGATCAGCATGTCGCGGTGAATACGTTCCCGGGTCTTGTACACACCGCCCGTCACACCATGGGAGCGGGTTTCACCAGAAGCCGGTCGCCTAACCGCAAGGGGGGCGCCGACCACGGTGAGATTCGTGACTGGGGTGAAGTCGTAACAAGGTAGCCGTATCGGAAGGTGCGGCTGGATCACCTCCTTTCTAAGACAAGCACCCGCGCAGCGCCCACCCTCTATCGGCTGTTCCCTGAACAGCAGCTCACAAATAACGACAGTTTCAATGTCGACCCAAGCGGGTCTGTAGCTCAGTTGGTTAGAGCACCGTCTTGATAAGGCGGGGGTCGATGGTTCGAATCCATCCAGACCCACCAACCACACACGCGGGCCACCGCGGCGAATACGCGAGTAGAACCAGGCGGGGCCATAGCTCAGCTGGGAGAGCGCCTGCTTTGCAAGCAGGAGGTCACCGGTTCGATCCCGGTTGGCTCCACCAGCAAGCGCACGAGGAATCAGCAATCAGCATTGCGTTGTCGCGCGAGGCTGATTGGTGCTTCTTCGGAAGCGTCGATCGGCTGCTCTTTAACAATCTGGAATAGAAGGTAGTTGTCCTTGCGAAAGGGCGTTGTGATGACGCTCGAGTAGTGGGGACACTGGGTTATGTATTGCATCGTGTCCTCACTCGAGAGGGTGGGGATGCACAAGCGCGAGAGTTTCCTATGATCGTGTGATGGCGTGAGCGACTTTGGCTCGCGTCGCCTCGGAGACGAGGCAGCAAGGTTATAGGGTCAAGCGAATAAGTGCATGTGGTGGATGCCTTGGCAATGATAGGCGACGAAGGACGTGACAGCCTGCGATAAGCTGCGGGGAGCCGGCAAATGGGCGCTGATCCGCAGATTTCCGAATGGGGAAACCCGGCCCGCGAGGGTCACCTCGCTCTGAATACATAGGAGCGAAGGAGCGAACCTGGAGAACTGAAACATCTCAGTAACCAGAGGAACAGAAATCAACCGAGATTCCCGGAGTAGTGGCGAGCGAAACGGGAGGAGCCATCGAGCTTTAGCATGTGAGTTAGCGGAACGATCTGGAAAGGTCGGCCCTAGTGGGTGATAGCCCCGTACGCGAAAACTCGTGGTGTGGAACCAGGCTCGAGACAAGTAGGGCGGGACACGTGAAATCCTGTCTGAAGATGGGGGGACCATCCTCCAAGGCTAAATACTCATCATTGACCGATAGTGAACCAGTACCGTGAGGGAAAGGCGAAAAGAACCCCGGGAGGGGAGTGAAATAGATCCTGAAACCGCATGCATACAAACAGTCGGAGCCCAGCATCAAGCGCCTTCATTTCGTTCCTTACTTCCCGTGGGGTTCTTTTGACGTTCGCATCTCGCGAGAGATGGGGGACGTCAAAAGGCTCAAGAGGGGAGTGATATCGACGCGAAATGGAGGAGGGCGTTTGATGCTGGGTGACGGCGTACCTTTTGTATAATGGGTCAGCGACTTACGTTGCGTAGCGAGCTTAAGGCTTGATGCCGGAGGCGTAGCGAAAGCGAGTCTGAACAGGGCGTTCAGTTGCGCTGCGTAGACCCGAAACCGGTTGATCTATCCATGGCCAGGCTGAAGGTGGGGTAACACCCACTGGAGGGCCGAACCCACGCCCGTTGAAAAGGTCGGGGATGAGCTGTGGATAGGGGTGAAAGGCTAAACAAAACCGGAGATAGCTGGTTCTCCTCGAAAACTATTGAGGTAGTGCGTCGTGTATTGCCTTCGGGGGTAGAGCACTGTTATGGCTAGGGGGCCGCTATAGGCTTACCAAACCATGGCAAACTCCGAATACCGAAGAGCTCGAGCACGGCAGACAGTCCCCGGGTGCTAACGTCCGGGGACAAGAGGGAAACAACCCAGACCGCCAGCTAAGGTCCCGAATATCGGCTAAGTGGAAAACGAGGTGGGAAGGCTTAGACAGTCAGGAGGTTGGCTTAGAAGCAGCCATCCTTTAAAGAAAGCGTAATAGCTCACTGATCGAGTCGTCCTGCGCGGAAGATGTAACGGGGCTCAAGCCGATAACCGAAGCTGCGGATCCGAAGTACTCCATTCAAGTTCATCACCATCGATGCGGCCTGACGACGTTGTGCGAATGCGCACGACAACGTGTTCAAGGCCCGCTCGCCTCAATGGAAGGTTTGTGACCTTTCGTTGAAGCGCGAGGCGCGCATCAGGTCACAAACCTTGGTCACTTTGCTGTCTTGCCATCGCTTCGCGCCGGCAAGTCGCAAAGCACTGAGGCGAGCGGGCCGGGCGGTGTCGCGGTGAACTTGAAGGAGTACTTCGGGTGGTAGAGGAGCGTTCCCTAGGCCTGTGAAGGTGGCTCGAGAGGGCTGCTGGAGGTATGGGAAGTGCGAATGCTGACATGAGTAGCGATAAAGCGGGTGAAAGGCCCGCTCGCCGAAAGCCCAAGGTTTCCTGCGCAACGTTCATCGGCGCAGGGTGAGTCGGCCCCTAAGGTGAGGGCGAGAGCCGTAGCTGATGGGAATCCGGTCAATATTCCGGAACCGCCGACGGGTGCGATGTGGGGACGGAGAAGGTTATGCGAGCCGGCTGTTGGACGTGCCGGTGAAGCGTGTAGGTGGATCCCTTAGGGAAATCCGGGGGGTCGTTACCACCGAGGCGCGGGACCATGGAGCCGCTTGGCTCCGGAAGTCGCGGATACCCTGCTTCCAGGAAAAGCCACTAAGCTTCAGCCCGTTGGGACCGTACCGCAAACCGACACAGGTGGGCAGGATGAAAATTCTCAGGCGCTTGAGAGAACTCAGGAGAAGGAACTCGGCAAATTGACACCGTAACTTCGGGAGAAGGTGTGCCTTTGGTAGGTGGAGGGACTTGCTCCCAAAGCCGAAGAAGGCCGCAGAGAATCGGTGGCTGCGACTGTTTATCAAAAACACAGCACTCTGCAAAGACGTTGGAAGTCGACGTATAGGGTGTGACGCCTGCCCGGTGCCGGAAGGTTAAGTGATGGGGTGCAAGCTCTTGATCGAAGCCCCGGTAAACGGCGGCCGTAACTATAACGGTCCTAAGGTAGCGAAATTCCTTGTCGGGTAAGTTCCGACCCGCACGAATGGCGTAACGATGGCCACACTGTCTCCTCCTGAGACTCAGCGAAGTTGAAATGTTTGTGAAGATGCAATCTACCCGCGGCTAGACGGAAAGACCCCATGAACCTTTACTGTAGCTTTGCATTGGACTGTGACGCTGTCTGTGTAGGATAGCTGGGAGGCTTTGAAGCCGGGTCGCTAGAGTCGGTGGAGCCAACGTTGAAATACCAGCCTGACGACGTTGCGGTTCTAACCTGGGCCCCTTGACGGGGTCGGGGACCGTGCATGGTAGGCAGTTTGACTGGGGCGGTCTCCTCCCAAAGGGTAACGGAGGAGTGCGAAGGTCACCTAGGTACGGTCGGAAATCGTACTCATAGTGCAATGGCATAAGGTGGCTTGACTGCGAGACTGACAAGTCGAGCAGGTGCGAAAGCAGGTCATAGTGATCCGGTGGTTCTGTATGGAAGGGCCATCGCTCAACGGATAAAAGGTACTCTGGGGATAACAGGCTGATTCCTCCCAAGAGTTCATATCGACGGGGGAGTTTGGCACCTCGATGTCGGCTCATCACATCCTGGGGCTGTAGCCGGTCCCAAGGGTATGGCTGTTCGCCATTTAAAGTGGTACGTGAGCTGGGTTCAAAACGTCGTGAGACAGTTTGGTCCCTATCTGCCGTGGGCGCTGGAGATTTGACGGGGGCTGCTCCTAGTACGAGAGGACCGGAGTGGACGCATCCCTGGTGTACCGGTTGTGACGCCAGTCGCATTGCCGGGTAGCTATATGCGGAAGAGATAACCGCTGAAAGCATCTAAGCGGGAAACTTGCCTGAAGATGAGATCTCCCGGGGGCTCGACCCCCCTGAAGGGTCGTCGGAGACTACGACGTTGATAGGCTGGGTGTGTAAGGGCGGTAATGCCTTGAGCTAACCAGTACTAATTGCCCGTGCGGCTTGACTCTATAACCTTGCGTGACCGTGCAGTTGCGAGCACGTCGTTTGATCGATGACGGCGCTTCGCGACCACGATGCAATGCATAACGCAGTAGACTACCTTCCAATTCCAGAATTCCTGGCGACCATAGCGCGTTGGCCCCACCCCTTCCCATCCCGAACAGGACCGTGAAACGACGTCGCGCCGATGATATTGCGGATTGCCCGTGAGAAAGTAGGTCATCGCCAGGGCCCTATAAGACAAACGCCCGATCTCCAAAGAGGTCGGGCGTTTGCGTTTGAGGGACCTGATAGTTCCGGGACCTGCCTACTTCAACTGATCTCGCTTAGTCGTGGCGTGAGTGCGTCGGACCAGATTGTAGCGGCGGCTGATCGGGGCCATGATGCGCAAGTCCTGACATCAGGGAGGTCGCATGAAAACACGGACGTTGTTTCGCGCCTTTGTGCTTCTCGCCGCTTTCTTCGTATCGTCCTGTGCGACGCCCCAATACTGGTGGGCCTACCAGAACGACCTCGACCGCGCGGGCTATTCGCGCAGCGGCATCGGCCGGTCGGCGGCGTTACGCTGGGACATCCCGCTCGGCGGCGGGACCTCCGACCTCACCCCGCCCGTCTTCGGGGCCATCGGCGACACGTTCCGCGTGTTCATCGGCACGGGTTACGGCACGCAAACCCTTTATGCGCTACACCCGCAGACGGGCGCCACGCTCTGGACCTTCACCCCTCCGCAGGGCAACGGATTCATCGGTGCGCCCGCGGCGGTCGACGCGCGCGTCTTCGCGGCCACTCTGGGACAAGCCCCCGAGGTCTACGCGCTCGACCAGGCGACGGGAGCCGTCATCTGGCACACGCCGCTCGCGGGCACGGGCAGCCGCGCCTCGGTGGCCGTGGCGGCCGGCCGCGTGCTCGTCAACACCGATGCCCACGACCTGCATTCCTTCGACGCTGCGACAGGCGCGCTCCAATGGACGGCGCACACGAGCCCGGGAGCCGCGAGCCAGGAGTCTTCGCCCTCGGTTCTTCTCAATCGCGTGTTCGTGGGCTCGGACAACGGCCTCTATGCCTTCAACCTGGCGACCGGGGCGCCGGCATGGCCGCCCTACCCGCTCGGCGGCACGCCCGGCTTCTCATCTCCCGTGATCGCTTTGAGGCCCAACGCACCGCCGCTGGTCCTCGTCGGCGACAGCAGCGGCGCCATCACCGCCGTGAACGCCATCACGGGGGCGCTCGCGTGGTCACACGCGACGGGCGTCTCGCTGGCGAACATGACGGTCGCCGTCGCGGAAGGACGGGTGTTCGCGCGCCACCTCGCCGAAGCGGTCGCCCTCGACTTGAACACCGGCACGCTGCTCTGGTCGCGCGCGCTGCCGCTCGCGAACAAGAGTCCCGCGGTCGGCGGGCGCGTCGTGTACTACAGCGTCGCGAGCGATGTGGTCGGCCTGGATACCGCCACGGGTGCGCCGGTCTGGAAGGGCGCGACCCCGATCGCTTCCCAGGTCGCGGGGGCGGACATGGCCATCGCGCTCGAGATCCTCGTCGTCCCGAACGGCGGCCACGTGTACGCCTTCAAGTAGCGATCCCCGCGAGCTCGAACGCGTCCGCAACTCGGACCTGTCGCGACTCGCCGAGCTGCCCGGCACCGGGGATCCGCCCGCGCGGCCATAGCGCGTTGGCCCCACTCCTTCCCATCCCGAACAGGAACGTGAAACGACGTCGCGCCGATGATATTGCGGATTGCCCGTGAGAAAGTAGGTCATCGCCAGGGCCCTATCCAAGACGCCCAACCTGAAAACAGGTTGGGCGTTCGCGTTTGCGCGCCGGCTTGAATGCCGTGGCGCCTTCCGGTCAGATCTTTCGGCCGCGCTCGGTCCAGTAGTGCGAGCGCAATTCGCGTTTGAGGGTCTTGCCTGCCGTGCTGCGAGGAAAGTCCGACATGATCACCACGCCCGAGACGCGTTGGTAGCGCGCGCTGACGCGCTCGTTGATCCAGTCCCGCAGCGCCTCCGCCGTGACGCTCGCTCCAGCGCGGAGGATCACCGCGGCGAGCGGCGTTTCGCCCCACTTGTCGTGCGGGACGCCGAACACCGCCGCCTCGCTCACGTCGGGGTGGCGCGCCGCGATTTCCTCGACGTCGCGCGGGTACACTTTCACGCCGCCGGAGTCGATCATGTCCTTCTTGCGATCCACGAGGTGAAGGTAGCCCTCGTCGTCCACGTAGCCCAGGTCTCCGGAGTGGAGCCAGCCGTCGCGGATCGCCTGCGCCGTGAGGTCGGGCCGCTTGTAGTATCCCGTCATCAACATCGGGCCGCGACCGACGATCTCTCCGACTTCGCCCGGTGCCGCGTCGGCACCGTCTTCGCCGACGATGCGCATGCGGAAGAAGGGTGGCGGCACCCCCACCGAGCCCGCTTTGCGCACCGCCTCGCTCCGATCGAGGATGGTGACGAACCCCTCGGTGAGTCCGTAGAGCTCGTAGAGGCGGCCCGGCAGCTCGGCATTCAGCCGGTCCTTGTCCTGCCGCAGCAGCGGCGCCCCGAGCGAAAGGATGCATTCGAGCGACGCGAGGCGCCTGGGATCGAATCCGGGCGAGCCCAGCAGCGCGACGATTTGCGCCGGGACGAGCATCACGTGCGTCACCCGCTCGCGTTCGATCGCCGCGATGGTTTCCTGCGCATCGAACTGGCGCAGCAGGATGTAGGTCCCGCCGAGAAAGAACGACGGCATCATGGTGACGAAGGCGCCGTTGAAGACGATCGCGCCGCTGTGCAGTACGCGCGACTCGGGCGTCATTCGGAACGCCGGGCCCATGAGCATCGCGTACATCGAGCGCACGAAATGCGTGTGCATGATGCCCTTGGGCTCGCCGGTGGTTCCGCTCGTGAACATGATGTTGAACAGGTCGCTCTCGGTGACCTGCGCGGGGACGAGCGACTCGGGCTGCGCGTCGCACAGCGCCCGGAAATCGCCGAACTCCGGCGAGTCGCCGTCGATCAGCAACACCCGCGGCGGAAGCTCATCGGGCATCTGCCGCAGCACGGGAAGCATCGAAGACTGGGCAATGAGGAGTCGCGCATCCGAGCCGCGCAGCAGGCTCGCGAGCCCCTCGCGAAGCAGGAGCGGTGAAAGCGGAACGAGCGTCGCGCCGATCGTCGGCACCGCCCAATACGTCACGAGCAGATCGAGCGAGTTGGCAGCCACCGTCGCGACCTTGTCCCCGGGTCCGACGCCGAGCGCGCGCAACAGGTTGCCCACGCGCGCAACCCGTCCCCAGAACTGGCGGTACGTGAGGCGCTGGTCTTCGAACACCACGGCCGGGGCCTCGGGCCGATAGCGTGCCTGGCGGGAGATCAGGGTGGCGAGCTCGAGCATGTGTTCCTCGCTACTTGTCGCTGCCGCGCAGCCTTCCCACGATGCCCGATGGGAAGAAGTACACGCAGGCTATGAAGAGGATCCCCATCCATAGCATCCACCGGTCGGGGTGAAGCGCCTTGGCGAGCAGGGGGACGGTGGCGAGCGCTTCGGAGGCTCGCGCCATCCCCGATTGCAGGTAGTTCTGGGCGAGAATGAACAACGTCGCACCGATCGCGGCTCCGTACATCCTGCCCATGCCGCCGATCACCACCATGAGCAGGATGTCGGTCATCACTTCGAAGCTCAGCATCGTCTTAGGTCCCACGTAGCGCAGCCACAGCGCCATGAGCGCGCCGGCCAGCGTCGCCACGAGAGCCGCGATGCAGTTGGCCAGCGTCCGGTAGACGACCGTGCGATATCCCAGGGACTCGGCGCGGAAATCGTTCTCGCGAATGGCCAGGAGCACGCGGCCGAAGTGCGAATTGACGACGCGCAGCAGCAGCAGGAAAAGGGCGACCGCGCAGAAGTAGACCAGGTAGTAGGTGATGAGACGCCCGTCCACGCCGCGGCCGAGGATTTCCGACTCGATCAGGCGATGGCCCGGCGTGAGCAGCTCCGGCACCGCGAACGTCTTGCCGTCCTCGCCCCCGGTGAAATCGGACAGTTGCGAGGCGAGCACGCTGAAGGCCGATGCCACGGCGAGCGTGATCATCGCGAAGAAGAGCGCGCGCACGCGCAGCGAGACGAGGCCGATGGCGAGGGCGAGCACCAGCGTCACCAGCAGCGCGGTGACGAGTCCCGTGAACATCGCCCACCAGGTCGGACCCATGGACGCGAACGCGATTCCCACGCCGTAGGCGCCGATGCCGTAGAACATGGTGTGGGCGAACGAGACGATGCCGGTATAGCCGAGAAGCAGGTCGTAGGACGCCACCAGCACGATGAACACGCAGATGGTCGCCGCGGCATTGAGCGCCCGCGGTCCGCTCGCGAGGAACGGGGCGATGCCCAGGCCAAGGAGGATCGCCAGGAGGAGCGCGGCGAGCAGTCGGCTTCGCGGCAGGTCGTCGGAGAGCAGCGCACGGATCATCGCGCTCGTCCTCATCGCTTGGCCACAGCGTAGAGCCCGGCGGGGCGCCACAGCAGCACCGCCACCATGACCAGGATGTTGGACGCGAGCGCCAGCTTCGGCGCCAGGAACCCGGCGTAGTTGGCCACCAGCGCGGTGAGCAGCGCGCCCAGGAAGCAGCCGCCGACCGAGCCCAGTCCGCCGATGATGATGACGATGAACACCATGACCACGATCTCGCCGCCCATCGAGGCCGTGAGCATCTCCCGGTACAGCCCCCACAGGACGCCGCCCAGCCCCGCCAGCGCCGATCCGGCGACGAACACGCCGACGAAGAGGCGCCGTATTCGATAGCCGAGCGCCTCGACCATCGGGCCGTTTTCCACGCCGGCACGGATCAGGAGGCCGATCCGCGTGCGGTTGAGGACCAGGAACATGGCCGCGAAGACGACCAATCCGATGGCCACCGCCAGCAATCGATACTTCTCGATGGCGACGTCGCCCCAGACGAACGCGCCCCGAAGGGTCTGCGGCAAGGGCAGGGGAATCTGTTCCGGTCCCCAGATCACGCTGAGCAGTTGCTCGGTGACGATCGCCCCGCCCATCGTGATCAGGATCTGGCGCAGGTGCTGTCCGTACACCGGCCGGACGATGAGGCGCTCGAATGCCCAGCCGACGACGCCGGTGACGATCATCGCGACCGCGATCGCGAGCGCGACAGCCGCGAGGTTCATCACGAAGGAGTCGGCGCTCGTCCATCCGGCCAGGGGCAGGAGCACCAGCGTGGCGGCGTACGCGCCCACGGACACGAAGGCGCCATGGCCGAAATTGAGCACATCCATCAAGCCGAATACCAGCGTGAGGCCGCTCGCCATGATGAAGATCATCATGCCCATGGCGAGGCCCGCGACGGTGAGCGTGACCCACGCGGGAAAGCTTCCCACCAGGGGAATCATCGCGATCGCGACGACCGGCACCAGCAGCAGCGGCGCGAAGTCCGGCGCCTTGCCCGGAAGCTCCTCTCCCGCGGGCGGCGTGGCGGGCGCCAATTCGCCGCTCACGGATGAGCCTCCATCGCAAGGCCGAGGAGGCGCGCCTGCAGCGAGCGGTCCGCGGCGAAGTCGCGCATCGATCCCGCGTGCACGATGCGCCCGTCGTCCATCACCGCGGCAGAGTCCGCGAGGTTCTTCACGAAGCTCACGTTCTGCTCGACCAGCAGGATCGTCGTTCCGGCCGCCTTCAGCTCCCGGAATGCGGCGAGGAGGCTCTGCACGATGGCCGGCGCGAGACCTTTCGTGGGCTCGTCCACGAGCAGGAGCCGGCGCGGCTCGATGATCGCGCGCGCGATGGCCACCATCTGCTTCTGCCCGCCCGAAAGATTGCCGGCGGGGTAGTTCCAGAATCTCTTCAACGCGGGCAGGAAGCCGAGGATCCATTCCAGTCGCCGCGCGTCGATCTTCGCCTGCCGCGCCCCGAGCACGAGGTTCTCGCGCACCGTGAGATCGGAAAAGACCGCCATGCTCTCGGGCACGTAGGCGATGCCCGCGCGCGCGATTTCGGGGGTCGCCAGCGCCTCGATCCCACGTCCGTCGAAGCGAATTTCGCCGCGGCTCGCCTTCCACAGTCCCATGATGGTCCGCAGCGTCGTCGTCTTGCCCGCGCCGTTGCGGCCGAGGAGCGCCGTCATCCGGCCCTCGGCGACTTCGAGGTCGACGCCCTGGAGGATGTGGTACTGCGCGATGTGCGTGTGCACGTCGCAGAGCGTCAGCAGCGGCTCAGGCATCGTCGCTCGCCTCGATACCCAGGTAGGCCTCCCGGACCACGGGAGAGGCCATCACGTCGGCGGGAACTCCGTCGGCCACGAGGCGCCCGTCGTGCAGGACGATGATCCGATCGGCCAGCGAGCGCACGACTTCCAGCTTGTGCTCGACCAGGAGCACGGTCCGGTCGCCCTGATCCTTGATGTGCTGGATCAGCTCGAGCACGATCGGCACCTCGTCCATGCTCATGCCGGCCGTCGGCTCGTCGAACATCAGGACCTGCGGCTCGAGGGCGAGCAGTATGGCGACCTCGAGCTTGCGTTGCTCGCCGTGGGAAAGTGATGCCGCGGTCGCCATGCGGCGATCGGCGAGCGCCACGCGGTCGAGGAAGTACTCGGCCTTCTCGATGAGCTCGACGTGCCTCGTCCAGAGCGAAAGAAGGTGCAGCCCCATGCGCGCGCGGCTCTGGACGGCGAGCCGCACATTCTCCAACACCGTCAGGTTGGGAAAGAGGTTGGTGAGCTGGAATGCACGCCCGATGCCGCGTTGTGCGCGCCGCGGAGCGCCGAGCCGCGTGATGTCCTCGCCGAACAGCCGCACCGATCCCGCGCTCGAGCGCAGCTGCCCGGAAATGAGGTTGAAGTACGTGGTCTTGCCGGCGCCGTTCGGACCCACGATCGCAGTGAGCGTCCCCGGCTGGAATTCCGCCGTGACGGCGTCCACCGCGACGTGGCCCCCGAAGCGCACCGTGAGCCCGTGCGTCGAGAGCACCGGATGGGTGGCCGGGAGCGCGGACACGGCCGTTGCCCTCTCGAAAGTCAGCGCTTGTTGCGGATCGGCACCGGCAGCTCGCTCGCCGGGATCTCGCGTACCAGCTCGAGCAGGTCCCACTCGCCCTTCTGTTCCTTCTCCTTCTTGATGCGGAAGTGGTACATCGACTGCAGCGCCTGGTGGTCTTCCTTGCGAAACGTCATCTTGCCCTTCGGCGTTTCGAATTCCATGCCTTCCATCGCGGCGATCAGCTTCTCGGTGTCCGTGGACCGGGCCCGCTTGAGCGCGTTCACGACGGCGCTGGCGGCGGCGAAGCCTCCCGCCGTGAAGAAGTCCGGCGGTGCGCCGAATCGCTTCATGTGCTCGGCCACCAGCCAGTCGTTCATCGGGTTCTTCGGGAAGCCGTAGTAGTAGTAGATCGCGCCTTCGGTTCCGGCGTAGCTCTTCCACGTCTTGAGCACGGGAAGGAGATTGCCGCCCGGCGCGAGCGCGATGCCGTAGCGCTCGGGCTTCAGGTCGGCGATCTTGCCCAGCGGGTGTGGTCCGGCCCAGATGATGGCGAGGATCCGCGGAGCGGGCTTCGATTTCAGCGCGTCGAAGATGCGCTGCACGGGCGCGGTGAAATCGGTGGTGTTCTGGGGCGCGTACTCTTCGTGCACGACCTTCGCCTTGCTGCCCATCGCCGCGAGCGCATCCTTCGCGGCCTTGACGCCGTCACGACCGAAGGCGTAGTCCTGCGCCAGGAACGCGATGCTCGCATCACCCATGAGGGTGGCGGCGCCGGCGAGGCCGTCCTGCGTCGAGTTGCGGGCGGTGCGGAAGATGTAGCGGTTCCATTTCTCGCCCGTGATGCTGTCGGCGACCGCCGGCTCGACGATCAGCACCTTCTTGTATTCCTCGGCTACCGGCAGCATCGCGAGGGCCGCGCCCGAGGAGGTCGTGCCGACTGCGATCGCCACCTTGTCGTCGCCGTAGGCCTCGGCGAGCGCCGCCTTGGCGAGGTCGGGCTTGAGCTGGTCGTCCTTGACGAGGACCCTGAGTCTGCGTCCGTCGAGCTCCATCTTTCCGCCGGTCAGGTACTCGAGGCCCAGCATGAATCCGGTCTCGGTTTGCTTCGCGTAGGCCTCGAATGGCCCGGTCTTGCCGAGGATCAGGGCGATGCGCAGCTCCTGGGCGGTGGCGGCACCAGCCGCCGCGCACAAGGCAACGGCCATCGTGAATTTCTTGAGGAACAAGGGCACCTCCCGTGGACACCTGCGTGAGAATTCGCTCGCCATCATTCGAATCGAGTGTCGGGCTGGCAGACGCGCCGGAAACCGGCGGCGATGAACGGAACCATGCGCCGAAAGACGGACGTCATGTCGCTCGAGGAGCACAGGCCGCCCGAGAGCCTGTCGATGCGGCCGGTCTCGGAGAGCGTCAGGGTCAGCGCTCCCGACAGGAAGTGATAGCACCAGTAGAGGTCGGTCTCGCTGGCCTGCGGCATGCACCGGTGCACGAGGCCGATCAGCTGGCGGATGACGGGGTCGAAGTATCGCGTCATCATCTTGCCGCCCCATTCCGGCGTGTTGTTCACCAGCGCCAGCAGCCGGTAGTAGTTCTTCCAGCCGGGATCGCCCTGGATCGAGTGCAGCAGGATCGGCGCGAGGAACGCGTCGACGCATCCTTCGATGGTGATGTGGTCGCCCGCCGCGCGCGCGTAGGCGTCCATCGAACGGATGCGCTCGAGGTTCACCACCTCCGCGCGCCGCTCGAAGACGGCGTCGAAGAGCCCCTGCTTCGTCTCGAAGTAGTAGTGCACGAGCGCCGGATCGACGGCGGCCGAGCGGGCCACTTCGCGCACCGTGACGCCGTACATTCCGTGGATCGCGAACAGGGCTTCCGCGTGGTCGAGGATGCGCCCGCGCATCTCGATGGGCGCGGCCGGCCGGCGAACGGGCCGGCCACGTTTCACGACTTTGCGCCGCGCTCGCTGCATCGGGCTATGGCACCTGGGCGAGGAAACTCGCAAGCGCCTCTTGTGCGGCGGGCTCCATCAGCATGGGTGCGTGGCCAACGCCCGGCACTTCGGCGTACCGCAGGCCTGGGGCGACGCGGCGCATGTACTGCGCTTCTTCCGGACCCAGGATGTCGGAATTGCCGCCGCGGATCAACAGGGTGGGTCGATTGCGCGCGAGGCGGCGAAACAGCAGCTTCGCCATGAGCAGAGGTGGGCCTGAGCCTCGCGCCATGAATGGCGGATGCGATCCTGGGATCGTAATCGAGGCTGATCTTTCCGTTCTCGTCGCTGCGAAACGTGCGCCGCGCCCAGGTATGCCAGTCGGCCATCGTGTTGTTCGGAAACGCCGCCTCATTGATCGACTTGATGTAGGCGGCGGCGTCGTCCCACGTTTCGACCGGGCGTGCCTTGCCCACGTAGCCCTTGATGCGCGTGAGACCCGCCATCGAGATCACGGGTCCGACGTCGTTCAGCACCGCCGCGGCGATGGCCCGCAGGCGCTTGAGCGCTATCGCCATGGTGATGATGCCGCCCATGGAAGTGCCGATGAAGACGGCGCGCGCGATGCCGGCATCGTCGAGAAGCCTGAGCACATCCCCGGCATAGACGCCGGGGTTGTAGCGGCGCGGATCCGGATCGCGATCCGAGCGGCCGCGGCCGCGGATGTCGACGGCGAGACACGCCGGCCCTTCGCGGCGATCCACGGAGCGACTTCCTCGAAATCGGCGCAGTTGCGGGTGAGCCCGTGGATGCAGACCACGGGGCAGCGCGCCGGGCCGGCGCTCGGCGCATAGTCGCGGGCGTACAGCGCGAGCCCGCCTTCGCCGCGCCAGGTCAGATCAACAAAAGACGACATCCTGCCTCCACAGACGAGCAGCGTGCCCGAACTCGCGGGGCCACGCCAACCCCCATAGTCCCAAAGAAAGCGGCGGCCCGCGGCGCCGCTGGAGGTCAGAACGTGACGCTGGCGGCGAACTTGACCGTGCGGGGTCGCCGTAGAAGGCGGTGATGGTGTTGAAGAAGCCGCCGAACGCGATAGCCCGCGACCTTGTAGCGCTTGTCGGTGAGGTTGCGCCCGATCAGGGCGAGTGATCTTGTGGTCCCTGCTGGTCCACGATGATGCTCGCATCCGATGAGCGTGAACCCGTCCTGCGCGAGCAGTTCTGCGGCGGCACGTTGGCGTCGAGCGCGGCGATGCCGGTCGGGCGCACGGTCTCGAACTGGTACACCTTGCTCTTGTACGAGGCCGTGCCTTGGAACGCGAGACCCCCGTTCTTGCCGAGGATATTCAGCGGCGTCTCGTAGTTGCCGGTGATGCTGTATTGCCTCTTGGGCGTGTTCTGGAACTCCGAGGCGCCGGCGATGTTGACGAGCGCCGCGGCGCTGCCGGTGAGCCCGTTGGCGACGATCCATTCGTCGTATTTGGCGTCGATGAAGCCGACCATGCCGGTGAGCGTGAACGCGTTGGTGACGCGCGCGATCGCCTCGAACTCCAGGCCTTTGATCGTGGCCTTGCCGGCGTTGGTCACGTTTCCGGCGAAACCGGTGACGTTGCCGTTCGCGTCGTAGGTCGGAACCGAGCCCGGGATCTGGACGTTCTTGTAGTCGCTGTAGAAGACCGCGGCATTCGTCTGCAGCCGGCCGCCGTTGAACGCGGACTTGAGGCCGACCTCGTAGGTGGAGATCTGCTCGGGCTTCACGCCCTCGCGCTTGATGAGCGACGTGAGGGTGTTGGGATTGCCGCCGAGGTCCATGCGCGGATCGAACATCCCGCCCTTGAATCCCTCGGAGTACGTCGCGTAGAGATTCTGGCCCGGCTCGAAGCGCCAGGCCACGCCAAGCTTCGGCGTGAACTTCGTGTCGGTGCGATGCAGGTCGTCCTTGCTCATGTCCGTGTTCGCCGGCAGGCCGACGGCGTTCGGGTTGCCGAGCGTGGGCGAGCCCGCGAGGCCGAGGTAGGTTCTCTTGAAGATCGCCGCCCTGCGCTCGTCGCTCGTGTAGCGGCCGCCGAGGTCGACGTCGAACGTGGGCGTCACGTTGTAGGTGACATCGGCGTAGCCGGCCCAGGTCTTGGTGTCGATGTCGTCGCGCGTGTAGAGCGAGAGGCCGCCGGACGCGTTGAAGAGCACGTCGAACTCGTTGAAGGCGTTCGCCTTCATGTAGTACAGGCCCGCCACGCCCTGCCACCGGGCGCCGGTGTACGTCGAGCTGGAATTCCTGGCTCTTCTCGTCGTCGTGGTAGAGCGCGGGCGCCTCGAAGAGCGGCGTGTTGAGCGAGTCGAAGTCGATCGGGGCCACGGACTCGCCCTTGCGATGGGCGGTGATCGACTTGATCGAAAGCTCGGGGTTGATCGCGTAGTCGAGGAGCAGCGACTCGCCCTGCGTCGTCACCTTCTGGTCGCGGCCGAGCACGGTGTAGAGGTTGGCGCGCGTGTCGTAGAAGCCGGACAGCGGGGGCAGGTTGTCGGGCGCGGGCCCGTTCGTGAGGCGATAACCCTGCTTCGGATTGGACTTGTCGTCGGTGCGGTCGGCGGCGACGCGCACGAACAGCGCGCTCGTGGGCGCCCACTCGGCGCTGATGCGGCCGGCCAGCACGTCCTTGTTGTAGTTGTCCTTGCCGTTCACGACGTTGGTGCCGTAGCCGTCGTGGTTGAAGGTGGCGATCGTGCCGCCGATGCGGAACGTGTCGGTGATGGGCAGGTTGCCTCGCGCCACGAAGTCGCGCTCGTTGTAATTGCCGAGCGTCGCCTTGAGGTTCAGCTCCGCTTGTTGCGAGAGCTTCTTCGTCACGTACTTGACCGCGCCGCCGATCGTGTTGCGCCCGTACAGCGTTCCCTGCGGGCCGCGCAGGATCTCGACGCGCTCCAGATCGTAGATGTCCTGCAACGCGCCTTGCGGTCGCGCGAGGTACACGTCGTCGATGTAGATTCCAACGCCCTGCTCGTAACCGGCGACCGGATCCTGCTGGCCGATGCCGCGGATGTACGCGGTGAGCGTACTGTTCGTTGCGCGCGAAGTCTTCAGCGTGGTGTTCGGGGTGAGATCGGCGAGCCCCGTGATGTCCTGGATCCCCGCCTGCTCGATGGCCGCGCCGGAAAAGGCGCTCACCGCACCCGGAACGTCCTGGATCAGCTCTTCGCGGCGCCGGGCGGTCACGACAACCTGTTCGCCCGCGACGGCTTCCTCCTTCTTGGTGGTGTCCGCGACCTGTGCATGCGCCTGTTCGACCAGCGCCCCCTGCGACAACGCGAGCGCAATGGCCGCACGCAACAACGGGTTCGAGTACTTCCGGCTGGACGGCATGGATTCCTCTCCCTGTATTTGGATTTTGGACAGCGGACCGACGAGGGCTCGCTGGGCGGGAATCTATATCACGACGCGGCCCGGAGTCAATATTTCATTCATTGGTGAACGAATTCATATATTCGTTCAATATCAAGCATGTACGTGATATATCGTAGCTTGAACTCAGCGCTGGATGAATTTGCGCCTGCGGGCAAGTGCTTCTTACCGGCGGTGATTCGTGCTGCGCGTCCAGCTGCCGGTGACCGGTGTATCGGGCCAACGTCCCGACACGGCGAGCGTGTCGTTCGCAACCCGTCCGGTGACCGAGGCCTCGGAGGGATCGCCCTTCGCGCTCCAGCCGTGCAGCTTCATTTCCACCGCGCCATCGGCGTTGATGGTGCCGTTCGCATGCGATGTCTTCCCCACGCGGCTCATCCACGAGCCTTCGAGCCTGCCATTGCGCGCGAGGAGCTCGACCGTCCAGCAGTTCGACGGCTTGTCGCGCGGTCGAAGGCAGAGCTGGCCTTGGTAGTTGCCGTCGAATCGCGCCGCTGCCTGCGATGCCGGCTTGGTCGCGGTCGCGGGCGCAACCGCCGGCTCGCGACTCCATTGTCCCGTGACGGTGCCGCCTTCGCTCCATTTCCCCGATGCATTGATGACGCCCCCGGCGACGCGGCCGGCCAGCAGCGCGTCCGTGGGAAGTCCACTAAGGTTCCAGGAGGCGAGGTTCAACTGGAATTCGCCATTGCCCAGGATCGTGCCGCGTGCGGTCGCGGTCTTTTTCGTGCGGCTGAGCCAGCTTCCCTCCGCGAGGCCGTCGCGCACCACGAGCGCGGTCGACCAGCATTCCGGGGCCGCGCCCGACTGGTTGCATAGCTGGCCGTTGTAGACGCCATCGTATCTGGCGGTGCGCGGCGGCAATGCGCGAGGGCCGGCCACCACCTGCTTTTTCGCGCTCTCGGCGGCCTGCTTCTCCGTCTCGAGCTGCTTGCGGTCCTGCTCGAGGCGATTGCGTTCCTCCTGCGCGCGCCGCAGCGCGTCCTCCGCCGCCTGCTTCTGGGCGCGCACCTGCGCTTCGCGTTTCGCTTCCTCGGCCACGCGTTGCACCTCGCGTTTCGCTTCCTCGGCGACACGCTGCGCTTCGCGCTTCGCCTCGTCGACCGCGCGCTGCGCTTCGCCAGTCGCCTGTTTCTCTGCCGCGAGCTGCGCCTCGACGCGCGAGCGCTCCGCGCGCTGCTGTTCCAGCTGCCCGTAGCCCCAGTAGACAGCGGCCGCGACGAGCACGATCGCGCCCGCGATCGCCGCGATCGCCTTCGATGACGCGCTCCGGGCGGGCCGCGTCACCGCGGCGCCCTCGTTGATGGTGTAGGTGCGGATCGGCTTGGCGATGTTCTTGTACGGCAGCTCTCCCAGCAGCTTGAAGTCGAGGGACAGCTTGTTCTGGATCTGCTCGTAGACGCTGCCCGAGATGCAGATGCCGCCGGGCTCGGTGGATTGCTGGATGCGCGCGGCGACGTTCACGCCGTCGCCCAGCAGGTCGCCGCCCTGCACGATCACGTCGCCCAGGTTGATGCCGATGCGGAACTGCATCCTTTCGTCAGGCGCGAGATGCTCGTTGCGCGTGCGCAGCGCCGCCTGGATGTCGGTCGCGCAACGCACCGCCTCGACCGCGCTCGAGAACTCCGCGAGCAGGGCATCGCCCGCCGTGTTGAAGATGCGCCCGCGGTGCTGCGCGACGAGCGCCTCGAAGATCTCGCGGTGGCCGCGGAAGACGCGCACCGTGCGTTCCTCGTTCTCGCCCATCATGCGGCTGTAGCCGGCGACGTCCGCGCAGAGGATCGTCGCGAGGCGGCGCTCGAGATCGGGCGGCGCCTGCGGCGGCGTGGTCACGTCTGACATGAATGTCCCCCCGGCGCGGCTCGCGCTAGCGCTTCTCGGGCGCAATGCCCTTGAGCGCGCTCGCGAACCGCGCGTGCGCCGCCGCATCGACCGGCCTGTGCCGGACCGTGGTGCTCGCCGGATCCTTGCCGAGGAAGTTGCCGCCCTTCCGGTCCCGCGACGGCCGGATGGGCCTCGGGACGAAGCCGCCGCCGCAGTTCGGGCAGACGTTCTGCAGCACGCCGTCGGCGCATGCCGCGCAGAACGTGCACTCGTAGGAGCAGATGCGCGCCTCCACGGAAGCGGGCGGCAGCGGCTTGTTGCAGTTCTCGCAGGTCGGTCTCAGCTCGAGCATGTCACCTCCTGCTGTTCATTCCGCCAGCACGACTCCCGAGCCGCCCATTTCCTTCGGCATGTCCTTCATCTTCGGCAGCCCGTCCTTCATCCGCAGCCTCGTCTCCTGGTAGTTCACGTGCACGCCGGCCGTGAACGGAAGATCGGGAATGACCGCCGCATAGACGTCTGTGAGCCCCATTCCCGGATGCTCCGTGAAGAGATGGCCTCCGCACTTCGTGCACCACTTGCGCAAGCTCTTCGGCGTCTTGCTGTACGTGCCGATGTTCTCGGCCCCGCGCAGCACCTTCAGCGCATCCGGCTTCCACAGCGTGAAGGCATTGACGGGACCGGCCGACCATTTCCGGCACGAGTCGCAGTGACAATAACCCATTCCGGCCGGCTCGCCGCTGAGGGTGAACTGGACCGCGCCGCAAAAGCAGCTGCCTTTGTACTCCTTTGCGTGGGCGGCATGGTGCTGGGGGGAGTGAGGCGTGTCGGCATTGGCCATGGGGCTGTCCTCGTCGTGGTTGATGGATGCTGGATCACGGCGCGATTCGTGTCGTGCCAGTGCTAGTATCCTCGCCCCCCGGCATGGCGTCTTCGCCGGAACTCCGTGGTCCTTGATCGAAACCCCATGGACGCGCTGTCGGACATCCTCAAGTCGGTTCGCCTCGAAGCGCCGTCTATGGGACGGGCGTGGACCGTCGACGAGCTCGCGCGAAGCGGCGCTTTCGCGCTCCGCGCTCGCCGAGCGCTTCGCCACGCTCATCGGCGAGCCGCCGATGCAGTACCTGATGCGCTGGCGCCTCGCGCTCGCGGCTACGAATCGGAAGCCGCGTTCAGCCGCGCCTTCAAGCACGAGTTCGGGATGCCGCCCGCCGCCTGGCGCAAGGACTCGTTTCGCAAGACTGGGAGCTGAGCAGGTTCGTGCCTGCCCGGTCAATTTCGGGAACGCAACGGCGGCAAAGCCAGAATTGATGCCCCGCTCGCACCTGTGCTACTTTGGCCGCAAGTTTCGGCCGCTCCAGCGACCGACCCCCATCCGTTTGCCTCGACAACAAGGAGAACCGAAATGGGCGCGTACATGCTGGAATGTGACAATCAGATCCCCGCATTGCTGGACCTCCTCAATCTTCGCTTCGGACCGGCGGATGGCACGGGCGATTACCGGTACGCCGGCATCGAGGAGATGGCCGAGCTTCAGCGCGAGTTCAAGGTCTTCAAGCCCGGGACGCCGCTCAGCCACAGCGTGAAACTGCTTGGGCTCGCCGGCTTTCAGAGCGCCCTCGCGAAGAACCGTTGGCTTCGCCTTCTCGACAACCTGCCGAACCAGACGGATGTCGTGAGGAAGATCGTCGACAATCTCGAATCGCAGGCGCCGAAGCCGATGTATTTCAGGTCGGTCGCGTTCGGCGGCGATTGGACCGTCATGATCGCGACCGGAAAACCGATCCCGTACGACGACCACGAGTACCTCATCGTTTCGATTCCGATGAAGCCCAAGCCTCGAACGTAGCGGCGCCGTGCCCAGCGTTGCCGAGGACGCCGCGGTCGGCGATATCCGTCGCGGCATCGCGCAGTATTACGAAGCGAAGATCCGCCGCCACGGGGCCACTCCCTTCGGCGTCGATTGGGAGTGCGCGCCGACGCAGGAGCTTCGCTTCGTCCAGTTGCTGAGGATCTGCGATTTCACGAGGCCGTTCTCGCTCACGGACCTCGGATGCGGCTATGGAGCTCTCCTGCCCTTCATCCAAAGCCGCATTCCGGAGGCGAAGTTCACCTATGTCGGGATCGACGTGGCGCCGGGCATGATCTCGCGCGCCCGGCGCTTGCATCGATCCCGCCTCAACGCGCAGTTCCGGCTCGGCGTGGCCGGCAGCGGTGCGACGGACTATTGCCTGGCGAGCGGAATCTTCAACGTGAAGCTCGACTTTGCGCACGCCGCCTGGGAACGGTTCATCGAAGCCACCCTCATCGAAATGAGCCGGGCGTGCGTCCGCGGTTTCGCGTTCAACCTGATGGCCGCGTTGCCGGGCCGGCCGTCCCGGGCGGAGCTCTACCGCTGCACGCCCGAACGGTGGGCCGGGTTCTGCGAGGAGATCGGCGCGGGCCGCGTGGAGATTCTCGACCGCTATGGCATGAGGGAATTCACGCTTCTGGTGCGGAAGCCGGCATAGCGGCGCCCGGCTGGAAGGCGCCCTCCCCGGTGATCATCGGTTCGTAGATCCTCGCGCCGGTGACCGATGCCAGCTGCCTCGCATGCGCCCACGATTCGCGCGCCTCCTCGCATGCCGGGCCGTGGGATGCGACAAGCGCGGCGGCATGCACGATCGAGGCGCGGCACTCGGGCAATCGCGCCGTGCGCGCCCTCGCCAACGCGATCGCCTCCGCCGAGAGCCGCAGCGCGTCTTCGTACGCGCCGGCCTCGAGCCGGCATTCCGCGAGGCTCGCGAGGAATTCCGGCTCGTTCTCCATGGCGGCCCGGGTCGCCCTGAGGCATTCGAGTCCGTCGCCGAACGCGGCGAGCGCCGTGTCGAGGTCGCCCTCCAGCTTCCTCGCCGTGCCCTCGCAGAAGCACTCGAAAACGCGAAGGTACGGGCTTCCATGCCGCTTCGCGATGGCGCTCACGCAGGCCGCGTGATGGCGCGCGAGCGGCGCATCTGCGGTGAACGTGGCGATATCGACGTAGCCCAGGTGCGAGATGAACTGCACCGTCGGGTCGATGCGCGATCCTTCGAGCGCGAGCATCCGGTCCAGGCAATGTCGCGCCTCCGGCAGCAGGCCCAGCCGGGCGAGGAGCCGGCCTCGCAGGCTCCACGTCCAGTGCTCGACGCTGTAGCCGAGGAACTGGTTGTCGAAGCCGGTGATGGATTCGAGCCGCAGCAAGGCCGCGTCGTTTGCTTCGAGGCCCTCGCGCAGGAGCCCCGCCCAGCCGTAAGCGTGGCTGAGCGAAGCGTAAACGGTCGCCAGGCGGCCCTCGTCCTGCGACGGCACGAGGGATAGCGCCTCCTTTACGCGCTCCACGTACTCATCCGCCGTTCCTCCGCTCGCCACGAGGATGCGTCCCTCGGCGATCAGCAGCAGCGGAACCATCGAATCGTCGCTATCCTTCGCGAATCGCAAGGCTTCCTCGATGTACGGCTTGGCCTGCTCCGTCGTGAGGCCCTCACGCCATCCGAGCCACGAGATCTGGGCGCTCGCCATGATGCGCAGGCCGTCGTGCTCGCGCGAGCCGCCGTCCTTCTGCAAAAGCTCTCGCACGTGGGTCCAATGCTTGATCGCCTGGGCGGACTGGGTCGAGCCGACCCACAACGCCGCCCGGGCGGCATGCCGCGCCGCCAGCCCGGGATCGCCGGCCGCCTCGTAATGGTAGGCCAACAGGCCCGCGAACTCGTCCAGACGGTCGCGATACTCGTGCTCGATCGCCCTGGCGACGGCGGCATGCAGCGGTTGCCGGCGTGCCTTCAGTTGCGCGAGGTAGGCGACTTCCTGGATGAGCGGATGGCGGATGGTGTAGACCGCGCCTTCGCCTGCGGAATGCGGTTCCAGCAGCTCCGCCGCGCACAGCTTGTTGAGCACCGCGTCGAGGTCGCGGGTCTCGTCCTGCGCGACACGGTCCAGGATCCCGCGCGGTATCTCCTTTCCGATGACGCCGCAGATCTGCAGCAGCCGCTTCTCCCGCTCGCCGAGGCGATCGATCCGTGCGCCGATGACCGCCTGGACGGTGGCGGGCAGCGGCGTCGCCTGGCTGTTTGCCCCCGGGGTATAGTCGCCGGGTGAGCCGTCGAGAACGCCGTTTTCCGCCAGCGAGCGGACGAGCTCCTCGGCGAAGAACGGGTTGCCCCCGCAGCGGTCAACGACCCGGCTGGCGAGCGACTCGAGCTGCGGCCGCGAGCCGACCAGCTCCTTCACCAGCTCCTCGGTCTGCGCCCGGCTGAGCTCGCCCAGAACCAGTTCCTGGAAGTACGGCCATTGCATCCATGCCGCGGAATACGACGGCCGATAGTTGAGGAGGACCATCGTGCGCGTGCCGTTCACCGCCTCGATCAGGGTCGCGATGAAATCCTCGCTCGCCTCGTCGAGCCAGTGAAGGTCCTCGATCATGATCAGCGAGACGGTGTTGCCGCCATGTCGGACCAAGTGGCGCACGATGTCGAGCAGCCGGTTGTGCCGCGTCTTGGGCGTGAGTCGCGGCGATTCCCCGTTGCCCACGCCGAGAAAATCGAACAGCAGCGGAAGGTCCGCTTCGAAGGTCGGGGAGATCTCGAGCATCCGCCCGGAGATGCGGGCGCGTGCGGCGGCCGCGTCGTCGCCGGCAACGATGCCGAAGAAATGCGAGCGGAGGAACTCGAGGACCGGTTGAAGCGGCGTCGCATGGCCGTAGAGCTGCGCGCGCGCCTCGAAAACCGGGATGAGCCGGCCGCGGCACCATCGCGAGAATTCGTGGCATAACCGGCTCTTGCCCATGCCCGCGAGGCCGACCACGCCGATGACCTTTGTCTGGCCCTCCTCGATCCGGCGAAGAGCCTGCTGCAGCGACGCCATTTCCCGGTCGCGGCCGCGCAGCGTCGTCATGCGGCCGGTACGAAACCCGCCAGTCGCGACATCGGGCTTCATGCGCTGGAGGGCGAACACTTCGATCGGCTGTGCAATCCCCTTGAGGCGATGGGTGCCGAGGGAACGCGCTTCGCAGTAGGGGCGAACCAGGCGGTACGTTTCCTCCGTCAACGCGATGCCGCCTGGAGGGGCGACGGCCGGTATCCGGCTCGCGAGATGGATGGTGAGGCCGTGGACGCCGCGCTCGGCATTGGGGTGGCTCGACGTGGGATCGGAGACAAGCTCGCCGGAGTGAAGCCCGAGCCGCACGGAAAGGCCGGACTGCAGGTCGGTGGCAAACGCCTGCCGGATGGCGAGCGCCGCCTCGCATGCCAGCAGCGCATGGCCCTCGTGCGCACGCGGAGCTCCGAACACCGCCATGATGCCGTCGCCGAGCGTGCGCAGCACCGTTCCCTCGAAGCGGCGGACGGCGCCGCACATGGCATCCAGCGCGGGCTTCAGCCGCTTCATCGCTTCCTCGGGATCGAGCGACGCCACCATTTCGGTGGAACTCACGAGGTCCGCGAAGAGGACGGTCGCGTGCTTGATCTCGGCCCAGTCTTCGGCGGCGGTGCGCGGCGAGGGACCCTCGCGCGGGGCGACGATCAGTGCCGCGCCGCACGAGGCGCAATACCGGGCCTGGTGCGACGCGCCGGCGCCGCATTTCGGACAGGAAACCCCGAGCCAGGCGCCACAGGCCTCGCAATAGCGCGCGGTATCGCGATTGTCGGTCTCGCAAACCGAGCAGCGCATGTGCCCCTCTCGTCCACCGAATCCGGTCCGCCGGCCTGGCGTGGCGGCGCGGGCGTCTGCGCGCCCGACACCTCGTTCCCAACGTATTTCAGCGGTCCGGCAATGTCAAACGCGGGCGGATTTCCTGCTTATCCACAATTCGCCAGGAACTTCGAATTCGCAGCCGTGCGAAGGTACACTCGAGCGATGCCCCTCAAGACCACCGCGGGAAATCACGGCGCGGCCGCCAAGGGTCGCGGCGCCACGATCAACATCGAAGGCCGCTTCGAGAAGTGGTCGCGCGACGCGGCCGACGACGGCTGGTTCCAGGAGCCCGAAGAGAGCCCGAGCCGGCCGCAGACCGTCGTCACGCTCGAGCGCGCGAAGAGCATCATCTCGCGCAGCGATTCGCCCGACGTCGGATTCACGCAGTCGATCAATCCGTATCGGGGATGCGGCCATGGCTGCGTCTATTGCTACGCCCGCCCAAGCCATGGCTATCTGGGGCTTTCCCCGGGCCTGGACTTCGAAACCCGCCTCTTCGCCAAGACGAACGCGGCCGAATTGCTTCGCGAGGAGCTCGCGAAGCCGTCGTACCGTTGCACTCCCATCGCCATTGGTGTCAACACCGACGCCTACCAACCCATCGAGCGCACGTATCTCATCACGCGCTCGATCCTGGAAGTCGTGCACCAGGCGAAGCAGCCGGTGCACCTCATCACCAAGTCGGCGCTCGTCGAACGCGACATCGACCTGCTGGCGCCCATGGCGCGCGAGCGCCTCGTGACGGTGACGCTCTCCGTGACCACCCTCGACAACGAGATCTCGCGCCGCATGGAGCCGCGCACGAGCGCGCCCGCACGGAGGCTCAAGGCCATCGAGCGCCTCGCCGCAGCGGGAATCCCCGTGAGCGTGAACGTGGCACCCGTGGTTCCCTTCCTCACCGATTCGGAGCTGGAGCCGATCCTCGAGGCGGCGGCGAAGGCGGGCGCGACGGGCGCGGGCTACCAGCTGATGCGCCTGCCTTGGGAAGTGAAGGACATCTTCAAGGCATGGCTCGAGGAGAACTTCCCGCTCAAGGCTGCTCACGTGATGGCGCGCGTGCGCGAGATGCGCGACGGCCGGGAGAACGACCCGGAATTCGGCTCGCGCATGCGCGGCACGGGACTCTTCGCCGAGCTCCTGCGCCGCCGCTTCGCCATCGCTCGCGAGCGCTTCGGCCTCAACGGCCGCGATTTCGACCTCGAGACGAGCCTCTTCCGCGCGCCATCGCCGGCGGGACAGCAGCGCCTCTTCTGACTTCCGGAAACGCCGGCTGGCCGCCAGCGTCCAACCGCTATAATTGGCGGCAAATGCCGGCCGGGACACAATCCCGCGAGCCGGAGCATGGCGCTCACAAGGCACCGCTATCCGAGGAGATCGAATGTCCGCATCGCCCGTCTCGCTGGAGGACAAGTACAGCCTGGCCTCCGGCCGCATCTACCTGAACGGCACCCAGGCGCTCGTGCGCCTCGCGATGATGCAGCGCGAGCGCGACCTCGCCGCCGGCCTGGACACTGCGGGCTTCATCTCCGGATATCGCGGCTCCCCCCTCGGCGGCTTCGACCAGGCGCTCTGGAAGGCGAAGGATCACCTGCGCGAGCACCATATCCACTTCACGCCGGGCGTGAACGAGGAGCTCGCCGCCACGGCGGTGTGGGGCTCGCAGCAGGTGGAGCTCTTCGAGGGCGCGAAGTACGACGGCGTCTTCGCCATGTGGTACGGCAAGGGTCCCGGGGTCGATCGCTGCGGCGACGTCTTCAAGCACGCCAACGCCGCGGGCACGGCGAAGAACGGCGGCGTGCTGCTCATCGCCGGCGACGACCACGCCTGCAAGTCCTCCACTCTGCCGCACCAGAGCGAGCACGCGTTCGACGCCGCGATGATCCCGGTGCTCTATCCCACCGGCGTGCAGGAGATCTTCGAGCTCGGGCTGCATGGTTTCGCGATGTCGCGCTATTCGGGCTGCTACGTCGCCTTCAAGGTCGTCTCGGAGACGGTGGACTCGTCGGCCTCGATCGCGATGGATCCGTCGCAGCCGCGCATCGTGCTGCCCGGCGATTTCCAGCTCCCCGCGGGCGGCCTCAACATCCGCTGGCCCGACGCGCCCATGGAGCAGGAGCTGCGGCTGCAGCACGACAAGATCTACGCCGCGCTCGCCTACTGCCGTGCGAACCGGCTGAACCGCGTCGCCATCGATTCGCCCAACCCGCGGCTGGGCATCATCGCCTCCGGCAAGAGCTACCTCGACGTGCTCCAGGCGCTGGAGGACCTCGGCATCGACGCGAGGCAGGCGGCCGGGATCGGCATCCGCCTCTACAAGGTCGGCATGCCCTGGCCGCTCGAGCCCAACGGCGTGCGCGAATTCGCCAAGGGCCTGGACGAGATCCTCGTGGTGGAGGAGAAGCGCCAGCTCATCGAGTACCAGATGAAGGAGCAGCTCTACAACTGGCGCGACGACGTGCGCCCGCGCGTGATCGGCAAGTACGACGAGCTCGGCGAATGGGAGGTGCACCGCAGCGGGTGGCTCCTTCCCGCAGCCGGGGAGCTCTCGCCGGCCATGATCGCGCGCGTGATCGCCGCGCGCGTCGGCAAGTTCCATACGTCGCCCACGATCCAGGCGCGGCTCAAGTTCCTCGAAGCGAAGGAAGAGGCGCTGGCGCGCCCGCGCGCGAAGGTGGCCCGCATCCCGTATTTCTGCTCCGGATGCCCGCACAACACGTCGACCCGCGTGCCCGAGGGCTCGAAGGCGATGGCGGGCATCGGCTGCCACTACATGGCGCTTTGGATCCGGCCCGAGCAGACGTTGACCTTCACCCAGATGGGCGGCGAGGGCTCGCCGTGGATCGGCATGCAGCCGTTCACCGAGATGGAGCACATCTTCGCCAACATGGGGGACGGCACCTACTACCACTCGGGCCTGTTCTCCATTCGCGCGGCGGTCGACGCGAAGGCGAACATGACGTACAAGATCCTCTACAACGATGCGGTCGCCATGACCGGCGGCCAGCCCGTGGGGCCGCTCACCGTTCCCATGATCACGCGGCAGGTGGCCGCCGAAGGCGTGAAGAAGGTGGTGGTGGTCACCGACCAGCCGGAGAAGTACCAGGGCACGACCGATTTCGCCCCGGGCGTCACCGTGCACCACCGCGACGACCTCGACGCGGTCCAACGCGAGCTGCGCGAGATTCGCGGCGTGACGGTGCTGGTGTACGACCAGACCTGCGCCGCGGAGAAGCGCCGCCGCCGCAAGCGCGGCACCTTCCCCGACCCGCAGAAGCGCGTCGTCATCAACGACCTCGTCTGCGAGGGCTGCGGCGATTGCGGCCTCAAGTCGAACTGCCTCTCGGTCGTTCCCGTGGAGACGGAGTTCGGGCGCAAGCGCGCGATCGACCAGAGCACGTGCAACAAGGACTACTCGTGCGTGAAGGGCTTCTGCCCCAGCTTCGTCACCGTCGAGGGCGGCAAGCTGCGCAAGCGGCACGCCGCGGGACGCCACACGGGGCCGGCGCTTGCGCAGCCGGCGCTGCCCACGCTCGAGCGCCCGTACGGCATCCTCGTGACCGGCATCGGCGGCACGGGCGTGGTGACCATCGGCGCGATCCTCGGCATGGCGGCGCACATCGAGGGCAAGGGCGTGGCGGTCCTCGACATGACGGGCCTCGCGCAGAAGGGCGGCTCGGTCTATTCGCACATCCGCATCGCGAACCGGCCCGAGGAGATCCATGCGGTGCGCATCGCCGCGGGCGAGGCGCGCGTCGTGCTGGGCTGCGACATGATCGTGGCCGCCTCCGACGAGGCGATCGCGAAGATGCAGGCCGGTACGCGCGCGGTCATCAACGTCGACATGGCGCCCACCGGCGACTTCACGCGCAATGCCGACCTGCGCGTTCCCGGTCAGGATATGGCCGACGCGATCCGCGACGCGTGCGGCGCCGACGCGGTCGATTTCGTCGACGCGACGCAGCTCGCGACGGCGCTCCTCGGCGACTCGATCGCGACCAACCTCTTCATGGTGGGATTCGCGTGGCAGAAGGGCCTGGTGCCGCTCGCCGAGGCGTCGATCGTGCGCTCGATCGAGCTCAACGGCGCGGCGGTGGAATCGAACAAGGCGGCGTTCGAATGGGGACGGCGCGCCGCGGCGGACCTGGCGTCGGTCGAGCGCGCGGCGGCACCCGCCGAGGCGAAGCCCGAGAGCCACCGCCTGTCGGAGTCGCTTGACGAGGCGATCGCGCGCCGCCGCGCATTCCTCGCGGCCTACCAGGACGAGGGCTATGCGCGCCGCTACGTGGAGTTCGTCGAGCGCGTGCGCGCGGCGGAGCAGGAGAAGGCGCCCGGATCGACGGCCCTCACGGCCGCGGTCGCCCGCTATCTCTTCAAGCTGATGGCGTACAAGGACGAATACGAGGTCGCGCGGCTCTACACGGCGACCGATTTCCTCGACCGCGTGAAGCAGCAGTTCGAGGGCGACTACGAGCTGAAGCTGCACCTCGCTCCGCCGCTGTGGGCCAGGGCCGATCCGGCGACCGGCGAGCCGCGCAAGCGCACGTATGGCCCGTGGATGCTCGGCGCCATGCGCATGCTCGCGCGGCTGAAAGGCCTGCGCGGCACGCCGCTCGACATCTTCGGCTACGGCGCGGAGCGCCGGACCGAGCGCCGCCTCATCGACGATTACCGTCGCGTCGTGGCGGAGATGCTGCAATCGCTCGACGCGGCGCGCATCGCGCTCGCCGCGCAGATCGCTTCCGTCCCCGAGCACATCCGCGGCTTCGGGCCGATCAAGATGCGCCACCTGGCCGATGCGAAGGCGCGCGAGGCGGAGCTGCTCGCGCGGTGGCGCAACCCGCCCGACGCGGCGTCTCCGCGCGTGAAGATCCCGATCCGCGCGGCCGCCTAGGCGGCGCGGAGGTGGTCGGAGAAGCGCAGCGAGTAGCTGCCGGCGTGGATCGAGAGCGTCCCGGGAGCGCCGAAGGGTAGCGTGACCTTGCGCGCGACGTGGCCGAACGGCAGCCCCGTCAGCACCGGGCAGGGCAGCAGCTGGCGCAGCGTCTCCACCACTTCCTCCATGGAGTAGGGGTAGCGCAGCGGGTTGGTCGGCACGCAATCGGAGAAGTCGCCGAGCACCAGCGCGCGCTGGCGCGCGAGCACGCCCGCATGGTGCAACTGCATGAACAGGCGCTCCACCGCGTACGGCTCCTCGGCGATCTCCTCGACGTAGAGGATGCCGCCGTCGATCGCCGGGAAGTACGGCGTGCCGGCGAGATGCGCGATGAGCGAGAGGTTGCCGCCCCAGAGCGTCCCATCGATGCGGCGCGGCTCGTAGCCGTGGTCGCACGCGATGTCGTCGATGCGGTGCGCGGGCCGGCTCAACGCCATCCAGAAATGCTGCTCCGTGAAGGTGTCGAGCTGCGGCCGGCCGAAGTCGACGGTGAGCATCGGGCCGTGGAACGTGAGCAGGTTAGAGCACGCGTAAGCCGCCATGTTGAAGGCGGTGAAGTCGCTGAAGCCCACGAACGCCTTCCCGCTCGCCGCGACCCGGCTCCAGTCGATGCGCGGCAGCAGCCGCGTGATGCCGTAGCCGCCGCGCGCCGCGATCACCAGGTCGATCGAGGGATCGTCCACGAGCGCATGGAAACCGCGCAGCCGCTCCTCGTCGCTGCCGGCGAAATAGCGCCACGCATGCAGCGTCTCGTCGGGCACCACGACGCGATGGCCCAGCTCGGCCAGGTACGCGACGCCGAGTGCCAGCGCGGCCTCGTCCACGCGGCCCGAGGGCGCGCACACGCCGATGGTGGCGGGCTCGCGCAACGCGCGCGGAAGGCGAAGCCCGCGGTCGCGCAGCACGCCGGAGGCGGGACGGCCCTGCAGGCTAGCCGCCACGCGGGCGCAGCTCCTCGAAGGCAATGAGGTTGCCGTCGGGATCGCGCACCACGAACCAGCGCGTGCCCCACGGCGTTGCTTCGGGCCGGGTCACCACGTGGGAGCCCGCGGGCAACGCGCGGAAGCGCGCGTCGATGTCGTGGATGTCCAGGTGCAGGGTGGGGCGCGGGCGGGCACCGCCGCGGTCCTCCGCGAGCACCACCTCGACGCCGCCGCCCGAGAGCACGACGCCGCGGCCCGCGCCGTTGCCGCTCCATGTGCGCGTTACGTTCCAGCCCAGGACGTCGCGGTAGAACGCGACGGACTTGTCGAAATCGGCCGGGGCGATGAACAGGTGGTGGAAGCGATCGACCATGGTGTGGGTGCCCCCGGTCAGGAGCGGCGCTCGTCCTGCGCGTCCACCGCGGCGAGGGCCGTCATGTTGATGATCCGCCGCACCGTCGCGGTCGGCGTGAGGATGTGCACGGGCTTCGCGGCTCCCAGCAGGATCGGTCCCACCGTGATGCCGTAGCCGCCCACCGTCTTCAGCAGGTTGAACGAGATGTTGGCCGCGTCCAAGGTCGGCATGACGAGCAGGTTGGCCTCGCCCTTGAGGCGCGAGTTCGGGAAGGCCGCGAGGCGCACTTCCTCGGAGAGCGCCGCGTCGCCGTGCATCTCGCCCTCCACCTCGAGGTCGGGCATGCGGCCGCGGATGAGGCCGAGCGCCACGCGCATCTTCGCGGCGGACGGCGCGTCGCTCGTGCCGAAGCTCGAATGCGACACGAGCGCCACCTTCGGCGTGAGGCCGAAGCGGCGGATCTCCTCCGTGGCGAGCACGGTCATCTCGAGGACCTGCTCGGGCGTGGGATCCAGGTTCACGTACGTGTCGCAGATGAACACGGTGCGCCGCGGCAGCATGAGCACGTTCATCGCGTAGTAGTTGTCCACGCCGGGGCGCTTGCCGATCACCTGGTCGACGTAGCGCAGGTGTCCCCGGAACGTGCCGATCGTGCCGCAGATCATCGCGTCGGCCTCGCCCTTGTGGATCATCATGGCGCCGATGAGCGAGAGCCTGCGGCGCATCTCCAGCTTCGCATACGGAATCGAGACGCCGCGCCGTTCCATCATCCGGTAGTACTCGCTCCCGTACTCGCGGTGGCGCGGGTCGCCCTCGGGGTTCACCAGCTCGAAGTCGCGCCCGGCCTCGATGCGCAGGCCGTAGCGCTCGATGCGCCGCTCGAGCACCGCCGGGCGCCCGACTACGATCGGCTTCGCGAGGCCCTCGTCGACGACGACCTGCACCGCGCGCAGCACGCGCTCGTCCTCGCCCTCGGTGAAGACCACGCGCTTGGGCGACTGCTTCGCCGCGGCGAACACGGGCTTCATGATGAGGCCCGAGTGGTAGACGAACTCGTTGAGCTTCTGGACGTACGCGGGGAAGTCCTTGATGGGATCGGTCGCGACACCGCTGTCCATGGCGGCCTGCGCGACCGCCGGCGCGATCTTCACGATGAGGCGCGGATCGAAGGGCCGCGGAATGAGGTAGTCGCGGCCGAAGCGCACCTGCTCCGATCCGTACGCCTGGGCGACGACGTCGGACTGCTCGGCGTGCGCGAGGTCGGCGATGGCGTGCACCGCCGCGAGCTTCATCGGCTCGTTGATCGTCGTGGCGCCCACGTCGAGCGCCCCGCGGAAGATGAACGGAAAGCACAGGACGTTGTTCACCTGGTTCGGGTAATCGGAGCGGCCGGTCGCGATCACCGCGTCGTCGCGCACCTCGCGCACCTCCTCGGGAAGGATCTCGGGGGCCGGGTTCGCGAGGGCGAGGATGAGGGGCCTGGCCGCCATGCGCGCCACCATGTCCTTCTTCAGGACGCCGCCCGCGGAAAGCCCCAGGAAGACGTCGGCGTCGGCGATGACGTCGGCGAGCTTGCGCGCGTCGGTCTTGCGCGCGTAGCGGGCCTTGTTCTCGTCCATCTCCTCCTTGCGGCCCGCGTAGACGACGCCCTTGATGTCGGTGACCCAGATGTTGTCCATGCGCATGCCGAGGGCCACCAGCATGTCGAGGCAGGCGAGCGCCGCCGCACCCGCGCCGGAAGCGACCAGCTTCACCTTCGCGATGTCCTTGCCCACGACGCGCAGGCCGTTCACGATGGCCGCGCCGACGATGATCGCCGTGCCGTGCTGGTCGTCGTGGAAGACCGGGATCTTCATGCGGCTGCGGAGCTTGCGTTCCACGTAGAAGCATTCCGGCGCCTTGATGTCCTCGAGGTTGATGCCGCCGAAGGTGGGCTCGAGGGCCGCGATGATGTCCACCAGCTTGTCGGGGTCGCGCTCGTTCAGCTCGATGTCGAACACGTCGATGCCGGCGAACTTCTTGAAGAGCACCGCCTTGCCTTCCATCACCGGCTTCGCGGCGAGCGGGCCGATGGCGCCCAGGCCCAGCACCGCGGTGCCGTTGGTGACGACCGCGACGAGGTTGGCGCGCACCGTGAGCTCGCGCGCCTGGGCGGGGTCCGCGACGATCGCGTCGCACGCGGCCGCCACGCCGGGCGTGTACGCGAGGGCCAGGTCGCGCTGGGTGAGCAGCGACTTGGTGGCCGCGACCTCGATCTTCCCCGGCACCGGCAGCCGATGGTAGTCGAGGGCGTTCTTCTGCAGGTCGTCGTGCATTTCGTTGCTAACTGTTTGAGCGACAAACGATTTTCGGAAGGCGCATTTTACCACGCGCGGGCCCGCGCCGCCCGTCCCGGCGCCGCCCCCCTTGACGGAACATGACGATATAACCAAGAATATGGTTATGAATCGCAACTACCTGCGCGCCATTCCCCGCGAATGGCGCACCATCTCGCGGGCCTTCACGGCGCTGGGCGACGAGCATCGCCAGCGCATCCTGCTCACGTTCGGGCGCGGCGAGCGCCTGAACGTGGGACAGATCGTCGAGGTCTCGACGCTGTCGCGCTCCGCGGTCTCGCATCACCTCAAGCTCCTGCGCGACGCGCGCGTGCTCGAATCGCGCAAGGAAGGCAAGGAAGTGTTCTACTGGATCGACAAGCGCTTCCTGGAGGATTCGCTGCAATCGGTGCTCGAGTACATCCGGAGGAAGGCGTGAGCGCGGCGGCGTCCGGCGACGCTCGATCGCGCAGCCAGTTCGCGCTGCTCGGCGAGCGGCGCTTCGCGCCGTTCTTCTGGACGCAGTTCCTCGGCGCCGCCAACGACAACCTCTTCAAGTTCGCCTTCACGCTGCTCGCGAGCTACCACGCGCTCGAGTGGGGCGGGGCGGATCCGTCCACCGCCGGATTCCTCATCGCGGCCCTCTTCATCACGCCCTACCTGCTCTTTTCCGCGACCTCGGGCCAGCTCGCCGACAAGCTCGAGAAGTCCGCGCTCATGCGCTTCGTGAAGACGCTCGAGATCGGGATCATGGCGCTCGCCGCCGCCGGATTCCTCGCGCATGCCGCCTGGGCGCTCTATGCGGCGATCTTCCTCATGGGCCTGCATTCGACGCTCTTCGGGCCCGTGAAGTACGCCTACCTGCCGCAGCACCTGAGCGACGCGGAGCTCACGGGCGGCAACGGCATGGTCGAGATGGGCACCTTCGTCGCGATCCTCGCCGGCACACTCGCGGGGGGCGTGCTCGCGAAGGCTTCCACCGTGAGCGCATGGCCCGTGGCCGCGGCGTGCCTCGGCGTGGCGTTCGCGGGCCGCGCCGTGGCCCAGCTCATCCCGCGCTCGCCAGCACCCGATCCCGCGCTCGCGGATCAACTGGAACCCGTTCTCGGAGACGTGGCGCAACCTGCGGCTCGCCGCGCTCGACCGCGCCGTGTTCAATTCGCTGCTCGGCGTGTCGTGGCTGTGGTTCTTCGGCTCGATCCTGCTCACGTCGTTCGCGCCCTACGCGCGCTCCGTCCTGGGCGGCGACGAGAACGTGGTGACGCTCCTCCTCGCCGTCTTCTCGCTCGGCATCGGCCTGGGCTCGCTCGCCTGCGAGCGGCTCTCGGGCCGCAAGGTCGAGATCGGCCTGGTGCCCTTCGGATCCATCGGCATGACGGTCTTCGGGGTGGACCTGTGGCTCGCGAGCCGCGGGCTGCCCGGCGGCTCCGCGATGCCGGTTTCCGCATTCTTGCGCGAGACGGCGCACTGGCGCGTCATGGCGGACCTCTTCCTGCTCGCGCTCTTCGGCGGCTTCTACTCCGTGCCGCTCTACGCGCTGATCCAGAGCCGCGCGAACCCGAGCCATCGCGCGCGCATCATCGCGGCGAACAACATCCTCAACGCGCTCTTCATGATCACGGCGAACCTGATGGCGATCGGGCTGCTGCGCGCGGGCCTGTCCATTCCCGAGCTCTTCCTCGTCGTGGCGCTCATGAACGCGGCGGTCGCGGCGTACGTGTACCTGCTGGTTCCCGAGTTCCTGATGCGCTTCCTCTGCTGGCTGCTCATCCACTCGGTGTACCGCCTGGACAAGCGCGGCCTCGAGAACATTCCCGGGCGCGGTCCGGCGGTGCTGGTGTGCAACCACGTGAGCTTCGTGGATCCGCTCGTGATCCTCGCGGCGAGCCCGCGGCCGATCCGCTTCGTGATGGACCACCGCATCTTCTCCACGCCGGTCCTGTCGTTCGTGTTCCGCACCGGCAAGGCGATCCCGATCGCGCCGGCGAAGGAGAACGAAAAGCTGCTGAACGAGGCCTACGACAAGGTCGCCGAGGCGCTGGAGCACGGCGAGCTGGTGGCGATCTTTCCCGAGGGCCGCATCACGGACACGGGCGACCTGTACCCCTTCCGCAGCGGCATCGAGCGGATCGTGGCGCGCACGCCGGTGCCCGTGATCCCGCTCGCGGTGAAGGGCCTGTGGGGCAGCTTCTTCAGCCGCTTCGGCGGGCGCGCGATGCGCAACCCATTCCGGCGCGGCGTGCTGGCGCCGATCGCGCTCGAGGCCGGTCCGGGAGTGCCGCCGTCCGATGCAACGCGCGAGTTCCTTCAGGCGAAGGTGCTCGCGCTGCGCGGCGATTGGAAATGACCAGGGGAGAGTCGCCATGATGTGGATCGGACTCGCGGTGGGGGCGCTCGTCGGGGCCGCGCTCTGGAAATTCCCCGGGGCGGTCATCCTCGGATTCCTCGGCTGGCTCGTGGGCGTGATCATCGGTTCGCGGCGCGAGCGGTCCCATGGCGCGCCGCCGCCGCTCGCGGTGGATCCGTTGGAGCAAAGACTCGAGCGCATGGAGCGCCGGCTCGCCGACCTCCACGCGCGCGTCGCGCGAATCGAGGGCGGCGCGCCGATGGCGGTGCCCGCGGCGCAGACGCGCGAAGAGGCGCCCGTGACGGCGGAGGCGCAGCACGAGCCGCCCGCGGCGGTGGCGGTCGTGGAGACCGCGGCGGCGCTCGAGCCGGAAATGCCCGAGCCGGTCGCGCCGCTGCCGCGTCCCGCGCCCAGGCCCGAGGCCGCGCCCCCCGAGCCCGCGCCGCCGAACCCGCTCGTGGCGTGGCTCACGGGCGGCAATGCCATCGCGCGCATCGGCTTGCTGATCCTCTTCTTCGGGCTCGCCTTCCTGCTCAAGTACGCCGCGGACCGCAATCTCATCCCGGCGGAGTTGCGGGTCGGGGGCGTGGCCGCCGCGGGCATCGCGCTGCTCGTCGGCGGATGGCGGCTGCGCGCGCGGCGCGCGGGCTACGCGCTGGGCCTGCAGGGCGCCGGCGTGGCCGTGCTCTACCTCACGACATTCGCGGCGCTGCGGCTGTATCACCTGCTGCCTGCGGGCATGGCGTTCTTCCTGCTCGCGGCGATGGCGGTGCTCTCGGCGTTCATCGCGGTGCGCGCAGGATGCGCCGATCCTCGCGGCCTTCGGCGCGGGCGGCGGCTTCCTCGCGCCGATCCTCGCGTCCACGGGCGGCGGCAGCCACGTGATGCTGTTCAGCTATTACCTGCTGCTCAATGCGCGGCATCCTCGCCGATCGCGCTCTTCAAGGCGTGGCGCGGGCTCAACGTGATGGGGTTCCTCTTCACGTTCTTCATCGGGCTCGCGTGGGGCATGCGCTATTACCAGCCCGAGCATTCTCGCACCACGGAGCCGTTCCTCGCGGCGTTCTTCCTGCTCTACGTGGCCGATCGCCGTCCTCTTCGCGCGGCGCCAGGCGCCGCGGCTGTCGCGCTACGTGGACGCCACGCTCGTCTTCGGCACGCCGCTCGCCGCGTTCGGTCTGCAGGCGGCCCTCACGCGCGGCATGGAATTCGGGCTCGCGTGGTCCTGTCTCGCCGCCGCCGCGTTCTACCTCGTGCTGGCCGGCGTCCTGCGCCGGCTGCGCGGGGAATGGATCGTGCTGCTCGAAGCCTTTCTCGCGCTTGGCGGTGGTGTTCGCCACGCTCGCCATCCCGCTCGCGCTCGATGCGCGCTGGACCTCGGCCGCGTGGGCGCTCGAGGGCGCGGCCATCGTGTGGTTCGGCATCCGGCAGCAGCGCGCGATCGCGCGCGCTTTCGGCCTGCTGCTCGAGGTGGGCGCGGCGATCGCGTACGCATGGGCCCTGCCGCGCCTCGCCGCCGACGTCCCCATCGTGGACGCGGCGTTCGTGGGCGGCGTGCTGCTCGCCGCGGCCGGCATCTGGACCGCGCGCATGCTCGAGCGCGCCGGCGAGCGCATCACGCGCGGCGAGGCGATACTCCCGCCGGTGGCGTTCCTCTGGGGAATCGGATGGTGGCTCCTCGCCGCGCACCGCGAGATCGATGCGTTCGTCGATTTCGACCTGCGCCTCAACGCGCACATCGGGCTCGCCGCGGCGACGGCGCTCGCCTGCTCGCTCCTGTCGATCGTCCTGCGCTGGGCGCTCGCCGCGTGGCCGGCGCTGGCGCTCCTGCCGGCGCTCGTCCTGGGCCTCGGGGCGGCGGTCTTCTTCGAGGCGCATCCGTTCGCGAATTACGGCGCGCTCGCGTGGCTGCCCGCCATTGCGATCCAGGTGTGGATCCTGTGGCGCCATGCGTCCGGGACGGCGCCGGAGCTCGTGGCCGCGCTGCATGCCGGCACGGCGCTCGTCGTCGCCGCGCTGGGTGCGCTCGAGCTGCACTGGCTCGCGGTCGAGTACACCGCGCACGGGACGGCGTGGTCGGTCGCGGCCGCGATGGTCGTGCCCGCATTGCTCGCCATCGCGATCTCCAGCCCGGCAGCGGAGGAGCGCTGGCCCGTGGCGCAGAACCCGCGGGCCTACCGGATCGGCGCGCTCGCCCCGCTGCTCGTCGCGCTGGGGCTGTGGACGATCTATGCGAACGTCACGCACGACGGGCGCAGCGATCCGCTGCCGTACCTGCCCATCGTGAACGCGCTCGACCTGGGCCACGTGCTGGCCGCGCTGGCGCTGGCGTCCGCGTGGATGGGATCGCGACGGCGGCCGGGCGAGTTTCCGGCGGCGTTCGCCACCCAGGCGCCCGTCGCCGTCGCCTCGGCGCTCGCGTTCCTGTGGCTCAACGCGATCCTGCTGCGCAGCATCCACCATTGGTCGGACATTCCCTACGCGATCGAGCCGATGGCACGCTCGGTGGTGGTCCAGGCCGCGCTGTCGATCTTCTGGTCGGTGCTGGCGCTGGTGCTCATGGTGGTCGCGACCCGCCTCGCGCGCCGCACGATCTGGATGCTCGGCGCCATACTCGTGGCGGTCGTCGTCGTGAAGCTCTTCCTGGTGGACCTCTCCCACGTGGGCGGCGTCGAGCGCATCGTGTCCTTCATCGGCGTGGGCCTGCTGATGCTCGTGGTGGGCTACTTCGCGCCGGTGCCCCCGCGCCAGCCGGAGGAACGATCATGAGGCGACTCGCGCTGATCGCCGCCTGGGCCGCGCTGCACGCGTTCGCCGAGGCGCCGGGCGACTTCGCCTCCAGCGCGCCGCTCACGCCCGCGGGCGCCGATGCGTTGCAGCGTTTCGCCCTTCCGTTCGAGGCCTATCGCGACGCGCGCCGCGACCTCGCCGACGTGCGCGTCTTCAACGGGGCCGGCGAGCCGGTGCCCATCGCGCGCGCCGCCGGGCCCGCGAGCGAGCGCGAAACGCCGCGGATGGTGGACCTGCCGCAGTTCGCCGTATCCACGCTCGCCCCGGCGCGTGATGCGGCCGGAACAGAGGTCACGGTGCGCATGCGCGACGGCACGCTCGTCGCGGTGCGCGGCCGCGGCGGCGCCGCGAAGTCGCCGGTGCCGGTCGCGTGGCTGCTCGACGCGAGCCGGGTGAAGGAGCCCCTGCGCGCGCTCGTGTTCGAGTGGGATGCCGCGCCCGGCACCGAGGTCCTGCGGGTGAACGTCGAGGGCAGCGACGACCTGCAGTCGTGGCGCGCGCTCGCGCACGCCTCGCTCCTGCGCGTGTCCCAGGCCGGGCGGGTGCTCGAGCAGCGGCGGGCGACGCTCGCGCCGGGAAAGTCGCGCTACTACCGCGTGACGTGGACGGGCGGTCCGTTCGTCCTGCGCCGCGCCATGGGCGAGCTCGAGCCGTCCGTGAAACCTCCCGCGCGCTCGATTCGAACCATTCCCGCGACGCCCGGCGCGCGGGCGGGCGAATTCGTGCTCGACCTCGGGGCGCGCCTTCCCGTGGAGGCGGTGCGCGTGGTGCCCGCGGAGCCCAATTCGGTCGCCACCTTCACGCTGCTGGCGCGCGACACGGCCGGGGGCGACTGGCGGCCCGTGGCCTCAGCGACCTTCTACCGCCTCGTGCGCGACGGGGCAGAGCTGCAGTCCGCCCCGATCGAGATCGGCCGTCACCCCGCACGCGAGTGGATGGTGCGGGTCGATCCGCAGTCGGGCGGCATCGGCGGGGCCGCGCCGGCGCTCGAAGTGCATTGGCGCAGCGACGAGATCGTGTTCGTCGCGCGCGGCGAGCCGCCGTTCCGGCTCGCCTTCGGCGACCCGGACGCGAAGCCGGCCTGGGTGCCCGTGTCGACGCTCATTCCCGGCTACCAGCGCGACGACGAGCGCAAGCTCGGGGAAGCGCGCGTGGGCACCGTCTCCAGCGGTCCGGTGCGCGGCGCGGGATGGCCCGCCTGGGCGGCCGAGATGGGGCCGCGCAAGCTCACGCTGTGGGCCGTGCTGATCGCGGCCGTCGCGGTCCTCGCGTTCATGGCCTGGCGCCTCAAACGCCAGCTCGCCGGCGATGTGCGCGAGCCGCCCGCATGAGGGCCACTTTCGCTCGACCGCTATACTAGTTTCGATGCGTTCTCCCTCTGCGCAGCCATCGCTCTCCATCGATGTCCGGTAATACGCTCGGCACGCTCTTCACCGTCACGACGTTCGGCGAGTCGCACGGGCCCGCCATCGGCTGCGTCGTGGACGGCTGCCCGCCCGGCATGGCGCTCGCGGAAGCGGACATCCAGCCGGACCTCGATCGCCGCAAGCCGGGCACGTCGCGGCACGTGACGCAGCGGCGCGAGGACGACGTGGTCGAGATCCTTTCCGGCGTGTACGAAGGGCGCACGACCGGAACGCCGATCGCGCTGCTGATCCGCAACGTCGATGCGCGCAGCAAGGACTACGCGAAGATCGCCGCGAGCTTCCGGCCCGGGCACGCCGACTACACGTACCTGCGCAAGTACGGCGTGCGCGACCCGCGCGGCGGCGGCCGCTCCTCGGCGCGCCTCACGGCTCCCGCGGTGGCGGCGGGCGCCATCGCGAAGAAATGGCTGCGCGAGCGCCACGGCATCGAGGTGCGCGGCCGACTCTCCCAGCTCGGCCCGAACCCCATCGCGTTCAAGTCCTGGGCCCACGTGGATTCGAATCCGTTCTTCGCGGCCGACGCGGCGATCGTGCCCAAGCTCGAGGCGTACATGGACCGGCTGCGCAAGTCCGGCGATTCGTGCGGCGCGCGCCTCGAGGTGGTCGCGAGCGGCGTTCCCGCGGGCTGGGGCGAACCGCTCTACGGCCGGCTGGATGCGGACATCGCGCACGCGATGATGGGCATCAACGCGGTGAAGGGCGTGGAGATCGGGGCCGGCTTCGCGAGCGTGGAGCAGCTCGGCACCGAGCATTCCGACGAGATGTCGCCGCAGGGCTTCCTCTCGAACAACGCGGGCGGCATCCTGGGCGGCATCTCGACCGGCCAGGACATCGTGGTGTCGATCGCGATCAAGCCCACGTCGAGCATCCGCCTCGCGCGCCGCACCGTCGATGTCGAAGGCCATGCGACGACCATCGAGACTCACGGGCGCCACGATCCTTGCGTCGGCATCCGCGCCACGCCGATCGCCGAGGCGTTCCTCGCGCTCGTGCTGATCGACCACGCGCTGCGCCATCGCGCGCAGAACGCCGACGTGGCGCTGCCGGTCGCGCCCATCGCGGCCCGGGCCTCCGCGAAGGGCAAGCGGCAAGCCGCGGGGAGCGCCGTCGAGAACCCGGATCCCGAGGAAGCCTGAGCTCTTTGCCCGCCGCACGCGAGGAACGCCCCTCGCGCACGCTATAATTCATCTCTTGCCGCGCGGCGAGCACTTCCGGCGGCCGCGCGAGCGCATCGGCGCAGCCGCGCACCACATACCGCGATGACAGCCCGCACTCTCTACGAAAAGCTCTGGGACGCCCACCTCGTGCGCGAGGAGCCCGACGGCACTGCGCTCCTGTACATCGACCGCCACCTGGTCCACGAGGTCACCAGCCCGCAGGCCTTCGAGGGCCTGGCGATCCACCACCGCAAGCCGTGGCGCATCGATTCCGTGGTGGCGACCGCCGACCATAACGTGCCCACTCGAGCCCGCGCCGAGGGGATCGCCGACCCGGTTTCGCGCCTGCAGGTCGAGACGCTCGACCGCAACGTGGGCAGGTTCCACGTGAAGACCTATTTCGGCATGAACGACCTGCGCCAGGGCATCGTGCACGTGATCGGCCCGGAGCAGGGCGCCACGCTGCCCGGCATGACCGTGGTCTGCGGCGACTCGCACACCAGCACCCACGGCGCCTTCGCCGCGCTCGCCTTCGGCATCGGCACGAGCGAGGTGGAGCACGTGCTCGCGACCCAGTGCCTGGTGGCGAGGAAGTCGAAGACCATGCTGGTACGCGCCGACGGAGCGCTTCCGCGCGGCGTCACCGCCAAGGACCTGGTGCTCGCGATCATCGGGCGCATCGGCACCGCCGGCGGCACCGGCCACGCCATCGAGTTTGCCGGGGCGGCGGTGCGCGCCCAGTCGATGGAAGGGCGCATGACCATCTGCAACATGGCGATCGAGGCGGGCGCGCGCGCCGGCATGGTCGCCGTGGACGAGAAGACGATCGAGTACCTGCGCGGCAGGCCGCACGCGCCGCAGGGCGAGGCGTTCGAGCGCGCCGCGGCCTACTGGAGCACGCTCGTGAGCGACCCGGGCGCCAAGTTCGACCGCGTGGTCGAGATCGATTGCGCGACGTTGAAGCCGCAGGTCACCTGGGGCACGTCCCCCGAGATGGTGGTCGCCATCGACGAGCGCGTTCCCGATCCCGATCGCGAGAAGGACCCGGTGAAGCGCGAGGCCATGGAGCGCGCGCTGGTGTACATGGGCCTCGAGCCCAACCGCGCCATCACCGACATCGCCATCGACAAGGTATTCATCGGCTCGTGCACCAACTCGCGCATCGAGGACCTGCGCGCCGCCGCCGCGGTGGTGAAGGGCCGGCGCATCGCCGGCAACGTGAAGCTGGCGCTGGTCGTTCCCGGCTCGGGCCTCGTGAAGCGCCAGGCCGAGCAGGAAGGTCTCGACCGCGTGTTCCTCGACTCGGGCTTCGAATGGCGCGACGCCGGCTGCTCGATGTGCCTCGGCATGAACGACGACCGCCTCGCGCCCGGCGAGCGCTGCGCCTCCACCTCGAACCGCAATTTCGAGGGCCGCCAGGGCGCGGGCGGGCGCACGCACCTGCTGAGCCCGGAGATGGCGGCGGCCGCCGCGCTGGCCGGCCATTTCGTCGACGTACGCGCGCTGCGCTGAACAACGGGAGCCAGGAACCAGGACACGCATGGAAAAGTTCACCGTTCACACCGGCCTCGTCGCGCCACTCGACCGCGCCAACGTCGACACCGACGCGATCATCCCGAAGCAGTTCCTCAAGTCGATCCATCGCACCGGGTTCGGTCCGCACCTCTTCGACGCGTGGCGCTACCTCGACACGGGCGAGCCGGGCATGGACCTCACCAGGCGCCGGCCGAACCCGGAGTTCGTGCTGAACCAGCCGCGCTACCAGGGCGCCTCGATCCTCCTCGCGCGCAAGAACTTCGGCTGCGGCTCCTCGCGCGAGCACGCGCCGTGGGCGCTGCAGCAGGCGGGCTTCAAGGCCGTCATCGCGCCGTCCTTCGCGGACATCTTCTGCAACAACTGCCACAAGAACGGCCTGCTGCCCATCGTGCTGCTCGACTTCCAGGTGGACCACCTCTTCAACGAGGTGGCGGCCCACTCCGGGATGCGCATCACGATCGACCTTCCCGCGCAGACGGTGACGGCGCCGGGCGCCAAGCCGATGCACTTCGACATCGAGCCGTCGCGCAAGGAATGCCTCGTGAACGGCTGGGACGAGATCGGGCTCACGCTGCGCCACGCCGACGAGATCCGCGCCTACGAGGAGAAGCGCAAGCGCTCCGAGCCGTGGATCTTCTCGTGACCCTCTCCCCAGCCCTCTCCCACGGGAGAGGGAGCAAAGCATGAAGATCGCGCTGCTGGCCGGCGACGGGATCGGCCCGGAGATCATGCGCGAGGCGCGGCGCGTCCTCGACGTCCTGCGCTCCGAGGGCATGGCGATCGAGACCGAGGAGGCGCTGGTGGGCGGTGCCGCCTACGACGACTGCGGCGAGCCGCTGCCGAAGCGCACGCTGGACCTGGTGAAGGCCGCGGACGCCGTGCTCTTCGGCGCCGTCGGAGGTACCCGATACGATTCCCTGCCGCGCGACAAGCGCCCCGAGAAGGCCATCCTCGGCCTGCGCAAGGAGTGCGATTTCTTCGCCAACCTGCGCCCGGCCACGGTCTTCCCCGAGCTGGCGGAGGCCTCGACCCTAAAGTCCGAGGTGGTCTCGGGCCTCGACATCATGATCGTGCGCGAGCTCACCGGCGACATCTACTTCGGCCAGCCGCGCGGCGTGAGCGGTCCCAAGGGTGGGCGCGTGGGCATCAACACCATGCACTACACCGAGCCGCAGATCCGGCGCATCGTGCACGTGGGCTTCAAGACCGCCCGCGCGCGCGGCAAGCGCCTCACCTCGGTCGACAAGATGAACGTGCTCGAGACAAGCCAGCTCTGGCGCGACATCGTGGAGGAGATCGCGCCCGAGTATCCCGACGTGGCGGTTTCGCATATGCTCGTGGATAACTGCGCCATGCAGCTGGTGAGGAATCCGAGGCAATTCGACGTGATCGTGACGGGCAACATGTTCGGCGACATCCTTTCGGACGAGGCGTCGATGCTGACGGGCTCGATCGGGATGCTGCCGTCCGCGTCCCTCGATGCGGCGGGCAAGGGCCTCTACGAGCCGATCCACGGCTCGGCTCCCGACATCGCCGGCAAGGGTCTCGCCAATCCGCTCGCCATGATCCTTTCGGCGGGCATGATGTTCCGCTACACCTTCGGGCGCGCGGACATCGCATCGCGCATCGAGAAGGCCGTTCGCACCGTGCTCGCCGGCGGCCTTCGCACCGGGGACATCGCGGGCAAGGCAACGAAGGCGACCTCCACCGCCGAGATGGGCGCGGCGGTCGCCAAGGCGCTCTGAGCGAACGGAAGACAGACATGAAGACCGTAGGATTCATCGGCTGGCGCGGCATGGTGGGCTCCGTCCTGATGGAGCGCATGCGCGAGGAGCGGGATTTCGACGCGATCGATCCCGTGTTCTTCACCACGTCCAACGTGGGGGGCGCGGGCCCCGCCGTCGGCAGGCCCGTGGCGGCCCTCGAGGACGCGAACGACATCAAGGAGCTCGCGCGCCACGACGTGCTGGTGAGCTGCCAGGGCGGCGACTACACCAAGTCGATCCACCCGAAGCTGCGCGCGGCCGGCTGGGACGGCTACTGGATCGACGCCGCCTCGGCGCTGCGCATGGAGAAGAACGCGGTCATCATGCTCGACCCGGTGAACCGCCCGGTGATCGACCGCGCGCTCGCCTCCGGCGTGAAGGACTTCATCGGCGGCAACTGCACCGTGAGCCTGATGCTCATGGCGATCGACGGCCTGCTGCGCGCCGACCTGGTGGAGTGGGTGAGCGCCATGACCTACCAGGCGGCGTCGGGCGCCGGCGCGCAGAACATGCGCGAGCTGCTGCAGCAGATGGGCGAGGTGCACTTCGCCGCGAAGACGCTGCTCGAGGACCCCGCTTCCGCGATCCTCGAGATCGACCGCGAGGTCGCGGGCATCCTGCGCGACGAGAGCTTCCCCACCGAGCACTTCGGCGTGCCGCTCGCCGGAAGCCTGCTGCCGTGGATCGACGCGGACCTCGGCAACGGCCAGAGCCGCGAGGAGTGGAAGGGACACGCGGAGACGAACAAGATCCTCGCGCGCGAATCGCATCCGGTCGCGGTCGATGGCCTGTGCGTGCGGGTGGGCGCGATGCGCTGCCACAGCCAGGCGCTCACCATCAAGCTCAAGCGCGACCTGCCGCTCGAGGAGATCGAGTCGTTGCTCGCGCACGCGAATCCGTGGGTCAAGGTCGTGCCCAACAAGCGCGACGAAACGCTCAAGCGGCTCACGCCGGTGGCCGTGACGGGCACGCTGGACGTGCCGGTCGGGCGGCTGCGCAAGCTGCGGATGGGTGGCGAATACCTTTCGGCGTTCACGGTGGGCGACCAGCTGCTCTGGGGGGCCGCGGAGCCGCTGCGGCGCATGCTGGGGATCCTGCTCAAGGCCCGGATTCCGGCCCGTGCCGCAGCGTAAGGCGCGGTTTCGGCTAGAAAAAAGGCTTGAATATCGTCCGGCTTAGGAGATAATGTGAAGAACCGGGTGAGGTTGCAACAATAAACCCCTGATGTTACTCTGCATTTCACCGTTCTTCCGGGTTGGGATGGGCAAAACGATGAGGATGATCAAAAGCGGTGTTGCGCTCGTGCTCCTCCTGGGTGCTTCGCTTGCGGTTGACGCGGCGGGCCTGGGCAAGCTGACCGTCAATTCCGCGCTCGGACAGGTCCTCAACGCCGAGATCGACCTCGTCTCGCTGCAGCCGGGCGAGGCGGACGAGATCAGCGCGCGCATCGCCGCGCCCGAGGCGTTCCGTGACGCGCGCATCGAGTATTCACCGTCGCTGCGCCTGTTCCGCTTCTCGGTGGAGAAGCGGCCCAACGGCCAGCCGTACCTCAAGGTGACGAGCATCGGGCCGATCAACGAGCCGTTCGTCGACGCGCTGGTCGAGGTGACGTGGCCCGCCGGCCGGCTGCAGCGCGAGTACCCGATCCTCCTCGATCCGCCGGGATACGCACAGGCGCGCGTGGCGCCGCCCACGGTCGCCGCGGCTCCCGCGGCAGCGGCAGAGCCGCCCGCCGCCAAGTCCGAGACGCCGCCGGCCGCAACGCCGGCGGCGCCGCCTTCGGAATCCGAAGCCGCTGCTTCCGCCGCCGCAGGTGCGCCATCGGCGCAGGCCGAGATGCCGGCCGGCGCGCAGGAGCCGGGTGCCGCGGACACCTACGGCCCGATCGAGAAAGGCGAGACGCTCTCGAAGATCGCCGGCCAGGTGAAGCCGGCCGAGGTGAGCCTCGAGCAGATGCTCGTCGCGCTCTATCGCCAGAACCAGGCCGCCTTCGCCGGCAAGAACATGAACCGCCTGAAGACCGGCCAGATCCTGAAGATCCCCACGGCCGAGGAAGTGGCGAAGGTGGAACAGGCCGATGCGCGGCGTGAGATCCACACCCAGGTCGCCGACTGGAATGCCTATCGCGAGCAGCTCGCGGGCGGCGTCGCGGCGATCCCCGCGCGCGCCGAGGCACCCAACGCGGCCGCCGGCCGCGTGGCCTCCGCGGCGGTGACGCCGCCGCCCGCGCCGGGCGCCGCGCCGAGCGACACGTTGCGCATCTCCAAGTCCGACGCGGCGGGCAAGGCCGCCCCCGGACGCGGCGGCGCCGGGCAGGATCGGCTCAACGCCATCCAGGAGGAGCTCACCGCGAAGGACAAGGCGCTGAAGGAAGCGCAGTCGCGCGTGGCCGACCTCGAGAAGCAGATCCGCGACATGCAGCGGCTCCTCGACCTGAAGGGCGCCGCCCCCGCGAAGCCGGAGGCCACCGTCGCCGCCGTCCCTCCGCCGCCCGCCGTCAAGCCCGCGGAAGCGCCCAAGGTGGCCGCCGAGCCGCCGAAGCCGGCCGAGGCCGCGAAGCCTGCTGAAGAACCCAAGGCGGCCGAAGCGCCGAAGCCCGAGCCGCCCAAGGCCGAGCCGCCCAAGGCGGAACCTCCGCCGACCACGGTCGCCACCGCGCCGAAGGCCGAGGCGCCGAAGGTGACGCCGCCCAAGGCCGCGCCGAAGAAGGTCGTGGCGCCGCCGGAAAAGAGCTTCGTCGATGAGCTGATGGACAATCCGGCATATCTCGCCGGCGGAGTGGGCGTTATCGCGCTGCTGGGTATCGCCGGCTTTGTCGTCGCGCGCCGCCGACGCGCCCAGGGCGAGGAGGTCCCTAACAGTCAGATGACGAGCGCCTTTCCCTCCGACCTGAAGCCGGGCGCCACCACGGGCAAGCCGGCCTCCGGGCTGGTGGACACGGGCAACAGCTCGTTCCTCACCGATTTCGACAAGACCGGGCCGGGCACCATCGACACCGACGAGGTGGATCCGGTGGCCGAGGCCGAGGTCTACATCGCCTATGGCCGCGACGCGCAGGCCGAGGAGATCCTCAAGGAAGCGATGGCGCGCGATCGCAATCGCCACGAGATCGCGCTGAAGCTGCTGGAGATCTACCACGCGCGCAAGAGCGCCACGGCGTTCGAGACCGTCGCGAAGGAGTTGCGCACCGCGGTCGGCGAGAGCTCGCCGCTGTGGCAGAAGGCCGCGGCGATGGGCGCGCAGATCGATCCGACCAATCCGCTCTACGGCGCAGCAGCCGGAGGGACCGCCACCTTCGCCGCGATGGCTCCGTCCGCGCCGGCGGCCGCTCCGCCCAGGCCCGACCTCGACTTCGACCTCGAGGGCGGTGGCGGCAAGGCCGCCGCAGCGGCTCCCGCCCCGAGCTTCGACCTCGACCTCGGAGGGCAGAAGTCCGCGGCGCCCGACCTGCCGGTCGAATCGGCGCCCGCGGTCGATTTCGATCTCGCACCTTCCGGGTCGCCCCGCATGGACGTGCCCGCCGAGTCCGGCAAGGAGGAGAAGCCGGCGTTCGACTTCGACCTCTCCGGCCTCGACCTCAGCGCTTCGAAGCCCGCGGCGCACCCCGCCGCAGCGCCGGCGCCCGCTTCGGGTGGCGGCCTCGACCTCGCGGACCTGAGCCTCGATGCGTCGGCGCAGGAATCCGGCGGCGAGGCGGTCGGCACGAAGCTCGAGCTGGCGAAGGCCTATCTCGAGATCGGCGACAAGGACGGCGCGCGCGAGATCCTGCAGGAAGTCGCGAAGGAAGGCTCGTCGGCCCAGAAGGAAGAGGCGAAGAAGCTCATCGCTTCGCTCTGACCCCGTCCGGGGGTCCATGCGCATCGCCCTCGGCCTGGAGTACGACGGCGCCGCGTTCTGCGGCTGGCAGACCCAGCCTGCGGGCTGCGGCGTCCAGGACCACCTGCAGCGGGCCCTCTCGCGTTTCGCCGACGTTCCCATCGAAGTGACGGCCGCCGGGCGCACCGACACCGGCGTGCACGCCACGGCGCAGGTGGTGCACTTCGATTCCCCCGTGAGCCGCGACGCGTTCTCCTGGGTGCGCGGCACCAACACGTTCCTTGACGAGCACGTTCGCGTCCTCTGGGCGCAGGAAGTCGCCGGCGATTTCCACGCCCGTTATTCCGCCCGCTCCCGCACCTATCGCTACCTGCTGCTCGAGGCGCCGGTCGCCCCCGCGATCCTGCGCGGGCGCGTGGGCTGGTTCCACCATGCGCTCGACGCCGCCGCGATGCGTGAAGCCTGCGAAGAGTTGGTCGGCAGCCATGACTTCAGCGCATTCCGCGACGCCCAATGCCAGGCGAAATCGCCGCAGCGCGACCTGCTCGAGGCGCGGATCATCCGGGCGAACGGCCTCGTGGTGTTCTCGTTCCGCGCCAACGCTTTCCTGCACCACATGGTGCGCAACATCGTCGGTGCGCTCGTCTACGTGGGCGCGGGGCGCCAACCGCCGGGCTGGATCGGGGAGCTTCTCGACGCGCGCGACCGGCGGCTCGCCGCGCCGACCTTCGCCCCCGACGGGCTGTACCTCGCAGCGGTCGAGTATGATCCGGCGTTCGTCCTGCCGCCGTTTCCCCGCCATCCCCTGGTCGATCTCCCGACGCCATGAGCCGCGAGCGCACGCGCATCAAGATCTGCGGCATTCGCGAGGCGCAGCATGCGCGCGTGGCGGCGGACGCCGGCGCCGACGCGATCGGGCTCGTGTTCTACCGTTCCAGCCCGCGTGCCGTCACACCCGAGGCCGCGGCGGCGATCGCAGCGTCATTGCCGCCCTTCGTGGCCGCCGTGGGCCTGTTCGTGGATGCGCCGGAGCGCGAGGTGCGCGAGGTGCTGGCGAAGGTGCCGCTGGACCTGCTCCAGTTCCACGGCGAAGAGACGCCCGAGTTCTGCGCGCGCTTCGGCAAGCCGTTCGTGCGCGCGGTGCGCATGGAGGAGGGGACCGATTTGCTAGAATATGCAAACCGCTTTTCCGGGGCGAAAGCGCTGCTGCTCGACGCGCACTCGCCGGGGAAGCCGGGCGGCACGGGACTCACATTCGATTGGACGGCGATCCCCGCTGTCCTCCCGATGCCGGTCATCCTTTCCGGCGGCCTGGACGCGGCGAACGTGGGCCGCGCGGTGCGTGAAGTGCGGCCGTGGGCGGTGGACGTGTCGAGCGGCGTGGAGTCGAGCCGCGGCGTCAAGGACCCGCGCAGGATCGTCGAATTCATTCGGAGCGTGCGACGTGAAGATGCAGGGCAACCCACCTGACTGGGAGCACTATTCGCTGCCGGATGCGACGGGCCACTTCGGCCCCTACGGCGGCGTGTTCGTCGCCGAGACCCTGCGCGCGGCGCTCGACGAGCTGACGCTGGCCTACAGCGCGTGCCGCGAGGACGCGCAATTCCAGGAGGAGCTGGCGTACGACCTCGAGCACTTCGTCGGGCGTCCCAGCCCCGTCTACCACGCGCGGCGCCTGTCGGAGCAGCTGGGCGGCGCGCAGATCTACCTCAAGCGCGAGGACCTCAACCACACGGGCGCGCACAAGGTGAACAACACCGTGGGCCAGGCGATGGTGGCGCGGCGCATGGGCAAGCCGCGCGTGATCGCCGAGACCGGCGCGGGCCAGCACGGCGTGGCCACCGCGACCGTCGCGGCGCGCTACGGCATGGAATGCGTGGTGTACATGGGCAGCGAGGACATCCAGCGCCAGGCGCAGAACGTGTACCGCATGAAGCTGCTGGGCGCGACCGTGGTGCCGGTGGACAGCGGCTCGCGCACGCTCAAGGACGCGCTGAACGAGGCGATGCGCGACTGGGTGACGCACGTGGAGAACACGTTCTACATCATCGGCACCGTCGCCGGCCCGCATCCCTATCCCATGATGGTGCGCGACTTCAACTCGGTGGTCGGCAAGGAGTGCCTCGTGCAGATGCCCGCCATCGCGGGACGGCAGCCGGACGCGATCCTCGCCTGCGTGGGCGGCGGCTCCAACGCGATGGGCATCTTCCACTCGTACATCCCGCACGCGGAAGTGAAGCTGATCGGCGTCGAGGCGGGCGGCTACGGCCTGGAGACCGGCAAGCACGCGGCGTCGCTCTCCGCGGGCTCGCCGGGCGTGCTGCACGGCAATCGAACCTATCTCATGCAGGACGCCAACGGCCAGATCCAGGAGACGCACTCGATCTCGGCCGGCCTCGACTATCCCGGCGTCGGGCCCGAGCACGCGTGGCTCAAGGACACGGGCCGCGCGGAGTACGTCGCGGTGACCGACGGCGAGGCGCTCGAAGGCGTTCCATGCGCTCTGCCGTCTCGAAGGCATCATCCCCGCCCTCGAGTCCAGCCACGCCGTGGCCTACGCGATGAAGATCGCGCCGACCATGGCGCGCGACCGCATCCTGCTCGTCAACCTCTCGGGCCGCGGCGACAAGGACATGCACACCGTCGCCAAGGCATCGGGCATCCAGTTCTGAACGCGCCCGTGAGCCGCATCGCGTCCACTTTCGAGAAGCTGCGCGCCGCGCGCCGCGCCGCGTTGATGCCGTTCGTCACCGCCGGGGACCCCGCGCCGGGCGAGACCGTGCCGGTGATGCACGCGCTGGTGAAGGCGGGCGCCGACGTGATCGAGCTCGGCGTGCCGTTCTCGGATCCGATGGCCGACGGCCCCGTGATCCAGCGTTCCTCGGAGCGTGCGTTGAAGCACGGCGTCGGGTCTGAAGGACGTGCTCGCGATGGTGGCGCAGTTCCGCGCGACGAACACGGCCACGCCGGTCGTGCTCATGGGCTACGCGAATCCGATCGAGCGCATGGGCCTCGCGCCGTTCGTCGCCGCCGCACGTGCCGCCGGAGTCGACGGCGTGCTGATCGTGGACTATCCGCCCGAGGAAAGCGCGCCCTGGCTCGCGGCGCTCGAGGGCTCCGGCATCGATCCCATCTTCCTGCTCTCGCCCACCTCGACCGAGGAACGCATCGACCGCGTGGCGCAGGTGGCGAAGGGCTACATCTACTACGTCTCGCTCAAGGGCGTGACCGGCGCCACGCACATCGACACCGCCGAGGTGGAGGCGATGATCCGGCGCATCCGCCGCCACACGCAGATTCCGGTCGGCGTCGGCTTCGGCATTCGCGACGGCGCGACGGCGCGGCGCGTGGGACGCGTCGCCGACGCGGTGGTGATCGGCAGCCGCATCGTGCAGGAGATGGCCGACGGAGCGCCCGAGGCGGCCGCCGAGCGCGCCGGAAGCGCTGCTCGCGCAATTCCGCAGCGCCATGGACGGCGTCGAGGCGCCCGCATGAGCTGGTTCCGCAAGCTCCTGCCGCCCAAGATCAAGCGCGAGAGCACGCAGCAGAAGAAGGCCGTGCCCGAAGGCCTGTGGAGCAAGTGCCCCTCGTGCGAGGCGGTGCTCTACTTCACCGACCTCGAGAACAACCTGCACGTGTGCCCGAAGTGCGGGTTCCACAATCGTCTCTCCGCGCGCCAGCGCCTCGACCTCTTCCTCGACGCCGAGGGCCGCGCCGAGCTCGCCTCCGAAGTGGTGCCCATGGACCCGCTCAAGTTCAAGGACAGCCGCAAGTACAGCGAGCGCCTCGAGGAAGCGGAGAAGGAGACCGGCGAGACCGACGCGCTCGTCGTCATGCAGGGCGCGGTGAAGTCGGTGCCGATGATGGCCGCGGCGTTCGAGTTCGGGTTCCTCGGCGGCTCCATGGGATCGGTGGTGGGCGAGCGCTTCGTGCGCGCCGTGCAGGCGTGCTGCGACGAGGAGCTGCCGTTCGTTTGCTTCACCGCGACGGGCGGCGCGCGCATGCAGGAGGGCCTGCTCTCGCTCATGCAGATGGCCAAGACCACCGCCGCCCTGCACCAGCTTTCCGCCGCGCGCCAGCCGTTCGTCTCCATCCTCACCGATCCCACCATGGGCGGCGTGTCCGCGAGCTTCGCCTTCATCGGCGACGTGGTGATCGCCGAGCCGGGCGCCCTCATCGGCTTCGCCGGCCCGCGCGTGATCGAGCAGACGGTGCGGGAGACGCTGCCCGAAGGCTTCCAGCGCTCCGAGTTCCTGCTCGAGAAGGGCGCGGTGGACATGATCGTCGACCGCCGCCAGCTGCGCGACCGCGTGGCGCGCCTCATCACGCTGCTCAAGCGCGAACCCGCGACCGAAGCTTGATGTCATGGCCTGAAGGCCAGACTCCAAGAAACCCCTGAAGAAATCCCTCCAAGACTGGCTCGCCTACATCTCGGCGCAGCACCCGTCGAGCATCGCGCTGGGGCTGGACCGCGTGCGCGAGGTGGCGCACCGCATGGCGCTTGAGGGGGACAGGTTCCATCCTTCGTCGAGCAAGAACGTCGAGGGGGACAGGTTCCATCCTTCGTCGAGCAAGAACGTCGAGGGGGACAGGTTCCATCCTTCGTCGAGCAAGAACCTGTCCCCGGTTGTGGTGACGGTCGGCGGCACCAATGGCAAGGGCAGCACCTGCGCGATGCTCGAGCGCATCCTCCTCGAGGCGGGCTATCGCGTGGGCTGCTACACCTCGCCGCACCTCCTGCGCTACAACGAGCGCGTGCGATTGCAGGGCGAGGACGCCGACGACGAGACCCTGGTCGCATCGTTCGAGCGCGTCGAGTCCGCGCGCGGCGGCACGCCGCTCACCTACTTCGAGTTCGGCACGCTCGCCGCCCTCGACGTGTTCGTCCGCGCGAAGGTCGAGGCCATGGTGCTCGAGGTGGGGCTGGGCGGAAGGCTCGACGCGGTGAACATCGTCGATGCCGATTGCGCGATCGTGGCGAGCGTGGACATCGACCACCAGGACTGGCTGGGCGGCGACCGCGAATCCATCGGCTTCGAGAAGGCGGGCATCTTCCGCGCCGGGCGGCCCGCGATCTTCGGGGACCTCGATGCGCCGGCGCGGCTCCTCGAGCACGCGCGCGCGATCGGAGCCGACCTTCAGGTGCTCGGCCGCGACTTCCGCATCGAGGCGGGCGAGCGCCAATGGGACTTCGTCGGGCGGCGCGGAGCCAAGCACGCGCTGCCGATTCCGGCGCTGCGCGGCCGCTGGCAGCTGCGCAACGCCGCGGCCGCGATCGCCGCGCTCGACGAGCTGGGCGAGCGCGTTCCGGTGTCCATGGGCGAGATCAAGCGCGGACTCGCGCTCGTGCGCCTGCCCGGCCGCCTGCAGACGCTGCCCGGGCGCCCGGCGATCGTGCTCGACGTCGCGCACAATCCCCACGCCGCGCGCGCGCTCGCCGACGCGCTGGGCGAGATGGGCTTCTTCGAGAACACCTTCGCGGTCTTCGCGATGCTCGGCGACAAGGACATCGGCGGGCGTGATCGATGCGGTGCGCCACCGCATGGACCGATGGTTCGTGTCCGCGGCGCAGGCCGATCGCGCGGCACCCGCGGAGCGCGTCGCGCAGATCCTCGCGGACCGGGCCGCGGGCGGCCACGCGCACCTTCGCGACGGTCGACGCCGCGCTCGAAGCGGCGCGTCGGGAAGCGGGGCCGAATGATAGAATCGTCGTCTTCGGATCGTTCTATACCGTGGCCGAGGCGCTGCGGTCCGCACGCTGAATCCCCATGGCGACCCCTGCGTCCACCGAAGCGAGCGAGATCCGGCGTCGCGGCCGCCAGCGGCTGATCGGCGCCATCGCGATCGTGGTGCTGCTGGTGGTCTTCGTTCCCATGCTCCTCGATTCGGAGCACGCGCCCCGCGCAACGAGCCCTCGATGCAGATCCCGCCCAAGGACAAGGCGCCGCCGCTGCCGGCCCCGAGCCCGGCGCCCGAAGCCTGCCCCCGAGAGCTCCGGGGTGGCGCCCAAGCCGGCGCCTGCGGCCGCGAAGCCGGCACCGGGGCCGCCCGCCGTGAAACCCGCGCAGACGCCGCAACTCGAGGGCTTCGCGGTTCAGGTGGGCGCGTTTCGCGACGAGGAGAAGCTGCGCCAGGCGCGCGCGAAGCTCACCGCCGCGGGCATCTCGCACTACACCGAGCGCGTCGGCAACGGCGAGCTCACGCGGCTGCGCGCGGGGCCGTTCCCGACCCGCGAGGCGGCCGAAAAGGCCCAGGCCGCGATCAAGCGCGCGTCGCTGGACGGCCAGGTGGTGCCGCTGCCATGACGCCGATTGAAGCCGCGGCCGTGCGGCCCCATCTACTTCGATTGGAAAGGGGTTCCTGACGCATGTGCGGAATCGTGGGGGTCGTCGCCCGCAGCCCCGTCAACCAGCTCCTCTACGACGGGATGACGGTGCTGCAGCATCGCGGGCAGGACGCCGCGGGCATCGTCACGGCCGAGGGCCACAGCTTCCACATGCACAAGGGCCGGGGCCTGGTGCGCGACGTGTTCCGCACGCGCGACATGCGCAACCTCGTGGGCCACATGGGCATCGCGCATTGCCGCTATCCGACGGCGGGCTCCGCCTCGTCGGAAGCGGAGGCCCAGCCGTTCTACGTGAACTCGCCCTACGGCATCGTGCTGGGCCACAACGGCAACCTCGTGAACGCGGAGCAGCTGCGCCGCGAGCTCTTCCTCGCCGACCGCCGCCACGTCAACACGAATTCCGATTCGGAGATCCTGCTCAACGTCCTCGCCCACGAGCTCACGGACGCGAGCGCAGGGCGCGACCGGCTCGATCCCGAGATCATCTTCACCGCGGTGGCGGGCGTGCACCGGCGCGTGAAGGGCGCCTACGCGGTGGTGGCGATGATCGCCGGCCACGGCATGCTCGCCTTCCGCGACCCGCACGGCATCCGGCCGCTCATCGTGGGGCGGGCGGATACGGAGAAGGGCGTCGAGTTCCTGGTCGCCTCCGAGAGCGTCACGCTCGACACGCTGGGCTTCAAGGTGATGCGCGACGTGGCGCCCGGCGAGGCGATCCTCGTGGACGAAAGCGGCAACTTCCACAGCCGCCAGTGCGCCGAGAACCCGCAGTTGAATCCCTGCATCTTCGAGTTCGTCTATCTCGCGCGTCCCGACTCGGTGATCGACGGCATCTCGGTCTACGAGAGCCGCCGCAACATGGGCAAGAGCCTCGCCGACAAGATCGCGTCCCTCGGGTTGAGCGGCCAGATCGACGTGGTGATGCCGATCCCGGATTCGAGCCGCCCGAGCGCGCTCGAGGTGGCCACGAAGCTCGGCAAGCCGTATCGCGAGGGCTTCATCAAGAACCGCTATATCGGCCGCACCTTCATCATGCCGGGCCAGGAGCAGCGCAAGAAGAGCGTGCGCCAGAAGCTGAACGCCATGGCGATCGAGTTCCAGGACAAGAACGTGCTGCTGGTGGACGATTCCATCGTGCGCGGGACGACCAGCCGCGAGATCGTGCAGATGGCGCGCGAGAGCGGCGCGAAGAAGGTGTTCTTCGCCTCGGCGGCGCCGCCGGTGCGCTTTCCCAACGTCTACGGCATCGACATGCCGACGCGGCGCGAGCTGATCGCGACCGAGCGCGACGCGGCGGGCGTCGCGGCGGCCATCGGTGCCGATGCGGTGATCTACCAGGACCTGGACGCGCTGATCGAGGACGTGCGCAAGCTCAATCCCTCGATCCAGCGCTTCGACTGCTCGTGCTTCGACGGCGTCTACGTCACCGGCGACGTGTCCCAGGAATACCTCGACGAGGTCGAGGCGGGCCGGCGCGACGGCGAGACGCGGCCCGAGACGCGGCTGTCCAGCTACCAGCTGGACCTGGGCCTGTCGCGCATCGACTGAGCGCGCCTCCGCGGCCATGACCTCCGAGCGCAAGCCCGACACCCTCGGTGTGCGAGCCGGCACGCTGCGCAGCGATTTCCGGGAGCATTCGGAGGCGCTCGTGCTCACCACCAGCTTCGTGTACAAGAGCGCGGCCGAGGCCGCCCGGCGCTTCGCCAACGAGGAGCCGGGCAACATCTACTCGCGCTTCACCAATCCGACGGTCACGATGTTCCAGGACCGGCTCGCGGCGCTCGAGGGCGCCGAGGCCTGCGTGGCGACGGCCACGGGCATGGCGGCGGTGGCGACCACGGCGCTGGGCCTGCTCAAGTCCGGCGACCACATCGTGGCGCCGCGCGGCGTCTTCGGGACGGTCGTGCCGCTCTTCGACCAGATCCTCGCGCGGCTCGGCATCGCGACGACCTGGGTGGATCTGCCGGATCTCGACGCGTGGCGGCGCGCGGTGCGGCCGAGCACGCGGCTCCTTTTCGTCGAGACGCCCTCCAACCCGGTGTGCGAGGTGGCGGACATCGCGGCCCTCGCGGAGATCGCGAAGAAGGCCGGCGCCGTGCTCGCGGTGGACAATTGCATGTGCTCGCCCGGCGCTGCAGCGCCCATCGAGCTGGGCGCGGACCTCGTCATCCATTCGGCGACCAAGTACCTCGACGGCCAGGGGCGCGTGCTCGCGGGCGCGATCGCGGGCCGCGCCGACCTCGTCAGCGGCCCCCTCTTCGCCTTCGTGCGCACCGCCGGCCCGGCCATCTCGCCTTTCAACGCGTGGATCTGCCTCAAGGGCATGGAGACGCTGCGCATCCGCATGCAGGCGCAATCCGCGCGGGCGCTCGAGATCGCGCGCTGGCTCGAAGGCCATCCCGCGGTGGAGCGCGTGCACTATCCGGGCCTGGAATCCCATCCGCAGCATGCGCTCGCCGCGCGCCAGCAATCGGCGGGCGGGGCGCTGCTGTCCTTCGTCGTGAAGGGCGGGCGCGAGGCGGCCTGGCGCGTGATCGACGCCGTGCGCACCATCTCGATCACCGCGAACTTCGGCGACGTGAAGACGACCATCTGCCATCCGGCGACCACGACGCACGGGCGCATCCCGCCCGCCGAGCGCGCGGCGGCCGGCATCTCCGAGGGACTGGTGCGCCTCGGCGTCGGGCTCGAGGATGCGGAGGACCTGCGCGAAGACCTCGCGCGCGGGCTGGGGACGCGCTGACGCATGGCGGCGGAGCGCTCGCATGTCTTCCTGATGTGCCCGCCGGAGTACTTCACCGTCGCTTACATCATCAACCCGTGGATGCACGGCAACCTCCGGCGCATCGACAACGCGGTCGCGCGCCAGCAATGGCGCTCGCTCTACGACACGCTCACCGACCGGGCGGTCGTGCGGCTCGTCCACCCGCAGCCGGGCTCGCCCGACATGGTGTTCACCGCGAACGCGGGGCTGGTGAAGGGCCGGCGCTTCGTGGCGTCGCGCTTCCGCTATCCCGAGCGCCAGTACGAGGAGCCGTATTTCGCCGACTGGTTCATGGACCGCGGCTACGAGGTCTCGCTCATGCCGCGCGACCTGCCGTTCGAGGGCGCGGGCGACGCGCTCTTCGACCGCGGCGAGCCGCGCCTGTGGATGGCCCATGGCCACCGCTCGATCGAGGGCGCGCGCGACGTGCTCGCGGAAAGGCTGCGCATCGAGACGGTGCTGCTGCGGCTGATCGACACGCGCTTCTACCACCTCGACACCTGCTTCTGCCCGCTCGAGGGCGGCTTCCTGCTTTACTATCCGCCCGCGTTCGACGCGGCCTCGCGCGCGCTGGTGGAGGAGCGCGTGCCGGCCGCGCGGCGCATCGCCGTCGGCGAGGAGGATGCGTTGGCCTTCGCGTGCAACGCCGTGAACATCGATTCCACCGTGGTGGTGAACCGCGCCACTCCCGCGCTCGTGCAGGCGCTGGGCCGCAAGGGCTTCGAGGTGGTGCAGACGCCGCTTTCCGAATTCATGAAGGCAGGAGGGAGCGCCAAATGCCTCACGTTGCGCCTGGACGAGCCGTGATCGCCCGCATCCTCCTCTTCGTCGCACTGGCCTCTCCGTGGCCCGCCGCGGCCGCGCTCTACAAGTGGGTGGACGAGAAGGGCGTCACGCACTATTCCGAGCAGCCGCCGCCCGATCGCAAGGCCACGCGCCTCGAGCTGCCGTCGGAGCCTGCCGCGCAAGGCAGCGGCTCGCCGGAGAACTGGAAGGAACGCGAGCTCGAATTGCGCAAGCGCCGCATCGAGAAGGAGCAGGCGGACGACAAGCAGAAGGCTGCCTCCGAGAGGAACGATGCGATGCGCAAGCAGACGTGCCTGCGCGCCCGGCGCCAGCTCGACCTGCTCGGGGCGGGCCGCCCGCTCTACCACGTGGACGAGCACGGCGAACGCGTCTACATGGACGACGCGCAGCGCGCGGCGGAAACGAAGAAGTGGAACCGGGAAGCCGAGACGGCGTGCGATTGAGCGCCGCCGCCGGGGCTCAGAACCCGTCGACCGCGCGCACGCCGCGTTCCGACGCCTCGAGGTAGCCGCCGCGCTCGTACCAGTCGGGCAGCACCCAGCGCACCCGCTCGCGGCCCGCCACGCGGTGCACGTGCCGCGCGGGCCGGTGCGTGTGGCCGTGGATCATCACGTCGCATCCGGAATCGGCGAAGGCGCGCTCGACCGCCGCGGGCGCGACGTCCATGATGTCCATGGCCGTCGCCTGCTTGGTGCCCTCGCTTTCCATGCGCATGCGGTTGGCGAGCACGAGGCGCTCCTCGATGGGCCGGGCGAGCGTCGCCTGCTGCCAGGCCGGGTCGCGCACCTGGGCGCGGAACGCCTGGTAGCGGGTATCGTCCGTGCAGAGCGTGTCGCCGTGCATGAGCAGCGTCCGCGTGCCGTAGAGGACCACGATGGTCGGATCGGGGATGAGGCGCGCGCCGGTTTCGCGCGCGAAGCGCGCCGCCGCGAGGAAATCGCGGTTGCCGTGCATGAAATGGATCGGCATCCGCTCCGAGGCCGCATGCAGCCGCTCGGCCATGCGGCGCGGGAAGGGGAGGGCGAGGCCGTCGTCGCCCACCCAGTACTCGAAGAGGTCGCCGAGGATGTAGAGCGCGTCCGCGCCCGGGGTCACCTCGGCGAGGAAGCGCTCGAACTGCGCGACGATGGCCGGCCGCGACGGATCGAGGTGGAGGTCGGAGATGAAGAGCGTGCGGCTCAGAGGCACTCGGCCTTCTCGATCATCACCGGCTGCACCGGCACGTTCTGGTGCGGGCCCGCGTTGCCGGTCGGCACCTTCTTGATCTTGTCCACGACGTCCTGGCCCTCGACCACCTTGCCGAACACCGCGTAGCCCCAGCCCTGGGCCGTGGGCGCGGTGTAGTTCAGGAAATCGTTGTCCTTCACGTTGATGAAGAACTGCGCGCTCGCGGAATTCGGGTCGGGCGTGCGCGCCATGGCGACGGTGTACTTGTCGTTCTTGAGGCCGTTGTTCGCCTCGTTCTTGATCGGCGGGTTGGTCGGCTTCTGGCGCATGTCCTTGTCGAAGCCGCCGCCCTGGACCATGAAGCCGTCGATCACGCGGTGGAAGATGGTCCCGTTGTAGTGGCCGGAGTCCACGTACTTCGCGAAGTTCTCGACGGTGACGGGCGCCTTCTCCTTGTCGAGCTGGATCGTGATCGGGCCCATGGAGGTGGTGAGCTTGACTTTCATCGGTGCGTTTCCTTTCAACGAGGCGGCGCAGCTCTTCGGAGGCTGCGGCTGGGCGGCCGCGAAGAGCGGCAGGGTGAGGGCCATCGCGGCGCAGGCGACGGCGGTGCGGCGAAGCGTGTTCATGGGACCGTCCGGAAAGGCGAGGATTCGGGAGTGATCAGGAGACGACGGATTCGTGCAGGATGCGCCATTCGCCGCCTTCGCGGATCCAGTACTGGCGCTTCATCGTCCGGTTGGAGAGGTTGCTCGAGCGGTAGTCCTGCTCGAAGGTCACCATCATCATGTCGCTCGTGCCCGGGTACGCGAAGAGGCTCAGGTCCTCGATGCCGACCTTCACCCACGACTTGCCCGCGTTCACCTGGCGCTTGCGCGCCTTCCACGCGGCGAGGTCGCGCTCGCCCGTGCGGAAGCCGCTGGAGTAGTGCGAGAGATAGCGGTTCGTGTCGAGGCTCTCCCAGTCCTTCTTCCAGCGCGTGAACGCGGCGAGGAACGCCTCGCGGTCCGCTTCCCAGCTGCGGGGATTGCGCCACTGCATGGATTGCCCGATCACCACCGGAGTGCGGCTCACGTCCACGTATTTCGAGAGCCGCGCGAGGTCGTCGTTGGCGAGCACGACGCAGCCGTCGGTCGCCCACGGCGGGCGGCTGTAGGTCTCCGAGGGCGTGCCGTGCAGCCAGATGCCGTGTCCCTTGCGCCCGTGCAGGCGGTCCCAGTCGTTGGGATAGCTCAGCGGATAGGCGCGCGGGCCGTAGAAGTCGGGGAGCCTCTCCTTGTCGGCGACGATGGTGTAGACGCCGATCGGCGTCTTCTGGTCGCCCTCGCGCTCCTTGTCGACGCCGTACTTGCCCAGGCTGATGTAGAAGTCGGTCACGTAGCGGGGCCGCCCCAGGTCGTTCGCGTACACGTACAGGCGCGAGCGCGAGGTATCCACCACGAGCGCATGGGACTGGTTGGGCGCGAGCTGCACCAGCGCGGCGGGAAGCTCGTCCACCGGCGGGGCGTCGAGGTAGCGTTGCAGGCGCGCTCGCGCCTCGTCCTGTAGCGGGGCGAGGCTCGCGGCGGGCACGGCGCTCGAGGCGAAGGCCACGGGCCGGCCCGCCTGCGCCATCAGGATGTCGCCCTTCACGAGCTGCGCGAGACGGAAGTTGGGACGGTAAGCGAGGGTCTTGTTGATCTCGTCCAGCGCGCGCTTGAGGCCGCTCTCGCGCAGCTCCACGATCGCGCGCACGAGGGAGCCTTCCACTTCGTTCGCGAACGCGGGACCCGCTCCCGAGGGCGCGAGGCTGCCGTCGGCGAGCGCCGTCGCGCCCGCGGCGAAGAGCACGACCGCGATGCGCCCCGAATGGCGGATGCCGGCGCGGATGAGGGCGCGGCGCTTCACCCGCCGACGCGCTCCTGCTTGATGAGCCAGCGGTCGCCCGATTTCTCGAGCTTGAGCGTCTTGTTGCTGTGGGTCTTGAGCGTGTCCGAGCGGTAGGACTGCCGGATCTTCACCGTGGCCTCGTTGCCGCTCACCTGCGAAGAGAGGATCTTCGCTTCCACTTCGATCAACTTGGGCTTCTCGATGCGCTCGGCGCGCTGCTTCTCCCACGCGGCGCGCGACTCGCCGCCGGGAACCTCGAAATCGGGCGCGTAGTGGGCGAGATAGCCCTTCACGTCCTTCGCGCTCCACGTGCGTGCCCAATCGGCCACCGCCGCGGCGACTTGCGATTTCACCTCGTTGCCGGCCGACGGCGCGGGGGCCGCGGGCGCCTGCGCGGGCTCCTTCTTCGGCTGCTGCGGTGTCTCGGTCCGCGCCGGCGCCGGCTTCGCGGGTTCCGGCTTCGCGGTCTCGGCCTTGGGCGGCTCGGCCTTGGGCGGCTCCGCTTTCGGCGGCTCCGGCTTCGGCGCTTCGCTCTTCGCTTGCGGCGCGCTCGCGGCCGCCGGCTGCTCCTTCGCGGCCTGCGCGCGCGAGGCGACCTTCTGCGCGCTGAAGAGGTCCTTCACCATCGCGAGCTTCACCTGCGCGCTGGTGTTGTTCTTGTCGAGCTGCAGCGCGCGGTCGTAGGCGCGGCTCGCGAGCTCGGCGTAGATGTCGCCCAGGTTCTCGTGCGCGGTCGCGTACGTCGGATGCGTGTGGATGGCCAGCTCGAGCGCGGACTTCGCCTTGTCGTAGTTGCCTTGCGAGGCGTAGAGCACGGCGAGGTTGTTGTACGGCTCGGGCAGCTCGGGATAGTCCTCGGTGAGCCCCGTGAAGACCTGGATCGCCTCCTGCGTCTTCTTCTGCTCGGTGAGCACCAGTCCCTTGAGGAAGCGCCCCTGCGGGTCCTTCGGCTGCGCCTTGAGGAACGCGTCGACCTTCTCCAGCGCGGGCTGGAGCTTGCCCTGGCTGTAGAGCTTCTGCGCGTCGCGCAGGTCATCGGCCGGGGCCGCCATGGCGCTCGCCGCCGCGATCGCGATCCATGCCGCGGCGAGGGTGGCCGCGAGCCGGCCGATCACGGGAATTCGCTGCAGCATCGTGTTATAATCTATTGAATTTAATGAAAAACAGCATTCTACCCGCGTTCGCCCGCGTCCACAACGTTTGAGCGCCGCGACCGCGGTGCCGGCGTTGCCCCTCCCGCCCATGTCCGAGCTTCGGATCTACAACACCTTAACCCGAAAGAAGGAGCCGTTCGCGCCGCGCGTGAAGGGCGAGGTCGGCATGTACGTGTGCGGCCCGACCGTGTACGACTACTTCCACGTGGGCAACGCGCGCACGTTCACGGTCTTCGACATGGTGGCGCGGTGGCTGCGCGCGAGCGGCTATCGCGTGACGTACGTGCGCAACATCACCGACATCGACGACAAGATCATCGATCGCGCGCGCAAGAACGGCGAGCCGATCGAGGAGCTCACCGCGCGCATGGTGGCCGCGTTCGAGGAAGACAGCGCGCGTCTGAAGCTCCTGCGCCCCGATGTCGAGCCGCGCGCGACGCGCTACATCGAGCCGATGGTGGAGATGATCGCCGAGCTCGAGAAGAAGGGCCTCGCGTACCGCGCCGCGAACGGCGACGTGTACTACTCGGTGCGCGGCTTTCCGTCGTACGGCAAACTCTCGCGCCGCAACTTGGACGAGCTGCGCGCCGGCGAGCGCGTGGCGGTGGACGCGGCCAAGCGCGACCCGCTCGATTTCGTGCTGTGGAAGGCGGCGAAGCCGGGCGAGCCGCAGTGGCCGTCGATCTTCGGCGCCGGCCGCCCCGGATGGCACATCGAATGCTCCGCCATGTCGTGCCGCGAGCTGGGAGCGCCGTTCGACATCCACGGGGGCGGCTGGGACCTGCAGTTCCCGCACCACGAGAACGAGATCGCCCAGAGCGAGGGCGCGCTGGGGCGGCCGTTCGTGCGCTACTGGATGCACTCGGCGTACCTCAACATCGACCAGGAGAAGATGTCGAAGTCGCTCGGCAACTTCTTCACGACGCGCGACGTGCTCGACAAGCTCGACGCGGTGCAGGGCGGCGAGCAGCTGCGCTTCTTCCTCCTGCGCAGCCACTACCGCAGCGAGGCGAGCTACACCTGGGAGGCGCTCGAGGACGCGGGCAACGCGCTGCGCGGCTTCTACGCGACGCTGCGCGAGGTGGCGCCGGGGCCGGACGCGGAGATCGACTGGAACGAACCGCACGCGGCGCGCTTCCGGGCGGCGATGGACGACGACTTCGACACGCCGATCGCATTCTCGGTGCTGCACGAGCTGCGCGGCGAGGTGAACCGCACGCGCTCGGCGCCGCTCGCGGCGCTGCTGCGCGCGCTGGGCGGCACGATCGGCCTGTTGCAGCACGACGCCGCCGCGTTCCTGCAGGGCGGCATCCGGCTGGACGTGCAGGCGCTCATCGACGAGCGCACGCAGGCGAAGAAGGCGCGCGATTTCCCGCGCGCCGACGAGATCCGCCGCCAGCTCGAGGCCGCCGGCATCGCGCTCGAGGACAGGCCCGGCGGCGTGACCGAGTGGCGGAAGAAGTAGGCGACCCCAGCCCCGCCCGAGGCCGCTAGCGGACGAACTTCTCGTCGCGCGAGATGATGGTGAGGTCGACGAACTGCGAGCCGCTGCGGTTGTCCGGCGCGTAGCTCACCTTGAAGCCGCCGACGTCGTAGTTGCCGAGCCCATCCATGGCGCGCACGAAGCCGTCGCGATCGAGCTTCTTGCCCGCGCGCTTGAGCCCCTCGACCATGACCTTGGCGGCGATGAAGCCCTCGAGCGTGCCGAATCCGGGATCGCCCGCTTTCTCCTCCTGGAGCAGCTTGCGGTACTCGCGCACCACGGGGACGCTGATGTCCCACGGGAACGGCACCACCTGCGAGATCTCGATGCCGCGCCCGTCGGGGCCCAGCTCCTTGGCGAGCGCCTTGCTGCCCACGAAGGAAACGTTCCAGAACGTGGGATTCTCGCCCTGCTTCTTCATCTCGCGGATGAACGCGGCGCACGACTTGTAGGCCGAGATCATGATCACGGCCTGCGGATTCACCTTCTTGATCGTGGCCACCGCCTTGGCGACGTCCACGGTGTTGCGCTCCACGGTGCCGCTCGCGGACAGCTTCATGTTGCGCTTCTTGAGCGCGCGCTCGACGCCGGCGAGCCCCGCCTGGCCGTACGCGTCGTTCTGGTAGAAGATCGCGATGTTGTCGATGCTCATCGCGGTGAGGTGCTGCACGATCGCCTCGGTCTCGTCGAAGTAGCTCGCGCGCACGTTGAAGACGTAGGGATTCACCGGGTGGCGCAGCAGCTCCGCGCCGGTGAAGGGGCCCACGAACGGCACCTTCGCCTCGGTGAATATGGGGAGCGACGCGGCGCTCGTGGGCGTCCCCACGTAGCCGAAGAGCGCGAACACCTTCTCGTCGTTGATGAGCTTCTTGGTGTTCGCCGCGGCGCGCGTCGGCTCGTATCCGTCGTCGAGCGACTTCAGCACGATCTTGCGCCCGTGCACGCCGCCGTTGGCGTTCACGTAGTCGAAGTAGAGCATCGCCCCGGTGCGCATGTCCTTGCCCAGGTCCTGCGCGGGGCCGGTGAGCGCGGCCGACTGGCCGAGGACGATCTGCGATTCGGTGACGCCTTGCGCGAAAGCGGCAACCGCCGCCATCAGCGCGAGCGAGGAAATCAACGCGCGAATCATGGGACTCCTCCGTGGACTCTTTTGACCTCGGCGGAATGATAGTCCCGCGTTCGCGGAATGCGAGGTGCAGTGCGTTACAGCTGTCACCGCGCGATAACGCATGCAAACTTCTTCACACCGGATGCGCGGAAAAAGCCGCGGATTCGCTAACGCACGTTACCGATGTCACCCCGCGAAGAACTCGCGCACCTTGTCCATGAAGCTCTTGGCGCGCGGATTGTGGCGGCTGCCGTCCTTGTGGTTGATTTCCTCGAGCTCGCGCAGCAGCTCCTTCTGGCGTTCGGTGAGCCGCACCGGCGTCTCCACGACCACCTCGCACATCAGGTCGCCGGGATAGGCCGAACGGACTCCCTTGATGCCCTTGCCGCGCAGCCGGAACACCTGGCCGGTCTGCGTTTCGGCCGGGACCTTGATCTTCGCGGAGCCGTCGAGCGTGGGGATCTCGATCTCGCCGCCGAGCGCGGCCTGCGTGAAGCTGATCGGCATCTCGCAATGCAGGTCGTCGCCGTCGCGCTGGAAGACCGCGTGGGGCCGCAGGTGCATCACCACGTAGAGGTCGCCGGGCGGGCCGCCGTTGACGCCCGCCTCGCCCTCGCCGGACAGGCGGATGCGGTCGCCCTCGTCGACGCCGGCCGGGATCTTCACCGAAAGCGTCTTGTGCTTCTTCACGCGTCCCGCGCCGTGGCACGTGGCGCACGGATCGCTGATCATCTTGCCGCTGCCGTGGCAGGTGGGGCAGGTCTGCTGGATCGAGAAGAAGCCCTGCGAGAGCCGCACGGTGCCGGAGCCGTGGCAGGTCTCGCACGTCTTCGGATGGGTTCCCGGCTTCGCGCCCGATCCGTGGCACGTCTCGCACGTCTCCATGGCCGGGATGCGGATCTTGGTCTCGGTGCCGCGCGCCGCCTGCTCGAGCGAGATCTCGAGGTTGTAGCGCAGGTCCGCGCCGCGATAGACCGACGAGCGGCCGCGTCCCTGGCCGCCGCCGAAGATGTCGCTGAAGATGTCGCCGAACGCTTCCGCGAACCCGCCGAAGCCCGCCGCCTCCGCGCCCATCCCGCCCATCTGCGGATTGACGCCCGCGTGGCCGTAGGCGTCGTACGCCCGGCGCTTCTCCGGCTCGCAGAGGACCTCGTAGGCTTCCTTCGCCTCCTTGAACTTCTCCTCCGACTCCTTGCTGCCCGGATTGCGGTCGGGGTGGTGCTTCATGGCGAGCTTGCGGTACGCCTTCTTGATCTCTTCCTCGGAAGCGTCCCTGTTCACCCCGAGAATCTCGTAGTAATCGCGCTTCTTCGTCGCCATCAACGTTCCCCGGTGCTAACGTGAAAACGGGCCTGGTCTCGCGACCAGGCCCAGCGGCTGCTTGGTGCTCCGGGAGTTGAGCGGCGACGCAGTCGTCCGCTCAAACGATCGCCCCGATATCACAACTTTCCTTACGCCGATTTCTTGTCCTTCACTTCCTCGTATTCGGCGTCGACGACGTTGCCTTCCTCTTCCGCCTTGCCGCCCTGCGCGGCCGCTTCCGGCTGCGGGGAGGCGCCCGCGTTCTTCGCCTGCGCCTCGGCGTAGACCTTCTCGCCCAGCTTCTGCGCGGCGGTGGCGAGCGCCTGGGTCTTCGCCTCGATGGCGGACTTGTCGTCGCCCTTCGCGGCGGCTTCCAGGTCCTTGATGGCGCTCTCGATGCGCTCCTTCTCGCCGGCCTCCAGCTTGTCGCCGTACTCGGTGAGCGACTTGCGGATCGAGTGCGCCATCGCTTCTGCCTGGTTGCGCGCGGTGACGAGCTCGAGCTGCTTCTTGTCCTCGTCGGCGTGCGTCTCGGCGTCCTTCACCATCTGCCGGATCTCGGCTTCCGTGAGGCCCGAGCTCGCCTTGATGGTGATCTTGTTCTCCTTGCCGGTCGCCTTGTCGCGCGCCGACACGTGCAGGATGCCGTTGGCGTCGATGTCGAACGTCACCTCGATCTGGGGCATGCCGCGCGGCGCGGGCGGGATGCCCTCGAGGTTGAACTGGCCGAGGCTCTTGTTGCCGCTCGCGACGTCGCGCTCGCCCTGCAGGACGTGGATCGTCACCGCGCCCTGGTTGTCGTCGGCGGTCGAGAACACCTGCTGCGCCTTGGTCGGGATCGTCGTGTTCTTCTGGATGAGCTTCGTCATCACGCCGCCGAGCGTCTCGATGCCGAGCGACAGCGGCGTCACGTCGAGCAGCAGCACGTCCTTCACGTCGCCCTTCAGCACGCCGCCCTGGATCGCCGCACCCACGGCGACCGCCTCGTCGGGGTTGACGTCCTTGCGCGGCTCCTTGCCGAAGAACTCGCGCACCTTCTCCTGCACCTTCGGCATGCGGGTCATGCCGCCCACGAGGATCACGTCGGCGATGTCGCCCACCTTCACGCCCGCGTCCTTGATCGCGATGCGGCACGGCTCGATCGTCTTCTCGATGAGGTCGTCCACGAGCGACTCGAACTTCGCGCGCGTGAGCTTGATCGCGAGGTGCTTGGGACCCGACGCGTCCGCCGTGATGTAGGGCAGGTTGATCTCGGTCTGCTGCGAGCTCGACAGCTCGATCTTCGCCTTCTCGGCCGCTTCCTTCAGGCGCTGGAGCGCCAGCACGTCCTTGGACAGATCGACGCCCTGGTCCTTCTTGAACTCGGTGACGATGTAGTCGATCACGCGCTGGTCGAAGTCCTCGCCGCCCAGGAACGTGTCGCCGTTGGTGGAGAGCACCTCGAACTGGTGCTCGCCCTCGACCGCGGCGATCTCGATGATGGAGATGTCGAACGTGCCGCCGCCCAGGTCGTAGACCGCGATCTTGCGGTCGCCTTCCTTCTTGTCGAGGCCGAACGCGAGCGCGGCCGCCGTGGGCTCGTTGATGATGCGCTTCACCTCGAGGCCGGCGATGCGGCCGGCGTCCTTGGTGGCCTGGCGCTGGGAATCGTTGAAGTACGCGGGCACCGTGATGACCGCCTCGGTCACCGGCTCGCCGAGGTAGTCCTCGGCGGTCCTCTTCATCTTGCGCAGCACCTCGGCCGACACCTGTTGGGGCGCGATCTTCTTGCCGCGCACCTCGACCCACGCGTCGCCGTTGTCGGCCTTCACGATCCTGTAGGGCATGAGATGGATGTCCTTCTGGACCTCCTTCTCCTCGAATTTCCGGCCGATCAGCCGCTTGACCGCGAAGATGGTGTTCTTGGCGTTGGTGACGGCCTGGCGCTTGGCGGGAGCCCCGACCAGGATCTCGTCGCTCTCGGTGTAGGCGACGATCGAGGGCGTGGTGCGCGCACCCTCGCTGTTCTCGATGACCTTGGGCTTGCCGCCCTCCATGATCGCCACGCACGAGTTCGTGGTGCCGAGGTCGATGCCGATGATCTTTGCCATGTCCGTCTTCCTTGATCTTGGTTTGAATACCCGTTGGTAAGTGAGGTTATTTGCCGGACTTTCAAGCCTTGGGGGCCGCCACGGTCACCAGCGCCGGGCGCAGCACGCGGTCGTGCAGCAGGTAGCCCTTCTGCAGCACGGAAGCCACCGTGCCCGGCTCCTGGTCGCCCGCGACCTGGCTGATGGCCTGGTGGCGATGGGGGTCGAACTTCTCGCCCTGGGGCACGACCGGCTTGATCTCGAACTTCTCGAACACCTTGTCGAGCTGGCGCGCGGTGAGCTCCACGCCCTCGCGGAACGACTCGATGGAAACGTTCTCGACGGTGAGGGCGGCATCGAGGCTGTCCTTCACCGCGAGAAGGGCGGCCGCGAACGCCTCGATGCCGAAGCGATGCGCCTTGGCGACGTCCTCCTGCCCGCGCCGGCGCACGTTGTCGGTTTCGGCCTTGGCGCGCAGCCAGTCCTCGCGCAGCTTCTCCGCGTCGGCGAAGGCGGCGGCGAGCTTGCCCTCCAGCTCGGCGATGCGGGCGTCGACGCCGACGCCGGGATTGCGCGGCTCGTTCACAGGGGGCTGATTGGCGGATGCGTCGGATGCACCCGAGGGATGGGCATCGGTCACGGTGAAATATCCTCTAGAAACAAATGCTTGATTGCCACATGGGGCTGCCCGTGGCGGATTTCAAGGGCGGCGCGCTAGCGCCGGGCGGGGAACAGGATCCAGCTGGTGAGCAGCGTGATCAGGCTGTAGAGGATGGATCCCAGGAGGGCGGCGCCGAAGCCGGTCACCGTGAAGCCGCGCACGATCTCCGCGGCCAGCCAGAACATGAGCGCGTTGATCACGAAGAGGAAAAGCCCGAGCGTGAGGAGCGTGACGGGCAGGGTGAGGAGCACGAGGATGGGACGGATCACGGCGTTGACCAGGCCGAGCACCAGGGCGGCCCACAGGGCCGGCCACAGCCCCTCCACGTGCACGCCCGGATACAGGTATGCCACCAGCAGCAGGGCGGCGGCGTTGACGATCCAGCGCGCGATGAGCGTGAGCATGTCCTAGGGTGTCCCGGCGTTCCAGCCCTGCAGGTTTTCCATGGCGATGATGGTGAGGGCGGTCATCCAGGGCGGGGTGTCGTTCGTGGTGGGAATGTAATGGAATTCCTTCCCCCCTGCCTTGCGAAAAGCGTCCCGGCCTTCCTGGGCGATTTCCTCGAGCGTCTCGAGGCAGTCGGCCGTGAAGCCCGGACAGATCACGTCCACCCGCCCCACGCCGTCCCGGCCGAGGGCGGTGAGCGTGTCCACCGTGTAGGGCCGCAACCATTCCTGCGCACCGAAGCGAGATTGGAACGACACCAGCGTGCGCGCGTCGTTCCATCCGAGCTCGGTGGCGATGAGGCGCGCGCTCTCGCGGCACTGCGCCTCGTACGGGTCGCCCTTGTCCACCGCGGAGCGGGGCAGGCCGTGGAAGCTCATGAGCAGGCGGTCGGGGCGGCCGTGCTTCTCCCAGTACAGGTTCACCGTCTTCGCGATCGCCTTCGCGTATGCGCCATGGGCGTGGAATTCCTGCAGCACGCGCACCTGGGGCGCGGGCTTCGCGCGCTTGAGCACGCGGGCGAGCTCGTCTTCCACGCTCGCCGTCGTGCTGGCCGAGTATTGCGGATAGAGCGGCAGCACGAGCACGCGATCGCAGTCGCGGAAGCGCAGCTCCGCGAGGCCCTCGGCGATGGAGGGTTTGCCGTAGCGCATGGCCGCGGCGACCGGGACCGGCTTCTTCATGCGCTCGCCCAGGTAGCCGCGCAGCAGCTGCGCCTGGCGCATGAGGTACACGCGCAGCGGCGAGCCGTCGGCCGACCAGATCGAGGCGTACTTGCGCGCGGTCTTCGCGGGGCGGAAGGGCAGGATGAACAGATGCAGGATCAGCCACCACAGCGGCTTCGGGATGCCCACCACGCGCGGGTCGAGCAGGAATTCGCGCAAGTAGCGCCGCACGGCCGCGGGTGTCGGCGCGTCGGGGGTTCCGAGGTTCACCAGCAGCACGCCGGTCGTGCCCGGCGCAGGCTTGGCGGGGCCGGGCGCGCGTGCGGACATGGCCCCTCAGTGCTGCGAAAGGGCGAAGGAGACCAGCTTGGCGGTGACGTCCACGATGGGGATGACGCGCTCGTAGGCCATGCGGGTGGGCCCGATCACGCCCACGGTTCCGACCACCCGGCCGTCCACTTCGTAGGGCGCGGTCACGATCGAGCATTCGTCGAGCGGCACGAGCTGCGATTCGCCGCCGATGAAGATCTTCACGCCCTCGGCCCGCTCGCTCTGCTCGAGGATGTCGAGGAGCTGCGTCTTCCTCTCGAAGAGGTCGAAGAGGCGGCGCAGCCGCGGCATGTCGCCGGAGAGGTCGTCCACCTCGAGGAGGTTGCGCCCGCCCGAGATCACCACGTCGTCGGTGGCCTGCTGCAGCGCCTCGCTGCCGGTCTCGATCGCCGCCTTCATGAGCCCGGAGATGTCGCGGTGCAGGTCGATCAGCTCCGAGCGCACCTTCTGGCGCAGCTGGTCGAACTCGAGCCCGGCGTAGTGCTGGTTGATGAAGTTGGCCGCCTCCTGCAGCTGCGAAGGGCTGTACGCGCGGTCCGTGACCAGCACGCGGTTCTGCACCTCGCCGTCGCTCGCCACGATGATGAGCAGCACGCGCTTCTCCGAAAGCCCGTAGAACTCGATGTGGCGCAGCACCGCGCCGCGCCGCCGGGGCGCCACCACCACGCCGGCGAAATGCGTGAGGTCCGAGAGCATCTGGGAGGCGTTGGTCACCACGCGGTGGGGGTCGTCGGGCAGGAGCTGCTCCTCGAGCTGCTGGCGCTCGACTTCCTCCAGCGGGCGCACCGTGAGGAGGGTGTCCACGAAGAAGCGGTAGCCCTTGGGCGTGGGAACGCGGCCGGCCGAGGTATGGGGGCTCGCGACGAAGCCCATCTCCTCCAGGTCCGCCATCACGTTGCGGATGGTGGCCGGGGAAAGCTCGAGCGGGGAGAAGCGCGAGAGCGCGCGGGAGCCGACCGGCTGGCCCTCGGCGATGTAGCGCTCGACCAGGATCTTGAGCAGGCTTTGCGCGCGTTCGCTGAGCATCGGTGTCCTCTGGGTGGAGCTCGGGCCACGCGCGCCGGGATTCGCGGACATGGTGCCCGGAATTCTACAAGCAATCATGCTTTAATTGCGGCCATGCCTCCCGCGTTCAAGACCGCGGCCGTGGTCGGAAAGAGCGACGCGCCGAGCCTCCCCGACGTGCTCGAGCAGGTCGCCAGCCTCCTTCGCCGCCACGGGCTCGCGATCGTGATGGACCCGCTCACCGCCGGCGCCTCGCGCGTCGACCCGGATTCGACCGCCGAGCTGGACGAGCTCCCGGCGCGCTCCGATATCGCCATCATCGTGGGCGGCGACGGCACGCTGCTGTCGTGCGCGCGCCTCATGGCCGAGCGCGGGGTTCCCCTGGTCGGCGTGAACCTCGGGCGCCTCGGCTTCCTCACCGACATCCCGGCCGACGGCCTCGAAGGGGCCCTCGAGTCGATCCTCGCGGGCGAGTTCCATGCCGAGCAACGCATGCTGCTCACGGGGGCCGTGCGGCGCGGGGGTGAGACGCTCTTCTCCGCGCTCGCCATGAACGACGTGGTCGTGAGCCGCGGCGCGACGGGCAGCATGATCGAGTTCGCGGTGACGGTGGACGGCGAGTTCATCTACACCCTGCGCGCCGACGGCCTCATCGTGGCCACGCCCACGGGCTCCACGGCCTATGCGCTCTCCGCGGGCGGGCCGATCCTGCATCCGGCGCTCTCCGCGATCGCGCTCGTGCCGATCTCCCCGCACACGCTCTCCAATCGCCCGGTGGCGATCCGCAGCACCTCGCGCGTCGAGATCACGCTCGTGCGCGGCGTGGACGCGCGCGCGAACTTCGACGTGCAGGCGTACTGGCAGCTGGAGCCCGGCGACGTCGTCGCGGTCTCCGCGGGGCCGCGCCCCGCGACCCTGCTCCACCCGCGCGGCTACCGCTATTTCGCGATGCTCCGGCAGAAGCTGCGCTGGACCGAGCGGACCTCGTAGGGCCGCGATGCTGCGCGCGCTCTCCATCCGCGACTACGTGATCGTCGAGCGGCTCGACCTGGAGCTGGCACCCGGCTTCACCGCGCTCACCGGCGAGACCGGCGCGGGCAAGTCGATACTTGTCGATGCCTTGAAGCTGGCACTCGGAGATCGCGCCGACGCCGCGGTGGTGCGCGCCGGCGCCCAGCGCGCGGAGGTGAGCGCCGATTTCGACGCGGAGCCGCTGCCCGCGGTGCGCGCCTGGCTCGAGGCGCAGGACCTGGAGGAGGGCGACGGCGCCTGCCTCGTGCGGCGCACCATCGATGCCGCGGGACGGTCGCGCGCGTTCGTGAACGGGCGGCCCGCCACGGCGGCGCAGCTGCGCGAGCTGGGCGAGCTGCTCCTCGACATCCACGGCCAGCACGAGCACCAGCTCCTGCTCAAGCGCGATCGCCAGCGCGCGCTGCTCGATGCCTTCGCGCGCTGCGAGCCGCTCGCGCGCGAGGTGGCGTCGCGGCACGCGGCGTGGCGCAAGGCCGCCGAGCAACGCGCCGCCCGCGAGCGCGCCCAGGCGACCTCGGCGCGGGAGCGCGAGCTGTTGGCCCACGAGATCCGCGACCTCGAGGCGCTCGCCTTCGATCCGGCGCGCTGGGCGGACGACCAGGCCGAGCACCGCAGGCTCGCGCACGCGCAGGAGCTGATCGAGACGGTCTCCGAGTGCGCGCAGGCGCTCGACGAGGCGGACGAATCGCTCTCGTCGCGGCTCGCGGTCGTCGCCGCGCGCCTCGCGCACGCCGCTGCACTCGATCCGGCGCTCGAGGACGCGCGCCGCGACGCCGAGACGGCGGGTCTGCACGCGGGCGAAAGCGCGCAGCAGCTGCGCCGCTACCTCCAGCGCCTGGAGCTCGATCCGGCACGCATGGCGGAGCTCGACGCGCGCCTGAAGGCGGTGTTCGACGCGGCGCGCAAGTATCGCGTCGAGCCGGCGGGACTGCCCGATGCTCTCGCCGAGCGTCGGGCGCGCCTGGCGGAGCTGGGCGGCGAGGAGAGCATGGAAGAGTTGCGCGCGCAGGAAGCGGCTGGCGAGCGCGCCTATCGCGAAGTCGCGACGGAGCTTTCGCGCGCGCGCCGCGAGGCGGCACGCCGGCTTGCGGCCGAGGTCACGCGCACCATGCAGACGCTCGCGATGACGGGCGGGCGCCTCGAGGTGGTGCTCGAGCCGCTGGAGACACCCGGCGCGGGCGGGCTGGAATCGGTCGAGCTGCAGGTGGCGACGCATTCGGGGCAGGCGCTCTCGCCGCTCGCGCGCGTGGCCTCCGGCGGCGAGCTCTCGCGCCTGTCGCTCGCGATCCAGGTGCTGCTGTCCGGGGAAGCCTCCGTGCCGACGCTCGTGTTCGACGAGGTCGATTCGGGCATCGGCGGCGGCGTGGCGGAGATCGTGGGCAAGCTCCTGCAGTCGCTGGGGCGCCACCACCAGGTGCTGAGCGTCACGCACCTCGCGCAGGTCGCGGTGCACGCGCGCCGGCAGCTGCGCGTGGCCAAGCAGCCCGGCCCGCGCGGCACCTTCGCCACGGTCGAGCCGCTCGAGGGCGCAGGAGCGCGTCGCGGAGGTCGCGCGCATGCTGGGCGGCCTCACGATCACCGAGGCCACGCGGCGCCACGCGAAGGAAATGTTGCAAAACGCGCGCGCTGCGGGTACACCGATCCGCAAGGAGAGGGGCAAGGCAGCCGCCGGACCGGCCTGACGCGGCGCCGCCCCATTCGGGAGGAACGATGGAGTCCACGGGGGGCAAGGCGGGTCTCGTGCTCGCGGGCGGCGGCGCCCGGGCGGCCTACCAGGTGGGCGCGCTCCAGGCGCTGCGGGAAATCGTCGGCGATCCGAAGGTCAACCCGTTCCCCATCATCTGCGGGACTTCGGCGGGAGCGGTGAACGCCGGAGCGCTCGCGGTGAACGCCGACGACTTCGGCCGCGGGGTGGACAACCTGCTGCAGGTGTGGCGCCAGTTCCAGCCACACCACGTCTACCGCGCCGACTTCCCGGGCGTCTTCGCGAACACGGTGCGGTGGTTCGCGGGCTTCCTGTTCGGCGCGTTCATACGCAACAAGCGCATCTCGCTGCTCGACAACCGGCCCCTGGAGAGCCTCCTCGCGCGCAGCCTCGATTTCTCGCGCATCGAGGCCAACATCGCGGCGGGCGCGCTGGATGCCGTCTCGATCACCTGTTCCGGCTACACGTCGGGCCAGAGCTGCAGCTTCTTCCAGGCCGCGCCGCACGTCGAGGGCTGGAAGCGCTCGTCGCGCATCGGCATTCGCGCGCGCATCGGCGTGGAGCACCTGATGGCCTCCAGCGCGATCCCGTTCCTCTTCCCGGCGCACCACCTCAACCGCGAGTACTTCGGCGACGGCTCCATGCGCCAGATCGCGCCCGTGAGCCCCGCGCTGCACCTCGGCGCCGACCGCATCCTCGTGATCGGCACCGCGCGCGTGCGCAGCGACGCGCCCCAGCGCACGCGCGGCGACATCTATCCGTCGCTCGCGCAGATCGCCGGCCACGTGATGAACTCGATCTTCCTGGACAGCCTCGCGGTGGACCTCGAGCGCATGGAGCGCATCAACCGCACCATCAGCGCGTGGATGCGGAAACGCTGCAGCGGATGGGGCTCACGCTGCACCACGTCGACGTGCTGGTGCTGACACCCTCGGAGCCGCTCGAGACGATCGCGGTGAAGCACGTGCGCAACCTGCCGTGGCCGATCCGCTTCCTGCTGCGCTCCGTGGGCGCGATGCGCCGGGGCGGGGCGAACCTCGCGAGCTACCTGCTCTTCGAGCACGGCTACTGCAACGAGCTGATCGAGCTGGGCTACCACGACACGCTGCAGCGCCGCGAAGAGGTGGCCGCGTTCGTGGCGGGCGGGCTTTCGCTCGGTGCCCGGCCCTACGCGCGGACGGTGCGCATGATGGGCATGCCGCCCGCGGACGAGGCGTCCCCGGCCGGGAAGACGCCGCCTGATGGCGCGACCGCAACCCCACCGGCGCGCCGACTATCCCCACGCGCGCGAGATCACGACGCGCTGGATCGACAACGACGCGTACGGCCACGTGAACAACGCCGTGTACTACTCGTTCTTCGACACCGCGGTGAACACGTGGCTCATCGAGCGCGGCGCGCTGGACATCGACCGCCAGCCGTGATCGGGTTCGTGGTCGAGACCGGATGCCATTACTTCGCGCCGCTGAGCTACCCGAGCCCCGTGACCGCGGCGCTGCGGGTGGGCCACGTGGGGCGATCGAGCGTGCGCTACGAGATCGCGCTCTTCGCGCCCGGCGCCGAGACCGCGGCCGCGCAAGGGCATTTCGTGCACGTCTACGTGGATCGCTCGGCGCGCCGGCCCGTTGCCGCGCTTCCCGCCGCCTTGAGGCGCGCCCTCGAGCCGCTGCGCACTGCCCCCTCCAAGGAGAACCCATGAGCATCCGCACGCCCCTCGCCGCCCTTGCCGCATGCGTCGCCGCCGTCGCCATCGCGCAGGCTCCCGCCATCAAGCGCACCATCCTGCAGCGCACCGACGTGCCCGGCGGGCAGGAAGTGGTCCTCGGGATGGCCGAGATCGCCTCCGGCGGCTCCACCGGGCGCCACACCCATCCCGGCATCGAGACCGGCTACGTGCTCGAGGGCACGACGCTCCTCGCCGTCGACGGAGAAGCGCCGCGCACCCTCAAGGCAGGCGACAGCTACACGATCCCGGCCGGCCGCGTGCACGACGCGAAGGCCGAGGGCGGCACCGCGCGCGTCATCGCGACCTACGTCGTGGAGAAGGGCAAGCCGCTCGCCTCGCCCGCGAAGTAGTCAGGGCAGCAGGATGGACGAAGCGGGCGCGCGCTTCGCCCGTGCCGAGCACGCGCGCGAGGAACTCGGCGAGCGCCTGCGACTTCCTCCGCGCACACCGCGTGGGGCATGGGCCACGTGCTGCCATTCGACGTCGTAGCCGCGCGCGCGCAGCGCGCGCCGCGGACGACTCGGCGAGCGCCAGGGGCACGACGGGTCCTGGGTGCCGTGCGCCATGAAGATCGGCGTCGCGCGGTTGGCGGCGGAGGCTTCGCCGTCGAGCGAATCCTGCAGCGCGAGATAGGTGGACAGCGCCACGATCCCGGCCAGGCGATCGGCGTGGCGCAGGCCCGCCTGCAGCGCGATCGCCCCGCCCTGCGAGAATCCCGCCAGCACGATGCGCGAGGCTTCGACGCCGCGCGCGCGCTCGCGCGCGATCAGCCGCTCGATCGCCGCCTGGGATTCGCGGATGCCGCCCTCGTCGGGCAGGCGCGCGATGTCGTTCATCGCGATGTCGTACCAGGCGCGCATCACGAAGCCGTTGTTGATGGTCACCGGCCGCTCGGGCGCATGGGGAAAGATGAAGCGCAGCGGGAGGTCGTCCGGCAGGGGCAGCTCGCGCACGATCGGCACGAAGTCCCAGCCGTCGGCGCCGAGGCCGTGCATCCAGATGACGGTGCCGACGGGCTCGGCACCGGTGGCGAGCTCCACGTGGGGCAGCAAATCCAAGGTCAGCTCCTGGGGGGGCGAATGGCGGATTTCGGGCGGAAGGCCTTGACGACTTCCTCGCGCGTCTCGAGGTAGGGCCCGCCGATGAGGTCGATGCAATAGGGAACGGCGGCGAAGATGCCGGCGACGATCGTCTTGCCCTCCGGCGACTTGAGGCCTTCGAGGGTCTCGCGGATCGACTTGGGCTGGCCCGGCAGGTTGAGGATGAGCGCCCCACGGCGGATCACCGCGACCTGGCGCGAGAGGATCGCGGTGGGAACGAACTCGAGGCTGATGCGCCGCATCTGCTCGCCGAAGCCAGGCATCACGCGATCGGCGACGGCGAGCGTTGCCTCGGGTGTCACGTCGCGTGCCGCGGGGCCCGTGCCGCCGGTGGTGACGACGAGGTGGCAGGCGCGCTCGTCCACGAGCTCGCGCAACGTCGCCTCGATCACCGGCTGCTCGTCCGGGATGAGGCGGCTCTCGAATTCGACCGGATTGAGGAGCGCGCCGCCCAGCCATTGCTCGAGCGCGGGAATGCCCTCGTCGCGATAGACGCCTTGCGAGGCGCGGTCGCTCGTGGCCACCAGCCCGATGCGCACGGGATCGTGGGAAGCGGGGCTCATGGATGGCGGCGCGCGTGGTCCTGCACGATCGCGTAGAGCACGTGGAAGAGCTCCCGAAATTTGCGCGGCGGGCGCGAAGCGCGCTTCTCCGCGCGCGCATCCTCGACCAGCGCGCGGATGCGCTGCGGGTCCGCTCCCGGGAATTCCTTCACGAAGCGATCGAGCGTCGTCGGGATCGGCGAGGAGCTCCTGGCGCCAGCGCTCGGCCACATGGAAGAGCGCGGTCTGGCGCTTCGACGGCGCCGTCACCGCCGCGAGCTGCTCGACGACGGGGCCGGCGTCGATGTCGCGCATGATCCGGCCGATGTACTGCAGCTGGCGGCGGCGCGCCTCGTGGCGCGTGAAGCGGCGCGCGTCCTCGATCGCGTCGCGCAGGCTCTCGGGCATGTCGATGCGCGCGAGCTGCTCGGGGGAAAGCTCCACCAGCGCGGCGCCCACCGACTGCAGCTCGGCCATCTGCTTCTTGCGCCGCGTCTTGCTGATAAGATCGTCTTCTTCCATTCCCTGTCCGGTTTCCAGCGCCGCGTGGAGTTTACCGCGCCCGGCGTTGTCCAATCGGCCTCGCTTTCCCGGGGAAGCCTCCATGCCCGACCAGCCCGTCGCCACCGCCGCACTGCCGCTGTCCCGGGACGCCATGGCGGAAGTGGCCCTGCGCTCGCTCGAAGTGGCGCGCGCGCGCGGCGCGACCGACGCGGAAGTCGAGGTCTCCGCCGCCGTGGGCCAGTCGGTCACCGTGCGCCGCGGCGAGGTGGAAACGGTGGAGTACAACCGCGACAAGGGCCTCGGGATCACGGTGTACTTCGGCAAGCGGCGCGGCAACGCGAGCACCTCCGACCTCTCGCCGGAGGCGGTGGAGCGGACCGTGGAAGCGGCGTGCGCCATCGCGCGGCACACGGCCGAGGACGAGGCCGCCGGCTTGCCCGACGCCGATCGGCTGTTCCGCGGCGAGCCGCCCGACCTGGACCTGTTCCATCCATGGGCGCTGTCCGTCGAGCAGGCGATCGAGCTCGCGCGGCGCACCGAGTCGGCGGCGCTCGCCGTGGACAAACGCATCTCCAACTCGGAAGGCGCGACGGTGTCCAGCTACGACACCGATTTCATCCTCGCCAACACGCTCGGCTTCCTCGGGGGATTCCCGAACTCGAAGGCGAGCATCGGCTGCGGCGTGGTGGCCGAGGACGCGGGCGGCATGCAGCGCGACTACTGGTTCACCACGCACCGCGATCCGAAGCAGCTGGAGGACGCGGAAGCGGTCGGGCGCACCGCGGGCGAGCGCACGGTGCGCCGCCTCGGGGGCCGCCGATTGCCCACCTCGGAAGCGCCGGTGCTCTTCGAAGCGGGTGTCGCGGGAAGTCTCATCGGGCATTTCGTCTCGGCGGCGAGCGGCTCGAGCCTGTATCGCCGCTCCTCCTTCCTGCTGGACCGCCTCGGGACGCCGGTGTTCTCACCCGGCGTCGAAATCCTCGAGGATCCGTTCCTGGCGGGCGGCATGGCGAGCGGCTATTTCGACGCCGAGGGCGTGGCGACCCGGGCACGGCCGGTGGTCGAGGGCGGCGTGCTGAAGGGCTGGTTCCTCTCGACCTACTCGGCGCGCAAGCTCGGGCTCGCCACGACCGGCAACGCCGGCGGCAACCACAACCTCATCGTGAAGCCGGGCGCGGACGATTTCGACGCGCTCCTCGAGCGCATGGGCCGGGGCTTCGTCGTGACGGAGCTGATGGGGCAGGGCGTGAACCCCGTGACGGGCGACTATTCGCGCGGCGCGGCAGGGTTCTGGGTGGAGGGCGGCAGGATCCGCTTCCCGGTGGAGGAAGTGACCATCGCGGGCAACCTCCTCGACATGTACCGGGGCATCGTGGCGGTGGGCCGCGACGTGCTGGTGCGCGGCTCCAAGCACGACGGGCTCGATCCTCGTCGACCGGATGACGATCGCCGGGGACTAGCTTTTCCTTGCTCCCCCGCGCGGTTCTCGCTAGGCTTCGGCTTTTCCGGCCCGTCCGGAATCGATCCGCAGACAAGACCCACAAGGAGAGGAGCGAAACATGGAGCGCAGGAAGTTCCTGAAGACCGCGGGAGCCGGGCTGGCCGCCGGCGCCGTGACGATGCCCACCCTGAGCCGCGCGCAAACCGCGGCCCTTCCCGAGATCAAGTGGCGCCTCGCCTCGAGCTTCCCCAAGTCGCTCGACACGATCTACGGCGCTGCCGAGACCATGTCGAAGCGCGTGGCCGCGTGCACCAATGGCAAGTTCCAGATCCAGGTGTTCGCGGGCGGGGAGATCGTCCCGCCGTTCGGCGTCGTGGACGCCGTGCAGAACGGCACCGTGCAGGCCGCGCACACCGCGCCGTACTACTTCTGGGGCAAGGATCCGGCCTTCGCGCTGGACACCGCGATCCCCTTCAGCCTCAACGCACGCCAGACCAACGCGTGGCAGATCTTCGGCGGCGGCATCGAGCTCTTCCGCGAGTTCTACAAGACCTACAACATCTACCAGATGCCGTGCGGCAACACGGGCGCGCAGATGGGCGGCTGGTTCCGCAAGGAAGTGAAGACGGTCGAAGGACCTGAAGGGCATCAAGATGCGCATCGGCGGCATGGCGGGCAAGGTGATGGAGAAGCTCGGCGTGGTGCCGCAGCTCCTGCCCGGCGGCGACATCTATCCGGCGCTCGAGAAGGGCACCGTCGACGCCGCCGAATGGGTCGGCCCCTACGACGACGAGAAGCTCGGCTTCAACAAGATCGCCAAGTACTACTACTACCCCGGCTGGTGGGAAGGCGGCCCGCAGCTCGACGCCTACTTCAACCTCAACGAGTGCAACAAGCTGCCCAAGGAGTACCAGAACATCCTCGAGGCGGCGTGCTGGGAGGCGAACACCTGGATGGTCGCCAAGTACGACGCGCAGAACCCGGCGGCGCTTGAAGCGCCTGTCGCCGGCGGCACGCAGCTGCGCGCGTTCTCGAAGGAGATCATGGTGGCCTCGTACAAGGCCTCGCTCCAGGTCTACGACGAGCTCTCGCAGAAGAGCCCGCGCGTTCAAGAAGATCTACGAGTCGATGGTCAAGTTCCGCGACGGACGAGTTGCTGTGGTTCCGCGTGGCCGAGAAGGGCTACGACGACTTCATGCACACGATCCAGAACATCAAGTACGGCAAGCGGCACGAAGAAAAGCCCGCCGCGATCCGGCGGGCTTTTTCCTTCGCGTCGCCGCGGGCGCTACTTGCCGCCGCCCAGCTGCTTCTGCAGATCTTCGGCTGCCTTGTCCTCGTCGCTCTTGCCCTTGCCCTCCGGCGCCGGTTGTCGGTGCGGCGCCGCCGAGGTCCTTCATGAGATCGCCGGCTTCGCCCGTTCCCGAGTAGCTGTCGCTCGGGATCTCGATCTTCACCTTGTTGACGTCGATCACCGGCTGGCCCGACTTGTAGACCAGCGACATCTGCGGGAATGCGATGAGCAGCGCCCACCATGACGAGCTGGATCAGCACGAACGGGATCGCGCCCCAGTAGATCTGCCCCGTGGTGACGGGCTGCGTGCGCTTGCCCGTGATCTTGTCGACGTACTCGCGGATCGGGCGCCACGCTCCTCAGGTAGAAGAGCGCGAAGCCGAACGGCGGGTGCATGAACGACGTCTGCATGTTCACGCCCAGCAGCACGCCGAACCAGATGAGGTCGATGCCGAGCTTGTCGGCGACCGGCCCGATCAGCGGGATCACGATGAACGAGAGCTCGAAGAAATCGAGGAAGAACGCGAGCACGAAGATGATCAGGTTCACCACGATGAGGAAGCCGAGCTGCCCGCCGGGCAGGCTCGTGAGCAGGTGCTCGACCCACACGTGGCCGTTCACGCCGTAGAACGTGAGGCTGAAGACGCGCGCGCCGATCAGGATGAACACGACGAAGGTCGAGAGCTTCGCCGTGGACTCCATCGCCTGGCGCGCGAGCTTGAGCGAGAGCCGGCGGCGCGCGAGCGCCATCACGAGAGCGCCCGTGGCGCCCATCGCGCCGCCTTCGGTCGGCGTGGCCCAGCCGAGGAAGATCGTGCCGAGCACGAGGAAGATGAGGCATGAGCGGCGGGATCAGCACGAAGACCACCTGCTCGGCGAGCCGCGAGAGCAGTCCCAGCTTCGTGACCCTGTTGACCAGCGCGATCGCGAATGCGATGCCCGCGCCGGCCGCGGCGGCGACCACCAGCCGCTCGTCGAGCGCGGCGTCCGTGTACTTGGGCACGTAGTAGTACCTGTCGAAGGCGACGGCCGCGGCGGCGGCGAGCACCGCCACCACCAGCACCGAGATCGTGCCGCTCGAGCCGTTGGGCTCGCTCAGCGCGCCGCGCCTCGAGCGGGAGCGCGGGAGCCCAGGCGGGCTTGAACACGGCCACGCCGAGCGCGTAGACGGCGTAGAGGTCCGGCCAGCGCGATGCCGGGAATGAACGCGCCCGCGTACATGTCGCCCACGGAGCGGCCGAGCTGGTCGGCCATGATGATCAGCACGAGCGAGGGCGGGATGATCTGCGCGAGGGTGCCGGAGGCGGCGATCACGCCCGTGGCGAAGCGCCGGTCGTAGCCGTAGCGCAGCATGATGGGCAGCGAGATGAGGCCCATGGAGATCACCGAGGCCGCGACCACGCCCGTGGTGGCCGCGAGCAGCGCGCCCACGAAGATCACCGCGAAGGCGAGCCCTCCGCGAATCGGGCCGAAGAGCTGCCCGATGGTGTCGAGCAGGTCCTCGGCCATGCCGCTTCGCTCGAGGATCAATCCCATGAAGGTGAAGAACGGCACCGCGAGCAGCGTGTCGTTGGACATCACGCCCCACAGCCGGTCGGGAAGCGCCTGCAGGAGCGAGGGCTGCAGCAGCCCCAGCTTGATGCCCACCAGGCCGAAGAAGATGCCGTTGGCCGCGAGCGAGAAGGCGACCGGATAGCCGAGCAGCAGGAACACCACCAGCGCCGCGAACATGATCGGCGCGATGTTCTGGACGAGGAGCGCCTCCATCAGGATTTGCCCTCGGCCATCCTGCGGATCTCTTCGACCAGCTCCTGCTCCGCGGCGTGGACGTCGTGGCGGGTGATCGGGTCCGGTCCCTTGCCCGCCAGGAACGCGATGCGCTTCACGAGTTCCGAAAAGCCCTGCAGCGCGAGAAGCATGAACCCGATGGGGACGAGCAGCCGTGCGGGCCAGAGGATGAGGCCGCCGGCGCTCCCGGAGATCTCGTGCTCCATGGTAGGTGCGCAGGAACCACGGCCACGACAGCCAGATGAAGATCGCGACCATCGGCATCAGGAAGAAGACAGTGCCGAAGACGTCGATCCATGCCTGGGCCTTCGCCGAGAGCCGCCCCTGGATGATGTCGATGCGCACGTGCTCGTTGCGCAGCAGCGTCTAGCCCGCGCACAGCAGGAACACCGCCGAGAAGAGGTACCACTGCATCTCGAGCAGCGCGTTGGAGCTCGAGTTGAAGAGCTTGCGCACGATGGCGTTGCCGGCGCTCTCGAGCACCACGATGAGCACCAGCCAGTAGACCCAGCGGCCGACGAGCTCGTTGAGCGCGTCGATCCAGCGCGTGAGCTTCAATAAGCCTTGCATCGCCCTGTCTCCCGGGGTGGCCGTTTCACGCGGGCCGGGAATAACGGCGCCGCCGGCGTTGTTTTCGAAGCGCTGCTGCGGAAACGCGTCCGATTATAGGCGAACGAGGGAGACCAAAGGGGTGAAATTGCGACGGATTTGGGCACTTGCCGCCGCGCTTGCGCTGGCGGCGCCCGCAGCCCTGGCCCAGAGCGTGGCCAACGGCGAGGCGCTCTACAGGTCGATCTGCATCAGCTGCCATTCCCTGCCGCCGGTGGGCGGGGCGATCCTCGGCGCGAACAATCCGGGCCTCATCCGGCAGGCGATCAACGGCCTGGTGCCCGACATGAAGCTGGTGGTGGGTCCCCTCAACTTCAGCGACGCGCAGCTGGCCGACATCGCCGCCTACATCGCGACGGTGGTCAACGGGCCTTCCACCCCGCCCCCACCCGTGCCTGCGCTCGATTATTCCGACCTGTGGTGGAATCCCGACGAGTCCGGATGGGGATTCAACATCACCCAGCACGCGACGAACGTCATCTTCGGCGTCATGTACACGTATGGGGACGACCGCAGGCCGCTCTGGTTCGTCCTTCCGTCGGGAACGTGGATCGCGGCCAACATCTACAGCGGACCGTGGTACCAGGTGAGCGGGCCATCGCAGGTGGGCACCTTCGACCCGTCGGCGACCGTGGCCACGCAGGTCGGCACGGCGACGATCACATTCTCCGACGCATCGCACGCGACCCTCGCGTTCACCGTCAACGGCACGCTGGTCTCGAAGACGATGACCCGGCAATCATTCTGACACTGACATGCGCACACTCCTCCTCTCGCTCATCCTCTCGCTTCCCATCGCCGCGGCGGCCGTCGAACCCGGCGCGCCCGCGCCCGACGTCACCGCGCCGCTCCTCGCCGCTTCCGGCCAGCCGCTCGCGTTGAGCAGCCTGCGCGGCAACGTGGTCTACGTGGATTTCTGGGCCTCGTGGTGCCTGCCGTGCCGACTTTCGATGCCGACGCTCGATGCGCTCGCCCGCAAGTACGGCGAGCGCGGCTTCCGCGTGGTCGGCGTGAACAAGGACGTGTCGACCGGCGATGCGGAACAGTTCCTGAAGCGCGTGCACGTGGGCTTCCCGCTGCTCGCCGACGGGAACGACACGGTGGCGCGCGCCTTCGACGTGAAGGCGATGCCGAGCGGCTATCTCATCGACCGCAAGGGCGTGGTCCGCCACGTCCACCGCGGCTTCACGGAATCGACCGCCGCGGCCCTCAACTCGGAGATCGAGGCGCTGCTCAAGGACCCGCAATGAGGGTCGCCGGGGTCGCCGCGGCGCTCGCCCTCGGCGTGCTCGCCGGCGCGTGCGTTCCGGTCGCGCCGTACCAGCGCGGCTACCTCGCGCGGCCCGACATGGCGCTCGAGCAGAATGCCGGCACCGCGAAGGCGCTGGAGAAGACCTTCGACGCGAAGGAGGCGGCGCGCGGCGGCGCATCCGTGGGCGGCGGCGGCTGTGGCTGCAACTGAGGAGGATCCGGCACCACCCCGGCGCTCGGGCGCGCTCGGCGCGCTCATGCAGGCGGCGCTGGCGCTGCCGATCCTCGCCGTGGCGGCAAGGGCCGGCGCCGCCGAGGTCGGCGAGATCGGCATCACACTGTTGGGCTACAAGGAACGCGGGCTCATGAAGGTGAGCGAGCCCGTGCTCTGGGGCCATGCGCAGATCGCCGACGTGTGGGAAGTGCAGGCGAGCGCCGCGGTGGACATCATCACGGGCGCTTCTCCCCAGCTCGTGTCCAACCTGTCGGGGAAGCCCGTGCAGGTGGTGACGGGTGCGTCGGTGCGCGACCGGCGCACGACCGGCGACGCGAAGCTCACGCGGCATTTCGGCGACTTCGCGCTGTCGGGCTCGATCGCCGAATCGAACGAGAACGACTACCACTCCCACGCCTACGGGCTCGAAGGGCGCGTGGACCTCGACCAGAAGCGCACGACGCTCACGGCGGGGTACGGGAGGTCGAACGACCGTATCGGATCCTCGATCGATGCCACACTCGATGCGCCCCGCCACACGAACGAGTTCCTCGTCGGCGTGACGCAGATCCTCTCGCCGCTCGCGGTGGTGCAGAGCACGCTCGCGGTGTCGCGTGGCACGGGCTGGTACAACGATCCCTACAAGCTCACGCTCACGTTCTATCCCGACCAGGTCCTGCCGGTGCTCATGTCGGACCGGCGTCCCGATCATCGCGACACCGTCGCCTGGCTCACGCGCTATCGCCGCCACTTCCCGGACTCGAGCGGGACCCTGCAGGCCGAGTACCGCTATTTCCAGGACGACTGGGGCATCCGCGCCCACACGCTCGAGGTCGCGTGGCAGCAGGACCTGGGCCCGCGTTGGTCCGTGCGGCCGGCGCTGCGCTACTACACGCAGAGGGCCGCGGATTTCTATTCGCCCGTCGTCCCGCGCCCGCAGCCGGATATCCTCTCGAGCGACCAGCGGCTCGGCGCCTTCGGCGGGCTGTCGCCCTCGCTGCGCGTGGGGCTGCGGCTGGACGACGGCCTCCTCGTCGAAGCAACAGCGGGCTACGTGCACGACGCGGCGTCGCTGCGCCTCGGCGGCAGCGGCAGCGAGGCGTTCGCGACGTTGCGCGCGGTCTACGGGCTGGTGACGGTCTCGCGCGCGTTCTGAGGCCATGGCGCTGCACCGTTTCGCGTTTCGCGCGATGGCCGCGGTGAATGAGGTCCAGATCCACGCGCGCGAGCGCGGAGAGGCGGCGGCGATGGCCGCGCGCGCGATCGACGAGGTGCGGCGCATCGAGGCCAAGTACTCGCGCTATCGCGGCGACAGCGTGGTCTCGCGCATCAACGCGGCGGCGGGCGGCGCGCCGGTGGCGATCGACGACGAGACCGCGAAGCTGCTCGACTTCGCCGAAGCCTGCTTCCGGCAGAGCCGCGGCCGCTTCGATCCGACCTCCGGCGTGCTGCGGCGCGCGTGGCGCTTCGAGCCCGGGAGCCCGGTTCCCGCGCCGGCTGCGATCGAGGCGCTGCTGCCGCTCATCGGCTGGCATCGGGTGGAACGGTCGCTCGGCACCGTGCGCCTGCCGCTCGCGGGCATGGAGCTCGACTTCGGCGGCTTCGGCAAGGAATACGCGGTGGATCGCGCCGCGTTCGCGCTGCGCGAGGCGGGCGCGGCGGGCGCGCTCGTGAACCTCGCCGGCGACCTCGCGATCCTCGGCGCGCAGCCCGACGGCTCGGCGTGGCGCGTGGGCATCCGGCATCCGCGGCGCGAGGACGTAGCGATCGCGACACTCCCGGTGACGTCCGGCGCGATCGCGACGAGCGGCGATTACGAGCGCTACATCGAAGAGGACGGCGTACGCCACTGCCATGTGCTCGATCCGCGCACCGGCCGCTCCGCGCGCGGCTTCCAGTCGGTGACCGTGCACGCACCGAGCTGCCTCGTCGCGGGCAGCGCTTCCACCATCGCGATGCTGATGGGCGCGGATGCCGGCCTGGACTGGCTCGATCGGCTCGGGCTCGCGCATTTCGCCGTGCTCGAGGACGGCGCGATCGTCGACCATTTCCGCTCGCCGGTCAGCTGAAAGGGCGTGCTCGCGCCGCGTGATAAAATTCGAGGTTCGTCAAGGACTTCGAATCCATGTTCCCCGACTCGCAAACCATCGCCTCGACCGACCCGGAATTGTGGCGCGCCATCACCGCGGAGCTGCGCCGCCAGGAAGAGGGCATCGAGCTCATCGCGTCCGAGAATTACGCGAGCCCCGCCGTGCTCGCCGCGCAGGGCAGCGTCCTCACCAACAAGTACGCGGAGGGCTATCCGGGCAAGCGCTATTACGGCGGCTGCGAGTTCGTGGACGTCGCCGAGTCGCTCGCGATCGAGCGGGTGAAGAAGCTCTTCGGCGCCGAATACGCCAACGTGCAGCCGCACTCGGGCTCGCAGGCGAACCAGGCGGTGTACATGTCGGTGCTCAAGCCCGGCGACACCATCCTCGGGATGTCGCTCGCGCACGGCGGACACCTCACGCACGGCGCGTCGGTCAACATTTCCGGCAAGCTCTACCATGCGATCGGCTACGGCCTCGACGCCGACGAAGCGATCGACTACGACCAGGTGCGCGCGCTCGCGCAGGAGCACAAGCCGCGCATGATCGTGGCGGGCGCCTCGGCCTACGCGCTGCGCATGGACTTCCCGAAATTCCGCGCGATCGCCGACGAGGTGGGCGCGTACCTGATGGTGGACGTCGCGCACTACGCGGGCCTCATCGCGGCGGGCCTGTACCCGTCGCCGGTCGGGATCGCCGATTTCGTCACCAGCACGACCCACAAGACCTTGCGCGGCCCGCGCGGCGGCGTGATCCTCGCCAAGGCCGAGCACGAGAAGGCGCTCAACTCCTCGATCTTCCCGTCGATCCAGGGCGGTCCGCTCATGCACGTCATAGCGGCGAAAGCCGTGGCGTTCCAGGAGGCGCTGCAGCCCCCGTTCAAGGAATACCAGAAACAGGTGCTCGCCAACGCGCGCGTCATGGCCGAGACGCTGGTGAAGCGCGGCGTGCGCGTGGTGTCGGGCCGCACCGAGAGCCACATGTTCCTCGTGGACCTGCGTGCGAAGAAGATCACCGGCAAGGACGCCGAGGCGGCGCTGGGCCAGGCGCACATCACCGTCAACAAGAACGCGATCCCGAACGATCCGGAAAAGCCGATGGTGACGAGCGGCATCCGCGTCGGCTCTCCCGCGATGACCACGCGCGGCTTCCGCGATGCGGAGGCGGCGCAGGTGGCGAACTTCATCGCCGACGTGCTGGACGCGCCGGCGGATGCGGCGAAGCTCGCGAAGGTCGCAGCGGCCGTGAAGGCGCTGTGCGCGAGGTTTCCCGTCTACGGCCCGGCGATGCGCGCGAGCTACGGCCTCGTGGAGAAGGCCACCGCGTGAAGTGCCCCTTCTGCAGCGCCGAGGACACCCAGGTCATCGACTCGCGCGTGAGCGAGGAGGGCGATTCGATCCGCCGCCGGCGCCGGTGCCAGGTCTGCAACAAGCGCTTCACGACCTACGAGACGGCGGAGCTGCGCATGCCGCAGATCGTGAAGAGCAACGGCGATCGCGAGGACTTCTCCACGGCCAAGCTGCGCACCGGCTTCCAGCGCGCGCTGCACAAGCGCCCGGTCACCACCGAGCTGGTGGACGCCGCGATCACGCGCATCGAGCAGAAGCTCTTGTCGCTGGGGGAACGCGAGGTCGACTCGCGCCGGCTGGGCGAGATGGTGATGGAGGAGCTGCGCAAGCTCGACAAGGTCGCCTACATCCGCTTCGCCTCGGTCTACAAGAGCTTCTCCGACGTGGACGATTTCCGCGACGCGATCCGGGAAGCGAAGGAAAAATGAAGAGCGTCATTCCCGCGTAGGCGGGAATCCATGTTCACGGCCGAAGACCACGCCTTCATGTCCCGCGCCCTCGCGCTCACCGCGAAGGGCCGCGAGACCGCCACGCCCAATCCGAACGTGGGCTGCGTGATCGTGAAGGAGGGCCGCATCATCGGCGAGGGCTGGCACGAGCGCGCCGGGGAGGCGCACGCGGAAGTCCGGGCGCTCCAATCGGCGAGCGAGTCGACCGCGGGATCGACGGTGTATCTCACGCTCGAGCCGTGCAGCCATCACGGCCGCACGCCGCCCTGTGCGGATGCGTTGGTCGCCGCGCGCGTGGGACGCGTCGTGGCCGCGCTCGAGGATCCCAATCCGCGGGTGAAGGGGCAGGGCGCCGCGCGGCTGCGCGAGTCCGGCATCCGCGTGGACATCGGATTGATGGCGGCCGAGGCCGAGGAGGCGCATCGCGGCTTCCTCACGCGCATGCGCACGGGACGGCCGTGGATGCGCATCAAGGCCGCCGCGTCGCTCGACGGGCGCATCGCGCTCGCCAACGGGCAGAGCCGCTGGATCACCGGCGAGGACGCGCGCCGCGACGTGCATCGGCTCCGCGCGCGCTCCTGCGCGATGCTCACCGGCATCGGCACGGTGCGCCACGACGACCCGGAGCTCACGGTGCGCATGGTGCCGTGCACGCGGCAACCGAAGCGCGTCGTGATCGACCATGGGCTCGACCTGCCGCTCTCGGCGAAGATTCTCACGGGCGAGCCGCTGCTGATCCTCACCGTGACCGACGACGTCCAACGGCGCAGGACGTACGAAGCGCGCGGCGCGGAAGTGGTTCGCGTGCCGGGCGAGGGCCGCAAGGCGGATCTCGCGGCGGTGGCGCGGCTGCTGGGAGAGCGCGGCTTCAACGAGGTCACGGTCGAAACCGGCGGCAAGCTCATGGGATCGCTCCTGCGCGCGAAGGTCATCGACGAGCTGGTGCTCTACGTGGCGCCCGATGATCCTCGGCGACGCGGCGCAGGGCCTCTTCGCGATGGACGAGCTCACGCGCCTGGACGATGCGATCCGCCCGCGCATCGTGGACGTGCGCAGCGTGGGCGCCGACCTTCGCATCACCGCGCGGCTGGGGAGCTGAATGTTCTCGGGCATCGTATCCGCCCTGGGCCGCATCGCGAGCGCCGTGCCGCGGGGCGACGGGATGCGCCTCACCATCGAGGCGGCCGGCTTCGGCCTCGACGACGTGGCGATCGGCGATTCCATCGCGATCCAGGGCGTGTGCCACACGGTCGTCGCGAAGTCCGGCGATGCATTCGACGTGGACAGCTCGCATGCGACCCTGGCCATCACGGCGGGACTCGAGGCCGGTCGCGAGGTGAACCTCGAGAAATCGCTGCGCCTTTCCGACCGGCTCGGCGGGCACCTCGTGAGCGGCCACGTGGACGGCGTCGGCGAGGTGGCGGCGTTCGACGACCTGGGCGGCAGCGCGCGCCTGGTCGTGAAGGCGCCGCCCGCGCTCGCGCGCTATATCGCCCGCAAGGGCTCCGTCGCCGTGGACGGCGTGAGCCTCACGGTGAACGACGTGCGCGATGCGTCCTTCGAGGCGAACGTGATTCCGCACACGCGCGAAGCGACCACCTTGCGCAACCTGCGGCGCGGCGCGCGGGTGAATATCGAGGTCGACATGATCGCGCGCTATGCCGAGCGGCTGCTCGCGGGCCCGGAAGTGGCAAAATAGCGGTCTTGCCGGAGGAGTTGCCATGACCTTGAGCCCCACCCAGGAACTCATCGACGCGCTGCGCCTCGGCCACATGATCGTGCTGGCCGACGCGGAGGACCGCGAGAACGAGGGCGACCTCGTGCTCGCCGCCGATTTCGTGACGCCCGAGGCGATCAACTTCATGGCGATGCACGCGCGTGGCCTCATCTGCCTCACGCTCACCGAGGAGCGCTGCCGCCAGCTCAACATCCAGCTCATGGTGAGCGACAACCGCGCGCCGATGGGCACCGCGTTCACCGTCTCCATCGAGGCGGCCGCGGGTGTCACCACCGGCATCTCCGCGGCCGACCGCGCGCGTACGGTCAGGGCGGCGACCGCGAAGCATGCGAAGGCCGGGGACATCGTGCAGCCGGGGCATATCTTTCCCGTGATGGCGCAGAACGGCGGCGTGCTGGTGCGCGCGGGCCACACGGAGGCCGGCTGCGACCTCGCGGAGCTGGCGGGCCTCACGCCCGCGGCGGTGATCTGCGAGATCATGAATCCCGACGGCTCCATGGCGCGCCTGCCGGATCTGCTCGCCTTCGCGGAAAGGCACGGCCTCAAGGTGGGCACGATCGCCGATCTCATCCGCCACCGCAGCGAGACCGAGACGCTCATCGAGCGCGTGGCCGACCGTCCCATCGCCACGCCGTACGGCCCGTTCCGGCTGTGCGTCTATCACGACAAGACCGTGGACGAGGTGCACTACGCGCTGGTGAAGGGCGAGCCGGCGCGCGACCGACCGATCCTGGTTCGAGTGCACGAGCCGTTCGCTTCCCTCGACCTCTTCGATTTCGACACCGCGCGCCACGCCTACTCGGTGCAGGACGCGATGCGCATCGTGGCCCACCACAAGGAAGGCGTGATCGTGCTGCTGCGCCGCCACGAGCCGACGGGCGAGATCCTCGAGCGCTTCCAGCTGCCCATGGAGAAGCGGCGCAGCGCGCGCAAGTGGGACCCGCGGTTGAACGGCATCGGCGCGCAGATCCTGCGCGACCTGGGCGTGGGCAGGATGCGCGTGATGGCGCGTCCCAAGCGCATCCCCAGCATGTCCGGCTTCGGGCTGGAAGTGGTCGAGTACGTGTCGCCCGACGACGCCGTCGCCGTGAAGGCGGTCTGACGTGGTGGATCCGGACCTGCGCGGCAACGGCCTGCGCATCGGCATCGTCTGGAGCCGCTTCAACGAGCCGATCGTGAAGCAGCTCGTGACCGCCTGCGACAAGCAGCTCGTGGAGCTCGGCGTCGCCACGACGGACATCGACGTCGTGAGCGTGCCGGGCGCGCTGGAGATCCCGCTCGTGCTGCAGACGCTGGCACTCGAGCGCCGCGGCTTCGGCCGCCGCTACGACGCGCTGGTGGCGCTGGGCGCGGTCGTGCGCGGCGAGACCTATCACTTCGACATCGTCGCCAACGAGAGCGCGCGCGGCATCCTCGACGTGCAGCTCGAGACCGGGATCCCGGTGGCCAACGGAGTCCTCACCACCGAGACCGAGGAACAGGCCGTGAGCCGCGCGGCGGTGAAGGGCGCGGAAGCGGCGCGCGTCGCGGTCGAGATGGCGAATACCCTGAAGGCGGTGGGGGGATGACGCCGCGCCGGCGCGCACGCGAGTTCGCCCTGCAGGGGCTCTACCAATGGCTGTTCACGGGCGCGACACCGGCCCAGGTGCTGAAGAACCTGTCGGAGATGGAGCACTACGACTCGGCGGACAAGGATTTCCTCGCGGCGGAGCTGCGCGGCGCCATCGCCGACGCCGACGCGCTGCGCGCGAAGCTCGAGCCGCTGGCGGACCGCAAGTGGGAGGAGGTGAGCCCCGTCGAGCGCGCGATCCTGCTCATCGGCGCGTGGGAACTCGTGCACAGCCCCGAGATCCCCTACAGTGTCACGATCAACGAGGCGATCGAGCTGGGCAAGCGCTTCGGCGCCACCGACGGACACAAGTGGGTGAACGGCGTGCTCGACAAGCTCGCCACCGCGGTGCGCCCGGACGAGGTCGCGAGGAAGAGAAGGTCGCGCCATGACGCATGACACTCCCGAATTCGACGTCATCGCCCGCCACTTCACGCGCCCCGCGGCCAACGCGGTGCTGGGCGTGGGCGACGACTGCGCGCTGGTGGACGTCACCAACGGCATGGACCTCGCCGTCTCGGTGGACACGATGGTCTCCGGCACGCATTTCTTCCCCGACGTGGATCCCGAGACCCTCGGCCACAAGGCGCTCGCGGTGAACCTCTCCGACATGGCGGCGATGGGCGCGTTGCCGTACTGGGCGATGCTCGCGTTGACGCTTCCCAAGGTGGACCACGACTGGCTGGCCGCCTTCGCGAAGGGCTTCTTCGACCTCGCGGAGGAATTCAACGTCTCCCTCATCGGCGGCGACACGACGCGCGGGCCGCTCACGCTCACGGTCACGATCATGGGCGAGGTGCCCGCGGGCGCGGCGCTGCGCAGGAGCGGCGCGAAGGTGGGCAACGACATCTGGGTCTCGGGCTACATCGGGGACGCGGCGCTCGCGGTCGCGCACCGCCACGGCAAGCTCGTGCTCGGCGAAGTCCGATTACCACGAGGCGGTGATGCGCCTCTACGAGCCCACGCCGCGCGTGGGGCTGGGCCAGGCGCTGCGGGGGCTCGCCACCGCCGCGATCGACGTCTCCGACGGGCTGCTGGCCGACCTGGGGCACATCTGCAAGCTCTCGAACGTGGGCGCCACCGTGGAGCTCGCCTCGATCCCGCTGTCGGCCATCGGCGCGAAGCACGTGACGACGCGATGCGGGTCGCAACGCCATCGTGGCGGGCGGCGACGACTACGAGCTGTGCTTCACCGCGCACCCCAATTCGCGCGAGAGCATCCAGGACCTCACGAAGATGATGGAGATTCCGCTCACGCGCATCGGCCAGGTGAAGCGCGGCAAGGGAGTGAGCCTCCTCGGAGCCGACGGCAAGGCGGTGAAGATCGATGGCCGCGGATTCGACCATTTCTCGGCGCCCTGATTTCCGTTTCCTCGTCGCGCATCCCGCGCACTTCATCGCCCTGGGATTCGGCAGCGGGCTGGCACCCGTCGCGCCGGGCACGTTCGGCACGCTCGTGACGCTCCCGATCTGCTGGGCGCTCGGCGCAATTCCTGCCTCCGCTCTTCATCGCCTTCTGCGCGGTTCCGCTCTTCTTCGTGGGCGTGTGGGCGTGCGAGGTGACGGGACGCGACCTGGGCTCCCGGACCACGGCGCGATGGTGTGGGACGAGATCGTGGCGTTCCTGCCGCTCGCCGCGCTCGCTTCCGCGAGCCTCGCGCTCCAGGCGGTCGCCTTCGTGCTGTTCCGGATCTTCGACATCTGGAAGCCGTATCCCATCCGCGAGCTCGAGCGCCACGTGAAAGGGGGGCTCGGCGTGATGATCGACGACGTGGTGGCGGCCTTCTACGCCTACATCGTGTTCGCGCTCTTCATCGTCGCGGTCTACAAGGGACTCGGATACGCGGGATGAAGCGCTGGCCCTATCCGCGCATCTTCGCGCACCGCGGCGGCGGCAGCCTGGCACCCGAGAACACGCTCGCCGCCTTCCGCCTCGGCCAATCGCTGGGCTACGCGGCGCACGAGTTCGACGTGAAGCTCTCGAAGGACGGCGTGGCGATCCTGCTGCACGATCCGACGCTCGAGCGCACGACCAACGGGAAGGGCAGGGCGGCGGATATCACGTGGGATGAATTGCGCGGGCTCGACGCCGGCGGCTGGCATTCGGAGCCGTTCCGCGGAGAGCCGGTGCCGAGCTTCGAGGAGGTGGCACGCCTGCTGCGCTCGAAGGGGACGCTCGCCAACGTGGAGATCAAGCCCACGCCGGGGTTCGAGCGCGAGACGGGCGAACGGGTGGCGCAATTCGCGGCACGGCTATGGCAGGGCGCCGCGGTGCCGCCGCTGCGTCTCGTCGTTCTCGTTCGAGGCGCTGATGGCCGCGAAGTCGGCCGCGCCCGAGCTTCCGCGCGCATGGCTCGCGAGCCGGTTCGCCGAGGAGGATTGGGAGAGGATGGCGGCGCTCGAGGCCGTGTCGGTCCACACGAACCACACGAAGCTCGACCTCGCCAACATCGCGAAGGCTGCACGGCAAGGGCTATCGCGTGCTCGCCTACACGGTGAACGATGCGGCGGTCGCCGAGTCACTGTTCGCCGCGGGGATCGACGGCCTCTTCACGGATAACCTGCGGCGAGTTCGCGGCGCGTTTCCCCGACGCGATCCGCGGACCCGCTTGAGCCCGTGCGCTAGCGGCGGCGCCGGCCGAGAGGACCGGGGCCCCGAGTTGTTGCTGCACTTCGGCGGGCGCGCTGCGCGCAGGGCGGCCATCTGTTCGTCACGATTTCGCGAGCGAGAAGAGATCTTCGAAGAAACGCAGCGGCGGTCCGGCGCGCAGCTCCCTGAGCATGCGTTCGACGCGTACGTTGTTCATTTGTCCTGTCTCCACTTTGTGCGCCTTGGGGGCGGTGCGTCACTTGATGGAGCGAGTGTCAGGCCGGGAGCGCGCGCAGTCTGTGCGAAGTCGCACAACCGCGGGAATGGCAGGTTTCAGCCGTAATCGAATCTCGACGGCGACCCGCTGTGCGTCGGCCTCGCGCGCGGCCTTTCCGGGTTGGTGGGCGCGGATGCGCGCGTCCAGGTCGCGCAGCGCCGTGCGAAGCCCTTCCTCCACTACCGGGTGGTAGAACGGCATCTCGAGCATCTGCGCGACCGTCATGCCGGCCTGCAGCGCCCAGGCGAGGAGGTGGCCGATGTGCTCGGCGTCGGGGCCGGCCATTTCGGCGCCGAGGAAGCGGCCCGTCGCGGGATCGCCGTAGACGCGCAGCAGGCCGCGGTTGCGCAGCATCACGCGGGAGCGGCCCTGGTCCTCGAAGGAAACCTCGCCCGCCGCGAGCGCGTCGGCATGGAGCCGGGCGAAGCCGCCGCCCACGATGGCGATCTGCGGATCGGTGAAGACGATGCCCAGCGGCGCGCGGCGCATGCCCGCTGTCGACGGCGGGATAGCGCGCGGCGTTGGCGCCCGCGATGCGGCCTTCGTCCGCCGCTTCGTGCAGCACCGGCAGCATCGTTCGACGCGTCGCCCGCGATGAAGACGGCGCTGGTGCCCGCCTGCATGGTACGGCGGTCGAAGCGGGGCACGCCCTGTCGCATCGAGCGCGAGTCCCGCGTCGTCTCGAGCGCGAGGCGATCGACGTTCGGCGCGCGGCCGGTGGCGGCGAGCACGTAGTCGAAGCGCTCGGTGCGCGGCGCGCCGTCCGGGCCGCGGTACTCGATCTGCGACCTCGTCGCCGATGCGCTCGACGCGGGCCACGTGCGCATCCGGGTCGAGCGTGAATTCCGACGCCGAGCGCCGCGATGGCGGCGCGCCGCACGAACGGGTCCGTGAGCGGGCCCACGCGGCCGCCGCGGCCGAGCACCACGACGCGCACGCCGAGGCGCGCGAGCGCCTGGCCCAGCTCGAGCCCGATCACGCCGGGGCCGAACACCGCGACGGAGCGCGGCAGCGTCGTCCCACTCGAACACGTCGTCGTTCACCACGAGCCGGTCGCCCAGGCCCTGCAGGATCGGCGGGACGGTCGGGCGCGAGCCGGTGGCGATCACGATGGCGCGCGCGCGGATGCGCGGACCGCCTTCGATCTCGAGCGTGTCGCGATCGATGAAGCGCGCGTGAGCCCCGGATGCGATCGGAGGCGGGAATCGCACTCGACGCCCTCCAGCACGAAGCCCACGAAGCGGTCGCGCTCGCGCTTCACGCGCGCCATCACCTCGCGACCGTCGATGCGCGGCGCGCCGGCGTGCACGCCGAACCGTGGGCGCGGTCGACGGCATGCGCCGCCTCGGCCGCGGCGATGAGCAGCTTCGACGGCATGCAGCCCACGCGCGCGCAGGTGGTCCCGTAGGGGCCGCCTTCGATGAGCACCGTCCGCGGCGCCCGCGGCCCGCGCCGCACGATAGGCCGCGAGGCCCGCCGTTCCCGCGCCGATCACGGCCACGTCGACATTCATCATGCGGATTCCATGTTCCGTCCTGTTGAATCCCGGTGCGGTCGCGGTTGCGGCTGGCACCCGCTTACGCCGCCTTGCGGTCCCGGCGCGCGAAATACTGCTCGAGCTCTTCCGAGCCGCCGATGAGCCGCCCGCCGATGAAGACCTGCGGCGCGGTGCCCTTGCCCGAGACGGCGCGCAGCGGCGGAGGTGGTGATGCCCTTGCCGAGCGTCACTTCCTCGAACACGACGCCGTTCGCTGCGCAGCAGCTCCTTCGCACGGGCGCAGTGCGGGCAGCCGGGCTTGGCGAAGATCGAACGCGGGCTCCGGCGCCTTCTCGCGCGGCGCGATGTGGCGCAGCATCGTGTCGGCGTCGGAGACCTCGAACGGATCGCCCTCCTTCTCCGGCTCGATGAACATCTTCTCGATCACGCCGTCGCTCACCAGCATCGAGTAGCGCCACGAGCGCTTGCCGAAGCCCAGGTCCGACTTGTCCACGAGCATGCCCATCTTGTCGGTGAACTCGCCGTTGCCGTCGGGGATGAACGTCACGTTGGGGGCGTCCTGGTCCTTCTGCCACTCGCTCATCACGAACGGCGTCGTTCACCGAGAGGCACACGATGTCGTCCACGCCCACCTTGCGGAAGACGGATGCCAGCTCGTTGTAGCGCGGCAGGTGCGTGCTGGAGCAGGTGGGCGTGTAGGCGCCGGGCAGGGCGAAGACGACCACGGTGCGGCCGCGGAAGATCTCGTCGCTGGTGACGTCCTTCCAGCTGGCCGTCCGCGTCGGGTGCGGAAGGTGACCTGGGGGACTTTGCTGGCCTTCGGAATTGCGGAAGCATGGTGGTCTCTCTCTGTCCTCGAACTCGTTGCGATTGATTGGTCTTGAGGCACCCATTCTGGACCGTCCCGATTGATTAGTCCAATTAATTGCGGTTATACTCGCGATAGTCCAACCCAATGAGATCCGCGCCGTGACCCTGACCGAGCTGCGCTACGTCGTCGCCCTTGCGCAGGAGCGCCATTTCGGGCGCGCCGCCCGGAAATGCTTCGTGACCCAGCCCACGCTCTCGCTGGCGCTCGCCAAGCTCGAGGACGAGCTCGGCGGTGAGGCTCTTCGAGCGCAACAAGAACGAGGTGCTGCGTCACCGCCGCGCGGCCAGGCGATCGTGGAGCAGGCGCGCCGGGTGCTGGACGAGGTGGGCGAGATCCAGCACATCGCCCGCGGCGCGCAGGACCAGCTCGCCGGGGCGCTGCGGCTGGGCGTGATCCCCACCATCGGGCCCGTACCTGCTTCCCGAGCTGGTGCCCGATCCTGCGCAAGCGCGCGCCCGCCATGCCGCTCATGATCGAGGAGAACCTCACCGGCAACCTCGCCCCGATGCTGCGCGCGGGCGAGCTCGACGTCGTCATCATCGCGCTGCCTTTCGCGATCCCGGGCGTGAAGACGCGTGTCGTCTACGAGGAGCCGTTCAGCGTGGTGGTTCCCGAAGGCCACCGCTGGGAGCGCGCAAGGCGCTGAAGCCCGCGCGAGCTCGCGGAGGAGAACCTGCTGGTGCTCAATGCCGGCCATTGCTTCCGCGACCAGGTGCTGGAGGCGTGCCCGGGGCAGCCCAACACGGCGCTGTCCGGAAGGGCGCGCCGGCAGCTCGCTCGAGACCATCCGCAACATGGTGGCCTCGGGGCTGGGGGTGAGCGTGATGCCGGCCAGCGCGCTCGCGCCGCGCTACGCCTCGAAGCTCCTGCGCGCGGTGCCGTTCGCCGCACCCGCGCCGTCGCGCAAGGTGGCGCTGGCGTGGCGCGCGAGCTTCGACCGCCCGCTCGCCGTGGACACGCTGGCCGCGGCGATCCAGGCCATCAAGATGCCGTGCCTCAGGATGGCGAAGGCCGCCTAGTCCAGGTCCTTCAGGAGGGCGGCGCGGGTTTCGGCGGGAAGGGGATCGACTTTCGCGCAGTAGTGCGGATGGTCGATGCCGACCGCGAGGGCCACGCCGTACTTGAGCGACTCGACCATCTCGCGCGTGAGCTCGAAGCGCAGGAAGTGCACCGAGGAAGTCTTTTCCTCGGTCTCGCGCTCGAGGTCCTCGTCGGCGATGGCGTAGACCGCCGGGCAGCCCTCGACGCGGACCCACGTGCGCGTCTCGATGCCCCTCAGGCGCGCGAGCGCCGCCTTGCGCTCGTTCGGGTCCTCGTACTCGATCATCATCGTGGCCTTGAAGTTGCGCCCGTCGGGGATGAGCGGGTTGTAGGCATCGAGCTCTTCCCGGATGCCGTCCTCCTCGAAGATGCGCTCCACGCGCAGCATCTCCTGCACCTGGTAGCGGACGGTGAGCTCGTCCTCGAAGATGAGGGTCACGTGCTCGCCCACGCCCACGATGCGGTTCTTCTTGTGCGCGAGCACCCTGGCGCGGAAATCCTTGCGCGCCTTGGCGTACGCCTCGAGGGTCATCAACGATTCGCGGGAGATCTTTTGCATGGCGGTCGGTTGCATGGGAGTCATGGTTCAGTCGGGCAGCCCGTAGGCCATCCTGAGGAGTGTGAGGGGATGCTTGAGCTGCGCCTTGCCCTGGCCCCCGGCGAGGCCCTGCTCGATGTGGTGGCCCGCGAGCTCGCAGTCGGAAGCGAAGAAGTCGGGCGCGAACTCGGCGATCTGGCGGAACACCGGGCGGCCGATCTTGAGCGCCGTGTCGTGGAACTCCGCCTTCACGCCGTACGTGCCCGCGTGCCCGGAGCAGCGCTCGATCACCAGCACCTCGGTGCCGGGCACGCTCTCCAGCGCCTCCCGGGTGCGCGGGCCCATCTTCTGCACGCGCGTGTGGCACGGCACGTGATAGGCGACCTTGCCTAGCGCGCGGGGAAATTCGGTCCGCAGCAGGCCGTCGCGCTTGCGCGCCATCAGGTACTCGAACGGGTCGAACATCGCGTCGCGCACGCGCCGCACGTCCTCGTCGTGCGGGAACATGAGCGGCAGCTCCTGCTTGAACATCAGCGTGCAGGAGGGCACGGGCGTGACGATGGCGTAGCCCTCGCGCGCGAGCTTCGCGAGCACCGGGATGTTCTTCTCCTTCAACTTCGCCACCGACTCCAGGTCGCCCTGCTCGAGCTTCGGCATCCCGCAGCACGCCTCCTTCTCCGCGATCACGTACGGGATCTCGTTGTGGTCGAGGATCTTCGCGAGGTCGTGGCCGATGCCGGGCTCGTTGTAGTTCACGTAGCACGTGGCGAAGATCGCGACCTTGCCCGGCGCGCGCTCCCCGTCCTTCACGGGATGGGGCCTGCTCCCGGCGGCGTGCGAGCGGAAGGGCTTCGGCGCGTAGCTCGGAAGCCACGCGTCCTTGTCGATGGCCATCGCCTTCTCGCCCAGCGTGCGCAGCGGTTTCGAGCGTGCCGCGCCGTTCACCACGTGCACCACGACCGGGATCGTCGCGAGCTTGCCGTTGCGGTCGGTGGACGAGAGCATGCGGTCGCGCACCGGGTGCTTGAGCTTGCCCGCGCGGAACTCGTGCGCCTTGGCGCGCAGCATCAGGTGCGGGAAGTCCACGTTCCACGGATGCGGCGGAACGTAGGGGCACTTGACCATGTAGCACATGTCGCACAGGTAGCAGTTGTCCACGACGCCCTGGAATTTCTCGCGCGGCACGCCGTCGAGCTCGCCCGTCGGCCCCTCGTCGATGAGGTCGAAGAGGGTGGGGAACGCGTTGCACAGGCTCACGCAGCGCCGGCAGCCGTGGCAGATGTCGAAGACGCGCTCCATCTCCGCGACGATCTTAGCCTCGTCGTGGTACTCGGGGCTCTGCCAGTCGATCGGATGGCGTGTCGGCGCCTCGAGGCTGCCTTCTCTGGTGGTCATCGGTTATTCAGGCAAAAGGCCATCGATTGAACAAGAAGGGGGCGCGAAGCCCCCTTCTTTCTTCGCGGTCGAAGCAATCGCTCAGTCGGCCAGCGCGTCGAGCGCCTTCTGGAACCGGTTGGCGTGCGAGCGCTCGGCCTTGGCGAGCGTCTCGAACCAGTCGGCGATCTCCTCGAAGCCCTCGGAGCGCGCGGCCTTGGCCATGCCCGGGTACATGTCGGTGTACTCGTGGGTCTCGCCGGCGATCGCGGCCTTGAGGTTCTGGCGCGAGCTGCCGATCGGAAGGTCGGTGGCGGGATCACCCACCGCGGCGAGATAGTCGAGGTGGCCGTGCGCGTGCCCGGTCTCGCCCTCCGCGGTCGAGCGGAAGATGGCGGACACGTCGTTCTGCCCTTCGACATCCGCCTTGTTCGCGAAATAGAGGTAACGCCGGTTCGCCTGGGACTCGCCCGCGAAGGCGGCCTTCAGGTTGTCGTGGGTCTTGGTTCCTTTGAGCGGTTTCATGTGACCTCCAGGGGGACGAAAGCTCGGATTCCGGACTTCTCGTTCGGTGTCCCATGGTGCTCCGCCCGCGGGTCCATCGTCCAATTGATTGTTTCGATGCGGCCGATTGGCGGTGCCTATGGCGCGCGCCGCAACCGCGCCAGCGCCGCGCGGAAATCCCGCGCCGCCTCTTCCTCCCGCGAATGACGCGCATTCTCGACCACGCGCGCGCCTCCCACGAAGACGTCGCGGACCCGGTTGCGGTTCCCGGAGAACATCGCGGTCCCGAGCATCGCGGAGGCCGCGAGCGCCTCGAAGTCGACGTCGCCGCCGTCGAGCACCACGAGATCCGCGCGCCGCCCGGTGGCCAACGCGCCCGCCGGCTGCCCGAGCGCCTGGGCTCCGCCCCCGGCGGCGGCGCTCCACAGGTTCGCCGCCACGTCGGGCGCCTCCTCGTCGGAGGTGACGTTGCGCACCCGAAGGCGCAGACGCTGCACGCATTCGAGGAGCCGCAGCTCCTCGAACGGGCTCACGCACACGTGGCTGTCCCCGCCGATCGCCCACGGCCCGCGGCGCTCGAACCATGGCAGGAACTCGAAGATGCCGTCGCCGAGATCGGCTTCGGTCGTGGGGCACAGGCCCACGCACGCGCCGGTCGACGCGAGGCGGCGCATTTCGATCTGCGTTGCGTGGGTCGCGTGGATGAAGCACCAGCGCGCATCGACGGGCACCAGCTCGCACACCCAGGCGAGCGGCGTCGTGCCGTGGGTCTCGAGGCATTCGGCGACCTCGCCGGTCTGCTCCGAGATGTGCATGTGGATCGGCATTGTCGCGTCGAGGCGCGTGGCGGCATCGACCAGCTCCGAGAGCATGGAGCGCATCGACGGCGCGCACCGAATGCGGGGCGACGCCCAGGCGCAAGAGCGGCGCCGGCAGATGGAAGCTCGCGATCTCGCGCGCGAGCTCGATGGCGCCCGCCGCGTCGAGCGCGAAGCGCCGTTGCGCGGGCGAGAGCGGCTTGTGCCCGAGGCCGCCGTGCGCGTACACCACCGGCAGCAACGTGAGCGCGATGCCGGCATCGGAGGCGGCGCGGATGATGCGCTCGGAAGTCTCCGCGCGGTTGTCGTAGGGACGCCCCTGCGGATCGTGGTGCAGGTAATGGAATTCCGCGACCGCGGTGTAGCCGTGCTTCAGCATCTCGATGTAGAGATGCCGCGCGATCGCCTCGATGTCGGCGGGCTCGAGCCGCGTCACCAGCGCGTACATGCGCTCGCGCCAGGTCCAGAAGTCGTCGGTGGGATGGCCGCGGAATTCGGCGAGGCCCGCCATCGCGCGCTGGAACGCGTGCGAGTGGGCGTTGGGCATGCCGGGAAGGACGGGCCCCGCCGCGGTCCCGGCGCCGCCCGCGCGGTGGCCGGGCTCGACGCGGGTCAGCACGCCGCGCTCGTTCCATTCGAGCCGCACGTCGCGCGCCCATCCCGAGGGCAGCAGGGCGTCGGCGGCGAGGAGGGAAGGCATCGCGGCTATCATAGGCCATGGCGCGGCTCCTCCTCGTGAACGCGCGCATCGCGACGATGCGCGGCGGAAAGTACTCGATCGTCGAGGACGGCGCGATGGAGGTGGAGGACGGGCGCATCGCATGGGTCGGTGCGAGCGCGAAGGTGGGTTCCCGTCGCCACGGGAACGACGCAGGACACGTGGACGCGCGCGACGAGCGGATCGTCGACGCGCACGGTGTCCTGGTGACTCCGGGGCTCGTCGATTGCCACACGCACCTGGTCTACGCGGGCCACCGCGCGCGCGAGTTCGAGATGCGGCTGAAGGGCGCGTCCTACGAGGAGATCGCGCGCCAGGGCGGTGGCATCCTCGCGACGGTGCGCGCCACGCGCGCCGCCACGGGCGAGGAGCTGCGCGCGCAGGCTCACGCACGCCTCGAGGCGCTCATGGCCGAGGGCGTCACCACGGTGGAGATCAAGTCGGGCTACGGGCTCGACGTGAAGAACGAGCTCAAGTGCCTGCGCGTGGCGCGCTCGCTCGGCAACGGCGACGTGCGCGTGCGCACCACGCTGCTCGGAGCGCACAGCGTGCCTCCGGAATTCGCGGGACGCGCGCCGGAGTACGTGGACCTGGTGTGCAACGAGATGATCCCGGCGGCGGCGCGCGAGGGGCTGGCGCATGCGGTCGATGCATTCTGCGAAGGGATCGCGTTCACGGCACCCCAGGTCCGCCGCGTGTTCGAGGCGGCGCGCGACCACGGGCTGCAGGTGAAGCTGCACGCGGACCAGCTCTCGAACGGCGGCGGCGCCGCGCTCGCCGCGGAGTTCGGCGCGCTGTCCGCGGATCATCTCGAGCACACCGATGCATCGGGCGTGGCGGCGCTCGCGAAGGCGGGCACCGTCGCCGTGCTGCTGCCGGGCGCGTTCTATTACCTGCGCGAGACGAAGCGCCCGCCGGTGGACTCGCTGCGGCGTAGCGGCGTGCCGATGGCGATCGCCACCGACTGCAACCCGGGCACCTCGCCGTGCACCTCGATCCTCACCATCGCCAACATGGCATGCACGTTGTTCCGGCTCACGCCCGAAGAGGCGCTCGCCGGAATCACGGTGCACGCGGCACGCGCGCTGGGACTTTCCGACGTGGGAACGATCGAGCCCGGGCAGCGCGCGGATTTCGTGCTGTGGGACCTCGACGATCCCGCCCGGCTCGGCGCGCAGATCGGTGGCCTGCGTCCGCGCGCCGTGTTCTTCGACGGACGCGAGCGCTAGGCGGGTCGCTGACTACGGAAGGACGCTCTCGATCGCCGCGACGTCGCAGTGCAAGCGCAGCGAACATCGCGCAGCGCCTCGCTCCAGAGCGGAATGAAAACGGCGCCCGCAGGCGCCGTTCGGGGCTCAGCGATACGAGGGAGGGCGCGGGCGCGGCGGGGGTGGCGGGGCGTCGTAGCGCGGCTCGACGGGCTGGATGTCCACGTTCACCGCGAGGCTCGGGCCCGGGTCGCGCGGGAGGCGCGTGCGGAATTCGCGGCCGCGATACTCGTAGCGCACGTCGTAGCCCACAGTGGCTTCGCGCACCTCGTTCACGGTGCGGCAGCGCTTGACGTCGCGCTCCACCGGCACGCGTCCACTTCCTCGACGGGGGCGCTGTCCTGGTCCTTCTCGATCTGGTGGCCGACGAGGCCGCCCACGATGGCGCCGGCGGCGGTGCCGCGGTCGCGTCCGCCGCTGCTGCTGCCGAACTGGTGGCCGATCACGCCGCCCACGACCGCGCCCAACACGGTGCCGGCGCCGATGGGCGCGCCGGTATCGGCGCGCGTGACTTGATGGTCTTCATAGCCGCGCACGCGATCGTTCCAGCATTCCTCGCGCGCGACGGGGATCTGCTCGACGACGGGATGCGACGTGATGACGCGCGCACGGTCCGGGAACGAATCGGCGAAGGCGGCCGGCGCGCTGGCCGCGCCGAGGCAAGCGAGGGCGAGGGTGAAGAGCTTCTTCATGGGGCTCGGGATCCTTGTCATGTTGTCCTTGGGTGGTACGGTGTCAGCGATTGAACGCGCGAGCGGCGTGGGCGGTTGACGTCACGGCCGCGGGGAGCGCCGGGCCCAGTGCAGGGCGACCTCCAGCTGCTCGCGCAGGATCGGGCGCACGCGCGCCGCCCGCTCCGCGCGAAAACCGTAGGGCGCCTGCTCGTCCATGTAAGTCGCCTCGGCCATCTCGAGCTGCACGGCATGCACGCCTTCCGAGGGCCGGCCGTAGTGGCGCGTGATGTATCCCCCGGTGAAGCGACCGTTCAGGACCGACGTGTATTCCGCGTGTCTGCGGATGGCGACGGCGAGCTCGGCCTCGAGCGCCGGATCGCACGCGGCACCCTTCGCGGTCCCGAGATTGAAGTCCGGCAGCCGTCCCTTGAATAGTCGCGGCACTTCCGACGCGATGGAGTGCGCGTCCCAGACGATCGCCACGCCGTGGGATCGCTTCACCCGCGCGATCTCGCCCTCGAGCCTGCGGTGATAGGGGCGCCAGGCGGCGTCCAGCCGCCGCGCGATCTCGCCCTCATCCGGCGTGGCCGACCGATAGAGCGGACGGCCGTCGAACGTGTCCACGGGGCACAGACGCGGCGTGTCGCGGCCCGGATAGAGATTGCTGCCGTCGGGCGGGCGGTTCATGTCGATCACGTAGCGCGAGAAATTCGCGGCGATGACCGTGGCGTCCAGCGCCGCGAGGAAATCGTAGAGGCGCGGCAGGTGCCAGTCCGTGTCGGGGCGGCCGGCCGCGCAGTCCGCGAGCGAGCGACCCACGCTCCACGGCACGAAGGTTCCCGCATGAGGCATCGAGACGATGAGCGGGCTCGCGCCGCGCCGGTAGCGGTAAGGCCAGACGGTACGCTCGGCGAGGAACATCAGGGGAGCGACGGTGTATCGAGATGTTTCTCGCGTGCGACCTCGATGGCCCGCTCGTAGCCCGCATCGGCATGGCGCACCACACCCAGCGCCGGGTCGTTCCACAGCACGCGCTCGATGCGTTTCGCGGCCGCCGCCGTGCCGTCGCATACGATCACGACGCCCGCGTGCTGCGAGTAGCCCATGCCGACGCCGCCGCCGTGATGGAAGGAAACCCACGTCGCGCCTCCCGCGGTGGAAAGGAGCGCGTTCAGCAGCGGCCAGTCGGAAACGGCGTCCGACCCGTCCTTCATCGCCTCGGTCTCGCGATTGGGGCTCGCGACGGAGCCGGCGTCGAGATGGTCGCGGCCGATCACGATGGGCGCCTTCAGCTCGCCGCTCGCCACCATCGCGTTGAACGCGAGGCCCGCGCGATCGCGTTCGCCGAGACCCAGCCAGCAGATGCGCGCCGGCAGTCCCTGGAAGCGGATGCGGTCGCGCGCCATGTCGAGCCAGCGATGCAGGTGGGAGTTGTCGGGGAAGAGCTCCTTCACCTTCGCGTCGGTGCGGTAGATGTCTTCCGGATCGCCGGACAGGGCGACCCAGCGGAACGGGCCCTTGCCTTCGCAGAAGAGCGGCCGGATGTACGCGGGCACGAAGCCGGGGAAATCGAACGCGTCGGCGACTCCCGCGTCCTTCGCGACCTGGCGCAGGTTGTTGCCGTAGTCGAAGGTCGGGACGCCGCGCCGCCTGAGCTCGAGCATGGCGCGCACGTGGATCGCGATGGATTCCCGCGCGGCTTCCTCCACCGCGCGCGGATCGGTGCGCTGGGCCTCTTCCCAGCGCTCCACGCTCCAGCCACGCGGCAGGTACCCGTGCGCTACATCGTGCGCGGAGGTCTGGTCGGTGAGGAGGTCGGGCCGCATGCCGCGCGTGACGATCTCGGGCACGATCTCGGCGGCGTTGCCGCGCAGCGCCACGGACACGGGCGCCGTCGCTTCGCGCACGAGGGCGAGCGCCTCGTCGAGTGTCGCGGCCTGGCGGTCCACGTACCCCGTGCGAAGGCGCATGTCGATGCGCGACTGGCGGCACTCGACGGCGAGCATCGAGGCGCCCGCCATGGTGGCCGCGAGCGGCTGCGCGCCGCCCATGCCGCCCAGCCCCGCGGTGAGGATCCAGGGGACGGACCCGGAGTTTTCGCGTGACGCCCGGCGCGAAGAACCGGGTCCGTCCCCGGCTTTCGCCTGGCGCAGCGCCTCGGCGAACGTCTCGTAGGTGCCCTGCACGATGCCCTGCGAGCCGATGTAGATCCACGAGCCCGCGGTCATCTGCCCGAACATCATGAGGCCCTTGCGATCGAGCTCGTCGAAGTGCTCCCACGTGGCCCAATGCGGCACGAGGTTCGAGTTGGCGATGAGCACGCGCGGCGCATCCGCGTGGGTGCGGAACACGGCGACGGGCTTGCCCGACTGGACGAGCAGCGATTCGTCGTCGCCCAGCCGCTTCAGGGTCGCGAGGATCGCGTCGAAGCATTCCCAGTTGCGCGCCGCGCGCGCCGTGCCGCCGTAGACCACCAGCTCCGCGGGATTTTCGGCGACATCGGGATCGAGGTTGTTCTGGATCATCCGGAACGGCGCCTCCGTGAGCCAGCTGCGGCAGGAGAGCGCCGCGCCGCGCGGGGAGCGCACGATGCGCGAGGCGTCGCCGATCGATCGGTGGGTCATGGCGCGGGTGGAGAAGGCGGTCCCGACATTATGCGCGGAGTAGAATCGGCCGATGCAAGCGCTCCACGGAATCAAGGTCCTCGAGCTGGGCCAGCTCATCGCGGGACCGTTCGCCGGCAAGACGCTCGGCGATTTCGGCGCCGACGTCATCAAGGTCGAGCCGCCGGGCACGGGAGACCCGCTGCGCACGTGGCGCCTGCTTCGCAACGGGACGTCCGTGTGGTGGGAAGTGCAGTCGCGCAACAAGCGCTCCGTGTGCCTGGACCTGCGCGACGCGGAAGGCCAGGAGACGGTGCGGGCGCTGGCCGCCGAGGCCGACGTCGTGATCGAGAACTTCAAGCCCGGCACGCTCGAGGGCTGGGGACTCGGCTGGGAGCAGCTCCATGCGCTCAATCCGCGCCTCGTCATGCTGCGCATCTCGGGCTACGGGCAGACCGGTCCCTACAAGGACCGTCCCGGCTTCGGCGTGATCGGCGAGTCCATGGGCGGGCTGCGCTACCTCACGGGCGAGCCGGGCCGCGTGCCGGTGCGGGTGGGTGTCTCGATCGGGGACACGCTCGCGGCGCTGCACGGCGTGATCGGGGTCCTCATGGCGCTCTACCACCGCGACGCGCGCGGCGGCGAGGGCCAGTTCATCGACGTGGCGCTCTACGAATCGGTGTTCAACGTGATGGAGAGCCTGCTTCCCGAGTACGACGCGTTCGGCGTCGTGCGCGAGCGCGCGGGCAGCGCGCTGCCGGGCATCGTGCCGTCGAACGCGTACAAGTGCCGCGACGGGAGCTACGTGCTCGTCGCGGGCAACGGCGACAGCATCTTCCGCCGGCTCATGGCCGCGATCGGGCGCTCCGACCTCGAGAAGGACCCCGCGCTCGCGCACAACGACGGGCGCGCGGCGCAGACGGCGCGCATCGACGGTGCGATCGAGGCCTGGACGGCGCAGCGAACGCAGGACGAGGTGATCGCGGTGCTCGACGCGGCGAACGTTCCCGTGGGGCGAATCTGTTCGGTCGCGGACATCGCCAGGGATCCGCAATATCTCGCGCGGGAGATGGTGGTCGCCACGCGCTGCGCCGACGGCTCGACGCTGCGCGTGCCCGGCATCGTTCCGCGCATGAGCGCCACGCCGGGCGCCATCCGCCACCCGGCCCCGCGCCTGGGCGAGCACGACGCGCAGATGGCGAAGGCCCGGGGCTGGCCCGCGCGCGAAGACCGCGACTGAGCCTTCGGTACCATTCGCGCTGCGCGATCCCGTGCCGACGCCATGCCCGCCACCCTCGAGACGCAGCGCCTTATCCTTCGCGAGTTCCGCGGCGACGACCTCGACGCCTATGCCGCGATGAGCGCGGACGCCGAAGTCATGCGCCACATCGGCCCCGGCAAGCCGCTCACGCGCGAGGAGGCGTGGCGCTCGATCGCCGGCATGCTCGGGCACTGGCAGCTGCTCGGATACGGAATGTGGGCGCTCGAGCGCAAGTCCGACGGCGCCCTCGTCGGCCGCGCCGGTTTCCTGAATCCCCCGGGGTGGCCGGACTTCGAGATCGGATGGCTCGTGGGCCACGAGCATTGGGGACAGGGGTATGCGACGGAAGCGGCGCGCGCGGCGCTCGCCGTCGCGTTCGGCGAGCTGGGGCGCGAGCGCGTGGTGAGCCTCATCCGGCCCGGCAACACGCGCTCCATCCGCGTGGCGCAGAAGCTGGGCGAGCGGCTCGCGGGCGAGGTGGAGCTGATGGGCGCGAAGGCGCTGGTGTACGAGGTGCGGCGTCCCGGCGGCTAGCGTGGGTACGATCCGTTCTCGAAATGGAAGAGCGAGGTATGCGCGTGAATAGAAGACTCATCAGCTCTGGCTCGACGTTCGAGGCCCAGATCGGCTACTCGCGGGCGGTGGTTGTCGGCGACTGGGTATTCGTCTCCGGCACGACGGGCTTCGACTACGCGACGATGTCCATTGCCGACAACCTTCTGGAGCAGACGGAGCAGTGCCTGAAGAACATCGAGCATGCTCTTCGCCAGGCCGATTCAAGCCTCGACGACGTGGTCCGCGTGACGTATGTCCTGCCGAATGGCTCCGAGTTCGAGCAGTGCTGGCCCGTGCTTCGCAAGTACTTCGGAGAGGTTCGCCCCGCCGCCATGATGATTTCCGCGGGACTGGCCGACCCACGCATGAAGATAGAAATCGAGGTCACGGCGCTCAAGCGGTCATCGGCGTAGCTCATGTTCATCGCCGAGGCGCCCAGTTCGAGCCGGCGGCGGGAGTAATATCCCGAGCGGGCGACAAGGAGAGAGCCATGAAAGCCGCCACCGCGCTCGTCGTCGCGGCCCTGTGTCTCGCTGCCGCTTTCGTGATGATGGACGTCACCGGCGGGCCGTTCGAGGACACCCACGGAACGGTGAAGTCGGTGACCCCCGCGAGCGAGCCGGGCAAGGAGGTGGCGAGCGTGGTCCTCGGCGATGGAAGGGTCGTCCTCGCCACGGTTCGGCGCAACGGGAGCGCGCATCCGGGAGAAGCCGTCGAGCTGAGCATCCACCGCGGCATCATCTCCGGAACCTCGACCTACGAAGTCGTGGGGCCGCGGGAGACGGAAACAAAATGAAACGCGGCCGCCCGCGCTTTCGAGGCATGATCGCGGCGGGAGGTCACTCGAATGGGATTGCGGATCCTGACGCTTGCCGCCATGGCGGCCGCATTCGCCGGTTGCGCGGCGACCGGCGTGCGTTCACCTGAAGACTTGCAGCGGCAGGTCGCCGGCACCGAGCGCGCGTTCGCGAAGACCATGGCCGATCGCGACCATGCGGCGTTCACCAGCTTCGTGTCGGAGGAGGCGGTGTTCTTCTCCGGCGAGAAGGCCCTGCGCGGCAGGCGCGCGGTCTCGGAGGCGTGGGCGCCTTTCTACGCGAAGCCGCAGGCGCCCTTCTCGTGGGAGCCGGACCAGGTCCAGGTCCTCGATTCGGGCTCGCTCGCCTTGTCCACGGGCCCGGTGCGCGATGCGCACGGCAAGCTCATCGCGCGCTTCACCTCGATCTGGCGGCAGGAAGCGCCCGGCGTCTGGCGCATCGTGTTCGACAAGGGAAGCGCGGTCTGCGATTGCGAGGCGGCCCCGAAACATTGAGCCGGTTTGGCGGCAGAATGAGCGATGGACCTGCGCACGGCGATCCCGTCCCTGCTGCCCCTGGCAATCGAGTGGGCGCAGGCGGCGGCGTCCGAAGCGGCCGAGGCCGGCACCCCGTTGAATGACGAGGGCGAGAGGCTCGCCCGGCGCGTGGGCGTGCGGTTCCCGGAGCGCATCCGCGTGGCGGTGGTGGACGCGCTGCCGCTGCCGCCGCATCCGGTGCTGCGGCAGGTCGCCCTCGACAACGGCCTGCTCCGGCCCTCGGGCGCGGGGCTCACGCTGGGACACACCGTGTTCGTGCGCCGCGGCGTCGAAAGCCGCCGCCTCCTGTCCCACGAGTTCCGCCACGTCTTCCAGTACGAGGAAGCCGGCTCCATCGCCGCGTTCCTGCCGAGCTACCTCGGGCAGATCGCGGAATACGGTTACGATAACGCCCCCCTCGAGATCGACGCCCGCGATCACGAGGTCGAATGAGGCCCGGGACCGTGGCCGAGGGCTGGTACGACCGGCATGTGCTGCCCTACCTGCTCGATTTCGCGTGCGGGATGAAGCCGATTCGCCGCCAGCGCGAGAAGATCGTTCCGCGCGCGCGGGGAAGGGTGCTCGAGGTCGGCATCGGGACGGGCCTCAACATGCGCCACTACGACAAGTCGCGGGTGAGCGCGATCGTGGGCCTCGATCCGGCGCTCGCCCTGCATCGCATCGCCGCGAAGCGCATCGCCCGGGCCGGCCTCGCCGTGGAGCTGGTCGGCCTTTCCGCCGAAAAGATTCCCATCGAGGACGCCGCGTTCGACACCGTGGTCGTCACCTACACGCTGTGCACGATCCCCGATCCGGTGGCCGCGCTGAAGGAGATGGGCCGCGTGCTGAAGCCCGAGGGCCGGCTCCTCTTCTGCGAGCACGGCCGCGCGCCCGACGCGCGGGTGCGGCGCTGGCAGGAAAGGCTGGATCCGTACTGGGGGCCGCTCGCCGGGGGCTGCCATCTCGCGCGCGACATTCCGGCGCTGCTTGCGGAGGCCGGTTTCCGGATCGCGGAGCTGGACACCGCCTACCTTCCGGGTCCGCGGCCGCTCACGTTCAACTACTGGGGCGCGGCGCAGCGCGGATAGCCCGCACCGTTGATCCCGCGCAAGGCGGCGGCGGTGGAGGCGGTTAACGTTGTAGTGGAGGGAACGCGCGCTTCGTCAGCGCGCGATCGTGCCATGTCCGAAAATCTTCCGTGGTTGCGCCATTACGGCGCGGCGCCGCACCATCTCGAATATCCGCCGGTCACGTTGCACGAGGCGCTCGCCACCACGGCCGAGCGCCTGCCTGATGCGCTGGCCTGGGATTTCTTCGATACCACCTCGACGTATGGCCAGCTGATCGCGGACGTGGAGCGGTTCGCCGGCGCGCTCGCGTCGTGCGGGCTCGGAAGCGGCGAGCGGATCCTCATCTCGATGCCGACCTCGCCGCAGGGCGTGATCGCGTTCTACGCCGCCAACCGGCTCGACGCGCTGCCGGCGATGATCCATCCGCTGTCCACGAGCGCCGAGATCACGCGCTACCTCGACATGACCGGCGCGCGCATGGCGCTGACGCTCGACGCCTTCTATCCCGCGCTCGCGGCGGCCACGCCGAAGAAGCCGCTCGAGACGATCATCCTCGCGCGCATCGGCGACTACCTCCCGCCGGTGAAGCGCGTCGGGTTCTGGCTCACCAAGGGCCGCAAGATTGCGGCCGTTCCGCCCTCACCGCGCGTGCGCTGGTGGCGCGAATTGATGGAACGCGCCCCATCGCGCATTCCCACTTCCCGGAACAAGACGCATGATCCGGCCGCGGTGCTCTTTTCCGGGGGCACCACGGGCGATCCGAAAGGCATCCTGCTCTCGAACCGCAATTTCATCGCCGAGGGAATGCAGGCGGGCGCCTGGGTCGCGCTGGGCGAAGGCGACGCGATGCTCGCGGCGCTGCCGATCTTCCACGGCTTCGGCCTCGGCGTGTGCGTGAACGCGACCTTCATGGCGGGCGGGAAGTCGATCCTCGTACCGACCTTCGACGCGCGCTCCACCTCGGAGCTCATCCGCCACAAGCGCCCGAACGTCCTGGTCGGCGTGCCCACGCTCTTCGACGCGCTCTCCAAGGATTCCGAGCTCGCGAAGGCGGATCTGTCGTGCCTCAGGGCCTGCTTCTCCGGCGCCGACACGCTGCCGCGCCAGGTGAAGGAGCGCTTCGAGCGCCTGGTGCACGAACGCGGCGGCAACGTGCGGCTCCTCGAGGGCTACGGGCTCACCGAAGCGGTGAGTGGCATCATGGCCACGCCGATCGAGGGCTATCGCGAGGGCTCCATCGGGGTGCCGCTCGCCGATACGCTCGCGAAGATCTGCCGCGTCGGCACGACCGAGGAGGCGCCGGTGGGCGAAGAAGGAGAGCTGTGCGTGAGCGGCCCCGCCGTGATGCTGGGCTACCTCGACAATCCGCAGGCCACCGCGGCGGTGCTGCGCACGCATCCCGACGGCCGCACGTGGCTGCACACGGGTGACCTCGCGCGCAGGGACGCGGACGGCTTCTTCTACTTCACGGTGCGGTTGAAGCGCATGATCAAGTCCTCGGGATTCAACGTCTATCCCACGCAGGTGGAGGCCGTGCTGGACGAGCATCCGCTGGTGGCCGAATCGTGCGTGATCGGCGTGCCCGACACGGCGCAGGTCGAGCGCGTGAAGGCGTGCGTCGTGCTGAAGGACCCGTCGCGCGCCGGGAAGGAGACCGAGGAGGCCCTCATCACCCATTGCCGCGAGCGCCTCATCAAGTGGTCCTGCCCGCGCGAGATCGAGTTCCGCAGCGACCTGCCCCACACCCGCGTCGGCAAGGTGGACTATCGCGCGCTGATCGAGGAGCACCGCAAGGCGCATCCGCAGGGCTACGCGCGGTGAGCGCGGCGCACGAAGCATTTTCCAACGGCGGCGCGCGCGTCGCCGCGGTGCTCGCCGCGCACGGCGTGCGCTTCCTCTTCACGCTTTGCGGCGGCCACATCTCGCCGATCCTCGTCGCCGCGAAGGCGCTCGGGATCCGCGTCGTGGATACGCGCGACGAGGCGACCGCGGTCTTCGCCGCCGATGCGGTGGCGCGCCTCACGGGCACTCCGGGTGTGGCCGCGGTCACGGCGGGGCCGGGCATCACGAACACCATCACCGCGCTCAAGAACGCGCAGCTCGCGCAATCGCCGGTCGTGCTGCTCGGCGGCGCGGCGCCGACGGCGCTCCAGGGACGCGGCGCGTTGCAGGACATTCCCCAGCGCCCCCTGGTCGAGCCGCACGTGAAACGCGTGATCCAGGTGCGCCGCGTGGCCGATCTCGCCAACGCGGTCGACGATGCGTTCGTCCACTCGCTCGAGGGCGTGCCGGGCCCCGTGTTCGTCGAATGCCCGGTGGACCTGCTCTACGGCGAGGAGCTGATCCGCGAGTGGTACGCGCAGGCCGCGGGCAAGGGCACGTCGCTCGCGGACAGGCTGCTGCGCGGCTACCTGCGGCGCCACGTGCGCGGACTCTTCAAGGGAAGCCACGCGAGCGTCGCGCCGGTGGCGCAGCCGGCGATCGTCCCCGAGCCGAAGGGCACGGCGATCGCGAAATGCGCCGGCGCGCTCGCCGTGGCGCAGCGCCCGCTCATGGTGATCGGCAGCCAGGCGCTCGCGCGCGCCGCGGACGCCGCGCGGATCGCCGAGGCCGTCGCGCGGCTCGGCATTCCCGTCTATCTCTCGGGCATGGCGCGCGGACTGCTGGGACGGGATCACGCGCTGCAGATGCGCCATGCGCGGCGCGACGCGCTGCGCGAGGCCGACTGCGTGGTGCTCGCTGGCGTGCCGTGCGATTTCCGCCTCGACTACGGGCGGCACGTGCGCCGCTTCGCGACCCTCATCGCGGCCAACCGCAGCCGTGCCGATGCGCGGCTCAATCGCCGTCCCACCATCGCGGCGATCGGCGACGCGGGGCTCTTCCTCGAGCGTCTCGCCGAGCGGCTGGGCGAGGGCGCGCGCCGCGACGCGTGGATCGAGACGTTGCGCGCGCGCGACGCGGCGCGCGAGAAGGAAATCGACGCGCAAGCCGCGCGTTCCGGCGAGCACGTGAATCCCGTCGCCTTCCTGCGTGCGCTCGAGCGCGCGGCGGGCGACGGCGCGGTGATGGTGGCCGATGGCGGGGATTTCGTCGCGACCGCCGCCTACATCCTGCATCCGCGCTCGCCGCTCGCGTGGCTGGATCCGGGCGCGTTCGGAACTCTCGGCGTGGGCGCCGGATTCGCGCTCGGCGCCACGCTCGTGCGTCCCGGCTCGGAGGTGTGGCTGCTGTGGGGCGACGGGGCGAGCGGCTACGGCCTGGCGGAATTCGATACCTACGTGCGCCACCGCATCCCGGTGATCGCCGTGGTGGGCAACGACGCGTCGTGGGCGCAGATCGCGCGCGAGCAGGTGAAGATGCTGGGCGACGAGGTGGGGACGGTGCTCGCGCGCACGGCCTATCACGAGGTCGCCCGCGGCTTCGGCGCCGAGGGGATCGAGGTGCGCCGGCCGGAGGAGGTGGGACCCGCGCTCGAGCGCGCGAAGGCGTACGCTAGGGACGGGCGGCCGGTGCTGGTGAACGTCTGGCTCGACCGTACCGACTTCCGCGAAGGCTCCATCTCGATGTGACCGTCGTGGATGAAACCTGCCGGCAAGCCTGTTCATCCGTCGTTTACCCCACCACAACGGAGAATCCCGCCATGAAGAACCTTTCGCGCACTCTCGCCGCGGCCGCGGCGGCCGCGATCCTCGCAAGCTGCTCCACGATGAGCGGAATGATGCATTCGGGCCAGGAGGTGAGCCTCACCGGCGGCAACGAGGTCCCGCCCGTGAGCACTTCGGCTTCGGGCAGCGGCACGGTCACCGTGAACGACGACCACACCGTGACGGTCGACATCAAGGTGAGCGGCATGAGTCCCACCGCCGCGCACATCCACCAGGGCGCCATGGGCGCCAACGGCAAGGTGATCGTCCCGCTCACGAAGAAGGGGGCGGACGAGTTCGTCTCGCCCGAGGGCGCCAGGCTCACCGACGAGCAATACGCCGCCTACAAGGCCGGCAACCTGTACGTGAACGTGCACAGCGCCGCCCACCCCGGTGGAGAGATCCGCGCGCAGCTCGCGGCCCGCTGATACACCCTCGCCCGCTCGCCGGACGCGACGTCCGGCGAGCCCTTTCCCCGCGGCCGGGCGACGCCCCGCGGCGCGAGCGCCCGGCCGTGCTTGACGCCGGCCGAAGCCGCACGACAGAATCCACCGAGCCCGCCTTCCCCAGTCCGCGCGCTGCGGCCCCCGGCGCGTCACCCGCCAACCTCGGAGGATTCACCATGCATTGCAACATGCGTTCGATTCGGATCGCCGCTCTCGCAGCGGGGATCGCCGTGTGCTTCGGTGCGGCAGCGCAGCAAGTGACGTTCATGACCGGCCCGCAGGGCGGATCGTGGATCCCGCTGGGCGGCGCGCTGAAGAGCATGTGGGAGAAGGAGATCCCGGGCCTGCAGATCCAGGAGACCCCCGGCGCCGGCATCGCCAACGTGCGCGGCGTCGACGAGGGCAAGGCGCAGATCGGCTTCGGCAATTCCTCCACCAGTGCCGACGGCGTGGCTGGGCGCGCGCCGTATCCGCGCAAGACCACGAAGGTCTGCCAGGTCGCGAACCTCTATCCGCAGTATTTCCAGGTCGCCGCGCTCGCCGACGCGAACATCAGGTCGTACAAGGACCTCAAGGGCAAGACGCTGGTGACCCAGCCGAAGGGCAACACCGCGGAGGCGCTCACCTCCGCGATCCTGAAGATCAACGGGCTCTCGTACCAGTCGCTCGCCAAGGCGAACTTCCAGGCCTCGTACACCGACGCCGTGTCGCTCATGAAGGACGGCCACGCGCAGGTCATGACGCTGGGCACGACGGCGCCGGCCTCGTCGATCATGGACCTCGCGAGCGCGCGCGACATCACCATCGTGCCGGTGGACGACAGGACGATGGCGGAGCTGCGCAAGGAGAATCCCGGCTACCAGGAGCTCACCATCAAGGCGGGCACCTATCCCAACCAGAAGGGCGACGTGCAGGTGATCGGCTACTCGACGCACATTATCGCCTCGTGCGACCTGCCCGAGGACGTCGTCTACAAGATGACCAAGGCGATGGCGACCCACGTGGACACGATGTCCGCCGTGGTGAAGCCGATCGCCGGCCTCACGCCCAAGGCGATGGCCGCCGACATCGGCGTGCCGTTCCACAAGGGAGCGCTCAAGTACTACAAGGAAGTCGGCGCGCTGTGAGGGCCGGGTAGACGACCTTGGCCGGAACCGAAGCGCCGCAGATCTTCTCCGACGAGGCGCTCGCGACGAAGCCGAAGTCGCGCTCGCTCGTCATGGCGGTGACCCTCATCGCCGTGGCGATGTCGCTCTACCACATGTACGTGGCGGCGTTCGGGCCGCCCGAGGCCGTGATCTTCCGCGGCACGCACCTCCTCTTCACCCTCACGCTGGTCTACATCCTGTATCCGCTGCGGCCCAAGGCCTCCGAAGCCTGGAGGCTCGTGGACCTGGCGCTGCTCGTGCTGGGCTTCGCGTTCGTGCTGCACATCTTCTTCAACTATGAGTACTTCCTTAACCGCATCATCTACATCGACGATCTCACCATGGCGGACAAGTTCTACGCCATCGTGTCGATCGTCGTGGTGCTCGACGCCACGCGGCGCGTGATCGGCTGGCCGCTGCCGCTCACGGCGCTCGCCTTCCTCGCGTATGCCGCGTTCTTCACACACGTGACGCCGCAGGTGCTGCTGGAGCAGATCTACCTCTCGACCGAAGGCATCTTTGGCTCCACGCTGGGCGTCTCGGCGAGCTACGTGATGCTGTTCGTGCTGTTCGGCACCTTCATGGAGAAGAGCGGGGCGGGGCAGCTCTTCATGGACTTCGCGATGTCGATCACCGGGCATACGGCGGGCGGGCCGGGGAAGGTGTCCATCGTCTCGTCGATGCTCTTCGGCACCGTCTCGGGCAGCGCGGTCGCCAACGTCATGGTCGACGGCCCGATCACGATTCCCCTCATGAAGCGCACCGGCTTCAGGTCGCCCTTCGCGGCGGCCGTGGAAGCGGTCGCCTCCACGGGCGGGCAGATCATGCCGCCGGTGATGGGAGCCGCCGCGTTCGTGATGGCGGAGTTCCTGGTGGTGCCGTACGCGCAGGTGGCGCTCTGGGCGGCGATCCCCGCGGTCCTCTACTACGTCGCGGTGTTCTTCGCCGTGCACTTCGAGGCCAAGCGCTACGGGCTGGCCGGCGTGCCCAGGTCACAGCTCCCGAAGCTCGGCAAGGTGATGAAGGACCGGGGACATCTCTTCATCCCGGCGCTCATCGTGCTCTTCGGGCTCATGCTCGGATTCTCGGGGCCGCTCTGCGCGCTCGCGGGCGCGCTCGCCTGCCTGCCGCTCGCCCTCGCGCGCAAGATCACCCGCGAGGGCATCGGCTGGAAGAGCCTCGTCGATGCGCTCGAGGATGGCGCCCGCAACACCCTCTCGGTCGCGATGGCGTGCGCGTGCGCGGGAATCGTGATCGGCTGCGTGACCATCACCGGCCTGGGCATCGTGTTCACCCAGTTCGTGGTCGAGCTCGCGCAGAGCTGGCTCGTGCTGGCGCTGGTGCTCACGGCGCTCGCGGGCATCGTCCTCGGCATGGGCATGCCGACCACGCCCTCGTACATCGTGATGGTGTCGCTGCTCGTGCCGGCGATCATCAAGCTCGGCGCCTCGACGCCCGCCGCCCACATGTTCGCGTTCTACTTCGCGATCCTGTCCGCGATCACTCCTCCCGTCGCCCTCGCGGTCTTCGCCGCGGCCGGCCTCGCGCGCTGCAACATGTGGCAGGCGGGATGGGAATCGGTGCGCATCGCGGCGCCGACCTACATCGTGCCGTTCATGTTCGTGTACGAGCCGTCGCTCCTCATGATGGGCGACCCGGTGACCATCGTCACGTCGTGCGTGTCGGCCACGATCGGCGTCATGTGCTTCGCCGCCGGGCTGCAGGGCTACCTGCTGCGCGAGGCGCGCACGTGGGAGCGCGCGCTGCTCGTCGTGGCGGCGGTCCTGCTCATCAAGCCCGGCTACGTGAGCGACGTGATCGGGCTCGTGCTGCTCGCGATCGTGGCGTTCGCGCAGAAGGTGCCGGCCACGGGAGAGGCCGCGGCCGCGCAGCGTGCCAAGTAGCGCCGGGGACACGCGCGGTGGATGAATCGCGTCGCCCCCTCGACCTCGAGGCGTACTTCGCGCGCATCGGATTCGACGCGGCGCCCCGGCCCACGCTGGAGACGCTGCGTGCGCTGCACCGCGTGCATGCCGAGGCGATCCCGTTCGAGAACCTGTCGACCTTCCTCGGCGAGCCGGTGCGCCTCGATCCGGCGTCCCTGCAGGACAAGCTCGTCCAGCGCCGGCGCGGCGGCTGGTGCTTCGAGCAGAACCTGCTTTTCGCGCAGGTGCTGGAGACGATCGGCTTCCCGGTGAAGCGGCTGGCCGCGCGGGTGCGCTGGAACGTGCCGCAGGGCGTGGTCACCGCGCGCAGCCACATGCTGATGCACGTGTTGGCGGACGGCGAGCCGTACATCGCGGATGTCGGCTTCGGCGGGCAGACGCTCACCGCGCCGCTGCGGCTCGAGCCCCTCGTGGAGCAACCGACCCCGCACGAGCCCTACCGCCTGCTGCCCGAGGGCGGCGGCTTCGTGCTCGAGTCGCGCATCGCGGGAGCGTGGAGCGCGCTCTACGCCTTCGAGCTCCACGAGCAGCAGCTGGCGGATTACGAGGTGAGCAACTGGTATCTCGCGAACCATCCGCAGTCGCAATTCGTGACCGGCATCATCGCGGCGCGCGCGGCCCCGGACCGCCGGCACGCGCTGCGCAACGCGCGCTACGCGATCCACCATCGCGATGGGCACACCGAGCGGCGGGTGATCTCGAGCGTGGAGGAGTTCCGCGCGATCCTTTCGGACGACCTGCGCATCCCGCTGCCCGACTCGCCCCGCCTCGACGCCGGGCTCGAGCGGCTGGTGCGCGAGGCGGATCGCTCGCCGTGACCGCGCCATCGGTCGTGCGATGATCGCTACGCTTCGGCGTCCTCGGGCCGCAGGCCGCGGCTGAAAGGGACGAACGCGCCGCCGCGCACGAGCGGCGTGACGGCCTCGATGTCCAGCGCGAGGTAGCGGTCGCCGTCGAGGTGGGGCGCCACCGCGCGGATCAGCGCGTGCGCCTCCTCGAGCGGCGCCGAGCTCTTCAGCGGCCGCCGGAAATCGATCCCCTGCGCCGCGGCGAGCAGCTCGATCGCGACGACGCCCGCCGTGTTGTCCGCCATGTCCGAGAGCCGGCGCGCGGCGAAGGTGGCCATGGAGACGTGGTCTTCCTGGTTCGCCGACGTGGGAAGCGAATCGACGCTCGCCGGGTGCGCGAGGGACTTGTTCTCCGAGGCGAGCGCGGCGGCCGTCACGTGCGCGATCATGAAGCCGGAGTTGACGCCGCTCGCCGACGTGAGGAACGGCGGCAGTCCGGAGAGCGTCGCGTCGATGAGGAGCGCCACGCGCCGCTCCGAAAGCGCGCCGATCTCCGCGATGGCGAGCGCGAGCTGGTCCGCGGCGAAGGCCACCGGTTCCGCGTGGAAGTTGCCGCCGGAGAGCGACTCGCCCGTCTCGGGCAGCACGAGCGGGTTGTCGGTCACGCCGTTGGCCTCGGTGAGGAGCGTCAGCGCCGCGGCGTTCATCACGTCCAGGCAGGCGCCCATCACCTGCGGCTGGCAGCGCAGGCTGTAGGGATCCTGCACCTTGTCGTCGCCCGTGAGGTGCGAGGCGCGGATCTCGCTCCCGCGCAGCAGGCGCCGATACACCGCGGCTGCCGCGATCTGCCCGAGATGGCCGCGCAGCTCGTGGATGCGCTCGTCGAAGGGCGTGTCGCTGCCCATCGCGGCGTCCACCGACATCGCGCCGGCGACCATCGCGGCGGCGAACACGTTCTCGGCGGCGAAGAGCCCGTGCAGTGCCAACGCGGTCGAGACCTGCGTGCCGTTGAGGAGCGCCAGTCCTTCCTTGGGCGCGAGCGTGAGGGGAGCCAGCCCGGCGATACGCAGGCCGTCGGCCGCATCGATCACCCGGCCGTCGTGGCGTGCCTTGCCCCATCCGAGCAGGGTGGCGGCCATGTGCGCGAGGGGTGCCAGGTCGCCCGAGGCGCCCACCGAGCCCTTCGAGGGAATGCACGGATACACGCCGGCGTCGAGGAGCGCCACGAGCGCGTCGACCAGCAGCGGGCGCACGCCCGAGTAGCCGCGCGCGAGGCTCGCCACCTTGAGCAGCAGGACCAGGCGCACGACATCGTCGCCCAGCAGCGGCCCCACGCCCACGCTGTGCGAGAGGACGAGGTTGCGCTGCAGCAGCTCGAGCTGGTCCGGGGCGATGTTCTCGCGCGCGAGCTTGCCGAAGCCGGTGTTGATGCCGTACGCGGGATCGCCCTTCGCGACGATGCGCGCCACGGCCTCGGCGCCGGCCTGCAGCCGCTGGCGCGCGGCGGAGCCCAGCTCGACGCGCTCGCGCGAGCCTTCGAAGGCGTGGAGCTGGGCGAGCGTGAGCTCCCCCGGGACGAGTCTCACCAGGCAGGCCCTTCGGAAGGGGCCGCCATTATCGCAAGATCAGCGCGGCGAGCACCGCCACGACCGCGAGCAGCACCACCCACGCGACCCAGGTCCAGGTGCGCGGATCGTGCAGCACGAAGCTCGATTCGAGCTCCTCGAGGACGCTCGCGCGCGCGGCGCCCGGCGGCGTGAGCTGGCGCTCGAAGGCGGCGAAGAAATCGTCGGCCATCTTGAGCGCGGCCGAATCGATGAGGCGGTTGCCGATCTGCGCGATCTTGCCGCCCACCTGCGCGGCCACCGTGTATCCGACGAGCGTGGACGTTCCCTCGTCGGCCAGCGTGACCTGCGCGCTGCCCTTCGCGAATCCGGCGGGGCCGCCTTCGCCCTCGAAGCGCAGCGTGTAGCGCTCGGGCATGACCACGTCCGCGAGGCGCAGCCTGCCCCGGAACTTCGCGCGGACGGGGCCGAGGGCCGCCACCATCGCGACTCGGTACTCGTTGTCGCCGGTGCGCTCGATGGCTTCGCACCCCGGGATCGCCGCGCGCAGCCGCTCGGGATCGTTCAGCGCGCGCCAGGCGGTCTCGCGATCGACGGGAAGGCGGCGCTCGCCCTTGAGCTCCATGGTCAGCCGGGAAGCGCCGCGGCGAGCGCGCGCAGCGAGGCGATGTTGTGCATGGGCACGAAGGCGTCCACGTGCGGGCGCATGGACGCGATGCCGGTCGCGCGGGGCTCGAAGCCCTCGTAGCGCAGCAGGGGATTGAGCCACACGAGCCGGTGGCACGCGCGATGCAGCCGATCCATCTCCTGCGCGAGCCCTTGGGCGTCGTCGCGATCGAGGCCGTCGGTCACGAGGAGCACGCACGCGTTCTGCCCGAGGAGACGGCGCGCCCAGCGGAAGTTGAACTCGTGCAGGCACGCGCCGATGCGCGTTCCGCCGGCCCAGTCCTGGACCGCGGCGCCCACCCTGGCCAGCGCCTCGTCCACGTCGCGGTCGCGCAAGGGACGCGTCACGTTGGTGAGCCGCGTGCCGAAGACCAGCGTCGTGACGCGCTCGCGGTCGCGCGTGAGGGCATGGAGGAAATGCAGGAACATGCGCGTGTAGCGATGCATCGAGCCGGAGATGTCGCACAGGACCACGAGCGGGGGCGGGCAGCGCCGGCGCTCTTGCCGCGCGACGTTGGTGATCTCGCCGCCGCGGCGCGCCATCTGCCGCATCGTGGCCGCGAGGTCGATCGCATGCCCGCGCGGCGAGGGTTCGTGGCGGCGCGTGCGCACCTCGGGCACCGGCAGCCGCAGGTTGGCCACGATCCGCTTCGCCTGCGCCCATTCGTCCGCGCTCATGCGCTCGAAGTCCATGGTTCTCAGCCGTTCGCCCGCCGAGAACGTGAGCGTGGCGTCCACGGTCACCTCGGGCGGGCGCTCGATCTCGCGCGCCCCCGCGTCGCGCGCCGGATAGAGGGCCTCGGCGAGCCGGCCGGCGGAGGACGAGCGCGGCGTGCGCCCCTGCACCTTCGGCAGCAGCAGGGCGCGCATGCGCTCCTCGATCGCCGGGTCGCGCCAGAAGCGCTCGAACGCCTCGTCGAAGAGCGCCTGCTGCTCGTGGCGCGTGACGAAGAGGGCGGCCAGCGTGGCGTGCCAGTCCTCGCGGCGCTCGAGGCCCGAGAGGGGCAGCACGCGCACCGCGTCCATCACCTTGTCGGTGCCGATGGGGATGCCGGAGGTGCGCAGCACGCGGGCGAAATGCACGACGTTCGCGGCGAGGCGGCCGGGGCCGCGCGGGGCGAACGCCGGCGTGGCCGAAGGGCTCATGCCGTCACGCGCGCCTTCACTTCGGTGAGCAGCGCGGCGATGTCCTCGCCGCGCAGCCGCGCGATGTCGTCCTGGTACTTGAGCAGCGCCCCCAGCGTGTCGCTCACCGTCTCGGGATCGAGCGTGATCGAGTCGAGCAGGAGCAGGGAGCGCGTCCAGTCGATGGTTTCCGCGACGCCCGGCGCCTTGTAGAGGTCCATCGTGCGCAGCCGCTGCACGAAGGCGACCACCTCGCGCGACAGGGCCTCGGCCGCGCCGGGCGCCTTGCGGCGCAGGATCTCCAGCTCGCGCTCCGCGCTCGGGTAGTCGACCCAGTGGTAGAGGCAGCGGCGCTTGATCGCGTCGTGGATCTCGCGCGTGCGGTTGGAGGTCACGACGACGATCGGCGGATGCGCCGCGCGGATCGCGCCCAGCTCGGGGATCGTGACCTGGAAATCGGAGAGCACCTCCAGGAGGTAGGCCTCGAAGGGCTCGTCGGCGCGGTCCAGCTCGTCGATGAGGAGCACCGGCGGCTTGCCTTCCGCCGAGGCCTCGAGCGCCTGCAGGATCGGGCGCTTCACGAGGTAGCCGGCGGAGAAGAGGTCGCGCTCGAGGGCGCCTTCGCGCGCGCGCCCGCTCGCCTCCGCGAGCCGGATCGCCATCATCTGGCGCTGCACGTTCCACTCGTACACCGCGCTCGCGATGTCGAGGCCCTCGTAGCACTGGAGGCGGATGAGCTCGCGTCCCAGCGCGCTCGCGAGCGCCTTGGCGAGCTCGGTCTTGCCGACCCCGGCCTCGCCCTCGAGGAAGAGCGGGCGCCCGAGGCGCAGCGCGAGGAAGACGGCGGTGGCGAGCCGCCGTTCGGCGACGTAGTCGGCGGACGCGAGGAGCTGCTGCGCCTCCTCGATGGAAACGACCGGGCCGGACTCCATTTTCATCGTGAAATTGGAGTCCGGCGCGGGCTCGGCGTCAAGCGCCGGCGACGGCGCGCCGGGCGAGGACGTTGACGAGGTGCGCGCGATACTCGGCGCTCGCGTGCAGGTCCGATTGCAGCTCCGCGGCGGGCACCGCGATCGCCTCGATCGCCTTGGCCGACCATTCGCGCGCGAGGGCCTGCTCCATCGACTTCACGCGGAAGACGCCGCGCGCGCCCGCGCCCGTGACCGCGATGCGCGGGCCCTGCGCCGTCTGCGCGGCGAAGACACCCACCACGGCGAAGCGCGAGGCGGGATTGCGGAACTTCACGTACACGGCCTTCTTCGGCACCGGGAACATCACCGACATGATGAGCTCGCCGGGCGCCAGCGCCGTCTCGAAGAGGCCGCGGAAGAAATCGTCCGCGGCGATCTGGCGCTTGTCGGTGTTGATGGTCGCGCCGAGGCCGAGTACCGCCGCGGGGTAGTCCGACGACGGGTCGTCGTTGGCGAGCGAGCCGCCCAACGTGCCGCGGTTCCTCACCTGGCGGTCGCCGATCATGCCGGCGAGGGCCGCGAGCGCGGGGATGCGCGCCCCCACCTCGAGGGAGGCGGCGACCTCCGCATGCCGAGTCATCGCGCCGATGGTGATCGCCGAGCCGTTGCCCTCGACCTTGATGCCGCGCAGCTCCGCGATGTGGCCCAGGTCGATGAGGTCGCTGGGCGCGGCGAACGCGAGCTTCATGGCGGCGAGCAGCGACTGGCCGCCCGCGAGGTACTTGCCTTCCGACTTGTCGGCGGCGATGCCGGTGGCCTTCGCGACCGACGTGGGATCGTAGTAGCCGAATGCCTGCATGGTCACCTCCCGGATTTCGCGGAACGGACGGCGCGCCAGACGCGCTCCGACGTGGCGGGCATCGGGACGTCCTTCACGCCCACCGCGTCGCAGATCGCGTTGATCACCGCCGCGGGCGCGCCGATGGCGCCGGCTTCTCCGCAGCCCTTCACGCCGAGCGGGTTGTGGGTGCACGGCGTCACGCGCGTGTCCACCTTGAACGACGGCAGGTCGGCCGCGCGCGGCATCGCGTAGTCCATGTACGAGCCGGTGAGGAGCTGCCCCGACTCGCGATCGTAGACGCAGCCCTCGAGCAGCGCCTGCCCGATGCCCTGGGCGAGGCCGCCGTGCACCTGGCCCTCGACGATCATGGGATTGATCACGTTGCCGAAGTCGTCGCACGCGCTGAAGGCGGCGATGCGCGTCTCTCCCGTCTCCGGATCGATCTCCACCTCGCAGATGTGCGTGCCCGCGGGGTAGGTGAAGTTCGTGGGATCGTAGAACGCGGTCTCGTCCAGCCCCGGCTCGAGCTTGTCGAGCGGATAGTTGTGCGGCACGTACGCGGTGAGCGCGACCTGCGCGAACGGCACGTTCTTGTCGGTGCCCTTCACGGTGAACTTCCCGTCGCGGAACTCCACGTCCGTGTCGCTCACTTCCATCAGGTGCGCGGCGATCTTGCGGCCCTTCGCGACCACCTTGTCCACCGCCTTCACGATGGCCGTGCCGCCCACGGCGATCGAGCGCGAGCCGTAGGTGCCCATGCCGAAGGGGATGCGCCCGGTGTCGCCGTGCACGACATCCACGTCGTCGATGGCGATGCCGAGCCGGTCGGCGACGACCTGCGCGAAGGTGGTCTCGTGGCCCTGGCCGTGGCTGTGGGAGCCGGTGAACACCGTGACCTTGCCGGTCGGATGCACGCGCACCTCGCCCGCCTCGAAGAGGCCCGCGCGCGCGCCCAGGGCGCCGGCGACGTTGGACGGCGCCAGCCCGCACGCCTCGATGTACGACGAGTAGCCCAGGCCGCGCAGCCTGCCGCGCTTCGCGGCTTCCTCCTTGCGCTTGGGAAATCCGGCGACGTCCGCCAGCTTCATGGCGCCGTCAAGGCACGCTTCATAGTCGCCCGTGTCGTAGGTCAGGGCGACGGGGGTGGCATACGGAAACTTGCGGATGAAGTTTCGTCGCCGGATTTCGTCCTGCGCGATGCCCATCTCGCGCGCCGCGGTGGCCACCAGCCGCTCGACCACGTACGTGGCCTCGGGGCGGCCGGCGCCGCGGTACGCGTCCACCGGGGCGGTGTTGGTGAACACCGCCGTCACCTCGCAGTGGATGGCGGGCGTGGTGTACTGGCCCGCGAGCAGCGTCGCATAGAGGATGGTCGGGATGCACGAGGCGAACGTGGACAGGTACGCGCCCATCGCCGCCGTGGTCTTCACGCGCATCGCGAGGAACTGGCCGTTCTTGTCGAGGGCGAGCTCCGCTTTCGTCACGTGGTCGCGCCCGTGCGCGTCGGCGAGGAAGGATTCGCTCCTCTCCGCGGTCCACTTGATCGGGCGGCCCACGAGCTTCGAGGCCCACACGCACACCGTCTCCTCGGCGTACAGGTAGATCTTCGAGCCGAAGCCGCCGCCCACGTCGGGCGCGATGACGCGCACCTTGTGCTCGGGCAGTCCCAGGACGAACGCCGTCATGAGCAGCCGCTCGACGTGCGGGTTCTGGTTCGCCACGTAGAGCGTGTACGACTCGTCCGCCCTCGAGTACGACGCGTTGCACGCGCGCGGCTCGATCGCGTTGGGGATGAGGCGGTTGTTCACGAACTCCAGCGTCGTCACGTGCGCCGCCTTCGAGAACGCGGCATCGACCGCGCCCTTGTCGCCCAGCGCCCACACGTAGCAGACGTTGTCCGGCGCCTCGTCGTGGACCGCCGGCGCGCCCTTGCGCATCGCGTCGCGCACGTCCACCACCGCCGGCAGCTCCTCGTACTCGACCTCGACCAGCGCCGCGGCTTCCTTCGCCTGCTCGTAGCGCTCGGCGATCACGATCGCGACCTGGTCGCCCACGTGGCGCACCTTGCCCTGGGCGAGGATCGGATGCTTGGGCTCCTTCATCGGCTTGCCGTCGGTCCCGGTGATGAGCCAGCCGCATGGCAGGCCGCCCACGCTGGCGGGCAGGTCCGCGCCGGTGTAGATGGCGAGCACGCCCGGAGCCTGCTTCGCGAGGTCGGTGCGGATCGCCTTGATGCGCGCATGGGCGTACGGCGAGCGCACGAAGCACGCGTACGTCTGGTGCGGCAGCGTCACGTCGTCGGTGTACTGGCCCGCGCCGGTGAGGAAGCGCGCGTCCTCCTTGCGCTCGATGCGCGAGCCGATCGGCCCGGTGGGCTTCGTCGCGCGCTGCGGCGCCGCCGTGGCGGCCTTCTCGCGAACGGTGGTGTCGGTCATGTTCGCCTCCTCAAACCGTCATTTCCGCGAGGCCTTCCTGCACGGCCTTCACGATGTTGTGGTAGCCCGTGCAACGGCAAAAGTTGCCGTCGAGCGCCTCGCGGATCTGCGCCTCGGTCGGGTCCTTGTACTGTCCGGCGAGGCCGACGGCGGACAGCACCATGCCCGGCGTGCAGAAGCCGCACTGCAGCCCGTGGTGCTTCTTGAACGCGGCCTGCATGGGGTGCAGCGTGCCGTTGGTGGCGAGGCCCTCGATCGTGGTGATGGCCGCGCCCTGCGCCTGGACGGCCAGCATGCTGCAACTCTTCACCGGCTTGCCGTCCACCAGGACGGTGCAGGCGCCGCATTGGGCCGTGTCGCAGCCGACGTGGGTTCCGGTGAGCTGCAGCCGCTCACGAAGGAATTCGACCAGCAGGGTTCGGGACTCGACTTCGGCGGATACGGGCTTGCCGTTCACGGCGAGGGAAACGGAGATCTTCATCGACATTCCTCCGGGGGAGAGCGGAAAATCGAGGGGAAGGCCGCGAGCGCGGACGAGCTCTGACTCTACTCCGAAAAACGGGCGGCGCAAGCCGCCCCGCAGGCTCAGTACACGGCCCGCCCGCCCGACAGGTCGAAGACCGCCCCGGTGGAGAAGGAGCACTCCTCGGTGCAGAGCCACGCCACCAGGGCGGCGATCTCGTCCACCTCGCCGAACCGGCCCATGGGGATCTTGGAGAGCATGAAATCGATGTGCTGCTGCGTCATCTGCGCGAACATGCCGGTCTTCACCGCGGCCGGGGTCACGCAATTGACGCGGATGCCGGTCTTCGCGAGCTCCTTGCCGAGGGACTTGGTGAGCGAGATCACGCCCGCTTTCGACGCGCTGTAGGCGCTCGCGTTGGGGTTGCCTTCCTTGCCCGCGATGGATGCGATGTTCACGATGCGCCCGTAGTCGTTGGCGCGCAGGTGCGGCACGAGCGCCTTGTTGCAGACGAAGACGCCCGTGAGGTTGATGTCGAGCACGCGCTTCCACTCGGCGAGCGGATACTCCCACGTGGTCGTGTTGGGCCCCGTGATGCCGGCGCTGCAGACCAGAGCGTCGACGCGGCCGAGGGCGGCGAGCGTCTCGTCGCGCGCGCGGGCCACCGCCGGCTCGTCGCTCACGTCCACGCGCGCCACGTGGGCGCCGCCGGCGATCGCGCCGCGCGCCTTCTCGAGCGCCTGCTCGTCGCGGTCCCACAGGCTCAGGCGCGCGCCCGAGGCGGCGAGGCGCCGCGCGATGGCGAGCCCGATGCCCGCGGCACCCCCCGTGACGATGGCATTGCGGCCCTTCAGGTCGAGCTGGTTCATTTCCGTCTCCGTCGTTCCCGCGCAGGCGGGAACCCGTGGATTCCCGCCTGCGCGGGAATGACGCCGCTAGGGTACCAAAAAGTGGCCTGACCACTTGACCATCGCTCGGCCCGGATCGTAATCTTCGGCCACGCCGAGGAGATTCCCCGCATGGCATCGCGCAAGCGCCGCAGCGCCGAGTGGTTCGGGCGCGAGGGCAAGATGGGCTTCATCTATCGCTCGTGGGTGAAGAACCGCGGCGTTCCGCAGGATCAGTTCGACGGCCGCCCCGTCATCGGCATCTGCAACACCTACTCCGAGCTCACGCCCTGCAACTCGCACTTCCGCGCGCTCGCCGAGCACGTGAAGACGGGCGTGGCCGAGGCGGGCGGCTTCCCGATGGAATTCCCGGTGATGTCCCTCGGCGAGACGCTGCTCAGGCCCACCGCGATGCTCTACCGCAACCTCGCGAGCATGGACGTCGAGGAATCGATCCGCGGCAATCCCATCGACGGCGTGGTGCTCCTCATGGGCTGCGACAAGACCACGCCCTCGCTCGTGATGGGCGCATCCAGCGTGGACCTGCCCACCATCGGCGTTTCCGGCGGGCCGATGCTTTCCGGCTGGTACCGCGGCGAGCGCATCGGCTCCGGCACCAACACGTGGTCGCTCTCGGAGCAGCTGCGCGCGGGGAGAATCACGCAGGACGAGTTCCACGAGGCCGAGAGCTGCATGCACCGCTCCCACGGCCACTGCATGACGATGGGCACCGCCTCCACGATGGCGTCGATGGTGGAAGCGCTGGGCCTGGGGCTTCCGGGCAACGCGGCCTTCCCCGCGGTGGACGCGCGGCGCAACGTGATCGCGCGCATGGCGGGCCGGCGCATCGTGGAGATGGTGAAGGAGGACCTGAGGCTGTCGAAGATCCTCACGCGCGCGGCGTTCGAGAACGCGATCCGGGTGAACGCGGCGATCGGCGGCTCCACCAACGCCGTGATCCACCTCATCGCGATCGCCCGTCGCATCGGCGTCCGTCTCGACCTGGACGACTGGGACAAGCTCGGGCGCGGCGTGCACACGCTCGTGAACCTGATGCCGAACGGCAAGTACCTGATGGAGGACTTCTGCTACGCGGGCGGGCTCCCGGTCGTGATCCGCGAGCTGGGCGAGCACGGCCTCCTCGACAAGGACGCGCTCACCGCCAACGGGCGCACGATCTGGGAGAACAGCAAGGACGCGCGCAACGACAACGCGGAAGTGATCATGCCGTTCGCGAGGCCCTTCAAGCGCGACACGGGCATCGCGGTGCTGCGCGGCAATCTCTGCCCGGATGGCGCGATCATCAAGCCCTCGGCCGCCACGCCGAAGCTCATGAAGCACAAGGGACGCGCGGTGGTGTTCGAGGACATCGACGATTTCCACCGCCGCATCGACGACCCGAAGCTCGACATCGACGAGACCTGCGTCATGGTGCTCAAGAACTGCGGCCCGAAGGGCTATCCCGGCATGGCGGAGGTGGGCAACATGGCGCTCCCGCCGAAGATCCTGAAGCGCGGCATCACCGACATGGTGCGCATCTCGGATGCGCGCATGAGCGGCACGGCCTATGGCACCGTGGTGCTGCACGTGTCGCCGGAATCCGCGGCGGGCGGCCCCCTGGCGCTGGTGAAGGAGGGCGACCTCGTGGAGCTCGACGTCGCGAAGCGCAAGCTCCACCTGCACGTGGCGGACGCCGAGCTCGCGAAGCGGCGCGCGGCGTGGAAGAAGCCCAGGCCGCACCTCGCGCGCGGCTACTGGAAGCTCTACGTGGAGCACGTGAACCAGGCGAGCGACGGCGCGGACCTGGATTTCCTCGTCGGCAAGAGCGGAAGCGCGGTGCCGCGCGACAACCATTGACCCTCTCCCCGGCCCTCCCCCAAGGGGGAGGGAGAACATGCGCTTCCTGATCACCGACTACGATTTTCCCGACGTGGAGCTCGAGCTCGCGCTGTGCCGCGAAGCGGGGATGGACGTGTGCGCCGCGCAATGCCGCACCGAGGACGAGGTGATCGCCGCGGCCGAGGGTTGCCAGGGGCTGCTCACCCAGTACGCGCCCATCGGCGAGAAGCTCTTCGCCGCGCGGCCCGAGGTGCGCATCGTGAGCCGGCTGGGCGCGGGCTTCGACACGGTGGACACCGAGCAGGCGCGCAAGCGCGGCGTCTGGGTCGCGAATTCCCCGGACTACGGCGTGCGCGAGGTGGCGACGCACGCGCTCGGCATGGCGCTGGCGCTCGTGCGCCACCTTCCGCTCTACGACCGCGACGTGCGCGCCGGGCGCTGGCACTACCTCTCGACGGGCACGCTGCGCCGTCCCGCGGGCCTCACGCTGGGGATCCTCGGGCTGGGCCGGATCGGCAAGCGCATGGCGTTGCAGTCGCACCTCGTGTTCGGGCGCGTCATCGCGTGCGATCCGTACATCCCGGACGGCGATTTCCCGCCATATGTCGAGCGGGTGTCGCGCGAAACGCTGTGGGCCGAGTCCGACGTGCTCTCGCTGCACGTGCCGCTCACCGCGCAGACGCGCGGCATCGCCGACGCGCGCGCCTTCGCTGCCATGAAGCCGGGATCGTGGCTGGTGAACACCGCGCGCGGTCCTGTCGCGGACCTGAACGACGTGCTCTCCGCGCTCGATTCCGGGCGGCTGGAGGGCGCCGCGCTCGACGTGCTTCCCAAGGAGCCGCCGGAGGCGGATCATCCCGTGCTCCGCCATCCGCGCGTGCTCCTCTCGCCCCACGCGGCGTTCTATTCGCGCGAGGGCGAGCATGAGCTGCGCCGCAAGGCGGCGCAGAACCTGATCGACTGGGCGCGCACCGGGAGGCCGACTTACGTGGTCGTGGAAGGATTACCCTCACCCCGGCCCTCTCCCAAGGGAGGGGGAGGACACTAAATGGCCTCGGTGCACATCCGCGACGTACGCAAGCAATTCGGTTCCACGCCCGTGATCCGCGGCGTGGACATCGACATCGCCGACGGCGAGTTCGCGGTGCTCGTGGGACCGTCGGGCTGCGGCAAGTCCACGCTGCTGCGCATGATCGCGGGCCTGGAGGAGATCACCGGCGGCGAGATCCAGATCGGGGGCAAGGTCGTGAACGACGTCCTGCCCAAGGAGCGCGATATCGCGATGGTGTTCCAGAACTACGCGCTCTATCCGCACATGAAGGTGCGCGACAACATGGCCTTCAGCCTGCTGCTCGCGAAGCGCCCGCGCTCGGAGATCGACGCGCGCGTGGGCAAGGCCGCGGCGATCCTGGGGCTGAGCGATCTCCTCGACCGCTATCCGCGGCAGCTATCCGGCGGCCAGCGGCAGCGCGTGGCCATGGGACGGGCCATCGTGCGCGACCCGCAGGTGTTCCTCTTCGACGAGCCGCTCTCCAACCTCGACGCGAAGCTGCGCGTTGCGATGCGCACCGAGATCAAGGAGCTGCACCAGCGGCTGAAGACGACGTCGATCTACGTGACCCACGACCAGATCGAGGCCATGACGATGGCCGACCAGATCGTCGTGATGCGCGACGGCGTCGTGGAGCAGCGCGGGCGTCCGCTCGAGCTCTACGACCACCCGGCGAACCTCTTCGTGGCGGGATTCATCGGCTCGCCGGCCATGAACTTCCTGCCGGGGAAGCTGCGGCGCGCCAGCGGCCGCGCGGAGGTGGAGCTGGAAGGCGGCATGCGGGTGCCGGTGCCGCGCGACGCCGCCGGCGACGACGGCCAGTCGGTGATCTTCGGCACGCGGCCCGAGCACCTCGAGCTGGCGGGCGCCGGCGCGGGCCTGCCGGCCGAAGTGGTGGTGGTCGAGCCCACGGGCGCCGACACGCAGGTGTTCGCGAAGATCGGCGCGAGCGAAGTGACCGCGGTATTCCGCGAGCGGCACGAGTTTCGGGCGGGCGAGGCCATCCGGCTCGCCCCGGATCACGAGCGCACGCATCTCTTCGATGCGGCGTCGGGTAAGTCGTTACGACCGGTCGGTTAACAAACAAGGAGGAAGAGCCATGTCGAAATTCACCAGGCGCGATTTCCTGAAGACCACGGCGGGCGCCGCGGCCGCGGGATCGCTGGGAGTGGGCGGCGCGATGTGGTCGCAGGACGCGCTCGCGCAGGGCAAGTGGACGCCGGAGAAGGGCGCCAAGCTGCGGGTGCTGCGCTGGAAGCGCTTCGTCCAGGGCGACGAGGACCTGTGGCTTCAGAACACGAAGAAGTTCACGCAGAAGACGGGCATCGAGGTGCGCGTGGACAGCGAGGGCTGGGAGGACGTGCGTCCGAAGGCCGCGGTCGCCGCGAACGTGGGCAGCGGCCCCGACATCATCATCTCGACCTTCGAGGACGCGCACCAGTATCCGGACAAGCTGGTGGACGTGAGCGACGTCGCCAACTACCTCGGCGGGAAGTACGGCGGGTGGTACGACGTCTGCAAGGACTACTGCGTCGACAAGAACAGGTGGATCGCGATCCCGATGGGCTGCGCCGGGAACTCGATGGTCCACCGCATCAGCCACATGAAGCAGGTGGGCTTCGAGCAGTTCCCGAAGGACATGGCGGGCTTCCTCAAGTACTGCCAGGCGCTCAAGGCCAAGGGACTGCCGCAGGCCGGCTTCGCGCTCGGCAACGCCACGGGTGACGGCAACGTCTGGACCCACTGGCTCGTCTGGGCGCACGGCGGGAAGATGGTCGACACGAAGGGCAACGTCGTCATCGACAGCCCCGAGACGATCGCCGCCCTGGAATACGGGAAGCAGCTCTACGACACCTTCGTGCCCGGGACGCTCTCCTGGCTCGACCCCAACAACAACAAGGCGTTCCTCGACGGCCAGCTCGGCTGCACCTGCAACGGGATCTCGATCTACTACGCTGCGAAGACCTCGACGGACGCGAAGATCAAGGCGATGGCGGAGGACATCGGGCACGCCAACATGCCGATCGGGCCGGTCGGGAAGCCCACGGAGCTGAACCTCTTCTTCCCGATGATGCTCTTCAAGTACTCCAAGTACCCGCGCGCAGCCAAGGCCTACCTCGCGTTCATGATGGAGAAGGAGCAGTACGAGCCGTGGCAGCAGGCCGCGATCGGCTACGTGACACAGCCCCTCAAGGCATACGAGTCGAACCCGATCTGGACGGTGGATCCGAAGCACACGCCGTACCGCGACGCGATGAAGATCATGCTGCCGAACGGCTACGCGGGCCCGATGGGCTACGCGTCGGCCGCGACGATGGCGGACTTCATCATGGTCAACATGGTCGCCGAGGCGGTGTCGGGATCGAAGTCGCCGAAGGAGGCCGCGGCCCGGGCGAAGCAGCGGGCGGAGCGGTATTACAAGCTGTAAGGGTCATTCCCGCGCAGGCGGGAATCCAGCCCCGGCATTCGCGCGCCCGGGGTGGGTTCCCGCTTTCGCGGGAACGACGATGAAATGAACCGGCTCCTCAACAACCGCACCTTCCTCGGGCTGCTCTTCATGCTGCCCGCGGCGGCGCTGCTGCTGGTCTTCCTCACCTATCCGCTCGGGCTGGGAACGTGGCTCGGCTTCACGGACACGAAGATCGGCCGCGCCGGCCACTGGATCGGGCTCGACAACTTCAAGTACCTGGCGGGCGACAGCGTGGCGCAGCTGTCGCTTTTCAACACGCTCTTCTACACGGTCGTCGCGAGCGCGTTCAAGTTCGCCCTCGGCCTGTGGCTGGCGCTCCTGCTCAACCGTAACCTGCCGTTCAAGTCGTTCTTCCGCGCGGTGGTGCTGCTGCCGTTCATCGTGCCCACGGCGCTGTCGGCGATCGCTTTCTGGTGGATCTACGACGCGCAGTTCTCGGTGGTGAGCTGGGCGCTCACGAAGATGGGCCTCATCCACCAATACATCGACTTTCTCGGCGACCCGTGGAACGCGCGGTTCTCCACGATCGCCGCCAACGTGTGGCGCGGCGTGCCGTTCGTCGCGATCTGCCTGCTGGCGGGGCTGCAGACCATCTCGCCTTCGCTCTACGAGGCGGCGGCGCTCGACGGCGCGACCCCCTGGCAGCGTTTCCGCCACGTGACGCTGCCGCTGCTCACGCCGATCATCGCCGTGGTGATGACTTTCTCGGTGCTCTTCACCTTCACCGACTTCCAGCTGATCTATGTGCTCACCCGCGGCGGGCCGCTCAACGCGACGCACCTCATGGCCACGCTCTCCTTCCAGCGCGCCATTCCCGGCGGCTCGCTCGGGGAGGGGGCGGCGCTCGCCACGTCGATGATTCCGTTCTTGCTCGCCGCCATCCTCTTCAGCTACTTCGGGCTGCAGCGGCGCAAGTGGCAGCACGGTGCGGGGGACTAGCGTGGTCCCCGAGGCGATCCGCCCGACCGAGGCGGCCAGCACCGAGGGCATGGGCTACCTCGAGTCGTGGCCGCGGAAAGTGGCCACGCTCTACGTGCCGCTCGGGGTCTTCCTCTTCGTGCTGCTCTTCCCGTTCTACTGGATGGTGATGACCTCCATCAAGTCGAACGCGGAGCTCATCTCGCGGGAGGGCAACCCGTTCTGGGTGGTGGCGCCGACGCTCGAGCATTTCCAGCATCTCATCTTCGAGACCGACTATCCCAGCTGGATGTGGAACACGGTGATCGTCTCGGTGGTCTCGACCTTCACCTCGCTCGCCGCGAGCGTGCTCGCGGCCTACGCGATCGAGCGCCTGCGCTTCCGCGGCTCGAAGCAGGTGGGACTGGCGATCTTCCTCGCCTACCTCGTGCCGCCGTCGATCCTGTTCATTCCGCTCGCCGCCATCGTCTTCAAGCTCGGGCTCTTCGACACCCGCTGGGCCCTCATCCTCACCTATCCCACGTTCCTCATCCCGTTCTGCACCTGGCTCCTGATGGGCTATTTCCGCTCGATCCCGTTCGAGCTGGAGGAATGCGCGCTGATCGACGGGGCCACGCGCTGGCAGATCCTCGTGAAGATCGTGCTGCCGCTCGCCGTGCCGGGACTCATCTCGGCGGGCATCTTCGCCTTCACGCTGTCGTGGAACGAATTCATCTACGCGCTCACCTTCATCTCGTCCTCCGAGGTAAAGACGGTGCCCATCGCCGTGGTGACGGAGCTCGTGGAAGGCGACGTGTACCACTGGGGCCCGCTCATGGCGGGCGCGCTGCTGGGATCGCTGCCCGTGGCGGTCATGTACTCGTTCTTCGTCGAGTACTACGTCTCGGGGATGACGGGAGCCGTGAAGGAATGACGATCGCGCCGGGCGCGGGCCTGCTGGTGCTTGCAGCCCTCGTCGTCTCGGGCATCGCCCCGTTCGACCGGGCGACCTGGCTCCTCGAGGTCGCGCCGGTCCTCATCGCCTTGCCGGTCCTCGCCGCGACGTATCGCCGCTTTCCCCTGAGCGACCTGCTCTACGTCCTCATCGCGCTCCACGCGCTGGTGCTGATCGTGGGCGGCGCCTACACGTACGCGCGCGTGCCGATGGGATTCTGGATGCAGGACTGGCTCCATCTCGCGCGCAACCCCTACGATCGTGTCGGCCACTTCATGCAGGGCTTCGTCCCGGCGCTCGTGGCGCGCGAGATCCTGCTGCGCGGCGGCTACGTGAGCGGCCGGCGGATGGCGGCCTTCCTCTCGATCTGCGTGGCGATGGCCGTGAGCGCCTGTTACGAACTTCTGGAGTGGGCGGCGGCCGAGGCGCTGGGGCAGGGCGCCAGCGATTTCCTCGGCACCCAGGGCGATCCGTGGGATACGCAATGGGACATGTTCATGGCGCTCATCGGCTCCCTCGTCGCGATGCTGGGATTCGCCAGGCTCCACGACGCGCGCATGGCGGCGGTGAAGTACCATGGGCCCGGGATGACGGCAGCCAGGGAGTGACGATGGAGGTGGGCCTCGTGGGCCTCGGCGCCATGGGCGGCGGCATGGCGGCGAGCCTCCGGCGCGCGGGCCACCGCGTGCATGTCTTCGACGTGCGGACGGATGTGGCGCGGGCCTTTGCCGCGGAAGGCGGCGTCGCGTGCGCGAGCCCCGCCGAGGTCGCGCGCGCATGCGAAGTCGTGATCTCGGTCGTGGTGAACGCCGCGCAGACCGAGAGCGTCCTCTTCGGCGCGGATGGCGCGGCCGATGCCCTGGGCAAGGGAAGCGTCTTCGTGATGTGCTCGACCGTGGATCCCGCATGGTCGGTGGCCCTCGAGGGCAAGCTCGAGGCGCGTGGGCTGCTGTATCTCGACGCGCCGATCTCGGGCGGCGCCGCGAAGGCGGCGAAGGGCGAGATCACGATGATGACCTCGGGCCGCCCTGCCGCCTACGCGAAGTGCGAGGCCGTGCTGCAGGCGATGGCGGCGCGCGTCTACAAGCTGGGCGATCGCGCGGGTGCCGGAAGCACGGTGAAGATCGTGAACCAGCTCCTGGCGGGCGTGCACATTGCCGCGGCGGCCGAGGCGATGGCGCTCGGCATCCGCGCGGGCGTCGATCCGGCGGCGATCTACGAGGTCATCACGCACAGCGCCGGCAACAGCTGGATGTTCGAGAACCGCATGCCGCATGTCCTCGCGGGCGACTACACGCCGCTGTCGGCCGTGGACATCTTCGTGAAGGACCTGGGCCTCGTGCTCGATACCGCGCGCGAGCGGAAATTTCCGCTGCCGCTCGCCGCCACCGCGCACAACATGTTCATGCAGGCGTCGGCCGCGGGCCATGGGCGCGAGGATGATGCCGCGGTGATCAAGGTGTTCCCAGGCATCGAGCTGCCGGAGCCCAAATGAGCCTGCTCCTCGGCTGCATCGCCGACGATTCCACGGGCGCGACGGACCTCGCGAACAACCTCGTGCGTGCCGGCATGCGGGTGGTGCAGACGATCGGCGTCCCCGCCCGGGCCCTGGACGAGAACGTCGACGCCGCCGTGGTCGCGCTCAAGACGCGGACCCTCCCCGTGAACGAGGCGGTGACCCAATCGCTCTCCGCGCTCGCGTGGCTGCAGCAGGAAGGTGCGCGCCAGATCTACTTCAAGTACTGCTCGACGTTCGACTCCACGCCGCGCGGCAACATCGGGCCCGTGGCCGAGGCGCTGATGGACGCGCTCGCCGCGGATTTCACCGTGGCGACTCCGGCGTTTCCCGAGGCGAAGCGCGTCGTCTTCAAGGGTCACCTCTTCGTGGGCGACGTGCTGCTCAGCGAGTCCGGCATGCGCCATCATCCGTTGACGCCCATGACCGACTCCAACCTCGTGCGCGTGCTGCAGGCGCAGTCGCGCGGCAAGGTCGGGCTCATCGACCATTCCGTCGTCGCCGCGGGCACGCCGGCGATCGCGCGGCGCATCGGGGAGCTGCGCGCGCAGGGCTTCGGCATGGCGATCGTCGATATCGTCTCGGAGGAGGACCTCTTCCGCCTCGGCCCGGCGCTGAAGGACCTGCGCCTCGTGACCGGCGGATCGGGTGTCGCGGTCGCGCTGCCGGCGAACTGGGGAATCGAGCCCACTCCCAAGGCCTGGCAGCTCGCGCCCGCGGGCGGCTTCGCGGCGATCGTGTCGGGAAGCTGCTCCACGGCGACGCGCGGGCAGGTGAGCGAGTTCGTGCGCGCCGGCGGCGCGGCACTCGCGCTCGATCCGCTCGTGATCGAGGGCGGCCCCGGTGCGGTGCGCGCCGCGGTCGCATGGGCGAAGCCACGGCTCGCGCACGAGCCGGTGCTGGTCTACACCACGGCGGATCCCGAGGCCGTGCGCCGGGTGCAATCGCAGCTGGGCGTCGAGGCGGCGGGAGCGCTCGTGGAGCGCACGCTCGCGGAAATCGCGAGCGGGCTCGTGCAGGAGGGCGTGCGCCGCCTCGTGGTGACGGGCGGGGAGACGGCGGGCGCGGTGCTGCAGGCGCTCGGCGTAGAGCGGCTGCGCATCGGCCCGCAGATCGATCCCGGCGTGCCGTGGTGCGCCGCGCGCACGCCGCTCGTGAGCGGCGCGCTGCATCTCGCGCTCAAGTCGGGCAACTTCGGCGCTCCCGATTTCTTCACGCGGGCGTTCGCGCTGCTCGAGGCGCAGGCGCCCGCGCAGAGCGTGCGCGATGAATGAGGAGGGGTTGCGCGACGAGCTCTGCCGCGTCGGTGCGAGCCTCTTCGCGCGCGGTTACGTGCACGCGACGGCCGGCAACATCAGCGCGCGGCTCCCCGACGGCTTCCTCATCACGCCGACCGACGCGTGCCTCGGGTTCCTGGATCCGGCGCGCATCTCGAAGGTGGATGCGTCGGGTAATCCGCTTTCCGGCGCCGCACCCAGCAAGACGCTCGCATTGCACCGGCGGATCTACGCTGCGGACCCCGCGACCGGCTGCGTCATTCACACGCACTCGACGCATCTCGTGGCGCTCACGCTCGCGGGCGCGTGGAGCACTGAAGACGTGCTGCCCCCGATCACGCCGTACTTCGTGATGAAGGTAGGGCACGTGCCGCTCATTCCGTATCATCGGCCCGGAGATCCGCGCGTGGCCGATCTCGTGGCCGAGGCGATCGCCGCGCGCGCGGCGCGGGGGACGCCGATCCGCGCCGTGCTGCTCGACCGTCTCGGCCCCAACGTCTGGCACGAATCGCCCGCCGCGGCGATGGCGGTGCTGGAGGAGCTGGAGGAGACGGCTAAGCTGTGGCTCGTGGGCGCTCGCCGCGCCGAGCCGCTGGACGAGCCGTCGATCGATGCGCTGCGCCGGGCATTCGGCGCGCGCTGGTGACCCGGGAGAAGACGTGCCGCGATTCGCCGCGAACCTCACGACGATGTACAACGAGCATGCATTCCTCGAACGCTTCGCGGCCGCCGCGCACGACGGGTTCAAGGGCGTGGAGTTCCTCTTTCCGTACCGGCACGACGTGCGCGAGCTGCGCGCGCGCCTGGACGCGCATGGCCTCACGCAGGCGCTCTTCAACGGCCCGCCCGGCGATTGGGAGCGCGGCGAGCGCGGGCTCGCCGCGCTGCCCGGGCGCGAAGCGGACTTCCGGCGTTCGGTGGACCAGGCGCTGGAGTACGCGCGCGTGCTCGGCAACCGCTGCGTGCACTTCATGGCGGGGCTCGTCGGCCCGCAGGGCGACCGCGCGCGCCACCGGGAAACGTACGTGGCGAACCTCGTGCATGCCGCGCGCGCGGCCCGCTCGATCGGCGTCACCGTGGTGATCGAGCCCATCAACACGCGCAACATTCCGGGCTACTTCCTCAACCGGCAGGAGGAAGCGCACGCCGTGTGCCGCGACGCGGGCGAGCCGAACCTCAAGGTGCAGATGGACCTCTTCCATTGCCAGATCGTGGAAGGCGACCTCGCGACGAAGGTCCGCCAGTATCTCGGCGGCGTCGCGCACATGCAGATCGCGGGCGTGCCGGAGCGCCACGAGCCCGACGTGGGCGAGGTGAACTATCCCTACCTCTTCGCCCTCATCGACGAGCTCGGCTACGAGGGCTGGATCGGCTGCGAATACCACCCGCGCGCGGCCACCAGCGACGGCCTCGGCTGGGCGCGCCGGTGGCTTCGCGGCTGAGGGCGTACGTTGCCTCGGGGCCCGCGCCGACACGATGAGGATGTCAACGGCGGGTCACGACGATTTCCAGGTACTCGCTCGGGATGACGAGCGAGTCCTTGCCCGCCTGGTTCATTCCGTTGAGCAGCTCGAGCAGGTCGCGCTCGAGCGCCAGGGCCTTCTCGTCGGGCAGCGAGCCGAAGGCCTTGTGCACCGGACCGTACCAGGTGCGGAAGACTTCGATGAAGTGCGCGGCCGAGCGATAGCGGAAGTTGAACGCGCGCGACGTCACGGCGACTTTCACCGCGCGCTCGCCGAAGATCTTGCGCAGGTGGTCCTCGGTGCCCCAGAGCGCCGGCGACTGGATGCCCGCGGCGGGCGGCAGGTGGCGCCCGAGCACCTTGAACATCTGGCCGACCAGGCTCGCGGGCGTCCAGTTGGCGAGCCCGATCCGGCCGCCAGGGCGGCAGACGCGCGCCATCTCGGATGCGGCCTTCGGATGGTCGGGCGAGAACATCACGCCGAACGTGGACAGCACGGCGTCGAAGCTCGCGTCGGCGAACGGCAGCGCTTCCGCATCGGCCACCTGGAACTTCACGTCGAGGCGTTCCGCGTGCGCGCGCTCCGAGCCCCTTTCGAGCAGGCCGGGCACGTAATCGGTGGACGTGACCTTGCAGCCGCGGCGCGCCGCCGCGAGCGTGGCGTTGCCATTGCCGGCCGCGACGTCGAGCACGCGCTCGTCCCAGCGCAGGTCGCACGCTTCGGCGAGCTGTTCGCCGACGATCTGGAGGGTGGTGCCGATGATGGCGTAATCGCCGCTCGCCCAGGCGGCCTGCTGGCGGGTCTTGAGGGCGGTGAAGTCGAGGGTGGCGCTCATGCTGAATTTCCTTTGTGGTGGGAAGGGGTGAAGCGTGATTGCTGCGCGGTGTTGCCCGCGTGCGAGGCACTTTGCTGCGCACACGGCGCCCGCGTCCTGTCCCGCAGTCCCCTTTGCCTGCCCGATCGTCCGCGCGCGCGTATCGTGGCGGCAGGGACTTGCCGCGCGTCCTGAATTCCTGCCCGATCGTCCGGCCCGCTCGCGCCGCCCCTTGGCCGCGGGCGCCCGGCAGAGCACAATTCGCAACCTGTCCCGACCGTACCGGAGGGCATTCCCAGATGGCCATGGAAGAGGTCGCGGCTGCAATCGAGCGTGTGAAGTCGCTATTGCGGCGCCGGCCCCACGTGGGAATCCGGGACGACTCTCCTGCGACGGTGCGCTGGGAGGGGGGCACGCGAACCGTGGCGAGCCACGCGAACGGCGCGCAGGTGGCGACCGACATGCCGGCCGAGCTGGGCGGAAGCGGCGCCGAAGTCACGCCCGGCTGGTTATTTCGCGCGAGCCTCGCCTCGTGCGCCGCCACGATGATCGCGATGAACGCCGCCGCCGAAGGGATCGGCCTCGCGTTCCTGGAAGTGACGGCGACGAGCCGCTCGGATGCGCGCGGGCTGCTCGGCCTCGCCGACGAATCGGGCGAGGCGATCTTCTCCGGCCCGAGCGACCTCGCGCTGCGCGTCCGGATTCGCGCGCCCGGCGTTCCCGCGGAGCGCCTGCGCGAACTGGTCGAGAAGGGCCATCGCTGCGCGCCCATTTCCAGCGCCGCGGCGAGCGCGCTGCCCGTGGGCTTGCGCATCGAGGTCGAGGCCGCGTGATGGACGCGCTCTCCGAGACGTTGCGGGTGGTGCGCCTCATCGGCGCGATCTTCATCCGCGCGCGCTTCACGGCGCCCTGGTGCTACCAGTCCCCACGCGCGGACTCGATCGCGCACATCCTCGAGCCCGGCGCCGAGCGCATCGTGATCTTCCACCTGATCACGGAAGGCGAGTGCTTCGTCGAGAGGGAAGGGGCGCCGCCGCTGCGCCTCGCCGCGGGCGATGTCGTCCTCTTCCCGCAGGGCGACGCGCATCGGATGGCCTCGGAGCCGGGGCTCGCCCCCGCGCAGGGCTCCCGCCTGGATCACGTGCTCGCGCGCCGCCCGCGCGAGGTGGCGTTCGGCGGCGGCGGGACGATGACGCGGCTGGTGTGCGGCTACATGGCTTGCGACGCGCGCCTGGCCCGCATGCTCTTCGCGGGATTGCCGCCGGTGGTGCGCGTCAACGTGCGCGGATCGAACGCCGGCACCTGGCTCGAAGCCTCGGTGCGCTACGCGCTCGCCGAGGCACGCTCACCGCGGCCCGGCGGCTCGGGCGTGCTCGCGAAGCTGGCGGAGGTCCTGTTCATCGAGGTGCTGCGCCTGTACATGAACGAGCAGAGCCCCGGGCGCACGGGATGGCTCGCCGGCGTCGGCGACCGGGTGGTGGGCGCCGCGTTGACGGCGCTGCACAAGCGTCCCGCGCATGCGTGGACCCTCGAGGAGCTGGCGCGCGAGGCGGGAACATCGCGTTCCGTGCTCGCGGAGCGCTTCCAGGCGCTCGTCGGCACCTCGGCCATGCAGTACCTCACGCAGTGGCGCATGATGCTCGCGGCGAACCTGCTCTGCCATACCAACGCGCCGCTCGCGCGCATCGCGGAGGACGTCGGCTACCAGACCGATACCGCGTTCAGCCGCGCATTCCGGCGCGAGTTCGGCGCGCCGCCCGCGGCGTGGCGCAGGAGCCGGACGGTGAGGGAGACCGCCTAGTCAGTTGTACGGGGTGACCAGCGGCTTGCCGGCGAAGAACGCGGCGAGGTTGTCCACCACGAGCTGGCCCATCGCGCGGCGCGTGGGATGCGTGGCGCTGCCCACGTGCGGCTGCAGCACGACGTTGTCCAACGCGAAGAACGCCTCGGGAACGCGCGGCTCGTTGACGAACACGTCGAGCCCGGCGCCGCCAAGCTTGCCTTGCTGCAGGAGCTCGATCATCGCCGGCTCGTCCACCACGGAGCCGCGCGAGATGTTCACGAACACGCCCTGCGCCCCGAGGGCCTCGAGCACCGCGCGGCTCGCGAGCCCGCGCGTGGCTTCGCCGCCGGGGCAGGCCGCCACGAGGAAATCGACATCCTTCGCGAGCGCGACCGGATCGGGATAGTGGCGATATGCGAGGTCTGCCTTGCGGTGGGGTCCCTGGTACGCGACCTCGAGGTTGAACGCCTCGGCGCGCTTCGCGATCGCGCGTCCGATGCGCCCCATGCCGATGATGCCGAGCGTCTTGCGCTGGATCGTGTCGGTGAGGGGGAAGGCGCCCTTGGGCCATTTGCCGTCGCGCACGTAGCGGTCGCCGGCGCAGATGCGCCGCACGGTGGCGAGCAGCAGGCCGATGGCGAGGTCCGCGACGTCGTCGGTCAGCACGTCCGGCGTGTTGGTCACCTTGATGCCGCGCGCGCTGGCGGCGGCGACGTCCACCGAATCGACGCCGACGCCGAAGTGCGAGATGACCTTGAGCTTGGGCAGCTTCGCCATCGTCGCGGCGTCCATGCCCTTGAACGCGGTGGTGGCGGCCGCGGTGATGCGATCGGCGACCGATGCGATGAACGCGTCCCGGTCGCCGGCCTGCGCGACCTTGTGCAGCGTGAAGGCGCTGTCGAGCGATTCCATGGTGGGCGGATACATCGGGCCCATCAGCAGGACTTCCGGCTTCATTCAGGCTGCGCTCATTTGCCGGGATAGGCGGCGACGCGCTGGCGCTGTTCCCCGAGTCCCTGGATGCCGCAGGTCACCACGTCGCCCACGTTGAGGTACTTGGGCGGCTTCATGCCGAGGCCCACGCCCGGGGGCGTGCCGGTCGTGATGATGTCGCCCGGCAGCAGCGTCATGAACTGGCTCACGTACGAGACGAGCGTGGCGCAGCCGAAGACCATGGTGCGCGTGTTGCCGCGCTGGCGCTTCTCCCCGTTCACGTCGAGCCACAGGTCGAGCGACTGCGGATCGGTGATCTCGTCGGTGGTGACGAGCCAGGGGCCGACCGGGCCGAAGGTGTCGCAGCCCTTGCCGCGGTCCCACTGGCTGCCGCGCTCGAGCTGGTAATTGCGCTCCGAGACGTCGTTCACGACGCAATAGCCCGCGACGTAGTCGAGGGACTTCGATTCGGGCACGTACTGCGCCTTGGTGCCGATCACGATGCCCAGCTCGACTTCCCAGTCGAGCTTGGTGGAGCCCTTCGGCTGGATGGTGTCGTCGTTCGGGCCGCACAGGCAGGTCGTCGCCTTCATGAAGAGGATCGGCTCGGAGGGGATCGGCATTCCCGCTTCCTGCGCGTGGTCGGAATAGTTGAGGCCCACCGCGACGAACTTGCTGATGCCGGCGTAGGGGACGCCGACGCGCGGATTGCCACGCACGACGGGCAGCGTCTCCGGCTTCACGCGCGCGAGCCGCGCGAGGTTGCGCGGGGCGAGCATGGCGTCGTCGATCTGGGTGATGACTTTGGAGAGGTCGCGGATGTTGCCTTCGTTGTCCGCGAGGCCGGGCTTCTCGCGTCCGGGCGGACCGTAGCGCAGGAGTCGCATTGTTGTTTCTCCGTTCGTGTTGGCCGGCGAGTGCGCTTCGCCGTTCCCCGTGCCGGGGAAGACGGAGTTTACAGGCTCATGCCGCCGTCCACATACAGCGCCTGGCCGGTCATGAAGGAAGAGTCGTCCGAGGCGAGGTAGACGAAGGTCTCGGCGATTTCTTCCGCCGTCGCGAGGCGCCCCATCGCCTGGCGGGCGACGAAGTCCTTGCGCGCCTGGACGGGGTCGGCGAACGCCTTGATGCGCTCGCCGAGCGAAGGCGTGTCCACCGTTCCGGGACAGACGCAGTTCACGCGGATGTTCTGCTTCACGTGGTCGATGGCCAGCGCACGCGTGAAGCCCTGCACCGCCGCCTTGCTGGCCGCGTACGCGAGGCGGTTGGGCGCCGCCTTGCCCGCGCCGAGCACGGACGACATGTTGATGATCACGCCGCCGCCCGCGGCAACCATCTTCGGGATCATCGCCCGGCACATCACGAACTGGCTGCGCACGTTCAGGTTGAAGCTGCGGTCCCAGTCGTCCATCGAGCATTCGAGGATCGAGCCCTGGTGCACCCAGCCGGCGCAATTGAAGAGGATGTCGACGGCGCCCTTCGACTCGACGAACGCCTGGACCGCCTTCGCATCCAGCACGTCCAGGCGCGCGCTCTCGACGCCGGGCTTGCCGGCGAGGTCCTTCAGCAAGTCGGCGTTCACGTCCGTGGCGATGACGCGGGCGCCCTCGCGCACGAAGGCGAGCACGGCGGCGCGGCCCATGCCGGCGCCCGCCGCGGTGACGAGGGCGCGCTTGCCCTGCAGTCGGTTGGCCATGGCGGATCTTTCTCCTGCGGGATTCGGCTTGACGGCGGGTGGGGGGTGTGAAAAGCTCCCCGCGAATTGGCCTGACCACTTTACCAGATGCCCCTCCAAGCCGTCGACAGCCGCCGCCTCTACCGCCAGATCGCGGACCAGATCGCGGCGCTGATCGAGAAGGGCGAGTACACGGCCGGCGCGCGCCTGCCCCCGGAGCGCGACCTCGCGCGAGCGCTCGGCGTGAGCCGCCCCTCGGTGCGCGAAGCGCTGATCGCGCTCGAGGTCGAGGGCTACGTCGAGGTGCGGATGGGCTCGGGCGTCTACGTGCTCGGCCCGCGCGCGGCGGCCGTCCACGAGACGCTGCCCTCGGACTCCGGGCCCTTCGAGCTGATCCGCGCCCGCTCCCTGGTGGAATCGGAGTGCGCGGCGCTCGCGGCGAAGAGCGCCTCGAAGGCGCAGCTGCGCTCGATCGAGGAGGCGCTGCGCCAGATGGACGCCGATCGCGCGCAGGGCCGCATGCCGCTCGAGTCCGACCGGGCGTTCCACCAGCGCATCGCCGAGGCGAGCGGCAACAGCGCGCTCGCCCTCGTCGTCTCGACGCTCTGGGCCCAGCGCACGGGCCCGCTCTTCCTGCGCCTCGAGCACCACTTCGACACGCCCGCGCTCTGGGGGTCGGCGATCCGCGAGCACCGGGAAATCGTGCGCGCGATCGCGCGCGGCGACGCGGCCGGCGCCCGCGCGGCGATGCGCCGGCACATGAACGCGGCCGCGCGGCGCTTCAGCATCAGCTGGGAGAAGCGCAAGGGGACCTGATCGCGCCTGCTCACGCGCCCTGGTCCGCATGGAGCATGCTTCCGATTCCCGAAATCGTCTCGCAACGAGGCGTCGTCGTCGGGCGTCACCGCAGCGGCCCGCCGGCCCGCGGACCGGTATCAGAATTCTCCCTTCGCGCCAACCCGCCCAGGCCGACGGAGGCGAGTCGGGACCATTCGTTCTCGGTAAGCACGGCGAGATGCCAAGTCCGCGAGAAGGCATGGAATCACATCACGGTGTCGTGTCTCGTTGGATGGAAGAGCACTCTCCGCAATATGATGAAAACAAAGCTCTGGCTGTTCTAGTGCCCGGGGAAGCCCATAACGCCACTCGTGCCGTCTACAACAAATGGCGCGCGGAAAAGAGATCGGAGATGGGAGGCACCCTTCGATTGGGGCAACGTTCCAGAATCAGACATAAGGGACTTGGGAACGAGGATGTTTGAGGTGTCCAAGACTCCGCCAGGAATACAGCAGTGCCCCGTCCGACCGTCCGATGAGCTAATTCGCCTCTCGAAGGCGCCGGTTTTTCGCGATCTCCGCCATTTATTACTCAGCAATTGAGCAGCATCAATCGTTCACTCCCCTGAATTCGCAGCAACGGATGCGTCCGGCGCGTCAAAATTGACGCGTGTCCGCGTTTCGGACGCGCGTCTCCGCGGACACTCACGTTTCGCGCCCGGCTGACTTCCTTCCGTTTGCCTGAAGCTACCGGCGCATGTAGAAGCCGGTGAGCAAGCCATCCCACGCCGAGAAGTAGCGCACTGCCTGGGGGACTGACCCGTAGGGATCGATGCCGACCCACGCTTCCGCCGGCGTGCACCCTTGCAAGTGTTGGTGCGGCCGCACGAGGTTGTACCAGTCGCGGAAATCCCCCAGCGCCAAGTCGAGCTCCCCGAGGCTCTCGACGGCCCAGCCCTCGAGCTTCTCCTTGAGTGTCCCGAAGAAGCGCTCCACGCGTCCGTTCTGCCAGGGGCAGTGGAGCTCTGTCCGCTGGTGGCGAATCCCGAGAAAGACGAGCGCCCATCGAAAGAGACGCGAGTTGAAGACCGCCTCGTTGTCTGTCCGAATCGCGCGCGGCTTGCCATGCCGCTCGATCGCGTCGAGAAGGGCCCGGAGGATGGCGATCGAGGCCTTGTCCGGGAGTGTGCGCAGCGCGACCGCCAGGCGGCTGCCGTGATCGACGATGCCGAGGATCGGGTGGACTTCACCCTCGATGTCCTTGCCGGTGAGATCGACACCCCAGACGCGATTGGCTGGCATGGACGGCGGAAGGCGCCGCTTCCACGCTCGCCGCCGCTCCTCGATCTCGAGGCGCTTCTTGCGGACGGTATAGGCCACCCACGTCTTGCTCACGGTCGTCGCATGGCGCGCGGCGTGGAGCCGATTGAAGGTGTCCGCGATGCGACGGCAGCCGGTATCGGGCATCAGCGCCTTGAGGCGCGCGACCTCCTCGACCGCCCAGTCGGGCTTGCGAGTCCTGAGGGCGGGGAGGGCGGCCGGGACGAAGCGCCGGCCGCGGGATGCTCGGCGGAGAGGCGAGGCGAAGCGAGCGATGAGCCAGAGCCAAAGGGCAACCAGGAGCATGCGCGGGCAAAGCCGCGGATTCTACAGCCAGCCTCCTGGCAGCTCAGCCGAGGATCGTCGCGAGCGCCTGGCGCAGCGCCGCCTGGTCGGCCGCCTGAAGGCCGCCGAGCGACTTGAGTATCAGGCTCTTGTGAAGCGTGGCGAAGACCGGCTTGATCGCGGATGGCTTGAGCAGTCCCGCTTTCTGCCATTCCTGGACCGGGATATCGCCAAAGGATGCGCCAGGGTGCAACTGACTGGTGACGGCCATCACGACCACGTCGGAACGCGCCTGATGGTAAGCGCGGCTGCTCACCACGACCGCGGGGCGCTTCTTGATGGCGGTCTGATCGCTGAAAGGAAAGGGGACGAGAACGATGTCGCCGAAATCAAAGCGCATCGTATGCCGCGTCCTCGGGATTGTCCCAGACGCGGGCGAAGGCCTGCTCGCTCATCTGGCCGGCAACGTGAACGAGCGAGCGGTCGTCTTCGCGGGCGCGCAGAAAGTCGATGAAGTCCTCGACCTCCTCGAGGCGCTCCGGGGGTAGCTGGCGCAGCTTGTCGATCAGCGATTGCGCATTGGTGCTCATGGATCACCTCACTTGGGCGCGATTGGCACGGCTGACGCTTCCGCTCGGGATGCCGCGAACCGGGCCCGCTTCGTACAGGGAATTATAACCCCGTGATCCCCGGCATCTAGGCTTACCGACGCCAACGGCCAGGTCACGACGTACACCTACGACGCGCGCAATCGCGAGACGTTGAAGAGCTACTCCGCGAGCGCCGACGGGCTGCAGTCGATCGCCACCGCCTACGACGGCAACGGCAACGTGACGGGCACCACCGAGACCTACGCCGGCCCCACGCGCGCGCACATCCGCTCCTACGACGCCTTCAACCGCCTCGAGCGCGAGACCGATCCGTGGGGCGACGTCGTGAGCCACACCTACGATGCGCAGGGCAACCGCACGGGCACCTCGGCCGACGGCTCGACCACGCGCTACAGCTACGACGAGCTGAACCGCCGCGTGTCGATCACGGCCGCGGGCGGGGCGGTCACCATCGCCTTCGACCGCCAAGTCAGCCACCGGCGAGAATTGCATCGATGGCCGCCTTCCAAGAGCCGATGAACGCCTCGTAGCGGCTCGCATCCATCGCTCGTACCCACGCATTGCCCTCATCGCCAAGCCCCGTGAAGGCGTAGGTCACAGCCACCTCGCAGCGATCCGGCGCGAGCGGGACGCAGAGCACGCTCACCGTCGCGATGCGGGAGCCCGGGGTGCAGCGAACGTATAGGGGAAGCTGGAACGAGCATGAGCGCACCGCGTGCTCGGCGCGGAAGGGCTCAGTCATGGCCGCGGTGCTCGACGAGGCGATGGCTGTCCGCGGCTCGAAGGTCGAGGCCGTAGACGGCCTTCAGCTGCGCGATCCGCGCGAGCGTCTCCCGCCCGAACGGAGCCTTGCCCTCGAAGGCGTGCAGCACGATGCCCTCGAGCAGGTCGCCCAGCGTCAGGTCGTGGTACTCGGCGATGCCCTTCAGCACCTTGAGCAGGCGCTTCTCGAGCTTCACGCCGGTCTGGACGCGCTCGATCTCGAGGGACTTGCGGGGTGGTTTGGCCATGGGCCCCTATTATGCAGGTACATACGTACATACACAAGAACGGGCGGCGGACTTCACGACCATTCCACAATCGATCTCCATACTTTCGGACCATGCGACTGGCCGATCGAATGATTGCAGAAGAAAGATTCCCGCACGGTCTTTCCGCGCGTTGAAACACACGCCACCCGCAGGCGTGTTTGCGTTGCAGGGCGGTTGCGCCTGTAACGTCGTCCGCCCTCCGAATGCGCAGTTTTCCATATCCGCGGCGCCGCTTCGCGCGGAGACTCGCGGCCATGGAACCGGCGTGGCCCGCCGGGCATGAGGAGGATGCGATGAAGGACGTCATGAACCGCCAGCGCCTCGACGAGGAGAACACCCTCCATCTGGGCACAGGAGGGCGCAGCCAGGAGAATGCGCATGCCGCATTCCGGCCCGCGTTCTTCGACTACGCCTCGCAGAAGCTGTATCTCTCGCGCTTCGCGGATGGCCGCCTCGCGCCCCTGCACCTCCTCGACGGGCTGCCGGAGGAAGTCATCGTCGATCGCGCGCTCTGCGGCCGCGTGATCGCGGCGCGCGCCTCGCTCGTGGCGGGCTTCGAACGCAACGGCTCTTTCTATACGCGCAAGGCGGCGGCGCGCGCGGTGGCCGCGCTCAGGGGCCGCGCCTCCCGCGCCAAACGCGCCGCGTAGGCTTCCTCCCGCAGGCACTCCCCGCATGTCGTGGATGTTCGCGACGGCGAACGATGACGCGGCCGAAACGCATGTCCGTCCCGCGAAATGACGCGATTATTCCGGTGAAATCGTAAAGAGCATTCGCACTTCGCGAGGCGGCGCGCCGCGTGTATCCTGCGCGGCTCCCCAAATCGTTCGGAGTCGAAATGAAGCGTCTCGTTGTCGTCCTTCCCCTGCTTGCCGCCATTCCCGCCGCCCTTGCCGCGCTCAACGAGCCGGCCGGCCTTTCCCCCGAGCTGCGCGCGCCCGCCGGCGAGCAACCCGCGTTCGTCCTGCAGGCGCAGGGTGTACAGGTCTACGCCTGCAAGCAGAGCACAGTCGATGCGTATGCGTACAACTGGGTCTTCATCGCGCCCGAGGCGACGCTGCGCGAAGGCGGGGCCGTGGTTGGACATCACGGGGCCGGACCCACCTGGGAATCGACCAGCGATGGCAGCAGCGTGAAAGGTGCCGTGCGCCAGAAGCAGGACGGCGGCGCCGGAAACATCCCGTGGCTGCTGCTGGCCGGCACGCCCGCCGCGCACGAAGGGCGCTTCAGCGGTGTGACGAGCGTCCAGCGTGTCGCGACCCATGGCGGCGCGGAGCCCACGGCCATCTGCGACGCATCGAGGATGGGGCAGGAGGCGCGCGTGCCCTACACGGCGGAATACTACTTCTACAAGCGGGGATAGGCCGCCGGCAGCGTCAGGGCGATTCGGCCGCGGAGGCCCGGACGGGGGCCGACGCGGCGCTCGCGCTGCTCACGAGCTCGGACAGGCGGATCGAGGCTTGGGTGAAGAACACCGCGAGCCGGTTGACGAGGTTCACCGAGGCGTTGGTCGCTTCGGCGTACTGCCCCACGAGCTCGAACGCGTACGACGAGACGTCGTGGGCGCAGAGCAGCGCGCGCGGCTGGCAGCGCGGCGGCAGCATCGCGGCGTCGGCCGCAGGGAGCGAGTCGAGGTAATCCTTCGCGATGGCGATCACCTCGGTGTCCGTCGTGGCGAGTCGCAGTCTTTCCTGCCAGTCGGCGGGGCTCACTTGTCTTCTTCTTCCCAGGTCGCAGCGGTGGATCGGCTCCCGTGTCCGGGTGCGCGTGCCGCCGGCGGGCCCCGCCATTATGCACGGACTCGTTAACGTGCGCTAATACCCCCGCGGAATCGGCCTATGCTGGGCGCGCCGTCCTTCTCAACCCGCTTTCCGGAGGGAACAATGAAAACCACGGGGAAGCTGTTGCTCGCCGCCGCTGCCGCACTCGCCGCGCAGTCCGCCGGCGCCACGTCGCTCGTGGTGCCGAAGTTCTACACCCACAACCAGTACAACGACCGCTACGTCTGGATCACCATCTACGACCTGGCCAAGACCACGCACATGGACTATGGCTGCGTGAACCCGCTGTCGGACCGCACCTGGAGCAGCGGCCACTACGCGTTCGGCAGCTTCTACTACATCCGCGGCGAGGTGAAGGAGGGCAAGGACTGCTCGGGCCGCACCCTGTGCGACACGACGGTCCAGGCGAATCCCCAGAACAACGACATGTTCGCGGGCTCCGAGGAGGTGTTCAAGAACTCGTCGCTCAACTGGTACATCCATCCCAACGGCAGCAATTGCTATTGGGACGACAAGGGGTACTGACCCGCGCGCCGGAACGAAAACGGGCCACGCCTCGCGACGTGGCCCGCTGATTCCTGGTGGGTCGTACTGGGATCGAACCAGTGGCCCCTCCCGTGTGAGGGGAGTGCTCTACCGCTGAGCTAACGACCCGGGAAGAGCGACATTTTAGCAGAGCGGATCGGGCGCGAGCCACGGCCCGGCGGCGCGGACCGTAAAATGGCGGTTTCGAGCGCCGCATTCCCATGATCCGCACCCGCTTCGCACCGAGCCCCACCGGCTATCTCCATCTCGGGGGGGCCCGCACCGCGCTCTTCAACTGGGCGTACGCGCGCCGCCACGGCGGCAAGTTCATCCTGCGCATCGAGGACACCGACCTCGAGCGCTCGACGCAGGAATCGGAGCAGGCGATCTTCGACGCGATGCAGTGGCTCGGCCTCGACTGGGACGAAGGCCCGTTCTTCCAGATGAAGCGCCTCGAGCGCTATCGCGAGATCGGCGAGCGGCTCCTCGCGAAGGACCTCGCGTACCGGGACTACACGTCGAAGGAGGAGCTCGAGGCGATGCGCGAGGCGCAGCTCGCGCGCGGCGAGAAGCCGAGATACGACCGGCGCTGGCGCGATTCGCGCGAGACGCCGCCGAAGGGCGTGACCCCCGTGCTGCGCTTCAAGAACCCGCTTTCCGGCGACGTGGGCTGGGACGATCTCGTGAAGGGGCCGATCGCCGTGTCCAACGAGGAGTTGGACGACCTCGTGCTGCTGCGCGCCGATGGAGTCCCCACGTACAACTTCGGCGTGGTGGTCGACGACATCGACATGGCGATGACCCACGTGATCCGCGGCGACGACCACGTGAACAACACGCCGCGCCAGATCAACCTCTACCGCGCGCTGGGCGCCGACCTGCCGCTCTTCGGCCACGTGCCGATGATCCTGGGCGCGGACGGCCAGCGGCTTTCCAAGCGCCACGGCGCGGTGAGCGTCATGCAGTACAAGGAGGAGGGTTATCTGCCGGAGGCGATGGTGAACTACCTCGCGCGGCTCGGCTGGTCCCACGGCGACGAGGAGATCTTCTCGCGCGAGCAGCTCGTCCAGTGGTTCGACCTTGGGCACGTGAGCAAGTCGCCGGCGCGCTGGGATCCGGAGAAGCTCAAGTGGCTGAACGGCGAGTACCTGAAGAAGCTCTCCGACGCCGAGCTCGTGGAGCGGCTCGAGCGCGAGAAGCCCGAGGTGTACAAGTTCGTCGCCGCGGCGATGGACCCGGTCGCGATGACGGCGGCGGGGCGCGCCAAGTTCCAGCTGCTCGCCGACCACGAGGCCTTCCTCATGGCGATGGCCGAGCCCGCGCATCCCGATCCCGCGCTCGCGAAGGAGCACCTGAACGAGGCCGGCCGGCGCGTGCTGGGCGAGCTGGTACCGAAGATGCGCGCGCTTTCGCAGTGGAATGCGCCCTCGGTGAGCGCCACGCTCAAGGAGACGGTGAAGGCCCTCGGCGTGAAGCCGCCCCAGGTGATGATGCCGTTCCGCGTGGCCCTCACCGGCCAGGCGCAAACGCCCGCCATCGACGCCATCGCCGCCGCTCTCAGGCGTGACGTGGCGCTCGGGCGGCTGGATCGGGCCGCCTCCGGCTGATATAATGTCCGACTCGGTCGGGGGTATAGCTCAGCTGGGAGAGCGCTTGCATGGCATGCAAGAGGTCAGCGGTTCGATCCCGCTTACCTCCACCAGACGGATTTCCGCTTCGCCAAATCGGGAGCGCCTCTGCTCCCGATTTGTTTGTGGTCCCCATCGTCTAGAGGCCTAGGACACCGCCCTTTCACGGCGATAACCGGGGTTCGAATCCCCGTGGGGACGCCACTCCAAGATAACCGTCCCAGCAGGGCGGTGGTCGCGAGCGGCCAGCGCAGCCGGTAGCCCTCGCTGGCCGTCGCGCTCCTCGGGCCGGAACTCGATCTGGCCGTCGAGCACCGACCGGAGCGCCTCGCGGGCGCGCGGCACGTCGGCGAGGAGCAGCTCGTCGAATCTGCTCCAGCCGCGCCCGGAACGCCTTCCGCAGCCGCGCTCCAGCTCGGCGAGGGAAGCGCGACCGTCGCCAGCGCCGCGCGTTCGGCCTCGATCTCGCTAGCCGAGACTCGCGCTTCCTGATTTCCTGCACCAGCGACCGACGCGGCGCGCCGTCCTCGGCGATCGGCGCGCAGGAAGCGGTCGAGTTCCTTTCGCAGCCGCGCGGCTTCGGCGTCGAGCCGCTCGGGCTCGTCGGCGCGCTCGTCTGCTTCGCGGCCACGAGCGCCACGCGCCTTGTCGACGCGTAGTCCATGGCCTCCGGCGTCAAGAACTCGCTGACTTCGCTCGATGACGAGCGCGTCGGCCTCGCCCAGCGCACGCGCAGGTCGTTGGCGCAAACCGTGTCGCCGCGATTCTTGTGGTGGTGCAGCCGTAGTAGAAGAGCGGGTGGCGCGTCCCCGCTGCCGCCGCGCCCGCCGACCATCGTGATGTTGAGCCGCAGACTGACGCACGGCGCGAGGCCCGTCAGCAGGTACTTCGACTCGACCCGTGCCGGGCGTCCAAGCTGGCCGCTCGTGTCCGGAGGTACGTTCGGCGGCGGCGAGCCGCGCCTCACCGCGCGCCACAACGGCCGTCGATGATGCGCAGGTCCCGCGCTCGACGCGCTGACGGCCTCGTCTGGCTGGCGCACGCGACGCTTCGTTCCGTGCCGGTAATCTTCCTCCACTCGCCGTAGGCTGATCCACGCCCGTGTAGCGCGGGTTGATGAGCATCGCGCGCACGGAGGACCCCGCCCACGACCCGTGCCCTTGCGCGGCGGCGCGGGCCGCGCCCGGCGAAGTACGCTCTCGAGAGGTCGGCGTAGCGCGGGTCGCCGTTGAGCGTCTTGCGATGGTCGGGTGCCCGTAGCCGTCGCCGCGTACATGCGGAAGATGCGCCGAACGGCGTCGGCCTGCGCGGCGTTGATTCGCTAGTCGACGTGCGGCCTTCTTCGTCGCCGTGTCGCCGTCGAGGGAACACGCGCACGTTCGTCGTAGCCGAAGACGACGCCGCCCGCGACGAAGCCCTTCGCCCCTCCGGTGAACGACGCGGCGCGCGACCGCTGGGTCCCGCCTTGCTTCGCCGACCTCGAAGGCGTAAGACCTCGACATCAGGACCTCGGTCAGGCGTGTCGAGCTTTTCCTCGCGGTCGTCGTCGCTGTAGTAGATCGCACCCCCGAGTCGCGGAGGTGCGCGAGGTAGTAGGGGACGCGTTCCTGATCGCGACCGAATCGACTCGGATCGACCATGACTAGCACCTCAAAGGGCGGCTTTCTGCATCCCTTGGGCAGCAAGGCGAGCATCCGCTGGAACTCCTTTCGCTTGTCCCACTCACCGCCGGAAACGGCGTCGTCCGAAAAGACGAGGTGGTCGGGGAGAACCCACCCCTTCCTCTTCACGTAGGCGCGAATCTCCTCTTCCTGGCGCTTGACGGACTTCAGTTTGTCGCTAGCGGCGCGCTCGTCTTTGGTGGACTTGCGCAGATATGCGGCGCAGATGGTCGGGATCATGACTTCTTCCTTTTCGCTGACGGGTGCTGAATGAATGCTTCTTACGTGAGTCATGGGTGCGCTGGGGGCCGCTCTTAGTACCCGCGAACCCCTCGTAGTTGGCCCGCGCGGCGCACGCGGCAGAGCAGTACTTACGGGGACGGCCCTTGGGCTTGAAATCAAGATTGAAGCGCCCACACACGCATCGTTGGAGCTTCTTCTTCAATCCATAGCCCTCATCAAGGATCAAGGCAACGGCAAACACGACCACCGCATCGACGTCATCGAAGTAGTAGTCGAGCTTCATCTCGCGCCTTCCCGACTCTGACAGCACGACCTCGGGATGGATCATGTCTTTCGAAAATCTCGCGACCTCATCCCATACCTCGCGGCACCCGCGTTCCGATCGGGTAATGCTCTCCAGCCAGTCCCGAACCGCGTCCCGTATCTGCGCGTAGTCCGACTTCGCTGACGACATCGACGAGAGATCCATGGCTCCCTCGAAGAGCTGCTCGACTTCCTCGTCGGTGTCGACTCGCTCCATATTCGCGAAAGCGAGCGTCGCTCTGATCGCTTCCTCATCGCGTGGCTGTAACTGGAAACGCACCGCAATCTCCTATTTGTTTAGATATACATATAAGTTACGACCAATTATAAACGGTATTCATGAAGGGTAAAACTACGCGGGCAAGCATCGAGGTGGGGCGAGACATGCGGCAATGGCGCAGGCGGCTCGGCCTCACGCAACCGGTGCCGGCACGGAGAGCGGGCGTTACGCAGGCGACGGTCTCACACGTCGAACCAGGCTGGATCTCAGCGTGACCCAGCCCATGATCGACCGCGTCATGGCGGCGTTGCTGGGGGCGCAGGCAGGGCGCAAGCGTTGAAGCCCGTCCGAAAAAGCCCGCCGTCGTCAATCCCGCGTTGCTGCCGTTCCTCTCCGTGATCAGCGAAATGCTCGCGCGCGATGAGTTGCGGCTGCAAGAGCAGCGCCGAAAGCCTGCGCGAGGCGATCGAGGCGCTGCCGCCCGCGCCGCCACAGAAGAAGGGAAGAGGACGCCGCCCGGGCTCCCGGCGCGTCCTGCGAGCCCACACCAGAGCACAAGGAGTCACACGATGCAAACCGAAGCAGTTCACCGTGCTGTATGTGGGAATCGAACTGAGCACGCAGTATGAAGAACGCATTCTCCAGCGGCTCCGGCCCGCGATCGGAGTCTTGGATGGCATCAAGCGCAACGCGGGCCGGTCCCGGCTCGTCGCTTACTACCAGGCGCTCGGCGCCAACTTGCACGACATCACACGAGCTTTCCGCTGGGCATATACAATCCGGGTTGAGCGGCGCGACCTTCGACGCCGACCTGCGGGTGCTATCCAAGGAGCGCTGCGAGCTTCCGGAACTCACGGAGGATCTGCGCCAGCGCGCCGCGCCAGTTCAACTTGAGTCAGTCCACCAAAATAAATGAACCCTTCGAAGTCCAAGCAGGCCCCAGTCCCCGCATCGTCTCAGGAGTTCATGGCCCTCGCGGATCTGGCTCGCTCGCGCCTAACGCCGAAGGACCTATACGTGCAGGCGCTGCCCGATGAGAACGGCAAAGGGTTCGACGAGCCGGTGCTCGGCTACCGCGTCCTCTATCGGGCAGCGACTTCTACCGCGACCGCTTTGACCGAGCCGAGACAAGTACGTCGGCCCCAAGGACCGCGAAAACAGGTTTGGTTTCGAAGCGACCTTCACCGGCAGCGTTGGCAGCAGAGCGCGCGCAAGCTCGTCGTCGAGGGCGAAAAGAAGACCGCCTCAGGGGTCAAGTACCTCGGCCTTGATGCGTGTGGTATCGGTGGATGTTGGGGGTTCTCGCGTCACCGCGCGCCGCTTCCCGAGATCTTCGACGACATCAGAGCCGGTGATCGCATCGACTTGGTCGAGATGGTGACATTGAGGACCCGGAGAAGGACATTGGCCGGTGCTGCGCGCCGATTCGTTGAATACGCGCAGGCGCGGGCGAAGCCACCGTGCGCATCGTTCGGCTCGGCCGCGCGCCGAACGGCGAACGTCTTGGCCTCGATGACTGGCTCGCACCCCTCGTGGACAAGGAGCTGGACGCGCCGAACTTCGCGCGCGGTTCGACGCGCTTGAAGGCATCGATCTGGCGACGCCGACCGCATCGTCGTGCGCGATCTAAATGAGCGCCATGCGGTGATCTTGGTTGTCGGAAGGCCGCGATCCTGCGCGAAGAGCGCGACGGAATGCTTGATCGGGGGATGTGATTCGTTTCCTCCGACCCCAAGACCTGGAACTGCTCTATGCCATGGTCCCCAAGGTGGGAGACAGCACCATCTCGCGCGTCAAGTTCTGGACCCAGCACAAAGACCGTCGCACGTATGAGTCGATTGGCCTTTGGCCTGCCGGTGGCGCACCACCCAAGGCATATAACCTGTGGCGCGGATTCGCGGTGCAAGTCAAAACCTGGAGACTGCTCGCGGACCCTCGCGCACCTGCGCGATGTCGTTTGCTCGGAACGCGAGCATGGCAACAAGTGGCTCATCGCGTGGATGGCGCAGGCTGTCCAAGAACCCGCCAGGAAGCCCGGCACCGCGATCGTGCTGCGCGGCGGCGAGGGCACCGGGAAGGGGACGGCCGTCCAAGCCTTTGGGCGCCTGTTCGACGCCACTTCATCCACGTCACGACACCGCGCATGGTCACGGGAAACTTCAACGCCCACCTGCGCGATGCACTCGTCCTTTGCCCGCCGATGAGGCGCTGTTCGCTGGCGATCCTGCCGCGCAAGGGGTGGTCTACGGGTTGATCACCGAGGACGTTGTGATGATGGAGAGCAAGTTTTTCGATGACTTGCAGCGAGGAACTCACATTCGCACTCCTGAACTGCGTCAAACCATGACTGGGTTGTACCTGCCGGCCGGGATGCGCGCCGATTCTTCGTCCTCGACCTGGCCATATTGATGCGCAGGACGTTAAGTACTTCGCGGCGATCTGGAAGCGATTCAACGGCGGAGGCAACGCAGCGCTGCTTCATCACCTGCTGCACCAGAGCTACCAAGACGTGGACCTACGCAATCCACCAGCCACCGAGGTGTTGTTGGAGAACAAGGTCTACTCACTCACGCCGGTCGAAAAGTTTTCCTATGAAATCCTCATGCGCGGCACGCTCACTCGGGGTGCTGAGGACTGGAAGGGGCGAGTCTCGCAAATACTGTGCTGCACAGGGAGTACTTTGCGAGTACGACACAGACAGGCACAAAGCGACGCGCTAAGTGAGGTCGAAGTTGGAATGGCCTTGGCGCAAGATCGTGCCGAGTCTCAGCCGAGACAGGGCGAATGCTGCTTAGAGTACGAGGGACGTGTTCGGGTGTGGGCTTCCCTAGTCTCGAAGTCTGCCGCGCGGCATTCGAGAGGCGGCTTCAGAGTCGCCGTTCCGTGGCCGAAGGGGAGAGGGGTTGTCCCATATTGGCCGAGATTATGCTTAGATTGGCAAATATTGGGAATGGCCAATCTGGCCAATCTGGACAACCATTTTCAAGAATATGCGAGAAGTAGTTGAGTCAGGGTTCAACGCGCAGCTTCATACGGGTTGTGAAAAAAGATTGGTTAGATTGGCCAGATCGGTCATTCTCGATACGCGCGCGTGCGAGCAGAAGATTGGCCACGTACTAGAGCCAGATTGGCCACGCGCGCTCACCCCCTCGCGACCGCGCGTCAACCCCTGCGCAACGCGCCCGCGACGCGCGCACGATCCCGCGTCATCCCCGGCGCAACCCGCACGAAGGAAAGAAAGATTTCTTCGTCGGACCAAGAATGAGATTTTTTTCGCGCGAATCGCCCGGACGGTCAGGCGCTTGTGTGTCTCTGGATCTGCGACCACCCCCCGGGTAAATCATGAGCGGCGATGACGAAGCCCTGAGGTCCGAGGTCGCGGCGCTGCGCGCGCGGGTCGATGCGCTGCACGCGCGGGTCGATGCGCTGGAGCGTTGCGTGTTCGCGGGGGACGCGGCGACGGCGGACCTGCTCGTCGCAATCCGCGCGGCGCGCGGCGACCGGGACTTCCTCGCGCGCGAGCTGGTCGCGGGCGCGGGCCTCGACGCGCGTCTGCACGCCGCGCTGGTCGCGAGCCTCGGCTCCCCCCTGAGCGCGCGCGGCGGCTGGGACTCGCGCTGGAGCGAATCGAGGGCCGCGACCTCGGCGGCCTCGTCGTGCGTCGGCTCGCGCTGCGCCACAGCGGCGGCGTGGTCTGGCGCGTGGAAGTGGGACCGAAGCGCTTAGTCCCACCCTAGTCCTGCATCCCCCGTGACGCGAGTCGACAATCGACGCCAACTCGACACGAAGGGAGGCGCGCAGCGATGGATCAGCGAGACCAGCGTCAACTGGCTGAGAAGCGCGAGCTGGGCCTGCTCGCGCTCGCTTGGCTCCTGCTCAAGCACAACGGCGACGACTACAAGATGGCCCAGGAGGCGGGGCGCTTCGCAATCCTCAGCCGCAACGTCGAGCAGGTGTGCAAGGGCGCCGTGGAGGCGGGGTCGCCGCTCGACGCGGGCTGGGCTTCCGAACTGAGCGCGTACCAAGTCGTCTCGCGCGACTGGGTGGCGTGCAACGAAACCGACAGCGTTCTCGCGCAGCTCAAGTACCGGCGCATCAGCTTCGACCAGAACACGATCGTCGAGACGGTGCCGCCCCAATCGGCGTGGACCGGGCCGGGGGTGCCGATCCCGCTGACGCGGCTGACGCTCGCCTCGACGGCGCGCCTGCCCCAGAAGAAGCTCGCGTGCATGGTGGGATTCACCAGCGAGAGTTTCGACGACTGGACGCCAGGCGTGGCGGCGAACATCAACGAGGTGATGAAGCGCGCCGACGTCACGGCGCTCGACCGCGCGCTCATCGACCCCGATCTCGGCCCCACCGACAACGGGCCGGGAAGCTTGCTCCACGGCTTGAGCCCGACGCCGTACACCGGCGCCTCCGCGACGCAGGTCGAGGCGGACTTCGCGGCCCTCTTCGCCGCGACGCACGCAAACGACCTCAAGCGCGCGCTCGGCGTCTGCGCTCCGGCGACGGCGCTCTTTCTCGCGCGGCTGCGCGACGCGAACGGCTTTCGCGTCTTCCCGCAGATGGGCGCGACCGGCGGCTCGATCTGGAACGTGCCCTTCGTGACCACGACGGCGTGCGCGCTCGTCGGCAGCCCCGGCGGCAACGTGATCGCGCTAATCGACGCATCGAAGGTGCTGGTTGCGGACGACGGAATCCTCCTGCTCGGCGCGAGCGGGACGGCCGCGGTGCAGTTCGACGACGCGCCGAGCGGCGGCGGGGCGGACGTGGTCTCGGCCTTCCAGACGCACACGAAGCTCTTGAAGCTCCTGCGCGTCGTGAACTTCCAGCGCGCCGCGGCCGACGCGGCGAGCTTCTTCGTGGCCGACTACTAGATGGACCGCGCGCACAGCCTGCTGACCGTCAAGGCGCTCGACGAGGAGCGGCGCGAGATCGAGGGCACCGCGTCAACCCCGACGCCCGACCGCGCGGAGGACGTGGTCGAACCGCTGGGCGCGCAGTTCGACCTGCCGATTCCGCTCCTTCTTCATCACGACCACAAGCAACCCATCGGGGAGGTCACGTGGGCCGCGCCGAACTCGGAGGGGATTCCCTTCCGCGCGCGCATCGCCCAGGTCGCGGACCCCGGCAAGCTCAAAGATCGGATCGACGAGTCGTGGCACCTGATCAAGAACCGACTCGTCAAGGGCGTTTCCATCGGCTTCAAGGCGATCGAGTCCGAGGCGATTCACGGCACTCACGGCACAAGGTTCACCCGGTGGGCATGGTTGGAACTGAGCGCCGTCGTCTTGCCCATGAACGCCGAGGCGACAATCACGGCGATCAAGTCCGCCGACGCAGCCGCGCTCGCCCGGTGGAAGCGGCCGATCCGCGGCTGGAGGCGCTCGCCCAGCGGATGCTGGAGGCCGTCGAGGGCTATGTCGCGCGCGCCATGGTTTCGGTCGTCAACGGGTCGCTCAACACGCGGCTCAGCGCCGTCGAGACCGAACAGGCGCGCTGGCCATGCTCTACGCGCGCGACAACGGGGGCGCCCACGCGAAGGCGCAGCTCGTAGAGTTCGAGCGGCTGATCGAGCGCGCGAAGGCGCTCGAGGCGCGCATCAAGGCGCTCGAGGAGCGGCGGACGCGATGAGGCTGGTGGTAACACGAGGTTTCGCCCCCGGCCCGCAGGCCTACGGCGCGACCGTCGCCCACGTCGAGTCCTTCGGCCTGTGCGAGGACGGCCGCACGCTGATGGTGATGGTCGAACTCGCGGACGAACGAATGGCGTGCTTCCAGTTCTGCCCGGGCGAGCTGATCACCGCCGCCGTCGTCGCGCGCTGTCACGACGACGACCGCTTCTAGGCACGCGCCGCCCACCGGCCGGGTAACCGGGTCGCCCACCACGCGGGGCGTGGCTGGGGGCGCTGGGAGGCGTTCGGACGGGTAGGCCAGACCGGCCGGACGCCCCCGCCGCGCGAGATTGCGACCTACTACGCCTCTTTGTCGTCAACGGTGACGAAATACTTGACGAGTTCCGGCATGCATTCCGGTCAGGATCTTCGCAATGGTGGCGCCTGACGCTTGCCCGATCGTCTGATTCTGGACGTAGAAGTTAACCAACTCGTGTGCTCTTTGTACCGCGGCCGGTCTACGCATTTGCTAATCCTCCCAAATTGAACGGAGCAGAAGATACTACGCGCACCCTCAGGCTAATGCTGGCTCGCACCACTGATTCGTCGCCCCGCCGCCACGCTTGGTGAGGGGTGTCGCGGGGGGCGGCCGGACGGTCGGCCGGTGTATCATCAAAACCATGTTCCAGCTAATTGGTATGACTGGCACACCTCCGACGGGTATCGCATTAGATACACGGGCGAAGAACCGCATCGTCAACGAACAAGCTCCGCTTCGACCAGATGCAGCTTCTACTCGGCAGGATAACGACCGGCTGGCAAGGCACAGGAACTGGACAGTGCGAGTGCCGCTATATGGCCTCTATAACTGCTTTGGAATGACATGGGCGACCCGTCGAACCGCATTCTATGACGATCATGGTCAAGTCGCTCTCATTCGGCAGGACGATGGCTATCGACCGCTTCGGGGGGGCGAGTTGCTGATGCCCGGCGACATCGCCGTCTATTCGTGGAAACTGACTAAGTCCATTTTTCACGTCGGGGTGGTTGCTGAAATCCGAGACTTCCGTGACGAGAAAATTCCTTGGATAATTAGTAAGTGGAGCGACTCGGCCTCAGAAGTACTACATCACTTCAACGATGTGCCGTTCCTTGAGGACGAGTTTCATCTCGAATTTTGGACTGAAAGACCATGAGCATTCTCGATGATTTCTTGAGCGACGATTTCGCAACGAGGATTAGCTCGATATCCAGCAGCAAGGCTCTCTACGAGTACCTTGTATCGACAAGGGAGGTACGAAGCCTGCGGGATGAGATCGCCGGAGGGTCAATTTCGGAAGAACAGATTGAACAGTTCGTTCGCAACCTGTTGGCCGATTTCCGGCCAGGAATGAAGTTTGGCTGGGATTCCATCGTAGCTGCGGTCGCTGCTGCGTTGGTGGTAATACCGACCGACTTCGCGACTCGATTCTTAGAGCAGCTTTCCGCCATCAAGGTGAGTGAAATGCCGCTGGCCCCCCGTGTTGCGGCCGCGGGGCTCGAGTATCGACGAAGGGCAGTACCAATGATTACAAAGAAATTCGTTAACTTCGCTCTACGTCGCCGGGTTCAAGAGACCCGTGGATCGGGATATCGTGTTACGAATGGGACCTCGGGCTTGATTTCCCAGCCGTTCGGACAAGGAGTCAAGCGGTAGGAACAATTACTGTTGGGCCGGTCGTGCGTCCCGAGCCGATGTACGCAGGAGTACCTGGCGGACTGCTACTAGTAGGCGGCCCAAATCCATGGATCATGGGGGTTGATACGGACTGGGGGTCGCCCCATTCTTTTGACAACGGCCAGCACTACGGGCGAAGAGTCAGAGGTCGGAACCGAGGTGAAGAAGATGCCGATGATGCCCACCGCCCAGCAACCTACATTCGTGCATGCTGCGGCGTCTATGCCGACTCTTGACTACTTCATCGTGGCTCAGGTCGTCACGATTGATAGGACGACACGGCGTCAGTGCCATCAATATCTATGAGGAGTTGCGATCGCCGGGATTCCCACTCCTAATTCCGTCGATGGCGGCATTGTCGGTGTGGCGGCAGGAGCCGGACGACAATCCGAATGAGGACTTCCAATGCGTCCTTCGGGTGACACCGCCGGGCGACGAACCGGTGACCGGGCGCGCGAACATGCGTTTGACTGGAACCCGCCACAGAGTCTTGCAGACAATTCAAGGGGTCCAGTGTCGCGGCGACGGTGAGATTGTCTTTGAATTGTCATTGAACGGTGAGCCTCGCGCGACCTACCGAGTAGACGTAATCCGAGATGCATCGATTCCGCCGGACCAAGTAGTCAATATTGGCGGAAGAACCGAGCCAACCCGAAGCTGATTGGTTGTCCGACCCGGCGGACGACTCGTCAGGCCGCCCGCAACCACGCCGCCGTCGGGGGCGTTATCTCGGCCGGGGTTCCCCGTGGGGACGCCACTTCGATATGACCGCCCATCGCGGCAGCGGTCACAGGCGACTAGCGCAGCTGGGCCCTCGAATACCCTCGTTGACCATCGCGATCTGCCGGCCCAAGATTGGTCGCCTGCCAGACTGCGAGGCGTCGGATCGCCATGGACACGCCAGAGCGAGTTCTCAGTGTCATTGACGGGCTTTACTGCTGGGAGGGACGCAAAGTCGGTGCGACCCTTTTCGGGTCGTACGTCGGGCAGCTCCAGCTCACGACCCGAAGGGTGATCTTCCTGTCCTCCGGTACTAACGGCATTGCGCGAGCCGCGTTTTTCCAGGCCATCGGTGGCGCGGGGCTGCAAGTCACCCTGGGCAAGACGCCGACCAGTCAGCTCGACATGAGCGCTTTGGCGAACCCGGGCAGCCTGAACGTACCGCTCCAGCGGATCCATCGGAGCTGGGTGGCGCGTCGGTGGGATTTCTGCAGCTATCTTGTGCTCGAGATGCTGAGCGCCCCGGACTTTGGCGTCGCACTTGCGACGAGGTATGGCCTGCTGAGTCGCGGGAAGCTTCTCGCCTTCAGTGCCTTGCTCGAGCGCACACGGGCGGCGCTTCCTCATTCCACAGATCACTCCCCACAGCCGGCGTCTGAAATAGGCAGGCATCCCTCAGGCGACATTCAAGCAAGCCTCGACCGGCAGGGCGACCGAGGAAATAACGCGTTCTAACCCCCGTGGGGACGCCACAAATGAAAAGAGCCACCCTCGCGGTGGCTGTTTTCATTTGTGCTGTTCGCAGCGTGATTCGAGCCCGCGTGGGCCGTACGTCGGTAGTCGTATAGCCCGGAGTCATGCCGCGCCGGCTTGCCGGCTACCGCTTCCCGCCGCCCGCGATGAGCATCGCCTTCGCGACCAGCGCCTTGGCCCAGTTCGGTGTTGCGCGCAGGTCCGCGGGCGCGACGATGCGGCCGCCGTCCAGATGCAGGAGGAGCTTCGGGCGCGGCGATTTGCCCGAGGCGGGATCGGCCTCGATCGAGTGTCGTAGATGTGCAGGGAGGCAAGCTTCGGCATGAGCCAGACGAGGTTCTCACGGCTCGCCTTGTAGCGCCGCCGGATGTCGGCCTCGGGAATGTCGTGGCCCCCGGCTTTCACTCGCGCACGGACGCGAGCGAGGTGGCGCTCGACGCTATCCAGGCCCACGAACCAGATGTGGACCGCGGCGCCCGCATCGGCGGCCTCGGCGAGCAATGCCGGAATGGTATGCGCGCCCAGGGTCGACTCGAAGACGAAGTCCTTGCGTTCGTCGATCGAGCGCCGGCGAGCAGATCGCAGCCCTTGCCCCACGCGAGGCCGTTCGCTTCTCGCTGGGTGAGAGCGGGGTTCGCGTAACGTATCTCGCGGGCCGCCTCGTCCGAGTTGTAGTAGTCGGCGCCCGAGGCACGGAGCATCGCGCCGCCGATGCTGCTTTTTCCCGCGCCGTTGACGCCGGCGAGGACCGTGATGGCGAAGGCGGACCTAGCCAGCGCGGCGCGCCTTGCGCTGCTTGCGGGCGGCCGCTACCGCAGTCCGGCCGAGCTCTTCCGGAGTGGCATCGAGAGCTGCCCGCACACCCCGCTTCGCCTGGGGCTTCTGCATGCCGGCCAGCAGCGCGTCGAAGCGGGCTTCGAGCGCCCCTAGCCCGGGCTCGCGGGTACGGGTAAGGTCCTCGAAGTCGTCGAACGAGAGGATCACGACCCGCGGGGCGTCGTGCCTGGTGATCACGACCGGACGGCCGGCGACCGCCTGGTCGACGATCGCCCCGGGGGCGTTCTTAGAGGCGGCTGGCCGGCACGGGCTCGAGGCTGCGCACCTCGCCGCGCGCGTTTCGGAACTTCAGGACTGCGGCCATGACGCCTCCTTCGTGTTATTTGGCCATTATAGACCATTTGGCCAATTTGGGCGTATCTTGGTCCGAAGCGCCTGGCTTTGGCGCTTCGGATGAATCGGCCGAGGATCGGTCGCAGGCCGATTCACAATCCCCGTGGGGACGCCAGAATGGAAGACGTCGATTTCGGCGCTAGTCGCACCGAATGTGATGCGCGAGTTTTTGACAGAGCCATATTGGGTCGTAATATTTGTCCTCTCGTATTTTTTTGCCCCCATAATTAGTCGCTACGTAAAGAGGCAATAGTAGGCGCGCACCATCAAAGGGGTAACCACAGGACTCAGGAGACTTTCGAGACGCGATCAATTTCCAGCATTAACCGCTGGGCGAGCGCCTGGATGGTGTGGGCGGGACACGCTAAGAGGTACGGCCGGCTCAGGAGATGGTGATGTCGCGTGCTCCACAGCAGTCTAGCCGGCAATCGGACGCCCTCAAACAGTGTTATCAATGCTGAACCGGCGCCAGAGGGCGGCGGTATTCGATCAGGAAAATTTGGATCCCAATCGAGTGCCGACGCAAGTGCACACATGATCACCTGGTTCACAACAATACATGATGAAGCTTGTCCTTAGGCGCTCCATACGTCGGAGCGCAATTCACGCGATAGTTTCTACGATTCTCTGCGCCGTCAATGTATATGCGGCAGATACCGCTCCGCCGCAACAGAACGGCGATACCCAGCTAATCGTCTTGGCTGGACAGTCAAATGCGGAGGGCAGCAAAACCGACGCGATTGATCTTGAGAGAAAGGCCGACATCGACAGAACCGTCCGATTCTTTTGGGTGGTCCTGGTGCGGGCAGTTCAGGCGGCTCTTGGACCTCGCTGGTCCCTCAAGTACGACGCTGTATTTCAAGCGGACCACTTCGGCCCGGAGTTCGGTCTCGGGCGAAGATGGAGAAAGGCGTCTTCCGACGAGCTCGCCATTTTCAAGTTCACAGAGGCCAACTCAAGCTTGAACGTCGATTGGCGTCCCGGGTACTTGGACGGTCTCTTTGCACAAATGCAGACGACACTCCGCTCTGCAATTGCCGATCTCAAGAAGGGGCGCAGCGGCTCGAGCGTTCAGCTCAAGTGCTTCGTGTGGCTCCAAGGCGAAAGCGACGCGACGATCGACAAGGCACCGCTTTACAAGGCAAACCTGCAGAAACTGATTGGCTTGATGCGTTCAGAGTACGGCTCCGGATTCCGCATCGTCTTGGGAGTCAGCGAAACGCATCCCGGTGTGCTCGCTTTTCCAGAAATCCGAAGCGCCCAGTCGCAGCTGGCGAAGGAACTCCCCGGCGTTCGCACGACATCCACTCTTGGGCTACCGACGGTGGACGGTGTGCATTTCACTGCGGACGCCCAGCTAACCCTAGGCGAACGGATATTCAGCTCTTGTTTTGGAATGTTCTGACGACTAGGCCCATTCTTTGTTCTTGCCCGGATTGCCCCTCTTCAAGGGTAAACTTCCTGTCCTCCGGTACTAACGGCATTGCGCGAGCTGCGTTTTTCCAGGCAATCGGTGGCGCGGGGCTGCAAGTCACCCTTGCCTGCTGAGTCGCGGGAAGCTTCTCGCCTTCAGTGCCTTGCTCGAGCGCACACGGGCGGCGCTTCCTCATTCCACAGATCACTCCACACAGCCGGCGTCTGAAATGGGCGGGCGTCCCTCAGGCGACATTCAAGCAAGCCCTGTTTGTCCGTCATCGGGAGGATGATGTCGAGCGGCGGGCTTACTTCTTCACCAGCTCCACGCGCCGGTTCTTGGCGCGGCCGTCCTCGCTGCGGTTGTCGGCGACCGGCCTCTCCTGCCCGAATCCCGCGGCCGACAGACGCTTCGCGTCGATTCCGCCCGCTACGATGGCGGCCATCACGCTGCGCGCGCGCTTCTCCGACAGCGCCTTGTTGGCGGCGGGCTGGCCGACGTTGTCCGTGTGGCCCTCGATGGCGATCTTCAGCGCCGGCGCGGACTTGAGCATCTTCACGATCTCGGCGACCGTCGCCGTGCCGTCGGCCTTGAGGTCGGCCTTGCCGGTGTCGAAGTTGATGTAGAGCGCGATGAAGCCCGCCTTGTTGAGCTCGTCGAGCAGCTTGTTCGCGCTCACCACCTGCTGCATCGCGGCCACTTCGACCACCTGCAGCTTGTAGCTCTGGGTGGGCGCGCTGAAGATGCCGGGCTCGACGCGCACCCAGACCTCCTTGCCGCCGGTGGCAACGTGGAGCGTGGTTTCGCCGCCGTCGCCTTCCTTCGGCAGGCGCTCGTACACGACATCGCCGCCGATCGCCTTCACCGCGTTCTGGTAGTTGCGCAGGACCTGGAGCGCGCTCGGCTGCCGGTCGGCATTCTTGTGGAAGTAGACCAGCGTCGTGGCGTCGCCCTCGATCGTCTTCTTCACGGGCTCGCCCGCCTTCGTGCCGACCACGAACTCGACGGCGTTGTAGTTCTTCTGGTACTCGGTGATGAACGAGTCCGGATAGCGGGTGAGCAGCGGATGGTCTTTCGATCCGGCGACGTCCTCCTGGCCGAGCGCTGCGGCGGACCAGCCGATCGCCGCAACGAGGATGGCACCGCGTACGAACACTTCCGATCGCATCGTATCTCTCCCCATGTTCGCTTCCCCAATGGTACTAGACAACGAACACGCGACCGCTCGCCAGGCAGCCAGTAGCCAAGCCTCGCTGTTTTCCCGCCGGGCTGGGAAGCTGTAAGCTGCGCACGGGCAGTTCCCTCACGGTGTCCCGTTCGAGTAAGGAGAGCTCATGTCCATCAGCTATGAGGATGTCGCCTCGGACTTGCGCCGAATCGTGATCTCCGGCCGTCTCGACATGCCGGGTACCGATTCGGTCGCCTCGCAACTGGCGCAACTGACCGCTGCACCGAAAAGGGCGGTGGTCGTCGACCTGTCTCAACTCAAGTTTCTCGCCTCGATCGGCATCCGCGCGCTCATTTCCAGTGCCAAGGAGGTCCAGAAGCGCGGAGGCAAGATGGCGCTCGTGGTGAACAAGGCCTCGACGGTCATGATGAGCCTCGAGGCAACTGGCGTCGACGAATTGATACCTGTCTTCGGCCACGTCGCCGACGCCGAGAAGGCTGTCCTGGCCTGATCCATAACCCGTGCGTACCATCCGTGCCGTCACGGTTTGACGAGCTCACGATCAGCGCGAACGGCGACGACGTGCGGCGCGCGTCGGACTGGCTCTATGCCACGTGCCGACAGCATGAGGTGCCCGAGGAGCTCGTAGAGCGCCTCGTCCTTTGCTTGAATGAAGCGCTCGCGAACGTGATCGTCCACGGTGGCAGCACCGCTCTTTCGGCGCCGGTCAAGTTGATGCTCGAGATCAGCGTCGATGACGGCTGCGGCAAGGCCGGCGTGACCGTATCGGATGCCGGCGTGGCATTCGATCCGCTTTCCGTTCCGGCCAGAGCATTGCCGAGAACGCTCGAAGAAGCGTCGTTGGGCGGGCTGGGCCTCGTGATGATCCGCCGCTGCTCGGACTGGCTCGATTACCGCGAAGAGCATGGGCACAACCATCTGACTTTCGGTGCGCGCTGGAACCTGCAATGAGGGAGCTCGCCACGATGCATTTCCGGCGTGGACCCGATCGAAGGAAGGCAAACGGTCCGCCTGCGAAGGAAAGGCGCCGCGGGGAGCGGCGTGAGGCGGCAATTCAATGGATCACGCTGTTCCGGGACGCCGACCCGCGCGAGATCGAAGAAGCGCTCGGAGCTTCGGAGGTTTTCGCGCTGCCCGCCGGCACGCCGCTTCTGCATAAAGGCGAGGCCAATCGGGACGTTTTCATTCTCCTGTCGGGCAAGCTGATCGTTCAGATGGGCGATGATCCCAACCCGGAGACCTCCATCGAGATAGCTGCCGGCGAATGCATCGGCGAGCTCTCGGCCATCGATGGCAAGCCCATCACGGCGCTGGTGCTCGCGGTTTCCGATGTTCGCGTCCTCAAGCTCGATCGCGACACGTTCTGGAATCGCCTGATGCTGATGCGCGGCGTGGGCGAGAATCTCATGCGCACCTTGAGCGAGCGCATGCGCCGTTCGAACGAGAAGGCACTCGCGGTGCAGCGCGAGCGGCTGGAGCTCCAGCATCTTAAGAAGGAGCTTGAAGTCGCCCGCCAGCTGCAGGCAAGCATGCTGCCCTTGCAGCGGCCGCTGTTTCCCGGGCGTTCCGACATCGAAGCGTGCGGCTTCATGGAGCCGACTTCCAGGGTGGGAGGCGACCTGTTCGACGCATTCTTCGTCGACAGCCGCAGGCTTTTCATTTGCATCGGGGACGTTTCGGGCCACGGCATCGCCGCGGCCCTCTTCATGGTCCGGGTGATCGGGTTGCTGCGGATGCTGGCCATGGACACGATGAGGCCCGAGAAGATCCTCGAAACGCTCAACGATCGCCTGTGCATCGGCAATGACGCGAACCTTTTCGTGACCCTGTTCTGCGGCTTTCTCGACGTGCAGAGCGGCCGGTTCGTCTACTCGAACGGGGGACATTGCGCGCCGATGGTGTGCAACCGGACGGGCGCCGCGATGCTGCCCTTGCCGAAAGGGGCATTGGTCGGCGCGGCGAGCGGCAGGCGGTACTCGAGCATGGAGGGCATCCTCGAGCCCGGCGAGACGCTCCTCTGCTATACGGACGGCGTGACGGAAGCGGAAGACCGGGCAGGCGTCCCGTTTTCCGAGCAGGGTTGTCTCGAAATGCTGCGCCTGGGCATGACGAGCCCGCTTCCGGCGCTGCTGGATTCCCTTTACGAGAAGATCGTCGGCCACTGCGGATCGCGGCTGCTGGCGGACGATTGCACGATGCTGGCCGTGCGCCGACCGCTGGCGCGCCATTCCGTCAGTTGAGACAGCAAGGCCTCCCGTTGATCGTGACCTGGGGGTTGAATACGGGCGCCCCTGTAGTCTTGTTGCACGTCACGTTCGTGGTTGGCGCGTTGAACGCCGTCGCGGGAACGCCGGTCGAGCATTTGAGTTGCGATTTCGCGAGGTCGTAGCCCTTCGCGCATACGCTGATGCGCACACCCGTTCCGCTGAAATTCGGCGAGGCGAGAGGAATCGTCGCTCCCCCCAGTTCGTGAGCGTGCAGGAAGAGGCGGCCGGTGTCGGTGTGGTTCCCGGATGGGCGCCACCGATCGTGATGGGTGGGGGCGCTGCGGTGCCAACGCACTCACCCTTCGGAAATACCTTGGAAACGCTCCATCTCATGTTCGAGCACTCGTCGCATTGCGCCTTGGTGTATCCGAGGTGGTGGATATCGCAGACACTCTTCGCATGAACCGGGACTGTCGGTGTGGTTCCCCGATTGGTGCCGCCGATCGTGGTGGGTGGGGGCGCTGTGGTGGCAACGCAAGCACCCGCCGGAAATACCCGGGAAACGCTCCAGGTCATGTTCGAGCACTGGTCGCATTGCGTTTTGGTGTATCCGAGGCGGTGAATGTCACAGACACTCTTCGCATGAACCGAAACGCTTGCGAAGCTGAGAACGCAGACCGCAGTCGCAATCCAAAGCGTTTTCATCGCGCTTTCCTCCTCTCGGTCGATTGTTGTTGAACCACACGATCAGCGCGGCATCACCACGAGGTCGCCCCGCACCGGCTTCTGCGGATCGGTCGCGTGGAACACGCCAAACGCGACCTTTTCCTCGACGGACTTGATCTCGACGGTGCCGAGCGTCTTGCGCCGAACCGACAGGACCTCACCCGTGGCCGGGTCCGTCAGCTTGTTGACGACATGCTCGACGCGGAAGCGGTCGCCTTCCTTGAGCCTGGAGTTGCTTCCCGCATTGATCGCCACGTTCCGGCCGTCGACTTCCACGACCAGCGCCTGCCACGGCTGGCGCGCGGAGACCGCCACGATTTCCGCCACGGCCTTTTTGATCGCGTGGCGCGTCGCTTCGCCGAGCGGCGTGTTGTCGAACGAGTCCCCCCCAAGGCTCATCGCTTTGTAGTTGGTGCTCGTGCTGACGGATGTGTTGGAGATCGGCTCCCTCACCTTCAGCGTCTGCACCACCTGGCTCGTCGTGGTGTCGACGATGCGCAGGTCCATGGCGACCGCGCCCTCGGTCTTCTTGACGCCGAGCAGCCCGCCCAATCCGCTGCTGCCCGAAAGGCCGATGTTGATCCCGCCGCCCTTGTCTTCCAGGCCGAACTCCGTGACGGACCCGATGACGATGAACTGCGCCGCCGTCACCCCCCCGAGTTGCGGTCCGGCTTCGGGATTCGTCGCATTGGCTGTCTTGATTTGCTGCTCGCCGATGACGCGATCGAGGTTCGCGCGCTCGAGAATCACGAAGCGGCCGGACTGGTCGAGCGCCGTCGTGAGCATGGCCGACAGGCCGCCACCGACATCCCAGTTGCCATAGGCCGCGCTGAACGTGCTCAACGAGTCGAACTTGTCCACCACGATGGAGCGTTTCGGTCCCACGAGCGCGTCCGCGGGCTCGGCCGCCACCGCGAAAAATGTCGCTATCGACGCGCAGAACGCGACGGTGACGCCGACCCAGTCGAGCCTTCCGGAGCGTGTGTTCATTTGCATGCGTGAACCCCGCTGGTTGAATCCGTCGGCGGCAGCATACTCCAGTGGCACTGCGGCGGCTAAATGTCAAGCACTCCGGGCACGCCGATTCGCGAGGCTTCGGGAAATGCCCCGGATTTTCGTACATTATTGCGACCATGAATGACCGCAATCTCGTGAAGGGGCTCTTTCTCATCGCCATCGCGCTGACCTTCGGCGTGGGGGCGTTCCGCTACGACATCGGCCATGTCGCGCGCGCCGGGCCCGGATTTTTCCCGCTGATCGTGAGTTCGGTGCTATTCCTGCTCGGTGCCGCGATGGTGGTGCGCTCGCGCTTCATGGAACGGGTGCCGATCTATTTCAACGCCAGGAACATCGCGATCATCATGGCGAGCCTGGCCGGGTTCGCCTTGTTGTCGCAGTACGTCAACATGATCTCCGGCATCGTGTTCCTGGTGTTCGTCTCGACGCTCGCCGGCACCTCCTATTCGGTGCGCCGCAACGCGATCATCACGGCCGTGCTGGTCGCCATTGCGTTCGTCTTCCAGCTGGGCCTCGGGCTGCAGTTGCCTCTCTACTGACGATGGACATCCTGCACAACCTCGCATTCGGCTTCGGGCACGCGCTCACGATGCAGAACCTCATGTTCTGCGCGATCGGTTGCACCGTCGGCACGCTCGTCGGCCTGCTTCCGGGACTCGGGCCCCTGGCGACGATCAGCCTGCTGCTGCCCCTCACGTTCTCGATTCCCACAACCGGCGCGCTCATCATGCTGGCCGGCATCTACTACGGGGCGCAGTACGGCGACAGCGTGAGCGCCATCACCATGAAGATCCCGCACGCGAGCAGCATCGTCGCGTGCATCGACGGATACCAGATGACGCTCAAGGGCAAGACCGGGCTCGCGTTGTTCACCGCGGGAGTCTCGAGCTTCATAGGCGGAACCGTGGCCATCGTCGTGCTCGCCGCCCTCGCGCCGGCCCTGGGCGAGGTGGCGCTCAAGTTCGGGCCCGCGGACTACTCGGCGCTCATGCTCTTCGGTTTCGTCTGCGTGAGTTTTGTCACGACGGGCAGCCTCCTCGACGGCCTCGCCTTGTGCATGGTGGGCGTGCTGCTCGGCCAGATCGGGACGGACGTCAACAGCGGTGTGCAGCGCTACACCCTCGGCCTGCCCTTCCTCATGGACGGGGTGAGCCTCGTCAGCATCGCACTGGGCTGCTTCGGCATCGCCGAGATCACCAAGAACGTCGACAGCCACCAGGAACGCACGCCGTTCATGGGCAAGATCCACTTGATGCCCACGTGGTCCGAGTTCAAGCGGATCATCCCCAGCGCGTTGCGGGGCAGCGCGGTCGGATCGTTCCTCGGCATCCTGCCGGGAGGCGGCCCGGTGATTGCCCAGTTCGCCGCCTACGCGATCGACCGCAAGATCAGCAAGTACAAGGACGAGATCGGCCATGGGGCGATCGAGGGCGTGGCCGGGCAGGCGGCCGCCGACGAGGCCGCCGCGCGCACGAGCTTCATTCCCCTGATGAGCATCGGCATCCCGGAGAACCCGGTGATGGCGCTCATGATGGGCGCCTTCATCATCAAGGGAATCCAGCCGGGCCCGAACATGATCGCGCAGCACGCGGACCTCTTCTGGGGCCTGGTGGCAAGCATGTGGATCGGCAACTGCTTCCTGCTGTTCCTCAACGTTCCGATGGTCCGTTACCTGCTGTCGGTGTTCAAGATCCCGTACGTGGTGCTCTTCCCGGCGATCCTCTTCTTCTGCTGCGTCGGCACGTACAGCGTGAACAACAGCCTCGAGGACGTCTTCGTCACGGCCACATTCGGTTTCATCGGCTACATCTTCCTGCGGCTCGCGCTGGACCCGGCGCCGCTCATGCTGGGATTCATCCTGGGCCCCATGCTCGAGGAGAATTTCCGCCGGTCGCTGCTGCTGAGCCGGGGCAGCTTCACGATCTTCGTGACACGGCCCATCTCCGGCACGTTGATCGGGTTGATCGCGATCTTCGTGTTGTGGCAGTTCGTGGCGTTCGTGCGGCAGACCCGGAAGGCGCGGCGGCCGAATGACGATGCTGATCGAGGCGTCCTTCTCTCGGCACCGGAGTAGACGCGGACGCTGACCTCGTCGCCCTTGATCGCAACCTGTGGGGCGCGTATCCGCTCAAGTTCCTGCCGGAGCGTTCGCCCGGGGACCAGCAAGCCCGGGCGTGGTATCGCTATTACGGGGCGGAGTATGACTTCACTGCCCATTGATCCGAAGGCGTGAACCTGCTGTTCTTCGCAGGCAGGGGTCTTCGCGACGCTGGGCTACAAACGAGCTTTCCGTTTACGGTATATGGCGAACGCGAACCCTTTCTAAAACAACTGGCGTGTGATGGTCTTGCTCGCGGTCGCGCCGTTGACCGTATAGGAGAGCGTGCCGTTGTTCGCGTCGGTGAAATTGATGCTCACCGTTCCCGCGGCCAAGACCTGAACCTGCGACGGGCTGAACGTCGGGCCGAACGCAGGTCCCATCGTGCGGTAGAGCGTGCCGGAGCATCCGCTGCCGCTGACCGCACAGTTCGACGCCACATACCACGTCGGCTTCCCGGCGCTGTCGTAGACGTACCAGGCGAGGAATATGTTGCTGAACTGCTGCGCGATCGCCATGCCCCAGCCCGACTCATTCGGATTCCACCACAGGTCGGTGTAGTCGACGGAAGGCGGCGTCGTCCCGGTTCCGACGGGCTGGCGCGTGATCGCGACGGTGCGCGTTTGGCCGGCGACGGTGTAGGTCATCGTTGCCGCGCCCGCGTTCTGGAAGTTCACCTGGATCGTGCCGGCAGTCACGACATTGGCGAGCGACGGGTTGAACGCCGTGCCGAAGAATGTCGGGCCGTTCACCTCATAGAGCGGGCCGCTGCACGTTCCCGTCGTGCCCGTCGTCCCCGAGGGCATCGAGCAGCTTGAGGCGACGTACCACTTGGGATTGCCCGAAGCGTCGTACGTGAACCACGCCGCGAAGACGACGTTGCGCCGCTGGGTGAAATCGATGCCCCAACCCGATTCGTTTGCATTCCACCAGAGGCCGCTCAGAGCCCCGGGGGCGGTGCTCGCGAGGGTTACCGTCCCGCTGTCTCCGGCGAAATTCACGGGTGAATTGACGCTCGTCGTGCCATCCCGATTCAGGGCGCGGCTTCCATCGGTGGGCAGGGATGGATAGGTCCACATATCGGCGCCTTCGCCATAGACCAGGACGCCGCCGGACGTGAAGAGAAAGCCGTTTGGAACGATGTAATCGGGACTGACGGCGCCGAGTGACGCAAAGCCCTGCGTTCCAATCACCATCGACTTGTAGGTCGTGGATCCTCCACCGTAATAACCTCCCCCAGTCGTTGTTGCGGTGTCGCCGGGAAGGCTGGAGGGAAAAGTGAAAGAGTGAGTGGTGGAGCCCTGCGAGCTGGTGATGGTATGTCCGCCGAGAAACTCCTGGCCACCGGCAAGCGCCTTGAGCTCGATGAACTGCACGGTGCCATCGGCATTGGAATAAAGCTGAGTGATGGACCAGAGGTGAAAGGTTGCGTGCGCGCTGCCGCTGATCGCAAGCAGCACAAGAAGAAACCGCAATCGCTTCAACATTTCGCGCATATAGTCCTCCGGCAAGCGGTGCACTCTCCTCTACAACAGGGAAAGTCTGCCGGGTATTCCGATGCCTGGCCACCAGACCTATCGGTGGGGTTAACGTGCCGGATTGGGCGAGACTTGCAGGGCTAGATCGTTTCGCTGCGTGATCGAGAGGCTAGCGAATGCAGCCCGCCTCCGAGCCCATCAGGCAGCCTAGCCACCGGTGGGCGAAATCAAGTCGTTCCTGCAGCTCACGCAACTGATAACCGGGGCCCTATCCGCGGGCTTCGGTTTCGACTTCCTCATGCGCGCGCTCGGCTGATCGCTGCGCCGCTGCGCTCGCGCGCCGCGCGAGCCCCACGCACGCGACCCCGAGCAGCGTGACGAGCGAGAGCAGGGCGAATCCCGCGCCGTAGGTGAGGCCCATCCGGTCGTGCAACGCGGCGAACGCGGGCGGCATCACGATCACGCCGGCATAGGTCATGATGAGGCTGCCTCCGGTCGCGAAGCCGACGCTGCCGGGTGGGCTGAGGCGCGAGATCAGGGCCATGTAGACGCCGTTCCATCCCACCGCGCAGAAGCCGAAGGCGGCGCTCGCGGCGATCACGGCGGCGATGGGCCACTGCGGCGCCATCGCGGCCGTGAGGAGCGCGCCGACGACCGCAAGCAGCCCGTTGAGGATCAACGCGAGCCCGCCGGAGCGCAGGCGATCCGCGAGCCAGCCCCAGGCGAGCCGGCCCACCGCGCCGCTCGCATGCGTGATGGAGAGCACCGTTCCGGCCAGCACGAGGCTCAGTCGAATGTCGCTCACCAGGTACGTCGCGAGGAATCCCGTGAGCGAAAGCTGGACACCGGAGTAGAGGAACGAGGCCGTCGCTACCCAGCGCAGCGGCGCGTGCCCCCAGACGAGCGCCGCACTGCGAAGGATCGAGGAAAGCACGGGCGCATCGGGCTGGCGCTCCGTGTCCCAGTCCCTGCGCACGACGCCGATCGCCACACCCAGCGCGGCAAGAAGCAGCGCGCACGATGCGAGCCCCGCCTGCCATCCGAACGCGAGGGTGAGCGGCGGAACCACGAGGCCGGAGAGGACGCCGCCGATGGGCACACCCGTCTGCTTGATCGAGTAGAGCAGGTTGATGCTGCGGTGGGAGGGAATGCGCGCGAGCAGGTGCGAGGCGGCGGGATTGGGGATGCCGTAGCCGAGTCCCATCGCGATGGCGCCGGGAACCAGCGCGTAGACCGAGCCCGCGGCGGAAACCGCGCAGCCGGCGGCGATGAGCCAGAGCGAGAACTGGCTCGCGCGCACCGGTCCGTAGCGCACCACGATTCCGCCGGCGGCCGACGCGGACAGCATCGCGCCGAAGAAGATGATGCCGACCTGGTAGCCGATCAGCGCGGGACTGACGCCGAGGCCCGCGGCGGCTGCGGGCGCCACGGCCGCTAGCGCGAGGATGCCGAGCGTGGAGAACGATTGCGTGGCAGTCGTGACGACCAGCACGGGCCCGACGGGCAGGGTCGACGGCGGCGTGGTCACTGGACGGGGATGAGCATGTGTGCTCATGGGATGCACGAGGCGCGGGAGCTTATCCTGCCTGACGGGTCCCTGGGCTACAATGCAGCCGTTTCGCTCACCTGAGGAGGAAGGCGGACATGAATGGAAGCCGCAAGCTCGCCCGCGGCCTGGGGGCCATCGCGCTGATCCTTGGCGCGATAACGCTCTCTCCCGCGGGATTCGCGCAGCAGAAGGTCCTGAAGTTCATTCCGCAAGCCGACCTGCGGATCCTCGATCCCATCACCACGACCGCGTACATCACCCGCAACCACGGGTACATGGTGTACGACACGCTGTTCGCGATCGACGCGAAGTTCAAGGTCCAGCCGCAGATGGTGGACAAGTACGAGGTGAGCAAGGACAAGCTGACCTACACGTTCACGCTGCGCGACGGTCTCAAGTTCCACGACGGCCAGCCGGTGCGCTCGGCCGACTGCATCGCCTCCATCGAGCGCTGGGCGAAGCGCGACGCGCTCGGGCAGAAGCTCGCCGAGTCGACGGACGCGTGGAAGGCGGTGAACGACAAGACGTTCACGCTGCACCTGAAGCGTCCGTTCGCGCTGGTCCTGGACGCGCTCGCGAAGCCGTCGTCGAACGTGCCGTTCATCATGCCGGAGCGCATCGCCAAGACCGACGCCTCCACGAACATCACCGACGCGACGGGGTCGGGTCCGTTCAAGTTCGTGAAGGAGGAATGGGTCCCCGGGAACAAGGTGGTGTACGTCAAGAACAAGGACTACGTTCCGCGGAAGGAATCGCCGTCGTGGGCCTCGGGCGGCAAGGTGGTCAAGGTCGACCGCGTCGAATGGATCTACATCCCCGACTCGGCGACCGCCGCCGCCGCGCTCAATGCCGGCGAGGTGGACTGGTGGGAGCAGCTGCCGCCGGACCTGATCCCGGTCCTGCAGAAGAACAAATCGGTCAAGGTCGAGAACATCGACCCGCTCGGCTCGATGGGGCTGCTGCGGTTCAACTTCCTCTTCCCGCCGTTCAACAACCAGAAGATGCGCCAGGCCGTGCTGTATGCCCTCGACCAGAAGGACTACGTGCTCGGCATCGCGGGCAACATGAAGAACGGCCGCACCTGCTATTCGTTCTTCACCTGCGGCACGCCGCTTTCGAGCGAGGTGGGCGCCGAGCCCATGAAGGGCAAGCGCGACTTCGACAAGGCGAAGCAGCTCGTGAAGGAAGCGGGCTACAAGGGCGAGAAGATCGTCATCATCTCCGCGACCGACCAGCCGATCGTGCACTCGCAGACGCTCCTCACCGCGGAGTTGCTCAAGAAGCTGGGCCTCAACGTCGAGATCCAGGCGGGAGACTGGGGAACGCTCATCACGCGCCGCGCCTCGAAGGAGCCGATCGACAAGGGCGGCTGGAGCATCTTCCATACCTGGCTCGTCGGGCCGGACCTCACGTCGCCCGCGGTGAACTTCGCGATCCGCGGCTCCGGCGACAAGGCCTGGTTCGGATGGCCCAGCGACCCGAAGCTCGAGGAGCTGCGCGACAAGTGGTTCGCGGCGACCGATCCCGCCGCCTCGAAGAAGGCGGCCGAGGCGGTCCAGAAGCGGGCCTTCGAGTTCGTGCCCTACGTCCCGACGTCGCAGTTCATCCTGCCCACGGCGTACCGCACCAACCTGAAGGGCGTGATCATCGCGCCGGTGACGTTCATGTGGAACGTCGAGAAGCGCTAGGGACGATTGCCGCGCCTGGCAGCGATCCGTAGCCGCGCCGTGTCGAGCGGCGGATGACCCAATACGTCGTCCGCCGCCTGCTGTCGACCCTCGTCGTCATGGCGGTGGTCGCGTTCGTGGTGTTCTCGCTGCTCTACCTCACGCCCGGCGACCCCGCCGCCGTGATCGCCGGCGACATCGCGACCGACGAGGACATCCGCCTCATCCGCCTGCACCTCGGGCTGGACGACCCGTTCCTGGTGCGGTTCGGCCGCTGGGTGTGGGCGCTCGTGCACGGCGATCTCGGCACGTCGATCTTCACCAACCTGCCGGTCACGCAGCTCATCGCGCAGCGCGTCGAGCCGACCCTGTCGCTCACGCTGTGCACGCTCGTGGTCTCCATCCTCGTGGCGGTCCCGCTCGGCATCGTGGCCGCGGCGAAGGCCGGCACGTGGCTCGACCGCGCGGTGATGGCTTTCTCCGTGCTGGGCTTCTCGGTGCCGGTCTTCGTGATCGCCTACGTCCTCATCCTCACGCTCTCGGTGCGAGTCGAGCTGGCTGCCGGTGCAGGGATATCGCAGCTTCCACGACGGCTGGTGGGAATGGCTTCGCCACCTGATCCTGCCCAGCATCGCGCTCGGCACCGTCTACATCGCGCTCATCACGCGGATGACGCGCGCGAGCATGCTGGACGTGCTCGCGCAGGACTACATCCGCACGGCCGAGGCGAAAGGGCTCGCTCCCGGCCAGGTGCTGATCGGCCACGCCCTCAAGAACGCCGCGATTCCCGTCGTGACCACCATCGGCGTCGGCGTGGCGCTCCTCATCAGCGGGGCGATCGTCACCGAGACCGTGTTCGCGCTCCCGGGCATCGGGCGCCTCACGGTGGACGCGATCCTGCGGCGCGACTATCCGGTCATCCAGGGCGTGATGCTGATCTTCTCCGCGGTGTACGTGCTGGTGAACCTCGCCGTGGATCTGTCGTACGTGCTGTTCGATCCGCGCATCCGCTACGGATGAGCACGACCACGATCGCGGCCGAAGCCGCGCTTCCGAAGTCGGTTTCGCCGACGTGGAAGCGGTTCCGCGACGCGTTCCGGCGCCATCCGACCGCGATCGCCGGCGCGCTCATGCTGCTCGTCATGGTCGCGGCCGCGCTTTTCGCGCCGTGGCTGCGCACCGTCGACCCGCAGGCGGTCGCGCCGATCAAGCGCCTGCGCCCGCCCTCCGCGGCGGACTGGTTCGGCACGGACATGCTCGGGCGCGACGTCTACAGCCGCGTGATCTACGGCGCGCGCGTCTCGCTCTCGGTCGGGCTTTCGGTGGCGCTCTTCTCGACGCTCGTCGGCCTCGCGATCGGCCTCGTGACCGGCTATCGTCCGCGCGCTCGACGCGGTCGTGATGCGCATCATGGACGGCCTCATGTCGATTCCCTCGGTGCTGCTCGCGATCGCGCTCATGGCGCTCACCAAGGCGAGCGTGGGCAACGTGATCGCGCCATCACGATCGCCGAGATGCCGCGCGTGGTGCGGCTCGTGCGCAGCCTCGTGCTGACGCTGCGCGAGCAGCCGTACGTGGAGGCGGCGATCGCGGCCGGCACGCCGCTGCCGCGCATCCTCGTCCGGCACATCGTGCCCGAACATCGTGGCGCCGCTCCTCGTGCAGGGCACGTACGTGTGCGCCTCGGCGATGATCACCGAGGCGATCCTCTCGTTCATCGGCGCCGGCACGCCGCCCAACATCCCGAGCTGGGGCAACATCATGGCCGAGGGCCGCAGCCTGGTGCAGATCGCGGGACACCTGCTTCTCTTCCCGGGCATCTTCCTGTCCTCACCGTGCTCGCGGTGAACCTCCTCGGCGACGGCATGCGCGACGCGCTCGACCCGCGCCTCGCGCGGCGGATGTAGCGATGGACGCGGCGCTCCTCTCGGTCGAGGACCTTCGAACGCACTTCTTCACGCGCGACGGGATCGTGCGCGCCGTGGACGGCGTGTCGTTCACGGTCGCCCGCGGCGAGACGCTCGCGATCGTCGGCGAATCGGGCTGCGGCAAGAGCGTCACGTCGCTGTCGATCCTGCGGCTCATCGCCTCGCCGCCGGGACGCACGGTGGGCGGCCGCGTGCGTGTTCGAAGCGCGCGACCTGCTGCTGCTTTCGGCGAGCCGAGATGCGCGCAGTCCGCGGCAGACGCGATCTCGATGATCTTCCAGGAGCCGATGACGTCGCTCAACCCCGTGCTCACGGTCGGCCGCCAGATCGCCGAGGTGCTGGCGCTGCATCGCGGGATGTCGCGCGAGGACGCGGCGCGCCGGGCGCTCGAGATGCTGCGGCTCGTGCACATTCCGGAAGCGGAACGCCGCATCGGCCAGTATCCGCACGAGCTGTCCGGCGGCATGCGCCAGCGGGTGATGATCGCCATGGCGCTCGCCTGCGAGCCGCGCCTGCTCATCGCCGACGAGCCGACCACCGCGCTCGACGTCACGATCCAGGCGCAGATCCTCGACCTCATGCGGGAGCTCAAGCAGCCGCACGGGTGCCGCGATCATGCTCATCACGCACGACCTCGGCGTCGTCGCCGAAATGGCGCAGCGCGTCGTGGTCATGTACGCGGGGCGCAAGGTCGAGGAGGCGCCGGTCGACGGACCTCTTCGCGCGGCCGCGCCACCCGTACACGCGCGGCCTGCTCGATTCGATGCCGAAGCTCGACGCGCGGGGCGACGGCGACGGCGGCTCGCGGAAATCCCGGGCACCGTGCCCGTCGCTGATGGAGCCGATCCCCGGCTGCGCCTTCGCGCCGCGCTGCCCGTTCGCGGCCGAGCGTTGCCGAGCGCGAATTTCCGCCGCTCGAGGAAAAGGCGCCGGGCCACATGGCGGCGTGCTGGTACTCCGAGCGGGTCACGCCATGAGCGCGGGCGTGCCCCTGCTCGAGGTCGCGAACCTCACCAAGCATTTCCCGGTTCGCGGCGGCATCTTCGGCCGCGTGAGCGGCGAGGTGCACGCGGTGGACGACGTGAGCTTTTCCATCGGGGAAGGAGAGACGCTCGGCCTCGTCGGCGAAAGCGGCTGCGGGAAATCCACCACTCGGCCGGACGGTGCTTCGTCTCGTCGATGCGACTGCCGGGAGCATCCGCTGGCGCGGCGAGCCGATCGAGCAGCTCCGCGGCCGGGCGATGCGGCCGTACCGCCGCCAGCTCCAGGCGGTGTTCCAGGACCCCTATGCCTCGCTCAATCCGCGCATGCGCGCCGCCGACATCGTCGCGGAGCCGATTCGCAACTTCGAGAGCGCGTCGGATGCGCAAGTGCGCGAGCGCGTCGCGCGGCTCTTCGAGCGCGTGGGCCTGCGGCCCGACCAGCTGCGGAAATATCCCTACGAGTTCTCCGGCGGACAGCGACAGCGCCTCGGCATCGCGAGGGCGCTCGCGCCGCGGCCGCGGCTGATCGTCTGCGACGAGCCGGTATCCGCGCTCGACGTCTCGGTGCAGGCGCAGGTGATCAACCTGCTCGTCGACCTGCAGCGCGAATTCGCGCTCTCGTACCTGTTCGTCGCGCACGATCTCGCGGTGGTCGAGCACATCAGCCATCGCGTGGCCGTGATGTACCTCGGCCGCATCGTCGAGCTCGCCGCCACTCGCGAGCTCTTCGGCAACCCGCAGCACCCGTACACGGAGGCGCTCCTGTCGGCGGTGCCGGTGCCCGATCCGACGGTGCGCCGCAAACGCATCATCCTCGCCGGCGACGTGCCGAGCCCGATCAATCCGCCCTCCGGATGCCGGTTCCATACGCGTTGCCCGTATGCCTTCGATCGATGCCGGAGCGAAGAGCCGAAGCTCGTCGAGGTGGCGCCGCAACACTACGCCGCGTGCCATTTGCGCGACCCGGCTTCCGCGTTCCCGCAGCATTCACATTCGCCCACGGACCGCTCATGAACACCAGTTCCGCCTTCAGGGAAGCGCCGACCCGGCTTCGAGTGAACGCAGCCCGGCTCTGGGAATCGCTCATGGATCTCGCCACCATCGGCGCCACGCCGAAGGGCGGCGTGAGCCGCCTTACGCTGACCGAGCTCGACCGGCAGGCGCGCGACCGTGTGGCCGAGTGGCTGCGCGCGGCCGGCTGCCGCGTCGAAGTGGACGGCGTGGGCAACATCTTCGCGATTCGCGCCGGGCGCAACGCGAACGCGCCGGCCGTGCTCACCGGAAGCCACGTCGATACGCAGCCCTCGGGCGGCAAGTTCGATGGCAACTACGGCGTGCTCGCGGGACTCGAGGTGATCCGCACCTTGAACGAGGCGGGGATCGCGACCGCGAAGCCGGTGGGCGTGGCGATCTGGACGAACGAGGAGGGAAGCCGCTTCGTCCCCGTGATGGGAGGATCGGGCGCCTTCGCGGGCGTCTTCCCCGTCGAGGAGATCCTGCGCCAGCGCGACGTCGAGGGCATCGCGTTCGGCGATGCCCTCGAGGGGATCGGCTACAAAGGCGATGTCCCCGTCGGCGGCCGGGCGCTCGACGCGTACTTCGAGGCCCACATCGAGCAGGGGCCGATCCTCGAACGGGAATCGCGCACCATCGGCCTCGTGACGGGCGCGCTCGCGTTGCGCTGGTACGACTGCCTCTGGACCGGCCAGGATGCGCACGCGGGACCGACGCCGATGCAGGCGCGCCACGACGCGCTGCGCGGCGCCGCGCGGCTGGTCGAGGCGGTGCACGAGCTTGCGCTGCGCTTCGCGCCCGACGGCCGCGGCACGGTGGGATTCATGCAGGTGATGCCGAACTCGCGCAACGTGATCCCGGGCCGTGTGCGCATGAGCGTCGACTTGCGGCATCCGGACGATGCGGCGCTCGCGGCGATGGACGCGGAGCTGCGCTCGGCGGCCCGCGCGATCGGGACCGATCTGCGGCTCGAGTGCGAGGTGCAGCAGGTGGCGAGCTTCGCCGCTTGCCGCTTCGATCCGCGATGCGTCGATGAGGTCCGTGCGGCGGCGAACGCGTTCGGCTACCCGCATCGCGAGATCGTGAGCGGCGCCGGGCACGACGCGGTGTACGTGGCGCGCGTCGCGCCGACCGCGATGATCTTCATTCCGTGCAAGGACGGGATCAGCCACAACGAGCTGGAGGATGCGCGTCCGGAACACGTCGAGGCGGGCGCGAACGTGCTGCTGCATGCGGTGCTCGCGCGGGCCGGCATGGCGGGCTGACCGCTTGCCGCCCTCCGCCCCGCATCCCTTCGACGTCGCGATCATCGGGGCGGGCGCCGCCGGCATGATGTGCGCGGCCACCGCCGGCCAGCGCGGCCGCCGGGTGCTGCTCATCGAGCACTACTCGAAGGTCGGCGAGAAGATCCGCATCTCCGGTGGCGGCCGCTGCAACTTCACCAACATCCACGCGACCTGGCGCGATTTCCTCTCGGGCAACCCGGATTTCTGCCGCTCGGCGCTCGCGCGCTACACGCCGCGCGATTTCATCGCCCTGGTCGACAGGCACGGCATCGCCTGGCACGAGAAGACGCTCGGGCAGCTCTTCTGCGACGACAGCTCGCTGCGGATCATCGACATGCTCCGCGCCGAATGCGCGCAGGGCGGCGTCGAATGGCGGCAGCCGTGCGAAGTGCGCTCCGTGGCCCGCGATGACGATGCGTTCGTCATCGAGACGTCGCGCGGACCCGTGAAGGCCGCTTGCCTCGTCATCGCGACCGGCGGCCTCACGGTGCCGAAGATCGGAGCCACTCCATTCGCGTACCGGATTGCCGAGCAGTTCAGGCTGGCGATCGTGCCGCCGAAGCCCGCGCTCGTTCCCCTCGCTTTCGACACCGATTTCCTCGCGCGCTACGGCGACCTCGCCGGTGTCTCGCTGGACGCCGAAGTGCGATGCGCGGGCGGCCGTTTCCGCGAGGCTCTGCTCTTCACGCATCGCGGCCTGTCGGGCCCGGCGATCCTGCAGATCTCCTCGTACTGGCAGCGCGCGGGGGGCACCGAGCCGATCCATGTCGACGTGCTTCCCGATCTCGACGTCCGCGATTGGCTCGCGGCGCAGCGCCGTTCGCGTGAGCTGCCCGCGAACGTGCTCGCCGAGCGCCTGCCGAAGCGCTTCGCGCAGCACTGGTGCGCCGCCCACGAGCTCCGCGTTCCCATGGTGCAGCTCGGCAACCGGGCGCTCGACGAGGCGGCGCGCGAGCTCGCCGACTGGCAGGTGCAGCCCTCGGGAACGCTCGGCTACAACAAAGCGGAGGTCACGCTCGGCGGCGTGGACACGCGTGGGCTTTCGTCCACGACGATGGAGGCGGTGAACGCGAAGGGGCTCTACTTCATCGGCGAGGCGGTCGACGTCACCGGCCACCTCGGCGGGTTCAATTTCCAGTGGGCGTGGGCCTCGGGCCACGCGGCGGGCGAGGCCGTCTAGCGGCAAGACAGGCGCGGAGCCGCGCCTGTCTTGCTACCCAGCGAAGCGCCCGATCAGGCGCCCGCGGAATCGAACCACGCGGTGACCCGCGTCACTCCGGACAAGCGCTGGAGCTTGCTCGCCATCCGCGAGGCCTGCGCCCCGTCCACGGTGGTGCCGTTCACGATCAGCTCGCCATTGCTGGCCACCATGGTGACGATGGAACCGTCCATGCGGCGATCCGACGCCAAGGCGCCGATCGCATCGCTCAACAGCTGCTCATCGGCCCAGGTCACATACCCGCCGTGGATGGGGCCGGAGGGCTGATTCAAGGGCTGCACGTAGATGCGTTCGCCGGGGATCGGTGTGATCGGCTCGTTGTAGGTTTGTGCAAGCGCGGCGAAGCCCGCGCTCATGGCTGCCACGGCGGCGGCGGCCGTCACGATTCGTTTGATTCTCATGATGACTCCTTCAGATTTCATGGAAAACGCCGGATCAGTACGGCCGCACGCCATGGAGGCGTGCATCTGACTGGCTGTGGCCATCAACGGCCAACGGCGAAGACTAGGCGCAATGTGTGTGCGCGGTCTGCTCGCTAACGTACATAGGCGCGCCGGGAATCGAAGGCCGGCGGCGTCGGCGCTTACCGGGGGATCCTGTAGTAGATCACCAGCAGCCCCACGGCAAGCCCGATCACGCACGCGATGCTTCCGTCGATCTGCTCGAGCAACTGGTGCGCCTCGTCGGGCACCCAATAGTAGAAGCTCGGCTGAAACCCGAACGACTCCAGCGTGACGGCCACCGCGGAAGGCAAGTAGGGTTTGACTAGCCGGTAGATGAATCCCGCGGCGAGGATCCACAGCGGCATCAGGAGGATCAGGCCCGCGATCCGCCCGATGAGGCGGAAGCGCTCCTTGCGGGCAACCGGGTATCGCGCGTGCGTCCAAGGGAAGAGCAGCAGCGCAAGCACGATCAGCGTGAGAAGCAGCGGCGTCAGCATTCCGAACGCGAATCCGCCCATCACCTTCTTCCCGAACAAGGTGATGCCGGGTCGAACGAGGATGGCGTTCGAGAAGTTCGGCACCTGCCCCGCCAGCCACAGCTTGTCGAGCGCGATCCCCGCCAGGAATGCGGCGGACAAGATGATCGCGGCGATCCTGCGCGTGCCCATCGGGCCTCCCTTTGCGGCTCATTTCGCCATGACATGGCCGTCGATTGGCCACTAGGGTAGCCAAATTGCAAAAAAAACGATATCCGGCGATCAGTTTATTGAAGTGGCGCTCCTCGGCGGATGGCTGCACCATCTTTTCCCACGCGAGTTCCGTCCACGGAGGCCATCATGCAGGCGTTTCCCGCGCTGACCGCCCGGCCGCTTCCCCGGCACGCCACGTTCTGGCAGCCAAGCATCGAAACCGCGTCGGCAAGGCTCGAAGATCCGGCGACGGAAGTGATGACGGACCTTAAGGTCGTGAGCGCCGTGACGATCGATCCGCAGGCCTCCATCGAGCACGCGATGCGGCTGATGGTTCGCCGCAACGTTCGGCTCCTGCTCGTCGTGAATGTCGACAACGAGGTCGAGGGCCTGATCACCGCCACGGACCTGCTGGGTGAAAAGCCGTTGCTTTACCTGCGCCAGTTCGGCGGCACGCGCGGCGAGATTGCGGTAAGCGACATCATGACGCCGCACGAGCGTCTCGAGGTGCTCGCGTACGCGGATGTGCGCGCGGCGCGCGTGGGGCATGTCGTCTCGACGCTCGCGCGCTCCCGGCGGCAACATGCCCTGGTGGCCGACTACGATTCCGCGGGCCACCCGATGATCCGGGGCATCTTCTCGACGTCGCAGATCGCGCGCCAGCTCGGGCAGATGCTGCAGACCGGGGAGATCGCGCACAGCTTCGCCGAGATCGAAGCGGCCTTGAACCACAAATAGGGCGCGCCATCCGCGCGGCCGGCTGTCGCTGAAGCTATAGCACGGGTGCCGGCCTCCTGCGCCATCGCGCGGGCGGCCTCGCGAGGGCGACCGTGGCTGCGAGCAGCAGCAGGACCGCGGCGATCGCGAAGCGGCGGGACTCGCGCGCGCGATTGCGCACCTCGCGCACCACGAAGCGCTCACCGCCCATCATCTCCTGGTACGACTGCACGAAGGAGGAGACGCGGCGCACCTCGAACTCGTCGAGCGCGGCGCCGCTCCAGCGGCGCTCGGCCTCCTCGGCGCGCAGCTTCGCGGCCGCCTCGCGGTAGCGCTCGGCATATTGCTCGGCCTCGCGCGCGACCCCGAGCGCGCGCGCATCCATGTACGTGCCGCGAACGGCGGGGAAGACCTGCTCGAGCCCGTCGAGCAGCGGATGGTCGGCGCGCGGGAACAGCACCACCCACGCGGCCGATGCCGCGAGCACGCCCGCCAGGCCATATCGCGCGAGGGTCCACAGGCGCTTGCGCAAGCGGGCGAGCCCCGCGAGCGCGAGGGCCGCTCCATAGGCGCACACCAGCGTGGCCCCGGTCGAGAGGTCGGCGGCGTAGGACAGCGCGAGGCCCGCGAGGGCGACGCCGCTGCCGACGATCCACGCGATGACGAGCTGGCGGCGTGGGTCGTTGGCGTAAAGCATGCCGATGGCGGCCGGGATGATCAGGAAGGCGAACACCAGCAGGACGCCGGCCAGCGCCACGGAGCTGGTCACCACGCAGCCGAACGCGCCGTAGAACGCAAACTCCGCCCGCCACCCGATCGGGAGGCGGGACGCGAGCAGCGGGTAACCGATGCCCACCGCGGCGTAGAGTGCGAGCGCCCAGCGCAGCTCGTCCCAACCCACGGTGAGGATGTTGCCGGTGAGGATCTGGCGAATGTGTTCCGCGCCCTGCGGCGCCCGATCGACCAGCAGCAGCGCGGCGGCCGCGGCGACGACATACACCACGCCGATCTGCGCCTCCTGGCTCACGCGATCCGACCACGAGCGAGTGGAGGCGAGGAGCGCGGCGGCCGCCAGGGTGAAGGCGAGCGCATAGCCGTGCGACGCGAGGCCCTGCGGCGGGTGCCCGAGGAGGAAGGCGCAGGTCGCGCCGAGCGCCGCGACCTGTGCGAGCGCGAGGTCCACGAAGATCACGTTGCGGCGCAGGACGTGCAGGCCGAAGTACGCGTGGATGGCCACGAGCGCCGTGCAGGCAGCGGCGGGCAGCGCGAGGAAGGCGAGGGCGTCGCTCACGGCAGGCTCGCGATGGTGCGCACGTCGTAATCGATGAGCGAAAGGAAATCCCGCGCCTCGGGGACGGCGCCGACGCCGGAGGCCAGCAGGGCCACGCGCGCGCCGCTGCGCTCCGCGACGAAGTCCGCGTCCCGTTGCGGCTCGTGCGGCTCGCGCACCACGGCCACCACATGCTCGGCCGAGGCCGCCCGCACCAGCTGCGCGAGGTGGGCCGGGCTCGCGGCGATGCCGGGACGCGACTCGATCACGCCGATGAAGTGCAGCCGGAAGCGCCGCGCGAAGTAGGGCCAGGTGTCGTGGTATGCGATGAGCGCCCGGGGCCGCGCGAGCGCGCGCTGCCATTCCGTCATGCGCGCCTGGAGCTGCCCGAGGAAGGCAAGGCGGTTGGCCTCGTAGGTCTTCGCGTTCGGCGGGTCGATGCGCGCGAGCGCCTCCAGGATCGTGGCCGTGATCGCCTCCGCGTTGGCGGGATCGAGCCAGTAGTGCGGATTGCCGCGCCCGTGCGCATGTCCGTCGTTGGCGAGGCCGCCCGCGCGCACGTCGAGCAGGGCCACGTCGGTCGAGGCATCGATGTAGCCCGGCGCGCCGCGCTGGACCGCGGTGTTGCCCGACTGGCGCAGCAGGCCGTCGAGCCACAGGTCGTAATCGGCGCCCACGCGCACCACCGCGCGCGCCTCGCGCAGCGCGGCCAGGTCCTGGGGGCGCGGCTGGAATGCCTCGCCGTCCACGCCGGGCGGGATGAGAAAGGTGGCGTCGATGGCGTCGCCGCCGACCGCGACCGCGAGCGAACGCAGCTCGGCGGTGGTGGCGACGAGCTTGAGGCGCGGCGCGGCGGATTGGGCCGCCCCGGCCGCGGCCAGGAGGATCGCGAGGAGCAGGCGGACCCCCGCGCGCGCGGGGGCGGGGCTCACTGGCGCCAGAGGTTCTTCGGCATCACGCAGTGGACGTTCTTCTCCGGGCCCGACATGTCGCCGATGCGGCAGTCCATGGCGATGCTCGCGAGTCCGTACGCGTCCAGGCGCGCGACGCCCTTCCTGTCCTCGAGGAACTTGATCATCGCCATCGAGGCCTCGTCCATCGCCTTGTTCAGGTCGGCGTTGCGCGCGTGCGTGACGTAGAGCGCGGCGGTCTCCGCCGTGGGGCGCTCCGGGATGCCCGTGGCGCCCGGGTCCTTGGGCGTGAGGCAGTGGATGCCCTTCTTGATGTTGACCACCTGCGACACGCGGCAATCGGACACGCCGGCGGCCATCACCGCGGCCGCGTCTGCGGATACGTTGCGCTGCTCGCCCAGGAGCTTGAGCGTTTCCTTCAGCGCCTGGTTCCACGCGAGGTTCAGGTCGCGGTCGAAGCCCATGGTGATCCAGTGCGTCGGCGTCTCGATGCGCGGGAAGTCGAGCTTCATGTCCTTCAGCACCGTGAGCGTGACGTTGAATTCCTTGTACGCCGTCTCGATCGCGGTGAGGTTCACCTCGCCGTTGCCCTGGCCGGCGTGGGAGTCGCCGGTCCAGAAGAGCGCGCCCTTCACCCACACCGGAACGTACAGCGTGGAGCCCTCGGTGAAGTCGCGGATGTCCATGTTGCCGGCGTACTCGCCGGGCGGAACCGAGCTGTACTGGCCCGGCTCCTTGCGCGCCACGCCGATCGTGCCGGGGAAGGGCTTGAGCGGCACGTACACCCCGGGGAGGAACTCGGTCTCCATCCGGTCGAGATCGAGGTACATGTAGCGCACCTGGCCGTCGGGATACTTGCCGGGAAACTCGCCGAACATGCCGGGCACGTTGAAGTTGGCCGCGTAGGCGCGCGGCACGATGCGGTTGACGTGCACCTTGAGCACGTCGCCGGGCTCCGCGCCGTTTACGTAGACGGGGCCGGTGAGCGTGTGCGGGCCGCGGCCGGGGAAGTCGGTGCGCAGCTTCTTGATCTCCTCGATGGTGCGGCCGGGCACCACCGCGTTGTGCGAGTGCATCATCGTTTCCATCACCACGGTGTCGCCCGAGTCGATCCTCAGCACCGGCGGCTGTGCGTTGTTGAACCAGCCCCACTGCGTGGTCTCGAGCGTGGCGGGGAGCAGGTGGACCTTGCCGCCCTGCAGGCGGCTGGCCGGCACGGCGGATTGCGGGAACGCGGGAAGCGAAAGCAGCGTGGCGAGCGCGGCGCCGAGCGCGGCGCGCACGATGCGAGACGTTGTGATCACGAGGCTCTCCCTGGGTGGACGGACGATGCGCGAGCCACCATACTCCGATCTTCGACGACGGAAAACTACTTCACGAAGTCGTGCAGCATGTAGCGCAGGCACTGCTCGATCCCGGAGCCGCTCAGCCGCTCGCCGGATGTCGGCGTCAGGGTGAGGTAGACGCACCCGTCGGCCGTGCGTTCCTCCATCGTGGCGATCCTCATGCACTCGCCCGAGGGGCAGGCCCAGGCGCTCTTCCGGCATTCGCGGATCCTGTCGAGCACGCTCTGCTCGCGGCCGGCGACCTCGTCGATGCGTATGCTCAACCCGCTGCCCGTGCTCTCGATGTGGAAGCTCATCGTCTCCTCCTTGTCGCCTGGAGCGGCGCTCGCTGAAAAAACGATACGCCGCATTCGGCCGGGAAGCGAATCGAGCCGGCTGGAGATTCACGCTGCCGCCGCCCTCGAGCGGGAGAATCGCCCCGGCGGGATGAATTGACAGGCATCAATCCTGCCTTCGGGGGGTGTCCTAAGCTGGGGCCGAGAGGGCGCATTTTCGCGCTTCATCGTTCCCGGGCCCATGTGGAAATCGTCGTTGGTTGCGTTCTTCCTGCTCGGCGCCTGCGCGGCGGTCGGCCCCGACTATCGCGCGCCCGATGCGAACGCGCTGCGCGTTCCTACCACGTGGCACGCGGGCGATGTGGCGTCGGCGCCGCCCAACGAGCTCGCGACGTGGTGGCGCGGCCTCGGCGATCCGACGCTCGACGCGTTGATCGATGAATCGCTCGCGGCGAGCCCGACCCTCGGCGTCGCCCGCGCGCGGCTGCACGAAGCGCGGGCGCGGCGCGACCTCGCCGGCGCGAACCGCTATCCCACCGTAACCGCCAGCGCGTCCGCTGCCCACGCGCGTGCGAGCTCGGAAACGGGCTCCGGAGGATCGGGGTCGGTCTACCAGGCGGGCTTCGACGCGAGCTGGGAGGCCGACATCTTCGGCGGCCAGCGGCGCGCGCTCGAGGCGGCGGAGGCGGACCTCGCCGCGAGCGGGGATGACTTGCGCGACGCACAGGTCTCGCTCGCGGGCGAAGTGGCGCTCGAATACGTGCAAGTGAGATCGCTGCAGGCGCGCCTTGCGATCGCGCGGGCGAACCTCGCCACGCAAACCGAGACGCTGCAGCTAACCCAGTGGCGCACGCAGGCGGGGCTCACCAGCTCGCTCGACGTGGAGCAGGCACGCACCGCGGTCGAGCAGACGCGCGCGGCGCTCCCGCTGCTCGAAACTTCGCTCGCGCAGGCGCGCAACCGCCTCGCGATCCTCGCCGACCAGCCGCCGGGCGCGCTCGACGCGCGGCTCGCCGCGCCGGCGCCGATTCCCGCCGTTCCCGCGACAATCGCCATCGGCATTCCCGCGGATACGCTGCGCCAGCGGCCCGACCTGCGCGCGGCCGAGCGGCGCCTCGCTGCCGAGACGGCTCGCATCGGCGAGCAGGAAGCCCTGCGCTATCCGGATCTCGCTCTCAGCGGCTCCATCGGGCTGGATGCGTTGAGTGTGGGCGCGCTCGGCAACGGCGGGGCGGCCGCGAGCCAGGTCCTCGCGCGCCTTGCCGCGACGATCTTCGACGCGGGGCGACTACGCAGGCAGGTCGAGATCCAGACCTCCGTGCAGGAACGCGCCTTGCACACGTACGAGGGCGCGGTGCTCACCGCGCTGGAGGACGTGGAGAACGCGCTCGCGGAGCTCGCCAATACGAGGGCGCGTCACGATGCGCTCGCCAACGCCGTGGACGCGGCGCGCAACGCGGCGCTCTACGCCGAGCAGCGCTACGCCGCCGGCATCACCGATTTCCAGACCGTGCTGGACACGCAAAGGACGCTGCTCGTGGCGGAGGACAGCCTGAAGAGCACGGAGGCCGACCAGACCTCGGCGCTGATCCGGCTCTACAAGGCCCTGGGCGGCGGATGGGGCGAGATGCCGGCACCCGCGATAAGGAACGAATGATGGACGACACCGTGAAACGCGATCCGGCCCTTACGCGCGAGGCTCTGCTCGAATCGCCGGCTGCGACAAAGCACAGGCGCCTCTTTCTCGCCGCCCTCGTCCTGGTCACCGTCGCCGCGGCGGTCGCTGGCTACGGCTTCTGGCGCTCGGGCGCAGGCACGGGGTCCACGCAGTTCCGCACGGAGCCGGTGACGCGCGGCAACCTCGTGGTCACGGTCTCCGCCACCGGCAGTCTCCAGCCGACGAACAAGGTGGACGTCGGCAGCGAGCTTTCGGGCACGATCGAAACCGTGCTCGTGGACGACAACGACGCGGTGAAGAAGGGCCAGATGCTCGCGCAGCTCGATCTCTCGAAGCTCAACGACCAGGTCGAGCGCTCGAGGAGCGCGCTTACCGCGGCCGATGCGAAGGTGAACCAGACGGGCGCCACGGTGGTCGAGGCGCGCGCGACGCTCGAGCGCCTCCGGCAGGTGAAGGAGCTGAGCGGCGGCAAGGTGCCGTCGCAGGCCGAGATGGCGACCGCGGAGGCGGCGCTCACGCGCGCCATCGCCGATGAGGCGAGCGCGAAGGCAGCGGTGACCGAAGCGAGCGCGGCGCTGCGATCCGACGAGACCAACGTGCGCAAGGCCTCGATCCGCTCGCCGATCAACGGCGTGGTGCTTTCGCGCAAGGTGGATCCGGGCCAGACGGTGGCCGCATCGCTGCAGTCGCCGGTTCTCTTCTCGCTCGCCGAGGACCTGCGGCAGATGGAGCTGCAGGTGGACGTGGACGAGGCCGATGTGGGGCGCGTGCACGAAGGGCAGGCGGCGATCTTCACGGTCGATGCGTATCCCGGGCGGCGTTACCCGGCCAAGGTGCTGCGCGTGGGCTTCGGCTCGCAGATCAAGGACAACGTGGTCACCTATCCGACGCTGCTGTCGGTGAACAACGACGACCTCAGCCTGCGCCCCGGCATGACCGCGACCGCCGAGATCACCGCCGTCACGCGCAACGACGTGCTGCTGGTGCCCAACGCGGCGTTGCGCTTCACGCCGCCCGCGGGCGCCGAGGCCGCGAAGCCCGGCGGCGGCTTCGTCTCGCAGCTGATTCCGCGCGCGCCGCGGCCTGCCGCGCGCACGTCGGGCAACGCCGCGCCGCGCGGCGCCGAGCAGCACGTGTGGATTCTGGACAATGGCCAGCCGGTCGACGTGCCGGTCAGCGTGGGCGTCTCCGACGGGCGCCAGACGGAAGTCACCGGCGGCTCGCTCGCGCCCGACGTCCAGGTCATCACCGAGGCGCTGCAGGCCGGGGCGAAGTAGCGGCTGCCATGGACGTCTCCGAGCGCCCGCCGGGCCTGATCGAGCTCGACGCCGTGACCAAGACCTACGGCCGCGGGCAGGCGGCCCTGCAGGCGCTGCGCGGCGTGGACCTGCGCATCGACGCGGGCGAGTTCGTGGCGATCATGGGGCCCAGCGGCTCGGGCAAGTCGACCGTGATGAACATCCTCGGCTGCCTCGACACGCCCACCACCGGCTCCTATCGCTTCCGGGGGGTCGAGGTCCAGACGCTTTCGCGCGACCAGCGGGCGCTCATGCGGCGCCGCTACCTGGGGTTCGTCTTCCAGGGCTACAACCTGCTCGGGCGCACATCGGCGCTGGAGAACGTGGAGCTGCCGTTGCTTTACCGCGGCGAGACTGCGGCCGAGCGGCACGCGCGGCGCGCGCGGCGCTGGCAACCGTGGGCCTCCAGGGTTGGGAGACCCACACGCCGTCCGAGCTCTCGGGCGGCCAGCAGCAGCGCGTGGCCATCGCGCGCGCGATCGTCACCAATCCTGCGGTCCTGCTGGCCGACGAGCCCACCGGCAACCTCGACACCCGCGCAGCCGCGAGATCATGGACCTCCTCACCGCGCTCAACCGCGAGCGGGGCATCACCGTGCTCATGGTGACGCACGAGCCCGACATGGCGGCGTACGCGCGGCGCGTGGTGCGCTTCCTCGACGGGCGCGTGGAAAGCGACGAGCGCGCGCGAAGGCGCAGCGCTGATGCTCTGGAACGCCTTCCTGCTGGCGCTGCGCGAGATCCGGCGCAACCTCGTGCGCTCGTTCCTCACCATCCTCGGCATCGTGATCGGCGTGGCCGCGGTGATCACCATGGTGACGCTCGGCAGCGGGGCCACGCGCGCCGTGGCGAACCAGATCGCGAGCCTCGGAAGCAACTTGCTCATGATCCGGCCGGGCCAGCGCCTCGGGCCCGCGCGCGATGCCGCCGGCGCGCCGAACTTCCGCGTGGCCGACGGCGAGGCGATCGACGCGCAGGTGGGCGGGGTCGCGGCCGTCGCGCCCAGCGTGACCCGCGGCGTGACCGTCGTGTACATGGCGCGCAACTGGTCCACCAGCATCGTGGGCACCACGCTCGCCTATTTCACGATCGGCAACTGGACGCTCGCGGACGGCCGTGAATTCAACGATGCCGAGGAGCGCGCGGGTTCCGCGGTGTGCGTGATCGGCGAGACCGTGCGCCGGGAGCTCTTCGGCAAGTCCGATCCGATCGGCGGCCAGGTCCGCATCACGCAGTTCTCCTGCGAGGTGATCGGGCTCCTCGAGGCCAAGGGACAGACCAGCATCGGCGCGGACCAGGACGACACCGTCGTGATGCCGCTGCGCGCGGTGCAGCGCCGCCTCACGGGAAATCAGGACGTGACGATGCTGCGCGTGTCGGTGAAGGAAGGCGCTTCCGTCGAGGCCGCGAAGGAGCGATCGTGCTGCTCATGCGCGAGCGCCGCAAGATCTCCGAGAACGAGGACGACAACTTCAACGTGCTCGACACGCGCCAGATCGCCGATACGCTCTCGGGCACGACGAAGGTCATGACGACGCTGCTGGGCGCGGTGGCCGCGGTGAGCCTGCTCGTGGGCGGCATCGGTATCATGAACATCATGCTGGTGTCGGTCACCGAGCGCACGCGCGAGATCGGCATCCGGCTCGCGATCGGGGCGCGCGAGCGCGAAGTCCTCCTGCAGTTCCTGGTGGAGGCGGTGGCGCTCGCGGCGTTCGGCGGGCTCGTGGGCGTGGCGCTGGCGACGGGGGCCTCGGTCGTGCTGGCGCAGCTGATGAAGGTGCCGTGGCTCTTCAATCCGCAAATAAACATGATTTCTTTCGCATTCGCGGCGCTGATCGGAGTGGTATTCGGTTACTTTCCGGCGCGGCGGGCGGCGCGCCTCGACCCGATCGAGGCGCTGCGGCACGAGTAGCCGTGCATCGAACCTTGCCCGGGGTCAAAATGAGCGTTTCCCGGCCCGCTATGCTCGCCCCAAAGCCGTCTTCCCGAGGTCGTTCCCGCCCCCGATGAGCGCCCGAGTCGTGATCAGCCGTGACGGAGCGATCGAGCGCGAGCTGCGCCTCGAGAACGAGGTCACGGTCGTGGGCCGCCATGCGAGCTGCGACGTGGTGCTCGCCGATCCCGCCGTTTCGCTGCGCCACCTCCTGCTGCGCGTGGTCGATCGTGCCGTGTACGCCGAGGACCTGGAAAGCACCAACGGGGTGCGGGTGAACGACCTGCGCGTCTTCCGGCACGTGCTGAACCACCTCGACGTGATCCGCGTCGGCAACCACAAGATCCATTTCTTCGACGAGGCGCTCATGATCGGCGGGGTGGGCAACCTCGACAGCACCGTGCACACCGAGTCCGAGGAGACGATGGTGGTGCGCGGCCCGCAGGCCGCGTCGTGGGAGGACAGCGACGCGGGGAGCGACGACAAGACCGTGCGATTGGACGAGGCGGAGCGCTCCGCCCGCGATGCGATGTCGCCCACTTTCCATCCGGCCCGCCTCGGCCTGCGCCGGCTGGCGCAAGGACGGCCGGCGGAGCTGGTTCCCCTCGATCTCGCCCACACGATGATCGGCGAGGACGAGGACCAGGCGCTCGTGGTGCGGCGCCACGACGAGCTCTTCCTCACCAAGGTGTCGCGCAAGAAGCCCCTGCTCATCAACGAGCGCGAGATGGGCCCGGGATCCCACCAGATCGCGATGAACGACGTGATCGATGTGGGCGCGCTGCGTTTCGTGGTGGTCGCGCTTTCCTGAGCCGTCCGGACCAGCGAATCCGTCGAGGAAAATATTGCAAGTCACTGATCCGTATGACTTCTCGTTTCAGTTGTCATTTGGTAGCCACAGGAATATCGGGTAGACTCGACGCCTCTGTAGGATTTTCGGCAAGAGGATGTCGTGACGCCCCGATTCGGATTGTCGATGTTGCTCGCGCTGGCCGCCCTCGCGTTCGGGGTGCGCCCGGCGTTTGCCGACATCTACACGTTCCGGGACGAGCGGGGCGTGGTGCATTTCACGAACATCAAGGGCCTGGACCCGCGCTACAGGCTGCTGCGCCGCGAAGGCAGCGGCCCGGTCCCCGGCTCCGGCAACCCGGCCCGCACGTACATGCCGAGCGAGACCGAGATCCGCCGCTACTCGGGCATCGTCGAGACCGCCGCCCGCCAGTACGGGGTGGACAAGGCGCTGGTCCATGCGGTGATCTCCGCGGAATCGGGCTACAACCCGCAGGCGGTGTCGCGCGCGGGCGCCCGGGGCCTCATGCAGCTCATGCCGGAGACGGCGCGGCGCTACGGCGTGCGCAACTCGATGGATCCGACGGACAACATCTACGGCGGCGTGAAGTACCTGCGCGACCTGCTCACGATGTTCAAGGGCAACATGGAGCTCGCCGTGGCGGCCTACAATGCCGGCGAGAACGCGGTCATCCGCTACGGCCTGCGCGTGCCGCCCTATACCGAAACGCTCGGCTATGTGCCGCGCGTGCTCGACTTCTACCGGAAATTCCAGACCCGCCAGGGCTGAGGGCTTCCTTCACGCACAATTGGGCACAGTCACGGGTCGCAAGACCGGGGGCTGTGCCCGATGTCTTTTCTAGGCGGGGATGTCGGGGACCAGCTGGCGCTGCAGCATGAATATCTGGTCCTTCAGCATGAGCTTGCGCTTCTTCAGGCGCTTGAGCTGCAGCTCGTCGTGCAGCGGGTTGTGCTCCAGGGCCTCGATGGCGCGGTCGAGGTCGCGATGCTCCAGATTGAGCTCGCTGATGCGACGCTTGATTTCCTCGGCGTTCTCCATCGTCGCGATAGCCATGGGCAGCGTCTCCAGTTCTCCCAAAACCATACTCCCGGACACCTGCTTTGGCTAGTCCGGCCCCCGGCCCGGATGCCCCTTGCGCGCGAGCGGCCGATACGATCAAATGCCGCACGGGGAAGGCGGCGCCAGTCCGTCAAAAGCCCACGAAAAAACAAACGGTTGCCGGAGGCGCATGAATTTCCGCCGGAGCGACTTCGACGTCACCAACCGGATCAACACGACCGATCCGGTGTGCGTGAAGCTCGAGGTCGATCGCATCTTCCGCTCGCTCTATGCGCGGCCGCGCGCGACGACGCTCAACCGCGCGTTCGACGACATGGTGCGCCTGTACCGCGGCGAGTTTCCCGGCTACGCGAAGTGCGACACCGGCTACCACGACCTGCAGCACGTGCAGGAGGTCACGCTCGCGATGGCCCGTCTCCTCGACGGCTACGAGCGCTCGCGTGGCGAGGGGCGCCACATCCCCGAGCGGCTCTTCGAGCTGGGGGTGATCTGCGCGCTCTACCACGACATCGGCTACATCCGCCGCGTGGGCGACACCAGGCATCGCAACGGCGCCGAGTACACGCGCGTCCACGTCTCGCGTGGCGCGCGCTTCCTGCGCGAGTACATGCCGGCGATCGGCATGCCGGAATTCGCGGAGATCGCCGGGCAGATCGTGCACTTCACCGGCTACGAGCGGCCGGTTTCGTCGATCCGCGTGCCGGATCCGATCTTCAAGCTGCTCGGGAGCCTCCTCGGGTCGGCGGACATCATCGCGCAGATGTCGGACCGCTGCTACCTCGAGAAATGCCGCGACCGGCTCTATCCCGAGTTCGTCGCCGGCGGCATCGCGCGCATGCGCACCGAGCAGGGCGAGGTGGTCCTGTTCGAGTCCGCCGAGGACCTGCTGCGCAAGACGCCCAAGTTCTACCAGAACGCCACGCGCCGCCTCGACGTCGAGCTCGACGGCGCGTACCGCTTCGCGCAGACGCACTTCGGCGGCCAGAACCTCTACATGGACGCGTTGAAGCAGAACATCCGCTTCGTCGAGAAGAGCGCGCAGGCCGGCGACATCGTGTTGCGCCGCCAACCCCCGTCGACCACCTGCGACTGATCAGTTCACGACCGCGCCGGTCTCCCTGACCACCTTGCCCCAGCGGTCGAGCTCCGACTGCATGAGCGCGCCGAATTCCTCGGGCGTGCCGGGCGCGACCTCCACGCCCGCCTTGTGCATGAGCTTCTGCGCCTCGGGGTCGGCGAGCACCTTGCGAATGTCGGCGTTCAACTTGTCCACGATCTCGCGCGGCGTCCCCTTCGGCGCGAGCATGCCGAGCCAGATCGTCGCTTCGTAGCCCTTCACGCCCGCCTCGTCCATCGTGGGCACGTTCGGCAGGTCCGGCGAGCGCTTCTTCGTGGTGACGGCGAGCGCGCGCAGCTTGCCGGCCGCCAGATTCGGCAGCGCGTTCGGCATGCCCACGAAGCTCGCTTTCACCTGGCCGCCCAGGAGGTCCTGCATCGCCGCGTTGCTGCCCTTGTAGGGCACGTGCGTGAGCTTGATCCCCGCCATCTGCATGAAGAGCGCGCCCACGAGGTGCTGGCTGCTGCCGTTGCCCGAGGAGGCGAAGAAGATCTCGCCCGGCTTCTGCTTCGCGAGCGCGACGAACTCGGCGACGTTGTTCGCGGGCAGGCTGGGATGCACCACCATCACGTACGGGCCCTCGACCAGCTTCATCACCGGCTCGAAGTCCTTGATGGGGTCGTAGGGCATGTGCTTGTAGAGGTGCGGGCTGATCACGTGGGTCGTGGAGATCATCGCGAGCGTGTAGCCGTCGGGCGGCGACTTCGCCACGCTGTCCGTTCCGATGGTGGAGCCGGCGCCCGGGCGGTTCTCGATGATGATGGGCTGCCCGAGCACGGGTGCGAGCTCCTTCTGGAGGATGCGTGCCACCACGTCGGTGAATCCGCCGGGGCCGAACGGCACGATGATCTTCACCGGCTTGGACGGATAGTTGTCGGCCCACGCCGGCAGCGCGAAAGCGAGCAGGGCGAGGGCGGCGAGTGCGATTTTCTTCATGGGCGGGTCTCGTCGTGGTCAGCCGCGATAGACGGGCTCGGGTTGGGAGAAGAAGGCGTGCAGGATGTGATAGACGATCCGGTAGTTCTTCTGCTGGAAGCTCGCGTGCGAGATGCCGGGCATCACCGTGAACTGCTTGTCCGCGTTGGGCAGGCGCTCGAAGAACTTCACGAGGTCTTCGAAGCCCGCGATGCCGTCCCACTGGCCGCGCATGATGAGGGTGGGCGCCGTGATCTTCGCCGGATCCACGAGCGGTAGCTTCGAGCACATGTCCACGTAAGTGCCGGTGGGCATCGAGTCGTCCAGCGCGAGGATGGCGTCGGCGAAGGCGTTCACCGTCGCGTCGTCGGCCGTGCCGGGATGGTCGCGCGTGAAGATGCTGTGCACGAAGGCGCGGTCGATCGGCCGGCGGTTCATCGACTGGAACTGCGGAAGCTTCTTCTTGCGTTCCGCGAGCGTGGGGCTGCCCTCTCCGGTCCACACGAACGCGTCGAGCGCGAGGCGCGCGATGCGTTCCGGATGGCGCTGGGCGAAGAGCGCGGCCTTGAGCGCGCCCGACGAGATGCCGTAGACGAGGAGCTTCTTCGCGCCCGTCTTCTCGAGGATGTGCCGGCTGCCGGCGGCGAGGTCGTCGGCGCCGTTGGAGATATCGTTGTTGATGGGCCGCGACTTGTCCGAGCGGCCGTAGCCCTCGTTGTCCATGGTCCACGTGTCGTAGCCCAGGCCCGCGAAGTACTCCATCGCCGACGAATCGGGACGGCCCGGCACGTGCAGGTCGAACGTGGGCTGCGACGCCATCGAGGAGCCGTGCACGAAGAGGATCGTTCCCCGTGGTCGCGAAGCGCCGGTCGAATCGTCACTGGCACCGGCCGCGCGCTGCCTGTTCCAGAGGAAAAGCTTCACCTCGCCCTTGCGGGTCCAGTGCTCCGTGCCGCCTTTCCACGTCGTCGTCGCGCCGTCCGCCATGCGTTCTCCCATGCGGGACATCGTTCTGGTATCGTGCGGCCCAGTGTAAGCTAAGTCCCGCCCCCGACCGAGCACGAAACGTGACAAAACCCTTTTCGCACGGTGTCGTGAATGACGCCGCATCCGTCACCGAGGTCGTGCTGAAGGCGATGTCGCGCACGCCCGATCCGCGGCTGCGCGAGATCATGGCGAGCCTCGTCAAGCACGTTCACGCCTTCGTGCGCGAGGTGCGGCCCACCGAGGAGGAATTCGAGCGCGGGCTGGATTTCCTCGTGCGCCTGGGCCAGGCCTCGGGCCCGGAGAAGAACGAGGTGATCCTGCTCTCGGACCTGCTCGGCATCTCCACCCTCGTCGTCATGCTGGAAAAGGAGCGCTCCGGCGGCAAGGGCGTGACCGACCCAGCGCTCCTCGGCCCGTTCTGGCGCGCCGCGTCGCCGCGCTGCGCGCCCGGGGAATCCATCGCGCGCGATGCGCGGGGCGGGGAGCCGCTGGCGGTGGCGGGGCGCGTCGTGGACACGGGGGGCAAGCCCATTGCCGGCGTGCTGGTCGACGTGTGGCAGGCCTCTCCGGTCGGGCTCTACGAGAACCAGGATCCGGAGCAGCCGGACCGCAACCTGCGCGGCTGCTTCGAGACCGACGCGCAGGGACGCTTCGATTTGCGCACCGTGCGGCCGGCCGGCTATCCGGTGCCCGTGGACGGGCCCTGCGGCGAGCTGCTGCGCGCCCAGGACCGCCATCCGTGGCGTCCCGCCCACATCCACTTCATGCTCTCGCGCGAGGGCTACCGGACGCTCGTGACCCAGGTCTTCGACAATGCCGACGCGGCCATCGAGAGCGACGTCGTGTTCGGCGTGACGCCGCCGCTTTCCGGGCGCTTCGAGCGCGGGCCCGACGGCGCGTTGCACCTCGACTACGAATTCGTGATGCAGCCGGGCAAGCGGCGCATACCGCGGCCGCCCCTGCCATGACCGAGGGAGTTTCGTTCGCACCGCTCGAGCGGCTGGAGGGGCGCGATGTGCTCGTGGCCGGCGGCCTGGGCGCCGTGGGACGCGCCACCGCGGCGCGCGTGGCGCGGCTGGGCGCGCGCGTGGTCCTGCTGCACCGCCGCCCCGAGGCGGAGCTCGCCGAATGCATCGACGGCCTGGCCGGGCGCGGACACTTCGGCGTCCATGCCTCGATCACCGATTCCGAAACCCTCGCGCGGGCCGCCGCCACGGTGAAGGAGCGCTGCGGCAAGCTCGACGTGCTCGTGAACACCGCGGGATTCACCAAGCCCGTGCCCGCGGCGGACCTCGATGCGCTGGACGACGATCTCATCGACGCGATCTTCCAGGCCAACTGGCGCGGCGTCTTCGCCACCATCCGCGCGTTCCGCGCGCTGCTCGAGGCGAGCGGCGACGGGCTCATCGTGAACGTGTCCTCGATCTCCGCCTTCACCGGCACCGGCAGCAACCTCGCCTACGTGGCCTCGAAGGCCGGGCTCGACGTGCTCGGCAAATCCCTCGCCCGCGCGCTCGCCCCGCGCGTGCGCGTCCTCACCGTCTCGCCCGGCGTGGTCGATTCCGGGTTCGTGCCGGGCCGCGGCACCGACTTCAACGCGAAGGCGGCCGCGACCACGCCGCTGAAGCGCATCGGCACGCCGGACGATGTCGCGGCGGCGATCGTCGCCTGCGCCACGCAACTGCGCTTCGCCACCGGCCAGACCTTCGTGGTCGACGGCGGCCGCTCGCTCTAGGAATCCATGGACGCGAAGACCCTCATCACGTGCGCCGTCACCGGCAACCTCACCAAGCCCGAGCAGACGCCGCACCTGCCGATCACGCCCGAGCACATCGCCAACGAATGCCTCGCGGCGGCGGGCGAGGGCGCGGGCGCGGTGCATATCCACGTGCGCGATCCGAAGACCGGCCGCCCTTCCATGGACGTCGCCCTCTACCGCGACGTGATGGAACGCATCCGCGCGAAGAACTCGTCGCTCATCATCAACCTCACCACCGGGCCGGGCGGGCGCTTCGTGCCGAGCCCCGACGATCCGAAGGTGGCCGCCCCCGGCACCACGCTCCTGCCTCCGCTCGAGCGCCTGCGCCACGTGCCGGAACTCAAGCCCGACGTCTGCTCGCTCGACCTCAACACCATGAACTCGGGTCCGGACGTCGTCATCAACACGCCGGCCAACGTGCGCAAGATGGCGAAGGCGATCCGCGAGGCGGGAGTGCTGCCGGAGCTCGAGGTGTTCGACAGCGGCGACATGCACCTCGCGCGCGACCTCCTCGCCGACGGCACGCTCGAGGGCCCGGGCCTTTTCACGGTGGTGATGGGCGTGAAGTACGGTTTCGCGAGCACGCCGGAGACGCTCTTCTACGCGCGCGGCCTGCTGCCTCCCGGCGCCCGCTGGAGCGCATTCGGCATCGGGCGCGCGGAATTCCCGATGCTCGCGCAGACGTGGCTCCTCGGCGGGCACGTGCGCGTCGGCCTCGAGGACAACATCTACCTCTCGAAGGGCGTGCTCGCGAAGAGCAACGCCGAGCTGGTGGCCAAGGCGCGGCGCGTGATCGAGGATCTGGGCGGAAGCATCGCGAGCGCCACCGAGGCGCGCGCCATGCTGGGCCTTTCTCCCTCTGCCTTGGGAGAGGGCCGGGGAGAGGGTCGGTAAGTGGCGCGAGCCCTCAACGTGCCCGCCGTCGTTGCCTCGGCCGACCGCATCGCCGTGGAGCTCGTGGAGTTCGGCTCGAATCGCCCGAGCGAGGGCGACGTGACGATCGAGATTCGCGCCGCGGGCATCAATCCGAGCGACGGGAAAGCGATGCTGGGCATCATGCCCTCGGCCGTCTTTCCGCGCACGCCCGGGCGCGACTTCGCAGGCGTCGTGATCGACGGGCCGCGCGACCTGGTGGGCCTCGAGGTGTGGGGCTCGGGAGGCGACGTCGGCATCTCGCGCAACGGCTCCCACGCGGAGCGGCTCGTGCTGCCGCGCGCGGCCATCGCCGCGAAGCCGGCGCGGCTCTCGATGCTGGAAGCGGGCACCGTCGGCGTGCCCTTCGTGACCGCCTACGAAGGCCTGCGCCGCGCGGGATATCCGACGCGCGAGTCGACGGTGGCGGTGTTCGGCGCGAGCGGAAAGGTGGGACAGGCCGTGGTCCAGCTCGCGGCACGGGCGGGAGCGCGCGTGTTCGCGATCGACCGGCGCGCCGATGCGCCGCGCGGCTTCGCCAGCGCACCGGTGCGCTACATCGACGCGAGCCGCGAGAAGCCGTCCGAGATCATCCGCGCGGAAAGCGGCGGGAAGGGCGCCTCCATCGTCTTCAACACCGTGGGCAGCCCCTGGTTCGCCGAGGCGAACGCGAGCATGGCCAAGCGCGGCACCCAGGTCTTCATCGCCACGCTGGAGCGCGCGGTGCCCTTCGACATCTTCGCGTTCTATCGCGGCATGCATGCGTATGTGGGCGTCGACTCGCTCGGGATGACGGCGGCCGATTTCGTGCCGATCTTCGAGGCGCTCAAGCCGGGATTCGAGGAGGGGGCGCTGCGCCCTTTCGCGGTGGCGCCCGAGGCGCGCTTTCGCCTCGAGGATGCGAACCGCGCCTACCGGGCCGTGCTCGCGGGCGCGCCAGGCCGCATGGCATTCGTTACCGGAGGATCGTCGTGAACGTGACGCGCTTCGCCGCCGCGCCCGATTACTTCCCGCCGAACCACGACCGCATGCGCTGCCGCCGGCTGCAGGGCCACGAGGCCGGGCCGGCCGAGTCCCTCTGGCTGGGCTTGTCCGAGATCGCGCCGGGCGGACACACGGACCTCAAGGGCTCCGGCGTGGAGAAGCACTACGTCGTGATCCGCGGCCAGCTCACCGTCATCGCCCAGCAGCCGGGCGGCGAGGCCGAGGAGCAGGTCCTCGGCCCGCTCGACTCCTGTCGCATCGCGCCCCACGAGGCGCGCCAGCTCGTCAATCGCAGCAACGAAACCGTGCTCGTCCTGCTCGCCATGCCCTTCGCCTGAGGAGACCCCCATGAAGATCGCCAGGCTCGCCGCGTGCTTCGCCTTCGTCGCCTCGCTCTTCGCCGCCGGCGCTGCCGCCGCGAAGCCGCTCGAAGTGATCGTCTTCCAGGGCGGCGCCAACTGGCCGCTCTGGATCGCCGTGGAGAAGGGCTACTTCGCCTCCCAGGGCGTGGAGATCAAGATCACGCCGACCCCCGGGTCGGTGTACCTCGTGAAGAACCTGGTCGAGGGCAAGTTCGACATCGGGTTCATGACGTTCGACAACGTGGTCGGGTACAACGAAGGGCAGGGCGAGGCGCAACTGGACCGCCCGGCGGACCTCATCGCGATCCTGGGCGGCCTCACGGGCGGCCTGCGGCTCCTCGTGCACCCGGACATCCACTCGTTCGCGGATCTCAAGGGCAAGGCGCTGGCGGTGGACGCGCCGAGCACCGGGTACTCGCTCGTGCTGCGCAAGTTCCTCGAGCAGGGCGGGCTTTCCGAGTCCGACTGCAAGTTCGAGAACATGGGCGGGACCGGCGAGCGCGCGGAGGCGCTGATGCAGAACAAGACGGTGGGCACCATCGTCACCTCGCCGATCGATCTCCTGCCGATCGCGAAGGGCTATCGCGTGCTGGCCGATTCGAAGACGATCGGGCCCTACCAGGCGACGCTCTTCGTCGCGCGCCGTGAGTGGGCGCAAGCCCACGAGGCCGAGCTCGTGGGCTTCATCCGCGGGTATGTCGATGGTCTGAATTGGCTGACCGATCCAGCCCACCGCGACGAGGCGGTGGCGATCTATCGCAAGCACTTGCCCAAGGCGACCGAGCAGTCGGCCCGCAAGGCGTGGGATGCGCTGCTCACGTCGAAGGACGAGGGCCTGAGCCAGGAGGGGCGCATCGACATGGCCGGGGTCGCCACGGTGCTCAAGCTGCGCAGCGAGTACGGACGGCCGCAGAAGCAGCTCACGGATCCGTCGCGCTACGTCGATGAATCGTATTACGAGAAGGCGATGAAGAAGAGCGGAGGCGGCAAATGAACGCGCTGCGTTCCATCGCGGCGGCGCTCGCGGTGCTGGGCGCCCATGGCGTCATGGCCCAGGCGCCGGGCGCGGCCGAGTCGAGCAACATGGCGTTGGTGGGCTACCAGGACCTTTCCAACCGCAGTGCCTACCAGCCGCTCGTGCACCGGCAGGGCGAGCGCTGGATCGCGTACATCGGCCACCACGGCGGCAAGGCGCGCAATCCCGTCACCGGCGCCGACGAGGACAACGGCACCTCGATCGTCGACGTGACCGACCCGCATGCGCCGAAGCTCATCGCGCACATTCCCGGAGAGCCCGGCAACGGCGAATCGGGCGGCGCGCAGATGGTGCGCGTGTGCGACGGCGCGACGCTGCCGCACGCGGACAAGTCCAAGGTCTACCTGCTGCGGCCGTTCGGCAACAAGGCGCACGAGATCTGGGACGTCACCGATCCGGCGAAGCCGCAGAAGGTGACGACGATCGTGAAGGTGAAGGGCACGCACAAGAGCTGGTGGGAGTGCGACACCGGCATCGCCTACCTCGTCTCGGGCCTCGACGGCTGGCGCGTGCGGCGCATGACGCAGGTCTACGACCTCTCGGATCCGGCGCATCCCAAGTTCATCCGCAACTTCGGCCTCGCGGGGCAGCAGCCGGGTGCCTCGGGCGAGGCGCCGGAGGAGCTGCACGGTCCCATCTCCACCGGGCCGAAAGGCAATCGCATCTACTTCGGCTACGGGACCAACAAGCGCGGCATCCTGCAGATCGTCGATCGCGAGAAGCTGTTGAACGGCCCGGCGGAGCCGACGGACGCCAACCTGAATTACCCGGAGGTGGGCCGCATGTACCTGCCGGACACGAACGGCGCGCACACCACGTTCCCGGTGCTGGGCGTGGATGTCGCCGAGTTCGCCAAGGACAAGGTCGGCAAGAAGCGCGACTTCGCGGTGGTCGTGGACGAGTCGCTCGTGAACGAGTGCACGGAGGCGCGGCAGATGGTGTGGATCGCCGACATCACCTCCGAGCGGCACCCGTTCAACGTCGCGAGCTGGACGGTGCCGGAGGCGAGCGGGAGCTTCTGCTCGCGCGGCGGGCGCTTCGGCTCGCACTCGTCGAACGAGAACATGACGCCGATCTACTACCGGCGCATGGTGTTCATCGCGTTCTTCAACGCCGGCGTGCGCGCGCTCGACATCCGCGACCCCTATCATCCGAAGGAAGTCGCGTACTACATCCCGGCGATCACCGACAAGACCGACAAGCGCTGCGTGGGCAAGGGCGCCGACGAGCGCTGCAAGGTCGCGATCCAGACCAACAACGTGGACGTGGACGACCGGGGCTACATCTACATCGTCGACCGCGCGAATACCGGCATGCACATCCTCGAGCTCACCGGGGACGCGCGGAAGGTGGCGGATTTCCGCTGACGCAGCTCGGTCATCCTGTCGAGCACGCGGAAATCCGGTGGCGCGGCCGGCCGGTGCGCATCGAGTACGAGCGCATCGGGGGCGCGGACGCGCGCCGGCCGCTGGTCGTGTTCCTGCACGAAGGCCTCGGCTCGCTTTCGATGTGGCGCGACTTCCCGGCGCGCTTGTGCGAAGCGTGCGAGGCGCGGGGCCTGGCCTTCTCGCGGCCGGGCTACGGCCGGTCGTCGCTCCCCGAGGATGAGGAACGGCGCGAGCCGGATTACCTGCACCGCCAGGCTTACGAGGTCCTGCCCGCCTTTCTCGATGCCGCCGGCGTGGCCGAGGCGCCGTGGCTCTTCGGGCACAGTGACGGCGGAACCATCGCGCTGCTCTACGCGGCGCGCTTTCCCGAGCGCACCGCCGGGATCGTCGTCGTAGCGCCCCACATCTTCGTGGAGGACGTGACCATCGCCGGAATCGAGCGCGCGCGCTCGGCGTGGCTCGCGAATGGCATGCGAGCGCGCCTCGCGCGCCACCACGACGACCCGGACTGGGTGTTCCGGAGCTGGAACGACACCTGGCTCGACCCGCGCTTCCGCGGCTGGAACATCGAGCGCGAGATCGCCGCGATCCGTTGCCCCGTGCTCGCCGTGCAGGGCGTGGACGACGAGTACGGGACGATGGAGCAGATCCGCGGGATCGCGCGCCGGGTGCCGCACGCGCGCCTGGTCGAGATGCCGGGCGCGGGCCACGCGCCGCAGCGCGATCGGCCCGACGCCCTGATCTCGGAAGCGAAGGCGTTCCTCGCCTACCGGAACGTGTAGCTCATCTGTCCGTAGATGAACCGGCCGCGCACGTCGGCGTACGTGATGTCGTAGCCCGCGGCGAACTGGCCGCCTTCGTTCGTGTACGGCGGATCGCGGTCGGTGAAGTTCTTCACGCCCAGCACGAGCTTCAGGTGCTTGATGCCGGTGTACTGGCCTTGCAGGTCCCAGGTCTCGTACGCGCCCACGTCGCGCGGCGTGCCCGTGATGTTGGCCGGCAGGTCGTGGTAGCCCTTCTGGAAGTTCTGCATCACCGTGGCGCTCCACGGCCCGCGCTCGTACGTGACGCTCGCCACGTGGTGCCAGCGCGGAATCACGCCGCCGGCCGCGTTGATCGCCTGGTCCACCTGCGGCGTGTAGGTGCCGTCGGCGTTCTGCCGGTCGTATTGGTAGAGGTACGTGCCGTCGAGCCGGAAGGTGAGGGGATGTCCTTGCCCGGAGATCTCCGGCCGCGCCTGCAAGCTCACGTCGTAGCCGCTCACCCGCACCTTGAACAGGTTGGAGGTGGTCTGGACCACGTCGATGATCGGGCCCACGCCGCTCGGGTTGCCGTCCGGCGCGCCGCGGATGATGAAGCTCGAGTACTGCGTCGCGTTGGCGGCGTTGGCGAGGATGAACTGCGAATTGAGGCCGCCGACGACGATCGAGTCCTTGAGGAAGATCCAGAACGCGTCGACGCCGATGGACAGCTCGCGGCTCGGCTCGAAGACGACGCCCAGCGTGGAGGAGAGCGACTTCTCGGGCGTCAGGTTCGGGTTGCCGCCGGTGATCGTCGGGAATTGGTTGTTGCAGTCGCCGGGCGCTCCGGTCGCGACGTTGGGGCAGCGGATCGGATCGCGCAACCCGTTGGCCGTCACGCTCGTCGCCTGCGCGGTGTAGAGGTCGGTGAGCGAGGGGGCCCGGAAGCCGCTGCCCGTGGATGCGCGGAAGAGCAATTGCTGCGAGGGCGTCCAGCGGAAGGAGATCTTGGGATTCGTCGTCGAGCCCACTACCTGGTAATCGTCGTAGCGCACGCCGAGGTCCGCTTCGAAGTTCCGCAGCAGCGGCACCGCGACCTCCGTGTAGACGGAGAACACGTGCCGCTTGCGATCCACGGGCAGGATGTTGCCGCCGAAGCCGGCGATGTCGCCGATCTGGTACGCGTCCGAGGGATTGAACGCGAACGTTTCCTCCCGGATCTCACCGCCTACGGCGAGGCTCAACGGCCCGGACTTCATCTGGTAGACGTCGCGCGAGGCGCGGATGTCGCCGCTGGTGGTCGAGGTCTTCGAGGTGTAGATGGCGCCGCGGAATTCCGCGGCCTGCACCGCGGCGAGCGTCGCCGGATCGGTCGTGGGCCCGAAGGGGTTCACGACGCCGCTGTCCAGGATCGGCAGGAAGAGCGAGTAGCGCGGATATCCGCCGCGGAGGTTGGAGGACGCCTTGCTCTGGCTGTAGAGCAGCGCGCTGTCGTAGTCCCAGCCCGCGGCGACACCCTTCACCCCCGCGACCAGGCGATAGTTGTCCGACTTGTCTTCCGTATGGCGGATGCCGTTGGCGAAGTCGCGGTAGCGGAAGGCGATCGGCTGGTTGGTCGGCAGGCCCAGGGAGGCTACGTAGGAGGTCGGATAGAACGGGCTCGAGGGCGGCAGCAGCACCAGCGTGTCGTTCAGCGTGCTGAAGCGGCGCAGGCCCGCGGGCAGGTCCGGATACTGGGTCGCGATCAGGTTCGCGAGGTAGGCGTTGTACGGGTTGACCGCGGGAATCGCGGTCGACTCCACGATCGGGACCGGCTGCGTGTCGTACGTGATCTTGTTCTGCGTGTACCCGGTCTCGAAGTAGGCCGTCGTGTCCGCGTTGATGGCGAAACGCCCGTTGAACAGCGCGTGCGCGCTCTCGATGCCCGACTGCACCGACAGGAATGGGCTGTTCTCGAACCGGCACGCGGTGCCGGATGCCGAGGTGGGCGCGAAGAAGGGCGAGACGATGCTCGTCGGCCCGCAGTCCGGGAAAGCGGGGCTCCCCAGGCGCGCGAACGTCGGCCCGAACAGGATGTTGCCCGGGAACGCGATGGTGGAGCTCAGGTCGTTGTGCTCGGCCACGTTGATGTTGTGCGCGTAGGCCCGGTCGGCGCCCGCGATGGGGTCGGTCTTCTCGTAGCCCGCGCCCAGCGTGATGTTGTAGCGGTCGCGGTCGAGCTCGCCGAAGCCCGCGTAGCCGGAGGCCTTCCAGCTCTTGCCGCCGCCGCTGCGCGTGGGCTCGCCATACTCCGCGAGCACCTCGGCGCCGTGGTAGTCCTTGCGCAGGATGAAGTTCACCACGCCCGCGATCGCGTCGCTGCCGTAGAGCGAGGAGGCGCCTTCCTTCAGCACCTCGATGCGCTCGATCGCCGAGATCGGGATGCTGTTGATGTCGACCGCGGTGCTGGTCGTGCCGCCGAAAACGGCGACGCGGCGTCCGTTGACGAGCACGAGCGTGCGCGTGCTGCCCAGCCCGCGCAGCGAGATGGTCGATTGCGACGTCGTGACCGTGCCGTTCGCCTGCGAGACGAGGATGCTGCCCGAGCTCGTGACCGCGGTCACCGTCTTCAGCAGCTCCTCGGTGGTCGTGGCGCCGACGCGCTGGATGTCCTCGCGGCGCAGGATCGTCACCGGAAGCGCGGTCTCGCCGTCGATGCGCTTGATCGACGAGCCGGTCACCTCGACGCGCTCGGCGTGTTGCGGCGTGTCGAGTTGCGCCCAGGCCGTGGGCGTGATGGCAGCCGAAACGAACACGGCCGCAAGGATGACGCCGCGGCGGATCGCCGCGATTTCGAGCCGGTGGTCCATGATTCCCTCCCCAGGGTGGAACGGCATGCTATTACGGTCGCCGCGCAGGAATACCGTAACTACCGCTACAAGGCAACTCAAATCGCGCGGGGGAATAATCCGCGGATCGCCCGGCGGAATACCTGTCGCGAAGCTGAACACGGCGGGCTTGTAGAATGCAACGCCATGACCTGGTCCGTCGTCGCGCGGGATTCGTCGGGTGCCTTCGGCGTAGCGGTCGCGAGCAAGTTCTTCGCCGTGGGTGCGCTGTGCCCGGCCGTGCGCTGTGGCAAGGGCGCGCTCTCGACGCAGGCGCTCATGAACCCGCTCTACGCGCGCGACGGCATGGCGCTCTTCGAGCAGGGCTCCTCCGCCGCCGCCGTCATCGAGAAGCTCGTCGCCGCCGACGCGGGACGCGATTGCGCGCCAGGTGCACGCGATCGACGCCTCGGGCCGCAGCGCCGCGCACACCGGCAGCGGCATGCATCGAATGGTGCGGGCAGCTCGCGGGCGAGGGCTTTTCGCGTCGCGGGCAACATGCTCGCGGGCCCGCGCGTGATGGAGGAAACCGCGCGCGCGTTTCGCGAGGGCGGCGCGCTGCACGTTCGCCGAGCGCCTGCTCGCCGCCATGCAGGCCGGCGAGGCCGCCGGTGGCGACAAGCGCGGCAAGCAGTCCGCGGCGCTCCTGATCCACGCCACCGAGGACTATCCCGCGCTCAGCCTGCGCGTGGACGACCATGCGGAGCCGCTCGCCGAGCTGCGCCGGCTGCACGCGGTGAGCCTCGAGCGCTTCCAGCCTTTCGTCGCGTGCCTTCCGCGGCCGCGCGAGCGCCGCGGGCATCACCGACCGCGCCGAGATCGAGGCGCGGATCGCGCGCTTCCACGCCGCGCGCGGGCGCGGTGAGCGCACGGTGAGCGCGCTCCTCGACGTTCGCGAGCCTTCGCACGGCCTTCACGACGGAAGCGGGGACGTTCAACGCGGTGGACGGCGTGAGCTTCGCGCTGCCCGAGGGCCGCACGCTGGGCCTCGTGGGCGAGTCGGGCTGCGGCAAGAGCGTCACCGCGCTTTCGATCATGGGCCTCGTGGCCGCCTCCGGCCGGGCGCATCGACGGGCGGCCGGATGCTCTTCGAGGGCGACGGACCTGCTCGGGGCTCGCGCCGCGGCGCATGCGCGAGCTGCGCGGCGATCGCATCGCGATGATCTTCCAGGAGCCGATGACGTCGCTCAATCCCGCGTTCACGATCGGCGACCAGATCGTCGAGGGCATCCTGCGCCATCGCGACGTCGGCCGCGACGAGGCGCGGCGCCAGGCGGTCGAGATGCTCGAGCGGGTGCGCATTCCCTCGCCCGAGCGGCGCTTCGACGAGCTACCCGCACAAGCTCTCCGGCGGCATGCGCCAGCGCGCGATGATCGCGATGGCGCTCGCGTGCCGGCCGCGGCTGCTCATCGCCGACGAGCCCACCACGGCGCTCGACGTGACGATCCAGGCGCAGATCCTCGAGCTCATGCGGCAGCTGCGCGAGGAGACCGGCACGGCGATCATCCTCATCACGCACGACCTGGGCGTGGTCGCCGAGCTCGCCGCACGACGTGGCGGTGATGTATTCCGGGCGCATCGTGGAGAAGGCCGCCGTGGAGGATCTGTTCGCGCGTCCGCAGCATCCGTACACCATCGGGCTGCTGGGCTCGATTCCCAAGCTGCATCTCGAGCAGGCACGGCTGCCCGCGATCGAGGGGCAGGTGCCCGATCCGCTCTCCGCGCCCCCGGGCTGCCGCTTCGCGCCGCGCTGCCCGTTCGCCGACCGACAAGTGCCGCACCGCAAGCAGCCGCCGCTGGGCGAAGTGGTCGCGGGCCACTGTCGCGCGCTGCTGGTACGCGCCGCTCGAGGTGAAGGCGAGTGCGCGCGGCATGAGCGAGCTGCTTCGCGGTCGAAGCCTGGTCAAGCACTTTCCCGTGCGCCGCGGCTGGTTCGGCGCGCGACGGCGCGGTGGTGCACGCCGTGGACGACGTGAGCTTCGCGCTCGCCGCGGGCGAGACGCTGGCGCTCGTGGGCGAGTCCGGCTGCGGCAAGTCCACCACCGGGCGCCTGGTGCTGCGCCTCATCGAGCCCACCGCCGGGAAGGTGTCGCGTTCGAGGGGCGGGACCTGCTCGCGCTCGACGAGCGCGCGATGCGCGCCGCAGCGCCGCGCGCTGCAGATCATCTTCCAGGACCCCTACGCGTCGCTCAATCCGCGCATGACCGTGGGCCAGACGCTCGAGGAGCCGCTGCGCGCTGCACGGGCTCGCCGCGGGCCGCCGGCGCGAGCGCGTGGCCGAGATGCTGGGCCTCGTGGGGCTCGCGCCCGAGCACGCGCAGCGCTATCCGCACGAGTTCTCCGGGGGGCAGCGCCAGCGCATCGGCATCGCGCGCGCGATCGCCGTGGAGCCGCGGCTCATCGTCTGCGACGAGCCGGTGTCCGCGCTCGATGTCTCGATCCAGGCGCAGGTGGTGAACCTGCTGCAGGACCTGCAGCGCCGCGCTGGGGCTCGCCTACCTCTTCATCGCGCACGACCTCGCGGTGGTGAAGCACATCGCGGCGCGCGTGGCGGTGATGTACCTCGGGCGCATCGTGGAGATCGCCGACAAGCGCGAGCTCTTCGCCCGCCCGCGCCATCCGTACACGCAGGCGCTGCTGTCCGCGATTCCGGTGCCCGAGCCGCGGCTGCGCCGCGCGCGCATCGTGCTGCAGGGCGACGTGCCGAGCCCCATCGATCCGCCGTCCGGGCTGCCGCTTCCGCACGCGCTGTCCCTACGCGCGCGAGCGTTGCGCCGTCGAAGTCCCGCAGCTCGTCGTCGAGGACGGGCAGGGCACGGCCTGCCACTTCTGGAAGGAGATCACTGCGCCGGACGCGCTCGTTCCCGACGCGTCGTCCGTGCCTTCGAACCCGCGGCTCGAGCGCCTGCAGGCTGCGTTCGCGTCACGCCCTTGATAGACTCACGCGCTTCCGAGGAGGCTTCCCCATGACCGACACATCCCGCCGCGCACGCTTCGCGATCGCCGTCGCCTTGTGCCCTCGCAGCCCTCGCGTCCGCGCCCGCCGCGCTCGCGCAGACGCTTCGCATCGGGCTCGCCGAGGATCCCGACGTGCTCGATCCCACGCTCGCGCGCACCTTCGTGGGCCGCATCGTGTTCGCGGCGCCTGTGCGACAAGCTGGTGGACATGGACGAGAAGCTGAACATCGTCCCGCAGCTCGCGACCTCGTGGCAGTGGGCGCCCGACCACAAGTCGCTCACGATGAAGCTTCGCCAGGGCGTCACCTTCCACGACGGCGAGAAGTTCGACGCGGCGGCCGTGAAGTTCAACATCGAGCGCCACAAGAACATGAAGGGCTCGAACCGCCGCGGCGAGCTGGCGCCGGTGACGGGCGTCGACGTCGTCGATCCCTACACGGTGAAGTCTCAACCTCTCCGCGCCCTTCGCGCCGCTGCTGGCGCAGCTCGCGGACCGCGCCGGCATGATGGTGTCGCCGAAGGCCGCGACGGCGGAGGGCGAGAAGTTCGGCGCGCACCCGGTATGCTCCGGGCCGTTCAAGTTCGTCGGAGCGCGTGGCGCAGGACCGCATCGTGCTCGAGCGCTTCCCGAACTACTGGAACAAGGGCGCGATCCACTTCGACAAGGTCATCTACCAGCCGATCATCGATCCCACCGTGCGCCTGGCCAACCTCAAGTCCGGCCAGCTCGACTTCATCGAGCGCGCGGCGCCCTCCGACATCCAGGGGCTCAAGGGCGACGCGAAGATCAAGGTCGCGCGCATCGTCGAGATCGGCTACCAGGGCATCACCATCAACGTCGGCAAGAGCGATCTCGCGCAGAAGAACCCGCTGGGACGCGACCCGCGCGTGCGCGAGGCCTTCGAGCTTTCGCTCGACCGCGACGCCATCGTGCAGGTGGCGCAGGACGGCGAGGCGATGCCCGGCAACCAATGGGTCGCGCCGACGAATTCCTGGTACGTGAAGAGCCTGCCGATCCCGAAGCGCGACCTCGCGCGCGCGAAGGCGTTGCTCAAGGAGGCGGGCGTCCCGAACCCCAGCTTCACGCTGATGACGCCGACCACCGCCGATGCCCAGCGCCTCGCGCAGGTCGTGCAGGCCATGGCGAAGGAGGCGGGCTTCGACGTGAAGATCCAGTCCACCGAGTTCTCGACCTCGCTCGACCTCGCCGACAAGGGGCAGTTCGACGCCTACGTGCTCGCGTGGAGCGGCCGCGCCGACCCCGACGGCAACCTCTACAGCTTCGACGTGACCAAGCAGCCGCTCAACTACGCGGGCTACAGCAACGCCGAGGTGGACAAGCTCGTCAAGGAATCGCGCGAGACGCTCGATCCCGCGCAGCGCCTGAAGCTCTTCGAGCAGGTCGCCGCGCACGTGCTCAAGGACCGGCCGATCGTCTACGTCTACCACCGGCACTGGCTGTGGGCCTACAGCAGCAAGCTCTCGGGCCTGCGCACGGTGCCCGACGGGCTGGTGCGGCTGCAGGACCTGAAGGGAAGCTGAGCGGCGCGCGGTGCTGCGCTTCCTCGCCAAGCGGCTGGCGGCGATCGTTCCGACGCTCTTCCTCGTGTCGGTGATGATCTTCGGGCTGCAGCAGCTCCTGCCCGGAGACCCCGCGATCGCCATGGCGGGCGAGGACCGCGACCCCAACGTCATCGCCTACCTGCGCGCCAAGTTCCACCTGGACGAGCCGCTGCCCGTGCGCTACGGCTACTGGCTCGAAGGGCGTGCTGCACGGCGATCTCGGCGACTCGGTGCGCATCCAGCGAGCCGGTGACGGAGCTCATCATCGAGAAGCTCCCCGTCACGATCGAGCTGGCCGGGCTCGCGATGGCCTTCGCGCTGGTGATCGGGATCAGCGCGGGGATCGTCTCCGCGGTCTTCAAGGACACGGCGGGAGATTACGCGGCGAACGTCTTCGCGTTGTGGGGGCTTTCCACGCCGAATTTCTGGCTCGGCATCCTGCTGATCCTGCTGTTCTCGGTGAAGCTGGGCTGGCTTCCGGCGTCGGGCTACGTGAGCCCGTTCGAGGACCTGCGCCAGAACCTGCTCTCGATGGTGATGCCGGCGTTCGTGCTCGGCAACGCGATCGCCGCGGTGCTCATGCGCCATACGCGCAGCGCCATGCTGCAGGTGCTTTCCGCCGACTACGTGCGCACCGCGCGCGCCAAGGGGCTCGACGAGCGGGTCGTGGTCCTGCGGCACGCGCTGCGCAATGCGCTGGTGCCGATCATCACGCTGGGCGCGCTGGAATTCGGCACGCTGCTCTCCGGCGCGGTGCTCACCGAGCAGGTGTTCTCCATACCGGGATTCGGCAAGCTCATCGTGGACGCGGTCTTCAATCGCGATTACTCGGTCGTGCAGGGCGTCGTGCTCTTCACGGCGACGATGTACATCACGTTGAACCTCCTCGCGGACATCGCCTACGTGCTGGTGAACCCGCGCATGCGCACCTGACATGGCCACGCTCGCCGCCACCGGGGTCGTCCTTGCGCCCGAGCTCGCGCCGTGGCAGCGGGCGTTGCGCCGCCTGCGGCGGCGGCGCGGCGCGATGGTCGGCCTCGCGTTCGTCGTCTTCTTCGTCGCCATGGCCCTCTTCGCGCCGTGGGTGTCCCCCCACGATCCGCTCGCCACGAGCTGGAGCGAGGTGCGCAAGGCGCCGAGCGCGGCGCACTGGTTCGGCACCGACGAGATCGGGCGCGACGTGCTCGCGCGCGTGATCTGGGGCGCGCGCGCGTCGCTGCTCGCCGGCGTCGTGTCGGTGTGCATCTCGCTCGCGGTGGGCGTTCCGATCGGGATGGCGGCGGGCTACATCGGGCGGCTGGGTCGACATGCTGATTTCGCGGGTGACGGACGCGATGCTCGCGTGCCCGTTCCTGATCCTCGCGATCGCGCTCGCGGCTTTCCTCGGGCCCAGCCTCACCAACGCGATGATCGCGATCGGCATCGCGGCGACCCCGGTGTTCGTCCGGCTCACGCGCGCGCAGGTGCTGGCGGTGAAGGTGGAGGACTACGTGGAGGCCGCGCGCGCGGTGGGCAATTCGCACCTGCGCATCGCGCTGCGCCACGTGTTCCCGAACGTCGTGGCGCCGCTCATCGTGCAGGCCACGCTCGCCATCGCCGCCGCGGTGATCGCGGAGGCGAGTCTCTCGTTCCTCGGCCTGGGCCAGCAGCCGCCCGCGCCGAGCTGGGGCAGCATGCTCAACACCGCGAAGAACTACGTGGAGAACGCGCCCTGGATGGCGGTGTGGCCGGGGCTCTCGATCTTCATGCTGGTGCTCTCGTTCAACCTGCTGGGCGACGGGCTGCGCGACGCGCTCGATCCGCGCCACGGCTGATCCTAGGAACCGGGATAGCGCTCCCACCAGTACCGGTGCTCGGCCGCGTCGCCGCAATCGCCGATGCGCGAGCGCGGCAGGAGCAGGAAGTCGTCCGCTACCTCCGTGATCACCTCGCGCAGCTCGAGCGGCTCGAGCCAGCGGCGCGGAATGGCGGCCTCGCCGTGGATCGCGCCGAGGAGGTTGCCCGTCATCGCGCCGGTCGAGTCGCTGTCGCCCTGGATATTGACCGCCATCGCGACGCCGCTTTCGAAATCGTGCGCGACCAGCGCGCAATAGAGCGCGATCGCCAGCGCTTCCTCGGCGACCCAGCCTTCGCCCAGGCGCGGCAACGCGTCCTCGGGTTGCACCTCGTGCATCGCGAGGTCCACGGCCTGGATGATGGCCGCATGCGTCTCGTCGCGCGCGCCGTATTCGCCGAGCACGCCCAGCACGAAATCGGTCGCCTTCCAGAGCGGATCGCCCTGGAGCCCCGCGAGCGTGAACGCCGCGAAGGCGCCGGCGGCGAGTTGCCCCGTCGGATGGCCGTGCGTGATCGCGGCGAGCTCGATGCCCAGCCGGAACGCCGCGCGATAGCGTTCCTCCGGCTCGTCGGGTCCCGTCACCATCGCGAACATCGCCGCGGGAGCGACGCGCATCACGCCGCCGCATCCCTTGCTTCCGTTGGTCGCTGCGAGCTGCTCGTACGGCGTGTGCATCAGGGCGGAGAGGCACGTGCCGCCCGGCGCGCGGCGCGAGTGCAACTCGCGTTGCGCGAGGAGCCACCCGGTGCGCTGCGGATCGCGCCGGTCGCGCCACGCCTGCGGAAGAGGGCAGGCCTGCGTCTCGAGCCAGCGCATGTACGCGTCCTTCACCAGCGCGACGTGGGCGCCGTCGATGCCGCGGTCCTTCATGCGCACGATCGCGCGCAATAGGCCTTCGGCCGTGAAGAGCGCCATCTGCGTGTCGTCGGTGATCGCGCCCACGCGGCCGTAGGCCGGCGCGTAGTCGCGGATGCCACCGGGGCCGAAGCGCTCGCGGATCTGTTCGAGGGAAAGGAATTCCACCGGCGCGCCCAGCGCGTCCCCCACGGCGCCGCCGAGGAGGCAGCCGCGGAAGCGATCGCGATCGTTGCCCTTCGGTGGTTCCGGCCGCCTCATGGGGTGCCCATGGCAGGAGAACATCGAGCGTCTCGGATTTTATTCCGAGGCTGCGCCGAGCCGAAAGCTACGCGGGTGCGTCGATGTCGAAGAGCGTGCCGTACTGGCGCCAGAGCCAGCGGACGAAGGCGGGGCAGTTGAACTCGCACGCCGGCGCGTTCGGGAGCGTCCAGTTCGGAGCGCCTGGCGCGGGGTCGGGCACGACGCGCGGCTTGGGTACCGTGCAGACCTTGCAAGCGAGCGGCTTGATGCGGGCGAACGCCTGCACCAGCTCCGCGTGCAGTTCATTCTCGGTGACCTTCGTCTTGACCGGGGGCATGTCGGGCACCTCTCGGCGAACACGATGGGCGGATGTTGCCGGTGGATGGCGCGGACGTGAAGTGATTGCCGTCCTCGCGGGAATTTCGGGTGTAACGCAGGCGGAATGGGCGGCCGGCCTCGCCCGACGGGCGGATGGGGTGCCGGAAATGGTCCATTCGGCGCATATCGTCACCGCCGCGTTGCCCATCGGCCTTCGCAATGCGGCCCCAGCGCAGGCATCCCTTCTCGAGCCGTTCCGACGATTCGGGATCGCCGCCGAAGTGATGGCGCCCCGAACACGAATCGAACGTGCGACCTGCCCCTTAGGAGGGGGCTGCTCTATCCACTGAGCTACCGGGGCGCTGCGGGCGAAATTATCGCACGCGAGCGGCGGGCGGCCGCGGGCTCAATCCCCTTCGCGTTCCATCATCGCCTTGCTCACGGCAGCGGTCATCAGGCCATCGGCCGCCTTGTCGCCCAGTGCGTTGAAGAGCGCCACCAGCCCGACTTCCAGCAGGGCATCGATGACCTGGTTCCGGTTCCATAGCGCCTGGTCCCCGATCTGGTTGAGGACCGCGAGACGGCCGGGACGCAGGCGAATCGAGAACTGGGTTCCCCCGGTTGACGGAGGGCGCGCGTACAGGCCCTTGCGCTGCTGCTCCAGCGCGTTCTTGAGGATGACCACGTAATCGGGGCCGCCCAGGAAGGGATTGTGCTTCGCCATAGGTGTCACACGACTGTAGCACAAGCGCGTCACAATGGGATTCGCCCCCTTTTGCCGCTCGACAAGCTCGACCGGGCCTGCGTCCGTGACAATCTCTCGAATATGAGTTCCTTCGAGCGCAACCTGACCGCGTGGGTCGCCGTCTGCATCGTCGTCGGGGTCGTGCTGGGGCGCGTGTTTCCCGACGCGGCCGAGGCGATCGGCGGCATGCAGGTCGCCCGCGTGAACCTTCCGGTGGGCGTGCTCATCTGGATCATGATCATCCCGATGCTCATGAAGGTGGACTTCGGCGCGCTGCACGAAGTCCGAAACCACGTGCGCGGGATCGGCGTGACGTTGTTCGTGAACTGGTTGGTCAAGCCCTTCACGATGGCGTTCCTCGCCTGGGTGTTCATCCGGCACGCGTTCGCGCAGTGGCTGCCACCGGCGCAGATCGACAGCTACATCGCGGGGCTGATCCTGCTCGCCGCCGCGCCGTGCACGGCCATGGTGTTCGTCTGGAGCCGTCTGTCGAACGGCGATCCGCTGTTCACGCTGTCGCAGGTCGCGCTGAACGACACGATCATGGTCTTCGCCTTCGCCCCGATCGTCGGGCTGCTGCTGGGCATTTCGAGCATCGCGGTGCCCTGGGAGACGCTGCTGATCTCGGTCGTCCTGTACATCGTGATCCCCGTCGCCCTCGCGCAGGCATTCCGGCACGCGCTGCTCGCGAAGGGCAAGGCTTCCTTCGACCGGGCCATCGCGATGATCACGCCGTGGTCGGTGCTCGCGCTGCTGGCCACGCTCGTCCTGCTGTTCGCATTCCAGGGCGAAGCGATCCTTCAGCAGCCGCTCGTCATCGCCCTCCTGGCCGTTCCCATCCTCGTTCAGGTCTTCTTCAACTCGACGCTCGCCTACCTGCTCAATCGGGCGTTCGGGGAAAAGCATTCCATCGCTTGCCCCTCGGCGCTGATCGGTGCCAGCAACTTCTTCGAGCTCGCGGTGGCGGCCGCCATCAGCCTGTTCGGGATCGATTCGGGCGCGGCGCTCGCGACGGTGGTGGGCGTGCTGATCGAAGTGCCGGTGATGTTGCTGGTGGTGCGCGTGGTGAACGCAACCCGCGGCTGGTATGCGAGAGGCGACGCGGTGGTTCGAGGAGCTTGAAGAGATGCCGGCTCCGGCCCTTTCATTCGAAGCGGTCCACCGCGAATTCCGAGCGAAAGTCCTTCGCTACCTCGCCGGATTCGTGGATGCGGACGAGGCCGCCGATCTCGCTCAGGTCACCATGATGAAGGTGAGCGAGCACCTGCCCGAGTTTCGCGGCGATTCGTCTCTTTCGACATGGATCTACCGAATCGCCACGAACGTCGCGCTCGATCGCCTGCGCCAGCGATCGCCGGACCGTGTCGCCATCGGGGGCGAGGCGGATGACGACGAAGAGCTCTTCGATGAGAACGTGCCGGCGCAGCTGCAGGCGCCGTCCGCGGAGAGCGCGGCCATGCGCGAGGAGATGAGCGCCTGCGTGCGCGAATTCGTGGATCGCCTGCCGGCGAGCTACCGGAGCATCCTCGTCCTGAGCGACATCGAAGGCCTCACGAACGCCGAAATCGCCGAAATCACCGGCTTGAGCCTGGACACCGTCAAGATCCGGCTGCACCGGGGACGCCTCAAGCTGCGCTCCGAGCTCCGCGCGGGCTGCAGCCTCGGGCGCGACGAGCGCAACGAGGTGGCCTGCGATCGCAGGCCGCCGGTCCTTCCGAAATAGCACCGTATCCTTTCGCGCCCTCGCTCCGTCCAAAGGAGTGAACGGGGAGCGGTGCGCTTTCGCCCGCATCCCGCGCTCATGAGGAAAGGACGAACATGGAAGCGCTGTGGGGATTTTCCTGGTGGTGGTGCCTGATTCCGTTTCTGTTCATGGCGTTGGTCGTCGTCGGGTGCCTCTTCATGGCACGTCGAGGCGGCTGCCGGTAATCTCGCGCTTGCAGCCGGACTGCTGCTCGCCGGACTCGCTCCGAGCGCTAGCGGGGGGCGGTGGCGGGCGGCCGGCGGGAGCCGGAATCCGGATCGGCGTGGGTGGCGCTGGCTTTCAACGCGCGCTTGAGCGAGAGCACCAGGCCCGCCACGATGATGAGCAGGATCACGGCGATGGTGATGAGGAGGCGGCGCGACATCAGGCGTGCCCTTCGGTCACTCGAATCCCTCGACGCGCTTGAACGAGGGCTGCAGCACGCGGCCGGTGCGGGCGCGCGCGCCGCGGTAGTGCTCGAGTGCCGTGGCGTTGACCGTGAGGGTCGTGCGCTTGTCGCCGCGGCCGTAGGCCGCGATCTTGAGCTCGCCCTCGACCGGTACCACGCCGAGCATCTTCTCCCCCTCGTGCAGGCGGATGGCCATCACGCCCTTGCCGCCGCCGGCGAGCTCCTTCACTTCCTCGAGCGCAAACACGAGGAGCCGTCCCTCGGCTGACAGCGCCGCGACTTCCTTCGCCTCGGGGGAGATGACGGCGGGTGCCAGCACCGCTTCGCTTTCATCGACCGAGACGAACTGCTTGCCCGCGCGCTGGCGCGTCACGAAGCTCTCGAGCTTCGCGCGCAACGCATTGCCGCCACTGGTTCCGAGCAGCACGGAGATATCGCCCGGGCCCGAGAGCATGCCCACGATCGGCGTGCCCGGCGTCTCCGCGAGCGAGGAGACGGGCACGCCGTCGCCCTTGCCGCCGGGAATGTCGGAGGCGCGCACGTTGAAGACGCGGCCGTTCGCGCCGAAGAGGACCACCGGGTGCACGGTACGCGTCTCGCGGATGGCGAGCTCCGCGTCGCCTTCCTTCCACGTGAGCGCGGCGCGGTCGATGCCGTGCCCCGAGCGGGTGCGCAGGAACCCGTTGCGCGAGAGGATCACCGTCACCGGCTCGTCGGCGATCGTCTCCACCATCGAGACGGTGATGCGCTCGGCCTCCTCGATCACGGTGCGGCGCGCGTCCCCGAAGCGCTCCGCGTCGTCGCGCACTTCCTTCGCGGCGAGCTTGCGGCGCTCGGCGGGCGAGGCGAGGAGCTTCTTGAGCGACGCCGCTTCCTTGCGCAGCTCGGCGAGCTCCTTCTCGATCCTGATGCCTTCGAGCCGTGCGAGCTGGCGCAGCCGGATCTCGAGGATGTCCTCGGCCTGGCGTTCCGAGAGCCCGAACTTCTTCATGAGCTCGGGCTTCGGCTCGTCGGCGTTGCGGATCACCTTGATCACCTGGTCGATGTGGACGAAGGCGATCATGCGGCCGTCGAGGATGTGGATGCGCTCCGCGACCTCGCCGGCGCGGTGCTTCAAGCGCCGCTCGAGGATCTCGAGGCGGAAATGCGCCCACTCGCCGATCACGTCGGCGAGGCTCATCTGGCGCGGGCGCTCGTCGCGCCCGATGGCGACCAGGTTCAACGCGACGTTCGCTTCCATCGACGTGTGCGCCAGGAGGAACGCCATCAGCTCGTCGCACTCCACCTTGCTGGTGCGCGGGTCGAGGAGGATGCGCACCGGATGCTCGCCATCGGAATCGTCGCGCGCCGTCTCGAGAAGCGCGAGGGCCGCGGTCTTCAGGCTCGCCTGGTCCGGCGTGAGGGATTTCTTCCCCGCCTTCGGCTTGGGATTGACCAGCTCGTCGATCTCGGCCAGCACGCGCGCGGCCGAGGCGTTCGGGGGCAGTTGCGTGACCGCGACGCGATACTGGCCGCGCGCGAGCTTCTCCACGCTCCAGCGCGCGCGCACCCGAACGCTTCCGCGCCCCGTCTCGTAGGCGCGCTTGATCTCCTCGCGCGCGGAAATGATCTGGCCGCCGCCCGGGAAGTCGGGTCCCTTGATCCCGCGCACGACGGGCTTCGCATCCGCGCCGGCCTCGAGCGTGAGCGCGCAGGCTTCCGCGACCTCGCGCAGGTTGTGCGGCGGGATCTCGGTGGCCATGCCGACGGCGATGCCGGAGGCGCCGTTCAGCAGCATGAGCGGCAGGCGCGCGGGGAGCACCTTCGGCTCCTGGAACGAGCCGTCGTAGTTGTCCGCGAAATCCACCGTGCCGCGGTCGAGCTCCGCGAGCAGCACCTGCTCGGCGAACTGCGTGAGGCGCACTTCCGTGTAGCGCATCGCCGCGGGGCTGTCGCCGTCGCGCGAGCCGAAGTTGCCCTGGCCCTCGATCAGCGGATAGCGCAGCGTGAAGTCCTGCGCCATGCGCACCGCCGCCTCGTACACCGCGACGTCGCCGTGCGGATGGAACTTGCCGATCACGTCGCCCACGATGCGCGCGCTCTTCTTGAACGGCGCGTCGTGCCGGTTGCCCATCTCGCGCATCGCGTAGAGGATGCGGCGCTGCACGGGCTTCTGGCCGTCCTCCACCGAGGGCAGCGCGCGGCCCTTCACCACGCTCATCGCGTAGGCGAGGTAGGCGCGCGAGGCGAATTCCGAGAGCGACGGGCCTTCGGGCGCGCGCTGCGGCGGCTCGCCGCCCTTTCCGGGAGGAGGCGAGGGCGGCTGGGAGAAGAGGTCGCCGGTCGACGAGTCTTCGCCGCCGCGGGGCCGACGGGTCTTCGCCTTCACCGCGCTCATAGATCGGCCTCGATGAGGTGGCCTTTCTCTTCCATCCACGCGCGGCGGCCGGCCGCCTCGCCCTTGCGCCATGAGCAGCTTGAAGACGCCCTGTGCGATCTCGCGCTCGCGCTTCGGAAGCCGCATCTCGATCAGGCGGCGCGTATCCGGATGCATCGTCGTCTCGCGCAACTGCTCCGGGATTCATCTCGCCCAGGCCCTTGAAGCGGCCGATGTGGATGAGCGCCATCCTTCACGCCCTCGTCGCGCAGCTTCTCGAGGATCATGTCGCGCTCGGCGTCGTCCAGCGCGTAGAGGCGGCGCTCGGCCTTCATCTTGCCCTGCGGCGCCACGCGGATCGAGTAGAGCGGCGCCTGCGCGATGAAGACGTGGCCGCGCTCGATCAGCTTCGGGAAATGGCGGTAGAAGAGGGTGAGGAGCAGCGTCTGGATATGCGCGCCGTCCACGTCGGCGTCGGCCATGACGATCACCTTGCCGTAGCGCAGGTCGTCGAGGACGGTGTCCGGCGCGTCGGGCTCGTGCGGGTCGATGCCGAGCGCGACGGCGATGTCGTGCACTTCGGTGTTCGCGTAGAGCTCCTTCGCGTCCACCTCGAAGGTGTTGAGCACCTTGCCCTTGAGCGGAAGGATCGCCTGGTAGAGGCGGTCGCGGCCCTGCTTGGCCGAGCCGCCCGCGGAATCGCCCTCGACCAGGAACACCTCGTTGCGCGTCATGTCCTGCGACTCGCAATCGGTGAGCTTGCCGGGCAGCACCGCCACACCCGAGCCGCGCCGCTTCTCGACCACCTTGCCGGCCTTCTGCCGCGCGGTGGCGGCGCTGATCGCGAGCTGCGCGATCTTCCTGCCTTCCTCGACGTTCTGGTTGAGCCACGCGTCGAGCGGATCCTTCACGCGCGAGGCGATGAGCTTCACGGCGTCGCGCGACGAAAGGCGCTCCTTGGTCTGGCCCTGGAACTGCGGATCGAGGAGCCGCGTGGACAGCACGTAGCGCAGCGGCTTCCACGCGTCTTCCGACTGCAGGCTCACGCCGCGCGTGAGCGAGCTCGTGGTGCTCGCAGAATTCCTTCACCGATTCGTAGACGCGCGTTGCGCAGGCCCGCCTCGTGCGTTCCGCCGAGCGGCGTGGGGATCAGGTTCACGAACGACTCGCCTTCGCCGCCCGCTTCCGCCCACGCGATCGCCCATGTCGCGCCTTCGCCCTGGCGAACGTTGATCGTCGTCGGCCGCGCAATAGGATTCGCCCGCGAAGATCGGGCTCACGTACCCGCCGGCTCCGTCGAGGCGCTCCTGCAGATACGCGCTGAGCCCGCCTTCGTATTTCCACTCGCGGCTTGTCCTTCCTGCCTTCTTCCTCGAGCGTGACCTTCAGGCCCGGAAGCAGCACGGCTTTCGCGCGCAGCAGCATCTCGAGGTCCAGCGCTTCACGCGCGGGCTGTCGAAGTATTTCGGATCGGGCCACGCGCGCACCACGTGCCCGTCTCGCGCGGGCCGCGCCTTGCCGGCCTTGCGCAGCTTCGATGCCACGTCGCCGCCCGCGAAGACGATCTCGTGCACGCGCGCCGTCGCGCTTCACGCGCACCTCGAGGCGCTTGGAAAGCGCGTTGGTGACCGAGACGCCGACGCCGTGCAGGCCGCCGGAGAACTCGTAGGCGCCGCCGCCCTTCTTGTCGAACTTGCCGCCCGCGTGAAGCTGCGTGAAGACCACCTCGACCGTCGGCGCCTTCTCCACCGGGTGCGGGCCCACGGGAATGCCGCGCCCGTCGTCGCTCGACGCTCACGGAGCCGTCGGCGTGCAGCTTCACCGCGATGTGCTTCGCGGTATCCGCCGAGCGCTTCGTCGGCGGCGTTGTCGATCACTTCCTGGATGATGTGCAGCGGGCTGTCGGTGCGCGTGTACATGCCCGGGCGGGCGCGCACGGGCTCCAGGCCCTTCAGGACCTTGATGGACTGCTCGTCGTACTTGGTTGCCATGGGCGGGGCGCGAAGAAACGGAATCGGGCCCGCGGAATCCGCGAGCCCGATCGGCATTCTACCGCCGCGGCCGGCGGCGCTACGGGAAGACCGACTGGATCGCGAAATTCTGCTGCGATTCCTGCCAGATGAGCGTCGTCGTGCGGCCCGCGCTCGGGAAGTTGGAAACCGTGACGGACTTCGACAGGCCGGTCATGTATTCGCCGGATGGCACCGTGACCCGGAACGTCGAGGGGCTGCCGCTCGCGACGCCGTTAACATAGAGTTGCGCGGTATGCGAGCCCGCTCCGAAGTTGTTGTAGTTCACGAGCAAGCCGAACCCGTTGTTGCTGCTGCCTGAGCAGAGGCTCGCGGTGTCGGCGCGCGGTCCTCCATACGGAGCGGATATGCTCACGCCGTCGACGGTGACGGTGATCGGGCCCTGGCACGACCATCCCGAAATGAGGCCGATCCCGCTCTGGTAGCTGCCGGACGCCGGATTCTCCAATGCAGCGACGGGCGGCACCGGGCCCCACGTGACTTGTTGGAAGGAGGTGAAGATGTCTTCCGTGCAATACCCGTCGGAGCTTGTCGGGCAGCCGGCCGGATTGTATTGGTCCAGGGAGAGGAGGATCCAGTACGTGCCGTTGGCCGGGACAGCGTACGAGTTACTGCGAGTGATGTTGTAGTAGTAGTTGTTGGGGGGGAGGGGATCGAATGTGGCGAAATTCGCGAGCCTGAAGCCCGTGAAGGTCGCGCCCCTCGCGGGCTGATACGTCGTCGCCCAGAGTGAAAGCCGGAGCGTGCCCGTCGTATTGGTCCTGGTGTTGTTGATCTGGTCGAGCGTGATGCTCACGTTGCCGCCGCTGAAGACGTACGTGAATTGCCCCGACATATAGAGGCCGCTCGCGACGGTCTTCTCCACCGCGGCCGGAGCCTGTGGCGCCCCGTCCGACTGGGTCGCCGCAATCCCGCTCGACTGGGGAAGCGATGAAATTCGGTCCGGCGAGCCGCCGCCCAATCCGAGCATCGGCGCGGCAAGCGCCGGGGCGCAAAGCAATCCGATGGTAACTGCTGCGATGCGAGCAAGTGTGCGCATGTTGCCTCCCTTGGCTTGTTATTGAGCTTCGAACAATTCCGCGACATCGGCGCGAAGGAAGACGCGCCCCACCAGGCGAGGCGCGACGGAACGCATTCCGGTCCTGCGCGCCTCGAAGTGCGGCCTTTATGGAGTGGCCGCTGAGGGAGAATCTACCCCGGCGCCGCTGACGTCAACACGGAAGAATCCGCAGGATTCAGCGTTCTTTTTCGACTTCCAGAGGCACCAGCAAGCGCGCAACCATGTTGTACGTGGCGATGGCGGCGGTGAGCTCGACCACTTCCGTGGTGGACCATCGCGCGCGCACTTCCGCGAAGAGCGCGTCCGGCACGCTGACCGACCGGGTCACCGCGATCGCGTAGCGCATCGCCAGGCGCTCCGCGTCGCTGAAGGCGCGATCTTCCGCGGCGCGCACGGGGTCCTCGAGCTTCGGGCGCAGGGCGTCGCTGCCGCCCGCCTTCACGAACTCGGGCCAGTGGTGCGTGAATTCGTAATCGGCGCCGGTGAGGCGCGCCACGGTGCAGATCGCGATCTCGCGCACGCGCGCGTCGAGCGAGAATTCGCGCCGCACGGCGCCCAGCAGCGCGTTCCAGCCGCGCGCGAGCGGCTCGCTCCAGAGCAGCGCCAGGTCGAGGTTGATGTACTTTCCGCCGCGGCGCGCGAGGATCGCCTCGAGCAGCTTCGGGTCGCGGGGGGCGGACTGGGCGGTCCAGGCAGGGATGCGCATGACGAGCTCTCCGGGAATCCGGAGAGCTTAGCAAAGCTGCTAAAATCACCGTCTTTCGAGCGTCGCCGGAGAGGTGGCAGAGTGGTCGAATGCGGCAGACTCGAAATCTGTTGACCGGGGTTTCCCGGTCCGTGGGTTCGAATCCCACCCTCTCCGCCAGTTTTCATAGGGGAAATGCGCTTCTAGGCGCTTCCACCCCGTAAAAGGCCCCTTCTGGCCCCGCTAGGCGTTTGCTGCGGCACTGGTTCACTGGTGCCCGATCGCCTTGCTCCCCGCGCGCCGGTGATACGAACGAGCCACTCAAACGCCATGCTCACTGAGAAGCATCCGGAAGAAAGCGTAAGGTCGGAGATCGGCAACATCGAGGCGATTGAAGGGCTTCGAGGCATAGCGGTTTCGTGGGTAGTGATGTTTCATTACCTGGTCGTGCGCTCGGATGTCCCGAAAGATCCGTGGAACTCCGCCATAGCAGGCCACCATCTGCTGAATGTTGTCATCAGCAACGGATATCTCGGAGTCGATCTCTTCTTCCTGATCACGGGATTTCTTCTTATCCTGCCGTGGGCGCGACACCTGCATGAAGGACGCCGCCCGCCAAGCGTCGGGGATTTCTACGTCCGGCGCATTCGTCGAATTGTGCCTGCCTATTACGTTCAGCTGGCAGTGCTGCTTGTCTTCTTCATGCCGGTGCTGCACGGCGGCATCAATTATTGGAAGCGGGATATCGAGTTCATAAGCTACAACGTCATCGCGCATCTGCTGTTTCTTCATTACACCACGCCGCTCTCCAGCGCCTCCATGTCGGCCAATGGGCCCCTCTGGAGTCTCGGTCTCGAGGCGCAATACTATTTGTTGCTTCCGATCTTCGCGGCCCGCTTTTCGAGGTCGCCCGTTCGTTGGGCCATCATTCTCGTCGCTGCTGCCGTCGCATGGCGGTGGCTGTCGTTGCGCGACTTGGAGCCCCTGGTTCGGTTTGAAATGAGACTCGGCAGTCGATGGAATCTTTCTGAAGACGTCATTCGGCATCTGATACTGACGCAGTTGCCCGGGTATCTTGCCCACTTTGCCGTGGGCATACTCCTGGGGATCGCGTGGCTGACACTGAGGAATGATGACCGCGACATCCACAGAAATGCCGCGTGGTCGCTTGTTTCGGCGGGCGCGATCGGCGCGCTGTATTGGCTCTATGGGCTAGGCGGGGGAGCCGTCATCGGCGAGTTGACCTGGCTCTTGACGGTAGCTCTCATGGGGGTCGCGATATTCTTCCTGCTGGTAAGGGGATCGAGGATAGGAGCGTTGGTGCTGGGGAATGGCCCTCTGAAATTTGTCGGCCGGACGAGCTATTCCGCCTATCTCTACCATATGCCGATTCTGTTGGTGTGGAACAAATGGGGCGTATTGAATGGGAGCTGGGCCTCATTGCCGCTCTATTTGATGACGGTCGGAGCAGTTGCGTGGCTCTCTTACCGCTTCGTCGAGCTCCGGTACATACGGCCGCACCCCGGCGCCAGTTTCCCCTCGATCGCGCGCTAGCGCCTCGCCTCTTCGCGAACGGGCGTGGAGACGGGGTCGAGCAGGTCGTATTGCGGCCACAGGCGCGTCACGATCTCGCCGATCAAGGCATCGCATCCGTTGGCGCACGGCGCGGCCGTGCCGATCCGCCAGTTCGCCGAAACCTCGTCGGGACGCTCAATGAGGTAGGCCAGCGGCATCCGGCACTGGCAAGCGGAGCGACGTTTCGCGTGTAGCTCGTCGTTCAACAGCTTGTACAGGGCGCCTGGCGTAAGCGCTTGTCTGGCCATCGCGTTCGTTCCCTCGGGACGCCAGTGCGGGGGGGCTGTCCCTGTAAACCATTTCCAATACGGTCGTCGTGATGGGGCCCTTGAAGAACGGCGACCGCGACGCCGGCAGCTCGTATCGTTGCAGCGCGAGGGAGTATCCGACCTCCATCAGCAGGAGGAGAGCGGTTCCGACGGCGCAAATCGCGAGCTTTTTCATGTTCTCGAACGCGAGCTCCGGTAAGGCCGAAGCTACACGCCATTATCCACGCGATGTGTAGGCTCGTCGCCCTATCGTGCGTAGGAATGCTCCCACAGCGCGTTACATCGGCAATCGCGGAATGTGATGCAACTCACAGCAGCGCCGGCTGCTCGCCTAGTCGTCGTTCCCGCGCGGGCGGGAACCCACCCCCGACCGCTCGACGGCCCTTTCCTGCCGCGTATCGGCGTCCGCCCTCGGCGAAAGGGCGCGGGCGGTATCATTACCGCCGCCATGGACGCCGCCCCCGCTTCCCGCGCCCCGCGCCCCGCGCGCGGCTTCACGCTCATCGAGATCGTGGTGGTGCTGTTCATCCTCGGCATCGTGATCGCGATGGCCGCGGCGATCACCACCGCGCTGATGTCCACGCAGAAGCTCTCGACCACGACGACGCGGATGCAGGCGGTTGATGCCGCTCTCATCCAGTTCGTGATGCAGCAGAAACGGCTGCCGTGTCCGGCGGACGGGACACTGGACTCGACGAATGCGAACGCGGGGACGGAGACAGCGCGCGTTGCGGCCACCGGCTGTACGACGAACGAAGCGGGCGGCGTCGTGCCATGGCGTGCGCTTGGCCTCTCGGAATCGGATGCGACCGACGGTTGGTACCGTCGATTGACGTATCGCATTCAGCCGAGCCTTGCGGCCGACAGCGCACTCGACATGTCGTGGTGCGATCCGGCGGGCACGGGGGCGCTCGTCGGAACCGCGTGCAACAACGCTTGCACGTCCGCCGCGCTCGGATCCTGCACCCCTCCCGGCACGTTCCTCGCGGCCAAGGGGCTGCAGGTGAAGAACGTTGCCGGTACCGTCATCATGGATCCTTCAGGCGCCCCCTCGACAGGCGCCGCGTACGTGGTGGTTAGCGCCGGTTCCAGCGGCGGCGGCGCGTACACGGGCAATGGGCAGGTATCGCCAAGCACTACCGTCGACGGCACTCAGGAAGCGAAGAATTACGCGAACGTCGCGTACACCGCCGGCGCGTCGTACTACGTCGACGATTCGATATCCGATGTTTCCGGCGCCAGCCATTTCGACGACATCGTTTCCCGGCCCGCGCTGCTCACGGTGATCAACAAGGCGGGGCTGGGGCCGCGCTCCCACTGACATGACGCGGCAGCGCGGCGCGAGCGGCATCTTCATCTTCGTCCTGCTGCTGCTGGCGATGCTCGTGCTGATCGCCATGCTCACGTTGTCCCGCACTTCGAGCAATGTGGACGCTCAGAACCAAACGATCGCGAGCCTCCAGGCGGCGAGCGCGGCTCTCGAACAGTTCGCGGGCGCGTCGCGCCGCCTGCCGTGTCCGGCAAACCCGGCGGTGGACGATGGCGTGGAACTTCCCGCCGTACCGACCGGCAACTGCGATTTTCGTACGGGAACGCTGCCTTGGCGCACCATCGGCATGCGTCGCGACGATGCGTACGACGCGTGGGGTTGGAAGATCTCGTATCGCGTCTACAGCGACGTGAACGGCAGCATGACCCAGGCGGGAGGCGCCAGCATGGTGGACTGCGATACCGTGCAGGCGCTGAACCAGCTCCCGGTGGACGGAAATGGACTCTGCCAGGTCGTGGGCACCCAGCGCGACACACCGGACTTCGCCTTCATCGCTGGCAAGGGCCTGACTGTCACCGATTTCGGCACTGCGTACGACGGCACCAAGCCCAGTGGCGGCGCCGCCTATGTGCTCATCAGCCACGGTTTCACGGGCCTCGGTGCCTACACCGCGGCGGGCACGCAGCGCGACGCGCCCAAGTCCACGGAGGAGAAGAACAACTTGAAGGCAACGGGACCCTTCGTGGCGATCGCCGCATCGGATCCCACCGTGGCCCCCGACGCGAACAATCACTACGACGACATCCTTCTGTACCGGACAGTCGCCGACCTCGCCAAGCGCGCCAACCTCGCGGCGCGCGACTGGCAAGACGATCCCGTGACGTCGAGCGTCGCGTTCAATCAGGCGACGGTATCCGCGGCGCTCGGCGGCGCCGACCCGCGCAACAATGGGGGAGACACCGGGCAAAGCACCATCGCCTTCTCCTTCATGACCGTGAGCGGCTTCGATGCATCAGGAGCGCAGGACATTTCCTTCACGAGCGGCGTCTTCGGGAATCCGGACGCGATCGGCGTCGTCGGAGGAGGCAGCAACAACCTGACGAGCACGGGCGGAGAAGGGTTGCGATTCGATCTCGCGGGAGATTCGCGCCAGCTTTCGGCATCGCTCTCCACCTTCACGGGATCCGATCGTGCCGAGGTGAGGTTTTACGAGTTGAATCGCACAACGAACGTCGCCACGCTGGTCGGTACGGTGAACCGAACCGCTTGCGGATTCGCTGGGATCTCGAGCTTCACCATCGATCCCGGTGCCACGTTCAACCGCGTCGAGATCCGGCCCATCGCGCACTTGTTTTCCGGCTTCGCGTCGTCCTTCCGGGTGGAGGAAATCCGCACGTGCATCGTGGGGGTCCCCTGCAGGACCACGCTCTATCCCTTCGGCGACCAGTGTCCATGAGTCACGGAGCACGGGAATTTCAGGGCCGGTTGCATCTGTAAGCGATTTCCCCCCTCCGTGTGACCTGGGTCATACAGCGACCCACCCCTCGATCGTATCCTCCCCTCACTCCGACAATCACCGGCGCACGCCCCCGAGGCGCGCCGCGCAGCAATGCCATACTCCTCGACCAGCGCCGCGAACGCCACGCCGATGACAGTGATCGTGCGTTGGGCGATCGTGGCGGTCACCGTCGCGCTCTTCCTCTACTCGACGATGCACGCGATGCTCGGGCATCGCGACATCGCGGTGCTGGCCGCGCTCGCCACTCCGCTCGGAATCTCCGCGTGGGGATTCGCGCGGGCCGGCCACAACGAGGCGGCGGTGATGCTGCTCTCGTGCGTGCTGATCACCGTCGTCACCCTCGTGCTCTTCCTCAACCCGCTCGGGGTGCACGACGTCGCGATCACGGGCTATGCGGGCGTGGTCGCTGGTGGGCTCGCTGCTGCTCTCGCGGCGCAACTTCGTCGCGATCACGGTGCTGACATTGCTCGCCGCTGCCGGCGTCTTCGCGCTCGACATCACCGGCCACACGCACAGCCACTTCGCGCGCGAATCGGAATGGGTGCAGCTCGCCGGATTGCTGATCGTGATCGCCGTCTTCGGCAGCATCGGCCGCGTGGCTTCGGAGACGCTTTTCGGCAGCCTCGGCGCGATGCACCTCGCGGCGGTGGGCGATCCGGTCACGGGACTCGCGAACCGGCGCGGCTTCCTGGCCCAGGCGGACACGCTGCTGCAGATGGCGCGCGGGCAGCCCTCGGCGTGCGCGCTCGTGCTCGCCGATCTCGACGGATTCCGGCGCCTCAAGGTCGTGGTGGGGTACGCGGCGACCGACCGCGTGGTGGCGGAGGCGGCGCGGCGCATCGCGACGGCCGCCCCCGAGCACCTCGTGGCGCGCATCGGCGAGGACGAGTTCGCGGTGCTCGCGTGCGGCCTCGCGGACGAGTCGGCGGCGAAAGGGCTCGCGCGAAGGGTGCATGGGGCCTTAAAGTTCGACTTCTCCGGCGTTGCCGTGCGCTGCGCCGTCGGCTTCTCGCGATTCCCGCGCGACGGCGACGGAGTGGACGCGTTGCTGCTCGCGGCGGAAAGCTCGCTGTTGAGCGCCAAGGCGGCCATCGACGGGGAGCGCCTCGCGGGTCCCGGCGACCGAATCTAGAGTCCTTGCCGCTCCAAGACCGCTACTCGCGCCTCACGGGCGCGTTCTTCTGCGCCATCGCCGCCGTCGCGTTCTCGGGCAAGGCGGTGATCATCAAGCTCGCGTATCGGCACGGCGTCGATGCGCTCACGCTGCTGGCGCTGCGCATGCTCTTCAGCGCGCCGCTCTTCGTGGCGCTCGCGTGGTGGTCCGGGCGCGGCGGCAAGGCGGAGCCGCTGTCGAAATCCGACCGGCGCGCGATCGTGGTCCTGGGCCTCGTCGGCTACTACCTGTCGAGCTACTTCGATTTCCTGGGCCTGCAGTACATCACCGCGGCGCTCGAGCGGCTCTGCTCTTCCTGTATCCCACGTTCGTGCTGCTGCTCTCGGCGCTGCTCTTCGGGCGGCGCATCACCGCGCTCGATGTCTTCGCGGTGGCGGTCTCGTACGTCGGCATCGCGGTCGTGTTCGTGAACGACCTCGCAACGCAACCCGGCAACGTGGTGCGCGGCTCGCTCTGGGTGATGGCCTCGGCGCTGCTCTATGCCACGTACCTGCTGGGCAGCGGCCGCCTGGTGGGGCGCGTGGGGAGCATGCGCTTCGCGTGCTATGCGGGCGTGGTCTCCTGCATCGGCGTGGTCGCGCACTTCCTCGTGACGCGCGACTGGCACCTCATCGTCTCGCAGCCCGGGCCGGTGTACGGGCTGTCGATCCTCATGGCCGCGGTTTCCACCGTGATGCCGATCGTGCTCACGTCCGAAGGCATCCGGCGCATCGGCGCGAGCCACGCGTCGATCGTCGGGCTCGGTGGGACCGGTCGCGACGATCTTCCTGGGCTTCATCTTCCTCGGGGAGCCGATCACCGCCGTGCAGCTCGCGGGCGCGGCGCTCGTGCTCGCGGGCGTGCTCACCGTGTCGCTGCACGCGCGCAAGTCATCGGATTGACGGCCGTCAAGGCGGCCCAAAACGCTCGCGTATAATTCGACCGTTACGAACGCCTGGCAACAACTTTCCCTGGAGCCCCCATGAAGAAGCCCATGCGCGTCGCCGTGACCGGTGCCGCCGGCCAGATCGGCTACAGCCTCCTGTTCCGCATCGCGAGCGGCGAGATGCTCGGCCGCGACCAGCCCCTGATCCTCCAGCTGCTGGAGATTGCGGACGAGAAGGCGCAGAAGGCGTTGAAGGGCGTGATGATGGAGCTGGACGACTGCGCATTCCCGCTGCTGCAGTCGATGGTGGCCGCGTCCGACCCGAAGGTCGCCTTCCGCGACGTCGATGTGGCGCTCCTGGTGGGCGCGCGCCCGCGCGGTCCCGGCATGGAGAGGAAGGACCTGCTCGAGGCCAACGGCGCCATCTTCGTCCCGCAGGGCAAGGCGCTGAACGAGGTCGCGTCGCGCGACGTGAAGGTGCTGGTGGTGGGCAACCCCGCCAACACCAACGCGCTCATCGCGATGAAGAACGCGCCGTCGCTGAAGCCCCAGCAGTTCACCGCGATGATGCGGCTCGACCACAACCGCGCGCGCGGCCAGATCGCGCAGAAGGCCGGCAAGCCGTTGACGGCGGTGAAGCACGTCGCGGTCTGGGGCAACCATTCGGCGACCCAGTATCCGGACGTCTTCAACGCGACGGTGGACGGACAGCCCGCGGCGAAGGTGATCAACGACCAGGCGTGGATCGAGGGCACGTTCATCCCGACGGTGCAGAAGCGGGGTGCCGCGATCATCGAGGCGCGCGGGCTCTCCTCCGCGGCGTCGGCGGCGAACGCGGCGATCGACCATGTCCGCGACTGGGTCCATGGCACGCCCGCCGACGACTGGGTCTCGATGGGCATTCCCTCCGACGGCAGCTACGGCATCGCCGACGGCATCATGTTCGGCTACCCGGTGAAGTGCTCCGGCGGCCGCTACGAGATCGTGAAGGGCCTCGAGCACAACGACTTCGCCAAGGCGAAGATCGCCGCCACTCGCAAGGAGCTGCTCGAAGAGCGCTCGGCGATCGAGCACCTGCTGAAGTAGTCCTGTCAACCGGCCGGGGGACTTGCGCGTAGAATGAGATCAACCCTCGGAGGTAGCGCCATGAAGATCCTGCTTGCACTCTCCGCTTCTGCCCTGGTCTTTGCCGGCTGCGCCACGGAGCCGAACACGCAGGTCGCCCAGGCCGACTGCAAGGTCGCGCCGATCGTGACCGCCGATTCCAGCCTGCGCCACGAGGACCGCGTCACCGACCTCGACCGGCGCTACGCCGAGATGCAGCTCGGCACGTCGGACTACCGCTTCCGCAACCTCCAGCGCAACCCGACGAACAACAACATCGAGGACAGCCTGAGGGACTGCGCTAGAAAGTAGTTTCCTCGGCGAGGCTCTCGGTCAGCGCCGGCTCCTGCGGCCCGGGAAGCTCGCGCATCAGCGCGATCGGCGAAAGCCAGCTCACCAGGGGCGCCAGCAGCAGCGCGCCCGCGCCCACCATCGCCATCGCCGTGCGTAGCCCCAGGTGGTCGGCGACCCAGCCCCCCAGCACGCCCCCCAGCGGCGCCGCGGCGACGGTGAGGCAGATCATCGTCGCCGTCACGCGGCCCAGCAGCGGGTCGGGCGTCACCGCCTGGCGCAGCGACAGGTAGTTGATGAAGAAGATCATCGACGTGAGGTCCAGCAGGAAGAGGCCTCCGCCGAAGAAGACGGACGCCAGCAGGGGCGGCCCCATCGAGGCGGCCACCACCAGCCATGCGACGCCCGTGCCCGCCATCGCGCCCAGCATCGTGACGCCCATGCCGTAGCGGCGGTTGAGGCGCTCGGTCACGTGCGCGGCCATGAGCGAGCCGAGCCCCGCCGTCATGAAGAGCAGGCCCACGTGGCCCGCCGTGAAGCCGAGCACGCGCGCCCCGAAGATCACCACGGTCGCGACGAACGCATGGCGGAAGACCTGCCAGACGCCGATCGACCAGACCAGCGCGCGCAGGATCGGATTGCGCCACACCAGGCGCAGGCCCTCGCGGATCTCGCGTCCGACGGAGCGGCCGCGCGCCTTCGGCGCGTCGCCCGAGCGCGGCGGGATGCCGCGCAGCATCCACGCCGAGACGAAGAACGAGATCGCGTCGAGCAGGATCGCGAACGGGGCGGTGAGCCACTGGATGAGCGCGCCCGCGATGCCGGGCCCGATGAGCTGCGCCGCCGAATCCGCGACGCCGATCTTCGCGTTGGCCTCGACCAGGTTGGAGCGCCCGACGCGCTCGGTCATGAACACCTGGTACGCCGGCCAGCCGATGACGCTCGCGAGCCCCACGAAGAAGTTGACCACGTAGAGCAGCGGCATCGTGAGCATGCCGAACCACGCGCACACGGGAATGGCGAGCAGCGCCAGGCCGCGTCCGAGGTCCGCCGCCACGATCACCGGGAGCTTGCGGACGCGGTCCACCAGCACGCCCGCGAAAAGCCCGAAGATGGGATAGGGCAGCGCGCCCATCGCGGTGAGCACGCCCACCTGGAACGGCGTCGCATGCAGCATCAGCGCCGCGGTGAGCGGAAGCGCGAGGAATGTGACCTGTCCGCCGAAGTGGGTGATCGTGAGCGATCCCCAGAGCTTCAGGAAGTCGGGGTTTCGCCACAGGCCGGTGAGCCAGCGCGACGGAAACAGGCGTGAAACGAGAGGCACGGGACGCGAGCGCAAACGCCGAATTATAGGGCAAACGCCGGATCGAAGCTTTGCTACACTGCGGCCAGCGTTTCACCGCCTCCTGCCCGGGAAAAACCCATGTTCGGCCGCCTGCTGCCCAAGGAAGGTCGGTTCTTCGACCTCTTCAACGCCCATGCCGCGCAGATCGTGCGCGCCGCCCACGAGCTCGCCGCGCTGATGCAGAACTACGAGGAGCGCGAGCAGCACGCGCGCGCGATCGACGACGCGGAGCACGCGGCCGACCGCATCACCGCCGAGGCGATCCGCATGCTGCACCGGACGTTCGTCACCCCGCTCGACCGCGACCACATCCACCAGCTCGTGAACGCGATGGACGACATCTGCGACCTGATCCAGGACTCCACCCAGGTGATCAGCCTCTACGACGTGCGCTCGATCACCCCGGAGACCGCGCGCCTGGCCGACATCGGCGTGAAATGCTGCGAGCGCGTGAAGGACGTGGTGGAGCTGCTCGGCAAGCAGGACGGCAATTTCGAGGCGATCCTGCGCACCTGCGAGGAGATCGACCGGCTGGAGAGCGACGCCGACCGCGTGATGCGCGCGGCGATGTCGAAGCTCTTCCGCGAGGAGCAGGACGTGCGCGAGATCATCAAGATGAAGGAGGTCTACCAGCTGCTCGAGGCGGTGACCGACCGCTGCCTCGACGTGGCGAACCTCGCCGAAGGCATCTCGCTCGAGAACACCTGAGAGCGACCTGGGGAGCCCACGGCGATGACCGGACTGGAGATCGGCCTCGGCACGCTCGTGTTCCTGGTGGTGCTCGCGCTCGCGTTCGACTTCCTCAACGGCCTGCACGACGCCGCGAACTCCATCGCGACGGTGGTCTCGACGGGCGTGCTGAAGCCGCACCAGGCGGTCGTGATGGCGGCGACGTTCAACTTCGTCGCGCTCTTCATCTTCCATCTGAAGGTCGCGACAACGGTGGGCACGGGGATCGTCGACACGCAGATCGTGGACCAGTACGTGGTGTTCGGCGCGCTGCTGGGCGCCAGCGCGTGGAACGTCATCACGTGGTGGGCGGGCTTGCCGTCGTCCTCGTCGCACGCGTTGATCGGCGGGCTGATCGGCGCGGCGGTGGCGAAGACCGGATTCCATTCGCTCGTCGCCTCGGGCATCGGCAAGACCGTGCTCTTCATCTTCCTCTCGCCGCTCATGGGATTCGTGCTGGGCGGCTTGCTGCTGGTGCTGGTGTCGTGGATCTTCCGCCGCTCGCCGCCCGCGCGCGTGGACCGCTGGTTCCGGCGCCTGCAGCTCGTGTCGGCTTCGCTCTACAGCCTCGGGCACGGCGGCAACGACGCGCAGAAGACGATCGGCATCATCTGGGTGCTGCTCATCGCGGCGAACGTGCAGGGCGCCCGCGAGCACGTGCCGGCGTGGGTGATCATTGCCTGCTACGTCACGATGGCGCTGGGCACGTTCCTCGGCGGCTGGCGCATCGTGAAGACGATGGGGCAGCGCATCACGAAGCTGAAGCCGGTCGGCGGCTTCTGCGCAGAGACGGGGGGTGCCATCACGCTCTTCCTCGCTACCGCGCTCGGTATCCCGGTCTCCACGACGCACACGATCACCGGCGCCATCGTGGGCGTCGGCTCCACGCGCAAGCTCTCCGCCGTGCGCTGGGGTGTCGCGGGCAACATCGTGTGGGCCTGGATCTTCACCATCCCGGCCTCGGCCTTCATGGCCGGCGTCGCCTGGTGGGCGGCGACGCAGGTGGCGTGACCCTCTCCCCCGGCCCTCTCCGAAGGGAGAGGGTGATCTTCAGCGGTAGGTGATCGCGAGGTCGCCGACGCCGTCCACGTGCCCCTCGAGCTTGTCGCCCGCCTTCACGGGGCCGACGCCCGCGGGCGTGCCGGTGAAGATGAGGTCCCCGGGCTGCAGCGTGATCATCTTCGAGAGATAGGCGATCTGCTCCTGCACGTTCCAGATCTGCTGGGCGAGGTCGCCCTGCTGCTTCAACTGGCCGTTCACCTTCACCCAGATCGCGCCCTTCGCCGGGTGTCCGATGGCCGAGGCGGGCTTCAGCGCCGAGCAGGGCGCCGATTCGTCGAACGCCTTGCCCATCTCCCACGGGCGTCCCGTCTTCTTCGCCTCGCCCTGCACGTCGCGCCGCGTCATGTCGAGGCCGACCGCGTAGCCCCAGACGTGCTCGAGCGCCTTGGCCACCGGGATGTCCTTCCCGCCCTTGGCGATCGCCACCACCATCTCGATCTCGTGGTGCACGTCCTTGGTCTGCACGGGATAGGGAATCGTCGAGCCGCTCTGCACGATGGAGTTGGCGGGCTTCATGAAGAAGAACGGCGGCTCGCGATCGGGGTCGTGGCCCATCTCGCGCGCGTGCTCGGCGTAGTTGCGGCCGACGCAGTAGATGCGGCCCACCGGGAAGCGCAGGTCGCTTCCGTCCACGGGCAGCGAGGGCACGGGCCCGATGTCGATCACGTATTTGGCGTTGCGCAGGTCGTCTTTCATCGCGGAGTCCTTGGAGGAGTGATTGCGTAATGGGGATGAGTGGTGGCGTCCTGGCGGCCGAGCACCTTCGCGCGCCGCTCGAGGCTTTCCTTCGGCCACATCTCGCTGCTCTTGTAGTACTCGGGCACGGCGGGCGTGCCGGGCGGCAGCACCACCCACGGCTGCTTGGTCGACGTGAAGATGTGGATGTCGGGCGGGAAGCGGTCGGGCTCGTCCAGGGTGCCCACGCGCACGAAACGCAGGGCGTCGCCCGCGCCGGCGTAATTGCTCCACAGCGCGATGTGGCACTTCGGGCAGCGCGCGATCTTCTGGCCCTTGCCGCTGTTGGAGGGCGTGAGCACGAGCTGCGGCTCGCCCTTCAGCAGCACCACGCGGTCGGCCTCGATCAGCGCGTTCAGCGCGAACGACGCGCCGGTCTCCCGCTGGCACCAGCGGCAGTGGCAGCAGTGCACGAACATCGGGCGGCTCGCCATGCGGTAGCGCACGGCTCCGCAATCGCAGCCGCCCTCGAAGCCCTCGGCCCCGGCGTTCATGGCGCCGGGTGCGTCAGGCGGTCACCGCGGCCGCCGGGCTCTTCGCCACCAGCTCGCGCAGCACGTAGGGCAGGATGCCGCCGTGCCGGTAGTAGTCGACCTCGATCGGGCGTGTCGATGCGCAGCAGCACGTGCGCTTCCTTCTTCGAGCCGTCCTTGCGGTGGATCACGAGCGTCACGTCCTGCTGCGGACTGATGCCGCGCTCGATGCCGGTGATGTCGAAGGTCTCGTCGCCCTTGATGCCGAGGCTGTCCACCGTGTCGCCGCCCTTGAACTGCAGCGGCAGCACGCCCATGCCGACCAGGTTGGAGCGGTGGATGCGCTCGAAGCTGCGCGCGATCACCGCCTTCACGCCGAGCAGCTGCGTGCCTTTGGCCGCCCAGTCGCGCGACGAGCCGGTGCCGTATTCCTCGCCGCCGAACACCACCGTGGGCGTGCCTTGCGCGATGTATTTCATCGCCGCGTCGTAGATCGGCATCTGCTCGCCGGAGGGCTGGAACAGCGGTCACGCCGCCCTCGACGCGCGTGCCGTCGGCCTTGGGCGGGAGCATCAGGTTCTTGATGCGCACGTTGGCGAAGGTGCCGCGCATCATCACCTCGTGGTTGCCGCGCCGCGCGCCGTAGCTGTTGAAGTCCGCCTTCTGCACGTCGTGGTCGATGCAGGTACATGCCCGCGGGCGAGCGTCCTTGATGGAGCCGGCCGGGCAGATGTGGTCGGTGGTGACCGAGTCGCCGAAGATGCCGAGCGCGCGCGCGCCCTTGATGTCGTGCGACTGGCCCGGCGTGCATGCCGAAGCCCTCGAAGAACGGCGGCTCGGCGATGTAGGTCGACTTGGGCCAGTTGTACACCTGGCCGCGTCGCGGTCGGCATCGCGTCCCACAGCGGGTTGTCCTTGCGTGAAATCGGCGTACAGGCGGCGGAAGATCTTCGGGTCCAGCGCGTACTTCATGCAGGCGTGCACCTCGTCGGACGTCGGCCAGATGTCGCTTCAGGTACACGTCCTTGCCGTCCTTGCCCTTGCCCAGCGGCTCGGTCATCAGGTCCTTCAGCACGGTGCCGGCGATGGCGTAGGCGACCACCAGCGGCGGCGAGGCGAGGAAGTTGGCGCGCAGGTTCGGGTGGATGCGCGCCTCGAAGTTGCGGTTGCCCGAAAGCACCGCGGCGCAGACGAGGTCGTTCTCGACGATGGCCTGCTCGATGGGCTCGGCGAGCGGGCCGGCGTTGCCGATGCAGGTGGTGCAGCCGTAGGCCGACGACGAAGAAGCCGAGCTTCTCCAGGTAGGGCAGCAGGCCGGCCGCCTTGGTCAGATATTCGGTCACCACGCGCGATCCGGGCGCGAGCGAGGTCTTGATGTGCGGCTTGACCGTGAGGCCGCTTCTCGACCGCCTTCTTCGCGAGCAGCCCCGCGGCGAGCAGCACGCTCGGGTTGGAGGTGTTGGTGCAGGAGGTGATGGCGGCGATCAGCACGTCGCCGTAGCCGATGTCGACGCCGTCCTTGCGTCTTGAAGCGCTTCGCCAGGTCCTCGGGCTTCTTGGCGAAGCCGTTGTCGGCCACGGGCGCGGAGAAGAGCTCCGTGAAGCTCGCTCTTCATCTTGCCGAGGTCGATGCGGTCCTGCGGGCGCTTCGGCCCGGCGAGCGACGGTGCGCACGCGTGCCAAGGTCGAGCTCGAGCACCTCGGCTGTAGTCGATGTCGCCCTCTTCGGAGATGCCGAACAGGCCCTGCGCCTTGAAGTAGGCCTCGAACGCCGACGACTTCCTCGGCGGTGCGGCCGGTGCCGCGGAAATAGTCGATGGTCTTGTCGTCGACCGGGAAGAAGCCCATGGTCGCGCCGTACTCGGGCGCCATGTTGGCGATGGTCGCGCGGTCGGGCACGGCGAGAGCGGCGGTGCCCTCGCCGAAGAACTCGACGAACTTGCCGACGACCTTGGCCTTGCGCAGCATCTCGGTGACCGTGAGCACCAGGTCGGTGGCGGTGACGCCCTCGCGCAGCTTGCCCTTGAGGTTCACGCCGACCACGTCCGGCGTGAGGAAGTACACGGGCTGGCCGAGCATGCCGGCTTCCGCCTCGATGCCGCCCACGCCCCAGCCGACCACGCCGATGCCGTTGATCATGGTGGTGTGGCTGTCGGTGCCGACCAGCGTGTCCGGGTAGTAGACGCCGTCCTTCTTGAGCACGCCGCGCGCCAGGTACTCGAGGTTCACCTGGTGCACGATGCCGATGCCGGGCGGGACGACCTTGAACGTGTCGAACGCCTGCATGCCCCACTTCAGGAACTGGTAGCGCTCCTGGTTGCGCTGGAACTCGATCTTCATGTTGAGGTCGAGCGACGTTCTGCGTGCCGTAGTTGTCGATCTGCACCGAGTGGTCCACCACCAGGTCGACCGGCACCAGCGGCTCGATCATCTTCGGGTTCTTGCCCATGCGCGCGGCCACGTTGCGCATCGCGGCGAGGTCGGCCAGCAGCGGGCACGCCGGTGAAGTCCTGCAGCACGATGCGCGCGAGGACGAACGGGATCTCGTCGGTGCGCGCGGCCTTGGGCTTCCAGCTGGCGAGCTGCCGCACGTGCTCCTCGGTCACCTTCTTGCCGTCGCAGTTGCGCAGCACCGATTCCAGCACGATGCGGATCGAGACCGGCAGGCGCTTCACGTTGCGGGAACGTCTTCGCGAGCGCCGGCAGGGAGTAGAAGTGGCCGGTCTTGCCCGGGCGGGCTTGAAGTTCTTCAGCGTGTCGTAGCAGTTATGTGCCATGGTTTCGGTCCTTGTTGTTGAAGTCGGATGTCGGTCATGCGGCGGGGCGGATCTGCACGTCGTAGGTGCGGCCCTGGTCGTCGCGGCACATGCCGTCGCCGCGGCCGAGGCCGGTGCGCAGGTCGCAGCGCAGGCCGGCGCCGTCGGCGGCCGTGAGCAGCGCCTTCGACTCGCCGCCCTGCGGATTGTCCACGGTCCAGATGCCGCCCATCGCGCCCCCGTGATGCCAGCCCCATCCGAAGCCGCCCGACACGTAGGCATGGCTGCTCTCCGGCGTGGCCTGCACCCACGTGCCGTTGTATACCTTGCCGTCGATGGTGATCGAGATGGGACCTTCGCCGCTGCCGTTGTCGTGGGCGGTGCCGGTGTAGATGACGCCGCGGTCGGGCGGCATGAGCGAGAGCTGGTAGGTGGTGGCGCAGCCCGAGAGGGCGAGGGCGGCGGCGACGAGCGCGAGGATTCGCATGGCGGCTCCTTTCGAGTCAGATCACCAACAGGTCGACGAACTCGTTGACCGGCGTGGCTTCCAGCCGCTTCGCGTCCATGGCACAGCTCGAGGATGCGCGCGCGCTGCTTCTCCGGCGAAGCGGCGCGCCAGGTTGGTCTTGAACTTCTCCACCAGCAGCGGCATGCCTTCCTTGCGGCGGCGCTTGTGGCCGATCGGATATTCCACCACGACTTCCTTCAGTCTTCTTGCCGTCGTTGAACTCGACGGTGAGCGCATTGGCGATCGAGCGCTTCTCGGGGTCGTGGTAGTCCTGCGTGAACTGCTTGTCCTCGACGCAGACGATTTTGTCGCGCAGCGCGTCGATGCGCGGGTCCGGCGGCGACCGCGTCCTCGTAGTCGCCGGCGGTCAGGCGGCCGAAGATGATCGGCACCGCGACCATGTACTGGATGCAGTGGTCGCGGTCGGCCGGATTGTTCAGCGGGCCCTTCTTGTCGATGATGCGGATGCCGCCTCGTGGGTGCGGATGGTGATGCTGCTTGATGTCCTGCGGCGATCTCCCGAGGCGGGCGAGCTCGTTGTGGATCGTCATCGCCGCCTCGACCGCGGTCTGCGCGTGGAACTCGGCCGGGAAGGAGATCTTGAACAGCACGTTCTCCATCACGTAGGAGCCGTAGGGCCGCTGGAACTTGAACGGCTTGCCCTTGAAGAGCACGTCGTAGAAGCCCCAGGTCTTCGCGGTCAGCACCGAGGGGTAGCCCATCTCGCCGTCTTGCGCCATCAGCGCCAGGCGCACGCCGCGGCTGGTGGCGTCGCCCGCCGCCCAGCACTTGCGCGAGCCGGTGTTGGGCGCGTGGCGGTAGGTGCGCAGCGACTGGCCGTCGACCCAGGCGAGCGACAGCGCGTTGATCGTCTCGTCGCGCGTGAGGCCGAGCATGTGCGCGACGACGGCGGTGGTCGCGACCTTGACCAGCACCACGTGGTCCAGGCCGACCTTGTTGAAGCTGTTCTCCAGCGCGATGCAGCCCTGGATCTCGTGCGCCTTGATCATGCCGGTGAGCACGTCGCGCATCGTGAGCGGCTCCTTGCCGCAGGCCACGGCGTTGCGCGACAGCCAATCGGCGGCCGCGAGGATGCCGCCGAGGTTGTCCGAAGGATGGCCCCATTCGGCGGCGAGCCAGGTGTCGTTGAAGTCGAGCCAGCGGATCATGGCGCCGATGTTGAAGGCCGCCTGCACCGGGTCGAGCTGGAATGGCGTGCCCGGCACCTTGGCGCCGTTGGGCACGACCGTGCCCGGCACGATCGGGCCCAGCAGCTTGGTGCAGGCCGGGATACTCCAGCGCCTCCAGGCCGCAGCCCAGCGTGTCCATCAGGCATAGCGCGCGGTGTCGTAGGCCTCGCGCGCTGTTGATCCTGTACTTGTGGACGTAATCGGCGATGTCGACCAGGACCTGGTCGGCATCGGGACGGACGTTGGAGATGTGTGACGACATGCTCTGGTTTGTCTTTGCTATCGGGGTGGGATCAGGGCGCGCTTCTCGATCGGGACGAAGGTGAGGTTCTCCGGCCCGGTGTAGTTGGCCGACGGGCGGATGATCTTGCCGTCGATGCGCTGCTCGATCACGTGCGCCGCCCAGCCGCGAGGTGCGCGAGATCACGAATAGCGGCGTGAACATCGCGGTCGGCACGCCCATCATGTGGTACGACGTCGCGCAGAACCAGTCGAGGTTGGGGAACATCTTCTTCTCGCGCCACATCACTTTCTCCAGGCGCGCGGCGATGTCGAACAGCTTCATGTCGTTCGCGTCCTTCGACAGGTCGCGCGCCACTTCCTTGATCATCTGGTTGCGCGGGTCGGCGATGGTGTAGACCGGGTGGCCGAAGCCGATGATCACCTGCTTGTTCGCGAGGCGCGTCACGATGTCGGCCTCGGCCTCGTCGGCGTTGTCGTAGCGGCCGATGGTTCGAAGGCGACTTCGTTGGCGCCGCCGTGCTTGGGCCCTCGCAGCGCGCCGATCGCCGCCGGTGATGGCGCGAGTACATGTCGGAGCCGGTGCCGGCGATGACGCGGCCGGTGAAGGTGGAGGCGTTGAATTCGTGCTCGGCATACAGGATCAGCGAGGTATGCATGGCGCGCACCCACAGCGCCGAGGGCTTGCGTGCCGTGCAGCAGGTGCAGGAAATGCCCGCCGATGGAGTCGTCGTCGGTTTCCACGTCGATGCGCCGGCCGTTGTGGCGAGTAGTGGAACCAGTAGAGCAGCATCGAGCCGAACGAGGCCATCAGCCGGTCGGCGATGTCGCGCGCGCGGGGCGAGCTTGTGGTCCTCGTTCTCCGGCAGCACGCTGCCCAGCACCGAGCAGCCGGTGCGCAGCACGTCCATCGGGTGCGCGGCGGCCGGAATCGATTCCAGGATCGACCTTGCACCGCCGCCGGAATGCCGCGCAACGCCGGTCAGCTTCTGCTTGTAGCCGTCGAGCTCGGCGGCGTTGGGCAGCTTGCCATGGACCAGCAGATAGGCGATTTCCTCGAATTCGCAGTGCTCGGCGACGTCGAGGATGTCGTAGCCGCGGTAGTGCAGGTCGTTGCCGGTGCGGCCGACGGTGCACAGCGCGGTGTTGCCGGCGGCGACGCCGGAAAGGGCCACGGATTTCTTCGGTTTCGGGCCCGCGGCGGGGGCCGCGGTGGCTGCCTGGGTCATGGTCTCTCCCTTCATTTCGATTTTTCGAATAGTTCGTCGAGCTTCTTCTCGTACGCGTGATAGTCGAGATATCGGTACAGCTCGTCGCGGGTCTGCATCGCCGCGACACTCGCCTTCTGGGTGCCGTCCTTGCGCAGGCGCCCGTAGACCTCGAGCGCCGCCGCGTTCATCGCGCGGAACGCCGAGAGCGGATACAGCGCGATGGCGACGTTCGCGCCGCGCAGCTCGTCCAGCGTGAAGAGCGGCGTCTTGCCGAACTCGGTGATGTTGGCGAGGATCGGCACCTTCACCGCGTCCTTGAATCGCTGGTACATGGCGAGGTCGGTCATGGCTTCGGGAAAGATCCGTCGGCGCCGGCTTCCACGCAGGCCACCGCGCGCTCGATGGCGCGCTCGAGGCCCTCCGAGGCGAGCGCATCGGTGCGCGCCATGATGAAGAAAGCGCGGATCGGTGCGCGCGTCCACCGCCGCCTTGATGCGGTCGACCATCTCCTCCTTCGAGACCAGCTCCTTGCCGGGGCGGTGGCCGCAGCGCTTGGCGCCGACCTGGTCCTCGATGTGCATGGCGGCCGCGCCGAACTTGATCAGCGATTTCACGGTGCGCGCGACGTTGAAGGCGCTCGCGCCGAAGCCGGTATCGACATCCACCAGCAGCGGCAGGTCGCACGCGTCGGTGATGCGGCGCACGTCGGTGAGCACGTCGTCCAGGCTGGTGATGCCGAGGTCGGGCAGGCCGAGGGAGCCGGCCGCCACGCCGCCGCCGGAGAGGTAGATCGCCTTGTAGCCGCTCGCCTTGGCGAGCATGGCGTGATAGGCGTTGATGGCGCCGATCACCTGCAGCGGCTTTTCTTCCCTGAGCGCCTGCCGGAATTTTTCGCCTGCCGTCATTTCGTCGGGACTCTCATGTCATGCGTCGAGGAAGAAGGCGGTCTCGGCCTCCTGGGGAACGGCGACACCGGTGATCTTCGCCTTCTGCAGCAGCTCCCAGAAATAGCGGTAGGTCGCGCGGTCGTGGAGCTCGCCGTGGTACTGGATCGGACCCCAGTCGGCGCGTTGCGCCGCGAGCAGGATCTCGGAGGCGTCGGCCACCTCGCCCAGGTCCGGCTTCATGGCGTCGATGATGGGCTGGATCTGCGCCGGGTGGATGCTCCACATGCGCAGGAAGCCGAACTCGTTGCGCGCGCGCCACGCGTCGCGGAACACGTTGTACGGGCTCTTCAAGTCGAGCGAGACGTTGTGGGCGGGCACGACGCCGTGGGCGAGCGCCGCGGCCACGATGTCCGTCTTCGCGCGCACGATGAGAGGATGCTCGAACTGCCCGGGCGAGCGCATGTTCGAGGAGTTGAGCGCGCCGTGGTGCCCGCTCACGAAATCCATGAGGCCGAAGTCGAGCACCTGTACGCCGTCGAGCCCCGCGATCTCCCACGCGTCGTGCAGCGCGCCGTGGGTCTCGACCAGCACATGCACCGGGATCTCGCGCCTGAGCTTCTTCTTCGCGGACACCGCGCGGATGTGGGCGATCATCTCGGCCACCTGCGCGCGCGAGGTGGACTTGGGCAGCGTCACGTACGCGAGCGCCTGTCCCACGCCGCCCACGAGGATGTCGACGTCCTTCTTCCAGTGCGGATGCGTGTAGTCGTGGATGCGCACGCCCGCCATGGCGAAGGTGTTGCGGGGCGAGCCGAGCACGTCCACGATCATCTGCGCATGCTCGCGCTCCTTGCCCGCGGGCGCGCCGTCCTCGCAATCGCACGTGACGTCGAAGACGGGCCCCATGCGCGACTGCAGCTCGAGCGCCTTCACGATCAGCTTCTCGCTTCCGGCGAAGTGCTCGCAGGCGGGAATGATCGGGAACGGCTTCTCGCCGGCGAAGAGGGCTTCCCGCGGGTGCGGTGCGGAGGAACGGGGGATGGAAGGCATGCGGACTCCGAAAGGGCTCCTATTTTAGGCGCTTTGGCGGCGCGGAATGAGCACGGAGTAGTCGAGGTCGAGCACCACCGCGGGGTGTTTTGCGCCGGGCGCCAGCACGGGCAGCTCCGCGAGCGCCATGTTCTTCACGCCCAGCATGCGCAGGCGCAACGCCCCCACGTCGCGCCGGCCGGCGATCTCGTCGCGCGCGACGACGCCGTGGCGGCAATAGAGCGTGTCGCCCGCGAAGGCCGGGTTCGCATGGGTGCCGCCGTGGATCGCCGCCAAGGCGAACGCGTTCTCGAGGCCGTCGTGGGAGAGCGCGCGGCAGAGCGAGATCACGTGGCCGCCGTAGACGAGCCGCTTGCCGAACGCGGTATCGCGCGCGCGCAACGCGTCGAAGTGCACGCGCGCGCTGTTCTGGTAGAGGCGCGTGGCGAGCATGTGCTCGGCTTCCTCGAGCGTCGCCCCGCCCGGATGGTCGATGGTCATCCCGGGCGCGTAGTCGTCCCACAGGCGGTTGCTTCCGGTGGCGACCGGATCGAGCGCGGCAGCCCGGAGTTGCGCGGGCAGGCGCAGGCTCGCGGCGCTCACTTCGGAAGGGACGTGCGGAACGACGGCGGGCGATTCCGGCGCGGTCGCGCGCGCGGCGACCATGACCCAGCGGATCCACGTGAGCACCTCGACGCGATCCTGGTTGAACGCGCGCGAGCGCACGTACACGATGCCGCTCTTGCCGCTCGAGTTGCGCTTGAGCCCGATCACCTCCGACTGGCACGCGAGCGTGTCGCCCGCGTACACGGGGGCGAGGAAACGCACGTCGGCGTAGCCGAGGTTCGCCACCGCGTTGTACGAGATGTCGGGCACGGTCTTGCCGAACGCGACGTTGAAGACGAGGAGGTCGTCGAGGGGGCAGGCGCGGTATCCCATGGCGCGGGCCAGGGGCAGGGCGCAGTGCAGCGGCTGGCGCGCGCCGGTGAGCGCGATGTAGAGCGCGGCGTCCCCGTCGGTCAGCGTGCGCGGCGCCGGATGCGTGAAGCGCCGCGCGATCGCGTAGTCCTCGAAGAACCGGCCCTCGAGGGGCCGCTCGCCGGGGCTCGCCGTGCCCGTCATTGCCCGGCCTCCAGCTTGGCGATCATGTCGGCCATCGCGAGGAGCCGCCGCGCCGCCTTCACGTGGTGGCCTTCGACGAGGCGCCCGCTCACGACGACGGTGCCGCGCCCCTCGCGATGCGCGCGCTCGAGGGCTTCGATCACCTCGTTGGCGGCGGCGAGGTCGTGGGGCTTCGGCGTGAACGCGTCGTTGCAGTACGGGAGCTGGAACGGGTGCACGAGGCTCTTGCCGTCGAATCCGAGGTCGCGCGCGAGGCGGCAGCTGAACTCGAACGACTGCATGTCCTTCAAGTCCGTGGAGATGCCGTCGACCACGGCGCGATCGTAGGCACGGCCGGCCACCAGCACGTGGCCGAGGCTGTAGTGCAGCGCGGTCCGGTCCGGCGTGCGCCGGCCGTGGAGCTGGTTGAGGAGGTCCGAGGTCGCCATGACGATGCACGCGATGCGCTCGGACGCGGCGGCGATCTCCTCGGCGCGCAGCACCCCGACGGGGCTCTCGATCATCACCATCACGGGCAGGTGCTTGCCGCCCGCCTCGTCGAGCAGCGCGATCGCTTCGTGCACGTCCGCGCGCGATTCGATGTTCGGGAAGAGCACCGCATCGGCGCCGACGGTGGCCACCGCCTTCACGTCGTCGCGGCCCCAAGGGGAATCGAGGTCGTTCACCCGCACGACCACTTCGCGCCGCCCGTAGCCTCCCGCGAGCACCGCCTCGCAGACGTTGCGGCGCGATTCGACCTTCTTCTCGACCAGGATCGGGTCGCCGAGGTCCAGGATCACGGAATCGACCCGCAGCGTGCGTGCCTTGTGGAGATACCGGGTATTGCAGCCCGGAACATAGAGCATGGACCGGCGGGGGCGGTAGTAGGGGTTCATGGCATCAACCCTTTGAATTCATTGTGAATCATATCGCCATCAGCCGCAGGTAAACTTGTATCTTATACAAGACTGCGGCAAAAAGCCATGATATGATCCAGCGGTGATGAAAAGAGACGCCCGAGCCGCGCAGCGATCGTCCGTGGGCCCCCGGATGCGTCCCGCCTTCCGCCCACTTTACGAGCAGATCAAGATCCTGCTCACGCAAAGCCTCGTGTCGGGCGAATGGAGGCCGGGCGAGGCGATCCCCCCGGAGCACGAGCTCGCCGTGCGCTATCGCGTGAGCCAGGGCACGGTGCGCAAGGCGATCGACGCGCTCGCCGCGGAGCATATCGTGGTGCGCCGCCAGGGCAAGGGCACCTTCGTCGCGTCGCACGCCGAGCCGTCCTACCAGTACCGCTTCCTGCACGTGATGCCCGACTCGGGCGAGAAGCTCCATCCGCAGAACCTCTTCTTCGCGCTCGAGCGCGGCAAGGCGCACGGCGAGAGCGCGGGCGCGCTGGGGCTGAAGGCCGGAGCGCCGGTGCTCGGCTTCAAGCGCGTGATGTCGTTCGCGGGGCGTCCCATGATCCTCGACGAGGTCGTGCTCGACGCGCGCCGGTTTCCGGGGATGACGCTCGCCGAGCTGGAGGAATTCGGCGGCTCGGTCTACAGCTTCTACGAGGCCATCTTCGGCGTGCGCATGATCCGCGCGGAGGAGCGGCTGCGCGCGGTGGCGGCCGACTCGGTGGCGGCGGCGCACCTCAAGGTGGCGCCGGGCACGCCGCTGCTGTGCGTGGACCGCGTCGCCTTCACCTATGGAGACAAGCCGGTGGAGTGGCGCCGGGGCCTGTGCAGGACGGACGGATTCTCGTATTTCAACGCGCTCAGCTGAGCTAGAATCCATGATCGCCGACAAGGAAACAACAAGATGAGCGCTGCGCCGAAGCCGCGACCGAAGTACTACGAGTTCAACCTGGCGCACCATTGGCCTCCGGCGGTCCTGTCGATCTTCCACCGCGTCTCCGGGGCGCTGCTCTTCTTCCCGCTGCTGCCGCTGGCGCTGTGGATGCTGCAGTCCTCGCTCGCATCGGAGCAGGGCTACGGCATGTGGCGCGGCCTCTTCGCGCATCCGCTGGCGAAGCTCGCCGCGATCGGCGCCGCGTGGCTCTACGCGCACCATTTCTTCGCCGGCATCCGCTACCTCGTCCTCGACATGCACGTCGGGACGGGCAAGCCTTCCGCGCGCGCCTCGGCGCTCGCGGTTTTCGCCGCGGAAATCGTCGCGACCCTCGCGGTGGCCTGGCGCCTGTGGTGAAGCACCACTACACGAAGGAGCCGGTCGGCGCGCACTACGGCGTCGGCAACTGGCTCGTGCAGCGCTTCACCGCCGTGGTGATGGCGGTCTACACCGTGCTCGCGGCGTTCTACGTGCTGTGGAGCGCCCCGGCCTCGTATCCCGAGTGGAAGGCGCTCTTCGCGGGCGGGTTCTTCCGGCTGGCGACGATGCTCTTCCTCGTGGCGCTCATCTGGCACGCCTGGATCGGCATGCGCGACATCCTCATCGACTATCTGCACGCCTACGGGCTGCGGCTCATCGCCCAGGCCGCGGTGGCGATCGTGCTCGTGTTCTACCTGATCTGGTCGGTCTCGATCCTGTGGGGGCGCTGAGATGACGATTCCCATCCGCAGGTTCGACGCGGTGATCGTGGGCGCCGGCGGCTCCGGCATGCGCGCCTCGCTCGAGCTCGCCCACGCGGGGCTGCGCGTCGCGGTGCTCTCCAAGGTGTTCCCCACGCGCTCGCACACCGTGGCCGCCCAGGGCGGCATCGGCGCGGCGCTCGGCAACATGGGCGAGGACCACTGGATCTGGCACATGTACGACACGATCAAGGGCTCCGACTACCTCGGCGACCAGGACGCGATCGAGTTCATGTGCCGCACCGCGCCCGAGGTCGTGATCGAGCTCGAGCACTTCGGCATGCCGTTCGACCGCAACGAGAACGGAACCGTCTACCAGCGCCCGTTCGGCGGGCACTCCGCCAACTTCGGCGAGAAGCCGGTGCAGCGCAGCGTGTGCGCCGCCGACCGCACCGGCCACGCGATGCTGCACACGCTCTACCAGCGCAACGTGCTCGCGAAGACGCAGTTCTTCGTGGAATGGATGGCGCTGGACCTGATCCGCGACGCCGCGGGCCGGGTGCTGGGCGTGACGGCGCTCGACATGGAAACGGGCGAGATCGCGATCTTCCACGCCAAGGCCACGCTCTTCGCCACGGGAGGCGCGGGACGCATCTTCCATTCGTCCACCAACGCGTTCATCAATACCGGCGACGGCCTCGGCATGGCCGCGCGCGCGGCAATCCCGCTCGAGGACCTGGAGTTCTGGCAATTCCACCCGACCGGGGTGGCGGGCGCGGGCATCCTCATCACCGAGGGCGTGCGCGGCGAGGGCGGCTACCTCCTCAACAAGGACGGCGAGCGCTTCATGGAGCGCTACGCGCCCAACATGAAGGACCTCGCCTCGCGCGACGTCGTCTCGCGCGCGATGGCCACCGAGATCAAGGAAGGGCGCGGCGTGGGCGAGCACGGCGACCACTTGCTGCTCAAGCTCGACCACCTGGGCCTCGAGACGATCGAGAAGCGCCTGCCCGGAATCCGCGAGATCTCGATCAAGTTCGCGAACGTCGATCCGGTCAAGGACCCGATCCCGGTGGTGCCCACCGCGCACTACCAGATGGGCGGCATCCCGACCAACTACCACGGCGAGGTGTTGGCGTGGGACGGGCGCCAGGACACGCCGGTCGCCGGCTTCTACGCCGCGGGCGAATGCGGCTGCGCCTCGATCCACGGCGCCAACCGCCTCGGCACGAATTCCCTCACGGACCTCCTCGTCATCGGCAAGAGCGCCGGGCAGGCGATGGTGCAGTTCATCCGCGGCGACGGCGCGGCCCTTCCCGATCTGCCGAAGGACGCCGCCGAGTACTCGCGCATGCGCGTCGCGCGCCTCGATTCGCAGGCCGGCGGCGAGGACGTGAGCGAGGTGAGGAACGAGATCCAGCGCACCATGCAGGCGCACTGCGGCGTCTTCCGCTTCCCGGACCTGCTGCAGCAGGGCGTGGCGAAGATCAAGGCGGTGGCGGAGCGGGTGAAGCGCACGCAGATCAAGGACAAGTCGAAGGTGTTCAACACCGCGCGCGTCGAGGCGCTCGAGCTGGACAACCTCATCGAGACCGCGCGCGCCACCATGATCTGCGCGGCGGGGCGCGAGGAAAGCCGCGGCGCCCACGACCGCGCCGACCATCCCAAGCGCGACGACGTGAACTGGCTCAAGCACACGTTGTGGCTGCGCGACGGCGACCGCCTCGAGTACAAGCCGGTGCGCCTGAAACCGCTCACGGTGGAAACCTTCGTGCCCAAGGCACGCGTTTATTGATCTCTTCGAGGGCGCTTCGCGACCACGTGAACATGAAATTCCGAATCCAGCGCTACGACCCCGACAAGGACGCGAAGCCCCATTTCCAGGACTACGACCTGGAGATCGGCCCTTCGGACCGCATGCTGCTCGACGCCCTGGTGCGCATCAAGGCGCTCGACGACTCGCTCTCGCTGCGCCGCTCGTGCCGCGAGGGCGTGTGCGGCAGCGACGCGATGAACATCAACGGCAAGAACCAGCTCGCGTGCGTCACCAAGCTGGTGGACCTCGCCGAGCCGGTGGTGATCCGGCCGCTGCCGGGCCTGCCCATCATCCGCGACCTGATCGTGGACATGACGCAGTTCTTCGCGCAGTACCACTCGGTGAAGCCGTACGTCATCAACGACGAGACGGCGCCGGAGCGCGAGCGGCTGCAGACGCCGCGCCAGCGCGAGGAGCTCGACGGCCTCTACGAGTGCATCCTGTGCGCCTGCTGCTCGACCGCGTGCCCGAGCTTCTGGTGGAACCCGGACAAGTTCGTGGGCCCCGCGGGGCTGCTGCAGGCCTACCGCTTCATCGCCGACAGCCGCGACACCGCGACCAACGCGCGCCTGGACAACCTCGAGGACCCGTACCGCCTCTTCCGCTGCCACACGATCATGAACTGCGTGGACGTGTGCCCGAAGGGGCTCAACCCCTCGCTCGCGATCAGCAAGATCCGCACGCTGCTCGCCAAGAGGGCGGTCTAGGGGCCGCGGGGAGCATGGATGCGACCGGCCTGCAGCGGCTGCGCTGGAGGAGCCGCAGGGGATTGCTGGAGCTGGACCTGGTCTTCGACCGCTTCTGGGCCGGGCCGGGCACGAGGATGACGGAGGAGGAGGCGGTCGCGCTGGAGGCCCTGCTGCGCTGCCCGACAACGACCTGCTGGACCTCGTGATGGGAAGGGCCGAGGCCCCGGAAGCCGGACTCCGGGGCGTGGTGGACCAAGCTGCGCGCCGCTTGAGCGCGCGGGGAAAGAGCGGAGCGAACGAAGATGGAAGCGAAAGGCAAGGCGACACTCAACTACGACGGGGGCGGCAAGAAGCTGGAGTTCCCGGTGTACGGCGGCACGATCGGGCCGGATGTGATCGACATCCGCGCGCTCTACGGCAAGACCGGCATGTTCACCTACGACCCCGGCTTCCTGTCCACGGCGAGCTGCGCCTCGAAGATCACCTACATCGACGGCGACAAGGGGATGCTCCTCTACCGCGGCTATCCCATCGAGCAGCTCGCGGTGAACTGCGATTTCCTCGAGGTCTGCTACCTGCTGATGTACGGCGAGCTGCCGACGCAGGAGCAGAAGGACAAGTTCGTGTACACGGTGACCCACCACACGATGGTGCATGAGCAGCTCGCGCGCCTCTACCAGGGGTTCCGCCGCGACTCGCACCCGATGGCGGTGATGGTGGGCGTGACCGGCGCGCTCTCGGCCTTCTACCACGACTCGCTCGACATCAACAATCCATAGCATCGCGAGATCTCGGCCTTCCGCCTGATCGCGAAGCTGCCGACGATCGTCGCGATGGCGTACAAGTACAACATCGGGCCAGCCGTTCATGTACCCGAAGAACAACCTCGGCTACACGGCGAACTTCATGCGCATGATGTTCGGCGTGCCGGCGGAGGAATACGAGGTGAACGACGTGCTGGTGCGCGCGCTCGACCGCATCTTCATCCTGCACGCCGACCACGAGCAGAACGCGTCCACCTCGACCGTGCGCCTGGCCGGATCGTCGGGCGCGAACCCGTTCGCGTGCATCGCCTCGGGCATCGCGTGCCTGTGGGGCCCGGCGCACGGCGGCGCCAACGAGGCGGCGCTGCAGATGCTGATCGACCTGCAGAAGGAAGGCGGCGTGGCGAAGCTGGGCGAGTTCATCAAGAAGGTGAAGGACAAGAACTCGGGCGTGAAGCTGATGGGCTTCGGCCACCGCGTGTACAAGAACTACGACCCGCGCGCCAAGCTCATGCAGGAGACCACGCGCGAGGTGCTCGACGCGCTCGACATGCACGACGCTCCCCTGCTCAAGCTCGCGATGGCGCTGGAGAAGATCGCGCTCGAGGACGACTACTTCGTCTCGCGCAAGCTCTATCCCAACGTCGATTTCTATTCCGGGATCGTGCAGAGCGCGCTCGGCATCCCCACCTCGATGTTCACGTGCATCTTCTCGCTCGCGCGCACGGTGGGCTGGATAGCGCAGTGGAACGAGATGATCTCCGACCCGGAGCAGAAGATCGGCCGGCCGCGGCAGCTCTACAACGGCCCCACGCAGCGCGACGTGGTGCCCATCGCCAAGAGGCGATGAGCGAGATCGGGTTTCGCGACAGTGATCGAGGAATCGACATGGCAAGCTTGATGAAGGAATTCGAGGCGTCCTCCCACCTTTTCGGCACGAATGCGCCGTTCGTGGAGGACCTCTACGAGCGCTACCTCGCGGACCCGGCTGCGGTTCCCGCCGAATGGCGGGCGCAGTTCGACGCGTGGCAGCAGGGCGGCAACGGCAAGGACGTGCCGCATGCGCCCATCGTCGCCGCGTTCGAGGGGCTTGCGCGCCGCGCGCAGGCTCCGGCGCCCACCGCCGGCGGCGACGGCAAGTCCCTCAAGGTGCTGCAGTACATCCGGGCCCACCGCGTGCTGGGCTCGCGCTACTCGCAGCTCGATCCCCTGAAGCGCTTCGAGCGCACGCCGGTGCCCGAGCTCGAGCTCTCGTACTACGGGCTCACCGAGGCCGACATGGACCGCGAGTTCTCGCCGGGGAGCTGGCAGGGCTCGAGGGCCTCCTCGCCCGGCCCGCAAGCCCCCATGAAGCTGCGCGACATCGTGGCCGCGGTGAAGAAGACCTACTGCGGCACCATCGGCATCGAGTACATGTACATCTCCTCCACGGAGCAGAAGCGCTGGATCCAGCAGCGCTTCGAGGCGACGCAGTCGACGCCGCGCTTTTCCGCCGACGAGAAGCGCTGGATCCTCGAGCGCATCACCGCCTCGGAGACGCTCGAGCGCTACCTGCACACGCGCTACGTGGGCCAGAAGCGGTTCTCGGGCGAGGGCGGCGAGAGCATGATCCCGATGCTCGACACGCTGATCGAGAACGCGGGCGCGGGCGGCGCGCGGGAAGTCGTGATCGGCATGGCGCACCGCGGGCGCCTGAACGTGCTCGTGAACAACCTCGGCAAGATTCCCGCGGACCTCTTCTCCGAATTCGAGGGCAAGCACGCCCTCGAGCTGCAGTCGGGCGACGTGAAGTACCACCAGGGCTTCTCTTCCGACATCAAGACGGCGGGCGGGACCGTGCACCTCACGCTCGCCTTCAATCCCTCGCACCTCGAGATCGTGAACCCGGTGGTCGAAGGCTCCGTGCGCGCGCGCCAGCATCGCCGGGGCGACCACACGGGCGACCAGGTGCTGCCGCTCCTGATCCACGGTGATGCCGCGTTCGCGGGCCAGGGCGTGGTGATGGAGACGCTGGCGCTTTCGCAGACGCGCGGCTACAAGCACCGGCGGCACGGTGCATATCGTCGTGAACAACCAGATCGGCTTCACCACCTCGGACACGCGCGACGCGCGCTCCTCGCTCTACGCACCGACATGGCCAAGATGGTCGAGGCGCCGGTCTTCCACGTGAACGGCGACGATCCCGAGGCCTGCGTCATGGTGGCCGCCATCGCGCTCGAGTTCCGCCAGCGCTTCCACAAGGACGTCGTGGTGGACCTCGGTGTGCTTCCGGCGCCTCGGCCACAACGAGCAGGACGAGCCGTTCGTGACCCAGCCGCTGATGTACAAGAAGATCGCCCAGCACCCGGGCACGCGCAAGCTCTACGCCGACAAGCTCGAGCGCGAGGGCGTGATCGCCCCCGGCCACGCCGACGAGCTGGTGACCAGCGTGCGCGCCGCACTCGACGCGGGCAAGGGCACCAACCCGAAGATCCTCTACGGCCTCAAGTCCGCGCTCGCGATCGACTGGGCGCCGTACATGGGCGTGGACTGGCGCCAGGCGGCGCAGACCGCGGTGCCGCTCGCGAAGCTCAAGCACTACGCCGCGCGCCTCACCGACATCCCGTCGGACTTCAAGCTGCATCCGTCCGTCGAGCGCCTGCTCGCCGCGCGCCGCGAGATGGGCGAGGGCAAGGCGCCGCTCGACTGGGGCATGGCGGAGAACCTCGCCTATGCGTCGCTCGTCGACGGAGGGCATCCGGTGCGCCTCTCCGGCCAGGACTCCGGGCGCGGCACCTTCGCGCACCGCCATGCCGTGCTGCACGACCAGAACCGCGAGAAGTGGGACGCGGGCGTGTACATGCCGCTGCAGAACATCCGCAGCGGGCAGGCCAACTTCCTCGTGATCGACTCGCTGCTCTCGGAGGAGGCGGTGCTCGGGTTCGAGTACGGCTACGCCACCGCGCAGCCCTTCGAGCTGGTGATCTGGGAAGCGCAGTTCGGCGACTTCGCCAACGGCGCGCAGGTGGTGATCGACCAGTTCATCGCGTCGGGCGAATCGAAGTGGGGGCGCCTGTGCGGCCTCACCATGTTCCTGCCGCACGGCTACGAGGGGCAGGGGCCGGAGCACTCCTCGGCGCGCCTCGAGCGCTACCTGCAGCTCTGCGCCGAGCACAACATCCAGGTCTGCGTGCCTTCCAACGCGGCGCAGTTCTTCCACATGATCCGCCGGCAGGTCGAGCGGCCCATGAGGAAGCCCCTCATCGTGATGACGCCCAAGAGCCTGCTGCGCAAGAAGGAGGCGGCTTCCGCCGCTCGCCGAGCTCGCGAGCGGCGGCTTCCAGGTGATCATCCCGGAGACCGAGAAGCTGGTACCCAAGAAGGTGAAGCGCCTCGTCGTCTGCTCCGGCAAGGTGTACTACGACATCGTGGCCGAGCGCGCGAAGCGCAGCGTGGACGACGTCGCCGTCATCCGCGTCGAGCAGCTCTATCCGTTCCCGCACGAAGAGTTCGCAGCGCAGATCGAGCTCTACCCGAACGCGAAGCACGTGGTATGGACGCAGGAGGAGCCGCGCAACCAGGGTGCGTGGCACCGCATCCAGCACTACCTGCTGCGCCACATGCGCTCCGACCAGGAGCTCGCGTACGCGGGACGTCCGTCGTCGGCGTCGCCGGCGGTGGGCTACCTGCAGCTGCACAACGAGCAGCAGAAGGCGCTGGTCGAGGAAGCGCTCGGCCTCGAGGCCGGCTCGCGCAAGCAGGCCGCCTGAGGCGCGGGACCACAACGAGGGGACGCCATGCAAGTCGAAGTCAAAGTTCCGCAGCTCTCGGAATCCGTCTCCGAGGCCACGCTCGTCGCCTGGCGCAAGAAGGCCGGCGAGGCGGTGAAACGCGACGAGAACCTGATCGACATCGAGACCGACAAGGTGGTCCTCGAGCTGCCCGCGCCCGCCGACGGCGTGCTGGCGAAGATCGTGAAGAACGACGGCGAGAGCGTGGCGAGCGGCGACCTGATCGCGATGATCGACACGGAAGCGAAGCCGACCGTTGCCTCGGCGCCCGCTGCGAAGGCGGAGAAGACCGCGGCTGCGGCAGCGACGGTTCCCGCCGCGAAAGCCGCTTCTCCCTCCGCGGCCAAGATCGCCGCCGAGAAGGGCGTGGACACCGCGACGCTGCAAGGCAGCGGCCGCGACGGCCGCATCACGAAGGGCGACGTGCTCGCCGCCGGCTCCGCGCCCGCCCCCTCCGCACCGCCACCCGCCGCGGCGCGGCCGGCGCCCGCCATCCAGATTCCCTCGGGCGCGCGCACCGAGCAGCGCGTCCCGATGTCGCGCCTGCGCCAGCGCGTGGCCGAGCGCCTCGTGCAGTCGCAATCGACCGCCGCCATCCTCACCACGTTCAACGAAGTGAACATGGCGCCGGTGATGGAGCTGCGCGCGCGCTACGCGAGAGATTCGAGAAGGAGCACGGCGTGAAGCTGGGCTTCATGTCGTTCTTCGTGAAGGCGGCGGTGCACGCGCTGCGCAAGTACCCGATCGTGAACGCCTCGATCGACGGCACCGACATCGTCTACCACGGCTACTTCGACATCGGCATCGCCGTGGGCAGCGAGCGCGGCCTCGTGGTGCCGATCCTGCGCAACGCCGACCTCATGTCGATCGCCGAGATCGAGCAGGCGATCGCGGACTTCGGGCGGCGCGCGAAGGACGGCAAGATCACCATCGAGGAGCTCACCGGCGGCACGTTCTCGATCTCCAACGGCGGCATCTTCGGATCGATGCTCTCCACGCCGATCATCAACCCGCCGCAGAGCGCGATCCTCGGCGTCCACGCCACGAAGGAGCGCCCGGTGGCGGAGAACGGGCAGGTCGTGATCCGGCCGATGAACTACCTCGCGCTTTCCTACGACCACCGCATCATCGACGGGCGCGAGGCGGTGCTCGCGCTCGTCGCGATGAAGGAAGCGCTGGAAGACCCGGCGCGGCTGCTGCTGGACATCTGAGGCGTGGCGCGCAGGAAGAAGCGGCTCACGGCCGCGGGCATCGCGTGGCGGATCTTCTTCTTCGTCGCGGGCTCTCTCCTCGTGGGCTTCCTCAGCGTGTTCCTCGACGCGGAGCTGGGCATCTACCTGCCGCGCCATTTCGCGGTGTCGCTCGCGGTGGGCATCGCGGTGGCGGTGACCTTCTGGCTCTTGCGGCTCCTCAAGCACCCGCCACTCCTGCTGCGCGACGTGCCCCCGCTCGCCGCCGGCATCTGCGCGGGGCTCGGCGTGCATATCGCCCGCTTCTGGCTGAGATAACGGACATTCCATGGCACAGGCATTCGACGTCGTCGTGATCGGCGCCGGCCCCGGCGGCTACATCGCCGCGGTGCGCGCCGCGCAGCTGGGACTCAGGATCGCGTGCATCGAGGGATGGCGCAACGCGAAAGGCGAGCTCGCCCTGGGCGGCACGTGCCTCAACGTGGGCTGCATTCCCTCCAAGGCCCTGCTCGCCTCCTCCGAGGAGTACGAGAAGGCGAACGGGCACCTCGAGGCGCATGGCATCACGGTTTCCGGCGTGAAGATCGACGTCGCGAAGATGCAGGCGCGCAAGGAAGCGATCGTCACGAAGATGACGAAGGGCATCGAGTTCCTGTTCAAGAAGAACAGGATCGCGTGGCTGCAGGGCTTCGGGCGCTTCGTCGCGCGCGAAGGCGACGGCTACTCGATCGAGGTGGCCGGCGTGGGCGCGCCCGAGACGGTGCAGGCGCGGCACGTGATCGTCGCCACCGGCTCGAAGGCGCGGCAGCTCCCCGGCGTCCCCGTCGACAACGAGTCCATCTGCGACAACGAGGGCGCGCTCGCCTTCCCGGTCGTGCCGAAGCGTCTGGGCGTGATCGGCGCCGGCGTGATCGGGCTGGAGCTGGGCAGCGTCTGGCGCCGGCTGGGTGCCGAGGTGACGATCCTCGAGGCGCTGCCTGCCTTCCTCGGCGCGTGCGACGAGGCGATCGCCAAGGAGGCGTGGAAGCAGTTCACCCGGGGCCAGGGGCTCGACATCCGCCTCGGCGTGAAGATCGGCAAGGCGGCGTCCCGCAAGAACGGTGTGGCGATCGAGTACACCGACGACAAGGGCGCGGCGCAGAAGCTCGAATGCGACAAGCTCGTGGTGTCCGTGGGCCGCGTGCCCAACACCGAAGGGCTGGGCGCCGAGGCGGTCGGCCTCAAGGTGGACGCGCGCGGCTTCGTCGAGGCGGACGAGCATTGCCGCACCAACCTCCCCAACGTCTACGCGATCGGCGACGTGGTGCGGGGACCCATGCTCGCGCACAAGGCGGAGGACGAGGGCGTCATGGTGGCCGAGCTCATCGCCGGGCAGAAGCCGCACATCGACTACGCGTGCATCCCGTGGATCATCTACACGAACCCGGAGATCGCGTGGGTCGGGAAGAGCGAGCAGCAGGCGAAGGCCGAGGGCATCGCGGTGAAGACCGGGCAGTTCCCGTTCTCGATCAACGGCCGCGCGCTGGGGCTGGACGAGCCCGTGGGCTTCGCGAAGGTGGTGGCGGACGCGGCGACCGACCGCGTGCTCGGCGTGCACATCATCCACGCGCGCGCCTCCGACATCATCCAGGAGGGTGTGACGACGATGGAGTTCGCGGGCGCGGCCGAGGATATCGCGCGCATCGTGCACGCCCATCCCACGCTATCCGAGGTGGTGAAGGAAGCGGCGCTCAACGTGGACAAGCGCTCCCTCAACATGTAGCTCAGAGCCCCAGCAGCTGGGCCGGCGTTCGATGCAGCATCATCTCGCGCTGCTCCTCGTCCGCCGCCACGCGCTCCACGTCGCCCACCGGGTCGTTGCGCCCCATGTCGAAGCAATAATCGCTGCCGATCACCACGCGATCCGCGCCGACGAGCGCGATCAGCTGGCGCGTGAGCTGGTCGTTGTGGCTGATGGTGTCGTAGGTGAAGCGCCGGAGGTATTCGCTCGGCAGCTTCTTCATGTGCTCGAGCTCCGGGCGCACCTTCGTGCCGTGGTCCATGCGTCCGATGAGCCACGGGAAGGTGCCGCCGGCGTGGACGAGGTTCACCTCGAGGCGCGGGAAGGCGTCGAGCACGCCGCCGAACACGAGGCTCGCGGCCGCCACGCCGGTGTCGTAGGGGTTGCCGAGGAGGTTCTTCAGGTAGTACTTGGTCGTGCGCTCGCCGCCGATCGTGTCGATCGGGTGCAGGAAGAGCGTCCAGCCGAGCTCCTCGGCCTTCGCGTAGACGTCCCAGAAACGTTTGTCGTCGAGGTTGGTGCCGTTGACGTGCGTGGCCATGTAGAGGCCGCGCATTCCCGGCAGCTTCGCCGCGCGCTCGAGCTCGCGCACGGCGAGGTCCGGCGCCTGCATGGGCAGCATCGCGAGGCCCACGAAGCGGTCCGGGTGCCTCTTGTGCGCCGCGGACGCCGCGTCGTTGTACGCCTGGGCGAGGGCGAGGCCGAACGCCGGCGAGGCCCAGTAGACCATCGGCGCGGTGAGCGAGAGCGCGTGCATGTGCACGCGCTGCCGGTCCATGCCCGCGAGCCGCAGGTCGAGGTCGACGAATTCCTCGTCGAACCCGTTGACGATGCGCTGCGTGCGGATGGTGTAGCGCCGTCCCTCGCGCGCGAGGCTCGCGCCTTCGGCGGCCCCGTCCTTCTCGAAGAGCCGCAGCCATTCCGCGGGATACCAGTGGGCGTGGGTGTCGATCGCGCGCAGCGGCGAAGTCATCGGGGAGGCGGGAAGTTGTGGCCGGAGGTGGGGCGCAGGTTATCATGGCGCCCAAACAGCATCGCGCCAATCATCCACGGAGGAGGCACCATGGGTCGATTCACCGGGCGTCTTGCGATTGCAGTTCTCGCCATGCTCCTGCCGCTCGCGGCCGGGGCGCAGGGAACGGATTACCCGAGTCGGACGGTCAAGCTCGTGATTCCCTACGGGCCGGGTGGCGCGACCGACATCATCGCGCGCGTATTGGCGCCCAAGCTGCAGGACATGCTCGGCCAGGCGTTCGTGGTCGAGAACCGGCCGGGCGCCTCGGGCAACATCGCGCTCGAGACGGTCGCGAAGTCCGCCCCCGACGGCTACACGCTTCTGGTCGGCAACGTGACGACGAACGCGATCAACGAAACCTCGTTCGCGGACAAGCTGTCGATCAAGCCCTCGCGCGACCTCGTCGGCGTCACCAAGCTGGTCGAGATTCCCCACGTCGTGGTCGCCGCGACCAGCTTCGCCCCGAACACGATCGGCGAGATGGTCGATTGGGCGAAGAAGAACCCCGGGAAGCTCAACTACGCCTCCGCCGGCGTCGGCAGCTACCCCCATCTCGACATGCTGAGGCTCGCCAAGGCCGCGGGCTTCCAGGCCACGCACATCCCCTACAAGGGCGGCGCGGGGCAGATGCTTCCCGCGCTGATGTCCGGCGAGGTCCACGTCTCCTTCATCAACCTTTCTTCCGCGGGGCCGCAGATCAAGGCCGGGCGGATGAAGGTCCTCGCGGTGACGACGGCGGAGCGACGGCCGGAGTTTCCGAGCGTGCCGACCATGGCGGAGCAGGGTTATCCCGGCATCGGCACCAACGCGTGGCAGGCCCTGTTCGCACCGGCGGGCACGCCGAAGCCGGTCATCGACAAGCTGTTCGCGGCGGTCACCAAGGTCCTCTCCGAGCCCGAGATCAAGGAGATGCTCGCCAAGCAGCTCATGACCGTGTCGCTTTCCGCCTCGCCGCAGGAGTGGACCGAGCAGGTCCGCACCGAGACGCAGTCCTGGGGCGACTTCATCCGCGAGAACAAGATCAAGGTCGACTGACTGGCGTTCGGGTTTCGCGGAACCTTGTCCAACGTTCGCTCCCTCTCCGGGGACAGGTCACACCTCGATGCCGGATGTGCCCTGTCCCCTAAAGGGTTGGGGAGAGGGTAGCGTGCAGAAACGCCCCACTGGCCTTTCCCAGCCAAGGCACGACCTCCTGATCGAGAAGGACGTCGAGATCGCGATGCGCGACGGCACGCGCCTGCGCGCCGACGTCTTCCGCCCCAGGGCGAACGGCCGCTTCCCCGCCATCGTCAACATCGGCGCCTACCAGAAGGACAAGGTGTGGGTGCCGCCACCCGACCTGGAGGAGGAACCGAACCCCTACATGAACTGGGAGACCGTGAACCCGCTCTGGTGGGTGCCGCGCGGCTACGCCGCGGTGCGCGTTGACACGCGCGGCAGCGGCAAGTCGCCCGGCCGCACGGATCCGTGGTCGCCGTCGGAGTCGATCGATTTCCACGACGCCATCGAATGGGCGGGGCGCCAGCCGTGGAGCAACGGCCGGGTGGGCACGAGCGGCATCTCGTACTTCGCGATGACGCAATGGCTCGTGGCGGGACTGAAGCCGCCGTCGCTCAAGGCGATGATCCCGTGGGAAGGCGCGGCCGACATGTACCGCGACTTCGGCTACCACGGCGGCATCTTCTCCTTCCAGTTCGTCGTGAACTGGTACAGCAACCACATGGCGCACCACCTGCTCGGCAAGCCGCGCTCGACCGCGCCCGACGCCTTCGCGACGCCGTGGGTCTGGGAGTACATGCGCTACAGCCTCGACGGCGAGTGGTGGCACGGCCGGCGCGCGCAGTGGGACGACATCGACATCCCGTTCCTGAGCGCCGGCAACTGGAGCGGCATGGCGCTGCACCTGCGCGGCAACACCGAGGGATTCTTGCGCGCGCGCTCGAAGCAGAAGAAGCTGCGCATCCACGCCGGCACCCATTACCATCCGTTCTACACGGAGCAGGGCCGGCAGGAGCAGCTGCGCTTCTTCGACCATTGGCTCAAGGGCGAGCGGAACGGCGTGATGGACGAGCCGCCGGTGCGGCTCCTCGTCCGCAAGGGCGGCCATGGCAATGCCGAGTGGCGCAGCGAGAACGAATGGCCGCTCGCGCGCACGCGCTGGACGAAGCTCTACCTGCAGCCGGCGGCGAGCGAGGGCAGGACCGGGACGCTCGCATCTTCCGCGCCGCGGAAGGGCACGAGCGTGGACTACTCGGCGAGCGGCATGACGAAGGCGGGTGTCGCGAGCGCTTCGTGGACCTCGACCGCGCTCGCCGGCAGCCTCCCGCAGATGGGCGTGTCGTTCGAGACCGCGCCGCTGAAGGAGGACAACGAGGTCACGGGTCCCGTCACGCTCGTCCTGTGGGTCGCGAGCACCACGGAGGACATGGACATCTTCGCCACCCTCCGCAACATCGACGCGGACGGCAAGGACGTCTGGGAGATGGGCCAGCAGGGGCAGCAGGTCCCCGTGGCCAAGGGCTGGCTGCGCGCCTCGCACCGGCGCCTGGACGAGCGATTGTCGCTGCCGTATCGCCCGTACCATGCGCATCTCGAGCGCGAATGGCTGGAGCCCGGCACGCCGGTGCGGATCGAGGTGGAGATCTGGCCGACCTCGATGGTGTTCGCCAGGGGGCATCGCATCCGGCTCGACGTGCAGCCCCGCGACGGGGTGGGCAGCGCGCCGTATACCCATTACTCGGCGGACTACAATACGGGGACGAACACGCTGTTTGCCGGCGGCGATCGCGCTTCGTACCTGCTGCTGCCGATCATCCCGCGTTGACGATTCGAGGAGGCTCCATGGACATCAAGCGCGTCGACCACTACTCCATCCGCACGCTCGACCTCGCGGCCTCGCACCGGTTCTATACCGAGGTCATCGGCCTGAAGGAAGGGCCGCGGCCTCCCTTCGACTTCCCCGGCTACTGGCTCTACAGCGGCGAGCCGCCGGCGGATCTGCACAGCGGCAGCAACTACGGCATGGTTCACCTCATGGGCGTGGCGCCCGGCCTCACCAGCTATCTGGGCGACAAGGATGCGGCGAGCCTCAAGGGCGGTACCGGCCCGCTCGACCACGTGGCGTTCGCGGCGACCGGCCGCGACGCGATGGTGGAGCGCTGCCAGCGCCACAACGTGAGCTTCTTCGAGCGCGACGTGCCGTTGCTGGGGCTGCGCCAGATGTTCATCAAGGATCCCAACGGCTTGACGATCGAGCTCAACTACCCGGCCTCGGAGGCGCCGCGCGAGCAGGGCAGGCAGGCGGCCCACGCCGCGCGTTGACGCGATGTCCGCCGTCGCCGCCGTCTCGACCGCGCCGCGCCTGACGCTCGAGGAGGCGGTCACCCGTGCCCGCGAGCTGGTGCCTCGCCTGCGGGAACGCGGTGCCGAAACCGAGTGCCTGCGCCGCGTTCCCGACGCGACGGTGAAGGACCTCCACGAGACGGGCCTCATGCGCGCGCTGCAGCCGCGCCGCGTCGGCGGCTCCGAGATCGACTGGGTGGGCATGATCGACGTGAGCTCGGAGCTCGCGCGCGGGTGCGGATCGACCGCGTGGAACTGGGCGAACTGGGCGGTGCACCACTGGATGCTGGCCCTCTGGCCGCGCGCGTGCCAGGACGAGATCTGGGGCGCCGATCCCGACGTGCTGATCGCCTCGTCGCTCGTGTTTCCCGCGGGCAAGGCGACGCGCGTGGAGGGCGGCTATCGCATCTCGGGGCGCTGGCCCTTCTCGAGCGGCGTGGACGGCAGCCGCTGGAACATGCTGGGCGGCGTCGTGCAGGGCGAGCCGCCCGAATATCGCCTCTTCTGCGTGCCGGTCGAGGATTACCGCGTGATCGACAACTGGCACGTGATGGGCCTGCGCGGCACGGGCAGCAAGGACGTGGAGGCGAGCGACATCTTCGTGCCGGAATACCGCACCGTCGCGATCGATGCCACGAAGGGCGGCGCGGTCCATCCGGGCGCGCTGTCGAATCCCGGCGCGATCTACCGCGTGCCGTTCATCGCGGGGCTGTCGCACATGCTTACCGGGATTCCGTTGGGCATCGCGCAGGGCACCTACGATGAGTTCGTGGAAGGCCTGCGCGGGCGCGCGTCGCGCTACTCGGGGAAGAACCTTTCGGATCTCACCGCCATGCAGATGCGCGTGGCGGAGGCGGGCGCGTCGCTCGATGCCGCACGGGCGTTGCTGCGCCGGGATTGCTTCGAGGCGCAGGAGATCGCCGAGCGCGGCGAGGCGCCCGACATGCTCACCAAGGCCGCATGGCGGCGCAATGGTGCCTTCGCCGCGCAGCTCGCCCAGCGCGCGATGGACGTCGTCTTCAAGGCCTCCGGCGGCACGGCGCTCTTCGACACGCATCCCATGCAGCGCTCGTTCCGCGATCTCAACGCGGCCAACGCGCACATCTCGATGATCTGGGATCCTCAGGCCGCCACCTACGGGCGGGTCGCGCTCGGGCTTCCCTGCGACAATCCCACGCTGTAGCGCCTAGTCGGAGCGTCGGAAGGAAAAGTACAGGATCCGCGCGTAGGTCCTCAGCAGCGCGCCGAGCATGCCCGCCTGGGCCCAGAACAGCATCGATCCGAACCATCCGAGTCCCAGGCGGGTGCCAGCGGCATCGGCCACGACTACGTCGGCGCGATTCCCGAGGGCACCGGAACGGTAGGGGTCGAGCAGGTCGTAGAACCAGAACGATATCGCGAGCGCGTTCAGGCACAGGAGCGGAACTACGACGAAGACGATCAGGTATTCCCGCAGGCTCATGGTCCGGAACGTGAACTTCGGTTGTGCCGAGTACGGCCTGAAGGCGTGATAGGCCGTCGCGGCCGGCATCAAGAGCCACATGGCCGCGATCCAGAAGCGCGTGACGTCCGGCAGGTCGGAGATGCGGGCGAAGCGATCGATCGACGGGATCCATCGGGCGAGCCGTCCACGAGCTTCACGACGAGCGGCGATTGCGCGACCGCTTCCGGCGTGAGCAGCGCGAGCCCCAGCCCGAGCCACGCATACCATCCGTAGGCCGCCCAGAAGCGCATCGGGCGGGGCGTCCGGATCGCTGCCGCCGCAGCGGCATCGTCGTATCGCGCCCGCTCCTCGCGGTCGCGCCGTTCCTCGAGGCGGTTGGCCAGCACGAAGAGACCGGCGCAGGCGACCGCGGCCAAGGCCATCCATCCGAAGTGGCCCAGGGCGTAGCTCACGATCGCGCCCACGCACGCGAGGGCGCATGCGAGAATCGCCGCGAACGCCTCGAGGTCCCGAAGGAAGAAGCGATGGATGCTCGCGGCGCTCACGGCGGCATGCAGGTGCTCAGAGTCCCATGTAGAGCTTGTGGATGAGCTCATTGTTCGCGAGCTCCTCGCGCGAGCGGCCCTCGTATTCGATCTTCCCGTGCACGATCACGTAGCCGCGGTCGGCGATGCGGATGGCCTGGTGGAAGTTCTGCTCCGCCATGAGCACCGAGAGGCCGTGGTCGCGCTTCAACTCGCCGATCTTGTCGATGGTGCGGCTCACCAGCAGCGGCGACAGTCCCACGGACGGCTCGTCGATGAGCAGGATGCGCGGGGCGGTCATGATGGCGCGCGCGAGTGTGAGCATCTGCTGCTCGCCGCCGCTCATGCTGCCGGCGAGCTGGCGGCGGCGCGTGGCGAGCACGGGGAAGGCCTCGAAGCAGTGCGCGAGGTTGCGCGTCAGGGCCGCGCGCGCGAGCGGGCGATAGGCGCCGAGGAGCAGGTTCTCCTCGACGGTGAGGCGCGGAAAGAGCCGGCGGCCCTCCGGGACGAGCACGATGCCGAGGTCGACCACTTCCTCGGGCGCCATGCCGATGAGGTCGTGCTCCGCGCCGTCGACGGTCGCGACGATCCGACCTTCGCGCGGCGGGCACAGGCCCATGATGCATTTCATGAGCGTGCTCTTGCCGTTGCCGTTGGCGCCGAGCAGCGTCACCGTCTCGCCCTCGCCCACCGCGAGGTCGACGTGGTCGAGCACCTGCACCCGCCCATAGCCGGCGCACAGGCCCTCGATGCGGATCGCATCAGCCAAGGTAGGCCGTCACCACGTCGGGCTGCGCGACCACCGCCTGGGGATCGCCGTCGGCGATCTTGCGGCCGGCCACCAGCACCGCGATGCGTTCCGAGAACTTCATCACCGCGCGCATGACGTGCTCGATCATGATCACCGCGACCCCGCGCTCCTTCATGCCGAAGAGGAGCGCCAGGATCTCGTCCACCTCGGAGGCGGACAATCCCGCCATCGCCTCGTCGGCGATGAGCAGGAGCGGCTTGCAGGCGATGGCGCGCGCGAGCTCCAGCTTGCGCATGTCGACCTGCGTGAGCATGCCCGACGTGTCGTCGGCCCTCGCGTGCAGGCCCACCTGCTCGAGGATGTGCATCGCCTCGTCGGTGACGCGGCCGGCGTCGAGCGTCACGCGCGCGTGTCCGCTGTAGAGCAGCGGGATGCGCAGGTTGTCGATCACCGTCATGCTCGCGAACGGCCGCGGGATCTGGAAGCTGCGCGCCACGCCCAGGTGCACGCGCCGGAATCCGGGCTTGCGCCCGATGTCGCGGCCGTCGAACTCGATGCGCCCCGCGTCGTGGCGCAGCGTGCCCGCGATGCAGCTCACGAGCGTGCTCTTGCCCGAGCCGTTGGGGCCGATGAGGCCCAGGCGCTCGCCGCGGCCCACGCTGAGCTCGACGCCGTCGAGCGCGGTGAACCCGCCGAAGCGCTTGGTGAGCCCGGTGAGGCGCAGCAGGGGCGGCGGCGGCGGCGCGCTCACCGGTCCGGCCTTCCCAGCCGGCGGCGCACCCAGCCCATGATGCCGTTGGGCGCCACGGTCACGAACGCCACCAGCACGAGGCCCACGATGAGCAGGTTCCATTCGGAGGAAACGGTCACCTGGACCACTTGCTGCACGATGCCCAGCAGCAGCGCGCCGATGAGCGGCCCGGTCCAGGTCATCATGCCGCCGATGAGCGGCATCGCGATGCTGTTCACCGCGTAGGAGAGGTTGAAGGCGGCGCTCGGCTCGACGTACGAGAGGTAGTACGGGAACGTCGTCCCGGCCATGCCCATCAACCCGCCGCTCACGGCCGCGGCAAGGATCTTGAGGCGCAGCGTCGGCACGCCCGCGCACTCCGCCGCGAGCTCGTCGTCGCGGATCGCGGCGAGCCCACGGCCGATGGCCGAGGTCTCGATCAGGCGCGCCACCACGAGGGCGAACGCGGCCATCAGCACCATCGCCGAGAAGAGCACGTGGATGTAGCGCGTGAACCCGAACGGCATCTCGCGCGGCTGCAGGATGTAGGCGCCGCGCGCCCCGCCCACGTAATCCCAGTTCACGACCAGGGTGTAGAGCACGACCGAGAGCGCGAGGGTGGCGATGGCGAAGAAGACGCCGCGCATGCGCAGCGTGAGGTAGCCCACGGCCAACCCGAGCGCCGCGGCGGCCACCGTGCCCGCGACGATCATGACCGGCAGCGGCGCGTGCAGCGCCTTGTACAGGAAGATGCTGGTGTACGCGCCGGTGGCGAAGAACGCGGCCGAGCCGAAATTCACGTAGCCGGTGTAGCCGCCGAGGATGTTCCACGCGGTCGCGAGAACGACGAACTGCAGCACCGTGTACGCGGCCGAGAAGAAATAATCGTTCGTGACGAGCCGGCTCGCGACGATGAGCACCAGCGCGAGGGCGAGCGCCGCCACGCCGAAGCGGGGATTGCTCATCTGCCGAAGATTCCCGAGGGCCGCACGGCGAGCGTGCCCAGCAGGAGCCCGAAGGAGACCGCGGGCGCCCAGGATGGCCCGAAGAAGGTCGAGGTGAACGATTCGGCGAGCCCGAGGATGAAGGCGCCCACGAGCGTTCCCCAGATGGAACCCATGCCGCCCAGGACGCACACGGCGAACACCAGCCCGATGTACTCGCGGCCGATCGCGGGCTGCACCGGCTGGATCACGATGAGGAAGGAGCCCGCCACGCCCGCCGTCGCGATGGACAGCGCGAACGCGAGCTCCTTCACGCGGTAGGTCTTCACGCCCATCAGCCGCAGTGCCAGCGGATCCTGCGCGACGGCGAGGACCGCGCGGCCGAAGAAGGTGCGGGTGAGGAACGCCTGCACCGCGAGGACCATCGCCATGGAAACCGCGAACGGCACGACCAGCCGCAGGGGGAAGTCGACCTGGGAGAGCCGCCACGTCGTCTCCGAGTAGGCCGTGCTCGCCATCCGGTAATCCACGCCGAACACGAGCACGAGGGCGACCTCGGTGATGAAGAGGATGCCGAAGAAGAACGCGAGCCCGCGCAGCGACTCCTGGCCGCGCTTCTCGAAGCAGATGTAGTAGACGCGGTAGAGCGCCGCCCCGAGCAGGAAGAAGAGCGGCGAGAGCGCCAGCGCCGCGGCGATCGGGTCGATCCCGAAGCGGTCGTTCACGATGTAGGCGACGTACGAGCCCAGGATGATGAACGCCGGGTGCGCGATGTTCACCACGTCCAGCATGCCGAACGAGATCGACACGCCGACGCTCACGGCGGCGTAGAAGCCGCCGAGCAGCAGCCCGGCGACGATGGCGTTGAGTACCAGGCCTGCGGAAACCTCCACTACTTGCGGCCGGCCTGGTACGGTGTGGTCACCTCGCCCGTCTTGTACGCCGCGGGAGCCAGCACCGTCACGTGCCCCGCCTGCTTCCATTGCGCGAGGTCGTTGCCGGCGATGCCCTTGTACTGCACCGCGAGCATGCGCGGTTGCGCCCACTCGCCGTTCTTGCCGAAGCGCACCTTGCCGACGTAGGTGTCGAACTCGTTCTTGTGGATGTAGTCGGCGATCTTCGCCTGGTCGAGGCTGCCCACGCCCTTGATCGCCTGCTCGAGCACTTCCATCATCGCGTAGGCGAAGGGCGGGAGGTAGAAGCCGAGCGGGTCGACGCCTTCCTTGGCGGCGCGCGCCTGGTACTTGACGAGGAACGGCTCGATCGACGGGAACTTGGCGGCGACGTCCGGGGCGTACGACTCGTAGTTGACGATGCCGTTCAAGAGCGCTCCGAGCTGGGTCTTCAGCGCCGCGAACTGCGGGCCCACCATGCCGCCGCCGAACATGCGCGCCTCGAGGCCCACCTCGTTGGCGGCGCGGATGATGCCGGCCGAGTCGGGCGGATAGGACGCCACGTAGACGAGATCCGGATGGGTCGCCTGGATCGCGCGGATGATCGGCGAGTAGTCGACGGTGTTGGGCGGGTAGCTCTTGTCGTAGACGACCTTGAGACCCGTGCGCTTCACCTGCTCGCGCGCTCCGGCGAGCGCGAGCGCGGGGTATTCGGCGTCGGCCCCCACCAGCGCGATCGTCTTCGGCTTCGGGCTCAGCGCCATCGCGGTGTCGAAATAGCCTTGCGTCCAGCCGATCGCCGGCTCCGGGCCCGAGGGCATGATCTGGAAGTAGCGGTCGTAGTCGAACTTGGAGTTCACGTTCAGGCCGAAGAGGCCCATGAAGCAGAGGTTTCTCTGCATCATGATCGGCATCGCCGGGGCGATGACGTTGGTGCCGTATCCGGACACCACCAGGTCGACCTTGTCCACGTCGAGCAGCTTGTTGTAGATGCTCGGCACGGTGGAGGGATTCGTCTGGTCGTCGTAGTACACGAAGTCGACCTTGCGCCCCAGGATGCCGCCGCGGGCGTTCACGTCGTCCTTCCAGATCTCCATCGCGATGAGGGCGGCCTTGCCGTTGCCCGCCAGCGGCCCGGTGAGGCTCATCCCGAAGCCGATCTTGAGGGGCTGCTGCGCGAGGGCGGGGGCGGCGAGAAGGGCGAAGAGGGCGCCCCAGAACCACGTCATCAGACGCTTCATTGCGGTCTCCTCAGTCTTGTGGTTTTTGCGGCTTGGCGATGCTTGCATTCCCCGGGGGCGGTGTCAATCCATGGCGCACGCGTCACTTCGCTCGGGTGCCGCGAAACCATTCGGCGATCTCGCCGCCCGTCCAGTGCACCACGCCGGGCTTGCCGAGCACGTGCTTGTACAGCTCCTCGACGTAGCGGATGCGATGCGGCACGCCGGAAAGATACGGATGGAGCGCGATCGCCATGACGCGCATCGACGCTGCGCTGTCCTCGTACAGGCGATCGAAATGGTCCTTGCCCCGGCGCAGCAGCTCTTCGGCGGGATGGTTCTGGATCACCATCATCGCGATGTCGTTGATCTCGAGCGAATAGGGCACCGAGACGACCGGCTTCGATGCGGTCGAGATCATCACCGGCTGGTCGTCGAGCACCCAGTTGGCGACGTAGTCGATGCCGGCTTCGGCGAGGTGGTCGATCGTCTCGTACGTCTCCGTGAGCCCCGGGCTTTCCCAGCCGCGCGGCGGCTTGCCGGTGAAGTCGCGGATCGCGCCGATCGTGTCGCGGATGGCGGCCTTCTGGTCTTCCACCTTGTGCATCGGCGCCTGCAGCCAGCCGTGGCCCATGAATTCCCAGCCCGCCTCCTTGGCCGCCTGGGCCACGCGCGGATAGGTGTTGCACACGACGCCGTTGATCGCGAGCGTGGGCGTGACCTTGAACTTCTTCATGCACTCGAGGAGCCGCCAGAACCCCACGCGCATGCCGTACTCGTGCCATGCCCAATTCGGCAGGTCGGGCAGGAGCGGCTGGCCCATGGGCGGCGGCAGCACCGTGCGCGGCATCGGCCGCTCGATGCCCCAGTCCTCGACGTTCACGACGGTCCAGACCACCATGCGCGCGCCGCCCGGCAGCTCGAGCGGCGGGCGGTCGACGATCGCGGAGTAGGGCAGCCGCTCGCGCGGCAGGCGCGGTCCGCTCACCGCGCCGGCTCCAGCTCGAACACGTCGTGCTCGGGCGTGTGCACCTCCACGCCGGTCCCGGCCGACTGCACGTCGCCGCTCACCATGTGCAGGCCGTTGCCGACGACGGCGCCGGCGAGGCCATGGCGCGAGACGGGCATCGAGGGCAGCACGGTCCACTTGTTGGCGGCCGGATCGTACGCCTCGAGCGACCGGAAGGTCATCATGTAGACGCCGGTCTGTCCTTCGCCGCCTTCCACGTAGATCTTCCCGCCGTAGACGCCTCCGGCCGTGGCGCTTCTCGGCGTCGGCATGCGCGCGCGGATGGCACCCCATCGATCCGTGGCGGGATCGTATTCCTCGACCACGTCGATGTCGGCGGCCACGCCGATGAAGGCGGCGCCGACCCGGCCGCCGATCACGTAGATCTTGCCGTTCACGGCGCCGGCGACCGCGTGGTTGCGCGGCGTCGGCATCGGCGTGCGCGAGCGCCACGTGTTCGTGGCCGGATCGTATTCCTCGACGGTGCCGAGGACGACATGCGGACGCGCGGGATGCACGGCCGTCACATCCGGGTTGTTGGGCGGCGTGGTCGCCCCTCCGATCACGTAGATCTTCCCATTCACGGTGACCGCGACCGGCGAGCCGCGCTTCGTGGGCATGGGTGCCAGCGCCTTCCAGCTGTCCGCGGCCGGATCGTACTCCCACGCATTGTTGATCGGCACCCACGCGGGCGGTCCCGACTCCGGGGGGACGAAGCCGCCGAACGCGTAGATCTTCCCGTTCAGCTCGGCGAAAGCGACGTGGTGCGAGGCGAGCGCCATCGGCTTCTTCTTCGCCCATTTGTCCGTGGCCGGATCGTATTCGTACACCATCCCGATCGGCTTCCAGCCGGGTGCCAGGCCGCAGAAGACGTACATCTTGCCCCCGGCGGACGCGCCGAGGAGCTCCTCGCCGGGCTCGGGGAACGGCGCGGCCTTCACCCACTTGCCCTGCGCATGGGCCGCCGACGCGAAGAAGAGCGCGAGCGCGGCGGCGACGAGCAGCGAACGAAACGAAGCGGTCATCTTTTCCTCCGGATCTTGAGGAGCCGCGCTGCGTTGCCTCCTTCGATCAGGTCCCGCTCGGCGCGCGTGAGCCGCGGGACCTTTCCGATGAGCCCGACCGGGTCGGTCTCCATCATGTCGTAGGGATAGTCGGTGCCCAGGACCACGTGCTCCGCGCCATACCGGTCGACCAGGTGGCGCAGCATCCGCGGATCGAACGTGATGGTATCGAAGTACATCTTCGCGAGGTAGCTGGAAGGGGGCTTGCGGATCACCGTGCGGCAATCGGGCCGCGCGCGATGGGCGTGGTCCATGCGCGCCCAGTAATGCGCGAGGTAGCCGCCGCCGTGCGGCAGGACGATCTTGAGGCGGGGATGGCGATCCATCACGCCGTCGAAGATCAGGTGGCTCGCCGCGACCGTGGTGTCGAGCGGGTTGCCGATCACGTTGTTGAAGTAGTGGTCCATGAGCCGCTCGCCCTGGGTGAACCCGATGGGATGCATGAAGATCACGATGCCGAGCTCCGCGGCGCGCGCGAAGAACTTCTCCAGGCCCAGCTTCGGGTCGGTCAGCTCGGCGCCGGCCACGTTCGGGTTGATCTCCACGCCGCGCATGCCGAGCCGCTTCACGCAGCGGTCGAGCTCGGACACGGCGAGCTCCACGCTTTGCAGCGGCACGGTGCCCAGCGCCACGAAGCGCTCGGGATGCTCGGCGACGATCGCGGCGAGCCGGTCGTTGACCCCGCGCGCGAGCTCGAGGCCGAAGCCGGGCTCGGCCCAGTAATACGTCTGGTTGGGCGAGGGCGATACGGCCTGGATGTCGATGCCCATGCGGTCCATGTCCTTCAGCCGGCGGTCGATGGACGAGAGCATGTCGGCGCGCTCGCGCCCCTGCCTGGCGTTGGTCTCGCGCGTGAGCGCGTTCGCGAACTTCACCAGCGGGTCCTGCCGGCCCGGATCGAGGTGCGCGACTTTTTCGTGCACCGCCGCATTGAAGTAGTGGCAGTGCAGGTCCACGCGCAGGTTGCGGCCCTTGCGGTCGCGGACGGTGCGCCGCGCCGGTGCGGCCTTCATGGCCGGAACGCAGGAATGCATCATGGGGTCGTTTCCATTCGTCGGGATCTCCCGGGGGTCACGCGAGCCCGAGGTGGCGGGACATGAGCGCTTCGTTGCCGCGCACTTCGTCCGCGCTGCCGCGGAACACGACGCGTCCGGTGTTGAGGATCGCCACCTCGTCGGCGAGGTCGAGGGCGAGGCGCACGTTCTGCTCGACCAGCACGATCGCCTGGCCTTCGGCCTTGAGGCGCGCGATGGTACGCCCGACCTCGGCCACGATGAAGGGGGCCAGTCCCTCGGAGGGCTCGTCCATGAGCACGACGCGCGGGTTGCCCATGAGGCTGCGGCCGATGGCGAGCATCTGCTGCTCGCCGCCGGAAAGCGATCCCGCCGCCTGCGCCGGCCGCCTGGCGAGCGAGGGGAACAGCTCGAACACGCGCCCGACGGTCCACGGGGCCGCGGCCCCGCGGCGCGCCTGGCGTGCCACCTCGAGATTCTCGCGCACCGTGAGCGACGGGAAGATCCTGCGTCCCTGGGGCACGAAGCCGATGCCGCGCCGGGCGATCGCCTCCGGGCCGAGGCGGGCGATCGATTCGCCGAACAGGCGCACGTCGCCCTCGCGCGGCGGCAGCCATCCCATGACGGAGCTCATGCAGGTCGTCTTGCCCGCGCCATTGCGGCCCAGCAGCGCCAGCACGCGGCCCTCGCCGAGCGTGAACGACACGTCGTGCAGCACCTGGCTGTCGCCGTAGAACGCGTCGATCCCGGCAAGCGTCAGCGCTTCGGCGCGCTCAGTGGCCAAGGTAGATCTCCCGCGTCATCGGGTGCGCCACCACCTCGGCGCGCGTGCCCTCGACGATCACCTGGCCGTAGTGCAGCAGGGTGATGCGCTCGGCGAGCTCCAGCGCCCGGTCCATGTCGTGCTCGATCATCACGACCGTGGTCTCGCGCGGGATCGAGGCGATCAGCGCGCTCGCCGCCGATCGCTCCTCGGCCGAGAGGCCCGCCAGCGGCTCGTCCAGCAGCAGCAGGCGCGGCGACTGGGCGAGGGCCAGCGCGATCTCGAGGCGGCGCCGGTCGCCGTACGACACTTCGCTCACGCCGCGGGATGCCGCGCCCTCCAGGCCGACCCGCGCCAGCACGCGCCGCGCCTCCTCGAAGAGGGCGGCGTGGGCGGCGAGCGGGCGGAACGCCCCCCAGCGCACGCGCGACAGGCCCAAGAGGGCCAGCACGACGTTGTGCTCGAGCGAGTCCTTCTGGAAGAGCGTGATGATCTGGTAGGTGCGCGCGATGCCGCAGCGCGCGCGCTGGTGCGGCTTCATGCGCGAGACGTCGCGCCCGAAGATGCGGATCGACCCGGCGTCCGCGCGCAGGTCGCCGCTGATGAGGTTGAAGAGCGTGGTCTTGCCCGCGCCGTTCGGTCCCATGATGAGGCGGCGCTCTCCCGCCGCCACCTCGAGGGAAACGTCGTTCGTGGCCGGCAGCCCGCCGAACGACTTGCGGATGCCGGCGAGGGCGAGCGCGGGCGTCATTCGGGCCGCTTCCCCCTGCGTTCGAGGAGGCGGCGCACGCCGGGCACGAGCCCGTGCGGCATGAAGATCACGATCGCCACGAACACGAAGCCCAGCAGCATGTTCCAGCGCTCGATGTAGATCGAGACATAGTTCTTGAGCAGCACCACGATCGCCGCGCCGACGAGGGGCCCGGCGACGGTGCCCGAGCCGCCGGCGATGACGGCGAGCAGGCCCTCGGCGGAGGTCATGAGCGCGAGCGAGCTCGGGTGGATGTACTGGTGGTAGTAGACGTAGAGCAGGCCCGCGACGGCGCCCCAGAACGCCGAGTTGCACGAACGCGATCCAGCGGATCAGCCACACGTCGTACCCGAGCGCGGCCATGCGGCGCGGCTGGTCGCGCGTGCCGGCGCAGCACCGCGCCCAGCGGGGATGCGACGAATCGCGCCATCAGCCAGATGGCGAGCGCGGCGACCGCGAGCGTGAACCAGTAGAACGCGGACGCGCCGTCGAGGCTGATGCCGAAGGGCGCCGGACGCGTGAGCCCGGACAGCCCGTTGTCGCCCTGCGTCACGGAGCTCCAGCGATAGGCCGTGCCCCACAGCACCTGCGAGAGCGCCAGCGTGATCATCAGGAATCCGAGGCCGCTCGCGCGCAGCGCGATCCAGCCGAAGACGCCGCCGATGAGCGTCGTCGCCGACCAGCGCGACGGGCGCCGCGATCGCGTGGCTTGCGCCGAGCCTGAGGTACATCCACGCCGAGATGTACGCGGCGAGCCCGAGGTACGACGCGTGCCCGAGCGAGGTGAGGCCGCCATAGCCGACCATCAGATTCAGGCTCGCCGCGAAGACCGCCGCGATCAGGACCTGGCTCATGAGGTTCACGTAGAACTCGCCGGCCACGTAGCGGCACCGCCACGAGCGACGACGGCGAGGGCGATCCAGGCGGCGTGCACGTCTCACGTCGCGAGCTTCCCGAACAGTCCGTGCGGGCGGAAGGCGATCACGAAGATCATCGGCAGGAAGAGGATCACGTACGCGAAGTCGGGCAGCAGCGCGGAGCCGAAGGTATAGACGAAGCCGATCAGGAAGCTGCCGACGAACGCGCCGACGAGGCTGCCGACGCCGCCCAGGATGACCACGATCAGCGCCAGCGGCAGCATGTCCGCGTCGAGGCCCGGATACGCCGAGAGGATGGGCCCGCCGATGATGCCGCCCGCTCCGGCGAGCGCCGCGCCGAGGCAGAAGACCGCCAGTGAAGAGCTTCGACACCGGGATCCCGACCGCGCGCGCCATCGCCATGTCGTCCACACCGGCGCGGATCATGGCGCCCAGGCGCGTGCGCTCCATCATCAGGTAGAGCGCGAGCCCCGTGACAGCGCGATCGCGATCACGACCAGGCGGTAAGTCGGGAACGCGACGCCGCCGACGAAGATCGGCGTTGCGCAGCGCGAGCGGGGTCGCGATCGGGATCGGGTCGCCGCCCCACAGGACCAGGCACAGGTCCGAGACGATGAACGCGATGCCGAGCGTGACCAGCACCTGGCCCAGCGCGTTGCCGGCGAGCCTGCGCAGGATCAGCCGTTCGAGCAGGCCGCCGAAGACCGCGATCGAGAATCCCGCCAGCGAGCGCGGCGACCCACAGGTCCGCGCCCAGCCTCAGCACCGTGACGCCCGACGTAGGCGCCCAGCATGAAGAGCGCGCCGTGCGTGAGGTTCGCGATGCGCATCAGCCCGAAGATCAGCGAGAACCCCGACGAGAGCAGGAACAGCAGCGCTCCGAGGGAGAGGCTGTTGAGCGTCTGGATGATCCAGAACTGCATCGGCGTGCCCCGGCGCTCAGGGCTCCAGGTTCTTCGCCGGCGGCCAGTCGCGCGAGTACACCGGGTTCTTCAGGAACTCCTCCGGCGGGTAGGTCCAGAACTGGCTCACGTTCGGGATAGGTCTTGATCACCGCGTTCACCAGCCGCCCGTCCTTGCGCTCCACCTTGCGGATGTAGACGTTCCCGACCACGTTGCCGTAGGCGTCGAACGACACCGGCCCGCGGCACGTGTCCACGTGGGTCGCGCGCAGCGCCTTCATGAAGGCCTCCTTGTCCTCGACGCTGCCGTTGACCGCCTTCGACCGCGGCCTGGAGCACGGCCCCGTTCAGGTACGTGGCGGCCGCGTAGAACCCGGGATCGTATCCGGTGGCGGCGCGGAACGCCGGCGCGAACTTGCGATTGATCGGGTTGTCGATCTCGGCCGAATACCAGCACGCGGTGAGGATGCCGAGCGCCTCGTCGCCCATGTTGCGCAGCACCGATTCGTCGAGCGCCGTCATGCCGCCCACGACGTTGGTCTTGCCCTTGAGGCCGTATTCGTTGAACTGGCTGAGCCAGCGGAAGCCGTTGGAGCCGGCGAAGCCGAGGAAGATCGCGTCGATCTTCGGTCTCATCTGCGCCAGGTAGGTCCCGTAGTCCGGCACGGTGAGCGGCGGGAAGAGCTTCTGCACGATCTTGCCGCCGGATTCCTCGAACACGCGCTGGAAGCCCGCGACCATCTCGTGGCCGTACGCGATGTCGTCGGCGATCACCGCCATGCGCTTGTAGCTGAGCGTCTTCGCGCAGTAGTCGGCCATCGGGTGCGCCGACTGCGACGAGGTCGAGGTCGCGCGCACGAACCAGGGATTGGGCTTGCGCTGCGTGAGGTCCTCGGCCGCCGCCACCGACATGGTGGGGACCTGCTTGTCGCGGATGATGTCGTCGATCGCGAGCGCCTCGAAGGCGGCCAGCGGCCCGATCACCGCGTGGACCTGGTGCCTTCTCGACCAGCTCCTGCATCTTCGTGCGCGCGGTCGCCGGAACGCCCGCCGTGTCCGCGACGTTGAGCTCGACCTTGCGCCCGGCGATGGTGTTGCCGCGCTCGGCGAGGTACATCACCAGGCGCCTTCTCCATGTCGATGCCGCCGGAGGCGAGCGGCCCGGTCTTCACCGTGAGGAGGCCCAGCCGGATCGGCCCGGATTGCGCGCGCACGATCCCCGGAACGCCGAACGCGGCGGCGCCGAGGCCGGCCCCCGCTGCCTGCATGAAACGCCTGCGGTTGATCGCCATCTCGAATCCTCCTCCGGTGAGTGACCGTTGTTATGGGGCGGGAATGACCGGCAGCAGCAGGTAGGGCTCGCGCCCCGGTCCGAAATGCAGCGTGTTGCGCCCGGCGAAGACGTCCGGCGGCCGGTCCCCGGGATCATCGTGCAGGAACGGTCCGCAGCCGAGCAACTCGTTCTTGAAGTTCGAAAGTCTCTGTCCGGTCGCGCGCTGCCATTCGTAGTCGCGCCCGCGCACCGAGAGCGCGATGCGGTAGCCGGCGGGCACGACGATCGACGTGGGCCACAGCTCGATGTCCACCGGCACGATCTCGCCGGCCTTCAGCGGCTGTTCTTCGTCGTGGGCATGGTAGGGGCGATACTGCGTCGAAAGCCTTGCGTCGAGCTTGCGATGGGAGGCGCGCAGCCACCCCTGGGCGATGGGCGTGTGCGGGTCGATCGCGCCCTGGAAGACGACCTCGCGCAGGTCGGGGGTGAACACGCGGAACACGAGGAAGAGGTCCGCGTCGCTCGTGGACGAGGACACGAAGAGCCGCGCCGCGAGCGGCCCGGTGATCTCGGTTTCCCGCCCGAAGGGCTCGGACAGGAAGGTGACGCCGTCGCCCATCGCCGCGTACGAGAGGGAGACATCGCGCGGCGCCGGTGCCGGCTCCGTCGCCAGCGCATGGCGCAGGGGGTCGAGGTGGAAGCGCGTCCATTGCGTGCGCGCGATCGGCCATTCGTGCTCGTGGCGTTCGACGAAGCGATCGACGTGGCGCACCTGCAGCAGCACGCGCGGCTGGCGCTCCCAGCCATTCTTCTCGCCCTTGAGGAAATGGTCGAAGAAGCGCTTCTGCAGCAGCCGCCCGTAGTCGGTGTAGAAGTGCGTCCAATGCTCGAGCCCATGGGCCTCGAGCCACTTGTCCTTGGAGGCGGCGCGCGCCACGCTCTCGAAGTTGCCGCGCGGGTGCAGGCCCTGGCCGCCCCAGTTGGCCGCCGACAGGAACGGCACGACGATCCGGTCCCACGCCGGCGATCGGGCCTGGTGATAGTCGTCCTCGAAAGGGTGCGCGCGGATCTCCGCGCCCAGGTCGCAGCGGTTGCGCGCGAGCTCCGCGTCGGCCAGCGCCTCGTCGCCGCACACGGGCTCGCCCGTGGCCCGCGCGCGCGGGCCGCGCGCGCCGAGGCCGTGCTGCACGGTCTTCACCTGCATGTCGTACCAGTTCGCCCAGAACGTGGACAGGATGCCGCCGTGGTGCGTCATGTCGCGGTACCAGTCGGCCGCGCCTTCCCACACGCACATCGCCGCGAGGTGCGGCGGCTGCAGCGATGCCACGTGCCACTGGTTGATGCCGTAATAGGAAACGCCGTTCAGGCCCACGCGGCCGTTCGACCAGGGCTGCACGCCGGCCCACTCGATGCAGTGGTAGAAATCGCGCGTCTCGCGCGGCGAGAAGGGATCGACGTAGCCGGGCGAGCGGCCGGTGCCGCGCGAATCCACGCGCACGCAGGCGTAGCCCTCGGGCACCCATTTCTCGGGATCGACGACCTCCCAGTTCTGGTGCCGGTTGGTCGAGCCGGAAGCCACGTCGGGGTGCTCGGCCACCATGCGCTGCCAGGCGCTCGGGTAGCCATCCTGGAACGCGAGGCCCTTCGCATAGGGGCCGTAGCTCAGCAGGACGGGGAACCGGCCTTCCGGGACGGGGCGGAACACGTCGGCGCGCAGCTGCAGCCCGTCGTCCATGAGGATCGCCACGTCGCGATCGACGCGCATGCCGTCACAGACTTCGCCCCGCGGCGGCGCCATGGACTCCTCCCCCTCGTTCCGCGAGTGTAATCAAATCCCGCAAGCCGCATCCAGTGGCGTTAACATCGCGGCTCTCGCGGGGAGGGCATGGCAATGAACATCGGCATCATCGGCACCGGCCGCATGGGCGCGGCGATCGCGGGCCGGCTTCTCGGGCTCGGTCTTTCCGTCATGGTCTGGAACCGGACCGCCGCGAAGACGAAACCGCTCGCCGAGGCGGGGGCGAAGGTGGCGGCCACGCCGCGCGAGCTCGCGCGCGGCTGCGACGTCGTGATCAGCATCCTCACCGATGCCGCGGCGATCGAGTCGGCGTACGCGGGTGCCGACGGCGCGCTCGCGGGTGCCTCCGCCGGCACGCTCTTCATCGAGATGAGCACGGTGCGCCCGGAAACCGAGGTCGCGCTCGAGCGCAAGGTGCGCGAGAAGGGCGCGGCGCTGGTCGATTGCCCGGTGGGCGGCAGCGTGGGACCGGCGAAGGAGGGCAAGCTCTTCGGATTCGTGGGCGGCGCCGAGGCCGACGTGGCGCGCGCGCGGCCGGTGCTGGAGAAGATCTGCCGCCGCGTCGAGCACGTGGGGCCGGTCGGCGCCGGCGCGCGCATGAAGCTCGCGATCAACCTGCCGCTGCTCGTGTACTGGCAGGCGCTCGCGGAGGCGCTGTCGCTGTGCAAACCGCTCGGCATCGCCCCCGAGCGCCTGATCGACATCCTCGCCGACACTTCCGGTGGCCCGAACATGCTGAAGACGCGCGGCCCCGCCATCGCGGCCACGCTGCACGGCAAGGAAACCGCGCCCGTCACCGTGGACATCGGCACGATGCGCAAGGACCTCGCAACCATGATCGAGGAGGCGGGCGCGATGGGCCGCACGCTGCCCGTGACCGCGCGCGTGCTCGACTGCTTCGACGAGGCGATTGAAGCCGGCTGGGCCAGCCGCGACGTGACGATGCTCCCGGTGCGCTGGCTCGATCGGCCATGAAGCCGGCTTGCGTGGGCGTCATCGGCCTCGGCATCATGGGCTCGGCGATGTCGGGCAACCTCGTGCAGGCCGGGTTCGCGGTGTCCGGATACGACATCGACGCGCGGCGTCGCGCCGCGCTCGCGAAGGCGGGCGGCCGCGCGGTGCGCGACATCGCCACGACCGTCGCAGCCCCGATCCTCATCACCTCGCTGCCCTCGGCACAGGCGCTCCTCGACGTCGCGCTCGCGCTCGCCGCGGCCGATGGCGCGGGACGCATCGTGATCGAGACCAGCACGCTGCCGATCGCGGTGAAGGAAGAGGCGCGCCGCACGCTCGCCGCCGCGCGCGTCACATTGCTCGACTGCCCGCTGAGCGGCACCGGGGCGCAAGCGCGGCGCAAGGACCTCGCGGTGTACGCGAGCGGACCGCGCGCCGCGTACGACCGCTGCGCGAAGGTGTTCGAGGGATTCGCGCGCACCCATTACTACCTCGGCGCGTTCGGCGCCGGCTCGAAGATGAAGTTCCTCGCGAACCTGCTGGTCGCCATCCACAACGTGTCCGCGGCCGAGGCGATGGTGCTCGGCATGAAGGCCGGGCTCGACCGCGACCTGATGGTGAAGGTGCTGGGCGACGGGGCGGGCGCCTCGCGCATGCTGCAGGTGCGCGGCCCGATGATGGCGCGCGGGGATTACTCCGAGGCCACGATGAAGGTCTCGGTGTGGCAGAAGGACATGAAGATCATCGGCGAGTTCGCGCGCGAGCTGGATTGCCCCGTGCCGCTCTTCGCCGCGACCACGGCGATCTACAACGCCGCGATGGCGCAGGGATTCGCGGAGGCGGACACGGCCGCGGTGTGCGCCGTGCTGGAGAAGCTGGCGGGCGCGAAACGGCGCTAGAGCCCGGCGCGGTTCTTTCCCTTCACCTCGCGGTTCACCACGTTCACCGGCCATTCGCCGCTGAGCACGCGCCTCACCTCGCTCGGGCGCGCCCGCCTGCAGGCCGACCAACGCCTGCTCGCTGTACCACGCGACGTGCGGCGTCATGATCACGTTGTCGCGGCCGCGCAGCGCATGTCCCTCCGGCAGCGGCTCCGGATCGACGGTGTCGAGCGCGCAGCCGGCGATTTTCCCGGCGTCGAGCGCGCGCACCAGCGCCGCCGTGTCCACGATCGGGCCGCGGGCGCAGTTCACCAGGAACGCCGTGGGCTTCATCTTCGCGAACGCCTCGTCGCCGATCATGCCGCGCGTCTGCGGCGTGAGCGGGGGATGCACGGAGACGAAGTCGGCCTTGCGCAGGAGGTCGGCGAGCTCCGCCTTCGTGGCGTGAGCGTCGCCTTCCTTCACGAACGGATCGGCGAAGAGCACCGTCATGCCGAAGGCGGCGGCACGGCGCGCCACCTCGCGCGCGATGTGGCCGTAGCCGACGAGCCCCAGCGTGCGCCCGGCGAGCCGGAACATGGGCTTGCCGGGCGGCACTTCCCAGCGCCCGCCGCGCACCAGCCGGTCGTACACGACGACCTTGCGCGCGCAGGCGAGGAGGAGGGCCATGGTGTGCTCGGCCACCTCCTCGATGCAGTAGGTCGGGTTGTTGGTGACGATGATGCCGGCGCTGCGTGGCCGCCTCGAGGTCGATGGTGTCCACGCCGATTCCGTAGCGCGCGATGATGCGGCAGCGCGGCATCTTCGCCATCGCCTCGGCGGTGATGGGGCCGGCGTAGGTGTTGAGGAGCGCGTCGCAATCGGCCGCCTCCGCGAGGAACTCCTCGGGCTTCTTCGTCTTCATGGGCACGATGTCCGCGAGCCCCGCGAGCGTATTGCGCTCCACGTCCAGCGATTCCCACACGTAATCGGTGATCACGACCTTGGCCGCCATGAGGCTCCTCCGTGCGCCCGATCGCTCAGGCGTAGATCTCGTTGTTCCAGCAGTTGGGCGGGCGGCGCCCGGCGAGCACCGCCTCGATGTTGTCGACCACGATGTGGGCCATGGCCACGCGCAGCTCCGCCACGGCGCTCCCCAGGTGCGGCGTGAGCACCACGTTCGGCATGCCGAGGAGCACCGCTTCGACCTGCGGCTCGCGCTCGAAGACGTCGAGCCCCGCGCCGGCGATGCGCCTTTCCGCGAGCGCGGCCACGAGCGCCTTCTCGTCGACGATCGGGCCGCGGGCGGTGTTCACGAGGAACGCCGTGGGCTTCATCAGCGCGATCTCCCGCGCTCCCAGGAGATGATGAGTCTCGTCGGTGAGCGGCGCGTGCACCGAGACGAAGTCGGACTCGGCGAGCAAGCGGTCGAGCGGCGCGTAGGCGATGCCCGATTCGCGCTCCTCCGCGTCGCTCTTGCGCCGGGGCCCCCAGTAGAGGCAGCGCATCGAGAAGCCCTGCGCGCGCTTCGCCACCGCGCGCCCGATCCGCCCGCCGCCGCCGATGAGGCCGAGGATCTTGCCGTGCACGCCGGCGCCTTCGAAGCGCATCGACTGCCCGCCCGGAAAGACGCCCGCGCGCAGCGCCCGGTCGCCTTCGAGCATGCGGCGCGCGACCGCGATGATCAGCCCGATGTGGAGATCCGCGGTGGCTTCGGTGACCATCGGCGGGATCACGGTGACCGGGATGCGCCGCGCGCTTGCCGCCGCGACATCGACTCCCGATGGCGTGATCTTCATCGAGGCGATCGCGCGCAGCTGGGTGCCCGCCTCGATCACGCGCGCATCGACGACGTCTTGCAGCAGGCAGAAGAGGATGTCGGAGCCGCGCGCGGCCGCGGCCATCTCGTCCGCGGTGACGATGTGCTCGGCGTCGGGATTCATGCTCACGTCGGCCATCGCGCGCAGGCGCTCGAGGGCGCTCCGGGCGACGGGCTGCGTGACGAACACCCGCGGGCGCATCAACGCATCCAGCGCACCACGCCCGCGACGCCGTCGACCGCGACCTGCGCGCCGTCGGGAATGCGGCGCGTGGCGTCGAGCACGCCCAGCACCATCGGGATGCCGCGCTCGCGCGCGAGCGAGGCGAGGTGCGAGGTGCTGCCGCCGAGCTCCGACACCACCGCGGCGACGCGCGGGAGCACCTGGCTCAGCGCGGGTCCGGCGGCGCGCGTGACCAGCACGTCGCCCGGGCCCACGCGCGCGAGCTCGCATTCGCACTGGACGACGCACGCGCGCCCCGATCCCCAGCCTACTCCCGCGGGATGGCCGCTCAGGCCCGGATGGCGGCGCCAGATCTCGTCCGGTACCGGTGCGGCCTCGAGGTGAAGCGGACGGGCCTGCAGCAGCCGGAAGCCCTCGCCGTCGTGCGCCCATTCGATCTCGACCGGCAGGCCCATCAGGTCCTCGACCCGGCGGACCATCGCGCCGAGCTCGATCGCCTGCTCGTCCGTGAGGCAGCGCGACGCGCCGAACATGCCGCCGCGGCGCTGCGCGATGCCGTGCGCGCACGCGAGGGGGGCGTAATCGCGGCCCTCGGTGGCTTCCAGCAGCCGCCCGTTCACGTCGAGCACGATGCGCTCGGGCACCACCTCGCCCTGCGCGATGGCCGCACCCAGGCCGCGCGTCGCGTTGATGACCATGCCGTCCCCGCCTTCGCGGGGATGACGGGACGACGTGCGGCTCAACGCTCCGCCCGAGCACACCGCGGGAACGAGCGGTTGCACGAGCACGGCCATCGCCGTCTCGCACGGGCCCGCGTCGTGGGTTGCCATGTAGCGCAGGACGCGCGTGGACCACAGCGCCGCCCAGCAGGCGCGCACCGCGGTCTCGAACTCGTCCTCGGCCTGCAGCGCGAGATAGCTCTCGAACTGGCCGGCGAAGCTCGCGCCGAACCGGTCCTCGACGAGCGCGGACGAGCGCACCGCCATGCCGGCCGGCGCGCGCGCGAATTCGGCGCGCCACGCGTCGAGCATCGGGCCGCGCAGGCGAGCGTCGATCGGCTGCTGGAGGAGGCCGAGCTTCACGTCGAGCGCGCCGCGGCGCGCGATCGCGGACTCCTCGGAAGTCGTCGCCTGCGTCGCCGCCTCCAGCCCGAGGGCCTTCAGCTGGTGGCGGTACGCCGCCGCGTCGATGCAGAAGCCGCCGGGCGTGGGCAGCCCCGCGTGCGCGAGCTTCGCGAGGTTCGCCGCCTTCGGCCCGAAGCGGTCGGCGTCGGCCGCTTCGGGCGAGGCGAGGGGAACGAGAAGGCGACTAGGGTCTCTTGCCATAGCTGGAATAGCCCGGCATCGGATCGACCACCGTGATCTGCTCGACCGGGAAGTTCGACGTGATCTCCACGCCGTCCTTGTGCACGATGAGCTGCTCCTCGATGCGCACGCCCCACTGGTGCGTCTTGCCGTGCTGCGTCTCGAGGGCGAACACCATGCCTTCCTCGATGGTGACCGGGTGGTCGAGCGACCAGATGCGCGAGATGACCGGCGGGTCGTACTGCGCGAGCCCGAGCCCGTGGCCCCACAGGTTCGCCGCGGCCTGGTCCTCCTCCGCGTAGCCCCAGGCCTCCTTCGCGCTCGGCCACTTCGAGGCGATCTCCTTGGTCGTGGTGCCGACCTTCACCGCCTTGATCGAGTCGTAGAGCCACTTGAGCGCCGTGGCGTAGTAGTCCTTCTGCTCCTGCGTCGGCTCCTTGCCGACGCAATAGGTGCGGTAGTAGCAGGACTTGTAGCCGTTCCAGGTGAGGGCGGCGAGGTCCATGAACACGATGTCGCCCGGCTTGATGATGCGGTCGGAGAAGTTGCGCCAGTTGGGCCACGTGTTGAGGCCCGAGGACACGATCACGTCCTCCACGTCCTCGATGCCGGGGATGTTGTAGAGGAACTCCATGATGTGGGCGGTCACCTGGTTCTCGGTGATGCCGGGGCGCAGGAACTTCATGCACTCCCAGTGCGCGGCGTCCCCGATCGCGCCCACCATGCGCGCGCAATGCTGCTCGTCGACGTTCTTCACCGCCCGCGCCGCCATCATCGGCGTCATGCCGTCGGCCCAGTCGATCTTCGCGTCCTTGAAGATCTGGATCATGTTGATGTCGATGAAGTCCACGCCCAGCTTCATGCCGTCGACGCCTCTCTTCTTCATCTCCTGCTTGATGGCGTTCGTGAACTTGGTGACCTGCTGCAGCGAAGCGGGGCCGGCCGCGCCCTTGATCCACGCGTACGACCAGCGGATGTTCTCCTTCGGGATCCACGGCGAGTGCATCGCGATGTGCGCGCCGATGTCGCCTTGCTCGAAGAGGACGGGTGGGTCGTCACCGCACAGCAGGCAATAGCGCAGGCCCGGCTTCAGCCGGTTCCATCCCGGCGTGAGCGTGCCCGTCACGTAGCGCACGTTCTCGTCGTACATGCAGAGCATCGCGCCCAATCCCGCCGCCTTCATCTTCTCGCGCGCGCGCTCGGTCCGGTACTTGCGCAGCCGGTCCCAGTTGATGCGCTCCTGCCAGTCCAGTCCCGCGATGCCGAAATGTGCCATGTCCCGCCATCCTCCTCGTTGAAGTTGTTCCCGTTCGCGCCTAGTCGATCGTGGCGCCGGTTTCCTTGACCACCTTGCCCCAGCGTTGCGCCTCCGTCGCGACGAACGCCTGGAATTCCTGCGGCGAATTGCTCTTCGCCACGAGCGCGCCGCCCACCGCGAAGCGCTGCGCGAGCTCCGGCGCGCCGAGCACCTGGAGCATGACCCGATGCAGCTTGTCGATGATCGGGCGGGGTGTCCCCGCGGGGGCGAAGAGTCCCTGCCAGGAGCTGCTCACCAGGTCGGCGTAGCCGGCCTCGACCATCGTCGGCACCTGGGGAAGCGCCGCCAGGCGCTGCGGCGAGGTCACCGCGAGCGCCTCGAGACGGCCCGCCTGCACGAAGCTCATCGCCGAGGAGAGCGTGACGAACATCACCTGCGTGTCGCCGGCGAGGAGTCCGGTCACCGCCGGTCCCGCGCCGCCTTTATAGGGCACGTGCACCATCGAGGTCCCCGTCTCCTTCATGAAGCGCTCCATCTCGAGGCGGTTCAAGGTGCTCGGCCCGGGGGAGGCGAAGTTGAGCGCGCCGGGCTTCGCCTTGGCGCGGGCCACCAAATCCTTCACGCTCGCCATGCCGGTATCCGGATGCGCCACCAGGATGCTCGGCACCTCGGAGGCGAGGGTGATCGCGGCGAAATCGCGGGCCGGATTCACGGCCAGGTCGCGGAACACCGCCGGATTGATCGCGATGGTGCCGATGTTGCCGAGGAAAAGGGTGTAGCCGTCGGGCGCCGCCTTCGCCGCGGCGTCCATGCCGATGTTGCCCGAGGCGCCGGCCTTGTTCTCGATGATGACCTGCTGGCCGAGGAGCTGCCCCATGGGCTGCGCGATGATGCGCGCCACGAAGTCCGAGGCGCCGCCGGGCGCGAACGGCACGATCATGCGGATGGGCTTGTTCGGATAGCCCTCCTGTGCGAAACCGGGCGACGGCAGCACGAGCGCAACGACGAGCAGGACAACGGATCGGAATCGGGCCATCGACGCCTCCAGGCTCAAACGCGTTTCTCATCCTCCGGGGTGATCGGCAGCGGCACGGCGCGCTTCAACCGCGCCGACAGGTCGAACGCCTTCGTGAGCATCAGCCGGTTGTGCGCCTCGGCCGCCGTCGCATGCTGCGTGGCGAGGCTCATGGCGATGCGGTTGAGCCACTGCTCGGTCTCCTCGCGCATCGGCCCGCGCAGCTCGCCCAGCGCCATGTCGCCCGGCGGGTAGCTGCCGAGGAAGTCGACGCGCCGCGCCGCGTCGGGCGCGTAGCCCTCGCCCTGCGACCGGGTGGTCGCCAGCACGATGTCGCGGTGCGTGTCGTCGATGGTGAGCACGCCCTCGGTGCCGGTGATGCCGACCTCGAGGCTGTACACCGCGCCCGGCCATACGATCGGAAGCGCCCACGAGATGACGCCGTGATAGATGCTGCCGTCCTCGAACGTGATCACGCCCGCGGTGGCGTCGATGCCCTTGCAGAGGGGGCCCAGCGCCTTGTCGATGGAGCGCGCGTAGATCTCCACCGGCCGCTTCGCCTCCATCATCCACATGACGATGTCGAGCGCGTGGGTGCCCGAGATCACCATCGGCGAGATCTGCGCCGGATCGTCCGTGCGCTTGTAGTTGTCGAGCGCGACCAGCCGGTTCATGAAGGCGCGCGAGGCCACGAGCGTCACGTCGCCCAGCTGGCCGGTGCGCACCTTCTCCTTGGCCGCGAGCCAGCGGCGCCGGAAGCGCTGCGTGTAGCCCACCACGGCATCCACGCCCGACTTGCGGATCGCTTCCAGCACGCGCGCGGATTGCGCGAGGTCGGTGGCGAGCGGCTTCTCGATCATGAGCGCGAGCCCGCGGTCCACCGCCGCGAGGATCGGATCGACGTGCAGGTGCTCGTCGGTGGAGATGATGGCCGCGGTGACCTCGGGCCGCGCGAGGAGCTCGCGGTAGTCGGCGGTGACGAAGTCCGCCTTCACCTTCTCGCCCACGAGTTTCAGGCGCTCGGGCTTCACGTCCGCGAGGCCGATGAAATCCACCTGCGGATGACGCGCCGCGACCTCGCCGCGGATGAGGCCCACGCGGCCCGCGCCGATGATCGCAAGGCCGATGCGCTTCGGGTGGCTGCGCGCCATCGCGGCTCCTAGGCGACCGCGCGGACTTTGCGGCTATCGGGCAGCGGCAACGGGACCGGCTGGTTGCTTTCCGCCGACATGTCCGCGGCGATGTAGACCTCCATCACCATGCGCGCGTGCTCGGGCGTCACGAGCACGGGCCGGTCGAGGGCGACGGCCTCGAGGAAGTGCACCGTTTCCGCGGCCATGGGTCCGGCGTAGGTGTGCTCCACGAACTCGCCGGGCATCGTGGACATGGGCAGCTGCATGCCCTTGCCCATGGTGTTGAGCACCACGTCGCGGTGGCTGTCGTCGACGAGGAGGGCGCCTTCGGTGCCCACCATCTCGATCCAGGTCGTGGAAAAGTTGGGATAGCCCGGGGGCAGCGTCCATCCGCCCCCCACGACGAGCGAGATGCCGTTGTCCATCGTGACCATGATCCATTGCGTGTCGGCGATCTGGGCGCCGCTCGCCTCGCGCATCACGCCGTAGTTCTGCTGCGAATAGACGCGCACCGGACGGGCGGGCTCCAGGCACCAGAACACGAAGTCGAGGTCGTGCGTGGATTCCATGGCGGCGGGCGAGAGCTTGATGCGCCCGCTGATCTTCTTGCCGAGGTTGCGCGTGATGTGCCGGCTCACGAGGGCACTCACCGGACGCCCGATGGTGCCGTTGCGGATCGATTGGCGCACGTAGGCGAACTTGGGATTGAAGCGCTGCGAGTAGCCGATGGTGAACTTGAGGTGGCGCTCGCGGGCCAGCGCGATCAGCTCGTCGGCCTCGGCGAGCTCGAGGGCGATCGGTTTCTCGAGGAACACGTGCTTGCCCGCGGCGAGGCAATCGCGCGCGATCGGGAAATGGGTGGTCTCCGGGGTCGCCGAGACGTAGACCGCCTCGATCTCGTCCTTGTGGAGCAGCTCCCGGTAGTCGGTGACGGCCGTGGCGGCGCGGGTGGCCGCCGCGACCTCGGCCAGGCGCTCCGGCCGGATCTCGGCGAGGTGCAGGCTCTTCACCAGCGGATGGTCCGCGCAGGTCTGCGCCCGGATCCCCCCGCACCAGCCCGTGCCCACGATACCCACGCCGATCTGCTTCATGCCGAAGTCTCCCCCTGGATTTGCCGCCGGTCTGGAATGTCGACGCCGGATCGAGTGCCGGGAGCATTCTAGCGTGGAGGAACTGTCGGCGCGCGAGTTCAGGCAAAATCCCGACTCCTCCGCCTCGCCTTCCCCGGATGCGCGTTCCCACCGAAGCCCCGATTCCCGAAGACGGCCGCGACGACGAGATCGACGCGGGCGACTTCTCCGGCCCGTTCGAGTGGTACTGGCATTTCAGCCAGCGCGGCGACTTCGAGACGGACAGCGAGCAGCTGCGCGTGCTGCAGGAGCTGCAGCGCCTCTTCGAGCAGCTCGAGGAGTATCGCCAGTACCGCCAGGGGAAGATCAACCGGCTGGTGACCAACCTCGGTGCCGGGAGGAAACCCCCGCGCGGCATCTACATCTGGGGCGGGGTGGGGCGCGGCAAGTCGCTCATGATGGACGCCTTCTTCAAGGTGTCGCGCCACCGCCGCAAGCGCCGCGTGCATTTCCACGAGTTCATGCGCGAGATCCACGCGCGCATGCGGTCGTTGTCGGGGCAGGAAGACCCGCTCGACATCATCTCCACCGAGATCGCGCACGAGCTGCGGCTCCTCGCCTTCGACGAGTTCCACGTGAGCGACATCGGCGACGCGATGATCCTGGGGCGGCTGCTGGAGCTGCTCATCGCCAAGGGCGTGGTCCTGGTGATGACGTCCAACTACCGGCCCGACGACCTCTACCCGAACGGCCTGCAGCGCTCGCGCTTCCTGCCGGCCATCGAGATCCTCAAGGACCAGCTCGACGTGGTGCCGCTCGCCGGCACGACCGACCACCGCCGCCGGCTGCTGGACGCCCTGAGCGTCTACTACACGCCGATCGACGCCGAGGCCGATTCGCACCTCGCGCGCTTCTTCGAGGCGATGACCAAGGCGAGCTACGCGGAGGACGGCGCGATCGAGGTGGGCGGCCGGCCGCTCGCCTTCCGCCGCCGCGCCAAGGGCGTGATCTGGATCGATTTCGCCGAGCTGTGCGAGAAGCCGCGCTCGCAGACCGACTACCTCGAGATCGCCAGCGCCTATCACACCGTGCTGGTCTCGGACGTGCCGCGCATGGGGGCGACGGCGACCGACGCGGCGCGCCGCTTCACGTGGCTGGTGGACATCTTCTACGACCAGCGCGTGAAGCTCGTGCTGACGGCGGAGGCGCCGCCCGAGGGCCTGCTCGCCGAGGCGGGCGAGGGCTCGGGGGCGGAGATCATGCTGCGCGCGGAATTCGCCCGGACCGCGAGCCGGCTGCTGGAGATGCAGTCGCGCGACTACTTCGCGCGCAAGCACGCCTCGGCCGACAACCCCCACGTAATGGCCAAATGATTGACGTGGCGCAAGGGTCGCGTCGGCGGTGGAGAATAATAGGACAACCATGAAAGCCATCCTCCTCACGAGGGAAGCGGAGCGGTTCCAGGCGCGCGTGGCCGAAGTGCGCGACAACGAGCTACCCGAGGGCGACGTCACGGTCAAGGTCGAATATTCGACCGTGAACTACAAGGACGCCCTGGCCCTCACGGACAAGTCGCCCATCGTGCGCAAGTGGCCCATGGTCGCGGGCATCGATTGCGCCGGCGTGGTCGAGGCGAGCGCGCACCCGTCCTGGAAACCCGGCGACCGCGTCGTCCTCAACGGCTGGGGCGTGGGCGAGACGCACTGGGGCGGGCTCGCGCAGAAGGCGCGGTTGAAGGGCGACTGGCTGGTGCGCGTGCCCGAGGGCATGACGACGCGCGAATCCATGGCGATCGGCACGGCCGGCTACACCGCGATGCTGTGCGTGATGGCGCTGGAGCGGCTGGGCCTCGCGAAGGACCGCGGCGACGTGCTGGTCACGGGTGCGACCGGCGGCGTGGGCAGCGTGGCGGTCGCGATCCTGGCGCGGCTCGGCTATCGCGTCGTCGCATCCACCGGGAAGCTCGCGGAGCAGGCGTACCTCAAGTCGCTGGGTGCGGCGGAAATCATCGACCGCAATTCGTTGTCCCAGCCGGGCAAGCCGCTGCAGAAGGAGCGCTGGGCGGGCGTCGTGGATTGCGTCGGCAGCCACACGCTCGTGAACGCGTGCGCGCAGACGATGGCCGAAGGCGCGGTCGCCGCGTGCGGCCTGGCGCAGGGCATGGATTTCCCGGCGAGCGTGGCCCCGTTCATCCTGCGCGGCGTCACGCTCGCGGGCGTGAACAGCGTGACCGCGCCCATGAAGCGCCGCCTCGAGGCCTGGCAGCGGCTCGCGAAGGAGCTGGACCGCGGCAAGCTCGGCGCGATGATCACCGACATCGGGCTTGTCGAGGCGCTGGCGAAGGCGCCCGACGTGATCGCCGGCAAGGTGCGCGGCCGGCTGGTGGTGGACGTGAACCGCTAGAAGGAGGCGGCATGACGACGATCGACGACACCCGGACCACTTACCGGCAGTTCTACGACCGGTCGATCCAGGATCCGGAAGGCTTCTGGGCGGAGCAGGCGAAGCTCGTCGACTGGCACAAGCCGTTCCGCAACGTCCTCGACTACTCGAAGCCGCCGTTCGCCCGCTGGTTTGTCGGTGGCGAGACGAACCTCTGCCACAACGCGGTCGACCGGCATCTCGCCAGGCGTGCCGGGCAGGCGGCGCTGGTGTGGATCTCCACCGAGGTGGACCAGAAACGCAGCTACACCTACGCGCAGCTCCACGACGAGGTGAACCGGTTCGCGGGCATCCTCAAGTCCCTCGGCGTGGGCAAGGGCGACCGGGTGCTGATCTACATGCCGATGGTTCCCGAGGCCGTGTTCGCGATGCTCGCCACCGTGCGGCTGGGCGCGATCCATTCCGTCGTGTTCGGCGGCTTCGCGGCCGCGAGCCTCGCCGCGCGCGTCGACGACGCGCAGCCCAAGGTCATGGTGACCAGCGACGCCGGCATGCGCATGGGCAAGATGATCGCGCTGAAGCCGCTCGTGGACGAGTCGCTGCGGCTCGCGAAGTCGCCGCCCGCGAAGGTGCTGATCGTGGACCGCGGGCTCGACAAGTCGATGACGCGGGTTGCCGGGCGCGACGTCGACTACGACGAGGCGCGCGGGAAGCAGGGCGCCGTCACGGTGCCCGTCACGTGGCTCGAATCGAGCGAGCCGTCGTACATCCTCTATACCAGCGGCACCACGGGCAAGCCCAAGGGCGTGCAGCGCGACACCGGCGGGCACGCGGTGGCGCTCGCCGCGTCGATGAAGCACATCTTCTGCGCGAAGCCGGGCGAGGCGTACTTCTCGACGTCCGACATCGGCTGGGTGGTGGGGCACTCGTACATCGTGTACGGGCCGCTCATCAACGGGTCCACCACGATCATGTACGAGGGTGTCCCGGTGCGCCCCGACCCGGGCGTGTGGTGGCGCATCGTGCAGGACTACCGCGTGACCTCGATGTTCACGTCGCCCACGGCGATCCGCGTGCTGAAGAAGCAGGATCCGGCGTGGATGAAGAAGTACGACACCTCGAGCCTGCGCTACCTCTTCCTCGCGGGCGAGCCGCTCGACGAGCCCACCGCGCGCTGGGTGGCGGACTCCCTCGGATGCCAGGTCGTGGACAACTACTGGCAGACGGAATCGGGCTGGCCCATCCTCACCGCCTGCCCGGGCGTCGAGGACACGTTGCGCAAGTTCGGCTCGCCGTCGTTCGCCGCGTACGGCTACCGCGTGAAGCTCAAGCACGAGGAGACGGGGCGCGAGGTCGGCACGGACGAGAAGGGCGTGCTCTGCATCGTGCCGCCGCTGCCGCCCGGGGCGATGACCACGGTCTGGGGCGACGACGCGCGCTACGTGCAGACCTACTACAAGTCGTTCGCCGACGAGATGGTCTACACCACGTTCGACTGGGCGACGCGCGACAAGGACGGCTACTACTTCGTGCTGGGCCGCACCGACGACGTGATCAACGTCGCGGGCCACCGGCTCGGCACGCGCGAGATCGAGGAGGCGGTGCAGTCCCATCCCAACGTCGCGGAAGTCGCGGTGGTGGGCGTGGCCGATTCCATCAAGGGCCAGGTCCCGGTCGCCTTCGCCGTGCTGAAGGACGGCTCGCGCGCCGCCTCGAAGGAGCTCGCCGCCGCCCACGAGAAGGAAATCATGGCGGCGGTGGACAAGGAGCTGGGCGCGATCGCGCGTCCCGCGAAGGTCTGCTTCGTGTCGGTGCTGCCGAAGACGCGCTCCGGGAAGCTCCTGCGCCGCTCGATCCAGGCCATCTGCGAGGGCCGCGACCCCGGAGACCTCACCACCATCGAGGATCCGGGCGCGCTGGAGCAGATCCGCTTCGCCCTCAAGTAGAGACCCTCCCTCTCCCTTGGGAGAGGGTCGGGGAGAGGGTCGTCCTACTTGCTGCAGGCCCCGATGTAACGGGCCTGCATGTGCTGCTTCATGTTCATCGGGCGGCCCCCCTCGCTGATCGTCATGTTCACGTCGGACGTGAAGCCGTCGCCCTGGAACGTGATCCGGTTGTCGCTGGACATGGGGTGCTGGCCGCTGCACACCATCTTGTACGTGGCGGTGTTGCCGGACATCCTGAAGTCCTTGATCTCGCAGTCCTTGGGCATGCGGTTGCGGTCGCTCTTGCCGACTTCCCCGCGGTGGATGTCGTCGGCCGTGACGCAATGCTGAATCGTGTGGGTCTGCTTGCCCATCCCGGGCGGCATGCCGGGGATCGCGCCCATGTCCACGTCCATCTTGTACTCGTACATGCCTTCCTTCACCTTGCCCTTGAAGGAGTCGAACGGGTTGTCGGCGGCAACGGCGGCGAGGGCGAAGCCGGCCGCGCAGCCGAGGCCCAGCAGGGAAACGATCTTCATTTTCATCGAGGGGCGTCCTCCGGTGGAAAAGTCGGAGGATAGCGGATTCCGTCGGTTCGCGGCGGCGCGGCGGCACTAGAATAGCGGTGTGAACGCGAATCCCGTCCCCTCCCAGAAGGCCGGCCTCAGGCGCGAGATGATGGCGCGGCGCGACGCGCTGCCGGAAGGCGAGCGCGCCCGCAACGCCGCGGCGTTCGTCGAGCGGATCGCGGCGCTGCCGCGCTACGCCACTGCGCGCTCCGTGCTGGCCACCCTGGCGATCGGCAGCGAGTGGAACACGCGCCTGCTGCTGGACCGCGCGCGCGCCGACGGCAAGGCCATCGTGCTGCCGCGCATCACGCCGCCGCCGCGCCATCTCGAGATCCACGTCGTGCGCGACATGGACCGCGACCTCGTGCCCGGCGTGTGGAACATTCCCGAGCCCGATCCGGCGCGCTGCCCGGCGCTCGCGATCGGCGACGTGGACCTCGCCGTCGTGCCGGCGCTCGCCATCGACCTCGACGGCTATCGCCTGGGCTACGGCGCCGGCTATTTCGACCGGCTGCTCACCGGGCGCCCGGCGTCCACCTATTGCGTGACCGCTCTGCCCGCCGCGTTCATCGTGGACAGCCTGCCCCACGAGGCGCACGACCAGACGCTCGACCTCATCGTGGACGAGCGCGGCACGCGGCGCACGCGAGGCGCCCGGTCGTGACCGCGAAGATCATCGACGGCAAGGCGATCGCGCAGGGATTCCGTGCCGAGGTCGCCATCCGGGTCGCGCGCCTGCGCGACGCGGGCATCGTGCCGGGCCTCGCCGTCGTGATCGTGGGCGAGGATCCGGCGAGCAAGGTCTACGTGCGCAACAAGACCTTCGCGTGCGAGTCGATCGGCATGCGCTCGGAGGTGCACGCGCTGCCGGCCGATGCGTCGCAGGCGCAGGTGATCTCGTTCGTGCGCCGCCTCAATGCCGACAAGGCGGTGCACGGCATCCTCGTGCAGATGCCGCTGCCGAAGCCGATCGACAAGCACGCGGTGATCGAGGCGATCGCGCCGGAGAAGGACGTCGACGGCTTCCACTACCACAACGTCGGCGCGCTGGTCGCGGGCGATCCCAACTTCTACCCCTGCACGCCGTGGGGCATCATGAAGATGCTCGAGCACGAGGACGTGAATGTCGAAGGGCTGCACGCGGTGGTCGTCGGCCGTTCCGACATCGTGGGCAAGCCCATGGCGGTGCTGCTCATCAACGCGGGCGCCACCGTGACGGTGTGCCACTCGAAGACGCGCGACCTCGGCGCCATGACGCGCCAGGGCGACCTGCTGGTGGTCGCGGCGGGGCGCGCAGGGCTGGTTACCGGCGCGATGGTGAAGCCGGGAGCCGTGGTGATCGACGTGGGCGTGAACCGGCTGCCCGACGGGCGGCTCGTGGGCGACGTCGATTTCGCCTCGGCCTCGGCGGTGGCCGCGCGGATCTCGCCGGTCCCCGGCGGCGTGGGGCCGATGACCATCGCGATGCTGCTCGCCAACACGGTCAAGTCGGCGGAACGCGTGGCGGGGCTCGCCTCGCGCATGGAAACGCGCATCGCCTGAGGCGGCGCGCGAAGGGGGAGAACCGATGGGCTCGAATCCGTACGGCATGGGGCTCGATCGCAACGCGGCCAACTACACGCCGCTCACGCCGGTGTCGTTCCTCGCGAAGGCGGCGGCGGTCTATCCGGAACGCGTCGCCGTGATCCACGGGCGCGTGCGGCGCACGTGGCGCGAGACCTACGAGCGCGCGCGCCGCCTCGCCTCGGCGCTGCACCGGCGCGGCATCCGGCGCGGCGACACCGTGGCCGCGATCCTTCCCAACGTTCCGGCGATGATCGAGCTGCACTTCGGCCCGGCGATGTTCGGCGCGGTGCTCAACACCCTCAACACGCGGCTCGATGCCGAGGCGATCGCGTTCATGCTCGACCACGGGGAGGCGAAGGTGCTCTTCACCGATCGCGAGTTCTCCGCGACCGTGGCGGGGGCGCTCGAGCTCGCGAAGTCGAAGCCGCTGGTGGTGGACGTGGAGGATGCGCTCTACACCGGCGGCGAGCCGCTGGGCGAGCTCGAATACGAGGCATTCCTCGCCGGGGGCGACCCCGCGTTCGCCTGGGAATTCCCGCCCGACGAGTGGGATGCCATCACGCTCAACTACACCTCGGGCACGACCGGCAACCCGAAGGGTGTGGTCTATCACTACCGCGGCGCGTACCTCAACGCGATCAACAACATCCTCGACTGGTCGATGCCGAAGCACCCGGTGTACCTGTGGACGCTGCCGATGTTCCACTGCAACGGCTGGTGCTTCAACTGGACGATGGCCGCGGCCGCGGGGACGAACGTCTGCCTGCGGCGCGTGGAAGCGAAGGCGATCCTGGAGCTGATCCGCGAGCACAGGGTCACGCACTACTGCGGCGCGCCGATCGTGCATTCGCTGCTGCTCAACGCGCCCGCCGACCAGAAGAAGGGGATCGACCACGAAGTGCACTGCCTCGTCGCGGCGGCTCCGCCACCCGCGGCGGTGATCGAGGGGATGGGGCGCATGGGGTTCGACATCACGCACGTCTACGGGCTCACGGAAACGTACGGGCCGGCGGCGGTGTGCGCGAAGCATCCGGAGTGGAGCGCGCTGGCGCTCGAGGAGCAGGTGCGGCGCAACGGCCGCCAGGGCGTGGCCTACCTGCTCGAGGAAGGCATGGCGGTGCGCGATCCCGAGACGATGTGCGAGGTGCCCGCCGACGGCGCGACCATGGGCGAGATCATGTTCCGCGGCAACATCACGATGAAGGGCTATCTCAAGAACCCGGCGGCCACCGACGAGGCGTTCCGCGGCGGCTGGTTCCATTCCGGCGACCTCGCGGTGCTCCAGCCCGACGGCTACGTGAAGATCCGCGACCGCTCGAAGGACGTGATCATCTCGGGCGGGGAGAACATCTCCTCGCAGGAGGTGGAGGACGTGCTGCACGGCCATCCCGCGGTGATGATGGCCGCGGTCGTGGCGCAGCCGGACCCCAAGTGGGGCGAGACGCCGTGCGCGTTCGTGGAGTTGAAGGAAGGCGCGTCCGCCAGCGCCGAGGAGATCATCGAGTTCTGCCGCGCGCGCATGGCGCGTTTCAAGGCGCCGCGCTCGGTGATCTTCGGCCCGCTGCCCAAGACCTCGACGGGCAAGATCCAGAAATTCCTGCTGCGCGAGCGTGCCAAGAGCACCGCCGCGATCGAATGAGGCGCGATGACGGCGATGCGTGAAGGATCGGTGCTGTGCCTGGATCCTCACGGGTTCCATCGCATGCGATACACCGAGTGGGGCGACCCGCAAAACCCGCGCGTGCTGGTATGCGTGCACGGCTTGACGCGCAACGGCCGCGACTTCGACTACCTCGCGCAGTCGCTCGCGGACGCCTATCGCGTCGTGTGCCCCGACGTCGTGGGGCGCGGCCACAGCGACTGGCTGCGCGACCCGAAGGACTACACGCAGACGCTGTACTGCAACGACATGGCCACGCTCATGGCGAGCCTGCGCGCCGAGACGGTGGACTGGCTGGGCACCTCCATGGGCGGCATCATCGGGATGATCCTCGCGAGCGTGCCGGGTTCCCCGATCCGCAAGCTCGTGCTGAACGACGTCGGCTGCATGATTCCGCGCGCGGCCCTGGAGCGCATCGGGACTTACGTGGGCAAGGAGCCCGCGTTCGATTCCCTCGAGGCGTTCGAGGCGATGATGCGCAGCTTCTCGCCCTTCGGCGAGCTCAGCGCCGAGCAGTGGCGCCATCTCGCGCTGAACGTCGCGAAGCACGACGACGACGGCCGCTGGCGCGTTCGCTACGATCCCGGCATCGGCCTCAATTTCGGCATCTTCACCGCGGACGTGGACCTGCGCGCCTTCTGGAACGCGCTGCACGGCCCGGTGCTGGTGATCCGCGGCGCGGATTCCGACCTGCTGCTGGCGGAAACGCTCGAGGAGATGCGCCGCCGGCCGCGCACCGAGACCCTCGTCGTCCCGCGCACCGGGCATGCGCCCATGCTGCTGGACGACGCCCAGGCCGGAGCCGTCCGGCACTTCCTGCTCACCTGAGGTCCATGGGGACCGCGCGCTCGCGCTACGACGCCGTGGTGGTCGGCGCCGGCCACAACGGCCTCGTCTGCGCCTGCTACCTCGCCGCGCGCGGGCTGGCGGTGTGCGTGCTCGAGCGGCGCGACGTGGTCGGCGGCGCCGCGGTCACCGAGGAGTTCCATCCCGGATTCCGCAATTCCACTGCGAGCTACACGGTGAGCCTGCTGCACCCGACAGGTGATCCGCGACCTGCGGCTCGCGCGAGCACGGGCTGCGCATCGTCGAGCGGCCGTTCGCGAACTTCCTGCCGCTGCCGGACGCGAACCACATCAAGGTCGGCGGCGGCCTCGAGGCCACGCAGCGCGAGGTGGCGCGCTTCTCGAAGCGCGACGCGGAGCGCCTGCCCGCGTACTACGAACGGCTCGAGGCCGTCGCGGACGTGCTGCGCGGCCTGCTGCTCGAGACGCCGCCCAACGTGGGTGGAGGCATCACCGAGCTTTTCCAGGCGTGGAAGGCGGGGCGGCGGCTGCACAAGCTGCCCATCGCCGCGCAGCGCGACGTGCTCGACCTCTTCACGCTCTCGGCGGCCGACTGGCTCGAGCGCTGGTTCGAGTCCGATCCCATCAAGGCCTGCTTCGGCTTCGACAGCGTGGTCGGCAACTTCGCGAGCCCGTACGCGCCCGGCACGGCGTACGTGCTGCTGCACCACGTGTTCGGCGAGGTGAACGGGAAGAAGGGCATCTGGGGCCACGCCCTCGGCGGCATGGGCGCGATCACGCAGGCGATGCGGCGCGAGGCGGAAGCGCGCGGCGTGGAGATCCGCACGGGAGTCGCGGTCGAGCGCGTCCTCGCCGAGGGCGGCAAGGCGCTCGGCGTGGCGCTCGCCGACGGCACCGAGATCGCGTCACGCTGCGTGGTCTCGAACGCCCATCCCCAGTGGCTGCTGCGCGCGCTTGCCGACGTGCCGGGCGACTGGCGCGAGCCCTTCACCCACTACCGCTCCGAGTCGGCGACGTTCCGCATGAACGTGGCGCTCGCGGAGCTGCCCGATTTCACGAGCCTGCCCGGCCCCGGCGACCATCACCGGTCGGGCATCATCATGGCGCCATCGCTCGCCTACATGGACCGGGCCCACGGGAGCGCGCGGGAAAACGGCTGGTCGCAGGAGCCGATCGTCGAGATGCTGATCCCGAGCGCCGTGGACGACTCGCTGGCGCCGCCCGGACGCCACGTCGCGAGCCTCTTCTGCCAGCACTTCCGCTATGCGCTGCCGGAGGACGCCATTGGGACGGCGAGCGCGAGCGCGCCGCCGATGCGGTCGTCGACCTGGTGAGCCGCTTCGCGCCTAACTTCAAGGCCGCCGTGCTCGGGCGCCGGATCCTCTCGCCGCTCGACCTCGAACGCGAGTTCGGGCTCGTGGGCGGCGACATCTTCCACGGCAAGCTCGCGCTCAACCAGCTCTTCAGCGCCCGGCCGGCGCTGGGCTACGGCAACTACCGCATGCCGCTTGCCGGCCTGTACCTCTGCGGCTCGGGGGCGCACCCGGGCGGCGGCGTCACCGGCATGCCCGGCCACAATGCCGCCCGCGAGATCCTCAGGGATCTTTGAGATCTCGAAGCTACGGCTTCCAGTTCGGCTTGCGCTTCTGCAGGAAGGCGTCCACGCCCTCGCGCGCGTAATCCGTGTCCATGTTGCAGGTGATGGTGCGCGAAGCGTCGGCGTAGGCGGCCCTGAGCGGTGCTTCGAGCTGCCGGTAGAAGAGCGCCTTGCCGAGGGCCAGCGCCTCGCGCGGCTTGGCGAGGAGGGCGGCGGCGAGCTCGTCCGCCGCGTCCATGACCTTCTCCGGCGCGGCGACGCGGTTCAGCAATCCCCACTCGAGCGCCTGCCGCGCGTCGACGAATTCGCCCGTGAAGAGCATCTCCGCGGAGCGCTTGCGGCCCAGAGTTGCGGGTGAGGGCGACGGCGGGCGTGGAGCAGAAAAGGCCGAGGTTCACGCCGGAGACGGCGAACTTCGCCGCTTCTCGGAGGCGACGGCGAGGTCGCATTGGGCGACGAGCTGGCAGCCCGCGGCGGTGGCGAGCCCGTTCACGACCGCGATCACGGGCTGGGGCAGGGCGACCAGCTTCTGCATCATCGCGCTGCACGCGCCGAAGAGCGCTTCCACCTCGGCCTGGGGCAGCCCGCGCATCTCCTTCAGGTCGTGGCCGGCGCAGAACGCGTTGCCGGCGCCGGTGATCATCACCACCCGCACCGATGCGTCGGCCGCGATGGCATCGAGGGCCGCGTGCAGCGCCTGCAGCAGCTCGGCATTGAGGGCGTTGTACTGGCGCGGGCGATCGAGCACCAGGACCGCGATTCCCCCGCGATCCTCGCGCCGCAGCACGGATTCGGCCTGGGCGAGGCCGGTGTCGGTCGAGCGGTCGTTCATGGCGGTCCTTCCCGAGGGCGCGATGGCCCGATTATCGCACCGCGACGCGCTCGTTGCCTTGCCCGCCCCCTGCGCGCTGCGGTAGCATGCGCGGACAATTCCCCAGGAAGCCCAGCGCCCGGACAGACGGCGGGAAAGGGCGGCCATTCGAGTCTCGATGACCGGCGACACCATTCTCGAAACGCGCGGCCTCACGAAGGAGTTCAAGGGCTTCGTCGCGGTCGACGGCGTGAACCTGAAGGTGCGCCGCGGCGCGATCCACGCGCTGATCGGGCCCAACGGCGCCGGCAAGACCACCACGTTCAACCTGCTCACCAAGTTCCTCGCGCCCACCGCGGGGACGATCCTCTTCAACGGCGAGGACATCACCCGCGCGCGGCCCGCCGACATCGCGCGCCGCGGCATCATCCGCTCGTTCCAGATCTCCGCGGTCTTCCCGAACCTCACCGTGCTCGAGAACGTGCGCATCGGCGCTGCAGCGCGGCCTCGGCACGAGCTTCCACTTCTGGAAGCGCGAGAGGACGCTGGAAGTGCTCAACGAGCGCGCGATGGCGCTGCTCGAGCGCGTGCGATCTCGGCGAAGTTCGCGCGCATCCACGCCGGCGAGCTCGCCTACGGGCGCAAGCGCACGCTCGAGATCGCCACGACGCTCGCGATGGAGCCCGAGCTCATGCTCCTCGACGAGCCCACGGCGGGCATGGGCCACGAGGACGTGGATCGCGTGAAGGAGCTCATCAAGGAAGTGGCCGCGGGGCGCACGGTGCTGATGGTCGAGCACAACATGAGCGTGGTCTCGGGCATCTGCGACACCATCACGGTGATGGCGCGCGGCGCGGTCCTCGCCGAAGGCCCGTACGCCGAGGTCTCGCGCAATCCCGCAGGTGATCGAGGCCTACATGGGCTCGACCGCGGAGCGTGGCCGGGCCATGGCTGACGAGGTCCTGCGCGTCTCCGACCTGCACGCCTGGTACGGCGAGTCGCACGTGCTGCACGGCGTGGACTTCAGCGTGCAGCAGCGGCGAGGTGGTGACGCTGCTCGGGCGCAACGGCGCCGGGCGCACCTCCACGCTCAAGTCGATCCTCGGCCTCGTGGGACGGCGCACGGGCTCGATCCGGTGAACGGCATCGAGACGATCGGCTGGCCCACCTACCGCATCGCCCACCTCGGCATGGGCTACTGCCCGGAGGAGCGCGGCATCTTCTCCAGCCTCTCGGTGGAGGAGAACCTGATCCTGCCGCCGCGAGATCGCCGAAGGCGGCATGGGCATGGAGGAGATCTTCGAGATGTTCCCGAACCTGCGCGAGCGCCGCGCGACCGCGCAGGGCACGAAGCTCTCCGGGCGGCGAGCAGCAGATGCTCGCCATGGCGCGCATCCTGCGCACCGGGGCGCACCTGCTGCTGCTCGACGAGATCACCGAGGGCCTCGCCCCGGTGATCGTGCAGGCGCTGGGGCGCGTCATCGTGAAGTTGAAGGAGCGCGGCTTCACCATCGTGCTGGTGGAGCAGAATTTCCGGTTCGCCGCGCCGCTCGCGGACCGGCATTACATCGTGGAGCACGGCCGCATCGCGCAGTCCTTCGCGGCCGCCGAGCTCGAATCGAAGACCGGGATGCTGCATGAATACCTGGGTGTTTAGTCGTACGAAGACCACAAAGGAGCAACGACAATGAAATTCAAGCTCAAGGCGTTGGCCGCCGTCGCGGCCCTCGCGGCTGCGGCCGGCACGGCGCAGGCGCAGATTTCCGGCAACGTGGTGAAGCTCGGCATCCTGAGCGACATGTCCAGCCTGTACGCGGACATCGGCGGGCCGGGCTCGGTCGTCGCCGCCAAGATGGCGGTCGAGGACTTCGAGAAGACCCACAAGGGACTGAAGGTCGAGATCGTCTCCGCGGACCACCTGAACAAGCCCGACGTCGGCTCGCAGATCGCGCGCAAGTGGTACGACGAGGAGGGCGTGGACGCGATCTTCGACGTGCCCAACTCCGGCGTGGCGCTGGCCGTGAACGAGGTCACGCGGGAGAAGAAGAAGGCGTTCATCGTCTCGGGCGCGGCGTCCTCCGACCTCACCGGCGCCAAGTGCTCGCCCAACACGGTGCACTGGACCTACGACACCTGGATGCTCGCCAACGGCACCGGCAAGGCGATCGTGAAGACCGGCGGCGACACCTGGTTCTTCATCACCGCGGACTACGCCTTCGGCCACGCGCTCGAGCGCGACACGACCGATGCCGTGACGGCCGCGGCGGCAAGGTCCTGGGCGACGTGAAGGTGCCGCTCAACAACGCAGGATTTCTCGTCGTTCCTGCTGCAGGCGCAGGCGTCGAAGGCGAAGATCATCGGCCTCGCCAACGCGGGCGGCGACACGATGAACTCCATCAAGCAGGCATCGGAGTTCGGCATCGTGAAGGGCGGCCAGAACCTCGCGGGCCTGCTGGTGTTCCTCTCCGACGTGCACGGCATCGGCCTGGAAAAGGCGCAGGGGCTCGATCCTCACGTCCACGTTCTACTGGGACCTCAATGACCAGACGCGCGCGTGGAGCAAGCGCTTCGCGGCGCTGAACGGCGGCAAGTACCCGACGATGGTGCAGGCGGGCGTGTACTCGGGCGTGCTGCACTACCTCAAGGCGGTCGCGGCGATCAAGAGCGACGACGGGACGAAGGTGGTCGCGGAGATGAAGAAGCTGCCGACCGACGACCCGCTGTTCGGGAAGGCGACCGTGCGCGAGGACGGCCGCGAGATCCACCCGGCCTACCTCTTCGAGGTGAAGAAGCCGTCGGAGTCGAAGGGCCCGTACGACTACTACAAGCTGCGCGCCACCATCCCGGCCGACGAGGCGTTCCGGCCGTTGAAGGACGGCGGCTGCTCGCTGGTCAAGTGACGCACCGGGCGTAGAGCGATGTCCACGCAGGCGCTGTTCGGACAACTGCTGATCGGGCTGATCAACGGCTCGTTCTACGCCCTCCTTTCCCTGGGGCTCGCGGTGATCTTCGGGCTGCTCAACATCATCAACTTCACCCACGGCGCCCAGTACATGCTGGGCGCGTTCGTGGCGTAGTTCCTGCTCAGCAAGTGCGGGGCTCGGCTACTGGTGGGCCCTCGCCATCGTTCCGCTCGCGGTCGGGGCGACCGGCATCGTGATCGAGCGGCTGATGCTGCGACACCTCTACAAGCTCGACCACCTCTACGGGCTGCTGCTCACCTTCGGCCTGGCGCTCATGATCGAGGGCATCTTCCACAACCAGTTCGGCTCCGCGGGCCTGCCGTACTCGATGCCCGAGAACCTCACCGGCGGCTACAACCTGGGCTTCATGTTCCTGCCGAACTATCGCGCGTGGGTGATCGCCGCATCGCTCGTGATCTGCCTCGGCACCTGGTTCCTCATCGAGCGCACCAAGCTGGGCGCCTACCTGCGCGCGGCCACCGAGAACCCGCCACTGGTGCAGGCCTTCGGCGTCAACGTGCCGCGCATGATCACGCTCACCTACGGCTTCGGCGTGGGGCTCGCGGGACTCGCGGGCGTCTTCGCCGCGCCGATCTACCAGGTGAGCCCGCAGATGGGCTCCTCGCTCATCATCGTCGTGTTCGCGGTGGTGGTGATCGGCGGCATGGGCTCCATCATGGGCTCGATCGTCACCGGCTTCGGCCTGGGCGTCATCGAGGGGCTCACCAAGTATTTCTACCCCGAGGCGTCGAGCACCGTGATCTTCGTGATCATGGCGATCGTCCTCATGATCCGGCCCCAGGGCCTGTTCGGGCAGCGCTAGCCATGACGATCGGCGACAGCGCCGCCCGCCGACGAACGCGCAGTCCACGCTCGCCTCGCGCGACGAGCTCTGGGAAGCGCGCTACCACCGCAACGGCTTCCTCATCGCTCTTCGCGCTGCTGCTGGTGGCGCCCGCGGTGATCTATCCCGATGTTCCTGATGAAGGCGCTGTGCTTCGCGCTCTTCGCGTGCGCCTTCAACCTGCTCATCGGCTTCGGCGGGCTGCTCTCCTTCGGGCACGCGATGTTCCTCGGCATGGCGGGATACGCATCGGCGTACGCGGCGAAGGTCTGGGGCTTCCCGCCCGAGCTCGCGATCCTCACGGGCACGGCGGTCCGCGACCACGCTGGGCTTCTTCACCGGCCTCATCGCCATCCGGCGCCAGGGCATCTATTTCGCGATGATCACGCTCGCCCTCGCGCAGATGGTGTTCTTCTTCTGCCTGCAGGCGCCGTTCACGGGCGGCGAGGACGGCATCCAGGCGGTGCCGCGCGGCAGGCTCCTCGGCCTGCTGCCGTTGAACGGGCTCGCGATGTACTACACCGTGCTCGCGGTCTTCGCGGGCGGCGTTCCTGCTGATCCACCGCATCATCCACTCGCCGTTCGGGCAGGTGCTGAAGGCGATCCGCGAGAACGAGCCGCGCGCCATCTCGCTCGGCTATCGGACGGAGCGCTACAAGCTCGCGGCGTTCGTGCTGTCGGCCGGCGCTCGCGGGCCTCGCCGGAGCCACCAAGGCGATCGTCTTCCAGCTCGCCTCGCTCACCGACGTGCACTGGACGATGTCGGGCGAGGTGGTGCTGATGACGCTGCTGGGCGGCCTGGGCACCGTGTTCGGGCCGGTCGCGGGCGCCTTCATCATCGCCACGATGGAGAACTACCTCTCGGAGCTGGGCGCGTGGGTGACGATCGCGCAGGGCGCCATCTTCGTGCTGTGCGTGCTCGCGTTCCGCCGCGGCATCGTGGGCGAGCTCGAGGCGTGGTTGCGGCGGCGGCGCAAAGGCTGAATTGCTCCCTCTCCCCTGGGAGAGGGGCGGGGAGAGGGTTCCATGATCTACAAGGGTAGCTGCCATTGCGGGCAGGTGGCGTACGAAGTCGAGGGCGACTTGCAGGACGTGATGGAGTGCAACTGCTCCATCTGCTCGCGCAAGGGCGCGAAGATGTGGTTCGTGCCGCTCGACAAGCTCAAGCTCCTCACCGACGAGGGCAACAGCGTGTCCTACCTGTTCAACAAGCACGTGATCGAGCACCGCTTCTGCCGCAACTGCGGCATCCACGCCTACGGCGTGGGCTCGGACCGCAAGGCAAACCGCATGGCGATGATCAACGTGCGGTGCCTGGAAGGCGTCGACTTCGAGTCGCTGCCGGTGAAGCACTTCGACGGGCGGTCGCTCTAGCGCGCGACCGCGCATTCCAGCCGCGCCATAATGGTCGCCGTGCGTCCCGACCATCCCTTTTCCGCGAACCTCGAGCGCAACCGCGCCAACTACGCGCCGCTCACGCCGCTCGATTTCCTGCGCCGCTCCGCCGAGGTCTATCCCGACAAGACCGCCGTGGTCCACGGCGACCGCGCGTTCACCTATCGCGAATTCGACGCACGCTGCCGGCGGCTCGCGAGCGCGCTGGTTGCGCGCGGCGTGGCCCGCGGCGACACGGTCGCCGTCATGGCGCCCAACGTGCCGGCGCTCCTCGAGGCGCATTACGCCGTGCCGGGCCTGGGCGCAGTGCTCAACGCGCTCAACTATCGCCTCGACGCGGCGACCATCGCCTTCTGCCTCGATCACGGCGAGGCGAAGGTCCTCATCACCGACCGCGAGTTCTCGCCGGTGGTCGCCAGGGCGCTGGAGCGCGTGAAGCGCCCGATCTTCGTCGTGGACATCGACGATCCGCTCGCTTCCGGCGGCGAGCGCCTCGGCGCCATGACGTACGAGGAGCTCGATCGCCGCCGGCGATCCCGCCTTCGAGATGCCCGGGCCGCTGGACGAATGGGATTCCTGCGCGCTCCTCTACACCTCCGGCACCACGGGCGATCCGAAGGGCGTCGTCTATCACCATCGCGGCGCGTATCTGAACGCGCTCGGCAACGCGCTCGCCTTCGGCCTCGGACCGCGGTCGGTCTATCTCTGGACGCTGCCGATGTTCCACTGCAGCGGGTGGACGTACACCTGGGCGGTGACCGCCGTGGGGGCGACCCACATCTGCCTGCGCAAGGTCGATCCCGCGCTCATGTTCCCCGCCATCGAGAAGCACCGCGTGACGCACCTTTGCGGCGCGCCCATCGTGCTCAACATGCTGGTGCATGCGCCGGCCTCGGTGAAGCGCCGCTTCGAGCATCGCGTCGAGGTGGCCACGGGCGGTGCGGCGCCGCCGTCGGCGGTGATCGAGGCGATGGAATCCATGGGCTTTCGCGTGACGCACCTCTACGGCCTCACGGAAAGCTACGGGCCGGCGACGCTCTGCGCGTGGCAGGACGAGTGGGACGACCTGGATCTCGGCGCGCGCTCGCGGCTCATGGCGCGGCAGGGCGTGCGCTATCCGACGCTCGCCGGCATGCAGGTGGCCGACCCGCAGACGCACGTCCCGGTGCCGCGCGACGGCGCCACGCTGGGCGAGGTGATGCTGCGCGGGAACACCATCATGAAGGGCTACCTCAAGAATCCGCGCGCGACTTCCGAGGCGTTCCGCGAGGGCTGGTACCACACGGGCGACCTCGCGGTGTGGCATGCCGACGGCTACATCGAGGTGAAGGACCGCTCGAAGGACATCATCATCTCGGGCGGGGAGAACATCTCGTCGCTCGAGGTCGAGGAGTGCCTCTATCGCCATCCGCAGGTGATGGAAGCGGCGGTGGTGGCGCGCCCCGACGATGAATGGGGCGAGACGCCGTGCGCGTTCGTGGTGCTCAAGCCCGGCGCCGCTCCCGTGTCCACCGAGGACATCCTGGCGTGGTGCCGCGAGCACCTCGCGCACTTCAAGGTGCCGCGCACGGTGGTCTTCGGCGAGCTGCCCAAGACCTCCACCGGCAAGATCCAGAAGTTCGTGCTGCGCGAGCGCGCCCGCTCGCTGCGGCCGGTCCGCTGAGCCCCGATTTCGCGATCGCGGTATAATTTCAAACACTCGTTTGAATCCGTTTTCCTCCCCATGAAGATCCTGGTGCCCGTGAAGCGGGTCGTCGACTTCAACGTCAAGGTGCGCGTGAAGGCGGACCAGACCGGCGTCGAGCTCGCGAACGTGAAGATGTCCATGAACCCCTTCGACGAGATCGCGCTCGAGGAGGCGTTGAAGCTGAAGGAGGCGGGCAAGGCGACCGAGGTGATCGCGGTCTCCGCCGGCACCACGGCCTGCCAGGAGACGCTGCGCACGGCGCTCGCGATGGGCGCGGACCGCGCGATCCTCCTGGACACCGCCGACGCCGAGCTGCAGCCGCTCGCGGTGGCCAAGCTCCTCGCCGCCGTCGTGAAGAAGGAATCCGCCGGCCTCGCGATCCTCGGCAAGCAGGCGATCGACGACGACGCCAACCAGACCGGCCAGATGCTCGCGGCACTCCTCGACTGGCCCCAGGCGACGTTCGCGAGCAAGGTCGAGATCGACGGCACGGCGATGAAGGTCACGCGCGAGATCGACGGCGGCCTCGAGACCGTCGAGGTGAAGCTTCCCGCCGTCGTGACGACCGACCTGCGCCTGAACACGCCGCGCTACGCGACGCTGCCCAACATCATGAAGGCGAAGAAGAAGCCGCTCGACGTGGTGAAGCCCGCCGACCTGGGTGTGGACGTCGCGCCGCGGCTGAAGACGCTCAAGGTCGCCGAGCCGGGCAAGCGCAAGGCGGGCGTGATGGTGAAGGACGTCGCCGAGCTGGTCCACAAGCTCAAGAACGAAGCGAAGGTGATCCAATGACGGCGCTCGTCGTCGCCGATCACGACGGAGCGCACTTGAAGGGCGGCACCGCCAACGCGGTCGCGGCGGCCGCGAAGATGGGCGGCGACGTGCACGTCCTCGTGGCGGGCTCCAACGCGCAGGCGGCGGCGCAGGCGGCGTCGAAGCTCGCGGGAGTCGCGAAGGTGCTGCACGTGCAGGCGGCGCACTACGACGACGGCTCGCGGAGAACTACGCGGCGCTGGTGGTCCCGATGGCGAAGGGCTACTCGCACGTGGTCGCGAGCGCCTCGGCGTTCGGCAAGGGCGTGATGCCGCGCATCGCGGCACTCCTCGACGTGGCGCAGGTCTCGGAGATCACCGCGGTGGAATCGCCCGACACCTTCGTGCGGCCGATCTACGCGGGCAACGCGTTCGCGACCGTGCAATCGTCCGATGCGGTGAAGGCCGTGACGGTGCGCGCGACCGGGTTCGATGCCCCCGCCGCGTCCGGGTCGGCCCCGATCGAATCCGCGCCCGCGGGCCCCGACAAGGGCCAGTCGAAGGTTCTGTCGCGCGAGCTCACGAAGTCGGAGCGTCCCGAGCTGGGCGGCGCGCGGCGCGTGGTCTCGGGCGGCCGCGGCCTCGGCAGCGCCGAGAATTTCCGCATGCTGGAGACCCTCGCCGACAAGCTGGGCGCCGCCATCGGCGCCTCGCGCGCGGCCGTCGACTCGGGATATGTGCCGAACGACTGCCAGGTGGGGCAGACGGGCAAGATCGTGGCGCCCGAGCTCTACATCGCGGTGGGCATCTCGGGGGCGATCCAGCACCTCGCGGGCATGAAGGACAGCAAGGTCATCGTCGCGATCAACAAGGACCCCGAGGCGCCGATCTTCCAGGTGGCGGACTACGGCCTGGTGGGCGACCTGTTCCAGCTCGTCCCGGAGCTCACCTCGAAGATCTAGGAGCTTGGCCATGGCCGAGTACGTCGCACCGTTGAAGGACATGCAGTTCGTTCTCAAGCACGTGGTCGGCCTGGACCAGGTGAACGAGCTTCCCGGCTGGGAGGAGGTCACCGACGACGTGGTGGACGCGATCCTCGAGGAGGCCGGCAAGGTCGCTTCGGAGGTGCTCTCGCCGCTCAACATGTCGGGCGACCGCGCGGGGGCCACCTGCAAGGACGGCAAGGTCACGATGCCGGCGGGCTTCCGCGACGCGTACTGGCAATGGGTGAAGGCCGGCTGGGGCAACATCCTCGCGCCGACGCAGTTCGGCGGGCAGGGCCTGCCGCATCTCGTCGCGACTCCCATCGAGGAGATGTGGGGCGCGGCGAACCTCGCGTTCAAGCTCTGCCCGATGCTCACCCAGGGCGCCGTCGAGGCGCTCGAGACCGTCGGCTCCGACGTGCTCAAGCGGCGCTTCCTGCCGAAGATGGTCGCGGGCGAGTGGACCGGCACCATGAACCTCACCGAGCCGCAGGCGGGCAGCGACCTGTCGCTCGTGCGCACCAAGGCGGTCCCGCAGAAGGACGGCTCGTACCGCCTCTTCGGCCAGAAGATCTTCATCACCTACGGCGAGCACGACTACACCGAGAACATCGTGCACATGGTGCTCGCCCGCATGGAGGGCGCTCCCGAGGGCGTGAAGGGCATCTCGCTCTTCGTGGTGCCGAAGGTCCTCGTGAAAGAGGACGGCAGCCTCGGCGCGCGCAACGACGTGAAGTGCGCCTCCATCGAGCACAAGCTCGGCATCCACGCGAGCCCGACCGCCGTGATGATCTACGGCGAGAAGGAGGGCGCCGTCGGCTACCTCATGGGCGAGGCCAACCGCGGCCTCGAGTACATGTTCATCATGATGAACGCGGCGCGGCTTTCGGTGGGCCTCGAGGGCGTGGCCATCGCGGAGCGTGCGTTCCAGCGGGCGCTCGCGTGGTCGCGCGAGCGGCTGCAGGGCCGGCCGATCGGCGGCCAGGGCGCCAGGACCGCGCCCATCGTCCAGCACCCCGACGTGAAGCGGATGCTCCTCACGATGAAGTCCGTCACCGAGGCGATGCGCGCGCTGGCGTACTGGACCTCCGCGCTCCTCGACCGCGCGCGCCATTCGCCCGACGAGCAGGAACGTCGCCGCTGCCAGGCCATGGTCGATCTGCTCGTGCCGGTGGTGAAGGGCTGGTCCACCGAGAACGGGATCGAGATCGCCTCGCTCGGCATCCAGGTCCACGGCGGCATGGGATTCATCGAGGAGACGGGCGCCGCGCAGCACCTGCGCGACGCGCGCATCACGACGATCTACGAAGGGACCACGGGGATCCAGGCCAACGACCTCGTCGGCCGCAAGGTGGGGCGCGAGAGCGGGAGGACGGCGTTGGCGCTCATCGCCGAGATGGAGAAGCTCGCGGGCGAGCTGACACAGGCGAAGAACGTGCACGTGAAGGAGATCGCCGATCGTTTCGCCTCGTCCATCACGCGGCTCAAGGAAGCCACGCAGTGGATCGTCGCGAGCTACGGCGCCAATCCGGCGGCGGTGGCGGCGGCATCCGTGTATTACCTGAAGCTCATGGGCATCGTGTGCGGCGGATGGATGATGGCGCGCTCGGCCCTCATAGCCGCGCGCCAGCTCGAGGCGGGCGAGGGCGATGCGGCGTTCCTGCGCGGCAAGCTCCTCACCGCGCGCTTCTACGCCGACCACATGCTGCCGCAGGCGATGGCGCTCTCGATGATCGCCATGCGCGGCGCAGACAGCGTGCTCGCGATGGAGGAAGCGCTGCTCTAGCGCCCTTCGAGGCGCGCCAGCGTCGGTGCGAGGTCCAGCCCCGTCTCCGCCTTGAGCGCGCGGGCCGCCGCGCGCAGCTCCTTCGGCGAATCGGTCCACAGCTCGCTCGTCGCCGCGAGCGCCACGACGTTGCCGGGCTCCGAGGGTGGAAGGTCCGTCACGTGCTCGCCGAACGCTTCGCGAAGGCGCTGCACGCTCGGTGCCGCGCTGCGCCGCCGCGTGAGGAGATTCACGGCGAGCATGCCGCGGGGCGCCAGCTTCGCGCGGCAGTTGAGGTAGAACGGCACGCTGTCCAGCACGCCGGCGCGTCCCTTCTCGTCGAAGCCGTCCACCACGATGAGGTCGAAGCGCCCGCGCGCGGACGTCATGAATTCGTAGGCGTCGCCGGTCACGATGCGCAGGTGCGGCGATTCGTCCGGCAGCCGGAAATGCCGGCGCGCCACGGCCACCACTTCGGGCAGGATCTCGACCACCGTGAGGCGCGCCGCGGGGCGATGATGGTGGAGGAAGCGGGTGATCGACGCGGCCCCGAGCCCCACCTGCAGCACGTTCGCGGGCCAGCCGCGGTCGCGCCTGAGCACCAGCGGCAGCATCAGCTCGCGCGTGTACTCGAGCTCGAGCGCCCAGGGGCGCGCGATGCGCATGGCGCCCTGGACCCACGGCGATCCGAAATGCAGGAACCGGACGCCGCGCTCCTCGCTCACCACGATTTCCGCCATGCTAGGATTGTCGCCGAAAAGAACGCCATGGAAGCCCTGCTGGTGTCCACCGGCCTGGTCGCGCTGGCCGAGATCGGGGACAAGACCCAACTCCTGTCGCTCGTGCTCGCCGCGCGGTTGCGCCGCCCGTGGCCCATCATCGCGGGCATCTTCATCGCCACGCTCTTCAACCACACCATCGCCGGCGCGATCGGCGCGTGGCTGACGCACCTCCTCGGCGAAGCGCTCATGACGCGCATCGTCGGCGCCTCGTTCATCGCGATGGCGGCGTGGGTGCTGGTGCCGGACAAGCTCGACGAGGACGCGGACTCGGTCAAGAGCCACGGCGGCGTGCTCGCGACCACCATCGTCCTCTTCTTCCTCGCCGAGATGGGCGACAAGACGCAGATCGCGACGGTGGCGCTGGCCGCGCGCTATCCCTCGCTCGTCCAGGTCGTGGCCGGCACGACGATCGGCATGCTTCTCGCGAATGTGCCGGTGGTGCTCTTCGGCGACGCCATCGCCCGGCGCGTGCCGCTCGTCTACGTGCGGCGCGTCACCGCCGCCGCCTTCCTCGCCCTCGGCGTGCTCGCATTCGTCGCCGCGTAATCGGGGACAGACCCCGTTTTCCGTAAGAGCGAACCGCGTTCCGCCTAAGGGAAAACGGGGTCTGTCCCGATTTCGCGGGAATGTCGAGCTCGCTGCGGAAGCAGATGTGCGACTTGCCGTCGGCGCGCGCGAATTCCCTGGCGGCGTACATCGCGTGGTCGGCGTCGGCGAGGAGGCCGGCGGAGCCGGCGCCGAAACGGTATTCGGCGACCCCGCAACTCAGGCGCACGACGATCTCGCGGCCGGGCGCGATCTCGCACGGCGTCGCCTCGATGGACTTCACGAGCCGGTCGACGACGCCCTTCAGCGCGCGATTGCGATGCAGGCCCACGATGAACTCGTCGCCGCCCCACCGCGCGACCCAATCGCCGCGCCGCGTGTTGAGCTGAAGCTGCGCCGCCACGTGGGAGATGCACGCGTCGCCGGCGCTATGGCCGTAACGCTCGTTCACCGACTTGAAATCGTTGATGTCGAGGAACGCGAGCTGGAATCCCTGCAGGTCGCGCTCGGCGCGCGCCACTTCCTCGGCCAGGCGCTTTTCGCCCGCCCGCCGGTTGTAGAGCCCGGTGAGCTCGTCGGTGTCGGAGGTGCGCTCGAGCCGGCCGATCGTCTCGTTCAGCTGCGAGAGGGTGTACTGCGTGCCCCCCATGAGCCGGCCCGCGCGATCGGTGAAGCCGGTCGGCAGGTCGGGAAGCCGGCGCCGGTCGATGTAGTCGCGCAGCGCCTCGGCGGTGAGATCGACGGGCACGAGCAGCTCGCGCAGCAGCCACAGCATGCCGAGGAATCCCGCGAAGGACGCGAGGAGCAGCGCGACGAGGATCGGGTACATCGCCCGCAAGTCCGCGCGCGCGAGCAGCAGGTAGAGGATGAAGACCGCGAGCGGGACGAAGATGCCGACGAACGCGGCGAGGGCGAACTTGCCCGCGTAGCTCCCGCGCAGGGGGCCGATGCGGCCGAGCAGCCGGTAGACCGCGATGCGATCGACGACTGACCGTCCCGGCTGGATCTTGCTCACCATGGTGCCCACCCTCCTTTGGGGCATTCTACCGCCGCCCTTCGGCTATCTGCCGATGGGATTGCGCAGCGTGCCGATGCCCTCGATCTCCGTCTCGAGGAGGTCGCCCGGCTTCATGAACTCGGGCGGCGTGCGCGCGAATCCCACGCCCTCCGGCGTGCCGGTGGAGATCACGTCGCCCGCCTCGAGCGTCTGGCCCATCGAGAGGTCGGCGATGAGGCGCGGCAGCTTGAAGTACAGGAACTTCGTGTTCGAATCCTGCTTGGTGACGCCGTTCACGCGGCAGGTCACGCGCAGGCTGGTGGGGTCGAGCGAATCGGCGGTCACGATCCACGGGCCCATGGGACAGGTGCCGTCGAGGCTCTTGCCCTTGTGCCACTGGCCGCCGTGCCGGCGCTGCAGGTCGCGCCACGACACGTCGTTGATGACGGTGTAGCCGAAGACGTGGCGCATCGCGTCCGCCTCAGGGATGTTCTTGCCGTCGGTGCCGATGACCACGCCCAGCTCCACTTCCCAGTCGAGCGAGGTGGAGATCTTCGCGTCGTAGGGGATGGTGTCGAACGGGCCGGTGACGGCGGTGGTCGCCTTGCTGAAGAAGACCGGCCACTTCGGCAGCTCGCGGTTGTCCTGCAGCTTCTTGGCGCCTTCCTCGAAGTGCTCGAGGTAGTTCCAGCCGACGCAGAAGACGTTCTTCGCCGGTCGCGGGATCGGCGCATGGAGCTTCACGCCGGTGATCGCGATCGTGGCGGCGGGCGGTTTCGCGGCGAGCGCCCGCAGGCGCGACATCATCGGCGGGCCGGCGCGGATGATGCCGAGCATCGTGGAGGTGTCGGCGTCGCCGCCGAGCGCGGCGGGGATGTCCACGATGCGCTTGTCGTCGATCACGAGGCCGGGACGCGGCTGGCCGGAGGGCAGGGGCGAGAAGGTGCAGAGCTTCATTGTTTCCTCTTCAGGGGATGAATGCGAGGGGATGCTGCGCCGGCGTCCAGCGCGGCGCGAAGAAGCGTTCGATCTCGGCGTCGGTGACCTCGGCGAGGCGCGCCGGCTTCCAGCGCGGCCGGTTGTCCTTCTCGACGATGAGCGCGCGCACGCCCTCGAGGAAGTCGCCGTGCTCGAGGCTGCGGTGCACGAGGTTCAATTCCATGCGCAAGCAGTCCGCGAGCGGCAGCTTCGCGCCGCGCCGAAGCTGCTCGAGCGTGACCACGAGCATCGTGGGCGAGCGCTGGTGCAACGCTTCGAGCGTGCCCCCGGCCCAGGCACGGAACTCGGGGCGGTCCTCCGCCTCGAGGGAGCCCATGATGGCCGCGACCGAGTCGTGGGCGAAATGCCGGTCGATGGCGGGACGCAGCGATTCCAGCTCGGGAGCGGGGAGCGCGGAGCCCACGTGCACGTCGGCAAGGCCGCAGTAGATCGCGTCCGCGGCGCCGATGGTGGGTCCCACGAGGCCCAGGTAGGTGCCGAGCTCGCCCGGCACGCGCGACAGGAAGTAGCTCCCGCCGACGTCGGGAAAGAGGCCGATCGCCGTCTCGGGCATCGCCATCCTCGTGCGGTCGCCCACGATGCGCAGGCTGCAGCCCTGCGCGAGCCCCATGCCGCCGCCCATCACGATGCCGTCCATCACCGCGACGATGGTCTTGGGATAGGTATGGATGCGGTAGTCGAGCGCGTACTCGACGGCGAAGTACGCGCGGTGGTCGTCGGTGCCGGAGCTGATGCCCGCGTGGAACGTGCGCAGGTCGCCGCCCGCGCAGAACGCCTTCTCGCCGGCGCCGCGCAGCACGATCGTGCGCACCCGCTCGTCGTTCTCCCACGCGTCGAGCCATTGCCCGAGGCCGCGCAGCATGCCGAAGGAAAGCGCGTTGAGCACGGTGGGGCGATTCAACGTGACCGTCGCCACGTCGCCGCGGACGTGGGCCACGAGCTCCCCGCCCGCGGCCGTCAGTCGTTCTTCCATTCCGGCTTGCGCTTCTCGAGGAACGCGCGCACGCCCTCGGCCTGGTCGCCGTGATCGAAGAGGTCCATGAAGCGCTCGCGCTCGAGCGCCAGGCCCGCGCGGCGCGGGATGCCGTCGCGCGCGTTGTGGATCAGGCTCTTGCAGTACTCGACGGCGCGCGGCGAGAGCGCCGCGACGCGCGCAGCCATCGCGGTTGCGGCGGCGAGCGACGCGCCTTTCTCGACCACCTCCTGCACCAGGCCGATGCGTTGCGCCGTGGCGGCGTCCACGCGCTCGTTGGTGAGGATGATGCGCTTGGCCCAGCCTTCGCCCACGAGCCACGGCAGGTTCTGCGTGCCGCATCCGGCGGGCAGCAGTCCCACCGAGGGCTCCGGCAGCCCCATCTGCGCGTGTGCCTCGGCGATGCGGATGTCGCAGGCGAGCGTGCATTCGAGGCCGCCGCCCATCGCGTAGCCGTTGATCGCGGCGATGGTGACGAAGCGCGCGTTCATGAGTGCGCCGAATGCCGAGCCGAAGCGGGCGATGAAGTGGCGGGCGAGGACCTTGTCGGCCTCGAAGCTCTTCAGGTCGGCGCCGGCGGAGAAGAACTTCTCTCCCGCGCCGGTGATGACCGCGGCGTAGACGGAGCGGTCGGCATCGAGCGCGCGCACGAGGGCTTCCAGCTCGCGCAGGCCCTCCGGCGTCCACGTGTTCGCGGGCGGGTTGTCGATCGTGATGAAGGCGGTGTGGCCTTCGGTGCGGTGATGGATCATCGTTTCATGTATTGCAGGATGATGCTCGAGAAGTCCTGGCCGCCGTGGCCCTCGACGGAATGCATCTGGTAGATCTGCTGCGCGAGCGCGCCCAGCAGCACGGGATGGCGCGCCGCCTTGGCCGCGTCGGTGGCGAGCGTGAGGTCCTTGAGCATGAGGTCGGCGCCGAATCCGCCCGTGTACCCGCGCGCCGCCGGCACGTTCTCGAGCACGCCGGGATACGGGTTGTACGTGTCGGAGCTCCAGCAGCGGCCACTCGACGTGTTCACGATCGAGGCGAACACCTTCGGATCCATGCCGAGTTTCGCCGCGAGCGTCATGCCCTCCGAGGTCGCGATCATCTCGACGGCGAGCATCATGTTGTTGCAGATCTTGGCCACCTGCCCGTTGCCCGAGGGGCCGCAGTGCACGACGTTCTTGCCCATGCATTGCAGGATCGCCTTCGCGGCCTCGTACTCGCTCGTCTCGCCGCCCACCATGAAGGTGAGGGTGCCCGCTTCGGCGCCCGCCACGCCGCCGGAAACCGGCGCGTCGATCATCGGGCAGTTGCGCGCCTTGGCGTCCATCGCCACCTCGCGCGCGGTGAGCGGGTCGATCGTGGAACAGTCGATGAGCGGAGTGCCGGGCGCCACGCCGGCGAGCACCCCGTACTCGGAGAGGTAGACCGATCGCACGTGGGGCGAGGAGGGCAGCATCGTGATGAACGCATCGACGCCGCGCGCGCAGTCGGCGGCCGAGGAGGCGATCTCGCAGCCCTGCTCGGCCAGCTTGCGCGCGAGCTCGGGCACCAGGTCGTAGACCTTGAGGGCATGGCCGTGCTTGAGCAGGTTGCGGCACATGGGAGCGCCCATGTGCCCGAACCCGACGAATCCGATCTTCATGGGGGCACGGACTTCGAGAGCCTTGCGGTTGTGATCCGGACGAGGGGGAAATTATATCGTTGTAAGGATCCGGCGCGCCCGCGGGTCCCATCCCCATTCCCACGACCCATCGGAGTCAGCGCATGACGGCGTCCCGCAGGCAAACAATCCTCTTCATGACCGTTGCATCGTTCGCGTTCGCCGTGAGCGCGGCCGAGCCGATGGCCGATCCCGCCGGGTTCGTCCAGACCCTGCCCGACCAGGTCCAGTGGGCGTCCAGCGCGGCGATCCCTCCGGGCGGGCAAACCGCCGTGGTCTACGGCGACCCCCGGAAGGCCGCTCCCTACATCACGCGCGTGAAGCAACCGGACGGATACAGGATCCCGCCCCATACGCATCCGGAGGAGCGCGTCTACACCGTCATCTCGGGCACCTTCTACATCGGCTTCGGGGACCGGTTCGATCCCGCGAAGCTGAAGGCATTCCCGGCCGGCTCGGTGATCGTGGTACCTGCCAATGCGAGCCATTTCCACTGGATGCGGTCCGGCGAAGCGGTGGTCCAGGTGAGCGGCGTCGGCCCGAGCGGCATCGAATACATCGATCCCGCGGACGATCCGCGCAGGAAGTGACCGGCGCGCCTCGAGGCGCCCGGGCGACTACTTGAGCGAGATCGTGGTGTGGATCCCGGGGCTCGTCGCCTGGTCGTCGAACCAGCGCGCCGTGACCGTCTTGGTCTGCGTGTAGAAGTGGACCGCCTGCTTGCCGTAGGGACCGAGGTCGCCCAGCTTCGAGCCGCGCGAGCCGGTGAAGCTGAAGTACGGCACGGGCACGGGGATCGGCACGTTGATGCCGACCTGTCCCACGTCGATCTCGGTCTGGAACTTGCGCGCGGCCGCACCCGATTGCGTGAAGATGCCGGTGCCGTTGCCGTAGGGATTGTCGTTCACGAGCCTGATCGCCTCGTCCAGCGTATCGACGCTCACGATGCACAGGACCGGGCCGAAGATCTCGGTGGTGTAGACCTTGTGGTGCGGTTTCACGCCGGAAAAGATCGTGGGCGCCAGGAAGTTGCCGTTCTCGTAGCCCGGGATCTTCGCGTTGCGGCCGTCGAGCTCGAGCTTCGCGCCCTCGCTGCACGCCCTGCTCGATGAGGCCCTCGACGCGCTCCTTCGCGTGCTTCGAGATGAGCGGCCCCAGGTCGGCGCCATTCTCGGTGCCGGCGCTCACCTTGAGCGTCTTCGCCTTGGCGACGATATCGGGAATCCACTGGTTCGCCTCGCCGACCAGGACGGCGACGCTCGTGGCCATGCAGCGCTGCCCCGCCGCGCCGAAGCCGGCGCCCGACCAGCGCAGTTGAGCGACTGCTCCTTGTTCGCATCGGGCATCAGGACCGCGTGGTTCTTCGCGCCCATCATGCATTGCGCGCGCTTGCCGTGGTGGCTCGAAAGCTTGTAGACGTGCTCGCCGACCTGGCACGAGCCCACGAACGAAACGGCCTTCACCTCGGGGTGCGAGCACAGCGCGTCCACCGCTTCCTTGCCGCCGTGCACGATGTTGAGCACGCCGGGCGGGATGCCGGCCTCCATCGCGAGCTCGGCGAGCACCATCGGCGTCATCGGGTCCTGCTCCGAGGGCTTCAGCACGAAGGTGTTGCCGCACACGATCGCCATGGGGAACATCCACAGCGGGATCATGGCCGGGAAGTTGAAGGGCGTGATGCCCGCGCACACGCCGAGCGGCTGGCGGATGAAGTAGGTGTCGACGTTGCCCGCCACGTTCTCCGCGAACTCGCCCAGCGTGAGCGAGCCGATGGAGCAGGCGTGCTCGACCACCTCGAGCCCGCGGAAGACGTCGCCTTCGGCGTCGGGCAGCGTCTTGCCCTGCTCGGCGGTGAGCACCGCCGCGATCTTCTTCATGTCGCGGCGGATCAGCTCCTGCAGTTTCAGCATGATGCGGGCGCGCGCCGCGATCGGCGTGTTGCGCCAGGTCTTGAAGGCCTCGGCCGCGGAGCGCACCGCCGCCTCCACCTCGTCGGCGCCGCACATCGGCACCCGCGCGAGGACCTGCTGGGTCGCGGGGTTCACCACGTCGCGCCACTCGCGCGCCTTCGACTCGACGAACTTGCCGTCGATGAGCAGCTTCACGGTGGGAACGGCTTTGGATGCGGGCTGGGGATTGGCGGCCATGGGGGATCTCCGGTTATGCGCCCCGGTCGGCCGTTGAGCGGCGCCTTCCGGTTATGCGCCCCGGTCGGCCGTTGAGCGGCGCCTTCCGGTTATGCGCCCCGGTCGGCCGTTGAGCGGCGCCTTCGGCGTCCGCTCCAACGGCCTTTACCGTGGCAGACCAATTATAATCCGCACGCTCATCCTGCTTTCCCTCCCGGTACAAGGACTCCATGGCCCGCAATACCCAGGTCGCCGCCGACGCGAACGCGCCGCCCGTCACCCAGATCCTCGCGAAATTCGTCGCGACCCATCCTTCGCGCGGCTGGAGCGACGCGGTGGAGCACGAAGCGCACCGCACCTTCCTCAACTGGGTCGGCTGCGCCATCGGCGCGGCGCGGCACGAATCGGCCGAGGCGGCGCTGGCGCGCCGTGCGCATGCTGCAGCCCGCGCCCCAGGCGAGCATCCTCGGGCGGACCGACAGGGTCGACATGGCCGAGCGCGGCGCTGGTCAACGGCATCACCTCGCACACCTTCGACTTCGACGACACGCACCTGAAGACCATCATCCATCCCGCCGGTCCGGTCGCGCCTCGGCGCTGCTGGCGCTGGCCGAGGTGCACGGGCGCCTCGGGACGCGAGCTGATCGACGCGCTGGTGCTGGGCATGGACGTCGTCGTGCCGCATCGGCAACATGATGTATCCGGACCATTACGACCGCGGCTGGCACATCACCGGCTCGACCGGCATGCTCGGCGCGTGCCGCGGCCTGCGCGCGCCTGCTCAAGCTGGACGAGCAGCGCACGGCGATGGCGCTGGGCATCGCGGCCTCGCAGCCGATCGGCATGCGCGAGCAGTTCGGCACCATGACCAAGCCCTTCCATCCGGGGGCGGCGGCGCGCGCGGGGCTGATGTCGGCGCTGCTCGCGAAGAACGGCTTCACCGCCAGCCCGAAGGCGATCGAGGCGCCGCGCGGCTACGCGCAGGTGGTCTCGACCAAGTGCGACTGGAACGAGATCACCGACGAGCTGGGCAAGCGCTTCGAGATCTCGTTCAACACCTACAAGCCGTTCGCCTGCGGCATCGTGATCCATCCCACGCATCGACGCCTGCGAGCCAGCTGCGCGCGCAGGGCGTGAAGGCCGAGGAGGTGCGAGCGCATCGAGCTGCGCGTGCATCCGCTGGTGCTGGAGCTCACCGGCAAGAAGGAGCCGCAGGACGGGCTGCAGGGCAAGTTCAGCGTGTACCACGGCTTCGCGCTGGGCCTGATCTTCGGCCGCGCGGGCGAGGGCGAGTACACCGACGAGATCGTGCGGCGCGAGGACGTGGTGGCGCTGCGGCGCAAGGTGAACGCGACGGTGGACGGCGCCATCGACGAGACGGCCGCGGATGTGACAGTGACGCTGAAAGACGGACGCACCGCGCACGTGTTCGTCGAGCATGCCATCGGATCGCTGGAGAAGCCCATGAGCGACACGGACCTCGAAGCGAAATTCCACGGCCTCGCCGATCCGGTGATCGGCAAGGCGAAGGCCGACGCCCTCGTCGCCGCGTGCTGGAAGCTCGCCGCCGCGAAGGACGTGCGCGCGCTGTGCGAAGGAGCCCGCCCATGAGCGCGCGCCCGAAGGTCGTGGTCCTCGACGACTACGAGCAGTCGCTGCGCAAGACCGCCGACTGGAGCGCGGTGGACGCGAGAGCCGACGTGCGGGTCTGCCACGAGCGCCTGCGCGGCGCCGCACTCCTCGACGCCATTCGCGACGCCGACGTCATCGTCGTCATGCGCGATCGCACGCCGTTCAAGGCCGACCTCATCGCGCAGCTTCCGAACCTCAAGCTCTTCATGTTCACCGGCGCTCGCAACACCCAGTACGACGCGGCGGCGCTGAAGGCGCGCGGCATCCCGGTGGGCAACACCGAGATGGGAGATTCGAAGGCGAGCACCACGGAGATCACGTGGACGCTTATCCTCGCGGCGGCCAAGCGCCTCGAGGCGTACCTCGCCCTCGTGCGCGCGGGCAAGTGGCGCGATGGCGGCGCTCTGCCGGTGACGCTCGCGGGACAACGGCTCGGCGTGATCGGGCTGGGCAGCATCGGCTCGCGCGTGGCGCAGGTCGGGAAGACCTTCGGGATGGAGGTCGTCACGTGGAGCCCGCACATGACGGCGGAGCGCTCGGAGAAGGGCGGGGCGAAGTCCGTGACGCTCGAGGAGCTGCTCTCGACCTCGAAGGTCGTGACGCTGCACCTCGTGCCCGCGCCCGAGACGCGCAAGCTCATCAACGCCGAGCGCCTCGCGACGATGCGCCCCGACTCGATCCTGGTGAACACGGCGCGCTCGGCGTTGATCGACATGGCCGCACTCGAGAAGGCGCTCGAGGCGGGCCGCCCGGGCATCGCGGCGCTCGACGTCTACGACGACGAGCCGCTCGCGCCCGGAAACAGCCTCGCGAAGCGCGCCAACGTCGTCCTCACGCCACACCTGGGATTCGTGAACGATCCGGTGTTCGGGAAGTTCGGGCCCGGCGTGGTCGCGAACCTGCTCGCGTGGATGGACGGCAAGCCGCTGGTGAAGGAGCCGAAGGACTAGTCCTGGAGCGCACGCACCGCTATTCGCGGAACGCGAAGAGCAACGCGTCGGCGGGCACGAGGTCGTTCTCGCGGAACGCCACGCGCTCGATCACGCCCTCGCGCGGGCTCACGATGGTGTGCTCCATCTTCATCGCCTCGAGGATCATGAGCGCCTGGCCCTTCTTCACCGTCGTGCCGGCGGCGGCCATGATCTTCACGACGCGCCCCGGCATGAGGGCGGTGAGGCGCGCATCGGGAAGAGCGTCCGCGGGCTCGTAGTGGAAGGGGTCGACGAGGTCGACCTCGTGCCTTCCCCGGGGGGTGGTGACGGAAAGCCGGTCGCCGAGGCGCGCGACGCGGGCGACGTACGTCTCGCCATCGAGCGCGATCTGCATGCGGTCGCCGTCGAGCGGGCCGAGGCGGACCTCGTGGCGGCGGTCTCCCAAGGCGACGATCGCATGATCGCCGCGATGCTCCGCATTGAGCGCGACGTCGCTGCCGTCGGCGAGGCGGAATTCCATGCGCCGCGTCTTCGGCTGGTTCAGGCGCCAGCCCGTCGTGTCGTTCCACGGCGAGGGCGCGCGGGCGGCCGTGGCGTGCAGCTCGTCGAGGAAGATGCGCGCCGCGCACGCGACGAGCGCTTCGTCGGGCACCGCGCCGGGCGGCGGCAGGAGCTCCGCGCGATGGCGCTCGATGAACCCCGTGTCCGTGTCTCCGGCGAGGAACGCGGGGTGCCGCGCCACGCGCTCGAGGAAGGCGAGGTTGGTCTTCACGCCGAGGATCGCCGTCTCGCCCAGCGCCGACTGCAGCCGCCGCGCCGCTTCGGCGCGATCGTCGCCCCAGGCGACGAGCTTCGCGATCATGGGGTCGTAGAAGACGCTCACCGTGTCGCCCTCGCGCACGCCGGTCTCCAGGCGCACGTCGTCCGATGCGCGCGGCGTGCGCAAGAGGCCGATGCGCCCGGTCTCGGGAAGGAACGCGTTCGCGGGGTTCTCGGCGCAAAGGCGCACTTCGATGGCGTGGCCGGTCGCGTGGATCTCGCCCTGGGTGAGCGGCAACGGCTCGCCCGCGGCCACGCGCAGCTGCCATTCGACCAGGTCCTCGCCCGTGATCATCTCGGTGACCGGGTGCTCGACCTGCAGGCGCGTGTTCATCTCCATGAAGTGGAAACTGCGGTCGGCGCCCGCGATGAACTCGATGGTGCCCGCACCGCGGTAGGCGATGGCGCGCGCCGCGGCGACCGCGGCCTCTCCCATGCGGTTGCGCATCGCGTCGTCCACGAACGGCGAGGGCGTCTCCTCGAGCACCTTCTGGTGGCGGCGCTGGATCGAGCATTCGCGCTCGAAGAGGTGCACGTAATGGCCGTGCGTGTCGCCGAAGACCTGGAACTCGATGTGGTGCGGGCCTTGCACGAAGCGCTCGAGGAGCACGCGCTCGTCGTCGAACGCGCCCTTCGCCTCGCGCCGCGCGGCGGCGAGCTGGTCGGCGAACTCGGCATCCTTCGTGACGAGGCGCATGCCCTTGCCGCCGCCGCCGGCCACCGCCTTCACGAGGAGCGGGTAGCCGATCTTCTTCGCTTCGCGCTTGAGGACCGCGTCGTCCTGGCTCTCGCCGTGGTAGCCGGGGACCACCGGGACGCCCGCCTTTTCCATCAACGCCTTCGCGCGGTCCTTGAGCCCCATCTTCTCGATGGCTTCCGGGGTCGGGCCGATGAAGACGATGCCGGCCGACTCGACCGCGCGCGCGAAATCCTCGTTCTCCGAGAGGAAGCCGTAGCCCGGATGGACCGCCTGCGCGCCGCACGCCTTCGCCACCGCGATGATGGCGTCGCCGCGCAGGTACGAATCGGCGGGACGCGGTCCGCCGATGAGGTACGCCTCGTCGGCCTGCTCCACGTGCAGCGCGTGGGCGTCGATGGAGGAGTGGACCGCGACGGTGCGCACGGCCAGCCGCCGGCAGGTGCGGATCACGCGGCAGGCGATCTCGCCGCGATTGGCGATGAGGATCTTCTCGAACATGGACTGGAGCTATCCCGGAAACGCAAGGATACAGCGGTCTACGATCTCGCCTGCGGCAATGCGCCGGGCCCGCTCGAAGGCTGGCGCCGCGCGCGCTTGCGGCGCGCGCTGGGCGATTCCCCGGTCCAGGCGAGAAAGGCCCGGAAGAAGGCCGACGGCTCGGCATAGCCGAGGTCGGCCGCGATGCGCGCCACACCTTGCCGCGTGCCTTCCACGCGCGCGAGCGCGATCTCGCGCCGCAGCGCGTCCTTGACCGCGCGAAAGCCGGTGCCCTCCTGGCGCAGGAGCCGGTGCAGCGTGCGCGGCGAGACCGCGAGAGCGCGCGCGACCTCGTCCAGCGAGGGCGAGGCGGCCAGCGCGGCGGCGAGCGTCTCGCGCACGCGGCGCGCCATCTCGCGGTCGCGGCGATAGAGCATCGAGATGCGGCCCGGCGCGCCCTCGAGGAATCCCGCGACGTCGTTCGGGCCGCGCACCACCGGCAAGTCGAGGAGCGCCGCGTCGAAGGTCGCGAGGAGGGCGCCGCCGCCGAACGTCGCGTGCTCGGTGTAGACCAGCGCGTAGTCGGATGCGTGGGGCGGGCGCGGATACGGAAAGCGCACCGCTTGAAGGGCGATGCCGCGGCCCGCGAGCCAGCACGCGAGGCCGTGGAGGAGCCGCAGCAGCCATTCGAAGGCGAACACGCGGCGCGGGTCGCCGGCTTCGCGCCGCAGGCGCCGCTGCTCGCCGATCTCGAGGCGCGCGAGGCTGCCCGATCGCGACAGGGTCACCGCCAGGTCGGGCAGCACGAGGCGCAGGAAGCGCGCGGCGCGGTCGAGCGCCTCGCCGAGCGTGGCGCTGCCCACGGTGGCGCGGCAGAGGAATTCGAAGGTGCCGGGCCGCACCGGCGCGGCGAAGAGCGCGAAGCCTTCGTCGTCGAGGCCGCGCACGACGGCGTTGTAGAGCGCGACGTACGCGGCGATCGGCACGCGCGAGCGCCGGTCGCGCAGCACCGAGGGGGCGATCCCCGCCTCCTTGAGCAGCGGCAGCGCATCCACGCCGCGGCCGCGCAGCCCCGACAGCATCCCTGTCACGAAGCCGGCGGCGACGGTTGCACGATGCGGGGGTTCGCTCAGGGGAAGCGATGGGAATCCGGGGCGCGCCATGGTGTGGCGGAGTTTACACGATTCCGGGCGGCGCACGCCATGGAGCGCGGCGCGAAATGGCCTATGATCGGCGAATCCGGCGGCGGACCCCGCGCCCCGCCGCGGAGGCCCCGATGAACGACCTGTCCGTCCGCAAGAACCTCGCGCCCTACAAGGTCGCGAACAAGGTGCGCTTCGTCACGGCCGCCGCGCTCTTCGACGGCCACGACGCGTCGATCAACATCATGCGGCGCATCCTCCAGGCCTCGGGGGCCGAGGTGATCCACCTCGGGCACAACCGGTCGGTGGGCGAGGTGGTGAACGCGGCGCTGCAGGAAGACGTGCAGGGCATCGCGATCACCTCCTACCAGGGCGGCCACCTCGAGTACTTCAAGTACATGCTCGAGCTGCTGCGCGCCAACGGCGGCGGCGACATCAAGGTCTTCGGCGGGGGCGGGGGCGTGATCGTGCCCGACGAGATCCGCGCGCTGCACGAATGCGGCGTCACGCGCGTGTATTCGCCCGAGGACGGCGCGGTGATGGGCCTGCAGGGCATGATCAACGACGTGCTCGAGCGCGCCGATTTCGACCTGGGCCGGGCGGCGCCGAAGGAAGGCGAGGTGCTCGGCGCGCTGAAGAGCGGCGACCGCAGGGCGCTCGCGCGCGTCATCACCGCCCTCGAGAACGGCGTCTATGGCGCCGCGCTTCGCGCCCGGCTCATCGAGGAGGCGCAGGCGCTTCGCGTGCCCGCGCTCGGCATCACCGGCACGGGAGGCGCGGGCAAGAGCTCGCTCACCGACGAGCTGGTGCTGCGGCTTCGCATCGACCAGGACGACCGGCTGAAGATCGCGATCATCTCCATCGACCCGTCGCGCAAGCGCACCGGCGGCGCGCTCCTCGGCGACCGCATCCGCATGAACGCGATCGACCATCCGAACGTCTTCATGCGCTCGCTCGCCACGCGCGATACCGGCAAGGAGATCTCCGCCGCGCTGCCCGAGGAGATCGCGGCGTGCCGGCTCGCGGGCTTCGACCTCGTGATCGTCGAGACCTCGGGCATCGGGCAGGGCGACACCGCGATCGTGCCTTTCGTGGACGCCTCGCTGTACGTGATGACTCCCGAGTTCGGCGCGGCGAGCCAGCTCGAGAAGATCGACATGCTCGACTTCGCCGATTTCGTCGCGATCAACAAGTTCGACCGCAAGGGCGCGGAGGACGCGCTGCGCGACGTGCGCAAGCAGTACCAGCGCAACCGCGAGCTTTTCGGGAGCTCGCCCGAGGAGATGCCGGTGTACGGCACCCAGGCGAGCCGCTTCAACGACGACGGCGTGACGGCGCTCTACCAGGCCATCGTCGAGCGGCTGAAGGGCGCGGGCCTCGATGCGCGGCCCGGCAAGCTTCCGGCGGCTGCGAGCAAGGTGTCGTCGCGCCATCGGGCCATCGTGCCGCCCGAGCGCGTGCGCTACCTCGCCGACATCGCCGCGACCGTGCGCGCGTACCACGAGCAGGCGGCGGCGCAGGCGCGCATCGCGCGCGAGCGCCAGTCCCTCAGGACCGCCAAGGCGCTCCTCGCGCAGGCGGGCCGTCCGTCCGCGGACCTCGACGCCATCATTGCCGATCGCGACGCGCGGCTCACGCCCGCCTCGCGCAAGCTGCTGGAGATGTGGCCCACGACGCTCGAGCGCTACGGCCGCGAGGAATATGTGGTGCGCATCCGCGACAAGGAAATCCGCACGAAGCTCACGCGCGAGACGCTCTCCGGCTCGAAGATCCGCAAGGTGTCGCTGCCGCGCTTCGAGGACGAGGGCGAGATCCTGCGCTTCCTCCTGTGCGAGAACGTGCCCGGCTCGTTCCCGTTCACCGCGGGCGTCTTCGCGTTCAAGCGCGGCGAGGCCGAAGATCCCACGCGCATGTTCGCGGGCGAGGGCGACGCGTTGCGCACCAACCGCCGCTTCAAGAGACTTTCCGAGGGCATGCCGGCGCAGCGCCTGTCGACGGCGTTCGACTCGGTGACGCTCTACGGCTTCGATCCCGATCCGCGCCCCGACATCTACGGCAAGGTGGGCAACTCGGGCGTGTCGATCGCCACGCTCGACGACATGAAGGTGCTGTACGGCGGCTTCGACCTGTGCGCGCCCACGACGTCGGTCTCGATGACGATCAACGGCCCGGCGCCGACGATCCTCGCGATGTTCTTCAACACGGCGATCGACCAGCAGGTGGCGAAGTTCAAGGCCGACAACGGCCGCGATCCCACGGACGACGAATACGCCAAGATCCGGGAATGGACGCTCGCGACGGTGCGCGGCACGGTGCAGGCGGACATCCTGAAGGAGGACCAGGGGCAGAACACCTGCATCTTCTCCACCGAGTTCGCGCTGAAGATGATGGGCGACATCCAGGAATGGTTCGTCCACCACGACGTGGGCAACTTCTACTCGGTGTCGATCTCGGGCTACCACATCGCGGAAGCCGGCGCGAACCCCATCAGCCAGCTCGCGTTCACCCTCGCCAACGGTTTCACCTACGTGGAGGCCTACCTCGCGCGCGGCATGCACGTGGACGACTTCGCTCCCAACCTGTCGTTCTTCTTCTCGAGCGGCATGGACCCGGAATACTCGGTGATGGGGCGCGTCGCGCGGCGCATCTGGGCGGTGGCGATGCGCGATCGCTACGGCGCGAACGAGCGCAGCCAGAAGCTCAAGTACCACGCCCAGACGTCCGGCCGCAGCCTGCACGCGCAGGAGATGGCGTTCAACGACATCCGCACCACGCTGCAGGCGCTCACCGCCATCTACGACAACGCCAACAGCCTGCACACCAACGCCTACGACGAGGCGGTCACCACGCCCACCGAGGAGTCGGTGCGCCGCGCGATGGCGATCCAGCTCATCATCAACCGCGAATGGGGCCTCGCGATGAACGAGAACCCGTACCAGGGCTCGTTCGTGATCGACGAGCTCACGCAGCTCGTGGAGGATGCGGTGCTGAAGGAGTTCGAGGCGATCGCGGGCCGCGGCGGCGTGCTGGGCGCGATGGAGACCGGCTACCAGCGCGGCAAGATCCAGGAGGAGAGCCTGTACTACGAGCAGCGCAAGCACGACGGCTCGTACCCGATCGTGGGCGTGAACACGTTCCGCAACCCGCACGGCGCGGCGACTCCCGCGAAGCTCGAGCTCGCCCGCTCGTCGGAGGAAGAGAAGCAGGGCCAGCTCGCGCGGCTGCGCGACTTCCAGGCCCGGCATGCGGGCGAGGCCGCGGCGATGCTCGAGCGGCTTCGGCAGGCGGTGATCCGCGACACCAACGTGTTCGAAGTGCTGATGGACGCCGTGCAAGTCTGCTCGCTCGGCCAGATCACGCGCGCGCTCTTCGAGGTGGGCGGCCAGTACCGGCGCAACATGTGAGTGAAGGCCCCAATCGCATCGTCTGCTTGACCGAGGAGCCCACCGAGGTGCTCTACGCGCTGGGCGAGGAGCGGCGCATCGTGGGCATCTCCGGCTTCACCGTGCGCCCGCCGCGGGCGCGCCGCGAGAAGCCCAGGGTCTGCGCGTTCACGAGCGCGAAGGTGGACGAGATCGCGCGCCTCGAGCCCGACCTCGTGATCGGCTTCTCGGACATCCAGGCGGACATCGCGCAGGCGCTCGTGAAGCGCGGCATGGAGGTGTGGATCGCGAATCACCGCAGCGTCGCGGGCATCCTCGCCTATGTCCGGCGCCTCGGCGCCATGGTGGGCGCCGCCGACGCGGCCGAGCGCTATGCGAGCACTCTCGAAGCGCATGTCGGCGCCGTGCGCGAAGCCGCGTCGCGCCTTCCGCGGCGCCCGCGCGTCTACTTCGAGGAGTGGGACGAGCCCCAGATCAGCGCGATCGGCTGGGTGAGCGAGCTCGTCTCGATCGCCGGCGGGGAGGATATCTTCCCGGAACGCGCCGCGCGCCGGCTCGGGCGCGAGCGCATTCTCGAGGATCCGTCGGAAGTGGTGCGCCGCGCGCCGGACGTGATCGTCGGGTCGTGGTGCGGGAAGAAGTTCCGGCCCGAGCGCGTCGCCGCGCGGCCGGGATGGAACGCGGTGCCGGCGGTGCGCGACGGCGAGCTCCACGAGGTGAAGTCGTCGATCATCCTGCAGCCGGGACCCGCGGCGCTCACCGACGGGCTCGACGCGCTGCACGGGATCGTCGCGCGCTGGGCCCGCGAAGGGGCGGGGAAGGCCGCGTGAGCGAAGAGCCGGTTCCGTCGCCCTGCATCCGCGTGTGCGTGCTCGATCCCGAGGGCGCGTATTGCACCGGGTGCCTGCGCACGCTGGACGAGATCGGGCGCTGGAGCGAGATGTCCGAGGCCGAGCGCCGCGAGGTCGTCGCGAAGCTCGAAGAGCGCCGCCGGCGGCGCTAGGCCGCGCCTCAGCCCTCGAAGCCGTCGAACGTGGCGAATTCCGGGACCGGTGCGCGCTCGGTCGCGAGACGATTGATCGGATGCGATTCGTCGGCGTGGCCGAGCGCCATGCCGCAGATCACGACCTCCGCCTCGGGAATGGCGAGCTCGCGGCCGATCACGGCGTGGTAGTCGGCGAACGCGGCCTGCGGGCAGGTGTGCAGGCCGTGGGCGCGTGCGGCCGTCATGATCGCGCCGAGGAAGATGCCGAGATCGAGCCAGCTGCCGATCTCCAGGTCCACGTCGAGCGTGAAGATCATGCCCACGGGCGCGTCGAAGAACTCGAAGTTGCGCAGGTGCTGGCGCCGCGTGCCCTCGAAGTCGCCCTTCTTCACGCCGATCAGCGAGTACATGTCCCAGCCGATCTTGCGGCGCCGCGAGAGGAACGGCTCGCGCCACTTCACCGGGTAGTAGTCCCAGTCGCGCTTGTGCGTGCCTTCGCCCTCGCGCTCGATCGCCTGGAGGATGGCGCGCGACAGGCGCTTGCGCGCCTCGCCCGCCACGACGCGCACCTTCCACGGCTGGATGTTGGTGCCGCTCGGCGCGCGGCTCGCCACCGCGAGGATGCGCTCGACTGTCGCACGGTCAACGGGATCGGGAAGGAAGGCGCGGATCGAGCGCCGGGTGAGGATCGCCGCCTCGACCGGGTTCGGGTCGGGGACGTCCATCAGGGCAGGGGCTCGGGCGGCACCACCGGGTCGGGATCCGGCGGCACCCAGGACGCGCGCCGCTTCTCCAGGAACGCGGACACGCCCTCGCGCCCCTCGGGCGACGCGCGCAGCTTCGCGATGCGCTCGGCCGTGTCCTGGATCAGCTCGCTCGTGACCGGACGGCCGCCCACCGCGCGGATCAGCTCCTTCGCCTCGCGCTGGGCCACCGGCCCGCACGCGAGCATCGAATCGACGACGATGCCGATCTTCTCGTCCATGTCGCCATCGGAAGCGGCGAGGTCGTGCACGAGCCCGAGCCGGAACGCCTCGGCCGCGGGCATGCGCTCGGCGCTGAGGAAGTAGCGGCGCGCCGCGCGCTCGCCGATCGCGGCGATGACGTAGGGCGAGATGACGGCGGGAATGAGGCCCAGCTTCGCCTCGGTGAGCGCGAAGGTGGCCGATTGCGTGGCGATCGCCACGTCGCAGCAGGCGACCAATCCCACGCCGCCACCGTAGGCAGGGCCCTGCACGCGGGCGATGGTGGGCTTGCGCAGGTGCGCGAGCGTGCGCATGAGGGCCGCGAGCCCCATCGCGTCGCGCCGGTTCTCGTCCATGGAGAAGCCGGCCATGCGCCGCATCCAGTTCAAGTCCGCGCCCGCGGAGAACGATTTCCCCGCGCCGGACAGCACCACGACGCGGACCCCGTCGTCGGCTTCCATGGAGCGCAGCGCATCGGTGAGCTCGGCGATCAGCGCGTCGTCGAACGCGTTGTGGCGCTCGGGGCGGTTCATGGTGACCAGGCCGATCGGGCCCTGGTGTTCGATGGCGAGCGAGCTCATGGCAGTCTCCCTCTGCCTTGGGAGAGGGCCGGGGAGAGGGTGGGGAGACGGTTTCTCACATCCGGAACACGCCGAAGCGTGTTTCCTCGATGGGCGCGTTGAGCGCGGCTGCGAGCCCGAGCCCCAGCACGCGCCGGGTGTCCACCGGGTCGATCACGCCGTCGTCCCAGAGGCGCGCGGTGGCGTAGTAGGGGTGGCCCTGGCGCTCGTACTGCTCGCGGATCGGCGCCTTGAACGCCTCTTCCTCCTCCTTCGACCACTTGCCGCCCTTCGCCTCGATGCCGTCGCGCCGGACCGTGGCGAGAACGCTCGCGGCCTGCTCGCCGCCCATCACCGAGATGCGCGCGTTGGGCCAGCTCCAGAGGAAGCGCGGGTTGAAGGCGCGGCCGCACATGCCGTAGTTGCCCGCGCCGAAGGAGCCGCCGAGGATCAGCGTGAGCTTGGGCACCTGCGCGCACGCGACCGCGGTCACCATCTTCGCGCCGTCCTTGGCGATGCCCTGCGTCTCGTACTTGCGCCCCACCATGAAGCCGGTGATGTTCTGCAGGAAGAGGAGCGGGATGCCGCGCTGGCAACAGAGCTCGATGAAGTGGGCGCCCTTCAGGGCCGATTCCGAGAACAGGATCCCGTTGTTCGCGAGGATGCCGACGGGATTTCCGTAGAGGCTGGCGAAGCCGGCGACGAGCGTGGTGCCGTAGAGCGCCTTGAACTCGTGGAAGTCGCTCCCGTCCACGAGCCGCGCGATCACCTCGCGCACGTCGAACGGATGGCGCGGGTCCTTCGGGATGATTCCGTACAGGTCCTCGGGAGGGTAGAGGGGTTCCATGGAGCGCGTTGTTCCCGCGGAGGCGGGAGCCCATGCGGTGGATTCCCGCCTTCGCGGGAATGACGAAACACCAACGTGCCGGATTATTTCCCGTGCGATCGCGAGCGCGTGGCGATCGTCGTCGGCGAGGTGGTCGGTGACGCCCGAGGTGCGCGAATGGACGTCGCCGCCGCCCAGCTCCTCGGCGCTCACCACCTCGCCCGTGGCGGCCTTCACCAGCGGCGGCCCGCCGAGGAAGATCGTGCCCTGGTTCTTCACGATGATCGACTCGTCGCACATCGCGGGCACGTACGCGCCGCCCGCGGTGCACGAGCCCATCACCACCGCCACCTGCGCGATGCCCTGCGCGGAGAGATTGGCCTGGTTGTAGAAGATGCGGCCGAAGTGCTCCTTGTCGGGGAAGACCTCGTCCTGCAGCGGGAGGAACGCGCCGCCCGAGTCGACCAGGTAGATGCACGGCAAGCGGTTCTGCGCGGCGACTTCCTGCGCGCGAAGGTGCTTCTTCACGGTGATCGGATAGTAGGTGCCGCCCTTCACCGTCGCGTCGTTCGCGACGATCACCACCTCGCGGCCCTCGACGCGGCCGATGCCGGTGATGAGGCCCGCGCTCGGCGCGTCGCCGTCGTACATGCCGAAGGCGGCGAGCTGGGAGAGCTCGAGGAACGGCGCGCCCGGATCGAGCAGCGCGCGCACGCGCTCGCGCGGCAGGAGCTTTCCGCGCGCGGCGTGCTTCTTCTGCGCTTCCGGTCCGCCGCCCTGCGCGATGCGCTCCACCTGGCGGTGCAGGTCCTCGGCGAGGGCGCGGTGGTGCTCGGTGCTCGCGCGGAACTCGGGCGACGAGACGTCGAGCCGCGTGCGGATGGCGGGCATCTGTCAGGCGCTCGCGGTCTCGCGCTCGGCGCGCGCGAGCTTGACCCACGCCTGCTCGCTCTCCAGCGCCGAGCGCCGCGCGTGGCTCGCGATGTACGCGAAGAGCTCGTCGGCTTCCGGCCGGCGACCCAGCCGCTTGAGGAGGAGGGCGTAGCGGTACTTGGCCTCGAAGCCCACGTAGTGATCGCGCAGCTGCGCGTAGATCTCGAGCGCGCGATCGGTCTCGCCGAGCGCTTCCAGCACCCGCGCCTGCAGCAGGCGCGTCTCCTCGCGCCGGAACCTCGGATGGGCCTTGGCCAGCCGCGCGAGGATTTCCTCGGCGTGGCGCGCGTCGTCGTTGTAGAAGTACGCGCGGGCGCAGGCGAAGAGGATGCGCGCGTCGTTCGCGTGCGGCCCCTCGAGGCAGCCCTCGTAGAGCCGGATCGCCTCCTCGAACATGCCCTTCTCGAGGCACTCGTCGCCGAGCGCGGCGCGGTTGTCCACGCTCGCGGTCATCGTGGTTTCCTCGGTGCGGCGCCTCAACTCCCCGTCGGGATTGAGCGCGTGGGCGATGTCGTGGATGTGCCGGCGCAGCTGCCGCTCCTCGCGGGAATGGGGAAACACCTCGATGAAGTAATAGGCGAGGCAGCCCACCACCGGCGCCAGGATGATGATCATGACCCAGCGTGCCCCGCGCCCGGTGCGCACGGCGTGGAACGCGAAGGTGAACTGGATGACGGCCAGCAGGATCGCGGCGAGGCGCATGGTCAGCGGACTGGACGGATGAACGGCCGGTAGGAAAGCCGCATCGCGAGCGTGATGACGGCCGCGCCCACGAACCAGCGCGACTCGCCACCCAGGAAGAGATCCAGCGCGCCCACCGCCATCGGCAGCTCGCAGAGCGCCCCGCCGATGGCGAGGCCGCGCAGGAGCGCCTTGCGCGTGGCCGGCTCCGGCGTTCCACCGCGCTCGCCCATGGCGGCCGCGTCGGCGACGAGGCGCGCCCGGAAGGGCCGCAGGTAGTAGAGCGCGGGAACCGTGGCGCCGAGGATGGCGGTGAACACGTAGCGGTGCAGGTCGCGGCCGCTGCCCGCGAACGGCGCGCCGACCGCCTTCACGAACGCGAGGATGACGATGGCGAGCACGATGGTGCCCACCATCTGCGAGAGCCAGGCGGCGACGACGCCCTGGCGGGGATGCGGCGCGGCTCCGCTCATCCGGCGACGGTGCGTAGGGCGCGCGTCGGCATCGGGACTACTTGTCGGCCTTCTCGAGGTTGTCTTCCGCTTTCTTGTTCAGGTCGGCGCCCATGTTCTTCGCGTTCTCCAGCGCCTTCACGTCGGCGCCGAACGGGCCCTGCTTGGCGCGCTCCGTGGCCGCGGCGCGCTCGGCGGCGGGATCCTGGGCGCTCGGCGACTCCTTCTTGCCGCACGCGGCCGCAAGGAGCAGCGCGGCGCCGAGGACCAGTGCGGCGCCGACGCGATGCGCGCTCATGCGCGCACCGCCTTCACGCGCTGCCGGATGTCCGCGCGCACCTTGGGTGGAAGGTGGTTCCAGCGCACGCCCGCCACCGCGCCCGCGAGCGCGAGGCACGCGGGCACGCCGTCGCGTTCCGGGTTGGCGCGGCGCAGCTGCAGCCACGCGTCCCAGAATCCCACGCGCATCAGCGCCTCGAGGGAATCGATGCCCATCGAGCGCAGCTCCGCGGCGAGCGTGCGGCCGATGTTGGGCGTCTGTTCGATCGGGGTAGCGAGATTGGTTGCCATGTCTACATCACCTCCAGTGCGACTGCCGTTGCCTCACCGCCGCCGATGCAAAGCGCGGCGACCCCCTTCTTCATCCCGCGCTTCTTCAGCGCGTAGATCAATGTCGTGATGATGCGCGCGCCCGTGGACCCGATGGGGTGCCCGAGGGCGACCGCCCCGCCGTTCACGTTCACCTTGTCCGGCGGGATGCCGATGTCCTTGATGGCGGCCATGGCGACCACGGCGAACGCCTCGTTGATCTCGAAGAGATCCACGTCGGCGGCCTTCCATCCTGCCTTCTGCAGGACCTTCTGGATCGCGCCCACCGGGGCGGTCGTGAACCATTCGGGCTCGTGGGCGTTGCTCGCGTACGCGACGATGCGCGCGAGCGGCTTCGCCCCGCGCTTCTTCGCCTCCGTCTCGGTCATCATGACCAGCGCCGCCGCGCCGTCCGAGATCGACGACGAGGTCGCGGCGGTCACGGTGCCGTCCTTGTTGAACGCGGGGCGCAGCGTCGGGATCTTGTCGAGCTTCACGGTGAAGGGTGTCTCGTCCTCCCTCACCACTTCCTCGCCGGCGCGGCTTTTCACCGTCACCGGCGCGATCTCGTCGGCGAAGGCGCCGGACTTCTCGGCGGCCAGCGCGCGCTGCGTCGATTCCTTCGCGTAGGCGTCCATCTGCTCGCGGGTGAAGCCGTACTTCTCCGCGGTCTTGTCGGCGAAGTAGCCCATGGGCTTGCCGACGTAGGCGTCCTCGAGACCGTCGGTGGCCATGTGGTCGAGCAGCTGCTGCGCGCCGTAGCGATAGCCCCCGCGCGCCTTGGGCAGCAGGTGCGGCGCGTTGGTCATGGATTCCATGCCGCCCGCGACCACGATCTTCGCGTTGCCGGTGGCGAGCTCGTCGCAGGCCATCATCGCGGCCTTCATGCCGGAGCCGCACATCTTGTTCACGGTGGTGGCGGGGGTCGTATTCTGCAGCCCCGCCTTGAGCGCCGCCTGGCGCGCGGGCGCCTGGCCCTGGCCCGCCTGCAGCACGCAGCCGAAGATGAGGTCGTCGACTTCCTGCGGCTTCACGCCCGCCTGCTCGACCGCCGCCTTGATCGCGGTGGCGCCGAGCTCCGAGGCCGAGACGTTGTTGAACTTGCCCTGCATGGCGCCGATGGGGGTGCGCTTGGCGCCGACGATGACGATGCTTTCCATGATTCCTTGCCTTTCGGTCAAACCGATTCTTCGAAGAGCTCGCGCCCGATGAGCATGCGGCGGATCTCGTTGGTTCCAGCCCCGATGTCGTAGAGCTTCGCGTCGCGCAGCAGCCGCCCCGCGGGAAATTCGTTGATGTAGCCGTTGCCGCCGAGGGCCTGGATCGCTTCCAGCGCCACCTGCACGGCGTTCTCGGAGGCGAAGAGCAGGCACGCGGCGGCGTCCTTGCGCGCGGCTCTCCCGCGTCCCTGGTCGAGGGCCGTGGCGACCCGGTAGCTGAAGGCGCGCGCGGCCTGCAGCTTCGTGTACATGTCGGCGATCTTGCCCTGCATGAGCTCGAAGGTGCCGATGGGCTGCTCGAACTGCTTGCGCTCATGCACGTACGGCAGCACGAGGTCCATCGCCGACTGCATGATGCCGATCGGCCCGCCGGAGAGCACGCAGCGCTCGGTATCGAGCCCGCGCATCAGCACGCGCGAGCCGCCGTTCACCTCGCCCAGCACGTTCTCCTGCGGGATCTCGCAATCGCGGAACACCAGCTCGCAGGTGTTGGAGCCGCGCATGCCGAGCTTGTCGAGCTTCTGCGCGGTCGAGAATCCCTTCATGCGCTTCTCGACGACGAACGCGGTCATCGCGCGCGAGCCCTGGTCCTTCGGCGCCGTGCGCATGTAGACGATCAGGACGTCGGCGTCGGGCCCGTTGGTGATCCACATCTTCGAGCCGTTGGCGATCCAGCGCTCGCCCTTCCTCTCGGCGCGGCAAGCCATGGAGCCCACGACGTCGCTGCCGGCGCCCGGCTCGCTCATCGCGAGCGCGCCGACGAATTCGCCCGAGCACAGCTTCGGCAGGTACTTGCGCCGCTGCGCCTCGCTGCCATTGAGGCAGAGGTTGTTGACGCAGAGGTTCGAGTGGGCGCCGTAGGACAGGCCCACGGAAGCGGAAGCGCGCGAGACTTCCTCCATCGCGACCACGTGCGCGACGTAGCCCAGGCCGGTGCCGCCGTAGCTCTCGGGCACCGTCATGCCGAGCAGCCCCAGCTCGCCCAGCTTCTTCCACATATCCCCCGGGAATTCGTTCTTCGCGTCGATGGCCGCCGCACGCGGGGCCAGCTCGGCGTCGCACATGCGCTTCACCGTGTCGCGGAGCGCGTCGAATTCCTCGGTGAGGTGGGTATCGAACAGCATGCCGGCTCCCTTGGAGGGTCGTCCGCCCGATGGATTCCCCGGGCTGCGAACCGGCTTCCCTCGGGGAGGGGCCGGACTCTAATTATCGCTCATTTGGGCGCCATCCGTATCCCCCCGTCGAGGCGGATCACCGCTCCGTTGAGCACTTCGTTCTGCACGATCTCGCGCACGAGAGAGGCGTATTCGTCGGGGCGGCCGAGGCGCGGAGGGAAGGGCACCTGCTGGCCGAGGGAGCCGCGCACCTCTTCCGTCATGCCCTGCAGCATGGGCGTGTCGAAGATGCCCGGCGCGATGGTCATCACGCGGATGCCGAACTTCGCCAGCTCGCGCGCGATGGGAAGCGTCATCCCGTTCACGCCCGCTTTCGACGCGCTGTACGCCGCCTGCCCGATCTGCCCTTCGAAGGAGGCGACCGACGAGGTGTTCACGATCACGCCGCGCTCGCCGTTCGGGAACGCCGGCTGCACGCTCATCTTCGCCGCCGCCAGCCGGATCGCGTTGAACGTGCCCACGAGGTTGATCTTCACCGCGCGCTCGAAGCTCGCGAGCGCGTGCGGGCCGTTGCGTCCCACCACGCGCTCGCCGGGGGCCACGCCCGCGCAGTTCACCAGCCCGTGGATGGCGCCGAACGCGGCGATGCACACGTCCACCGCGGCCTGCGTCGAGGCCTCGTCGGTCACGTCGGCCTTCACGAAGCGCCCGTTGCCGGCGAGCTGCTTGGCGACCCAGTCGCCCGCGTCGGTCACGTCGGCGATCACGACCTTGCCGCCTTCCCCGGCGAGCATCTTCGCGGTGGCGGCACCGAGGCCCGAGCCTCCGCCGGTGACGAGGAAAACGTTGCCCTGGATTTTCATGGTTCGCTCATGGAGAGGATGGACGGACGGCGACGATGGGAAGGTCGAGCGCGCGCGCCCAGGATTCCCAATGGGACGCGCTTTCGGCGGCGAACCGCGCGGCGAGCGCTTCGTGCGTGAGCGACGCGAGCCCGAGGGATTCGGCGAGGCGGCGCGCGAAATGCGGCTCGAGCGCGGCGACCGCTATCCAGCCTTCGCGCGCCTCGTACAGATTATACGCGGCGAGGCCGCCGCCCAGCACCGCCCCGGGACGCGTGAGCCCTTCCGCGAGCGGCTGCGCGAGGAAGGCGGCGGCGTCGGCGAGGGGCACGGCGAGCGAGGCGGCGGCGCCATCGCGATCGCGCGCATGGACGAGGGCCAGTGCCGTCGAGACGGCGCGTTCCGCGCCGGCCATGTCGGCGAAGAGCGTGGGCGGAAGGCGCGGCGGGGCGACGAGCCCCAACTGCGCGAGATAGGTGAGGTCGTGGCCGGGCGCCTCCTCGTGCGGCGGCGCGTGTCCCGTGATGGCGAGCGCGCAAAGGCGCGGATGGCGCGCGGCGAGCGCGGCGGGGGCGAGGCCGAGGCGTGCCAGCGCCGCCGGGCGTTGGGCCGTCACGAAGAGGTCCGCGGAGGCGAGGAGCGCCTCCAATTGCGCCAGCCCCGCGTCGTTCTTGAGATCGAGGCGGCGCACGTCCATGTCCGCATGCAGGCGCTTGTACCAGGACGGGCAGAAGCCCTCGAGCGGATCGCCCGAGGGCGGCTCGACCTTCACCACGCTCGCGCCCATGTCGCGCAGCCGCGCGCACGCGACCGGCCCCGGCAGGTTGAGGGCCATCGTCACCACGCGCAGGCCGGCGAGCAGTTTCATGGCATAAAGTCTATATGGCTCCTCGACTTCCCTCGTCCGTGCGCGTGATCGTGCGCGGCTGGCTCAATTGCAACCAGGTGGTCCTGCTCGCTCCCGGCGACAACGTCGTCATCGATTCCGGCTACTGCAGCCATCGCGAGGAGACGCTCGCGCGCCTCGCCGGGCCAGAGGGCCTCGATGGCGAGCCGCTCGAGCGGCTCATCAACACCCATTGCCACTCGGACCACATGGGCGGCAACGCGGCGATCGCGAGCGCGCACGGCTGCCGCATCACGATTCCCGCGGGCGAGGTGAAGCACGTCGTGCCGTGGACGCCGCAGAGCGTCTGGATGACGCGCTTCGACCAGCGCGCCGACCCGTTCCGTTTCGACGACACGCTCGCTGCGGGCGACACGTTCGAGGCGGGCGGGTTCACGTGGCAGGCGCACGCCGCGCCGGGCCACGACATGAATGCGCTCGTGTTCTTCGAGCCCGCCAATCGCATCCTCGTCTCGGGCGACGCGCTGTGGGAGAACGGCATGGGGTTCGTGTGGCCGGACGCGGGCGCGCGAACGGCGATCGATGCCGCGCACGCCACGCTCGACGCCATCGAGCGGCTCGACCCCGCGGTGGTGATCCCCGGCCATGGAGCGCCGTTCGCCGGCAGCGCCGCGGCGCTCGGACGGGCGCGCGCGAAGCTCGACGCCTTCGCTGCCGATCCGGCGAAGAACGCGCGCCACGCGGTCAAGGTGCTCTTCGTCTTCGCGCTCCTCGACAGGGGATCGATGCGCGCCGACGATGTCCCGGGATACGTCGGCCGCATCCCCAGCTATCGCGAGCTCTCGCAGCGCTTCCTGGGCCTGGACGATGCGGCGCTCGCCCGATGGCTCCTCGACGATCTCGAGCGCGGCGGCGCCATCGCGGTCCGCGACGGCATCGTGCGGCCGGCGATGGCCGCCTAGCCGAAAGTGCGCAGGCCGTCGAGGTCGAGGATGCGGATGCGGCCGTACTCGACCTTGAGCAGGTGCGCCTTCTCGAGCACCTGCAGCGCCTGGTTCACGCGCTGGCGCGAGACGCCCGAGAGGTAGCCCACTTCCTCCTGCGAGACCTGGATCTCGGTCGCCTGGTCGGGATACAGGACCGGGTTGAAGAGCGCGGCGAGCGAGCGCGCCACGCGCGCATCGGGACCGAGAAGGCGCTGGTACTCCACCATCGCGATGAACTGCGACAGCCGCTCGTTCAACTGCATCAACAGGAAGCGGTTGAAGCCGATGTCGGTGTCGAGCAGCCACTCGAAGGTCGCGCGCGGCATGAGCGCCATGCGGCTCGCGCGCAGCGCCTCGATGTCGTAGCGCCGCGTCTGGTCGCGCAGCAGCGATCCTTCCCCGAACCAGCCGCCGCTCGTCACGCCGACGAAGGTGGTGGTCTTGCCCTGGGGGCTCACGCTGGTCATCTTGACCAGGCCGTCGATCACCCCGACCCAGTGCTCCACCGGCTCGCCCTTGCGGCAGACGTACGCCCCGGCAGGGAAGTCGCGTACCTGGGTTTCGGCCTCCACCCGCTCGAGCTGGCGCGGGCCGAGCGAGCGCGTCCAGAGCGAGGCGGCGAGCATTTCGGCGAGGGTTTCCAGGGCCGGGTCCTTCGGGCGATGGCAACCCCGCGATTGTCAACGAAAAGACACCTCCCCGGTAAGGGAGGCGGCTACACTAGGCGAAACCTGAGGAGAGCAGGCCATGTCGGTGGAAACCGGGACGTCCGACACGTTCCCGAAGCTTCTGCTGCACCATGCGCACGAGCGGGGAGACCACCCCGCCATTCGCGAGAAGGCGTCGGCATCTGGCAGGCGTGGACATGGGCCGAGGTGCGCGACGAGGTGGAATGGCTCGCCGCGGGGCTCGCGCAGGCCGGGCTCGCGCAGGGAGCCCATATCGCGGTCATCGGCGCGAACCGGCCGCGCCTGTACTGGACGCTCATCGCCGCCCAGTCCCTCGGCGCGACCCCGGTGCCGTTCTACGAGGACGCCATCGCGCAGGAGATGGTCTACGTCTTCCAGGACGCCGAGATCGCCTTCGCCGTGGTCGAGGACCAGGAGCAGGCCGACAAGCTCTTCGAGATCCTGCCCGCAGTGCCCGAAGTTGAAGCAGATCTGGTACGACGATCCGCGGGGGCTGCGCAACTACTCCCAGCCCGGAACTCGCGAGCTACGACAGCCTGCGCGAGGCGGGGCGCAGCCCAGGCGCGCGCGAATCCCGGCTTCGCTTCCAGGCGCAGATCGCGAGGGGCGCGCGGCGAGCGACACCGCGATCATGATGTACACCTCCGGCACGACGGGGCATCCGAAAGGCGTGGTGCTCTCCCACGACAACCTGGTCTCATCCAGCCGCGCCTACGCCGAGCTGGAGGGCCTGCGCGACGACGAGGAGGTGCTCGCGTACCTGCCGATGGCGTGGATCGGGCAGAACCTGTTCTCCTACGCGCAGTGGATGGCGGTGGGCTTCCGCATCAACTGCATCGAGTCGGCGGAGACCGTCATCACCGACATGCGCGAGATCGGGCCCACCTACTATTTCGCGCCCCCGCGCGTGCTCGAGGCGCTGCTCACGCAGGTCACGATCCGCATGGAGGACGCGAGCGCGCCCAAGCGGTTCCTGTTCCGCTACTTCATGGAGCTCGCGCGGCGCGTGGGCGGCGAGCTGCTCGACGGCCAGCCGGTGAAGGCGACGGACCGATTCCTCTACGCGCTCGGCAACCTCGTCGTCTACGCGCCGCTGCGCAACGCGCTCGGCATGTCGCGCGTGCGCGTCGCCTACACCGCGGGAGAGGCCATCGGCCCCGACCTCTTCATCTTCTACCGCTCGCTCGGGATCAACCTGAAGCAGCTCTACGGCTCGACGGAGACCTCGGTCATGGTGTGCGTGCAGCCCAACGGCGAGGTGAAGCCGGACACGGTCGGCCCGCCGATGAAGGGCGTCGAGGTGCGCGTGCTCGACAGCGGCGAGATCCTGCTGCGCTGCCCGGGCCTCTTCCGCGAGTACTACAAGAACGAAGAGGCCACGCGCGAGGCGAAGGATGGCGAGGGCTGGTTCCACACCGGCGACGCGGGATTCTTCGACGAGACCGGGCACCTGAAGATCATCGACCGCGCGAAGGACGTGGGCAAGCTCTCCGACGGCACGCTCTTCGCGCCGAAGTACCTCGAGAACAAGCTCAAGTTCTTCCCGCACATCAAGGAGGCGGTCGCGTTCGGCGACGGCCGGGCGCAGGCGACCGCGATGATCAACATCGACGTGCAGGCGGTGGGCGACTGGGCGGAGCGGCGCGGCATCCCGTACTCCGGCTACACGGATCTCGCCGCGAAGCCGCAGGTGATCGACCTCATCCGCGAGCTGCGTCGAGAAGGTGAACGCGGACCTCGCGCGCGACCCGAAGCTCTGCGGGCAGCCAGATCCACCGCTTCGTGATCCTGCACAAGGAGCTCGACGCCGACGATGGCGAGCTCACCCGCACGCGCAAGGTGCGCCGGCGCTTCATCGGCGAGAAGTACGCGGCCATCGTCGAGCGCCCTGGACTCCGGGGCCGAACACTGCGTCGTGGAGGCGCAGGTGCGCTTCGAGGACGGGCGCACCGGCTCGATACGGGCCGAGCTGCGGGTGGTCGATGTGAGGACCTTCGCGCCCGCGGCGGCGAAGGCGGCGGCGTGAACCTGCGCGAGCTCGAGCCCGGCGAGGTCCGGCGCAAGCCGGGCGAGCGTCATCCTCGCGCTCGACGGCGTCTCGCTCGCCTTCGGCGGCGTGAAGGCGCTCTCGGAAGTGAGCTTCGACGTGCGCGAGCACGAGATCCGCGCCATCATCGGGCCCAACGGCGGCGGGCAAGAGCTCGATGCTCAACGTGATAAACGGGGTCTACCGCCCGCAGCAGGGGCGCATCACGTTCCGCGGCGAGACGCGCAGCGCCATGGAGCCGCACCACGCCGCCGCCCTGGGCATCGCGCGCACCTTCCAGAGCCTCGCGCTCTTCAAGGGCATGACGGTGCTCGAGAACATCCTCGCCGGGCGCAACCTCATGATGAAGTCGAACCTCCTCCTGCAGGCGCTGCGGGTGGGGCCGGCGCTGCGCGAGGAGATCGAGCACCGCAGGAAGGTCGAGGACATCATCGACTTCCTCGAGATCCAGCACGTGAGGAAGACCGTGGTGGGCCGGCTTCCCTACGGCCTGCAGAAGCGCGTGGACCTCGGGCGCGCGCTCGCCGCCGAGCCGCGAGTGCTGCTCCTCGACGAACCCATGGCCGGCATGAACATCGAGGAGAAGCAGGACATGTCGCCGCTTCATCCTCGACGTGAACGACGAGTTCGGCAGCACCATCGTGCTGATCGAGCACGACATGGGCGTGGTGATGGACCTCTCGGACCGCGTCGTGGTCCTCGACTACGGCCGCAAGATCGCCGACGGCACCCCCGACGAGGTGCGCGCGAGCCAGGCGGTGATCGACGCGTACCTGGGAGTGAAGCATTGAGCGCGCGCCCCGTAGCGCCCGCCCGCAACCTCACGATCGCGTTCTTCGTGCTGCTCGTGGCGGGCGCCGGTCTCGCCATGGCGATCGGCAGCGCGCGCTTCCCGCAGTGGCTGGAGGTGGTGATCGGGCGGGCTCATGTCCGGCGTGCTCTATTCGCTGGTGGCCCTCGGGCTCGTGCTCATCTTCAAGGCCTCGGGCGTCTTCAACTTCGCCCAGGGCGCGATGGTGCTCTTCGCGGCGCTGTCGCCTCGTGCGCTCATGGAGAAGATGCCGTTCGCTCGTGGCGATCGCGGTGACGCTCGCGATCATGTTCGCGCTCGCGTGGCTCGTCGAGCGCCTGGTGCTGCGCCCGCTGGTGAACCAGGAGGGCATCGTGCTCTTCATGGCCACGCTGGGCATGGCGTACTTCCTCGACGGCTTCGGGCAGATCGTCTGGGGCAGCGACATCTACACGCTCGACGTCGGCATGCCGAAGGAGCCCAAGATCCATGCTCGAGAAGGTGTTCGAGGGAGGGATCCTGCGTGAACATGGAGGATGTCGTCGCGGCGATCATCGCGGCGGTCCTGGTCGCGGCGCTGGCGCTCTTCTTCCAGAAGACCGCGACGGGGCGGGCGCTGCGCGCCGTGGCCGACGACCACCAGGCCGCGCAATCCGATCGGCATCCCGTTGAACCGCATCTGGGTGATCGTCTGGAGCGTGGCGGGGCTGGTCGCGCTGGTGGCGGGCGTGGTGTGGGGCTCGAAGCTCGGCGTGCAGTTCTCGCTGCAGCAGGTGGCCCTGAAGGCGCTGCCGGTGGTGATCCTCGGCGGCTTCACGTCGATCCCGGGCGCGATCATCGGCGGGCTGATCATCGGGCTGGGCGAGAAGCTCTCCGAGGTCTACCTGGGCCCCAGCTTCGGCGGCGGCATCGAGAACTGGTTCGCCTACGTGCTGGCGCTCGTGTTCCTGCTGTTCCGTCCCGAGGGGCTTTTCGGGGAGAAGGCACATTGACCGTGTTTGAACGATCCGGGACCGTTACCCTCACCCCGGCCCTCTCCCAAGGGAGAGGGAGCGCCATGATCTATCGCGAGACCGGGCAGTTCAAGACGACGTACGCGTCGGACCAGCAGCTCTTCCCGATCCTGCAGGACCGGGTGTTCGTGCTCGGCTTCCTCGCGTTCGCGTTCGTCGCCGTGCCGTTCCTCGCCTAGCGAATACCTGTTCCGCGCGATCCTCGCGCCGTTCCTCATCCTCTCGCTCGCGGCCATCGGCCTGAACATCCTCGTGGGCTATTGCGGCCAGGTCTCGCTCGGCACCGGCGGCTTCATGGCGGTCGGGCGCGTACGCCGCCTACAACCTCGCGATCCGCCTGCCGGACCTGAACCTGCTGGTGGTGTTCCTGCTCGCGGGCGCTGTGCACCACGCGGTGGGCGTGCTCTTCGGCGTCCCGAGCCTGCGCATCAAGGGCTTCTACCTCGCGGTGACGACGCTCGCCGCGCAGTTCTTCCTCGACTGGGCGTTCGCGCGCATCGGCTGGTTCACCAACAACCACGTCGTCGGGCTCGGTGGCGCGCCGCCCCTGGTGATCTTCGGCCACACCATCCAGGGCCCGGTGGAGAAGTACCTCTTCGTGCTCGTCCATCGTGTGCGTGTTCGCGCTCGTGGCGAAGAACCTCACCCGCGGGGCGATCGGCCGCTCGTGGATGGCCACGCGCGACATGGACGTGGCCGCCGAGGTGATCGGCATCCGGCCGCTCTCGGCGAAGCTCTCGGCGTTCGCGGTGAGCTCGTTCTTCGTCGGGCTCGCCGGGGCGCTGTGGGCGTTCATCTACCTCGGCTCGTGGGAGCCGCTCGCCTTCGACGTGAACCGCTCGTTCGAGCTGCTCTTCATGGTGATCATCGGCGGCCTGGGATCGATCCTCGGATCGTTCCTCGGCGCCGCGTTCATCGTGATCCTGCCGCTCGCGCTGAACCAGCTGCCCCGGCGCTCGGCATCCCGCTGTCGACCGCGACCATCTCCGAGATCGAGCTGATGGTGTTCGGCGCGCTGATCGTCTTCTTCCTCATCGTCGAGCCGCGCGGGCTCGCGCGGCTCTGGGCGATCGGCAAGGAAAAGCTGCGGCTGTGGCCGTTTCCGCATTGATGTTCGCGCAGCGACTCAGGCGTTACGACAACAAAAAGGAGGATGGAGATGAAAGTCAATTCACGATGAAGGCGGCGGCGTTCGCGCTCGCCGTTGCGGGCGGGCTCGGCGCGGCCGCTGGATGCCGTGGCGCAGGCGAAGGAGATCTTCGTGCCGGTGCTGGTGTACCGCACCGGGCCCGTACGCGCCCAACGGCGTGCCGTGGGCCGACGGCTTCGTCGATTACCTGAAGCTCGTGAACGCGCGCGACGGCGGCGTGAACGGCGATGAAGATCGCCTACGAGGAGTGCGAGACCGGCTACGCGACGGACCGCGGCGTGGAGTGCTACGAGCGCCTGAAGAGCAAGAAGCCGGTCGCGTTCAGCCCGCTGTCGACGGGCATCACCTACGCGCTCACGGAAAAGGTCGCCCGGCGACCACATCGTGCTGATCACGGCCGGCTACGGGCGCGCGGATTCCGTGGACGGCGCGGTGTTCCAGTGGAATTTCCCGATGCTGGGCACCTACTGGGACGGCGCCGACATCCTCGTGCAGCACGTGAAGAAGAAGGGCAGCCTCAAGGGCAAGAAGATCGCGCTGGTCTACCACGACTCGCCGTACGGCAAGGAGCCGATCCCCGTGCTGGAGGCGCTCGCGAAGAAGGAGGGCTTCCAGCTGCTGCAAGCTGCCGGTCACGCACCCCGGCGTCGAGCAGAAGGCCACGTGGCTGCAGATCCGCCAGCAGCGCCCCGACTACGTCTTCCTGTGGGGCTGGGGCGTGATGAACTCCACCGCCATCAAGGAGGCCATCGCGGTCGGATACCCGCGCCTGCAGATGTACGGCGTGTGGTGGGCCGCGGCCGAGCCGGACGTGCTGCCCGCGGAGCAGGCGGCCAAGGGCTACAACGGCCTCGCGCTCGAGCACTCGGCGGAGAACAACCTGCCGATCCACCAGGACATATCAAGTACCTGTACGACAAGGGAAGGGCACGGCGGCGAAGAAGGCCGAGGTGGGCCAGGTCCTCTACAACCGCGGCATGCTCTCGGCGATGCTCACGGTGGAGTCGATCCGCTCCGCGCAGGGCAAGTACGGCAACGGCGTGATGACGGGCGACGAGGTGCGCTGGGGTGCCGAGCACCTGAACATCGACAAGGCGCGCATCAAGGCGCTGGGCGTCGAGGGCATCCTGCAGCCGATGCACACGTCGTGCTCGGACCACGAGGGCGTGCGCGAGGCGCGCATCCACACGTGGGACGGCAGCCACTGGAGCTACACCTCCGGACTGGTACCAGGCCGACGAGAAGCTGCTGCGCCCGATGATCGAGGCGTCCGCCAACAAGTACGCGGCTGAGAAGGGCATCAAGCCGGTCGACTGCTCGAAGCAGATGTAGGCCGCAAGCCACGGGATCCGGGGGAGGCGATGGACGGCGCCACGAAGCCGCTGCTCGAGGTCAACGGCATCGAGGTGATCTACAACCACGTGATCCTGGTGTTGAAGGGTGTGTCGCTGCAGGTTCCCGAGGGGGGCGTCGTCGCCCTCCTCGGGGCCAACGGCGCGGGCAAGACCACGACCCTCAAGGCCGTGTCGAACCTGCTCGCGGCCGAGCGCGGCGAGGTGACGAAGGGTTACATCGAATTCGCGGCGAGCGCGTCGATCGCCTGAATCCCTCGGAGCTCGTGAAGCGCGGCGTGATCCAGGTGATGGAGGGCCGGCACTGCTTCGCCCACCTCACCGTCGAGGACAACCTCCTCGCCGGCGCGTACACGCCGCAAGGCCTCGCGCCTCGAGATCCGCGCCGACCTCGAGAAGGTGTACGGATTCTTCCCGCGCCTGAAGCAGCGGCGCGGCTCGCTCGCCGGCTATACCTCCGGGGGCGAGCAGCAGATGACGGCGATCGGACGGGCGCTGATGGCCCGTCCGCGCATGATCCTCCTCGACGAGCCTTCCATGGGCCTCGCCCCGCAGATCGTGGAGGAGATCTTCGAGATCGTGCGTAACCTCAACGCGACCGAGAAGGTGAGCTTCCTGCTCGCCGAGCAGAACACGATGGTCGCGCTGCGTTTCGCCGATTTCGGCTACATCCTCGAGAACGGCCGCGTCGTGATGGAAGGCTCCTCGGCGGCACTCTCCGATAACGAGGACGTGAAGGAGTTCTACCTCGGCATCTCGAGCGGCGGCAGGCGCAGCTTCCGCGAGGTGAAGCACTACCGCCGGCGCAAGCGCTGGCTGGCGTAGTCGCCGATGGCCGACCATTACGATGCGCTCGAGACGCGCGATCCCGCCGGGCGCGAGCGCTCGCTCCTCGCGGCGCTGCCGCGGCAGATCGAGCGGGCGCGCGAGCGCAGCGCGCATTACCGGGAGCTCCTTTCCGGCGTGGCGCCCGGCGACATCGCCTCGCGCGAGGCGCTCGCGAAGCTGCCCGTCACGCGCAAGTCGGAGCTCGCGCAGCTGCAGGGCGCCGCGCCGCCGTTCGGAGGGCTCAACGCGACGCCCGCCTCGGAGCCTCGCGCGCATCTTCATGTCGCCGGGGCCGATCTTCGATCCGGAAGGCCGCGGTCCCGATTACTGGCGCACGGCACGCACGCTCTTCGCAGCGGGATTCCGGCGCGGCGACGTGGTGCTCAATTGCTTCTCGTACCACCTCACGCCCGCGGGCAGCATGCTCGAGACCGGGCTGCACCACCTCGGCTGCGCGGTGATTCCCGGGGGGGTGGGGCAGACGGAGCTGCAGGCCCACGCGATCGCGCACCTCGCGCCCTCGGGCTACGTGGGCACGCCGTCCTTCCTGAAGCTCATCCTCGAGAAGTGCGACGAGCTGGGGCTCGCCTCGCGCTCGATCAAGCGCGCGTTGCTCTCGGGCGAGGCGTTCCTGCCCCCGGTGCGCGCCTTCCTCGCCGAGCGCGGGATCGCGGCGTTCCAGGCGTATGGCACCGCCGACCTGGGCATGGTCGCCTACGAGACCGAGGCGCGCGAAGGCCTGGTGCTGAACGAGGAGATGATCCTGGAGATCGTGCGTCCGGGCACCGGCGAGCCGGTCGGGGCCGGCGAAGTCGGCGAAGTCGTCGTGACGCCGTTCAATCCCGACTATCCGCTCGTGCGCTTCGCCACCGGCGACCTTTCCGCGGTGCTGCCGGGCACGAGCCCGTGCGGGCGCACCAACGTGCGCATCAAGGGGTGGATGGGGCGCGCCGACCAGGCCACGAAGGTGCGCGGCATGTTCGTGCATCCGCAGCAGGTGGCGGAGGTGCTGCGCCGTCATGGGCTGGGACGCGGGCGCCTCGTGGTGGAGAACGAAGCCGGCGAGGATCGCATGACGCTGCAGGTGGAGGGAGACGCCTCGAACGCCACGCTCGCGCAGGCGCTCGAGGCGACCGTGCGCGAGGTGATGAAAGTGCGCGGCGCCGTGGCGTGGCGCGCGCCAGGCTCGCTGCCCAACGACGGCAAGGTGATCGAGGACGCGCGCCGGTATTCATGAGGAGCACCAGCCGCTATGATGGGCGTCCCAACAACAAGGAGAAACGGCATGAAGAGCTTCACCATCCTGGTGTTCGTCGCGTCCGCATGGGCGGCCGCGGGCTGCACGGCGATCGATACGAGCACGGAAGCCCAGGCGACCCGTGCCGAGCCCGTGTGGACCACCGGCAGCAACATCGCGAGGCACAAGAATGCCGGCGAGGTCTCGGCCATGAGCCGCGAAGGCTATGAGCAGACGCGCATGCCGACGGTCGTTCCCACGGCGCCCGGCGGCGGGCACTGACCCCGCGCGGCGGCGCATCCGACGCGCCGCCCGTCCCCGCTTCCCGCTTGGCCTCGCATCGCTCGTGCAAGGCCTTGTTTCCCCAAGGACTGTTCGGCCTGGCCCGGGCGCCGGAATGATTCATCCCGCCCAATGTCCATTGTTTGATCAGGCACCCCTCCGTGGGCTAAACTAATGGGCTTTCGAGGGACCGCCCGGGCAGGCCGCCCGGGCAGGGCCATCCGGCACAGCTGAGAGGAACAATGGCTAGCAAAGCTAAGACCCTGACCGAGGCGGAAATCGTCAAGATGCCGAAGTCGGAATACATGAATACGGCGCAACTCAAGTTCTTCCGCGAGCGGCTCCTCGAGCTGCAGCGCCAGTTGCGCGAGAACGCGGGCGCCACCACGGAGCACCTGCGCGAGCTCTCGTTCGCGCCCGATCCCGCGGACCGCGCGACGCTCGAGGAAGAGCACGCGCTGGAGCTGCGCACGCGGGACCGCGAGCGCAAGCTGCTGAAGAAGATCGACGCGGCGCTCGCGCGCATCGAGGACGGCAGCTACGGCTTCTGCGAGGAGACGGGCGAGCCGATCGGCATCCAGCGCCTCCTGGCGCGGCCCACGGCCACCCTCACGATCGAGGCGCAGGAGCGCCGCGAGCTCAAGCAGAAGCTCTACGGCGAGTAGTCGCCCGCGCGCCATCGACCGCCCCGGCCCCCGAACGGCCGGGGTTTGCTTTTTCTTGTGTGGCGGATAGGTCCGCAAAGCGGCGGGAAATCTGCAAAGCGGCGGGAAATACCCGCTAGCGACGAAGGGATTCGCCGGGTGCGCGCCGGCTCGCGACCTATAATGGGAAATTTCCAGGAGCCTTCGCGATGCTGCATCCCGATCTCATCGACTCCGAGCCGCACGTCCCCTTCACACGCCGCGATTTCGTCATGACGACGCTGGCGACCGGCTTCGCATTCGCGGTGCAGCCCGTGGCCGCGCAGACCCAGATCACCACGGACACGCTGGGCCTCACCGCGGGCGAGGTGAAGGTGCCCGACCCGCGACGGCGAGATGCCCGCCTATCGCGCGATGCCCGCCGGCGGCAGGAACCTGCCCACGGTGCTCGTGGTCCAGGAGATCTTCGGCGTGCACGAGCACATCAAGGACATCGCGCGGCGCTTCGCGAAGCGGGCTACCTCGCCGTGGCGCCCGAGCTCTACGCGCGCCAGGGCGACGTGTCGAAGCTGCAGAGCATCGACGACGATCCGCCCGATCGTCGCGCAGGTGCCCGATGCGCAGGTGATGTCCGACCTCGACGCCGCGGCGCAATGGGCCGCGCAGCACGGCGGCGATCCCGCGAAGCTGGGCATCACCGGCTTCTGCTGGGGCGGCCGCATCGTGTGGCTCTATGCCGCCCACAACCCGGCCCTCAAGGCGGGGGTCGCATGGTACGGGCGCGTCGAGGGCCCGGGAACCGCGCTGCAGCCGAAGAATCCCATCGAGCTGGTGAAGGACCTCAAGGCCCCGGTGCTCGGCCTCTACGGCGGCGCGGACGCCGGCATTCCCAACGAGGGCGTCGACCGCATGCGCGCCGCGCTGAAGGCGGCCGGCAAGCCATCCGAGATCCATACGTACCCCGACACTCCGCACGGCTTCCTCGCCGACTATCGTCCCTCCTATCGCAAGGATGCGGCGGAAGACGGGTGGAAACGCCTGCTCGACGTGGTTCCGCAAGAACGGCGTCGCCTAGCGAGCGGGGTCGCGGAGAATCGCCGCCCAGGACGCTGAAGCCGCAGGTCAGCCGAACCGCCGCGGACGTCTCGCTGCAACTGCACCGCGTGCTCGAGGAAAAGAGCCTCGCCACGGTGTTCCAGCCGATCTTCGGTTTCCGCGAAGGGCGCATGCTGGGCTACGAGGCGCTGGTGCGCGGCCCGCAGGGCTCGCTCATCCAGACGCCGGCGGAGCTCTTCGCGGCGGCGGCGCTGGAAGGGCTGCGGATCGAGCTGAACCTGCTCTGCATCCAGCAGATGCTGCGCGCGTTCGCCGCGAGCGACCTCGACGGCAGCCTCTTCCTCAACGTGTCGCCGCAGCTGATCGTGCAGCGCGCGCACGACCAGGAACGCGCCGCGCGCTTCATGGCGAGCATCGGGGTCGAGGCCGACGCGCGTCGTGATCGAGCTCACCGAGGACTATCCCACGGTCGACTTCCAGCCGCGTGCACGAGTCGCTGATGCTCTACCGGTCGATGGGATTCCGCATCGCGATCGACGACCTGGGCGAGGGGTTCGCGAGCCTGCGCCTGTGGTCGGAGCTGCGCCCGGAGTACGTGAAGGCGGACAAGCATTTCGTCACCGGCATCGCCGACGACCCGGTGAAGGTGCAGTTCCTGCGCGCGATCCAGCACATCGCCGACAACTGCGGCTCGCTGGTGATCGCCGAGGGCATCGAGAACGCGGCCGACTTCAAGGTCGTGAAGGACATCGGCATCGCGTGCGGGCAGGGCTGGTTCATCGGCCATCCCGCCGAGCAGCCCGACGGCGAGCTGCCCGCGGAGGCGCGGCGCGCGCAGGAGGACGCGCGCGTGCCCGTCGTTCCCACGCCGCGGCTGCGCGCCGGCACCGAGCCGCAGGCCCACGATTTCGTGCGCGCCGTGGAGCCGCGTCGCCCCGCACGCACCGCTCGGCGCGCTGCTCGAGCGATTCGCCGCCAATCGCCCGCGCTCGCGCGATTCCCGTGGTGGGCCCGGAAGGCGTCGAAGGCGTGGTATCCGCGGAGTGGCTCGACCTCGCCGCGGCGGGCAGCGGAGCGCGAGGCGCTCGATGCACGGTCGTGCATCGAGTTCACGGACCGCGCGCCGATCCGCGTCGAGGCGAGCCTCGACCTCGCCGCGCTCACGGCGATCCTGGTCGAATCCGACGCGCGCCGCTTCGCCGACGGCTTCGTGATCGTGCTCGCGCGGCCGCTACATCGGCATGGGCACCAGCCGCGACGTGATGCGCTCGCTGCAGACGCTCGCGCGTGCTCGCCGCGCGCTACACGAATCCGCTCACGCTGCTGCCGGGCCAGGTGCCGATCAACGAGCATCTCGAGCGCCTGCTCGCGCGCCACGTGCCGTTCACGGCCTGGTTCGTCGAGGTGGACCAGATGCGCGGGCTCAACGACACGGGCGGATTCGCGCAGGGCGACGCGCTGATCCACGCCACCGCGCGGTTGCTCGAGGAGGCGTGCGAGCCCGGCATGGATTTCGCGGGCCATGTCGCGGGCGGCCGCTTCGTGGTGCTCGCGCAAAGCGAGGACTGGACGCGATCGCGCCGAGCGCGCTGCTCGCGGAATTTCCCGGCGCTGGTGCGCGAGCACGTGCCGCCCGAGGCGCACGCGCGCGGCTATTTCACCCGCACGCTCCGCGACGGAAGCCAGAGCGTGCGGCCCTTGCCCCAGCTCGTGATCGGCATCGCTGCCGGTGCTGCCCGGCGTGTTCGAGACGCGCCACGAGGTGGTCGCGGCGGCCAAGCGGGCGGCCGAGGCGGCCAGGCGCGTCCGGCAGCGCGATCCACGTGGACGAGCAGCACGCCAACGCCTATCCGCAGTCGCTGCTCTTCGGAGCAGCAGTAGCCCTCCCTCTCCCCTGGGAGCGGGCCGGGCGAGGGCCTACGCGCGGCGCCGCCAAACCTGCCAGCGCTCCTTGCCCTCGAACACCGGGATCGAGTCGTCCACCGCGGACATCCTCGACGCGCTCGAACGCGCCGCGCGAGCAGCGGCGTCGAGCTGCGCCTGCGAATGGAGGCAAAGGGCGGGCCGCGATCGCCCGCGTCGAAGTAGAAGAAGCCCGCGAGCAGGCCGCCGGGCGCCACGAGCTCGGCCACGCGTCGCGCCCAGTCGACCCACAGCCGCCGCGGCAACGCGCAGAGGAACGCGCGCTCGTAGACCACGGCGAACGGCGCTTCGGCGAATCGGCGCGAAGAAGTCCGCTGCGCGAACGCGGTCCGCGTGGGTCCCCGCGCTGGCGCGCCGCGGCGGCGAGCGCCTCGGCGCTGAAATCGATTCCCAGCACGGTCCCAGCCGCTTTGCGCGAGGAACCCACGTCGTGCGCGCTGCCGCAGCCCGGGACCAGCACCTTGCGCGCGCGGGCGCCGGCGGCCACGAATTCGCGCAGGCGCGCCGGGACCTTGCCGCGCGTCCCACGGCGCGAAACACGCTTCGTAGCGCAGGTCCCAGAATCCGGCCCGGACGGGATCGCGCTGCGGAAAGTTCGGGGTATTCATCCGCGAATGGTAGCGCCGAAACGGATATACTTCCCGCCGCACCCCGCTCCCTGAGATGAAGCGTCTCCTGCTTTGCGCCGCCGCGGCCTTCGTGCTGGCAGCCTGCAATCCCGGTTCCGAAACCGCCCAGCGCACGATGCGCCTCTCCGCGTGCCGGCCTTCCCGGCGTGGAGGCGGCCGCGCAATGCGGCAAATACGAGGTCTGGGAGAACCGCGCGGCGCAGTCCGGCACGGCGCATCGAGATCAACATCGCCATCATCCCGGCGCGCATGCGCGCCCAGGAGCCCGATCCCGATCTTCGTGTTCGCGGGCGGCCCGGGGCAGGGCGCCGTGTCGCTCGCGGCCAGGTGATGCCGCTCTTCGCGCAAGCCTGAACGACGCGCGCGACGTGGTCTTCATCGACCAGCGCGGCACGGGCGAATCCAATCCGCTCGACTGCGAGGACGACGAGGACGCGCCGCTGCAGTCGCTGTTCGAGGACTCGCTCCCGGGCGACTGGTGCGAACGTGCCTGAAGCGGCTCGATGCCGATCCGCGCCAGTACGTCACCTCGATCGCGATGGAGGACTTCGACGACGTGCGCTCCGCGCTGGGCTACGACAAGCTCAACCTCTGGGGCGGCTCCTACGGCACGCGCGCGGAGCTGGAGTACCTGCGCCGCCACGGGTCTCACGTGCGCACGATGGTGCTGGACGGCGTGGCGCCCGCGACGATGAAGCTGCCGCTGTCCTTCGTGCCGACGGGGAAGCGGCGCTGCGCAAGCTCGTGGAAGGCTGCGAGGGCGAGGCGCTATGCCGCCTCACCTACCCGGACCTGCGCGGGACCATCGAGGAGCTGCGACAGCGCCTCGCGCGCCGCCCGCTCCGGGTGTCGATCCAGGACCCGCGCACCGGCGAGCGCGAGACGATCGGGTGAACCGAGAACGTGTTCCTGTCCGGCTTCTTCCGCCCGCTCTACGTGGCCGAGCTCGCGAGCCTGCTGCCGTTCGGCATCGCCTCGGCCGCCGAACGGCGACTTCAATCCGCTGCTCGCCCAGAACCTGGAGTTCGCCGACGACGTCTCCGAGAACCTCTCGCTCGGGATGCACCTGTCGGTCGTCTGCTCCGAGGACATCCCGCTCATCACGCCCGCCGACCTCGCCGCGGCCGGGCGCTCGTTCTTCGGCGGCGCGCTGGTGGACGATTTCATGCCGCGTGCAAGACTGGCCGCGCGGCAGCGTTCCGGCCGACTACTACACGCCGGTGAGCTCGGATGTGCCCGCGCTCGTGCTTTCGGCGAGGCATCGATCCGGCCACGCCGCCGCGCCATGCCGAGGAGTGGCGGCGACGCTGCCGCATGCCCGCCACTTCACGGCGCCGCAGCTGGGCCACGGCGTGAGCATGCACGGCTGCGCGCCGCACCTCATCGAGGAGTTCGTTCGCAAGGGCACCGCCGAGGGCCTCGACGGCAGCTGCCTCGAGCGCATCCCGCGCCCGCTCTTCGTGCTGCCCCTCGGGATCTCGCCTTGATCGTCGCCGAGAATCTCGCCAAGCGCTTCGGCGGCGTGCAGGCGGTGAGCGACGTGTCGTTCGCCGCGCCCGACGGCGCGATCACCGCGCTGCTCGGGCCCAACGGCGCCGGCAAGACCACGACGCTGCGCATGATCTCCACGCTCGTCGCGCCCACGCGCGGGGCGCGCGAAGGTCGACGGCCTCGAGGTCGGCGCCGATCCGCTCGCGGTGCGCGCGCGCATCGGCATGCTCTCGGACGCCCGCGGGCTCTATGCCCGGCTCACCGCGCGCGAGAACATCGCGTACTACGGCGCGCTGCGCGGGCTTTGCGCCGGGGGCGGTCCAGGCGTCGATCGCGCGGCTGGCCGGCGTGCTCGAGCATGAAGCCGCTTCTCGACCGGCGCACCGACGGCTTCTCCCAGGGCGAGCGCATGAAGGTCGCGATCGCGCGCGCACATGGTGCACGATCCGCCCAACGTGATCCTCGACGAGCCGACCAACGGGCTGGACGTGATGACCACGCGCAACCTGCGCGAGGTGATCCGCCAGCTGCGCTACGCGGGCAAGTGCGTGCTCTTCTCGAGCCATGTGATGCAGGAGGTCTCCGCGCTGTGCGACGAGATCGTGATCATCGCGAAGCGGCTCGGTGGTGGCGCAGGGCACCGCCGACGAGCTGCTCGCGGCGAGCGGCGCGCGAGCCTCGAGGACGCGTTCGTGCGCCTGGCCGGCGAGGAGGTGGCACCGTGAGGCCGGCCGCGCTCACCGTGTACCTGAAGGAGGTGCGCGACGGCGCTGCGCGACCGGCGCACCGCGCTGATGGTGCTCGTGGCCTCGATCCTCACCGGTCCCGCTGACGCTGGTGCTGGTGGCGCATTTCATCTCCGGCCTGGAGGAGAAGGCGGCGACCTCAAGGTGCGCGTCGCTGGGCCAGGAGCGCGCGCCGGCGCTGGTGAACTTCCTGCAGCGCAACGACGTCGGAGATCGAGACCGCGCCCGGCGACTACGAGGCGCGCATGCGCGACGGGCCGCCTGGACGCGGTGATCGTGGTGCCCGAGGATTTCCAGGAGCACTGGCTTTCGGGCGACGGCGCGCGCTGGAGATCGTGTTCGACGATTCGCGCACCGATGCGGGGCCCGGCCACGCGCCAGGCCGAGCGGCTGCTGCGCGCGTTCAACCAGGAGACCGGGATGCTGCGCATGATCGCGCGCGGCGTGAGCCCGGATCTCGGGCAGCCGGTGAAGGTCGAGCGCGTGCAGCACCGCCACGCCGCGGCAGAAGGGCGCGTTCCTGCTCTTCCTGATCCCGATGTTCGCGCTGCTCTCGCCGCTGCTCGGGGGGATGACGATCGCGATCGACTCGACGGCGGGCGAGCGCGAGCGCGGCTCCCTCGAGCCGCTGCTGGGCAATCCCGTTCCCGCCGGCCGGATCGTGCTCGGCAAATGGCTCGCCGCGTGGACGTTCGCCTGCGGCGTGGCTCTGCTGACGCTCACCGGCTTCGCCATCGCGGCCTCGCTCTACGCGGAGCGCAAGCTCGCCGCGACTCATGGTGTTCGGCGCACCGGAGCTCGCGCGCTTCTTCGCCATGGTGGTCCCGTTCGCGGCGATGACCTCGGCGCTGCAGATGCTGATCTGCACCTACGGCCGCTCGTACCGCGAGGCGCAGACCTACGTGAGCTACCTCGCCACGGCGATCTCCTTCGTCCCGGTGATCGTGCTCTTCTCCGGGCTCAAGGACGCGGCGTGGCAGCTCGCGGTGCCGGTGCTGGGGCAGCAGGTCGTGCTCTCGCGCGTCGTGCGCGGTGACGCGTTGACGCTCGCCGACTGGGCCGTGCCTTCCGCGATTTCGCTGGCGATCGCGCTCGCCTGCGTGGCCCTCGTCGCGCGGCTGCTGCGCGACGAGCGCATCGTCTTCGGCCGCGCGTGAACGACCGGGCCCCCGTGCGCATCGATCTGGACGCGCTCTTCGCCGCGGACGGACCGCTCGCGCGCGCGGAGCCGGGCTTCCGCCATCGGGCCCAGCAGGTGGAGTTCGCGCGCGCCGTGCTCGAGGCCATCGAGAGCCGCGCGCGTGCTGATCGCGGAGGCCGGGACCGGGAACGGGCAAGACCTTCGCGTACCTCGTGCCCGCGCTGCTCGCGGGCGGCCGCGTGATCGTCTCGACGGGCACCAAGACGCTGCAGGACCAGCTCTTCCACCGCGACCTGCCGCGCGTGCGCCAGGCGCTCGGGGCGGCGGTGGACGTGGCGCTGCTCAAGGGGCGCGCGAACTACGTCTGCCTGCACCATCTCGAGGTGAACGCGCAGCAGGGGATGTTCGCGGCGCGCGAGGAGATCGCGCACCTGCAGCGCATCCGCAGCTTCGCGGCGCGCACGATGAGCGGGGACCGCGGCGATTGCGCCGACGTGCCCGAGGGCTCCGGCGCCTGGGCGCACGCGACCTCGACGCGCGAGAACTGCCTCGGCTCCGCGTGCCGCCATTACCAGGACTGCTTCGTGATGAAGGCGCGCAAGCGCGCAGCCGAGGCGGACATCGTGGTCGTCAACCACCATCTCTTCTTCGCCGACGTGGCGCTGCGCGACGAGGGGGTCGCGGACCTCCTGCCCGACGCGAACACGGTGATCTTCGACGAGGCGCACCACCTGCCGGATCTCGCGCGGCTCTTCTTCGGCCAGACGCTGTCGACCACGCAACTGATCGAGATCGGCCGCGACGCCCGGATCGCGGAAGCGCAGCACGCGCGCGAGGGGACCCGACATCGGGGACGCGGCCGCGGAGGTCGAGCGCGGAGCGCGCGAGCTGCGCCTCGCCCTGGGGCCGGCGACCGGCCGCATCGCGCTCGGCGCGCTGCGCGAGCGCGCCGCGTTCGACCGCGCGCTGGACGCGCTCGCCACCCGGCTCGCCGCGCTCGCCGAGCGGCTGCGCGCGCAGGAGGAGCGGGCGGAGGAGATCCGCAATTGCCGCGTGCGCGCCGACGAGTGCCTCGCGCGCATCGGCGAATGGCGCGAAGCCGACGAGCGGCCGCGCGAGGACGCCTGCGGGGAGGCACCGGCCGGAGGGGACTTCGTGCGCTGGATCGAGTCGTACCCGCAGTCGGCGTCGCTCTACGTGACGCCGCTCGACGTGGGGCGCATCTTCCGCGGGCGCATGGAGGCGGGCGAGCGTGCCTGGATCTTCACCTCCGCGACGCTTTCGGTGAACGGGGACTTCACGCACTACCAGAACGAGATGGGCCTCGCGGAGGCGCGCACGGCGAGCTGGCCAAGCCCCTACGATTTCGAGCACCAGGCGCTGCTCTACGTCCCGGAGGGGCTGCCCGATCCCAACTCCGAGGGCTACGGCGAAGGGGTGATCGAGGCGGCATGGCCGGTGGTGCGCGCGAGCGGCGGCCACGCGTTCCTGCTCTTCACGAGCCTGCGCGCGATGGAGCGCGGATACGACCGGCTCGCCGCGAAGCTGAAGGGCGAAGGCCTCGAATGGCCGCTGTTGCTGCAGGGCAGCGGCTCGAAGAACGAGCTGCTCGAGCGCTTCCGGCGCTCGCCGAACGCGATCCTGGTCGGCTCGCAATCGTTCTGGGAGGGCGTGGACGTGAAGGGCGAGCAGCTCTCGGTGGTGGTGATCGACCGGCTGCCGTTCAATCCGCCCGACGAGCCGGTGCTCGCCGCATGCATCGAGCGCATCAATCGCGCCGGGGGCAACGCCTTCATGGACTACCAGCTGCCGCGCGCCGTGATCGCCCTGAAGCAGGGCGCGGGGCGGCTCATCCGCGACGAGACGGACCGCGGGGCGCTCGTGATCTGCGACCCGCGGCTCGTCGACAAGCCCTACGGCAAGCGCATCTGGCGCGCGCTGCCGCCGTTCAAGCGCACCCGCTCGCTCGCCGAGGTGGAAGCCTTCTTCGGCGCGCGCGGCGCGCGGCTCACCGCGTCGGCGCGATGAACTTCCAGCCCTCGGGGCACGTGGTGACCTTCGGGTAGTACGCCTTCGCGGACTCGCAGTAGTTCATGTACAGCGGGCCCTGGTTGGGGGCACCCGGTCCGGGCACGACCTGCGTGGTCGGAGCCTCTTCATACATGGGCCCCTGCGGGCCATACATCTGCCCCTGCGGGTACCCCTGATATCCGTAGTCGCCGTAGTAGGCCGGCGCATAGTCGTAGTACGGGTAGGAGTAGGGGTAGCCGTAGTACGGATACCCCCCCAGTAGTACCCCGGCCAGTAGAACGGCACGCCGAGGTAGAAGCCCCAGCCGCCACCGTAGTAGCCATGTCCGCCGCCCCAGTGGCCGCCGCCCCAATGCCCGCCGGAGTGGCCGCCTCCGGACCAGTGACCGCCGCCGGACGAATGCCCGCCACCGGACGAATGCCCGCCACCGCCGCCGCCGTGATGTTGCGCCGACGCATCCGCGGCTACCGCCAAGCTACCCGCCGCGAGCGCCGCAACCAGAAGAGTCTTCAGCGATTTCATGTCTTGCTCCTTCGCTCCGTCCTCTTGTAGGACATCCTCGATCCAACTTGATTCAACGGGTGAGACCCCGTTTCGGATGACAGCCCGACTAGGGCCACGTCGCACGGGGGTTCGCCTTGCCGAACCGAAGATTCATTCTGCGCGCCGCTCCACCGGGCCGTCTTGCCGGCCGACAAGGGCGGGCCGTTCAGGCCCCAAGAGGCAGGCTTACCCGCGCCTCCAGCCCCCCGCCCTCGCGCGGGAGCAGCTCCAGCCGGCCGCCGTGCAGGGTCGCGATCCGGTCCACGATCGCCAGCCCCAGCCCCGCGCCCGAGGATCCGCTGCGCGCTTCGTCGCGGCGGGTGAAGGGCTGCTTCAGGCGTTCCACCAGTCCCGGCGGGATGCCGGGGCCGCGGTCCAGCGCGGAAATCGTCGCGCGCCCCTCGCCCGTGGCCGTGCGCAGCGTGACCTGGCCGCCCGCGTGCCGCGCGGCGTTCGCGAGCAGGTTGTCCACGAGCCGCTGCATGGCGAGCGGGCGCAGCATCATCACCGGCACGTCCCCCAGCTCGCAGCGCACGTCGGCACCGCCCCGCGCCGCGCGCTCCGCGCAGGAGCGCGCGAGCTCGCCCAGGTTCACGGGCACCCGCGGCTCGGCCGCCTCGCTGCGCGTGAAGTCGATGAACTGGTCGATGATCGCGTTCATGTCGTCCAGGTCCTGCACCATGCCGCGCTGGGTGCCGGCCCCGCCCGTGTCTCCCAGCATTTCCACCTCCAGGCGCAGGCGCGCGAGCGGCGTGCGCAGGTCGTGCGAGATCCCGGCGAGGAAGGTGGCGCGCTCGCGCTGGCCCTGCTGCAGGTCGTCCTTCATCTGGTTGAACGCGCGCGCCACGGCGCGGATCTCCGACGGCCCGGTTTCGGAAACCGGCGCGGGGTCGCCGCCCTTGCCGAGCTTCTCCGCCGCGCGCGCGAGCTCCGCGAGCGGGCGGTTGAGGCGAAAGACGAGGAAGAACGTCGCGGCGATCGCGATGGCGAGCCCGGCCGCGCCCCACGCGACGAGCGCGGCGGCCGGGTCGCGATCGATGCGCCCGCGCGGGAACGCCACCCAGAATCCGCGCTCGCCGCCGGGCAGCCGGATCCACAGCACCTGCGGACCGGGCCGGCCCGGCCCCGCGCCGCCGTTGTCCGCGCCGCGCACGTACACCTCGGCCTGGGGGCCGAAGATCTCGCGGATGCGCTCGCGGAAGAGGCGCATGGGCATCACGTTGCCCGCGGGATGCATGCGCTCGTCGCCGCGCACCGGCATGATGCGGATGCCCTCCTTCTCGGCGATGGCCGCGATGAAGTGCTCCTGCTGCGCGGGATCCATCGTGGCGAGCGCGGCGCTGATCGTCTTCAGGTGGCTCACGAACTGGCCCACGCGCGCCGCGTGCCGCGGCTGCGTCACGTACTCGTGCAGCAGCCACATGGCCGCGGCCTGCGAGAGCACGAGCGCGGCGATCATCACGATCAACGTCCGCCACAGGAGCGAAGCGGGCAGCAGTCTCATTTCTGCGGCGCGCCGTCGGGGATGAACACGTAGCCGAAGCCCCACACGGTCTGGATGTAGCGGGGCGCCTGGGGATCCTCGGCGAGGAGCTTGCGCAGGCGCGAGACCTGCACGTCGATCGAGCGGTCGTAGCTCTCGTGCTCGCGCCCGCGCGCGAGCTCCATCAGCTTGTCGCGCGACATCGGCTCGCGCGGATGCAGGGCGAGGGCCTTGAGCAGCGCGAACTCGCCCGTGGTGAGCGCGATCGGCTGGCCGTCGCGGGTGAGCGAGCGATTGGCGAGGTTGAGCGCGAAGGGCCCGAACCCGACGACCTTCTCCTCCTGCGTCGGCGCGCCCGGCGCCTCCTGCGGTCCCTGGCGGCGCAGCACCGCGTGGATGCGCGCCACGAGCTCGCGCGGGTTGAAGGGCTTCGCGAGGTAGTCGTCCGCGCCCATCTCCAGGCCCAGGATGCGGTCCACGTCGTCGCCCTTCGCGGTGAGCATGATCACCGCGACCGGATTGGCGCCCGCGCGCAGGCGCCGGCAGATCGCGAGCCCGTCCTCGCCCGGCAGCATGAGGTCGAGGACGATGAGGTCGTAGCGCACGCGCGCGAGGCTTCGATCCATCGCCGCGGCGTCGGGCACGGTGTCGACCGCGAACCCCTGCTCGGACAAGTAACGCTTGAGGAGGTCGCGCAGCCGCAGGTCGTCGTCGACGACCAGGATCTTCTGGCGTTGCGCAGTCTGCATGGAAGGATCGTAACGGCCGCGGGCGCCGTTCCCGGCGCCATATGTAATGGAATGTTAACAGCCGGCGCCTCCGGCGAGCGCCGCTTACAACCGGTTACCACCCGATGTCTCCCGCACACGAGTTCGCGCGTTGATCGGCTTACGCTCGGTGCATCCGCTCGAGCCCCACTCGATGCTCCACTGAAAGGACACACATGAAATACGTCGCGATCCTCACCGCGCTGGGCCTCGGCTCGGCGGCCCTCCTCGCCTTCGCGGACCAGCCCCAGGGTCCGCTCGGCCCGCAGGGCGGCCAAGGCCGCCATCCCATGATGGAGCGGCTGCGCGCCGCCGACACCAACGGCGACGGCATGATCAGCCGCGAGGAAGCCGCCGCGCTGCCGAAGCTCGCGCAGCACTTCGACGAGATCGACGCCAACCACGACGGCCAGATCACGCGCGAGGAATTGCGTGCGCACTTCCAGCAGGCTCGCGCCCAGCATTGGAAGAAGCTCGACACCGACGGCGACGGGCGCATCAGCAAGGCGGAGGCGCAGGCCGCGCCGCGCCTCGCGCAGCACTTCGACCAGCTCGACACCAACGGCGACGGCTACCTCACCCCGGAGGAGCTGAGCGCCGCCCACCGCCACCACGGCGGGAAGCAGTAACCGGCCGGCCCGCGCCGGCCTCCACGGCCGGCGCGGGCTGTGTCATGCTTTTGCCCGCACCATGAGATTTCTCCTTGCCGTGCTGGCGCTTTCCGCCGCGGCGCTCGCCCATGCCGAGGCGATCGGCTACGAGGGCGCGCGGCACCTGCTCGACCGCGTGGGTTTCGGCGCGAGCGACCGCGAGATCCGCGAGTATGCGGCGCTCGACCGCGCGCAGGCCGTCGATCGCCTTCTCGCCGGCACGCGCCGCGAGGCGGTGACCCCGCCGCCCGAATTCGCCCGCGCGCCGTTCACGCCGCCGCCGCGCCTGCGCGAGCTCTCCGCCGACGAGCGCAAGGCCTTCCAGCGCCGCCTGGTGCTCGAGGGACTCGAGCTGCGCGCGTGGTGGCTCGGCGAGATGCTCGCCACGCCGAGCCCGCTCACGGAGCGCATGACGCTCTTCTGGCACAACCATTTCGCCACCAGCCAGCAGAAGGTGAAGCTGGGCCAGCTCATGTACCGGCAGAACGCGCTGCTGCGGCGCGATGCGCTGGGCAACTTCGCGACGCTGCTGCACGCGGTGGCGAAGGATCCGGCGATGCTGGTCTACCTGGACAACGCGCGCAGCCGGCGCGAGGCGCCCAACGAGAACTTCGCGCGCGAGGTGATGGAGCTCTTCACGCTCGGCGTCGGGCACTACGGCGAGAAGGACGTGAAGGAGGCGGCGCGCGCCTTCACCGGCTGGAGCCTCGATCGCGACACCGGCGCATATCGGTATCGGCCGTTCTTCCACGATGGCGGCGAGAAGACCGTGCTCGGCGTGAGCGGACGCCTGGACGGCGACCAGGTGCTCGACATCCTGCTCGCACGCCCCGAGACCGCGCGCCTCATCGCGCGCAAGCTCTGGCTCGAGTTCGTCTCGCCCACGCCCGACAACGCGGTGGTGGAGCGCTGGGCCGAGGTCTTTCGCGGCGCGCACTACGAGATCAAGCCGCTGGTACGCGCGATCCTCCTGTCCGACGCGTTCTGGGCGCCGGAGAATCGCGCGACGCTGGTCAAGTCGCCCGTGGACCTCGTGGCGGGCACTCTGCACACATTCGGCATCCGTCCCGACGACCTGCGCCCCGCGGCCGTCGCCTGCGCGGCCTTCGGGCAGAACCTCTTCTCGCCGCCGAACGTGAAGGGCTGGCCGGGCGGCGACGCGTGGATCGATTCCGCCACGCTCCTCGGCCGCAAGCAGTTCGTCGATCGAGTATTCCGCGGCTCCGAGCGCATGGCCGCGATGGCCGCCTCCGAAGGCGACGCGACGATGGAGCCCGCCGCGGTGTCCGCGCGCAACGACGCGCCCGGCGCGCGCCTGCGCCGCATGATGGAGCGGGGCATGGGCTCCTACGCGTTCGATCCGGAGCGTTGGGCGCACTCGCTCGCCCCGGACTCCCGCAGCGCCGACCTGGACCACCTCGTGCTCGCGACCGCCGCGGTGAACGCGGTGCCCGCGGACCTCGATGCCGCCGCGCGCGTGCGCGCGCTGGCTGCCGATCCCGCCTACCAGCTCAAGTGAGGACCATGGACCGACGCGACTTCCTCCGGCTCTCCGCGCTGCTCCCGTTCGCGGGCCTTCCCGACCTGGCCCGCGCGGCGGCCGCGCCCGGCGCGCGGCGCCTGCTGGTGCTCGTGGAGCTGAAGGGTGGCAACGACGGATTGAACACCGTCGTGCCGTTCGCCGATCCGCGCTACGCCGAGCTGCGCCCGCGCCTCGCCATTGCGCGCGAGCAGGTCGTGCAGCTCACCGAGCGCTCGGGCCTGCATCCGTCGCTCGCGCCGCTGCGCCCGATCTGGGAGGCGCACGAGCTCGCCGTGGTTCAAGGCGTGGGTTATCCGGATCCGAACCTGTCCCACTTCCGTTCCATCGAGATCTGGGACACGGCGTCGAAAAGCGACGAGTACCTCGACGAAGGCTGGATCGCACGCGCCTTCGAGCGCTCGCCGTGCCCCGCGACGTTCGCGGCCGACGGCGTGGTGGTGGGCTCCGGGGGCATGGGGCCGCTTTCCGGGCGCAAGGCCCGCGCGCTCGCGTTGACCAGCCCCGAGCAGTTCCTGCGCAACGCGCGCTTCGCGCGGCCCGAGCCGGCGGCGGTGCGCAACGCCTCGCTCGCCCACATCCTGCGGGTCGAGAACGACGTACGCGTGTCGGCGCAGCGCCTGCACGCGGGGCGCGAGCTCGCCACGGCGTTTCCGCAGGGTCCGTTCGGCAGCGCGGCCGGCACCGCGGCGCAGCTCGCCGCCAATCCCGCGGGCATCGCGGTGGTGCGCCTCTCGCTGGGCAGCTTCGACACCCATGCGAACCAGCAGGGCGTGCACGCGAACTTGCTGCGCCAGCTCGGGGAGGGCCTCGCCGCGCTGTCCGCGGCGCTCATCGAGATCGGGCGCTGGGATTCGACGGTGATCGCGACCTACGCGGAGTTCGGGCGCCGAGCACGCGAGAACGAGAGCGGCGGCACCGACCACGGAACCGCGAGCGCGCATTTCGTCCTCGGCGGCGCGGTTCGCGGCGGTCTCTACGGCGCTCCTCCTGCGCTCGACCGGCTCGACGGCAACGGCAACCTGCCGCACGCCGTCGATTTCCGCGCCTACTACGCCACGTTCCTCGAGCGCTGGTGGGGGATCGACTCGCGCGACGTGCTCGGCGCCGGCTTCCGGCCGCTCGATCTGATCAAAGCCTGAATCGATTCAGGCCGCGGCGAGGAAAGGCGTCGGGGATGGGGCGCCCATCGCGCCGCTCGAAACCCCGTCCCGATTCGATTCGCGAGGGCACCGCGCAATGCCATGGAGCGGCCAGCCGTTTCCGGGCGCCGCTTCGGCCGACGGCCTCCCTCGCTACCTCGAAATAACTTTAGAAGTATTACATAACACATTGATTATTAAATCTAACAAAGGCCGCCAACCCTCGGCTATAATGACCGCATGAACCTCCTCGCCATCGAAACCTCCACCGAGCTCTGCTCGGTCGCGCTGCTGCGGGACAAGGAGTTCTTCGTCGAGGAGGCGATGGCCGAGAACCGCCACTCCGAGATGCTGGTGCCGATGATCCGGCGCGTGCTCGAGCGCGCGCACCTCGAGCCCCGCGCCATGGACGCGTTCGCTTTCGGCCAGGGACCGGGTTCGTTCACCGGCATCCGCATCGCGTGCGGGATCGTGCAGGGGCTCGCCTTCGCGGCGCAGCGGCCGGTGGTTCCGGTGCCGTCGCTGCTGGCGCTCGCCGAGCAGTCGAACGAGAGGCGCGTGATCGCGGCGCTCGACGCGCGCATGAACGAGGCTTATCTCGCGGCCTACGCGCGCGTCGGCGACGACTGGGACGAGGTCATCGCCCCGCGCCTCGCCGACGCGTCGTCGCTGCCTTCGCTGCCGGGCCGGCTGTGGGCGGCGACCGGCAGCGGCTTCGAGCGGCTGCCCTGGCTGCGCGAGGCCTATCGCGACGCGGTCGAGATGCGCTTCGAGGGCGACCTTCCGCGCGCCGGCGCTGTCGCACGGCTTGCGGCGCGCCGCTTCGCGCGCGGCGCCGCCGTGGCGGCCGAGGACGCCGCGCCCCTATACTTGCGCGACAAGGTCGCTCTCACGAGCGAGGAGCGAAGGGCGAGACGGTGAGCGCGGTCCCCATCCCGCAGCTGCATTACCGGCGCATGCGCGCGGCCGACCTGGCCGAGGTGGCGCGCCTGGAGAAGTCCCTCTACGAATACCCGTGGAGCCTCGGCAATTTCCGCGACTCGGTGACCGCCGGCTACGATTGCTGGGTGGCCGCGCACGGCGAGGCGGTGATCGGCTACGCCGTGCTGATGGTGGCGCTCGACGAGGCGCACCTCCTCAACTTCGCGGTGGCGGGCGAGTGGCAGAACCAGGGCATCGGCCGCGGCTTCCTCGGCCACATGATCCAGGTCGCGCGCGACGCCGGCGCGCAGATCGTGTACCTCGAGGTGCGCCCGTCGAACAACGCCGCGCGCCACCTCTATCGCAAGCTGGGCTTCCAGCAGATCGCGATCCGACCCGAGTACTATCCCGCCGCGCACGGCCGCGAGGACGCGCTCTTCCTCGGGCTCACGCTCTGATGGACAAGCGCGCGCTCGAGGCGCTCGAGCTGGGCTCCGTCGCCACGCTCTACGGCCTCGTGGACGCGCCGCGCGCGGCGCGGGGCCCGGCGCCGGAGATGCGCGAATCGCGCGAGCCGGCTGCCGCCGGCGACGTCGCCGCGATGGGATGGAACGAGCTGAAGGAGGCGGTGCGCACATGCGCCGCGTGCGGGCTGTGCCGCGGCCGCAAGCAGGCGGTATTCGGCGTGGGCCACGAGTCGGCGCCGTGGCTCTTCGTGGGCGAAGGGCCCGGGCGCCGACGAGGACGAGCAGGGCGAGCCGTTCGTGGGACAGGCCGGCCGCCTGCTCGACAGCATGCTCGCGGCGATCGGCTTGCGGCGCGGGCGCGAGGTCTACATCGCCAACGTCGTGAAGTGCCGCCCGCCGGGCAATCGCACGCCCACGCCCGAGGAAGCGGCCGCGTGCGCGCCGTACCTCGACCGGCAGATCGAGCTCATCCGGCCGAAGCTCATCGTCGCCCTGGGCAAGGCCGCCGCCATGCGCCTGCTCGCGCACCGAAGCGAGCCTCGCTAGCCTGCGCGGGCGCGTGCACCGCTACCGCGGCACGCCGCTCGTGGTGACCTATCACCCGGCCTACCTCCTGCGCAGCCTTCCCGAGAAGGCGAAAGCGTGGGAGGACCTGCTGCTTCGCCCGCCGCACGCTGGGCGAGGCGGCTTGAAAAGCGGCGAGCAGCGGCCCACATCATTCATCCCGGCGCGATCTCGCGGCACTTCAGGAGAAAGAAATATGCGCAAGCTCCTGTGGGCCCTGCCGCTGCTGGCGGCGCTCACGCTTCCGGCTGCGGCTACAACGAGTTCCAGACCAAGGACGAGCAGGTGAAGGCGGCCTGGGCCGAGGTGCTGAACCAGTACAAGCGCCGCGCCGACCTCATCCCCAACCTCGTGGCGACCGTGCAGGGCTACGCGACCCAGGAAAAGGACGTGCTGCTCGGCGTGACCCAGGCGCGCGCCAGGGTGGGCTCGGTGCAGCTCACGCCCGAGGCGCTGAACGATCCGCAGGCGATGAAGCAATTCCAGCCAGGCGCAGGGCCAGCTCACGAGCGCGCTCTCGCGGCTGCTCGTGGTGGCGGAGAACTATCCGCAGCTGAAGAGCGACGCCGAACTTCCGCGAGCTGCAGGCGCAGCTCGAGGGCACGGAGAACCGCATCACCACGGCGCGCAACCGCTTCATCAAGGCGACCCAGGACTACAACATCCTCGTGCGCCAGTTCCCGACCAACCTCACGGCGATGATGTTCGGCTACAAGACGAAGGAGAGCTTCACGGTCGAGAACGAGAAGGCGATCGCCGAGCCGCCGAAGGTCGATTTCGCGCCGAAGTCCGCGGTGCCCGCCGCGCCCACGCCCGCGCCCACGCCCGCTGCCTCGCCCGCGACGACGAAGTAGATGACTGCGCTGGGCTGCCTCCTCGCCGCCGCGCTCGTGCTGGTGCGCGGCGGGCCGCGCTCGCGGCCGCGCCCGGACGAGATCCGGTGCCGAAGCTCACCGCGCACGTCATCGACCAGACCGGGACGCTCACCACGGCCGAGCGCGACTCGCTCGAAGCGAAGCTGCGCGGCCTTCGAGCAGCGAGCGCGGCTCGCAGGTCGCGGTGCTGCTGGTGCCCTCCATCGGGACCGAGCCGATCGAGGATTTCTCCACGCGCGTGACCGACGAATGGAAGCTCGGTCGCAAGGGCGTGGACGACGGCGTGCTCTTCGTGGTCGCGAAGCAGCAGCGCAAGATCCGCATCCACACGGGGCGCGGCGTGCAGGGCACGCTCACCGATGTCGCTGTCCAAGCGCATCATCGCCGACATCATGGCGCCGCGTTTCCGCAACGGCGATTTCGCGGGCGGCATCGACGCGGGCGTCGACGCGATCATGAAGGCGATCGAGGGCGAGCAGCTGCCGCTGCCCGAGGCGAAGCCAGTCGGCGCGCAAGGTCGGACGCGGTCTCGTCGTACTCGAATTTCTTCTTCCTCGCGATTCTTCATCGTGCCCGTCGTGGGCATGGTGCTGCGCGGCCTCCTGGGCGCTTCTTCGGCGCGAGCGACTCACCTCGGGCATCACCGGCGCTTGCCGCGTGGTTCCTCTTCGGCAGCCTCGCGTTCGCGGTGGTCGCGGGCGATCTTCGCCTTCGTCTTCACGCGTCTTCAGCGGCAGCGGCCTCGCGCGGGGCATGCGCCCCGGCGGCTGGGGCGGACGGCGGTTTCTCCGGCGGCGGGTCGTGGGGCGGCGGCGGGCGGCGGCGGCTTCAGCGGGGGCGGCGGCGGCTTCGACGGCGGCGGCGCCTCGGGGAGCTGGTGATGGACCTCGCGGCGCTTCTGGCGGCACTCTGATGAGTCCCCGGCGCGGGAGCGCGACGCGTTTCCGCGCGCCACGCTGGAGGCGATCCAGCGCGAGATCGCGGCGCTGGAGAAGGTCGCATCGCGGCCAGCTCGTGTTCGTGGTGGAGGCGGAGCTCACCTCGGGCCAGCTGTGGCGCGAGCGTCGGCTCGCGCGAGCGCGCGCGCGAGGTGTTCGCGCTCGCACGGCGTGTGGAACACCGAGGAGAACAACGGCGTGCTGATCTACCTGCTGCTGGCCGACCGGCGCGTCGAGATCGTCGCCGACCGCGGCATCGAGGCGCAGGTCGAGCGCGCGGAATGGCAGGCGATCTGCCGCATGATGGAGCGGCATTTCCGCGACGGCCGCTTCGAGGAGGGCGCGCGTCGCAGGCGTGGGCGCGGTCTCCGAGCTGCTCGCGCGCCGATTTCCCCGCGCGCGAAGGCGCGCAACGAGCTTCCGGACCGGCCCGTGCTGATCTAGCGCGTCCCCGGCGCGTTTTTCGCGCTGGGCGTAGGATATGGTCGCACGGCCTTCCCTGAGCGAGCCCCCCGCGATGGAACAGACGGTCCAGAAGGCGTTGAACCTCCTCGAGGCGCTCGTGCGCTCCGGCCAGCCCCGCCGGCTCACCGAGCTCGCGCGCCAGCTCGGACTCACCAAGCCCAACGTCTACCGGCTGCTTTCCACGCTCACCGTCCTGGGCTACGTGAAGAAGGACCCGGCGACCACCCTGTATTCGCCCACGCTCAAGATCTGGGAGCTGGGCTCGCTGCTGGTGCGCGACGTGGACCTGGTCACGGTGGCCCAGCCGCGGCTGCGCCGGCTGTGCGTGGAGACCCACGAGTCGGTGCAGCTCGCCGTGTTCGATTCCGGCTTCGTCGTCTACGTGGACAAGGTCGACAGCGCGCAGCCGCTGAAGGCCATGACCAGCATCGGGTCGCGCGTGCCGGCGACGGTGACCTCCACCGGCAAGGCGCTGCTCGCGTGGCTGCCGCAGGAGGCGCTCGACCTGGCGATGGCGCACGTGAAGCGCTACACACCGCATCACGCTCACCCGCCGCAAGGACATCGAGCGCGACCTGGAGGAGACGCGGCTGCGCGGCTACGCGATGAACCGCGGCGAGTTCCGCGTGGGCGTGTCGGGAATCGCGGCTCCGGTGCGCGATCGCACGCGGGGGCGTCGTGGCCGCGATCGGCGTCTGGGGCGCGGAGAAGGCGATCCTCGGGGCGCGGCGCGAGGAGCTCGCGCACATGCTCATCGTCGCCGCGCGCGACGTCTCGCGCGATCTGGGATTCGTCGAGGCGCCCGCGACCGCGGCGCGCGCTGCGGCTCCCGCCGGCGCCTAGCCTATCGTCCCGCCGGGCGGCGCCCGGTCCGACTCCAGCAATGCGGCGATGTCCGCGCGGCGCCGATCGGCCTGCGGCGCGGGCGGCGCGGCGAGCGCCTTGCGGCGGCGCAGCGCCACTCCGAGGATCACGATGCCCGCCGCGAGCAAGGCGAAGGGTCCCACCCATAACAGCACGGTGATCGCCTTGAACGGCGGCTGGTACAGGACGAAGTCGCCGTAGCGCTCGACCATGTAGGCGCGGATCTCGTCGTCGCTCCTGCCCTGCGCGATCTGCGCGCGGATCTGGTTGCGCAGGTCGAGGGCGAGCGGGGCCGCGGAATCCGCGATCGTCTGGTTCTGGCACACGAGGCAGCGCAGCTCCTCGCCCAGGTCCTTGAGGCGCTGCTCCACGCGCGCATCGGGGTGAGCGACTTCCTCGGCCTGGCCGAAGGCGGACGCGACGAAGGCGAGGAGGATCGCCGCGAGGATCGTCCTCATCCGTTGAGCTTCTTCACGAGGGGCAGGATGGTCTTGTCGAGCGCTTCCTGCGTGATGGGGCCGATCTGCTTGTAGCGGATGACGCCCTGCTTGTCGATCACGAAGGTCTCGGGGACGCCGTACACGCCGTAGTCGATGCCGACCTGGCCCTGGTCGTCGTACGCGGAGAGCATGTACGGATCGCCGTGGCGCGTCGAGCCACTGCAGCCCATCCTCGCGCTTGTCCTTGTAGTTGAGGCCCGACGATGGGCACGAGCCGCTTCTTCGACATCTCGACCAGCAGCGGGTGCTCGACGCGGCACGAGACGCACCACGAGGCCCATACGTTGAGCAGCCACACCTTGCCGCGCATGTTGTCGGGTCCGAAGGTGCGGTCCGCGGCGTGGAGCTGCCGTGAGCTTGAATTCCGGAGCGGGCTTGCCGATGAAGGGCGAGGGCACCTCGCGCGGGTCGCGCATGAGGCCCACCGCGAAGAAGCCCACCAGCATCGCGAAGACGACGAGCGGGATGCCGAACTTCAGCGCCTTCATGGCCGCGATGCCTGTGCCGCCGCGCCCGCCGGGACGATTGCCGCACGGCGCGAGCGGTAGCGGCGGTCCGAGAGCGCCAGCGAAGCCGCCCAGCGCCATGACGAAGCAGCCGCCCCAGATCCAGTCGACGAACGGCTTGTGGTACACGCGCACGCCCCAGGCGTCGTTGTCGACGGGCTCGCCGAGGGACACGTAGAGGTCGCGCGTGATGCCCGGTGTTCGATCGCCGCCTCCGTCATGGTCTGGCCCGACGCGGCGTACATGCGCTTCTGCGGGTGGAGAGTGAGGAAGACGTCGGGCGAGCCGACGCGGCGGACGTCGAACTCGCCTTCGATCGCGCTGTAGTTGGGCCCGGGGACTTCCTTCGTGCCCTTGAACTGGAAGTCGTACCCGCCGATCACGGTGTGGTCGCCCGGCGCCATGCGCAGGTCGCGCTCGGTCTCGTAGCCCTTCACGATCGTGACGCCGAAGATGAAGACCGCGATGCCGAGGTGGGCCACGGTCATCCCGTACCACGACAGCGATTGCGCGCGGATCTTGCCGCCCAGCGTGGGCTGCGGCGCGGCGCGCAGCCGCTGCACGACCTGCGCGACCGTCGCGGCGACGACCCAGAGGGCCAGCCAGAGGCTGAAGGCGACGAGCGGCGACCAGCGCCCGAGCACGAAGGGCAGCAGCACGGCGGCCACCACGGCGACGCCGAACGCCCAGCGCAGCCGCACCCAGAGGTCCGGGAGCTGCGCGTGCTTCCAGCTCGCGATCGGCCCGATCGCCATGAGGAAGACGGCCGGAGCCATGAGCGGGAAGAACACCGCGTCGAAGTACGGCGGCCCTACCGAGATCTTGCCGAGCTTCAACGCGTCGAGGAACAGCGGGTAGAGCGTGCCGAGGATCACGGCGGCGATCGCCACGGCGAGCAGCACGTTGTTCGCGAGCAGCATGGACTCGCGCGACACCGGCGCGAAACCGCTGCCGAGGCCCACGCGCGGGGCGCGCCAGGCGAAGACCGCGAGCGAGCCCCCGATCACGATCACCAGGAAGAGGAGGATGAAGATGCCGCGCCGCGGATCGGTCGCGAAGGCGTGCACCGAGGTGAGCACGCCGGAGCGTACGAGGAACGTCCCCACGAGCGAGAGGGAGAAGGCGACGATGGCGAGCAGCACGGTCCAGGCTGCGGAAGGTGCCGCGCTTTTCCGTCACCGCGAGCGAGTGGATGAGCGCCGTGCCCGCGAGCCACGGCATGAAGGATGCGTTCTCCACCGGGTCCCAGAACCACCAGCCGCCCCAGCCCAGCTCGTAGTACGCCCAGACGCTGCCCATCATGATGCCGATGGTGAGGAAGCACCACGCCGCGGTGGTCCACGGCCGCGACCAGCGTGCCCACGCGGCGTCGAGCCGGCCCTCGAGGAGCGCGGCGATCGCGAACGCGAAGGCGACGGAGAATCCGACGTAGCCCATGTACAGCATCGGGGGGTGCGATCACCATGCCCGGGTCCTGGAGCAGCGGGTTCAGGTCCTGGCCTTCGGCGGCCGCGGGGATGAGGCGCTCGAACGGATTGGAGGTGAGCAGGATGAAGAGCAGGAATCCCGCGCTCACGAGGCCCATCACGCCGAGCACGCGCGTCACGAGGCGCTCGGGCAGGTGCCGGCTGAAGATCGACACCGCGAAGGTCCACAGCCCGAGCATCAGGGTCCAGAGCAGCATCGATCCCTCGTGCGATCCCCAGGTCGCGGCGAAGCGGTAGTACCAGGGCAGCTTCGAGTTGGAGTGCTGCACCACGTTCACCACCGAGAAATCGCTCGTGACGAACGAATACGCGAGCGCGGCGAAGGCGGCCGCCACGAACAGGAACTGGCCGGTGGCCACGGAGCGCGAGGTGGCCATCAGCGCCACGCGTCCGGTCGCCGCACCGGTGAACGAGAGCGCCGCCTGCGCGATCGCGAGCGCGAGGGCGACGACGAGGGCGAAGTGGCCGAGCTCGGGAATCATCTATTTCCCCTGTCCCGCGAACGCGGTCTTGTCGACGGGGTGTCCCGCCTTGCGCAGCGCCTCGGCGGCCTCGGGCGGCATGTAGTTCTCGTCGTGCTTGGCGAGCACCTCGTTGGCGTGGAACACGCCGTCGGACCCGAGCTTGCCCTGCGCGACCACGCCCTTGCCCTCGCGGAAGAGGTCGGGAAGGATGCCCGTGTACATGCACCGGAATGGTCTTGGCCGTGTCGGTCACGCGGAAGCGCACCGTGAGCGCGTCCTTGTCGCGCACCACGCTGCCCGCTTCCACCAGCCCGCCGATGCGGAACGAGCGCCCGTGCGGCGCCTCGTTGGACACCACCTGGCTCGGCGTGAAGAAGAACACCATGTTCGACTGGAAGGCGTTCAGCACCAGCGCCGCGGCCACTCCCAGGCCGGCCAGCCCCGAGACGATCCACAACGCGCGTTTAGTCCTGGGCTTCAAGGTCTCTCTCCTCTTCGATGCGCGCGCAGCGATCGCGCCCGGCGCAGGCGCAGCGCGACGATCTCCACGATCAGCGCGAGCGCGGTCATTCCGTAGGACATCCAGATGTAGAACTCGTGCGGCTTCATGCGGCCAGCGCCCGCACCCAGTGGGTGCGACGCTCCCGGTCGAGGATGATGGCGCGTACGCGGGTGAGCGAGGCGCCGATGGAATACATCCAGAACGAGAGCGCCATGAGCAGCATTCCCCACAGCATGGCGATGTGCATCGACGTGCCGGTGAACTTCACGCTCGATCCCTGGTGCAGCGTGTTCCACCACAGGACCGAGAAATAGATGATCGGCAGGTTCACCAGCCCGATGAGCGCGAGGAGGGCGGCGGCGCGGTCGCCGCGGCGCGGGTCCTCGAACGCGTTGGCGAGCGCGATGAAGCCGAAGTAGAGGAAGAGCAGCACCAGCTCGGAGGTGATGCGCGCGTCCCACACCCAGTACGTGCCCCACGTGGGCCGGCCCCAGAACGATCCCGTCCAGAGCGCCACGAACGTGAACATCGCGCCGGTGGGCGCCAGCGCGCGCGCCATCATCGCGGCGAGCCGCGTGTTGAAGGTGAGCGACACGCCGCCGTAGCAGGCCATCACGAAGTAGATGAACATCGACATCCACGACGCGGGCACGTGGATGAAGATGATCCGGTAGACCTCGCCCTGCTGCGCGTCGGTGGGCGCTACCACGAGGCCCACGTAGAGGCCCGCGGCGCCGAGGATCGCGGCGAGCGCGAAGAACCACGGCGCCATCCAGCCGGCGAGCCGGTAGAAGGTGGAGGGCGACGCGAAATAGAACCACGGAATCTTCATCGTCAATCCATCGCGATGCGCACCGCGGCGCACACCGCGGGCGGCAGTCCCATCGCCGCGACGATGAGGCCCGCGGCGAGGATCGAAAGGTGCGGCAGCCGCCGACAGCCCCGAGGCCTGCGCTTCCGCGGCGCCGGCGCCGAACACCAGCACCGGCACGAAGAGCGGCAGCGCGAGGAGCGCCAGCAGCATTCCACCGCCGCGGGCGCCGAGCGCGAGCGCCGTGCAGGCCGCGCCCAGCAGCGAGAGGACCGGCGTGCCGAGTGCCAGCGCCGCGGCGAGCGCCAGCAGCGTGTCGCCCGCGAGCCCGTACTGCAGCCCCAGCAGCGGCGAGAGCACCGTGAGCGGCAGCCCGGTCGCGAACCAGTGGGCGGCGATCTTGCCGCTGGTCCATCCCGACATGGGATGCGGCGAGAGCGTCATCTGTTCCAGCGAGCCGTCGGCGTAGTCCGTGGCGAACATGCCGGGCAGCGAGAGGAACGCGGCGAGGAGCGCGCACACCCAGATCACGCCGGGACCGATGCGCTGCAGCAGCTGCGGCTCGGCGCCCACGCCGAGCGGGAAGAGCGAGGCCACGAGCACGAAGAAGGCGATGACGAGGAAGGTCTCCCCGGGGTGGCGGATCGTGAGCTTGAGGTCGCGCGCGAAGGCCCACGCGAACGCGGCCGCGAACGAGCCGTTCGCCTCGGCGGCGGGCGCGGGCGCGGCGATCACGTTCATGCCCCGATCCTCAGCTCGCGCGCCGGCGGCGGGGCGAGGTCGTGGTGTGTCGCGAGCAGCGCAAGGCCGCCCGTGGCGAGGTGCCGCTCGAGGAGGCGCTCGAACAGGCGCTGGCCTTCGTCGTCGAGCGCGGTGAGCGGCTCGTCCAGCGCCCAGAGGGCGGCCGGGTCGAGGATCAGCCGTGCGAGGCCGATGCGGCGGCGCTGGCCCGCCGAAAGGCGGCGCGCGGGAAGGCGGCGGCGCTTGTCGAGCCCCACGTCGGCGAGCGCGGCGCGCACCGCCGATTCGGGCGCGGCGACGCCGCGCAGGGCGAGCGCGCTGTGCACGTTCTCCTCGGCGCTCAGGTCGTCCTTGATTCCGGGAAGGTGGCCGGCGTAGAGCAGGCACGCGTGGAAGGCGGGCGCGGTGTCGCGCGTGGGCGCGCCGTCCCAGCGCACCTCGCCGCGATCGGCGCGCGTGAGCCCGGCCACGCAGCGCAGCAGCGTCGTCTTGCCGCTGCCGTTGGGACCGCGCACGGCGACCCATTCGCCGGCGGCCACCTCGAAGGACACGTCGCGGAAGAGCGTCGCGGGGCCGCGCGAGACGGTGAGGCCGCGGGCTTCCAGGCGCGCGGTCACTGCAGCACCCGGTCCACGACGATGTTCACGCCATGGGCGCCCGGCTTCACCACGTCGCTCGTCCCCACCAGATCGCCGGGCTGCGGCATGGCGTTTCCGGAGCGCGAGATGCGCGCCTCGATGCGCACGGCGTCGGCGCGCGAAAGCTTCATGTCGGGCGCCATCGCCTGCGAGTCGTCGAGCGTGAAATTCATCGGCAGCTGGCTCGCGCTGGCGCGCACCACCGCGAGCGGGACGCGCGGGCCGTTGGCGGCGCGCGCGAAGACGAAGAGCGTCGCCGCGCCGTCGACCTTCGAGGCCACCTGCGGCGCCACGCTCACCGAGCCCGTGACGGCCGCGGCCTCGGACGTGGCCGCAGCTGACGGCGATGGCGTCGCGGCGGGCGCGGCATTTGCCGCGGCGGCCGCGGGTGCGGCGCCCACGACCGAATCGATCACGACCTTCACGCCGCGCGCCCCGGGCTTCACGACGCCGCTGGTGCCCGAGAGGTCGCCCGCTTGCGGCGTGGCGTTGCCGGAGCGCGAGATGCGCGCCTCGATGCGCACCGCCTTCGCGCCCGAGAGCTTCATGTTGGGCGCCATCGCCTGGGAGTCGTCGAGCGTGAATTCCATCGGCAGCCGGCTCGCGCTCGCGCGCACGACGGCGAGCGGGATGCGCGGCCCGTTGTCGGCGCGCGCGAAGACGAAGAGCGTGGCGGCGGGATCCACCTGCGCCGCGAGCTTCGGCGCGACGCTCACCGATCCCGTGACCGATGCACCCGGGGCGGCCGCCTTCGCCACCTGCGGCGCGCCCGCCGGCAGCGGCTGCCCCGCCGCGGAGGCGCGCTCGCGCACTTCCGTGATGATTCCATCGATGCGCGTGCGATCCTCGGAGCCGGCGGGAAGGCCCGCGGCGAGTGTTTCCCAGTAGCCCAGCGCGCCCTTGAAATCGCCCGCGTCCAACGCCGCGGTGCCCGCCAGCGCGAGCGCCTTCGGAAAGCGCGGATCGATCTCGAGCGCATGCTTCACGAGCTCGAAGGGGCGGCCCGCGAGCGAGCGCCCCTGCATCATGCCGAGGGCATCCGCATAGTCGGAGAGGACCTGCGGGTCGTCGGGCGCGATCTTCGCGAGGTGCTCGTAGGCCTCCACGGCCTCCGGGTAGCGCCCCAGCGCGGCCATCGAGCGCCCGAGGAGCGCCCAGCCCTGCACGTCGTCGGGCCGCTCGCGGACCTTGCGCGCGAGGTTGTCCACCATCGCGAGGATCTGCGTCTGCGTCATCTGGCCGCCTTCGTGGCCGACCCGGGCCGCGTCGGCCGCGTCCGGGTTGCCGACGGCGAAGTACATGCCGAAAGCGAGGACCGGGACGGCCACCGCCGCGACGGCCGCGGCGGCCCAGGGGCGCCTGGCGGCGGTGATCGCCGGCTGGGAGGCAGGCTGCAGGTCGTCCTGCGCGCGCTCCACCAGCTCGGCGAGCGCTTCGTCGCGGGCGTCGGCGGGCAGCACGCCGTTGGCCACGTCGGACTCGATCTCGCGCCGCTGGCCGCGCAGCACCTCGAGGTTGGCCTCGACGACGGAAGGGCCGGCGGGCGCGCGGGGGCGCAGGAGCGGCACGAGGATGAACGCCAGCGCGACGAGGGTCATGAGCGCGGCGACGAGCCAGAAGACGACCATGGAGCGGGGTGGAAGATCCTGAATTGCGAGTACAAATTATACCGAACGGGGGGAGTACTCCCCGTTTGCGCCAGCGCAATAAATCGGAGGTTATTCGGGCGGTCGCTCGCAGTGCGGGGCCGCGCCCCGAAATCGGGCGGACTTGATTCCGCGCAAGCGGGCGCCGCCTATTTCTGCCGCAGGGAGCGCTTCTTCCAAAGCTCCCACGGCCGCTCGATGGTGCCGCGGTTGGAAGCGGTCGCGCGCCGCCCTTCGGCCTCGCTCAGGAACTCGATCGGCCCCTCGAGCTGCGCGGCCAGCCCGTGCAGCTTGGCGTTCCTCTCCGTATAGACGGCTCGGAAGACGGCTTCGGGAAGGCTGTCCCCGACCACCGTCATGCCATGCCCGCGCATCAGCACGCACGCGCAGGCGCCCAGCGTGGAGGCGAGCTCGCGGCCGAGGCGCCGGTCGCGCACGAGCAGGTCGTTGTCCGCCAGCACGCGCCGCATGTCGAACACCGGCACGCCGGTCCACAGGAACGAGGCCATGTGGTAGACGGGCTTGAGCGGCCCCTTCGTGATCCCGAACGGGATCACCGAATCGCAGTGGCTGTGCACGACGGCCATCACGTCGGGTCTGTGCCGGTAGACCTCGCCATGGATGTAGCGCTCGAGGTACGCCTTGCGCTCGTCCCCGATGGGCTCGCTGTCCGGCCCGTGCTCCATCAGGTCGCCGATCGCCACCAGCGAGGGCGCCAGCGAGCGCGACATGATGAAGTGGTCCGCCCGCGCGGGGCTGCGCACGCTCACGTGCCCGTAGGCGTCGAGCACGCCGTGCATCGCGAGGATGCGGTTGGCCGCGACCAGGTCCTCGAGGACGTTCCTGTCGGCGGAAAGCCGGCGCTTGCGGGTGGCCATCATGCGCTCCGTGGGAAGGTCGCGGCATTATCCGGGAATGCCACGCGAGCTGCGCTGCTGGGGGCCGAACTTCTACTATGATGTGGCAGGCGGCAATCTCGATCCCGCGATCCCGGTGCGCTGGCGCTTCGCCGACTACGTCCGCGGCGTGGATACCGTCTTGCAGCGCGCGCTCGACTGAGAGGAGTCGCATGCAAACGTCCACGATCGTCGTCGTCGCCCTGATTCCGCTCATCGCGTGGCGCATGTACTCGCGCGTGCGCCGGCTGGTCGGGCGGCAGACGTCGCGGGCCTGGCGGCATTGGACCGCGGTGGTCCTCTTTCCGCTGCTCCTCGCCGCGCTGGGCTTCGGGGCGCGCTCGAGCGTGCCCGCGATCGAGGCGCTCGCCGCCGGGGCGGCGGTGGGCATCGCGCTCGGCTGGTCGGGCCTGCGCCTCACGCGCTTCGAACGCACGGCCGAAGGCTTGTTCTACACGCCGAACGCGCACATCGGCATCGCGCTGTCCGCCGTGTTCTTCGCCCGCATCGCGTGGCGCATCTACGAGCTGCAGGCGCAGGCCGGGCCGATGCGCTCGAACCCCGATTTCGCCCGCAGCCCGCTCACGCTCCTCGTGTTCGGGATGCTGGCCGCGTATTACACGACCTACGCCGCGGGCGTGTTGAGGTGGCGGCATTCGCTGCGCGAGGACCGCAAGCTCGAGCAGGGCTAGTGCTTCGCCTCGCCGATCAGGCGGTCGAGGTGCGGGTCGGCCCGGTGGTTCGCCGCGTTCCAGCGCATGATGAGGTACATCGACGTGGCCATGAACACGCCGAAGGCGACGACCACCGACTGGATGCGGAAGTCGAAGCGGATCATGAGCGAGTAGAGCGCGAGCATCACCAGGATGCTCACGTTCTCGTTGAAGTTCTGGACCGCGATCGAGTGCCCGGCCGACATCAGCACGTGGCCGCGGTGCTGCAGCAGCGCGTTCATGGGCACGACGAAGAAGCCGGCGAACGTGCCGATGAGCACCAGCACCGTGTAGACCGCGGGCATCCACTTGAGCGACACCATGCTGATCACGGCCACTCCCATGGCGATGCCCACGGGCAACACCGTGACCGCCTTCTTGAGCGGCACGAGCCGGGCGGCGAGCACGGCGCCGATGGCGATACCCACGGCGGAAACGCCCGAGAGCATCGCCCCTTGCTCGAGCGGGAGCTTCAGCTGGCGCTCCGCCCACTTGATCACGATGAACTGCAGGCACGCGCCCGCTCCCCAGAAGAGCGTGGTCACCGCGAGCGAGATCTGCCCCAGCTTGTCGCGCCACAGGATCACGAAGCAGCGCGAGAAATCGACGAGCAGGCGCACGGGATTGCGCTCCTGGTGCGGATAGCGCGCGCCGGTGTCGGGAATGGCGAGCGTGAGGAGCGCGCCGACGAGGTACACGCAGGCGATCACCACCACCGCCGCCTCGGGCGGCGTGTCGATGCTGGTGTCGACGAGCGGCAGGTCGATCGAGAGCAGCGCGTGCGAGATGCGCGGCCCGATCAGCATGCCGCCCAGCACGTTGCCCAGGACGATCGAGGCCACCGTGAGGCCCTCGATCCAGCCGTTGGCCATCACCAGCTTCTCGGCGGGCAGCAGCTCCGTGAGGATGCCGTACTTCGCGGGCGAGTAGGCCGCCGCCCCCAACCCCACCACCGCGTAGGCCACCAGCACCAGCCAGTAGGCGGGAAGGTGGCCGATGCGCAGGAACTCGTTGAAGAGGATCAGCGCGCAGCCCACCACCTTGATCGCGTTGGTGACGAACATCACGCGGCCCTTGGGCATGGAGTCCGAGAACGCGCCCACGCCGAACGCGAGCACGACGTACGAGATGGTGAAGAAGAACTTGAGCAGGGGCGTGAGCCACGCGGGGCTGTCCAGCTGGGCGAGCATCGCGATCGCCGCGATGAGCAGCGCATTGTCCGCGAGCGACGAGAAGAACTGCGCCGCCATGATGACGTAGAAGCCCTTCTTCATGGCGGGGCCATCCGCGAGGCGACGTTCACGCCCCCGACGCGTGCAGCGTCCACCATTCGCGGAACGCGGCGGCGGGCAGGGCGGGACTTATCGCGTGGCCCTGGGCGAGGTCGCAGCCGAGCGAGGCAAGCGCCGTGCGCAGCTCCGCGCTCTCCACGCCCTCGGCCGCCACGCGCAGGCCGAAGTGGTGGCCCATGTCGATCACGCTGCGCACCAGCGCGCGGTCGCCCGCCTCGCGCAGCATGCCGGCCACGAACGGGCGGTCGATCTTCAGCTCGTCGATGGGGAAGCGGCGCATCTGCGCGAGCGAGGAGAAGCCGCTGCCGAAGTCGTCGATCGCGAGGCGCACGCCCACGGCCCTCAACCGCGTGAGGATCGCGACCGATCTCTCCGCGTCGGCGATCATCGCGCTCTCGGCGATCTCGAGCGTGAGTTCGCCCGCGGCGATGCCCCAGGTCTTGAGGCTCTGGTCCACCACCGCCGGCAGCTCGCGGTCGGTGAGCGTGCTGGTCGAAAGGTTGATGGCGAGGCGTATGGCGCGTCCCGCCGCCTTCCATTCCGCCGCCTGGCGCAGCGCCGCGTTGAGTACCCAGAACGTGAGCGAGCCGATGAGCCCGGTGCGCTCGGCGATGCCCACGACGGTGAGCGGGGGCAGGTCGCCCGCCTTCGCGTGCTTCCAGCGCAGCAGCGCTTCGGCGCCCACCGGTCGCGCGGAGGCGAGATCCACCTGCGGCTGGTAGTGCAGCTCGAGCTCGTTGGCGCGGATCGCGCGCTCGAGGTCCAGGTCGAGGCCGCGGTAGACCTCGGTCTCCACCGCCTCGTCGCCCTGGAAGACGTGGTAGCCCTCCTCGCGGGTGGCCGCGATCTGGCGCGAGATGTCCGCGGCCATCAGCAGCTCCGCCGGGTCGTAGCCGTGCTCGGGCAGCGTGGCGATTCCGACGCAGGGCCGCAGCACCGCGCTGCCGCCTTCGTGCGCGATCGGGCGGTCGAGCGCGCGCAGCAGCTTCACCGCCGCGAGCACCGCCTGGCTCGGGTGCGCGAGGCGCGGCAGGACGATGCACGCCTGCTCGTCGCTGATGGGGGCGAGGCGGTCCTCGGGGCGCAGCGCCTTGCGCAGGCGCTCGAGCACGAGCGCCATCGTCATGGTGGGGCTCGGTCCCTTGAGGAGCGCGTGCAGCCGGTCGACGCGCTTGAGATCGAGGATGAGCACCGCGAGGCGGCCGTCGGTGGCGCGCGCCACCGCCGTCTCGCGATCGAGGAGCTTCAGCAGATCGTCGCGGGTCTGGGTCGGGCTCTCGGTCGTTTGCACCGGCGCGCCGCCGGTCGGGGTCGGGTCGGTCACCGGCTCAGCTCAGGTAGAAGTCGCGCAGGTCGAGGCCGTAGGCGCCGCTCGCGAGTCCGCGCTTGATGAAGACGCCTTCCTCGCCGCCGACCTTCGGGTCGTAGAGGAGGTCCACCATGGCCGGGTGCGCGACGGGCGTCTTGTCGGGACCGGTCACGACGAGCACGCGGGGCTTGAGCCGCCGCAGCTTGTTGTGCGCGACCACCACCGCCACCTCGCCCGTGGACAGCTCGATCAGCGAGCCCACCGGGAACACGCCCACCGAGGACACGAACTGCTGCACGAGAGCCTCGTGGAAGAAGTCGCCGCCCCAGCCCGTGATGCTGCGCAGTGCCTCGTACGAGGAGACCGCCGAGGCATAGGGACGATGGTTGGTGAGCGCCGCGAAGCAATCCACGATGCCCGCCATGCGCCCGATCACGCCGATCTCGTCGCCCACCAGCCCGTTCGGGTAGCCGCTGCCGTTCATGCGCTCATGGTGCTGCGCGATGCCCTCGATCACCTCCGGATCGAAGTTGGGCGTCTGCGCGAGGATGTCGAGGCCGTGCTGCACGTGCGCCTTCACCTCGTCGAACTCCTCGGGGGTGAGGCGTCCCTGCTTCTCGAGGAGCTCCTTGGGAAGGCGGATCTTGCCCACGTCGAGGAGCAAGCCCACCTGCGCGAGGATCTCGAGGTGCGCCTTGGGGAATCCGAGGTGGCGCCCGAACGCGGTGAGGTACACGGAGACCTGCAGGCCGTGGCCGTAGGTGCTGATGTCCTGCTCGCGAAGGCGCGCCACCCACATGAGCGCATCGGGGTTGCGCACGATGCTCTCCACCATGCCCTCGACGATCTCCTCGACGCGCTCGACCTCGAAGCTTTGCCCGATGCGGATGTCGGAGATGAGCTTCTCGAGGAGGTCGGTGGAGCGCGCGACGACCTCGCGGGCGAGCGGCACTTCCTGCTCGACGCTTATCGCGTCGACGTACGTGGTGATCGTGACGCCGTGCGGTGCGAGCGCGGCGCGGGCCTCGAATTCCTGGGGCGTCTCGGCGGGCGGCGGCGGGGGAGCGGCCGGGGAGGCCGCGGGCTCCCGCCGGCCCCTGCCTCGGAAACGCGCGAGCATGCGGCCGAAGAGGCCCGGGCCTTCGTCGGTTTCCCGGAACGCGGCCTCGGGGTCGATGCGCACCGTGGTGCGCGGCGCCGCGGCCTCGGGCCGGAGCGCGGGCGCTTCCGCGGCGCCCTCGGAGCGCGCGCGCGCCGGCGAGGGACGCTCGTCCTCCACGGGGGCCCCGTCGCGCGCAGCCGGCTTGGCCGGGGGCGAAGCGGTCACGACGCGGCGGACCGTGACGCCGTCGGACGAGACCGGGGCGCGCACCGAGACCACTTCGGGCGCCTCGTACTCGTCGCCCGTCGAGCGCGCCCGATCCACCATCACGTACTCGCACTCCGCGCGCAGCGCGGCGATCTGCTCCTCGTCCTCGATGAGGAAGCCCTGGAGCAGGAACGGAGTGTCGACCCACGGACGGTCGAGGTCGGCGACGAACATGCCGACCTTGAGCTCGCGGGTTGGGACTTTCGTCGCCATGGCCTCGCATTCTAAGGGATAGCAGGCCGGTTTCGCCGTGGCCCCTCTATAATCGCGAACGTTTCCCATGGATCCTGCGCCGGCGCCGGCCCCGAATCGGCGCCGCCCCGACGACTTGTCCCGCATCCTCCAGGACGTCCGCGTCCTCGACCTCACCCGCGTGCTGGCCGGCCCGTGGGCCACGCAGAACCTGGCGGACCTCGGCGCCGAGGTGATCAAGATCGAGCGCCCCGGGCAGGGCGACGACACGCGCCGCTGGGGGCCGCCGTTCCTGAAGGACCGGGCGGGCGCGGACACCGGCGATGCGGCCTATTACCTCGCGTGCAATCGCGGCAAGAAGTCCGTCTCGCTGGACATCGCGACGCCGCGCGGGCGCGAGATCGCGCGCGCGCTCGCCGTCGCGAGCGACGTGCTGGTCGAGAACTTCAAGGTGGGCGACCTCGCGCGCCACGGCCTCGACCACGCCACGCTCGCGCGCGCGAACCCGCGCCTCGTCTATTGCTCGATCACCGGCTTCGGCCAGGACGGGCCGTATCGCGACCGGCCCGGATACGACTTCATGATCCAGGGCCTGGGCGGCCTGATGAGCGTCACCGGCGAGCGCGACGAGCTGCCCGGCGGCGGCCCGCAGAAGGTGGGCGTGGCGGTGGCCGATCTCTTCACCGGGATGTACGCGACCAGCGCTATCCTGGCCGCGTTGCTGGAGCGCAGCCGCACCGGCATGGGGCAGCGCATCGACATGGCGCTGCTCGACGTGCAGGTGGCGATGCTCGCGAACCTGAGCTCGAGCTTCTTCGTCTCCGGCGCCGCGCCGCGGCGCATGGGCAACGCCCACCAGAACATCGTGCCCTATCACGTGTTTCGCGCTTCCGACGAGTTCCTCATCGTCGCCGTGGGCAACGACACGCAGTTCGCGAGCTTCTGCGCGGTGATCGGCGAGCCCGGCTGGGCCGCGGACCCGCGCTTCGCGACCAACCCGCAGCGCGTGCGCCATCGCGACCTCCTGGTGGGACTCATCGCGGAGCGCCTGCGCGCGAAGCCGGCGCGCGAATGGCTCGCATTGCTCGAGCCTTCGGGCGTGCCGTGCGGCCCGATCAACGATCTGGCGCAGGTCTTCGCCGATCCGCAGGTGCGCCACCGCGGCATGGAAGTGCGGGCGCCGCATCCGGTGGCGGGCGAGGTGCGCATGGTCGCCAATCCCATGAAGCTCGCCCGCGATCCCATCACGCACGATCGCGCGCCGCCGACGCTGGGCGAGCACACCGACGAGGTCCTGCGGTCGGTCCTCGGCCTCGACGCCACGGAAATCGCGCGCCTGCGCGCCGATCGCGTCATCTAGGAGGATTGAACGCATGCGCCCCGATTCCGAGCTTCGCCACGACGTCGCGACCGCCAATCGCATCCTCGAGCGCGTCGGACTCTCCAATGCGTTCGGGCATGCGAGCGCGCGCATCCCGGGCACGCAGACCTTCCTCATGCCCACGCGGCGCAGCCCCGGCCTCGCCCAGGCCGACCGGCTCCTCCTGATCGACACCGACGGCCGCGTCGTGGCGGGCGAGGGCGAGCCCAACAGCGAGTTCTGGATCCACGCACGGATCTACGCCGCGCGCGCCGACGTGGGCGGGGTCGTGCACGCCCATCCGCCGGCGTGCGTCTGCCTCACGCAGGTGGGCGAGCCGCACCGGGTGGTGCACAACCAGGGCGGCATCTTCGCCGGCGGCATTCCCGAATACTCGCGCATCGGGCTCATCCGCTCGCGCGAGCTGGGCGATCTTCTCGCGGCCACGCTCGGCGCCGGCAGCGCGGTGATGATGCGCGGGCACGGCATCACCGCCGCGTTCGGCGACGTGCGCGCCGCGACGGTCGCCGCATGCTATCTCGAGGAAAGCGCGGGCTTGCAGCTGCGCATGCTGGCGGCCGCGGGGGGCGATGCCTCGCGCATCCGCGCCTTCACGCCCGAGGAGGCGCAGAGCCTGCGCGACCAGATCAGCGGCAACGTCGCGAAGCGCGCGTGGGAGTACTACGCGGCGGTGGCGGGCGAGCTGCCGCTGGGGGCCAACATCCGCGGTTGATTGATTCGAGGGCGGGCGGGGAGAAGGTCGATCGTCGATCCGGGCCGCCCGGGATCACGCCCCGGCTCGTGGCCGGGGTGACCCTCGCCGATCGAAAACGAACGGCGTCTCGCAAGAAGGGGCGCGCAGGAATCGGCAGCCCGTCAGCAGAGGCTCGATTGGCCTGACGCGCTTCTTGCGAGCCGAAACCCCGTTCGTCTTCGATCGGCTCGGCGTGATCCAGGTTGGCCCGGATCGACGATCGACCTTCTGCCTCGCGCCACCACCGTCGTGATTCGATTCCCAAGGGCATCGCGGAACGCAGTGAAGCGACCAGCCGCTCCCGGGCGCCCCATCTCCGACGCCCTTCCTCGCCGCAGCTTGAGATAGGTCACTACCAAGCGGCCCCGGCGACCGGTAGACTGGCCCTCAATTCCCCGCGAGGGGGCGGCTCAGCGAAGAGCCACCGAGGAGGCGAGCGCGTGAAGGCGACGGAAAGCGGGAACCCGGACTATTTCCACAAGGTCGTCGATTGCCAGTGGGCGTGCCCCGCCCACACGCCGGTTCCGGAATACATCCGCCTGATCGCCCAGGGCCGCTACGGCGACGCCTACATGGTGAACTGGGTATCGAACGTCTTTCCGGGGATCCTCGGGCGCACCTGCGATCGTCCCTGCGAGCCGGCGTGCCGTCGCGGACGCGTCGAGGAAGGCTCCGCCGACGGCGAAGCGAACGGCGCGCGCGGCAAGCCCGAGCCGGTCGCCATCTGCCGCCTGAAGCGTGTCGCCTCCGATTTCAAGGAGGACATCCGCGAACGACTGCCGAAGCCCGCCGCGCGGCACAACGGCAAGCGCGTGGCGTGCGTGGGCGGCGGCCCGGCCTCGCTCACGGTCGCGCGCGACCTCGCTCCGCTGGGTTACAGCGTCACCGTGTTCGAATCCGATCGCCTCGCGGGCGGCATGATCCGCACGCAGATCCCGCGTTTCCGGCTGCCGGAGAGCGTGATCGACGAGGAGGTGGGCTACATCCTGGGGCTCGGCGTCGAATTCCGCTCCGGCCATCGCATCGACTCGATGAAGGCGCTCATCGCCGAGGGCTACGACGCCATCTTCATCGGCTCCGGCGCGCCGCGCGGGCGCGACCTCGACATCCCGGGACGCAAGGAAGCCGCGGCGAACATCCACATCGGGATCGACTGGCTGTCCTCGGTCTCCTTCGGCCACATCGACAAGATCGGCAAGCGCGTCATCGTGCTGGGCGGCGGGAACACCGCCATGGATTGCTGCCGCTCCTCGCGCCGGCTCGGCGGCGAGGACGTGAAGGTGATCGTGCGCTCGGGCTTCGAGGAGATGAAGGCGAGCCCGTGGGAGAAGGAGGACGCGATGCACGAAGGCATCCCGATCCTCAACTACCTCGTCCCGAAGGCCTTCCTGCATCGCGACGGGCGGCTCACCGGCGTCGCGTTCGAGAAGGTGAAGGCCGTCTACGACGAGCGCGGCCGCCGCTCGCTCGTGTCCACGGGAGAGCCCGACGTGGTCCACGAGTGCGACGACGTGCTGGTCGCGGTGGGGCAGGAGAACGCCTTCCCGTGGATCGAGCGCGACATCGGCATCGCGTTCGACGATCGCGGCATGCCGGTGGTCGATGCGGTCACGATGCGCTCGACGCGCCCCGACGTCTTCTTCGGCGGCGACGCGGCGTTCGGCCCCAAGAACATCATCTGGGCGGTGGCCCACGGCCACGACGCCGCGGTGTCGATCGACCTCGCCTGCCAGGGCGAGGACGTGCGCGAGCGCCCCGCGCCCGGCGTGACGCTCGTGTCGCAGAAGATGGGCATCCACGAGTGGAGCTACGACAACCAGGTGGCGCCGGACACGCGCTACAAGGTGCCGTTGAAGGAGCTGGTGATCGCGCTGAAGGACATCCGCCAGGAAGTCGAGCTGGGCTTCGATCTCGAGGTCGCGTGGAAGGAGGCGCAGCGCTGCCTCAACTGCGACGTCCAGACCGTCTTCACGGCGAAGCTCTGCATCGAATGCGACGCCTGCGTGGACGTCTGTCCCATGGATTGCATCACCTTCGCGCCCAACGGCGAGGAGGTCGAGCTGCGCACGCGCCTCAACGCCCCGGCCGACAACCTCACGCAGGCGCTCTACGTGTCCGGCCCGCTCAAGACCGCGCGCATCATGGTGAAGGACGAGGACGTGTGCCTGCATTGCGGCCTGTGCGCCGAGCGCTGCCCCACCGGCGCGTGGGACATGCAGAAGTTCCTCCTCACGATGACGCACGCCGGCTCCACTTGCCGGCCGCAGGGACGCCCGCGCAAGGCCGCGTAGGTCGCGTAGGGCGCGCGAACGCGCGCGAATAGTCCCCGCGAAGGGTTACATCAGTAATTCCCGCGCAACGCGGGAAGTGACGCACCGCATACCCGGCGCGCGAAGTCTCGTCCCCGGTCCCCCGGTTTCCGATCGAACCCCGGCACCCCTCCCGGCGGGACGCTTTTCCGATCCGTTACAACCGATTACCGATGAAAGCCGTCGGCGATTGACCGCGCGCGGCGCAACCAACAAAGTGCCGGCACAACCTACAAGCAACCGGCGCATGGCGCCAAAAGGAGATGTGATGATCCTCCGCAACCTCACGATCGGCACCCGGCTCGCGCTGGGCTTCGGCGCGATTCTCGCCATCCTGATGGCGGTCTCGGTCGGCGGCACCGCGCTGGGCACCAAGAGCCGCAAGGATCTCGCGGCCGTGTCCGCCATGGCCACCGCCAAGGAGCGGCTCGCCTCCGACATGCAGGAACAGGTCCTCGACCGCTCGAGCATCATGCGCAACGTGGGCCTGCTCCAGGACTTCAAGGCGATGCAGGCCGAGCAGCAGAAGGCCGACGCGGTGAGCAGGAAGTACATCGAGACGCGCGCGGCCATGGCCAAGCTGGACCTGAGCCCCGCCGAGCGCGCGATGCTCGCCGACCTCGAGAAGCTGGACAACTCCGTGAAGGAGCCCTTCAGGAAATCGATCGAGCTCCAGAGTGCCTTCCGCAACGAGGAAGCCGTGGGCGTGCTCATGAACGAGGTCGACCCGGCCGTGAAGGCGACGATGGCCGAGCTCGACAAGCTCACCGACATCCAGAAGAAGGCGAACGAGGAGGCCACGGCCTCCGCGCTGCTCACCGGCGACCGGCTGGCGAACACCACCTACGCGGTCGAAGGCGTCATGCTGGTCCTCGCCATGCTGCTCGCGTGGGCCATCACCCGCAGCATCACGTCCCCGATCGGCGAAGCCGTGGCGATCGCCAAGCGCGTGGCCTCCGGCGACCTCACCTCGAACATCGAGCCCAAGGGGCGCGACGAGGCGGCGGAGCTGCTCGCGGCGCTGCGCGAGATGAACGACGGGCTCGGGCGCATGGTCCTGCAGATCCGCTCCGGCTCGGAATCGATCGCCGTGGGCGCCAACCAGGTGGCCGCGGGCAACCAGCAGCTTTCCAGCCGCACGGAAGAGCACGCGAGCTCGCTCGAGGAGACCGCCTCGACGCTCGAGGAATTCACGACCACCGTGCGCCAGAACGCCGAGCACGCGAAGCAGGCGAGCGCCCTCGCCGGCACCGCCTCCTCCACCGCCGAGAAGGGCGGCGAGGTGGTGAGCAAGGTCGTCACCACGATGCAGGAAGTGACCACGTCGTCGAAGCGCATCTCCGACATCATCGGCGTGATCGACGGCATCTCGTTCCAGACCAACATCCTCGCGCTCAACGCGGCGGTCGAAGCGGCGCGCGCGGGCGAGCAGGGCCGCGGCTTCGCGGTCGTCGCCTCCGAGGTGCGCAACCTCGCGCAGCGCTCCGCGTCCTCCGCGAAGGAGATCCGCGGCCTCATCGAGGACTCGGTCGGCCGCGTGGAGGCCGGTGCGCGCCTCGTCGAGCAGGCCGGCAAGACCATGGACGAGCTGGTGGGCTCCGTGAAGCGCGTGGCCGAGATCATGACCGAGATCGCCGCCGCGAGCCACGAGCAGAGCTCGGGCATCGAGCAGATCAACAGGGCCATCACGCAGATGGACACCGTGGTGCAGATGAACGCCTCGCTGGTGGAGGAGGCCACGGCCGCCGCGACCAGCATGGCGGGCCAGGCCACGGGTCTCGCGCGCGCCGTCGCGCAGTTCCGCCTGGAAGAGGGCGCCGCGCCGGCCCTGGCGGCGGTGCACGCCGCGCCGCAACCGACGCACGTCGCCACGGCGGCTCCGCTGCCGCGTCCCGCGGCCGCGCCCGAGCAGCGCGCGCCCGCGACCACGACGCGCCGGGAGCCCGTGCTCGCGGCGGCCGACGACGACGACTGGAAGGAATTCTGACCCGCGCTGTTCACCAGCCGAGGCTGAGCACTGACCGCCGACGCGAGACAAGAAAGGAAAGAACACCATGCCTCTCATCGCCATGACCCGCGAAATGGGCTCCCTCGGGAAGGACGTCGCGGCCGGCATCGCGGCGCGCACCAGCCGCAAGGTGGTCTATCACGAGATCATCGAGCCGATCGCCAACAAGATGCGGCTGCGCAAGAGCCACGTGCAGCGCTTCCTGGACGGCAAGTCCGGCCTGTGGGAGCGGCTCACGACGGACAAGACGAGCCTTTCCATCTTCACGGCCGACGAGACCTTCCGTTTCCTGCGCGACGGCTCCACGGGAGTCATCCGCGGCTGGGGCGCGGTGCACCTGCTGAAGGACGTCCCGCACGTGATCCGCGTGCGCATCTGCGCGCCGGTCGAGCTGCGCATCAAGCGCATGATGGAGCGCCTCGGCACCGACAACCGCGAGGCGATCGAGAACGAGATCGAGATGAGCGAGGAGGCGCACACCGCGATCACGCGGCGCCACTTCGGCGTGAACTGGCGCGATCCGGAGCACTACGACGTGGTGCTCAGCACCGAGCGGCTCAGCGTCGAGGAGTGCGTGGACGAGGTCGAATGCATGATGAAGAAGCGCCGCTTCCAGGAGACGCCCGAGTCCCTGCGCATGGTGGAGAACATGGCGATCGAATGGGCCGTGCGCTCGGCGCTGCGCCGCGACGGGCGCACCGCGGGCATGAACGTGACGGTGGCGTGCGACGGCGGCAGGGTGATGCTCGCGGGCGTGGTGGACACGCAGCGCGAGGCGATGGCCGCCGACGAGGTCATCGCGGCGATCGACGGCGTTACCGACGTGGACAACCAGCTCAAGCCGGCGGACGCGATGGCATCGCGCTTCCGCAGGGAAGCCTGAGGAACAAAGAGGAGACTCGTGGCCGCGGTCACGGGCCCGTGCAACGAATGGACGCAGCCGGTGATCCGACATGGCCGCACGCCTGGTGCTGAGTTTCGACGATGAGATCGTCCGGGAGGTGGAGCTCACCCGCCCGGTGACGGTCGTCGGCCGCCATCCGGACTGCGATGTCGTGATCGAGCATCCCGCGGTCTCGGGCCGCCACATGCTCTTCCGCGTGGTGAGCCGCACCGTCTACGTGGAGGACCTCGCGAGCACCAACGGCACGAAGGTGAACGGCATCGCCACTTCGCACCAGGTGGTGCACCACCTGGACATGATCGAGGTGGGCCGCCACAAGATCCACTTCTTCGACGACGCGCTGATGACGGGATCGGTGGGAAGCCTCGAGAGCACCGTCCTCACCGACTACGAGCGCACGATGCTCGCCGCGCATGTGGTGGTGCCGGAACCGGCGAGCGCGCCGGCGGCGCGGCGCGGCGACGACGAGCTCTCGCGCACGGCGGCCATGGCGCGCGATCCCACGCTGCGGCTGGGCGAGGGCGGCGAGGCGATGCCGGCGGACAACGTCGCGGCGACAGCGGACATCGCGCTGCGGGTCACGGCGGGCACGGGCCGGGGCAACCTGATCCGGCTCGACCGCGCCAACACGATGATCGGCACGGCGGGCGGCGAGACCGCGCTCGTGGTGCGTCGCGGACAGGGGTTCTACCTGGCGCGCTTCGGCGGGCACCGGTCGCCGCGGCTCAACCGCGCCGAGCTCGGCCCCGGGGCGCACCCCATCGGCCTGCACGACGTGATCGACGTGGGCGGCAACACTTTCGAAGTCATCCGGTTGGCGGCGCAATAGCGGCGCTGCGCCGCGGAGGGAGACAACAACGATGAACCAGCAGACCACGATCGGCTCGACGGATGCGAAGGACGCGGCGAAAGCCGCCGACCTGCTCGTGACCGTGGCCACCACGCTCAACGAGGGCCTCGCGGTCACGGCCGACGAGCTCGCCCGCAGCCAGACCCTGCTGCGCGAGGCCTCCGACGAGCTGATGACCGCGTTCCGCGGCGCCGCCGACCGCATCGTGGCCGCCCAGAGGCAGGACGACGGGGCGCGCGCGGAGAAGACGGCGGAGTACGGCCTCGTGCTCGACCATCTCTACCGCGCGGTGCAGCACCTGCAGTCCCACGACCTCGTGAACCAGCTCATCGACGCGCAGAAGCTGCGCGTGGACAAGATGCGCGAGAAGCTCCTGCAGGCGCTGTCGCTCGCGGCGCCTCCCGTCTCGCGTCCGGACCAGGCCGAGCCCTGGATAGAGCGCTCGCGGGCGATGCTCGACTGCATCATCGCGGGCATCCAGCAGATCGACCAGGACGCGCGCGTGCCCCTCGGCGACAAGCACAACGCCGGCAGCGTCGACCTCTTCTGAAACGGGTGATTCCATGAAGACAATCCTTGCCGTTGACGACTCCGCCACGATGCGCGAGATGGTGACGTTCGTCCTCGAATCCGCCGGCTACCGCGTGATCGAGGCCGAGGACGGCGCCCAGGGCCTCGACCGCGCCACGGCGAACTCCGTGGACCTCGTGATCACCGACCAGAACATGCCCAACATGGACGGCCTCACGCTGGTGCGCAGCCTGCGCGAGCTGCGCGACTACAAGAGCGTGCCGATCCTGCTGCTCACCACCGAGTCCTCGGACAACATGAAGTCCCAGGGACGCGCGGCGGGCGCGACGGGCTGGCTCGTGAAGCCGTTCGATCCCGCCACGCTCCTCGAAGTGGTCCAGAAGGTGCTCCGCTAGGGAAGCCCCGATGCCGATCGATCTCAACCGGTTCATCGCCACGTTCTTCGACGAGGCCCAGGAGCACCTGGAGTCGATCGAGGAGATGGCGATGGCGCTGGACTCCGGCCGCCAGGACCCGGAGCTGCTGAATTCCATCTTCCGCGCCGCGCACTCCATCAAGGGCGGCAGCGGGACGTTCGGCTTCACGCAGCTCGCCGAGGCGACCCACGAGATGGAGACGCTGTTCGACGCGCTGCGCAAGGGGCGCGGGCGTGCGGACGCGTCCACCGTGCGCCTGCTGCTGGATGCATGCGACGCGTTCAAGGCGCACCTCGCGCGCCTCAAGGCGGGCGACCGCGGCGTCGACCCGGCCATGGATGCGGCGCGCGCTGCGCTCGTGGGCTATCGCGCGCTCGAGGCTCCCGCCGCGCCGGCCGTCGGCAAGGCGCCCGCGGAAGAATCGTTCTTCGCCGCCGTGGAGCAGGCGAAGCCCGCGCCGGCCGCGAAGGCGGCGGGCGACGCGTACGGCCTCTTCGAGAGCGAGCCCGCGGCCGCTCCGGCCGCGGCCGAGAAATTCGGGTTCTTCGAGGCCGCGCCCGGATCCGCGAGCGCCGCCGAAGCCGCGCGCGCCCGGACCGAGCAATCCTCGATCCGCGTCAGCACCGAGAAGATCGACCGCATCGTGAACCTGGTGGGCGAGCTCGTCATCGCCCAGGCCATGATGCAGCAGTCGGTGGGCTCGGTCGCCGGCGAGCGCGACGAGAACCTCGCCCACAGCCTCGCGACCCTCGACCGCAACACGCGCGACCTGCAGCAGGCGGTGATGTCGATCCGCATGATGCCGATGGAGTTCGTGTTCAGCCGCTTCCCGCGCCTGGTCTACGACGTGTCGACCAAGCTCGGCAAGAAGGTGCAGCTGCGCACCCAGGGCCACGAGACGGAGCTCGACAAGGAGCTGATCGAGCTGCTGGTCGACCCGCTCACCCACGTGGTGCGCAACGCCATCGACCACGGCATCGAGTCGCCCGAGGAGCGCAAGCGCGCGGGCAAGCCCGAGCAGGGCACCGTCGGCATGCGCGCCACGCACCGCGGCGGCAGCGTGATCATCGAGGTGTCCGACGACGGCCGCGGCCTCGACCGCGATCTCATCCTCGCCAAGGCGCGCGAGCTGGCGCTGCCCTGCGACGAGTCCATGACCGACGAGCAGGTCTGGGCCATCATCTTCGAGGCCGGCTTCTCGACCGCGAAGGAGGTGACCGACGTCTCCGGCCGCGGCGTGGGCATGGACGTGGTCCGCCGCAACATCACCTCGCTCGGCGGCGGCGTCTCCATCGCCTCCGAGAAGGGCGAGGGCACCACCATCACCATCCAGCTTCCGCTCACCCTCGCGGTGCTCGACGGCATGATCGTGAGCGTGGGCGAGGAGCAATACATCGTGCCGATCGAGTTCGTGGCGGAGGCGTTCAAGCCCGGCCCGAACGACATCCGCACCATCGTGAACCAGCCGTCGCTGGTCGCCGTGCGCGGCGAGCAGCTGCCGATCGTGCGCCTGGAGGACGTCGTGCAGCTCCCCGCGTCCGGCGTCGAGCGGCCGCAGCCCCTGTGCCTCGTGGTCGAGGTGGACAACCGCCGCGCGGCGCTGCTCGTCGACAGCCTCATCGGCCAGCAGCAGCTGGTGGTGAAATCGCTCGACTCCAACCTGCACGGGGTGCCCGGGGTCGCGGGCGCCACCATCCTGGGCGACGGCCGCGTCGCCCTGATCCTGGACGTGACCGCCGTCACGCGCACGTACGCCTCGCGCGCCGGCGTGAAGATCGCCGTATGACGCCCGCCGCCGAAGCCCGCGCCGACGCGCCCGGTCCCGCGCGCGAGTTCCCGTTCGACGCGGAGCACTTCCGCGTGATCAGCGAGCGCATCTACCAGTTCTCCGGCATCCGGCTGCCCGAGGCGAAGCGCGAGATGGTTTACGCGCGGCTTGCACGCCGCCTGCGCGTTCTCGGCATCGCCTCCTTCGACGACTACGTGCGCTACCTGGAGCTGGAGCCCGCGGAGTGGGAGCACTGCACCAACGCGCTCACGACCAACGTCACCTCCTTCTTCCGCGAGGAGCACCATTTCCGCACGCTCGCGGCGCACGCCCAGGCGCACGCGCGGACGGGCTCCGCGCCCTACCGCGTGTGGAGCGCCGGCTGCTCGAGCGGCGAGGAGCCGTACACGATCGCGATGTGCCTCGCCGAGGCGCTCGGCAACGCGCCCTTCGAGGTGCTGGCGACCGACCTCGACACGCAGGTGCTCGCCACCGCGCGCGACGGCGTCTATCCCATGGCCTCGGTGCTCAAGCTCTCCGAGGAACGCCAGAAGCGCTTCTTCCTGCGCGGCACCGGCCGCCACGAGGGCCGCGCGCGCGTGCGCCGCGAGCTCGCCGCCCACGTCGAGTTCCTGCGCGTGAACCTGATGGACGCGGAGTGGCCGGTCCCCGGCGGCAACGACGCCATCTTCTGCCGCAACGTCATGATCTACTTCGACAAGCCCACCCAGGCGCGCCTCATCGAGCGCTTCGCCGCGCTCCTCGATCCGCACGGCCTCTTCTTCGCGGGCCACGCGGAGAGCCTCCTCGACAACGGCCGTCATTTCCGGCTGAAGGGCCAGACGGTGTACGAGCTGGCGACCCTCTCCCCAACCCTCTCCCACGGGAGAGGGAGCGAACGTGGGACAGGTCTGCACGGGAGCGGGCAGTCATGATGCGTGACGACGATCCGCTGCGCGACGATGTCCCCAACCGCTACTTCGATCCGCACTTCAAGATCGAGACCGCCAAGATCCTGCCGGGGGAGTACTACGCCACCAACAAGGACATGGCGCTGGTCACGGTGCTGGGCTCGTGCGTTTCGGCGTGCCTGCGCGACCGCGACACGGGGATCGGCGGCATGAACCACTTCATGCTCCCGGACGAGGGCAAGCTCGTGGGCAGCCACGGCAACATCAGCGCGGGCGGACGCTACGGCGTGCACGCGATGGAGCTGCTCATCAACCAGATCCTCAAGCTGGGCGGACGCCGCGACCGCCTGGAGGCGAAGGTCTTCGGCGGCGGCAACGTGCTGCAGGGCTTCATGCTCTCCAACGTGGGCGAGCAGAACGCCGGCTTCATCGTCGAGTACCTGAACCTCGAGCGCATCCCCATCATGGCGCGGGACCTGCTCGACGTCTGGCCGCGCAAGATCTACTTCTTCCCGCGGACCGGGCGCGTCATGGTCAAGCGCCTGCGCAAGATCAACAACGACACCATCGTGCTGCGCGAGCGCGACTACGGCGCGCGGCTCTTCCACGGCACCATCGAAGGCGGCGCGGAGCTGTTCAAATGAGCACCAGGAAGATCAGGGTCCTGATCGTCGACGACTCGCGGATGATCCGCGACGTCCTCACCGACATCCTCAACGAGCAGGCGGACATCGAGGTCGTGGGCGCGGCCGCCGACGCCTACGAGGCACGCGACATGGTGCGCGACCTCAACCCGGACGTGATCACGCTCGACGTCGAGATGCCCAAGATGAGCGGGCTCGAGTTCCTCGACAAGCTCATGCGGGCGCGTCCGACGCCGGTGGTGATGATCTCGTCGTTCACCGAGCGCGGCTCCGAGGTGACCTTCCGCGCGCTCGAGCTGGGCGCGGTCGAGTTCGTCACCAAGCCCAAGCTCACCGAGCAGACGCCCGACGACTACGGCGACATGATCGCCGAGAAGATCCGCGCGGCGAAGAGCGCGCGGCTGAAGGCCCCGCGCCGCTCCCCCGAGGAAGGCGGGCTCGACGAAGCCACCCCGGCGCCCATGGTGAAGCGCCCGGTGCCGCACGGGGTGAAGACGTCGGAGCAGCTGATCGCCGTGGGCGCGTCCACGGGCGGGACCGAGGCGATCCGCGAGTTCCTCATCGGGATGCCGGTCGACTGCCCGGGCATCGCGATCGTGCAGCACATGCCCGAGAACTTCACGCGCATGTTCGCCGAGCGCCTGAACGGCCTGTGCCAGATCGCGGTGAAGGAAGCCGAGCACAACGATCCCATCCTTCCCGGCCACGCCTACATCGCCCCGGGCGGCAAGCACCTGTGGGTGAAGCGCGACCAGGGCCAGCTCCTCGCCAAGCTCTCGACGGAGCCGCCCATGAACCTGCACCGGCCGTCGGTGGATTTCCTGTTCCTCTCCGCGGCGAAGTTCCTCGGCGCCGACGCGATCGGCGTGATCATGACCGGCATGGGCCGCGACGGCGCCAACGGCATGCTCGAGATGAAGAAGGCGGGCGCGTGGAACATAGCGCAGGACGAAGCCAGCTCGGTGATCTTCGGGATGCCGCGCGAGGCGATCGAGCTGGGCGCCGTGAACGAGGTGGCTCCGCTCAACCGGCTGCGCGAGCGGGCTCTCGCGCGCGTGGCGAAGAAGGAGGTGACGCGATGAACGCCGAAGCGACGACGCTGTTCGACATGCCCCAGGGCGGGGCGCAGGCCGAGGCGCCGCGCCGCGAGTTCCTCACCTGCCGCCTGGGCGACGAGTTCTACGGGATCGACATCCTCCAGGTGCAGGAGATCCGCGAGATCGACCGCGTCACGCGCGTGCCGCACGTCGCGCGCTTCGTGCGCGGCGTCATCAACCTGCGCGGCGCCATCGTGCCCATCGTGGACCTGGGCCTCATGTTCGGCTTCCCCGAGCCGCTGCCGCTGGAGAAGGCGAGCGCGATCGTGCTCAACGTGGACCGCCGCATGGTGGGCCTGGTCGTGGCCGGCGTCGCCGACGTCGTGGCGCTCGCCGACGACGAGATCCTGCCGCCGCCGGAGCTGGGCGAGCGCGCCATCGGGCGCGCCATCTCCGGGATCGGCACGCGCCGCGAGGCGACCGAACAGGAAGGCGGGGCGAGCCTGCTCCTCCTCGACGTGCAGCACCTCCTGAAGCGCGTCCGCGAGGACCGCGAATGAGCGTGCACGCCGGCATGCCGCCTGCCGCCACCGCGGGTCGCGCCCCGGACCGGGTGCCCGCGCGCATCGGCAACTACGAGATCCAGGGCGTGCTGGGACGCGGCGAGTCGGCCACCATCTATCTCGGCCGGGAGCTCTTTCCGGCGCGCGACGTCGCGATCAAGGTCTACGACGCGCAGCTCCTCGCCTCCGAGGACCGCGCGCTCTTCCGCTCGCTCTTCCTCAAGGAAGCGCTGCTCGCCAAGAAGCTCACGCACCCGAACATCACGCAGGTCTACGATGCGGCGGCCGACGACGAGCGCGCCTACATCGTGATGGAGTACGTGCAGGCCGGCAGCCTCGACCGCTATTGCGTGGCCGAAGGGCTCCTCGAGCCGCGCCGCGTGGCGCAGGTGCTCGAGCGCGTGTGCGACGCGCTGAGCTACGCCAACGCGATCGGCATCGTGCACCGCGACCTCAAGCCCGCCAACATCCTCATGGGCGCCGACGGCGAGCCCAAGGTGGCGGACTTCGGCGTGGCCTATACCCGTTTCGGGTTCGACTCCACGCGCGGGATGATGGTCGGCTCGCCCGCGTACATGGCGCCCGAGCAGCTCGAGCGCAAGCCCGCTTCGATGCAGTCGGACATGTATTCGCTCGGCATCGTGATGTACAAGATGCTGATGGGCGAGCTGCCGTTCCCGCCCGACACGCCCGCCGCACTCATGACGCGCATCATGCTCGGCAACCTGCCGCGCCCGGGCCAGGCCCGCAGCGGCCTCGATCCGCTCTTCGACCAGATCTTCGCGCGTGCCACCGCCCGCGATCCCGCGCAGCGCTACGCGAGCTGGGAAGAATTCGCCGCGGACCTGCGGCGCGTGGCCGAGCCGGGAGGAGAGGTCGCCGCCGACGAGCGCGTGGCGCAGCTGCGCGCGCTGCCCTTCTTCCGCGGCTTCTCGAAGTCCGCGCTCGCCGAGGTCGCCGCCATGGGCCGCTGGTTCGATGTGCGCGGAGGTTCCGTGCTGGTGGGCGAGAACGATCCGGGCTATTCGTTCTTCGTGCTCGTGCGCGGTCAGATGCGGGTCACGCGCGGCGGCACGCTGCTGCGCATCCACGGCGCCGGCCAGTGCCTCGAGGAGACGGCGTTCCTGCGCCGCACCGCCGCGCGCCGCTTCGCTTCCGTGACGACGGTGACCGACTGCACCGTGATCGAGTTCGACCCCGACGTGCTGTGGCTCGCGTCGGAGCAGTGCACGCGCGACTTCCAGCAGGCGTTCCTGGGCTCGCTCGCCGAGCGCCTGGTGAACGCGGAAGGCGCGCTCGCCGAGATGCTGGCCGGCAAGAGCGTGACTCTCTTCTAGGAGGTGCCATGAACCCCCTGCGCGCGATCCGTTCCTACCGGGCCTCCCGGCTGCAGCTCAAGGTTCTGGCCATCGTCGCCGCCGCGATGGCGATCGCGGTCGCCGTGGCGCTCGGGGCGCTCACGCGCGTCTACGGCACCGCGAAGGAGCTGGAACGCATCAGCGGGGAAGACTTCGACGCGCAGGTGGGGATCCTGCGCGGCGAGCTCGCCTTCAAGACCCAGGTCATGGAATGGAAGAACGTGCTGCTGCGCGGACGCGATGCGCAGATGCTCCAGGTGCACTGGACCGCCTTCCAGGACGCCGAGAGCACCGTGCGCGACTCCGCCACGAATGCGAAGGCGGCGGCGCACGATCCGCAGGTCGCGCGGGCGCTGGGCGATTTCCTCGCCTCGCACGCGGCGGCCGGCGAGGCGTACCGCAAGGCCTTCGAGTCGCTCAAGCAGAACGGCGACGTCGATGCGGCCGACAAGATCGCCGCGGGCGTGGACCGTGCCGCGGTGGAGCATCTCGAGGAAGCCGAGGCGCTCGCGCAGGAGCAGGGCTCGAAGCTCATCATCAGCGCGGTTTCCACGGGCAGGACGGCCTACCGCGCCGCGCTCGCGGCCATCGTCGTCGCGACCATCGCGGCGCTGTTCGGCGTATGGCTCTTCATGCGGCGCGGCGTGATCGCGCCTATCGTCGCGGCGGGGGGATACGCCGAGCGCATCGCTCGCGGCGACCTCACCGCGGACATCCGCGGCGACTCCCGCGACGAGGCGGGGCAATTGCTGGCCGCACTCGCCCGCATGAACGCGGGCCTCGCCCAGGTCGTGAGCCAGGTGCGCTCCAGCGCCGAATCGGTGGTGAGCGCGTCGGGCCAGGTGGCGGCGGGAACGACCGACCTGTCCCAGCGCACCGAGGAGCAGGCATCGAGCCTGGAGGAAACCGCCGCCAGCATGGAAGAGCTGTCGAGCACGGTGCGGCAGAACGCGGAGAACGCGAAGGAGGCCGACGAGCTCGCGCTCAACGCCTCGAAGCGCGCGGAGCAGGGCGGGCGCGAGGTGGCCCGGGTGGTGGTCACCATGAGCGAGATCAGCACGAGCGCGCGGCGCATCGCCGACATCATCTCGGTGATCGACGGCATCGCGTTCCAGACCAACATCCTCGCGCTCAACGCCGCGGTGGAAGCGGCGCGCGCGGGCGAGCAGGGGCGCGGCTTCGCGGTGGTGGCGTCGGAAGTGCGCTCGCTCGCGCAGCGCAGCGGCCAGGCGGCCAAGGAAATCCGCGACCTCATCGGCGAATCGGTGGGCCAGGTGGACAATGGCACCAAGCTCGTGGACCAGGCGGGCGGCACGATCGCCGCGCTGGTGGGCGACGTGAAGCGCGTGAGCGGCCTCATGCGCTCGATCGCGGAAGCCTCGGCGGAGCAGAGCCGTGGCGTGCAGCAGGTGAACAAGACGGTCACGGAGATGGACAAGGTGGTGCAGCAGAACGCGTCCGCGGTGCAGCAATCGGCGGCGGCGGCCGAGGCGATGCGCCGCCAGGCCGAGGCGCTGCTGCGCGCCGTGGGCGCCTTCCGCCTCGGGCAGGCGCAATCGGCCGCTGTCGTGGCGGCCGGACCTGTCGCCCCCGCCGCGCCGCAGCCCATCGCCGGTCCGGCGACAGCGGCCACGCCAACCGTCGCTCGCACCGCGCTCGCCGGCGGCCCCGGCGACGAGTGGGAAGAATTCTGATGCAACCGCAACGGCCTCGCGCCGAAGGGAGAGCAGCATGAAGACGGCAACCGCGACAAGGGAAGAGACCCGGGAAGTCCTGGTGTTCGTGCTCGGCAAGGAGGAGTACGGCGTCGACATCCTCAAGGTCCAGGAGATCCGCGGCTACGACAAGGTGACGCCCATCCCCTCGGCTCCGGACTACCTCAAGGGGGTGATGAACCTGCGCGGATTCATCGTCCCGATCATCGACATGCGCATCAAGTTCCGCCTGCCGGACGTGCGCTACGACTCGTTCACGGTCGTGGTGATCCTGCGCATCGCCGGGCGCGTGATCGGGCTCGTGGTGGACGGCGTGTCGGACGTGGTGCGCTTCACCGAGAGCGAGGTGAAGCCCGCGCCGCAGCTGGGCTCGGTGGTGGACGGCTCGTTCATCGCGGGACTCGCCGCCCAGGATGACCGCATGGTGCTGCTGCTCGACATCGAGCGGCTGCTGTCCAGCGGCGAGCTGAACCTGCTGCGCCAGGTAGCCGAGGCGGCGCCGTGAGCCGCTACCTGGGATTCGCCATACGGCATCCGTACCTCCTCGCGGCGCTGGTCGTCGTCCTGTTCCTGCCCTGGCTGTGGCTGGGAGCGCTGATCCCGCGCTGGGCGCTGTTCACCTCGCTCGGCATGGTGCCGCTCGCCGCGCTGGTGGCGCTTGCCCTCGTGATGAAGGACCTGAACGCCGAGGAGGACGCGGTCGCCGCCGGCGGCGAGGAGCCGTTCCTCAAGTGGCGCAAGCGCACGCGCCTCTTCCAGCAGGTGGTGGTGGGGCTCGACACCATGCTCGAGCGCTGGGACACCGCCGCACAGGTGAACCGCAAGAAGCTGGACGTGGTGACCGGTTCGGTGGAGGAGGTGATCAAGCTCACCGAGACCGCGGTGACCGAAATCAGCAAGCGCTTCCGCGTGCTGGTCGGCAAGGCCAACGAGCAGACCGAGGCGGCGATGTCGCTCCTCAAGGCCGGCGAGGGCCATCCGTCGGGCATCCTCTCGCTGCCGGAATTCATCAACGCCTACGACACGCAGCTGGTGAACGTGACCAGCCACATGACGAGCTTCTCGCAGGCCGCCGACGAGATGGCGAGCCACCAGAAGCGCGTCTCCGAGCACGCGAAGGTGATGGAGGAGACGATCGACGGGTTGCGCAACATGGCTTCCCAGATCTCGCGCATCGCGCTGGACGGCTCGGTGGCCATGACCTCGCAGACGCTGAGCCCGCGCGACTTCGTCGAGATGACCGACCGCATCCGCACCATCAGCGCCGAGGCCCACGAGCTCACGCGCAAGACCCGCCAGGGCCTGGACGCGATCGGCGACGAGGTGCGGCAGGGCAACAAGCGCACGACGCAGGTGGCCGAGGCCGCGCGCCGGGCGGTGGACATCGCGCGCACCGAGATCGGCACGCTCAACGCCGCCACCATCGAGCAGACCAGGCAGATCGAGAACACGCTGAAGCGCGTGAACGACCTCTCGGTGGAGATCCAGAAGGACATCAACCAGATCATCGTGGCGATGCAGTTCCAGGACATCACGCGCCAGAAGCTCGAGCGCCTGCACAAGCCGACCCTGGGGGCCGCCGCCGAGGCGCTCTCGCTGCTCTCCCACGAGACCCAGGCGCTGCTGCAGCGCGACCTCTACCGGGCGGTGCGCGCCTATTCGGAAAGCGCGCTCAAGCCGCGCATGCCGGGCGCCCGCGAGACGGTGGAGGCCGAGGCCCGCAATCTCGACCGGCTGGAAGACACCGGGTCGCGCCATCCGGCGGTAGCGCCGGAGGACGGCCGGGACGCCGGGACCAAGGTGGAAATCTTCTAGGGCTTTTGCCCGGCGGCAAACCCGGGCCTCGCCCGGGCGCCGCGCTCCGGAGTAAACTGGGCCACTTGGACAATGGGCCCAAGGGGCCATGTAACCCGATGAAGCCGCTCGCGGCCGTCAACGATTTCGTCGTCAAGTTCGCCAACGTGAACGGCTCGGGGTCGGCCTCGGCGAACACCCTCTTCGCCAAATCGATCATGCGCATGGGCGTGCCGGTCAGCCCGCGCAACATCTTCCCCTCGAACATCCAGGGGCTTCCCACGTGGTACGAGGTGCGCGTCTCCGAGCAGGGCTGGCTCGGCCGGCGCGGCGGCGTCGACCTCATGGTCGCGATGAACCCCCAGACGTGGGAGAAGGACGTGGCCGAGATCGAGCCGGGCGGCTACCTCTTCTACGATTCCACCAAGCCCCTGCCGGCGGCGAAATTCCGCGCGGACGTGCAGGTGATCGGCATGCCGCTCACCGAGATCTGCAACGCGACCTACGCAGACCCGCGCCAGCGCCAGCTCTTCAAGAACATCATCTACGTGGGGGCGCTCTCGTCGCTGCTGGACATCGACGTGGAATGCGTCGAGAAGCTCATCGGCGAGCAGTACAAGGGCAAGGAGAAGCTCCTCGAGCCCAACGTGAAGGCGCTGCACATGGGGCGCGACTTCGCGGCGCGCAACCTGCCGCGCATCGGCCTCAAGGTCCAGAAGAGCGAGCGCATCGGCAAGCGCATCTTCCTCGAAGGCAACAACGCCGCCGCGCTGGGTTGCGTGTACGGGGGTGCCACGGTCTGCGCCTGGTACCCGATCACGCCCTCGTCGTCGCTCGCGGAAGCCTTCTCCCGCCACTGCCGCAAGTACCGCACCGACCCGGACACCGGCAAGGCGAAGTACGCGATCGTGCAGGCCGAGGACGAGCTCGCTTCCATCGGCATGGTGATCGGTGCGGGCTGGAACGGCGCGCGGGCCTTCACCTGCACCTCCGGCCCCGGCGTCTCGCTCATGCAGGAATTCATCGGGCTCGCGTACTTCGCCGAGATTCCGGCGGTGATCATCGACGTGCAGCGCGCCGGACCGTCGACCGGGATGCCGACCCGCACGCAGCAGGCCGACGTGCTCTCGTGCGCCTACGCCTCCCACGGCGACACCAAGCACGTCCTGCTCTTCCCCGAGGATCCGAAGGAAGGCTTCGAGATGGCCGCCATGTCGCTCGACGTCGCGGAGCGCCTGCAGACGCCGGTCTTCGTGATGCTGGACCTCGACATCGGCATGAACGAGCGGCTGTGCGAGCCGCTCGCGTGGGACGACAACGCGCGCTACGACCGCGGCAAGGTGCTCTCGTACGAGGACCTGGAGGCGGGCAAGCGCTTCGGCCGCTACCTCGACCTGGATGCGGACGGCATCACCTATCGCACCTATCCGGGCGCGCACCCGAAGCGCGGCGCCTTCTTCACGCGCGGCACGAGCCGCGACCGCTATGCCCGCTACACGGAAGAGGGCAGCGCGTACGTGGACAACATGCAGCGGCTGCTCAAGAAGTTCGAGACCGCGAAGGACTACATCCCGAAGCCGGTGCTGCGCGAGGCCGCGCGAGCCTCGCGCTTCGGCGTCCTGTACTACGGCTCCACCGCGGCCGCCATGGACGAGGCGCTCGCGATCCTCGAGGCCGAGGGCATGCAGGTGGACGCGCTGCGCGTGCGTTCCTTCCCGTTCCACGACGAGGTGGTCGATTTCGTGGGCTCCCACGACCACGTCTTCGTCGTGGAGCAGAACCGCGACGGCCAGCTGCGCACGCTCCTCATCGCCGAGGCGATGCTGCCCTCGGAGAAGCTCACGCCGGTGCTGCACTACGACGGCACGCCGATCACCGCGCGCTTCATCCACGGCGAGATCGCCTCGCGGCTTTCCGCCTTCAACGTGAGCCCCCTGAAGAAGACCGCCGCGGCGGATTGAATCCATGACCTACCTCGCCAAGCCGAAGCTGCACCATCCGGAGCTCCCGAAGAACACGCTCGGGCTCACCCGCCGCGACTACGAGGGCGCGATCTCGACGCTCTGCGCGGGCTGCGGGCACGATTCGATCAGCGCCGCGATCATCCAGGCGTGCTGGGAGCTCGCGATCCAGCCGCACCGCGTGGCGAAGCTCTCCGGCATCGGCTGCTCGTCGAAGACGCCGACCTACTTCCTCGGCCAGTCCCACGGCTTCAACAGCGTGCACGGGCGGATGCCCTCGGTGCTCACGGGCGCCAACCTCGCCAACCGCGACCTCATCTACCTCGGCGTCTCGGGCGACGGCGACTCCGCGTCGATCGGCCTGGGGCAGTTCGCGCACAGCATCCGGCGCGGCGTGAACATGTGCTACATCGTCGAGAACAACGGCGTCTACGGCCTCACCAAGGGCCAGTTCTCGGCCACCGCCGACCGCGGCTCGAAGGCGAAGCGCGGCGCGGTGAACACCGACGAGGGCATCGACCTCGTGTCGCTCGCCCTGCAGATGGGCGCCACCTACGTCGCGCGCAGCTTCTCCGGCGACAAGGCGCAGCTCGTGCCGCTCATCAAGGGCGCGCTCACGCACGAGGGCGCCGCGTTCATCGACGTGATCTCGCCGTGCGTCGCGTTCAACAACCACGAAGGCTCGACCAAGAGCTACGACTACGTGCGCGAGCACAACGAGGCGGTGAACCGGCTCGACGTCATCACCCTGCACACCGAGATCACGACCGAATACGAGCCGGGCACGGTGCAGGAAGTCCGCCAGCACGACGGCTCGGTGCTGCGGCTGCGCAAGCTCGAGGACAAGTACGATCCCTCGGATCGCATCGCGGCCATGAGCTACGTCCAGTCGCGCTATGCCCAGGGCGAGATCGTGACGGGGCTGCTCTTCGTCCACGAAGAGGCGCGCGACCTGCACGCAAGCCTCAATACCGTCGCGCAGCCGCTCAATCAGCTCGGCGAGCGCGAGCTCTGCCCGGGGTCGGCGGCGCTCGCGAAGTTCAACGAAGGGCTGCGCTAGAATTCGGGTCTCCAGCCGGAGGCCCGCATGAAACCGATCGACCTGCGCAGCGACACCGTCACCCAGCCGTCTCCCGCCATGCGCGAGGCCATGGCCCGCGCGGAGGTCGGCGACGACGTCTTCGGAGACGATCCCACCGTGAACCGCCTGCAGGAAGTCTGCGCGGCGCGCTTCGGCATGGAGGCGGGGCTCTTCTTCCCGTCCGGCACCCAGTCCAACCTCGCCGCGTTGATGGCCCACTGCCAGCGCGGAGAAGAAGTGATCGTCGGGCAGGAGGCGCACACCTACCACTACGAGGCCGGCGGCATGGCGGTGCTGGGCTCGATCCAGCCGCAGCCGCTGAACAACCGGCCCGATGGCACGCTCGATCTCGCCGAGGTCGAGGCGGCGATCAAGCCGGACGACGCGCACTTCGCCATCACGCGGCTCCTCGCGCTCGAGAACACCATCGGCGGCAAGGTGCTGTCGCGCTCGTACATGGCCGACGCGCTGGCGCTCGCGAAACGCCGGGGACTGTCCACGCACCTCGACGGCGCGCGCATCTTCAATGCGTCCGTGAAGCTCGGCATGCCGGTGAAGGAGCTTTGCGCGGGATTCGACACCGTCTCGGTATGCCTCTCGAAGGGCCTGGGAACGCCCGCGGGCACCGTGCTCGTGGGCCGCAAGGATGTGGTCGCGCGCGCCCGGCGCGTGCGCAAGATGCTGGGCGGGACGATGCGCCAGGTCGGCATCCTCGCCGCCGCCGGCATCTACGCGCTCGAGCACAACGTCGAGCGGCTGGCCGAGGATCACGCGAACGCCGAACGGCTCGCCAAGGGACTCGCCGCCCTCGGGCTGCGAGTCGATCCGGTGCAGACCAACATGGTGTTCGCGACGATCCCGAAGGAATCCGTGGCCGCGCTCGAGAAGCACCTCGACACGAACGGCGTCGTGGCCCTCGTGGGTCCCCGCCTGCGGCTGGTCACGCACCTCGACGTGGATCGCGCGGCGATCGATCGCGCCGTCGCGGTGTTCGCGGCGTTCTTCCAGAAGGCGAGCGCGCACGCCGCCGATTGACGTCATTCCCGCGAAGGCGGGAATCCGAATGGGCCCCCGCCTACGCGGGGGCGACGATCAGAGCACTTCGCCCGCGTGGTCCGCAAGCCGCGAGCGCTCGCCGCGCAGCAGCGTCACGTGGCCCGAGTGGCTCCAGCCCTTGAAGCGGTCGACGACGTAGGTCAGTCCTGACGACCCTTCGGTGAGGTAGGGCGTGTCGATCTGCGCGATGTTGCCGAGGCAGACCACCTTCGTTCCCGGGCCCGCGCGCGTGATGAGTGTCTTCATCTGCTTGGGCGTGAGGTTCTGCGCCTCGTCGATGATGAGGTACTTGTTGATGAAGGTGCGCCCGCGCATGAAGTTGAGGCTTTTCACCTTGATGCGGTTGCGGATGAGGTCGGCGGTCGCCGCGCGCCCCCAGTCGCCCGCCTCGTCGTCGGTGCGCATGAGAACGTCGAGGTTGTCTTCCAGCGCGCCCATCCACGGCGTCATCTTCTCCTCCTCGGTGCCGGGGAGGAAGCCGATGTCCTCGCCCACCGGGACGGTGACCCGCGTCATGATGATCTCGCTGTAGACCTTGTAATCGAGCGTCTGCATGAGGCCGGCCGCGAGCGTAAGGAGCGTCTTGCCGGTGCCGGCCTGCCCCAGCAGCGTCACGAAGTCGATCTCCGGATCCATCAGGAGGTTCAGCGCGAAGTTCTGCTCGCGGTTGCGCGCCGTGATGCCCCAGACGTTGTTCTTGTGGTGCGAGAAGTCCTTCAGCGTCTGCAGCACCGCGGTCTTGCCGCGCGCCTCGCGCACGATGGCGAGGAACGGCCGGTCGCCCTCGTGGAAGACGAACTGGTTCACGAGGAGCGACGGCACGAGCGGGCCGCGGATGCGGTAGAGGGTGCGCCCGTGCTCCTGCCAGCTCTCCACGTCCTTGCCGTGCCGGTCCCAGAAGTCCTCGGGTAGCTGGAGGACGCCGGTATAGAGGAGGTCGGTGTCCTCGAGGACCTTGTCGTTGTAGTAGTCCTCGGCGACCAGCCCGATCGCGTGCGCCTTGATGCGCATGTTGATGTCCTTGGACACCAGCACGACGTCGCGCTTCGGGTATTTCTGCTTCAGGTGCATCGCCACGCCGAGGATCACGTTGTCGGCCTTCTGCGAGGCGACGGAATCGGGGATCTCGACGGTGACGGAATGGGTCTGCAGGAAGAGGCGCCCCTCGGCCTCGCCGCCGCTCTTGGCCTTGAGCGAATAGCCCTTCTCGATCTCGCCACCCTGCGAGACGATCTCGTCGAGGAAGCGGCTCGCCTGGCGCGCGTTGCGCGCGACCTCGCTCATGCCCTTCTTGTGGTCGTCGAGCTCCTCCAGCGTCACCATCGGGAGGAACACGTCGTGCTCCTCGAAGCGGAAGAGGCTCGTCGGATCGTGCATCAGGACGTTCGTGTCCAGCACGAAGAGCCTGGACGCCGACGTCTTCGGCGCGCGGGCCGAAGCCTCGCGCTGGCGTCTGCGTTGCATGGGGGCCTCCGAATGCGAGGCGAACTCGGACGTCTCCTCCACATCGTGCCGCGCGGAGGAGTCTCTCAGGGTGTCGTTGGGCATCAGGGTCGGACGGGGTGGTGGAAAATGAGTTCGGGGACAGGTCACGAGCCGGATGTGCCCTGTCCCCCCAAAGCCGCGCGCACGTACTCGAGCACTTCCCGGGCATGGTTCGGAACATGCACGCCGCGCCATTCGCGCGCGATGCGGCCCTCGCGGTCGATCACGAAGGTGCTGCGCACGACGCCGCGCACCTGCCGGCCGTACATGTTCTTCATCTTCACGACGTCGAAGATGGCGCACGCCTTCTCTTCGGCGTCGGAAAGCAGCTCGAAGGGGAAGCTCATCTTCGCCTTGAAGCGCTCGTGGGATGCCAGCGAATCGCGCGAGACGCCGAAGACGGAGACCTTGGCCTTCACGAATTCGGGATGCAGGTCGCGGAAATCCGCGCCCTCCATGGTGCAGCCGGGGGTGTCGTCCTTGGGATAGAAATAGAGGACGAAGGGGTGGCCCTTGAAGGCCGAGAGGCGGAAGCGCTGGTTGCCGGTGGCGGGAAGCTCGAAATCCGGCACGGCCGCGCGGGCGTTCATCCGAGTCGAGGCTGACAGAAGCTAATGGCCACAACCCATGGTGAACAAAAAACTTGAAAAACGCAAGCTATGGGGATGATTCTTCGGCCAGAAAGACCGGTCCCTGGCTGGCCAGGGTGCCCGAGCGGCCGGGGACGGGGGCGTCGACGACGGTGTGCAGGGGCAGGGCATCGGGCTTCAGCTGCGCGAGCTGCTCGCGCATGGCGACCAGCTCGTAGCCCTGTTCCTTCCACCCCGCGAGGAGCTGCTCGAACACGGGTGCGAGCTTCATGCCCTCGAGCTCCGCGTGCAGCGTGTAGACGTGGTTGGGGGACAAGGCACTTCCGGCGTCGAGCCGTGACCTGTCCCCGTCCGCCGCCGTGCGCTCGAGCAGCCGCTCGGCCACGTTCGCCTCCGTCACGCCGTCGAGGCCGATCATCTCGTCGAGCGTCGGAAGCGTCGTGGGCAGCTGCGGGCACGCGACGATCTCCGCGCGCACCACCGGGATGAAGGGGTGCGTGCCGCGCGTGTCGGACGCATAGCGGAAGCCGAGCGACTGCGTGCCGCGATACGCGTGCACGTTCATCTGCCAGCCGGCGGCGCCGTGCACTTCCGGGTCGGCGCCGAAGATCTCGCGGAAGCGCTGGCGCGCGAGCGCCATCTCCCACGACGTCCAGCGCTCGCCGGCATGGGCCACGCCGTCCTGCCACTTCACGTGGTCCCAGGTGTGGATTCCGACCTCGTAGCCCCCGTCGCGCACGCGCCGCAGCGTGTCGGCGCAGCGCCGCCCGATGTCCGGGCCCGGAAGCAGCGTGCCGTAAAGGAGCGTGCGGATGCCGTAGTGCGAGACCACCGACGTGCGTCCCACCTTGTTCATGAAGCCGGGCCGCAGCGCGCGCTTGATCGCGCGTCCGGTGTGGTCCGGGCCGAGGCTGAAAAGAAAGGTCGCGCCCGCGCCGTGGCGCTGCAAAATGTCGATAAGCTTGGGAACACCCTCGCGCGTGCCGCGATAGGTGTCCACGTCGATCTTCAGTGCGAGCTTCATTCCAGAGAGGCAGGGTTTGGATCCGCAGGAACGCGATTCTCCCACGCCATACGACCTCATCGCTGCTGCGCCGCTCGACCAGTGGATGGCGTGGATGGTCCAGGCGATGGAAGAAACCGAGGTGCCTCAGGAGCTTAGGGACGCCCTCGCGCAAACCTTCTACAAGACTGCGGATCGGATGCGGAACAGGGCTGGCTAATTGGGCGATCTGGATGCTAAAATGCTGAATTTTCTGGACTTCTAATGCGCCGCCCCCTTCGCAACATCGCCATCATCGCGCACGTCGACCACGGGAAGACCACCCTGGTGGACAAGCTCCTGCAGCAGGCCGGCACCTTCGCCGCGCACCAGCACCTCGTCGAGCGGGTGATGGACTCGAACGACATCGAGCGCGAGCGCGGCATCACGATCCTCGCCAAGAACACGGCGGTCGATTACCACGGCGTGCACATCAACATCGTCGATACGCCCGGCCACGCGGATTTCGGCGGTGAGGTCGAGCGCGTGCTCTCGATGGTGGACGGCGTGCTGCTGCTGGTCGATGCGGTCGAAGGGCCGATGCCGCAGACGCGCTTCGTGACGCGCAAGGCGCTCGCCCAGGGGCTCAAGCCGATCCTCGTCGTGAACAAGGTCGATCGCGACGCCGCGCGCCCCGACTGGGTCGTGAGCCAGACCTTCGATCTCATGGACAAGTTGGGCGCCACGGAAGACCAGCTCGATTTCCCCGTGATCTACGCCTCGGCCATCAACGGCTGGGCCTCGACCGAGGCGGGCAAGGTCGGCACCGACATGCGCCCGCTCTTCGATGCGGTGCTGAAGCACGTGCCCGAGCCGAAGGGCGATCCCGAGGGGCCGCTGCAGCTTCAGATCGCCGCGGTCGATTATTCGAACTTCCTCGGGCGCATTGCCATCGGCCGCATCCGCCGCGGGAAGATCCGCAAGGCGCAGGAGGTCGCGATCCTCGCGGGCGACAAGCCGATGCGCAAGGCGCGCATCGGGCTCATCCATACCTTCCAGGGCCTCGACAAGGTCGAGACCGATGTCGCCTCCGTGGGCGAGATCGTTTCGGTCACCGGCATCGAGGACTTCGTGATCGGCACCACGTTCGCCGATCCCGAGAAGCCCGAGGCGCTCGCGATGGTCGGCGTGGACGAGCCGACGCTCACCATGAACTTCATGGTCAACAAGTCGCCTCTCGCGGGCCAGGAAGGCAAGTACGTCACCAGCCGCCAGATTCGCGAGCGGCTCGAGCGCGAGCTGCTCGCCAATGTCGCGTTGCGCGTCGAGGAGACCGAGGATGCGGACGTCTTCCGCGTGTCGGGTCGCGGCGAGCTTCACCTCACGATCCTCATCGAGAACATGCGCCGCGAAGGCTACGAGGTCGCGGTCGGCAAGCCGCGCGTCGTGGTGAAGGAAGTCGACGGGGTGCGCATGGAGCCATGGGAGCAGCTCACGGTCGATGTCGAAACGGACAGCCAGGGCAAGATCATGGAGGAGCTCGGGCGCCGCGGCGGCGAGCTGCAGGACATGGTCCCGGACGGCAAGGGGCGCGTGCGCCTCGACTACAACATCCCGTCGCGCGGGCTCATCGGCTTCCAAATGGAATTCATGACGCTCACCCGCGGCACGGGCATCAAGAGCCACGTGTTCGACACCTACGCGCCGGTGAAGGGCGAGCTGCCCGCGCGGCGCAACGGCGTGCTCATCTCCTCCGAGCAGGGCGACGCCGTGGCCTTCGCCCTCTGGAACCTGGAGGAGCGCGGACGCATGTTCGTCACGCCCGGCGAGCGCGTTTATGAAGGCATGGTCATCGGCATCCACAGCCGCGACAACGACCTGATCGTCAATCCGATCAAGGGCAAGAAGCTCACCAACGTGCGCGCCGCGGGCAAGGACGAGGCGGTCACGCTGACGCCGCCGATCCAGCTCACGCTCGAGAGCGCCATCGAGTTCATCGAGGACGATGAGCTGGTGGAAGTGACACCCAAGTCGATCCGCCTGCGCAAGCGCTTCCTCAGCGAGCACGAGCGCAAGCGCGCGGCGCGGGAAGAGCGGGCTGCCTGAGGACGGCCGCCGGGGATCGGCGGCGTGCGGCTCCCTCAGTCCGGGATCGAGTTCAGGAGGTACATCGCCTTCAGCAGGTCTCCGGGTGCTCCGAGCACGCCCAGCCACTGCCCGTAGATGGGCACGATTTCTCCGCCCGCATAGACCTGCGACAACGCGCGGTTCACCTCCAGGCGCAGCGCCGAATCGTTGCGCGGGAGGGCGAGCGCGTACGGCTCGTACGAGATCTGCTCGCGCAGCAGCGCGAGCTTCGACGGGTCCTTCGCCTGCGCGGCGAGCCCGACGAGCTTGATGCGATCCCCCGCGTAGTAGTCCGCCGCGCCGGATTCGAGCATCGCGATGCCGTCGGCCGCGCGCTCGATGGGAACCACCTCCGCGTTCACGAGCCTCTCCTTCAGCGTCTCGCGCAGGCGGGTTTCGGTGGTAGTGCCCTTGAGCACCGCGATCTTCTTTCCACCCATGTCGGCGACGCGCGCTGGCGCATCGGCGCGCGCGACGAAGCCGCCGGTTTCGAGGAAGATCAACGCCGAGAAGTCGACGTCCGCCATCCGCGCGAGCGTCTGCGTCGTGTTCGCGCATTCGAGGTCGGCCTTGCCGCTCGCCACCATGCGCAGGCGCTCGGGCGTCGAGCCGGCGATCCAGTTCACCTTGAGGTTGGGCACGCCGACCGCGCGGCCGATCTGCGCGACGATGCGCTTGCACAGGTCGATCGAGTAGCCCTTCGGTTCGCGCGCGTCGCCTGCGGCAAAGGAGAAGGGCAGGGAGTCGGCCGAGTACGCGATGTTGATCGCCTGCGCGGACTTGATGCGCGCGAGCGTGTCGGCCCCGAACGCCGGCACATGCAGCGCGGCGAGCGCGATGAGAATCATGGTGGCGAGGGTCTTGGCCATGGCTGCTCCTCCGGTGGGAAGCGGCCATCGTATCGGCGCCGTCATGGCAGCGGCATGGCACCAAGGTGCCGGGCCGCCGCTGCCGCTCGGTGTCATGCTTGACGTCGCGCCGCATCCGACCGAGACTGCCGGCCCATGAAGCTCTACTACTCCACGGCCTCCCCCTTCGTGCGCAAGGTCCTCGTGTGCGCCTACGAGCGCGGCCTCGACGGGCAGATCGAGCAGGTCGCGACGAAGGTGGTGCCGACCGAGCCGAACCGCGACTACGCGAAGGTGGCGCCGCTCATGAAGCTGCCGTCCCTCGAGCGCGACGACGGCCTGGTGCTCTTCGACTCCGTGGTGATCTGCGAGTACCTGGACAGCCTCGGCACGGGACCGCGGCTTTTCCCGCTCGAGGGCGACGCGCGCTGGCGCGCGTTGCGCATGCATGCGCTCGCCGACGGCATCCTGGAGGCCGCCGTGCTGACCCGCTACGAGACGGTGGTCCGTCCCGAGCCGCTGCGCTGGAAGGCGTGGATCGACGGCCAGCTGCTGAAGGTCGACCAGTCGCTCGATTTCCTCGAGGCCCATGTGCGCGATCTCGAGGGCCTCACCATCGGCACGGTCTCGGTGGGATGCGCGCTCGGCTACCTCGACTTCCGCTACGCGGATCGCAACTGGCGGGGCGGGCGGCCCAAGCTCGCGGCGTGGTGGGAGACCGGGAGTCGCCGGCCTTCGTTCGAGAAGACGGTACCGCACGCGTAGAAGACCGGGGACAGACCCCGATTTCCGCCTCAGCGCCGGCGGAAATCATCAGGGTCTGGCCCCAACGCCTTCGGCCAGTCGTCCTTGAGCAGCCGCGAGAGCGAGCGGTCGGCGAGGAGCTTCCCGCCGGTCTGGCACGTCGCGCAGTAGTTGCATTCGTTCTCGGCGTAGACGATCCGCTGCACGGGCGAGCCGCAGACGGGGCAGGGCTGCTTGTAGCGGCCGTGGACCGACATCCCTTCGCGAAACGCCGTCACCTTCTCCGGAAACTTCCCGCCGGCCTCCGCGCGCAGGATGTCGGTCCAGCTCGCGAGCGTCACGCGCACGGCCTGGTGGAGGCGCCGCGCCTCTTCTTCGGTCAGGGCGCGCGTGAGCTTGAGCGGCGAGAGCCGCGCCGCGTGCAGGATCTCGTCGGAATAGGCGTTGCCGATGCCGCTGAAGAGGTGCGGATCGGTCAGGGCGCGCTTGAGAGTGTGGTTCTCGGCGCGAAGCGCCGCATCGAACGCCTCGAAGCTCGATGCGAGGGGTTCCACGCCGCCCGGATCCAGTGCCCGCAGCGCCTCCGCGCCGCGCACGACCGTGAGCGACGCGCGCTTGCGCGTTCCCGCCTCGGTGAAATGCAGCGTGCCGTTCGCGAACTCGAAGCTCGCGACGATGCCCTGGGGCCTGCGCTTCTCGCCCGGCCCGCGCCAGTGCAGCCGCCCGGCGATCATGAGGTGCAGGACCAGGAAGAGCTCGTCGCCCAGGTCGAGCACGATGCGCTTGCCGATGCGGCGCAGCCCGCGGACGATGCGCCCGTTCACGGCCTCGAGCGGCGGCTCGAACGAGCGCAGCACGAAGGGGCTCGCCAGCTTCACGCGCTCGAGCGGCTGGCCGGCGACGCGGCGCTCGAGGGCCTCGATGTAGACGGTGACGTCCGGGAGCTCGGGCATGGGGCCATCTTAGCGGCTCGGGGAGGGTCACCTGGTGAGCCACCTGCGTGCGAAAATGCCGCATGGACCTGAACGCCATGTGGATCGTCGTCGCGGTGCTGTGCGCGGCCGGCGGCTTCGGCGTCGCCTATCTCTGGAACCGGACGCGTCCGACGGCCGACGAGAAGCGCGTCGCGGAGCTGGAGGCGCAGCTCGCCGCGGCGCGCGAGGGCAGCATGCGCGCCTCGGTGCAGGCGGCCGAGCTCGAGCGCGAAGCGGGGACCCTGCGCGCCCAGCTCCTCGAGACCGTGCAGCGCGGCGCCGTCTTCGAGGAGCGCGCGCGCCTGCTCGGCGATGCGAAGCAGGCGCTCGAGAACGCGTTCAAGTCGCTCTCGGCCGAAGCGCTGAAGAGCAACAACGCCGCCTTCCTCGACCTCGCGCGCGCCTCGCTTGGAGAGTTCCAGCAGGTCGCCAAGGGCGACCTCGAGAAGCGCCAGATGGCGATCGACCAGCTCGTCGCGCCGGTGAAGGCCTCGCTCGACAAGGTGGACGCGAAGATCCACGAGCTCGAGAAGGCGCGCGAGCAGGCGTACGGCGAGATCCGCCAGCAATTCACCCAGATGGCCCAGACGCAGGACCAATTGCGCACGGAGACCGCGAACCTCGTGAAGGCGCTGCGCCAGCCGCACGTGCGCGGACGCTGGGGCGAGGTGCAGCTGCGCCGCGTGGTGGAGATGGCGGGCATGCTCGAGCACGTCGACTTCGTGGAGCAGGAGAGCGCCGAGAGCGACGAGGGACGGCTGCGGCCGGACCTCATCGTGCGCCTGCCGGGAAATCGGCAGATCGTGGTCGACTCGAAGGCGCCCATCTCCGCGTACCTCGAGGCCCACGAGGCCGCGACGGACGAGGAGCGCAAGGCGAAGATCCGCGAGCACGCGCAGCTCGTGCGCGGCCACCTCACCGCGCTCGCGAAGAAGAGCTATTGGGAACAGTTCCAGCCCACGCCGGAGGTGGTCGTGATGTTCATCCCCGGCGAGGCGTTCTGCAGCGCGGCGCTGGAAGCGGATCCGGAGCTGCTCGACACCGGATTCGGGCAGAACGTGATCATCGCCTCGCCCGCGTCGCTCATGGCGCTGCTCAAGGCGGCGGCCTACGGATGGCGCCAGGAAAGCATCCAGGACAATGCGCGCGCCATCAGCCAGCTCGGACAGGAGCTGCACGCGCGCCTCGCCGCGATGGCGGGACACCTGGAGAGGCTCGGTCGGAGCCTCCAGTCCGCGACCGACACCTACAATTCGGCGATCGGCTCGCTCGAGTCGCGCGTGATGGTTTCGGCGCGCAAGTTCAAGGAACTGGGCGCGACGTCCCAGGAAGCGGAGATCATCGAGCTCAAGCCCGTGGAGGGTGGCGCGCGACGGCTGCAAGCGATCGAAAAGGACGTCGCCCCCGCGCCGGAGAACGACGCCCCCGGGGCCGCCTGATCCGCTGGAGCCGGCCCCGGCCCCCGGCGGTTCTTCCATGTGGAATGGTGTTCGGTTCTCTTGCCTGAGGACGACGGCGGGTGCACGATTGCCCCGCTTCGCCTTCCCATAACCATCGAGGAGAACCGCCATGATCCCGGGCCGGTGGGCATTTTCGCTCCTGTTCTTCGCGTCCGCGGCGCTCGCCGATTCGGACAACCTCGTCAACCATCCCGCGTCCTTCACCACGCTCATCACGACGCCGCTCGGCATCGAGGGGCTCACCAACGACAACCAGGGCAACCTGTACACGCCGGGTCGCGCGGGGGTCGGGCTGCCGTGCCCCGTCTGGCGCATCAGCATCGCCAATCCCTCGCTGGTCGTGGTCGGCAACATTCCGGCCCCGAGCGCCACCAGTGCCTGCTCGCCGAGCGGCCTCGCGTTCGGGCCCGACGGCCAGCTCTACGTGACCCAGAGCAACAACTCGATCTACCGCTTCCTGCCGAACGACACCGCGCCACCCACCGCCACCGTGTTCGCGAGCGGCGTGCCGGGCAACAACGGCCTCGCGTTCGACTGGAACGGCAATCTCTGGACCGGCGACGGCACAACGGGGCTCGGGCGCGTGTGGCGGATCGCTCCCGACGGGACGCCGACCGAGGTGTTCCGCATCCAGCCGATGGTCAACCAGGTGACGGGCGCGCCCAGCGGCGTCACGAGCGTCGGGCGCAGCGTGCTCACGGTGCCCACCAGCAACGCCCAGCCGCTGGTGGCCAACGGGCTGGTGTTCGACCACTCGCACAATCTCATCATCGCCGACACGGCCCGCGGAGCTCTCTGGAAGATCCACGTGCGCCGCGACAGCACGCCGGACGCGGACGTGGGATGCGACGAGACATTCACGCCCGACACCCTGTGCCTCAGCCACGTATGGTTCGCCCATCCGTATATCGACGGCGCCGACGGGATCGTGCTGGACGAGGCGGGCAACGTGTGGGTCGACGCGAACGAGCGCAATGCGGTGGTCTTCGTCTCGAACCGCGGCGAAGCGGTCGAGGTGTTCCGCAACCCGGTCGATGCGACCACGAAGCTGCGCAACGCCGGGCCGCTCGAGACGCCGACCAGCCCCGTGCTCGCTGGCCACAAGTTCTGCACCGCCAATTCCGACGGCAACCGCCGCGACAACTCGCCGGCCACCGATGGGGAAATCGGCGGGACGGGCCAGCCGAAGGGCAAGATCTCCTGCATGGACCAGCGCGTCGCGGTCCCCGGCATGACGCTGCCGGTGCATTGACGCACGGGAGATCCGTGACGAGGCCCCGGCGTCCCCGGGGCCTTTTTCATGGGCGATGCCGTATCATTTGCGCATGAAGGTCATCGGCATCGCGGGCTATAGCGGCAGCGGCAAGACCACCCTCATCGAGAAGGTGATCCCCCTCCTCGTGGCGGAGGGGCTGCGCGTCTCGCTCATCAAGCACGCGCACCACGAGTTCGACGTGGACCAGCCGGGCAAGGACTCATACCGCCATCGCCACGCGGGCTGCAGCGAGGTGCTGGTGAGCTCCTCGCGGCGCTGGGCGATGATGCACGAGCTGCGCGGCGCGCCGGAGCCCGCGCTCGCCGAGCAGCTCAAGCGCTTTTCCCCGTGCGACCTCGTGATCGTCGAGGGCTACAAGAGCGAGCCGATGCCCAAGATCGAGGTGCACCGCCGCGATTCGGGCGCGCCGCTGCTCTATCCCGACGACGCGCACGTCATCGCGATCGCGACCGACGAGCCGCTCGACACCGGGCTTCCGCAACTCGCGCTGGACGACGCGCCCGGCGTGGCGCGCCTGATCCTCGAGCACCTCGGCTTCAACCGAGCGCGCCTGGTCCGCTAGGAAGCGAAGGCATGGTCACGCTGCTCTATTTCGCGAGCCTGCGCGAGCGCCTCGGCTGCTCCCGCGAGCAGGTCGCGCTGCCGCCGCGCTCTCCCACCGTCGCCGCGCTCGTCGAGCAGCTGCGCGCGCGCGACGAGCGCTGGTCGGACGCGCTCGCCCCGGGCAGGACCTGGCGCGTCGCGGTGAACCAGCGCATGGCCGATCCCGCCACGCCGCTCAAGCCCGGCGACGAGGTGGCGTTCTTTCCCCCGGTGACGGGCGGCTGACGATGCCGGTCGTCCGCGTGCAAACCCAGGATTTCGACACGGGCCGCGAGCTCGAGGCGCTCACGCGGGGCCGCGTGGACGTGGGCGCGGTCGCGAGCTTCGTGGGCCTGGTGCGCGACGCCAACGACGGCCACGCCATCCGCGGCATGACGCTCGAGCACTATCCGGGCATGACGGAGAAGGCGCTCGAGGACATCTGCCGCGAGGCCCATTCGCGCTGGGACCTCCTCGACACGCTGGTCGTCCACCGGGTCGGGCCGCTCGAGCCCGGGGACCGCATCGTGCTGGTGGGCGTGTCGAGCGCGCATCGCGGCGAGGCCTTCGCGGCCTGCGAATTCATCATGGATTACCTCAAGACCCGGGCGCCGTTCTGGAAGCGCGAGGCGACGCCCGAGGGCGAGCGCTGGGTGGAAGCGCGCGAAAGCGACGATGCCGCCGCGCAGCGCTGGGGCCGCGGCTAGGAGCTGCAGAAGATCTCGCGCGTGAGCGCGATCATCCGGATCACCCGCGGATCTCCGATCCGGTAGAACACCTTGTTCGCCTCCTTGCGCGCCTCGAGCAGGCCGTGGTCGCGCAGGACCGCCAGGTGCTGCGAGATGTTGCTCTGGGTGGTGCCGACCGCTTCCACGATCTCCAGGACCGACAGCTCCTGGTTGCCCACGAGGCACAGGATCTTCAGGCGCAGCGGATGCCCCATCGCCTGCATCGCGGCGCTCGCCTCGCGGATGTTCTCGCTCTTGCCGATGAGATCGAAGATGTCGTCGGAATGGGCGCGCGCGGGGCGCTTGCGGGTGATGGACGTGGCGGACATGGTGGAACAATGTACGGCATTGGGGGGGGCCGGCGCCATGGGCCGCTACACATATCAGGCGCGGCGAATATAAGTATTGACTGATGTCAACCGGCCCGCATAGACTCGCCGCGAGCCCGTATAATTTCGGCTTCCCAGTCGTCCAGAAAAATCCCCCGGCCCAGAACAACCAGACGGCCGATCGAGGAACGCTTCGAGGAGGAAGTGCATGGATAGCGGTCGCAGGAAGGTGCTGCAGGGCACCGGCGGCCTCGCGGTCATGGGATTGGCCATGGCGGCGGGGCTCTTCAGGCCGGGCGTGGCGCGCGCGGAAGGCTGGAACAAGGCCGCCTTCGAAACCAAGTCGTTCGACGACGCGGTGAAAGCCCTGGGGGGATCGCATCCCGTCGCGAGCGAGGAGATCACGATCGTTTCCCCGGACATCGCGGAAAACGGCGCCGTCGTGCCGTTCACCATCTCGAGCAAGCTGCCGAAGACGCAATCGATCGCGCTGCTCATCGAGAAGAATCCCAACATCCTCGCCGCGAATTTCGACATTCCCGAAGGGACCGACGCCTGGGTGAACACCCGGGTGAAGATAGGGCAGTCGTCCCCGGTGATCGCCCTCGTGAAGGCGAATGGCAAGTACTACTATGCGGCCAAGGCGGTGAAGGTCACGCTTGGCGGATGCGGAGGTTGACCATGGCCGATCCGATGAAGATCCGTGCCACGATGGTCGGCGACAAGGTCGAGGTGAAGGTGCTGATGGCCCACGAGATGGAGACGGGCCAGCGCAAGGACGCGAGCGGCAAGCCGATTCCCGCGTGGTTCATCCAGCGCGTGACCGCCACGTGCAACGGCAAGACCGTGCTCTCCGCAGAGTGGGGACCGGCCGTCTCCAAGAATCCGTTCCTGTCGTTCCGTTTCAGCGGTGGCAAGCCCGGGGAAAAGGTCGTCATCACGTGGACCGACAACCACGGAGACAAGCGCACCGACGAGGCGACCATTTCGTGACCCGGGAGACAAGCATGCAATCGATCCTTCGCCGCATGGCGGTTGCCGCCGCCTTCGCGTTCGCCGCATCGGGCGCCGCGCTGGCTGCGGACCCTCCGATCAAGGTCGTGTATCACGTCAACGAAGGCGTCCAGAAGGCACCGGCGGTCCTGCACAATATCGCCAACGAGCTCGACGCCGAGCCCAACACGAAGATCGTCGTCGTGGCCCACGGGCCGGGGATCGACTTCCTTCTGAAGGGCGCGAAGGACAACCAGGGCAACACCTTCGACGCCGAGCTGGAAACCCTGGGATTGCGGGGCGTCGAGTTCCGCGTGTGCAACAACACGCTCAAGTCGCGCAACATCGAGGCGAGCCGCGTGGTGTCCGATGCGAAGATCGTGCCTTCCGGCGTGGCGGAGATCGCGAAGCTCGAGTCCCAGGGGTACGTCTACCTGAAGCCGTAGGAGAACCCAGTGAACGCGACGCATCGCGCGGTAACCCTGTTCTGCGTGTCCTCGGCGCTCGGCGCCGCCGGCGCGTTCGCCCAGCAGTCCACCACCGAGCAGGAGATCGAGAAGTACCGCGCCGCTCTCGGCCAGGACAATCCCGCGGAGCTGTGGGAGGCGCGCGGCGAGGCGCTCTGGAAGGACAAGCGCGGCCCGAAGCAGGCCTCGCTCGAGCAATGCGACATCGGCGTCGGGCCCGGCGTCGTGAAGGGCGCCTATACGGTGCTGCCGAAGTACTTCGCCGACACCGGCAAGGTGCAGGACCTCGAGTCGCGCCTGGTGACCTGCATGGTCACACTGCAGGGCCTTTCCGAGGCGGACGCGAAGAAGGACCACTTCGGCGACGGGCCGAAGAAGTCGGTCATGGAAGCCTTGGTCTCGTATATCGCCTCCGAGTCGCGCGGCATGAAGATGAACGTGTCGCTCGACCGGCCCGAGGAGCGGGAGGCGTACGAGATCGGCAAGAAGATGTTCTTCTATCGCGCCGGGCCGCACGACTTCGCGTGCGCGACCTGCCACTCGCACGACAACATGCGCATCCGGCTGCAGGAGTTGCCCAACCTCACCAATCCGAAGGACGCGCAGCGCGCCTACACCACGTGGCCGGGATACCGCGTCTCGCAGGGCGAGGTGCGCACCATGCAGCACCGCCTGAACGACTGCTACCGGCAGCAGCGCTTCCCGGAGCCCGGCTACGCGTCGGATGCGGTGACTCGCGATCACGATGTATCTCGCGTACACCGCGAACGGCGGCGTCTACAACGCGCCGGCCGTCAAGCGCTGAAGGGGAGGAACGCGTGAAGATCGGATTTTCGGCAATCGCGTGGGGGTCCGCAGCCGCGGTGGCACTCGTCGTGGCGGGATGCGCGGCGATGAAGGGCCAGGAGGACAGCGAGCAGGCCGCCGTGGCCCTCATGAAGAAGGACTTCAAGAGCCACGGGCAGGCGACGCTGGATCGCCTCGACCAGGACGAGCTGCAGCGCTTGTGCACCGAATATTCGGGCGACCGGAAGCTGCCCGAAGAAGAGGCCAAGCGCGTGGAGCAGGCCCAGGCCGCGCTCATCAAGTATCCGGCCGACGGCCACTATCTCGGCAACTGGAAGGCGGGCGAGAAGATCGCGCAGACCGGCGTGGGCAAGCAATGGAGCGACGATCCGAAGAAGCCGGGCGGCGGCAACTGCTATGCGTGCCATCAGCTCACGAAGGCGGAGCTCTCCTACGGCACGATGGGGCCCAGCCTCTACCACTTCGGCAAGACGCGCGGCTTCGGGCCCGACATGCAGAAGTACGTGTACGGCAAGGTCTACAACTCCGAGGCGTTCTCGGCGTGCTCGAGCATGCCGCGCTTCGGCTACCACGGGATCCTCACGGAGCAGCAGATCAAGGACGTGGTGGCGCTGCTGGTGGATCCGAATTCGCCGGTGAACCAGTGAAGACCTTCGCTCGCGCGGTCGCGCTCGTCGCGGTCGTCGCACCGCTCCTGGCGGGCGCCGCCGAGCCCACCACTTATACGGTCCGGCAGCTCACGACCGAGACCGCGCTCAAGGCCGCGCAGGCGGCGCTCGCGAAGTGCCGCGCGTCGAGCTACCAGGTCGCCGTCGCGGTGGTGGACCGCTCGGGTCTCACGCAGGTGCAGCTGCGCGATCGCTACGCCGGTCCCCACACCATCGAGCTGTCCGTGAACAAGGCGTGGACCGCGGTGACGACGCGCACCGACACCTCGGAGCTGGATAAGCTCACGAGGCCGGGCGAGGCCATGGCGGGGCTGCGCAACGTTCCGCGCGTCGTCGCGATCGCCGGAGGACTCAAGATCGAGGCGGGCGGATCGCTGCTGGGCGCGATCGGCGTCTCCGGCGCCCCGGGCGGAGAAGCGGACGAGGCCTGCGCGAAAGCCGGGCTGCACGCCATCGCCGACGACCTGGAGTTCTGAATGAACCGCCGGGAGTTCCTCGAGGCGCTCGCGATCGGCGCGGCGGCCGGCTTGCCGCTCGCCGCGCGCTCCGCGCTCGCCGCCGACGGCGAAGGGTTCTACGACATTCCTCCGTTCGGCAACGTGAGCCTGCTGCACTTCACCGATTGCCACGCGCAGCTGCTGCCGATCCATTTCCGCGAGCCGGACGTGAACATCGGCATCGCGGACGCCGCGGGGAAGCCGCCGCATCTCGTGGGTGAGGCGTTCCTAAGGGCCTACGGCATCGCGCCCGGCACGCGCGAGGCGCACGCGTTCACCCACCTCGATTTCGTGCGCGCGGCGAAGACCTACGGCCGGCTCGGCGGATTCGCCCACCTCGCCACGCTCGTGAAGCGCCTCAAGGCCGCGCGCCCGGGCGCGCTGCTCCTGGATGGCGGCGACACGTGGCAGGGCTCCGGTGTCTCCCTCTGGACCCGCGGCCAGGACATGGTGGACGCGCAGCTGGCACTCGGCGTCGACGTCATGACGGGCCACTGGGAGTTCACCTACGGCGCGGATCGCGTGAAGCAGGTGGTGGACCACGACTTCAAGGGGCGCATCGAATTCCTCGCGCAGAACGTCGCGACGGCCGACTTCAACGATCCGGTCTTCAAGCCGTACGTCATCCGCGACATCAACGGCGTGGCGGTCGCGATCATCGGCCAGGCGTTCCCGTACACGCCGATCGCGAATCCGCGCTACTTCGTCGCCGACTGGACTTTCGGCATCAAGGAGCAGGAGCTGCAGAAGCAGGTGGACGAGGCGCGAGCCAAGGGCGCGAAGATCGTGGTCCTGCTCTCGCACAACGGCATGGACGTGGACCTCAAGCTCGCCGGACGCGTGAAGGGACTGGATGCGATCCTCGGCGGCCATACGCACGATGCCGTCCCACAGCCGATGATGATCCTGGATGGCGCCCACACGACCCTGGTGACCAACGCCGGCAGCAACGGCAAGTTCGTCGGCGTGCTGGACTTCGACTACGCGGACGGCAAGGTGCGGCGCTGGAAATACCGCCTGCTGCCGGTGTTCTCGAACCTGCTTCCCGCGGATCCGGCGATGGAGGCGCTCATCGCCAGGAGCCGCGCCCCGTACGCCGCGAAGCTCGGCGAGAAGCTCGCGGTCACCGAAGGCCTGCTCTACCGGCGCGGCAACTTCAACGGCACCGCGGACCAGGTCATCCTCGACGCGCTCCTCGAGGTGAAGGGCGCGCAGATCGCGTTCTCGCCCGGCTTCCGCTGGGGCACGACGCTGCTGCCCGGCGAGGCGATCACCATGGAGGACGTGATGGACTGGTCGGCGATCACCTATCCCTACTCCACGCTCACCGACATCTCCGGCGAGATGATCAAGACGATCCTCGAGGACGTCTGCGACAACCTCTTCAATCCGGACCCGTACTACCAGCAGGGCGGCGACATGGTGCGCGTGGGCGGGCTCACGTACACGTGCGCGCCCGGCGAGACCATGGGCAAGCGGATCAGCGAAATGCGGCTCGACGGCAAGCCCATCGAGGCGTCGAAGACATACAAGGTCGCGGGCTGGGCCCCGGTGGCCGAAGGCGCGAAGGGCGAGCCGATCTGGGACGTGATCGCCGCGTACCTGCGCGATCGCAAGACGATTCCCGCGCCCAAGCTCAACCTGCCGCGCCTGATCGGCGTCGAGCGAAATCCGGGCATGAGCTGACCGAATAGGCCGCCGGCGCCGCCATGGACATCCGGATCGAGACGAAACGCGACCACGTGTACGTGGTGGGATCGGGCGAGTTCGACCTGAAGGAGGCCCACGACGCCATCCTGCGCATCGCGGAGGCCTGCCGCTGCGCCGGGCTCGATCGCGTGCTCATCGACGGGCGCGGGATCTCCACGCGGGTCCCGGCGACCCATCGCTCCGCGATCGCGAAGGTGATTTCGGACGAAACGCACGTGCGGCTGCGCATGGCGGTCGTCGTGAGCAGCGAGAACATGTTCACGAAGACGCTCGAGGATACGGCGCAGAGCCTCGGCGTGGAAGTGCACACGACCGACTCGATGGCGGAGGGACTCGATGTTCCTGGACTTGCTCGGCGAGCGCTGACCCGGGATCGGCGTCTTCTATCGCATGTTCCCCGTGTGGCCCAGCGAGTAACGCCCGGGTTGCGGCCAGACGGCGAGGCCGTGGGGCTCGGTGCCGACCGGGATCACCTTCGCCGCGCCGGTCGTGGTGTCGAACACGTAGACGACGTTGTCGTAGCGGCCCGACAGCCACAGCCATTTGCCGTCGGCGCTCACGTTGCCCATGTCGGGGCTGCCGCCGGCGGGTACCGGCCAGTTCGCCACCACCTTGCGCGTGGCGAAATCCACCACCGACACGCTGCCCGGTCCGGCCTTCCCCCCGTGGATCATGTGCGAGCCGCGGTTGGCCACGTAGAGCCTGGTGCCGTCGCGGCTCGGATAGAGGCCGTGCGTGCCCTTGCCGGTCTCGATGAAGCCGATTTCCTTGAAGCTCTCGCCGTCTATCACGAAGACGCCGTCGGCGTGCATGTCGGCCACGAAGAAGACCTTGCCATCGGGAGAGATGCGCACGTCCTGCGGCATGCCGCCCTTCGAGAGCTTGAGGTAGCCCGCCACCTTGCGGTTCACGAGGTCGATCTTCGCGAGCCCGCCGGAGAACTCGCACGTGAAGATGGCGTAGCGTCCGTCGATGGAGGTGTCGGAGTGGTTGATGCCGCCGCAGCGCGGAGCGTCGATCGAGTATTGCAGCTCCATCGTGTGCGGATCGCGGAAATCCAGGCGCTTGTGCGCCTCGGCCACCACGATCGCGCTCTTGCCGTCGGGGGTGAAGTACATGTTGTACGGGTCGTCGACCGCGATCGGCGCTCCGGGCTTGCCGGTCGTGGGATCGATCGGCGTGAGGCTTCCCTTCGTCGTGCCTTCGGCGTTGTTCGTGACCCAGAGCGTCTTCAGGTCCCAAGACGGCACGACGTGCTGCGGATTGAGGCCGACCTTGAAGCGGTCCACCACTTTGAAGGTCGCCGGATCGATCACGTACACGTCGTTCGAGCTCACGTGGGGCACGTAGACGCGCTCGAGCGCTCCCTCAACCGCGGGGCTCAGCTTGCCGGCGGCCGCCTCGCTGTAGAGATTCGAGGGATCGGGGACGGGCGGCATTCCCGCGACGGGCTCGAAGGCGCGGGCTGCGGGGAGGAAGGAAAGGAAGCAGAGAAGGGCGAGGGTGTTGCGCAAGCGGGGGGTCGCCGTCACGGCGCGAAGCTCCGTCGGTAAAACCGCCATTCTACCGGCGCGCGGTGGCTTTCCTGATGGCTTCCACGGTGCGCTCGACGACGAGGTCCGCTCCGAGCTGCCCCAGCTCCGCGCTCGCGCGCCGCGGATCGCCGCGCACGCCGTCGGCAGCGCCCTTGGTCGCGGAGCCGAGCTTGTCCATGCGCACGAGCGACGGGTCGACCGCGAGCGACAAGGACGTGTCGGCGAGTCCCGCATGGACGCCGATCTCCGCGTCCTTGAAGCCCTTCTGCCGCAGCAGCGCCGCGAACCCGCCGGTCTCCGCGTCGTAGTAGGCGGAGACTGCGTGCGCGTGCACCGTCGTGCCCTCCCATTCGTGCTCGAGGCGCTCGGCGACGTGCGCGAGGTTCTTGCGGTAGCCGCCGTGCTCGCCCAGGAACACGATGTGCTTGAAACCGTGCAGCCGGAAGCCTTGCGCCGCGGACTCGAGCGTCTTCTCGAACACATCCTCGGGGACCGTGATGGTGCCGGGAAAGCGCATGTGCCCTACGGGAGGGTTCACGCTGCCTTCGGGTACGTAGGCGATCACCGGCGCCACGAGCGCGTCGCCCAGCGCGGCGGCGATCTTGCCCGCGAAGTACCGCGCGCGCACGTTGTGCTTGCCGAGCGCCATGTGCGGCCCGTTCTGCTCTGTGCCGCCGACCGGGATGAGGATGATGTCCTTGCCCGACCGGATCGCGTCGCGCACCTCGGGCCACGTGAGGTCCTCGAGGAAGACGGACGCCGGCGCCGCGGCGAACGAAGGAGCGAGGGCCAGCGACAGCAGGAGGGCGAGGACGAGAACGCGGATCACGATGCGCGATCGTACCAGACGGCCAAGCGCTGTCGCGTGCCGATGCCGTACTGGCGCGAGCCTCCCGACGACGTGTCGGCGAACTGGCACATCGGCACGCCGGCCGATTGTCCGGAGGGCTGCCACTTGGTGATCGCGGAGCTGCTCACGCGGATGTGGACGCTCCACGACATGCAGCCGGAGCGCCAGAACTGAGCTGCCGCGGGCCGCTTCGGCTTCAGCCTGCGTGCGCTCCGCGCGCGTGGCGCTGCAGGAACGTGAGGCGGGCGGCCGCGCGCGCGAAGAAATCCACCACTTCCTCGAGGTCGACGTCCGAAAGCCGGTTGGTGCCGTTGATCTGCTCGTCGACGAGCTTGCGGTGCCACGCGTGGATGTCCGACGCGTCGTCGACCCACGACGGGCGGCAGCCGAGCGGAAGGCGCGCGAGGCGCGAGCTCGACCAGGTGACGAGATAGTTCCGCGCGCACCACAGCACTTCGCTCGCCGATTCGGCGGACGTTACCTGCTCGTGCCAAACGCGCGACGTATGGTCCATCGCTGTCTCGTCCTCGAAACATCAATTGTTTTTCGCGCGGCGCCGAAAGTCCATAGGAGAACCGGCAGTGCGGGTAATTAGTACCTCCCGCAGGCCGATGTTTCGCGTGGAAACGGCGCGAGCGCGTCAGTTGCGCGTCGGAGGGCACTGCGCGAGGAGCATGGTCCTCAAGCGCTCGGGATCCGCAGGCTTGGTGAAGTGATGATCGAATCCGGCTTCCTGCGAGCGCTTCACGTCGTCGGGCGTGCCCCAGCCGGTGACGGCGACGAGCAGCACGTCGCGGCCCTGCCTGTCGCGGATGTGGCGCGCGACATCGTAGCCCGACAAGTGCGGCAGGCCGATGTCGAGCAGCGCGACCGCCGGCACGAATTCATCGGCGGCGCGCACCGCTTCCAATCCGTCGTGCGCGGTGCGCACTTCATAGCCCATCACCTCGAGCATCATCGCGAGGCTCGACGCGGCGTCCTCGTTGTCGTCGACGACCAGGACGCGGCAACGCTCGCGAGATTGGGCGCAACCCATGGCCCGCGAATAGTACCCCGGATCGATGCCGCGGATTCAGCGGGAATTGCGCGGCATCATGGGGCGACCGGCGAGGCATCCATGGCGCACGATGGCCGGCATGAGAACGCACATCGTATTGGAGGCACCATGCTTGCGACGCACCGCAGTCGTTTCGCGCAAACGCTCCTCGTGGTGGTCTGGACCGGAACGTTCGTCCTGCGCTCCGGTGCCGAGACGACGGGCGAGCGACCCGGCAACCTCAGCGCGGCGAACGGGCCCGTATTCGGAAACTCCGTGTACAACCCCTCGCAGGTCGAGGTGACCGAGCTGGGCAACGGCGCGCTGTGGATTCCGGAGCGGCCCGGGGACGGGCAGACGCAGGAGAAGGACTAGCGAAGCGCTGCGGCGGGAGGCCTACAGCATCTCACACGCGAAGCCGGACTTCACCAGCCGCGTGCGGATTCTCCAGGCGTCGTGGCGCAGGAAGAGCTGGCGCAGCGGCCGCGCGTCGTTGTCGCCGATGACGATGCTCTTGCAGCAGCGGTCCTGGGCGAAGCGCGCGACCGTCTCTTCCCAGCGCCCGATCTCCACATCGTGCCGGTAGGGCACGGCCGCGGCGTCGAGGAGCCCCATCAGCGGGCGCAGCAGCTTGGCGCCGTCCTCATGCAGCACGCGCTTCACGTTGATGCGCCGCAGGAACGCCATCGCATGGCCCGTGGGCGGCGGAATCACCGCGAGCAGGTGGATGCGCACGGGCTCGGCCTTGTGCATGCGGACGAGCTTCGCCGCGATGGAGCGGAAATCCTGGAGGCGGTTCGCGACCACCAGCACGTTGCGCACGTTCGCCGGGAATAGGGCGACGTGCGCAGGTGCGGGAGTGAAGGGCGCGGCCATGCGGCTCGCCGTGGATCAGGAAGTCACCACCACTTCGCGGCGGCGCTTGGCCTGGGTGCGCTCGAGGATCTTGCCGGTGGCGATCACGAAGGCCGCGCAGAAGATCGGCGAGACCGAATGCAGGATCGCGGCGTTCACGTCGACCCAGTCCTTGATCGCCGGGTCGGAGATCACCATCTCGCCCGCGACCCAGCCGATCAGCGCCGCGCCGATCATCACGAAGATCGGGAAGCGCTCCATGAGCTTCATCAACAGCGCGCTGCCGAAGAGGATGACCGGCACCGTGATCACGAGGCCCACCGTCAGCATCCAGAGGTGCCCGTGCGCCGCGGCCGCCATGGCGAGCACGTTGTCCAGGCTCATGATCATGTCGGCGATGATGATGGTGCGGATCGCCGCGCCGAGCGTGGCCTTCTGGTCGACCTTGCCGTCGTCGCCCTCGTCCTCGGCGACAAGCAGCTTGATGCCGATCCACATCAGCATGGCGCTGCCGGCGATCTCGAGGTAGGGCAGGGTGAGCAGGTAGGCGACGATGCCGGTGAGCCCGACCATCAGGATGACGACGCCGACGCTGCCCCAGATGAAGGCCACCTTCTGGTGGCGCGGAGACAGGCGCCGGCAGGCGAGCGCGATCACGACCGCGTTGTCGCCGCTCAGCACCACGTTGATCAGCATGATCTGGATGAGGGCAACCAGCGATCCCGACATGCCGTTGGTCAAAGCCGAAACGTCCATTTGGCCCCTTCGATATGGGTGAGGATTTATCGAATGCAGGGCGCGCTCGCTCGTGCCCCTCCTGGCGTTCAGGCTAGGCTGTCGAGGCGTCGCGGGGCTGAATGGAGACTTGCGCCAAGCCGTATTAAAGCTTGCGTTAGCCTGTCGTCGCGTTAGCGCACGGCCAGCGAAGCCCGCCTCATCTCACCAGAATGTCGCCCAGTGAAACGATCGCTCAATTCACGGAATAAGGTTGTGCACGGTCAATTGCCGTATCCGTGAAAGGCGAAGTATGGAAACGAGGGGCGCGGTCCAGCCGCGCGCGGGACAACACCCTTGTCCCACCCTCATAACGCAGGAGGGGACCATGAACATGTTCACGGTGTTGGTATTCGCAGCCGTCGCTCTCACTCTCATTTCTCTCGCGACGGGCATCCTCGCGATGATCACCAACGGCGAAGTCGGCCACTACGGAAGCGGACATTGGATGAGCTGGCGCGTCGGGTTCCAGGCGTTGGCCGTCGCGATGGTCTTGATGGCGATGAACGCGCCGCAGTAGGGCGCTTCGCGCAGGAAATCGCCAAAACCGGGCGGTCGCAATACAGCTGAGGGGGCGGACTTCATCCGCCCCCGCCGAACAGAACGACCCAACTGCTCTAGGCCGCTACAGCAGCGCCGATCTTGTGGTAGGTGGAGTTGGAAACCTCATAGGTTTCGACCCGAGCGGTTCCATCGAGTACCTTCGACAGGCTCTTCGTCACGTCCAGGTACGCTCCGCGGTTGTACGCTTCCGCGCTTTCCTTGCTGTCCCACAAACTGATTCCGAACGCTTCCTTCCCGGACGGAACGACGAACGTGATTTCGTCCTGGAACCCTTTCTGCTTCCTGAGCATCGGAATGATTTCCTTCTCCATCTGCCGCGTAAACTCGGCTTGGGTATTGGGCTTCAGATTCAGGGACACTCTGCGTGCAAACATGCTGATCTCCTAATGGGTTGTCACGGCTAAGGGCGCGAATCCAGATAACCGAAATTAGTTAAGATGGTCTGACCAACTCCTTAGTCTGTGTACCACGGTAGGTGTATTAACTCGGTGTGTCAAGTACAATCTGGATTTGTATTCCAAACCTTAACCAAGGCCAGTTACATAACGGAGACGATACGTGGATGTTTGCTTAGTTATCAAGGAGCGGCTGCATGCATTGGGGGTTGGGCAGAAAGACCTGGCGGCTGCCACCGAGGTCACGGAATCCTATATTTCCCAGCTTCTGACCCGGAAGAAACTGCCCCCCGCGCCCGATCGAACGGACATCTACGAGAAGATGGGCAAGTTCCTCAAGCTGTCGAGCGGCAAGCTCGCGAAGCTGGCCGAGCTCCAGCGCAGAGAAGAGCTGAAGAGAAATTTCGAGGACCCGCCGGCGCCCTTGTTTCATGAAGTCCGGGAGTTGGTGCTCAGCAAGTGCGTACCGGGAAAACGGGATGAGATGCGAGCGATCTTCGAGAAGCAGCCCTTTGGCGAGCTCGAGCGCCTCGTCACACAAAAACTTCTGGACGTGATCAAGCGAGTCGCCAGGGAGGAATTGAAAAGGGAGAAGTGGCTCCACTCGGTGGCTCGACTCAGTGGCCGAAGCTACAAGCAGATGCGAGTCATGATCCTCGAGTTTCTGGACACGGACGTCTTCCACGTGTCGCTGGAGAACTGCGTTTCCTTCCTGGATCCGCTGATCGAGTCCTGGGATATCGACCTGTCGGACTTCGGCATGCAAATTGTGCTCAACCGAAGATTGGCCCCAGGGCAATCGAGGCGATTCGAGTTTGTTGAAACGGAGCCCGTGCAGTCTTCCGGGGGCGAGCCGGGGCTCAACGGATTCCTCAAGGATGCGTCACTCAGCGGTAATGCGACCCGGGAGGAAATCGAGTTCCTGAAACGGCTGAGGTTCAAGGGAAAGCGGCCTACGCCGCTCTACTATTACCGGGAATTGCAGAATCTAAGAGATCCGCTGCATTTTCGCATTGCGGAGCATGCCGGATAAGACACGCGAAAACTTATGATATTTGCGACAGGTCAACGGACATGGTGCCGGGGCGCCTAGATTGACGGAGAAACGTATCGTGATGATCCGAACAATGGAGCTGATCAGCAAACGCATGGCAGGAGGCCGGACATGAGACTCGCGAGAACCGCAGCGGCAATCCTCGGGATGACGGCCATCGGCATTTCGGGCTTCTGTCACGCGCAGGCAAAAGGCGATTTTGGCAAGCTGCAATACGATTCCAGATGCGCCGTATGCCACGGCCCGAAAGGCAAAGGAGATGGTCCCTACGCGGGCCTGCTGAATATCCCCATCGCCGACCTGACGACGCTCTCCAAGAGGAACAATGGGGTATTTCCCTTCCAGAGGGTTTACGAAGTCATCGACGGCAGGCAGGTCCTGAAGGCGCACGGCACACGAGACATGCCCATCTGGGGAATAGAGTTCAGATACGAGGCCGGGAAAAGTACCTCGAGGCTCCCACCGAGGTCTACGTGCAAACGCGCATCCTTGCCTTGGCGGAGTACATCAACCGCCTGCAGGCGAAATAGTCCCGCACGCATCCCTGGATTTTCCGAGCTCGACATGGAAACGCCCGCTAAAGCGCCAGATCCGATCACCCAGAATATCGAATCAATTGCAGCGTTCTACAAACGCGAAGATCAGAAAGTCACCGGGCCGCAACGGGTCGTGGAAGCCATCAGCAATGTTGTGGGACGACCAATTTTCCTGGGCTGCATCGTCCTGTTCGTCTCGCTGTGGATCCTCGCCAACGTCGTTGCACGGCAGCTGGGCATGGCGGCGTTTGACCCGCCTCCATTCTTCTGGCTCGAGGGGATTGTTGGTCTAGGGGCGTTGCTGATAACAACGGTAGTTCTGATAAGGCAGGAGCGGCTCGCCAAGCTCGAGGAGCGGCGGGAACACCTGGACCTCCAAGTAAACCTCTTGACCGAGCAGAAGACGACGAAGCTCATCCATCTTTTCGAAGAGTTGCGACGGGACCTGCCCATGGTCAAGAATCGTCGCGATCCCGAGTCGGAAGCGATGCAGCAGCCGACGGATCCACATCGAGTCCTCGCGGAGATGGATGAAGTCCGTGTAACGGCAGAGCAAGCGAAACGGGACGCAGAAGCAGAGAGATAGGTACCGATGCCGGATTCAGCGTTCGGGGCTGCTATTTCCGTTTCTTTTCGTCCAGCCTCGCCTTGAGATCCGCGAAGGGCGAGTGAGTCGCAGCGGGCCGGGATTCGGGATTGCCACTCCCTGCGCTTGCTGCTTCCAGCTGCCGCTGGTGCTCGTTATCGTGACAGTACAAGCAAAGAAGTTCCCAGTTGCTGCCGTCCGGCGGATTGTTGTCGTGGTTGTGGTCCCGGTGATGCACGGTCAACTCGCGCAAGTTTGCGCGCGTGAACTCCCGCGCACAGCGCCCGCAGATCCAAGGGTAGATCTTCAGGGCTTGTTCGCGGTACGTCGCTTCGCGCTCCTGGGCGGCGCGGCGAGCCTCGGCAACGATGCGGTCGAGCTTATCGGGATCCATCTGGGAGCTGCTCGCTCGCGGTTCCTGTATAAGGGCTCGTGCGGCAACGATACTGGAATATCGAATAACTAGGTGACGGTACGCCTCACCTGACCTGTCGTGATGCCAAAGCGAGCTCAGCCGGTCCAGCAGCAGGGCCCCGATCCTTCACGCCGCGCGTGGTGGATCTTCGCGCTTTGTGTCCTCTTCGGAGTGGCCGGCCTCGCCTTCTTCGCGCAGCAAGGCATCCGTGACTACCGCGTCTTCCACGTCTACCAGCCCGCGCAATGCACGGTCACAGGAGGGGCGTGCTTGTCTCGACGATGAACGCCGCCTCGCCCCGGAGCTCTCGCGGGGAGCGACGCTGGTATCCCTGGTCATCGTCTTCATCGTCTTCACCGCCGCGCTACTCGGCGCTCTTGTTTGGGCGCTGCAGGATTGGACCCGGCTGGGGGACTGGGGCTTCTACCTGCTGATTGCGATCGGCGCGGAGGCCTGGCTGATCCGCTTCACGATGAGCGCGATGAAGGCGATGAGGATCCCCGATCCCGTGGTCGAGATCGACCACGAGCTGATCAAGCGTGGCGACAAGATGAAAGTCTCGGTCCGCCAGCAAGGGCCTGCGCGCTTCGATATCTTTCGCGTCGCCGTCGTCTGCGAACGGCAAGGGAGCGGGGGGGCCGGGAAGGAGAACCAGAAGGTGCTCATGGTCAAGAAGGACCTCGACGTCGGTGGGCAAGCGCCATTCGCGAACGTGCTGGATGCCGTCATCGCCGCCGATGCCTCCCCGAGCGACAAAGCCCTTCAGACGCTAATAACCTGGAAAGTCGTGGTAAGGCGGACGAAGAAAGGGCTCTGGGGACTGGATCGCGAGTACGTCTTTCGCGTGGTGTAGCCGTTCCCCCCGATCTGGGTGCTACTGCTCCCATGACAGCTTCCTGGAAGCGTGGTGACAGCTTCCCGGCCCATGCGAACCGCGCGTATTGCAGCCACCGCCCGGTCAGCGCATGCTGCGCGCGCGAGGGGACTAGATTAGACGGATGCGGTCCCCCGATCCATGAAGCGCGTTACCCGATGCCTTTCCTGATGTATGTATTGCCTTGGTATCCGGTTTCCATCCAAACAAGAAAGGGGGAGCAAGTCATGAGGAAGCAATCTGCAATGCTCAGCGTGGCCGTGGCCCTGTCGATTGGTGGATGCGGGAGCAACAGCTCGCCTTCCGGTCCGCACTTGCTGATGACCTCGATACCCGTCCCGGGAATCGACAGCACCGTCGTGTACTCGTTCGACCTGGGCACGGTGGACCAGGCAACCGGGCGCTACTACGTGACCGATCGGACCAACAAGTCGATCGACGTCGTCGACACCAACACGCGGCAATTCGCCACGCAGTTCAAACAGGCGTTTGCCGGTTGCAACGCCGGAACCCCGACTTCACCGACGCACCTGCCGACCTGCGCCGGGCGCGAACAACGACATGTCGGGACCGGATGGCATCGACCTTGTCGGCCAGTTTCTCTACGTCGGCGATGTCAACGCGCTATGGATCCTCGACAAGACGACCGGGGCCGTGGTCAAGAAAATTACCATCCCCTCGTCCCCAACGTTCCTGCGCGCAGACGAAGGCTGTTTCGACGCAGACGACAGCCTGTACGGCATTTCCACGCCCGGGGCGACTCACCCGTTCATGACATTCGTGGATACGGTGACCCAAAGCATCGTCGCCACGGTCGTCATGGACGATTCATCCGGGGCGGGGTCGGCGGGGCTCGAGGCGTGCACCTACGATCACACGACCGGAAAGTTCTTCGTCAACAATGACGGCTCGACCGCCAATCCGCGCGGTGAAATGGATGGCATCCCCGCTTCGGCCATCGTCGCGGCGAAGCCCGGTCCTGCGACGTTCACATTCGCGTCGATCGCCGGAACCAGTATCTATCCGCTCGGCGCGTGCGACCCGACCGGCATCGCTCTTGGACCGGGCAACGAAATCGGGTCGATGTGCAGGCAGGGGAACGTGGGCGAGAAACTTACGTTCCAGATTCTCGACAGGAGGAACGGCACGGTCATCGCCAGCCCCAACATCGGCGGCGGCGACCAGATCACCTACGATGCGGTTTCGAACCGCTGGTTCCTCGCCGACAGCCGCTGGACAGCAGACGGAAGATCGTGTGGGGGCGGCTCGTCCACTTGCCCGCTGACGCCCGCCGTCGGCGTTGTTGATGGAGCCTCACACTCGATCATCACCACGATGGCGAACGGGAACAACGCACACTCGATCGCGGTGTCGGGTTCGAACCATTTGGTCATAACACCCTTCACGAGCCCGTCGGCCTCCGGTGGTGGGGCCGATTTCCCGAACGGCGGCATCTCGATCTTCTCGACGGACTGATACTCAACGCACCGAAATCGCCCGAACAGAAAAGCCGGTCAACGGGGACAATGTCCTTGCGTGGCCGCGCTGCTGTTCGGGCGGAGGACCGCCATTTGGCCGGTTATCAACCGGCAAGCACCCACGCCGTATTGCAGAGTCCCCAATGGACGGGCTCTCCGCGATAGACACATCAAAGAGGAGGAGCATCCTCACGCTGTTCATTTGGTTGCGAGTCCGCCCGCGACTCGTCCACGCGGCTTCCGCGCGGCCGGAAGAGCAGCCGGCTCAGGAACCCCTTGCTGTCCGCCTCGGCGTCCTTCGCCGCGAGCCGCGCCGCGTCGCCGTAGGTCATCGGCGCCCGGGTAGCGTCGATGCGCAGGGCCTTCGTGTGCGCATCGACGACGACCGCGTAGCGGCCGAGGTTGTGCAGCAGGTAGGACGCGAAGAGGTTGTCGTAGTCCTCGTAGGCGCCCTCGTCGTTGCGGAAGTCGAGCGAGATGGCCGACGGAATCCGGTTGGGCAGGTCCTTGAACGCGACGCGCTCCTTTTCGTGCGGGTCGACATACGGCGACGCTGGATACTTGCGATAGAGCACCGCGTCCATCGCGTAGCCGCGCGCGGCGAGCTCGCGCATCAGCATCACCGCCATTTCCGAAGGCGTGTTGGCGTTGAGGGCGGCCTTCGCTTTGCGAAACGACGCGAGCGGCGCGGTGCGGATGTCGATCCCTTCGTAGCCCGCGCCGTACCGGAACGCCGAGCCGATGGTCTTGGCGCAGTTGAGGTCCGTGTACCCGTACTTGACCTCGCCGTGCTGGTACTCGGTATCGCGCGCGCGGGTGCGGTAGTCGGCGTTCATGCGGTCGAGATAGGCGGCGAGCGCCGCGCGCTCGGCGAGCGGCACGCCGAAGACGCGCAGGGCCACGACGGAGCGCTTGTACACCTCGCCGTAGTCGAGGCCGAAGGACGCCTTGGGTCCGAGCGACGACGTGGTGCCGTACAGGTACTCCCACTTCGGCACGCTCACGATGAGCGCTTCCGTGTAGAAATCGCGCTCGTGTGCGGGATCGCGGTCGGCGTAGAAGTTGGCCGAGCGCACCTGCTCCGCGCCGGAGCCGTCGCGCAGCGCGAGCGCGAGGTGGCCCGCCGAGCCTCCCTTCGACGTGCCGAAGCTCAGCAGCAGCTCGATCGCGGCGCCGTCGGCATCGAGGGCGCGCGCGACCTCGTCGAGGTTCGCCGGTGCGGGGCCTCCGGGCATCGCGAAATCGGCGGCGCCGGCGCACAGGGCCGTCGCGGCGATCGCGGCCGCCAATGACACGCGTCTCATGCCCCCGACACTACGCGGCGCCACGCGCCCGTGCCATGGCACCTTCGTGTAATTGAAAGGGCTGGAAGGAAGCCAACCCTTTGATGAATTTGGCTCCCCGACCAGGGCTCGAACTTGGGACCTGCGGATTAACAGCGGGAGCTAAGAGCGTAAGTTATTGTTTTTAGGCCCGCCCTCAACCGCCAAAACGTGGGGAGACCCGCGGATCAGCTTCACGTTTCCCCCACGGTCCAGCCAAAGGCGCTACTGAATGAGTGTTAATTGACGCCAGGCAGAGGGGCTGTTGGCGTCGCGTGGATAGTTTCTCTTCGCGGTCCTTGAGGCGTTGACCTTTTTGGGGTTATTGGCCACATGGGCCGCCGGTGGACTCCTCGAGACATGCGGAGGGCGGCCGGTACGCGGCCTCATTTCCGCACCGAGCTAACAGCGATTGAAGGGGTGCAAGATGCCAACTCGCGTTCTTCTCCTCTTGGCCATTCTCGCAATTGGGAATGTTGCGCCAGCCGACGCAGCGCCACCGCCCCACAGCGTTGTGGTCATTCCGGGAATACTCGGAAGCCAGTTGTGTAGTGGGGATGAAGTGCTCTGGGGAAATAGCAATTCACTTAGAAATCTGGCAAAGCTCGAACTCGATCAAGCTGACAACTCTCGAATACACCCGTGCGGCATTATCAAGAACGTACAAATTCTTGGTCCGGTGTTTGTCTCGCATTTCTACGATGGCCTGCTGAGCGAGCTACGAAGGCTCGGGTACGTCGAGAACAAGGACCTTTTCATCTTCGATTACGACTGGCGAAGAAGCAATCTCGAAAACGCTAAAGCGCTCAAGGCGTCTATCGCTGAGAAAGTACCGCGGGACAAACCCTACGACATCATTGCCCACAGCATGGGCGGGATAGTCGCGAAGCTTGCTCTTGCTGATGACTCTCTAAGACGACCCAACAGGGTTATCTACCTTGGTACGCCGTTTCTAGGTTCCGCAAATGCGCTTGGCACGTTATCGGAGGGGTGGGGGCCATTTAAGAATACGCTGGCCGGGGGCATGGACACGATTCGGCGGATCGTATTGTCTTGGCCCGGATTCATAGAACTGCTGCCGCGCTACGAGGGTTCCTGCCGCTTGAAGTTGGCCGACAGCACCTATAGGAGTCTCAACCCGTTGGCCATTGCGACATGGACGGACTATGGTTGGCTGCCGCCGCAACTAAGGAGTGGGTCGCGTTTTGAAGCATTTCGCTCAGCGCTCGAGAGATCCGCAACGTTGACTAAGGCACTGCTTGCCGATCCCCCGGATGGGGTAACAGAAGTATTCTTTGCCGGCGAAGGGCATTTGACCCGCCATCGGCTCGGTATCCTGATTGGGAGTACGAATCCTTCGCCAGAAAATTGGAAGTTTCGCGAGGAACCAGGCGACGGGACTGTTGCTGAATGGAGCGCGGCGCGCGACATGAGTCAAACGACAGTGGCCAGTGCGCTTCCTTCCTTTAACCAGCACTCCACGCTCTTTGATGATAAATGGGTTCAGACTGAGATCTCGCGACTTCTCACCCAAACTGCGCCCACCTCCGACGAACCGATTTCCAGTAGAGGACCGCCAACCATAGTCGCGCGGAAGGATGGCAAGGAGTACTTGTGGACAGTGGACGGTGTCGAACTGGTGACGTCTGCGCCAACAGCCACGTCAAGTGAAGAGATATCTGCCGTCCTGACAGTTCGCATCAAGAATGGTCGTGTGGTCGCTGGAGCGTTTTCTCCAAGGATCGTCTCCCGTTCCAAGCGCGGCGAGGTCCCCCTCGAGGTACGCGACATTACGACTGTTCAAGACCTCAAGGAGCAGCAGCTAAGGTATTCGGCTAGAACCCTAGCCGATTCCCCTGGCGAAGTCATCGAAATCGCGGCTGAAATAGCCGAATCTTTGTCTGCGTCGGCAAACGTCCTGGTACTGGACTAGTTTGAATTTGGCAACGGAGCTTCGAATGAAAGCGGCCTCCCTTGTCATTGCACTCATTCTGTCGTTTCCCAGTTCGCTAGCGTTGGCGCAGGCCGATGCTGATGCGATTCGAGACAAGATCTACCAAACTGGGAAGGCCGCGTTGGTACGACTTTCCGTCACCGGCCATCAAAGAAATGGGGAACCGTTCAATCAAACGGGAACCGGCTTCTACTATCAATCGAACACCTCACTAGCCCGGATAATGACCGCGCGACATGTCGTTGGCGCAAATTCGGAGATCGACGACCTGCCAGGTGGAAAGTTCGACCGACGAATCACTGTCACGATTTCCAGTGAAACTACTGGCAAGTCGGATCTACCGCAGGATCTTCAAGAAATATCCGAGCCTCCAAGCGATGATCGAGACGTCGCCTTCATCTTCACCAATTGGAAGTCAGAAAAGCAATTTCGGCTATCCAAGAGGCGTCCTAAAGAAGGCGATCGAGTATGGGTTCTTTCATGGCCAACAACTGAAGACGTAATACAGCGTCCGACCCCCGCAATTGTGCGCGCCTCGTCAGCCAGCGATAGAACGCTTCTGTCTTTGAATCGAGAGAGCGGCCAATTCGTGAGCTCCGAGAGTGGGTCGCCGGTTCTTGACGAAACCGGCGCTGTCGTCGCGGTTCTGATCCTGCGGAGGACCGGCCCCACTCCCCAGCCTATCGGACTAGCAATCCCTGTTGCAGAGTTTGCTTCGGGCTGGTTGCCCGATGATGCTGTAGACCCTATCGCGAGCGAGGTTGCCGACTACAAGGCGTGGTCCCCCATCGCCTACGACGATACGTTTGCTAATTGGAAGACAGGCGACATGTCATTAGTAAGCCCAAAATTAAATATGAAGCTCGATGTTCGCGCTACGGATGGAAGTTATCGTTGGGACGCTGACTTTCAACAACCATCGATAAGATGGGTATAATCACCTTATCCATCGGTGATCGACTTTTACGCCGCAGTGGACGCGCAAGCGCGAGAAGTGGAATCTGAATCCGGTGCCGGTGTGGGAGTCACCCTGCTATTCGGAGTTGTCTCCAATACATACTACGGGTTCAAAGTTACTTCTAACGGCTATGTTGGCCTTTATAGGCATGACTCCGATGAAATTGCCGATGTGCCGATCATGAATTTCACCCACAGCTCGCCGGTGCCAATCGATTTGAGCAAACCTATCCGCTTGGCAGTGGCTATCGAGAATAATACGGTTAGGCTTTTCCTAAATTCCTCATTTGTGGGCGAGAGAAGAATTCCAACATATACAGGAGGCAGCGTCGGTCTGGGACTACAGAGCTACGGAGCCAAGAAAGCGGTCGCCCAGTTTGATAGGTTTGAGCTTCGCCGGAAGCCGCAGTAGGTTCGTCCAACGAGGCGCGGCATAGCGCCCTGACTCGCTCATAGCCATTTTGGCCCAATCAGGAGCATTAGCTTGGCGTTCTGGATCTTGCTGCCAGAAAGCGTCATAAAAATTGGTGTCGCGGACAACGTCGGGAACGTCCAGAATTACGCTCCCCATCGCGGCTACAGCAAGTGAGGCCGTTTGCCGGACCGGGGCCCCACCGTTCATGTGCGAGCGATCACGGATCTGGCTAGATCGAGAGCGAAATGAAGGTCTTCTCCTTGAGGTGCGCGAGTTGCGGCGCCGCGCTTGAGGTGCGCGAGGATACCGACACTTTTGCGTGCGGGTACTGCGGGGCGTCTCAGATTGTTGAGCGAAGCGGAGGAGTCGTATCGCTTCGCAAGCTAGAAGCCACGCTAGACAACGTGAAATCGAGCACAAGTCGGACCGCGTCTGAACTTGCGCTCGTGAGGCTCGCAAGCGAGGTTGCGGCCATCCAGGCGCAGCATGAGCAGACGTTGGGGGCAATAAAGATAAAGAACGAGGATAACAACGCCAAAGTAGGTCTTGGCTTTTTCGCTGGAATCCTTGTGGCGATCTTCCTATTCGCGCTTCTTGGTTGGTGGGCGACCCCGGTTGTCATCGCTGGCTTCGTCTTGGGTTACCGAGCGATTCCCTCGATCGCTGACAAACTCAGGGCCGCTGAGCGGGCTAAGGAAGCGCAGTTGGCGCCGATTCAGGCTCAGATTGCTGAGCATCGAGCGATAGTAGGTTCGACCAACGTGGGTAGCCAGCAAGGCGACTGAACATCGGACGCACCTATGCTCTTGGTCTCCCAGAGGAGTTCTTAGAGATCACCCTTGGCCTTGGCTTTAGCGGCTTGAACATCAGCTTTGGCGCTGCTTTCTGAGAAAAGGAAGATTGACATATTGTTGATCGTTCCGGATGGGTAAGCCACTTCCAATACCGTATCGCCTTCGATCCATTTCGTTTCGTGTTTGTCACCCTTGTAGCCGGCTGCGGTCTTGAATTCGCCCAGTTCGTCTGAATTCGGTTTGCCAAACTTATCAGTAAACGCAGACACAACCAGGGGTCCATTACTTGCGGGGAGAGTGACGTAGGTACGCTTCAACGTTCCTTCAGGCGTGAAGTCAAAGGTCCAGAAGGGAAAGAATCTTCTGGACTTCAACATTCTTCCCATAGAGGCGCCACGCCAGGACGCCGCCAAGCGTCTCAATAATGCTGAAGAAGAGCCTAACCAATAGAAGCGCTCCTATCGCGATTCCAAAGTCCTTGGCACTTCCGTCGACTAGCCCGACGTAGAATCCAAGAGACTACCAAGTATGGAATGAACGCAATTAACGCGACGATCGCCTGTGACTTGGCATCATTCATGACTCCCCCTCGTAACCTGGAAGACTCGGCACTGTGAGCTCCTCGACGGTGGCGCGGCAGCACCGAGATCGTAGAAGCGGAGGTCCGGGAGTTGTGGATCCCCGAGGTAACCCCGGCGCGGAGAGACCTATTCTGATTCCCATGGGCGCGAAGCCTACGCCCGCGCTGTTTTTTCCACAATTTCGTGCCAGAGAGTCACGGCAGCCTTTATCGCGTTAGTGTCGAGCCATCACTTCGACCTCACGCCCCGAGCACTACCCCTTCGAATTCTTCGACCTAATGCGGCGACGCTGGATCCGCGCGCGCTATCGCGCCGAGTTCGACGTGATCGCGGAGCGGTACGGCGCATTTCGGATCACCCGAGCGCCCGAGGTGCGGCAAGCGGGGGACGGCGGCACGGCGGGACACGTGGCCCGAGGGCCAGCGCGGAAATGAGAAAGCCCATCGGAGCGGGCACGTTCGCGCAGCGCGTGCAGGGACGATGGAGGGCGGGTCTAGCCCAGGCGCGGCTAGTGATTGCCGAAGCTACGACGCGAAGTTGTCGGCGGGGCGACTTCCAAAGGCAAGGATCTCGGCTATCACGTGCGGGCGCCATACGATGCCGATTTCGGCGTCGTCGTGAATGCGTCCCGAGTACACGCCCAGGAAGCGTGTCTCGACTCCTCCCATGACCCAAATTCGATTCCTTGTGAGGTATCCGCCGTGAGCGCGGGCTATTACCGGCGAACCGCTCATTCCCTTGCGCGTCGTCGCATCAATCAAGAATGCTGGCCGGTGGTCATAGTCAAGGTCCGGGTCACTCGCGATGTGCCCTGTTTTCCAAACCGGAAAGAGCACGTTCGGCCGCAGTCCCAACGCGAACCCGATTATCTGAACGGACATCCCGGGATAGACCTGCAGGTCGACATCGGCGAGCTCCAAGTCGAGGGGGTGCAATTTCACGTCCGAACTCGTCTTCGTGAGCTCAAGCGCCACGACGTCAACCTTGTGGCCATCTGGATGGGCTAGCCAACGCGGCCGGCCGTCGTCGTCGTACAGCGCCTCTCTCTCAAATCGCCATTTGCCAAGCTTGCTCTGCTTGTGATGCCCGATTCGAACCTGATCGGGAAGGGCGGCCGTTTCTTTGCAGAGAGGCTTTCCAGAAACCGCCTCGCGGCCGGTCAATACGTGCCCGGCAGTTATGAGAAATAGACGGTTATCCTGCGCGACCACGAACCCAGTGCCGTATCCCAAGTGGAGCTTCTTGAAGTAAAGCTTGAGGTACAAGCTCCGCAGGCTCAGCGGATCGATGGGAACAACTTTTTCTGGCTGGGCCATCGTCGCGCGTGCTCACCGTGGACCGTTCCGTTCGACTTAGGGCGGTGGCACCGCTGGCGCCACGCTGGCGGCCTTGGCAGAGGGAAGCACGCGGCCGGTGGTAACCAAGGTCTGAAACACGTCATGGAGCCGCGAGGAAACTTCGGCTACCTTTTCGTTTATCGCGGCAATCTCAGGCGCGTCACCCGCTAACGCTGGTCGCCCGTCGAGAGAGGCGGCCGCGAGACCATGGGCGTCACGTATTAGCGCGATCGCATCTCGCGATACGGCCCTCTCGAGGAATATGTCCGCCTCTAGGCGAGCCTTCATGACGTCAGTGGACTTAGTAATCAGCTCTTGAAGGCTTCCCGAGCGCTCCTGTGGTGCTTGCTGCGGAATCGCAAGGGCGAAGGACACATGCTCGATGAGCGAGATGGAGAGCTTTCGAACGGCGTCAAGTTTGGCGGCTGCCGATTGGAGAGCGATCCCTCTTCGAAGATCTATATCCAGTCGCGCCTCGTCGAGCTGTCGAAGTAGATCGTTCTTATAGTTCTCAAGGTCCTTTTGGAGTCGCGCCGCGTGTTCACGCGACTCGCGTTCCACCTCCCTCGCAAAGCGCGCCTTGATCCATTCCTGCACGAAGCTTCGCGGGACGAAGGCCAAGGCAGCTGCGATCGCGAGGGCGATGGCCGAGAGGTTGCCGATCAATTGGAGAAGCGCAACAACCTGATTCAAAGGGCGCCTCCGATTGCTATAAGCTCCGCGAGGCTACGCTTGCCCAGCTTTGTCGTCGAGAGGCGCGCTCATCGGTCGCGAGGGTAACGGGGAGCGACACTACGCCTGGCGCAGAGCCTACGCCTCCGTGCAGCGCGGAATTTACTGCAACGCTACTGCCAACGAATTCCTCGGAGAAGTCCCAGCGCGGGGGAGTTGCGCTAAGTCTTTGAATTCTGGCTCCCCGACCTGGGCTCGAACCAGGGACCTGCGGATTAACAGTCCGTCGCTCTACCAACTGAGCTATCGGGGAATCGAAAGCTGATTATTTTAGCTTTTCGGCGGGGGAGGGTCAAACCTGCCGGCGCGGAAATTCGGGGTGGGGCCCTTCAATGCACCACGGCGCCGGGCTGAGTGAGCCCTTCGGAGTGCCGCAAATGCTCGGCATCGAGCAGCTCCCGGATGGTCTGCCGCGCCTGGCGGAATGGGGAAGCGCTTCCGGCGCTTGCGAGGTATTGATCCAGGTCCGCGTGCTCCGCGCGAAGCTCGGATATCAAGGCGAGGAAACGGTCCGTCAGCCGCGCCTCGAATTGAGTTCCGCGCCGGCTCCGGATTTCCACGATCGCACGGTCGATGTCCCATGGTGGGCTGAACGGCCGGCCATGGGTGAGGGCATCGAAGACATCCGCCAGCGCGACGATGCGGGCGTGGATGGGAATGCGCGTGCCGGGGAGCTTGTCAGGATAGCCCGCGCCGTTCCACCACTCATGGTGGTGCCGCGCTATTTCCTCCGCCATTCTCAGCTGAGGTATGTTGCTCTTGCCCAGCAGCTCCGCACCGATCGTCGCATGCATGCACATGAAATGACGTTCGGCATCCTTGAGCGTTTCGGAGCTGCCGAGGATTCGATCGGGAATACCGATCTTCCCGATGTCGTGAAGCCTCGCCGCGAGTTCGAGAGAAAGGGCGGATTCGGTGGGCCAGCCGATGCTTTCGGCGAGAAGCGCGGAGAGCTTGCCGACGCGATAGCCGTGCTCTCCGGAGGCGTCTTCCCTCAGGTCCGCGGTCACCGCAAGCCGCTCGAGCATCTCGATGCGGGAGTGGAAGGCATCCCGCTCCGCAACTCGTGCCCGCAGATCCGCATGCTTGAATTCGAAGGCCCTAAGGTCCGTATTGCCTGATACGGTCCCCATGTCGACAATCCCGCTGCGAGACAGCGACAGCAATGTTCTTATCCCATTGCTTCGACAATCGCGCACATGGGCCAGGAGTTGCTCCATGTACTTGAGGGCAATTTCTGGCTGTTGGGCTTCGTCGTAGGCCTTGACAGTGGCGACAAGAGCGTCTCGATAACTTGAATCGATATCTCGACTAATTTCCAGAGTTCGTTGCAGTGTCAAAAGACCTGTTCGAACATCTCCCCCTCGAATATCACAGCGGGCCAAGGCGATATCCGCCATGACCTCGCATCGGATTGAGTTGGCAGCATACGCATGCTCCTTGCACAGGGCCGCATGCTCTCTGGCGATATCAAAGTGCCCAAGCTCGAGAGCGATCTGAACAAGCGTGAACTGACGAGTTGCTTGTCCAAGAAGATCGTTTGCGCTCGCCGGCTCGAATGGGCGTGCTATGGAGTGTCGTATGGCGTTAAATGCCTCATCAAGATTCTCGAGAAAGTAATGCGCCTGGGCCAGATTGGTGTATGCCTTCTTGTCTATGCGAAATGGCCAGTGAGGTTGCGCAACTGCGATTATCCGGGTGAAGCAGGGGATCGCTTCCCGATAGAGACCCGCATAATTTAGAGCTGCACCCAGATTGTTCAGGACGTGGCATTCACCCTCCATGTCTTTCAAATGACGCGCAAGGTCAAGGGCTTCCGCGTAGTGGATGAGCGCTTCACTGATATTGCCTAGATCGGCATGCACTATTCCGATCAGGTTGTGCGAAAGTCTGAGCCCGTCCATGGACCCAGCTCGCGTCGCAAGGGCGTAATGCTCGTTTGCGACATCAAGGGCAGCCTCGGAGTGGCCATGATCGAAGAGGTATCGCCAGCATAGGTGGAGGCATGGCAGCCTCAGGACCGAGTTGCCTATGCCCTTGGATCTCTTGAGGGTTTGAACCGCCGCCAGGAAGAAGTCCTTCGATTCCGGAGACGAACGGGCGAGACGAGTAGCAAGCTCGATATGGAGTCGGTCGAGCGCAGCCCGGAATCCCGGCGCACTTGCGGGCGCGCCTGATCGAAGGAGGGATTCGAGCTGCTCGAGCTGAAATGAACTCATCCGGGCTCCAAAGTCCGACGGGCAATGGTAGATGCCATCCCTAACCGGCGAGCGGGAAATTCATGGATGACGATTCAAGTTTCGGCTTGCAAGCGAGGTCTGTCCCCACCCGGGCAGGTAGGGTCTATCGCGCGAGAACCCCAGATCGCAAGATTGAGGATCGACTTGGCCGCCTGAGCTGGACGATCTCATTCAGTTGGGGGCCGCAATGAATTCGACCAAGCCCTGCCAAACCTAGTGCTAGCGAGGGCGTCCACTAGGGATGCGTTCGTTTGCCGACTTCGAGAATTCGGTGAGTGTTGCGCGTTGAGGAGTATGTGGGTGTCATGCCAGCGATGCGCCCCAGGTCAGTGGCTCACCAACTCCGCGCAAGGCAGGAATCGCCATTGTAGGACGCGCGAAAGCGGCCGTAGCTGACGGTCAAAGCAAGGCCTTCGTACCGCGCCTCCGCGAATGGCATTCCGATGGTCGCGCAATGTCTATAGGGAGCATTCGGTTGCTGCGGAATGGCGGCTTGCAGGTCGCTCAACGCTGTAAGTCGAGTCGATTGCCAGCGCTTGCGCCATTGCTATCGTGGCTGCGGTGAAGAGCGTTCCAGATCCGAGATCTGGCCTGCAGAAATGCCGACTCATGCGCGGCCTGACCTAAGTAGGTATCTATGTCGATGTGATCTCGCCGCAACCGAGCGACAAGGACGATGAAAAGATCCGTCAATTGCGGATCAAACTGCGTTCCTTTCAGTTGGCCAATCTCGTCGAGGGCCGCGTCAATTGGCCATGCCACTTTATATGGCCTCTTATGAGTTAGCGCATCAAATACATCGGCTAGGGCTGTTATGCGAGCGGCGAGAGGAATCGCAGATCCAGAAAGGTTGCTTGGGTAGCCTGAACCATTCCACCATTCGTGATGGTAGCGGGCAATTTCCTCGGCCATTTGCATGTGAGGAATGTTGCTCTTCGAAAGCAGCTCCGCGCCCACCGTAGTATGGGTGCGCATGATTTGTTGTTCGGAGTTGTTAAGCTTGTCCGGCTTTAGCAATATGGCGTCCGGTACGCCGATCTTCCCGATATCATGAAGCCTAGCGGCCAATTCAATCATGAAGCAGGTTTCTTCATCGCAACCGAAATCTTGTGCGATGAGCGCGGCCATCTTGCCTACGCGGTAAGAATGCTCGCCAGTTGAGTCGTCCCGGAGCTCCGCGGTCACCGCCAGACGCTCTAGCATCTCAATTCGCGAGCGAAACAACTCTTGCTGGGCTATCTTGCCCTTGAGCGCAGCTTCCTGGCGTTGCAATCGAGTAGTCAGCGGTGCTTCAGTTCCAAGATCTTGACCGAGTTGCTCCAGGTGGAGCTTGACATGCTTGAGCGCGTTCTCTTGTTGTGTTTGTCGGAGCGACTCCATCATTTCGCGTAGGTATATAAGCGCGCGCTCGGGCTGGCCAACGATTTCATATGCCTTCACGAGCGCAACGAGGGCGTCTCTCAACATTGACCGCAGAAGGCGAGCTCGCTCTAGCGTGCTAGTCAGTCGGGAGACGCCAATGTCGGGTCTTCCCGCGTGGACCTCATAAAGGCCCTCAGCAATCGATGCCGCAATGTCAGCTCGAGCGGACTTCGATGCAGCAGCGTATTTCCGTGCTATTGCACACCGCTCCCCAGCCTTCTCGATGTTGTTAACTTCTAACAATAACCGTGTGTAGTTCGTTTCTTTGATTACCCGGGATACCAACTCGGCAGCGGAGTGCGGTTCAGGGCTTTCCTTAACACAAATCTCGGCGGCCTTGAGACCACGAGCGAAATCCTCAAGGTGAAGGCAGCACAACGAGATATTCGAAAAGGCTGACGCACGGTATTTTTGCAAAGAAGGGACGTTTCCTGCCAAATGGATGGTGTGCTCAAAGCAGGCAATTGCGTCGTGATACTGGGCCGCGTACAGCAGCGCGACCCCTAGATTGAGCCAAACGGGGCATTCGGCCTCGTTGTCGCGCATTTCGTGCGCAATCTCGAGTGCTTCCGCGTAGCATTCGATCGCTCTCGCAATGTTTCCTGAGTCGGCATACAAGATCGCGACTTCAACTAGCGACTTCCGAAGAAGGGGCTTATGTCCTACGCGTCTCGCCAGATCGGCCGCAATCAGCGACGGGTCAATGCCCTTGAATGTCTGACCCAATACATAAAAGTAGTGCGCTATATCGATAAGGCAGTTGAGCCTCAATTCGGCTTGGGCCGTTCCCGCTATGCCCTTAAGGGTTTGAACAACTTCGGCCATGTAGTCAACGGCCGAGCTCGTCCCCGACTGGAACTTACTGTTCACCTCAAGCGCAATGCGAGACAGCGCGGCCTTGAACTCCGGGGCCTCCGGGTCCTGGCTTAGGCGACTTAGCTTTTCGACGTCTTGGAGCGCCGAGGTTGCCATGTATAAGGGCCTGTATTTAAAGGCAAAATTTCGACCACTAGACTCAAAATGTGAACTAGTTCACATTTTGGTCGGAGAACTTGGCCTGACCTCTTCAGGAACTACAACAAAGTTAAGGTGTTTCTTATTGATAGTAATCGCTTTTTGTGATGACGCAAATAGTAGTCCCTACTTAACCACTCGTAATCAGGAGAATCCACATGGACCTTATGAAGACCGAAATTGCGAATGCCGAAACCGCCGACCAGGAAGCCGTTCGCCCGAGCATGGTGGAACTTGTCGACCTTCAGCTCTCATTGGTCGGCGGCGGTATGGGAGACGTCATTCAATAGGACGAAGCAGAGCTACGTAGCCCGAACCTATATTTCCCGAACCTATATCTAAGGAGAAGCGCGCAAATGGAATTGGCCAATCTGAAGGGCGGAGCGGTGGTGGAATCCGCTGGCGTCGAGTCTACGCAATCGCATCTGGTGGAGCTCTTGGATCTTGAGCTCTCATTGATCGGCGGTGGCATGGGAGATGTCATCCAGTAGGCAGACGCATAGCTATGCCTACACAGCGAACGTTTACTCAAAGGGGAGCGTACAAATGGAACTGATGAACATGGAATGCAGCGCGGTCGTCGAATCCGCTGGCGTCGAATCTACGCAATCGTCGTTGGTGGAGCTCTTGGATCTTGAGCTCTCATTGATCGGCGGCGGCATGGGAGACGTCATCCAGTAGGCAGCAGGCCTAGCTATGGCCACATAACGAACGTCTACTCAAGGAGGAGCGCGCAAATGGAACTGATGAACATGGAATGCACCGCCGTCGTCGAATCCGCTGGCGTCGAATCTACGCAATCGTCGTTGGTGGAGCTCTTGGATCTTGAGCTCTCATTGATCGGCGGCGGCATGGGAGACGTCATCCAGTAGGCAGAAACTGATTGAGCTCATCTTTGCTTACTGAATAGTCGCTTCGACCTTGCGGTGAGGCGCAATTTCGAATCGCTTGATAGTCGTTTCGATCGTTTCGGGTCGATGACTAACTATGAACAGGGAAAGCGAAGGGCTTCGCAGAGATGAACTTATCCGCCTTTCCAGCGCGACATCCAGCTGATCAAACGCCTCGTCCAGGAATAGCACTTGCGGCTTACGGTAAAGCGCCCGCGCGAGCAGCACCCGCTGTTTCTGCCCGCCCGATAGCGCCGAGCCGAGGCTTCCGACGATGGTGTTGTACTGCATCGGCATCGCCATGATCTCCTCGTCGATCATGGCCGCGCGCGCGCACTCGCGAACCAGCTGCGGGTCGTGCTCCGTGTCGAAGAAGCTTATGTTGTCCTCGATCGTGCCGACGAAGAGCTGGTCGTCCTGCATCACCGCACCGATGCGCGACCGGTACTGCGCGGGATCCCAGTCCACGAGGCTGCGGCCATTCACGCGCACTTCGCCCTCGGTCGGCACAAGCAGTCCCAGCAGCACCTTGATGAGCGTGGTCTTGCCGCATCCCGAAGGCCCGACCACGGCGATGGTCTCGCCCGGCGCCACGGTCATCGTCACGCCGCGGAAGACGAATCCCTCCGGCCCGTAGGCGAACCCGAGGTCCTTCGCCTCGATCGTGAGCGTGCCGCCCGCGGATTCCATCGGCAGCGACGGCTTGGTGGTCTCCATTTCCGACAGCGCGATGTCCGCGATGCGCTCGGCATGCAGGTCCAGCATGCGGAAGTCGTTCCACTTCTCTATCAGGGCGATCACGCGCGTGAGGAACACCAGCTGGAAGCCGATGAAGGCGTAGAGCATGCCCACCGTGAAGCGCCCGTCCATCACGGCGATCGCCCCCAGCCAGATCACGAGCACGTTCTCCAGCCCGAAGATGAGCGAGTTGGCCGCGCGCTGGAGGATCCCCACGTTCTGCACGCGCACGCCGGCGTTGGTCTGGTCCACCACCAGGTTCTGGTAGGCCGAGCGCCGCTCCGACTCGCGCAGGTTCAGCTTGATCGCCATCATCCCGCGCAGCGTTTCTATGAAATGGGTCCCGGAGCGCGCCTCGTGCGCGAGCTGCTCGTCGGTCGCGTAGCGCTGCGGGTAGTAGAAGATCCAGCGCAGCACGCCGTAGGCCGCCGCGGCCGCGACCACCACGATCGTCAGCGTCACGCTGTAGAACATCATCACGACCAGCGTCAGCACCACCATGACGCCGTCCACCATCGTCTCCAGGAACGTGGTCGAGAGCGTTCGCTGGATCGCATCGACGCTGCGGAACTTGGAGACGATGTCGCCGATGTTCCTCTTCTCGAACCACGCGAGCGGCAGCCGCAGCATGTGGTTGAAGAGCGTCGTGAGGAGCTTCAGGTTGATGTGCGTGCTGAGATAGACGCCCACCCACGCGCGCACCGCGAAGATGACCGCCTGGATCACCACCAGCGTCGCGAACGCGATCCCGAGCACGGTGAGGAGGTCCACGTCGCGCCCCACCAGCACGCGGTCCACCGTGAGCTGCAGGAAGAAGGGCATGGCGATCGCGAAGACCTCGAGCGCGAGGGAGAGCACCAGGATCTGCGCGATGGTCGACTTGAGCCCGGAGGCCACGCCCAGGAGCTGCCACGAATGGATCTTCTCGCGCTCGTCCTTCTTCTGGAATCCCGCGGTCGGCGTGAACTCCATCGCGACGCCGGTGAAATGGCGCGACGCTTCGTCCAGCGTGAGGATCCTCTTGCCGCGTGCCGGGTCGTGCACCGTGATCTTGCGGCCCGCGACGGCGACGAGCACGACGAAGTGGTTCATGTCCCAGTGCAGGATCGCGGGAAGCCGGAGCTTGCCCAGGGATTCCAGCGGCACCTGCACGCCGCGCGCGCTCATGCCCATCGTCTCGGCGATCTGCGCGACGTGCTTCAACGTGATGCCCTTGAGCGACGGCGAGAGGCGCAGCCGCATCGAGGAGAGGTCCGTGCGATGCCCGTGGAACGAGGCGACCATCGCGAGGCAGGCGATGCCGCACTCGGGCGCCTCGCTCTGGAGGATCACCGGCACGCGCGGCGCGAGCAGCTCCGAGAGGAATCCCATCAGAACCGCTCCTTGAGCTTCATCACCGGCTCGAACATCCACTGGAAGAGGGTGCGCTTCTCGAGCAGCAGGTCCGCGTTCACCGCCATGCCGGGGCGAAGCGCGAAGTCCTGTCCCAGGGCGGACACGGTCTGCTTGTCGAGCGCCACGTCCACGCGATAGACGGGCTCGCGGGCGGAAAGCGGCCCCACGCGGTCGCCGGGCGCCCAGACGTTGCGGCCGATGTCGATGATCTTGCCGTGGTACTGCCCGAATCGCTCGTACGGAAACGCGTCGTAGCGCAATACGACGTCCTGGCCCGCCTTCACGAAGCCGATGGCGCGCGTGGGCACGAGCAGCTCCACGTGCAGGCCGCTGCCCTTGGGAAGCACGGTGGCGAGCGGCGCGTCCGGGGCAACCGACTGCCCGCGGTTGACCGCGATGTTGGTGACGACGCCCGAGACGGGAGCGCGGATGACGGTCTCGCGCCGCGCCTCCACCTGCGTGAGGCCTTCCTGCAGCTCGCTGATTTGCCGCGAGAGCTGCTCGACCTGCGTGCGGGACTTGAGCGCGATCGACGGCTCCTCGAGCTTCGCCGATTCCAGGTCCCGCTCCACCTGCGAGCGCTGGCGCTGCAGCGCCTGCAGCTTGATCTCCTGGTCGGTAACCTCGTCCATCTTCTGCTTGACGAGCGCCTCCGACACGAACTGCTTCTCGCCCGCGAGCCCCTTGTAGCGCTCGACCTGGTCGCGCGCGCTCTTGATGCGCACTTCCTGCAGCTTCATCTCGCGGTCGATCTGCGTGAGCTCGTAGCCGAGGTCCTTCACGCGCCGGCGCGACTGCTCGAGCTGCTGCTGGCCGAGGTCGTGCATCTGCGACTGCTCGCGCTCCAGGATCGCGCGCCGCGTCTGCATCTCCGCCGCGACCGCCTCGCTCGTGGATCCGCCCGCGCCGGTGGACCGGTCGAGGGAGATCTTGGCAATGGGATCGCCCGCGCGCACTTCGTCGCCTTCCTTGATGAGGAGGTCGGTCACGCGCCCGGCGTCGGGAAGGAGAACGCGGGCCGCGCCCGCATCGAGCGCGAGGTAGCCTTCGACCCGCTCGCGCCGCGTGTACTGCCCCCAGAGCGCCACCGCGATCAGCAGGAACGCCACCCCGGCGGCGAGCAGCGTGAATACCCAGGCCGGCACCGGGCGCGCGATGATGGCCTCGCCGAGAAATTTCTCGCGCTGGGCGTCGATCGCCTCCTGTCGGAATAATTGGCGGGGCATGGCGCAGGTCGATTGTAATGCATAGGGACGCGCCGGAACCGCTCGCTGCGGGACGTTTCGGACGGGCCGGCAGGCCCGGGATCAGCGGCGCGGGCCGCCGCGCGCGAGGAGGGCCGCGAACTGCGCCGCCGGCAGCGGCTCGACGATATGGTTGCCTTGCGCGACCGGGCATCCGAGCTCGCGCAGCACGCGGAACTGCTCCTCGGTCTCCACGCCTTCGGCCACGGCGCTGATGCCCAGCTTGCGCGCCATCTCCAGGCTCGATTCGACCATCGCCCGGCTGGAGCGGTCGTGGGCCGCGTTGCGCACGAACGAGCGGTCGATCTTGAGCTCCGTGAAGGGGATGCGCGCGAGCTGCTGCATCGACGCGTACCCCGTGCCGTAGTCGTCGATCGACAGGCCGAAGCCCTTCATGCGCAGGCGCGAAAGGTTCTCCAGCACGCGCCCCAGGTGGCTGATCGCCGCGGTCTCCGTCACCTCGAGGATCATGTCGCGCGACTCGAGCCCCGCCTCGCGCACCATGTCGTCCACGCGGTCGGCGAGCGTCACGTCGACGAGCGAGGTGAGCGAGATGTTGACGGAGACCGTCGCCTCGGAGCCGGCGGCGCGCCACGAGCGGCACGCCGCGGCGGCATTGCGCAGCATGGTCGTGGTCATGCTTTCCATCTTGTCGTTCGACTCGAGGACCGCGATGAAGCTCGCGGGCAGCACCAGGCCGTGCAGCGGGTGGTGCCAGCGGGCGAGCGCCTCGGCGCCCTGGATCTTGAACGTATCCAGCTCCACCTTGGCCTGGAAGTACGGCTCGAACTCGGCATTGCGGATCGCCGCGTCGATCTCGACCACCGAGAAGCTGCGCGGGCCCGCGGCGTGGTGCCCATTGTCGCCCGGCCGGTGATAGCGGGCGATGGCCGCCGTGAGCTTCTCCGGCGTGAGCGGTTTCTGCAGCGCCTCGAGCAGGCCCACTCCGTACGCGCGCGCCATGGTCGCGACGGAGGCGATGAGCGCGGGATCCTGCTCGCTCAGCAGCATGAACGACACGCGCGAGCCGGTCTCGCCCACGTGGCGGATGAACTCGATGCCGTCCATACCCGGCATGTTGAGGTCGCTCACGACGATGTCCACGGGAGGATCGAGCGACTTGAGGATCTGCAGCGCGGATTTGCCATCCTCGGCGGCGTAGACGTCCTTCGCGCCGATGGAGCGCAGCATGTGCTCCACGGCCCAGCGCTGGAAGCCCTGGTCCTCGACTACGAGGAAGCGCAGCTTTCCGGCGTCGGGTTCCGCGGCTGCCCCCATCAGGCCGCGCTCCGCGCGTCGATGAACGCGTCCAATCGCGCGAGCTCGCGCTCGAAGGCGTGCATGGCGGATTGCGAGGCGGTCCAGTCGCCGGCGCGGCAGCCGACCTCGATCCGCTCGCACGCTTCCGAGAGCCCCATCGCGCCGATGGTCTTGCTGGCGCCCTTGATGCGGTGGCAGGCCGTCATCATGTCGCCGGACGACTTGCGCCCGAACGCCTCGCGCAGGCTCTCGGCGTCCTGCGCGTTGTGCAGGCGGAAGCGCGCGAGCACCTCGATCTCGAGCCGGTCGTCGCCGCCCGAGATCGCGGCCAGCGTGGCGCGCTCGATCGGCACGCCGTGCATCCAGCGCTCGAGCTTGAGCGAGAGCTGGGCGAGCTCCACCGGCTTCACGATGTAGTCGTCCATGCCCGCCTCGATGCACTTCTCCGCCTCGCCCGCGAGCGCATTGGCGGTGCAGGCGACGATCGGAGTGCGCGGCGCGCGCGTCCGCAGCTCCTCGGCGCGGATCGCGCGCGCGAGGTCGTAGCCGTTGAGCTCCGGCATGTTGCAGTCGGTGAAGATCGCGGCGTAGCGCCCGGTGCTCCACATCGCGAGCGCCTCGGAGCCGCTCTCGGCGGTCTCGGCCGCGTAGCCCAGCGCGTTCACCTGCTTGAGGAGGATCATGCGGTTGATCGGATGGTCGTCCACCAGCAATGCGAGCCGGCGGTTGCGTTCGGCCTCGTCGATGGGCGGCGGTTCCCGGCGGCGCGGGAGCGGTGGGATGGCGAGCGGCTCCGCGCGCGCGATGTCGGCGGCGTCGGCGACCTTCATCGGAAGCGTCACGCGCATTTCCGTGCCGTGGCCGGCGCGCGTGCGCATCTCGATCGTGCCGCCCATGAGCTTCGCGAGCCGGCGGCTGATCGACAGGCCCAGGCCCGTTCCGCCGTAGCGGCCCGAGGTCTCGGCGCTCGCCTGGGAGAAAGCCTCGAAGATGCGTTCCTGCTGCTCGGGCGTCATGCCGATGCCCGTGTCCTTCACTTCGATCCGCACCAGCTGCCCGGCGCCGCGGTCCTCGGCCAGGCGCGCGGCGATCGACACCTCTCCCTGCGCCGTGAACTTGATGGCGTTGTTCACGAGATTGTTGACGATCTGCTGCACGCGCAACGGGTCGAACATGAGGGCGGGGGCGATCTCGGCGTCGATCGTGCTGGACAGGAGAAGCCCCTTGCGGCTCGCGATGCCCGAATGCATGTTGGCGACCCGCTCGAGCAGCCGCGCGAGGCTCGAGGCCTCCGGCGCGATGTCCATCCTGCCGGCCTCGATCTTCGAGAAGTCGAGGATGTCGTCGATGATGCGCAGCAGCGATTGCCCCGATTCGCGCACGATCGCGAGGCTCGCGGCCTGCTCGGCGTCGAGCTTGCCCAGCGAGAGCAGCTCCAGCATCGCGAGCACGCCGTTCATGGGCGTGCGGATCTCGTGGCTCATCGTGGCGAGGAAGCGGCTCTTGGCCTCGCTCGCCGCGTCGGCTTCCTCCATCGCCCGGAGCAGCCCGGCCTCGAGCTCCTTCTGCGTGGTGATGTCGGCCCAGTGGCCGCTCCAGAGCACCGTGCCGTCCTCGCCCTGCGCGGGCGACGAGACGCTGCGGATCCAGCGCACGCCTTTTTCCGGATGCATCACGCGATAGTCGATCTCCACCGGCTTCATCGCCTTCGCGCCCCAGGCGAGCGAGTCCCGGAACACCTTGCGGTCGGTCTCCAGCACGGTGTCTAGGATGACGTTCGAATCGAGGAGCGCCGCGTCGGGATCGACGCCGCGCACGTGGCGCGTGCTGTAGCTCAGCATCTCGTATCGCAGCCGGCCGTCGGGCCACGCGCGGCACTGGAAGACGGCGCCGGGGAGGTTTTCGACCAGGTCGTGCAGCTGGGCGAGGGCGCGGCGGCGCGAGCGCGCCTCGCGCGCGAAGGCCGAAAGCTTCCGGAGGGTGCCTGCTGCGCGGCCCGGTCGCCCGGGCCGTTCCGCCGCTGTACCGCGCATTGGATGTTCTTGGTGAGGAACCGTTGTCTTGCGGCCGCGGTCGAACGGCCGCCTCTTCGATGCCCTGGTGGTCCGTCGTTAATTAACGATTGTAAATCAGGCGCCGTCCGCCGCGCGGCCGCCCATTGCGCCGGCAATGGCGATGGTGATAATGTTATCACCATCCATGGAAACTCCGCTCACCGCCCGCCAGGCCGAGATCCTCGAGGCCATTCGCGACCACATCGCCGAGCACGGGCGTCCGCCCTCGCGCATGGAGCTCGCGCGCACGCTGGGCGTGGCCTCGACCAACGCGATCTTCAAGCACCTCGCGGCGCTGGAGCGCAAGGGAGCGCTCGAGCTCGACGCCGGCCTCGCCCGCGGCATTCGCGTGAAGGAGGAGGGCGGCCTTCCGCTCGTGGGACGAGTCGCCGCCGGCAGTCCCATCCTCGCCATCGAGAACCTGCTCGGCCGCTACCCGGTCGATCCCGACCTCTTCCGGCCGCGCGCCGACTACCTGCTGCAGGTGAAGGGCCCGTCCATGAAGGACGAAGGCATCCTCGACGGCGACTGGCTCGTGGTCCATCGCACGCGCGAGGCGAAGAGCGGGCAGATCGTCGTGGCGCGCATCGGCGACGACGTGACGGTGAAGCGCCTGAAGCTGCGTGGGCAGAAGGCCGAGCTCATTCCCGCGAACCCGGATTTCCAGACCCTGCACGTGGACCTCGCGCGCCAGCCGCTCGCGATCGAAGGCGTGGCCGTGGGCGTCATCCGCAATCTTTTCGCGCGCGGCCCCGCATGAAGGCGAGCGTGGCGGACCTCGCGCGGCTTCCCGGCGTCTGGCGCGGCGGCGAGCTCGAGCACGCGGTGCACGAAGTGGCCGCCACGGGACATGCGGCGCTCGACCGCGAGCTTCCGGGCGGCGGGTGGCCGATCGGCACGCTGTCGGAAGTCCTGCACGACGAAGCGGGCATCGGCGAGGTGGGCTTTCTCGCCGGAGCGCTCGCCCGCGCCTCGGAAGGCGGTCGCATGATCGCGTGGGTGAACGCGCCGCACCTGCCGTACGCGCCCGCGCTCCACGCGGCGGGCATCGCGCTCGAGCGCTGCGTGGTCGTGCGCCCCGCCCAGCGCGAGGATGCGCTCTGGAGCGCGGAGCAGGCGCTGCGCTCCGGCGCCTGCGGCGCCGTGCTGCTGTGGCTCGCGAGCGCGATGTCGCCGGCCCGGGCCCGGAGCGGCGATTACGCGTGGCTGCGCCGGCTGCAGCTTGCGGCGCAGGCCGGCCGCTCGCTCGCGGTGCTCTTCCGTCCGGCCGCCGACGAGGCGATCTCAACGCCCGCGCATTTGCGCGTCGTGCTCGCGCGCGAGCAGGGCGCCCTCCTGCTGCGCATCCCGAAGCGGCGCGGTCCGCCGCTCGCTGCGCCGATTCCGCTCGACGCCGGCTGGCGATCGCGCGCGTCCCCCGCACCACAACCAACAACTTCGCAGCCGTCGCCCGTCCCGCTCCACGCCGATCTTCGAGCGCTTCCACGCATCGCCGCCTGAGGAAGTCGTCGTCATGCTCTGGGTCGCGCTCGAGCTGCCCGCATTGCCCCTCCAGATCGTCGAACGCGGCGGCGTCTCGCGCGAGCCTCTCGTGATCAGCGAGGGTGCGGCGCAGCGCCCGACGGTCGCGTGCGCGAACGCTGCGGCGCGCGCGGCGGGAATTCGCGAAGGGCAGGCGGTGGCCGCAGCCAAGGCGCTCGCGTCGAGCCTGCGGATCGTGCCGCGCGATGCCGCGGTCGAGCGGGAAACGCTCGAGCGGCTCGCGGCATGGGCCGCGCAGTTCACGCCGATGGCGTGCCTCGATGCCGGCGGCATCGCGCTCGAGGTCGAATCCAGCCTGCGTCTGTTCGGCGGCCACGCGCGGCTCACCTCCGCCATCCGGCGTGGAGCGCGCGCGCTCGGTTTTCGCGCGACGCTCGGCATCGCGCCCACGCCGCTCGCGGCACGTCTGTTCGCGCGCGCCGAGGCGCAGGGCCAGCCGGCGCGCGGCTGTTTCGCCGCGAGCGAGCTGGCGGAGCGCCTCGCCGATCTTCCGCTCTTCCTCCTCGACTGGCCGGACAAGACGCTCGCGCGCCTCGCGGACCTGGGCGTGCTGCGCTTGCGCGACGTGCTGGCGCTTCCCGCCGAAGGCATCGCGCGTCGCTTCGGACCCGAGATCGCCGCTTGCCTCGATCGCCTCGTAGGGCGGCTTCCCGATCCGCGCCGGCCGCATGCCGCTGCGCCGCGCTTCCGCTCGCGTCTCGAGCTGCCCGCCGAAGCCGAGGGCGTGGAGGCGCTCGCCTTCGCGCTCGCCCGCATGCTGGCCGAGTTCGAGGGCGCGCTGCGCGGCCGCGGCGCGGGCGCCCAGCGCATTTCGCTCACGCTCGAGCAGGCGCGCAACGCGCGCACCCGCGTCGAGCTGGATTTCGCATCGCCCGAGCGCGAGGCCGATTTCATCCTCGCCATCGCGCGCGAGAAGCTGGGCCGCCTCGCGCTCGGCGCGCCGACCGTGGCCCTGCGGCTCGAAGCCGAAACGCTGCTGCCTTGCTCGCCGCGTCCGATGGCATGGCTGCCGGGCGCGCGCGAGCAGGCCGTCGATCGCGAGCGCCTCATCGAGCGGCTCGCCGCGCGCCTCGGCCGCGATCGCGTCTTCGGCATCGCCCTGGGCGACGACCACCGCCCTGAAAGCGACTGGAAAGAATCGGGGACGGACCCCGTTTTCCGTAAGAGCGAACGACCGTTCCACCAAAAGGAAAATGGGGTCTGTCCCCGATTTCGGCCGCTCTGGCTGCTGCATCGGCCGCAGCGCCTGATCGCGCACGAGGGCGCGCTCGAGATGCGCGCGGGGCCGGAGCGCATCGAGGCCGGATGGTGGGACGGCGAGGAAGTGCGCCGCGACTACTACGTCGCCGTGAATCCGCGCGGCGAGACATTCTGGATCTATCGCGAGCACCGCGATCTTTCGGCGTGGTACCTGCACGGAGTGTTCGCGTGATCCCCGGCTACGCCGAGCTGCATTGCGTCTCGAACTACACCTTCCTGCGCGGAGCCTCGGACCCGGAGGAGCTGGTGCACCGCGCCGCCGAGCTGGGCTACCACGCGCTGGCGATCACGGACGAATGCTCCGTAGCGGGCGTGGTGCGCGCCCATGTCGCGGCGAAGGAGGCGAGGCTCAAGCTCCTGATCGGCTCCGAATTCACGCTCGCCGACGGTCTGAAGATCGTGCTGCTCGCCGAGAGCCTGCGCGGCTACGAGCATCTGTGCGAGCTCATCACGCGCGCGCGCCGCGCCGCGCCGAAGGGCGAATACCGCCTCGCGCGCGAGGATTTCCCCCAAGACCTGGAAGGGCTCCTCGCGTTGTGGATCCCCGCTTCCGCCTCGGGAGAGGGTCGGGGTGAAGGTGAAGCCGCGTGGGTCGCGCGCCGCTTTCCGGGCCGCGCTTGGATCGCGATCGAGCTGCATCGCGGCGACGACGACGCGGCGCGCGTCTCCGAGCTCGAAGCCCTCGGCGAGCGCACGGGCCTTCCCTGCGTGGCCGCGGGCGACGTGCACATGCACGAGCGGCAACGCAAGCGGCTGCAGGACGTGATGACCGCGATCCGGCTGCAATGCCCGCTCGCGCAGGCCGGCCGCAGGCTGCAGCCCAACGGCGAGCGCTACCTGCGCTCCATCGGGCGCCTCACGCGCATCCATCCCGCGCGCCTGCTCGCCGCCTCGCTCGACGTGGCGAGCCGCTGCCGCTTCTCGCTGGACGAGATCCGCTACGAATATCCCGAGGAGCTGGTCCCCGCGGGCGCCACGCCGGCCACCCACCTTCGAGCGCTCGCGTTCGAAGGGCTCGCGCGCCGCTATCCGCAAGGCGCGCCGGCGAGCGTGGTGGAGACGGTCGAGCACGAGCTCAGGCTCATCGCGCAGCTGCGGTACGAGCCGTTCTTCCTCACCGTGCACGACATCGTCGCCTTCGCGCGCTCGAAGCACATCCTCTGCCAGGGGCGCGGCTCGGCGGCCAATTCCGCGGTGTGCTACTGCCTCGGCATCACCGAGGTCGATCCGGGCCGCATGTCCGTGCTCTTCGAGCGCTTCATATCGAAGGAGAGGAACGAGCCGCCCGACATCGACGTGGACTTCGAGCACCAGCGGCGCGAGGAGGTGATCCAGTACATCTACGCGAAGTACGGGCGGGAGCGGGCCGCCATCGCGGCGGTCGTCATCACCTACCAGCCGAAGAGCGCGCTGCGCGACGTGGGCAAGGCGCTCGGCCTCTCGCTCGACCAGGTGGACCTGCTCGCGAAATCGCTCTCGTGGTGGGACAACCGCGCGGCCCTGGCGAAGCGGCTCGCCGAAGCGGGGTTCGATCTTTCCAATCGCGTGGTGGAGCAGGTGGTCGAGCTCACCCAGGAGCTCGTCGGCTTTCCGCGCCACCTCTCGCAGCACCCCGGCGGCTTCGTGATCGACAACCGGCGCCTGTCGCGGCTGGTGCCGGTCGAGAACGCGTCGATGCCCGACCGCACGGTGATCCAGTGGGACAAGGACGACCTGGATGCGCTGGGCCTGCTCAAGGTCGACGTGCTGGGCCTCGGCATGCTCTCGTGCATCCGGCGCGCGATCGACTTGGTCAATGGAGTGGGGACGGACCCCGGTTCACGCGCTTGGGGTCTGTCCCCATTCCGACCGCTTTCGATCTCGAACATTCCCCCCGAGGATCCGAAAGTCTACGAGATGATCCAGCGCGCCGATACGATCGGCGTCTTCCAGATCGAGTCGCGCGCGCAGATGTCGATGCTGCCGAGGCTCAGGCCCGCATGCTTCTACGACCTCGTGATCGAGGTGGCCATCGTGCGCCCGGGTCCCATCACCGGCGGCATGGTGCATCCCTACCTGCGCCGGCGCGAGGGCAAGGAGCGCGTCACCTTCGCGAGCGAGGACGTGCGCAAGGTGCTCGAGCGCACGCTGGGCGTGTCCATCTTCCAGGAGCAGGTGATGCAGCTCGCGGTGGTCGCCGCGGGATTCACGCCGGGCGAAGCCGATCGCCTGCGCCGCGCCATGGCTTCGTGGCGGCGGCGCGGCGGCATCGAGCCGTTCCGCGAGAAGCTCGTGAACGGCATGCTCGCGCGCGGCTACGCGCGCCAGTTCGCCGAGCAGATCTACCAGCAGATCCTGGGCTTCGGCGAGTACGGCTTCCCGGAATCCCACGCCGCGAGCTTCGCGTTGCTCGTGTACGTCTCGAGCTGGCTCAAGTGCCACGAGCCCGCGGCCTTCGCGTGCGCGCTGCTGAACAGCCAGCCGCTGGGCTTCTACTCGACCTCGGCGATCGTGCAGGACGCGCGGCGCCATGGCGTGGAGCTGCGTCCCGCGGACGTGCAACACAGCGACGTGGACAGCAAGCTGGAGCTGACCGAAGTTCACCCTCGTGAAGACGGGGGCCGAGCGGCGCCCGCGCTGCGCCTGGGCCTGGGCCTCGTGAAGGGCCTCAAGCAGCAGTCCGCCGAGCGGCTCGTGGCCGCGCGCCCCGAGCGCCCGTTCGACTCCACCGAGGACCTCGCGCGCCGCGCCCGGCTCGATCGCGCGGATCTGTCCGCGCTCGCAGCGGCCGACGCGCTCGCGAGCCTCGCGGGCCACCGCCGCGAGGCCCTGTGGGAGACGCTCGCCGTGGACGAGGCCACGCGCCTCGGGCTTCCCGCGGCGATCGTCCCGCCGCCGCCGCTCGCGGTTCCCACCGAGGGCGAGGAAATCGTGGGCGACTACGCGGCGCTCGGCCTCACGCTGCGACGGCACCCGCTCGCTCTCCTGCGCGAGCGCCTGAGGAAGCGCGGCATCCGCGACGCCTCCGAGGTGGCGGCGGCACGCAACGGCCAGGTGCTCCGCGCCGCGGGCATCGTCACCTGCCGCCAGCGTCCCGCCACCGCGAGCGGCGTGATCTTCGTGACGCTCGAGGACGAGACGGGCTATGTGAACCTCGTCGTGTGGAACGACCTCGCCGAGCGCCAGCGCAAGGAGCTGCTCGGCGCGCGGCTGCTCGCCGTGCACGGGGAGGTGCAGCGCGAGGGCAGGGTGGTGCACGTCCTCGCGAGGAGGCTCGAGGACCTGAGCCCGTTGCTCGGGCGATTGGCGAGCGCAAGCCACGATTTCCATTGATGGCCGCACGGTATGATCGCCCGGGTGGAAACCGTGATGAGAGCAACCGGCCGGCGGCTGTTCGCCGCCGCCATGGTGCTGCTCGGCACCGCGCTCGCGCAGGAGCCGCGCGTGGTCGCGACCGAGGCGAGCGTCAAGGCCGCGTTCCTCTACAAGTTCACCGGCTACGTCGACTGGCCGCCGCAGGCGTTCTCAGGCCCCGAAGCGCCGATCGTGATCGGCGTGGCGAACGGGCAGGCCGTGGGCGAGGCGCTCGACGCGCTCGTCGCGGGCCGGTCGATGGCGGGGCGTCCGGTCGCCGTGCGGCACCTCAAGAAGGGCGATTCGCCGCGCGGCATCCACCTGCTGTTCGTGGGCGGCGAGGAGCCCGATCGCGCGCTGATCGCCTCGGCCGAGAAGGGCGGCGCGCTCCTCGTCACCGAGGGCGCGCAAGGGCTCGACGCCGGAAGCGCGATCAACTTCGTGGTGTCGAACGGCCACGTGGGCTTCGAGGTGTCGCTCGAGGCCGTGGAGCGCAGCGGCCTCAGGATCAGCGCGCGCATGCTCGCGGTGGCGCGCCGCGTCGTGCAGAAGGGGGCCTGAATGCTCAGGCGGCTCCGCACGTCGATCCGCAGCAAGGTGACGCTCGTCGTGCTGGTCACCACGATCCTCGCCCTCGTGCTGAGCGCGGCCGGGCTCGTCGCCTACGACCTGCGCTCGTACGAGCAGCAGCGCACGCAGGACCTCTTCCTGCAGGCGGAGGTCCTCGCGCGCGCGAGCGCGCCGGCGCTATCCTTCGACGACCGCCGGACGGCGCAGAAGGACCTGGGCCTCCTGCGCGCGCGTCCCATGGTGCTCGCCGCGGCGATCTACACCGAGCAGGGGCGCCTCTTCGCGACGTACGTCAAGGCCGGCGAGCCCGCGCCTTCGTTTCCCGCGTCGCCGGGAGCGGACGGCTCCCACGTCGCTGGCGACGAGATCGCGCTGTTCAGGCGCGTGGTGGAGGCGGGCGAGCCGCTCGGGACCGTGTACCTGCGCGCGCGCTACCTTCCCTGGGACCGCGTGATCGACTACCTCACGATCATCGGCGCGGTGATGCTCGTGAGCCTCGCGCTGTCGGGCGTGGTATACGGATGGCTCCAGCGCGGCGTGACCGCCCCGATCCTCGACGTGGCGCGCGTCGCGCGCGAGGTGATGAACCACCGCGATTTCTCGCTGCGCGCGACGAAGACCAGCGAGGACGAGATCGGCGAGCTGGTCGACGCGTTCAACGGCATGCTCGCCGAGGCCGGGCGGCGCGCCGAGGCCCTGCGCGAGGCCGACCGGCGCAAGGACGAGTTCCTCGCCACGCTGGCGCACGAGCTGCGCAACCCGCTGGCACCCCTGCGCAACGCGCTCGAGATCCTGCGCACGCCCGGCGCCACGCCCGAGATGAGGCAGCGCGCGCAGGACATGATGGGCCGGCAGCTGCGCCAGATGGTGCGCCTGGTCGACGACCTGCTCGACGTCTCGCGCATCACCACGGGCAAGCTCGCGGTGCGCAAGGCGGTGTTCGACCTGCGCGAGGCGGTGCACGACGCGGTCGAGACGGTGCGGCCCTTCATCGATGCGCGCCGGCACGAGCTGCAGATGCGCGTCGACGATGCGCCGGTCCTGGTCGAGGGCGACGCGGCGCGGCTCGCGCAGGCGATCGGCAACATCCTGCACAACGCGGCGAAGTACACGGAGCCGGGCGGGCGGATCACGCTCGCCGCGACGCAGGAGGACGGCAATGCCGTGGTGCGCGTGGCCGATAACGGCGTGGGCCTGGATTCGCAGTCCATGGCGTCCATCTTCGAGATGTTCGTGCAGGTGGACCGGTCGCTCACCCGCGCCCAGGCCGGGCTCGGCGTGGGCCTCGCGCTCGCGCGCCGGCTCGTTGCGCTTCACAATGGCACCATCACGGCCTTCAGCGCCGGCCTGGGGCGCGGAAGCGAGTTCATCGTCCGCATTCCTCTGGCGGCCGCATCGCCGCGCGTCGAGGAGCCGAAAATGAACGCCTCCGCATCGGGGCCGGGCCGCTCCCGGCGCGTCCTCCTGGCCGACGACAACGTCGATTTCGCCACCAGCCTCGCGGCGGTGCTCGCGCGCGGCGGGCACGAGGTGCGGGTCGTGCACGACGGCGCCCAGGCGCTGCGCGAGATCGAGACGTTCCGGCCGGAGTTCGCGTTCCTGGACATCGGCATGCCGAAGGTGCATGGCTACGAGCTCGCGCGACGGTTGCGCGAGAACCCGCGGACCGCCGATTGCGTGCTCATCGCGGTCACGGGCTGGGGACAGGAGGACGACCGGCGCCGGGCCCGGGAAGCGGGGTTCGTCCGGCACCTGGTCAAGCCCGTGGATCCCGCGGAGATCGAGGGCATCCTCGCGGGATCCTGACGCCGACCAGATGTCGCATAATTTGTATTATGTCAACTACTAGGCGCTCAAGAGAAACGCCCCCTCAGGGCGACTGAATCGAAAGCCGGATCGGCCAGCTGTACGTGCCGGGCGTCACGCCCTGCTGGAGATGCAGCCGATAGCGCACGGTGTACGGCGCCGGGCGAGGCCGTCCCACCATCGAAGGCATGAGCACGCGCGCGCCGTCCGCCGTCACGTGGACGGGAGCGGCGAGCCCTTCGATCGTGGCATCGGAGAACGGGCCGGCGAGATCCGCCTGGATGTAGTAGCCGCGGCGATCGTTGACGAGCAGCGCCACGCGCGGGCCGTTCACGACCACCTCGCCATTCGCCGCGTCCGACGGGGTGATCTCGACGGTCGACGGCTGGTCGAGGACGCTCATCTCGAGCATCTGGGGCACGACGATCTTGAGGTCGATGGCGGCGCTCGCGCGCAGCGCGCCCTGGCCCGTCGCGAGGCCTCCCGCGGCGGCGGCCGGCAGGCAGATCAGGAGGAGCGGAACGGCTGCGTGGATCGCTCGCATGGGACACCTCGAAATGTGCGCACACCCTACTCCGGCGCCGGGCCGGGGACCCCTACCCGCGAAGGTGGGATATGTGAACTTTTTCACATATTGCGCCGGAAAGTCTTTGCCGCGGTCAAGAAAAAGTCCTTCCCGGGATCAAGAAAATTCTGGTTTCGGAGGGCTACCCCGGCCGGCTTCCGGGGCAAAACCGTCCGGCATGGGTTGTGCCGCACCCTTTTTTCGTTGATCGCCGCGAACCGGGGCCGCGAGGGACCGTCTGACACCCACAACCCCAGATTCGAATGGAGAAGCCATGAACAAGTTCATCCCCCTGGTTGCCGTGCTTGCCTTTGCGACCGCCGCCGTGACCGGCTGCGACCGCAACAAGACGGGCACGGACAGCAGCAGCACCTCCGCCACCTCCCCGTCTTCCACCAGCAGCACCATGCCGTCGACCCCGAGCTCCTCGAGCAGCTCGAGCTCGACCGACAGCTCCAATCCGAGCACCAGCACCAGCAGCAGCTCGACGCCGCCCAGCACCTCCGGCACGTCCGGCTCGATGAGCGGGAGCACCCCGAGCACGACGTCGCCCTCCAGCTCGTCCAGCTCCGCTCCCTCGGACACGTCGAGCAGCTCGTCGTCCACGCCGGCCAGCACGAGCAGCACGGACACCACCACGAGCAAGTGATGCGATGAACCGCATCCTTCCGTTCGCCGCCACGCGGCGCGCGGCCGGCTGAGACCCCGGACCGCGATGTCGCACGAGCGCGACCGCGATCATCCGCGACCGCTGCCGACGTTCGAGCCTCCGTCCCCCGAGAGCGAGCCGAATCCGGATCGCATCCGGCGCGAGCATCCGTCGCTGGATCCGTCCGAGCTGCGCGATCCGCGGCCCCACCCCAGCCGGCGGCTCGTGCGCGCGCGATTCGTCGCGGCGCGAGCGGGACTTCGCGCTCATGCGGCGGGCCGCCTCGCTTTCCGCCGCCCTTCGTTCGTTCGACGACTCCCGTCCATGTAGGACTCGACCGACAGCCTTTGGCTGCGCGGCGGTTCAACATGGAAAAAACTTCGCATCGCGAAGTGTCATCTTTTCTCGGGGATACGTCTCCGGATCTTGCGCCGGGAGCCAGCCACCTATGTCCCATGTCCTCATCGTCGATGACGATGCCAATACCCGCGAGGCGCTCGCCGCCCTCGTCGCCACCGAAGGTTTCACCGCCGCGTGCGCGGGAAGCGTGGCGCAAGCCCGCATCCAGCTCGTTCGTCAGCGGCCCGACGTGGTGCTGATGGACCTGCGATTGCCGGACGGAAGCGGCATGGACCTGTTCGAGGACCTCGAGGACCGTTCGTCGATCGAGACCATCCTCATCACCGGACACGCGAGCGTCGAGAGCGCGGTGGAAGCGTTGCGCCTCGGCGCTTCCGACTACCTCACGAAGCCGGTGAACCTGCAACGGCTGAAGGCCGTGCTCTCGCGCGTTCCGAAGGGCGGCGAGCTGCGCGTGCAGATCGGCGCGCTGCGCGACGAGCTGCGGCGCCTGGGACGCTTCGGCCGCCTCGTCGGGCGCTCGCCCGCGATGCAGGACGTCTACGACAAGATCGCCCGCGTGGCGCCCACGGAAGCGACGGTGCTGCTGCTGGGCGAGAGCGGCACCGGCAAGGAGATCGTGGCGCGCACCATCCACGAGCTGTCGCGCCGCCGCAGGCATCCGTTCCTCGCGATCAACTGCGGCGCGATCTCGGCGAACCTCATCGAGAACGAGATGTTCGGCCACGAGCGCGGCAGCTACACGGGCGCCGACCGCCAGCACAAGGGCTACTTCGAGCAGGCCGACGGCGGCACGCTCTTCCTCGACGAGATCACCGAGATGCCGCTCGAGCTCCAGGTGCGGCTGCTGCGCGTGCTCGAGACCGGCACGCTGATGCGCATCGGCACGACCAAGACCATCGAGACCGACGTGCGCATCATCGCCGCCACGAACCGGGACCCGAAGGAGGCGGTGCGCGCGGGCAGGCTGCGCGAGGACCTGTACCACCGCCTGAACGTCTTCCCGCTGGAGATGGCGCCGCTGCGCAGCCGCGGCGACGACATCGAGCTCATCGCCAACCATTTCCTGGAGGAAATGAACGAGGCGTGCGGGACGCGCAAGAAGTTCGCGCCGGGCGCGATCGCGCGCATGAGGCAGTACCCGTGGCCCGGCAACGTCCGGGAGTTGAAAAACTACATTCATAGGGTGTTCATCATGGCCGGAGAACAAGGACTGGAAGGACCCACCCTCGATGCCGAAGCCGCGCCGGTACGCGGTGTCTCCAACGCGTCGTCCACGCCCGCGATCACGGTGCCGCTCGGCACGCCGCTCTCGGTGGCCGCCCGCGAGCTGATCCTGTCGACGCTCGAGCACTGCGGAGGCGAGCGCAAGCGCACTGCGGAGATGCTCGGGATCTGCACGAAGACGCTCTACAACCGTTTGCGCGAGTACGGGATCCGCGAGGAGCAGGGGCGGACCGGAATGGGTGGCGCCCAGCGCATCTCATGAACGGCGGACCCGCGTCCGCGCCCGCGGCCTCCCGCGCGGGCCGCTCGCGGGGCTGATGGCCGACTGTGCGCCGGTGATGATCTGGGTCGCCGCGCCCGATTGCCGCAGCGTCTGCTTCAACCGGCCGTGGCCCGACCAGACGCCGAATCCGCCGCGCTATCGCGGCGCCGGTCCCACCATGCGCTCGGGCCGCACCCATTCGTCGTATTGCGCGGCGCTCACGTAACCCAGCGCGATCGCGGCTTCGCGCAGCCCGGTGCGCTCGCCATGGGCCTTCTTCGCGATCTGCGCGGCGCGGTCGTAGCCGATGTGGGGCGCCAGCGCGGTCACCAGCATGAGAGAACCGTGCACCAGCGCGGCGATGCGCTCGCGATCGGGCTCGATGCCGCGCGCGCAATGCTCCTCGAAGCTCGCCATGCCGTCGGCGAGGAGTCGCACGCTCTGCAGGAACGCGTTGGCGATGAGCGGCTTGAAGACGTTGAGCTCGAGGTGACCCTGCGCGCCGCCGAAATTGACCGCCACGTCGTTGCCCATGACCTGGCAGCATGCCATCGTGAGCGCCTCGCACTGGGTCGGATTCACCTTGCCCGGCATGATGGAGCTTCCGGGCTCGTTCTCGGGGATCGTGATCTCGCCGATGCCGCAACGCGGTCCGCTCGCCAGCAGCCGCACGTCGTTCGCGATCTTCATGAGCGAGGCCGCGAGGCCCTTCAGCGCGCCGTGCGCGTGCACCATCGCGTCGTGGGTCGCGAGCGCCTCGAACTTGTTGGGCGCCGAGACGAACGCGCAGCCGGAGAGCCGCGAAAGCTCCTCCGCGACGCGGCGACCGAGCTCGGGGTGGGCATTGAGCCCCGTGCCCACCGCCGTGCCCCCGAGGGCCAGCTCGGAGAGGTGCGCGAGCGCGTCTTCGATGTGCCGAGCCGCGTGCTCGAGCTGCGACACGTAGCCGGAGAACTCCTGTCCCAGCGTGAGGGGCGTGGCGTCCTGCAGGTGCGTGCGTCCGATCTTCACCACGTCGCGGAAGCTCGCGGAGCGTCCGGCGAGTGTCGCGCGCAGGCGCTCGAGGCTCGTCAGGAGCCGCTTGCGGATGGCCACCACCGCCGCGACGTGCATGGCGGTCGGGAAGACGTCGTTCGACGATTGTCCCCGGTTCACGTCGTCGTTCGGATGCACGAGGCGCGCCTCGCCGCGCGGCCCGCCGAGGATCTCGCTCGCGCGATTGGCGAGCACCTCGTTCATGTTCATGTTGGTCTGGGTGCCCGATCCGGTCTGCCAGACCACCAGCGGGAACTCGTCCGGCCAGCGCCCGGCCAGCACTTCGTCGGCGGCGGTTGAGATGGCCCGGGCCTTTTGCGCTGTTATCGCTCCGAGGGCTTCGTTCACCGTGGCGCACGCGCGCTTGACCCACGCGAGCGCCGCGATGATCTCGGCGGGCATGCGCTCGCCGGAAATGCGGAAGTTCTCGAGGGAGCGCTGCGTCTGGGCGCCCCACAGGTGGTCGGAGGGCACCTCGATGGGGCCGAACGTGTCCTTCTCGATGCGCGATGCCATGGAGCCCTCCGATCGATTCGACTTGGTTCATGATTCTCACGCAAAATCGACAATTCCCGCTGCATCGACCCCCACGAAAGGATAGAACCCCCATGAAGCACGTCGCGATCGCCGCGCTCGTCCTGGCGGCCACCGCCGTCCCCGCCCTCGCCCAGCAGGCGATGAAGCCCGAGGACCAGATCAAGATGCGCAAATCCACCATGGACCTCATCGGCTACAACTTCGGCAGCCTCGCCGCGATGGCCGAGGGCAAGAAGCCGTTCGACAAGGACGAGGCCGTGCGCAACGCCGACCTCGTGGCGCAGCTGGTGGTGCTGCCCCGCCGCTTCTTCGGGGAAGACACGAGCATCGAGGGCAAGACGAAGGCGAAGCCGGCGATCTGGGAGCATCGCGCCGATTTCGACCAGAAGATGGACAGGCTGGGCGAGGAAGCGCGCAAGCTGCCGGCCGTGGCGCGCGGAGCGGACATGGACGCCTTCAAGAAGCAGGTGACCGAGGCGAGCCACGCCTGCAAGTCCTGCCACGACGACTACAAGTCGAAGTGAGCCGGGCGTTCGCGCGGATCCGGGTCTGGGACCTCCCGACCCGGATTTTTCATTGGGCGCTCGCCGCGCTCGCGGTGTTCTCGTTCACGACGGGAAAGATCGGCGGCGACTGGATGGCGTGGCACCTGCGCAGCGGCTACGCGATCCTGGCCCTGGTCCTCTTCCGGCTGGCGTGGGGATTCGCCGGCAGCCGCACCGCGCGCTTCGCGCATTTCGTGCGCGGCCCGCGGGCGGTGACGGCATACGCGCGCGCCCTGCTTGCGGGACGCCCTGCGAAGCAGGTCGGCCACAATCCGCTCGGCGGATGGATGATCGTGCTGATGCTGGCGGCGATCGGCTTGCAGGCGGCCACCGGCCTCTTCGCCGACGACGAGATCGCGACCCAGGGGCCGCTCGCCGCGAAGGTGTCGAACGCGGTGGTGAGCCGCATGAGCGCGCTGCACTCCGCGAACGCATGGATCATCGGCGCGCTGGTGGCGCTGCACGTGCTCGCGATCGCCGTCTACCGCGTGGCCTGGAACGTGCCGCTCACGGGCGCCATGGTGCACGGGTGGACGGATGCGCCGGCCGGCGCGCAAGAGCCCGCGCGGCACCCGGCATGGCTCGCGCTCGTCGTGCTGGCACTCGCCGCGCTCGCCGTGTACGCCCTCGTCGCGATCTATCCGATGCGATAATGCGCGGGATGAAAGCCGCCCTCGCCGCAGCCCTCGCCCTCCTCGCCGCCCCGCTCGCCGGCGCCCAGGGCTATCCGTCGAAGCCGATCCACTTCGTGGTGCCCTATCCGGCGGGCGGTCCGCTCGATACCGTCGCGCGCCTGCTCGGCCAGAAGGTGTCCGAGAGCGTGAAGCAGCCGGTGATCATCGACAACAAGCCGGGCGCGGGCGGCAACATCGGCGCCGACGCGGTGGCCAAATCGTCGCCGGACGGCTACACGATCCTCATGGGCGCGGTCGCGACGCACGCGATCAACCCGGCGCTCTATACGAACATTCCGTACGATCCCGTGAAGGACTTCGCGCCCGTGACGCAGGTCGCTTCGACGCCGAACGTGCTGGTGGTGAATCCCGCGTTGCCGGTGCACGACGTGCGCGAGTTCATCGCCTATGCGAAGGCGCATCCGGGCCAGCTCAACTTCGGCTCGGGCAGCACCGGAAGCGCCGGCCACCTCGCGGGCGAGCTCTTCAAGACGATGGCGGGCGTGCAGATGGTGCACGTGCCATACAAGGGCGCGGGCCCCGCGATGCAGGACCTCATCGGCGGCCAGATCCAGCTCATGTTCGACAACCTCGCGTCGTCGCTCGGGCAGATCCGGGCCGGCAAGGTGCGCGCGCTCGCGGTGACCACGGCGAAACGCTCGTCGCTCGCGCCGGAGCTCCCGACCATCGCCGAAGGCGGGCTGCCCGGCTTCGACATCAGCACGTGGTTCGGCGTGTTCGCGCCCGGCGGCACGCCTCCGGCCATCGTCGCCCGGCTGCACGACGAATTCGCCAGGGCGCTCGCCGCGCCCGACGTGCGCGAGAAGATGCTGAACCTCGGGGCGGAGCCGGTCGGCAACACGCCGGCGCAATTCGCGGCTTACATCCGCTCCGAGGCGCAGAAGTACGCGCGCCTCGTCAAGGCCTCCGGCGCGAAGGTGGACTGACGATGGTCCGGCGCATCGCGTGGCTCACCGCGATCGCCGGATCGGTGATCTTCGCGGCCATCACGGTGGCGCTCTTCTCCTCGCGGAGTCAGATCCGCATTCCCGCGATCACGGCGCTGGTGACCTTCAGCGCCATCATCCTCTCGCACCTGGGCGGCATCGAGAACGGGCTGGCGCTGCGCGAGGAGGCGAGCACCGAACGCACGCGCGCCATCGCCCTCGCCCTGAGCATCCTGCCCTCGCTCGCCGCGTGGGGCGTGCTGTGGCTGCCGACGCCGCAATGGCAGGTCGGCGCCTCCCTCGTGCTCTTCATCGGCGTGTGGGTCGCGGACCTGTGGCTGTCGCGCCACGGGCTGATCCCGTCCTGGTTCGTGGACATGCGCACCGCCGTGACCGTGGTGGTGTGCGTGATCCTGGGGATCGCCTACGCCCTGCTCTAGCGGCCGCGCGCCTTCCCGCCGGCCGCGGCGTAGCGCTTGAGCCACGCGAAGAACTCGCGGTACCAGAGGCGCGAGTTCTGCGGCTTCAGGATCCAGTGGTTCTCGTCGGGGAAGAACACGAGCCGCGCGGGAACGCCCTTGGCCTTGAGCGTGTTGTAGTACGCGAGTCCCTGCGCGTCCGGCACGCGATAGTCGAGCAGGCCGTGGATGACGAGCGTGGGCGTCTTCATGCGCCGCGCCCGCGCCCGCGGATTCTGGCCGTCGATCTTCGCCGCGTTGTCCCAGTAGAAGGCGCCGAGCTCCTTCGGATGCCAGTAGTACGCGTCGTCCGCGAACATGCTCACCCAGTCGAAGCAGCCCGCGTGGCAGACGTACGCCTTGTAGCGGTCGGTGTGGCCGTTCATCCAGGCGACCATGTAGCCGCCGTAGCTGCCGCCCGCCGCGACCAGGCGCTCGCGGTCGATGTAGCCCTGGCGCAGCATGAAGTCCGTGCCGGCCTCGACGTCGGCCAGCTCGCGCCGGCCGAAATCGCGATCGATCGACTCGAGGTAGCGCTGCCCGAACGACGAGGAGCCGTGGTAGTTCACGCACGCGACCACGTAGCCCTGCGCGGCGAAGACGTGGTTGTTCCAGCGGAAGTGGAAGTTGTCGCCCCAGGTGGAGTGCGGCCCGCCGTGGATGTTGTGCAGCAGCGGCCACTTCTTCCCCGGGTCGAAGTCCGGCGGGTAGATCACCCACATCTGGACCTTCTCGCGGTTCCAGCCCTGCACCTCGAACTCGCGCACCTCGCCCAGCCTCACGCCCTCGAGCACGCGCTCGTTGAAGCGGTCGATGCGCCGCTCCGCCTCGCCGGGCGCGGCGCGGAAGACCGCCGGCGGCGTGCCCATCGTGTTGCGCACGAAGGCAACGGCCTCGCCCGCCACGTCGAAGTCCGTCACCGTGCCGCCGCGCACCGCGACCTTCGGTTCGCGCGCGCCGAGCGCCCACCGGAACAGGTGCTGGCGCGCATTGTCCTCGGCGTGGAAGAACACCGCCGACGAATCCGCGCTCCACGCGAGCGGCGCGTGGATGCTGCGATCCCAGCGCGTGCGCGCCACTTCCAGCGTCCCGCGGCGGCGATCGATGAAGGCGAGCTTGCGCGCGGCCACGGGGCTGCGGCGCAGGTCCTGTGCGAGGAACGCGATGCGCTTGCCGTCGCGGGAATAGACCGGGTTCTCGTGGTTCAGCCGCGAGCGCGCGGTGAGCGTACGGAAGCGCCCGCCGCGAAGGTCGAGCGCCACCAGCTGGTTCTCGTGGTCGAAACGCTTGTCCTCGGCCGGGTCGAAGGTGAACGCGATCTCGCGGCCGTCCGGCGCGATGTCGTAGTGGTGCGCGGCGGGATCGGCGCGCGGCAGCTCGTAGCGGCTGCCGGCGAACAGGTCGCGGATGCGGCCGCTCGCCACGTCGACGCTGAAGAGGTGCGGCACCCGCCCGTCCGTGATCCAGTGGTCCCACCAGCGATAGGCCGCGTGCTCGACCACGTGCGCCTTCACCTTGTCGTCCTTCCAGGCCTTGTAGCGCTTCGCGAGCTGCGCGATCCCCTTCTCCCCCGGCCAGACCCACGAGGCGAACGCGACGCGGCGCGAATCGGGGAACCACTTGACCGCGAAGGCACCGGTCGCGATGTCCGTGAGGCGGCGCGCTTCTCCGCCGTCGGGGGCGATCAGGTAGACCTGCGGCTCCTCGTCGCCCTTGTCCGTGCCCACGCCCGAACGCTTCGCGACGAACGCGATCCACCGGCCGTCGGGCGACCAGCGCGGCTCGCCGTCCTTTTCGCCGCAGGAGGTGAGCCGGCGCGGCTCGCCGCCGAACGCGGAGAGGAGCCACAGGCTCGAGCGCGGCTTGTTCTCCTCCATGTCGTGGGACATGACCGATACACATACCTGCGCGCCATCGGGTGACAGTGTCGGCTGGGCGGGACGATCGAGCTTCCAGAGGTCTTCGACGGTGAGGCGCGAATGGCGGGCCATGGGATCCTTGTGGGAGCTTCAGGTCGGCGCCGATTCTAGCAGTAGAATGATCGCGAACCCGACGAAGATCCGCGCCTCGCGCCTGCCGGAGCCCCCATGAAGCCGAACGACCTCAAGCCCGCGTTCCAGTGGGACGATCCCCTGCTCCTGGACGGCCAGCTCGGCGAGGAGGAACGCATGGTGCGCGACAGCGCCCGCGCGTATTGCCAGGAAAGGCTGATGCCGCGCGTCACCGAGGCGCATCGCCACGAGAAGGCGGATCGCGAAGTCTTCAACGAGATGGGCGCGCTGGGCTTCCTGGGCCCCACCATCGAGGGCTACGGCTGCGCGGGCGTGAACCACGTCTCCTACGGCCTCATCGCGCGCGAGGTCGAGCGCGTGGATTCCGGATACCGCTCCGGCATGAGCGTGCAGTCCTCGCTCGTGATGCATCCGATCCACGCCTACGGCACCGAGGAGCAGCGCAGGAAGTGGCTCCCCAGGCTGGCGAGCGGCGAGCTGGTCGGCTGCTTCGGGCTCACGGAGCCCGACTACGGCTCGGATGCCGGCAGCATGATCTCGCGCGCGAAGAAGGTCGACGGCGGCTGGCTGCTCAACGGCGCGAAGATGTGGATCAGCAACGCGCCGATCGCGGACCTCTTCGTGATCTGGGCCAAGGACGACGCGGGCGATATCCGCGGCTTCGTCCTCGAGAAGGGAATGAAGGGCCTCACGGCGCCGAAGATCGAGGGCAAGTTCAGCCTGCGCACCTCGATCACCGGCGAGGTGGTGATGGCGGACGTGTTCGCGCCGGACGACCACCTGCTGCCCAACGTGAAGGGCCTCAAGGGTCCGTTCGGGTGCCTCAACAAGGCGCGCTACGGCATCGCCTGGGGTGCCATGGGCGCGGCGGAGTTCTGCTGGCACGCGGCGCGGCAATACACGCTGGAGCGCAAGGCGTTCGGCAAGCCGCTCGCGGCGAACCAGCTCATCCAGAAGAAGCTCGCCGACATGCAGACCGAGATCGCGCTGGGCCTGCAGGCCGCGCTGCGCGTGGGCCGCCTGATGGACGAGGGCCGCGCGACGCCGGAGATGGTCTCCCTCATCAAGCGCAATTCCTGCGGCAAGGCGCTCGACATCGCGCGCATGTCGCGCGACATGCACGGCGGCAACGGCATCGCCGACGAGTTCCACGTGATCCGCCACGTGCTCAACCTCGAGGCGGTCAACACCTACGAGGGCACGCACGACATCCACGCGCTCATCCTGGGACGCGCGCAGACGGGGATCTCGGCTTTCTAGGTCAGGACGCGGAAGTCGGGGCCGGCTGCGGCTTTTCCACCAGCATCGGCTCGACGGACTTCGCGAGCCGCTCCACGGCGGCGGAAGCGACCACCCGGTGGTGGTTCACGTATTCCTCGTGGTTGCGCTCGACCTGGTCGAGGTCGTACACGTAGTTCACCATGAGCCCGAAGGATTGCGCGAACCCTTTCGCGGTCGTGTCGGCGCCCCAGTTCACGCGCTCGAGGCGCGCGCCGTTGCCGAGATGGAAGCGCGCGACCGCATCGGCCGCGTGCCCGTCGACCCATTCGCGCGTGAGGTACCACGCGGCCAGGCCCTCGAGCGGCTCGCGCAGTCCCGGACGGGCGACGGCAGCCGGATCCTCGGCGAGTGCCAGCAGCGCGGCGCGCGTGGCCTGCGCCTCCGCGGACGCCGTCGAGGCGAGCGCTTTGCGCGCCCACTGGCGCAGGCCGGGCACCGGCGACAGCGTCGCGAAGACGCGCAGGTTCGGCAGCTCGGCGTGCAGGTCCGCGGCGACCTGCTTGATGAGGAAATTCCCGAACGACACGCCCTTCAGCCCCGGCTGGCAGCTCGTGATCGAGTAGAACACCGCGCAGCGCGCGCGGCGCGGGTCGCCCACGGCGCTCTCGAGCGCGAGGATCGGCGCCACCTCGGAGGGCATCTCGTCCACGAACGCCACTTCCATGAAGATGAGCGGCTCGTCGGGCAACGCCGGATGGAAGAACGCGAAGCAGCGGCGGTCGCGCTCGAGGCGGCGCTTGAGGTCCGGGAAGCCGTGGATCTCGTGGACCGCCTCGTACGCGATGAGCTTCTCGAGGATCGCGGCGGGCGTGCTCCAGTCGATGCGGCGCAGCTCGAGGAAGCCGCGGTTGAACCACGAGGCGAGCAGGTGCGTGAGGTCGTGGTCCACCACCGCGAGCTCCGGGCGGCGACGCATCTCCTCGAGCAGCTCGCGGCGCAGGTCGAGCAGCAGCGCGGTGCCTCCCGGCGCCATGTTCATGCGGCGGAAGATCTCCTGGCGTGGCGGCTCCACGACGCGCTCCAGCGTGGCGAGGTTGGGTGGCGAGGGATCGCGGTGGTACGCCTGCGCCGCGGCCAGCACCAGGTCGCGGTCCGGCGAGAACTGGTGCGCGAGGAGCTGGAAGAAATGTACGCGGCTCACGTCGTCCAGCCCGCGGTAAAGTGCCACCGCGCGGCGCGCGAGTGCGGCGCCCGACGCCTCGCCGCGCTCGGAAATCAGCGTGCGCAGGAGGTTGGCGAGCCGATCGGCGCGGCGCTGGGCGCCGGTGCGCACGATGCCGCTCGCGCCCAGGCTTCCGAGGATGCGTTCGAGGATGGAGCGGCTCACGGCGCCCCCTTTCCCGCGGCGAAGCGCTCGCGCAGCACGTTCTTCTGGACCTTGCCCATCGTGTTCCTCGGCAGCTCGTCGACGAAATAGACGCGCTTGGGCACCTTGAAGTTCGCGAGCCTCTCCTTCAGGGCGGAAATGATGCCGTTCTCGGTGGCCGCGGGCCCGCCCTGTCTCGGAACGACGACGGCGGTGACGGCCTCGCCGAAATCGGGATGGGGGATGCCGACGACGGCGGACTCCTGAACGCCGGGAAGGTCGTCGATCGCGAGCTCGATCTCCTTGGGATACACGTTGTATCCGCCGCTGATGATGAGGTCCTTGGAGCGGCCCGCGATGGTCAGGTAACCGTCCCTCGAGAGGCTTCCGAGGTCGCCGGTCCGGAAACATCCGTCCGCGGTGAACTCCTCGGCGTTCTTCTCGGGCATGCGCCAGTAGCCGGAGAACACGTTGGGGCCGCGCACGATCACATGGCCGATGACGCCCGGCGCGCACGGGGTTCCCGCATCGTCCACGACGCGCACCTCGACGCCGGGAAGCGGCGGGCCGACGGAGCCGGGGCGCCGTTCGCCCTCCAGCGGATTGGACGTGAGCATCCCGGTCTCGGTCATGCCGTAGCGCTCGAGGATGCGATGGCCGGTGCGGCGCGCGAATTCCTGATGCGTCTCGGGCAGGAGCGGCGCGGAGCCGGATGTGAAGAGGCGCATGCGCGCTGAGGCCTCCCGCGTCAACGCCGGCTCGGCGAGCAGTCGCGTGTACAGCGTGGGCACGCCCATGAACACGGTGCAGGACGCGAAATCCTCGATCGCCCGGCGCGCGTCGAACTGCGGGTGGAAACGCATGCTGCTCCCGTTCAGCAGCACGCAATGGGAGGCCACGAAGAGCCCGTGCACGTGGAAGAGCGGCAGCATGTGCACCAGCACGTCGTCCGGCCGGAAGCCCCAGGCGCGGTGCAGCACGAGCGCGTTCGAGCCGAGGTTGCGGTGCGAGAGCATCGCGCCCTTCGAGCGCCCGGTCGTGCCCGAGGTATAGAGGATCGCGGCGAGGTCGTCGCCCGAGCGCTCCACGGTCGCGAAGCGTGCCGGCATCCCGCGCGCCTCTTCCTGCAAGGTGCCGCCCCCCTGCTGGTCGAGCGAGAACACATGCGCGATCCGCAGGCTCGCGGCGAGCGGCTGCATCCACGACATGGCGCCGGGCTGCGCGACCACGGCGCGCGGCTCCGCGTTCTCGAGGAAGTAGCGCACCTCGCCCTCGTGATAGGCGCTGTTGAGCGGCAGGTACACGAGCCCGGCGCGCAGGCATCCCAGGTAGAGCAGCAGCGCCTCGGGCGATTTCTCCACCTGGACCGCGATGCGGTCGCCCGGCACGAGGCCGCGCGCGGCGAAGAGCGACGCGTAGCGCGCGCTCGCCTCCTGCGCCTGCGCGAAGGTGACGCTGGCGCCGGAATCGAGCAGCAGGAGCGGTCGTTGGCGGTCGGCGGGAAAACGCGATTCGAAGAGCGCGTAGAGATTGTCGTTCATGGCTCAGGGCACGAGGCCCAGCTTCAGTTCTTCGTCGGCGACGCGAGCCGCCTGGTAGTTGTCGAAGGATGGTACCGCGTCGCGGCTCGATCCCAGGATGGCCGCGACGGCGCTGCCCGGAAGCACCTGGATGTCCGCGCCGTGCAGGCTCGCCACGCGCCCCGCCGGAGCCGCGAGCGCGACGTACACGCCACCGCCGGCCTTGCCGAGCACCGTGAGCGACACCGCCACGCCTCGCAGCGCCGCCACCGCGAGCGCGAAGCTCATGTCCACCACGTACTCGGTGAGGACGATCGTCTCTTCCTCGAGGCGGGTCGCGTGCGAGGCGCAGTCGAGGAAGACGCGCAATGCCGCGGGGCGCGACTCGGCGAGCCGCCACGCGGCCGCGGCGAAGCGCCACGCGCGCTCCGCCGCGAGCGGCTTGTCGCCGACGATGCCGAGGAACGATTCAGCGCCCGGCGCGACACGGCCCTGCCCTTCGAGCAGCCCGTTCGCTTCGCGCGCTTCGTACCCATCCGGGTAGATGCGCTCGAGATCGCGCCGGCGCACGGTCTCCCATGCCGGCGTCGCCAGGGGACGCGGGAAACGCGTGGCGAGCGCTTCGTGGCGCGCGCGGAAGGCCGCGGCCGCGTCGGCCACCGGCGCCAGCGCGTCGCGAAGCCAGGGTGCGAGATCGGCGCCGGGCTGCCACGCGCTGTTCGCGGCGCTCGCCTTCGCGCGAGCGGCGGGCGACATCGCGGCCTGCGCCATGGCGGCGAACATCTCGTCGAGCGGGTCCATGCCCTGCGCGGCGGCGATCACCGCCGGCCCCGACATGCCGAGCCGCGTCTCGGGCCCGAAGAGCCGGCGCGCGGCGAGGTGCGCGAGCATGCCGGCGCCCCCGAAGCAGTTGCGCCCGAGCACCGCGGCGATCGGGGCGCCCGCGAGCGCGGCCTCCAGCCCGGCGCGGTAGAGATGGCGGAACGCTCCCAGCGCGCCCAGGCCCTCGGAGACCTTCGCGCCCGCCGAATCGATGAAGAGCACGAGCGGCGAGCGCTCGAGCGCGACCACGCGGAAGAGTGCCCCCAATCGCTCGGCCTCGGCCGCGCCGATGGATCCGCTCGCCGCGCGATTCTCGATCAACACGACGTGCACCGCCTTGCCGTCCAGCTTGCCGCGACCCACGGTGACGTTGCCCGCGGCCTCGCCCAGGGGCGCCAGCGCGAGGGCGGCTGCGAGCGCTTCCCGCAATCCGGGCGGCGTCGCGCTCACAGCGCCTCCGCCAGCACCGCGAGCGGGTGCCATGCGCGCCGTCCGCTTCCGTCGGCGATCTGCCGCCGGCAGCTGGTGCCCGCGGCGACGAGGGTGGCGTCCGGATTAGCGCGCACGGCGGGCAGCAGCGCGAGCTCCGCCATGCGCATCGACAGGTCGTAGTGGCCTTTCTCGTGCCCGAAGGCGCCCGCCATGCCGCAGCAGCTCGATTCGATCGGCGCGACGTCGGCCTGGGGCAACGTGCGCAGCAATTGCACGGTCGCGTCGAACGTCCCGAACGCCTTCTGGTGGCAATGGCCATGCACGCGCAACGTTCGCCCGGGCTGCGCGCGCCAGGGCGGTGCGATGCGCCCTTCGCGCAGCTCGGCGGCGAGATACTCGTCGGCCAGCTGCGCGCGCGCCAGCCGCGCGGCGAGCCCATCGCCCGGAAAGAGCGCCGCCAGCTCGTCGCGGAACGTGAAGAGGCACGAGGGCTCGAGGCCGACGATCGGCGTGCCCTTCTCGAGGTGCGGGCGCAGCGCGTCCATCGTGCGGTGCAGCTCGGCGCGCGCCTCGTCCACCATGCCCGCCGCGAGATAGGTTCTTCCGCAGCACAGCGCGCGGCCGCCGGGGCCCGCGGGCGAGAGCACCCGGTGCCCGGTCGCCTCGAGCACGCGCACCGCGGCCACGAGGTTCTCCGGCTCGAACCAGTTGTTGAACGTGTCGGCGAAGAGCACGACTTCGCGCCCGGGCCCGGTGCGCGATTCGAACGATGCGCGCCACGACGCCTTCCACGCGGGGAGCGGGCGGCGGCGGTCGAAGCCGATCGCCTCGATGAGAGCGACGGCGCCCGGCATCCTGAGGCCGAGCGATGCGATCGGCTGCAGCCGCGCGGCCCACGCGGAGTAGCGCGGCAGGTGGCCCACCAGCCGGTCGCGCAGCGTGAAGCCGTGGCTCGACTTGTAGTGCGCGAGGAACTCGATCTTCATGCGCGCCATGTCCACGCCGGTCGGGCACTCGCGCTTGCATCCCTTGCACGAGACGCACAGATCGAGCGCCTCGCGCACCGCTTCGTCCGCGATGCCCGCCGCGCCGAGCTGCCCGGAGATCGCCAGGCGCAGCGTGTTGGCCCGTCCGCGCGTGAGGTCGCGTTCGTCGCCGGTGGCGCGAAAGCTCGGGCACATGGTGCCGGCGTCGAACTTGCGGCAGTGCCCGTTGTTGTTGCACATCTCGACCGCGCCCGCGAATCCGCCCCAGGCACTCCAGTCGAGCACCGTCCGCGGCGCGCTCGCGCGATAGCCGGGCGGGTAGCGGAAGAGCGAGCGGTCGTCCTGGCGCGGCGGATTCACGATCTTCCCGGGATTCATCAGGCCGCGCGGATCGAACCACGACTTGATCTCCGCGAGCGCCGCCGTGAGGCGCGCGCCGAAGAAGGGTGCGATCCATTCCGAGCGCACCAGGCCGTCGCCGTGCTCGCCGGAGTACGACCCCTTGTAGCGGCGCACGAGATCCGCGGCCTCCTCGGCGATCGCGCGCATGCGCATCGCGCCGTCGCCCTTCATGTCGAGCACCGGCCGCACGTGCAGGCATCCCACGGACGCGTGCGCGTACCAGGTGCCCTCGGTGCCGTGCTTGCGGAAGACCTCGGTGAGCTGCGCCGTGTATTCCGCGAGGTGCTCGAGCGGGACCGCGCAATCCTCGATGAAGGACACGGGCTTTCCGTCGCCCTTCATCGACATCATGATGTTGAGGCCGGCCTTGCGCACGTTCCAGAGCGAGGCCTGCTGCGCGGCATCGAAGACTTCGACGACGGAATCCGGGAAGCCCAGGTCCGCCATCAGCTCCGCCAGGCGCTTCACGCCGCGCTCCTGCGGCGGGTACTCGGCGCCGGCGAACTCCACGAGCAGGACCGCGTCCGGCTCGCCCTTCACGAAGCGGCGGATCACGGGCGCGAACGCCGGGTTGCCGAGCGCGAGGCCGAGCAGGGTGCGGTCCACCAGCTCCACCGCGCACGGTCCCAGCTTCACGATGTGCTGCGCCGCGTCCATCGCGTCGTGGAAGCGCGGGAAATGCGCCACTCCGAGCGCCTTGTGGCGAGGAAGCTCGGCCAGACGCAGCTCGATGCGCTCGAACCACGCGAGCGTGCCCTCGCTGCCCACCAGCAGCTTCGCGAGGTTGAAGCGCTCCGGGGCGAGGCGATCCAGGTTGTAGCCCGCCACGCGCCGCGCCACCTTCGGAAAGCGCGCGTCGATCTCGTGGCACTCGCGCTCCCAGAGCGAGCGCGCCTTCTGCGCGAGCGCGCGGATCGCGGGGTCGGTCATCGCGGCTTCGGCGCCGAACCGTCCGCGCACGCCGTTGGGAAGCCACGCATCGATCGCCTCGACGCGGTCCACGCTGTTGCCGTAGGCGAGCGAGCGCGAGCCGCACGAGTTGTTGCCTGCCATGCCGCCGAGCGTGGCCTGGGCCGAGGTCGAGACGTCCACCGGGTACCAGAGGCCCAGCGGGCGAAGCCGGGCGTTGAGCGTGTCCAGCACGACACCCGGCTCGACCACCGCGCGCAGCGCGGCGGCATCGAGCTCGACCACGCGGTCGAGGAACTTGCTGTCGTCGATCACGAGCGCGGCCCCCACCGCCTGGCCGCACTGCGACGTCCCCGCTCCGCGCGGCAGGATCGCGACACCCTCCTCCACCGCGATCTGCATCGCGACGATGGCCGCCTCGGCGCTCTTCGGCACCACCACGCCGACCGGCATCACCTGGTAGATCGACGCGTCGGTCGCGTAACGGCCGCGGCTCGCGGCGTCGAAGAGCACCTCGCCATCGACTTCGCGCGCGAGCCGCCGGGCGAGCGGCGAATGCTCGCCTTCCGTGGAAAGGCGCACGGGTACCGGGCGCGGATGGGTCATGGGAGCTTTTACCGAAGTGCGTATGAAACGGGTCGTGGCTGCGGCATTATGGACGGAATCAGCCGGTGATCCCCCGCTCCCGGGGTAATCATCGCCTTTACGAGGAGGTTCCCATGCCCGCCGGCCGCCATTTCCTGCAGATCCCCGGCCCGACCAACGTGCCCGACCGCGTGCTGCGCGCAATCGACCGGCCCACCATCGACCATCGCGGCCCCGAGTTCCAGGTGCTCGCCAAGGACGTGCTCGAGGGCATGAAGCGCATCTTCAGGACGAAGCACCCGGTGGTGATCTATCCCGCGTCGGGCACCGGCGCCTGGGAAGCGGCGCTCGTGAACACGCTCTCGCCCGGCGACAAGGTGCTCATGTCCGAGACCGGGCACTTCGCGAGCCTGTGGTTCAAGATGGCGAAGAAGCTGGGCCTCGAGATCGACATGATCCCGGGCGACTGGCGCCACGGCGCGGACCACGCCGAGATCGAGGCGCGCCTGAAGGCCGACAAGGGGCACGCGATCAAGGCCGTGTGCGTCGTGCACAACGAGACCTCGACCGGAGCGACGACGCGCATCCCGCTCGTGCGCAAGGCGATCGACAACGCGAAGCACCCGGCGCTGCTGATGGTCGACACCATCTCGTCGCTCGCCTCCATCGACTACCGCCACGACGAATGGGGCGTGGACGTGACGGTGGGCGGCTCGCAGAAGGGATTGATGCTGCCTCCGGGGCTGTCGTTCAACGCGACCTCGGACAAGGCGCTCGCGGCGAACAAGACGGCGAAGCTGCCGCGCTCCTTCTTCGCCTGGGAGGAGATGATCGCCGCCAACGCGAACGGCTGGTTCCCGTACACCCCGTCCACGAACCTCCTCTACGGGCTGCGCGAGTCGATCGCGATGCTCGAGGAGGAAGGCCTTCCGAACGTGTTCGCGCGGCACGACCGCCACGCGGAGGCCACGCGGCGCGCCGTGCGCACCTGGGGCCTGGAAGTGCTCTGCCAGAACCCGGACGAGTACAGCTCGACGCTCACCGCGGTCGTGATGCCGCCGGGCCACGACGCGGATGCGCTGCGCAAGGTCGTGCTCGAGCATTTCGACATGTCGCTCGGCATGGGCCTTTCGAAGCTGCAGGGGAAGGTCTTTCGCATCGGGCACCTGGGCGACTTCAACGACCTCACGCTCATGGGCACGCTCTCGGGCGTGGAGATGGGGCTGGAGCTGGCCGGCGTCCCGCACCGCAAGGGCGGCGTGCTCGCGGCCATGGAGCACCTGGAGCAGCAGGCACGCAAGGCGAGCGGGGTGCGGCGCGCCGCCTGAGCGGGTGCGCGGGCGCGCGCCCGTTGTAGACTAGCGCCCACGAGCCGGCCGAGCGAGCCGACCCGACCCACAACGACACGAGGAGATCCGCAATGAAGACATCCCGATGGATGGGCGCATTCACCGCGCTCGCGCTCGCCGCGATCGGCGGGTCGGCCGTGGCGGCCGACGTGACGCTGCGCGCATCGCACCAGTTCCCCGGCGGCAAGGGCGACGTGCGCGACGACATGGTCCAGATGATCGCGAAGGAGGCCAAGGCCGCCAACGTGGGCCTCAACATCCAGGTCTATCCCGGCGCCTCGCTCTTCAAGCCGAACGACCAATGGAACGCCATGGTCAACGGCCAGCTCGACATCACGCTCTTCCCGCTCGACTACGCGAGCGGCAAGGTGCCCACCTTCAGCGCGACGCTCATGCCCGGCCTCATCCGCAGCCAGGAGCGCGCCAAGCGCATCAACCAGTCCCAGTTCATGACGGACATCCGCGCCGAGATCGAGAAGCACGGCGTGATCGTCCTGTCGGACGCCTGGTTCGCGGGCGGCATGGCGGCCAAGGGCAAATGCGTCAAGCATCCCGACGACCTGAAGGGCATGAAATTCCGCGCCGCGGGGCCGACCTTCGCCGCCATGTGGGAAGCGGCGGGCGCCAGCATCGTGAGCCCGCCTTCCAACGAGATCTACAACGCCTTCCAGAGCGGCGTGGTGAACGCCACCGACACCAGCCTGGGCACGTTCGCGTCGATGCGCCTCTACGAGGTGACGAACTGCCTCACCGCGCCCGGCACCAACGCGCTCTGGTTCATGTACGAGCCGGTGCTGATGTCGAAGAAGAACTTCGAGAAGCTCGACAAGAAGCAGCAGCAGGTCATCCTCGAGGCGGGCAAGAAGGCGCAGGCCTACTATGAGAGCAAGGCCGACGAGGTGAACCGCGAGGCGATCAAGGCCTTCGAGAGCCACAAGGACCAGGTGGTCACGCTCAGCGACGCCGAGTACGACGCCTGGCTCGCCGTGGCGAAGAAGAGCGCCTACGCGCGCTTCGCCAAGGACGTGCCGAACGGGCAGAAGCTGATCGACGAAGCGCTCGCGGTGAAATAGCCGCGGGGAATCCCGCCGGCCGGGCGCTCGTGCGCCGGCCGGCGCAATCCCCTGCCCGTCGCACCCCACCTCCGGAGGCCAGCGCTTGGACACCTTCATCGGGGCCGTCCGGCTCCTGTCGCGAATCACCGGCGTCGCGGCTGCCCTGCTCATCGCCCTCGCCGTGCTCGTGATCTGCGACATGGTGATCGAGCGCTACGTCCTGAACCTCACCACGATCTGGCAGATCGACGTCGTGACGTATTCGATCGTCGGCGCGACCTTCGTCGGCAGCCCCTACGTGCTGCTGCACCGCGGCCACGTGAACGTGGACATCCTCCCGATGCATTCCGGGCCGCGCTTCCGCTACTGGCTCGCGCTCTTCACCATGGTCCTGTCGCTCGCCTTCTGCACCGTGCTGTTCATCGTGTCCACCCAGTACTGGTACGAGGCGTATTCGGGGAACTGGCGCTCCGACACCGTGTGGCGGGCGCGGATGTGGATCCCGCTCCTTTCGATGCCGGTGGGCATCGGATTGCTGGTGCTGCAGTACGTGGCCGAGATCGCCGCCCTGGTGACGGGCCGCGAGCCGCCGTTCGGCCACCACGCGTACACGCCCGTCTCATGAGCCCCACCACCCAGGGGATGATCGTCCTGGCGGCGACCCTGCTGCTGCTGTTCTCGGGCGTGCCGGTGGCCTTCGGCCTGGGTGCCGTGTCGATCGTGTTCCTGCTGATCTTCCAGGGCCTGGGCGCGATGCACGTCGTCGCGGAGACGTTCTGGTCGGGACTGAACGAGTTCACGCTGGTTTCCATCCCCATGTTCGTGATGATGGGGGCCGCGATCGGGTCGTCGCCCGCCGGCAAGGACCTGTACGAGGCGCTCGACCGCTGGCTGTACCGGCTTCCGGGCGGGCTCGTCATCTCGAACCTGGGCGCCTGCGCCATCTTCGCCGCGCTCACCGGCTCGTCGCCCGCGTGCTGCGCGGCCATCGGCCGCATGGGCATCCCGGAGATGCGCCGGCGCGGCTATCCCGACGACGTGGCGACGGGTTCCATCTGCGCGGGCGGAACGCTCGGCATCCTCATCCCGCCGTCGGTCACGTTCATCCTCTACGGCATCGCCACCGAGACCTCGATCGGGCGCCTCTTCCTCGCGGGGGTGATGCCCGGGCTGATGCTCACCGCGCTCTTCATGCTGTGGACGCTCTTCATCATCTGGAAGCGCGGCTTCCGCAGCCATGCACCGGATTTCCGCTATACCTGGAAGCAGAAATTTACCGCGATCCCGAAGGTCGCGCCTTTCCTCGCCATCATCGTCGGCGTGATGTGGGTGCTATACGGGGGCGTGGCCACGCCTTCCGAGGCCGCCGGCGTGGGCGCGGCGATGTGCGCGCTCCTCGCCGTGGTGATCTACCGGATGTGGCACCCGAAGGAATGGTGGCAGATCCTGCGCGACACCATGCGCGAGTCGGTGATGATCCTGATGATCATCGCCGGCGCGGTGCTCTTCGGCTACATGCTCACGTCGCTGTACCTCACGCAGACGCTCGCGCAGGCGATCGCCGATGCGCACGTGAATCGCTGGGTGCTGATGGCCCTCATCAACGTGTTCCTGCTGGTGTGCGGCTTCTTCATCCCGCCGGCGGCGATCATCCTGATGACGAGCCCGATCCTGCTGCCCATCATCACCGCGGCGGGCTTCGATCCGGTCTGGTTCGGGGTCATACTCACCATCAACATGGAGATCGGCCTGATCCACCCGCCCGTGGGGCTCAACATCTACATCGTCAACTCGATCGCCCCGGACGTGCCGGTGACGACCGTCATGTGGGGCACGATTCCCTACGTGCTGTGCATGTTCCTCGCGATCGTGATCCTGTGCGTGTTCCCGCAGATCGCGACCTGGCTGCCCGATACGCTCATGGGGCCGGGGCACTGATGCCGGACATCGAGGTTCATCGCATCCACGACCTCGGCATCGTCGGCGCACGGCGCGCGGCCGAGCAGATGGCCGCGGACCTCGGCCGCAAGTTCGACCTGCGCGGCAGCTGGCAGGGCAACGTCCTGCATTTCGAGCGCCCGGGCGTCTTGGGCACGCTCGCCGTCACCGACAAGGATCTGCACCTGTCCGTCTCGCTCGGGTTCCTGCTGAAGGCGATGAAGTTCTCGGTCGAGAAGTCCGTGATGCAGGAGCTGGACATGCTCTTCGCCCGGCACGAGAAGCCGCGTGCTGGCCCGCCCCCGCGGCCTACGGCGAAAAAGGCCGGGAAGCGCCCGAAAAAAGGCGATTGAGGATCTCGGTCTCGCGCGCGCGCAGCGCCGCGAGGAATTCGGCCGAGCCGTCCATGGTGCGGAACGCGTTGAAGCCTTCCTCGAGGAAATCCTGCAGGTCGCCGAGCCCCGCCATGTGCGCCGGCTTGCGCATGAGCTTGAGCGTGCCCGCCACGAGCGGCTTCTTCACCAGCGCGTCCAGACGCAGGCCCACCGCCTCGATGAGGTCGATCTGGCGCAGGCGCTCGGCGCGCGTGGAGCTCTTCCGGTACGCCTTCGCGTAGCTTTCCTCGTCGAGCGGGCCGGGCGCGAGCGCGGCGGCGAGCGCGTGGTCGAGCGCCTCGGACAGGGCTTCGACCTCGATCGCGAGGGACGCCGTCTCGACCGCGAAATGGGGCAGCACGCGTGTCATCACCGGCACGATTCGAAGCAGCTCCTCGTCGCGCGCGCTGAAGTCCTTGGGTCCATACAGGTCCTCGAGGAAGAACTGGGTGGCCGCCCGGTAGCGCGGCTGGCTTGCGAGATCGGCGTAGGTGCGCGCGAGGCGCTGCGATTGCCACGCCTTCACTTCGGCCAGCCGCGGCGGCTGCACGCGCTCGGGGCCGCGCAACGTCTTGAGGGCCTGGAGATGCTCGCGGAGCGCCTGGGCGCCCCCGCTCTCAGCCCCGGACATGTCGAGCGCGATCCATGGGTGCTATTCTAGCGGGGGATTCAAACGAGCGTTTGATTTTCGGCATTCGCCTAGTATATTTGCATTTGTATATCAGTAACTTACAGGATCTTTCTAAAGTTGAACCTGAACGATGCGCGGCAGGCCGCCGCGGAGGTTCCCGAGCCCCTCCGGAAGGCGTTCGAGCGCATGCGCGCCGCGCGCGACGCGCAGGGCGGCCTCGATTATCGCCAACGGCTCGATGCGCTCGCGACCCTCGCCGCCCTCCTTCGCGATAACGCGGACGCGCTCTGCGCGGCGCTCGACCGCGATTTCCGCGGCCGCTCCCACCAGGAGACGCGCCTGCTCGAGATCTTCCCCGCGCTCGAGGGGATCGCGCACGCGCGCCGCCACTTGCGGCGATGGATGCGCCCGCAGCGCCGCGCGACCAGCCTCTGGTTCCTGCCCGGCCGCTCGCGCGTGCTATTCCAGCCGCTCGGGATGGCCGGCATCGTCGTGCCCTGGAACTATCCGATCTATCTCGCGCTGGGTCCCGTGACCTCGGCCCTCGCCGCGGGCAACCGCGTGCTGGTGAAGATGCCCGAAGGCACGCCGGAGACGTCGGCGCTCCTCGAGCGCCTCGTGGCGAAGCGTTTCGACGCGAGCGTGCTCGCGATCGTCAACGGCGGCCCCGAGCTCGCGCGCGCGTTCGTGGGCCTTGCCTTCGACCACCTGCTTTTCACCGGTTCCACCGCGGTCGGACGCGAGGTGATGCGCTCGGCCGCCGAGCATCTGACGCCGGTGACGCTCGAGCTGGGCGGCAAGTCGCCCGCGATCGTCGGACGTGGCATTCCGGTCGAGTACGCCGCCGCGCGCATCGTCTACGGCAAGTGTCTGAACGCGGGACAGACCTGCATCGCCCCGGACTACGCGCTCGTGCCGGCGGAGAGCGTGGATGCGTTCGTCGCGGCCGCGGTAAGGACGGTCGCGTCGCTGTACCCGCGATTGAAGGACAACCCGGACTACTCCTCCATCATCAACGAGCGCCATCGCGAGCGGCTGGCCGGCTACCTGCGCGAGGCGCGCGCCGCGGGAACGCGGGTGGTCGAGGCGAATCCCGCCGGCGAGGACCTGTCCGGCTCGACGAAGATGGCGCCCGCGCTCATCGTGGCGCCCGATCCGGAATCGCGCGTGATGCGCGAGGAAATCTTCGGGCCGGTGCTGCCCGTGGTGCCCTATCGCACCCGCGACGAAGCGATCGCGTTCGTGAACGCGCGTCCGCGGCCACTCGCGCTCTACGTCTTCGACCGCGACCGCTGCGCCGTGGGCGAGGTGCTCGCGCGCACCGTCTCGGGCGGCGCCACCGTGAACGACACGATCCTGCACATCGCGCAGGACGAGCTGCCGTTCGGCGGCGTCGGGGCGAGCGGCATGGGCGAATACCACGGGCGCGCCGGCTTCGAGACGTTCTCCAAGCGCAAGGCCGTCTTCTACCAGTCGCGCCTCAACGCGCTCAAGCTGCTCCAGCCTCCGTACGGCCGGCGCTTCGCCGCGGTCGCCCGGATGCTCCTGCGCTGAATTGGCCACGCGCCGGCAGTTCCTCAAGGTGGGTGTCGCCGGCGCCGTGGTGCTGCTCGCCGTGCGCGCCCTCGAGCAGCCGCTCGCGGCGCCGGCGGCGCGCCATCGGGTGCTCGATCCCGCGAGCGCGCGCATCGTCGCCGCCCTCGCGCCCGTCGTGCTCTCGGGAGCGCTGCCCGCATCGGATGCGGCGCGAGCGCGCGCCGTGCGCGAAGTGGTCGACGGATTCGACGGCGCGGTGGCGGGCCTCGCGCCCGACGTCCAGGACGACGTCTCGCGATTGCTCGGCCTGCTGCGCTTCGCGCCCTCGCGCGTCGCCCTCACGGGCCTCTGGGCGCGGCTCGACGAAGCGCCGCCGGAGGCGATCGCGCGTTTCCTCTCGGACTGGCGCGCGAGCCGCTTCGACCTCCTGCGCGCCGGCTACCAGGCCCTCGTGCAGCTGCTGAATGCCGCGTGGTACGGCAACGAGTCGGCGTGGAACGCGATCGGCTATCCGGGCCCGCCGGCGCTCGACCGGGGCGCGGCGACGTGATCGCCGATCCGATCCGCGAAGGGCTCGCGCGCGGCTGGAAGGCGATCGACGCGGCCACCCTCGATCGCGATCGCGATCTCGAGGCCGACGTCGTGGTGATCGGAAGCGGCGCGGGCGGCGGAGTGACCGCGGAGATCCTCGCGCAAGCGGGGCTCGCGGTGGCGATCGTCGAGGAAGGCCCGCTCGCGGGATCGTCCGAATTCCGGATGCGCGAGGCCGAGGCTTATCCGCGCCTCTACCAGGAATCGGCGGGCCGCAGGACGCTCGACGCGGCGATCACGATCCTGCAGGGCCGCTGCGTGGGCGGCTCCACGACGGTCAACTGGACGTCGAGCTTTCGCGCGCCGCCGAGCACCCTCGATCACTGGCGCGGCGCCCACGGCTTGCGCTCGATGCAGGCCGGGATGCTCGCCCCATGGTTCGCGCGCATGGAGGAGCGGCTCGGGATCGCGCCATGGGCGGTCGCCCCCAACGAGAACAACGACGTGTTGCGGCGCGGCGGCGCGGCCCTGGGGTTCGCGACCGGCATCGTGCCGCGCAACGTGAAGGGATGCTGGAACCTGGGCTATTGCGGGATGGGCTGCCCCACGAACGCGAAGCAATCGATGCTGGTCACCACGATTCCGGCGGCGCTCGAGCGCGGCGCGGTGCTCGTGCATCGCGCGCGGGTGCAACGGCTGCGCATCGCCGGCGATCGCGTCGTTTCCTGCGACGCGTACGGCGTCGAGGGCAACGGCGCCGCCGCCCTGCCCCATCGCGTTCGCTTGCGCGCGCGCCACTTCGTGCTCGCGGCGGGCGCCATCGGCAGCCCCGCGATCCTTCTGCGCAGCGTCGCTCCCGATCCCCACCTTACCGCGGGCCGCCGGACGTTCCTGCATCCGACGGTCGCGTGCGCGGCGACGATGCCGCACGCGGTCGAGGGCTACGCCGGCGCTCCGCAATCCGTCTACTGCGACCACTTCCTCGACGTGCCCCTCGACGGTCGCGCCGGGTTCAAGCTCGAATCGGCGCCCGTGCATCCGGTGCTCGCGGCCACGACGCTTCCCGGTTTCGGGCCCGATCATGCGCGCCGCATGGCGGGCTTCGCGCGGATGCAGGTGCTGATCGCCCTCATTCGCGACGGCTTCCATCCCGACTCGACCGGCGGGCGCGTGCGCCTGCGCTCCGACGGCTCGCCCGTGCTCGACTATCCGATCACGCCCTACCTGTGGGAAGCGGCGCGGCGCGCGTGGCTCGCGATGGCCGAGATCCAGTTCGCGGCCGGCGCGGGCGAGGTGCTCGCGTTGCACGAGGAAGCCGCGCCCGACGGCTCGTGGGCGGCGGCGCGGCGGCGCATCGAGTCGCTCGCGCTGCGGCCCCTCGCCGCCCGCGTCATGAGCGCGCACGTGATGGGCGGATGCGCCATGGGCGTCGAGCCGCGCGCCTCGGTCGTCGACGAATCCGGCCACCACCACCAGCTCGCCAACCTGTCGATCCACGACGCGTCGATCTTCCCGACCAGCCTCGGGGCCAACCCGCAGCTCACGATCTTCGCCTTGGCGGCACGCCTTTCGCACGGGCTGGCGAGTGCGCTGGTTCACGGCCGGGCCCCATTTCGCCCCGTATAATCAAGGGTCCGTGGCCCCCTTAGCGGGCCCGACGACCTGCTTGCCACAAGCAAGGAAGGAACTGCCATGAGCGACAAGATCGCTCTCGAACGGCGCTACGGCGCCACGAACTACGCGCCGCTTCCCGTGGTACTCACGCGCGGCGAAGGCGTCTGGCTGTGGGACGAAGACGGCCGGCGCTACCTGGACATGCTCTCGGCCTACTCCGCCGTGAGCTTCGGCTACGGACACCCGAAACTGCTCGCGGCGCTGCAGGAGCAGGCCGCGCGCCTCGCGGTGACCTCGCGCGCCTACTACACCGACCGCCTGCCGCCCTTCCTCGCCCGGCTCTGCGAGATCACGGGCATGGATCGCGCGCTGCCGATGAGCACCGGCGCGGAGGGCGTCGAGACCGCGATCAAGTGCGCTCGCAAGTGGGCGTACGTCGTGAAGAAGGTTCCCGACGGTCGCGCCAGGATCATCTGCTGCTCGGGCAACTTCCACGGACGGACATCCACCATCGTGGGCTTCTCCTCGGAGCCGCAATACCGCGACCAGTTCGGTCCGTACGCCGACGCCTTCGACCACGTGCCGTTCGGCGACGCCGCCGCGCTCGCGGCCGCGATCACGCCGCAGACCGCGGCGTTCCTCGTTGAGCCCGTGCAGGGCGAAGCCGGGATCATCGTGCCGCCCGAGGGCTATCTCGCGCGCTGCGCGCGCATCTGCCGCGAGCGCAACGTATTGCTCATCGTGGACGAGGTGCAGACCGGCCTCGGACGTACCGGCCGCATCCTCGCCTGCCACCACGAAGGCGTGAAGCCCGACGGCATCATTCTCGGCAAGGCGCTGGGGGGCGGCCTGCTGCCGGTCTCCGCGTTCTGCGCGCGCGAGGAAGTGATGGGCGTGCTCAAGCCCGGCGACCACGGCAGCACCTTCGGCGGAAACGCCCTCGGTGCCGCGGTGGGCCTCAGGGCGCTCGAGGTCCTGGTGGAGGAACGGCTGTCCGAGCGGGCCGCCACGCTCGGCGCCTACCTGCTGGAGCGGTTGCGGTCGATCTCGAGCCCGGTCGTCACCGAGGTGCGCGGCAAGGGCCTGCTGATCGGGGTGGAGCTCGATCCCGAGCGGGTCGGCGCGCGCCAGTTCGTGGAGACGCTCCTGCGCCACGGCGTTCTCAGCAAGGACACGCACGGCACGGTCGCACGCTTCGCGCCGCCGCTCGTGATCGAGCGCGAAGAGATCGACTGGGCGGTCGAGCGGATCCGCGACGCGTTGCGCGAATACGGGCCCGTGTACGAGAAGGCGGCCTGACGCGGTCGCCTAGGGCTTCGGGGGAGCGTTCTTCACTTCGCGGCGCAGCACCTTGCCGACGTTCGACTTGGGCAGCTCGTCCCAGAACTCGACGATGTGCGGCATCTTGTATCCGGTGAGGTTCTTGCGGCAGTGCTCGAGCACCTGCTTCTTCGTGAGCGAGGGATCCTTGCGCACGATGACGACGCGCACGGTCTCGCCGGAACGCTCGTCCGGGGCCGGGACGGCGCACACCTCGCGCACGCCGGGAAGCATCGCGACCACGTCCTCGACCTCGTTCGGGTAGACGTTGAAACCCGACACCAGGATCATGTCCTTCTTGCGGTCGACGATCCTCACGTAGCCCTCGGGCGTCATGAGCCCGATGTCGCCGGTGCGGAACGCGCCGTCGGCCGTCATCACCTTCGCGGTCTCGTCGGGCCGGTTCCAGTAGCCCTTCATCACCTGCGGGCCGGCGATGCAGATCTCGCCCGTCGCGCCGAGCGGCAGGATGCGCCCGTCGTCGTCGCGGATGGTGACGATGGTCGAGGGGATCGGCAGGCCGGCGGTGCCGTTGTACTCGAAGCCCTCCACCAGTGGATTGATGCACGCGCCCGGCGAGGTCTCCGTCAGCCCGTACGCCTCCAGGAGCGGCTTGCCGGTGATCTTCTTCCAGCGCTCGGCCACCGCGCGCTGCACCGCCATGCCACCGCCCAGCGCCAGCTTGAGCGGGCGGAAGTCGAGCTCCGCAAAGCCCGGCGTGTTCATGAGGGCGTTGAAGAGCGTGTTCACCCCGGACATGGTGCTGAAGGGATGGCGCGCGAGCTCCTTCACGAACGCCGGCAGGTCGCGCGGGTTGGTGATGAGCACGTTGTGCGCGCCGATCTTGAGGTTCGTGAGGCAGCTCCCGGTGAGCGCGAAGATGTGGTACATCGGCAGCGCCGTGATCACCACCTCGCGGCCCTCCGTGAGCCCGCCGCAGATCCACGCCGCGACCTGCTGCAGGTTGGCGACGATGTTGCCGTGCGTGAGCATGGCGCCCTTCGACACCCCGGTGGTGCCGCCCGTGTACTGGAGGAACGCGAGGTCCCCGTGCCCGAGCGGAGGCTCGGTGAGCGCGTGCCGGCGCCCTGCGGCGAGCGCCGCGCCGAACGAGGTGGCCCCCGGCAGCGACCAGCGCGGGACCAGGCGCTTCACGTGCTTCACCACGGCGTTCACGACGAGCGACCTCGGGAATCCCAGCAGGTCGCCCAGCTGCGTCGTCACGATGTGCCGCACGCGCGTGCGCGCCGCCACCTCCTGGAACGTCTTGGCGAAGTTCTCGAGGACGACGATCGCATCGGCACCGGCGTCGTTGAGCTGGTGCTCCAGCTCGCGCGGCGTGTAGAGGGGATTGCAGTTCACCACGACCAGCCCGGCGCGCAGCGCCCCGAAGAGCGCCACCGGGTACTGCAGCACGTTGGGCATCATGATCGCCACGCGCGCGCCCTTGCCGAGCCCTGCGACGTTCTGCAGCCAGCTGCCGAAGTCGCGCGAGAGGCCGTCGAGCTGCGCGTAGGTGAGCGTGCGGCCCATGCACGTGTAGGCCGGCAGCTCCGCGAATTTCTCGCAGCTGCGCTCGAGGATCGCGCGGACGCTCGCGAATTCGTCGACGTTCGCTTCCGCCGGCACCCCGGGCGGATACGACTTGAGCCATACCCGTTCCACCGACGTTTTCTCCATCACCGTGGCCATCCTGCGATCCTCCGCGCCGCCACGCGCAGTGTACCCCCCGAAGCGCGCGGTGTGCGTCGCGCCTATACTGGGACACCGCCCGGGGAGTTTCCTTCCGGGACGCCCTCCTAAGGAGCATGCCATGGCACGCAAGAACCGATCCCGCGCCGGATCCACTCGCGACACCGGCGACGCCGCGAAGGCGGCGCGCGATTCCGCCCAGAAGATCTGGCTCGCCGGGCTCGGCGCCTTCGAGCGCGCGAAGTCCGAAGGCCCGCGCATGTTCGAGGCGCTCGTCGAGCAGGGCCGCAGCATGGGCGCGCGCGCGGTCGGCATGGCGGACCAGGCGCTCAAGACGATGCGCGAGGCGGGTTATACGGGCGGGCGCTGGGACAAGCTCGAGCAGGTGTTCGAGGACCGCGTATCGCGCTCGCTGAGCCGCCTCGGGGTGCTCACGCGCGGCGAGGTGGACGAGCTGTCGAAACAGGTGCGCGACCTGAACGAAAGCCTGCAGGCCTTCATGACCGGCTCCACGGGCACAGCGCGGAGCGGCGCGCGTGCCAGGCCACGCGGCGGCAAGAAGCGCCGCACCGCGGCGAAGGGAAAGGCGGTGGCGAAGGCCACGCGGCGCGCGCCGCGCAAGTCGAGTTCCCGGACGAAGGCCAGGCGCAAGGCTTCCTGACGCGCGCGGGCGCGGCGCGCCACGGGCACCGCGGCCATTCCCCATACCATGGCCTCTCAGCTTCGCGAGCGCATCTCGGGCGTGGACACCGCGTGGCTGCGGATGGACTCGCCCGAGAGCCCGATGACCATCGTCGGCGTGTTCGCCTTCGAGGCGCGGCTGGACGAGGCGGCCGTGAAACGGGCGATCTCGTCCCGATTCCTCGCCTATCACCGGTTCCGCAGCTACCCCACCGAGGACGCGACCGGCGCCTGGTGGAAGGTGTCCCACGACTTCGACCTGGATGAGCACGTCGTTCGCGCGCGCCTTCCCGGCAAGGCGGGCAAGCGCGAGCTCGAGCGCTTCGTGGGCCGCCTCGCCTCCACGCCACTCGCGCGCGGCCGGCCGCTGTGGCAATTCCACCTGGTCGAGAACTACGGTGGCGGCAGCGCCCTCATCCCGCGCATCCACCATTGCTATGCCGACGGCATCGCCCTGGTCCGCGTCATCCTGTCGCTCACGGATATCAGCGCGCCCGCGAGCCTGGCCGCGCCCGAGGGGCCGGTTGACGGCGAAGCCGCGCCCGAGGGCGATTTGTGGGCGCAGGCCTTCGGGCCCATCTCGCAGCTGCTGGCCGAGGGTCTCCAGTCCGCCGTGGGCAAGGGCATCGACATCGCCGCGGAGAGCGCGAAGCTGGCACTCATGGGGCGCGACGCGCCGACGCGGCTGAAGGGCCCGCTCGTGACCACCAAGCGCGTGGCATGGGCCGATCCCCTGTCGCTCGACGAGGTGAAGGCGATCGCGAAGGCGATGGATTGCTCGGTGAACGACGTGCTGGTCGCGATGGCGGCGGGCGCGTTGCGCGAGTACCTGCGCGCCAAAGGCGATGCGGTGGACGGAATCGAGGTCCGGGCGATCGTGCCGGTGAACCTGCGCCCCGTGGAAGAGGCGGCGCGGCTGGGAAACCAGTTCGGCATGGTGTTCCTCGACCTTCCCATCGGCATCGAGCATCCGCTCGAGCGCCTCTACGAGGTGCGGCGGCGCATGGGCGCGCTCAAGCGCTCCTACCAGCCGGTGATCGCGCTGGCGCTGCTGCGCGCCGTGGGCTCCGGCCCGAAGGCGATGCAGGACCAGGTCACGGGTTTCCTTGGCAAGAACGCGAGCCTGGTGATCACCAACGTGCCCGGACCGCAGCGCCCGCTGTACTTCGCGGGCCAGCGCATCGCCGAGCTCGAATTCTGGGTTCCGCAGTCCGCCGGCATCGGCCTCGGCCTGTCGCTGCTCTCGTACGACGGGAAGGTGCAATTCGGCGTGATGGGCGACGCGGGCCGGGTGCCGGATCCGCGCGGCATCGCCGAGCGCTTCGGCGACGAGTTCGTGAAGCTGATGTGGATCACCCTGATGAGCCCGTGGGGTGGAGAAGCCGCCGCACCCTCTTCCAAGCAGGTCAGGAGTTCCTGACCGCGGCTATCGCGTCCATTTCGACCAGGTAGCCGTAGTGCAGCGCGGCCACTGGCACCACGGTGCGCGCGGGCCGGTGCGCGCCGAAGCGTTCCGCATAGAGGGAGTTGAAGGCGGGCCAGTGGGCCACGTCGGCGATGTAGACGGTGGCCTTGAGCACGCTCTCGGCGCCGCTTCCCGCGGCCTCGAGGATCGCGATCACGTTGTCCAGGACCTGGCGCGCCTGCGCCTCGAATCCCTCGAGCCGGCGCTGCGGATCGTCCGGCACGATGGGCAGCTGGCCCGCGACGTACACCAGGCCCGCATGGACCACCGCCTGCGAATAATGGCCGCGCGCGGCCGGGGCGCCGGGTGTGGCGACGGTTCGCATGGCGCTCTCCTTCCGAAAAAGGAGCGGGCCGGTGAGGACCGGCCCGCTCGCGCTCGACCGCCGGCCTTCCGCCGGCGAGGATGGCTACTTGAGGTGCCTGGAGACCAGCTTCGTCATCTCGAACATCGAGACCTGTCTCTTGCCGCCGAACACTTCCCTCAGCTTGTCGTCGGCGTTGATCATCCGGCGATTGGTCTTGTCCTGGAGGTTGTTCTTCTTGATGTAACCCCACAGCTTGCTCGTGACTTCCGTGCGCGGCATGGGGCTCGAACCGACGACGGCAGCAAGCATGCTGTCGGGCATCATCGGCTTCATGAAGGCTGCGTTGGGTTTGCGTTTCGTGGCGGGCTTCTTGGCCTTGGCGGCCGGCTTCTTCGCTGCGGATTTCTTCATCGGTTTCTTGGCGGCGGACTTCCTGGCCGCCGGCTTCTTCGCTGCCTTCTTGGCTTTCTTAGCTGCCATTGATGAATCCTCCAATCTGGTGGTGACGTTGAGTTCTCATTCATCTCGCCCGGTAGGCGCGACAGCGAGAGGATGCACAAGGCGAAAACGACTTGTCAACCGTTTTCACTCGGAAAAACCGGTTTCTTCGCTCTGACGTATCGCCTGCGCAACACGGATTCACGCGAGCCGAGCCTACTCGATGTAGCTGCGGCTCAAGCGGTCGAGGTGGCGGCGGGCCGCGCCGGCGAGATACGGCGCGACGAGCGCCATCACCTGGTAGGCTCCCTGTCCCATCGCCATGGGGGCCGATTCCTCGTCGAGGCCGCGCACCGACTGGAAACTGAGCCAGTAGGTGGCGACGACGAGCACGTTGCGCGCGAGCGAGCGGATCTCCTCCGGGCGTGCGCGCATGGCCCGCGCGCGCACCAGGCCGTCGCAAAGCGACGTCACCGCCTGGAGCTTGCGATCGAGGATGCGGTTGAAATGGGTGCGCAGGCGCCGGTTGCGGTCGAGCAGGTCGTCGAGGCCGCGATACAGGAAGCGGTAGTCCCAGATCGCTTCCAGCATCAGGTGCAGATAGAGCCAGAGGTCCTCGACCGCCGCCGCGGGACTCGAGGCCGCGCCGGGCTCGACGTCCACGCGCTCCTCGAAGCGCCGGAAGAGCTGCTCGACGATCGCATCCTTGTTCCTGAAGTGGTAATAGAGGTTCCCGGGGCTGATTCCCACCGCTTGCGCGATGGCGGCCGTCGTGACGTGGGCTTCGCCGTGCGCGTTGAAGAGCGCGAGGCTGCCCGCGAGGATGCGCGCGCGCGTGCGCTCGGTGCGAAGCGCGTTGCCGTCGAGGTAACGCCCGCTTTCCAAAGGTATGGCCACGTTCCATGGGGCCCCGGGGAATGGAGCCCCAGCCTATCAGGCGAGCCGGTGGGGCCGTTTGCCTTCGAGCAAACCGCGCAGCTGCGCGAGGCTCGCATCGAGCCGCACGGCGGTCACGGTGAGCGGCGCGGCCGCCGCGCCCTCTTCCGGGGTGAGCAGCGTCGGGCGGATCCGCAGGCCGTGCCGGGCGAGAACGGGCTCCAGTTTCTCGCGACGCCCGAGGAGGTCGCGCAGCGTGCTGCGGTACGCGCGCTCGCAGATGCGCCGGCGCGCCGCGTATCCGAGCAGGTTGGCGGAGAAGATCTCCTCGTCGCCCTGCTCCGGCTCGAAGAGCACGACGTCGGCGCCGGGGTAGCGGGTGCGGTAGTGCGCGATGCCGGTCACGAGGCGCGAATGGATGAGTGTCCGCAGCGTCTGCGACATCACCGCGCCGAGCCCGGCCCGGGCGATCCGCGGCCGCGGGCGGCCGGGTCCGCCGGCCGCGCGGCGGCGGTCGAACGGCACGATCGGATTCACGCAGAGCACGAGTCCCATGCCGTCGTCGAGCGCCTCGGAGGCGTGGAGCGTCTTGCGCAGGGCGCCGTCGACGAAATGGTGTCCTTCGATCTGCACCGGGGGAAAGATGCCCGGAAGCGCCGCGCTCGCCTGCACCGCGCGCGAGATGGGCACGTGGTCGTGGCCGGGCCGTCCGAAGCTCACGGTCTCGCCCGTGTCGAGGTCGGTGGCGACGATGTAGAGACGGCGCCCGAGGTGGCGGAAGTCGTTGGTTCGTCCCGCGCGACCGAACACTTCGCTGAGGTAATGGTGGATCGCCTCGTTGTCGAAGATCCCGGTCGGCAGGCGCCGGCCGAGGGTCGCACGCAGGTATTCGCGCCACGCGGGACGGCGGAAGCGATTCGCGGAAACCGCGATGTCGCCCGCCCCGCCGCCGATCAGGACGCGGTGGATCTCGCGGATCGGAATGCCGTTGGCGAGCGCGGCGGCGAGGAAGCTGCCCGCGCTCACGCCCACGTAGCAATCGAGCCGGTGCAGCTCCAGTCCTTGCAGCGCGTCCTCGAGCGCGAGCAGCGCGCCGATCTCGTAGACGGCCCCGAACGGGCCGCCGCCGGCGAGGGCGAGCCCGATCGAGCGGCTCCCCGGCCGGTCCCGGCCGCGCGGCATCGCTAGCCGCGGGAACGCGATCGCGCGCGCGGGCTGGCGCGCGAGCGGTTCAGCCGCTGCACGCTGGCCTCGAGCTTCTCGACCTGGCGGGTGAGCGCGCGCACGTCGCGGGCGGTCGGGACGCCGAGCTTCGCGACGGCTTGCGAGACGCGTTGCTCGAACACCTTTTCCAGGCGCGACACGGCGCCGAGCGTGCGGTCGCGGGCCTCGGTGGCGCCGGCGACGGCCGCCTTGCGCGCGGATTTTGCGCGGGCGACCGCGGTGTCGCGCGTGCTGGTGATGAGATTGCGGGCCGAGCGCTCGAAAGTCGCGTAGGCGGCGGCGGGCGGCGTGACGGAGCGTTGGGTGCGTGCCATGGTTTTTCTCCTGTGGTAATCGGCCGGAATCGACCTGTTTCGACGCCAAGGATAGGTCGAAGCATTAGAGTGATCGCTCTATTCCTCGCCCGATTTGCGATGGAGCAAAAGCCGCCCGTTTCGGGCGCACGGGCGGGTCCTTGGGCGAGGTATGATTTCGAGGAAAAGAACGGCTGCACAGCCGGGAGAAGCCGCGCAATGAGCTATTTCGTGACCGGTGCGACCGGCTTCATCGGGCGCTTCCTCGTCGACAAGCTGCTGCAGCGGCCGGGCACGGTGTACGTGCTCGTGCGCAAGGATTCCGTCAAGAAGCTCGATGCGCTGCGCCCGCGCTGGGGCGCGGCGGCCCGGCGCGTCGTCGCGGTGGTGGGCGACCTCGGCAAGCCGCGCCTGGGCGTCTCCTCCGCGCAGGCGGCACGGCTCAAGGGCAGGATCCGCCATTTCTTCCACCTGGCCGCCATCTACGACCTCGAGGCCGACGCGGCGAGCCAGCAGCGGGCGAACGTCACGGGCACGCGCAACGCCGTGGAATTCGCGGAAGCGATCGGCGCCGGGTGCTTCCACCACATGAGCTCGATCGCCGCCGCGGGGCTGTACGACGGCGTCTTCCGCGAGGACATGTTCGAGGAAGCCGAGGGCCTCGAGCATCCCTACTTCCGCACCAAGCACGAGGCCGAGCGCATCGTGCGCACCGAATGCCGGCGCCCGTGGCGCATCTACCGCCCGGGCCTCGTCGTGGGCCATTCGCGCACCGGCGAGATCGACAAGATCGACGGTCCCTACTACTTCTTCAAGGCGATCCAGAGGATGCGCCGCTGGCTGCCGTCGTGGATGCCCGGCATCGGCATCGAGGGCGGGCGCATCAACATCGTGCCGGTCGATTACGTGGTCGATTGCATCGACTGGCTCGCCCACGCGCGCGGCCTCGACGGGCGCTGCTTCCACCTGACCGACCCCGAGCCGCGCCGCGTGGGCGAGATCCTCGATCTGTTCGCGCAGGCCGCGCACGCCCCGCGGCCGGCGTTGCGCGTGAACGCGAAGACGCTCGACCTCATCCCGTCCGTGCTCGTCGATTCGCTCATGTCGCTGGGCGCGGTGCGCAGCGTGCGCAAGCAGGTCCTCGCCGAGCTGGGCGTCCCCAAGGACGTGTTCGCGTTCCTCAACTATCCGACGCGCTTCGAGTGCCGCGCCACGCAGAAGGCGCTCAAGGGCTCCGGCATCGCATTGCCGCCGCTCGAGGAATACGCGTGGCGCCTCTGGGACTACTGGGAACGCCACCTCGATCCCGACCTTTCCATCGACCACTCGCTCGCCGGGAGGGTGAAGGGCAAGGTGGCGGTCGTCACCGGCGCCACGTCGGGCATCGGCGAGGCGACGGCCTACCGCCTCGCCGAGGCGGGGGCGCGGGTGGTCCTGGTGGCGCGCGACCCGGCCAAGGCCGCCCCGGTCATGGAGCGCATCAAGGCGATGCACGGCCATGCGCGGTTCATCTCCTGCGACCTCACGGACCTCGACGATTGCGACCGGCTGGTGGCGACGGTGCTGAAGGACTTCCGGCGCGTGGATCTCCTCGTGAACAACGCGGGGCGCTCGATCCGGCGCGGCATCGCCGCTTCCTTCGAGCGCTTCCACGACTTCCAGCGCACGATGCAGCTCAACTACTTCGGCAGCCTGCGGCTGATACTGGGCTTCCTGCCCGCGATGGTGAAGCAGGGCGGCGGCCACATCGTGAACATCTCGTCCATCGGCGTGCTCACGCGCGCCCCGCGCTACTCGGCGTACGTCGCGTCGAAGGCCGCGCTGGACGCCTTCAGCGAGTGCGCAGCGAGCGAGTTCGTCGACGACGGCGTGCACTTCACGACGATCAACATGCCGCTCGTGCGCACGCCCATGAGCGCGCCCACGGCCCTCTACAGCCGCGTTCCCATGCTGACGCCCGACGAGGCCGCGGACCTCGTGGTCGAGGCCATCGTGGACCAGCCGGTGCGCATCGCCACGCGCTTGGGCGTCCTGGGCGAGGTATTGCACGCCGTGGCGCCGAAGGCCACGCAATACATCCTGAACGCCGCGTTCCGCATGTTTCCCGATTCGGCCGCGGCGCAGGGGCGCAAGGCCGGGGACCAGGAAGCGCAGCTCACTCCCGAGCAGATCGCGTTCGCCCAGATCACGCGCGGCATTCACTGGTAGGCTTCGCCCATGGGCACCCCGCTCAAGCCGGGCGATCACGCGCCGGATTTCGAGGGCATCACCACGGACGGCGCGCGCGTGTCGCTCAAGGACTATCGCGGCCGCAAGCTGGTCCTCTATTTCTATCCGAGGGACGACACGCCCGGCTGCACGAAGCAGGCGTGCTCGCTGCGCGATTTCAACGCGGAAATCGCGGCCAAGGGCGCCGCGGTGCTCGGCGTTTCCACGCAGGACGCGGCCTCGCACCAGGCCTTCACGAAGAAGTTCGCGCTCAATTTCCCGCTGCTGGCCGACACCGACGGCGCGGTCGGGCGCGCCTACGGCACCCTCGGCGGTCCGGGCCTGCTCGCGAAGCTGAAGAGCGCCGCGGGCCTGGCCGACCGCGTCACGTTCGTGGTCGACGCGGACGGCCGCATCGCGCACGTGATCGACCATCCGGACGTGGGGCGCCACGCCGAGGAAGTGCTGGCGTTGCTCTAGCGCGCGATCCTCACGCTGCCGGCGGCTTCGAGCTCCGGCAGCAGCGCCTGCGCCAGGGCCGCGGAACGGATGATGGCGATGTGGCCCCATCCGGGCAAGGCGACGTTGCGCGCCCACGGCAGGCGGCCGCTGGCCTGGGGCACGACCATGTTGTCGTGGGGCGACAGGATGCACGTCGCGCGCGGGCGCGATTCGGCCGCCGCTTCGCTTCTCTCGAGCGCCGAGAGGAAGTCGCTCCCCTCCTCCATTTGCCGCGCGTTCGCGCCCACGCCGAGGGCCGCCAGCGCCGTGCCGCGATGGGGGCTCGCGATCGTCACCAGCGCGGCGACGCGCCCGGCGCCATGGCGCGCGATGTAGGCGCGCGCGATGAGGCCTCCCATGCTGTGCGCGACCAGCACCACGCGCGGCTGGCCGGTGCCCGCCGCGACGCGCTCCACGTGCGCGTGCAGCTCTTCCGCAAAGGATTCCAGGGGCGCGAGCCCGGAGCCGAAGCTGGGCACGAAGATGGGCCCCACGCCGAACGCCTCGAGCCGGCGCACGAGCGGAAGGAAATACCCGCGATTCACGCAATACCCGTGCACCAGGACCACCGGCACGCGATCCGTGGGCTCGGCCGGCGGATCCGGACGCAGGACGAACCTTTCCCACGGCACGTACAGCAGATTCAAGACGAGCAGCGCGCGCCACTCGCCAAGGACCAGCGCGATCGTGCGCGCCACGCCGATCTGCTGGTCCACCGGCCGGGGCGAGCGGAACATCCATCCGAGCAGGCACGAGATCGCGACCAGGACCAGCCGCACGCCGGCGAACCACCCAATGACCCCGAGCACGATCGCGAGCGGTCCCCAACCGTGGGCGGCGTGCAGCCACGCCCCCACGGCGAGACAGGCGGCGAGCTCCAGCAGCTGGGCGATGCGATACCAGCGGGCGAGCATGGCGTCCGAGTATAGCGCCCCGGCGCTCGCCGATCCGGGTGCGTGCTACCATCGCGCACAATCGCGCAACCGCCTCCCCGGAAGGACGCATGCCGCTGCACGCCGCGACCGTCTTCCTCAGCGCGTTCCTTCTCTTTCTCGTCCAGCCCCTCCTCGCCAAACAGGTCCTGCCGTGGTTCGGCGGCGCGGCGATCGTCTGGACGCTGTGCATGGTGTTCTTCCAGCTGGTCCTGCTGCTGGGCTACGCCTACGCGCACGCGCTGGCGAGCCGCGTCGGCGCGCGCGCGCAGGCCTGGATGCACATCGCGCTCCTCGCCGCGAGCCTCGCCTTGCTGCCCCTCGCACCCGACCCGTCGTGGAAGCCCGAGGGCGGCGACAATCCCGTGCCGGGAATCCTTGGGCTCCTCTTCGCGACGATCGGGCTGCCCTACTTCCTGCTCTCGTCCACCAGCCCGCTCGCTCAGGCGTGGTACGCACGCGCGCTGCCGGGGGCCAGCCCGTACCGGCTGTTCGCGCTCTCCAACCTCGCCTCGATGCTGGCGCTGCTGGGGTACCCGTTCCTGCTCGAGCCGTGGCTCACCAACCGGCAGCAGTCGATCGCATGGTCCGCGGGCTATGCGCTCTTCGTCGCCGCCTGCGCCGCGCTCGCATGGAAGAGTCGCGCGCTGCCCGCGCTCACGGTGGAAGCGGGCCACGCGGCCGCCACCGCCGAAGAGCCGCGGCCGCCGGCGCGCTCCATCGCGCTCTGGCTCGCGCTCTCCGCCATGGGCGCGGTCATGCTGCTCGCGGTCACCAACCACCTCACGCAGAACATCCCTTCCTTTCCGCTGCTGTGGGTGGCGCCGCTCGCGGTCTATCTCCTCACGTTCATCCTCTGCTTCGAGGGCCGCGAGTGGTACCGCCCCAACCTGTACCTGGTGAGCCTCGCCTGGCTCCTGTGCGTGATGGCGTGGTTCCTGGTGGACAAGGCGCTCGAGTTCGAGCTGCTGTGGCAGGTGGCGGCGTTCGCCGTGGGCCTCTACTTCGTGTGCATGTTCTGCCACGGCGAGCTCGCGCGGCGCCGCCCGGGGCCGCGGCACCTCACGCTGTTCTACCTCGTCGTGTCGCTGGGAGGCGTCATCGGCGGGGCGTTGGTGGCCATCGTGGCTCCCGTGACCCTGCCGGGCTACCTCGAGCTCGACATCGCGCTCGCGGTCGTGGCGTTCCTGGCGCTCGGCATCAACCTGCGGCGCGCCTGGCCGGTGGTGGCGCTGATGGTGCTGGTCTGTTCCGTGACCTGCGGCACGCTCGTGTGGCACGTGCGCAACTTCACCGAGGACACGGTCTACATCACCCGCAACTACTACGGCGTGCTGCGCGTGAAGGAAAGCGGCGCGGGCGACGCGCGCTACCGGTCGCTCGTGCACGGGGCGATCCTGCACGGCAGCCAATACCTCTCGGAGAAAGGCCGGCATTCGGCGACGACGTACTACAAGCCGTCTTCGGGCATCGGGCGCACCCTGGTCGCCTACGAGGGCAAGCCGATCCGGGTGGCGATGATCGGCCTGGGTACCGGCACCATCGCCACGTACGCGGACGCAGACGACGTCTATCGCTTCTACGAGATCAACCCGGCGGTGGTGAAGATCGCCAATACGTGGTTCACGTACCTCAAGGACAGCTCCGGGAAGATCGACATCGTGCTGGGAGACGCGCGCCTGAGCATGGAGCGCGAGAAGCCCCAGGGCTACGACGTGATCGCGGTGGACGCCTTCTCGGGCGATTCCATCCCGGTGCACCTCATCACGTACGAGGCGGTGGGCGTATACCTGCGGCACCTGAAGCCGGACGGCGTGATCGCGTTCCACGTCTCCAACCGGTTCCTGGACCTGAAGCCCGTGCTCCTCGCCATCGCCGAGAAACGCGGCCTCGAGTACGCGTACCTGCACGAGCCCGATGAGAAAGGGGCCACGACGAGCGACTGGGTGCTGCTCACGCGGAACAAGCGGTTCCTGCTCGAGCCGCTGATCCTGGAGATCACCGAGCCGGTGGTGCCGCGGCCCGACTGGAGCCTCTGGACCGACGACTTCAACAATCTGGTGCAGGTGCTCAGATAGACAGCGGGAACCGCGCTGGAACGGACCAGAGGCAGGCCGCTCGACGCCGCGAGCAGTGTCGGAGCGGACGTACGGCGCCGCTCGACACGGCCGGCGTCAGCCTTCTTCCAGGGCTGCGGCCACGCGATCGGCGATGAGCGAGCTCACGCGCTGGTTCGATTCCAGCGTGACGCCGGCGATGTGCGGGGTGAGGATGAGCCGGGGAGCGCCCGCCAGCGGTGAACCGGCCGGGAGCGGTTCCGCATCGAAAACGTCGAGCGCCGCGCCGGCGAGCCGCCCCTCGCGCAGCGTCGCGGCCAGAGCCGCTTCGTCCACGATGCCGCCGCGTGCGGTGTTCACCAGGATCGCGCCGCGCTTCATGCGCGCGATCCGCGCGGCGTCCATGAGGCCGCGCGTTGCGGGCGTGAGCGGCAAGTGCAGCGAGACGACGTCGCTTTCGGCGAGCAGCGCATCGAGCGCCATCGGCCGGGCGTTGGATTCCCGCCAAGCGGGGTCCGCGTCGTGCAGCTGCGGATCGTGGCCCACGACGCGCATGCCGAGCGCCGCGGCCTTGCGCGCGGTGACGCGACCGATGCTTCCGAATCCCACGATGCCCACGGTCTTGCCGAGCGCCTCGCGTCCCTGCGAAACGGCCTGGCGGGGCCAGCGGCCCGCCGCCACCTCGGGCGTCGAGAAGAAGGATCCGCGCAGCAGCACCAGGGCGGCGGCCACCACGTACTCCGCCACCGATTCCGCGTTCGCGCCCGCGGCGGGGATCACGCGAATGCCGCGCGCCTCGCACGCGCGTACGTCGATGTTGTCCAGGCCCACGCCGAGGCGGCCCACGACCCGCACGCGCCGGGCGGCCTCGAGAAGCGCCCCGCGCACCTGCGTGCGGTTGCGCACGATCCACGCATCGGCCGCGGGCAGCGCGGCGGCGAGCGCCGCGGCCTCGTCCACGAGGGCCGGCCGGTAGTCGACATCGAAGCGCGCGGCGAGGCGCTCCACCGCCGGCTCGTCCATGAACTCGCTGATGAGGATGCGTTTCATCGTTTCTTCCCGGTCATCGCCGCGCCAGGTACGCCGTGACCTCTTCGCGGTCGTGGTAGAGCTGCTTCATGCGCAGGAAGTAGCCGCCGCCGCCCAGCTCGCCGTCGATCAGCGCCCGGCAACGCTGCAGCTCCTCCCAGCGCTTCTTCATCGGCAGCTTGAGGTTGAAGATCGTCGCCGCGCACCATCCCCTCGCCACCCACTGCGCGGCCAGCCGCGCGATGCGCGACGGGCTCTCCACCATGTCGCACACCATCCAGTCCACGGGTTCCGCGGGACGGAAGTGGAAGCCGTCCTCGCGGCGATGCTTCACCTGCCCGCTGTCCAGCAGCCGCGCGTCGATGGCGCCGTTGTCCACCGCGAGGACGATCATGTGGTGCTGGACGAGCTGCCACGTCCAGCCGCCGGGCGAGGCGCCGAGGTCTACCGCGGTCATTCCCGGCGCGAAGCGCTTGTCGCGCTCGTCGCTCGTCGAAGAAGGTCTGCATCGCCTCGGCCAGCTTGAGCGTGGAGCGCGACGGCGACGAAGACGGCATGCGCAGGCGCGGAATGCCCATCGGCCACGGCGCGCTGTTGGCCACCTCGGCGATGCCCACGTAGCAGGCGCGGCCGCCGACGAAGAAGACGTGCAGGCGCTGCTCGGCCTTCGCGTCGCCGAGCGCCACGCCCGAGCTCGCGAGCGCCTTCTCGAGATGCGGCGCGAGCGGCCGGGTGAGGGAGGCGAGCGCCTTGCCGTCGTTCGTGTCCGGCATCTCGATCCAGAGCTCGCGAAAGCGCCGGCCCAGCGTGCGCGCGCTTTCGGCGATGGGCCGCGCGCGGTCCGCCTCGGGCAGCGCCGAGAGCAACTCCGGGACGCGCACCATCTGACGCGCGAACACGAGGCGCCGGAACTCGAGGTGCTTGCCGAGCTCCGCGCCCATGTCCTCCTGGTGCGCGTGGAAGACCGCGAAGCCGCTGTCGGGCCGCGCCTTCACGTAGCCCTCGACGCCCATCTCGGCGGCGGTCGTGGTGATCTCCTGGGCGCACTCCTTCTCGAAACCGGCGCGGCAGTAGAGGAGGAGCCGGGACGCGCTCACGCGGGGCGCGCGTCGCGGAAGAGCCGGAAGAAATTCGCCGTGGTCGCCGCGGCCACGTCCTCGACGCGAATGCCGCGCAGGCGGGCGATCTCCTCGGCCACGTGCCGCACGTACGCCGGCTCGTTGGTCTTCCCGCGATGGGGAACGGGCGCGAGGAACGGCGCATCGGTCTCCACGAGCATGCGATCGAGCGGCACGTGCGTCGCGACCTCCTTGAGCGCCTGCGCGTTCTTGAACGTGACGATGCCGGAGAAGGAGATGTGGAAGCCCAGCGCCAGGGCCGCCTGGGCCACCTCGCGCGTTTCGGTGAAGCAGTGCATGACGCCGCCCGCCTCGGAGGCGCCCTCCTCGCGCATGATGCGCAGCGTGTCCTCGGCGGCGCTGCGAGTGTGGATGACGAGCGGCTTGCGAGCGCGCCGCGCCGCGCGGATGTGCGTGCGGAAGCGCTCGCGCTGCCACTCCGTGTCGCCCTCGACGCGGAAGTAGTCGAGGCCGGTCTCGCCGATCGCCACCACGCGCGGGTCCTGCGCCATCCGGACCAGCTCGTCGGCGGTCACCTCGCGCTCGTCGCGCCGCTCGTCGGGATGCACGCCCGCGGAGCACCAGAGGTTCGGGCGCGAAGCGGCCACCTCGCGCACGGCGGGGAACGTCGCGAGCGTCGTGCTGATGGTAAGCGCATGGGTGACGCCGCTGTCGTGCATGCGCTCGAGCACGCCGGCGAGGTCGGCGCGCAGCTCCGGGAAGTCCAGGTGACAGTGGGAATCGACCAACATGGCTCTCATTCTACCGGCGGCAGGAATCGCCCCACACGCGTTTGGGACACGAGGCAATGGCTGGCGCGCGCCGCGCTCGCCGCGGCACAGGGCATGTGCCGGCTGCGCATCTGGGTGGACGAGCGCGCGCGCGTGAAGCTGCACGGCGACGAGATCACCGTCGAGACGAGGAGCAGCGGGTGCTCTCCGCGAGCTACGACGTGAACGGCCCGCGGCGCCTGTCGGCGCTGCAGTAGCGCCTAGCCCGCGCGGTACATCCAGTCCCGGGTGAGCGGCACGTCCGCGCGCCCGGGACGGGTGCGCCGGGACGCGAGCACCTGGTGGATCGACATCCACCCCTGCTCGAAGCCGTAGGCGCAACCCGCCAGGTACAGGCGCCAGATGCGGGCGGTGCGCTCGTCGGAGGCGGCCACCGCGTCGGCGAGGTGGCGCTCGAAGTTGGCGCTCCAGAACGCGCACGTCTTCGCGTAGTGCGGGCGCAGGCTCTCGACGTCGTGCACCTCGAGGTCCTGCGCGCTCATGTCGTGGATCGCCCGGTGCAGGTGGGGGAGCTCGCCGCGCGGGAACACGTAGCGCCCGATGAACTCGCCCGCGCCCAGGCCCACCATCCCGTTCTCCACGTCGCTCGACGTGATGCCGTGGTTGAGGAAGAGCCCGCGCTCGCGCAGCAACCTGCGCACGACGCCGAAATAGGTGGGCAGGTTCTTCAGGCCCACGTGCTCGAACATGCCCACGCTCGCGATCTTGTCGTACGCGTCCTCGCCCGGCGTGTCGCGGTAGTCGAGGAGCAGCACCCGGCAGGTGTCCTGCAGCCCGGCGGCGCGGATGCGCTCGGTCGCGAGCCGGAACTGGTTCTCGGACAGCGTGATGCCGGTCGCGTCGACGCCGTACTTCTCGGCCGCGCGCATCACGAGCGCGCCCCAGCCGCAGCCGATGTCGAGGAACTTCTCGCCCGGCTTCAGCATGAGCTTCGTGCAGATGTGGTCGAGCTTCTGCAGCTGCGCCTGCTCGAGCGAATCATCCTCGCGCTTGAAGTACGCGCACGAATAGGCCATGCGCGGGTCCAGCCACAGCGCGTAGAACTCGTTGGAGACGTCGTAGTGGTGCTGGATCGCCTCGCGGTCGTCGCGCTTGGTGTGCCGCGAAGGGCCGGGACCCGCGTCGAAGAGCGGCTTCGGCGCCGAGCGCGAGATCGCCTCCGCGCCGCGAATCGCCTCGTTGAGATCACCCTCCAGGTCGGCGTAGCCGTCGATGTAGGCCTCGGCGAGCGACAGCATGGTGGGCCGGACGAACGCCGAGGCCCCGCGCGTGCCCTTGAGGCGCACGGTGACGCGCGGATCCTCGGAGAACGAGACCTCGCGGCCGTCCCACAACACCAGCCGCAAGGGCGCGTTGACGCGCTTCTTCAGGTTCGAAAGGGCATGATCGAGAGGTCGTTCCCAGAACACGGTGGTTCCCTCCTGGATCGCTCGGCAAATCGGGCCGGCCGCCGCGCGGGCGACCGGGTCAGATCGTGTGCGTCGGGCGCGAGGACTGCAAGCGCGCCGGCCAACAGCCCTTCGACCTTCTTCCGGAGCTCGCGCACCACTTCGCTGTCGTGGAGCTGCACGCCGATGCCCTGGGGACGATTGCCCGCGCTGTGGGCCGGATTGATCCACGCCACGTTGCCTTGCAGCGGAATCTTGTTCGGATCGTCCAGCAGCGTGAGCAGGATCAGCACTTCCTCGCCCAGCACATGGGACCGGTTGCTCGGCAGAAAGATTCCGCCGTTCTTGAGCAAGGGGATCCACGCCGCGTAGAGCGCGGCTTTCGAGCGGATCACCAGGGTGAAGACCCCCGGGACGGCTCGCGACGGACTCGGCGGCGGCTTCGCTCATGGACGGACTCCGATGGTGGCCCGATTGTAGGCCATGAGCAAGTGCTCGGCCAACAGCCGGGCATTGAGGGGGTGGGAGGCGAGGCGGCGCGCCTCGGCGAGCTCGCGGTCCAGGGCGAAGAGCGCCTCGAGGTCGCTCGGAGAGCGCGCGCCTCGAGCACCGCCGCGAACTGCGCATGATGGCGCGCCTTGCCCGCGAGCCGCACGCGCACCAGGTCCTGCACCCAGGTCTGGAGCCAGAAGATGAGCGGCTCGACCGCGCCGCGATCGACGCCGGCGGCGAATTGCAGCGGGTCCGCGCCTGCCGGGCGCGCGAGCTCGGCGAGCACCTTGCCCCGGAACTTGGCCTCGTCGGGCCCCGCGAGGCGCTGCGCCAGGAGCGGCGCGCCTCCGGCCGTCGCGAGCGCGGTTTCCGGATCCTCGACGCCCTGCGCCCTCAGCCACGCGAGGGCGGCGGAGGGTTGCGGGAGCGGCAACGCGAGCAGGCGGCAGCGGCTGCGAATCGTGGCCAGCAGGCGCGCGGGCCGGTCGCTCACGAGCACGATGAGGGTTCGCGGCGGCGGTTCCTCGAGCGTCTTCAGCAATGCGTTGGCCGCCGCGGGATGCAGCGCTTCGGCCGGATGCAGCAGCAGCACGCGGTAGCCCGCGCGGTGGGTGCTGAGCGAGATGAAGTCCGCGATGGCGCGAATCTGCTCCACCTTGATGACGAGGCTCTTCGCCTTCTCGGCCTTCGTTCCCTCCGCCTCCGCGCCCTCCTCGTCTTCTTCCGCGGCCTCGGGGACGATCTCGCGGAAGTCGGGATGGTTTCCCTGCTCGAACCAGTGGCACGACGGGCACTTGCCGCACGCTAGGTGGCCCACCGGCGCCTCGCACAGGGCCGCGGCGCCGAGCGCGCGCGCGAACTCCGTCTTGCCGATGCCCTCCGGCCCGTGTACCAGCAACGCGTGGGGCAGCCGCTCGCGGTCGGACATCAGCCGTTGCAGCGCCGCCTCGTGCCAGGGGAAGGGCTTCATGGGAAAACGCGCGCGAAAGCGCGCGCCAGGCGCTCGCGCACCTGGGCGATCTCGCCCGACGCATCGATCACGTGGATGCGCGCCGGGAACGCGCGCGCGCGCTCGACGTACGCGTCGCGCACGCGGCGGAAGAAATCGGCCTGCTCGCGCTCGAACTTGTCCGGCGCGCCGCTGCGGGAGCGCTGGCGCTCGTAAGCGACACCCGGATCGAGGTCGAAGAGGAACGTCGCATCGGGCTGCAGGCGCGGATGCACGAGGCGCTCGAGCGCCTCGAACGCCTCGCGCGCGAGCCCGCGTCCCCCGCACTGGTAGGCGTAGGTCGAATCGCTGAAGCGGTCGCACAGCACCCACGCGCCCTGCGCGAGGCTCGGCTCGATCACGCCTTCCAGGTGCGCGCTGCGCCCGGCGAACATCACGAGGGCCTCCGCGAGCGGTGCGGCGGGATGGTGCAGCACGATCTCGCGCAGCTTCTCGCCGAACGGCGTTCCGCCCGGCTCGCGCGTCACCACCACCTCCACGCCGCGCGCCGCGATGCGCTCACGCAGGAACCCGACGTGGGAGGATTTCCCCGCGCCGTCGATGCCCTCGAGCGTGATCAGCTTTCCGCGTCGCGTCATGGCCATGGGGCCGGTACTCCGTCAGCCGCCCGCGGCGGCGCCGTGCAGCTGGTATCTTGCCACCGCGCGATTGTGCTCCTCGAGCGTGCGCGAGAACTGGTGCGACCCGTCGCCGCGCGACACGAAATAGAGGAAGCTCGTCGCGGCCGGGTGCATCACCGCGCGCAGCGCGTCGGCGCCCGGCATCGCGATGGGCGTGGGCGGGAGCCCGTCGCGCGTGTACGTGTTCCACGGCGTGTCCGCCGTGAGGTCGCGCTTGCGGATGTTGCCGTCGAAGCTCTCGCCCATGCCGTAGATCACCGTGGGATCGGTCTGCAGGCGCATGCCGAGCTTGAGGCGATTCAGGAACACCGCGGCGATCAGCGGCCGCTCCGCCGCGAGCCCCGTCTCCTTCTCCACGATCGAGGCGAGGATCAGCGCCTCGTACGGAGTGGCGAGCGGCAGGTCCGGGTCGCGCCCGGCCCACGCTTCGTTCAGGCGCCTCACCATCGCGCCGTGCGCGCGGCGCAGGATCTCCGCGTCCGCCGAGCCCGGGCTGAAGCGGTACGTGTCGGGGAAGAACCAGCCTTCGAACGGCTCCTCGCCCATGCCGAGCGCGGTGCGCAGCTCGGCCTCGTTGCGGCCGGCGAGGGTGTGGCGCACCCGCGGATTGGCGGCGAGCTGCGCCAGCCACTGGCGAAAGGTCGTGCCCTCGACGAACAACGTCTCGACCATGAGCACGTCGCCGCGCGCGAGCTTGTCGAGCAGTTCCAGCGGCGTGACGGGGCCGTCGAGGCGATAGGTGCCGGCGCGGATCGATGTCGCCTTCCCGAGCAGCCGCCCCAGCACCCAGAAGCTCTCGCCCTCGGCGAAGAGGCCCTCGGCCGCGAGCTGGCGCGAGACGGACTTGAGGCTGGCGCCCGCGCGCACGGTGAATTCGTACGGCGCGGCGGGCAATACCAGGAGATGCGAGGCGAACCACGTGAACCAGCCGGCCAGCGCCGCAGCCGCGAGGAGCGCGACGAGGAAGACCGTGCGCAGCGCCCTGACCATCGCGGCCCGGGCGGCCCGTCAGCGGAAGCGCCGGAACGCGAGCGTTCCGTTGGTGCCGCCGAAACCGAAGGAATTGGACATCGCCACGTCGATCTTCATGTCGCGCGCCGTGTTGGGCACGTAGTCCAGGTCGCACGCCGGGTCGGGCGTGATGATGTTGGTCGTCGGCGGCGACACCTGGTGGTGGATCGCGAGCGTCGTGATCACCGCCTCGACGCCGCCGGCCGCACCCAGCAGGTGCCCGTGCATCGACTTGGTCGAGTTCACGGCGAGCTTGTACGCGTGCTCGCCGAACGCGGCCTTCAGCGCCGCGGTCTCGTTCGCATCTCCCAGCGGCGTGGAGGTGCCGTGCGCGTTCACGTACTGCACGTCCTGGGGGTTGATGCCCGAGTTCTTCATCGCGGCCAGCATCGCGCGCCGCGGGCCGTCCATGTTGGGCGCCGTGATGTGGTTCGCGTCCGCGCTCATGCCCATGCCGGCGAGCTCCGCGTAGATGCGCGCGCCGCGCTTCTTCGCGTGCTCCAGCTCCTCGAGGATGAGGATGCCCGCGCCCTCGCCCAGCACGAAGCCGTCGCGGTCCCTGTCGAAGGGCCGCGAGGCGGTGGCCGGGTCGTCGTTGCGCTCGGACAGCGCCTTGCATGCGCAGAAGCCGCCCACGCCCGAGAGGCTCATGCACGCCTCGGCGCCTCCGGCGATCATCACCTCGGCATCGCCGTACTCGATCATGCGCCCCGCCTCGCCCACGCAGTGCGAGCTCGTCGTGCACGCCGAGACCATGGAGACGTTCGGCCCCTTCGCCTTGAACTGGATCGAGATGAGGCCGGCCACCATGTTGATGATGGTGCCGGGCACGAAGAACGGCGACAGGCGCCGCGGGCCCTTCGCGATCATCTCGCGGATGTTGTCCTCGATCATCGGCAGCCCCCCGATGCCCGAGCCCACGTTCACGCCGATGCGCTCGCCGTTGGACTCGTCGATCACGAGGCCCGCGTCGTCGAGCGCCATCTTCGTCGCGGCGATGCCGTAGTGCACGAACGTGTCGGAGCGGCGCGTCTCCTTGAGCGGCATCCAGTCGGCGGCGTTGAAACCCTTCACCTCGGCGCCGATGCGCGTGGGCAGCAGCGAGGCGTCGAAGTGCGTGATGGGGCCCACCCCGCTCACGCCCTTGAGGAGGTTATCCCAGGCCTGCGGCACGCTGTTGCCGACCGGCGAGACGACGCCCAGGCCGGTTATGACGACTCTTCGCTTTGACATTTGGGGGGCGCGGCGCTGCGGGGACGGATCACGGCTCGATGCCGGATGTGCTCCATCCCCCGGATAGCCGCGCGGGGAGAGCTTCCGGGATTACTGCTTGACGTGCGCCTTGACGTAGTCGATGGCCTGCTGGACGTTGGTGATCTTCTCCGCGTCCTCGTCGGGGATCTCGCATTCGAATTCCTCCTCGAGCGCCATCACGAGCTCCACGTTGTCGAGGGAGTCGGCGCCCAGGTCCTCGACGAAGGAGGACTCGTTCTTGATGTCGGCTTCGGCAACGCCCAGTTGCTCCGCAACGATCTTCTTCACCCGGGCTTCAATGTTGTCCATCGACTTCCTCCAAGCTTTTTCTGTGGTTGGTTTGCTGCGGAAAAGCGCGTAATTCTACCATAGCGCGCAGGCACTTCCGACCGCGCCGCGCGCTCAATCCATGTACATTCCGCCGTTCACGTGCAGGGTCGCGCCGGTCACGTACGCGGCGGCCGGCGAGCACAGGTAGAGCACCGCCTGTGCCACGTCCTCGACCCGTCCCAGGCGTCCGAGCGGGACGTTTTCCACCAGCTTCTTCACCTGCTCGGGCGCGAGCGAGCGCGTCATGTCGGTGTCGATGAAGCCCGGCGCCACGCAGTTCACGGTGATGTTGCGGCTGCCCACCTCGCGCGCGAGCGACTTGGAGAATCCGACGATGCCGGCCTTGGCCGCGGCGTAGTTCGCCTGCCCGGCGTTGCCGGTATAGCCCACCACCGAGGTCACGTTCACGATCCGGCCGCTTCTCGCCTTCATCATGCCGCGCAGCACCGCGCGCGACATCACGAACACGGACTTGAGGTTCGTCGCCTGGATGTCGTCCCACTCCTCGTCCTTCATCCGCGCGAGCAGGTTGTCGCGCGTGATGCCCGCGTTGTTCACGAGGATCGCGACCGACCCGAATTCCTCCTGCGCCTTGTCGACGAGGGCCGCGCACTGCGCCGCGTCGCGCACGTCGAGCACGCGGCCCGCCCCCTTCGCGCCCAGCCCGGCGATCGCGCGCGTGATGCCCTCCGCGCCCTTCTCCGAGGTCGAGGTCCCGATCACGGTCGCGTTGGCGCGCGCGAGCGCCTGCAGGATGGCCTCGCCGATGCCGCGCGAGGCTCCGGTCACGATGGCGACTTGTTCCTTCAGCATGGCTCAGCCTCCCGCCAGCGCGGCATCGAGCGCCGCCGAATCCTGCAGCGCGATGCATTCCACCTCGCCCGCGATGCGCTTGTTCAGCCCGGTGAGCACCTTGCCCGGCCCGCACTCCACGATGCGCTTCACGCCTTGGCCGGCGAGGAACCGCACGGTCTCGATCCAGCGCACCGGGTGGTCGAGCTGCTCGACCAGGGCCGCGCGGATGCGCGCCGGATCGTCGAACGCGGCCACGAAGCGGTTATGGACCACGGGCACGGCGGGCTTGCGCACCTCGACCGACGCGAGCCGCTCGCGCAGCCGCTCGGCCGCCGGTTCCATGAGGCTGCAGTGCGATGGCGCGCTCATGGGCAGCATCACCGCGCGCTTGGCGCCCTTGTCCCTGGCGAGCGCCATGCCGCGCTCGACCGCCGCGCGATGGCCCGCGATCACCACCTGTCCCGGCGAGTTGAGGTTCGCGGGCTCGAGCACCTCGCCTTGCGCCGCCTCGGCGCAGACCTCGGCGAGCTTCGCGTCGTCGAGGCCGAGGATCGCGGCGATGCCGCCGGTGCCCTCGGGCACCGCTTCCTGCATCGCCTGCGCGCGGAACCGGACGAGGGGCACCGCATCCTCGAAGGCGAGCGCCCCCGCGGCGACCAGCGCGCTGTATTCGCCGAGGCTGTGGCCCGCGAACCAGGCGGGCAGCGGGCCGCCCTTCGCACGCCAGGCTCGCCAGCAGGCCACGCCCGCCACGAGCATGAGCGGCTGCGTATTGACGGTCTGGTTGAGCGCCTCGGGCGGCCCGTCGTTCACCATCGCCCAGTAGTCGACGCCCACGAGCGCTCCGGCCTCGCGAAACGTCTGCTCGACGAGGGGCTCGCCGGCGAAGCCCTTCATCATCCCGACCGATTGCGAGCCCTGGCCCGGAAATACGATGGCGAGTGTCATGGGGTCAATAGCGCAGGAGCACGGAGCCCCAGGTGAAGCCGCCGCCGACGCCCTGCAGCAGCACCGTGTCGCCCGGGCGCACGCGCCCATCGCGCACCGCCACGTCGAGGGCGAGCGGCACGGAAGCCGCCGACGTGTTCGCGTGCCGGTCCACCGTGACGATGCAGCGCGCCTCGGGAATGCCCAGCTTCTTCGCGACGTGGGAGATGATGCGCACGTTGGCCTGGTGCGCGATGTAGGCGTCGATGTCGCCGATGGCGAGCTTGTTGGCCGCGAGCGCCTCGTGGGCATTCTCCTCGAGCACGCGCACCGCGAGCTTGAACACCGCCGCGCCGTCCATCTTGAGCGTGGGGTCGCCCTGGATCGCCCCGCCGCAGACGTGGCCCGGCGTGTTGAGGATCCCGGCGTGGCGCCCATCCGCGTGCAGGTGGCTGGAGAGGATGCCCGGCTCGTTCGACGCCTCGAGGACGACCGCGCCCGCGCCGTCGCCGAAGAGCACGCACGTGGAGCGGTCCTTCCAGTCGAGGATGCGCGAGAACACCTCCGACCCCACCACGAGCGCGCAGCGGAATTGCCCGGCGCGCACGTAGAGGTCCGCGGTCGCGAGCGCGTAGATGAAACCCGAGCACACCGCCTGCAGGTCGAAGGCCGCCCCGCGGGTGACACCGAGCTTCGCCTGCAGGATGCAGGCGGTCGACGGGAACACCATGTCCGGCGTGGAGGTGGCGACGATCACGAGGTCGACGTCGCCGGGCGTGCGGCCCGCCGCTTCGAGCGCGCTGCGGCACGCGGCGAGCGCGAGGTCGCTCGCGAACTCGCCGTCGGCCGCCACGTGGCGTTCGCGAATCCCGGTGCGCGCGACGATCCACTCGTCGCTGGTTTCGACGATGGCCTCGAGGTCGCGGTTGGTGAGGACCTTGCGCGGCAGGTAGCCGCCGGTGCCGGTGATGCGCGACCAGGTCGTCATGCCGCCGGTTCCGTGGACGGCGTCGCGGGCACGGACGCGGCGGCGCCAGCGACCCTGGCGATCTCCTCGCCGATGCGCTCGAGCAGGCCGTGGCTCGCTTCGGAGGCGGCGCGCTCGATCGCCGTGCGGAAGGCGAGCCGGTCGGCCGAGCCGTGGCTCTTCACGACGATGCCGCGCAGGCCCAGCAGGGCCGCGCCGTTGTAGCGGCGGTGGTCGACGCGGCGGCGGAAGCGGCGGATCACCGGCCAGGACACGAGCGCGGCGAGGCGCGAGAAGAGGTTGCGCGTGTATTCCTCCTTGAGGAAGTCGCCCAGCATGCGCGCGAGGCCCTCGGAGGTCTTGAGCGCCACGTTGCCCACGAAGCCGTCGCACACCACGACGTCGGTGGTGCCGCGATAGATGTCGTGGCCCTCCACGTTGCCGTGGAAATTGATCGGCGCCGCGCGCAGCAGCTCGCCCGCCTTCTTCACCACGTCATTGCCCTTGATCTCCTCGCTGCCGATGTTGAGCAGGCCCACGGTCGGGCGTTCCTTGCCTTCCACCGCCTTCACCAGCGTCTCGCCCATGATCGCGAACTGCAGCAGGTGCTCCGGCGTGCAATCGGCGTTGGCTCCCATGTCGAGCGCGTAGATCTGGCCGGTGCGCGTCGGCAGCACCGCGCAGATCGCCGGGCGGTCGATGCCCGGCAGCGTCTTCAGGACGAACTTGGCGGTGCCCATGAGCGCCCCGGTGTTGCCCGCGCTCACGCACGCCTGCGCGCGGCCCTCCTTCACGAGGTCGATCGCGACGCGCATCGAGGAATGCTTCTTGGTGCGGATGGCGGTGCGCACGTCCTCGTCCATGCCCACCACCTCGGTCGCCGGCACGATCGCGATGCCCGTGCGTCCCGTGGCATGCGCGCGCGCCAGCTCGCGCTCGAGGGGCTCTTTCAAGCCCACGAGCAGCAACTCGAACTCGGGATGCGCGGCGAGGAAATCCAGGCATGCGGGAACCGTGACCGACGGCCCGTGGTCCCCGCCCATCGCGTCGACGGCGATGACGGTCTTCATCGAGGGGCTGCAGCGGGGCCGTCGGGCCGCGCGCCGATCAGTCCTTGGCCTGGACGACCTTCTTGCCGCGGTAGTAGCCCGACGGCGAGATGTGGTGGCGCAGGTGCGTCTCGCCCGTCGTGGGTTCGACCGCCACGGGCGGATTGCCGAGGTGGTCGTGCGCCCGGTGCATGCCGCGCTTCGACGGCGACTTCTTGTTCTGTTGAACGGCCATGTATTTCTCCTGTGGGAGCGCGTTCCCGGCCACGGGAAGCGCCCGTATCGTCATTTCTTCCGCTTGAGGCCCGCGAGCGCCGCGAACGGCGAATCCCCGGCCTTCGCTGCGCCGGCGCCGGCCTCCGGGACCTCCTCCAGCCCCGGCTTGCGTGGCACCATCGGGAGCGCGAGGAGGACCGCGTCCTCCACCAGGTCGCGGATGTCGAGCGGCTCATCGGCGACGAGGTAATCTTCCGTATCGCTCTCCTCCGCGATCGCCGGAAGCTCGGCCTCGCTGTCCACGAGCACCAGGCGGTCCTTGATCGAGATCTCGTGCCGGAAAGCCTCGAGGCTCGCCTGGCACGTGAGAAAAACGAAGCCTTCAATTATACACGACACCACTTTCCGACGCTGCGGGTCCAGGGCGGCCGTGATGCGATACCGGAGCCGTCCTTCCGGGCTCGCGAGGCTGTCCTCGAGCCGCTCGAGGTCGCCGGGCGCGAAGGTTCCTTCCCACACCGCCGGCTTGTCGGAGAGGCGTTCGGGCCGGATCAGGAAGTCTTCTTCCATGGTTGCTTTATCTATACTTTACTTTAACTATAACATATAAATGACTGTTTCACAAGAATTACTTGTGCTTGCGTCCGGGTCACCCTATCGGCGCGAGCTGCTCGTCCGGCTAGGCCTTCCGTTCCAGGCCTGGTCGCCGGACATCGACGAGCGGACCCGGGATGGTGAAGCGCCGCGCGCGACCGCCGTGCGCCTCGCGCGGGCCAAGGCCCAGGCCGGCGTGGCGCGCTGGCCGCGATCCCTGATTATCGGCTCGGACCAGGTGGCCGACGTGGACGGGCGCGCGGTGAGCAAGCCGGGCACGCTCGCCAACGCACGGCGCCAGCTCCTGGAGCTGAGCGGGCGCACCACGCTCTTCCACACCGCGCTGTGCGTCGCCCACGCGCCGTCCGGGCGCATCCAGGAGCGCGTCGTGACCACCGAAGTCGCCTTCCGCCGCCTCGACGCAGGTGAGATCGAGCGCTACCTCGCGCGCGAGCCCGCGCTCGATTGCGCCGGCAGCGCCAAGAGCGAGGGCCTCGGCATCAGCCTGCTCGCGCGCCTGGGCGGCGACGATCCGACCGCGCTGGTGGGCCTTCCGCTCATCGCGCTCTGCGAGATGCTGCGCGCCGAAGGCGTGCCCGTGCCGTGAGCGCCCCGGGCCGGCTGTACCTGCTCCCCGCCTGGCTTTCCGAGGACAGCGCGCCCGAGGCGGTGCTTCCCGCGGCCGTGCTCGAGCGCGTGCGCTCGCTCGAATGCTTCGTCGTGGAGGACGCGCGTTCCGCCCGCCGCTTCCTCGCCGCCTGCCGGCATCCGAGGCCCCTGCGCGAGCTCGCCCTCGAGGTGCTGGACGAGCACACGCGCGCCGAGGCCGTTCCCGCGTTGCTGGCACCGCTCCTCGAGGGGCGCGACGTGGGCCTGCTCTCGGAAGCCGGGCTGCCGGCGGTGGCCGATCCCGGCGCGCGCCTCGTGGCGGCCGCCCACGAGCGCGGCATCCCGGTGGTTCCGCTGACCGGGCCCTCCTCCATCCTGCTGGCGTTGATGGCGAGCGGCCTCGAGGGCCAGCGCTTCCGGTTCCTGGGCTACCTTCCGCCGGAGCCCGCGGCGCGGCGCGAGACGCTCGTGCGCATCGAGCGCGATGCCGCGCGCAACGACGAGACGCAGATCTTCATCGAGACGCCGTACCGCAACGACGCGCTGCTCGCGGACATCGTCCAGGCCTGCCGCGGCACGACCCGGCTCGCGGTCGCCGCCGACCTCACCGCGCCGTCGGAATGGATCCGCGTCGATCGCATCGACGCCTGGAAGGCGCGGCCCGCGCCGCCCATCGGCAAGCGGCCAGCGATCTTCCTCCTCCACGCCTAGGTTGGACTGCGCGAACTCGCGGTTTGCTGTTCGAAGGCGTTGAGCGGCCGCTTGCCGGTCCGCTCCAACGCCGTTCCCGCTGTTCGACTACTTCGCCTATGTATCCGATGTATACAAGTTGTTGCGGCGGAGCAGCGGATACAGCGCCTGCGCGGCGAGCGGCGCCGCGAAGAAGAACCCCTGGCCGATGCGGCACCCCTTGGAACGCAGGAGCGCCAGCTGGCCGGCCGTCTCCACGCCCTCGGCGATGGTCTCCAGGTCGAGGCTGCGCGCCATGTTGATGATGGCCACGACGATCGCCGTGTCGTTCGGGTCCACGGTGATGTCGCGGATGAAGGACTGGTCGATCTTGAGCTTCTGGATCGGCAGGCGCTTCAGGTACGACAGGCTCGAGTAGCCGGTGCCGAAGTCGTCGATGGCGAGCTGCACGCCCATCTTCGAGAGCCGGTTGAGGAGCGTGATGACGCCCTCGGTCTGGCGCATCACCTGGCTTTCCGTGATCTCCAGCTCGAGGCTCGCGGGATCGAGCCGCGTGTCGGCGAGCACGCGCGTGACCATGTCGAGGAATCCGCGGTCCGTGAACTGGCGCGCCGAGAGGTTCACCGCCATGCGACGCGGCGCCAGCCCCTGGTCCTGCCATTCCTTCGCCTGCCGGCAGCCCTCGCGCAGCACCCATTCGCCGATCTCGTTGATGAGCCCGGTCTCCTCGGCGAGCGGGATGAAGTCGCCCGGCATCACCGTGCCGCTGTCCTCGGTCTTCCAGCGCACCAGCGCTTCCACCGCGATCACCTCGCCCGTCTCGAGGTTGATCTGCGGCTGGTAGTGCAGCACGAAATCCTTCTGCATCACCGCCCGGCGCAGGGCGCTCTCGAGCGTCATGCGCCGCTTCACCGCGATGTTCATCTGCGAGGTGAAGTACTGGTAGGTGTTCTTGCCGAGGCTCTTGCCGTGGAACATCGCGGTGTCGGCGTTCTTCATGAGCGTCTGCGCGTCCCGGCCATCCTCGGGATAGACCGCGATGCCGACCGAGCCGCTCACGTGCTGCTCCGTCGCGCCCAGCGGGAACGGCTGGCGCAAGGCGTTCAGCACCTTCTGCGCGACCAGCGAGGCCGCCCGCCCGTCCTCGAGGCTGTCGAGCAGAACGATGAACTCGTCGCCGCCCTGGCGCGCGATGGTGTCCTCGATGCGCACGCAATCGGAGAGGCGCCGCGCGACCTGCCGCAGCAGCTCGTCGCCCACGTCGTGCCCGAGCGTGTCGTTGATGTTCTTGAAGTTGTCCAGGTCGATGAAGAGCACCGCGACCTTGCGGCGCGAGCGCTCGGCGCGCGCGATGGCGTGCGCGAGCCGGTCCTGGAGCAGCGAGCGGTTCGGCAGCCCCGTGAGGTTGTCGTGGTAAGCGAGGTGCTGGATGCGCTGCTGGATCACCTTGCGGTCGGTCACGTCGCGCGAGTTGAACACCACGCCGCCGATGTGCGGATTGTCGAGGCAGTTGGTGCCGAGGGACTCGAAGGTGCGCCAGCCGCCGTCGCGGTGGCGGAAGCGCAGCTCGATCGGCCCGCTCGACTGGCGCGTCTCGATGATGCGACGCATGGCCGCGCGCAAATGGTCGGCGTCGTCGCGGTGCACCATCTCGAAGACGTTCTTGCCGGCGGTGTCGGCCGGGTCGTAGCCGAGGAGGCTCCTCAGCGCCCCGCTCTGGTAGCGCAGCGTCCCGTCGGCCTCGATCACCGAGATCAGGTCGAGGGAGCTCTCGGTGAGCACCCGGAAGCGCGCCTCGCTCGCCTCCAGCGCCCGCTCCGTCTCCTTGTAGCGGGTGACGTCGGTCACCACGCCGATGAGCCCCGCGACCTCGCCCTGCTGGTCCACGAAGCTCACCTTGTTGTAGAGCATCTGGCGGCTCTCGCCGAGCGCCGTGGGCATCATCAGCTCGTAGGTGGTCGAGCGACGGGCGCTCGAAGAGCGCGCGGTCGCGGCCGTCGTGCGCGGCGGCGATCTGCGGCGGATACACGTCGAAGACGGTCTTGCCGATCCAGTTCTCGCCGCCCGCGAAGAGCTCGGCCCACGCGCGGTTGTGCACCTGGTAGCGGCCTTCGCGATCCTTGAAGTACACGGGATTCGGGATCGCATCGAGCAGCGCGCGCGTGAAGTGCAGGTGGCGCTCGAGCTCCTCGGCGGAGCGGCGCGTCTCCGTCACGTCCACGCACGCCACGAGGAGGCCGATGATGCGCTCGTCGGCGTCGCGCAGCGGCGCGCCGGAGCCGCGGATCGAGATCATGCTGCCGTCGGCGCGGACGCGCTCGAGCTGCATGCCGTCAAGCACCTCGCCCGCCAGAATGCGCGTGCGCAGCTCGCGCGACTCCTGCTGCCGCGATTCCGGCACGAAGAGCGGCGGCCGGCCGAGGGCCTGCTCGCGCGTGAAGCCGAACGTCCGCTCGGCGGCGGCGTTCCAGAAGGTGACGACGCCGTCGCGGTCGGTCGTGTAGATCGCGACCGGCGAGGTCTCGGCGATGGCGCGCAGGAAGCCGTTCATCTGCAGCAGCGCGCGATCCTTGTTGCGCTGCTCGGTGAGGTCCACGAAGGCGCCGATCACCAGGCGTGGCACGCCCGCGGCGTCCCTCACCACCTCGGAGCTGCGGCGCACCCAGACCTCGCCGCCTCCCTTGCGCAGGTAGCGCTTGTCGACCGACGCCGGGATCGGCAGCCCGGCGCGCGCGTTGCGCAGGCCCTCGAGATCGCGCTCGAGGTCGTCGGGATGGGTGATCTCCGCGAACGACCGGCCCACGAGCTCGCCGGCGCTGTAGCCGGTCATCGCGCAGAACGCGCGATTGACCTGCAGGATGATGCCTTCCGGCGTGATCACCGAGAGGCCGACCGCCGTGCGGTCGAACGCCTCGCGCGCGAAGTCGAGCGCGATGCCCTGCCCTTCCTGGGCGACGACGCTCACGGGCTCAGCGCAGCCCGTCCAGGCCGCGGGCAGCGGAATCGGCGGCCGCGCGTGCGAAGGCGGTGCCGAAGGTCGCGCCGAGCCGGCGCGAAAGCGCCTCGAGGAAAGTGTGCTGCGGAGTGTAGTCGACGAGCTTCTCGGCCTTGATCACGTCGCGAGCCACGGATTCCGTGCTGCCGAATCCGTCGGCGAGCCCCAGCTCGACGCTCTTCTCGCCGGTCCAGATCAACCCCGAGAACATCTCCGGCGTTTCCTTGAGCCGCTTGCCGCGCCCGTCGCGGACGGTCTTGATGAACTGCTGGTGGATCTCCTCGAGCATCTTCTGCGCGAACTCGCGCTGCGTCGCGTTCTCCGGCGCGAACGGATCCAGGAAGTCCTTGTTGTCGCCCGCGATGTACGCGCGCCGCTCGATGCCCAGCTTCTCCATCGCGCCGGTGAAGCCGAAGCTGCTGATGATCACGCCGATGGAGCCCACGAGGCTCGCCTTGTCCACGTAGATGCGCTCGGCGCCCACGGCCACGTAGTAGCCGCCCGAGGCACACAGGTCCTGCACCACGGCGTAGAGCGGAATGTCGGGGTACTTGGCACGCAGCCGGCGCATCTCGTCGTTGATGTAGCCCGCCTGGACGGGGCTGCCGCCGGGGCTGTTGATGCGCAGCACCACGCCCTTCGTGTTCGGGTCCTTGAAGGCGCGATCGAGGGCCTTGATGATGCGCTCGGCGGAGGCGTTGCCCTCGGGCGCGATCACGCCCTCCAGGCCCACGACGGCGGTGTGCTTGCCGCCGACCGACGCCACTTCCTCCTCGCTGCGGCCGATCCAGCCCAGCCAGCCGGCGACGATCAGGAATGCGAGGATGAAGAACAGCAGCTTGAAGAGCGCGCCCCATTGCCGCGCGCGGCGCTGCTCGTCGAGCGCCTTCAGCGCGACGCGCTCCAGCACCGAGCGCTCCCAATTGGGTGGCGTGGGGTCCGTCATGGCGTGTCGTCCGTCGTCGCGTTCAGAAGCAGGATCTCGCCGTTCACTTCGCGTGTCGGCAGCCGCTCGAGCGATGCGCCGCGGCACGGCCCCGCCACGCACCGTCCCGTGGCCGGCTCGAACAACGCACCGTGGGTGGCGCAGACCAAGTATAGCCCAGTCTCCTCGAAGAACTCACCGGGCTGCCAGTCGAGCTCGGTGCCCATGTGGGGGCAGCGATTCACGTAGGCGCAGGCCACCCCGCGATGGCGCACCGCGAAGCCCTTCTCCGCGCCGTCGCCGGGGCGCAGGGCGAATCGCACGCCGCGGCCGCTCTCCCCGAGGGCGCCGGAGGCGCAGATCACGCGTGCGCCGCGAACCATCGCCGCAGCTCGGGCACGCTCGCGCAGCGCGCGAGCGCCGGTCGGGTGGCGAGCAGGTCCTCGGGGTGCGCGCCGTAGGAAACCGCGACCGCGTCGATGCCGGCGTTGGCCGCCAGCTCCAGGTCGTGGGTGGTGTCTCCCACCATCAATGCGCGTCCCGGCTCCACGCCCGTGATCTCGAGCAGCATCAGCAGCATGTCGGGATGCGGCTTGGCGAAGCCCTCGTCGGCGCAGCGCGTGGCCTCGAACCATTCGCGCAGCCCCGTGGCGTCGAGCGCCCGCTCCAGCCCGCGCCGCGCCTTGCCGGTGGCGACGGCGAGCCGGCGGCCGCGGCCGTGCAGGTCCGCGAGCATCTCGCGCACGCCCTCGTACAACGGCGCCTCGTGCTCGCGCGCGAGGAAATGGTGGCGGTAGCGCTCGGCGAGAAGGCGCTGTCCCTCGGCGTCGAGCTGCGGCACCACGCGCCGGAAAGTGTCGGCCATGTTGAGCCCGATCACGAAGAGCGCCTCGGCCTCGCCGGGCACCGGCGCTCCCACGTCGCGGCAGGCGTTCTGCAGACACGAAGCGATGAGGCGCGTCGAATCCATGAGCGTGCCGTCCCAGTCGAACACCACCAGGTCGTAGGCGCTCATGCCGCGGGCTCCTTCATGAAGCGGTCGCGGAAGCGCGCGAGATCCGGGGGCAGCGGCGCCTCGAGGACCATCGCCGCGCCGGTGAGCGGATGCGCGAACGCGAGCGAGGCGGCGTGCAGGAACATGCGCTTCAACCCCTCCTTGCGCAGGCGCCGGTTGAGCTCGAAGTCGCCGTAGCGGTCGTCGCCCAGCACGGGATGGCCGAGATGCGCCAGGTGCACGCGAATCTGGTGCGTGCGGCCGGTGAGGAGCTCCGCCTCGAGAAGGCTGAACTCCGCGCCGCGCGCGAGGCGCCGGAACACGGTCTCGGCTTCCTGGCCTTCCTCGGAGACCGAGACCCGCTTGCCGCCGTCGGGGCTGTCGCGCTTGGTGAGCGCCAGGCGCACGCGCTGGCGCTCGTTGCGGAAGCGCCCCGCCACGCCCGCGAGGTAGCGCTTGTCCATGGAGCGCGTGCGCATCATCTCGTGCAGCGCCGTGAGCGCGGATCGCTTCTTGGCGACGAGCAGCACGCCCGAGGTCTCGCGGTCGATGCGATGGACGAGCTCGAGGAAGCGCGCCTCGGGCCGCATCGAGCGCAGCGACTCGATCACGCCGTGCGCCACGCCGCTGCCGCCGTGCACCGCGATGCCCGACGGCTTGTCGATGGCGAGGAGCGCCTCGTCCTCGTAGAGGATCGGAAGCCGGAAGTGCGGCGCCGGGACCGCCTCGCCGCGCTGCGCCACGCGCACCGGCGGGATGCGGATGCGATCGCCCGCCGCGACCCGGTCGGAAGCGGCCACGCGGCGGCTGTTGATGCGCACCTCCCCGCTCCTCAGGATGCGGTAGATGCGGCTCTTGGGAACGCCCTTCAGGCGGGCGATGAGGTAGTTGTCGATGCGCTGCCCGGCCTCGTCCTCGGAAACGTCGATCCAGCGCACCGCCGGGACGGCGGAAAGCGCCGCTTTCCCATCGGTTGCCATCCGCGTATACTATTATATGTAGTTGATTTCCAAGCCCGCGTTTCGCCGCGTTGCCGCCATTCAGGCGCTCGCGGAAGGCGCACCGCGCGGGAGATCGGCTTCGCAAGAGGGCGTGCGCGATGCGGCGCCCGGGCAGGCAAACGTCGCTCGCCTGCGCTACCAAGCAGCGATGGTAAACGAATCACACGCGCTCGACGCACCACTGATTTTCACGCCTCCGCGCCGGCCCGACGCCGCGCGGGAGCCAGACGAAGAACACCAGAAATCGTCCCTTCTCGCTCACTTCCCGTGACGCCACCAAGAACCGACTTCTGAAGTAACTCGTCGCCCGGGTCCCGGCGAACGGGCCCCCTTCCGTGTGCGAGCGCGGGAGAAAGAAACGATGAAGCGCATGCTTTTCAACGCGACCCAGGCGGAGGAACTCCGGGTCGCCATCGTCGACGGTCAGAAACTCGTCGACCTCGACATCGAGTCCGCCGGCAAGGAACAACGCAAGAGCAACATCTACAAGGGCGTCATCACCCGCGTAGAGCCCTCCCTGGAAGCGGTCTTCGTCGAGTACGGCGCCGAACGCCACGGCTTCCTGCCCTTCAAGGAAATCGCCAAGCAGTACATGGTCAACGACGGCGGCGAGTTCGGCCGCTCGAAGATGGCCACCCACCTCAAGGTGGGCCACGAGATGATCGTGCAGGTGGACAAGGACGAGCGCGGCAACAAGGGCGCGGCGCTGACCACCTACATCTCGCTCGCCGGCCGCTACCTCGTGCTCATGCCCAACAACCCGCGCGGCGGCGGCGTCTCGCGCCGCATCGAGGGCGAGGACCGCAACGAGCTGCGCGAGGTGATGGACCAGCTGCAGGTGCCCGAGGGCATGAGCCTCATCGCCCGCACCGCCGGCATCGGGCGCAGCGCGGAAGAGCTCCAGTGGGACCTGAACTACCTGCTGCAGCTCTGGAACGCGATCGAGAAGGCGGCCGAGGAGGAGAAGGGCCCGTGCCTCATCTACCTCGAGTCGAGCCTGGTCGTGCGCGCCATCCGCGACCTCTTCCAGCCCGACATCGGCGAGATCCTCGTCGACACCCAGGCGATCTACGACCAGGCCTACGCGTTCATGACGACGGTGATGCCGGCCAACGTGAACAAGGTCAAGCATTACCGCGACGACATTCCCCTCTTCTCGCGCTTCCAGATCGAGCACCAGATCGAGAGCGCCTACCGGCGCGACGTGACGCTGCCCTCCGGCGGCGCCATCGTGATCGACCATACCGAGGCGCTGGTCTCGGTGGACGTGAACAGCGCGCGGGCGACCCGCGGCCACGACATCGAGCAGACCGCGTTCAACACGAACCTCGAGGCCGCCGACGAGGTCGCGCGCCAGCTTCGCCTGCGCGACCTGGGCGGGCTCATCGTGATCGACTTCATCGACATGGAGAGCGCCAAGAACCAGCGCGAGGTGGAGAACCGGCTGCGCGACGCGCTGCGCCACGACCGCGCCCGCGTGCAGATCGGCAAGATCTCGCGCTTCGGCCTGCTCGAGCTCTCGCGCCAGCGCCTGCAGCCCTCGCTCGAGGAGACGACGCACTCGCCCTGCCCGCGCTGCCACGGCACCGGCTACATCCGCGACACCGCCTCCACGGCGCTGCACGTGCTGCGCATCCTGCAGGAGGAGGCGATGAAGGAGAACACCGCCGCCATCCACGCGCAGGTGCCGGTGGACGTCGCCACCTACCTCCTCAACGAGAAGCGCTCGGAGATCTTCGGCATCGAGGCGCGCCTCAAGGTGAACGTGCTGCTGATTCCCAATCCCGGGCTGCAGACGCCCAATTATCACGTCGAGCGCCTGCGCCACGATTCCCCGCAGCTCGACGTGCAGACGCCGAGCTACGAGCTGGTGACGGTGCCCGACGAGGAGCCGGTGGGCCTGCCCTCCAAGGCGCCCGAAGCGAAGGCGCCGCGCCCCGAGCCGCTGGTGAAGGGCATCAAGCCCGAGCAGCCGGCGCCGATGGCGGTCGAGCAGCCCGTCGTCCCGCCGCGCCCCGCGCCGCAGGCGCCGGTCGCCGCCGCGAGCGCCGCGCACGAGGAGAAGGGGCTCATCGACATGCTGTTCGGCTGGCTGCGCAAGCCCGCCGCGCCGGCGGCACCCGCCCGCGCCACGGTGACCCCCGCGCTCGAGGAAAAGCCGGAGCGTGAAGGGCGCGGGCAGGAACGCGGCCGCGGACGCGAGCGCGAGGAAACGCGGCGCGGCGGACCGCGCGGCGAATCGCGTCGCGGCGAGGAGCACGGACGCGGAGAAGGCCGAGGGGAGCGCGAAGCGCGGCGCGGCGAGCCGCGCCAGGAGCGTCGCCCGGACCAGCGCGGCGAACCCCGCGAGGGGCAACGCGAGCCGCGCGAGCAACGCGAACCGCGCGAGCAACGGGAACCGCGGGAAGCGCGCGAGCCGCGCGAGCAACGCGAGGCCCGCCGCGACGAAGGACGTGCGGGCCCGCGCCCGCCGCGTCCCTCCGAGGCGACGCGTGGTGAAGGCGCCGAAGGCGCCGCGCGCATCGAATCGCGGCCCGCGGGAGAAGGTGCGCCCGCGCAGGGCGAGCCCGGAGAAGGCCAGGGCCGCCGCCGGCGTCGCGGCCGTGGCCGTGGCGGCGAGCGCGGAGACCGCGCGCCGCGCGAAGGCGTGAGCGCTCCGTCCGCCGCCCAATCGGAAATGCCGCTCGAGACGGCGGCGCCCTCCGCGGAAGCGGTCGCGCGCGAGGAGCCGAGGCAGGAGCCCCGCGCGGAGCCGCGACGCGAGGAGCGTCCGCGCGAAGAGGTTCGCCGCGAGGAGCGTCCGCCTGCCGAAACGCGCCGCGAGGAACCGCGCGAGCAGCCGTGGCGCGAGGAAGCGCCGCAGCCTGCGGTCCCCGCGCCCGCGCCCGTTTCCCCCGCGGTCCACGTGGAATTCCACGCGGTGAACCAGCACGACGAGACCGGCGAGGAGCTGCACCGTCCGCAGCGCCGCCGCCACCAGCAGGGCCCTGCCGAAGTCGTGCAGGCGCCGCTGCAACTCGTCGAGACGCAGGCGGAGGTCGCGCCGGTGGCGTCGAGCGAGGACGAGCTGCCGCGCCGCACCAAGCCGCGCCGGCGCCGCGGCGCGATCGCCGATGCGGAACCGCTGCAGATGGTGGAGACGCAGGCGACCGACACGCAGTCCGGCGAAATCCCGCCCGCTCCATGAACGCGCAGCGGCCGGTCGATTTCTACTTCGAGTTCTCGTCGCCCTACGGGTACATCGCGAGCCAGCTCGCGGAAGACCTCGAGCAGCGCATCGGCCGGCCGTTTCGCTGGCGACCGATCCTGCTCGGGCCCATCTTCAAGGTGACCGGCCAGGCGCCGCTCACGCAGGTGCCGCTGAAGGGCGACTACTCGAAGCGGGATTTCGCCCGCACCGCGCGCCGGCACAAGGTGGCCTATCGCCATCCCGACAGCTTTCCCATCGGGACGGTGGCCGCCTGCCGCGCGTTCTACTGGCTCGACGACCGCGACCCGATGCAGGCGCGGCGCCTCGCCAAGTCCCTCTACGAGGCGTATTTCACGGACAACCGCGACATCGGCGCGCCGCCCAACATGCTGAAGGTGGCGCAAGAGTCCGGCCTCGACTCGAAGGCGCTCGCCTCCGCGATCGAGGATCCCGCGGTGAAGGAACGGGTGAAGGGCGAGGTCGACGCGGCGATGGCCGCCGGCGTGTTCGGCTCGCCGTTCTTCATCGTTGATGGCGAGCCGTTCTGGGGCGTGGACCGCATTCCCATGCTCGAGGACTGGGTGCGGTCCGGCGGCTGGTAGCCGCTCCCGCGCGGCCCGAGGCGCACTACTCCAGCTGCTCTTCGCAGTACTCCGCCGCGCGGCGTTCGGCCGCCTCGCGCTCGAGCGCCTCGGCGCGCGAACGCGCGCGCTCGCGCCACTCCTCCACCGCTTGCGGGCGCATGGCGATGGTCTCCTCGCCGAACATCACCTGGCGCAGGAAACGAAAGGCGAAGAGCATGAGCTGCGTGTCGTCCGCGAGGATCTCCGCCATCTCCGCCTCGGCAACGTCGTACAGGGAGCGGAACGCGTCGCTCGAGACGAAGGCGCGAAAGCGGTCCAGGTCGTAGCACGCGGTGAAGAAGAGCTCGAGGCTGCGGCGCGAAGGCTTGCCCACCGTCGGGCCCGAGGACATCTTCTTCAGCACGAGCTGGCGCCAGCCGCGCGCGAGCAGATCGTAGTCCTCCAATCCCTGCTCGCGGCGATACTGCGCGACGGTGATCGTGCGCGGCTCCTGGTGGCCCAGGCAATGCGGCTCCCTCACCAGCGCGTAGGAGTCGCGGTCCGTGGATTCGCCCTGCTTGCGCATCGCGAGCAGCGCCACCGGATAGTAGCGGCACGCGGTGGGCCGGTCCTCGTAGACGGAACAACCCTCGGGCGTCATGAAGCGGCATGCGGCGCCGCCCTCGACGGGCTTCAGCTTCACGCCCGCGAGGCCGTCTTTTTCCAGCTCATAGGGAAACGTGAATTCGCGCAGGAACTCGCCCGAGCCCAGGTCCAGGCGATGCTTCAGGCGCAGCACGTCGTACGGCGTCAGCGTGATGTCGATGTTCGAGCAGCACGCGTTCCAGCACGCGATGCCCTTGCGGCACCGGAAGCGGATCTCCCGGTCCCCGCCGAAGGTCTCCGGAACGACGGGGCTGCCGGGAAAGGGATTCAACGCGCGGCCCTCAGTCCGCCGTGGCGCCCGCCCTCACGGGTGCGGCCGGAGCGACCGCGGGAGCCGGCGCGGTCTTGAAGAGCTTCGACTTGTCCACGAGGTCGACGTGCCTGCGCTTGAAGCAGGTCCACTGGTGCGTCTTCTTGTCGTAGATCGAGTTCACGAAGCAGTGCCAGTTCTTCTCGTCGACGAAGTTCTTGTCGGTGCGGTAGTAGAAGCCCGGGTAGCGCGACTCCTGGCGGAACTGGATGTGCTTCATGTGCGCTTCCGCGGTGAGGATGCGGTGGTAGTTCTCCCACGCGCGCAGCAGCTCGTGGAGATCCTTCGCGCGCATCTTCAGCGCGTCCTCCTTCAGCATCGCGAGCTTCTCCTCTGCGATGCCGAGGAGCTTGTCGTTCGTGTTGTAGTAGGTCGCGCACCCCGCCACGTACTCGTCCATGATCTTCTGCAGGCGGAACTGCAGCATCTTGGGCGTGATGTAGTGCGGGTTGATGTCGATCGCGGTCGTGTAGTCCTTGTGCTCGAGGTAGGTGCGCACCGGCTTGTAGATCTCCTCGGCGAGCTGCGCCGGGGCGGTGTCGAGCTCGGGCTTCCAGTCCTTGTTGTCCCACGCGAACTTCACCATCGCCTTGGCCGCGAGGCGGCCCTCGGCGTGCGAGCCGGAGGAGAACTTGTGGCCCGAGGCGCCCACGCCGTCGCCGGCGGTGAAGAGGCCCTTCACGGTCGTCATGGAGCGATAGCCCCAGTTCCAGCCGCGCGGCAGGTGCGCCGGGACCCCATCCAACTCGCCTTCGGCCGCGGTCGGCGCGCCGACGTCCGTCGGTCCGGAGACCCAGATGCCGCAGCAGCCCGAGTGCGAGCCCAGCAGGTACGGCTCGGTCGGGATGAGCTCGGAGTTCTTCTTCTCCGGCTCGATGTTCTCGCCCACCCAGATGCCGCACTGGCCGATGCACATGTCGAGGAAGTCTTCCCACGCCTCGGCCTCGAGATGCTTCACTTCCTTCGGCGTGAGGGTCTCGCGCAGCTTGGCGAGAGCGGCGACCGTGTCCATGTAGATCGGGCCGCGGCCTTCCTTCATCTCCTTGAGCATGAGGTGGTTGCGCAGGCACGACGCCGGCACCGCCGCCTGCCCGTAGGGCGGGTAGTCGTTGAGGAGCTCCTTGTTCTTCGTCATGTAGTCCTCGCCATAGGCGTTGGTCGCCTTGGCCTTGAAGAGCAGGAACCACGCGCCCACCGGCCCGTAGCCGTCCTTGAAGCGCGCCGGCACGAAGCGGTTCTCCATCATCGTCATCTCGGCGCCGGCCTCGGCGGCCATCGCGTAGGTGCTCCCCGCGTTCCACACCGGGTACCACGCGCGGCCCGTGCCCTCGCCCACCGAGCGCGGCCGGAAGAGGTTCACGCAGCCGCCGGCGGCGAGCAGCACCGCCTTCGCCTTGTAGACGTGGATGGTGTTGTCGCGAACCGAGAAGCCGACCGCGCCCGCGATGCGCGACGGATCGTTCTTGTCGTTCACCAGCTTCACGATGAAGATGCGCTCCTGGACGCGGTCCGTGCCCAGCGCCTTCTTCGCCGCCTCGGCGACGATCCACTTGTAGGATTCGCCGTTGATCATGATCTGCCACTTGCCCGAGCGCACCGGCTTGCCGCCTTCCTTGAGCGTGGGCAGCCCTTCACGGATCGATTCGGCGCCGTCGTGGCGCACACCGTTGGCGTCCGTCTTCCAGATCGGCAGGCCCCACTCCTCGAAGAGGTGCACGGAGTCGTCCACGTTGCGCCCGAGGTCGTAGGCGAGGTCGTCGCGCGTGATGCCCATGAGGTCGTTGGAGACCATGCGCGTGTAGTCGGCCGGGTCCTGCTCGGCTCCGATGTACGTGTTGATCGCCGACAGCCCCTGCGCCACCGCGCCCGAGCGGTCCATCGCCGCCTTGTCCACGAGGCGGATCTTCAGCTCGTGGCCGGTCTCGGCCTTGAGCGCCTCGGCCCAGCGCATGATCTCGTAGCCGGCGCCGCAGCAGGCCATGCCGCCGCCGATGAGCAGGATGTCGAGCTCTTCCTCGACGATGCGCGGGTTCTCGAACGTTCCTTGTGTCATGTCGTTCACCTCGTTTCGCTGGATCTATCTGCGGCGGATGAGCTCGCCGTCGCGTCCCGGCCGGAAGCCGCCGGAGACCGTCTTCGTGAAGAAGCCCGGGTGGTCGATCTCGGCCATCTTGGGCATCGGCTTGCCGCCGTACGGATCGATCGAGCCCTCGGAGGTGGTGCGGATCGGGAACTTGAAGCGCTTGAGCGTGCCGTTGCGGAACTTGATGGTCCACATGATGGAGTCGCTGCCGCGCATCGGCTGCACCGAGCCGCCGAGCGGCACGATGTCCGCGTAGTGGCGCACCTCGATCGCGCCCTGCGGGCAGATCTTCACGCAGGAGTAGCACTCCCAGCACTGCTCGGGCTCCTGGTTGTAGGCCTTCATCGCGTGCCCCGTCACCGAGCCGTCGCGGTCGAGCATCATCAGGTCGTGCGGGCAGATGTACATGCACGCGGTCTTGTCCTGTCCCTTGCAGCCGTCGCACTTCTCGGTACGGACGAAGGTGGGCATGGCGTCACTCCTTCCTCAAGTCGAAATCGATCGGGCCGCGGGCGGCCGCGCTCAGCGCGCCGAATGCCCCACGAGCTTCACTTCCACTTTCTCTTCCAGGCCGGCGTAGTACTCGCGCAGGATGACGAGCACTTCGGGGCGGCTGAATTCGGCCGGCACGTCGGCGCCTTCCGAGAGCCATTTGCGCAGCTTCGTGCCGGATACCAGCAGGCGGTGCTCGTCGCCGTGCGGACAGGTGCGCGCCGAGGCCATCCCGCCGCAGCGGTAGCACCAGAATGTCCAGTCGATCTTGAGCGGCTGCGTCTCGAGCGCTCCGTGCGGGATCTCGTCGAAGATCCTGTGCGCGTCGAACGGGCCGTAGTAGCTGCCGACGCCCGCGTGGTCGCGCCCCACGATCTGGTGCGAGCAGCCGTAGTTCTGCCGGAAGAGCGCGTGCAGCAGCGCTTCGCGCGGGCCGGCGTAGCGCATGTCGAGCGGGTAGCCCGCCTGCACGACCGTCTTCGCGACGAAGTACTGGTCGGTGAGCGCGGAGATGGCGGCCGTGCGCACTTCCGCCGGAATGTCGCCGGGCTTGAGGTTGCCCAGCAGCGAATGGATCAGCACGCCGTCGCACACCTCGATCGCGACCTTCGCGAGGTACTCGTGCGAGCGGTGCATCGGGTTGCGCGTCTGGAACGCCGCCACCTTCGACCAGCCGAGGCGCTCGAAGGCGGCGCGCGTCTGGGCCGGCGTCATGAAGAGCGCGCCGTACTTCGCGCCGAAGCCGCCGTCCGAGAGCACCTTCACCGGGCCGGCGAGGTTCACCTCGCCTTGCGCCATCACCATCCGCACGCCGGGATGCTCCGGGTCGGTCGTGCGGAAGACGCTCGCGCACTCGTGCGCCTTGTCGATCGCGTATTTCTCGGTGACGCGCATCGTCGCGAGGAGCTCGCCGCCTTCCGGGTCCGCGAGCGCGATGTCGGAACCCACGGCGATCGAAGCGGCGCTCGCGCGGTCGGCCGAGAGCGTGATGGGGATGGGCCAGAAAAGGCCGCTCGCGGTCCTGTAACCATCGCACACGCCTTCCCAGTCCGCGTGCGGCATGAAGCCCTCGAGCGGCGTAAAGCCTCCGATCCCCATCATCACGAGGTCGCCGCGCTCGCGCGAGGAGACCGTGAGCCGGGGCAGGCGCGCTGCGCGCTTGCGTTCGGCGGTGAGCTCCGTGCCTTCGAGAAGCAGCGGCTTGAGGCTCCCGCCCCCGTGGGGATTGACCAGTGCCATGGCAGCGTCATTACCGCAGGCCGCCCGCCCTGCGTCTATCACCGTGTTGGGAAGGGCACCTACCCACATGGGGGAGGGCTTGATGGCGCGCAACATGGGCCGCCATCGGGACCGTACAATCCACGGGTCACATCGGCAGACGGGGGCCTTCCCACAACCCCGCGAAGTTCCTTCCCAGGAGGAGGACGAAGCGTGACGAAGCGGCAATTGAGAATCGTTCACGACGGCGATCGCCCCGACGGGGCGGCGCCCGCCGCGCCGTTTCGCGAAGCGCCGCCGCCGCTCGCCGGCAATCCCGCGCTGCACGCGGTGCTCGAGCGCGGCCTGATCGCCATCGTGGGGCTCACCGGTGCCCGTGGCGGCGCCGTCCGCCTCGTCGGCGCGGAGCCGGCGCAGATGCGGCTCGTGGCCGCCGTGGGCCTGCCGCCCCAATGGCTCGCGCGCGAGCGCGACGTCGCGAGCGACTGCGGAATCTGCGGCCTCGCCCTCCACGACAATTGCATGCAGGTCGACGCTCGAGCGGCGTCGTGCCGCAGCCGGGTGGGCCCGATCGTGGGCGACGACGAGAGCGGCCCCGCGCTGGCGCTTCCCCTGCACTGCCGCGGACGCGCCATCGGCGTCTTCAACCTCTTCTTCGGCGAGGGCGAGCGCGACTCCGCGGATCTCGCGCGCCTCCTGGAGCCCGTGAGGGACATGCTCGACCTCGTCATCGAGAACGCGCTCCTCGAGCAGGAGCGCCTGCAGTCCTCGCTGGTGGCCGAGCGCCAGCTGCTCGCCGGCGAGGTCCACGATTCGCTAGCCCAGAGCCTCGCCTACATGCGCATGCGCATGACGCTGCTGCACGACGCGCTGGAGGACGGCGAAGACGCCCGCGCGCTCAAGTACTTCGACGACGTGAACGCCGTGATGGGCGAGGCGCACGGCCGGCTTCGGGAGCTGATCACGCAGTTTCGCAGCGGCGTCGAGCACGGCCTCGCGCGCGCGCTGGAGGGCATCGCGCGCACGTTCGAGGAGCGCACGGGTGTGGCGCTTCGCATCGACAACCGCGTGGCCGACCTGCGCCTGCCGCCGGAGCAGGAGATCCAGGTCTATCGCATCGTCCAGGAAGCCCTCGCCAACGTGGTGAAGCACGCCGGCGCGGGCAGCGCCCGCGTCGTGATCGACCGCCGCGCCCGCAAGCTGCGGGTGAGCGTCGAGGACGACGGCCGCGGCGTGGAGGCCGGGCCGGCCCGCGGCGATGGCGGCCACTACGGGCTCGACATCATGCGCGAGCGCGCCCAGCGCATCGGGGGCGATCTCGAGATCCGCAGTTTGCCGAGCAAGGGAACCCGCGTGCGGCTCACCATGCCGGCGCCGGTGGCCGGAGCCTGAGCCCATGGCGGACTCCCCCGTGCGCGTAGTCCTCATCGACGATCACGGCCTGTGTCGCCGCGGGCTCGCCGAGCTGCTCGAGCATCGCGCGGGCATCCGCGTGGTGGGCGCGACCGCCGAGCCGGAAGCCGCCGTGCGGCTGCTGCGGGAGCTCAAGCCCGACCTCGCCATCATGGACCTGCGCATGCCGGCGATGCACGGCTTCACGCTCCTCAAGCGCTTCCGCGCGGAGGGCCTCGAGACGCCGGTGCTGATCCTCACCATGTGCGACTCGCAGGAGGACCTCGCCAACGCGATGCGCGCCGGCGTGCGCGGCTACCTGCTGAAGGACATGGATCCCGACGACGTCGTGGATTCGATCCGCCGCGCGTTGAAGGGCGAGCTGGTGGTCGCCCCCGCGATGGCGAACAAGCTCTCGCTGCTCTTCGGCGCGACCCAGGGCCGCGAGCCCGCGGGACGCTCGCTCACCGAGCGCGAGCTGGAGATCCTCGGCTACATCGCGCAGGGCCTGAGCAACAAGGCGATCGCCAAGGCGCTCGTGATCAGCCACGACACCGTGAAGCTGCACGTGCGCCACATCCTGTCCAAGCTCAACGTGAGCTCGCGCGTCGAAGCGGCGGTCTACGCCGTGGAGCGCAAGGTCTCCGGCTCTACCGGCTGACTTCCGAGGCCAGCGCCGCCTCGTGGCGCGCGGCTTCGTACCACGCGAGGCGCTCGCGCAGCCGCACCACCTCGCCCACGATGATGAGCGTGGGCGGATGCAGCGCGGCTTCCGCGGCGAGCGCGGGAAGCGTGGCCAGATTCCCCGTGACGACGCGCTGCTCGGGGGTCGCGCCCTGCTGCACGATCGCCGCCGCCGTCGACTCCGGGAGGCCGTGCGCGACGAGCTGGCGGCAGAGCTCGGCGAGATTCTGGAATCCCATGTAGATCACGAGCGTCTGGCGCGGCCGTGCGAGCGCCTCCCAGTCGAGGTCGAGGCTGCCGTCGCGCCGGTTGCCGGTCACGAAGACACACGACTGCGCGTAGTCGCGATGGGTGAGCGGGATGCCGGCGTAGGCCGCCACGCCGAGCGCCGCGGTGATGCCCGGCACCACCTCGAAGGCCACCCCTTCGCGCCCGAGCATCTCGATCTCCTCGCCGCCGCGGCCGAAGACGAACGGATCGCCGGCCTTGAGCCGCAGCACGCGCTTGCCCTCGCGCGCGAGCTTCACAAGCAGCGCGCTGATCTCTTCCTGCGGCAGCGCGTGGTCCGCGCGCCGCTTGCCGACGTAGATGCGCTCGGCCTCGGGGCGCAGGAGCGCCATGATGGCCGGCGTCACGAGGTTGTCGTAGAGCACGACGTCGCATTGCCGCATGAGGCGCAGCGCCTTCAGCGTGAGCAGGTCGGGATCACCCGGGCCGGTGCCGACGAGGTAGACCTGGCCGGGCAGGAAATCGCGGCCGCTCATGGGGTCACCTCCATGGCCTGCGCGGCGAAGATGAAGCGATGGTCGCCGGGCGCCATCTCCACGAAGTCGATCGTCGTGCCCTCGAGCAGCTCGCGACTGTCGGGCGCGACCACCACGACCACGTCCTGGAAAGGCACGCGCGTGTCGCCGGGCCGCGTGCGGTCGAAGCCGAGGCCGTAGTCGATGGAGCCGTCCTCGACGCGGCGCGCGGCGATGCGCAGCGTCGCTTCGTCGCCCTCGCCTTCGGCGGCGCGGCGGATCTGCAGCGCGGCTTCCTCGGTGATCGTGAGCATCATCTGGTCTCCTCCTCCCGCGTTCAGGCTTCGGCCGTAGCGAGCGCGCGCGCCACCGGCTGGTCCCGGCAGCGCCGCACGTGCGCGACGAAGCGCGCTGTCCAGTCGTTGCCACCGACGCTGCGCAAGTGGGCGTACGAGGCCAGCACGTTGCGGTGCACGAGGCCGTCGCGCGCGCCGTCGATGCCGTGGCCGCGCACGACGCGATAGGCGTAGCGCACCGACGGATCGACGTTCTCGAGGCTCGAGTAGTGGAATTCGTGGGCCTGGATGGGCACGCCGCCCGCCCAGGGATGGCTCGAGGTCTCGGCGAGCGTCACATACCCCTTGCCGATCGGCTTCGAATGCATCACCGCGTCGCCCGGAACGGCTCCCACCATCCGGTAGGTGCGGCCGTGGTGCGTGACGGAACGGGCGAGGTACATGAGGCCACCGCATTCCGCGTAGACCGGCATGCCGCCCTCGATGGCGTTGCGGATCTCGCCGCGCAGCGCCGCGTTCGCTTCCAGCGCTTCGGCCTGGGTCTCGGGAAAGCCGCCGCCGATGAAGAGCGCGTCCACATCGGGCAGGCGCGCATCCCTCGTGGTGTCGAAGGGCACCAGCGTGGCGCCGGCTTCGCGCAGCGCCTCGAGGTCGTCGGCATAGTAGAAGCCGAACGCGCGGTCGCGCGCGATGCCGATGCGCGGGCCGCCTGCCGGCGGGCGCCGTGGGGAAATGATTTCGAGCGCCGGCAACGGGCTCGCGGTGGCGGCGGCGGCGAGGATCGCGCCCACGTTCACGCACGACTCGATCATGTCGCCCAGCGCGCGCACGCTCGCCTGCGCATCGGGCGCCTCGTTCGCGGGCATGAGCCCGAGGTGGCGCTCGACGATCGCCAGCCGCGCATCCTCGCCGATGGCGCCCAGCACCGGCATGGCGGTGTGCGCCTCGATGGAAGCGCGCAGCTTCGCTTCGTGGCGCGAGCCCGCCACGCGGTTGAGGACGACGCCCGCGATGCGCACCTGCGGATCGAAGGCGGCGAGGCCCAGGAGCAGCGCGGCCGCTCCCCGCCCCATGCCGCGCGCGTCCAGCACCACGACGACGGGAACGCCGAGCCGGCGCGCGAGGGTCGCGTTGCTGTCGGAGCCGTCGAGCGCGAGGCCGTCGTGCAGGCCGAGGTTGCCCTCGATCAGCGCGACTTCCGCGCGCGACGCATGCCGCCGCCAGTAGTCGTCCACGCCGAGCGCGCCCTGGAGATGCAGGTCGAGGTTGCGGCACGGGCGGCCCGCGGCGACCGAGAGCCATTGCGGGTCGATGAAGTCCGGTCCCTTCTTGAACGGCTGCACGGCGAGCTCGCGCCGCGCGAGCGCGGCGGCGAGTCCCGCGGCAACCGTCGTCTTGCCCGACGAGCGCCACGCCGCCGAGATCATCACGCCGGCCATGAAGCGGCCCGTCATGGGTGCGGCACCGGGGCGGCGGGCATGATCGGGAAGAGGCGCGCGCCGATCGCGGTGATGAGCGCCGCGGCCGCCACGCCCCCGATGCCGAGCGCGATTTCCGGCGCGCTGGGGGCGTAGCGTGCGACCGCGCCGTCCGCGAAGCTGCTCGAGGTGGCGTAGCCGGGGAAGATGTCGAGCGGAAACGCCTGGCCGCCGATCACGAACACGTAGAGGAAAGCGACGGCGCCCGCGATCACGAGCAGGCTCGCGACCAGCCGCGAGCGCGGCCCGCCGTAACGCGGGTGATAGAGCAGTCCCAGCGGGACGAGGCTTCCCAGCGCGACGAATCCGATCCAGAAGAGCGCGGCGTACGGCACGCCTTCGACGAGGATGAAGCGCTCGAAGGCCGTCTGCTTCGCCCAATAGAGGTTGGTCGCGTGGTAGACCACCGTGAGCCACAGCACCACGATCACGAAGAGCGCGAGCAGCCGTCCCAGCCGGCGTCCCATCTCCTCGCCCATGGGCGCGCCGCCGGCCAGTACCAGCGCGGGCTGCGCGATGCAGAAGGCCGCGGTGCCCCACGCGAGCGAGAGCGCGATGAAGAGCGGCGCGATGACGGCTGCCGCGTATGCCTGGCGCGCGACGAGGAACCCGAAGATGGACCCGGTGCCGGTCGTGAGGATGATGCGCCACGCGAACGCCGCGATCCCCGCCGGGCGCGTGAACCGGCCGAAGCGCTTCTCCAGCATCGTCCACAGGTACGTGACGCCGATCGCGAAGAACCCGGTGTACAGGATCATGTTCCACGCGAAGATGGAGCGGAAGTTGTAGCGCGTGGCCGCGATCACCAGCCGCTCGGGGCGTCCGAGGTCGAGCACCAGCACCATGAGGCCGCCGGCGAGGAGCGCCACCGCGAGCAGCACGGACAGCGGCGCGTGCGGCTTGTACGCCGGCTCCTTGAACGCCGAGGCGATCGAGGCCACGTTGAGCGCGCCCGAGGCCGCCACGATGAGGAAGATCGCGAGCACGTGCGGCACGCCCCAGACGACCTGGTTGGTCATGCCGGTGACGACGTGGCCGTGCTCCTCCATCACCCATGCCGCGCCCAGGCCGAGCGCCACCAGCGTGGCGAATGCCCCGGCCACGATCCACCACGCGCGCGCCACTCTAAAGTCCCACATAGCGCACTCCCGGGTCGAGGCGCAGCTCGGGGCGCAGCGCGGTGGTGGCGACCTCGCGGATGCGCTTCGAGATCTCGCTCGCCGGATCGTTCAGGTCGCCGAAGATGATCGCGCGATGGCCGGCGCGGTCGCACGCCTCGACGCACGCGGGGATGCCGCCGCGGTCGATGCGCGGCGCGCACAGGTTGCAGCTTTCGACGCAGCCCTTGCCGCGCGGGACGTCGGCCTTCTGGCCCGACTGCGGCTCGTGGACGAAGCTGCGCGCCTTGTAGGGGCAGGCCATCATGCAGTAGCGGCAGCCGATGCAGACGTGCCGATCCACCATGACGATGCCGTCGGCGCGCTTGAAGGAGGCGCCCGTGGGACAGACGTCCACGCAGGGCGGCTCGGCGCAGTGCTGGCACATGACGGGGGCGAAGGCCGTGCGTCCGGTCTTGCGATCCTTGAGCTCCACCTTGCGTACCCATTGCACGTCGGTGGGACGCGTGGAGGCACCCAGCCCGTTCTCCGTGCGGCAGGCGTCCACGCAGGCCGTGCAACCCGAAGTGCACTGCGTGCTGTCGACCAGCAACCCCCAGCGCACCTTCGGGCTCGCGGCCTCGCCGGCGGATTTCGCCTGCGCGTAATCGTAGAGGAAGATGCCCGGCGCGATCGCGAGCCCGGCGAGCGCCGCGGAAACGCCGAGGAAATCGCGCCGCGAGGGATCGTCGGGTTTCACGATCCGCCCTTCCCCGCTGTTGCAGCGGGCGACGGCCCTTCGGTCGTCATCCGCACCGCTTCGCGCGCGTGGCTGGAGTGGCATTCGAAGCAATCGAGCTTCACCGCGGCATACGCGTGGCAGCCCTGGCAGAAATGGGTGTCGGAGCCCACGACGCTGCCGTCCTTCGCGTTCGCGTGGCAGTCGACGCAAGTGGCGAGGCTGGTCTTGCGGTCACGAATGCCGAGGCGCACGGTGTCGTTGCGGCCGTGCTTCACGAGGTCCATGTGGATGCGGCGCATCACCTGCGGCTCCTCGATGCACGGGCCGGAGCGCGCGCGATCGAGCGTCGGGCCGCCCGGCGCCGGCGCGGCCGCGATCGCCGGCGCCAGCCACCCCAGCGCCGCGACGGCGAGGAGCGCGGCTGTGCGCCCGGCGTTCACTTCTCCAGCCCCATCTGGATGTAGCCGGTGGGACAGACGTCGTGGCAGATGTGGCAGCCGATGCATTTGCCATAGTCGGTATCGACGTAGCGCCCGAGCGTGGCCTGCGACTTCTTCACCTTGAACACCGCCTTCTGCGGGCAGTACACGACGCAGTTGTCGCACTCGAAGCACATGCCGCAGCTCATGCAGCGCTTCGCTTCCGCCTTCGCCTGCTCCTCGGTGAGCGGCCGCAGGCGCTCCTCGAAGTTGCCGAGCGCGCTCTCGCGGTCGAGCGTGACCACCGTGCGCTTGAGCCGCGGCGTGTTCTGGAAGTGCCCGAGGAAGAGCTCCTCGTGGGTGATCACGTGGCGGCCGGACTGGTCGTCGAAGTTGTGCACGGCCTTGGGCGAGTCGTACGTGCCCCACATCGGCTCGGTCGCCTTTTCCAGCGGCAACCCGGCCTCGGTCATCTTGCGCACGAGGTCGAAGTGGTGCACGTCGATCTTCGGGCGCTTTTCCTGCTCCTCGCCGCCCAGGAAACGGTCGATGCCTTCGGCGGCGATGGCGCCGTGGCCGATGGCGGTCGTGAGCAGGTGGGGCCGGATCACGTCGCCGCCGGCGAACGTGCCGGGTTTTCCGGCGACCTGGTAGTTCTTGTCCGCGTTGATCGCGCCCTTGCCGTTGTCGAATTCCTCGAGGCCCGTGAAATCGACAGCCTGGCCGATCGCGGAAACGATGAGGTCCGCGGGGAATTCCTGCTCCGTTCCGGGCTTCACGTCGATCTGCAGCCGGCCGCCCACGAACTTCGCCTCGCACTGGGCGACCCGCAGCGCCGTCGCGCGCCCTTCGGGCCCGCGCACGATCCCCACCGGCGAGAGTCCGCCCCGGATGTCGATACCCTCGGCCATCGCCTGCTCGACCTCGTGCTTCTGCGCCTGCATCTTGTCGACCGCGAAGACGGACGTGAGCGTGACTTCGGCGCCCTGCTTCGCGGAGGCCTCCGCCACGTCGTGCGCGACGCGCCCGCCGATCGCGGCTTCCAGGTCCGTCGGGTTCGCGTGCGCGATGTGGCCGAGGCGCCGCGCGACGGTCGCCACGTCGATGGACGTGTCGCCCCCGCCGATCACCACAACGCGCTTGCCGACGTAGCGCATGCGCCCGTCGTTGAACGCGCGCAGGAAGGCCGTCGCCGTCACCACGTTCGGCGCTTCGGAGTCGGGGGTGGGCAGCGGGCGCCCGGATTGCGCTCCCATGCCGAGGAACACCGCGTCGAACTGGGCGCGGATCTGCTCCATCGTGATGTCCTTGCCGACGTGGCATCCGAGGCGCGTGTCGACGCCGAGGTCGAGGATGCGCTGGATCTCCGCGTCGAGCACCGTGCGCGGCGTGCGGAAGCCCGGAATGCCGTAGCGCATCATGCCGCCCAGGTGCTCGTGCTCGTCGAAGATCGTGACGGAATGTCCCTTGCGCGCGAGCTGGTAGGCGCACGAGAGGCCGGCGGGACCGCCGCCGAGAATCGCCACCTTCTTGCCGGTTCGCGCCGCGGGCGCTTCGTAGCGCAGGCCGTGGGCGTTCGCGTAGTCGCCGAGGAAGTGCTCGACCGAGTTGATGCCGACGTGGTCCTCGACTTCATTGCGGTTGCATCCCGACTCGCACGGCGCGGGGCACACGCGGCCCATCACCGAGGGGAACGGGTTCGCCTCCGTGAGCCGGCGCCAGGCATATTCCTGCCACGCCATGCCCTTCGGCGGCTTCTCGACGCCGTTGACCACCTGCAGGTAGCCGCGGATGTCCTCTCCCGCGGGACAGCTCGCCTGGCACGGGGGCGAGGCCTGGACATACGTCGGACACTTGTGCGACCACGACGACTTGAAGATCTGCTCGTGGCCTGCGGTGGGCGTGCTGTCGCCGTCGCGATAGCGCCGGAAGGTGAGGGGCTTCAATTCGGAAGGGTTGGTGGCCACGGGATCCTCGCGGGGGTGACGGGCGCTATTGCTTCGCGCCGAGGCGGATCGCCGTGCTCACCAGCTGGTGGACACCGCCCACGAGCGCGCGATCGAAGCCGTAATAGGGAAGAACCTTGGTGAACTGGGCCTTGCAGATGGCGCAGATGGTCGCCATGAAATTCACGCCGTCGCGGTCGACCACCTCGCGCAGGGCCTCCATGCGCGGGAGCGCTCCCTTCACGCGCAGGTCGATCAGCTCGTCGGTGAGGAGCCCTCCCCCGCCGCCGCAGCAGAACGTTTCCTCGTGCGTGGTGCCGGGCCGCATCTCGACGTACTTGTTCGCCACCGCCCGCACGATCGCGCGCGGGATCTCGAACTGCCCACCGGGGGTATCCCCCATGCGCGAGCCGCGCGCGACGTTGCACGAATCGTGGAAGGTGACCACGCGATGGTCGTTCGCCTCCGGGTCGAGGGTGAGCGCGCCGCGCTGGATCAGGTCCCAGGTCACCTCGCAGATGTGCATGGGCTGGCGGTAGTTCGGGTCGAGCTGGCTCTGCAGCTTCCGCGCGAAGGGGTCATTGCCGCCCGCACCGATGCCGACGAGCGTGTTCCAGAAGCTGTAGGCGACGCGCCACGCATGGCCGCACTCGCCCACCACGATGCGCTTCACGCCGAGGTCGAGCGCCGCCTCGCGGATGCGCAGCGCGATCTTGCGCATCTGCTCGTAGTTGCCGATGAAGAGGCCGAAGTTGCCCGCTTCCGAGGCCTGCGAGGAGAGCGTCCAGCGGATGCCCGCCTGGTGGAAGACCTTGGCGTAGCCGATGAGGCTGTCCACGTGGGGCTCGGCGAAGAAGTCCGCCGACGGCGTCACGAGCAGGACCTCCGCGCCCTTCTCGTCGAGCGGGAAGCGCACGTCCGCGCCGGTGTCCTCCTTCACGTCCTCCTCGAGGCCGGCCAGCGTATCGGCGAGCGCGGGACCCGGAAGGCCCAGGTTGTTGCCGATCTTGTGCACCTTGCCGATGATCTCGTTGGAGTACTTCTCGCCGTAGCCCACGGCGTCCAGCACCTCGCGCCCCGCCATCGTGATCTCGGCCGTGTCGATCCCGTAGGGGCAATAGACCGAGCAGCGGCGGCATTCGGTGCATTGGTGGAAGTAGCGATACCAGTCGTCGAGCAGCTCGCGCGTGAGCTCGCGCGCGCCGACCAGCTTCGGGAAGAGCTTGCCCGCGAGCGTGAAGTGGCGGCGATAGACGCCGCGCATCAGATCCTGGCGCGCGACGGGCATGTTCTTGGGATCGGCCGTGCCGATGTAGAAATGGCACTTGTCGGTGCAGGCGCCGCAATGCACGCAGGCGTCGAGGTACACGCGCAGCCCGCGGTACTCGTCCAGCAGCTCGCCCAGCCGTCCGATGGCGCGATCGTGCCAGTCGGGCACCAGTTCCCCGGGAAAGCCGATCGCCTCCTGGACCTTCGCGTTCGCCACGTACGGCTGCGAGCCGGCCATCGAGCCGGGTTGCGGCTTCGGCGGGACCGGGAATTCGCGCAGCGGCGGCGCGTGGACTTCGGCGGCCATGGCTAGCGCTCCGCCTCCAGCTTGGCGGCCCACGGCGCGAGATGGCGCGCCTCGCGCGGGTTGTCCGGCTGGTTGCGGGTGGGGCTGAAGAAGATCCCGGGCGCGTGCAGCAGCTTCGAGAACGGAAAGACGATCGCGAGAGCGGCCACGAGCACGAGGTGCACGGCGAGGAGCGGATCCCCGGGGAGCGGGCGCACCTCGAATACGAGCAGGCCCAGGAAAAACGATTTCACGGCGATGATGTCCGTGTGCGCGAGGTTCTTCATCGCGAGGCCGGAGACGGCGATCGCGAGGAGGAGCGCGAGCATGAGATGGTCCGACGGCGTCGAGATGTAGCGCACGCGATCGACGAGCACGCGCCGCGCCCAGAGTGCCACGAGCGCCGCGGCCATCGCGATCCCGGTATAGAGCGCGAACGGCTGCACCAGCGCCACCCACGCGGGGACCGGCTCGATGAAGTAGCGCAGGTGCCGCAGCAGGACCGCCGCCAGTGCCGCGTGGAACGTCCAGCCGAAGAGCCAGGTGAGCAGGCTCGCCTTGAACAGGCTTTCGAAGAGGACGACCTCGCGCGCGACGCGAAACGCCGCGCCCGACCGCGTCGTCGGCGCGGGGGTCGTGGGGATCTTCAGCGGCGCGGGCGTGCGCGCGTACGCGTACACCCGGGCGCCGACGCCGACCACGAGCACGGCCGCGGCGAACCAGAAGAGCACGGCGAAGAGCGCGGCGGCGGTCATGGCGGCGAGCGCCTCGGGGCAGGCGGCGGCGCTACACGCAACCCGTGGGCTTCGGCAGGCCGGCGATCTTGCACGCCTGCTTCGCGGGGCCGTACGGGAAGAGCTCGTAGAGGTACTGGCTGCTGCCCTTCTCGGCGCCCAGCTTCTTGCCGATCGCCTTGGTCAGCACGCGAACGGCCGGCGCGATCTGGTACTCGTTGTAGTAATCGCGCAGGAAGTTCACCACTTCCCAGTGGTTGGACGACATGTCGATCTTCTCTTCCTTCGCGATCGCCGCGCCCACGTCCTCGGTCCAGTCGGCGAGGTTGACCAGGTAGCCCTCCTCGTCGGTCTCGAACTGCTTGCCGCTCACTTCGATCGTGCCCATCCTCGTTTCCTTTCGATTGGGTTGCTGGGGCGCGCTACAGCCAGGACTGCACGCGCGAATGACGGGCGACCAGGTCCACGAAGCCGCGGTAATCCACCGGGACCACGCCTTCGACGAGCGCCTTGCCCATGGCGCGCGCCTCGAGGTCCGGCGAGAGCACGTAGACCTTGATTTCGGACGAGAGCTGCTTCAGGCGCTGCGCGCCGGCCGAGCCGCGGGTGGCGGCGTACACGCCGTCCTCGATGAGCAGCACCGAGTGGCCGGGGAGCGTGTGCTCGAGGCAGCTCGCGAACGTCGAGCGCTCGGTAGGAGACTTGTTGACGATGTGCAGCATGCGCGGTCCTCCCTTCAGAAGCTGATCAGCACGTCGGTTGCGTTCATGAGCGTGGCGAGCTCCCGGGCCGGCACCACCTTCGCCTCCACCAGGAGGTCCGACTCGGTGAGGCCGCGCGACTGCAGCGACTCGCGCTCCACGTAGAGCTTGTCGATGTCGTAGTCCTCGAGCGCGCGGTAGGTGGGCGAGAAGTTCTTCTCCTCGATCGCCTTGGTGTCCTGCCCCTTCACGAGCTGGTAGACCCCGTCGTCCAGGAAGGCGAGGCTCACGTCCTGGTCGAAGGCGGCGCTGATCAGCACGACCTCGAGCCCCTCCAGCGCGTACACCGTGCCGTAGGGCGCCTTGCGGTTCACGAACATGAACTTGCGAACGGTTCCGGCTGCGCTCACGCCACCCTCCTCAATCGCCGAAGACCACGAGCCGGTCGGCGCGGATCGCCGACTCGACCAGCTGCCCCAGGCCCGAGATGCGGAAGCCCTTGGCGAGCACGTCGTCCACGATGCCGCGCCGCAGCGCCGCCGCCACGCACACCACGAGGTCCACGCCGTGGTCCTCGGCGAGCTTCGCCCAGCGCACGACCACGTTGCGGTCGTCCTGGGGCGGCTCGGTGTACTTGGTCGCGTTGTTCACGCCGTCGTGGTAGAAGAACACGCGGTCGATCTGGTGCCCGGCGGCGATCGCGGCGCGGCAGAAGAGGTACGCCGAGTCGCTCGCCTGGTGCTGGTACGGGCCTTCGTTCACGAGGACGCCGATCTTCATGCGCTCTCCGGTCTAGAAACGGATGTGGGCCGAGGCGTTCAGGTTCGCCCGCGCGCCGCGCCAGTCGTCGATGAGGTACTTGGTGAAGGGCAGGTCCGTCTTCTCGAAGAAGCGCGGCCAGCCGATGCGCTCCACCCAGTCGGAGACGCGCTCCCACGGGCGCGCATCCTCCTTGTAGACGTAGAGGATCTTCTTCACGACCTCCGCCACCTCGGGCCAGCGCGGCGGGTGGTTCGGAAGACCCGAGGCGACCATCTTCATGAACGTGGGCTTGGCGCGCGCGTTCGAGTTCTTGCCGCCCACCCAGATCGCGAACTTGGAAAACTCGGGGTCGTTGATCTGCATCGGCGGGCACGGCGGGTAGCAGGCGCCGCAGCAGATGCACTTCTTCTCGTCCACCTCGAGCGAGGGCTTGCCGTTCACCAGCGCCGGCCGGATCGCCGCCACCGGGCAGCGCGCGACCACCGCCGGGCGCTCGCAGACGTTGGCGACCAGGTCGTGGTTGATCTTCGGCGGCTTGGTGTGCTGGATGATGATCGCGATGTCCGCCTGCCCGCCGCAGTTGATCTCGCAGCACGAGGTGGAGATGTGCACCCGGTTGGGCATCTCCTCGTGGATGAACTCCTTGTGCAGCTCGTCCATGAGCGCCTTCACCGCGCCCGAGGCGTCGGTGGCCGGGATGTCGCAGTGCAGCCACCCCTGGGTGTGGGAGATCATCGACACCGAGTTGCCGGTGCCGCCGACCGGGAAGCCGTGGCGGCCCAGCTCGGCGACGAGCGGCATCACCTTCGCCTCGTCGGCCACGATGAACTCGATGTTGCTGCGGATCGTGAAGCGCACGTGGCCCTCGGCGAACTTGTCCGCGATGTCGCAGAGCTTGCGGATCGTGTGGACGTCCATCTGCCGCTGGGTGCCGGCGCGCACCGTCCACACCTCGTCGCCCGAGTGGGAGACGTGGTGCAGCACGCCCGGCCGGGGACGGTCGTGGTACTTCCAGTTCCCGTAGTTGCGCACGAGGGCCGGGTGGAGATACGGCCGGTTGTCGGGAACGCCGCACTCGATCGCGCGGCGTGGGGTTGCGGTGGCGGTGGCCATGGCGTGCTCCGGTTCGGTTCGTCTCAGTCGGCGGCGTGCTTGTGGGCGTTCAGCTTCGCCACTTCCTCGTCCCAGCCGTCGGTGCGCACGTACGGGTTGGTGCGCGGCACCGAGACCATGTTGGCGTCGATCTCGAGACCCACACCTTCGAGGAAATTGACCAGCCCGATGCGTTCGATGCACTCGCCGATGCGCTCGTGCTCGAGCGCGTTCTCGGCGAAGAAGTCGATGATGCGCCGGCCGAGGTCCACCAGCTTCTCGCGGTCCGCGTCGGTCTCGAGCTTCATGAAGGGGACGATCACCGTGCCCATCAGGTCGCCGATCTTCAGGGTGCGCTTGCCGCCGCAGAGGATCGTGGCGCCCTTGTCCTTGCCGGGGGCGAGCGCGCCGGTCATCACGTTGATGCAGTGCATGCAGCGCACGCAGTCGCGGTTCTCGATGGCGATCGCCTGGGTGTCGGAGACCTTGACCGCGGAGATCGTGGGCCCCTTCGGCATCGCCTTCGCCTCGACCAGGCGGATGGCCTTGGTCGGGCAGCGGTTCACCACGTCGTTCACGAGGTTGCTCAAGCCCTGCTTGGCGAAGTACTTGCGCGCGAGCGCCTCGTCGGTGCGCATGTTGTCGCGCCAGGTGCCGATCACGGCCATGTCCGAGCGCTGGATCGAGTTCATGCAGTCGTTCGGGCAGCCCGAGAACTTGAACTTGAACTTGTACGGCAGCGACGGGCGGTGGATGTCGTCGAGGAAGTTGTTGATCACCGTGCGGTGCGCCTTCGCCTCGTCGTAGCACGACTGCTCGCAGCGCGCGGCACCGACGCACGACATGGAGGTGCGGACCGCGGGGCCCGCGCCGCCCAGGTCGAAGCCCATCTCGTTCAGCTCGTCGAACGCGGCCTGCACCTTCTCGGAGGTCGCGCCCTGGAACATGATGTCGCCACTCTGGCCGTGGAAGGCGATGAGGCCGGAGCCGTGCCGCTCCCACACGTCGCACATCTTGCGCAGGACGTCGGTGTTGTAGTGCATGCCCGGCGGGGGCATCACGCGCAGCGTGTGGAACTCCGCGGCGTCGGGGAAGCGCGGCTTGCCGTTGGCGTCCTTCAGCTCCGTGAAGCGCGGGATGATGCCGCCGCCGTAGCCGAAGACGCTGACCGTGCCGCCCTTCCAGTACCCCTTGCGCGTCTCGTACGAGGTCTCGAGCTGGCCGAGCAGGTCGACCACCATGTCCTTGTCCTCGGCGAGGCGCTTGAGCCCCGTAACGAAGCTCGGCCACGGTCCGCTCTCCAGCTGGTCGAGCATCGGCGTGGGGTGCATCTTCTTGGCCATCGCGGTCCTCCTCGCGCCATTGCGCGGGTCATAGCATCGGTTCGGTCGATGCTAGGAGCGCCAACCGCCGGCCGCTATCCCTCCGTAGGGCGCGGAATAGCCCGAAAGGGGTATGCGGCGCGTCCTTCCCCCGGGTGACTAGACGCCGGGGGGTGGTGCGCCCACAGTAGGACCACGGCGCGTTGGGCCCGGCATGCATGTGCCTGCCGGGTTCCGCGCGCCGGCAAAGCCATGAACCGCATCACGCCGATCACGGGATTCGACGTGCCGCTCGGAGGGCAAAGGGTCGAGCTGCAGCAGGTGGATTACGCTGCGGGCGGCATGAGCCTGCTGCGCGTGCGCATTCGCGAAGGGTCCCGCTACACCGTATTCGACATCGATCCGGCCACCGCCGGGTCGTGGGGCCGCGCCTTGCTGGCGTGGGCCGAGGCGCGCGAGAAGGAGAAGGCCGCGTGAGCGCGACCGTAGTCACAGCACCTCCCGTGATGGTGGACGTCGCGTTCGAGCTGGACGCGCCCGAGCTGCCGGTGGATTACGAGTGGCCGCTCTATCGCGCCATGGTGCGCGTGGCGCCGTGGCTCGCCAGCGCGCACTACGCCGGCATCCATCCGGTGCGCGCCACGCGCACGGACGACGGCGGCTATCTCGTCGCGCGCCGCACCAAGCTCGTGGTGCGCATGCCGCGCGATCGTATCTGCGCCGCGAGCATCCTCGAAGGCGCGGGGCTGGAGCTCGAGGATGGCACCGCGCTGAAGCTCGGCACGGGCACGCTGCGCAAGCTCGAGCCGGCGCCCACCCTTTATGCCGCGCGCGTCGTGACCGGCGACACGGACGAAGGAGAGTTCAGCGCGCGCCTCATCGACGAGCTCGCGGGGCTCGGCATCCACCGTCCGCTCGTCTGCGGCAAGCGCTCGAAGGTGCTGCTCGACGGCAAGGCCGTCACCGCGTTCAGCGTCGCGGTCCACGGCCTGGGCGACGCCGCATCGCTCCTGCTGCAGAACGCGGGCCTGGGCCTGGGCCGCGCCATCGGATGCGGGCTCTTCGTGCCGCACAAGACCATCACCGCGCCGGAATGAGGCGCGCTTCACCGGAGCCGCCCATGCCTGTCATTTCCCCCGTGCTGCAGGAACCCGCCGCGATGGTGGACCTCACCGGGCTCACCTGTCCCGGCCCCATCCTTGGCGCCAAAGAGATCCTCGATGCGCTGAAGGACGGCCAGGTGCTCCTCCTGCTTTCCGATTGCCCCGGCACGCGCGACGACCTCTTCGCGTGGGCGCGCCAGACCGGCAACGAGGTGATCCACACCGAGGCGCGAGCGCGCAAGGCGACCGGCTACTACGTGCGCAAGGGGCGCGCGAAGGCGATCGCGGTGCACGCGAAGCTCGACCTGCGCGGAGCGCTCTGCCCCGGGCCCATCGTGGAAGCGAAGCAGCTCCTCAAGGCACTGGGCCCCGGCGAGGTGCTCAAGCTGGTGAGCGACTGCCCGGGCATCCACGACGACATCGTCGGCTGGGCGCGCATCACCGGGATCGAGATCGTCGCGATCGGCGAGGCCGACGCCGGCGCCCACGAGTTCTACCTGCGCAAGCCCGGGGCCTAGAGCGGCGTGCGCACGAAGATCCACTGGTTCCGCGCCGAGACCGCCAAGAGCCCGGCCGAGGTCGCCTCCGCGCTCGGCTTCGTGCTCTGGGGCGTGGCGCGGCGCATGCTGGCGAGCCTTCGCAAGGCGGATTTCGACATCGACGCCGGCCCGTGCTATTTCGCGTTCCTGGCCGAAGCGCTCGCCTTCGAGATCCAGATCGCGTGGCGCGTGGCCTACGAGCGCTATTCCGAAGAGGAACGCACCGCGTTCGCCCACGCGCTCGCCCATGACGTCGCGCGCATCCTCGCGGAGAACGAGGCGGAGCTCCTGGGCATCGAGGCGCCCGCCGCGATCGAGGCGCGCTTCATCGCCCTCCTCAACCGGCGCTTCGACGAGTACGCGGAATTCGGCCACGATGCCGCCGGCCCGACGTTTGCGTTCCTGCGCTACTTCGCGAGCCTCGTGAGCGAGCTGGTGCCCGGGAAGGACCAGGCCTGGATCCATGACCAGGTGATCGCCATCGAGGGCCCCGAGGCCGCGGCGATGGTCGCCAAGGGCGTCGCGGCGCTGAACGACACCGGGCCCGAGCGGCAGCGTCGCGTGCGCCCGGCGAGCGTGGGCGAATGAACGCCGCCGTCCTCGCGCCGCGCGTGCGGGACGGCACGGCGAGCGTCTTCGACCTCGACGATCGCGACGCGTGGCTGCGCTGGCGCGATCGCAAGCTCGCGGCGCGGGCGCGCGACGCGGCGGACCTCATCGTGGAGGTGTGCGATCCGCACCGGCTCTCCCGCAGCGAGGCCGCGGCGATCGTGGACCGCTGCGGCCGCACCAACATGGCGATCTACGCGAGCCGCGCGGACGACGATGCCGCCGCCGACGTTCCGCGCCGCCTCGGCGCGCAGCTGGGCCTCGCCACGCTCGACGCCAACCCGCTCGCCGCCCGCGACGGGGTCACGCGCATCGCGGTGGACGCGCGCAAGGCGAATGCGGGCTTCATACCTTATACAAGCCGGCGCATGCGCTGGCACACCGACGGCTACTACAACGCGCCATCGCGCCCGGTGCGCGCCATGATCCTGCATTGCGTGCGCCCGGCGGCCAGCGGCGGCGATACGGCACTGCTCGATCCCGAGCTCGCGTGGCTCATGCTGCGCGACGCCGGCGACGAGCTGGTGCGCTCGCTCATGCGGCCGGACGCGCTCACGATCCCCGAGCGCAATGATGGCAGCGGCATCGCGCGCGGCGCCGTGAGCGGCCCGGTGTTCTCCACCGACGCGGCGTCCGGCGACCTGCACATGCGCTACACCGCGCGACGGCGCAGCGTGCGCTGGCGCTGCGATGCGACCACGGGCGAGGCGGCCGCGCGCCTCCTCGCCCTCATGGACCACGACGCGAGCTGCGTCGTGCGCGCGCGCCTCGCGCCCGGCATGGGCCTCGTCTGCAACAACGTGCTGCACGAGCGCACCGCCTTCGAGGAGGACCCGGCGCACCCGCGCCTCATCCTGCGCGCGCGCTTCCTCGAGCGCATCGCGGGCACCGAAGGCGCGTGGGCGCGGCTCGCCGCCTCGTGAGCGCCCCATGAGCGAGCCCCGCGCGGCCGCGCACCGCACGATCCCCATCGCGCCCGCCCTGGAGGGAGACGTCGGCGCCTGCAGTGGCGCGGAGCCCTTCGCCCTCATGGTGCTGGGAGATTCGATGGCGCCAGAGTTCGTCGAGGGCGACGTGATCGTGATCGAGCCCGAGGGCCTCGCTACCGATGGCGCGTTCGTGCTCGCGTTCGCGCGTGACGAATGGATCTTCCGCCAGCTCGCGGCGCGCGACGGCGGCTGGAGCCTGCGCGCGCTCGATGACCGCTACGCGACGATCGACATTCCCGATCTTTGCGCCGTGCGTGGCGTGGTGATCCAGAAATCCCGCCCCGGCAAGCGGCGCACGCTCAAGCGCTACGGGCCGCCATGATGCCGCCCGAGGCGCTGGTCGCCGCGGTGCAGGCCAATTGCCACATCTCGGACGCGCGGCACGCCCAGAGTCTCACGCTCTGCAACTACCTCCTCGCGATGCGCGAGCTCTACCGCTGGGAGCGCGGCCTGGCACCCGCCGAGCAGCCGCACCGTTCCGAGGTCCTGCGCTGGATCGGCGAGCGCGAGGCGCTGTGGGAAGCGCTCGACGCTCACGAATGGTCGCCGCTTCCGATCGCGGGCGAATCGATCGATCCCTTCGACGTGGAGGGCGCGAACGCCCGGCTCGCGTCGCAAGGCCTGGTCTACGGCGCGGCGCGCGGCCGCTTCGGCAAGCCGCATTTCTTCTTGGGCGAGCTCGAGCGGCGCGAGGCACGCGGCGCGGTCGAGATCGTCGAGGTGGGCCGCGAGCACGCGCGCGACATCGAGGCCTCCCCCGCCGTGCTGCATCGCGCCACCATCGTCATACGGCACGACGCGTTCGAGCGCTGGCTGTGGCTCCAGGCCGAGACGTGGGAAGCGCATGGCGGCGGCGCGATGCGCCCGGCGCTCGCGGCCTACGGCTACGACGCGGATCGCGCCGGCGCGCTCGCGCGGATGGCGCGCGAGCAGCGCGAGACGCTGATCCTGCACGAGATGGGCGAGCACGCGGCCGGCGAGCGGCTCGGCGCCGCGTGGGAACGGCTGATGATCGAGACCGACGATCGGCGCACCGAGATCCTGCTGCGCGCCGTGCGCGACCTCCTCGCCGATTGCCTCGTGACGCTGCCCGGGATCCTCGCGCGCGCAGATGCGCGCGCGCTGCATTTCTGGTTCGCCACCTTCGAAGGCCTTCGCCGCATGCTCTTTCCCCGGCTCGCGGCCGCGCGCGACGCCTGGGAGGCGGCAGGCACGACGGCGGCGCTCGAAGAGGCCGTGCGGTCGGGACGCGAGCATTGGGAACGCGTGGCGCAAGAGATGGCCGCGGGCGGCTTTGCCCGTGCCCGGCAATGGGCCGAGCACCCCGAGGAGATCACGCTGCGATGATCCCGGAGCTCGAAGACCACGAGCTCGCGCTCGCCGCGGAGCGGCGCAGGCGCGAGGGGACGCGGCCGTGACCATCGCGCCTGCATCACTCCAATGGGCTATCTCCCGTCCCAACGGAGGGATTGACCCTTGAAGGCCGCGGGCCGCATAACGGAGCATGGAATCGCTGGGACTGCTCCGGGGATTCCCGAACCGCGCAACGGAGGCGCAATGGCACCAGCGATCCCCACCGATCCGACGATCCTCGTGGTGGGTGGCGGAATCGGCGGAATGACGGCGGCCCTCGAGGCCGCGGAGTGCGGCCGGCAGGTCGTCCTCGTGGAGCGCAGCCCCACCCTCGGCGGGCGCACGGCGCTGCTCAATCGCTATTTCCCGAAGCTCTGCCATCCCACGTGCGGCCTTGAGATCAACCTGCGGCGGCTGCGCGCCAACCGCAACGTGCGCTTGCTGACCATGGCGGAGGTGGTTTCCGTGGAAGGAAAGCGCGGCGACTACAACGCGACCGTGCGCATCGCCCCGCGCTACGTGAACGAGAATTGCACGGCATGCGGTGCGTGCGCCGCGGCCGTCGAGGCGGAGATTCCGAATCCCTTCGAATACGGGCTCGCGAAGACGCGCGCGGCGTACCTTCCGCACGCGATGGCGCACCCGCGGCGCTACGTGCTCGATCCCGGCATCATCGGCACCGCGGACGCTGAGAAGGCGCGCGCGGCGTGCCGCTACGGCGCCATCGAGCTCGACCAGCAGGAGCGGCTCATCACGATCCGTGCGGGCGCGATCGTGTGGGCGATCGGCTGGCGGCCCTACGACGCCGCGAAGATCCAGCCCTACGGCTACGACCGGTTCGACAACGTGATCACCAGCGTGGAGTTCGAGCGCCTCGCCGATCCGCGCGGACCGACCGGCGGGAAGCTCCTGCGGCCTTCGGACGGCAAGCCCGCCACGAACGTCGCCTTCATCCAGTGCGCCGGCTCGCGCGACGAGAACCACCTGCGCCATTGCTCGCGCATCTGCTGCATGGCCTCGCTCAAGCAGACGCGCTACGTGCGCGACGCCGCGGGCGCCGAGGCGCGCTCGACCATCTACTACATCGACATCCGCGCCATCGACCGCTTCGAGGATTTCTACAACAGCGTGCGCGCCGACCCGCAGGTGAAGTTCGTGAAATCGAAGGTCGCGCGCATCGCCGAGGACGCGGCCACGCGCGACCTCGTGCTGCACGGCGTCGACACCGAGGGCTACCATCGCTACGCGGCGAAGCATGACCTCGTCGTTCTCGCCATCGGCATGGAGCCCGAAACCCGCGGCGTGAAGCTGCCCGCGGACGTGATCCTCGATTCGAGCGGCTTCGTGGAAGGCTCGCGCGACGGCGGCCAGCTCGCGGCGGGATGCGCCGCGGGACCCCTCGACGTGAACCGCTCCGCGCAGAGCGCGACCGCGTCGGCGCTGCGCGCGATCCAGGTCGTGCGCCGGGTGGCCGGCGCCGAGCCGGCCCGCAAGGCCGAGCCGGTGGCGGGGGACTGATGGCCGAGAACAAATTCGCGGCGTACCTGTGCGGCGGCTGCGGCCTCGCCGAGCGGCTCGACATGCCGAAGCTCGCCGCCGTGGCGCAGAAGGAAGGCAAGATGGCGCTCGTGCGCACGCACGAGTTCCTGTGCTCGACCGCGGGACTGCAGACGATCCACTCCGACATCGAGACCGAGGGCGTGACCCACATCGCGATCGCGGCGTGCTCGCGGCGCGCGAAGGCCGAGGCGTTCGATTTCCCCTCCACGCCGATGGCGCGCGCGAACCTGCGCGAGGGCGTGATCTGGGCGCGTCCCGACACTGCGGAAGCGCGCGAGACGACGCAGGAAATGGCCGAGGACTACGTGCGCATGGCCTGCGCCGAGGTGAAGAAGATCCACCTTCCCGAGGGCAATCCGCAGACGGCGCTGTGCCGGCGGCTGCTGGTGGTGGGCGGCGGACTGTCGGGACTCACCGCGGCGCTGGAGGCCGCCGAGGCCGGATACGAGGTCGTGCTCGTGGAGAAGAGCGCGACCTTGGGCGGCATGGCGGGACAGCTCTGGAAACGCGTGCCCGCCCGCGAGCCCCACGAAGCGCCGGTGGCCACGGGAATGCCCGAGCTCATCGAGCGCGTGACGAAGCATCCCCTCGTGGCCGTGCATGTCGGCGCCACCGTCGCGGAGACCAGCGGCGCGCCGGGACGCTTCAAGGTGAAGCTCGCGCGCGGCGACGGCACGACCGTCGAAATGGAGGCCGGCGCCATCGTGCAGGCCACCGGATTCACGCCCTACGATCTCGCGAAGCTGCCGGAGCTGGGCGGCGGCAAGCTGGCGAACGTCGTGGACCAGGCCGGCTTCGAGGCGCTCGCGCGCGCCACGCTCGCCCGGGGCAGGCCGCTCGCGCGGCCCTCCGACGGCGCGCCGGTGCGGCGCGTGGCCTTCGTGCAATGCGCCGGACAACGCGACACGACCGGCAAGCACCTCCCCTATTGCTCCGGGCATTGCTGCGCCACGAGCATCAAGCAGGCCCTCTACCTCAAGGAAGCGGATTCGGCGATCGACGCGGTGGTCCTCTACGACGACTTGCGCGTGCCCGGCATGGGCGAGGACTTCTACCGCGCGGCGCAGCGGCGCGAGGTCACCTTCACGAAGGCGAAGGTGAACGGCGTCGAAGGCGACGCCGACGGATGCAAGGTGGCCTTCCACGACCTCATCCTGGACGAGGATGCGATCCTCGCGGCGGATCTCGTCGTGCTCGCCACCGGCCAGGTGCCCGGCTCGGGCGTGAACATCGAGCTCGCCGACGACGCGCCGGAGAAGAAGGCGCAGGTCTCGGTCCTGAACCTCACCTATCGCCAGGGCCGCGACCTGCCGCAGCTCACCCACGGCTTCACCGACTCGCATTTCATCTGCTTCCCCTACGAGACGCGGCGCACGGGCATCTACGCCGCGGGCCCGGTGCGCCGCCCCATGGACATGGCCCAGGCGGCCGAGGACGCGACGGGTGCCGCGCTCAAGGCCATCCAGGCGATCGAGAACGCGTCGCTGGGTCGCGCGGCCCACCCGCGCTCGGGCGACCTGTCGTATCCCCGCGTGCGCCTCGAAGGCTGCACGCAGTGCAAGCGCTGCACGGTGGAGTGCCCGTTCGGCGCCATCGACGAGGACGAGAAGCGCTTCCCGGTATTCAACGAGAGCCGCTGCCGGCGCTGCGGCACCTGCATGGGCGCCTGCCCGGTGCGCGTCATCTCCTTCGAGAACTACTCCGTGGATACCGTCGGCGCGCAGATCAAGGCGGTCGACATGCCGGACGAGTTCTCCGAGAAGCCGCGCATCCTCATCCTCGCCTGCGAGAACGACGCGTATCCCGCGCTCGACATGGCCGGCATGCAGAAGAGCGTCTACTCGGCCTTCGTGCGCGCGATCCCGGTGCGCTGCCTGGGCTCGGTGAACACCATCTGGATCACCGACGCGCTCAACTCCGGCTACGACGGCGTGATGATGATGGGCTGCAAGCACGGCGACAACTACCAGTGCCACTTCGTGAAGGGCTCGGAGCTCGCCACCTATCGCATGGGCAAGATCGACGACACGCTCAAGCAGCTGGGGCTGGAGCCCGAGCGCGTGACGACGCTCGAGATCGCGATCACGGACACCGAGCGCGTGGCCAAGCTGATCGACGAATACGCGGCCACGATCGGGAAGATCGGCATGTCGCCGCTCAAGGGCTTCGCATGAACGCCATCGCGAAGCCCGCGCCCTACGCCAACGACTTCCTGCGCGAGGTCGAGGAACGGGTCGAGAGGGGCGACTGGGTTCGCATGTGCATGCAGTGCGGTGTCTGCGCCGGCTCGTGCCCGCTGGGCGAGCACTGGGAGCATTCGCCGCAGAAGATCTTCATGATGATCCGCGCCGGCAAGCGCGACGAGGTGCTCGGATCCGACGCCGTGTGGATGTGCACGTCCTGCTACAACTGCATCGTGCGCTGCCCGCGCAAGCTGCCCATCACCCACATCATCCACGGGCTCGCGACCTACGCGCACCGCCAGGGCCTCGCCCCGAGGGTGCAGCCGACGCGCGACTTCTCGCTGCAGTTCTGGGGCAACTCGACGCGCACCGGCCGCGTGAACGAGATGCGCCTCACGCTCGGGCTCTATTTCCGCGACGGCTTCGTGGCGGGCCTGAAGAAGGGCTGGAGCATGAGGAACGTGGCCTTCGGCCTGCTGCGCGCCAAGCGCCTCAACCCGCTCGAGCTCGTGAAGGGCCACGAGTGCCGGGACAAGGCCGGCATCCAGAAGATCCTCGCCAAGGCCTACGAGCTCGAGGACGCCCGGCGCGGCAAGCCGGCGGCCTGACACACAGGTGACGACATGACGAAGGAATATGCTTTCTATCCCGGATGCTCGTCGCAATTGAAGGCGTCGGCGTCGAACTACCTCACGTCGGTGCAATCGATGTGCCGCACGCTCGACATCAGGCTCACCGAGATCCCGGACTGGAACTGCTGCGGCGCTTCCATCAGCTACGCCGGCTCGGGCGAGATCGCGCGCCACGCCCTGAACGCGCGCAACTTCGCGATGGCCGAGAAGCACCTGCCCGGCCAGGACATCGTCGCCACCTGCGCCGCGTGCTGGCTCAACGCGCGCGAGACCCAGGAGCGCCTTGCCGAGGACCACGTCCTCATGCGCGACACGCGCGCGGCGTTGAAGGAGGCGGGCCTCACCTACGGCGGCGAGACGCCGGTGAAGCACATGGTCGAGGTGCTGATCGAGGATTTCGGCTACGAGGCGCTCGCGGCGCCGGTGGTGAAGCCGATCCAGGGCCTCAAGTTCGCGGGCTACGTGGGCTGCCAGACCAACCGCCCGTTCGGCATCGCGGGCGAATCGTTCGAGAATCCCGCCTACCTCGACAAGCTCGTGGAGACCATCGGCGCCGAGCCGGTGGTCGAGTACGACCAGAAAGTGACCTGCTGCGGCGGGGCGCTCGCGTTCTCGGAGCCCGAGAAGAGCCAGGTGCAGATCCGCGCGATCGTGGAATCGGCCTACGACCACGGCGCGGACATGATCGTCACCCCCTGCCCGCTCTGCCAGGCCAACGTCGAGATCTACCAGGAGGAGATCAACCGGCGCCACGGCACCAAGCTCGACATGCCGGTGATCTATTATAGTCAGCTCATGACCATCGCCTACGGCGGAAACGCGAAGGAAGCGGGCCTCGACGGGCAGATGATCCGCGCCCCGCAGCTGGAGGCCATCGCGGCCGCGCCGGCCGCTTCGAAGCGGGCGGCCTGAGGAGCGGGCATGGCAAAGATCAGCATCGTCGTCACCTCGGACAAGCGCGAGCAGCTCCAGATGGCCGGGATGATCGCCTCGGTGGGCGCGGTGAGCGGCAACGAGGTGCTCGTCTTCCTGTCCATGAACGCGCTACGCTATTTCGTGAAGGGGGGCCCCGCGCGCGCCCCCAACGACGGTCCGATGGGCGAGCTCATGGAAAAGAAGAAGGTCATGCCGTTCCAGGACCTGTTTTCCCACGCGGTGGAATTGGGCGGCGCGAAGGTGCATCCTTGCTCCATGGCCATGGACGTTCTGGGCCTCCAGCCCGGCGACCTCGAACCCTACCTGGGAGAGACCATGGGCCTCACCCAGTTCCTGGACGAGGCCGCCACGGGCGAGGTGTGGTCTTTCTGATGATCCGGATCAAACAGGAGAGCGGCAATGGCCGATAGAAAGGTGATCGACGCCCGGGGGAGCTTCTGCCCGGGGCCCCTCATGGAGCTCATCGCCGCCATGAAGATGGTGAACGTGGGCGACGAGATCGAGGTGCTGTCGAGCGACAAGGGATCGTCGGCCGAGATCCCGCAGTGGCTGAAGAAAGTGGGTCACGAGTATCTCGGCACAGCGGAAGAAGGCGGCGTCTGGCACATCAAGGTGCGCCGTTCCAAATAAAGGAGGAGAGGCAATGAAGATTCTGATCGTCGGCGGCGGAATGGGCGGCACGATCCTGGCGAACAACCTGGCGCGGCGCCTGAAAGCGGAAATGAAGTCAGGCAAGGTGCAGCTGGAGATGCTGTCGGCGTCGGACAAGCATGCCTATCTCCCCGGATTGCTCTACGTCGCGGTCGGGCGCATGACGCCCGACGAGCTCTACCGCGACCAGGCGAGCCTGCTCGAGCCGGGCATCGCGTTCGCGGTCGATCCGGTCGAGCAATTCATGCTGGACAAGAACCAGGTGAAGACCAAGAGCGGACGCGTGGTGAGCTACGACATGCTCGCCATCGCCACCGGCTCGCGCATGTTTCCGGACTCGATTCCCGGCCTCAAGGAGAACGCGGAGTTCTTCTACACCGAGGAGACGGCGGTGAAGCTCTTCAACCGCCTGCGCCAGTTCCAGGGCGGCAAGGTCGTCATCGCCATGGGCGTGCCGCACAAGTGCCCGATGGCCCCGCTCGAGATCACCTTCATGCTCGACGACTATTTCCGCGAGCGCGGCATCCGCGACAAGGTGCAGCTGCACTACACCTACCCGATCGGCCGCGTGCACACGCTGGAGAACGTCGCCAAGTGGGCGGCGCCCGAGATGGAGCGCCGCGGCATCACCTACGAGACGCTCTTCAATGCCAAGGAGGTGGATGGCGCGAAGAAGGTGATCCGCAGCGAGGAAGGCTCCGAGACCAACTTCGACCTGCTGATCTCCATCCCGGCGCACCGGGGCATGGAAGTCATCGAGCAGAACAAGCTCGGGCAGAACGGCTGGATCCCGACCGACCGCCATAGCCTCAAGATGGAGGGCCGCGAGAACGTGTTCGTCCTCGGCGACACCACGAACCTGCCGATCAGCAAGGCCGGATCGACCGCGCACTTCGAGGCGGAAGTCGTGGGCGAGAACATCGCCGCGATGGTGAAGCTGGGCGCGCCGGTGCGCCGCTACGACGGCAAGGTGTTCTGCTTCATCCAGGCCGGCAGCGAGAAGGCCACCTACGCGATGTTCAACTACAACCAGCCGCCGGATCCGCGCGAGCCCACCCGGGCGATCCACTGGTTCAAGCTCGCATATAACAAGCTCTACTGGGTCTCGGCCCGCGGCCTTCTGTAGGAGGCGCCATGAACGACATGACCGAAAAAGTCACGCCGAGCGACGAGATCGAAGGCCTGCTGCGGGCGGCCCGCGACTCGGTGTCCGACGACATGATCGGGCGGCTCACGGAAAGCGCCAGCCAGGCGCTGGACGTCCTCGATCGGGTGAATCGCAGCGGCGTGGCCGATGCCCTCCCCGCGATCGCGGAGATGGTCCGCACCGGGGACCTGGAGCGCATCACGCGCTACGCGCGTGTGATGGGCGCCGCCGAGGACGCGGTGACCGACGACATGATCGGCCGCTTCGCCACGCTCGCCGGCGAGGGCACCCTGGTGCTCGACCGGCTGAACACGAGCGGCGTCACGAAGCTGATCGACCTTCTGGGCCAGATGAACGCCTCGGGCGCGCTGGACCGCATCGCCGCGAAGCTGCCCGCGCTGGTGGACAACCTCGAGCTGGTCGAGAACATGTTCACCTGCCTCGCCGAGGCGTCGAAGGAAGTGAAGGCCGCGCCCGCGCCGGGCGGCGGGATCTTCCCGCTGCTCGCGATGATGCGCGACCCCGAGAACCAGAAGGCGCTGCAGTTCTTCATGGCGGTCGGCCGGCGCATGCGGCAGACCTGCACGAAGGGCTAGATAAGCTGGCCGCCCCCGACCTGGGCCCGGACTTTCGGGCCCAGCAGGGGCTCGAGCTCGGCGAAGAAAGGCTCGAGCTCCGCGTCGCCGGCGAACGAGATCGAGATGACGTTACGGGTCTCGCGATCTCCGTTCTCCATCGCGCTCTCCAGCGACTCCAGGATCCCGGCGATCTCCGAGCGGTGGTCCTCGGCCGCGTTTGCCCCGCGCGCGCGGACGCACGATCCCACGCGGGCCAGGACCTCGCTCATGAAGACGTGGGGAACCAGCGTCCCGAAGCTTCTCACATGCGCCTTTCGCACCTCGCGCAGCGTGGCGGAGACCGCGCAAAGACTGTCGGCGAGCTCGCGATTGTTGGTGGGCTTCCCGCGGCGCGTTCGCTGGGGGAACGCCGCGATCATCGCGGGCCCGTTTCCTTCGCGCTCTTTCGCCTCGCACCACCCCGCGGCCCGAAGGCGCCCTCATATATGGCGAGGTCGGACCGGTAGCACGGGCACGACGCGCGCTCCAGGCCCCTGCGATCGCGGATGGTCATCGCGCCGCGCGCGTAGCTGATCAGCTTCCGGTCCTGCAGCGCGCTCGCCGCCTCGGTGATTCCCACGCGCCGCACCCCGAGCATGTAGGCGAGGAACTCGTGCGTGATGTGGAACGACGGCGAGTGCGCGCGGTCGGCGGTCATCAACAGCCAGCGGGCCAGGCGCTGCTCGACCCGGTGGAAGCGGTTGCAGCCCGCCGTCTTGATGAGCTGGCTCATGAGCACGTAGATGTAGCGGTCGACGCAGTTGCGCAAGGACGGCACGCGCGCCAGCTCGCGGGCGAAAGTCGCGGACTTCATGCGCGACGCGAGGCCCCCGCCCTGCACCAGGGCGTGCACCGGGGAGATTGCGACCCCCATCGCGACGCACACGCCATGCATCCCCTCGCTCCCGGCGAGCGCCACCTCGAGGCTGCTCTCCCCCTCCATGGGTGTCACGAGCGAGATGAAGCTCGCGGTGGGAAAGTACACGTGCGCCGTCGGTTCCCCCGGCTCCGCAAGGACGTCCGGAAAGGCAAGCTCCACCGTTTCGCATTCCGACAGCACGCGCGCGCGATCCTTCGCGGGCAGGCGGTCGAGCAGGCGATTCGTGGCGGGTGCGGACGGCGCGGCCTGCGGCAAGGCGGCTTCCTTTTCGTGACTCGGAAGGCGAGCCTAGGCCGAAGCCCAGGTGCCGTCTGCGCGGTAGCGCACGTAGCGCGGGGGATGACCCCCAGTCACGCCAAATGGCACATCGGCCTGCGTGCGCTCCCGTACAGACTCCGTGAGGCCGCATGGCCAAGCTGGCATGTAATCATCTCGCGCATTCCGAGCAGACTGCGCTCGAGCACCGCCGAGGTCGCGCCCGCCGTGCCACCTGCGCCAACGTTCGGCGCGAATCCGGCGGCCGCTGCGAGGCATCGCCGGGTCGCGATTCAACGCAGCCGCAAGCAGCCGCGTCGCCAGCCGGCCTAGGCCGTTCCTGCTGGCGGCGCCGCCCTCCTCAGTGCGGCGACATCACGGGCAGCAGCCGCTCGCTCTCGCGGCGCACGACGTCATAGCACTCGCACGACATCGCCTCGAGCTTCCTCCGGTTGAGCACCTTGATGTGCCCGCGCCGATAGCTGATGACGCCGGCCTTCTGCAGCTTGCCGGCGGCCTCGGTGACGCCCTCGCGGCGCACGCCGAGCATGTTGGCGATGAGCTCCTGCGTCATCGTGATTTCCGGGGCGCTCAGGCGGTCGATGCTGAGCAGCAGCCAGCGGCAGAGCTGCTGGTCCACCGAGTGGTGCCGGTTGCACACCGCCGTTTGCGCCATCTGCGTGATGAGCGATTGCGTGTAGCGAAGCATCAGGTGCTGCATCGCGCCGCCGCGCGTGAACTCGTCCTTCATCACCTGCCCCGGGAGGCGGAAGGCGTGGCCGGCACTCTGGACGACGGCGCGGCTGGGAGTGGTTTCCCCGCCCATGAAGATCGAGATGCCCACCACGCCTTCGTGGCCGACCACGGCGATCTCCGCCGAGGCGCCGTTCTCGAGGACGTAGAGGAGCGAGACGATCGAGGTAGTCGGGAAATAGACGTGGTCGATGTGCCGGCCCGACTCGTAGACGACGTCGCCGAGCGGCATGTCCACCGATTGCAGGCGGGGGCGCAAGCGCTTGAGCTCGGTCGCGGAGAGCGCGGCCAGCAGGTCGTTCTGCGTGGGACTCGGGATTCGGGATGTCTCTGAGCGCGTCATGAGCCTCCATTGTGCGCTTCCGCTCCGAAAGCGTGGGGCGGCGTGCGCTGGCGCACCGACGGCACACTGGCCATCCGTTAGCCTGCGGAGCAGCCGAGAGAAATCCGATGACCTAAGGAGATCGAGACAAATGAACGATGCCCAGGCAGTCGTCACGAACGAAAAGCTGTTCCAGGATTTCAACACCGTCGTCTCCGAGACCGAGCAGCTCCTCAAGTCCCTCGCCGGCGCCGGCGGCCAGAAGGCCGGCGCTCTCAGGGCCAACGTCGAGCAACGCCTCGCCGCGGCCGGCGAGCACCTTGCGAAGATCCGCGAGGAAGCGGTCGGGCGGGCCGGCGCCGCGACCCGGGCGACCGACGAATACGTGCATGGCAACCCGTGGCGCACCGCCGGCATCGCCGCGCTGGTGGCGGCGATCGCGGGACTGATCGCGGGAGTGCTGATCGCGCGTCGCTGAGACCGGCTCGGTGCGGCAGCAGACAGACACGGACGCGCGCCTTCGCTAAGGTGGAATCGTCTGGCACTGAAAGGCACGAAAATGCCGCGTCCACCGAAATGGGCCGGCTGGCTTCGCCTCTTTCCCGCGCTGCTTCTCCTGCCATTGGCGTCGTTCGCGATCGCCCCGCCCGACAAGGAGAACCCGAGGATCGTGGCGGAACCGTCCGACATCAGGATCGATTCTCCGCGGCTTTTCGCGAGGGTCCTCGTCGGCACGGAGCTCGAGGCGAAATCAGCGCCCGGCGCCTTGGCCGGATTCCCCAGCCAGGCGCGGGCGTCGTTCAGTGAACATGCGCGCGACAAGGCCGCCGGGATGCCCCTGCCCGCGCAGCCCGGCCGCCAGGGTCCGCGCGGCGCCTGCGAGCATTCCGTCTCCGATCTCTGCTACGACCTCGCCGACGGGCGCATCGTCTACCGGCCGGCGCGCCAATACATGCCGAAGGTCGACGGACTCACGGCCGAGAACGTCACCCTGCGCCGCAACGGCATCCGCTTCCGGTACAGCTTCAAGTAGCGGGCCGCCGCGGACCCGGAAGCCGGTTGCGCGCGCGACAAGGTACGGTACCGCACCGACCCGGCGCGCGCCGGGAGCTATCCTCGTTTTGATGAACTTCGCCATGCACCGCGTTTGGAGTCCCGCGATCGACTCGTTCCATGTCGGAAAGAGGCGCATCTCGATGCTGTTTGCGGGCCTGGCGATCACGGTGGCCGTCCTTGCGGGCATCTATGCCGCGGCCGCCGCCATGGCGACGACGATGGCCGCCACGTTCACGACGGATGAGGCGACCTGGCGAGCGCAGATCGTCGAATTGGCGCCCGCGGCGACGCCGGCTTCAGCCGGGCACGGCCGGGAGTTCGTGGCGGAACGCAATTCGCTGGGTATGGGCTCTGTGCGCTGGCAGACGGACGCCACGGACATTCCCCTGTAGCTTCCGGCTACCGGAGCCACCGGCTTCGATACCACCAAGCTGAGGAAACGAGACGATGAACTGGGATCGCATCGAGGGGAACTGGAAACAATTCAAGGGTAGCGTCAAGGCACAATGGGGCAAGCTCACCAACGATCAGCTCGACACGATCGCCGGCAAGCGCGACCACCTGGCCGGGAAGATCCAGGAAACCTACGGCATCACGAAGGAAGCGACCGAGAAGCAGATATCCGAATGGCAGACCCATCAGAAAGAGAAGGAAGGAAAATGAGAACATTCACGATTACCGCCATCGCGGCCGCGATCGGACTGGCGTTCAGCGCCACCGCGATCGCGCACGGCATGTCGAAGGCGGAGTACAAGACCGCCAAGGAGAACATCGAGGCCGAGTACAAGTCGGCGAAGGCGGCCTGCGAACCGTTGCTCGCCAATGCGAAGGACGTCTGCCTGGCGGAAGCCAAGGGCAAGGAGGACGTCGCGAAGGCCGATCTCGGGGCCACGTACAAGCCGGGCGCCAAGACCAGCTACGATGCGCGCATCGCCAAGGCGAACTCCGAACATGCGGTGGCCATGGAGAAGTGCGATGAGAAGGCCGGCAACGAAAAGGACGTCTGCGTGAAGGAAGCCGACGCCGCGCGCACCGCGGCCAAGGCCGACGCCAAGGCGCAGAGGAAGTCCGCGGCCGCGAACAAGACGGCCAAGGACAAGTCCGCGGAAGCTCGCGGACAGGCTGACAAGCAGATCGTCGATGCGCGCAAGGACGCGGCGGCCGAAAAGACTAGCGCCGAGTACGCGGTGGCGATCGAGAAATGCGATGCCCTCGCGGGCGACGCGAAGAGCCTTTGCGTGAACGACGCGAAGACACGCTACGGCAAGTCGTAAGCCATTTCGGGCCACGACGACAAGGTAGGGAAAGACGGCGCGCCCCGCCCCTTGCGGCGGGCGCGCCGCGTTGCGCGTGTCGTTCTCGAGCGCTGGCGCGAGATCACGGAACGGTTCGGCCGCGTCCGCCCGCACGGAAGATTTTCCGACGAGGAGCCGCCGCTGCGATCGGAGCTGTTCAGCGCCGATCGGATGGAGCAGCACGGAAAGAACCTCGCCCGCGCGCATGCGCTGGCTCCGGGCCGCACCCGCGACCGATTGCTGACACGGCTGGCCGGGAATGAAGCCGTCCTGGTGGAGGTTTGCGACCTGTTGGCCACCGCGGTCGCTGAAAACCGCCGCATCACGCCCGCCGCCGACTGGCTGCTCGACAATTTCTACCTGATCGAAGAGCAGATCCGCACGGCCAAGCGGCACCTGCCCAAGGGATACAGCCGCGAGCTGCCCCGGCTGGCGAGCGGACCGTCGGCACGGCTTCCGCGCGTCTACGACCTCGCGTTCGAGGCGATCTCCCACGGCGACGGCTGGGTCGACGCCGAGAGCCTGTCGCGTTTCGTGGCGGCCTACCAGACGGTGGCGCCGCTCAAGGTGGGCGAGCTGTGGGCCATTCCCATCATGCTGAGGCTGGCGCTCATCGAGAACCTGCGGCGTGTCGGGGCGCGCACCGCGGCCGGCACGATCGACCGCAACCGCGCCGACGCGTGGGCGGACCAGATGATGGAAGTCGCGGAGCGCGATCCCAAGAGCCTGATCCTGGTGATCGCGGACATGGCGCGCTCGAACCCGCCGATGGTGAGCTCGTTCGTCGCGGAGCTGGCGCGCCGGTTGCAGGGGCAGAGCGCCGCGCTGGCATTGCCGCTCACCTGGATCGAGCAGCGGCTTTCCGAGTCGGGCTTCACGATCGAGCAGCTGGTGCAACTGGAAAACCAGGAACAGGCCCGCGACCAGGTCTCGATCGGCAACACCATCGGCAGCCTTCGATTCCTGGGCTCGATGGACTGGCGCGAGTTCGTCGAATCGATGAGCGTCGTCGAGAAGACGCTGCGCCAGGACCCGGACGGGCTCTACGGCCGGATGGATTTCGCGACCCGCGATCGCTATCGGCACGTCGTGGAGGAGCTCGCGAAGGGCAGCCGCCTGGACGAGAGCGAGGTGGCCGGCAAGGCGATCGAGCTGGCGTCGGCGGGCGCCGCCGGCCGCGGCGGTGACGACGATCGGACCGCCCACGTCGGGTACTACCTGGTGGACAAGGGTCGGCCGGGACTCGAGGGCGCGGCAGGCGTGCATCTCTCATCCCTGGAGATGCTCCGCAGGATGGCGCGGCGGATTCCCCTGCTGCTCTACCTCGGCGCCGTCGCGGTGATCACTGCGGCGCTCACCGCGGCCCTGCTGGCGATGGCCCATCGCGAGGGGCTTTCCCCGGGTGTGCTCGTGTCCCTGGGAATCCTCCTCGTGCTGGCCGCAAGCCAGCTCGCGGTGGGGATGGTGAACTGGCTGGCGACATTGCTCGTGGCGCCGCGCCCGTTGCCGCGCATGGACTTTTCCCGGGGACTTCCGCCGCAATCGCGCACGCTGGTGGTGGTCCCTGCCATGCTCACCGACGCGGAGGGCATCGAAGGCCTGGTCGAAGCGCTCGAGGTCCGGTTCCTCGCCAACCAGGACGACCATCTGCATTTCGGCCTGCTCACGGATTTCCTGGATGCTTCCGAGCAGTCGCTGCCGGAGGACGACTCGCTCCTGCGGCTCGCGCGGGAGGGAATCGAGAGCCTGAATGAAAGATACCCGCGCGCGGTGAATCCGGCCCAGCGCGGCGCGACGGGCGATACGTTCTATCTCTTCCACCGTCCGCGACTCTGGAACCCGCAGGAACGGGTGTGGATGGGCTACGAGCGCAAGCGCGGCAAGCTCGCCGACCTGAATGCGCTGCTGCGGGGCGGCGCGGCGGATCGCTTCTCGCTCGTCGTCGGCGATGCCGCGGCGCTGTCCGGCGTGAAATACGTGATCACCCTCGACACCGACACGCAGCTTCCGCGCGACTCGGCACGGCAGTTCGTCGGCGTGATGGCGCACCCGCTCAACCGCGCGCGCTTCGGGGCGGCCGGCGAGCGAGTGACCGAGGGCTACGGGATCCTGCAGCCGCGCGTGAGCGTGAGCCTGCCCGCCGCCAACCGCTCCTGGTACGCGCGCATGCATGGGGGCGACCCGGGCCTCGACCCCTACACGCGCGCCGTCTCCGACGTCTACCAGGATGTGTTCGGCGAAGGCTCCTTCATCGGCAAGGGGATCTACGACGTGGACGCGTTCGAGCGCGCCCTCGGGGGGAAATTTCCGGACAACCGGATCCTCAGCCACGATCTGCTCGAGGGTTGCTACGCGCGATCGGGCTTGCTGAGCGACGTGCAGTTGTACGAGGAATATCCGGCGACCTACGGCGCGGACCTGAGCCGCCGGCGCCGCTGGATTCGCGGCGACTGGCAGCTGCTGGAGTGGCTGCTGCCGAGCGTGCCCGGCCCCGGCGGACGCCGGCTGAAGAATCCCCTGCCCGCGCTTTCGCAGTGGAAGCTCTTCGACAACCTGCGGCGCAGCCTCGTGCCGGCCGCTCTGGCCCTGCTTCTGGTGATGGCGTGGACCCTGCTCGCGCATGCCTGGCCGTGGACCCTCGCGGTGATCGCGATCCTCGTGCTTCCTTCCGCGAGCGCCACGTTGCTGGACTTGCTGCGCAAGCCGGCCGAGGTGCTCCCTCGGCAACATCTCGCCGCCACCGCGAATGTCGGCGCCCGCCATGCCGCGCAGATCGCGATGACGCTCGCATTCCTGCCATACGAGGCGGCGGCCAACCTCGACGCGATCGCGCGCACCGCATGGCGAACGTTCGTGACCCATCGACGGCTTCTCGAATGGAATCCCTCGGGCGCCGGTGAAGCCGATCGGGCGAACGGTGCGGACGCTGGCGATCGCTCCGGGCTCGCGTCCTCGCTCGCATCGATGTGGATCGCGCCGGCCATCGCCACGGCAGCGGCGATCCTGGTGACGGTGTTCGCTCCCTCCGCGTCGTCGCAGGCCGCGCCGATTCTGCTGCTCTGGTTCGCATCGCCCGGGCATCGCGTGGTGGATCAGCCGGCCGCTCGCCCGCCGCGAGGCACGGCTCGCGACGGAGCAGATCCTCTTCCTGCGCAAGCTGGCGCGAAGGACGTGGGCGTACTTCGAGACCTTCGCGAGCCCGGACGACCATTGGCTCGCGCCGGACAACTGGCAGGAGCATCCGGCCGCGGCCCTCGCCCATCGCACGTCGCCGACGAACATGGGGCTCGCGCTGCTCGCCAACCTGACCGCCTACGACTTCGGCTACGTCCCCGCCGGGCAGCTGATCCTGCGCACGGCGAACGCCATGGGCACGATGGCGTCCCTGGAGCGCTACGAGGGCCATTTCTACAACTGGTACGACACGCAATCCCTGAAGCCGTTGGCGCCGCGCTACATCTCGGCGGTGGACAGCGGCAACCTCGCGGGCCACCTGATGACCTTGCGGCCCGGACTGCTCGCGCTTGCCGACGCCCCGATCGTGGATGAGCGGTGGTGCGAGGGCATGGGCGACACGGTGCGGATCGTCGCCGACGCCGTCGGTCCGTCCGCTGCCCGCGCAGCTCGCTCGACTGCAAGCGGATCTGGCGGCGGCCTGCGGCTCCCGGCCCGCGACGATCGACGCGGCGCGGCAGTGGCTCGATCGGCTCGAGGCGGACGTCGCCGACGTTCTCGCAACGCTTGCGGCGGTTTCCTCCGCTTCCGCCGGCACTCCCGCGCCCGGCGGCGATACGGGATTCTGGGTCGATGCCCTCGCGCGCCAGTGCCGAAGCGTGCGCGACGAGCTGGCATTCCTCGCTCCGTGGAGCGATGCCGGCGATCGCACCCGCCGGATACGGCGAGCTGGGAAGCGGCCGTGCGATTCCGACCCTGCGCGAGCTCGCGGCGCTCGAGGCGCGGTGGCTGCCGGCCGATGCGAGCCATCCCGCCACCGAGCGGATGGCGCAGATCGAGCGGCTGGCGCTGCAATGCGAGGAGCTGTCCCGCATGGAGTACGGCTTCCTCTACGACAGGGCGCGCCACCTGCTCGCCATCGGGTACAACGTCGAGGAGCGCAGGCGCGATGCGAGCTACTACGACCTGCTCGCGTCGGAGGCGCGGTTCGCCAGCTTCGTGGCGATCTCGCAGGGGGAGGTCCCGCAGGAGAACTGGTTCGCGCTCGGCCGCCTCCTCACCACCGCGGGGGGCCGATCGGTGCTCCTGTCCTGGAGCGGCTCGATGTTCGAGTACCTGATGCCGCTCCTGGTGATGCCCACATACGACAACACGCTGCTCGACCAGTCCTATCGCGTGACGGTGGACCGGCAGATCGCCTACGGGAAGCAGCGCGGCGTGCCCTGGGGCATCTCGGAATGCGGCTACAACTCGGTCGACGCGAGCCTCAATTACCAGTACCGCGCCTTCGGCGTGCCCGGGCTGGGGTTGAAGCGCGGTCTCGCGGAGGACCTGGTCATCGCGCCCTACGCCTCGGCGCTCGCGTTGATGGTGGCTCCCGAGGAGTCGTGCCTCAACCTGCAGCGGCTCGCCGCCGGCGGGCTCGCCGGACGCTTCGGCCTGTACGAGGCGATCGACTACACGCCCGCGCGGCTGCCGCGCGGGCAGGCGAGCGTCGTCGTGCGCTCGTTCATGGCGCATCACCAGGGCATGATCCTGCTCTCGCTGGCGCATGCGCTGCTCGGCCATCCGATGCAGAAGCGCTTCGAGTCGGATCCGCTGTTCAAGGCGACCCTCCTGCTGCTGCAGGAACGCATACCGAAGGCCGCGGCGTTCTACTCGCATCCGGCCGAGCTTTCCGCGATTCGCGCGATATCCGGCGGCGAGGAAGCGCCGGTGCGCGTGATCCGGAGCCCCGACACGGCCATGCCGGAAGTGCAGCTCCTTTCGAACGGCAGGTATCACGTCATGGTCACCAACGCGGGCGGGGGAAGCAGCCGCTGGAAGGACCTCGCGGTCACCCGCTGGCGCGAGGACGCCACCCGCGACCACTGGGGCACGTTCTGCTACATCCGCGACGTGGCGAGCGGCGAGTTCTGGTCGGCCGCGCACCAGCCGACGCTCAAGCGCCCGACGCACTACGAGGCGATATTCACCGAAGCGCGCGCCGAATTCCGCCGCGGCGACGGCGACTTCGAATGCCATACCGAGATCGTCGTCTCGCCCGGAAGACGACATCGAGCTGCGCCGGCTGCGCATCACCAACCGCTCGCGCACCCGGCGCACGATCGACGTCACGAGCTACGCGGAGGTCGCGCTCGCGCCGCCGGCGGCCGACGCGCTGCATCCGGCGTTTTCCAACCTCTTCGTGCAGACGGAGATCGTCGCGCCCCGGCAAGCCATCCTCTGCACGCGCCGTCCCCGATCGCTGCAGGAGCAGCCGCCGTGGATGTTCCACCTGATGGCCGTGCACGGGGCCGACGCGGGCGAGGCGTCCTACGAGACCGATCGCATGCAGTTCATCGGGCGCGGGCGCACCGTCGCCGCTCCGCAGGCGATGACCGATGCCGCGCGGCTGTCCGGCCACCAGGGATCCGTGCTCGATCCGATCGTCGCGATCCGCAGCCGCATCGTGCTCGAGCCGCAGCAGACCGCGACGATCGACATCGTCTCCGGCATGGCCGAGACGCGCGACGCCGCATTGGGCCTCGTCGGAAAGTACCAGGATCGACGCCTGGCGGACCGCGTGTTCGACCTGGCGTGGACGCACAGCTCGGTGACGCTGCGGCAGATCAACGCCACCGAGCGGGATGCGCAGCTCTACGGCCGCCTCGCCGGCTCCGTGATCTACGCCAACGCCTCGCTGCGCGCGGATGCCGGCGTCATCGCCAGGAACCGGCGCGGGCAGTCGGGGCTCTGGAGCTACGCGATCTCGGGCGACCTGCCGATCGTCCTGCTGCAGATCGGGGACACGAAGAACATCGACCTCGTGCGGCAGCTGGTGCAGGCGCACGCGTACTGGCGCCTGAAGGGCCTGGCCGTGGACCTCGTGATCTGGAACGAGGACCGCGGCGGCTACCGCCAGGTCCTGCAGGACCAGATCATGGGCCTCATCGCGGCCGGCGTCGAAGCGCACGTGATGGACCGGCCGGGCGGGATCTTCGTGCGGCGCTCGGAGCAGATCTCGGAGGAGGACCGCGTCCTGCTCCAGTCCGTGGCGCGCGCCATCATCACCGACCGCCGCGGAAGCCTGGTGGAACAGGTCAACCGGCGCGGCCCCGTCGATGCGCGGGTCCCGCGCCTCGTGCCGACCCGCAACCATCGGGGTGAAGCGCGGCCTGCCGAGCCGCCCCCGCGCGAATTGATCCTGGCGAACGGCCTCGGGGGGTTCACGCCCGACGGAGCCGAGTACGTGATCACGACGCTCCCGGGCGAGGCCACTCCCGCGCCCTGGGTCAACGTGCTCGCGAACCCGGAGTTCGGAACGGTCGTTTCGGAGAGCGGGCCCGCGTATACGTGGAGCGAGAACGCCCACGAGTTCCGCCTCACGCCCTGGCACAACGACCCCGTGAGCGATGCGAGCGGAGAAGCCTGCTTCCTGCGCGACGAGGATTCCGGTCACTTCTGGTCGCCGTCGGCGCTGCCCGCGCGCGGGGCCGGCGCCTACGTCACCCGGCACGGATTCGGCTACAGCGTCTTCGAGCACCGCGAGGATGGCATCGCCTCCGAGCTGTGGGTGTACGTGGCCATCGACGCGGCGGTGAAGTTCTCGGTGCTGAAAGTCCGCAATGCCTCGGGCCGCCCGCGCCGGCTCTCGGCCACCAGCTACGTGGAATGGGTGCTGGGCGACCTGCGGCCCAAGACGGCGATGCACGTGGTCACCGAGATCGAGGCGAAGAGCGGCGCGCTCCTCGCGCGCAACTCCTACAACACGGAGTTCCCGGACCGCGTCGCGTTCCTCGACGTGGACGAGCCGGTCCGCAGCGTGAGCGGCGACCGCGCCGAATTCCTGGGGCGCAACGCAGCGCTCGGCAATCCCGCCGCGATGGCGCGCGCGCGCCTTTCGGGCAAGGTAGGCGCGGCGCTCGATCCGTGCGGCGCGATCCAGGTCGCGTTCGAGCTGGCCGATGGCCAGGAGCGCGAGATCGTCTTTCGCCTCGGCGTGGGCCGCGACGCGGACGACGCCGCGAGCCTCGTGCAACGCTTTCGGGGACCCGCCGCCGCCCTCGGCGCGCTGGACGCGGTGCGAGCGAACTGGAAGCGCACGCTAGGCGCCGTGCAGGTGGAAACGCCGGATGCGTCGCTCAACGTGCTCGCCAACGGCTGGCTTCTGTACCAGACGGTGGCGTGCCGCCTCTGGGCGAGGAGCGGCTATTACCAATCGGGCGGAGCCTTCGGCTTCCGCGACCAGTTGCAGGACGTCATGGCGCTCGTGCACACGGAGACCGCGCTCGTGCGCGAGCACCTGCTGCGCTGCGCGAGCCGCCAGTTCGTGGAAGGAGACGTGCAGCACTGGTGGCATCCGCCGTCGGGCCGGGGCGTGCGCACGCGTTGCTCGGACGACTATCTATGGTTGCCGCTCGCGACGGCGCGCTATGTCAAGGCGACCGGGGACGGCGACGTGCTCGACGAATCGGTCCCGTTCCTGGAAGGCCGCCCGGTGAATGCCGGGGACGATTCCTACTACGACCTGCCGCGCCGGTCCGCCGAGTCGGCCAGCCTCTACGAGCATTGCGTGCGCGCCATCGTGCACGGCCTGCGATACGGAACGCACGGCCTGCCGCTCATGGGCTCCGGCGACTGGAACGACGGCATGAACCTGGTCGGGATCAAGGGCACGGGCGAGAGCGTATGGCTCGGCTTCTTCCTGTGCGCCGTGCTCGAGCAGTTCGCGGAAGTGGCGCGCGGGAAAGGCGACACGGCGTTCGTCGATCGCTGCGAGGCCGAGCGCACCGGGCTGCGCCGCAACCTCGAGCGGCACGGCTGGGACGGCGAGTGGTATCGGCGCGCTTACTTCGACGACGGCACGCCGCTCGGGTCCGCGAGCAACGTCGAATGCCGCATCGACTCCATCGCGCAAAGCTGGTCGGTGCTGTCGGGCGCGGGCGATGCGGGGCGTTCACGCCAGGCCATGAGGGCGGTCGACGAGCACCTCGTGCGCCGCGACCACGCGCTCGTCGAGCTTCTCGAGCCGCCGTTCGACTCGTCCAACCTGGATCCCGGCTACATCAGGGGCTACGTCCCGGGCGTGCGCGAGAATGGGGGGCAGTACACCCATGGCGCGGTCTGGGCGGCGATGGCCTTCGCCGCCCTGGGCGACACGCAACGCGCATGGGAGCTCGCGACGATGATCAACCCGGTGAATCACGCGCGCACACCCGGGGAAGTCGCGATCTACAAGGCGGAGCCGTATGTGATCGTCGCCGATGTCTACGCGGTGGCGCCGCACGTCGGCCGCGGCGGCTGGAGCTGGTACACCGGCTCGGCCGGGTGGATGTACCGGCTCATCGTCGAATCGCTGCTCGGGGTGACGCTCGAGAAGGATCGGCTGCGCCTCGCACCGCGCCTTCCCGCGGACTGGACGGCCTTCACGATCCGCTACCGCTACGGCGCGACCGTCTACGAGATCGCCGTTCGGCAGTCGCGCCGCGGTGCCGGCGAAACGATCGACGCGACGAGCGTGACTGTCGATGGCGTCGCGCAACCGGGCGGTGCGGTGCGACTCATCGACGATCGGGCGCAGCATCGGGTGGAGGTGGAGGTGGCCGAAGGCTCCCGAACTGAAGCGCGTATTGCCGAGTGAACTCCGCGCCCAGGTAGAAGATCTGCGCCGAGTAATAGACCCACAGCAGCAGCGCGATGATCGACCCTGCCGCGCCGAAGCTCGAGGCCACGCCGCCGCGGCCCAGGTACGCGCCCATGGCGTATTTCCCCACGGTGAACAAACCCGCCGTGAAGACGGCGCCGATCCAGACATCGCGCCAGGAAAGGGGGGCTTCCGGCAGCACCTTGTAGATCAGGGCGAAGAGACAGGCGATGGCCCCGAACGAGATCACCGAGGAGAAGACCGCGAAGACGTCGTAGGAGCCGCTCCACGTCCCGCCCGCGTAACGCTCGAGCACCGTGAGCGCCGCGCTGAGCACGAGGGAAACGAGCAGCAGGAACGCGAGCACGAGCACCATTCCGAAGGAATAGAGCCGTGTTCGCAGGAAGACGATGACCGCCCTCCCCTTGGGGGGCTCGATACCCCAGAGCTCGTCGAGGCTGCCCTTCAGCTCGACGAAGACGCTGGTGGCGCCCACCAGCAACAGAACGGCCGCTATCACGGTCGCCGCGAGCCCTGAAGCGGGATCCCGCGCGCCGGCCAGCAGCGCCTGGATCGCCTGCGCGCCGTTGCGCCCGACCAGTCCCTCGACCTGGGAGATGATCTCTCCCCTTGCCGCCTCGGCGCCGAAGAAATATCCGGCGCCTGCGATCGCGAGGATCAGGATCGGCGCCATGGAGAACAATGTGTAGAAGGCGAGGGCCGCGCCCTTGCTCCCGGCTCGATGGTCGATCCAGCCGTTCAGCGACTGGACCAGGACCGCATACATGCGGCCCGGCCATGGAGAGATCGCATTCGCCCGGAAGCGCACGGCGCTAGCGTCCCAGCAGCTCGCCCGCGGGCTTCAGGGATTCGACGCGATCGCAGATCACCTTGGCGATCGCGACCAGCGGCGCTCCGAGCAGCAGGCCCCAGATGCCCCACAGCCAGCCGAAGAACAGCAGGGCGATGAACAGCACCGCGGCGTTCACGCGCGCGAAACGGCTCTGCAGCCACGGTCATGATCACGGACCCGACGCCAGCCGCCACCAGCAGCGATGCGCCCGCGACGGCGAGCGCGCCGAGCGCCGTCCCGAATTGCATGAACGCGGCCACGCCGCTCGCGATCGCGAACAGCACCGGGCCGAGGTAGGGAATGAAGTGAAGCACGCCCGCGGTGACGCCCCATGCGCCCGCCTGCTCCATTCCCAGCGCCTCGAACGCAAGCCAGGTGCCGATGGCGACCAGGACGTTCGACGCCAGCGTGGCGAGCAGGTAGCGCTGGATCTGCGCGTCGATCTCCTCGAGGATGCGCACGGCGTCCTTCTTGCGCGAAAGCGACGGCCCGACCAATCGCACCAGCTTGCGGCGGAAGTGCTCGCCCGAGGCGAGAAGGAAGTATGCGAGCAGCAGCACGATCGGCGCCTGCGCGGCCACCGCGAACAGCAGGGCGGACTGCGCGAGCACGTAGTCGCGCAGCCACGCGCTGGGCTCGGCTTCCTTGGCGGGCTCGCAAGCGACGCGCGACTTCGCAGGCTTCTCTTGCGCCCGTCGCGTCGGCCGCGGCTCCCTGGATCTCCGTGGCGGCCTCCTGGATATTCTGCAGCGCCGTGGGGCCGCCTTCGCGCGCGGCGCTCACATGCTGGCGCACCTTGCGCGCCGCTTCGGGGAGCTTCTCGATCATCGACGCGGCATCGTCGCCGAGCGAGTAGGCGGCCCAGGATATGCCGGCCACCAGAGCGCCCAGCACCAGCGCCGCTCCCGCCGCGCGCGGAATCGCGGCAAGCCTTCAGCCAGTCGACGAACGGACGCAGCGCGTAGCTCGCGAGGATGCCGATCAGCAGGGGAACGAAGAAGGCGCGCGCCAGGTAGAGCGCGGCGACGACGGCAATGGCGCGTGACGATGCCCACTCCCAGCGCCACCGACGCGCGGCGCCCCGGCGCGCGGCTCGGCTGCGACCGGCGAGGCCTCCGTCACGCTCACCGGGTTGCCGCCCGAATCAAATGCGCCCCAGCAGGAACAGGACGAGGATGATTATCAGCACGACGCCCAGGACTCCACTGGGACCGTAACCCCAGCTTCGGGCGTGCGGCCACACGGGCACGACGCCGAGCAGCATCAGGACCACGATGATCAGCAGAATGGCGCCAAGACTCATGATTTGCTCCTCGAGGTTGAAACGCCGGAATCTGGGCCCGGCACGCAACGACAATATCCGCGGCGCGGCACGACGTCTGTTCGCTCTCGCACAGAGCGCTATGTTCGATTGCGCACGGACGCCGCGGCGAGGGTGCGCCATATTGCCTGTCTCGCTCACAGGAGGCGTCCATGAATACGGTATTGAAAAGCGCATTGACGGCGGCTGGATTGGCCATCGCCACCCAGGCGGCCGCCCAGATCACCTTCTACGAAGGCGAAGGCTTCCAGGGGCGGACTTTCACCACCAAGAAGCAGGTCGGCAACTTCGAGCGCTCCGGCTTCAACGATCGCGCCTCGTCGGTCGTGGTCGACGCGCGACCGGTGGGAGGTCTGCGAAGACGCCCGGTTCAGCGGCCGGTGCGTGGTCCTGCGCCCGGGCAGGTATCCCTCGCTGGCGGCGATGGGCTTGAACGACCGCGTTTCGTCGGTGCGGATGGTCAGCAAGAGCGCACGTGTCGCCGATGATCGCTATGCGCCCGCTCCCGTTGCGGCGCCCATCGACTACCGCCGGCGCGATGGCAACGAGCGGTTGTACGAGGCGAACGTCACTTCGGTGCGCGCAGTGGTCGGACCCCCCGAGCAGCGCTGCTGGGTCGAGCGCGAGCACGTCAGCCAGAATCAAGGCGAGGCCAACGTTCCCGGGGCGATCGCCGGCGCCATCATCGGCGGCATCCTCGGCCACCAGGTCGGCGGCGGGCGCGGCCAGGATGTCGCCACCGTCGGCGGCGCGGTCGCGGGCGCCGCGGTCGGCGCCAACGTCGGTCGCGAACGCGGCGAACAACAGGGATACGGCCAGGACGTACGAGCATTGCGAAAACGTCCCGAGCCAGGCCCGGCCCGACTACTGGGATGTCACCTACGATTTCCGAGGCGTGGAGCATCGCATGCAGATGACCGCGCCCCCGGGACCCACGGTGACCGTCAACGAGCAGGGCGAGCCGCGGGGGTAGGCAAGACTGTGGCGTCGGAGCGCCCGAAATCCGTTCCGCGGCGCGCGCTACTGGGGGCCGGACTTGCCGGAGCGGTCGTTTGCGCTCTTCCTTGTCTCGCTCATGCCGCGACAGCAATCGTCTTGCCGGCCGCAGCCGGCAATCGACGCTTCTCGGTCCTGTACAAGGGCGACAAGATCGGCGCCCACACGGTCCTGTATTCGTCGGCAACCGGAGAGACGCGGGTCGACACCGAGATCCATCTCCTGGTCAAGGTAGCCTTCTTTACCGTGTTCGCGTTCAGTCACCGCTCCGAGGAGACCTGGCGCGATGGGCGGCTGATGTCGCTGAACAGCGAAACGGTGGAGCATGGCGAGACCCTCCACGTTCGAGGGCGCGGCGACGCCTGCAGGGATTTCGCGTGGTGAGCAAGGGCGGTCCCTTCATCGCTTCCGCCGCAACCTTGACGTCGAACAGCCTGTGGACCCCGGCGGTGCTGGAGCAGGACGACATTGGTCGACGCGCAGCATGGCGGCATCATCGGCGTCAGCGCACGCAAGTTTGCCGACGAGCAGATCGTGATCGGCGGCCGCCAGGTTCGCGCCACGCGCTACACGTTCATCACGCCCTATCTCGCCGGCAGCATCTGGTATGACGAGGAAAACCTCTGGGTGCGCGGCGAGTTCGAGCGTGATGGCTCGAAGATCCAGTATCAGCTTGACACGTGAGACCCGCCGACCCCGGCGAGCAAGGGAGCATCGGTCATGCCGTTTAGACAACCGCTATGCCTTGCCGCGGCGATCATGGCCAGCACCGTTGCCGGCTGCATGGCGGTGTCCGTGGCCCTCGCTCCCACCCCGGTCACCCTCGCCACCGGGACCCCCGGCGGCATCTATCATCCGGTCGGAAACGCGATCTGCCGCATGTTCAATCTGGCGGACGAGCATCAGGCAAGGCCATGCGTCGCGGTGAGTTCCGACGGCTCGGTGGCGAATATCCGGCGGGTCGAGAGCGGCGAGTCGACATTCGGCCTTTCGCAGACCGACGTCGCCTATGCCGCTTTTCACGGTGAGGGGCCGTTTGCCGCCGCCGGCCCCGATCCGAAGCTGCGCATGTTGATCGCGCTCTACCCGGAAGCGTTCACCGTTGTCGCTCGCGCCGATACCGGCATACGCGATTTCCAGGATTTGCGCGGCAAGCGCGTCGGCATCGGGAAGAGCGGCGCCGGATATACCTTCACCCGCGATGTCGTCCTCGGATCGTATGGCTGGGCGATATCGGATCCTGAGCATGTGCTGGAGCTCGGTCCCGCCGAACAAGACCAGGCGCTTTGCAGCAACAAGGTCGACGCGATCATTTTTGCAGCGGGGCATCCCAATGGGCTGACCCAGGAGGCGACGACGGGCTGCCGTGCGAGGCTGGTGCGCGTCGCCGGCCCGCCGATCGATCGGCTGCTCGCGACGCATCCCTATTACATCGCCTCGGTGATCCCGGGCGGCATGTACGCCGGCAACCCCGACGATGTCCCGACGATCGGCACGCAGGCCGTGCTCGTCACATCGAGCGATCAGCCGGATGAGCTGGCCTATGCCGTGGTCAAGGCGGTGTTCGAGAATTTCGCCGATTTCCGGCGCTTGCACCCCGCGCTGTCGACCCTGGACATCAAGGACATGGTGCCCAGCGAGGCTGTCATACCGATCCATCCAGGGGCGCTGAAGTATTATCGTGAAGCTGGCCTCGTCCAAGGCGCCGGCCATGAGGAGCGTCAGTAAGCGACCTCGAGCTCGTGTTCGGGGAGCAGACGGTCATATTCCCGCTTCACGACCGCATAGCACTCGCAGACCTGCGCTTCCAGTCCGGCGCGATCGAGCACGGCGATGCGGCCGCGGCTGTAACGGATGACTCCCGCCTTTTGCAGCTTTCCGGCAGCGTGCGTGACCCCCTGCCGGCGCACCCCGAGCAGTCGGGCGATGAGATCCTGCGTCATGACGAGCTCGCTCGACCCCAGCCGGTCCAGGCACGACAGGATCCACCGGCAAAATTGCTGGTCCAGCGAGTGATGCCGATTGCACGCCGCGATCTGCCCGGTTTGCGCGATCAGCGCCTGGGTGTAGCGCAGCAGCAGGCGCGCCAGCGGGCCGCCCCGCTCGAGCTCGCCTCTTAGCAGATCCGTCCCCAGCCGATAGGCGTAGCCCGCGCGCAGCACCACCGCCTGGCTCGGCGTGCTTTGCCCGCCGAGGAACAACGCCATGCCGATCACGCCTTCGCGACCCGTGATCGCGAATTCCGCGGACGCACCGCCCTGCGTCACGTAGACCCGGGAGACGAGGCCCGCGGTGAGGAAGTACAGGCAGCTTTCCGGATCTCCCGCGCGGTGAACGATACAAGCCCGCGGCAAGGCGACGGGCTCCAGATGGGGTAGCAGGCGCTCGTAATCCTCCGTCGGCAATGCCGCCAAGAGACCGTTTTGCCTCGGCGTGTGCAGAGCGGATACGTCGCCGGTCCCGGCGCCGGGCACGAAGCCCGTTTCCGGATAAGACCCAAATGAAGGTCGTGCTGACATCGTGGGGACCCCGAAACAACCTCTTCCCAAATTTACCTGCTCATCAGTCACGCTATTTGACCTGGATTAAACCTCTATGTTCGATAGCGCACGGAACGTTCCACCAGAATTGCCTAGCATTCAAAAGGCTGGAGCTTTCCCCGTACAGGAATCGCAAGTCAACGATCCAGAGGAGCATCGCCATGAGGTTGTCCAATCGATTCATGACCTTCGTCTTCGCCATCATGCTGGCCACCCTGCTCGGATGCGCAGCGACGTCCACGAGCGAGGGGACCGGGGGATACGTCGACGATTCCGTCATCACCACGAAGGTGAAAGCGGCGATCTTCGAGGAGCCGTCGCTGAAATCGGCCGAGATCAACGTCGAGACCTTCAAGGGCACGGTTCAGCTGAGCGGCTTCGTCGGCTCCCGCGCCGACATCAACAAGGCGGTCGAGGTCGCGCGCGGCGTGAAGGGCGTGACGTCGGTCAAGAACGACATGCGCGTGAAATGAGTCCCGGGTGACCGCTGCGCCATCGAAAGGAACGAATATGCTGTACTACGCCGTCGTGTTTCTCATCATCGCGCTGATCGCCGCGCTGTTCGGCTTCACCGGCATCGCGGCCAGCGCCGTCGGGATCGCCAAGATCCTGTTCTTCGTCTTCGTGCTGCTGTTCGTCATCTCGCTCATCATGGGACTGATGCGGCGCAGTTGATGCGGTACGTCGGGTTACCCGCCGGTCGCAGGCGACGGCGACGGACCATTGCGCCGATTCGCCGGCCATGACGAGCGTGGGCCGGCACCTCGCGCGCCGCCTCGAACGTTTCCGCCGCTCCGCCCAGATGGAACAGCCAGGCCCTGCGGACGGTCTGGTTGAAGCGAACCGGATCGATCGCCCGGATCCGCCTCCCAGCGCGCTTCGAGATTCCCCACGTCGAGTCCGTATTTCTCCATTTCTCCATGCGCGTGAGCGTCTCGGCCATCCCTGCATGCGTCCCACGAAATGACGGTTGGCGTTGCTGTGATCTCTTGATCGCGCGACCGAATGAATGGCTTTGACGCGAGACAACATCGCGCGGATAGTGTTTCGTTAACTTGCGGGAATGGGATGTCGTCGTATGCGGAACCGCACGGACCCGCTCTCGATGGCGATGTTGTGCTTGTGCATGCCTCCGCTGGCTCCTGGACTACCGGAGTGAAAAAACGCTTGCAAATTGAACGAATTGCGGTGAGAATCTGCAGTATTACGTTAAAAAACAAGCGTAACTTTTCGCTCCGCGGTTATCGCCATCCGAAGGACAACTCCAATACCTAACAGGGACGATGCCATGAATTTTCACAGTGACTCCGCGCGCAATCGAACTCATCCCAGCTTGCTAGCAATCCTGGGATTGGCTGCGTTTGCCCTGGCTTCCGCACCCGCATTGGCCCAAGTTGCACCAAACCTGGGGACGGCGGCGCCCTTCACGGTCCTGGGTAGGAACGCCATCCCGACCATAGGGACGGTGACCTGCACCGATACCGGACCCGGGGTCGGCATCTTCGGACAAGTGGGCAGCACCTTCAACGCGATCACCAACACGCTGTGCACGATCACGGGGCCGATCGTCGCTCCGGTCGCCGCCGGTGTTGCAAACGACTTCGACGCCGCACTCACCAATATCGATCTCCAGAACCCGGTATGCACCGGCGTCATTCCGATCGTCACCACCACGCTGCCGCCCGGTGTCTACTGCTCCGCCGCAGCGACCACGATCGGCGCCGGCGTGACCATTACGCTATTGGGGAACGCGACCGATGTCTGGGTTTTCAGGGTAGGGACCGGCGGCTTGGGCGCCCTCACGTTGACCAGCACGAACGTGGTCATGGGGGGCACCGCGTCGCCGTGCAACGTGTACTGGAAGACGACCGGCGCGGGCATGACGGCGACGGACTCGAACTTCGTGGGAACCGTCCTCTCGGGCGCCGCCGCCACCATGACCCGGGGAAACTGGATCGGACGAATGATGGCGACGACCGACGCGACGCTGACGGATCCGAACATGGTGGGCTGCGCAGCCGCGGCCGCTGCCGGCGCCGCGAAGACGCCCACGCTCTCCGAGTGGGCGATGGTCATGCTTGCGGCGCTCCTGGCGATCGCGGGCTTCGCGGCGATGCGCAGGCGGGCGATAGAGTCATAGGATCTGCTTCGATTCGGTGTGGATACGGGGCGCGCAAGCGCCCCGTCTTGCTTCGAGCCTCTCATCCATGGCGCGCTTCTTCGCTCTCTTCGTAGTCATCCTGCTCGCGCTGTTCGCGGCGGAGCTGACGCCGCCGGCACAAAGCGCCGTCGTGATCCCGTGGACGGATGCGCTGGCGCGCATCAGCGCCGGCCTGGTCACGATCTTCGACCCGCACGTCGCCGCGTTCGGCAAGATCCTGCAGAGCACGACCAACGGCTTCGCGATTTCCATCGAGGCGGGATGCAACGGCATCGAGGCGGCGATCATCCTCATCGCCGCGATGCTCGCGTTTCCGGCGCCGTGGAAGCACCGAGCGATCGGCATCGTGGCGGGCCTCGCCGCGGTGCAGGCGCTGAACATCGTGCGCGTCGTGAGCCTCTTCTACCTCGGCCAGTGGAGTTTCAAGGCCTTCGAGTGGGCGCACTTCTACCTGTGGCAGGCGCTCATCATGCTCGACGTCCTGATCGTCTGGCTGCTCTGGATCCGGACGCTGCCCCCGGCTCCGCACCCATCGGCCGATGCCGAGCCGCAACCCATGACCGCGCCATGACCGTGGCGGTCCCCGCGTCGGTCGGAAGGTTCGTGCTGCGCACCTTCCTGTGGTTGCCGCCCTGCTTCGCCGTCTGGTATCTCGGCGCGCAGTATCTCGCCCCCTTCTTCGGCGCCCTGGCCCGGCTGCTCGTGGAGCTGTTCAAGTCCGGCCTCGTGTCGGCGCTGGAGCGGCAGGGGCTCGACCTGGTGTTCGTGACCACGATCGAGGTCCACCCGGCGCCGGGGCAGATCGCCGTGCTGCTGGTGGAAGTGAATCCCCTGCTCTACACCTACGGCCTGCCCTTCTTCGTCGCGCTGATGCTCGCCGCGCGGGCGAAGTGGTGGAAGATCCTTGCCGGCGCCGCCGTGCTCCTGCCGTTCCAGGCCTGGGGCACCGCTTTCGACTTCCTGGCCCAGATCGTGCGGACCGGCGCCGATGTCTCCGCGCAGGCGGGCTTGCTCGGCTGGCGCGCCGAGGCGATCGCCCTCGCCTACCAGATCGGAAGCCTCATCTTCCCCGCGCTCGTCCCCGTGGCGCTGTGGGTGGCCTTCAACCGGCCGCTCTTCGGCGACCTGATGCGCGCGCCGGCCCGGAATGTCCGGCCTCCCGCAGGCAACGTGCGTTAGCGAACAGACCCGGCGCGCAATCCCCCGTAGTCTGGGCCCTTCACCAAGGAGCCCCGAATGAAAACGTTCAAACGCGCCATCCCCATGCTTGCAATCCTCGCCGCGGCCAGCCTCATCGGCTGCGCGTCCACCTCGAAATCCGAGGGCACGGGCGAATACGTCGACGACAGCGTCATCACCGCGAAGGTGAAGACCGCCATCCTCGAGGAGCCCACCCTCAAGTCTTCCGAGATCAACGTCGAGACGTTCAAGGGCACCGTGCAGCTGAGCGGCTTCGTCAGCTCCCAGGAAAAGGTCAACACGGCCATGGCCACGGCGAAGACCGTGAAGGGCGTGACCTCGGTCACGAACGACATGCGCCTCAAGTAACGGGCTGACGGCCGGCCATGACGCGAATGCATTCACGCCGCCTGCTGTTCGTGAATGCGCCGCGCAAGGCCGGCCTGGTTCCGATCTACCTGGCGTTTACGTCGATCTTCATTGTGAGCATGGTCGGTTTCGCCGCCGCCATCTGGCCGCAAGATTCCACGGCTTCCGCGCGCCGTCCGGCCGAAGGCGAGGTCGGGCCCGCAAGCCAGTCGTTCGCGGGAAGCTCACGCTTCCCGCCGGAGACCCGCGATTCGCGCAGCCGGATGCGCTGGATGTAGCACGTGGAAACTCGATCTTCTTGGGCGCCGGAAGCTGGCATGAAGGCGCCATGAACCGCTGCGCCGAATCGGCGCTCGAGCTTTCGCACGTGAACGCTTGGGAGGCCGAGGGGGGCGCGCTCGCCTCGGAATCGAACTTGCTCCGGAAACTCGCGCAGGCTCACCGCTTGCGCGGAGCCGCGCGGGCGGAATTCCTCACGGGGCCACGCCTCTCGTGGGGAAGACGGCGCGCGTTCCGGCAAGGTCCGCAAGGCTCGCGATGACCGCATCGGCGCCGCTCTCCGATGCCGGACGGCCGCGGTTGTATCCGTAGGCCACCATCACGACCGGGCATCCGGCCGCGCGCGCGGCCGCCACGTCGTGCGCCGAATCCCCGACGAAAACCAGCTCGCGGGGGGCGATGCCGAGATCCTGGCAGGCCTTGAGCAGCAGGTACGGCGCGGGTTTGCGCTGCTCGAGCGCATCGGCGCACTCGACGAACGCGAGCCACTGCGCGAGTCCCGCCTTCTCGAGCAGCGCGCGCGTGAAGCGGCTCGCCTTGTTGGTGATGCAGCCCAGCGCCAGCCCGCGCGCGGCGAGCGCCGACAGCCCCTCCCTCACGCCCGGATAGACGCGGCTCGCTTCGAACACGCGCTCGGCATAGAGGTCGCGGAAGAGCCGAGATGCGCGCGCGAGCGTGCCTTCGTCGGCCGGGGCGCCGGTCGCCTCGGCCAGCGTGCACGCGACAAGCGCGTCGATGCCGTCGCCGATCGCGGCCGCCACGCGCTCTTGCGGAAGCGCACCGTAGCCCAGCGCCGCGAGCATCCGGTTGGCCGCGCGCGCCAGGTCCGGTGCGCTGTCGACGAGCGTGCCGTCGAGGTCGAAAGCGATCGCACGGAAGCCGTCGACCGCGCGCGGTGACGCCGAGCGCGGCAGAATTTCACCGATGGTTGCGGTCCGGTCCTTCACGACTCTTTCCTCGTGTCGCGCGGCGCATCGGCCGCCGCATCTTCCAGCGCGCGTTGCAGCGCGGCTCGCGCTTCCCCTTCACGGCCCTCGAGGGCCATCGCCGCGACTGGACCTTCCATCACGCGTTCCCAGAATCGCTTGCGCGCATCGGGATCGGGTAGCCGCCGGATCGCCTCGGCGCGAAAACGGCCGGCGAGCGCCGCGAGCGCCGCATAGCCCTCGGGGATCGCGCCCTCGACGCGGGCGCGCAGCCGCCGCACGAGCGCGGGCGAGGTCCCCGAGGTAGAGATCGCGACCTGCACCGGGCCGCGTTCGACCACCGACGCCATGAGGAACGACGAGCGCGCGGGGTCGTCGGCGACGTTGACCGGGATGCCGGCGGCGCGCGCGGCCTCGGCCACCGCGGCATTCACCTGCGCATCGTCGGTGGCGGCGATCGCCATCTCGGCACCGGCCAGGTCGCCTGCGTCGAAACGCTTCGCCCGGTGGCGCGGCGCTCCCTTGCGTACGCGCTCCGCGAGCTCTTCGCACAGCTCCGGCGCGACGACGGTCACGTGCGCGCCGCTGCGCGCGAGCGCCTGCGCCTTGCGGGCGGCCACCTCCCCGCCTCCGACCACGACGACCGGCTTGTCGCGCAGGTCGAGGAACACGGGGAAGAACGGAGGGCGGGCGGCGGTCATGGCGACATTGTGCGCAATGCGGGCTCGTGGCGGCAAACGCGCCTACGGCTTCCATCAGCATAGCTTACGAGTCGATGCAAACGAATTGAGTAGTCCTGATGGCTCGCGCGCCTTATCGTCCCGCGTGGAGGGCGGAGCCGAACGCCCCGCGGAAGGAGTGCCCATGCAGCCCATCGAACGCCCCGCGCTCGCCGAGCGCGACCGCCTGTGCGCGAACGCCCTGCGCATGCTCGCCGTCGATGCGGTCGAGCGCGCGAAGTCCGGACACCCGGGAATGCCGATGGGCATGGCGGAGATCGCGGTCGCGTTGTGGACGCGAAGGCTCGAGCACAATCCCGCGAATCCCCGGTGGCCCGATCGCGATCGCTTCGTGCTCTCGAACGGCCACGGATCGATGCTGCTCTACGGGTTGTTGCACCTTTCGGGCTACGACCTGCCGATGGAGGAGCTCCAGCGCTTCCGCCAGCTGCACTCGAAGACGCCGGGCCATCCGGAATTCGGCGCCACTCCCGGCGTGGAGACGACCACCGGCCCGCTCGGCCAGGGGCTCGCGAACGCGGTGGGCATGGCGCTCGCCGAGAGAGTGCTCGCGGGGCGCTTCAATCGCCCGGGCCTCGAGATCGTCGACCATCGCACCTACGCCTTCGCGGGCGACGGCTGCCTCATGGAAGGCGTGTCCCACGAGGCGTGCTCGCTGGCGGGGACGCTCGGCCTCGCGAAGCTCACGGTCCTCTACGACATGAACGGGATCTCGATCGACGGCGCGGTCGAGGGCTGGTTCACCGACGATACCGCCGCGCGCTTCCGCGCCTACGGCTGGGACGTGATCGGCCCGGTCGACGGCCACGACGTGGACGCCGTGGACCTCGCGCTGCGCGCCGCATCGGAGTCGGCGAAGCCCACGCTCATCGCGTGCCGCACGACGATCGGCAAGGGAAGCCCGGCGAAGGCGGGCAGCGCCGACGCGCATGGCGCGCCGCTCGGCGCCGCCGAGGCGGAAGCGACCCGCAAGGCGCTGGGATGGACGCACGCGCCCTTCGACGTCCCCGAAGCGGTGCGACAGGGATTCGATGCGCGGGACCGCGGCGCCCGGGCGGAGGCGGAATGGAACGCGCTCTTCGAGCGCTATCGCGCCGCGCATCCCGAGCTCGCCGAGGAATTCACGCGCGTGATGGCGGGTGAGCTGCCGCGGGATTTCCGCGCCGCCGTGGACAAGCACGTCGCCGCCGCGCGCGCCGCCGCGGAACCCATCGCGACGCGCCAGGCGTCGCAACGCACCATCGCCGCGCTCGCCGCGATACTCCCCGAGCTCTTCGGCGGCTCCGCGGATCTCACCCATTCGAACCTCACCCGCTGGGCCGGCGCGCAAACCGTGGGCGCGAACGGCGGCAACTACCTTTCCTACGGCGTGCGCGAATTCGGCATGACCGCGGTGATGAACGGCATCGCATTGCACGGCGGCCTCATCCCGTTCGGCGGGACATTCCTCGTCTTCTCCGACTACGCGCGCAACGCCGTGCGCATGTCCGCGCTCATGAAGCAGCGCGTGATCCACGTGTACACGCACGACTCGATCGGATTGGGGGAGGACGGGCCGACGCACCAGCCCGTCGAGCACGTGGCGTCCCTGCGCCTCATCCCCAACCTCGATGTGTGGCGCCCGTGCGACGCGGTGGAGACGGCCATCGCATGGCGCGAGGCGGTGCTGCGGCGCGACGGCCCCACCGCCCTCGTGCTCTCGCGCCAGGCGCTTCCACCCCAGGCGCGCGACGAGGCGACGTGCGCGGCGATCGCGCTGGGCGGCTACGTCCTCAAGCGCGAGGAAGCGCCGCTCGCGCTCGTCATCGCTGCAACGGGATCGGAGGTTGCCCTCGCGATGTCGGTCGCGGCGCGCCTCGAAGCGCAAGGGCGCGGCGCGCGCGTGGTGTCGCTGCCGTGCGTCGAGCGCTTCCTCGCGCAGCCCGCCGCATTCCGCGCGACAGTGCTGCCGCGCGCGGTCCCCGCGCTCGGCATCGAGGCGGGACACCCCGCGGGGCTCGGCTGTGTGCTCGGGCCTGGAAGTGAAGTGCTGGGGATCGCGAGCTTCGGCGAATCGGCGCCCGCCGGCGCGCTGATGCAGCATTTCGGATTCACGGTGGACGCCGCGCTGGCGAGCGCGCGCTCGCCCTCCTCTAACTACCGGAGAACCCCATGCCCCTCGTTTCCCTTCGCCAGGTGCTCGACCATGCCGCCGAGCACGGCTACGGCGTGCCCGCCTTCAACGTGAACAACCTCGAGCAGGTGCAGGCGATCCTCGAGGCGGCGAGCGCCACGTCGAAGCCCGGTGATCCTCCAGGCCTCCGCGGGCGCCCGCAAGTACGCCGGCGAGGCGTTCCTGCGCCATCTCATCGAGGCGGCGCTCGAGACGTATCCGAAGCTGCCCATCGTGATGCACCAGGACCACGGCGCGAGCCCCGCGGTGTGCGGGGCGTCGATCCGCTCCGGCTTCTCGAGCGTGATGATGGACGGCTCGCTGCAGGAGGACATGAAGACGCCGGCCTCGTGGGAGTACAACGTCGCCGTCACGCGCAAGGTCGTGGAGATGGCGCACCCGCTCGGCGTGTCGGTCGAAGGCGAAGTCGGATGCCTGGGCTCGCTCGAATCCGGCGAGGCAGGGCGAGGAGGACGGCTCGGGCGCGGCGGGCAAGCTCTCGCGCGACCAGCTCCTCACCGATCCCGACCAGGCGGCCGAGTTCGTGCGCCTCACCGGCGTCGATGCGCTCGCGGTGGCGATCGGGACCTCCCACGGCGCGTACAAGTTCTCGCGCAAGCCCACGGGCGACATCCTCGCCATCGACCGCATCAAGGCGATCCACGCGCGCATCCCGGACACGCACCTCGTGATGCACGGCTCCTCGTCGGTGCCGCAGGAATGGCTCGAGGTGATCCGCCAGCACGGCGGTGCGATCCGCGAGACCTACGGCGTGCCGGTGGAGGAGATCCGCGAAGGCATCCGCCACGGCGTGCGCAAGGTGAACATCGACACCGACATCCGGCTCGCGATGACCGGCGCCATGCGCCGCGTGATGGCCGAGCATCCGGAGGAATTCGATCCGCGCGCGTTCCTCAAGGCGGCGCGCAACGCCGCGCGCGACCTGTGCCGCGAGCGCTTCGAGGCGTTCGGCTGCGCGGGGCAGGCGGAGAAGATCCGTGCGCTTCCGCTGGACGCGATGGCACGGCGCTACGCGGAGCAGCGCCGCGGGAGCACCGTGGCCGCCTAGCGCGGGTTCTGCAGCCTGAACCGGCCCGGCTCGAGCTCGGCCTCGATGCGGTCGAGCCAGCGCTCGGCCGCCTCCTCCACCATGTCGAGCACCTCCTCGAAGCCTTCGACGCCGCCGTAGTAGGGATCGGGCACGTCCTCGCCCTTCCAGCGCGCGCTCGCCTCGAGGAAGAGCCCGAGGCGCGCCTTCGCGTCGTGAGGGGCCATCGAGTGCAGGATGCGCAGGTGGCCGCGATCCATGGCGAGGATGTAGTCGTAGGTGAAGAAGTCCTCGCGGCTCACCTGCGCGGCGCGCAGGCGCGAGAGGTCGTAGCCGCGCTTCGAGGCATGGCGCACCGAGCGTGGATCGGGCCCCTCGCCCACGTGGTAGTCGTGCGTTCCCGCCGACTCGATGCGAACCCGGTCGGCAAGGCCGCGCTTCCCGGCCAGGTGGCGCAGCACGCCTTCGCCCGTGGGCGAGCGGCAGATGTTGCCCGTGCAGACGACGAGGATCGCGACCTGCCCGCTCACCCTTCGCCTCCAACGGCCATCAGCCGGTCGCGCAGCGTCTTCAGCTCGTCGCGCAGGCTCGCGGCGCGCTCGAACTCGAGGTTGCGCGCCGCCTCCAGCATCTCCTTCTCCATCTTGCGAATGCGCTGGTCGAGCTGCTTCTCGGAAAGGGCGTCGTACTTCGCTTCCTCCTCCGCCGCCTTGCGCGTCTCCTTCGCCTCGTCGGCATCGTAGACGCCGTCGATGAGGTCCTTGATGCGCTTGGAGATGCTCTTGGGCTCGATGCCGTGCGCGAGGTTGAACGCGACCTGCTTGGCGCGCCGGCGCTCGGTCTCGCCGATCGCCGCCTTCATCGAGTCGGTCTCCTGGTCGGCATAGAGGATCGCGGTGCCGTTGATGTGGCGCGCGGCGCGCCCGATGGTCTGGATGAGCGAGCGCCCGGAGCGCAGGAACCCTTCCTTGTCGGCGTCGAGCACCGCCACCAGCGACACTTCGGGAAGGTCGAGCCCTTCGCGCAGCAGGTTGATGCCCACCAGCACGTCGAAGAGGCCCTTGCGCAAGTCGCGGATGATCTCCACGCGCTCCACCGTGTCGATGTCGGAGTGGAGGTAGCGCACCTTCACGCCGTGCTCCGCGAGGTAATCGGTGAGGTCCTCGGCCATGCGCTTGGTGAGCGTCGTCACCAGCACGCGTTCGTTCACCACCACACGCTTGTTCACCTCGGAGAGGAGATCGTCCACCTGGCTCGCGGCCGGGCGCACGATGACGTCCGGGTCCACCAGGCCGGTGGGCCGCACCACCTGCTCCACCACTTGGGCCGCGTGCGTCCTCTCGTATTCGGCCGGCGTCGCCGATACGAAGATCGCCTGCTTCACCTGGCGCTCGAACTCCTCGAACCTGAGCGGACGGTTGTCGAGCGCGGACGGCAAGCGGAAGCCGTAGTCCACCAGCGTCTGCTTGCGCGCGCGGTCGCCGTTGAACATGCCGCCGATCTGCGGGATGGTCACGTGGCTCTCGTCGATCACGACGAGTGCCTCGCGCGGGAGGTAGTCGATGAGCGTCGGCGGCGGCTCGCCCGGCGCGCGCCCCGAGAGGTGCCGCGTGTAGTTCTCGATTCCCTTGCAGAACCCGAGCTCGTTCATCATCTCGAGGTCGAAGTGCGTGCGCTGCTGGAGGCGCTGGAGCTCGAGGAGCTTTCCCTGGGCCTGGAATTCCGCCAGCCGCTCGCGCAGCTCCACCTTGATGGTCTCGATGGCGCGCAGGACCGTCTCGCGCGGCGTGACGTAGTGGCTCTTGGCGTAGAGCGTGAAACGCGGGATCTTGTGCAGCAGCTCGCCGGTGAGCGGGTCGAAGAGCGTGAGCGACTCGATCACGTCGTCGTAGAGCGACACGCGCAGGGCCTGCTCGCTGTTTTCCGCCGGGAAGACGTCGATGGTGTCGCCGCGCACGCGGAACGTCCCGCGCCGGAAGTCGATGTCGTTGCGGGTGTACTGCATGCCCGCCAGGCGCGCCAGCAGGTCGCGCTGGGGCACCGGGTCCTTCTCGCGCAGCACCTGGCGCATGTCCTGGTAGTCGTCCGGGTCGCCGATGCCGTAGATGCACGAGACGGTCGCCACGATCACCGTGTCGGGCCGCTCGAGGAGGCTCTTGGTGGCCGAGAGCCGCATCTGCTCGATATGCTCGTTGATCGAGGAATCCTTCTCGATGTAGAGGTCGCGCGAGGGAACGTACGCCTCGGGCTGGTAGTAGTCGTAGTAGGAGACGAAGTATTCGACCGCGTTCTCGGGAAAGAACTCGCGGAACTCGGAATAGAGTTGCGCGGCGAGCGTCTTGTTGGGCGCGATCACGAGCGTCGTCCGCCCGGTGCGCGCGATGACGTTCGCCATGGTGTAGGTCTTGCCGGAGCCGGTCACCCCGAGGAGCGTCTGGTAGGCGAGCCCGTCGCCCAGGCCCTCCACGAGCTTGTCGATGGCGGCCGGCTGGTCGCCGGCCGGCGCGAACGGCTGGTGGAGGCGAAACGGGCTGTTCGGATACGTGACGATTTCCATCGCGGGGCATTATTCCGGGGACAACCCGCTATTTTAATGGTTTTGCGGGCTATGCCGCACCGCAACATGGCTTTAAAATAGGGGCTGCACCGCACTTTTTCACCCCGAAGCCCGGAGAAGCCCATGTCGCTCGCCGCCAACCGCCTCAAGGTCATCAAGCCGTCCCCCACCCTCGCCGTGTCCGCCAAGGCGGCGCGCCTGAAGGCGGAGGGCAAGGACGTGATCGCCATGGGCGCGGGCGAGCCGGATTTCGACACACCCCAGTTCATCAAGGACGCGGCCATCGCGGCCATGAACAAGGGCTACACCAAGTACACGGCCGCGGGCGGGACGCCCTCGCTCAAGAAGGCCATCATCGCCAAGTTCAAGCGCGAGAACGGCCTCGACTACACCGAGAAGCAGATCCTGGTGTCGTGCGGCGGCAAGCAGACGTCGTTCAACCTGTGCATGGCCCTGCTCAACCCGGGCGACGAGGCGATCATTCCCGCGCCCTACTGGGTGTCGTACCCGGACATGGCGCAGATGGCCGACGCGAAGCCCGTGTTCATCCAGACCGGCATCGAGCAGGGATTCAAGATCACACCGGTGCAGCTGAAGAACGCGATCACGCCGAAGAGCCGCCTCATCTGGATCAACAGCCCGTCGAACCCGACCGGCGCGGTCTACACCGCGGACGAGCTGAAGGCCCTGGGCGAGGTGCTGCGCCAGCATCCGCGCGTGATCATCGCGACCGACGACATGTACGAGCACATCCTGCTCGACGGCTCGAAGTTCGTGGACATCCTCAACGTCTGCCCGGACCTCTACGACCAGACGGTCGTGATGAACGGTGTGTCGAAGGCGTACGCCATGACCGGCTGGCGCATCGGCTACTGCGGCGGCCCGCAGGAGCTGATCGAGGCCATGGAGAACGTGCAATCCCACAGCACATCGAATCCCGCTTCGATCTCGCAATACGCGGCCGAGGCGGCGTTGACCGGCGACCAGTCTTGCATCGAGCCGATGGCCAAGGCGTTCCGCGAGCGCGGCAAGTACGTGGCCGAGGCGCTGAACAAGATCCCGGGCGTGAAATGCCTCACCCCGGCCGGCGCCTTCTACGCCTTCCCCGATTGCCGCGAGGCGATCAAGAGCCTGCACAAGGCCGGCAAGATCGCGGAGCCCACGGACCTCGCGCTGTGCGATTACCTCCTCGCGCAGCCGAAGGCGGTCGCGGCGGTGCCCGGCTCGGCGTTCGGCGCCGAAGGCTACCTGCGCATCTCCTTCGCGACCTCGATGGAGAACATCAAGAAGGCGGTGGAGCGGATGGCGGAGGCGATGGGCAAGGTCGGCGTCCCGGCCTAGTAAGGTTCGCGTTTCGCCGCGGGTCTCATGGGGGCAGAACCCACCCCCCCCCCGAAGAAAAGGAAGACCCGCATGGAACGCAAGCAACCGATGCACGAAGTGGCCAGGCCTGTCGCGCTGGTCTGCTCCATCCTCGCTCTCGCCGTCCTCGCCGCCTGCACGACGATCGGCGCCTCGATGGACCACGACGGCTACGAGGCGTCCTCGCCGACGTCGTCCCAGGGCGACGTGGCCCAGCAGATGGCGCGCGACTCGCAGGGCGCCTGAGAGGCCTAGCGGCCGGCGAGACTCGAAGAGGGCGTCGAGCTCGCCGCCACCGCTTCGCCCGCAAGCTCCGGCGAGGCATTCTCCTTCAGCCACACCATCGAGCGATGCACGCGCTCGTAGCCGCTCGGGTGATCGTAGAAGAGGATCTCCTCGAGCGGGCCGGGCTGGATCTTGCGATAGGTGGATAGCCGCATCGACACCATCGCGAAGCCGTACGGCTCGCGCGCCGCGTTCAGCCCGTAGGCGTCGGCCTGGTTCTCCGCCTGGCGCACGATCGCGTTGCCGAGCGGGGTGAGGACGAGGGAGATCGCGGACATGATCGCCAGCGCGAGCGGCAATGCCGCCGGATCGGCGCGGCCGCGAACTCCCAGCCGCGGCCCCCAGCGCGCGAGCGCCCGGTCGAACAGTACGTGCAGCAGCGCGATGCCGATGCCGAAGAGCAGCGTGAGATAGACGGTGAACTGGAACGCGTGGTTCAGCACGTAGTGGCCCATCTCGTGGCCGAGCACCGCCTTGATCTCGGGCAGCGAGGTTCGCTTCAGCAGGTTGTCGTTGAGGCTCAGGCGCGTGGTGCCCCAGAGCCCGGAGACGTTCGCGCTGATGCGGGTGGTCTGCTTCGAGGCGTCGAACCATTCGACGTGCTCGGTCGGTATGGCGTTGGCCCGCGCCAGCGACAGCACCGCCTCGCGCACCGGTCCTTCCGGCAGCGGCTGGTACTTGTTGAAGAGCGGCGCGATGAACACCGGCGCGATCATCGAGACGAACACGTGGAAGATGAAGAACAGTCCCGTCGCCCAGATCCACCAGCGGCTGCCGGCACGACGCACGGCCGCATACACGCCCGTGAGCGCGAGCGGCGCCAGCACGAGCCCGACGCCGAGGCCCTTCAGTTGATCGCCCAGCCAGCCGCCGAAGGGCTGCTCGGACAGGCCGTACTCGTGCTCCCGGAAGAAATCCGTGTAGATCGCGAGCGGCAGGGATAGCGCGAACCCGGCCACGACCCACAACGCCGCATAGATCAGCGTGTACAGCCAGGGCCGCGCGCTCACGCGCTGCGCGATGTCGCGCATGCGCCGCGAAAGTCCCGTGAGCAGGAACACCGCCGCGACCGCCAGCCCGTAGAGGAAGTTCCACAGCTGGATCCAGTAGCCGCCCTCGAAATAGGCGTCGGATCGCTGTCGCTGCTCCGGCGAGAGCAGCGCCATGTATGCGGCCGTCGCCTTGTCCACATCGAAGCTGGGCCCCGGCCGCGCGTCGGCGGGAACCTGCAGGCCCGGCGGGAATTCGGCCGCGATGGGTGCGGCGAAGAGATTCCCCATTCCGCACAACAGGATGATCGCAAGCAGAGCTCGGAGTGCGAATCGCATCGATGGATCTTCCCAAGGAGATACCGGCGTCAGAAGCACAAGGAACAGAACAGCCGAGGCCTTCCTTACCGCGGGCAGCAATCTATCGCCTGGCCTGGCCGATGGTCAAGGAAGCGAACGTCCGCATTCGACCCAAAGCAGCCACACGCGCCGCGGCAAAGCGGACCGTCGACCCAGTGTCAATTCATGAATAGTCAGGAACCCTCGTCCAGCCACGCACGGGCTTGGGCGATCGCCTCGTCATATGAAAGCGAGCGGCCATCGGACTCAGCGACGGCAAACGCGATGGCTCCCAACGCCTCCCGCGCCCGCTCGATAAACACTTCCTCCCCTGGCTCGGGGTGATGACCGATGCGCTCCCTCTGCGCCTCGGCTGCCCCATAGAGTCGCGCGGCGAGATTCCACTCGCCGAAAAATACCGCGAGCTCCGACGCACCGCTCAGATGCGCAATGCCAGCTCGCTTCGAACCGATGTCCTCGGCGATCGAGAACCCCTCGCGCAACATCTCCCTTGCGCGGTCTCCCAACCCGAGGGCAATCGACGTCGCCCCGAGATTTGACAGATTGATGGCAATACCGGCGCGATCTCCCCGCTCGCGGTTAAGCGTCAACGCTTCCTCGAACAGATGCTGCGCCTTTTCCTCTTCTGGCTTTTCGCCGCAAAAAAACACACCAAGCGCATGGAGCGCGCGAGAAAGTTGTCGTTTGTCTCCAAGCTGTCGCGAAAGAGCAAGCGCGTCCTGGAAATGTGTGCGCGCGATGGCTCTGTTTCCCCCAGCGAGGACCACAAACCCCAATAACCGGAGCGCCTCGGCCTCTCTTCCCTTGTCGCCTATCTCATGCGAGATGGACAGACTCGTCTCAACGTATTCTTTCGCCTCCGCGTAACGGCCCATAAAATAGCTGGCCTCGCCCGCAGCCCAGAGCGCCCGGCACCGAGCGAGGTTGCGCACCTCGGCCCCAGGCCGCGTCAGTGCATCCTCCGTCACCCGATGTCTCAGCGGGACCAGGCCGCGATGCAGCAGGTACACCCCCAAGGAGAAAACCAGTCGCAATCCCAGCTCGGCGCCATCCTCGGCGTGATCGCACCAAGAATGAGCCGCCAGAAGGTTCTCGCGTTCCAGGTCAAGCCGCGCGAACCACGCGCCCTGCTTTTGCCCGACAAGCTGCGGTTCCGCTTCCTCCGCGAGCGCCACGAAGAACGCGAGGTGGCGGTTACGCGTCGCCTCGCCCTCACCGGACTCGTTAAGCCGATCCTGTGCATACTGGCGCACTGTTTCCAGCATTGTGTAGCGGGTTGTGCCGCCCTCGACGCGGTTGGTTGTGACGAGTGATTGCTCGACGAGACGCGTGAGCACGTCCAGAACGGCATACTCGTCCAGCTGTTCGGCGGCTACCCGCGTGGCGCTGACTAGAGTCCAGCCGCCCACGAACACCGAGAGCCGCTGCAACAGCTGCTGCTGGTCGGGCGCGAGATGGTCGTAGCTCCACTGGATCGTCGCGAGCAGCGTCTGTTGCCGCGCCATCGCGGTCTTGCTGCCGCCCGTCAGCAGCCGGAACCGGTCGTCGAGCCTGGCGCGGATTTCCTCCACCGTAAGCATCTTCACGCGGGCTGCGGCCAGCTCGACAGCCAGCGGAATGCCGTCCAGTCTTCGGCAGATCTCGGCCACGGCATCACGGCTGTCGTCTCCCAGCGAGAATTTGGGAACCAACAGTCGTGCCCGCTCGACGAAGAGGCGCACCGCCTCGCAGGCATCCGGTGCTCTGGGGTCAAGTTTCGATCCAGGCGGTGGAAACGACAGCGAACGAACAGTGACTGTGCGCTCACCGGCAACACTCAACCCTTCGCGGCTGGCCGCCAACACGCGCAAGCCTGAGGCGGCGCCGATCACCCGCGTTACCAGAGCCGCACACGCCGCCACCAGATGCTCGCAGTTGTCGAGGACCAGCAACATATTTTTACTGGCAAGGCGGTCGCAAAGCGTGTCGACCATCTGCCGGTCATTCTCCTCTTGAATCCCGAGCAGCGTTGCAACCGTCAGCGCCACGCGCTCTGCATCCAGGAGCGACGCCAGATCGACGTACCAAACGCCATCCGGGAACGACTGGAGAACCCGTTTTGCGAGCTCGACAGCGAGTCGAGTCTTGCCACAGCCGCCGATGCCGGTCAGTGTGAGCAGTCGCGTTTGCTCGAGCAGTGCGGCGTACTCCTCGAGATCGTCGTCGTGACCAATGAAACTGGTCAGCTGAGACGGCAGGTTGTGCCGCGGCGTCTCCGGCAGCGATGACGACTCACTGCCGGGCGTGAGCTCCAGCGTAAAGCAATAACCGCGGCCGGCAGTGGTCGCAATCGCTGCTGTCCCCAGAATCTTGCGCAGCGCGGAGACCTGCACTTGCAGGTTGTTTTCCTCCACGACCACGCCAGGCCAGACCAGGCCAAGCAATTGGTCCTTGGTCACCAGTTGACCGGCGCGCTCTACCAGCGCCAACAGCACGTCGATTGCCCGATGGCCGAGCGCCACGGGATGGCCGTCGTTCAGCAACCGGCGCTGATTGGCCTGCAGCTCAAAGCGGCCAAAACGGTAAATGGTCATCACGGCGGATGGGTCGAGCGCGGTTGACACTGCAATTGTGGCGAGTTTGCTCCCGCTTCGTTGCCTTAAGCGCAGCTTTCAGAACGTTTAAGCCCGGACAAAAGGACTGAAGCAGCTCGCCTGAAGGAAAGTAGGTCCCAGCAGCACCGGACTCTTCCCGACCGAAACAGGACCGTAAGGAGACTTCCATGAACGCCAAGCCCACGCTAGCCCGGCCCCGCGTCGTCACGAGTATCGCCGCCGCCGCGCTGTCGGCCGTCATCGCGATCGGACTCCTTACCGCCGTCACCGGCCTATTCCAGCGCGACGGCGCCCCGTTTGAGCAAGTCGTCATCGCCGAACACGCCTGCGCCAAACACACGTTCATCTCTGAACGCGAGGCCTGCGTGCGTTTATACCTTGCCGCATCGCGTGTCCAAAACGTTGCGAGTCGCTGAAGCTCTGCGCAGGGATAAGGTCTGCGAACGGCAGCTTTCGGGTAGGCGGTATGGCGGCTTTTGGCCGAAAGCAGTCGATCAATGCCGCTAGGCAACTTCGTGAAGCGCATTGGTGGTGCCCGGGGCCGGATTCGAACCGACATGCCTTGCGGCGGGGCGTTTTAAGCGCCCGGTGTATACCGTTCCACCACCCGGGCTTGCCCTAACGCTTGATGCGCCCCCTGTTTCGCCCGCGATAGGTTGGCGTCATTGCATGACAATTCGGACAAAGTAGCCGCAGGTTCGAGAGCTCATTGTTGTTTCGACCGCCGTCGCGGTGGTCCAGCTCGAGCGGTATGGTACAACCGCGCCATTCTGATAGGTGGCATTCCGAACACACCGAGGGGAAGATCCCTTCCCGAATCAACCGCAATCGGAGCTTGTGGGAGTTTCGCTCAGAGCCCCGAACGAGGACCTCGGAAAGCGATCTGGCCGGGACAACCGGGATAAGCGTGCCTTTCCGATGCCCCTTTCCAGTCCAATGGGACGTATCCAGGCCCAGATCTGCAATTCCCTGTTTGACTGTCCGATAGTTTCCGCCGCCTACCCGCATTCGAAGCTCACGCAATACGCCTGCAATCGATCGCGACTTGCGCACGGCTTCGACGAGATGAATATCTCGCTCACTATTCGAACGACGTCGCATGTGGCCCCCCGGCTGGCAATTTGAAAATACGGGGTCATTCATGCAGGCCAACGCGGTATCGCCCGTTAGCACCATTTTCGCGCAACGTCGAGCCTAAGCCAACCGGCTCACGCGAAGCGCGTCATCTCTAGCCTCCGATGACGGGGCGCGCGGAAAGACCTACTCGCGTAACCACGCTCTTCGCGCGAACGGGTAGAGTGTCTCGCCATGAACCCGCCCACCCCCGCTGCTGTCCTCGTGCTCCACGTCAACGGCCGCGAATGCGAGACGCGGGCCGGGCCGGACGTGCCGCTCCTTTACGTGCTGCGCAACGACCTCGGGCTCCCCGCGACCCGCTTCGGCTGCGGAACCGAGCAATGCGGCGCCTGCGTCGTGCTCGTGGAGGGACGGCCCGTGTGCGCATGCACCCTGCCCGTCTCCGCCGCCGTCGGCCACAGGATCACTACGCTCGAAGGCCTCGCGGCGAACGGCCATGCGCACGCGCTGCAGCAAGCGCTGCTCGCCGAGCAGGCGGCGCAATGCGGCTACTGCCTTTCCGGCATCACGATGCGCGCGGCGGCCCTGCTCGCGGCCACACCGGATCCTTCCGAAGACGAAGTGCGCTCGGCGCTCGACGCGCACTTGTGCCGCTGCGGATCGCACAACCGCATCGTGCGGGCGGTGATGCGCGCGGCGAGCGCGATGCGCGAGGAGGCACGATGAGCGCGCGGCTGCCGGGCAGCCTCGAGACCAACCGCCGCCTCTCGCATTGGCTGCGAATTCGCCGCGAGGGCGTGGTCGAGGTGCACTCGGGCAAGGTCGAGATCGGCCAGGGCATCCTCACGGCGCTCGCGCAGATCGTGGCCGAGGAGCTCGACGTCGCGCCGGCTCGCGTGCGCATGATCCGCGCGAGCACGGCCGAGAGCCCCAACGAGGGCGTGACCTCGGGAAGCCTCTCGACGCAGGATTCTGGCACGGCGCTGCGCTACGCCTGCGCCGAGGCGCGCGCGATCTATCTCGACGCGGCCGCGCGCCGCCTGGGTGTGGCGTTCGAGTCGCTCGCAGTCGCGGACGGCGAGATCCGCGGCGCGAACGGCGCGCGCACGAGCTACTGGGATCTCGCCGACGATGCGCTACTCGAGCGCGACGCCACCGCGAGCGTCGTGCCGAAGGCGTCGGCCCGGCGCGGCATCATCGGCCGCCGCGCGGATCGCATCGACCTGCCCGACAAAGTAATGGGGCGCCCGCGCTTCATCCACGACCTCGCATTGCCGGCCATGCTGCATGGGCGCGTTCTGCGTCCGCCCTCCCCCGGCGCCACGCTCGTGTCGCTCGACGAGGCGCCCACCGCCGCGATGCCGGGCGTCGTCGCCGTCGTGCGCGACGGCAGCTTCGCGGGCGTGATCGCCGAAAGGGAGGAGACGGCGCTGGCCGCGCTCGAGCGCCTGCGCCGCGGAGCGCGCTGGAACGAGAAGCCGTCGCTGCCCGACGAGGCCCGGCTCGGCGACTGGCTGCGTGCCGCGCCCCAGGAGACGGCGCTGGTCGCGGAAACGAAAGCGCCCGCGCCACGCGCGGTCCATGCCACGCGCCGTGCACGCTTCACGCGACCCTACGTCGCCCATGCGTCCATCGGGCCCTCGTGCGCCCTCGCGCGATGGAACCAGGATTCCCTCCACGTCTGGAGCCACACGCAGGGCATCTACAACCTGCGCGCGGACCTCGCGCTCGTGTTCGGCCTGGCACCCGAGCGCATCGTCGTCGAGCACGCGGAAGGCGCCGGCTGCTACGGACACAACGGCGCCGACGACGTGGCGCTCGACGCCGCGCTGCTCGCCCGCGCCGCCCAGGGCCGGCCCGTGCGCGTGGTGTGGTCGCGCGAAGACGAGCTCGCATGGTCGCCATTCGGCCCTGCCATGGCCATCGACATCGCGGCGGACCTCGACGAGCGCGGCGAGCTGCTCGCCTGGCGCAGCGAGATCTGGAGCAACGGCCACACCAGCCGGCCGGGACGCGCGAAGACGCCCGCATTGCTCGCGGGCACGCAGCTGGCGCAACCCTTCGAGCGGATCCTGTCGATCAATCCGCCCTTCGCGGGAGGAGGAGGCGCGGAACGCAACTCGGTTCCCGGCTATGACCTTCCCGCGATCGAGGTCGTGAACCACCGGCTGCTCGAGATGCCGCTGCGCACCTCGGCGCTGCGCTCGCTGGGCGCCTTCGCGAACGTGTTCGCCATCGAGAGCTTCGTGGACGACATCGCCCGCGCGCGCGGCGAGGATCCGCTCGCGTGGCGCCTGCGCCATGTGTCGGATCCGCGCGCGCGCGCGGTCATCGAATCGGTGGCACGGCGCTCCGCGTGGGGCTCGGCGCTGGCCGGCGAAGGCCGCGGCCGCGGCATCGGCTGGGCGCGCTACAAGGGCCGCGGCGCCTATTGCGCCGTGGTGGCCGAGGTCGAGCTCACGCACGAGGTGCGCGTGCGCCGCCTCGTCATCGCGGTGGACGTCGGCCTCGCGGTGAATCCCGACGGCGTCGCGAACCAGATCGAGGGCGGCGCGATCCAGGCCACGAGCTGGACGTTGAAGGAAGCGGTGCGTTTCGATCGCACGCGCGTCACGAACGCGAGCTGGGAGGCGTACCCGATCCTGCGCTTCTCCGAGGTGCCGGCCGTCGACGTCGAGGTGATCCAACACGCGGACGAGCCCAGCGTGGGCGCGGGCGAGGCGGCGCAGGGTCCCGCCGCCGCGGCCATCGCCAACGCGGTGCGCGATGCGATCGGCGTGCGCGTGCGCGACCTGCCGATCACGGCGGAGCGCATCGCCGCGGCCGCACCGAGCGAGGAGACGGAAACGGCATGAGCGCGCGCGGCCATCGCGGCGCCGACGCGCTCGCGCGCACGCTCGCGCGCTCCGGCGTGCGGCGCGTCTTCGCGCTCTCGGGCAACCACGTGATGCCGGTCTTCGACGCGTTGCTCGACGCGGACATCGCGCTTGCCCATGTGCGCCACGAGGCCGCGGCCGTGCACATGGCCGACGCCTGGGCTCGGCTCACGGGCGAGCCCGGTGTCGCGCTCGTCACGGGCGGGCCGGGGCATGCGAACGCGATCTCCGCGCTCTACACGGCCGCGATGGCGGAGTCCCCCGTCGTGCTGCTGTCGGGCCACGCACCCTCCGGCGAGCTGGGGCTGGGCGCATTCCAGGAAATGCGCCAGGCGAACATCGCCGCGCCGCTCGCCAAGGCCTCGTGGACGAGCGCCGATGCGGGTGTGGTCGCGTGGGACGCGTCGCGGGCGCTGCGCCTGGCGCGCTCCGGGCGCCCCGGCCCGGTAAGCCTGAGCCTTCCCACCGACGCGCTCGAGGACGAGACCCGCGGCGACGACGATCCGCCGATCGAGGATGCGCAGGCCGAGCCCATGCCGCTCGCCGATTCGCGCGCCGACGGGTTGCTCGACCGGCTGATGGGCGCCGCACGCCCGCTGATCCTGTGCGGACCCGCGCTCATGACGCGCACCGGGCGCGCGCGCATGGTGGCGCTCGAGGCCGCGTGCGGCATTCCCGTCGTCGGCATGGAGAGCCCGCGCGGCATCGCCGATCCCAGCGTGGGCGCGCTCGCGCAGATGCTGCCGGCGGCGGACGTGGTGCTGCTGCTCGGCAAGCGGCTCGACTTCACGCTCAAGTTCGGCCGCGCGCCCGCCTTCTCGATGGTGTGCGAGTTCCTCCAGGTCGACCCCGAGGCGGGCGAGCGCGAGCGCGCGCGTCGCGCCGTGGGACCACGCCTCACCACGAGCGCGCGCGCCGACGCGTCCTCCGCGATCGATGCGCTCGTGCGCGCGGCGCAGCGGCGCACCCCGATGCACGGCGGCTGGCGCTCGGAGGTGCGATCGGCGATCGAGTACCGCCCGCCCGAATGGAACGGCGCCAGGGCGAGGGAGCCAGGCCGCCTTCATCCGGTGCAGGCGTGCCGGCCGCTGCAAGCGCTGCTCGACGCGAATCCCGAATCGGTGCTGGTGGTGGACGGCGGCGAGTTCGGCCAATGGGCGCAGGCGTGCCTCGCGTCTCCCAGCCGCGTGATCAATGGCATGGCCGGATCGATCGGCGCGGCGCTTCCCTTCGCGGTGGCCGCGAGCCTCGCGCGACCCGGCGCGCCGGTGATCGCGCTGATGGGCGACGGCACGTTCGGCTTCCATCCGGCCGAGATCGACACGGCGGTGCGCTACAAGCTGCCCTTCGTCGCGGTGGTCGGCAACGATGCGCGCTGGAACGCGGAGTACCAGATCCAGGTGCGCGACTACGGCGCGGATCGCGCGCGCGGCTGCGAGCTCCTGCCCGCGCGCTACGACCAGGTGGCCGCCGGCTTCGGCGCCCACGGCGAGCTCGTGACCGACGCTCGCGAGCTGCTCCCCGCCGCAAAGCGCGCCATCGAATCGAAGCGCCCGGCCTGCCTGAACGTCATGATCGAGGGCCTGGCCGCGCCAGACATCCGGCGCTGATTGACGCGCGTCAAACGCGCGGGCGCCAGCTCGCCTACCGTGGGAGAAACCATTCACGGGAGCGGCACATGCTCGGATTCTTCCAACTGGCCGTCGTGGGACCCATCGTCGGCCCGCGCTTCGGGCTCGGCCGCGCGTGCGTCGATTGCACCGAGAGCCGCGAAGGACGCGCCGCGTGCCAGGGCTTCGGCCCCGGCTGCATCGGCGTGCCGCAGGGCGCGCCGCTCTTCGACACTCAGGCCGCCAGCTCGCGCATCAAGCGGTAGAGGTCCGACTTTCCCTCGAAGCCGATGCCGGGCAGCTCCGGCATCGTCACGTAGCCGTTGTCCACGCGCACCCCATCCGGGAATCCGCCGAACGGCTGGAAGAGATCCGGATACGACTCGTTTCCGCCCAGCCCCAGCCCCGCCGCGATGTTGAGCGACATCTGGTGGCCGCCGTGCGGGATGCAGCGCGCACCCGACCAGCCGTGCTCGCGCAGCATCGATAGCGTGCGCAAGTACTCCACCAGGCCGTAGCTCAACGCGCAGTCGAATTGCAGCCAATCGCGGTCGGCGCGCATGCCGCCGTAGCGGATCAGGTTGCGCGCATCCTGCATCGAGAACAGGTTCTCGCCCGTCGCCATGGGCCTGGCGTAGTAGTCGCCCAGCACCGCCTGCAGCTCGAAATCGAGCGGGTCTCCCGGCTCCTCGTACCAGAAGAGGTCGTACTTCGAGAGCGCCTTGGCGTAGGCGATGGCGGTGTCCATGTCGAAGCGGCCGTTGGCGTCCACCGCGAGCCCCTGGCCGGGGCCGAGGATCGCCAGCACCGATTCAATGCGTCGGATGTCCTCATGGAGCTCGGCCCCGCCTATCTTCATCTTCACGACGCTGTAGCCGCGCGCCAGGTAGCCACGCATCTCGGCGATGAGCTGCGTGTCGTCCTTGCCGGGATAGTAGTAGCCGCCCGCGGCATACACGAACACGCGCCGGTTCGCGCTTCCGTCGCCGTAGCGCTCCGCGAGCAGCTGGTAGAGCGGCTTGCCGGCGATCTTGGCGACCGCGTCCCACACCGCCATGTCGATCGTCCCGATGGCGACCGAGCGCTCGCCGTGGCCGCCGGGCTTCTCGTTGGCGAACATGCATGCCCACACCTTGTGCGGGTCGACGTTGTCGTTGCGCGCGTCCACGAGCGAAGCGGGACCGGCCTCCATCACGCGCGGGATGAAGCGCTCGCGCATGAGCGTGCCCTGCCCGTAGCGCCCGTTGGAGTTGAACCCGTAGCCCACGACGCGCTTGCCGTCGCGCACCACGTCGGTGACAACGGCGACGAGCGACAGCGTCATCTTGCTGAAGTCTATGTAGGCGTTGCGGATGGGAGAGGCGATCGGGAAGGTCTTCTCGCGGATTTCGACGATCTTCATGGGCGGGGCGCGCGACGGCGCGTGGCCCGTCGCGGTTTGAAGGAAAATGGGGAATCCCCAATCGTAGCGGAGAAACCGAGATGGACAATTCCCGCGCGCTCAAGCGCGCCGACGAGCTGCTCATGGCCTTCGTGCAGAGCCAGGACATTCCCGGGGGCGGCACGACCGGCACCGCGAACGAGCACGGCGTGAAGACCGCCCAGTTCCTGATCGGCATCCACCGCACGCTGCACGAGTACTTCAAGGCAGTGGAGGAGTAACGTCGGCGAGCAGGCCACGATGTTCTTCCTCGACCCCTCCGGCAACGCGCTCGCGTTCAAGGCGTTCGGGAGCATCGACCAGGTTTTCGTGAGGTAATCCGGATCGCCGTTTCGGAGCCCGTGCGGTGGGGCCTCGTCGGGGGCCACGATTCTTCGAATGGGAGCGCGGCGGCCCTCGTCCGATCGGGCTCGCTAATTCGTTTATGTCCTCGCTCCTTCCATCATCACCTCGACCCCGACGAGGCCCCACCGCACGGGCTCCGAAGCGGCTCTGGCAGAGGACGTCTCTGTGCGAGCAGCCTCGCCATTCGCGATCGGTCCATTGCCCGCCTCGGCACAACATCGAAGTTGCCGACGGGGCATGGCGAAGGCGGTCCCCCTCGAGAGGGGACGAGACGATGATCGAGACCGCGACGTCATGAAGGAATCAGCGAGCCCGATCGACGAGGGCCGCCGTGGCGCTGTGGGATGGACCGCGATCCCCGGCTCGAGGGGGACCGCCTTCACCATGCCCCTGCCCGCTTCCGGGATGTTCAACCGGCGCGGTAGAGGGGCGGAAGGTGATGGAGGAAGCGCCCCATCGCGGCGTCGAGGTCCTCGCCGCGGTTGAGCAACGCGTCGAGGGCATCGGTGATCGGCATCTCGACGTGCATGCTCCGCGCGAGCGCCGCGGCCGCCTCGACGGAGAAAGCGCCTTCGGTCACCTGCTTGCGCCCCGCCAGCACGTCGGCGAGCTTGCGCCCTTCGCCGAGGGCCACGCCGAGCGAGGTGTTGCGCGATTGCAGGCTGTTGGCGGTGAGCATGAAGTCGCCCGCGCCCGCGAGTCCGAGGAAGGTCGCCGCCTTCGCGCCCTTCGCGACTCCCAGCCGCGTGGTCTCCTCGAGCCCCAGGGTCACGATCGTCGCGCGCGCGTTCTCGCCCAGCTTGCGGCCGTGCGCGATGCCGCTCGCGATCGACACCACGTTCTTCATCACGCCGCCCAATGCGGTCCCGACGACGTCGTCGGAGAGGTGCACGCAGAAATGCGCATTGGCGATGTGGCGCGCGGCCTCTTCCGCCGCGGACCAGTCCGCGCTCGCCAGCACCACGCCGCACGGCAGGTCGGTCGCGATCTCCTTCGCGAAAGACGGGCCCGAGAGGATCGCGATGGTGGCTTCGGGAAGCATGTCGGCGAGCACCTCCGGCATGAGCGCGCAGCTGCCCCGCTCGATGCCCTTGGAACAGCCCACCACGATCGTGCCGCGCCGCAGCGCCGGGCGCATCGCGCCCGCGATGGTGCGCACGTGCTGCGCGGGCACCGCCATGAGGACGAGGTCGCCGCCCGACGTGGCCTGCGCGAGGTCTTCCGTCGCGCGAATGTCCGGTGCGAGCGCAACGCCGGGAAGGAAGTGCGGATTCGCGTGCTCGCCGTTGATCGACGCCACCACGTCGGCCTCGCGCGCCCACATCGTCACCTCGTGGCCCGAACGGGCCACCACGCAGGCCATCGCCGTGCCGAATGCGCCGCCCCCGATGATCGAAACCCGTGCCATGCGGGCATGCTAGCGGCAGGCGGGCCCCCGGCTTTGACGTGGATCACAAGCGCCCGCCGCCGCGGGGCTACATTGGCCAAGGTACAGCCCCCGAAGGGCACCCTCGAATGTCGCCAGTCCTGCTTCTCGTGCTGCTGCTCGCCGTGGCCGCGATCCACGATTTCGTGAACGGCTTTCACGACGGGGCCAACATCGTCTCGACCGTCATCGCCTCGCGCGCGATGAGCGCGCGCGGCTCGCTGGTGCTCGCGGCCACGGCGACGCTGATCGGGCCGTTCGTCCTCGGGGTCGCCGTGGCGCAGACGATGGGCGAGGAGATCGTCGCGCCGCGCTCGGTGACGCTCGCCGTGGCGCTCGCCGCGCTCCTGTCGGCGACGGGATGGAACGCCATCACGTGGTATTTCGGGATTCCGGTGAGCGCGTCGCACTCGCTGGTGGGCGGCCTGCTGGGCGCCGTGATCGCGTCCGGCGGCTTCTCGGACATCCGCGCGGCGGGCGTGCTGAAGGTGGCCGCGGCGCTGTTCGTCGCGCCGCTCCTGGGTTTCACCGTCGCGCTCGGCGTCATGCACACGCTGCGATGGCTGCTGCGCAACGCGACGCCGAAAGCCAACATCGCGCTCTCGCGCGCGCAGGTCGTGACGGCCGGCGCGCTCGCGCTCACCAACGGCGCCAACGACGCGCAGAAGACGGTGGGCGTCATCGCGCTGGGATTGCTGACCCTGGGCTTCGCGCCCACGTTCACGGTGCCGTGGTGGGCCATCGCGCTCAGCGCCGCCTGCCTCGCGGGGGGCACGCTGCTGGGCGGCGAGCGCCTGATCCGCACCCTCGGCGCGCGCTTCTATCCGATCCGCCCGATCAACGGAGTCGCATCGCAGCTCGCCTCGGGCGCGGTGATCCTGGGCGCGTCGCTCGCCGGGGGTCCCGTGAGCTCGACCCAGGTTGTCAGCATGGCCATCGTGGGCGCCGGCGCGGCGGAGCGGCCATCGAAGGTGCGTTGGTCGGCGCTGGGCGACATCGCGATCGCATGGGTGCTCACGGTCCCCGCGAGCGCGCTCTTCGCGATGCCGCTCTATCTCGCGATGGAGGCGATCGTGGGACGCGGGGGCGCGTGATGGGATTCTTCGACGCGGGCCTCAAGGAAGGCAACCGCTTCTTCGCCATGCTCGTGGACCAGGCCGCACGCGCGGTGGAGGCGGTGCGGGCGCTCGAGGCGGCGCTCGGCGATGCCGATGCGAGGGCGGTGGAGCGAATGCGTTCCGTCGCCGAGGTGTCGGCCGAGCTGCGGCGCGTGCTGATCGACGAGCTGCACAAGACCTTCATCACGCCGCTCGACCGCGAGGACATCTTCAACCTCTCGCACAGCTACGACGACATGGTTAAGTACGCGTTGACGACGCTGGATGAGATGCAGCTGCTCGGCGTCGGCGTGGACGAGCCCATTCGCCGCATGGTGGCCCTGGTGCGCGAGGAGGCGGAGCAGCTCCAGCTCGCGATCCAGCGCCTCGCGAAGAACCCGCGCGTCGCGGGCGACCACGCCAATGCCGCGCACGAGAAGGAGGTCGAGGTCGAGCGCGTGTACCGGGCCGCGATCCGCGACCTCTTCGCGCGCGCCTCCGATGCGAGCGCCCTGCCCTCCATCTTCTACCGGCGCGAAGTCTACCGGCACCTCTCCAACATGTCCGACCGCGCCGATTACGCGGCGAACGTGTTCGGGATGATCGTGATGAAGCTCGCATGAGGCCCCAGCCATGAGACCCTCCGTCATCCGCAAGGATCCGCTGTCGTTCGCAGTGCCCCCGAACCTCCCGGCGATGGACGGCGCGCGCGCGCGCTTCTCGTGGGAGCAGATGGCGCACGAGCTTTCCGGGTTGCCCGGCGGCGGGCTCAACATCGCCTACGAAGCCCTCGACCGGCACGTCGCCGCGGGACACGGCGAGCACGTGGCGCTGCGCTTCCTGTGGCGCGACGGCGGCGCACGGGACTACACCTACGCCGAGCTGGCACGCCTCACGAACCGCTTCGCCAACGTGCTGCGCGAGCTCGGCATGGCGAAAGGCGACCGCCTCTTCATCCTCGCCGGGCGCATTCCGGAGCTCTACATCGGCGCGCTGGGCGCGCTGAAGGCGGGTGTGGTCGTATGTCCCCTCTTCTCGGCATTCGGGCCGGACCCGGTGCGCATGCGCCTTTCGATCGGCGAAGGGCGCGCCGTGCTGACCACCGAAGCGCTGTACCGCCGCAAGGTCCAGCCCGGCCTGGCCTCGCTGCCCGCGCTGAAGCACGTGATCCTCGCCGGTGAATCGGGCGCGCGCACCGACGTGCCGGACACGCACGACCTGGGCGAGCTCATGGCGGAAGCTTCCGACGAATTCGCGGTCGAGCCCACGCGCGCCGATGACGGCTCGTTCCTCCACTTCACGAGCGGCACGACGGGCACGCCCAAGGGCGCGGTGCACGTGCATGGCGCGGCGGTGACGCACTGGGCCACGGGCAAGTACGCCCTCGACCTGCACCGCGACGACATCTTCTGGTGCACCGCCGACCCGGGATGGGTCACGGGCACTTCGTACGGCATCGTGGCCCCGCTGTTGCACGGCGTCACGAGCATCGTGGACGAGGCCGACTTCGACGCCGAGCGCTGGTACGCAATCCTCGAGGAGCAGGCGGTGAGCGTGTGGTACACGGCGCCCACCGCGATCCGCATGCTGATGAAGGCCGGCCCCGAGCTCGCGAAGGCGCACCATTTTCCGAAGCTGCGCTTCGTGGCGAGCGTGGGCGAGCCGCTCAACCCCGAAGCCGTGTGGTGGGGCGAGGACGTGTTGGGACTTCCCATCCACGACAATTGGTGGCAGACGGAAACCGGCGGCATCATGATCGCGAACACGCCCGCGATGGACGTGAAGCCGGGATCCATGGGCAAGCCGCTGCCGGGTGTCGAAGCCTTCATCGTGACGCGCAACCCCGATGGCACCGTGCGAATCGTGGACGCGCCGGATACCGAGGGCGAGCTCGCGTTGAAGGCCGGATGGCCCGGAATGTTCCGCGGCTACCTCGGGCAGGAAGAGCGCTATCGCAAGTGCTTCGCGGGCGACCTGTACCTCACCGGCGACCTCGCGAAGCGCGACGCCGACGGCTACTACTGGTTCGTCGGCCGCGCCGACGACGTGATCAAGTCGGCGGGCCACCTCATCGGTCCGTTCGAGGTGGAGAGCGCGTTGATGGAACATCCCGCCGTCGCCGAAGCCGGCGTGATCGGCAAGCCCGATCCGGTCGTGGGCGAGGTGGTGAAGGCGTTCGTCGCGCTGAAGAAGGGATTCGAGCCCACGGAGGCGCTGCGCATGGAGCTGCTCGGCCATGCGAGGAAGCGCCTCGGCGCCGCGGTCGCCCCCAAGGAGATCGAGTTCCAGCCGAGCCTTCCCAAGACGCGCAGCGGCAAGATCATGCGCCGTCTCCTCAAGGCGCGCGAGCTGGGACTGCCCGAAGGCGACACGTCCACGCTGGAGGCGATGTGATTCCCGCGCCCCCTCCTCCCTCCGGGCCTGTCCCCTACGCGAAGGATGTCGCGATCGCGCTGCTGCGGGACATGGTGCGCACCCGCCGCTTCGAGGAGAAGTGCGCGCAGATGTACGGCGCCGGAAAGATCCGCGGGTTCCTGCACCTGTACATCGGCGAAGAGGCGGTCGCGGTCGGCGCGTTGCACGCGCTGCGCCCCGAGGACAACATCGTCGCAACCTACCGTGAGCACGGCCACGCGCTCGTGCGCGGGGTCTCGATGGACGCGATCATGGCCGAGATGTACGGCAAGCGCGAGGGCTGCTCGCGCGGGCGCGGGGGCTCGATGCACCTCTTCGACGCGAAGACCCGCCTCTACGGCGGCAATGCGATCGTCGCGGGCGGGCTGCCCCTCGCGGTTGGCCTCGGCCTCGCCGACGCGATGCAGGGAATCTCGCGCGTGACCGCGTGCTTCTTCGGCGAGGGCGCGATGGCGGAAGGCGCGTTCCACGAGTCCATGAACCTCGCGGCGCTCTGGAAGCTGCCGGTGCTGTTCTGCTGCGAGAACAACCTGTATGCGATGGGCACGGCGCTCGCGCGCTCCGAATCCCAGACCGACCTGTGCGTGAAGGCCGCGTCATACGGCATGCCGGCGTCGAAGGTCGACGGGCAGGACGTGGTCGCGGTGCACGACGCGACGAAACGCGCGCAGGAGCACGTGCGCGCGGGCGGCGGACCGTACTTCGTCGAGTACCAGACGTACCGCTTCCGTGCCCATTCGATGTTCGACGCCGAGCTCTACCGCGACAAGCGCGAGGTGGAGGCGTGGAAGACGCGCGGCCCGCTGCACACGTTCTCCGCGCGCCTCAAGGCCGAAGGCAAGCTCACCGAGGAGGAGTTCCTCGCGCTCGATCGCGAGGCCGGCGCCGAAGTCGATCGCGCGGTGGCCTTCGCCGAGGCGGGAACGCCAGAGCCGGTGGAGGACCTGCTGCGCGACCTCTCGGGTGACAAGTGGATTCCCGCCTCGGCGGGAATGACGAAATGAGGCGCCTTTCCTATCGCGAAGCCCTGCGCCAGGCGCTGCGCGAGGCGCTTGCCGCCGACCCGCGCGTCTTCCTCATGGGCGAGGACGTCGGCCTCTACGGCGGAACCTACGCCGTCACCAAGGGCCTGCTCGACGAGTTCGGTCCCGAGCGCGTGCGCGACACGCCGCTCTCGGAGCTGGCCTTCGTGGGGGCCGGCGTCGGCGCGGCGCTGGGCGGCATGCGCCCCATCGTCGAGGTGATGACGGTGAACTTCAGCCTGCTGGCGCTCGACCCGATCGTGAACACGGCGGCGCTCTTTCGCCACATGTCCGGCGGGCAGTTCTCGGTGCCCCTCGTGATCCGCATGGCGACGGGCGCCGGCCGCCAGGTGGCGGCGCAGCACTCGCACAGCTTCGAGAACTGGTACGCCTCGATCCCCGGCATCAAGGTGCTCGCCCCCGGCACCGTCGCCGACGCGCGCGACATGCTCGCGCCCGCGATCGCCGATCCGGATCCCGTGGTGATCTTCGAGCACGCGCAGCTCTACAACATGGAGGACGAGGTGCCCGAGGAGCGCAACACCGATATCCGCTCGGCGGCCGTGCGGCGCGCCGGAAGCGCCGTGAGCCTCATCACCTACGGCGGCTCGCTGCCGAAGACGTTGCAGGCCGCGGGCTCGCTCGCGGCCGAAGGCATCGACGCGGAAGTGATCGACCTGCGCGTGCTGCGCCCGCTCGATACGGCGTCCATCCTCGCCTCCGTGCGCAAGTGCCGCCGCGCGGTGGTGGTGGACGAGACCTGGCGCACCGGAAGCCTCGCCGCGGAAATCATGGCGCTGATCGCGGAAAACGCGCTCTACGAGCTCGACGCGCCGCTCGCCCGGGTCTGCACCGAGGAAGTCCCCATACCTTACGCGAAGCACCTCGAGGACGCGGCCCTTCCCCAACCGGAGAGGATCGCGGCCGCGGCGCGCGCGACCCTGGGACGATAGCGATGATCGAATTCAAGCTGCCCTCGCTGGGCGCCGACATGGACGAGGGCAAGCTCCTCGAGTGGAAGATAAAGCCCGGCGAGGCCGTCAAGAAGGGGGACATCGTGGCCGTCGTCGACACGACCAAGGCCGCGGTGGAAGTCGAGAGCTGGCAGGAAGGCACGATGCAGGAACAGCTCGTGGCGGTAGGCGAGACGATTCCGGTGGGCACGGTGATCGCGACCTTCCTCGCGCCCGGCGAAACGGCGCCGCCTCCCGGCGCGAAGCCGCGGAAGCCGGCCGCCGCGCCGGTCCCCGCCGCCGCGCCAGTCGCCGCGCCGGCCGCTGCTGCGGGCGCGGCGGCTTCCTCGCGCAAGGCCATCTCACCGGCCGCCCGCGCGCGCGCTCGCGAGCTCGCCGTCGACGTGGAAACGATCAAGGGCACCGGGCCGCAGGGCGCGGTGACGATCGAGGATGTCGAGAAAGCCGCGGCCACCGGCAAGCCCGCCGGCGATCGCGCGGCCGAGATGCGCAAGGCGATCGCGGCGGCGATGAGCCGCTCGAAGCGCGAGATTCCGCACTACTACCTCGCGGAGACGATTCCCATGGCGCGGACCGCCGAGTGGCTCGCGCGCGAAAACGCGAAGCGCCCGGTCACCGAGCGGCTCCTCATGGGCGTCGTGCAGCTCAAGGCGGTCGCGAAGGCGCTCGCCAAGACTCCGGAGCTCAACGGCTTCTGGGTGGACGGCGCATTCCGCCCGGCCAACGCAGTGCATGCGGGTGTGGCGATTTCCATTCGCCAGGGCGGCCTCATCGCGCCGTGCATCCACGACGTGGACAAGAAGGGCATCGACGAGCTGATGCGCGACCTTACCGACCTCGTCGCGCGCGCTCGCTCCGGTTCGCTGCGCAGCTCCGAGATGTCGGATCCCACGATCACCGTGACCAACCTCGGCGAAGCGGGCGTCGAGGCGGTGTACGGCGTGATCTATCCCCCGCAGGTGGCGCTGGTCGGATTCGGGCGCATCGAGGCGCGCCCCTGGATCGAGGACGGCGCCGTGCGCGCGATGCCGCTCACCGTCGCGAGCCTGTCCGCCGACCATCGCGCGAGCGACGGCATTCGCGGCGCGCGCTTCCTCGCCGAGTTGCGCGAGCGCCTGCAGCACCCGGAGGAGCTATGAACGACGCCGACATCAGGAACCGCGTGCTCGAAATCATCGGCTCCGTCGCCCCGGAGCTCGAGCCGGCCGACATCCGCGCCGACCGTCCGCTGCGCGACCAGGTCGACCTCGATTCGATGGACTGGCTGCGCGTAATCGTCACCGTGCACGAGAAGCTGCACGTCGACATTCCCGAAGCCGACTACGGAAAGCTGCGCACACTCGACGATTGGGTGGCGTACTTGCGCGCGAAGGCCTGAGCATGCGTTCAGGTTCCCGAAACAGAAATTCAGCTTCATGCAAGAATAGGGGCGCAGCCTCGGCAGTGCATTGAGGTTTTCGCGGCGTTTTGTTCGATCCTTATGACGTAAATCATGGGCGGCGGCGGGCTCAATGCGAAAAATCGGACCCAACGGATCGACTCGTCCCGAGTCGGCCATCGAGGAGGCCTTATGGAAGTCGCGAAGCTCCCTGCCCCTCAACCATTGTCGCCCACGTTCCTTGTAGCGGCCGCGCTGCTGCTACTCGCGCTGCTGCTTGCGGGAGTCGACGCTCGGGCCATCCCCGCGTTCAACCGGCAGACCGGACAGAACTGCATAGCATGCCACGCAGGCGGCCAGTTTCCCGACCTCACGGCGTACGGGAGACTCTTCAAGCTCACCGGCTACACCATCGGCGAGCGCGCCATGCCGTTCGCGGCGATGGCGGTGGGAAGCTACAACAAGACGAAGAGCACGACCTCCCCCGATCCCGGATTCGACTCCGCGGCGAATTTCCCGAAGGACGGCAACCTCATCTTCCAGACCGCGAGCATCTTTCTGGGCGGCAAGGTTACCGACAACATCGGCGCCTTCATACAGGTCACCTACAACAACTACGACCACCAGGCCTCGAGCGACTCAAGCTGGGTCGGGCACGGAACCTCCGACAACCTCGACGTGCGCTATGTCGACCGCTTCATCCAGCCGGGACGCGACCTGATCGTCGGCGCCACGATGAACAACAACCCGTCGGTGCAGGACGTGTGGAATAGCGCGCCCGCATGGGGCTTCAACGTGGTGCCCGGAAGCACGGGCCCCGCGACCACGCCGCTCCTCGCGGGCGGCCTCGCGCAGACGGTGGCGGGCTTCGGCGCCTACGCGTACTGGAATCGCACCGTGTACGTGGAACTGTCTGGCTACCGGACCGCCAACGGCTTCTGGTCCTTCATGAGCCAGGGCCTCAACGTGGATCGCGGCGACATGCAGTTCGTCAAGGGCGCAAATCCGTACTGGCGCGTCGCGCTCACCCACGACTGGGGTCCGCACAGCGCGATGATCGGCGCCATGGGTCTCAACGCGAAGGTGTACCCCGATCCGACCGATCCCACAGGATCCACCAACGACTACCGCGACGTGGGCATCGACGGACAGTACCAGTACATCCTCGATCCCCACGCGTTCACCGCGACCGTGAGCTACATCCACGAGCATGTCCACTACGCCGACTCGGTGGCGGGGCAGCCCGCGCCGCTCGATCCCGACGGGAGCCTGGGATTTCCGCTCACCAACGATTCGGACACGCTCAAGATGTTCCGGGCGAAGGCGTCCTACGTCTACAACGCGATGTATGGAGGCAGCCTCTCCTATTTCGACGTCACCGGCTCGACCAACTCCGCGCTCCAGACGTCGGCCTTCGATCCCGCGAACCCCGGCAGCCTCCTCGACGGATCACAAGGGGTCACCGGCAACCTCGCAGGCAAGCCGGACACGAGAGGATGGACCGCCGAGGTCTTCTGGACACCCGTGCAATACGCGCGCGTCGGGCTGGAGTACACGATGTTCAACCGATATAGCGGGGCCACGAACAACTACGATGGATTCGGCCGGAACGCCAAGGACAACAACACGGTGTTCGTGTACGTGTGGGGTGCCTTCTAGGAGATGCCCATGAAAACGACTTCCCCGACCCTCGCCATCGCGATCGCCGCGCTCGCGGCCGGCTGCGCCACGAGCGAGCGCTCGCGCACGCTCAACGATCCCACGATCCCGGCAGCGACCACCGCGCAGCAGGTCTGCTCGAACTGCCACGGGATCGACGGCAATTCCGTGTCGCCCAACTTCCCGCGGCTCGCCGGGCAGCAGGAGGTCTACATCGCCGAGGAGCTCACCGACTTCCGCAGCCATGCGCGCAGCGATCCCCCGGGGTTCGAATACATGTGGGGCCTGAGCCGTCACCTGACGGACGACCAGATCAAGGGCCTGGCCGCCTACTTCTCGGCGCAGAAGCCGGTGCCCGACGCGCCCGGCGAACCGGCTCTCGCTACGCGCGGCAAGGATATCTTCGAGCACGGCGTGCCTTCGAAGAACATCCCTCCCTGCGGGAGTTGCCATGGGCAGCAAGGCGAGGGCGCAGGAACGTTCCCTCGCATCGCCTACCAGCATGCGGATTACGTCGTCAAGCAGCTTCTCGTGTTCCAGCGAACCGATCAGCGGCCCCATGGCGTGCTGATGAAGACGGTTTCCCACTCGCTCACGCACGAAGAGATGGAGGCTGCGGCGGCCTATCTGCAGGCGTTCTCGGCGAAGTAAGGCCCGCCTGCTCGAGCCTGTATTCGGGAGCGGCGAATGTAGGATCTGTGTGCGGGGTGGACGCCGAATGCCCACACGACGAATTGCAGCGCTTGCGCTCCTGATCTTCGCGGCGTCTTCGATTTCCGCCCTGCCGGATCAGTCCGCCGGCGCTTTGCAACTCGAAGACTTGAAGCTCGGCGATCGGGAGAGCCAGACCGCCTGGAACATGTTCTGGTACGAGGCCTGCGAAAGCGCCCTTCCCGGCTTCGCGCGAATGTCCGCCTCGGTCTACCAGGGTTGGCGCGAGCGCAATCGCGCCGTCATCGCGCGCCTGGAGGCCATGCCGGATTTCAGGCCCGCCATGGAGCAAAGCCTGTCCGCTCGCGTCGGGCGGGGGACGCAGGGCGATCGCGCCACCATGACCCAGCGATGCACGATGATGATGGTCATCGTCTGGGAGCCGCCGCCCGTTCTGGGAAAGACTCCCGCGGCGACGTGGAACGGCCTCATGGAGGCGCTGCGCGCGGGCGACGAATCGCGGGCGCTCGGCTATTTCCTGATTCAGTACCGCTTTTCCGCCGGTCCGCGTCTGGCCCAAATGGGACCCGAGGGCATGAAGGCGATCGCCGAACGCATCAAGAGCTTCCAGCTCGAAGAGGAAAAACAGGGGACCGCCGCGGCACGAGTAACCACCACCGACAATCGGGAGGAGAACGTCCGTTTCGATTTCTACACCGGCGACGGAAAGAGCGATAGCGCCACGGGTTGGCTGATCGAGCGCCTTGACGAGCTCTGGGCCGATTGCGGGAAGCCGCCACGCGTCCTGAGTACAGGCGAATGTGAACCGGCGGGCGTCGCCATTCCTTGATCGGCGTCAGAGGCCGCTCGCGCGCAACGGGTGTAATCCAGACGGAGAGGAGGAGAACGTCGTGGATGACTCCAGGTTTCGCAGGACCATTTTCCCGTGGCCCTCCGGCTCCGCGCTGGCGGGCGTCGTCGCGGCAGCGCTGATGGCAGCCGCCGCGCCCGCCGCCTATGCCGACCCCGACCGAACCGGCAAGGATGTAGTCGAGGAGGTGTGCGTCGCGTGCCACGGCCCGGGCACGAATGGCGCCCCGCGCATCGGCGACAAGAAAGCATGGCAGCCGCGCTATGCGCGCGGGCTCACGAAGCTGTCGAAGAGCGCGCTCGAGGGCGTGCGCAAGATGCCGTCCCACGGCGGCCGGATGGAGCTCACCAATCTCGAGCTGGAGCGCGCGATCACCTACATGGTGAACCAGTCCGGCGGCCACTGGACCGAGCCCATCAACCGCGCACGCATGCCAGCCACCCGCACCGGCGAGTCCATCGTGCACACGCAATGCGTCAAGTGCCACCAGGAAGGCGTGGGCGGCGCTCCGCGCATTGGCGACCGCGCGGAGTGGATCCGGCGCGCGCAGCCGGGATTCGACACGCTGGTGCGCTCGGCGATCGCGGGCCACGGCGGCATGCCCGCGCGCGGCGGGATGGCCGACCTCACCGACCCGGAGATGCGCCTGGCGATCACCTACATGTTCCAGCAAAGCGTCGGGGCGAACGGCGTGCAATCCGGGTCCCGCTAGCACTCGGGAGAGGGCTGCCTGCAAGCGAATCATGCCCAAACATATCGCTCGGCTAGTCCTTCTTATTGTGGTTTTCGGGGCAGGGGCGTACGCGGCCAAGGTCTTCTTCACCCCGGATTCGTTCTACGCCTATGGCCACTATCGGGGCAACTCGGTGGCGCAGATCGCCTCCGACAAGCCGAAGTACATGGGCTCGAAATCCTGCGCGCCATGCCATGCCGATCTGTACGCACAGTGGTCGAAAGGCGTGCATCACAGCGTGGACGTCGGCAAGGTCGTTCAATGCGAGGTCTGCCACGGCGCCGGCGGAAGCAGGGACGCCGGGGGCAAGTTCGAGCACGTATCCACCGGCGCGGAGCATCCCAAGGGCCTCAAGCTGGTGGTTCCATCCGATACGCTGAAGCTCTGCCCCCTCTGCCACGAAAAGATAGCGGGAAGGCCCGCGGAGCAGCGTCAAATCGACATCGCCTCCCATGCCGGAACGCAGCAATGCACGACGTGCCATAACGCCCATTCACCCAGGATCCTCGTTGCCGCCGCCGCGCCTTCGGGGCAAACGGGTAGTGGCGACGCAGGAAAGGCCGGAATTTGCGCCCCCTGTCACGGCAGCGACGGCGTCAGCACCAACCCTGCGTTTCCGAGTCTTGCCGGGCAGCACGATGCCTATCTTGCCAACGCGCTCAACGAGTACCGGACGGGCGCGCGGGAGAACGTCATGATGTCCGCAACCGCGAAGGCGTTGAGCGAGGCCGACGTGCGAAGCCTGGCCGCGCATTTTTCGGCCTTGAAGAGAAAGAGCGCCGCAGCGGCGTTGAGCGAAAAGGATCTCGCTGCCGGAAGAGCAAGGACCACCGTTTGCGCCGCGTGCCATGGCGCGAGCGGCGTCAGCGGTAACCCGCTATGGCCAAGCCTCGCGGGGCAGCCGAAGGATTACCTGGTCGCGGCGCTCAAGGCCTACAAGGCCGGCAACCGGAAAAACGAGTTGATGGCGGGCGTCGCGAAGAGCTTGAACGACGCGGACATCGAGGCGCTGGCGACCTATTACTCCAGCCTGGAATTCCACTGAGGCGGATCGAACCGATATCGGACGAGGAGCTCGCGCGACATGAAACAGGGACCGGATGATCGTCAGGACGCACGGCGCGATTTTCTTCGCCTCCTCGGGGGCGCCATCGCGAGCGGGGGCGCGGCCATGGCTGCGAGGGCCGTCATATCCACTGCCGAAGCCGCGGCCCCCAAGGCGTCACCGCCCGGGCCCGCGATACCCGGCTACGACTGGAACCAGCATCACTGGGCCTTCGGCGTCGATGCCACGAAGTGCATCGGCTGCCTGCGTTGCGTCGAGGCGTGCAAGGCGGAGAACGACGTCCCCGAGGATGCGCATCACTTCCGCACCTGGGTGGAGCGGTATGTCTATCTGGAAGGCGAGGACAAACCGCGCATCGATAGCCAGCACGATCCGGTAAACATCGAAGCCTCGGGCTCGGAAGGGAAGTACCGGTTCGCCAACCGCTACAAGGGTGCGAAGGTGGAAAAGGCCTTCTTCGTGCCCAAGCTCTGCAACCACTGCACGCATCCGGCTTGCGTCCAGGTGTGTCCCACCGGCGCGACCTACAAGACCGACGACGGCGTGGTCCTCATCGATCACAACTATTGCATCGGCTGCCAGTATTGCGTGCAGGCGTGCCCCTATGGCGCTCGCTTCTTCAACGAGCGCAAAGAGGTCTCGGACAAATGCACGTGGTGCTATCACCGCATCACCAAGGGGCTGCAGCCGGCTTGCGTCGAAGTCTGTCCGGTCGGTGCGCGCATCTTCGGCGATCTCAAGGACAAGCAAAGCCCGATCAGCCTGTTCATCCGCAACAACCGCACGCACGTCCTCAGGCCTGAATCCGGCAACGCTCCAAACGTCTACTACGTCGGCATCGACAAGGACGTCGCCTGATGGAACCTCTCTTCAACGTCATGCCGTTCTCCGGCTACGTCTATCCCAACGAGACGGTAATCCCCTGGTCCGTGCTCATCGTCGTCTATCCCTACCTTACGGGACTGGTGGCCGGCGCCTTCACCGTTTCGAGCCTTTACCAGGTGTTCGGCATGCAGCGCTTCAAGCCCGTGGCGCACCTGGCCTTGCTCACCTCGCTGTGCTGCATGCTGGTAGTGCCGGCTCCCCTGCTGCTGCATCTCGGCCATCCCGAGCGCGCATTCAACGCCGTCATCACGCCTCACACGACGTCGGCGTTCGCGATCTTCGGTTACGCGGCCGGTTTCTACGCGATTCTCCTGATATTGGAAAACTGGTTCGTGAATCGCCCCTACATCGTCGACCAGGCGCAACGCAGGAAAGGACCGTCAGGCTGGTTCTACCGCGTGCTGTCGCTCGGATCCTACGACCTGTCCGAGAAGGCGATGAGCTATGACCGGAAGTGGATCTTCGCGCTGGCCGTCACCGGCATACCCGCGGCCCACGGGCTGCACGGATACGTGGGATTCGTCTTCGGCTCCCTGAAGTCGCGGGAGTGGTGGTCCTCCGATCTCATGCCGGCGGTCTTTCTGTTTTCCGCCATCATCTCCGGCACGGCGTTGTTGATCGTGCTCTACGTGGTCACGTCCTGGTTGCGCAAGGTCCCCATCGACCTGCCATGCCTGAAGGGCATGGCTTATACGCTGTGGGGATTCATGATGTTCACGCTCTTGTTGGAGGGCGTGGAATTCGCCAGCCTCGTGTACAGGGGACGGGAGGGAATCGACGTCATCATGGAATACGTGAAGGGCCCCCTGATCGTGCCGTTTGCCGTTCTGCAGTTGGGCATTGGATCGCTGATACCGCTCCTCGTGCTTACCTTCATGCTGTGGCGCGGCATCACCGGGAAACCCCTGATCGCCGGAGTGGCCGCGAGTGCATTCCTGGTGCTGTTTGCCGTGCTGATGATGCGCTGGAACGTGGTCATCGGCGGGCAGGAGATCTCCAAGACGGGCAAGGGACTTCTTGTCTACCATCCGGCTCTCCTCGGCCGCGAGGGCATTCTGGCCGCGGTCTCCGTAGTCGCCGCGCCATTCGTGCTGCTGTCGATCATGGTCCGACTTTTCCCGCCATGGTCCGAGGAGCCGAAAACCGCGTGATACGGCGGCGGACCATCTAAGTGCCGGCCCGCCGCGTTTCGCAACGGGGTGCCGCGGGCTCCTAGCGCACGTCGGCGATGACGGCCCGGCCGGCACGCCTCTCGAGCTCGATCGTAAGCGTCGCGCCCGCGGGCTTTTCCAGGATGAACGTCCTCGGAGTGTCGACGAAGCGCGCGTGGTACGAGGTGCTGTGGCTCGACACGGTCCTTCCGGCGCCGTCACGGCACCAGATGAAGAGCGCTCCCACCTTGTCCACCTGCACGCTGTATGGCCCCTCGCACTCGCCGGATCTAGACGGCGTGCGGTGCTCGACGCCGTATCGGGCGCCGGACTCCGTTCCGAGGCGATTCGCACCGGCCTCGAGGTCGTAGGCGAGGCGCGTGGCGGGGTCGGTGCCGATGCCGCAGCCGGCGAGGCAAGCAACACAGGCGAAGAGCGAGCAAACGGCGACTGATGTCTTCATGCCCCGCATCTTATCGGGCCAGCGATGAGGCGGCCATGCGAGCCCGATCATGGCGGCAAGAGACAGCCGTTGACGAGGATCAATAGGCCCGCCTGCCGGAAGCGAAGAATGGTCCGTTGAAGGTGGCCGACATGCGGCCCAGGGTCCGGCGACAGCTCCCGGCTTCGCCCTTCCGTTCCGGCTCGCACGATGACGGCCATTCGTGGAGCAAGGAGGGAAACCGTGAACACCTTCTGGATCGTCGTCATCGGCGCGCTGACCAGCTATCTGGCGTACAACTTCTACGCCAAGCGCATTGACCGCAGCGTCATACAGTCCGATCCCCGGCGCGCAACGCCGGCCAAGATGTACATGGACGGCGTGGACTTCATGCCGACCAGCCGCAACGTCCTCTTCGGCTACCACTTCAAGGCGATCGCGGCCGCCGGACCCATTGTCGGACCGATCACCGCGGCCAACATCTGGGGCTGGTCGCCCTCGCTCGCGTGGCTGATCATCGGCGTGAGCTTCATCGGCTGGGTGAGCGACTATTCGGCCATCATGGTCGCGGTGCGCAACGACGGGAACAGCCTGTCGGCGATCGCGCACAAACTCATCGCACCGCGCACGCGCACGATCCTCTTCGTATTCATCTTCTTCTACCTGATGCTGCTTGCCGGCGCGTTCGTCGGCATCCTGGCGGCCATCCTGTCCGCGCGTCCGGACGTCCCGTTCGGAATCGTCATGCTCGCCCTGATGGGACTCCTAGCCGGCCAGATGATGTACCGCTGGAAGATGGGCATCATGGGCGTCACGGTTGTCGTCGTCGCCATCACGCTTGCCGGCATGGTGGCCGGTCCGTGGGGCCAGCACCGCGATGAAAAAGGCGCGCTCGTGCAAGGTCCCGTCGCGGCGGCGATCGTGACGATGAACAGCGCCGTGGACAGCATCAACGACCGCCAGCCGCTCTTCTCGGTCGAAGACCCGACGATGGCGGATCCGAGGATCCCGGCGCCGGGCAAGGGCGGCGCGCGCCCGACCACGCCGGCGTATGACTCGGCCACCGGCCTGCTCAGGACGCTGCCGAATTACCTCATGTGGATGGTGTTCCTGTTCGCGTTCAGCTACATGGGGGCCAACCTGCCGATATGGCGCTTCGCGCAGCCGGTGAACTACATCGGCTTCTGGATCACTTCGATCACGATCCTGCTCAGCGCACTCGGCATGGTCGTCGCGCCGCTGCTAGGCACGAAGGACGTGGCGGGCAACCTCATCGGCGTCTTCGCGCTGGCTCCGTTCAAGGATCTCGGGTTCACGATCGAAGAGGGCAAGGCCTGGCAACCGCTCTGGCCGATGCTGTTCGTGACAATCGCGTGCGGCGCCATCTCCGGCTGGCACGCCCTTGTCGGCTCGATCGGCACCGCGCGCCAGCTCGAGTACGACACCGACGGATTGCCGGTCGGCGCGGGGGCGATGTTGTTTGGCGAGTTCCCCCTGGCGCTGCTGTCTTTGACAGCCGTCTCCATCGCTGGTGTCGGCGGCGGCGGCGGCCGGTTCGCGATCGGGGTCGGCAAGCTCGTGTACGCCGGAACCTTCGGGCTCATCCCGGAGACTTTCGGCACCGCCCTCGGCTTCGCCACCTTCGTGATCATCGTGCTGACCGTCACACAGCTCGTCTTCCGCGTGATGCGCGTGACGCTTGCCGAGTGGGTAGGCGATGCTATCCCGCTCATGCGCAACATGCACGTCGCGAGCTTCATCTCGATGGGCTTCACGGCCGCGCTGGTGCTCACCGGCACCTGGGTATACCTGTGGCAGATGTTCGGCGCCTCCAACCAGCTGATGGCAGCCCTGAGCCTCCTCGTGGTCGGGGTGTGGCTCAAGTCCGAGAAGCGCAACCCGGCGTACGCCGTCGTGCCGATGGTGTTCATGTACGTGACCACGCTCGCGGCCACCGCCGTCACCGCACGCAACCTCTACGTCACCATCGCCGCGAATCCGAAGATGTCGGCGCTGCCGGTGGCGGGCGCGTGGGCGATGATCGCGGTTTCCGTGCTGCTCTTCATCGCGGCCATCGTGATCGGTTGGGACGGGTACAAGGCATACCGGCGTCACGAGGCGCCGCCGGTGGTTCCCGTCAAGCGTCCGGTGGCCGTGCCGCCGGGGCCGCCGCCGGCGCACGCGTAGGAATCCGATCGTGTCAGCTGAGCGCGAGTTCGGCGAGGGCGCGCACCGCATCGAAGAACTCGCGCGCCGGCTGGCCGCCATCGGGGAACGCGACGTGCACCTGGAAATGGGGCTCGGTGCGCCGCAAGGACAGCCGGCGCACCCTGAGTCCGCTGCGTTGGGCAAGATCGAGCAACGCATCGGCGCGTGCGAGTGCCGCGGCGCTCCCGTAATGGACGACGACGCCCCCGCGTGCTGCGGATTGGCGCACGAGCCACTCGCGCGGAACGCGCGGCAGGGCCTCGCGGCCGGACCAGCTGGCGGGGTCGAGCGCCTCGAGCTCGAGCGCGGGCGAACGACGAAGAACGCCACGGACGATGAGCGTGTCGCCGCGAGCGCGTCCGAGCAACGACATCCAGGGAAGATCGCGCGGGGCGAGGAAGATGACGAGGGTCACCGCGGAAAAAGGGGCCTTGGCGTCGCGCAGGCCCATCTCCACCGCGGTGGAGCCCAGCCAGCGCACCGTGGTGCGCTCGCCGAGCGCGGCGAGCCCGCCCTGCATCCAGCGCATGAGCTCGCTTCCCTTGCGGACGTTCCAGATCGTGCCCGCGGCGAACCAGGCAACGACTGCGACCGCGATGACACCAACGAGCACCGACATGGCGGAACGGACGATAGCACGCCCGGGCGCCGCGGGTGGAGGCGCGCGTGGCGCGAATTCCTCTACGGCCTGACCGGCTACGAATTCGCGCAGGAGGCGCTCGAGATGCGTGCCTCGATGGAGCGCCTGTTCATGCTCGGCATGTTCGGCGACATGCTCGGCGTGCCGATCCTGCCGCCCTACTACAGCCTGCGGCTGCTGCCCTTCGTGGTGCCGCAGATCGAGACATGGAAGCACGGCGTCCTGCGCGAGCGCGAGCTGGGCACGGACCACGAGCATCACCTGCACGGAATGTGAAGGAGAAGACCATGACAGCGGAAGAACGGGACAAGGCAGTGGAGGAACGGGACAAGGCAGTGGAGGAGCGGGAGAAGGCGGTGGCCGGGAAGTCGTTGTGGCAGGGAATTCGCGAGACCGTCTACGGCATGGCGGCCCACGACATGAGCCGCGCGGCGCTGCGCACGCGCGCCTCGATGGAGCACCTCTTCATCCTCATCACCATGGGCGACCTGCTCGGCATCCCGATCCTGCCGCCCTACTACAGCCTGCGGCTGCTGCCCTACGTGGTGCCGCAGATCGCCACGTGGAAGCGGCGCATGTTGCGCGAGAAGGACGTTTCGGACGCGATGTTCTAGGAGACCACCGTGGCACTCAAGGACGTGTTCCTCCAGCACCCCGAGCGGCGCTACATCATGTTCGGCGGCAAGGGCGGCCTCGGCAAGACCACCTTCTCCGCCGCGGCGGCCTATTGGCTCGCGACCCACGGCAAGAAAGTGCTCGTCTTCTCCGTGGACCCCCAGGCTTCGCTCACCGACATCTTCAAGAAGGACATCTTCGGCAAGGGACCGGTGCCCATCATGGAGAACCTCTGGGCGCAGGAGATCGACGCCGACAGCCACATCAAGGCGTACCAGCAGGAGATCCGCCAGAAGATCCTGGACATGTACGGGCTGCCCGAGGTGCCCGAGGAGATCGAGAACTACATCCAGGCGGCGAGCGCCGAGCCGGCGATGGAGGAAAGCGCGATCTTCGACGCCGTGGTGGACGTGGTCATGAAGGGCGACTACGACTACTACATCTACGACCTCGTGCCCCTCGGCCACGCGCTCTACTACCTCTCGATGGCCAAGGTGTACGACGAGTGGATCAACAAGATCACCAAGCTGCGCGAGGACATGCGCGAGTACGAGGAGATGGTGAGCCGGCTGAAGCACGAGAAGGTGACGGAGCAGGACGAGATCCTCCAGGAGCTCCTCTACATCAAGAACCGCATCAACACGTCGGCCGGGATCCTCACGGACAAGACGAAGACGGGCTTCTTCTTCGTGGTGACCCCGGAGGCCATGATCATCGAGGACACGAAGAAGGCGGCCGACATGTTCGCCAAGTTCGACGTGCCGCTCGCCGGGTACGTGGTGAACCGGGTCATCCCCCACGAGCTGCTCGAGCAGAACATCCCGGAATACCTGCGCCGGCGCATCGCCATGCAGGACCAGAACATGCGCGAGCTGCGCACGACTTTCGACGACCAGGTGATGGCGCTGGTGCCCGAGATGGAGCGCGACGTCACGGGGCTGCCGATGATCAAGAAGCTCGCCGACATCATGTTCGCCTGACGGAGGACCGCGATGGCCGAGATCACCATGCCGATGGGACGCCACCTTCGGGAGCATCCCGCCCTCAAGTACCTCTTCTTCGGCGGCAAGGGCGGCGTGGGCAAGACCGTCTTCGCGGCTGCAGCCGCGATCGGCCTCGCGCGGCAGGGACGCCGGGTGCTGCTCGCCTCGACGAACCCGGTCCACAGCCTCACCAGCCTGCTGGGGCAGGACGTCCTCGGCAAGCACGTCGCCGTCCAGGGCGTGCCCAACCTCTGGGCGTACGAGATCGAGACGAAGGACACCATCGAGCGCAGCAAGGTGCAGATCCGCGAGAAGATCCGCTGGTTCCTCAAGTTCGCCGACATCACCACGAAGGCGGACGACTTCGTCGAGTCCGCGACGATGAACCCCGCGTTCGAGGAGTCGGCCATGTTCGAGAACATGATCGACCTCATGTTCAAGGACGAGTACGACGTCTATGTCTTCGACACGGCGCCCACCGCCAATGCGCGGCGGCTGCTCGGCATGTCGAAGGTGTACGCGCTGTGGGTCAACAAGATGATGAAGAGCCGCGAGGAGGCGCGCACCCTCCGCGAATTGCTGTCCTTCACGAAGAAGAAGGAGGCGGATCCGCTGATGGAGTACCTCGTCTCCTTCCGCGACCGGATGGAGCATGCCCGCGTACTCCTCACCGATCCGAAGCTCACCGCGTTCTACTTCGTGACGCTGCCCGAGGCGCTGCCCATCGCGGTGGTCACGCGCTTCATCCAGTGGTTCAAGGACTTCGGCATCCCCGTGGGCGGCGTGCTCGTGAACATGGTGATCGATCCCACGTCGGTCGGGCCGGACTCCGCGGAGTTCGTGAAGAACCGCGTGTCCATGCAGCAGGAGCACATGAAGACGATCTGGCGCGAGTTCGACGACAGCGTGCGCGCCATCGTGCCGCTCTTCGAGAACGAGGTGCGCGGGCTGCCGATGCTCACGCGGCTGTGCGATGCGATCTTCGCGGGCGACGGCGTCAAGGCCGCGCCATCACCACTCCCTGCTAAGACGCCGGAGGCCGCCTGACGTACTCGTAGTCGTAGTTAACGGTCCAGGTCTTTCCCTCGTCATTCGAGCGCTGGGAGAACTGGCGCACGTGCCCGTTCTTCAGGTTGAAGAGGGTCATGCGGCGCAGGACCTTGCGGCCGTTCGCACCCACATGGGTCTCGCCCTCGAAACGCATGGCGCCGTCCCGGTATTCGCCGGAGAACTCGCCCACGTTCCCGATGCTGTCGACCCACGTCTGGCGCCATCGGCGCAGCGTGGCGTCGAAGAAGTTCACGCTCTTGCCGCTATAGCCGTCGACTTCCACGTAGTGCTCGTGGACGATGCAGTCGCCGGTGCTCTTGTCGATGGTGCTCCTCGCGATGACCTTCCCGTTGTCGAGGCTGTCGTGCACGTCCCACTCGCCGAGCCAGAAGTCGAACTGATGCCATTCCGGCGAAGAAGGGCACGGCGACGAGGGCGGAGATTGCGGCGCCGTCTGCGCCGCGGCACCCGTGGCCGCCAGCAACATGAGTGTCGCAGCGGAAAGCCTGCCGTCAGGTCGACGGACCATGGGTATCGACCTTTCCTTGCGCAACGACGCGGCTCGCCATGCGATCGGGAAAAAGCCAGCCACAGGCCGCGCCGGCGACCGCGCCGCAGCCCACCAGCGCGAGCGTCATGGTGACGAGGATGAGGCCCACGACCCACGGGACCGGGGCGAGCTGGAGCAGGTTGCCCTTCGGAGCAAGTGAGGCGGCCTGGTTCAACGGCAGGTAGAGCGCCTTGGCCATGCCGATCATCAGGTAACCGAACGCGAGCGTGCAGACGAACGTGGCGAGTGCTCCGCACCCGGCGCCCCATGCCATCCGCGTCTTCGTCGACGGTATCGGGGAAGCTCGCCTGAGGGCGACCACGCCGAACATGAGCCCGGCGAGAAAGGCGGGCACGGCACCGTAGGTATACGAAAGCGGGATCGCGATGAGCGACACGTTGACCGGAGCGAAGATCGGCCCGACGACGAGGAAGAAGCCGCCGCTGAACAACACGAAGCCCGCACGCGCCATCGCTCACTCAGTCAGTGACGCGGCGCACGGCGCCTACTTGTAGTAGCCCACCCCGCAGACCTGGTTGCCCACCTTGGTGACGTAGGTCACCTTCGCGACCGGCTGGTCGCTGCCCGGCTTCGGCCACATGTAGCTCACCCGGCTCACCTTGCCCACCCGGGCCACCTTGAACATCTCCGCCCCGAAGGCCTTGCCCTTCTTGTCCTTCAGCTCCTTGAGGTTCGTTCCGACATGGGTCGGATGGGCGGTGGTGATGCCATCGAGCGTCGCGCAGAACGGGTAGAGGTCGCGGTCCCTGAACCCGGCTTCGCCGTTGTTGAACTTGGCGATGGCTGCTGCCGGGTCCTTCTTCATCTCGGCGACTGCGCGGTCGAGCATGGCCCGGGCCTCCTTCGCAGTGCCGAAATCCGCGGCGGGCAAGATGCCCGACTGCAAGGCGCCGGCAAGCACGGCGGCGAACCACAGGACAAACCGTTTCATGGCGGTCTCCCTTCCCGATGAGCGGGAACGCAGCTTAGCGCATTGCGAGGATCCGCGCCGGGCGCCGCAGCGGCCCCGCCGCCTTGACATCGCGCCACTTGGCAACGGGCATGGCGGCTCCAAAAAGAAGCACAAACAACCGGACGGGAGGGCGCACCATGGCAAGCCGGCGCTTCCACTTCGATCTCTCCCACCTCGCGACGGCCCCGGCCGACCTGCGGTTCCACGTGACCGGACGGCTCATCAGTCGACGATGAAGAGCTTCGCGCCGATCTCGGTATGGGAGCGATGCGGCTCCGCATTGTCCGCCACCTGGTAGCTCATGCCGGGCTTGAGCGTGAACGTGCGGCCGTCCTCGAGCTCCGTATGCAGCTCGCCCTCGGTGCACAGCAGGATGTGGCCCTTCACGCACCAGTGATCGGCGAGATAGCCCGGCGTGTACTCGACCATGCGAACGCGGATGGCGCCGAATTGCTGCGTGCGCCAATAGGCGACGCCGCGCTCGCCCTTGTGCTCGGTGCGCGGGACCTTCGACCACTCGGTGGTGCCGAACGGAATGGCGGACATCTGCATGGGCGGCGTTCTCCTTGCCTGACGATCGAGTGTCATCCGACCCGCTTCCACGACAAGGTTCGGGTGACCGACTCGCCTCGCGCGGTCGCGGTGCGCAGCCGGATGGTGAGTGTATCGCCATCGACCTGCATGGCGCGGGTCAGCACGTTCCCCACGTTCTCGGACGAGAGCGCGCCCACGAGGCGCTGCGTGACGGTGCCTTGCGCGTCGTCGACCGTGTAAGTGCCGAAGTACGCATCGTAGCCGCCCTGGGCGCGGCTGTTGTTCGGCGCGCCGGGGGCACCGTCCGCGGCGGGGTGGAACGATCCTTCTTCATGAACTGTGCGGCGAAGTGCCCGAAGCGATCGTAGATGAGGATCGCAACCGGATCCTCGCCCAACGACGGCTCGGAAACGCGCTCGCCGGAATCGGTCACGTCGATGCGAGACACGAGCTCCCACGTCCCGGGCAAGCTGGTGGATAGCGGGGTGACGGGGCGGGTTTCGGGCCTTGCCATGAAGTTTCAGAGCATGAACAACCGGATCGAGCGGCACACGGAAAGCAGTTGCGGGCCTTCCATGCGCCCGACGACCTGGCGGATCACGGACGCCATGACCTGCTGCACACCCGCCATCCCGAGGCTCGCCGACTGCTCCAGGATGAAGCCCGCCTTGGCGAGCTTGAGGGGTCCCATGAAGTAGTAGTCGAGGCCGCTGTTCGCCAACTCGACCACGACGTCGGCGAGGGCATCGCGGTGCGCGGTGGGATCCCGGGCCCGCTCGAGCTTGTCCAGCAGCGAAAGCGTCTTCTTGCGCAGCCCCTCGGAGTAGTAGAAGCGAAGGAACGGCTTGGACGATGGCGCAGGGGCTGTCGAAGCCGGTTTGGAAGGCTTCCTGCCCTTCGAGAGAGTTGTGCGCTTCGAGCGAGTGGCCATGTAGGTCATATTACGGCGCGGTTCGGGCCTGACGGTTATGGCTTGGCCCGATAAGTCAGGCGGGCTTGCTGTTCGAAGGCGCTGCGATCGGCAGTTGCTGATAAAGGACGTTCCTCCACCGGCCGTCGCGAAGAGCGTAGACCGAAGTGGCCCACGCCGGACTGGGGAGCGCCGCGCCGCCGCAATTCGTCTTCTGCTCCGCTCGATATACGAGGAGAGCCGCCGTGTCGGAGATGCGCGTGAACCGGAAGTCGCTCACGGCGTAGGTTTCGACGGTGCAAGCCCCGCTACCGACGAACTTGACCACGGCTTGCTTGCCGGCAGGACCGGAAGAGCCCAACTCCACATGATCGTCGGCGAGGAAATCGTCGAAGAACTTCCCGTCGTGAGCCTGCCAGGCGACCCACGACTGGCGCTCGAGGGCGATCAATGCGCCGGAGACCCCGTCCTCGCCGCGCGAATCTTGCGGCCGCGCCGCGGGGGGCGCGAGCCCCGCCTTCAGGATCGTCGCGGCCGCTTCGGGCGATGAGAGGAACCGGATCAGCTCGCGGCCCGCTTCCGGCTCCCGCGCCGCGCTGGTCACCACGCCCGCGAAGGTGAATCCCGGCTGCAGCTCGGCGGGAATCGCGCCGACGAAGGTGACTCCGGGGACGTGGATCAGCTCGCTCACCTGCTGGAAGCCGATCTCCGCCTCGCCGCGCGCGACGACCGCGGCCACCGGCTCGCCCGACGGAGGCCCGCGCACCTTCCGGCTCTTGCCCGCGATCTGTTCCGCGATGCCGAGCTTCGGGAACAGCGTCCTGGACAGGTACGTGCCGCTGCCGCTATCCGAATACGCGATGGACTTGGCCGAGAGCAGCGTGCTCTTGAATGCCTCGACGCTGCCGATGTCCGGCTTCGCCGCACCCGAGCGCACCACCATCCCGATCTGGGAGCGCGCCAATTCGGTCAGCGTGTCACCGCGCGCCACGCCCCGCTTCGCGAGCTCCTCGGCGGACGCTCCGTCCATGATCACCACATCCGCGGGCTCGCCCCGCGCGAGGCGCGTGGGAATCGCTTCCGGGGAGTCGCCCATCGACGGGCCGCGCGTCGTGACCAGGTGGTGTCCGCTCGCGCGCTCGAACGCCGGCCCCAGTGCCGAATAGACGTGAAAGAAGCCGGCGGAGATCATCACGTGCACCTCGGCTGCCGACGCCGTACCGGCGGCCACAAGAGCGGCCACGCCGAACCTGGACAGCCATCGAGCGAGCGATTCCGGTTTCACGGGGTTCCTCCAGTCCGAATCACGCGCGCTTGCGCAGGAAGACGTGGGCCGCGCGCTCGCCCGCGACGTACTTCGCGCATTCATAGCCCAGGGCACGCGTATCGATGTCTTTCAGGAGATGCTCGCCGGACCCGAGCAGGACCGGCTGGATCGCGAGATGCAGCTCGTCGATCAGCCCGGCGCGAAGGTACTGGCGAATGGTGGCCGCACCGCCACCCAGGCGGACATCGCGCCCGCCCGCCGCCGCCTTCGCCTGCTCCAGCGCGGCGTGAATGCCTTCGGTGACGAAGCGGAACTCCGTGCCTCCCGCCATCTCGAGCGGCGCCCGCGCGTGATGCGTCAGCACGAAGACGGGCACGTGGTAAGGGGGCTCGTCGCCCCACCAGCCTTTCCAGCTTGCGTCGGGCCACGGGCCGCGCACGGGACCGAACATGTTGCGTCCGAGGATCCACGCGCCGATTCCGGAGAAGCCCTGCTCCGCGATTCCGTTGTCGATGCCGGTTTCTCCATCGTCCTGGCCATGCATCTTCCGCCATGCGCGCGTGTGGAAGAACCACTCCATCAGCTCCGGACCCCGGACGCCGAGCGGATTCTGGAGATCCTGGTTCGGGCCCGCGCCGTAACCGTCGATGGAGATCGCGAAGCTCAGGACGCGGAGTTTGGACAAGGTGTTCCCCGCTGCTAGTAAGGTGTGCCGTCCACGTGCACGAACTCGTACTTGCCATCGACCAGCAACGCTCGAAGATCGTCGTCCGGATAGCTGCCTTCGTCGCCCGGCGTGCGGTCGCCCACCTCGAGGTACACGACTTCTTCGTTCGTTTCGTTGACGAACCGGTGACCGTTGCCCGTCCCGGCCTTGAAACCGGCGCACATACCGGGCGCGAGCCGGGTCCGCCCTTCATCGGTATGCAGCGTGGGATGGCCCTGCAGGATGTACACGAACTCGTCCTGCTTCGTATGGGCATGACGCAGCGCCGAGGCCGCGTTGGGCGCCAGCTTCGTGAGGTTCACCCCGAAGTTGGTCAGCCCGAACAGATCGCCCAGCGGGTGCTTCCGCCGTCCCGCGACTCGGGAAGCGAAAGGCTCCGGATAGTTGGACGGCTTGGTTCGCGCGGGCGCCTCGGCAGCGACAATCGCAACAGGGTATGCGGGATCCGCCATTGCTCTACTTTCGCACCGATGGCCAGACGAGCGCCTGCGCGACGATGACCTGGCTTCCGTTGAACGTGGCCGCGGGCGACCCGTAGACCTCGTAGCCCAAGGCGATCGCCTCACTCACCCTTCGGCAAAACGCCGCGTCATCGGGGCCCGTGAGAATCCGGTACGCGGGAAGGTCGTTCGGTGGCGCGGTAGATGAGGAAGTCGTCGCGGCCCCGCGATGGCTCACGGTCCGCCCCAGCGCGTTGTTAGGTTTCATCCCTTCGACTCACGCAACTCAACCAACCTGGGCTTGACCACGAAGCGGGCGTTTGTCCCAGGTACGGAATATTCGATCGACGGCGATTTTGCGAGATCCGCCAACATCGACATTTCCTTGAGCGGTTTCATTTCGCCATTCTCGAAAAGCGAAAACTTCACCGCCGTCAGCGAGTTCCCCTGGCTGTCGGGAGTCGAGGCCGAGCCCTCGAACTCCATGACGCCGCCCTGAGCAAGCGTGACCTTTCTTCCGAATTCGGCGATTACCTTTGGCGATGAAACGACCTTTCCATCCCGCATTAGCACGACGTCAAACTGCACGCCGCTCTGGCCCGCACTGGCCGCACCAGAGATGAGAATTCCCGCAACAGCGACGACGCCTCTCAGTTTCATCGGTGCCTCCCATTGACGGAAGAGATCCAACGACCTAGTTGAGCCACCCAACCACGGCGCACGAGACGCGGAAAGAAGCGGCGCGCGATCCCCCCGGTCCGCTCGAACGCGTTGTTAGGCGCGCTCATGACGGAGGACATTGAACCTCTCGTCCTCTGATGGAGGCTCAAAATACACAGTGATGGCCTCGAACTCCGCGTCCGTGGTCCAGGGAGCGCCAGCGGGCAAATGCTTGCTTCGCTCCTTAAGCTGACGTTTGCACAAAGCATCTGACGCATCTACAAAGTGCAATTCATGCTCAGCATTGGCGCGCTTGAACAGCTCGCGGAACCAGGCGCGCTGCGCTTTTGTATTGCCAGGAAAGTCGAGTACGACAGAGATGCCCTTCGACAAGAGAGCACTAACGTGTGGCCCAAGCGCGTTCTTCAATCGGGAAGAGTACTTGACGAATCCTGGTATGTCAGTGATCTCGCCAGGAAACAGGTGATCCAAAAATTCGTCCTGAACAAGGAGAACGGCATTTTCTCGCTGGGCCAAATCTCTCGCGAGCGTGGACTTTCCTGCCGCCATTTTGCCGCACAAGAAAATCAACTTCGCTGAAATGCTCATGTTTGGTACGCCTAACGACCGAGTTGAGCGGCCGGCCACGATGACCGTGCCGCGGCCAGACACGGCCCACCATGCCTCACGGTCCGCTCCAACGCGTTGTTAGACAGCACGTCATGCCGCGAACCGGTAGATGCCATAGATAAGCCCGATGGCCAGCGTCCAAAACACAACCCCGGTAATCCTGACCCGAATTGAGTGCGTGTCAAGTTCGGACTCGCTGCCTGGATCGTATTCGCGTCGAGTGAAAAGGGCGCTGTATATGAAGAGTCCTGGCACGCCGACCAAGATGTCACCGAATATGTAGAGCGCGATGAGGCCGATAAACCCGCCAACTATGGCTCCCGCATCCATGGGCACCGTGCCTCTACGTGCTGTCTAACGACCGAGTTGAGCGGCCGGCCACGATGACCGTGCCGCGGCCAGACGCGGCCCACGCTGGCTCACGGTCCGCTCCAACGCGTTGTTAGGTTGCACGTCTGGTTCCTTCATGTTCGATGGATGCTGCTAATCGGAAACTCGCACAATTAGCCCGCCCAACGGCCGCAATTGCGCGGCAAGGGCTTCCGCCTCCGCCCGAGACGGCAACGAAACGGAGACCGCCTTTTGTTCGGAACGGAATCGGTCATGGCCTTCGCCTGGCTCAACGACAACCCCGCCCAAGCCTGTAGCGTCTTCGTGAGCGATACCTTCCCAAATTCGTGGTGCCATCCGTCAATATGCACCGTCGCCATTTACGTGCAACCTAACTTGTATTAGGGCGACAGGCGTTATCCAGCATGCGCAGTAACGCTGCTGGATAAGCACCAAGTCTGGATTGATAACGCCGTCATTGTCGCTTTCGCCAGCTTGCGCAGTCAACGCAGTACCTGTACGTGAAAGGTAGTCCGTCGTCGTGAACCCCGGCGCGACATTTGCCGCAGGCAAATCGGCACAGTCGCGCGGCGATTACAGCATCCGCGCCAACTCGATCAAGCTCGCAGCCGAGGCATCCACGGGCACGCTAGCCTTCGCCTCCGATTTCCCCGGACGCTCCTGCGGCCGCGAGATGAACGCCGTGCGCAGCCCCGTGGAAGCGGCCGCGGCAAGATCGGATGAATGCGCCGCGACCATCATCGCCTCGCCCGGCGTGCAATCGAACGCCGCGGCCGCCGAGAGATACACCGAGGGCTTGGGCTTGTAGTCGCGCGCGAGCTCCGCGCCCGCGATCGCGTCCCACGGGAAGCCGTTGCGGCGCGCGAGGTCAACCATGAGCGAGATGTTTCCATTCGAGCAAGGCGCGAGGCGGAAGCGCTCGCGCAGCTGCACGAGGCCCTGGGTCACATCGGGCCACGCATCGAGACGATGCCACGCGAGATTGAGCTCCACGCGGGTAGCCTCGTCGATGCGATCGAGGTTGAAAGCCTTCAGCACGACGTCGAGATTGCGCCGGTGCAGCACGTCGAGCTTGCCGAACGGAATGCGCCCCGACCTCACCTCCTCCATCGCGGGCTGGTACTGGTCGCGCCATGCATCGGCGAAGGCGAGCCAGTCGACCTGCACGCCGAGCGGCGACAACAACGAGCGAGCCTCGCGCGCCACGCCGCCACGCCAATCGACCAGCGTGCCGAACACGTCGAACAGCAGGACCCTGATCACGATTGCGATTCGGGCGCGGCGGGCACCACGGCGAGCGTGCAGCGCGAAACGCACACCGCCTTGCCTTTGTCGTCGGTGATGTGCACCTGCCAGACCTGGGTTCGGCGGCCCACGTGCACCGGCGTCGCCACCGCGGTCACCACGCCGTCGCGCAGCGCCCGCAGGTGGTTCGCGTTGATCTCGATGCCCACGACGCGCTCGCGCGCCTGGTCGCAGTTCATCCATGCACCGGTCGATGCGACGGTCTCGGCGAGCGCCACGGACGCCCCACCGTGAAGGAGCCCGAACGGCTGGTGCACGCGCGGGAGAACGGGCATGCGCGCGACCACGCGCTCCTTGCCGCTCTCGACGAACTCGATGCCCAGCGTCGTGAGCAGGGTTTCCTTCTGGCGATCGGCGAACAGGGTCATGCGGGCGGCTCCAGGCTCGGAAAGCCGCCATTGTCGCTCAAGCCGCTACTTCATCCGGGAAGGCAGCTTCAGGACGCGCCCGTCCACGACGAACACGCCGCGGCCGCGATGGTGGATCGTGCGCGGGTTCTTGCGCGCGGGGTCGATCCACGCGGCCACCACCTCGAGCACGAAGAAGCCGTACTGGTCGACCCAGCGGTCGTCGACCACCTTGCATTCGAGGTTCGCGTAGCACTCGGCTACGAGGGGCGCCCCGACCTGGGAGCCGTACGCCGGCGTGAGCCCGAACTTCTCGAACTTGTCCACCTTGCGACCGGACGAATTGCCGCACTTCACCACCTTGGCGGCGAGCTCCACGGTCGGGATGTTGATCACGCACTCCTTCGTGGCGACGAGGGCTTCGAACGAGTAGTTGCGGTTGCTCACCACGCAGCCCACGAGCGGCGGCTCGAACTCCATCATGGTGTGCCACGACATGACCATCACGTTCGGCCGCTCGTCGCGCGCGGTGGAGAGCATCACCACGGGGCCGGGCTCGAGCAGCCCGTAGACCTTGGCGAGCGGATATTTCCGTTTCACGCAGCGCGCTCGGCGATGGCCTCGCCGGCCTCGCGCCGAAGCCCGGTCTTCATGAGCCCCGCCAGGCTCGCGAGCTCCGCCACGAGGCCGTCGACGGCATCGTCGAGGGAGACGATGCCCGCGGGCTCGCCCCCTTCCTTGGTGACCAGCAGGCGCCGCACGCCGGCCGCGCGCATCCGGTCCAGCGCCTCGTTCAGCTCCGCGCTTTCCGGCACGGTCGCGATCACCGGCGACATCACCTTGTCCACGGTGACGGTGCGCGCATCGAGCCCTTCGGCGAGCGCGTACACGACGAGGTCGCGGTCGGTCACGATCCCGGCCACGTCCTGCCGCCCGTTGGAAGCCTCCGTCACGAGCAGCGTGCCGACGTGGAACTTGCGCATGGCGCGGGCCGCTTCCTCGATCGTGGAGGAGCGCGGGGTGGCGACCACTTCGCGCGTGTAGATGCGTTCGACTTTCACACGTCCATCGTGCTCCGGCCCGGACAAAGGGGATTGACCGCGGTCAACCTCCTCCCACCTCATCGGAATAGGGTGGAAACCATGAACCGCGAGACCCCTCCGATTTCCACCGCCCGGTACCTCACGCGCCGCTTCTCCGAGGTCGGCATCGACGACGTCGCGCTGGTGGGCGGCAAGAACGCGGCGCTGGGCGAGATGTACCAGGCGCTGGCTCCGCTCGGCGTTCCCGTCCCCAACGGATTCGCCGTGACGGCGATCGCGTACCGCGAGGCGCTCGAGCGCGCAGGGGCGTGGGAGAAGCTGCGCGAGACGCTCGCGGGGCTCAAGCCCGACGACGTCGCGGACCTGGCGGCCCGTTCCGCCCGCGCGCGCGAGATCGTCTATGCCACGCCGCTGCCGCCGGAATTGGTGGCCGAGATCTCCGCCGGCTACGCCGCGCTGCGCGCCGAATACGGCGAGGACGTGACGCTCGCCGTGCGCAGCTCCGCCACCGCCGAGGACCTGCCGACCGCGAGCTTCGCGGGCCAGCACGAAAGCTTCCTCAACGTGCACGGCGAGGCGATGCTGCTCGACGCCGTGCACCGCTGCTTCGCGAGCATCTTCAACGACCGGGCCGTGCGCTACCGCATCGACCAGGGCTTCGATCACCTGAAGGTCCTCCTCTCGGTCGGCATCATGAAGATGGTGCGCTCCGACCTGGCGGCAAGCGGCGTCGCGTTCTCGCTCGACACCGAGAGCGGATTCCGCGACGTGGTCTTCATCACCGGCGCCTGGGGCCTGGGCGAGAACGTCGTGCAGGGCGCGGTCGATCCCGACGAGTTCTTCGTGTTCAAGCCGGCGCTGGCGCGCGGCAAGCGCGCCGTGCTGCGGCGCACGCTGGGCGGCAAGAAGATGAAGATGATCTACGGCGAAGCCGTCCTGCGCCGCGCGACCGTGAACGTGCCCACGTCGGACGAGGAGCGCGGCCGCTTCTGCATCTGCGACGCGGACGTCCTCACGCTCGCCGACTACACCGTGCGCATCGAGGAGCACTTGAGCCGGCGCGCGGGACATGCGCTTCCCGTGGACGTGGAATGGGCGAAGGACGGCCTGGACGGACGGCTCTACATCGTGCAGGCGCGGCCGGAGACGGTCGCCTCGCAACGCAACGCGAACGTGCTCGTCCAGTACGAGATCCAGGGCAAGCCCGCCGTGCTCGTCACCGGGCGCGCCGTGGGCGAGAAGATCGCCGCGGGCGCCGTGCGCGTCGTGCGCAAGCCCACCGACCTCGAATCGTTCCGCCCCGGCGACGTGCTGGTGGCGGACACCACCTCGCCCGACTGGGGCACGGTGATGAAGAGGGCGTCGGCCATCGTCACGAACCGCGGCGGCCGCACCTGCCACGCGGCGATCGTCGCGCGCGAGCTGGGAATCCCGGCGGTGGTGGGCGCCGAGAACGCGACGACGGCGCTGCGCGACGGCCAGACGGTCACGGTTTCGTGCGCCGAAGGCATCCAGGGGCGGGTCTATGAAGGCCGGGTTCCGTTCACCACGCACGAGACCGACACGCAGGGGCTTCCCAGGCCGCGCACGAAGATTCTCGTGAACGTGGGCGACCCGGACCTCGCCTTCCATCTCTCCTTCCTGCCCACGGGCGGCGTGGGGCTCGCGCGCATGGAGTTCATCATCGCGAGCCACATCAAGGCGCACCCGATGGCGCTGCTGCATCCGGAGCGCATCGACGACGCTGCTGTGCGCGCGGAGCTCGCCCGACTCGCGCGCAATCACGCGAGCGGCGCCGACTTCTTCGTGGAGCGGCTGTCCGAGGGCGTGGCCACCATCGCCGCGGCGTTCTACCCGCGCCCGGTGATCGTGCGCATGTCGGACTTCAAGACCAACGAATACGCGAGCCTGCTGGGCGGCAAGTGGTTCGAGCCCGGCGAAGAGAACCCCATGATCGGTTTCCGCGGCGCCTCGCGCTACGCGCACCCCGCGTACGCCGAGGGCTTCGCGCTCGAATGCGCGGCGATGAAGCGGGTGCGCGACGCGATGGGCCTCGAGAACGTGAAGCTCATGATCCCGTTCTGCCGGCGCGTGGCCGAGGCCGAGCAGGTCATCAAGCGCATGGCCGAGCTGGGCCTGAAGCGCGGCGACAACGGCCTCGAGATCTACGTGATGTGCGAGATCCCGAACAACGTGATCCTCGCCGACGGCTTCTCGCGCTGGTTCGACGGCTTCTCGATCGGCTCCAACGACCTCACCCAGCTCGTGCTCGGCGTCGATCGCGATTCCGAGCTGGTCGAGTTCGACTACGACGAGCGCGACGCGGGTGTGATGGAGATGATCCGGCTCGCCATCGCCGGCGCGCACCGCAACGGCAGGCCGATCGGCATCTGCGGACAGGCGCCTTCGGATTACCCCGAGTACGCGGAGTTCCTCGTGCACGCGGGGATCGATTCCATCAGCCTCAACCCCGATTCGGTGCTGCCCGCCATCCGGCGCATCCTCGCGCTGGAAGCCGCGCGCGAGCCCGCGCCCCACCAGGGCCGCGGATTCGACCGGCCGCCGGCCGATACCCCGCAGGAAGCCGCCTCCGTCGTCCGCTAGGCCGGCCGGCGCTTGGCCGGAGGCGAGCGCATCGGCCGCGACCAGATCACCTCGCCGTCGCGCCGCACTTCGTGCACGCGATGGTACGGAACCGTATGGACCATGCCGTCATCCTCGATCGCATCGAAGGAAAAATGCTCGCCGGGCTGCGTCTCGATGCGATCCAGGGACAGGCGGACGAGCCGGCCGTACTTGCGGTCGAGGTAGGCGATCTCGAAGCGGCCGCGACCGAATTCCGGGTCCCAATGGATGCGCGCGAGAAACTCGTGGATGGGTATCATCGAAGGCAGGTGTCCGAGACATGAAAATCCGGGTCGAGTGCTACGCGGGCCATCGCGGCGAGGAAGAGCCGCGCGCCTTCACGCTCGGCCAGACCCGTTTCCCGGTCACCGAGATCCTCGACCGCTGGATCTCGCCCGACCACCGCCACTTCAAGGTGCGGGTCGAGGACGGCCGCGCCTTCGTCCTGCGTTACGACGTCGCCTCGGGCGAATGGGAGCTCGCGGCGCTGGTCGGCTCCAACCGCACCCCCTGATCCGAGGCCGGCGCCGTTGCCGCTCGCAGCAGCATCGCGCCCAGCTTGGCGATAGCCAGCGCGGCGGCGGCCATTCGGACCACGCGGGCGAGGCGTCCGCTTCCCGTCACGAGGAGGAGCATCCCGAAAAGCAGCGAGCGGGCCTGCGGCGTCGATGTGGCCGCCCTGAGAGCGCGCGGCCACTGGAGGCTTTCGCGAAGCGCGTCGACGTCGCGGCCGATTTTCAGGCGCTGGAGCGAGGAGCGCGCCACCAGCACCTCCCTGCGCAGCGCGAGCAGCTCCTTCCGGCTATTCACCGCGGCCCCGCAGCAGTTCCCGGTCCGCCGCCAGCTCCCGCAGCGTCGCCTCGAAGGGCTGGGGGGCGGCAGCCACCCGCGCCCGCAGGCGCAGGAAAGCGAACGCGGCGATGCCGAGGTAGAGCGCGGTCACGCCGCCGAGCGCCACCATCCGGTGCGTATCCCAGAAGAACACCACGACGAGCAGGGCCACGAGGAGCAGCCCGAGGGCGAGAAAGAGCGCGCCGACAGCCACCAAGACAAGCTCCCCCTTGCGCCGCTCGCCTTCCTCGCGCAACTCGACGACCGCGAGCTCGGTGCGCGTGGCGACGACCTCCAAGAGCGTCGCGCCCAGCGCGCGCAACGACGCGACCGGGCCCGTCCCGGATCGCGCCGACGGCTGCGGCTCCACGGCGCGCTGCTTCAGCGGCGATTCAGCAGCAGGCCGATCACGATGCCGACGATGGCCGCGATGCCCGCGGCGACGCCGATCGACTGCCACGGATTCTTGTGGACATACTCGTCGGTCGCCCGGGCGGCCGCCTGCGTCCTCTGCGTCGCTGCCTGCTGGATATCCTGCAGGCGCTCCTTCGCGGCCTTGAGGTTCTGCTCCACGCTGGCGCGCAGGGCCTGCGACTTCTCGCCGCCCACCGACGTCACCGACTTGAGCAGCTGCTCCGTGTCCGTGACCACTTCGTTGAAATCCTGCAACAGCTTCTCACGTGCGACTTGGACGTCCGTCATGGTCTTCTCCTTGGGTGCTTGAAGGCATTGTCCCGCCGCCGTGGGCGGGGCCTGTTGCGCGGCGTCAAAGAGGCTCCGCGCCCGGGGGCCGCCTTACAATCACGGAATGAACGCTCGAGCCTCCCAGGCCTCCATCGTCGAGCTCCCCAGCCCGTTCGAGGGCGACGAAGGGGTGGTCCGGCTCCTCGAGCCGCCGGACCGCGACCTTGCCGGGGTCCGGGCGGCGCTCGTCGCGGGCGTCTACGGCCGGCCCTTCATCGTCGAGCAGCACGGGATCCGCTCGCTGCATTTCTCCCGCGACTATGTCCAGAGCGCCATGCGCCTCGCCGACCCCTGGACGCTGGAATTCGCGTACACCCGCAAGATGATGGGATTCCTGCTCTTCGCGCACGAACCGCGCGAGATCCTGTTGCTCGGCCTCGGCGGCGGGTCGCTCGCCAAGTACTGCCACCGCCACCTGCCCGCGGCGCGCATCACGGTGGTGGAGCTCGACCCCGACGTGGTGGCGTTGCGCGACGAGTTCCGGGTTCCGCCGGACGACGAAAGGTTCCGCGTGGTGCTCGCGGACGCCGCCGACTACGTCGCGCGCCGGCCCGGGCAGCCGGACGTGATCCTGATGGACGCCTTCGACCGCGACGGCCTCGCTCCGTCGCTCGGCTCGCGAGACTTCTATTCGGGAATCCGGGACGCGCTCGGGCGCCACGGCGTCCTGGTGGCCAACACGGCGGGTGAAAAGGCGCATCGCCTCGCGCAGCTCGAGGCGATGCGCTCGGCGTTCGACGACAACGTGATCCTGGTACCGGTGGAAGACGACGGCAACCATGTCGCGTTCGCGTTCGGCGATGCGCGCTTCGAGCCGCGCTGGCGCTGGATCGCCAACCGAGCGCGCGCCATGCGCAAGCGCTACGGTCTCGACTTTCCGCGCTTCGCCGGCAGGCTCGAGCACAGCCGCAAGCTGGGTTACCTGGAGCGCACGCTGCGCGGGTAGCCCGGCCCGGGCGTCAATGCGGCTTCTTCGGAGCCTGCTTCTCGAATTGCGTGCGCGCCTGGCCCACTGCCGCGCGCATCTTGTCCCACGCCTCGTCGGCGCCCTTCGAAAGCTCGGTCCACGCGGTCGCCGAGGCGCCCTCGAGCAGCTTCAACTGGTAGCGCGCGAGCTCCTGCTGGGCATGCAGGCTTTCGAGCTGCTTCGCGTACTCCGCCTTGACCTGCGCCTGCGCCGACTTCGCCTGCCCTTCCCAGCGCGTCACGTCGGCGTTCCAGCGGTCGAGCTGGGTTTTAAGTTTCGTAACGTATTCGTCCCGCGTCGTCATGGTCTCGCCCCTAGGTTTCGAAATGGTGCTTGCCGGTGCTCACGCGCTTGGCCTGCACGCCTTCGCCCGCCGGCTCCTCGATGAACTGCACTTCGGTGCCGGCGCGCAGGTGCTCGAACGGCGGCTGGACCACGTTCTCGCGGCTGAAATAGATCTCGTCGCCCTCGTCGGTCTCGATGAAGCCGAAGCCTTCGTTGATGTCGAGGCGCGCGACCCGGCCCCGGCGTGCGCGCGCATGGCCCTTCACGTCGCCGCGCGCCAGCCGGACCTCTTCCTCGAGCTGCCGGCGCGCCGAGTCGAACGCGTCGCGCAACGCCACGTACACGTCCTCGTGGTGGTGCAGCGTCGAAACGGCCTCCTCGTGGCCCGGCGAGCGCACGTCGACGCGCACCTGGAACTGACGGCCCTGGCGGTGGTGCTTGTCGCCTTCGGCCACCGTCACGCGGCAGCTCGTGATGCGCGGATGGAACTGCCCGAGCTTCTCGGCCGCATCCCGGATCCGCTTCTCGAGGGCTTCCGAGCGCGGCACGTTTTGCATCGTGATCTGGAGGGGAACTTGCATATTCCCATGCTGCCCGCGCCGGCGTCCGGCAGCTTGACCTCGGTCAAACCGCCGGTGCGCCACAGGCATAGCGTGGCCCAATGGCGCCAGCCGACTCCCCGATTCGCGAGAGCGGCACCGCCCCGGGCGGGCCGCCCGACGCCGCGATCCTCGGCATCATCGCGGGCCTCCTGCGGGAAACGCGGCCCACGGGCGGCGCCGTGGCGGCGCCGCGGCTCGACAGCTCGCTCGAGCGCGACCTCGGCATCGACAGCCTCACGCGCGTCGAATTGCTGCTGCGCATCGAGAACGCCTTCGACGTGCGGCTTCCCGCGCACCTCCTGGGCACGGCCGAGACGCCACGCGACCTGCTGCGCGCCGTGCTGGCCGGAGCGCCGCGCGCCATGGTGGCGCTTGCCGCAGCGCCGCTCGCGATGGAGGCGGCGGAAGCCACCACTCCCGACGAAGCAGCGACACTCCTCGAGGCGCTCGACTGGCATATCGCGCGCCATCCCGACCGGATGCACCTCATGGTCCTGGGCGACGAGGAGGCGGACGGCCAGCCGGTAAGCTATTCGACGCTGCGCGCCGAGGGCCTCGCGGTCGCCGCGGGCCTGGCGCAGCGCGGCGTCGGTGCCGGCCAGGCGGTGTCGATCATGCTGCCGACGGGACGGGATTTCTTCCGCGCCTTCCTCGGCATCCTCCTCGCGGGCGCGGTGCCGGTGCCGATCTATCCGCCCACGCGCTGGGCGCAGATCGACGAGCACCTCCGGCGGCAGGCGCGCATCCTGAACAACTGCCGCGCGGTGGCGCTCGTCACGCTCGACGAAGGCAAGCGGGTCGCGCGCATGATGCAGGGCCTCGTGCCCACGCTCACGCAGGTGGCGACGGTCGCCGATCTCACGCTCCCGGATGCCGCGCCGCTGCTTCCGAGGCCGCGCGCGTCCGACATCGCCCTGCTGCAATACACCTCGGGCAGCACGGGCGATCCGAAGGGCGTCGTGCTCACGCATGCGAACCTGCTCGCCAACATCCGCTCGATGGCGCGCGCCGTCGGCGCGAGTCCGTCGGACGTGTTCGTGAGCTGGCTGCCGCTCTATCACGACATGGGGTTGATCGGCGCGTGGATGGGCGGGCTGTACTGCGGATTCCCGCTGGTGGTGATGCCGCCGACGGCGTTCCTCAACCGGCCCTCGCGCTGGCTGCGCGCGATCCACCGCTATCGCGCCACGTTCTCCGCGGGACCGAACTTCGCCTACGAGATCTGCGCCACGCGCGTCGGCGAACGCGACCTCGAGGGACTCGACCTTTCGTCGTGGCGCATCGCGTTCAATGGCGCCGAGCCCGTGAGCCCGGATACGCTCGACCGCTTCACGAAGCGCTTCGCGCGCTACGGCTTCCACCACGAGGCGCACACGCCGGTGTACGGGCTCGCCGAGTGCGCGGTCGGGCTCGCATTTCCGCCGCTGGGCCGCGGACCGCGGGTGGATCGCGTGGATCGCGCCGCCCTCACCCTGTCGGGCCAGGCGCTCGCGGCCCGCGAGGACGATCCCGACGCCCTGCGCTTCGCAGGCTGCGGATCGCCGATCCCGGGACACGAGATCCGCGTCGTGGGCCCGGACGGCCGCGAGCTCCCGGAGCGCGCGGAGGGCCGCATCGAATTCCGCGGGCCTTCGGCGACGAGCGGCTACTTCCGCAACCCCGACAAGACCCGCGAGCTCTTCGACGGCGAATGGCTCGACACCGGCGACGTCGGGTACCACGCCGGCAGCGACCTCTTCATCACGAGCCGCGCGAAGGACCTGATCATCCGCGGCGGCCAGCACGTGCATCCCTACGAGGTCGAGGAAGCGGTCGGCAACCTCCCCGGCGTGCGCAAGGGTTGCGTCGCCGTGTTCGGCGTCCCCGATGCGGCGGCCGGGACCGAGAAGGTGGTGGTGCTCGCCGAGACGCGGCTCGGGCGCGGCCCGGAGCGCGAAGCATTGCGCGCATCGATCGCCGCGACGGCACTCGCGCTCCTCGGCACGCCGGCCGACGATGTCGTGATCGCGCCGCCCCACACGGTGCTCAAGACCTCGAGCGGAAAGATCCGCCGCGCGGCGAGCCGCGAAGCGTACGAGCGCGGCGTCGCCGACGCACGGCAGCCGGCGGCCTGGCGCGGGCTCGCGCGTTTCGCCCTCTCCCTGGTGTTCGCCCGCTTCCGGCGAGCCGGGCGCTCGCTCGGCGCCCTCGCCTACGGCGCGTATGTCTGGATGATTGCCGGCGTGCTCGCGATCGCGGCCCTCGGCGCGACCCTGCTACCGCCGCCATGGCGCTGGCCCGCGTTGCGCGGCCTCGCGCGTGCGATGGTCGGCGCCTCCGGATTGCCGGTGGCCGTGCGCGGCGCGGAGAACATCGCGCCCGAAGGCCCGCTCGTCATCGTCGCGAACCACGCGAGCTACATCGACTCTCCGCTCCTCTTCGCGCTGCTGCCGCGGCGCGCGCGCTTCGTCGCCAAGGTCGAGCTCACGCGCAACCCGGTGATGCGGTGGGTCCTCCGGGCGGCGGGCGCCGTCTTCGTCGAGCGCTTCGACGTGGAGCGCGGCGCGGAGGATACGCGCCGGCTGGTGGCGCTCGTCCGCGAAGGCGAGGCGCTCGTCTGGTTCGCCGAGGGGACGTTCACGCGCGCGCCGGGACTGCGGCCGTTCCTCATGGGCGCGTTCGTCGCCGCCGCCGAGACCGGCGCGCCGGTGGTTCCCGTGGCGCTACGCGGCACGCGCTCCGTCCTGCGCGACGTCCAGTGGCTGCCCCACCGCGGCGCGATCCAGGTGTCGATCGGCGCGGCACAGCGCGCGCAAGGCGCTGACTGGCGTGCCGCCGTGCAGCTGCGCGAGAGCGTACGCGCGGAAATCCTCGCGCGTTGCGGCGAGCCCGACCTCGCCGCACCTCCCACCGCTTCATGACGCGAAGGGAGTGCCCCCTAGCTCGACGCCGGGATCGTCACGGCATCGAGAGGATCCACCGCACCAGCGCGCGCGCCTCCTCGGACGTGGCCTCCACCTCGTTGCGCGGCATCGCGACGAACGCCGCGCTGTTCCTCCAGTGCCGGCGGTCGGGGTCCGACCCGCCGATCACGGTGCGCGTGAGTTGCTCCTCCGCTCCGGGCTTGCCGCGATAGCGTGCCGCGATCGCGCGCCAGCTCGGTGCCGAAGCGATGACGCTGCCCGCCCTGGCAGGCTGCTCCTGGTGGCAGATGGTGCAGCCGCGCTCGCGCGCGAGCTTCGCCATGGCCGCGTCGTCGCCGCGCGCCTGCGGCACGGCCGTGGCCGCGGCGATCATCGCAAGGGATGCAACCAGGGCTTTCATGGAGTTGCCGGCGAGTCAATGATCCTCGAGGTGCAGGCCGTCCTGCTCTTCCGCCAGCTCCCCGGTGTCGGGATCGACCCAGTCGGACAGGCCGATCTCGGCCTGCGCTTCCTGCGGCGTCTCGCCCGGCTCGATGGCCTCCTCATCGACGGTGACCTGCTGCATGTCCTGCACCGCTTCCAGCAGGGTCGGGAACGGGCCGTATTCGCGCGCGCCGTCCAGCGCCTGCCAATAGAAGCCGTCGGGGCGCTCGATCACGCGCGTGGTGTCGTACTCGGGGGAAGTCTCGGGGATGACCTGTTTCATGGCTCCATCGTCGCAATCCCGCGGGGGCCCGGTGTTGACGTTCGTCAACCGGGATGGCGGCCCCGGAGCGATCATGGGAACTGAAAGTCGAGGTATGCCATGTCCGACCGCAAATCCCCACCCTCCGATCGATCCCGCTCGTCCGCGCCCATTCCGCTCACCCCGGGCGGCCGGCCCATTTCCACCTACGCCTTGCGGGGCGACTCCGAAACCGAGTTCACGCCGGAAGAGCTGGAGCGCATCGTCGACCAGGTCTGGGAGTACGGGCGCGTGATCCCGGACGCCGACGCCTCGGTGTGGCGCCAGGACGCGTGCGGCGCGTGGATGATGCGCGACCACTTCGGGCGCTTCGACAGCGAATTCGGCTGGAAGATCGAGAAGGTCGCCCCCGCCCCCGAGCACAAGACCGGACTGCTGCGCCCCTTCAACTGGCGCAACGATTACGACGTCGCGAATCGGCAGCCGCAATGCGGGAGCACCGCCGAGCGCGCATCCCGGAGCGCCGAGGGGCCGGCCGGCCCTCCGCACAACGAGCGATCCTGAAACGGGGCGCCGCGAGGCGCCCTTCTCATTCCTCCTCGACGCGATAGTCGAGCGGCCAGTGCGTGCCCAGGAACTTGAGCACCGCGTGCTCGAAATCGTGGGAGTAGAAGGTCCAGTTCGCCTGCAGCTTCGAGAGGCGATTCAGGCGCTCGTAGCGGATGTTCACCTCGCCCAGCGCGAGCTCGCCGCGCTCGTAGGCCGAGGTGTCGCGCGCCGCATCGGGATCGTCGCGATAGAAGAGCCATTCGTGCGCGAACATCTCCTGCATGCGCGCGAGCTCATGGCACATCGCCTCGTCGCGCGTCCACTTCGAGTGCAGCTCGGATTCGGCAACGGCGACGAAGCGGGTCTCCCGCGGCGTGTAGAAATCCTCGAGCAGGAAATAGGCGCTTTCCCAGCGCGCCTCGCCGGGCCCGATGAACCATCCGCACACGTCGTGGCCGCGCGCCATGTAGGCTAGCGCGCAGCGCAGCCCCGCGCGGGGCGCGTAGGCGATGAAGATACGCGGAGCCTGCATGCGACGGCGGCTGCCCGGGCCTCAGAGCCCCCGCCCGCCCGGCCGCTCGCGCGATTCGCGCGTGGCCCCGCGCGTGAGCATGCCCGCGAGACCCGACATCTCCTCGGCGAAGAGATCGATGAGATCGTCCGCCGCGATGACGCCCACGAGCTTCCCCGACCCATCGACCACGGGCAGGCGCCGCACGCCCTCGGCGCGCATGAGGGCGATCGCGCGCCCGATCCCTTCTTCCTCGCGCACGGACACGATGCGCCCGCGCATCGCCGCCTCGACGCTCGTCGCCTCCGGATCCAGGCCGAGCGCGACCACACCCACCGCGATGTCGCGGTCGGTGATCATGCCGGACGGACGGCGCGCGCCGTCCGATCCGTCGGCGACGACGAGACTTCCGATATGGTGCTCGCGCATCAGCCGCGCGGCCTGCGCGACGGTGTCGTTGCGCGACACGAAGACCACCTCACGACTGCACAGCTCTCCGATCGCCATCGATCTCTCCTGGGTCGACCAATTGCGCACCGCGTGCCGGCCGCGCGGAAGCCACGACCACCCACGGCCTCCTCGCTTTTCATTGTCCGCACGTGACCGAAGACGGTGTTGATGGGGGTCAACCGGGGGCAGCACCAGGTCCAGCCGCCCGGCGCCCTCGATCACGCCGTCTGCCGTGGTTCGTGGATCATCTGGCCCAGCATCTCCGGGACGACGAGGACGATGCCGTTGTCGCTCACGTGGAATCGCCGGCGGTCCTCGGAAGGATCGACGCCCACCGTGAAGCCCTCCGGCAGCCGGCATCCCGAGTCCACGATGGCGCGCCGCACGACCGCATGCCGCCCGATGTCCGTTTCGGGAAGGACGACCGAATCCTCCACGGTGCAATAGCTGTGGACGTGGACGCTGGTGAAGAGAAGGGAGCGCCGGACCGTGGAGCCGCTCACGATGCAGCCTCCGGAGACCAGGGAGTCGACGGCCACCCCGCGGCGCTCGTTGCCGTCGAAGACGAACTTGGCCGGCGGCATCTGCTCCTGCCAGGTCCAGATCGGCCACTCGCGGTCGTAGAGATTGAGCTCGGGGTCCACGCGAGTGAGGTCGATGTTCGCTTCCCAGTAGGCGTCGACGGTGCCCACGTCGCGCCAGTACGGCTCGCCCGAGGGGCCCACGTTCACGCAGCTGTCGGCGAATCGATGCGCGAATACGGGAGCGCCCTGCGCCACGAGGCGCGGGATGATGTCCTTGCCGAAATCGTGGCCCGATCCCGGGTCTGCCGCGTCACGCAGCAGCTCTTCCTGCAGGAAAGCCGCGTCGAACGCATAGACGCCCATGCTCGCGAGCGCGCGCTCGGCCCGCTCCGGGATGGCGGCCGGCGCGGCGGGCTTTTCCTGGAAGCCCACGATGCGGTCGTGCTCGTCCACCCGCATCACGCCCAGCGCATGTGCGGCCGCGAGCGGCACCTCGACGCACGCGACCGTCATCTTGGCCGCCTTGGCGACGTGGTCCTGGAGGAGCCTGCCGTAGTCCATCTTGTAGACGTGGTCCCCGGCCAGCACGAGCACGTAGCGAAAGCCGAAGCGCCGCAGCAGGCCCAGGTTCTGGCTGACCGCGTCGGCGGTGCCCCGGTACCAGTCCGCGCTCACGTTCTGCTGCGCGGGAAGCAGCTCGATGAACTCGCCGAAGCGACCGTCGAGGAAGCTCCAGCCGCGTTGCAGATGGCGGATCAGGCTCTGGGACCGGTACTGCGTGCACACGCCGATGTGCCGGATGCCGGAGTTCACGCAATTGGACAGCGTGAAATCGATGATGCGGAACTTGCCCGCGAACGGGACGGAGGGCTTGGCGCGCCACTCCGTGAGCTGGTACAGGCGGCTTCCCCGGCCGCCCGCGAGCACCATCGCGAGCGTATCGCGTGCGAGCCGGCCCTTGGAACGCGCTTCGGCGTCAGGCTCGTCCGCGCGAGCGTCGGATGGATTCCATGGCTGGCGGGCGTTCATGGCCGCATGCCCATTGCGCGCGCATCACCGCGAAAGCGCGCACGCACGCGCGCGTGCAGCGGGCGATTTGCGGACTCTCGCGACGATCTTGTCTGCCCGGCTCATGAAAATCACGCTACGCCCGGCGCGCGACGCGCTCTTGACAGGCATCAACGAGCCGCGGGAATGATCGTGGCGTCAGGCCTGCGGCCGGGGCGGGGCGGGCGGTTACCATGGAGTCCTTTCGACCGATCGCCCGCGATGAATCGCCCGTCCCAAGGCTCGGCCGCCGAAGTGTTCGCGACGTTCCTGCGCCTGGGGCTCACCTCCTTCGGCGGCCCTGTCGCGCACCTCGCCTACTTCCGCCGCGAGCTGGTGGAGCGCCGCGCCTGGCTGACGGAAGCGCAATTCGCCGAGCTGCTCGGCCTGTGCCAGTTCCTTCCGGGGCCCGCCAGCAGCCAGATGGGATTCAGCGTCGGCCTGCTGCGCGCGGGATGGGCCGGGGCGTTCGCCGCGTTCGTCGCGTTCACGCTGCCTGCGGCGCTCCTTCTCTACGCGTTCGCGATCCTGCTGCCCGACGTGCCGCGCCACGCGGCGGACGTGCTGGTGCATGGATTGAAGCTGGTCGCGGTGGCGGTGGTCGCGTACGGCCTCGTGGGGATGAGCCGGCAACTCTGTCCGGACGCGCCACGGGCGGGTATCGCCGTCGCGAGCGCGCTTGCGATCGTCGCGTTCGGCGGGGCCTGGATGCAGCTGGTCGTGGTGGCGGCGGGCGCGGTCGCGGGCCTCGTGCTCTGCCGGCGGGTTTCCGCGGTGGCGAGCGAAGCGCCCGCCCTTCCCCATGGACGCAGGACCGGCATCGCGCTCCTCGCGCTCTACGCGGCGCTCCTCGTCGCGCTGCCCGTGGCCGCCTCGCTCTTCGGCGGACGGATCGCGGTCATCTCGGGCTTCTATCGCGCCGGCGCGCTGGTGTTCGGCGGAGGCCACGTGGTGCTGCCGCTCCTGCAGGAGACGGTCGTTCAGCCGGGCTGGATCTCGCGCGACGATTTCCTCGCCGGTTACGGCGCGGCGCAGGCGGTGCCGGGGCCCATGTTCACGCTGGCCTCGTACCTGGGCGCGCGGCTGGGCGATGGGCTCGGAGGGCCCGCGGGCGCGGCGAGCGCGGTGATCGGAATCTTCCTGCCGGGGCTCCTGCTCGTCGCCGCGGTGCTTCCGTTGTGGCGCGCGATTTCGCAGCGCCCGGACGCGGCGCACGCGGTCGCGGGCATCAATGCCGCGGTGGTCGGGCTGCTGGCCGCGGCGCTCTACGATCCGGTCTGGACCAGCGCCGTGCACTCCGCGGCCGATGTGGCGATCGCGCTCGCGGGCTTCGCGATCCTCGCCGTGTGGCGCGCATCGGCGCTCTGGGTGGTGGCGTGGTGCGTCGCCGCGAGCGCCACCGCCACGCTCCTGCTTCGCTGAGGCGGGCCATGACCGGCGTCAAGCGCCCGGCATCGCCCCGGCCTAGGATGGATTCATCTCCCACCGAGGGCCGTTCCATGACACGAAGAATCCCGCAGGTCGGCGCACCCGACCCGGAGCAGAACACTTCCCCCATCTTCGACGAGGACGACGAGATCTCCCTCGACCTGGAGCTCGAGACGGGCGTGTGCTATTTCAACGGCACGCCCTACCGCGTGGGCGACTACGTGCTGAGCGGCAACGAGCTGCTCCACTGCGAGGAGCGCGGCGTGTGGATCCGCCGCGGCGAGCTGCATGAGCCCGGGGACATCGGTTCATAACGCGGACATCGCGCGGGCGTTCGACGAGATCGCGGACCTGCTCGAGCTGGAGGGAGCGAATCCGTTCCGCATCCGCGCCTATCGCAACGCCGCGCGTGTCGTGGGAGAGCTGCAGATCGACCTCGCCGCGCGCCTGGCCGAAGGCGGCGAGCTGCCGAAGCTCGCGGGCATCGGCGCGGACCTCACGGCGAAGATCGGCGAGATCTGCTCCACGGGCACGTGCGACGCGCTCGAGGAGCTGCGCAGGCATTTCCCGCCCGGCATCACGGAGCTGCTGCGACTTCCCGGCCTGGGGCCCAAGCGCGCGGCGCTGCTGCACGAGAAGCTGCGCGTCGATTCCCTCGAGGACCTGAGGCGCGCCGCCGGCTCCGGCAAGCTGCGCGAGATCGCGGGCTTCGGCGAGAAGACCGAGCAGAAGCTGCTCGAAGCGGTGCAGGCGCGGCTGTCGAAGGCGCGCCGTTTCAAGCTCGCCGTTGCCGCGCAGTACGCCGAGCCGCTCGCGAAATACCTCGGCGCCACGGTCGCGGGCAGCTACCGGCGCATGAAGGAGACGGTGGGCGACCTGGATTTCCTGGTCGCCTCGAGGAAGCCGGCCGAGGTGATCGAGCGCTTCGTGCGCTACGGCGAGGTGAAGGACGTGCTCGCGCGCGGCACGACGAAGGCGAGCGCGGTGCTCGCATGCGGCATCCAGGCCGACCTGCGCGTGGTGGCGCCGGATTCGTTCGGCGCGGCGCTGCACTACTTCACCGGGTCCAAGGCGCACAACATCGCGGTGCGCCGCATGGGCATGGCGCTCGGCCTCAAGGTGAACGAGTACGGCGTCTTCCGGGGGACGAAGCGCATCGCCGGCAAGACCGAGGAATCGGTCTACGCGGCCGTGGGCTTGCGCTACATCGAGCCGGAGCTGCGCGAGATGCAGGGCGAGCTGCAAGCCGCGCGCGAGGGGACGCTGCCGCGGCTGGTCACGCTGGGCGACCTCAAGGGCGACCTCCACGCCCACACGAGCGCCAGCGACGGGCGCGCGACGCTGCGCGAGATGGCGCTCGCCGCCAAGGCGCGCGGGCTCGAGTACCTCGCCATCACCGACCACTCGAAGCGGCTCGCCATGGCCCATGGGCTGGACGCCGCCCGCCTCGCGCGCCAGGGACGCGACATCGACGCGCTGAACTCGTCGCTCGAGGGCATTGTCCTATTGCGGGGCATCGAGGTGGACATCCTCGAGGATGGGTCCCTCGACCTGCCCGACGCGGCGCTCGCGAAGCTGGACCTGGTCGTGGGCGCGGTGCACGGCAAGCTCGACCTTCCACGTGACCGGCAGACCCGGCGCATACTCGCCGCCATGGAGCATCCGCAGCTCGCCATCCTCGCGCACCCCACGGGGCGCCTCATCGACGAGCGCGAGCCGTACGAGATCGACATGGCGGCCATCATGCGCAAGGCGCGCGAGCGCGGCATCTGCCTGGAGCTGAACGCGCATCCCGACCGCCTGGACCTGAACGACGCCCATTGCCGCATGGCGCGCGACATGGGCGTGATGGTCTCCATCGACACCGACGCCCATTCGGTGGACGGCCTCGCCGACCTGCGCTACGGTGTCGGACAGGCGCGGCGCGGCTGGCTCGGCAAGGAGCAGGTCCTCAACACGCGTCCGCTCGCCGCGGTGAAGCGCCTGATCGGAAAAAGAAAAGCAACCCGGACGACGGAGGCCCGATGAATTCCTTCCCGGCTGAGCATTCGGACTTCAAGCTGGTCTTCCACAACCGCCGCCGCGTGGCCCTGCGCGCGGCGCTCTTCGGCCACATCGGCCTGCTCGAGTCGTGGTTCGACGGCGACGTGGATGTCGAGGGCGACATCGGCAAGGCCTTCGCGCGCGGGCATGGCCGGTGGATTCGATCGCGCGAGCGCGCTCGTGCGCCTGCGCAACCGCTGGCACGAGTGGCGCTACTCCAACGCGACCGTGGAGCAGGCCAAGGCCAACGCCAATTTCCACTACGCCCTCGGCACGCCCTTCTACCGCCAATGGCTGGACGAAGGCCTGATGATGTACACCTGCGGCTACTGGAAGGAAGGCACCGCGAGCCTCGAGGAAGCGCAGCGCAACAAGGTGGAGCACGTGTGCCGGAAGCTGCGCATCGCTCCCGGCGAGGAAGTGGTGGACATCGGCTGCGGCTTCGGCGGCTTCATGTTCCACGCCGAGCAGTTCCACGGCGCCAAGGTCACCGGCATCAACACCACGACGGACCAGGTCGAGATGGTGCGCGACGAGATCGCCCGCCGCCGCCTCGAGGGCAAGCTCGACGTGGTCGAGGCGCGACTTTCGCGAGGTGCGCCGCCAGTACGACAAGGTCGTCTCCATCGGCGTGCTCGAGCACGCGGGACGCGACCAGCTCGACGAAGTCGTGCGCGCGCACGCCGATTCCCTCAAGCCGGGCGGCCTCGGAATGCTGCATTTCATCGGGCACGTCGGCATCTACGAGACCGAGTTCTTCATCCGCAAGCACGTGTTCCCGGGCGGCTGGATCCCGAGCCTCGCCGAGACCATCGTCGCCATGGAGCGCGCCGGGCTCGAGGTGATGGACATCGAGAACCTGCGCCGCCACTACGCGCTCACGCTCGACGCCTGGGCCGAGCGCTTCGAGCGCAACTGGGAACGCATCCACGCGATCGATCCGAAGCGCTTCGACGACCGTTTCCGGCGCGTGTGGCGCGCGTACCTCTTCGGCTGCGCGGAGATGTTCCGCTCGCCGCACGGGCACACGCATCTCTTCCAGATCACCTTCTCGAAGGGCAACGTCGCGCAGGAGGCGTATCCGATGAGCCGCGCGTTCCTGTACGAGCCCGGCACCGAGCCCGGCGCCGACTTCGCCGCCCAGCACGCCCGGGAGGCCAGCCGGCGCGCGACCGAATGAACGCCGCGTTGGCGCAGCACGCGGCGCGCCGCGACGCGCTCCTGCGCGAGATCCGCGCGGCCACCGGTCACGTCGGGCTCGCGAAGGACACCTCGAACCTCTTCCGCGACCGCGAGCACGCCGCGCGCCGGCGCCTCGACGTGCGCGCCATGAATTCCGTGCTCGGCGTCGATCGCGAAGCCGGCTGCGTCGATGCGGAGGGCATGACGACGTACGAGTCGCTCGTGGACGCCTGCCTGCCCCAGGGCGTGATGCCCGCCGTCGTTCCGCAATTGAAGACGATCACGCTGGGCGGCGCGGTCGCCGGCGTGGGCATCGAGGCCACCTCGCACCGCCACGGCCTCGTGCACGAGGCCATCGAGGAAATCGAGGTCCTCACCGGGGACGGCCGCGTGGTGACCTGCACGCGCGCGAACGAGCACGCCGACCTCTTCTTCGGCTTTCCCAATTCCTACGGGACGCTGGGCTACGCGCTGCGCGTCGTCTCGCGCGCGGTGCCGGTGAAGCCCTTCGTGCACGTCGAGCACCTGCCGTTCACGGACGCGGGCGAATACTTCCGCGCCGTGGAGCGGCACTGCGCGCAGGACGACGCCGACTTCATCGACGGCACGGTGTTCGCGCCCGATCGCCTGTACCTCACGCTCGGGCGCTTCGCGGACAGCGCGCCTTCCACGAGCGACTACACGGACCGCGCGATCTACTACCGGTCGATCCCGGAAAGGCGCGAGGATTGGCTCACGGTGCGCGACTTCATCTGGCGCTGGGACACCGACTGGTTCTGGTGCTCGAAGAACCTGCTCGCCCAGAATCCGCTCGTGCGCCGGCTCTACGGGCGCGAGCGGCTGGGGTCGCGCACGTACTCGAAGATCATGCGCTGGAACAGCCGCGTGGGCCTCACGCGCGCGCTCGACCGCCTGCGCGGCCGGCACGGCGAGTCGGTGATCCAGGACGTGGACATCCCCGTCGAGAAGGCCGCGGGCTTCCTCGATTTTCTCGCGCGCGAGATCGGCATCTGGCCGGTGTGGATGTGCCCGATCGGCCCGCGGGCCGACGCCGGCCGCTTCGTGCTCTATCCGATGGAGCGACGCTGGTACGTGAACTTCGGCTTCTGGGACGTGGTGCGCAGCCGCGAGGCGCACGAGCGCGGCCATTTCAACCGCGCGATCGAGCGCGCCGTGGCGGCGGCCGGCGGCATCAAGTCGCTCTACTCCGAGAGCTTCTTCCCGCCCGAGGAGTTCGATGCGCGCTACGGCGGCGCCGCCTACGCCGCGCTCAAGGCGCGCTACGATCCCCAGGGCCGCTTCCCCACCCTTTACGAGAAGTGCGTGCTGCGCCGCTGAGGCCAGCGGGAGGACCGCCGATGCTGAAGCTCCTCGTGCCCACGGACGGATCGGAGAACGCGCTGCGCGCCGTGCGCTACGTGGCGAGCCTCGTCCAACGCGGCGTGGCGCTCGAGGCCGTGCTCCTCAACGTCCAGCGGCCGGTCATGTCGGGCGAAGTGGGACAGGTCGCGCCGATCGAGATCGCCGAGGACAAGCGCGCGGCGGCGGCCGGCAGCGCGGTCGCCAAGGCGCGCGCGATCCTCGATGCCGCGAAGGTGCCCGTGACGGTGCAAGAAGCGATCGGCAACGCGGCCGAGGAGATCGCCTCCGCCGCCGATGCGCTGCAATGCGACGGCATCGTCATGGGACATCGCGGGCTCGGAACCCTGCGCAGCCTCGTGATGGGCTCCGTGTCCGAGCACGTGGTGCGCCTCGCGCGCGTGCCGGTGACGCTGGTGAAGTGAGCGCGGCGCAGCGCTTCAGTGCGCCGGATCGACGTATGGAAGACCCACCGACTCGGCCACTTCGCGACACGTCACCTGCCCGTCGAAGACGTTGAGCCCCGCGCGCAGGTGCGGATCGCCCTTCATCGCATCCCGCCAGCCGTGGGCCGCGAGCTGAAGGACATACGGCAGCGTCGCGTTGTTGAGCGCGTAGGTCGACGTGCGCGGGACGGCGCCCGGCATGTTGGCGACGCAGTAGTGGACCACGCGATCGACGATGAACGTGGGATCCGCGTGGGTCGTCGGACGGGATGTCTCGAAGCAGCCGCCCTGGTCGATCGCCACGTCCACCAGCACCGAGCCCGGCTTCATGCGGGCAACCATCGCGCGCGTCACGAGCCTGGGCGCCGCGGCGCCGGGAATGAGCACCGCGCCGATCACGAGGTCCGCCGCGAGCACCTGCTTCTCGATGTTCTCGCGGTTCGAATACACCGTCATCGCGCGAGCGCCGAGCAGGTGGTCGATGCGCCGCAATGCATCCAGGTTGCGGTCCATCACCACGACCTGCGCGCCGCTGCCCACGGCGATCTGCGCCGCGTTCGAGCCCACCACGCCGGCGCCGAGGATGACGATTCGGGCGGGGGGCACGCCCGCCACCCCGCCCAGCAGGATGCCCATCCCACCTTGGCCCTTCTCGAGACAATGGGCACCCGCCTGCACGGCGAGCCGCCCGGCGACCTCGGACATCGGCGCGAGGAGCGGCAGCCCGCCGCCCGGCGCCGTGATCGTCTCGTACGCGATGCACACCGCCCCGCTCGCCATGAGCTCGCGCGTCAGCCCGGCATCGGCGGCGAGATGGAGGTACGTGAACAGCACCTGGCCCGGCCTCAGGCGCCGGCGCTCCTCGGGCTGCGGCTCCTTCACCTTGACGATCATATCGGCGCGCGCGAAGACCTCCTCGGCCGTGGCCGCCACCTGCGCCCCCGCCCCCGCGTAGTCGGCATCGGTCGCGCCGATCCCGCCGCCCGCGCCGCTCTCGACCATCACGGCATGTCCATGGCCGGTGACCTCGCGCACGCTGGCAGGCGTGAGGCCGACGCGGTATTCGTGAACCTTGATCTCCTTCGGCACTCCGATCAGCACGTGCGGCGCTCCCACGGGGCGGACATTGCAGGGGACAAGCGGGCTGCGCCGCCGTTCACGACACGCTCTCCTTCGGGCCGAGCACCACGCGCCCGTCCGCGCGCGCCGCGAGCCGCGTGCCGAGGCGGCGGCTCTCGCGCTCGATCGTGCCGGCGAGCCAGCGGGCGCCTGCCCGGGGCGCATGCTCGATGCGAAAGCGGCGCACGCGCATCGGCACGACCTCCAGGCCCCGGAGCCGGCAGGTTTCCGTCTCGAGCGTCACGAAATACATCGCGCGCAGCTCGGGCTGGAACTCCTGGTAGCCCGATATCCCTTCGTAGTCGTTGATGAAGTCGCCGCAGCCATAGAAGATCGGACGATCGCCGTGCACTTCGATACCCATCGGATGGTGCGACGAATGGCCGTGCACCACGTCCACTTGCGCGGCATCGATGAGCCCGTGCGCGAAGTCGCGCATCGCTCGCGGGACGGCGTAGCCCCAATTGCCTCCCCAGTGGATCGACGCCACCACGAGGTCCCCGCGCTTGCGATGGCGGGCCACCGCGAGCGCGATGCGGTCGACTTCCCGCCCAGAGGTGCGCGAGGCAATCCACGCCGGCGCGATCCGGAAGCGCCGCCCATTCGGGAGGCACGCCGCTATCCTCGGTAGCGAACGCGAACACGAGGAGCCGTCCGCCGCCCGGAAGCGGAATGGCCGCGGGCGCCGCGGCCCGCTCGGCATCCTCCCCCGCACCCGCCGTCCGAATGCCGGCCCGTTCCAGGCAGCGCAGCGTGTCCAGGAGGCCACCGCGGCCCCAGTCCAGCACGTGGTTGTTGGCGAGCGCGCAGCAATCGATCCGCGCCGCGGTGAGGCACGGCACGTTGTCCGGATGCATCCGGTAGTGGATCCCCTTGCCCGGCCATGCGTCGTCGCTCGTGGTGATCGCGGTTTCCAGGTTCGCGATGCGCGCATCGGGACGCATGCGATCGAGCACGTCCCGCGCATCGCCCCAGATGTAGCCGAAGTCCGCCGGCCTCGGGATCGGCCCGTTCTCGCGCTCGGCCAGCGTCACGTATTCGCGCGCCGAGCGAACGTAGGGCTCGTGGAGCGCGGGATCGGATGGGTGCGGAAGGACCTGGTCGATGCCCCGGCCGGTCATCAAGTCGCCGCAAAGGAACAGCGTGGTGGCCATCGGGCCCTCCCCGGCAGTCCCTTATTCTCGGCGCCGACGCGGGGTGCGGGCGTTGACCAAGCGCAAGCGGCCGCGCCGCCACCGTGCCACAATGAGCGCGCTGCCGCGACGAAGGGTCCGGCGAGCGTTACGGAGGAGCGATCCATGCGCAAGTATCTGCTCGGTGTGCTCGCAGTGGTCTTCGCATCGTCGGCAGCGGCCGGGATCTACAAGTGGGTCGATGCGAACGGTGTCACCCACTACTCGGAGCAACCTCCCGCGGGCGCTCAGGCGCACGAGGTGCAGGTGTCACCCCCGCCGCCCGGACCCGCGGCGGGCGGAGAGCCGGCGGAGGCGGGCGCAGGCGCGCCGGCCGCGCCCGGGCCGGAAGCGGCGAAGGGCGACGAGGCCGGCCAGGAGCGGCTCGCGCGAAGCCGGGCCGTCCAGTGCGCGCAGGTGCGCGACACGCTCCAGAGCCTGCGGCGCGACGCGCCCGTGTTCCAAAGCAGCCCCGCCGGCGAGCAGGTGCTGCTCACGAACGAGGAAAGGGCCGCCGCGCTCGAGAAGTGGGGCAAGTTCGAGGAGAAGTACTGCAAGCCCGCGCAGTGACCGCCCGGCGCACCGCGCCCGGTTGCGTCATCCCTTGATGCACGTGAGCGGCCGCACGGCCGCCACGCGCCGCGCGAGCCCCGCTCGCTCCGTCGCCTCGGCGACCACCTCGAGATCCTTGTAGGCGCCGGGCGCTTCCTCGGCCGCCCCGCGCATCGAGCGCGTGCGCACGAGGATTCCCTGCGCGGCCAGCTCGTCGACGAGCTGCCGCCCCTGCCAGCGCTGCAGCGCCTTGTGACGGCTCATGGCGCGGCCGGCGCCGTGGCTCGCGGAGCTGAAGGCGCGCGCCTCGCTCGTGGCGCTTCCGGCGAGCACGTAGGAGCCCGTGCCCATGCTGCCGCCGATGATCACCGGCTGCCCCACCGCCCGATAGCGCTCGGGCACCGCGGGATGCCCGGGGCCGAAGGCGCGCGTTGCCCCCTTGCGATGCACGTAGAGCAACCGCTCGCGGCCCTTCACGGAATGCTTCTCCGGCTTGCAGGTGTTGTGCGAGACGTCGAAGAGCGTCTCCACGGGCACCCCGGGAAAGTAGTGGCCGAACACCTTGCGCGTGATGTGGGCGAGGATCTGGCGATTGGCGAGCGCGCAGTTCATCGACGCGTTCATGGCGCCGATGTATTCGCGGCCTTCCGGCGAGCGGATCGGCGCGCACGCGAGCTCGCGGTCGGGTAGCGAGAGTCCCAGGCGCGCGGCCGCCTTCGCGAGGCTCACGAGATAGTCCGTGCCGACCTGGTGGCCGAGGCCGCGCGAGCCGCAATGGATCGACACCACGATCTGTCCCTCGCGCAGCCCGAAGGCGCGCGCCGCCTCGGCATCGTGGATGCGCTCGACCCATTGCACCTCGAGGTAGTGGTTGCCGGAGCCGAGCGTGCCCATCTCGCCGCGTTGCCGCGACTTCGCGAGGGGCGAGACGTTGGCGGGGACCGCGTCGCCCATGCATCCGTGCTCCTCGATGTATTCGAGCTCCGCGGCGTTGCCGAAGCCCTGCTCGACCGCCCAGCGCGCGCCGCCTTCGAGCACGCGATCGAGCTCGGCGGGGTCGAAGCGCAGCCGGCCGCCCTCGCCCACGCCCGCCGGGATGTCGCGGAAGAGGCTGTCGGAGACCTTGCGCAGCAGCGGGAGGAAATCCTTGCGATCGAGCCCGGTGCGCAGGAAGCGGATGCCGCACGAGATGTCGAATCCGACACCGCCCGCCGAGATGATGCCGCCCGCCTCCGGGTCGAACGCCGCCACGCCGCCGATGGGAAAGCCGTAGCCCCAGTGCGCGTCGGGCATCGTCATCGCGCAACCGACCAGGCCCGGCAGCTTCGCCACGTTGGTGATCTGCTCCATCACCTTGTCGTCCATCGCTTCGAGCAGCTCGCGGGTGCCGAAGAAGCGCACCTCGCCGCGCCCGTCGCCGGCCGGCAGCGACCAGCTGCACGCATCGAGGGCGTTCACGCCCGACAGGTTCATCCCGTCCTCCTAGACATCCACGACGCAGCGCGCTTCCCAGCCGCCCGCGACCGGTTTCACCGCAAGCATGGTGAGGGTCGCGCCCTTCACGTCGGTTCCGCGCTCGAGCCCCTCGCGCCACGGCTCGCCCCATGCCTCGCCGCGCCAATGCTCGCCGTCGCGCGCGAGCGTGAAGGCGCCCAGCGCGAGGCCCCGCTCGTGGGCGCGCGCGAGGAGCTGGTTCAGCCACGTGACCAGGGCGAACTCCGGGTCCGCCTCGTCGAAGGCGATCTCGATCCGCTCCAGCGGCCGCACGTCCTCGAGCCGCGTCGTGAGCGCGAAAACCGCGCGGGCAGCGCCCACCAGCGCATCCTCCACGCGCGCGCCGCGGCCGACTACGCCGACGTCGGCGTCGTGGTCGAAATATTCCGACGCGATGCCAGAAACCGGTGCGCTCAATGGGGAATCCCTGCCTGCGGCTCGTCAGACAGTTTCTGCGGTAATTCCGCGCTCCTTTTGTTCAAGCGCAAAGCGCCCGCTGCCCTCCGGTGGGATGCTTTATTTCAGTAGACGGGCGCGGTAAGTCCTCCCGGCTCAGCGATGTCCCTCGGGACTGTGCGAGAGTCATAGTTGCCTCTCACGAACTGAGAGGCCGTACTGGGAGGACTTTCCGGGCCCGTTGCCTATTGTGGAGAAGCAACCATGGCCGCATCCGCCCAATCAATCTCGAGACTGGTCCGCCTGCAGGCTTCCGACGCGCTGGTCGTGGTGGACGTGCAGCGGGATTTCGTCGGCGGCAGCCTCGCCGTCCCGGATGCGGTCGCCATCGTTCCCGTGCTGAACCGGTACCTGCGCGAGTTCGCGCGCCGCAACCTGCCGATCGTGGCCACGCGCGATTGGCACCCGGCGGGCCACTGCTCGTTCCGCGACCGCGGCGGTCCGTGGCCTCCGCACTGCATCGCGGGCACCCCGGGCGCGGCGTTCGCCGACGGCCTCGCGCTCGGCCCCGACGCCCTCGTCTTCTCGAAGGCCACCACGCCGGAGCGCGACGCCTACTCGGGATTCGACGGCACCGACCTCGACCGACGCCTGCACGTGTTGCACGTACACCGGCTCTTCGTGGGCGGGCTCGCGACCGACTATTGCGTCGCGCAGACGGTGCGCGACGCGTTGCGCCTCGGCTTCGCCGTCTTCCTGCTCGTGGACGCCATCCGCGCCGTGGACGCGAAGCCCGGGGATGGTGAGCGCGCGGAGGCGCAAATGCGCGCAGCGGGCGCCGTTCCGACCCGGCTGGCCGACCTTTCGACGGCCGAGACGCTGCATGGATAGGTTGCCGCCCGAAGCGCAGGCCCGGACGCGCGACGCAGGCGTCCTGCTCACCGACCTCTACGAGCTCACCATGCTCGAGGCGTATTTCGCCCGGCGCATGAACGGGATCGCCGCCTTCGAGCTCTTCGTGCGCAAGCTTCCGGCCGAGCGCAACTTCCTCATGGCCGCCGGGCTGGATGCGGTCCTCGATTACCTGCTCGGCCTGAGCTTCGGCGCGGACGAGCTCGACTGGCTGCGCGCCAGCGGGCGCTTCACTTCCGAGTTCGTCGATTCCCTGGCGGACCTGCGCTTCACCGGCGACGTGGACGCGATGCCCGAGGGGACCGTGTTCTTTCCCGACGAGCCGATCCTGCGCATCGTGGCGCCGATCCGCGAGGCGCAACTCGTGGAAAGCCGCGTGATGAACCTGATCCACTTCGCCACGCTCACCGCGAGCAAGGCGGCGCGCGTGGCGCTCGCCGCACCCGATCGCCTGCTGGTGGACTTCGGCATGCGCCGCGCCCACGGCGCGGAAGCGGCGCTGCTCTCGGCGCGCTCCGCGTACATCGCGGGCTTCTCCGGGACCGCGACCGTCGAGGCCGGGCGCCGCTACGGCATCCCGGTGTTCGGGACGATGGCGCATTCGTACGTCCAGGCGCACGAAAGCGAGAGCGAGGCTTTCGAGCACTTCGCGCTCGCCCAGCCGGAGAACGCCGTGCTGCTGATCGACACCTACGACACCGAGCGCGCCGCGCAACGCGTGGTGGACCTGGCGCCCTTGCTGCGCGCCGCCGGCGTCTCGATCAAGGGCGTGCGCATCGACAGCGGAGACCTCGGCGACCATGCGCGATGCGTGCGCGCGATCCTGGACAAGGGCGGGCTCACCGAGGTCACCATCTTCGCGAGCGGCAACCTGGACGAGCATCGCGTGGACGCCCTGGTGCGCTCGGGTGCCCCGATCGACGGCTTCGGCGTCGGCACGCGCATGAACACGTCGGCCGATGCACCCTATCTCGACTGCGCCTACAAGCTCCAGGAATACGAAGGGGAGCCGCGCCGCAAGCGCTCCGAGGGCAAGGCGACGTGGCCCGGGCGCAAGCAGGTGTATCGGCGTTGCGACGCCAACGGCCGGTTCATGCGCGACATCCTCGCGCTCGCGGACACGCCGAGGCCGGGCCAGCCGCTGCTCGTGCCGTTCATCCGCGGCGGCGAGCTGATCGAGCCGCGCTTGTCGCTCGAGGAGGCGCGCGCCCACGCGCATCTCGAGCTCCTGCGGCTTCCGGATTCGCTGCGCTCGCTGCGCCCCGCGGCCGCCTATCAGCTCGACGTGGAGCCCGCGCTGGCCGCGCTCGCGGCGGAGATCGACGCGCGCAGCTAGGCCCTACCCTCTCCCCGCCCTCTCCCAAGGCAGAGGGAGAATTTCACCGGCCCTCTCCCTAGGCAGAGGGAGTGCTCAGGTGTCGCCGGAACCAGTCGGCGGCGAGCTTCGCGACCTGCTCGAGCGTTCCGGGCTCCTCGAAGAGGTGCGTAGCACCGGGCACGAGCACCATCTCCTTGGGGCAGCGCAGCAGCTCGTAGGCCGCCTCGTTCAATTCGATGACGCCCGCGTCGTCGCCGCCCACGATGAGCAGCGTCGGCGCGCGCACGCGCGGGAGCGCGTCGGCGCCGGCGAGGTCCGGTCGCCCGCCGCGCGAGACGACCGCGCCGATGCGCGAAGGGGCGGCGGCGGCGAGCTGCAGCGCGGCCGCCGCGCCGGTGCTCGCGCCGAAGAGTCCAACCGGGAGGCTCGCGCTCGACGCCTGCGCGCCGATCCAGTCGAGCGCGACCCTGAGCCGCTCGGTGAGCACCGCGATGTCGAAGCGCCGTGCGTACTCGGCATCCTCCTCGGCGGTGAGGAGGTCGACGAGCAGCGTGCCCAGGCCCGCGCCGCGCAGCTCCTTCGCGACATGGTTGTTGCGCGGGCTCAGGCGGCTCGAGCCGCTTCCGTGCGCGAAGAGGACGATCCCCGCGGCCGGCTTCGGGACGTCGAACAATCCTTCGAGCGTCGCCGCGCTGCGCGGAACCCGAATCGCCACGTCCATCGCTTCACGTCCTCAGCACGAACGGGTCCTGCACCTCGTCGCTGGTTTCCACCCACACGCTCTTCGTCTGCAGGTATTGCTCGATGGATTCCATGCCGTTCGCGCGCCCGAGGCCGCTCGACTTGTAGCCGCCGAACGGCGAATTGAAAGTGAGCGCGCGGTACGTGTTGATCCACACGGTGCCGGCCTGCAGCTTGCGCGCGAGGATGTGGGCGCGGCGCACGTCGCGCGTCCAGAAGCCCGCCGCGAGCCCGAAGCGCGTGGCGTTCGCGAGCTGCACGACCTCGTCGTCCGCGCGGAACGGCGTGAGGCAGAGCACCGGCCCGAATACCTCCTCGCTCATGATCGAGTTGCCGGGCGCGATATCGCCCAGGATCGTGGGCTCGTAGAAGAGTCCATGCTCGAAGCCGGGCACCGACGCGCGCTTGCCGCCGCACAGCACCTCGGCGCCCTCGCCCACCGCGCGCTCCACCATCTGCCGGTCCTTGTCGAGCTGCGCGCGCGTGGCCACCGGGCCCATCTGCGTCTGCGCCTTCAGCGGGTCTCCCAGCCGGATCGAGCGCGCGCGCTTCACCAGGCGCGCGCGCATCTCGTCGAATACGCTCTCGTGCACGAACGCGCGCGAGCCCGCGACACAGGTCTGTCCCGCGGCGGCGAAGATGCCGGCCAGCACCCCGGCTTCCGCCTGGTCGAGGTTGGCATCGGCGAAGACGATGTTCGGGCTCTTGCCGCCCAGCTCCAGCGTGCAGCCCGCGAGCCGCGCGCCGCATTTCGCCGCGATGGCCTTGCCGCCCGCTTCACTCCCGGTGAACGAGATCCTGGCGACACCGGGATGATCCACGAGTGCTTCGCCCGCCTCCCGTCCGCCGGTCACCACGTTGATCACGCCGGCTGGAAGACCCGCTTCCTCCGCGAGACGCGCCAACTCGAACGCGGAGGCCGACGTGACCTCCGAGGGCTTGATGACGATCGTGTTCCCCGCGGCCAATGCCGGCGCCACGTTCATGATGGTGAGGAACGTGGGGGAATTCCACGGGACGATGACCCCCACCACGCCGAGCGGCTCGCGCAGCGTGTAGTTGAGGACGCTCGCGCGCTCGAGCGGGATCACGCGCCCCTCGACCTTGTCGGCGAGCCCGCCGAAGTAGTACAGGAAGTCCTTCACCGCCTTCGCCTGCGCACGCATCTCGGCGATGAGCTTGCCGTTCTGCTGCGTCTCCATCGCGGCGATGGCCTCGGCGTGCTCGGCGATGCGATCGCCCCACGCCATCATCAGGCGGCCGCGCCGGGTGGGCGAGAGGCGCGACCAGGGGCCGTCGAACGCGGCCCGGGCGGCCTGCACGGCGCGATCGACGTCCGCGCGGCCCGATTCGGCGAACCGGCCCCACACCTGGCCGGTGGTGGGATTGGTGGAGGCGAAGCGGCGGCCATCCAAGGGCGGCGTCTTCTCGCCGCCGATGTGGTTGTCGAATTGGCGAACGTCGGGGGTGGCGGTGTCCATGTCGATATCTCGCGGGAGAGTTGCAACTACTCTACTCCCGCGCGTCCCGAGCGCGACCGGCTCGGCGCGCCGCGGGACGATGGAACTGCGCGCGCAGCTCGTCCTTGGCGCGCTCGAGCGTGCGCCGGCGCCTCGCCGAGAGCTTCTTTCCCGCGCGGTTGATGTAGAACGTGAGCATCGACATCGCGGATCGGAATGGATCCGCCTTGCGGCGGCGGCTCTTCTCCGCGGAGCGCTTGAGCGAACGCGCGATCGACTTCGGATCGTCGCGCTTGAAGACGCCGCCCTCGAGGTCGAGCGCGTCGCTGGTTTCCATCACCCGGCGCGACCAACGGCGCGGGGAGGACTTGCGCGAGGACTTGCGGGTATTGAACTGTGCCATAGCCTGCACCTCCAAGGCCTTGGACTCCGCCGTCCCGGCAATGTTTACCCATCCCGACCCTCCCGAAATGTGGCGTATTCCGTTGCTTCCGGCCGGAGGTCCATGGATACTCATGGGCTGCTCTTAAATAGGTGAATTTCCAGATGTTTCGCATGCAGATAGCGCGTATCGCGCCCCTCCTCGCCGCCGTGCTCTTGGCGGCGGCCGCATTGCCGGCCTGGTCGCAATCGGCCGCCGGAGCGACGCAGCCGTATGCGTCGAAGGCGCAGCAGGTCGAGGCACTGCGGCTGGCGCCCGGTGCGGCTCCGGCCACGCGCCTGCAGCTCGGCCCGGTCGATGCGGGCGCGATCCAGGCGGCGAAGCTCGCGAACACGCGCAGCACGATGAAGCGCCTGCAGATCGGCATCGGCCGCGCCGTGAAGGGGGATCCGCTCGCTTCCAGCGATGCGCTGCGGTGGGTGCCGGTGGCCGGCGGGTTCGCGGCCCATTGGGAGGTCGCGTCGCCCTCGGCGCGCGCGCTGCGGATCGGCCTCGCGGCGATGCGCCTGCCCGACGGCGCGCAGATCCGCTTCGTGGGCAGCGGCGCGCCGGACCGCGTATACGGACCGTTCACCTCGGGCGACCTGCCCAAACGCGTTGCCACGTGGTGGAGCCCGGTGCTCGAAGGCGATACGGCGACGGTGGAGATCTTCGTGGAAGGCGCCGCGGTGCCGGACGTCGCGGTGGACGTCGCGCAGGTGTCGCACCTCTTCGCGAGCCCGGCCGACCCGAAGGTGGAGAGCGTGGCGAAGATCGGCGAGTCGGGATCGTGCGAGGTGGATATCGCCTGTCGCGCTGCCAGCGACGTCGCGCTCGCGCAATCCGGCAAGGCCGTCGCGCGCATGGTATTCAGCGATGCGCCCGGCAGCGGGAGCCAGTTCCTGTGCACCGGCACGCTGCTCAACGCGGCGAGCGGCCCGCTCACGGCGTATTTCTATGGCGCGAACCACTGCATCAGCACGCAGGACTCGGCCGATACGCTCACCACCTTCTGGTTCTACGATGCGACCAGCTGCAATTCCGGGACGGTGAACCCGGGCTACGTGCAGCTTACCGGCGGCGCGACGCTGCTCTTCGCGAACCAGTCGTCCGACGGGCTGCTGCTGCGGTTGAAGAGCTCTCCTCCGGGCGGCGCCTACTACTCCGGCTGGGATGCCGCGTTGCTCGCGCCAGGCACCGCGCTCACCGCGATCCACCATCCCGCAGGCGACGTGAAGAAAGTGAGCCTGGGGACGATGGGCGGGTTCGGCACCACGACGCTCGCGGGGGGAAGCTTCCTCATCGCCAACTGGAATTCCATCGCGACCGGAGTGACCGAGCGCGGAAGCAGCGGCTCCGGAATCTTCACCGCGATCGGCAGCCCCGCCTCCGAATACCGGTTGCGCGGCGGATTGCTGGGCGGCCCGTCGAGCTGCACCGCGGCGGCCGCGGACCTGCACGATTACTACTCGCGCCTCGACCAGGTCTATCCCTACATCAGCGCGTACCTCGACCCCGCGAGCACGTCATGCACGTATTCGCTGTCGCCCGCGAGCCAATCGCTCGCCGCCGCGGCGGCATCGGGCTCCCTGACAGTGACCACGCAGCCCGGTTGCGCATGGGCGACGACGAGCACCGTGAGCTGGATCACCGCCACGAGCGCGGGCAACGGGAGCGGGAGCGCGAGCTACACCGTGGACGCCAATCCGGACGCCACGACGCGAACCGGCGGCATCCTCGTCGGCAACCAGTCGATCGCCATCACGCAGGCGGGCGACGTCGTCACGGGAACGAACATCGTGGCGAACCCGGGATTCGAGTCGGGCACGGACTCGTGGACCTGGTCCGCGACTTCAGGCTCCGCGATCATCAGGAGCGACGCGACCGTCGCGCACTCCGGAAGCGGCTACGCCTGGTTCGGCGGCTACACGAGCGGAACGGACACCATCTACCAGGACGTGACCATTCCCGCGAACGCTTCGCTCGCGCAGTTGCGTTTCTGGTACTGGATCGAGACACAGGAGACGTCGAGCGCGCCCGTGGACACCATGACGGTGGCGTTCCTCGTTCCCGCGAGCGGCAATCGCCTCGCCACTCTCGCGAGCCTGTCCAACGTGGACAGCACCGGCGGCACCTGGGTGCGCAGCCCGGCCATCGACGTGACGGGCTTCAAGGGCCAGACCCTGCGCCTCGCGTTCTCGGCGACCAACAACGCGGTCGGCATGACGTCGTTCTTCGTCGACGACATCTCGCTGTCCGTGACCACGCCGGGCTCGACCAACTACACGTCGCTGTGGTGGAACCCAACGGAATCCGGCTGGGGACTCAACGTGAACCAGCAGGGCGACATCGCGTTCGCGACGCTGTTCACCTACGACAGCTCGGGCAATCCGATGTGGCTGGTCATGTCCAGGGGCGACCGCCAGAGCGGCACGGACACGTTCAGCGGCCCGCTCTACAGGACGACCGGGCCTGCGTTCAACGCCAACCCGTTCACGCCGATCAACCAGAGCAACATCACGCAGGTCGGCACGATGACGATCGCCTTTTCCGGGCCCAACAGCGGCACCCTCACCTACACGATGAACGGCGTGACGGTCGCGAAGTCGATCCAGCAGCAGGTGTACGGCTCGCGCGCGGCGAGCTGCCAGTCGACGACCGCCGACCGGGGCTCCCTCGCCAACTACCAGGACCTCTGGTGGGCGGCACCCGCGGGCAGCGAGTCGGGCTGGGGGATCAACATCACGCACCAGGACCAGACTCTGTTCGGCACGCTCTTCACCTACGATGCGGGCGGCAGGGGCGTCTGGCTGGTGATGTCGGCGGGGACGCTGCAGTCCGACGGGTCGTACCTGGGCGACCTCTACATCGTGACCGGAATGTCGGCATTCAACGCGCAGCCCTTCGTGCCGCTTGCGCAGGCGAACATTCGCAAGGTCGGCACGATGCAGTTGCGCTTCTCGAGCGGCACGTCGGGCACGCTCACCTACTCGTTCGACGGCGTGACGGTCGTGAAGTCGATCACGCGCCAGGTGTTCTGGAGCCCGCTCCCGGCCTGCAGCTAGGAACTCCCGCTCACCCCTTGCGGCGGTTGCGCACCAGCCACTCGTCGACGAGCTTCACCGTCTCGTCCAGCACGGGTGAACGCATGCCGCGCTGGGCGGCGACCGCCTGCACCAGGCGATCCACGCGCTCGATGCGCGGCGCACCGGCGGCGAGGGCCCGCGCCGCCGACGACGGGCTCTGCAGCGACAGCGCCGCGTTGGCGTACTTCTCGAACGGCACCATGTCGTCGCGGCTCGCACCCAGCGAGACGCACAGGCTCACGACCCACTCGTAGACGGCGCGCGACGCGGCGAGATCGCCGTGCACCGCTTCCTTGATCGATATCACGCTGTCGGCCTTCACGCAGCGGTAGTTGCCCGCGAGCAGCATGGCCCACTTGGCCAGCGGCACGAAGACGGAATCGTGCACCTTGAGCTTCACCGGCAGCTCGATCTTCTCGCCGCCCACGTCGAGGCGCGCGGCCTCGATGCCGGCCGCCAGCTCGCGCAGCAGCGCGGTGTGCGCATCGGAATCGAAGCGCGCGGCCTTGAAGTTGGTCGGCAACCGCACCTGCAGGACGTTCACCTCCTGGTCCGGCGGGCGGAAGGCCTGCGGATCGGGGCTGCAGAGCGTCATGAGCTTCGGATCGAAGCTCGCCCACACCGAGGGATCCGTGTAGCTGTCGCGGCAACGCGCCGGATCGATGCCCGGAATGCGCGCGAGGTAGGGCAGCGGCGGCATGTTCATGATCGACATGCACGGCACGCGCGATTTCGCGACGGCGTCGAGCAACTCGCGCACGCCGGGCGAGCCGTACTGCGGCTCCTGCATCGCGAGCGCGATGAGGTCGAAGGCGCGCGGATCGACCCCCGCGGTGCCGACCGCACCCAGCTCGCCGGGCAGGTTGCGCGAGTTGACCTCCACGAGGCCCTTCGCGCCCCTTCACCGGCATGCGCACGACGGCGCCCTTCTCGTTGATGAGCTTCGCCTCCGCCGGCAGGCACACGAGCTTCACCGAATGCCCCGCGAGCGCGAGCTTCACGCCCAGCAGCGAGCCGTACGAGGCACCGAGTATCAGGATCTTGCGTCTTTGCATGACTCCCCCTTCGTCGCGGAAGCCGTTCCGCAGGGTATTCCGCCTTGTCACGCCATTGTGGCGCTTTCGCGCAGGCGAATACCACACGCGCAAGCAATGGCCCTGCAACGGAATTGGGGGCGCCGGGCGCCCGCCTCAGCCCCGCGCGCTGCGGCGTGTGGCGCGCAGCGTCACCACCAGCACGTCGCGATAGGCGGCGTGGCGCGCGTCCACGGGACGAATCGGCGTCACGCCGTGCATCACGCGCGCGTCGTCCACCAGCGCCGCGTCGAACGGGTTCGTGAGCGTGAAGCTGCCGATCATCTTCCCGTCGAGGTCGTGCACCGTCGTCGTGCCGCTTTCGATGTTGACGCGGTTCACCAGCAGCACCAGCACGTAGTCCACGCCGTCCCGATGCACGCCTTCGGGCGTGGGCTGGCCGGCGGCATCCGGCCTCGCCTCGATGCGGAACTGGTGGCATTCGACGCGCCAGCCCGCGGCGGGCCGCAGCGCCCCGAAGAGCTCGAGGCAGAATCGCACGATGCGGTGGAACGTCGGACCGGCGAGGATCTCGGGACGGATCGGCTCGAACCAGCGCTCGATTCCGCCCACCAGGCGGTTGTATTCGAGCCCCTGGTAGTGCGGCTGGTGGCGCTCGAGGCGGAACTCGCGCTCGCCCGCGCGCGCCGACAGCGTCGCATGGCGGCGACGCCGGTAGCGATGTCCCTCGGGCAGGTGAGTATCGAGCGGCAGGTCGCCCCAGCTCGCCGCGAACCGGTCCCAGTCGGCGAGGACCTCCGGCGGCCCCAACAGCGGTCGCATGTCATCAGCCGCAACGAGCGCGAAGCCGTCCCGCGCGATTCGGTCGCGAAGCGGCGCGTATCCGCGTTCCTCACTCATGGAAGGCCCCGTGCAATACCCCCAATTAATGTGGGTGAATGGCTGATTCGACAGGGAAATTGATGCATCGCAAGACAAGTCCGAAGGCTGCCTTCTAACATGCGCTTATCCATAACCTCAAAGGGTGGTCATGGGAAGCTTGCAGCAAAGAGTCGAGTGGGCCAACGCGCTACGTGACCACGCGCGGGAAGTGGAGGATTTGTGCCGCCAGGTCGCACAGCTGGGTGCGGAATGCGCCCCTACTGCCGATTGTCCCTGTAATGCCGTTCGGCTGCAGATCGAGTACGCGAACGCGCGGATGATCCGCCACCAGATCAGCATGGCGTTGCTCACGTCCCGGCTCGCCGTTTCCTAGCCCGCAAAACCCTCCACGTTGCGCGCGATTCGCGCGCGGCGCCATCGTCCCTTGGTGCCGGCGCTTGCCGCGCGGCACCTTGGTGCAATGGCGGCACCCCTGGCGCCGGTCCATCCTCCGATAGCAGCGCAAGCCGCGCATGGCGCGTCGGCCGCGGACCGGATACCCACCAGGAGGCGAACATGGCACCACTCAAGGTCGAACCACGCAAGGGACTTTCGAGCTACTTCTCCACCGCCCAGGCGCGCGTCGACCGCTGGCGGACCGTGCACCGCCTCGCCAGGTCCCTCGCGGCCGGATCGACACAAGTCGAAACCCTGCGCAACGAAGCGCTCGACGAGCTGGCCGCCCTCGGCCCGCTCGAGGAGCTGTGCGCCTATCCCGGGCCGGTGCTCCTGGCCACGCTGAAGGAGCGCCTGCAGACGGGCGACTGGACCGCGTTCGCGCGGCTCGCGCAGCGCATCAGCCTCTCGCTGCTCTCCAACAGCTATCGGGAGGATCCGGAGGCGTGGAAGATCGACGAGGAAGGCGAAGCGCACGCGCCCGACGTCCTGCCGCCCGGGATCGCCCGGGCGCAGGCGCGCAAGCCGTACTTCGAGGTGCTGGTCGTCACGCCGGGCGAGCGATCGACGTGGGAAGTCACGCGCGAGACGCTGCGGCGGCTGCGCCGCGACACCGACAGCTTCATCTACGAGCCCGTGGTCGTGGGCAGCTTCGAGGACGCGGTCCTGGCCGCCATCGTGAACTACAACGTGCAGGCCGTCGTGATCTTCGACGGCTTCGCCTATCCGTCGCAATATCCCCTGCCGGACCTGCGCGACATCCTCTCCGCGCACGTCACGCCCGAGGCTTCGGCCAACACGGACCTCGGAACAACGCTCGCCCGCGTGCTGCACAATGTCCGGCCCGAGCTCGACGTGTACCTCGCCACCGACCGGGACGTGGGCGCCCTCGCCGGCTCCGACGAGGCGGTCGGCATCCGCCGCGTGTTCTACGGACTCGAAGAGATGCTCGAGATCCACCTGTCGATCCTGGACGGCATCGCCGATCGCTACGCCACCCCCTACTTCGACAACCTGAAGAAATACGCCCAGCGGCCGATCGGCACCTTCCATGCGCTGCCGGTCGCGCGCGGCAAGTCCATCTTCAAGTCGAACTGGATCCGCGACATGGGCGAGTTCTACGGGGCGAACCTGTTCCTGGCGGAATCCTCCGCCACGACGGGCGGCCTGGACAGCCTGCTCGAGCCCACCGGCAACATCAAGGTCGCGCAGGAGAAGGCCGCGCGGGCCCTCGGAGGCGACCGCAGCTTCTTCGTGACCAACGGCACGTCGACCTCGAACAAGATCGTGCACATGGCGCTGCTCAACCCGGGCGACATCGTGCTCATCGACCGCGACTGCCACAAGTCGCACCACTACGGGCTCGTGCTCGCCGGCGCGCAGCCGTACTACATCGATGCCTTCCCCCTCACGCAATACTCGATGTACGGAAGCCTCGCCATCCGCCCGATCAAGGAGGCGCTGCTCGCCCTCAAGGCGGAAGGCAAGCTCGACCGCGCGAAGATGATCGTGCTCACCAACTGCACGTTCGACGGGCACGTGGCGAACGTGCAGCAGACGATGCTCGAGTGCCTGGCGATCAAGCCCGACATCATCTTCCTGTGGGACGAGGCCTGGTTCGGATTCGCGCGCTTCTCGCCGTTCCTGCGCCGCCGCACCGCCATGGGCGCCGCCACGAAGATCCGCGAGATGATGCGCGACCCCGCGTACCGCGAGCGCTATGCCGCGTTCAAGTCGAGCGTGGGCGAGATCGATCCGAAGAACAAGAAGCTGCTCGACACGCCGCTCCTGCCCGATCCGGACAAGGTGCGCGTGCGCGTCTACGAGACCGACTCGGTGCACAAGTCGATGTCGGCCCTGCGCCAGGCCTCCATCATCGTGGTCGCCGACCAGGACTTCCACAAGATCGAGCCGATGTTCAAGGAGGCGTTCTTCACGCACACCTCGACGTCGCCCAACCTGCAGATCATCGCGACCCTCGACCTCGCGCGCCGGCAGATGGAGCTCGAGGGCTACGAGCTCGTGCAGCGCGCGACCCAGCTCGCGATCGAGCTGCGCCAGGACATCAACGGACACCCGCTCATCTCGAAGTACTTCCGCGCCGCCACCCCGGCGGAGATGATCCCGCCGCAGTACCGCCAGTCCGGCTTCTCGGACTTCGGCGCTCCCGGCTGGAACGTGGCGAAGACCATGAAGGCGCTGGACGGGGACGAGTTCTTCCTCGATCCGACGCGCATCACGCTCCTCTGCGGCAACGCTGCCTACGACGGCTCGCAGTTCAAGGCGCTGCTCGCCAACGAGTACGACATCCAGATCAACAAGACGTCGCGCAACAGCGTGCTCGTCCAGATCAACATCAACAACACCCGCAGCGACGTGGCGCACCTGATGAAGGCGCTGGCGGACATGGCGCGCGCCATCGACAAGCGCCTGGCCGAAGGCGGCGAGGCCGAGAAGGCGATCTTCCAGGCCCGCGTGAAGGCGCTGGTCACCGACGTGCCCGAGCTGCCGAACTTCTCGCGCTTCCACGATGCTTTCCGCGAGAACCCGAAGAGCGCGTCGAACGAAGGCAACATGCGCGCGGCGTTCTACCTCGCCGCGAACCCGGCGGCTTGCGAGTACGTGAAACTCAATAGCAAGGAGCTGGACGATCGCCTGAAGAACGGTCCGGAGATGGTGTCGGCGAAGTTCGTCATCCCCTACCCGCCCGGCTTCCCGATCATGGTGCCCGGCCAGGTGGTCACCGAGGAGGTCATCACCTTCATGCGCAAGCTCGACGTCAAGGAGATCCACGGCTACAACGCGGCCATGGGTCTGGAGCTTCTCAAGCCCGACGCGCTCGTGGCGCTGAAGGGCAAGCCCGGGCCGGCTGCGGAGAAGGCGCCGAAGCAAACTCTCGTAGGAGCTTGATCATGCAACCTCTCTTCCAATGGCTGGCATCCAACTCGTTCGTCCTGCTGTTCGCCGTGGTGCTGGGCGCGGTGCTGCTCGGCAAGGTCACCGTCAAGGGCTACGGCCTCGGCATGGTGGCCTCGGCCATCGTCGTCGGCGCGGCGATCTCCGCCATCGCCTCGTCGATGGGCGTGAAGATGAGCATCGACAACTTCACGAAGTCGATGTTCTATTACCTGTTCATGTACGGAGTCGGCCTGCGCGTGGGGCCGTCGTTCATCAACAGCCTGAAGGGCGACGGGCTCAAGTTCACCGTGCTCGCCGTTATCTGCTCGGTGATGGGCCTGCTCGGCGCCGTGGCGTTCGTGAAGATGTGGGACCTTCCCGCGGGCGCGGCGGGCGGGATCCTCGCCGGCTCGATGACGATGTCGGCGGCGATCGGCTCGGCCGAGGAAGCGGTCCGCCAGGGCGCGTTCCCGCTGCCCGAGGGGCAGAAGTTCGAGGACGTGAGCGGCATGATCGCGCTCTCCTACGGCCTCACCTACATCTGGGGCACGGTCGGCATCATCCTCATCTGCAAGTACCTGCCCCGCTGGTGGGGGATCGACGCGAAAGCCGCGGCGAAGAAGTACGAGGAGGAGTCCGGCGTTCCGAACGTCGATGACGCCGGCCTCACGGGCTATCGTCCTCTCGCGGTGCGCGCCTACCGGCTCACCAACGACGCCCTGACGGGCTGGTCGGTGCGCCAGTTCCTGCAGAAATATCCGCAGTACAAGGTGCTCAACGTCCTGCGCATCGCCCCGGTGAAGCGCGACGAGTCGTCGATCGCCGAGCCGGCGTTCTCCCTGGTCCAGGAGCCAGCGCTCGCCGCGGCGGGTTTCCCGAGCACCACGCGCCTGCACGACGCGGATTCGAGCCCGGCGGGCAAGGTGCGCCAGGAGCGCGGCGTGCTTCCGGAGACGTCCTATAACAAGCTCGGCGCGGCCGACGAGCTCGAGTTCCGCTCGGGAGACATCATCACCATCGGCGGGCGCCTCGAGGAGATGACGCAGAACGTCGGCCTCATCGGCCCGGAAGTCTCGGACCCGAGCGCGTTGTCCGTTCCCATCGACCAGGCCGAGATCCTCGTCACCAACAAGGCGCTCGAGGGCAAGGAACTGGGCGAGTTCCGCACGGCCGATTTCGCGGGCGGCCTCGCGCTGCACCACATCGAGCGTGGCGGCGTGCCGATCCCGCTCGGGCTGCATGTGAAGCTGCAGCGCATGGACGTGCTGTTCGTCGCGGGCCTGAAGAGCGCCGTCGACAAGCTCGCGAAGCTCGCGGGCAAGGTGGCCCGTCCCAGCACTTCGACCGACCTGCTGACATTGTCGGCCGGGATGATCCTGGGCCTGCTCATCGGCGCCATCTCGTTCCCGATCGCCGGAGCCAAGGTGGGTCTCGGCAACGCGGGCGGCCTGCTCGTCTCCGGGGTGATCGTCTCCTCGGCGGCCTCGCGGCTGCGCTTCTTCGGCAACACGCCGAACGCCGCGCGCAACATCCTCGAGGACCTGGGGCTCATCGTCTTCATCGCCATCGTCGGCATCAACGCGGGCGCGAGCCTGGTGACGCAGTTGAGCGGCGAGCTCGCGGCGAAGATCCTGATCGCGGGCTTCGTCGTGTGCACCGTGCCCCCGATCATCATCTGGGCGATCGGCCTGCACATGATGAAGATCAACCCGGCGATCCTCATGGGCGGTGTCGCGGGCGCGCGGTCGCATTCGGGACCGGCACGCGAAGCGGCGAAGGAGATCGGAAGCAGCGTGCCGTGGATCGGCTTCCCGGTCGGGTACGCCGTGTCGGGAATCCTCCTCACGATATTCGGCTACGTCGCGATGATCCTGTCGAAGTAAGCCTGCATCGATGCAGTGGTTGGCCGAAACGCTGCACAAGTACCCGGAGCTCCCGGTCTTCCTCGTCGTGGGCCTCGGGTACTGGCTGGGCGCGCTCAAGGTGAAGGGCTTCGGCCTGGGGCCGGTGACGGGCTCGCTCATCGTGGGGCTCGTCGCCGGCTACTTCGTCGACATCCCCGTCTCTTCCACCGCGAAGTCGCTCCTGTTCCTGATGTTCCTCTTCGGCATCGGCTATTCGGTCGGGCCGCGCTTCTTCGCGACGATGAAGGGAGACGGGCTGCGCTGGGCGATTCTCGGAGTCACCGTCGCGGTCACGGGCCTCCTCGTCTCCTGGGGCGTGGCCAAGGCGCTGCACCTCGATGTCGGGCTCGCCGCAGGGCTCCTTTCGGGGGCCCTCACGCAGTCGGCCACCATCGGGACCGCGAGCGAGGCGATTCGCGCCTTGCCGCTGGCCGCCGCGGAGCAGGACCGCCTCGTCGCCCATGTGGCGGTCGCCGATGCGCTGTGCTACGTGTTCGGGGCGCTCGGCCTGATCGTGTTCGTGAGCCAGGTCGCTCCGCGCCTGCTGGGCATCGACCTGAAGGCCGAGGCCGCCAAGGTCGAGGATGAGCTCGGCATCGACCGCGCGAAGGCTGGAGTCGCCTCCGCGTGGCGCGCCTTCGAGATGCGTGCCTATCAGCTCGAGCCGGGCGGCAAGGCGATCGGCAGGACGGTCGCGTCCGCCGAGTCGTTCGTGCCCGAGGCGCGCCTCTTCATCGAGCGCATTCGCCGCGGCGCCGCGTTGATCTCGCCCACCCCGCAGACCGTGCTCGAGGCGGGCGACGTCGTGGTGGCTTCCGGCCGGCGGGAGGTGCTGGTGGAGACGCTCGGCAATTCGCCCGCGCGCGAGGTGGAAGACCGCGAGCTGCTCGACATCCCGGTCGCGTCATACGACATCTACGTGACGAGCAAGGACGCGGTGGGGCGCACGCTCGGAGACATCGTGCAGTCCATGGGCGAGGTCCGCGGGGTGTTCCTGCGCGAGATCGTGCGTGGCGGCACGAAGGTGCCCGTCGGACCGGGCACGGTCGTGGAGCGCGGCGACGTGCTACGCGTCGTGGGACCGGAGCCCGCCGTGCTGCGCGCCGAAAGCGCGCTGGGCCGCACGGTGCTTCCCACCGAGACCACCGATTTCGTCGCCCTGGGGCTCGCGATCTGCATCGGATCCCTGCTCGGTGTCCTCCTCGTGCTCCCCGTCGGCTCGATGCGCATCGCCATCGGCACGAGCGTCGGGACGCTCCTCGCGGGCCTCGTGGTCGGGTACCTGCATTCGGTGCGCCCGATCTTCGCGCGCATCCCCGACGGCGCGGTCTCGTTCATGACGTCGATCGGGCTGGCGAGCTTCGTCGCGATGGTGGGCATCGGCGCGGGCCCGCATTTCATGAGCGCGTTGCGCGAAGCCGGCGTTGGTCTCTTCTTCGGCGGCATGGTGGTGACGCTCGTCCCGCTCGTCGTAGGCCTGTATCTCGGGCGCTATGTGCTCAAGCTCAATCCGGTCCTCCTCCTGGGCGGGCTCGCCGGCGCGCAGACCATGACGGCCGGCATGGCCGCCGTGCAGGAGCGCTCGGGCAGCCCCGTGGCGGTGCTCGGCTACTCCGGCACCGTCGCCATCGGCCACATCCTGCTCACCACGTGGGGGACGGTCATCGTCTACCTGATGACCTGACGGCTGTGACCCTGCCTGTGCTCAGTGCCGACCTCGTTCTCTCCGTCCTCGAGGCGGCGGCGGTCATCGTTTCGGCGATCGCGGGCATGATCGTGGCCTCGAACAAGGGCATGGACGTCGTGGGCGCCTACGCGCTCGCGTGCGTGAACGCCTTCGGCGGCGGGACCGTGCGCGACCTGCTCCTCGACAACCGCCCCTTCTACTGGATGCAGCACTGGGTCTTCCTGCTCGCGATCCTCGTGATCTGCGTGCCTTTCGTGTACAGCGCGCACATATTCCGCCTCGCCGCGGAGGTTCACCGCCGCTCGGTGAAGATGGACGCTGTCGGGCTCGCCCTCTTCACCATGACCGGCGTGGGCATCGCGCTCGACAAGGGCTCGCCCCTCATCGTGGCGGCGCTGATGGGCGTGGTCACGGGCACCATGGGCGGCGTGATGCGCGACGTCGTGGTGAACGAGGTGCCGGACCTCTTCCGGCCCGGCGGCCTGTACGCGACCGCGTCCTTCGCCGGGGCGCTGGCCTTCATCGCGGCCCTCGCGCACGACCTTCGCTACAGCCAGGCGGCCGCGATCGGCATCGTCGTGGTGATCGCCCTGCGCCTGATCTCGGTGCGTCTCGGCGTCTCCGTTCCCGCGCCCCAGTGGTCCGCCAAGCCGGAGGGCCGCGAGCGCTAGCCCGGCGGCACCATGGTGCCATTTGAATCCGCGCCCCGGACGCGCATTCTGGAACGTGTCCTTCCGGATCGCGAAAGTGCGCCCGAAAATCATTCTCCCGCTGCTCCTGGCATTCGCCGCCGCGGTTGCTTCGGCACAGTTCCCCACCCCGAACGGGAACACCGTCGTGGAAACCAGCCCCGGCCGTGGCGTTGCGAGCACGACGACGCTCGTGAGCGCCATGGTGGTCGCGGATGGACCTGCCGTCGCGCAATCTCACGGTGCGCCGCGCCGACGGGACGGTGATCGGCGTCACCGTCGGGCGCGAAGTCCGCAACCTGGAGCAGCTCCGGCCCGGTGACGTGGTGAACGTCGCCTACGTCGAGTCGCTCGTCCTCCAACTGAAGAAGAACGGCGCCCCGGACGTGAAGCGCACGGAGACCGCGGACCTGCAGCAGGCGCCGCGCGGGGCCCTTCCCGGCGGCGTGGCGCAGCAGCAGACCGTCGTCGTGGCGGATGTCCTCGCCGTGGACAGCGCCGCCGGCACCGTCACGCTGCGCGGCCCGCAGCAGACCGTGAGCCTGCGCATCAGGGATCCCGCGCAGCTCGCGCTCATCAAGGTCGGCGACCAGGTCGAGGCCACCTACACCGAGGCGGTCGCCGTCGCCGTGGATCCCGCTCGCTGAAGGCCAACGCCATGGACCGTGTGCTCACCCTCCACTTCATCGACGGCTCGAAGCTCGCGTTCGATTTCCCCGAGCAGACGGCGAACGAGGCCGCGCGCCAGATCAAGCTCGCCGACTTCATGACGAGCAGGCACCTCGTCGTCGAGGCCGAAGGCAGCGTCATGGTCTTTCCGGTCGCCAACATCAAGTACATCGCTCTTTCGCTGCCGACGCTTTCCGGGAAGGGAAGTGCCCGAAACGCACTTCCGAAACACGCCATCGTCGGCGCACGCATCCGTTCCTGAACCCCTTTCAAGAAGGAAACCACCATGAAACTCCGCACCGTCTTCGCACTGTTCGCAATGCTGTTCGCGTTCTGCGCCTCCGGCGCCCTGGCCGCCACCGACAAGGCGAGCAAGCAGGCCGAGATCCACAAGGCCACCGCCGCCGCCCTGGAGAAGTTCTACAAGGCGCAGCCGAAGCTCAAGAGCGACGTGCACGCCGCGCCGGGATACGCGGTCTTCACGAGCTATGGCCTGAGCTTCGTCCTCGGAGGATCGGGCGGCTCGGGCCTCGCCCACGACAAGGCGAGCGGCAAGGACACCTTCATGTCGATGGCCCAGGCGAGCGCGGGCGTGCAGGCGGGCATCTCGCAAAACGACGTGCTCCTCGTCTTCAAGACCCAGAAGACGCTCCACAAGTTCATCGACAAGGGCTGGGAGGTCGGCGGGGGCGGATCGGCCAGCGCCGGAGCGGGCGGCAAGACCGCAGGCGGCGGCGAGGGCGAGCAGTTCGTGAGCGACGCCACCTACTACACGCTCACGAAGAACGGCCTCGAGGTGGGCGCCGCGGTGGCGGGCACGAAGTTCTGGAAGGACAAGTCGCTCAACTGATGGGAAACGCATGAACACGATCAGCACCCGGGAGTCCGCGCCGGACGCCGTCAAGCGCGCCGTGCACGCCACGGAGCTTTCCGCCAAGGTCGCCTCCGTCGTGCAGAAGCGCATGGACGTCGCCCGCCAGCGCTTCGCCGAGCGCACGACGGCCGCGTTCGAAGCGGCGAGCCGCGGCGATTCGCAGCCGCGCAATCCGATGGAAGCGTGGGCCGAGGCCGCGAGCTACTGGACCGACCTCACGCAGCGCTCGATCCTCTTCTGGGACACGCTGCGCGAGCGCGGCAACCGCTACCTCGAGCACGTGCGCGCGGGGACTCCCCCGGTGCTGACGTTCGAATACGAGACGGTGCTCGACGCGCGCAGCTTCGAGCGCCCCGCCAACTACGCGCTCGTGCGCATCCTCCCGCCCGCGGGCGTGAAGGTGAACCCGCAGCTTCGCCCCTACATCATCATCGATCCCCGCGCCGGGCACGGTCCCGGCATCGGCGGCTTCAAGGACGACTCGCAGGTCGGCGTCGCGCTCAAGGCGGGGCACCCGGTCTACTTCGTCATCTTCTATCCCGAGCCCGAGGCGGGCCAGACGCTCATCGACGTCTGCGAAGCGGAGCGGCAGTTCGTGCGCAAGGTGCGCGAGCTGCATCCGAAGAGCGCCAAGCCCGCCATCATCGGCAACTGCCAGGGCGGCTGGGCGGCAATGATGCTGGTCGCTTCCGACCCCGACCAGACCGGGCCGCTCGTCATCAACGGCGCGCCGATGTCGTACTGGGGCGGCGCGTGGAGCGAGGGCGAAGGCGACAACCCGATGCGCTACGCGGGCGGCCTGCTCGGCGGCACGTGGCTCGCCTCGATGGTGTCGGACCTCGGCGCCGGCAAGTTCGACGGCGCGTACCTCGTCGATAACTTCGAGAACCTCAATCCCGCGAACACCTTCTGGGACAAGTACTACCACCTCTACGCGAACATCGACACGGAGCCGCCGCGTTTCCTCGAGTTCGAGCGCTGGTGGGGCGGCTTCTTCCTCATGAACCGCGAGGAGATCGAGTGGATCACGCAGAACCTCTTCGTGGGCAACCAGGCCTGGGATGGAAAGGGCGGCACGAAGGGCGCTTTCGACCTGAAGGCGATCCGCGTGCCGATCGTGCTCTTCGCCTCGATGGGCGACAACATCACGCCCCCGCAGCAGGCGTTCAACTGGGTGGCCGACGTGTACGGCTCGACCGAGGAGATCAAGGCGAACGGCCAGGTGATCGTGGGGCTGCTGCACCAGGACATCGGCCACCTCGGCATCTTCGTCTCCGGCAAGGTCGCGAAGAAGGAGCACGCGCAGATCGTCTCGGTGATGGACTCGATCGAGGCGCTCCCGCCCGGCCTCTACGGCATGAAGATCGAGGACAAGGCGGGCGGCGGCTACGCGGTGAGCTTCGTCGAGCATCGGCTCGAGGACGTCATGAAGCGCCTGAACCGCCTCGAGCGGCGCGACGAGAAGACATTCGCGGCGGCCAACGTGGTGTCCGAATTCACGCAGCGCGCCTACGAGATGTTCGGCCGTCCCGTCGTGAAGGGACTGGCCCACGAGGACGCGGCGCGGCTCGCGCGGCAGTTCCACCCGCTGCGCATGCAGCGCTGGGCGCTCTCGAACCTGAACCCCTGGATGGCCGCGCTCGGCCCCGCGGCGGCCGCGGTGCGCGCCAATCGCCGCGCGCTTCCGCCCGACTCGCCGTCGCGCCGCGCGGAGCGCTACCTCTCCGAGATGCTGAGCGCTTCCCTCGACTACTACCGCGCGGCGCGCGACGCCGCGAGCGAGGCGGCGTTCTTCCAGATCTACGGCAACATGCTCGGGATCGATGCCGCGCTCGCGCAGGCCGCGCCCGTCGCCGCCGACTCGCTGCGCGACGAGCCGTTCGCGCGGCGCGTGCTCGAGCGCATCGCGACCGGTGGCTACCCCGAGGCCAGCGCGCGCGTCGCCGCCCTCCTCGCGCGCCACGGGCAGCCGATTCCCCTCGCACGCCTCGACCTCAAGCGCGAGCTGGTGCGCAAGTACGACGAGCTGCTCCCGCGCATCGCGCCGGAGGAATGGCGTCGCGTGCGCGGCGAGCAGGAAGTCGCCGTGGCGCTGCGAGCCCGAGAAGGCGCTCGCCACGCTGGGCGAGCTGGTTCCCAAGGCGCACGACCGCGAGCGCCTCTCCACGCTGTTGGAAAACGTGATCGCCGATGGCCGGGCCCATGGCGTGAGCCCCACGCCGGAGCAGCTGGCCATGCTCGCGCGCATCCGGCACACCCTCGCCCCCGCGGGTCCCGCGCGCCTGCATAACCCCCCCGCGCGCCTGCGCAGCCCGGCCGCCCGCAAGACCCGCAAGGCCCGGTCATGAACGACGCCGCGAGCCGCCACGCGAAGTACGACAAGCTGATCGAGGCCGCGCGCAAGCTCGAGCCCGCGCCCACCGCGGTCGCCTACCCCTGCGACGAGTCCTCCTTGCGCGGCGCGGTCGAGGCCGCGCACACCGGGCTCATGCAGGCGATCCTGGTGGGCCCGCGCGCGCGCATCCACGAGATCGCGCGCAAGGCGAAGCTCGACATCGGCGCCTTTGAGCTGGTCGATTGCGAGGACGACGAGGCGGCGGCCGCGGCCGCCGCCGTGAAGCTCGCGAGCGAGGGACGCGCGCAGATGCTCATGAAGGGCAGCCTCCATACCGACCAGATCATGGCCGCCGTCGTGCGCCGCGAGGCGGGGCTGAGGACCAGCCGGCGCATCAGCCACTGCTTCGTGATGGACGTGCCGGCGATCGACCGCGTCGTCATCGTGACCGACGCCGCGATCAACATCTTCCCCACCCTCGAGGACAAGGTCGACATCGTGCAGAACGCGATAGATCTCTGCCATGCGCTCGGTCGCGAGAAGCCGCTCGTCGCGATCCTCTCGGCGATGGAAACGGTGAATCCGAAGGTTCCCTCGACCATCGAGGCCGCCGCGCTGTGCAAGATGGCCGACCGCGGGCAGATCACGGGCGGCATCCTCGACGGGCCGCTCGCGCTCGACAACGCGATCGACCTCACCGCCGCGCGCATCAAGAAGCTCGATTCCCCGGTGGCGGGCAAGGCCGATGTGCTGGTGGTGCCCGACCTCGAGGCCGGCAACATGCTCGCGAAGAGCCTCACCTTCATGGCCAACGCCGACGCGGCGGGAATCGTCCTGGGCGCGCGCGTGCCGATCATCCTCACCAGCCGCGCGGACTCGGTCACCACGCGCCTCGCTTCCTGCGCGGTGGCGGCACTCGTGGCGAACGCGCGCCGGCGCGACGTGCTGAAGGCGGTCGCATGAGCGGCGCCATCGCGGTCCTCAACTCCGGCTCCTCGAGCATCAAGTTCTCGCTCTACCGGGGCGCCGATTCGCAGCCCGCCGTGCGCGGCCAGGCGGAATCGATCCACACCAGGCCGCGGCTCACGGCGCGCGACGGCGCGGACGCGGTGATGATCGACGAAGGCTGGATCGCCCGGCCCGAAGCGGGCCATGCCGACGCGCTCGACCGCATCGTGGCGTTCCTGCGCAAGGCCCTCGGGCGCGACGTGCTCCAGGCGGTGGGCCACCGCGTGGTCCACGGCGGCCTCGCCTATTCGAAGCCGGTCCTCGTCGACGCGAAGGTGCTCGCCACCCTCCAGGAGTTCGTGCCGCTGGCGCCCCTGCACCAGCCGCACAACCTCATGCCGATCCGCCGCCTCCTCGAGCGCGCGCCGGAAGTGCCGCAGGTCGCCTGCTTCGACACGGCCTTCCACCGCTCGCAGCCGGACGTGGCGCAGATGTTCGGTTTGCCGCACGGGTTCCACGAGGCGGGCGTGCGCCGTTTCGGATTCCACGGGCTCTCCTACGAATTCATCGCCTCGCAGCTCCCGTCGCTCGACGCGGCAGCGGCGCGCGGGCGGACGGTGGTGCTGCACCTGGGCAACGGCGCCAGCATGTGCGCGCTCCTCGAGAGCCGCAGCATCGCCACGACCATGGGCTTCACCGCCGTGGACGGGCTCGTGATGGGCACGCGCTGCGGCGCGCTCGATCCGGGTGTCGTGCTCTATCTCATGCAATCGCGCGGCATGGACGCAAGCGCGATCGAGAAGCTGCTCTACCAGGAGTCGGGGCTGCTCGGTGTCTCGGGCATCTCGTCCGACATGCGCACGCTGCTGGCTTCCACCGATCCGGCCGCACGCCTCGCGATCGACCTCTACGTGTATCGCATCCGCCGCGAGCTGGGTGCGCTGGCCGCCGTGCTGGGCGGGCTCGACGCGCTCGTGTTCACCGGAGGCATCGGCGAGAACGCCGCCCCGATTCGCGCGCGCGTCTGCCGCGATGCCGGCTGGCTCGGCGTGGAGCTCGATTCCGAGGCGAATTCCGCCTCCGCCCCCCTCATCACCGCACCGGCGAGCCGCGTGAAGGCATGGCGTGTGGCCACCGATGAGGAGGGCGTCATCGCGCGGCACACGCGCCATCTCACGGAGCGTGCCGAACTCGCCGAGGGCGTCGATGCCTGAGCGCCCAACAGGCAAGTCACGACGCGACATGGTGCGGCGGAGGATCCGGGAGTGGGCCTGGGTCGTCGTGGTCAGCATCGCCGCTTACATCGCGGCCTCCCCTTTCCATCCCGCATACGGGCAATCGAACTCCCCGGATGCCGGCACGCACCTCGAGGAACAGAAATGACGATCAAGACACCCCGCGCGATGGCCGAGAAGCGCAGCACCGCGAGCCGCGCGACGGCGCAGCCCGAGCGCACGCCGGTCCTCAAGGGCCAGAAGGCCCTGGTCGTGGGCATCGCGAACGAACACTCCATCGCGTACGGTTGCGCCTCCGCCTTCCGCCAGCTCGGCGCCGACGTCGCGATCACGTACCTCAACGACAAGGCGAAGACCTACGTCGAGCCGCTCGCCAAGGCGCTGGAGTCGCCGCTGCTGATGCCGCTCGACGTCTCGAAGCCCGGCGAGCTGGAGGCCGTGTTCGAGCGCGTGAAGAAGGAATGGGGGCGCCTCGACATCCTCGTGCACTCGATCGCATGGGCGCCGAAGGGGGACCTGCGAAGGCGGCCTCATCGACTGCAGCGCCGAGGGCTTCGCGAAGGCGATGGACATCTCCTGCCATTCCTTCGTGCGCATGGCCAAGCTCGCCGCGCCCCTCATGACCGAGGGCGGGACGATGTTCGCGATGAGCTACCACGGCGCCGCGAAGGTGGTGCCGAACTACAACGTGATGGGCCCGGTGAAGGCGGCGCTGGAGGCCGCGTGCCGCTACCTCGCCTACGAGCTGGGCAAGAAGAAGATCCGCGTCCACGCCATCTCGCCCGGCCCGCTCAAGACGCGCGCGGCCTCGGGCCTGCGCGACTTCGACCTCATGCTCAACGAGGCGGTGAAGCGCGCGCCGGTGGGCGATCTCGTGGACATCATGGACGTGGGATTCACCTGCGCCTACCTCGCGACCCCGTACGCGCGCCGCATCACTGGCGAGACGATGTACGTCGACGCCGGCGTGAACATCATGGCCTGAATGGAGGATTCATGAAGCTCTGGATCGGCAACATAGCGCCCGGCACCAACGACGACGAGCTGCGCGCGTTCCTCGGCCGCTACGGCATCCCGGAGGTCGCCTCGATCGAGCAGGTCCCCGGCGACGGCACGCGTCCCGCCGCGATCCTCGACGTCGCCGCCACGCCGGAATCGCTCTCCAAGCTCACGCAACGACTGAACGGCATGTACTGGAAGGGACGCTCCCTCACGGTGCAGGCCATGACGAGGTAACACCATGGAACGCAAAACTTCGCTGACCCTTCGCCTCGCCGTGCTCGCCGTGGCTTCGAGCATGGCGCTGGAGCCCGATCGCATTCGCGCAGCAGCCCGCGCCGCCCGCCCCACAGGCGGCCGCTGCGCCCGCGGCGCAGGCCCGCGTCCGGGAAGACCTTCTCGCAGCAGGAGCTCGACGAGCTCCTCGCGCCCATCGCGCTCTATCCCGACGCACTGCTCGCGCAGGTCCTGATGGCCTCCACCTATCCGCTGGAGGTCGTCGAAGCCGCGCGCTGGCACAAGCAGAACGCGAGCCTCAAGGACAAAGCACTCGAGGACGCGCTGCAAAAGCAGACGCTGGGACCCGAGCGTGAAGTCGCTCACCGCCGTGCCGCAGGTCCTCACGATGATGAACGAGAAGCTCGACTGGACGACGAAGCTGGGCGACGCGTTCCTCGCGCAGCAGGCCGACGTGCTGAAGACCGCGCAGGCGCTGCGCGTCAAGGCGGAGGCCGCGGGCAACCTCAAGACCTCGCAGGAAATGACCGTCAAGAAGGAGACGGAGGACAACGTCCAGGTCATCAAGATCGAGCAGCCCAACCCGAGGTCGTCTACGTGCCGACCTACAACCCGGCGACCATCTACGGCCCGTGGTGGTACGCGGCTATCCGCCGCCTTACTACTACTACCCGCCGGGCTACGCCTATGGCGCGGGCCTCGCGTTCGCCACCGGCATCGTCGTCGGCGCCGCGATCTGGGGCGGCGTTGGCTGGGGCCACAACGAGATCAACATCAACACCAACCGCTACAACAACTTCAACAAGACCAACATCTCGAACGGCAACTGGAACCACAACGTCGACCACCGCAAGGGCGCGGCCGTATCGCGACACCGCCACGGCGCAGAAGTACAACCGCGGCGGCGAGCGCGCAGGCGGCCGCAGTCGCGCGACCAGTTCCGCGGGCAAGGCCGAGCAGGGCCGCAGCGGTCGAAGATGGACCGCAGCCATCGGGCGGCCGACGCACGCGGCCGCGCAACAGGGCGCGGGCGATCGCGACGGCGGCAGGGCTTCGCAAGCACAAGGCAGGCGGCGGTGCCGCGGCGGCGGGCGCAGGGCGGCGGCGCATCGGCGAGCCAGCGCTCGAGCGGCGGATTTTCCGGCTCGGGCGGCGGCGGCGCTTCCACGCGCTCGGCAAGCTCGCGCGGCAGCTCGAGCATGAGCCGCGGAGGCGGCGGGGGCGGGCGCGGCGGCGGACGTCGCTAGGCCCTCGTACACCCATCCAGGAGATCGACAATGAAGATCCCCAATCACATCGTCTACGCCGCGCTTGCGGGTGCTTTCGCCGCGACGCTCGCCTATCGAAATTCCCGCGCAGGCACCGGCCGCGCCAAGCCGCCGCCAAGCCCGCAGCCGCTCAACACACGTTCGCGACTCCCGAAGAGGCGGCTGCAGCGCTGGCCGACGCGGTCCGCGCGAAGAGCGTCGACGACCTGCTCGCCGTGGTCGGGCCGACGTCGCGCGACTGGCTATTCACGGGCGACAAGGTCGCCGAACGCGAACGACTGGAACAAGTTCCTCGCGGCGTACGAGGAGAAGAAGACGTTCGAGAAGCAGGGCGACGCGAAGGTCGTGCTCGACGTGGGCAACGACGACTGGCCCTTCCCCGCGCCGATCGTGAAGCGCGGCTCCAAGTGGGCCTTCGACGCCGAACGCGGGCCGCGAGGAGATCGTGAACCGCCGCGTGGGCCGCAACGAGCTCGATGCGATGCAGACGCTGCTCGCCATCGTCGATGCGCAGCGCGAGTACGCCGCCAACCGATGCCGACCACAACGGCTTCGCCGACTACGCGCGGCGCTTCCGCTCCACGCCGGGCAAGAAGGACGGCCTCTACTGGCCCGCGGAAGCCGGCGACGGCGGCGAGAGCCCGCTGGGCCCGCTGGTCGCGACCGCCGCGAGCGAAGGCTACGGCAAGATCAAGACGAGCGAGCACAAGCAGCCGTACCACGGCTACTACTACCGCATCCTCACGTCCCAGGGCAAGGACGCGCCCGGCGGCGCCTACGACTACATGGTCGGGGACAAACTGCTCGGCGGATTCGCGATCGTGGCGTGGCCTGCGACGCTATCGCGTCTCGGGCGTGACCACCTTCCTCGTGAACCACGAAGGCGTCGTGTACCAGAAGGACTTGGGAGCGCAGACCGCGGCGATCGCGGGATCGATGACGCGCTACAACCCGGACGCGACGTGGAGGAAGGCGCAATGAAGACGCGATCCTTGCCGCGGCCGCGGTCGCTGCTCGCGTGCGCCGGACCGTGGGCGGCCGCGGGACGCGCCGCAGGCGCCCGCCGCGCCCTCCGCGGTCGAGCCGTACGCGAAGCGGCGCGCGCCGACAAGCGCGGCCTGGTCGACAAGAACATGCAGCTCACGGCCAAGGAGGCGAAGAAGTTCTGGCCGCTCTACGACGATTACCAGAGGAAGCTCGATCGCATCATGCAGCGCCAGAACCGCGCGATCCTCGACTACATCAACGCGGAAGCGACCATGACGGACGCCAACGCGAAACGCATCGCGACGGAGATCCTCGCCGCCGATGCCGACGAGCAGAAGCTGCGCGAGCGGCAGCTGCGCAAGCTCCTTTCGGTACTGCCCGCCCGCAAGGCGGTGCGCTTCATCCAGATCGAAAACAAACTCCGCACCATCCAGCGCTACGACATCGCGGAGCGTATCCCCCTAGTGCGCTGACCTCGCCCCCTAGGAGGAAAGACATGCGGCCCGCATTCCTGAGAGTCCTGACCCTCGTCGCGGCGACCGCCTGGCTCGCCGCCTGCACCACTTCGGAAAGCGGCCGCATCGCCTCCGAATGCGGGCCAAATATGGGCGCGGCGCAGTCGTGCAAGAACTGGTACAGCGGCGGAAACTCACAAGGAGATGGCGATGAAAATGAGCACCATTCACGGCAAGGGCGCCCTGCTGCTCGCCGCGGCCCTGGCGGTCACGGCCTGCGAGAACCCGCCCACCAAGGAGCAGAAGGGAGCGGTCGCCGGCGCGGTCGTCGGTGGCGTCGTGGGCTCCACCATCGGCGGCGGCACGGGGAGAACCGTGGCGATCGTCGCGGGTACCGTGGCCGGCGCGCTGATCGGCGGCCACATCGGCAAGAAGATGGACGAGGCCGATCGCCTCAAGGCCGCGCAGGCGCTCGAGAGCACGCCCACGGGCCAGCGCTCGACATGGCGCAATCCCGACAGCGGCAACCAGTACACCGTGACGCCGACCCGTACGTACGAAGCGAGCACGGGACCGTGCCGCGACTACACGGTGGACGCGACGGTCGACGGCAAGCCCGAGAAGGTCCAGGGCTCGGCGTGCCGGCAGGCGGACGGCAGCTGGAAGTCGGAGGGCTGAGGACTGCCCGCCTGCCTTGGGAGAGGGTCACGCCGGCGGCGCGCCCTCCTCGACTCGCAGCAGCTTGGGCACGACGCTCACGGCAACGGCCACACCGATGCCGAGGCCGGTTTCGATCAGGCGGTTGAGGGCATAGGACCAGGGCTCGGCCGCGTGCTCCAGCAACACGATGCCGCAGACATATCCGGCGAGCTTCGCCGCGTCCTTCATGTGCAGGAGATGGCATGCCAGCATCGCGGCGAAGATGCCGACCCCGATGGCCCACGCGGCCCCGGGAAACCATGGGCACGCGGCGGCGCCGAGCGTGGCGCCGATAACGGTGCCTGCGAGCCGAGGGAGTGCAAGCTTGCGGGTCTGCGCGGGTGCCAGATCCGTCACGATCACCGCCGCGATCATCGCGTAGATCGGAAACGGCAACCCCAGCCACCGGGCGAGCACGATCGAGAACGCCGCCGCGAGGGCCGCGCGCAGCGAAAGCTGGAACGAGGGGATGAAGGCCGCCACGCCTAGAGCAGCAGCTTCAACAGGCGCTTCGCGAGCTCCTCGGCGGGGATCACGGTGAGCAGCAGCGGGGCGAGCGGCGCGAGGACCGCCACGCCGAGCTTGAGGACCGCGTCCCTGGTCACCGGAACGCTGCGCGTCGCGCGCGCGGCGGCGAGGCTGTTGTTCAAGTCGGCCAGCGACTGGATGTCGCCCTGCCCGAGCGGAGATTCGCTCGCGGGCGTTCCGCCCGGAATCCACTTGGCCTCGAAGTCGCGCACGTAGCGCTGCGCGAGCCGGCCGTACTCGCGCAACGCGCGGCGCTTCGCCTCGGCGATCTGCGGCGCGAAGACCGTGAGCGGCGCGAACACGAGCAAGAGCAGGTATACCACCACCACGGCGACCTCGATCCGCGAATCCATGAGCGTGCCGCCCATATGGAAGATCCGGTTCGCGATGTTCCCGGCGAGGAGCGCTCCGTGCGCCATGAGCAGCGGCACGAACGCGTAGACCGTGGCGGCGAGGAACCCCAGCCCGCCGGTCTGGTCGCCGTGCATTGCGGAGATGTTCAGGCGGATGCGCGAGACCTGCCACAGGAAGCGCATCCAGATGAAGATGCGGAAATACCAGCGCAGCAGCAGGAACTGGAAGAGCGGCACGCTCACGTAGGCGTACCAGTAGCCGGCCAGCGTGAGCCGCGGGCCTTCCGGCGAGGGCGTGGCGTACCACGTCGCCACGTCGAGCGCCGCGAAATGGCTCCAGACGAACGGGATGCCGACGCCGTAGATCAGGGCGATCATCGCGACCTCGGCGGTGATCGAGTTGCGCAGCCGGAAAGCCGAGCGCAGGCATGCGCGGAACTGCTCGAGCGATTCGTCCGGGACCAGGCCCCGCGCCAGGAATTCCTGGGCCACGGGACGAATCCGCAGGTGCACCAGGAGCTCCGCGGCGACGAGGAGCGGCACCGCCACGAGGAAGCGCACGTGGACCTCGATGTCCTTCACGAACGGCACCGCCGCCGCGCCGCCGAAGGCCTCGCCGCCCGCGAGCGCGAGCAGCAGCAGGGGCAGCCACGCGAAGAGCGCGATGACGGCGACGCGGCGGCGCGCGAGCTCGAGCGCGTCGCCCGCGACGTGCGCCCGCCGCAGGAGCTGGAAGAGCGGCCCGCCCAGCACGATCGAGAAATTGCGCGGATCGGTGGCCCCGGGCGCATCGGGACGATGGTGGAATGCGTGCGTCATGTCCATGGCTAGCCCGCCGGAATCGTGACGATCGGCTGGCCGCGCGGCGCCGCGGTATCCATCAGGGAGAAGATCATCATCACGAACGAGAAGATGCTCTTCGAGCCGTAGTCGCGCTCGTCGATCCAGAACCAGTGGCCGTGGTAGGCGACCGATACGAATGGGTGCTCCGGCATCCCGACGCCGCTGTGGATGCGAATGAGCGGCCGGTAGCCCTCCGCGTCATCGGTGTCGAAGCGCTTCGCCGGCGGCACGATGCCCTGCGCGACGTCGTCGGCCGGTGCTTCGATCGCCGAAGCCAGGTCCACGAGGATCTCGAGCATCGAGCGCGTGACGAGCGCGAGCTCGGCGTCGTTCTTGGGAACCGACCCGTAGACCACGCGGATCTCCTTCGTGTCCTCCCGGATGCCCAGGGCCGAGCGCAGCGCCTTGATGTCGTTCACGAGCTCGGGCGACATTTCCTTGCGGTGCAGGACGAGCACCGTGAGCTCCTGGTCCACTGCCTTGTCCACCCGCATTCCGACGGCCGCCGAGGCCTGGATGCGGCGCATGGCGTCCGTAATGATTTCGAAATCGGGGTCGGCGCCCCGCGCGCGCGCCCCACCGCCGAAGCGGTTGTTCACGCCGTTGGCGGAGCTCACCATCATGCGCATCACCAGATCGGCCGGCCATCCCGACTGGATGAGCGAGACCACGACGCCCGGCTGCAACGGCGTCATCATGCTGCGCGTGAAGCGCTCGCCGAGCAGCGGGTTGTAGGTGATGGTGGGCTTGTCCGCGTAGTGCGCGAAGCCGCCGAGCGTCGAGCTGGGCGAGCCGCCGCCGTAGGGCCACGTGGCGCCGCCGCTCACCTGCCCCTCCATCGTGTACGAATTGATGATCGAGGCGACGTCCAGGAACATCGGCGTGTCGCCGTAGCGCAGCTTCACCATGTTGAGGAGCATCGCCCGCTTCCACGATGTGGTGATGGCCTGGTCGTAGTCGATGCGGTCGCGCGCGATGGTGGACGGGCCCAGGCTCGTGCATCCGGCGAGCGCGATGGCGGCTGCCATGAGTACGGCCTTGATCTTCATGCCGATGCCGGCTCCACGGACGCAGGCCGCGCCGACGTTCCGCGCTCGTAGGCCTCGACGGCGGTCTGCACGTTGAAGAACATCCGCTCGCGGCCCAGCTTCTTCCCGAGCTCCGTCTCGCGCATGATGTCGAGCACGTGGGGGTTGAGCCCCGCGAGCCAGAGCGACGCGCCCATCTCCGCGAGCTTCTCCTCGCCCGCGGCGAGCATGCCGAGCGCGGTGTACTCGAGGTCGCTCACGGCGCTGAAGTCGAGCACGACCACCGACGGCTTCGCCTTCTCGAACAGCTCCCACATCTTGTCGCCCGCGCGCTCGGCGTTGGCGAAGTACAGGCGGCCCTCCGGGCGCACGATGAGCAGCCCCGGCCAGGTCTCGTCGGTGGGCTGCTCGTCGGAGCGGGCGCGGAAGACGTCGGTGCCGCGCTTGCGTCCCATCTCGTAGACCTGCGGATTGTTCGCCTGGTGCACGAGCGCGAGGAGGGAAGCCGCGACCGCCACCAGGATGCCGTTCAGGGTGCCGAGCAGCAGCACGCCGACGAAGGCGATCAACGCCCAGCGGAACTCCGTCGTGCGCACCGCGCGGATCGCGCGGAACTCGCCGATCTTGACCAGCGTGATCGCGTAGGAGAGCACGACGGCCGCGAGCGCCGCGCGCGGCATGAGCTCGATGACGGGGCCGAGGAACGCGAGCGTGGCGGCGGCGAACGCGGCGACCATGAGCGCGGCGATCGGGGTGTGCGCTCCGGCGCTGCGCGTGACGGCGGTCTGCGTCGTGCCGCCACCGGACGCGAACGCGCCGAAGAGGCTGCCCGCGACGTTGGCCGTGCCGATGGCGAGCAGCTCGCGGTTGGCGGTCGGGCGCGGCTCGCCGTGCCGGGCGAACGCACGTCCCGCGGCGATGGATTCCGTGAAGCTCATGAGGGCGATGCCTGCGGCGGCGGGCCAGAGCTCGCCGACCAGATCGAGCGGCGGCACGGCGAACCCCGGCAGGCCGCCGCGGACCTGGCCGACCATCTCGATGCCCGCGGCGCGCAGGCCCAGCAGCGCGGAGGCCAGGATCGCGAGGACCACGCCGATGAACGCGCCGGGCATTTTCGGAAACCAGCGACGTCCGCCGAGCACGATCGCCATCACGCCGATGCCGATCGCGAACGATCCCGCCGATAGAGTGGGAACCCGCTCGGCGATCGCGAGCACGTCGCGGAAGAAACCCGCCTTGGTGATATGGATGCCCAGGAGCTTCGGGACCTGGTCGGCCACGATCACGCAGCCGATGCCGGCCTTGAATCCGGTGAGCACGGGCTGCGAGATGAAGTTCGCGAGAAAGCCCAGGCGCGCCACCGATGCGAAGAGGAGCATGGCGCCCACGAGCAGCGCGAGTGTCGATGCGATCGAGCTGGCCTGCTCCGGGCCGGCGCCGGCGGCCGCGCCGGCGACCGCCGCCGCGGTGAGGATCGCGATCGTGCTCGTGGTGCTCACGCTCAGCACGCGCGAGGTGCCCATGAGCGCGTATGCCGTCATGGGAATCATCGCGTTGCATAGGCCCGCCTGCACCGGCAGGCCCGCGATGGTCGCGTGCGCCATCGCGATCGGAACGACGACGGCCGCGGCGGTCACTCCCGCGATCGCATCCCCGTGCAGCCAGCCGCGGTCGTATTGGCGAACCCAATCCGGAACGGGCACCCACGCGCCGGTTCGTGCGAGGGGCCATTCCATGGGCGGCTCCGGCTCTCCCCCCGGGGTCCCGGCTGCGACCGATCGTGTCGGTTGCTGCGGCGCGAGACCCGCGGGGGCTTGCGATCTATTTCTTCGCGACGACCGCGGGCTCCATGGAGATGGCGAGCGCCTCGGTGTAGGTGGCCTCGATCTGGTCGCCCACTTTCACGAGCTTGAGCTGCTCCGGATCGCGGATGTTGAGGTCGGTAACCTCGCCCTTGTCGTTCTTCACGGACACGGTCTTCTTCTTCGCGTCGACGGCGACCACGTCGGCGACGGCCGTGACCTCGCGGGTCGCCATACCACCCGGCTTCTGCCCGGCAGCGGCACGCTCCAGCGACGAGGATTCGGTGCGCCCGACGATCGCCTTGCCGTTCTTCTTCAGCTCGAGCGTGAGCGCCTCGAGGTACTTGACGGTGACCTTGTCGCCAACCTTGATCTGGTCGAAGTTGCGGACCTCCTCGCCAGCGACGAGGCTGCGGGTCTGGCCGTGCGGCAGCTTGAGCGTCACGGTACGCGTGGCGGGATCGACGGCTTCGACGGTGGCGGTCGCCTTGACGACCTGGACGGCCGCGCCCTTGCCGGGCGCGGTGGCGACCACTCCGCTCACCTCGGGCTTCTCGGCGGCGAGGGTCATGGGGGAAACGGCGGCGGCGACGAGGATCGCCAGGACGGTCAGCGGGCGCATGGGATCTCCTGTTCGAGGGCAAATTGGGACTCCGCCAGCTTGCGCGCGGCACGCGGCGCGCACTATGGCACCATGGTGCCGCCTCACACGGCCTCGCCCACGTACTTGTACGGATAGTCGGGAGACTTGTAGCCGTGGGCCTTCTGGCGCTTCGGCAGGACGATCTTTTCCGCCTTTATCTTCTTGTGCGGGATCTTGTGCAGGATGTGCGCGATCACGTTGAGCCGCGCGCGCTTCTTGTCGTCGGAGCGCACGACGAACCACGGCGCCCAGGCGTGTGTCGGTTTCGGCGAACATGTCGTCGCGGGCGCGCGAGTAGTCGTACCAGCGGCTGTACGAAAGCAGGTCCATGGGCGAGAGCTTCCAGATCTTGCGTCCGTCGTTGATGCGCTCCTGCAGGCGTCGCGTCTGCTCTTCGGGGTTCACCTCGAGCCAGTACTTGAGGAGGATCACGCCGGAATGCATGATCGCCATCTTCTCGAACGGCCGGCGCCATGTTGAGGAACTGTTCTCCACCTGCTCCGCATTGGAGAAGCCCATGACGCGCTCGACGCCCGCCCGGTTGTACCAGCTGCGGTCGAAGATCACGATCTCGCCCGCCGCGGGCAGATGCGGCATGTAGCGCTGCGATGTACATCTGGGACTTCTCGCGCTCGGTGGGCGCGGGCAGCGCGACCACGCGGAAGACGCGCGGGCTCACGCGCTCGGTGAGCGCCTTGATGGTGCCGCCCTTCCCGGCGCCGTCGCGTCCCTCGAAGAGGATGCAGACCTTGAGGCCCTTCTGCTGGACCCAGAGCTGGATCTGCACCAGCTCCTCGTGCAGCTTGCGCAGCCGCTTTTCGTATTCCTTGCGCCCCACCTTCTCCACCTTCCCGGACTTCGCGGCCTTCGCCATCTTCGCGACCTTGCCGTTCCCGTTACCGGTCCCCTGCTTCTTGGCCTTCTTCCTGCCTTTCATGGCGATTCTCCTTAGAGCAGTTTTTCGGCTTCGGCGAGCCGGTTGTCGGCGCGCAGCTCAGCGCGCGGGAAGCGCGCCAGCAGAACCGCGTGGGGGCCGCGATCCACGAGCCGCAGGATCGCGACGCGCGGCGTGACGGCTCCCGGGCCGGGCTCGGTGGCGAAATTCATGGAATCGAGCGCGAGGGTGCAGGGCTCGATCGCGAGCAACGGATCGGGGTCGGCCAGGACTGCGAGCAGCTCCTCGAGCAGGCTGGGCAGCAGTTGGCGCGAGGCCGCCTGCTCCAACTCCTGCACGGTGCGCTCGAGGTCGCGCTCCAGATCGGCGGCCGCGGCGCCTGTCCCGAGCTTGCCGAAGCCCACACCGCGCCGGTTGGCGAGCTTCAACTGCGCCTGCAGGAGCGCGCGCTCCTTCTCCAGCTCGTGGCGCTCCGCCCGCTGCGAGCCCACACGCTCGAGCGCGCGCAACGCGAGGTACTCGAGCGCGCGCCCCACGAGCTCCGCGCGCACGGCCACCTCGTCGGTTCCCGGAGCGAGGATCTGCGGGTTGGCGAAATTGATCGTGGTGCGCGCGACCTCCGCCTGCACCGACTCGCCCTGCAGCGCGCTCGTGAGCACGCGCCGCTCGCGCTGCTCGAGCCCCAGCATCGCGATGCAATCGGAGGCCGGATGGGCGTCGAAGAAGGCGCGCACGCCGGCGTCGACGCTGAAGGCAGGTGCCACGTCGCTGCCCTTCGCGAACAGCGCCCGCACCGTCGTGTCGTCTGACCACGCCTTCGCGCTCACCTCGGTGGGCCCCGGAATGCGCGCGACCGCTTCGCGCATGCGCCCATACGCGGCGAGGACGGGGGCGCGCAGCATGTCGCGATAGCCCTTCACGTAGGACAGGCGCTTGTCCGTGGCGGCGACGAGGCGGTCGATGATCGGATCGGCTTGCGCCGTCCCGTCGTGGCTCTCGGAGTGCCCGAAGATGCGCTGCAGCAGGCTCATCGCTGTTCCTCCGGCGGGAGCGGCGCGAAGCCGCCGCCCAGGGCAAGGTACAGGTTCACGCGCTGGATGAGGCGCTCGGACTGGACCCGCACGAGCGAGGTGCGGGCCGCGTGAAGCGCGAGCAACTGCTGCTCCACGCCGCGCTGGTCGCCCGAGCCAACGTCGTAGCGTACGCGCGCGAAGCCGAGGGCGCGCTGGTTGGCCTGCACCGCGCGCGCGAGCACGTCCGAGCGTTGCTCCAGGTTGAAGGACGCGGTAAGCGCGCCCTCGACCTCGTCGAAGGCGCGCAAGCCGATGCGGCCATACTCGGCAAGCGCCGCCTTCTGCTCGGCGGTGCGCACGTCGACCTGGGCCTGCAACGCGCCACCGGTGAAGATGGGCGCGAGCAGCGTCGCGCCGACGCCCCAGATCGGGTTGTCGCGCTCCTTCAGCACGATCAGGTCGCTCGACACGTTGTTCACGCCGGCGGTGAGCGCGATGCGCGGCAGGCGCGCGGCCTTCGCTTCCTGGGTGCGGTAGAACGCCGCGGCGACGCGCCGCTCGGCGGCGCGCACGTCGGGCCTGCGCTCCAGAAGCTGCGACGGCAAGCCCGAGGGGATGGGACCGGGGAGCGGCGGCAGGTCCACGCCCGCCTCCACCTGCGCCGACGGATAGCGGCCGGCCAGGATCTCGACCGCGCGCAGCGCGTTCTGGCGTGCGACCTCCGCCTGCAGCACCAGGTCGCGGTACGCGAGCGCGCTCGCCTCGGCCTGGCTCACCTCGAGCTCGTCGCCCTTGCCCACGCGCAGCCGGTCGCGCGAAAGATCGGCAAGGGATTCGGAAGCAACCACCATCTCGGCGGCGATCGCGCGCTGCACCGAGGCCTCGCGGGCGAGGAACCAGCTCTTGGCGACCAGCGCCGCCACCGACTCGCGCGCATACGTCGCATCGAGCGCGGCGGCCTCGTACTGGGCGGTTCCCGCCGCCTGCGACGAGCGCACGCGGCCCCACAGGTCGATCTCCCAGTTCGCGAAGAGGCCGACGACCTGCAGGCCGCTGTTGTCGCCGCTCATCTTCCCGCCGCCGCGGCCCGCCACGCTCACCTGCGGCAGGAGCGTGGCCCCGGCGGCGCGCGCGCTCGCCTCCGCGGCCTCCACGCGCGCCGCGGCCACCTGGAGGTCGGAGTTGTAGGCCATCGCCTCCGCCACCAGTTGCTCGAGCGCGGGGTCGTGGAAGCGCGCGAGCCATCCCTGCCCCACCTCGCCTGGCTCGCGTGGCGCCCGCGGCCCATTGCGCGGGTACGCGGCGCGTTCGGCAACGACTGCGCGCGCACTTCCTCGGGCGTCGGCGGCGGCGCGAGCGCGCAGCCGCCGAGCGCGGCGGCGAGCGCGCCGGCGACGGCGAGCCGCGGAAAGCGAGGCGGTCCATCAGTGCAGCTTCAGGATGAGGTAGTTGATCTTGGTGTTGATGCGCAGGATCACCTTGCGCAGGATCTGGATCGCCTCGACGTGCTCGGTGTAGATCGCCGCGTTGCCGCGCGCGCCGGCGGCGAGGAAGAGGTCCTTGTACTTGGGCTCCACCGTGAGCTTCACCGGGAAATCGCCCGGGGGAGCGGAGCCGGCGCGGTCTGCGGCAGCACCAGGCTTCGCGGGCGACTGGCCCTGGCCCTGCGCCCAGATGATGGAGTCGACCTTCGCCTTGATGACCTCGCCCGGCAGCGTGAGCAGGACGATCTCGGCCTCGTCGCCCGGCTTCACCTTGGTGAGCTCGTTCTGGTGTAGAGCGCCACCACGACGAACTCGTCCTCCACGAACGTGAGCACCGGCAGCGCCGGGAAGGCCGCTGTCATGGAGCCGGGGCGCAGCTGCACGTTGATCGCGGCGCCGTCGGCCGGCGCGAGGACCGTCGTCTGCGACAGGTCCCAGCGCGCGCTTTCGAGCTGTGCGCGCACCTGCGCGATCTGCGCCCATTCGCCGTTGGCCTTCGCGCCCATGCGCTGGCGGATCTGCCGCTCACCGGCGAGCGCCTGTCCCTCGGCGCTGCGCGCCTGGGCCTCGGTGCTGCGCGCCCCGTCGAGCGCGCCCTCGGCGTCGCGCAGGTTGGTCTCGGATTGCTCCAGGTCGAAGCGGCTGCCGGCACCCTTCGCGACCAGCTCGCGGTTCTGCGCGACGCGCGTCTTCGCGAGCTCGAGCTGCGCCTGCGCCTGCGCCACGCGCGAGGTCGCCTGCGCGATCGCCGCGCGCGCCTCGGCCGCTTTCGCCACGGCGCCGGTCAGCTGCTCGTCGAGCTCGCGGCTGCTGCCCTGCGTGTTGGCGAGCTGCGCCTCGAGCGAGTTCACCTGCAGCTGGTAGGGCGTGGGATCGATGCGGAAGAGCACGTCGCCCTTCTTCATCGGGCGGTTGCCTTCCGCGGGCACCTCGATCACGCGGCCGCGCACCTGGGGCACCACGTTCACCACGTACTTGAGCACGCGCACGTCGCTGCGACGAAGGCGCCACGACGTTGAGCGTGAGGATGAGCGACCGTGAGCCCCACGATCGGCAGCGTGATGACGATCACCTGCGAGACCGTGTTCCACGGCAGCCACTTGAACTTGAAGAAGATCAGCCAGACGAAGAACGAGTAGATGCCGAGCAGGAGGACTTCCATGACTTACTCGCTTCCTCCGCCCACGGCCTTGGCCGGCTGCGGCCCGCGCGGCGGCGCCGCGGCGAGCGCGTCGAGATCCTCGACCACGCCCGTCGAATTGCGCGGAGGAGCGCGCCCTTGGACGCCATCGCCGCGAGCTCGCCGCGCAGCCTGCGCCAGCTCCTCGGGGCTGAGCGCCGCCGATGTGGGCCTTCTCGCCCATCTCGAGGTAGTAGTCCTCGTGCTTCTCCGTGCCGTAGATCGCGCGATAGCCCACCGGGCGCGTGTACGCCCAGAGCCACGCGAAAGGCCAGAGCATCCCGCCAAAGAAGAGCGACAGGATGCACAGCACCTTGATCGAGTCCTTGTGCGGATGGTGGCGCTTCTCGGCGATCATCTCGGGCAGCACGTGCACGTAGAGGAAGCCCGCGATCGCCGCGATCGGAACCACGACGATCACGAACCACGCGAGCCAGTTCGCCGCGGTGTCGGCGGCCTCGCCCGACAGGAACGACGCGTTCGCCGGCAATGCGGCCAGCGCAGCGGCGGCTAGGAAGCCGGCTTTTCGAACTTGCGGGCGCATTCCGAAATCTTTTCCGAATAGACCTTGGGCTCCCACTGCGTGCCTGTCGTGCGCTGGGCCGCGACGCGGTAGCGCGTGCAGGCCTCGAGATCCATGTCGAGCACGCGCGTCGTCTCGGCCTCGGATTGCCCGACGCGCCCGGTCTCGAAGCGGATCGTGATCTTGTGCTTGCCCGGCGCGATGGCGTCGGGACGCCGCGTGTTGCTCGTGCTCTGGCCGTCGACCTGTGTGATGGCGGGCGGAAATTCCTTGCGGACCGCCGATTGATCCGCGGGCTCCACCAGCGACCAGGGCTGGTCGTACACGCCCGCGAAGGCGCTCGCGGACGCGAGCGCGAGGACAGCGGCGATGCGGCGAGGGATCATGGCGGCGAGCTCGAGGTGCGATGGAGGCACTATGGCCCGAGGCCGGGCGCCCTGAAATTGGACCAAGGTCCAATGGCCACCGGTCGGGCCCCGGAACATGATTCGGCATCGCCCGGCCCGGAGCATATCGCATGGTCCTCACCGGCGCGCACGGCGCCGCCATCCCCGGTCCCCTTGACTCCAGTCAAGCAGGGGGCGCCGGTGAATGGAAGAATCGGCGCACATGGGCAGACGGGCGCGAACGAACGCCGCGGAAAGAAGGCAAAGATTGGAATCAGGCCGGCTCGCCCCGGGGCAGCGCCGCTGGGATCCGGCGGGATGGCTCCTGCCCCGCTTGTCGATCGCGCTGATGGTCCTCGCCACGGCCATCGCCGCGCACGCTGCTCCCCAGCCCGCGGGAAGCCCCGAGCCGTGGCGCGTCGTGATCATCCGCAGCTGGGATTCCCAATATCCGATCAACATCCTGCGCGAGAAGGGCCTGCGCGAGGCGCTGCTGAAGAACGCGCCGCGCGTGGTGGACCTTTACGCCGAGGAGCTCGACCCCCTGCGGTTCTACTCGGCGGACATCGAGCAGGAGTTCCTCGTGCTCCTGGAAAAGAAGTATCACGAGCGGAAGATCGACCTCGTGATCGCCTCGGGCCGGGAGCCGCTCGAGTTCGCGACGCGGTACCGGGACCGCATCTGGCCGGGCGCGGCGATCGTCTTCAACGGCGTGGTCGACGGCACCCTCGACCGCTCGCAGCTCGCGCCGCGCACCACCGGCGTCACGATGATCTTCGACATCCAGGGCACGCTCGCCCTCGGCCTCGCGGCCGCGCCGTCGGCGCGCGAGGTGTATCTCGTGGCGGGCGACGGGCCGTTCGAGCGCTTCTACCGGGACTACGCGCTCGAGGAGATCAGCCATTTCGACCGGCCACTGAAGCCCCGCTTGCTGGTCGGACTGCCGCAAGCGCAACTCCTCGAGCGCATCGAGTCCATCGGACCCGACGCGCTGGTGCTCTACCTCTCGATGCTGCGCGACAGCACCGGCCAGCTCTATCCGCCCGGCAGCGACACTCTTGCCCAGGTCGCGCAGCGCTCGCCCGTGCCGGTGCTATCCGCCGTCCAGACCCAGTTCCAGCGCGGCCCGCTCGGCGGCTCCACGGCGCCCATCGAGGCGCATGGCCGCGCCGCGGGGCTGCTCGCGCGCAGGATCCTCGAGGGCGCGAATCCCGATCACCTGCCGATCCGGGCGGACCCGGCGCCGGAATGCCAGGTGGACTGGCGCGCGATGCAGCGATGGAACATCGCCGAGCAGTCGATCCCGTCCAACTGCAACATCGTCAACCGCCCGCTCGCGATCTGGCAGGCGTATTTCTGGCCGCTGGTCGCGCTGGTGTCGATCATCCTGCTCGAGGCCGCCCTCATCTGGGCGCTCATCCTGCAGAGGCGGCGAACGCGCGAAGCGCAGGCCCAGGCCCGGGCGCGCGGAGTCGAGATGGCGCAGGTAGCGCGGCTGTCGATGATGGGCGCGCTCACGGCCAGCATCGCCCATGAGATCAACCAGCCGATGGGCGCGATCCTCAGCAACACGGACGCCGCCGAGATGATGCTCGACCAGGGAACGCTCGACACGCCGAAGCTGCGCGAGATCCTGGCCGACATCCGCAGCGAGGACCTGCGCGCGAGCGAGGTGATCCGCGGGCTGCGCAAGATGCTTGCGCGCCGCGAGTCGAACGCCACCGCGCTCGAGCTGAATGGCGAGGTCGCCGAAGCCTTGCGCCACCTCGCCTTCGACGCGGCGCGGCGCGGGGTGCGGCTGGTGCCCGAGTTCGACGGCACCGTGCCGCCGATCCTCGGCGACTCGGTGCAGCTGCAGCAGGTGCTGATCAACCTCGTCGTGAATGCGATGGACGCGGTCGCGGCGGACCCGGAGCAGGAGCGCGAGGTCCGGATCGAGACGCACGCGCGCGCGGGCGGCGCCGAGATCGTGGTGGCCGACCGCGGCCCCGGAATCCCGCCCGGGCAGTTGGGCAAGGTCTTCGATGCGATGTTCACCACCAAGAAGGAAGGCATGGGGCTCGGCTTGTCCATCGTGCGCGCCATCGTCGAGATGCACGGCGGGCGCGTCTCGCACGTGCCCAACGTGCCGCGCGGGGCCGTCTTCCGCGTGTGGCTCCCGGCGATCGGGACATGAGCTCGGGCGCGCCGCTTCCGGGAATCGTGCACGTCGTCGACGACGACCGTGCGTTTCGCACCGCCGTGGGAAGGCTCCTCACCGCCGCGGGCCACCGGCCGCGTCTCTACGCCTCGGCGTCCGAATACCTCGCCGCCGACGATTCCGAGAGCCCGGCCTGCGTCATTCTCGACCTTCGCATGCCGGGCTCGACGGGGCTGGACCTGCAGCAGGCGCTGGCCGCGCGCGCGAACGCGCATCCGGTGATCTTCCTGAGCGGCCACGGCGACATCCCGAGCACCGTGCGCGCGATGCGCGACGGTGCGCTCGATTTCCTCACCAAGCCCGTGCCCACCGCCACGCTGCTCGAGGCCATCGGGCGCGCGCTCGAGCGCGACCTCGCGCGTCACCGGCACGTCGCGCACGTGGCGGAATTGAGGGATCGCTACGACTCGCTCACCCCGCGCGAGCGCCAGGTGATGGCGGGCGTGGTCGCCGGGCGCCTGAACAAGCAGATCTGCTACGCGCTGAGCTCGGCCGAGCGCACCGTGAAGACGCATCGCTCGCGCGTGATGGCCAAGATGAAGGTCCGCTCCGTGGCGGAGCTGGTGCGCCTGGCCGAGGAGCTGTCGTCGTCGGGCGTCGCGCTCGAGCCGTGGGTCGAGGAAGGACGCGTCGTCGGCACCTTGGTGCCATAGGAGCCCGGGCGGTTCGCGGGCATCCTTGAAAGCGCAACCAACACAAAGGAGATGCTCCATGAAGACCCTACGCCTGGCCCTCGCGGCTGCGGCAGTGCTCGCCACCCTCCCCGCCCTGGCCCAGCAGCCCGTCGCCAACCCCTGGTACATCGGCGTGGGGATCGGACAAGGCCACCTCAACGTCTCGGGCACCGACCTGACCGGCCTGAACAACGCGCAGGTCGATGACACCGAGACCACGTACACCGTGCGCGGCGGCTACAAGTTCAACCCGTATTTCGCGGTCGAGCTCGGCTACTACGATCTCGGCAAGTACGCGTTCCACGGCCGCGCGACCGGGACCACGCTCGACATCGACGGCCAGGCGAAGGCGAAGTCCTACGGCGCGTCCCTCGTAGGCATCCTGCCGCTCAACGCCTTCGATCTCTACGGGCGTGTCGGCTATGCCCGCTCCGAGCTCAAGGTGAACGCCAGCGCGACGCTCGCGCCCACGCCGGTGAACCAGAAGGACAAGCAGAACGAGGCGACCTACGGCGTCGGCGGGCGCTGGAATTTCGCGCCGCAATGGGACGTGTTCGCCGAATGGATGAAGAACGACAAGATCAAGATCGACAGCTATCTCATCGGCGTCGACGTGAAGTTCTAGTCGAAGAGGCTCGACATGAGAAGCATCGCATGGGCAACCGGGGCCGCCACAGCGGTGGCCCTCGTGCTCGCGTGGCCTTCCGCCGCCCAGCAGTACGTCTATCCCGCCAAGGGACAGAACGCGCAACAGCAGAAGAAGGACGAGGGCGAGTGCTACACCTGGGCGGTGCAGCAGAGCGGGTTCGATCCCGCCAAACCGCAGGCCGCACCCCCGCCGACAGCGCCTGCGCCGGTGACCGGCAGCGGAGCGCGGGCGCGCGGCGCGGCCGCGGGCGCCATCGTCGGGTCGGCCACGGGCCGCGACGCGGGTGATGCCGCGGTGGCCGGCGCGGTCGGTGGGGCCGCCGTGCAGCGCAACGCCAACCGCAAGGCCGCGGCGCAGCAGCAGCAGGCCGCGGGACAACAGCAGCAGGCGGGCCAGGCGTCGTTCCAGAAAGCGCGCTCCGCATGTCTCGAGGGTCGTGGCTACACCGTGAAGTGATCACCGCGCTACGCGCCGCGGCGTTCTTCCTCGTCGCGATCGCGTGCGCCGCCGTCGGCGTTGCCGAAGCGCGTCCACGCGTCTGCCTCGTCCTGTCGGGAGGCGGTGCGCGCGGCGCGGCCCACATCGGCGTGCTCAAGGTGCTCGAGGAGCTGCGCGTGCCCGTGGATTGCATCGCGGCCACGAGCATGGGCTCCATCGTGGGCGGCGCCTACGCGAGCGGGCTTCCTCTTTCCGAAATGGAAACTCTCGTCGGGGGCATCACCAGCAACCGACTCTTCGTCGAGCGGCCGCCGCGCCAGGATCTCGCGATGCGCCGCAAGATGGACGACCGCAGCATCCTCTTCGGCGTCGAGCTCGGCTTGCGCGACGGCGAGCTCAAGCTCCCGAAGGGCATCGTGTCGGGCGTGCAGCTGGAGAGCGTGCTGCGCGGCCTCGTGCGCACGCCCGGCTATCACCGCTTCGACGACCTGCCGATCCCGTTCCGCGCGATCGCGACCGACCTCGAGACCGGCAAGGCGGTCGTGATCGACGATGGCGAGGTGGCGGAGGCGATGCGCGCGAGCATGTCCGTGCCGGGCGCCATCGCCCCCGCCGAGCAGCGCGGACGCATCCTCGTGGATGGCGGCCTCACCGACAACCTCCCGGTGGACGTGGCGCGCGCCATGGGCGCCGACGTGGTGATCGCGGTGAACCTCGGCACACCGCTGCTCAAGCGCGAGGGCCTCGCCTCCGTGCTCGGCGTGACGAGCCAGATGATCAACATCCTCACCGAGCAGAACGTGCGCGCGTCGCTCGCGCTTCTCGGTCCCGGCGACATCCTGATCGAGCCCGAGTTGGGGGACTTCTCCGCGACGGACTTCGACGGGCTCGCGAAGGCGGTGCCCATCGGAGAAGCGGCGGCGCGCAAGGCCGCCCCGCGCCTCGCCGCGCTATCCCTGCCGCCCCGCGAGTACGCGGCCCTGCAGGCCGCGCGCACGGCGGCCGCGCCGCCCGCGCTCGCCGTGGACGAGATCCGTTTCGCTCCCATGACGCGCGTGAATCCCGATGTGCCGCGCGGATGGATGCAGACCAAGGCGGGCGAGCCGGTCAAGCCCGAAACCATCGACCACGACATGCGGCGCCTGTTTGGCACCGGCGACTTCGAGCGCGTCGGATACAGCATCGTCGAGGAACGCGGCCGGCGCGTCCTCATGGTCGACGCCGTGGAGAAGTCGTGGGGCCCGGACTACCTGAAACTGGGCCTGGGCCTTGGAACCGATTTCCGGGGCGACGACTTCTTCAACGCCGCGGCGAGCTACCGCAAGACGTGGATCAATCCGCTGGGCGCGGAATGGCGCACGGACCTGCAGGTCGGCAACACGAGCTTCGCGAACACCGAGTTCTACCAACCGCTCTTCGTGAGCCGCTCGCTCTTCGTGGCACCCCGCGCGGAGGCGGGCCGCAGGACGATGGACGTGTTCCAGGGTTTGGATCGCATCGCGCGCGTGAACGTGCGCTCGCGCCTGGTGGCACTCGATCTCGGCAGCGAGTTCACGCGCTTCGGCGAGCTGCGCGTGGGCGCCATGGCGGGCTCGCTCGACGCGACGCAGCAGACCGGGCCCCCGGGGCTCGTGCATCCCACGGGGCGCATCTCGCAGGGCGGCTACGAGACGCGTCTCATCTTCGACCAGCTGGACAGCGCCAATTTTCCCCGCAGCGGTTATGCGGGCCGCATCGAGGGCTTCCGCGCGACGCCCGCGCTGGGATCGGACGTGAGCTACGCACGAGTGGAAGCGGACGCGGTCACCGCCGTTTCGAGCGGCCGTCACACCGTCCAGTTCGCGGCGAAGGGCGGCGCGCCCATCGGCAGCGATCCGATCCCGCCCTACGACCAGTTCGTGTGGGGCGGTCTTCTGCAGCAATCCGGATATCCGAGGGGTGCCCTCACCGGCCAGCGCCTCGTCTTCGGACGCGCGGTCTACTACTACAAGCTCGCGACCCAGCGCTTCTTCGAGGGCGCGTACGCGGGCTTCTCGCTCGAGGCGGGACACCTCAGCTCTCCGCTGGTGCCCGGCGGCGTGGAGGGGACCCTCAAGTCCGGCGCGCTCTTCGTCGCCGTCGACACGCCCGTCGGGCCGGTGTATCTGGGATACGGGCGCGCTGCCGGCGGAAGCAGCGCCGCCTATTTCTACCTGGGACGGCCATGAGGTCTCGTGAGCTCCTCGATCACGGCTGGCGCGCCACGATTCGCGCCGCCGCCTTCGCCGCAGCCTGGCTTGCGGGATGCGCCGAGCTGTTGCCCAGCTCGCAGGACGTGGTCCACGGAAAATGGGACAGCTTCGACGAAGCGAAGGCCGCGGTCGAAAGCATCGAGCCGCATCGAACCACGCTCGCGGACCTGCGCGCCTCCGGCCTGGATCCGTACGAGAATCCGAACGTCGAGCTGCTCAATTACTCGGACATCCTGCGACGCTTCCCGATGGCCGGAGCGCACAAGCAGCTCGACCCCGGGCTGCGCGAATGCCTCGAGGCGGGCAAGGCCTGCACCGGGTACGCGATCGACATCAAGTGGGCGGACCAGAAGCGCGTGGGCAACTTCTTCCTCGATTTCCTGAGCTTCCGGCGCGAGACGGAAAGCACCGGCTGGACCTTCAACGCGCTGGTGCTCCTCGTGGGCGACGAGGTCGTCTATTCCCTCTACGGCGGGAAGCCCTCCATCGCCGAAACGTCCAAGACCATCGAGCCCCTCGGCCCGGTTCAGAACTGGAACGGCTCGGGGCTCATCAAGTAGGCGGGATGTCGCACGCCCGCGGCGCGGCACAGGTCCACCAGCTCGGCGACCGAGCCGGCGCGCATCTTCTCCATCACCTTCGCGCGGTGCGCCTTCACGGTCTTCAGCGAGATGCCGAGGTCGGCGGCGATCTGCTTGTTGAGCCGCCCGGCGATCACGTGCTCCATCACTTCTCGCTCGCGCGGCGACAGGAGCGCCAGCCGCGCCTCGACATCGCGCCGGTCGCGCTCGCGCCGCATGTCGGCGGCATGGCGCTCGAGGGCGGCGCGCACGGTGCGCACGAGGACCTGTCCCGGCACCGGCTTCTCGAGGAAATCCACGGCGCCGAGCTTCATGACATCCACGCTGGTGGGAACGTCGCCGTGGCCGGTGAGGAACACCACGGGCAGCGTGATCCTGCGCTCGAGCATCGCCCGGTACAGGTCCGGCCCCTTCATCCCGGGCATCTTCACATCGAGCAGCACGCAGCCGGAGCCGCCGCCCGCGCGCGGCCCGCGCTCGAGGAACTCCGCGGCCGACGCGAATACCTCCGCGCTCCAGCCCGCGGCGCGGATGAGGCGCGACAGGCCGCGAGCGAACGTCGCGTCGTCGTCGACGATGAAGACCGTTTCCGTGGGTGTCACCCTGGGTTGCTGATCCATCCTACCGTCTCCCGCGACGGGCTTCGATGGCCCACAGGGGCAATCGGCGCCGGTCCCCCATGGAACGAAGGTGCCATTGCTTCCCGCGGCCAATGGGCGCATGGGACCAAGGTCCAATTGCCGCGACCGCGCCTCGCGCCTCATTTTGCCTACATGCGGGATCCCTCATCAGAATCGCCCCGCCAGCGCCACCACGAAGTAGCGGCTGCCCCGGTCCGGATCGAAGGCATACACGGCGATCGTCACCGGTCCCGTGAGGACCTGCGCGAACGCTCCCGGCTGCACGTCGCGACCGGAGTCCACGAGGCGCGTGCGCTGGCCCGCCAGGCCGATGCGCAGCCATTTCGCCGCCGACCAGCCGACCTCGCTCCACGCGTAAAGATAGCTCGCGTCGCGCGCTTCGAGGTCGCGCACCGCCTCGGCCTCGACGTACGCGTCGAAGCGCCCCGCGCTCGCCGCCGCTTCGAGGCCGAGCGCCGCGCCGCGCGCCTTGTTGAAGAGAAGTCCCGCCATCGGCACCACCTGGAAGCGGAACTCGTCGCCCCCCTCGAACTTCCAGCCCGCGAACGCGGAGGCGGCATCGCGCGCTTCGTAGTTGTAGCGCGCCTCCAGATGCAGGCGGCCGCGGTCGAGCGTCGCCACCCCCATGGAGAAATCCGGCTGGTCGCGCATCGCGTAGTACGAGAACGTCGCGCCGGCATGGGCGCGGTCGGACGCGTCGTCGTCCGCCGCCCATGCGAGCGCCGGCGCGAGCAGCAGCGCGCAGGCGGCGGCGCAACGGCGCGCGCGCGGGCCCATCATCCGCCCAGCGCTTTCACGGCCGCGACCAGCACCGCGCCGAGGACGCCCATCGCGATCCCGGCCACCAGGGGCCTCTCGTGACCGCCGTACTTTCCGAGCGCCACGCCCGCCGCGAAGAGCATCGCGAGGGCCAGTCCCTGGGACACGTGCATCGCAGCCGCCACGTCCTTCATGAGGAAGAACGGCGCCACGACCGGGAACGTCGCGGCGACCACCAGCGCGAACACGGCGATCGCCTCGAGAAAATCGCGCGGCCCGAGGATCGCGCGATGCTCACCACGCCATTCGGCGAGCCGCCTGCGCATGCCCTCCAGCTCCTCGGGACCGGAGAGCGCCGCGATGTGCGGCGGCATCCCCTCGGCGATGAGTTCGTGCGCGCGAGGTGCGTCGGCGTCGACGATGAGCCGGGCGAGCGTGCGGTTGCGCGTACGTCCCGTGACGGTGCGCACGAGGTACATCACCGCATCGACCAGGCCCCAGGCGAGGTTGCAGCCGAGCGCGGCCGAGGCGACGGTGCGCACCTCGTTGTGGCCCGCGGTCGCGACGGACAGCGAGCCCACGATCGTCACGGCCATGATGAGGCCGAAGAGGATTTCCGAGATCCGGTCCACGGGGTCGAGGAGCCGATCGGCTTTCAACGCATGATCCTTCGCCCATGAGCGCGCATCCCATCGCGTCCCGGATCGCCGCGCGCTGGCGCAGGCTCGACCGGCGCGTGCGCGCGGAGCTCACCTGGAACCGCATCTTCCGCGCGACGAGCTACCTCAAGTCCGCACTGTGGACGGTCCCGATCTTCGCCATCGTGCTGGTGCTCGTGCTGGCCCCCATCCTGCGCGTGATCGATGGATGGCTCGAATGGAAGCCCTGGCTGGACCTGGCGGGGGCGCAGGCGCTGTTCCAGACGGTCATCACGCTCACGGTCTCGTTCCTCGTCTTCACGTTCGGCTCGCTGCTGGTGGCGATCCAGGTCGCCGGCGGCCAACTCACGCCGCGCATCATCGCGACCACGCTCCTGCGCGACAACGTCGTGCGCTACAGCGTGGGCCTCTTCGTGTTCACGCTGGTGCTCACGGTGACGGCGCTCAACCGCCTCGAAGGACACGTGCACCAGATCGTCGTGCTGGTGGTCGCGCTGCTGGGCATCACTTGCATCGCCGTATTCCTTTTCTTCATCGACTACGCGGCGCGCCTCCTGCGGCCCGTGAGCATCGTGAGCCGCGTCGGTGAAGAGGGGCTCAAGGTGATCGATGCCGTGTATCCCGAGCCCATCGCGAACCGCGACGACGACGCTCCCGTGCCCTACGGCGACCTCGGCGCCCCGGCCCGCATCGTGACACACGAAGGATTCTCCGAGATCGTGCTCGCGGTGGACCTGGCAACCCTCGTCGCGATGGCCCGCCGGCGCGGCGGCGTGATCGAGTTCGCCCCGCAGGTGGGGGATTTCCTCGCCTTTGGCGAGCCGCTGTTTCTTCTCTACGGCGGCGCGGCGGTGATCGCGGACCGCAAGCTCGAGGCGACGGTGGCCCTGGGTCCGGAGCGCACGCTCGAGCAGGATCCGATGTTTGCGTTCCGCATCCTCGTGGACATCGCGCTGAAGGCCCTGTCGCCCGCCATCAACGATCCCACCACCGCGGTGCTCGCGATCGACCAGGTGCACCGGCTGCTGCGCATCATCGGCCGGCGGCAGCTGCGCTCCGACACGATCCGCGACGACGAGGGCGCGGTGCGGGTCATCTTCCGGACGCCCAACTGGGAGGACTTCGTGCACCTGGCGTGCAGCGAGATCCGGGCTTGCGGTGCCTCCAGCGTCCAGGTGGCACGCCGCACGCGCGCGATGCTCGACGACCTCCTGCGGCTGCTGCCGGCGCATCGCCACCCGCCGCTGCGCCAGGAGCTCGAGCTGCTCGACCGCACGCTCGAGACCCTCTACCGCCTGCCCGAGGATCTCGCGTTGGCCCGCGTGCCCGACGTGCAGGGCCTGGGCGGCACGGCGCGCGAGCAGCCGGCCCGTTCGCGCTGAGGGCCCCCTGCGGCCGCGCCGATGCCACTGCCGATCGCAGGCGTGATTCCGGAATGGGCCCTCGCGCTCGTTGCGGTGGCGACGATCTTCACCCTCATGTTCCAGCTGGGCATCAGCGTCGCGCCGGGCGAATATCGGTCGGCGTGGCGCGCACCGGGGCTGATGGTGCGGGGCCTGTTCGCGAGCCTCGTCGCCGTTCCCGTGGTCGTGTTCGTCGTGGCCCGCGCCTTCGGCTTGCCGCGCCCCGCGGAAATCGGCCTGGTCCTGATGGCGATCTCGCCGGGAGCGCCCGTCGCGTTGCGGCGCGCCCTCGATGCGGGGGCGGATCGCGCGTTCGGGCCCGCCCTGCAGGTCGCCGTGGCGGTGCTCGCGACGGTCTCGATGCCCCTTTCCATCGCCGCCTTCGACGAGGTCTACGGCGGCAGCGCCAGCGTCGCGCCATGGCACCTCGCACGGCAGGTATTCCTCGCGCAATTGCTCCCGCTGGGTCTGGGGATGGCGGCGCGCCATCATTTCGGGCCGCGACTTGCGCCCCTGGAACCCCTCCTCGCGCGGCTCGCCGCCGGCCTGCTGATGGTGTTCGTCGCGCTGGTGCTCGTCGACGTATGGCACACGGTCCTCGGCGCGGGCGGCCGGGTGATGCTCGCCGCCGCCGTCGCGTCCCTTCTCTGCCTCGGAACGGGGCACCTGCTCGGCGGCCCCGACGCCCGCCACGCGCACCGCTCTCGCGGTGTCGTGCGCGGCACGCAACGCGGGCCTGGCGATGCTCGTCGCGTCGCTGAACGACGCTCCGCCTGCTGTCATGGCCACGCTGCTCGCCTATCTCTTCGTCTCCGCGGCCGCCGTCACGCCCTACGTCGCATGGCGCCGCCGATCGGCGCACGCCGCGGCGGGCGGTGACGCGGCGGTTCAGAAGACCAACTTTCCGTAGAGGCTGAGGCTGTTCATCCGCCAGCCCAGGTGGCCGTTGAAGTCGGATTTCGAGACGTCCGCGGACACGTCCGTGTACAGGTAGCGCAGGCCGAGGCCGAAATTGCGCACCAGCATGTACTCCGAGGACGCGCCCACGAGATACGCATGCCCGTCCACGTCGCCTATGTTGGCCTTGATGCCCTGGATCGTGGCCGAGATCTTCACGCGGCGATCCGGATACCAGTCCAGCGTCGCACCGAGCAACGGCAGCGGCAACGTGGTCGACACCGACTTGTTGTACGACGCTTGCGCGCCGCTGGCTCCACTGCCCGCCGCGTTGATGTCGTAGGTGAACTTTCCGCCCCAGAAACCGAGCAGGACCGCGGCTTCGAACTCGGGCTTCTTCACGAAGGAGTAGCGGTAGTCCGCGTTGACGAAGTCGTCCTTGGCCGAGGCCGATACCGTGGCACCCACCGGGAAGGTCGTGCCGCCGATGTCGATCTCGCCGGCGTAGTCGTGGCTTCCGGAGCGCTTGGTCGAGAAGTACTGGACGTCGAGTCGATGGCGCGGGAAGAAGCGCCAGGTGAGCGCGCTCTCGAAGCTCGAGAGGTTCTTCTTGAGCCCGTTGTTCTCGAGGTTGATGTCCGTGCCCCTGGAGCCCTGGCCGTCGAGGCGCACGCTGGTGTCGAACTGATTGAGGATGCCCCCCAGGTCGACCGTCAGCGACTCGTCTCCAGGAGCGATGAAGTCCTGCGACATGAAGCCCTGCGCGGCAACCTGTTGCGAGGCCAATGCCGCAGCGGCCAGAAGCGCGAGTTTCTTGATCTGCATGATGTTTTGCCTTCCCGCGGCGATGGGGCCGGGATCGCGCCCATCGTCGCAAGTGGTGTGCGGAGGGGCTTGATCCCGATCAACAGCCCCGCCGACAGGTCCGGGTGCCCACCCTTCGCGATTGGCGAAGGCTCGCTTGCCGCAATGCCGATTCCGCATTCCGCCGGGCGATGGTGAGATGGAGTGGACGAAGAAGCCCCTGGGGCTCGGAGGAGATCGCATGGCGGCAAGGGATATTCTGGTTTTTGGCGCATCCTACGGGGCGCTCCTCGGCGTGAAGCTCGCGCTTGCGGGGCACCGTGTGACGCTGGTCTGCCGGGAGCGTAACGCCGCGCTCATCAATGCGCAAGGCGTGGTCGTGCGCATGCCCGTGAAAGGCCGCGACGGCCTGGTCGAAGTGCGCTCGCGCGACCTTCCAGGGAGCGTTTCAGCGACCACGACGGACGCCGCGAATCCCGCCGAGTACGACCTCGTGGTGCTCGCGATGCAGGAGCCGCAATACCGCTCTCCGGGCGTGCGCGAGCTACTGGAAGCGACCGCGAAGGCGCGCGTGCCTTGCATGTCGATCATGAACATGCCCCCGCCACCCTACCTCCCGCGGATCGGCGGCGTGGATCCCGCGACGTACGCGGAAAGCTATACCGACTCCTCCCTCTGGGAAAGCTTCGACCCCGGGCTCATGACGCTGTGCAGCCCCGATCCGCAGGCCTTCCGCCCGCCGGACGAGGAAGGCAACGTGCTGCAGGTGCGGCTGCCCACCAATTTCAAGGTGGCGCGCTTCGAGTCCGACGCGCACACCGCGCTGCTGCGCGAGCTGGGCGAAGGCATCGACGCCGCGCGCTTCGAGGCGGGCGGCGAGGTGCTCGACCTGCCCGTCAAGCTCAAGGTGCACGACTCGGTGTTCGTGCCGCTGGCGAAGTGGGCGATGCTGCTCGCGGGAAACTACCGCTGCGTGCTCGACGACGGCGTGCGCTCCATCAAGGACGCGGTGCACGGCGAGATCGACGCCGCGCGCTCGGTGTACGACTGGGTGGTGGAGCTGTGCGTGTCGATGGGCGCCAACCTCGCGGACATGGTGCCGTTCGAGAAATACGCGCTCGCCGCCCAATCGCTGCAGAGCCCCTCGTCCGCGGCGCGTGCGCTCGCCTCCGGCGCCCCGCACATCGAGCGCGTCGATCGCCTCGTGCAGTCCATGGCTGCGCAGAAGGGGATGTCCAACGCGAGCCTCGACGAGATCGTCGAGCGCGTGGACGCCTGGCTGGTGCGCAACCGGCTCAAGGGTTGAGCGCTCAGGGGGTCCACAAGTAGCGGATCACGTGGAAGAAGACCGGCGCGGAGAAGCATACCGAGTCCACGCGGTCGAGCATCCCGCCGTGGCCCTCGATCATGGCGCCCCAGTCCTTGACCCCGCGGTCGCGCTTGATGGCCGACATCACGAGCCCGCCCACGAATCCCATCAGGTTCACGACGAGCGCCAATAGCCCGGCTTGCCACGGGTCGAAGGGCGTGATCCACCAGAGCGCCGCGCCGAGGAGCGTGGCGCTCGCCACTCCGCCCACGAAGCCTTCCACCGTCTTCGACGGCGACAGGCTGGGCGCGATCTTGTGCCGTCCGAGCAGCTTGCCCCATACGTACTGGAGCACGTCGCTCGACTGGACGACCATCACCAGGAACACCACGAGGAAGGCGTTGCGTCCCTCGTAGCCCGGGATGTCCAGCAGGAGCAGCGCGGGGACGTGGGAGATGCAGTAGACGGTGATCATCAGACCCCACTGGATGGTCGCCGTGCGCAGCATGAAGTCGCGCGTGTCGCCGGAGAGCGCCTCGAGCAGCGGCAGGATCAGGAACGCGTGGACCGGGATCATGATCGCGAAGAGCCCGTACCACTCGATCCAGACCAGGAAGTACTGGAACGGCAGCACGATGAAGAAGCTCACCACGAGCGCCCAGTGGTCGCCGCGGCGCGTCGGGGAAAGTGTTGCGTACTCGCGCAGCGCCATGAACGAGACGAACGCGAAGAGCAGGATCACGCCGGGCTTGCCCGCGAGGAGCGCGAGCCCGATGATCGCGGCCATCACCCACCACGCGTTCACGCGGGCGTTGAGGTTGTCCACGACGGCGTGCGGCTTGCCGTGCGCGAGGCGCCACTTGAGCATGGCGCCGACGAGCGAGGCGAGCACCAGGATCGCGAGGATGCCGGCGGCCAGGTGGAGCGCGTCGGCTTGCATGGTCATCGTCCCCCTATGCCGGGCGCACGCCGGCGCGAAGCTGCAGCATCGCGTCGCGGCAGCGATCGAGGAATGCGCCCTTCTCCTCGTCCGGCGCGACGTGCAGCGGCGTTCCGAAATTGACCGAGCAGAGAAGCGGCACCGGAATCGTCTCCCCTTTCGGCAGCACGCGCCCCTGGTTCTCCATCCAGACCGGGACCAGCTCCACGCCGGGACAGCGCCGCGCGAGGTGGTAGATCCCGCTCTTGAACGGCAGGAGCGGCTGGTCGGTCGTATTGCGCGTGCCCTCGGGAAACAGGATCAGCGAATCGCCCGCCTCGAGCGCCGCGGCCATGATGCCGACCGGGTCCGCGTTCGGATCCGAGCGCTCGCGGTCGATCAGCACGCCGCGCAGCGCTTCGTTGATGAGATAGCGGCGCACGGCGCCCTTGGTCCAGTAGTCCGCGCCGGCGACGGGCCGCGTCGTGCGGCGCAGCTCGGCCGGAAGCGCGGACCATATAAGGACGAAATCGGCGTGGCTCGCGTGGTTGCCGAAATAGATGCGCTTCGCCGGCAGCGGCGCGCAGCCGATCCAGCGCGCCTGCGCGCCGGTGACCAGGCGCGTGAACGCGATGATCGCGGCGGCCACGGCCCGCGCGGCGATGCGGCCGATCATGAAGCGTTGCGCTCCGCGAGGCCGCCGCGGACCCGGTTCACGATCGTGATCGCGACCAGCGCCGCCACCGCGCCCCAGATCCACGGCAGGTAGCCGTCGAGGGCCACGCCCAGCCCGGCCAGCAGCCCGAGCAGCCCGAACACGAACGCGCGATCGCTCTTGCCCATCGGGCCGTCGTAGCGCCGCTTCGCCCCCACCATCACGCCCAATGCGCCGGCGTACTCCGAGATGATCGACAGCGCGACGATGAGCCCCACCAGCATCGGCGAGGATCCGGGGAGGAAGGCGAACGGAAGATACAACGCCGCATCCGAAACCACGTCCGTGAGCTCGTTCAGGTAGGCGCCGAGCCCCGAGGCCTGGCCGAACTCGCGCGCGAGCATGCCGTCGATCGCGTTCAACGCCATGCGCGCGAAGAGCCACGCCGGGATCAGCAGGAACAGGGGGCGCGCTTCCGCACGCAACGTCACCACGGCGCCGACCGCGATCGAGACGACGCACGCGGTTACCGTGACCTGGTTCGCCGTGACGCCGGCGCCGAAGAGCGCCTTCGTCAACGGCCGCAGCAATGCCTGGAACCGCGGCTTCAAGCCGTAGATCGACATGCTCTCCCCTCGTTGCGCGCAAGGATAATCGATCCCGCCGGTTGCCGCGAGATCGCGCCCGATGCGCGATCGGTTATGCTGCCTCCATGCCCGACCTCATCCACGAACGCCGGGGCGATATCGCCTGGATCACCTTCAACCGGCCCGAGGCGAGGAACGCCCTCACCTTCGCGATGTACGAGGAGCTCGCCGCGATCTGCGAGGCGGCCAACCGCGATGCCACGCTGCGCGTGATGGTGCTGCGCGGCGCGGGCGAGAAGGCCTTCGCCTCCGGCACCGACATCAACCAGTTCCGTGCCTTCAAGACGCCGCAGGATTCCCTCGACTACGAGGCGCGCATCGACCGCATCCTCACCGCGCTCGAGCAATGCCGGGTGCCGACCATCGCGGCGATCGCGGGCGCATGCACCGGCGGGGGTGCCGCCATCGCGGCCTGCTGCGACCTGCGCATCGCCGCGAAGAACGCGCGCATCGGCTTTCCGATCGCCCGCACGCTCGGCAACTGCCTTTCCAGCGCGAGCCTCGCACGCCTCGCCGCGCTCGTGGGACCCGCGCGCGTGAAGGACCTCATCTTCACCGCGCGGCTCGTCGAGGCCGACGAGGCGCTGCGCGTGGGGCTCGTGACGGAGCTGGTCGAGGACTTGCCCGCCCTCGAGAAACGCGCCGAGGAGCTCGCGCGCCTGGTGGCGGGACACGCGCCCCTCACGCTGCGCTCGACCAAGGAGGGCTTGCGCCGCCTGCAACAGCGGCTCACGCGCGAGGAGGCCGAGGACCTGATCCTCATGTGCTACATGAGCGCCGATTTCCGCGAAGGGATGGACGCGTTCCTCAACAAGCGCACGCCGCAGTGGCGCGGCGAATGAGCGGCCTCGTCACTTGCTCAATTTCCCGGCCGCCTTGAGGCTTCCCTTGGCCTTGTCGCGCTCCTGCTGCGTTTCGACGATCAACTGTTGGGGCGCCGCGCAGCCCCGTTGCCCTTTGGTGCCATAGGCAGGCCAGCACCCCGCGGCGATCATTGCGACAACGTTGCGATGCATCTGCCCCGCGAACGCCTCGATCCGAGGCGCTTCGATAATCTCCGGGCGGCCGCGCGCCACGGCACCCACGGAGAACCGATGCCCCTGGACTCGATAAGGATCGTCCGCGCCGACAGGGCGGGCGCACGACGCGAGCCGGCCGTGGCGCTGCAGCCGCTGCCGCCGGGCCTCAAGCACCGCTTCCATGCGATGGTGAAACCGGTCGGGGCGCTGTGCAACCTCGACTGCACGTATTGCTACTACCTGCACAAGGAGGACCTCCTCGCGCAGCCGCGCCAGCCGCGTATGGCCGATGGGATGCTCGACCGGCACATCCGGCAATACATCGAAGCACAGACCGGCGACGAGGTGGTGTTCAGCTGGCAAGGCGGCGAGCCCACGATCCTGGGACTGGATTTCTTTCGCAGGATCGTCGAGGTGCAGGCCCGGTACAAGAAACCCGGCCAGCGCATCGAGAACGACCTGCAGACCAACGGCACGCTGCTCGACGAGAAGTGGGCCGTGTTCCTCAAGGACAACGGTTTCCTCGTGGGTCTCAGCTGCGACGGGCCCGCCGAGCTGCACGATTTCCACCGGCGCACCAAGGGCGGGGCGGAGACGCATGACAAGGTGATGGCGGCGGCGCGTTTGTTGCAAAAGCACGACATTCCCTTCGCGGCGCTCTGCGTGGTCAACCGCGAGAACGCGCGGCATCCGCTCGAGGTGTATCGCTTCCTCACGCGGGAGCTGGGCGCCTCGCGCGTGCAGCTCATCTCGTGCGTGGAGCCGAAGGATTTCCACAACGTAGCGCCGCAGCATTGGGACCCGGCGCGACTGCCGGTCGTCGGCACGCCGCGGGCCAAGCCGGGCGCAGCCGACTCCGTCGTGACCGACTGGTCCGTGGATCCCGACGACTGGGGCACGTTCCTGTGCGCGGTCTGGGACGACTGGTACGCGAACGACTTCGGCCGCGTGCACGTGGATCTCTTCGAGACCGCGGTGGCGCAGTCGATGGGGTTGCCGTCGCAGCGCTGCATCACCGCAGAGTTCTGCGGCAAGGGGCTCGCCGTCGAGCACAACGGCGACGTCTTTTCGTGCGACCACTACGTCTATCCCGTGTACAAGCTGGGAAACATCGCCGACACGCACCTGGGATCGATGGCGTATTCGGAGAAGCAGAAGAAGTTCGGCTTCGCCAAGCGCGATACGCTGCCGCAGTACTGCAAGGACTGCGCGCACCTGAAGCTTTGCTGGGGCGAGTGTCCCAAGAACCGCCTGGTGCGCACGCCGTCCGGAGAGGCGGGATTGAACTACCTCTGCCCCGGATTGAAGAGCTTCTATGCCCACATAGGCCGCGACATGCCGGAGATCCTGCGTCGCGTAAGAGGACCATGAAGCTCGAATCGGACGATTGTTCCGGCCTTTCCCTCGAGGGGCTCTCGCGACGCGAATTCCTCGCCGGCTCGGCCGCGTTCGGCGTGTTGGCCCTGGACGAGCTGAAGATCGCGGGCAGTACCTTCGTCATGTACTCGACCGACAACGGTCCGCACATGAACAGCTGGCCGGACGCCGGCATGACGCCGTTCCGCAGCGAGAAGAACACGAACTGGGAAGGCGCGTACCGCGTGCCCGCCATGGTCCGCTGGCCGGGTCACATCAAACCGGGCAGCGTGTCCAACGAGATCGTCGCCCACCTCGATTGGTTGCCGACCCTCCTCGCGATCGCCGGCGACACGCACGTGAAGGAAGAGCTGGCCAAGGGCTACAAGGTCGGCGACATGACCTACAAGGTTCACCTCGACGGCGACAACCTCGTTCCCTATCTGACCGGGCAAGTCGCCAAGAGCCCGCGGGAGTCGTTCCTCTACATCAACGACGACCAGCAACTCACCGCATTGCGCTACGACAACTGGAAGTTCGACTTCATGGAGCAGGAGACTCCCGGAACGATGCGTATCTGGGCGAATCCGTTCACCCAGTTGCGGGTTCCGAAGATCTTCAACCTTCGCACCGACCCGTACGAGCGTGCGGACATCACGTCGAACACCTACTACGACTGGATGATCGATCACGTCTACCTGCTGGTGCCCGCGCAGGCCTACGTGGGCAGTTTCCTGGCGACCTTCAAGGAATTCCCGCAGCGGCAGAAGGCGGACAGCTTCAACCTGGATTCCGTCCTTCGGAAGATGCAGGAAGGCGGCGGGTCGAAGTAGTGATGATCGCCGTCCGGCGGCGCAGCTGGTAGGCCGCAAGCCGGCACGAGGGCCCGCAGCACAGGCGTCAGTTCTTCGTGCCGTTCTTGAGGCCTTCCTTGGCCGCCGGCGTGGATGTTGGCCTCGGTCTGCCGATGTCGCCAACGTTCATGTCCTTGCCGGTCGCCATATCATCCATGTTCACCTCCAATAGAGCCGAGTCGGATTGTCGACGAGCAGCTTCGTGCGCAGCGCTTCGTCCGGCGCGAACGCCGGGATCAGGTCCACGAGCGCCCCGTCGTCCGGCATCACACGCACGTTCGGGTGCGGCCAATCGGTGCCCCAGAGCACGCGATCCGGCGCGGTCGCGACGAGCTCCGCCGCGAACGGGACAGCGTCGGCGAAGTCGTCCAGGGCAGTCGAGACCCGATCCGCCCCGCTCACCTTGACCCACGCCATCCCGTCGCCCAGCAGGTCGAGCAGGCGCCTGAAGGGCGGCTGCATGAGGCCATCGCCGGCCACGACCCGCCCCATGTGGTCGATCACGAACGGCACGGGAAGCGTTCGCAGGAAGCGCTCGTGCTCGACGAGGTCCCCCGCGTCCAGGTGCAGGACGAGATGCCAGCCGAGAGGGGCGATGCGCTGTGCCATGCGCCGGATCGTCGCGTAGTCCGGCGCGCCGCCCAGGTGGCGAACGAAGTTGTAGCGCACGGCCCGCACGCCGCCGAAATGCAGGCGTCCGAGCTCGTTTTCGGAAATCGTGGCCTCGACCATCGCCACGCCGCGCAGGTTGTCCGGATTGCGCGCGATCGCATCGAGCATCGCGCTGTTGTCGTTTCCGTGCGCGCTCGCCTGCACGAGGACGGCGCGCGACACGCCGAGGTGGCGATGCAGCGCGGCAAGCCGCTGCGCCGGCGCGTCGGGCGGTGTGTAGCGGCGATTCTCGGCATAGGGAAAGCGCGACGCCGGACCGAAGACGTGGCAGTGCGCATCGCATGCCCCCGGAGGAAGGGCGAACGCCGGCTTCCTCGGGCTCGGGTGCGGCGGCGGTATCGCCTTCATTGCCGCGGGATTCCGGCCTTCACGATCACCTCGCTCCAGCGCCGGATCTCGCTGGCGAGCAGCGCGCGCGCCTCCTCCGGCGTGCCGCCGCGCGCGTCGACGCCGAGCTCCGCCAACCGCGCCCTCACCTCGGGTGAAGCGACCGCGGCGTTGATCTCGTGGTCGAGGCGCGCGACGACCTCCCGCGGCGTGCGCGCCGGAGCGGCAAGCGCGTTCCACGAGGCGACGTCGAAATCGGCGATCCCGCTGTCCATCACGGTCGGCACCTCGGGCATCGACTCGCGGCGCTTGGCGCCCATCACGGCGAGCGCGCGAACCTTCCCGCCGGAAATCTGCGGCATCACCGGACCGAGAATCTCGACGGCCGCATCCACCGATCCGCCCAGCAACGCCGACACCAGGGCCGGCGTGCCGCCGAAGGGAACGATCTGGACGTCGATCGCGGCGCGGCTCTTGAAGAGCTCGCCCGCCAGGTTCTGCGTGCTGCCGATGTTGATCGTGCCGATATTGAGCCGGCCCGGGTGCTCCCGCGCGTAGGATACGAGCTCGCGCAACGTCTTGAACTTCGAGTCCGCGCGCGCGATCACCACCAGGTCGAAGAAGCCCAGCGTCGAGATCGGAGCCAGGTCCTTCACCGTGTCGAACGGCAGCGACTTGAACAGGCCGACGCTCACCGCGTTCGCGTTGGACAAGAGCAGCAACGTGTAGCCATCGGGCTCGGCGCGCGCGACCGCCTGGGTGGCGATCACCCCGCCCGCGCTCGGCCGGTTCTCCACGACCACCGGCTGCCCGAGCGATTGGCTCATCTTCTGCGCCACCGTGCGCACCGTGAGGTCGGCGATGCCGCCCGCGCCGAAAGGCACGATGATGCGGATCGGCTTCGCCGGATAGGCGTCGGCGGCCGCGGCGGGCGCGAGCGCGAGAAGCGCCGCCGCGACGCCCAGCACGGCCGCAACCCGACGGCCCCAGGTGCCTCGAACTGCATGAACGACCGGCTGGCTCGCGAGGAACTTCAAGCCTAGCCTACCCGCGGCCTGTATCGCGAGTCGCGGAACCGGCAGCATTCCTGCGCCATGTCGCCGGCGGCACGCCGAATTCGCGCTTGAACGCGCGATTGAATGCGGCTTCGGATTCGTAGCCGACATCCTCCGCGACCGATGCGAGCGGCCGGCCGGCGAGGCGAAGCTGCTGGGCGGCGAGCTGCAAGCGCCACTGTGCGAGGTATTGCATCGGCGGCACCCCGAGCACGTCCGCGAAACGCCGCGCGAGCACGGAGCGCGACGTGCCGGCCTGTTGGGCGAGGTCTTCCACGGTCCAGCGCTGCGCCGGGCGCCCATGCATCAGCGCAAGCGCGCGGGCAACGATGCGATCGCGCAATCCCGCCAGCCACCCCTTGCCATCGTCGGGCATTGCGTCGACGTAGCGCCGCACCGCCTCGACGAACACCAGCTCCGACAGCTTGGCCAGCACCGTGGCGCTGCCGGCCTGCGCCGAGGCGGCCTCCGCGGTCGCGAAGCGCAGCGACGATTCGAGCCATGGCGCCCTGGATCCGCGCATCCCGGCCTTGAACATCCGCGGCAGCGCGGATAGCAGCGGATTCCTCCCGATGTCCTGTGCCGCGAAAAAGCCGCAGACCATTCGCGTGACCGCCCCGCCGCCGCCCCAGGCTATCGTCATGACCTCACCCGGCGCCGTCTCCAGTCGATCCGCCAATACCGGCGCCAGCAGCTCCGGCGACAGGTCGGTGGAGCTGCCCAGCACGTGGGTCTCGCCTTGCGGCACCACGAGGACATCGCCGGCGTCCACCTGCAGCGCGCCGCCGGGATCGTGCGGCAGCATCGCCCAGCAGCTTCCTTGCGTCACCACATGGAACGAGACGACACGCTCGGTCGGCGGCAGGTAGGCCGAGCAAAGCGCCGAATCCGCGGGGATGGTAACGCACCACGGCGCCGAGAACGCGCCGTCGAGATAGACAGCGCCGGTCAGCTGGACGACGCGCAAGAGGTCGGAGAGGGCATCCATCGTGGTGAATCGTGCAATCGAGGCGTCGCGCGCAAGAAAGCGGGACGCCCGGTCATTCAATGCCGTTGCCGCCGCAGGAATACTAGCACCGCGCCCAAACGACCCAAACACGGAACATCCGATCTGCCAGCCGGGTACTGCTGCTTTACTTTTCATAGCAACCCCGGTAGCATGCTATACAAACGATAGCAGACCGAGACAAGCACGGAACATCCGATCGAACGAGGCTACATGGAAAGAACCAGGCAGGTATTCGCGATGCACGCGCCGCGCACCAGCTCGACGCATTCCCGGCCAACCCACGACACGCGCTCCGATGCGATCCGGAAAGCCTGGCTGTGCTCGAAGAAGTTGCGCCATGCGATGTCGGTACGAGCGACCATCTACGAGGCATATCACATCGCTCGCGCCCTGCGCTCGGCCGCTCTCGGGGCGACCATTCTCGCGGCGATCCACGCAGCCGCCGCGATCGTGCGCCGGGCGCACGCACGCTACCGGCAACGTCGGCAAGCAAGGTCCACCTACGATGCGCTTCGGCAGCTCGATGACCGAACGCTGCATGACCTCGGCCTTCACCGCAGCGAAATAACGTTGCTCGCGGCCGTGAACGCGCAAGACATTCGCCACGCATCCATCGACGACGAGTTGGACGCCTGGGCACGCCACGCCCATGCCGCCAACGGGTTCGGCGATGCCGCCGTCTCACCCACCCCAACCTCAAGGAAGACTTAGATGCCCGTACCGCAAGCCACCCAACAACCCCACGTCGATTCCGCGCGATACGCCAAGTGCGTCGAGGTTTCCAAGCGCATCCGCTGGGACATCGACCGTGACGTGATTCGCCATCGCGAATTCGACTTCACGAAGAAATTCCTGCCCGACGGCCTGTCGTTTGTCGACCGGGTGCCGTTCCTCGGCGCCGGCGAGCGCCGCCTGCTGTCGCAGGTCCAGGGCCGGTCGTACGCCAACATCTTCGGCCTGGTCGAGCGCTTCATCGGGGCCAAGATCCTGGAACTGAGCCGCGACCACTGGCTCGGCGACCAGGCCGCGCTCGAGGCGCTGGTGCGCTTCACCGACGAGGAGCTCAAGCACCAGGAGCTGTTTCGCCGGATCGAGGCCATGATCGCCGCCGGGATGCCCGCCGGGTATTCGCTCGTGCCGCGGCCCAACGAGGTCGCGTCGGTCGTGCTGGGCAAGTCGACCTGGGCGGTCCTCGCGCTGACCTGCCTCATCGAGCTGTTCACGCAGGCGCACTACCGGGCCAGCATCGAGCCGGACAGCGAGCTTTCCCCGCTGTTCAAGGACGTGTTCCTGTTCCACTGGAAAGAGGAATCGCAGCACGCGATCCTGGACGAGCTGGAATGGGTGCGCGAGAACGCGAAGCTCACGCCCGAGGCGCGCGATGCGGCCGTGGACGACCTGATCGCGCTGGTGGGCGCCGTCGACGGGATCCTGCAGGCCCAGGCCGCCGCCGATACGCACTACTTCGTCGAAATCTGCGGCCGCCGCATGACGGCGGTCGAGGTCGAAGCCGTGAAGGCCACCGTTCTTGCAGCCTATCGCTGGCAGTACATCGTGTCGGGCGTGCAGATTCCGCGCTTCGGCGAATTGCTGAACGGGATGATCACGCCGGCCCAGGGCAAGCGGATCGGTGCGGCTCTTGCGCCGATCATGGCCTGACGACGTTCGCCTTGATCCACGCGACGAACGCCTCCATGAACTTGCGCAGGAACTCGCGCGTATCGGCGTTCGTCAACTGTCCCTCGGCATCGAAGAGCTTCGCCGCGCCCCCGATGTACGCCTCGGGCTGCTGCATCGGGGGCATGTCGAGGAAGACGAACGACTGGCGCAAGTGGTGGTTCGCGCCGAAGGCGGAGAGCGCGCCGGGCGAAACGCTCACGACCGCCGTCGGCTTCTTCGCCCACGCGCTCTTCCCGTAGGGGCGCGAGCCGACGTCGATCGCGTTCTTGAGGACACCCGGCACCGAGCGGTTGTACTCGGGCGTCACGAAGAGCACCGCGTCGGCCGCCCGGATGCGCTCGCGGAACGCCGCCCATTCCTTCGGCGGCGAGCCTTCGTCGAGGTCCGCGTTGTAGAGCGCAAGCTGCCCGATCTCCACGAGCTCGCATTCGAGCTGCGGGGCCAGGCCGCACATCGCCTTCGCGACCATGCGGCTGTACGAGCCTTTGCGCAGGCTGCCCACGACGACGGCTATCTTCATGCATGCCTCCAGATCTGCGGTTCGGCGCCCTACTTCGCCTTGCGTACCTTTTCAAGCAGCTCCCGCTTGCGAGCCAGCGCCTGGTCGCGCTTGCTCAACGCCGCGCCCTGGCCGCCGCGTGCGGAGCCAACGCCCGAGCCCACCTTCTTGCCCTTCAGCTTCTCCAGATCGGCCTTCTTCATTCGCAGATGTGTTCGGGAAACGGGGCTAGCGCGCCCGGATGAGGAGAACGGGTATCGCCGTCTGCCGCAGGATCTGCTCCGCGTCGCTGCCGAGCACGAGACGCCGGATGCCGCGGCGGCCATGGGTTCCCATGACAACGAGGTCCGCGCGCCACTTCCTCGCGTCGCGCAGGATCGCGTCGGCCGCGGGTCCCATCATCGATTCGTAGGCCATCGTCTCCGCCCGGACACCGTGCTTTTCCGCGGCGCGTCGCGCCCGCTCGAGCAGGCGCCGGCCGTTCTGGAGCAGCCCGTCCATGAGGGGCTGGAGGTCGACTCCCGCCTCCGCCATGCCGAGCACCATGGATTCATCGACCACATGCACCAGCCGAAGCTTCGCACGCTGGTCCTTCGCAAGGGCGATTGCCTCGCGCAGGCCGCGCGCGGCGGTGGCGCTGCCATCGATCGGAACGAGAATTCTGCGATACATGGATTTCCTCCGAATGATTGCGGGTCGGGGCTCCGGGCAAACCGTCAGGAGACCGCGAGGTAGGCGGCGAGCAGGAGGCCGGTCGCGGCGACCGCGAGCGCCACGAGCACCGTGAGCCACGGCATCGCCGCCCGCGGGCGGTCGGCGTCGGGCAGCGCGCGCACGTAATGCCGGTGATTCACGATCGCGCCGAGAATCGCGCCGGCGCCGGTGAGCACGAGCGCGATGCCGAGCGCATTCGAGCGCCAATGCCCGACCCCAGCGGTGTGCATGGGGCCTGCGGCGCCCAGCACCGCGAGGAAGAGGCCGAAGCGGGCCACCACGAATCCGAGGCCCATCACGGTGAGCCCCGTTCGGATCCAGGCGAGGAGCGTCCGCTCGGCGGCGAAATAGACACGGGGATCGGACATCGTGGCAATTCTACCGCTCCTCGGGAAGTCGCCCGGCTTGCGCTTGGTCAGATGGAGAATGCCGAAAGCGCGTAGCGTCCATCGGAATCGACTCCGCCATCTCCTGACGCAGGTGGCGACGCTCTGCGAAAGGCATAGCCATGGACCTGAACGAAGCCATCACCCGCCGCCGCGCGGTACGTGAGTACACGAATGAAGCTGTCGACGAGCCAACCATCCTCCGGTTGATCGATGCCGCGATTCACGCGCCGAGCGCGGTGAACGAGCAGCCGTGGACATTCACGGTCGTGCGCGACCAGAACGTGCTCGACCGCATCTCGCGTGCCGCGAAGTCGCACATGGTCGCGACCCTGCCCGCGGGTCCCCGCGCCGACCACTTCCGGCCGCGTCTCACCGATCCGGCCTTTCACATCTTCTATCACGCGCCCGTACTGATCGTGATCTCGGCGATCGCGCAAGGTCCCTGGATCGTCGAGGACTGTGCGCTGGCCGCCGAGAACCTGATGCTCGCCGCCGCGGCGGCCGGACTCGGCACCTGCTGGATCGGTTTCGCGCAGGGCTACCTCAATACGCCCGAGGGGAAGAACGCGCTCGGCCTTCCCGCCGCCTGGGTGTCAGTCGCGCCGATCATCGTCGGGCACCCGAAGGGCGTACCGGCGCCCGTTGCGCGCAAGAAGCCGGAGATTCGCTGGATCGGCTGACAGCTGGCGTATATGGGCATCAGGGCATCGCCATTCGCACGATGATCAGGCGCGGGATTTCGCGAGCGAGGTGGTTCGACCGCGACCGTCCGACCAGCGGTAGAAACCCCGCTTGGCCAGCTCAACGATGCAAAGATAGACAAGCACCATCCCGCCGAGGATGAAATAGAAACGGGCAGGCGGTGCGACGAAGCCGAAATACGCTCCTATCGGCGTGAACGGCAACACCATCGCGATCGCCACGACCGCCAGCGACGTTGCCGTCAGCAGCGGATGGGCGCGGCTCTTCAGGGGATTGCCGCGAGTGCGGATGATGAAGATCACCAGCACCTGCGTGCACAGCGATTCGACGAACCAGCCGGTTTGAAACAGCTTCTCGTCCGCCTGCAACACGGCCAGGAGGACGTAGAAGGTCAGGAAGTCGAACACCGAGCTGACCGGCCCGATCACGAGCATGAAGTTGCGCACGAAGCCCATGTCCAGCACGCGTGGACGCAGGATTTCCTCGGCATCCACCTCGTCCAGCGGGATCGGCACTTCCGATATGTCGTAGAGGATGTTGTTGAGCAGGATCTGTGTCGGCAACATCGGCAGGAAAGGCAGGAAGAGCGCCGCGCCTGCCATGCTGAACATGTTCCCGAAATTGGAGCTGGTGCCCATCATGATGTACTTCATGATGTTGCCGAAGGTACGCCGTCCTTCGAGCACGCCCGCGTGGACCACATGCAGGTCCTGCTCCAGCAGGATCATGTCGGCCGCCTCCTTCGCGACGTCCACGGCCGAATCCACCGACAGGCCGACATCCGCCGAGTGCAACGAGGGCGCGTCGTTGATGCCGTCACCCAGGTAGCCCACCACATGGCCGCGTGCCTTGAGCGCGAGGAGCACCCGATTCTTCTGCGCCGGGTTGACCCTGCAAAACAGGTTCGTGGCTTCCACCCGGGCGCGCAGCGCGTAGTCGTCCATCTGCGCGATCTCCTTGCCGGTCAGCAGCCCCGTGACCGGAATCCTCAATTCGGCGCAGACATGCCGCGTGACCCGATCGCTGTCGCCGGTCACGATCTTGATCGCCACGCCCGCCTTGTCGAGTGCGGCCAGCGCCGAGGCGGCGCTTTTCTTGGGAGGATCGAGGAAGGCGGCGAAGCCCGCGAGCACCAGCTCCGATTCGTCGCCCACCACCGCATGAGGATGGTCCCGGGGAACCTCGCGCCACGCGATGCCCAGCACACGGAAACCCTCTTCTTCGAGGGCATGGTACTGGCCGAGAATCGCCGCCCGGGCCGCTTCGTCCATGGGCGGCTGGACCTTGGCGCCTTCCGCTTCGCAATGGGTGCAAAGTCCCACGATCTCGTCCGGCGCGCCTTTCACCACCAGCCAGCGCGTCGCGCCGTTATCCAGAAGCACGGAGACGCGGCGACGCTCGAAGTCGAACGGGACCTCGTCGACCTTCTTCCAGGCGCCCACCTCGACGTGCTGGTGGGTCAGGATCGCTTCGTCGAGCGGGCTCTTCAGGCCCGTCTCGAAGAAGCTGTTGAGATACGCCAGCTCCAGCACCCGCTCGCTCGCGCGGCCTTCCGGATCGACATGCCTTTCCATGCGGATGCTGGCTTCGGTCAAGGTGCCGGTCTTGTCGGTGCAAAGGACATCCATCGAACCCAGGTCCTGGATGGCCGACAGCCGCTTGACGATCATGCGCTGCCTCGCCATGCGCACCGCACCCCGCGACAGCGTGACCGAGATCACCATGGGCAGGAGCTCGGGCGTGAGGCCCACGGCCAACGCCACGGCGAACAGGAACGACTCCAGCCATGGCTTGTGGGAAAAGGCGTTCACGAGCAGCACGAACATCACCATCAGGACCGTCAGCCGCATGATCAGCATGCCGAAGCGGCGGGCGCCCATCTCGAACGAGGTCGGTGCGGACGGGCGGGAGACGCTCTCGGCGATTTCTCCGACCGCCGTGGCGGTACCGGTCTTCACCACCAGCACCCGGGCACTGCCGCTGATGACCGATGTGCCCATGAAGACCGCGTTGGACGCTTCGTCGAGACCCGTGGCCGAGGCAGGCAGCGTGCCGGGTCGCTTTTCCACGGGATACGATTCACCGGTCAGCAGCGCCTGCTTCACGAAGAAGTCATCCGCTTCAAGCACCCGTCCGTCCGCCGGAATCATGTCTCCCGCCGAGAGGAGGGCGACGTCTCCGGGCACTACCTCGGTAGCCGGGACCTCCTGGGACTTGCCGTCCCGCATCACGGTGGCGCGAACGGAAACCGATTGGCGCAACTTTTCCGCAACCGCATTGGCTCGATACTCCTGGACGAAGTCCAGCGTGACGCTCAGGAGAACGATGCAGGTGATGATGAGGAAGTTGGCAACCTCCCCCGTGAATGCCGAGACGGCGCTGGCGACGAGGAGGATGAGGACGAGGGGGTTCCTGAAGCGCGTGAGGTACTGCACCAGCAGCGGCTTGTCCCGCCTCTCGCGAAACAGGTTGGGGCCGAATCTGGCAAGCCGTGCCCTGGCCTGCGCACCCGACAGGCCCCCGGCAAGCGTGGCGAGGTCGGCCGGCCCGGACGGCAGCGTCTCGAGCCACCACGGCTGGAGCGGCGAAGCTATCGGCATTTCGCCATTCCGCGGTCGGTCATTCAGCAGTCTCGCATGGCGGGTAGTCTAGCCGTCATCCGACAAACTGTCTTCGGTGACTCCCGTCTAGAGCAAGCGCCCCCACAACTGGGCCGTCAACTCTTTCAGGCGCAGCAGCAGCGACCTGCGCTCCCAGCTGGCGAGATCGATCTCCTCGGACGCCGCGATGTCCCTCGCGTACGCGGCTTGCATCTGCCCCGCGAAATCGCGCCCCAGGATCACGGCATTGATACTGAGCTAGACCTCGTTCGCCATGCCTTCCAGCAGGGACGACAGGTCCTCCGCGTGCTCTTCCTCGCTGGCGAGGATCTCCTTCAGCAGGCGCTGTGTCATGGGGTCGTTCTCGCCCAGATAGCCGATCATCTGGCGATAGCCCTCGATGGCGATGCGCTCGGCGATCAGGTCTTCCTTGATCATCGCCGTGAGGGAGTCGCCCGCGACGTATTCGGCGTAGCTGCGCTTCGACAAGCCGTCGGGCGAGAAATCCGGCTCCCCGTGCAGCTCGACGATGCGCTTGGCGAGGACATCGGCATGATGCATCTCCTCGTTCGCGTGCTCGAGGAACTCCGCCGCGACCGGGGCGGCGTGGATGCCGGCCGCCATGAAGTAATGGCGCTTGTAGCGCAGGACGCACACGATCTCGGTCGCGAGCGCCTTGTTGAGGAGCTCGATCACGGCCTCGCGTTCGGCCGCGTAGCCCGGCGTGACCGCGCCTTGCTCGATGTGCAGGCGCGCGCGCGCGCGCAGGGTCTCGACATCGAACAGAGCCGGTCGAACTTCGGATACATCCTTCAGCAGGGTGTCCATCGGCCATTCCTTTCAGGCATTCCAGCGGCGGTGACTTTAGAGAGCGCTGCGCCCGCTGAGGACGCGCAGCAGGACAACGATGATGGCGATCACCAGCAGGACGTGAACGAGACCACCCATGGTGGTGGAGGTGACCATTCCCAGGAGCCACAGGATGACGAGGACGACGGCGATGGTGTAGAGCATGGCTGTTTTCCTTTCGTGAAGAGCTTGTCGGTTGCCGTACCGTGACATCCTCCCCTTCTCCGGAAACCTTCTCTGTGCGATGACGCGCATAGCACGCGAATTTGCGCGAGCGCAATCCGGGATCCTGCTATGTGCGATACCGTACGGACTATCTCCGGCGCCTACGCGCAAGCTCCCCTGATCGCGAGGCCCCTCATTGCAAGTCATTGCGAAGTAAGGACAGACCATGCGCTACCTGCTTGTCGCGTTGTCGTTGCTGCTTGGCCCGGCAATTCCGACCCACGCCCAGGTCAGCTTCGGCATCCAATTGCCCGGCATCAGCATCGGGATCAACGTGCCGGCGTATCCGCAGCTCGCCCTGATCCCCGGCTATCCCGTCTACTACGATCCTCGAGCCAATTCGAATTATTTCTTCTATGACGGCGTCTACTGGGTGTACCAGTCGGACAACTGGTATGCGAGCAGCTGGTACAACGGGCCGTGGGAGCTGGTGCAACCCGAGGACGTGCCGCTGTACCTGCTGCGCGTTCCCGTGCGCTACTACCGCCATCCCCCGTCGTACTTCCACGGCTGGCGCGCCGATGCGCCACCCCGTTGGGGCGATCACTGGGGCCAAGACTGGGAAAAGCGTCGCTCCGGATGGGACCAGTGGGACCATCGTGCCGCTCCGTCCGCCGCGCCGTTGCCGACCTACCAGCGTCAGTATTCGGGGAACCGCTACCCTAGCGCGCCTGCGCAGCAAGTCACGATTCGCGCCCAGAACTACCAGTACCAGCCGCGCGAGGCCGTAACGCAGCAGCATTTCCAACGGCAGGCCGCCCCTGCCCAGCAGGCGCCCGTCCCGCAGCGATCGCCGACTCCGCAGCCGCGTTCGCAGCCGAGTCAGCCACCGCAACATCCACAGTCGATGCAGCCAAGACCTGAGCAACCCGTGCAGCACGCGCAACCCAAGCCATCTGTGCAGCAGGCCCAACCCAAGCCATCTGTGCAGCAGGCGCAACCCAAGCCGCCTGTGCAGCAGGCGCAACCCAAGCAGCCGCCGGCGCAAGCGCAGCACGCCCAGACGGCACCGCAGGGCAAGGGGGGGGAGAACAAGGCGGCGCCGCAAGGCAAGGGGGGGAGAACAAGGCCGCGCCGCAAGGCAAGGGACAAGAGAACAAGGACGCAGCGCACGCCAAGGGCCAGGAGAACAAGAAAGAAGAGCACGACTCGGGTCACCAGTAGTCGCGCTTGTCGGCGGCGATTCGCCGATGGACTCGCGGCGCGGGCAATCACCAGGAAAGCAACCATGGAAATCTCGTCCGCCGCAGCCACCAGGATTCGCAAGCCCGCGATCGACCCGCCAGCGGAGTACCCGAGGGCGCGCTCCGGCAACAATTCGCGCGTCGGCAGGCACTGCGCGGCGTGCAATCTTCCCGCGCTGTGCCAGACTTGCCGGCTCGCCGCGCCCGAGGCTGCGTTCGCGGGCAACCACCTCTACACGCGCAAGCGGATCAAGCGAGCCGAGAACCTGTACCGCGCCGGCGCTTGCTTCGATTCGCTCTACGCGATCCGCAGCGGATTCTTCAAGAGCACCGTCGCCCTCGAGGACGGCCGCGACCAGGTGACCGGCTTCCACATGGCCGGCGAAATCCTCGGCATGGACGGCATCGACACCGAAAGCCATACGGCCGACGCCACGGCGCTCGAGGACAGCGAGGTCTGCATCATCCCCTACGCGTGGCTCGACGATCCGGGCCTGCAGCGCCAGCTCTCCAGGGTCATGAGCCGCGAGCTGGTGCGCGACCAGGGCGTGATGCTGCTCCTCGGCACCATGTGCTCCGCCGAGCGGCTCGCCGCCTTCCTGCTCAACCTGTCGCAGCGCTTCGTCGCGCGCGGCTTTTCTTCCCACGAGTTCCACCTGCGCATGACGCGCCACGAGATCGGCAGCTACCTCGGGCTCTCGCTCGAGACCGTGAGCCGTCTCTTCTCGCGTTTCCAGGACGACGGCCTTGTCTGCGTGGACCAGAAGCACATCCGCATCCAGGACATCGCCGGCCTCAAGGCGGTGGTGGCCGGCGTGAACAACTGAAGGAAGCCTTCACCAAGGAACGCGGCCAACGGCCGCATGTCCTAGGCACGCGAGACCCCGAGAGAGTTTCCGTGACCGGCGGGTCCGCCAGGATCCAGGAACAGCCGAAATGAACGCATCACCCGCCGCCGTACAGCGCGCTTCCAGCCTGGATGACTTGTGCATCGACACCCTGCGCTTCCTTTCGGTCGATGCCGTGCAGAAAGCCGGCAGCGGCCATCCGGGCCTGCCGCTGGGTGCCGCGCCGATGGCCTACGTGCTCTGGACGCGCTTTCTCAAGCACAACCCGTCGAACCCGGCCTGGCTCGACCGCGACCGTTTCGTCCTTTCGGCGGGGCACGGCTCGATGCTGCTTTACAGCCTGCTCCACCTCACCGGTTACGACCTCCCGCTGGAGCAGATCAAGCAGTTTCGCCAATGGGGCAGCATGACGCCGGGCCACCCGGAACGCGGCGTCACGCCCGGCGTCGAGACGACGACGGGTCCGCTCGGCCAGGGCTTCGCGCAACGGCGTCGGCATGGCGATGGCCGAAGCGCACCTGGCCGCGCGCTACAACCGGCCGGGCTTCGAGATCATCGATCACTACACCTACGCGATCGTCAGCGACGGCGACCTGATGGAAGGCGTCGCGTCGGAAGCCGCCTCGCTGGCCGGCCATCTGCAGCTGGGCAAGCTGATCTATCTCTACGACGACAACCACGTCACGCTTTCCGCCGGCACCGACATCGCGTTCACCGAGGACCGCGCGCGGCGCTTCGAGGCCTACGGCTGGCACACCCAATCGGTCGACGGACGGCAACGACCTGGCGGCGATCGAGCGGGCGCTCGCGAGCGCCCGCGCCGAAACTCGGCGCCCGTCGCTGATCCTGGTGCGCACGCATCTCGGCTACGGCTCGCCCCACAAGCAGGACACTTCAAGGCGCACGGCTCGCCGCTGGGCGAAGAGGAAGTGCGCCTGACCAAGCAAAACCTCGGCTGGCCGACCGAGCCGGCGTTCTACGTTCCCGACGCGGCGCGCGCGCATTTTCGCGAGGCGCTCGCGAGGGGCCAGCGGGCGCGAAGCCGAATGGAACGCCAGGTTCGCCGCGTACGCGCAAGCGTTTCCGGAGCTCGCGCGCGGAACTGGAGCAGCGTCATGCGCGGCGGATTGCCCGCGCGGCTGGGATGAGGACATTCCCGTCTTTCCCGCCGACGCCAAAGGCATGGCGACACGGGTCGCCTCGGGCAAGGTGATGAACGCCGTCGCGCCGCGCCTGCCGGCGCTGATCGGCGGCTCGGCGGACCTGGATCCGTCGACCCACACCGCGCTGCAGGGATTGGGGGACTTCGAGCCGCCCGGCGCTCGACGCGCGCGATCGACAGGGCTCCGACGGGCGGCGGCTGGAGCTGCGCCGGCCGCAACCTGCATTTCGGCGTGCGCGAGCATGCGATGGGAGCGATCCTGAACGGCCTGGCGGCGCATGGCGGGACCGTCCCGTTCGGCGCGACCTTCCTGGTCTTTTCCGATTACATGCGCCCGCCGATGCGCCTCGCCGCGCTGATGGGCCTGCACGTGATCTACGTGTTCACCCACGACAGCATCGCGCTGGGCGAGGACGGCCCGACGCATCAACCCGTCGAGCAGCTTGCCGGCCTGCGCGCGATGCCTCGCCTCGATGTCATTCGCCCCGCCGACGCCAACGAGACCGCCGTCGCCTGGCGCGTCGCGGTGGAGACGCGCGACCGGCCGGTGGCGCTGATGCTGACGCGGCAGGACGTGCCGACGCTCGATCGCGCCCGATTTGCGCCTGCCGACGGGTTGCGGCGCGGGGGGTATGTGCTGGCCGATGCGCCCGGGGGCAAGCCGGAGCTGATCCTGATCGCGTCGGGCTCGGAAGTCGCGCTGGCCGTCGCAGCGCGGAGAGAAATTGCGGGCGCGCGAAATTGCGGTGCGCGTCGTCTCGCTGCCGAGCTGGGAGCTGTTCGACGCCCAACCGCGGGAATATCGCGACGCGGTGTTGCCGCCGTCGGTCGGCGCGCGCCTTGCGGTCGAAGCCGGCGTCCCGCAGGGCTGGCATCGCTACGTCGGCGACCGCGGCGACGTGCTCGGTGTGGAACGCTTCGGCGCTTCGGCCCCGGGCGAGGTCATGTTGCGCGAGTACGGCTTCACCGTCGACAACGTCTGCGCGCGCGCCCTGGCGCTGCTGCGCTGACGATCGGCCCCAGGTCGAGGCAAGGCCTGTGTACGACACCGCACAGACCGATCCGCCCGTTGTGCGTAATGGTGATCATGTGCGATCGGCACGATCGACGGCCTCCTCGTAAGCAGGCAAATCAATGGAGATGAAGACAATGAAATTCTGGAAGAGTGTGATGACCGTAACGGCGGCGAGCGCCTTCGCCATGGTCCTGGCCGCCTGCCCGCAAAAAGAGGGCCCGGCCGAGCACGCCGGCAAGGAAGTCGACAAGGCGATGGACAAGGCGGGACAGCAAATCGAGAAGGCCGGGGAAAAGGTCCAGGACGTGGCAAAAGGCGAGGACAAGAAGTAGACGCTTGCGGCTCGAGCGGGGAGCAGGATTCCCCGCAACTGTGCCGCTGGCATGCGGTCCCCGACGAGCAGTCGCTGCGGCAAGCGGCGCTCGAGGCGATCCTTTCCGGCGCCGCGCGGGCCATTCGCGAGCGCGGCCGGTTCCATCTCGTGCTCGCCGGCGGAAACACGCCGCGGGGAATCTATCGCGCGTTGCGTACTGCCCGAACCGATTGGTCCGCGTGGCACGTCTATTTCGGCGACGAGCGCTGTCTGCCGCCGGACGATTCGGCGCGCAATTCGCGCATGGCCGCGGAGGCGTGGCTCGATTCAGTGCCCATTCCCGCGCTGCAGGTGCATGCGATACCGGGGGAACGGGGTGCGCTCGCGGCTGCCCGAATGTATGCCGAGACGCTGCAGACGGCCGGAGACTTCGACCTGGTCCTGCTCGGATTGGGCGAGGACGGCCACACGGCAAGCCTTTTTCCCGGTCACGAATGGGGGACGGAGCGCGGAGCGCCGGATGCGCTGGCGGTGCTCGACGCACCCAAGCCGCCCGCGCAACGCGTGTCGCTGAGCGCGGCGCGGCTGAGCCGTGCGCGGGAAGTGATCTTCCTGGTCGCCGGCGAGTCCAAGCGTGCGGCGGTGACCGAATGGCGTGCCGGCAAGGACATTCCGGCGCGCTCGATCATGCCGGCGGCGGGCGTCGACGTCCTGGTGGAGTCCGCGCTGCTCGTGCCGCCGATGTGACCCGGAACCATTCATCGATAATTGCAGCCGAACCCGAGCCGCGATAAGGAGCATTCGGAATGCATCTCGGCATGATCGGACTGGGACGCATGGGCGCGAGCCTGGTGCGTCGCTTGACGAAGGACGGCCACACTTGCGTCGTCTACGACGCGAGCCGCGCCGCGGTGAAGAAGCTCGCGGGCCGCGGTGTTCGCGGCTGCGCCTCGATCGAGGAGCTGGTCGCGAAGCTCGCCAGGCCGCGCGCGGTCTGGGTGATGGTCCCTGCCGCCGTGACCGGCAGGATCGTGGAGGAGCTGGCCTCGCGCATGGAGGCCGGCGACATCGTCATCGACGGCGGCAACAGCTACTACCGCGACGATCTCCTGAGGGCGAAGACGCTCAGGCGCCGGCGCATCCATTACGTCGATTGCGGCACCAGCGGCGGGGTGTTCGGGCGGGATCGCGGCTTCTGCCTGATGATCGGCGGAGAGGACGAGGTCGTCAGGCACCTGGATCCGATCTTCAGGAGCATCGCGCCGGGTGTGGAGGCAGCGCCGCGCACCCCGGGCAGGAAGGGCACTCCCGGCCCCGCCGAGCAGGGATACCTGCACTGCGGCCCCGTTGGCGCGGGCCACTTCGTGAAGATGGTCCACAACGGCATCGAGTATGGCCTCATGGCCGCGTATGCCGAAGGGCTGAACATCCTGCGCAACGCCAACGCCGGCAAGCGCCCGCGCGATGCGGACGCGGAAACGACACCTCTTCGCGACCCGGAACATTACCAATACGATCTGGACCTCGCTCAGATCGCGGAGCTCTGGCGGCGGGGAAGCGTGATCGGCTCGTGGCTGCTGGACCTGACCGCGGCCGCGTTGCAGGCCAGCCCCGGCTTGAAGGAATTCGCCGGTCGCGTGTCCGATTCCGGCGAGGGACGCTGGACGATCGCGGCCGCCATCGACGAATCCGTGCCAGCCCCCGTCCTCAGCGCCGCTCTCTACGAACGCTTCACCTCCCGCGACGGCGCGGATTTCGCCAATCGCGTGTTGTCCGCGATGCGCAAGCAGTTCGGCGGCCATGACGAGAAGAAGAAGGGACGAAGCTGAGATGGATGGCACCCACAGGGGCGCCGCACGCTCGGATGCGCTGGTGCTGTTCGGCGTCACCGGCGACCTCGCGCACAAGAGGATCTTTCCGGCGCTCTATGCCATGGCGAAGCACGGCGCTCTCGACGTTCCGGTGATCGGTGTGGCTTCCTCGAAGCTGGACCCCGGCGCAATTGCGCAAGCGCGCGGAGGACGGCATCCGGCAATCCGGGAAGATCGACGACCGCCGCGCCCTGCGCCACGTGCTCTCCCTGCTGCGCTACGTCCGCGGCGACTACAACGACGCGGCCACCTTCGAGGCGCTCAAGCAGGCGCTGGGCGATGCGCGGCGCCCGGCGCACTACCTCGCCATCCCGCCCGCGCTCTTCGCGACGGTCATCGAGGGACTCGGCGCCGCGGGCCTCGCCGATCACGCGCGCGTCATCGTCGAAAAGCCGTTCGGACGCGACCTCGCCTCGGCGCGCAGGCTCAACCGCATCGCACGCAGCGTGTTCCCGGAGGACTCGATATTCCGCATCGATCACTTCCTCGCGAAGGAAGCGATCATGAACATCCTCTACTTCCGCTTCGCCAATTCGTTCCTCGAGCCGATCTGGAACCGCAACTACGTGGCGAGCGTCCAGGTCACCTTGGCCGAGGATTTCGGCGTTGGCAGCCGGGGTGCGTTCTACGAGACCGCCGGCTGCCTGCGCGACGTCGTCCAGAACCATCTCTTCCAGATCGTGGCGCTCCTCGCGATGGAGCCGCCGACCTACCGGGGCTTCGGAGCCGTGCACGGAGAAACGGCAGATGTATTCCAGGCGATGCGCCCTCTCACGCCGGACGACCTGGTGTGCGGCCAGTACGCCGGCTACCGCAAGGAATCGGGCGTGGCGAAGGATTCCGACGTCGAGACTTTCTGCGCGCTGCGGCTTTTCATCGACTCGTGGCGCTGGGCCGGCGTGCCGTGGTACCTGCGCTCCGGAAAATGCCTGGCCGAGACGGCGGCCGAGGTGATGGTCGAGCTCAAGCCGCCGCCGCAGCGGCTGTTCGCCGACTCGGCCCCCGCGCGCCGAGCCGGCGAACTATCTTCGCTTTCGCATTTCCCCCAGCTCCGCCGTCGCGCTCGCCGCTCGCGTCAAGCGCGCGGGAAAGGAGTTCGTCGGCGAACAGCGGGAGCTCTACCTGCTCGACGAGCGGCCGGCGGAGCAGGCGCCCTACGCGCGGCTCCTGGGCGACGCAATGGCCGGCAACGGAGCGCTCTTCACGCGCGAGGATGCCGTGGAGGCGGCCTGGGCGGTGGTCGAACCGGTCCTGGTGAAGCGCCACCGGACCCTGCCCTACAAGCGCGGCAGCTGGGGGCCCGCGGGAGGCGGACGCGCTCATCGCAGCCGACGGCTGCTGGCACAACCCCAGGTTGGCGGATGACACTCCCGATTGAAGACCATGCCCGGTGATGACGTCGTATTCCTGCTCGACTGCGACAACACGCTGCTCGACAACGATCGCGTGGTCGAGCGATCTCAGCGCGCATCTCGAAGGCGAGTTCGGGCCCGAGAGCCGGGATCGATACTGGAAGATCTTCGAGGAGCTTGCGCGCCGAGCTGGGTTACGCGGACTACCTCGGCGCGTTGCAGCGCTACCGGCTCGGCGCGATGAACGATCCGCGCCTGCTGCGGATGTCCGCGTTTCTCGTGGACTATCCGTTCGCCGAGCGGCTCTATCCGGGAGCGCTCGCCGTGATCGAGCATCTTCGCCGTTGGGGAGCCGACGGTGATCCTGTCCGATGGCGACGTGGTCTTCCAGCCGCGCAAGATCCAGCGATCGGGATTGTGGGACGCCGTCGAGGGCCGGGTCCTGATCTACATCCACAAGGAGCGCATGCTCGACGAGGTCGAGAAGCGTTACCCGGCACGCCATTACGTCATGGTGGACGACAAGCTGCGGATCCTCGCGGCGATGAAGGAAATCCTGCGGGACCGGCTCACGACCGTGTTCCCGCGCCAGGGACATTACGCGCTCGATCCGCGCATTCTCTCCGCCTATCCGCCGGCGGACCTGGCGATCGGGCGCATCGGCGACCTGCTGGATTACGATCTTCCCGCCTTGCTGAACGTCGCCGGCGCCGTCGACCGGCGACAGGAGACGACATGAACGCCACGCAGCAGCTTCACGATCTGGGCCAGAGCGTCTGGCTCGACAACATCACGCGCGGGCTTCTGACGAGCGGCACGCTCGGCCGCTACATCAGGGATTTCGCGGTGACGGGCCTCACGTCCAATCCCACGATCTTCGATCACGCGATCGCGAACAACGACTTCTACGACGACGCCATTCGCGAGAAGGCGCTTGCGGGCCGGGCCGGCGAGGCATTGTTCTTCGAGCTTGCGCTGGAAGACCTGGTCGCGGCGGCGGATCTTCTGCGGCCGATCCACCACGCCACCCGTGGCGTCGACGGCTGGGTGTCCCTCGAGGTATCGCCCTTGCTCGCGGACGACACCGCCGCCACCGTGCAGGCGGCCGCGCAACTGCACGCGCGCGCGCAGCGCCCCAACCTCTTCATCAAGATCCCGGGCACCCGCGCGGGCATACCCGCGATCGAGGAGGCGATCTTCGCGGGCGTGCCGGTGAATGTCACGCTGCTGTTCTCGCGCGAGCACTACCTCGCGGCGGCCGAGGCGTACATGCGGGGCATCGAGCGGCGCATCGCCGCCGGCCGCGACCCGGCGGTCGGTTCCGTCGCGTCGATCTTCGTCAGCCGCTGGGACGTGGCCGTGAGCGACAAGGTTCCTGTCGAGCTGCGCAACCGCCTCGGCATCGCCATCGCCATGCGCACCTACAAGGCCTATCGCGACCTGCTCGCTTCGCCGCGCTGGCGCAACCTGGCCGCTTCCGGCGCCCTGCCCCAACGCTTGCTGTGGGCGAGCACCGGGACCAAGGATCCGGCCGCCCCGGACGTCCTTTACGTCGAGGCGCTGGCGGCTCCGGAGACGATCGACACCATGCCCGAAACGACACTGCTCGCATTCGCCGATCATGGGAACGTGAAGAGCACCATTCCGTTCGACGGCGGCACCGCCGAAGCCGTCCTCGCGGAATTCGCGCGCAGCGGTGTCGACGATGCGGCGCTCGCCGCCGAGCTCCAGCGCGAAGGCACCGAAGCCTTCGCCAAATCATGGGGCGACCTGATGCGCCGCATCGCCGCGAAATGCGAGGAGCTGATGGAAGCCCCGCACGCATGAGCAGGCTGAGTCCGCTGGCAGGCAAGCCCGCCACGCCGGAAATGCTCGTCGACGTACCCCGGCTCGTCACGGCCTACTACACTCATGTGCCCGACCCTTCGGTGCCGGAGCAGCGCGTGGCGTTCGGCACCTCGGGCCATCGCGGCTGCGCCTTCGATGGCACATTCAACGAACGGCATGTGCTCGCCATCAGCCAGGCCATCTGCGACTACCGCAAGCGGCAGGGCATGGGAGGCCCGCTCTTCCTCGGCATCGACACGCACGCGCTGTCGGTCCCCGCGTGCGCCAGCGCGCTCGAAGTGCTCGCGGCCAACGGCGTGGAAGTCATGCTCGCGCGCAATGACGAATACACGCCGACACCCGTCGTATCCCACGCGATACTCACCTACAACCGCGGCCGCGATGCGGGGCGGGCGGACGGCATCGTCATCACGCCCTCGCACAATCCGCCCGACAACGGCGGCTTCAAGTACAACCCGCCCAACGGCGGCCCGGCGGACAACGACGTCACGGGCTGGATCGAAGCCCGGGCCAACGACTTCCTGAAGAACGCTCTGCGGGGCGTGAAGAGGATCGCCCACGATCGGGCCTTGCGCGCTTCCACGACGCATCGGCACGACTATCTCGATGCCTACGTGGGCGATCTCGGCAACGTATTGGACATGGAAGTGATTCGCGGCGCGGGCATCCGCATGGGCGTCGATCCGTTGGGCGGCGCCGGCGTTCACTATTGGGGCCCGATCGCCGAGCGCTATGGCTTGAATCTCACGGTCGTGAACGAAGTCGTCGATCCGACCTTCTGGTTCATGAGGGTCGACTGGGACGGCCGCATCCGCATGGACCCTTCGTCGTCCTGCGCGATGCAGGGACTGATCGGCCTCAAGGATCGCTTCGACATCTCCTTCGCGTGCGACACCGATCATGACCGACACGGGATCGTCACCGCGAAAGCCGGCCTGCTGCCGCCCAACCATTACCTCGCGGTCGCCGTTTCCTACCTCTTCCGGCATCGGCCGAAGTGGAGCCAGGATGCGGCGGTCGGCAAGACGATCGTCACCAGCGGGATGATCGATCGCGTCACGGCGAAGCTTGGCCGCAAGCTCTTCGAAGTGCCGGTCGGCTTCAAATGGTTCGTGGATGGCTTGCTCGACGGCTCGCTCGGCTTCGGCGCGGAAGAGAGCGCGGGGGCATCCTTCATCCGCCGTGACGGCGGCGTCTGGACCACCGACAAGGACGGCATCGTCCCGGCGTTGCTGTCGGCGGAGATCACCGCGCGCATGGGCCGCGATCCCGGGGAGATCTATCGCGAGCTCGCATTCGAGCTGGGCGATCCCGTCTACGATCGTGTCGAGGCGCACGCGACCCCGGAGCAAAAGCGGATGCTGGCCGGGCTCTCGCCACGGCAGATCCCGTCCGCGGAGCTGGCGGGCGAAAAGATCGAGAGCATCCTCACCCAGGCTCCCGGCAACGGCGCACCCATCGGCGGCTTGAAAGTGACCACCGCGAGCGGATGGTTTGCCGCACGCCCGTCCGGCACCGAGGACATCTACAAGATATACGCCGAGAGCTTTCGCGGAACGGACCACCTGCGCCGCATCCTGGCGGAAGCGCAGGTCATCGTCGACGCCGCGCTGAAGCCATGAACGATCAAACGCGCATCGGCCACCCCAAGGAGCTGCTCTCATGCGCGGATGTGGAGGGCTGGGACTCCCTCGCCGAGCTGGCCCTCGACATGCGCTCTTCGTGGAACCACGCCACCGACCAGGTGTGGCGGCAGCTCGATCCCGTGCTCTGGGAGCTCACGCACAACCCCTGGGTCGTCCTGCAGACCGTGTCGCGGGAGAAGCTCCAGCATGTCCTGGCCGATCCCGCTTTCCGCGGAAACATCGACGCTCTGGTGCAAGCCAGGCGGGATGCCGCGGAGGCGCCCGCGTGGTTTCAGCAAACCTACCCGCGATCTGCGCTGAGCTGTGTCGCGTATTTCAGCATGGAATTCATGTTGAGCGAGGCGCTGCCCATCTACTCGGGCGGGCTGGGCAACGTGGCCGGCGATCAACTCAAGGCCGCCGGCGATCTGGGCGTCCCGGTCGTCGGGGTCGGGCTGCTCTACCAGCAAGGCTATTTCCGCCAGGTGATCGACAAAGACGGAGCGCAACAGGCCCTCTTCCCGTACAACGACCCGGGGCAATTGCCGATCACGCCGTTGCGCAAGCCGAATGGAGAGTGGTTGCGGCTGGAGATCGCGTTGCCCGGCTACTCGGTCTGGCTGCGCGCCTGGCAGGTCCAGATCGGCAGGGTCAAGCTTTACCTTCTCGACAGCAACGACGCGGCGAATTACCCCGCGCATCGAGGCATCACCAGCGAGCTCTACGGAGGCGGGCCGGAGCTGCGCCTCAAGCAGGAGATGCTGCTCGGCATCGGCGGATGGCGATTGCTCTCGGCGCTCGGCATGAAGCCGGAAGTCTGTCACTTGAACGAAGGGCATGCGGCCTTCGCGGTGCTGGAGCGCGCCCGCGGCTTCATGGAGGAAACCGGTCGGACCTTCGAGGTCGCGCTGGCCGTCACCCGGGCGGGCAATCTCTTCACCACCCACACGGCGGTGGAGGCCGGCTTCGATCGCTTCGCTCCCGCGCTCATCGAGGAATACCTCGCAGGCTACGCGCGCACGCAGCTCGGAATGACCGTCCACGATCTGCTCGCCCTGGGCCGCCGCGATCCGAACGACGCGTCGGAGCCCTTCAACATGGCCTATCTCGCGATTCGCGGCAGCGGCGCGGTCAACGGCGTGAGCCGCTTGCATGGGGAGGTGAGCCGGCACATCTTCCTGCCCCTCTTCGCCCACTGGCCGCAGGACGAAGTTCCGGTCGGACACGTGACCAACGGCGTCCACATGCCGACCTGGGACTCCGCGGAAGCCGACGATCTCTGGACGCAAACCTGCGGAAAGGACCGCTGGCTGGGGACTGTGCAGACCCTGGAGCAGGACATACGCGGCGGTTCCGACGCCGCTCTATGGGGATTTCGCGCCGCGGCCCGCGAGTCTCTTGTCGAGTACGCCCGCGAACGATTGTCCCGGCAGCTGGCCGCCTCCGGCGCGCCGCCCGAGGGGGTGGACGGTGCAAGGCATCTGTTCGACAGCAATACGTTGACCCTTGGCTTCGCGCGCCGTTTCGCGACCTACAAGAGGCCGAACCTGCTGCTGCACGACCCGGAGCGGCTGCTTCGCCTGCTGGCCAATCGCGAACGCCCCGTGCAAGTCATCATTGCGGGCAAGGCCCATCCAGAGGACCAGGCGGGCCAGGCCTTGATTCGGGAATGGATCCGCTTCATTCGCCGGCCCGAGGCCCGCTCCCATGCCATCTTCCTCGGTGACTACGACATGCTCCTGACGGAGCACCTGGTGCAAGGCGTGGACGTCTGGCTCAACACGCCGCGGCGCCCCTGGGAAGCGTGCGGAACGAGCGGCATGAAAGTCCTGGTCAACGGCGGCATCAATCTGTCGGAACTGGACGGTTGGTGGGCGGAAGCCTGGTCGCCCGAGGTGGGCTGGGCGTTGGGCGATGGCCGGGAGCACGGCGACGATCCCGCCTGGGATGCAGCCGAAGCCGAAGCCCTCTACGACCTCCTCGAGCGCGAGGTGATCCCCGAGTTCTACGCTCGAGACGAACAGGGCGTCCCCCGCGCCTGGGTGAGCCGGATGCGGGAAAGCATGGCGCGATTGACGCCGCGCTTTTCCACCAACCGCGCGGTGTGCGAATACACCGAGCAACACTATCTTCCGGCGGCCAAGGCCTACCTCGAGCGCCGCGTCGACAAGGGCCGGCCCGGGGTGGACATCGTCGATTGGAAACACGCGCTGGACCAGAAATGGGCCGCGCTGCGTTTCGGCGAAGTGAGGCTCGAGACCGCGGGTGGACAGCACGCATTCGAAGCCCAGGTGTATCTCGACGATCTCGACCCGGACGCCGTGCGGGTCGAGCTGTATGCCGATGGCGTCGGCGGTGCGGCCCCGCAGCGCGTGGAGATGAAGCGCGTGCGGCAACTGGTGGGCGCGGCGAACGGCTACGCCTATCGCGCAGGCGTGCCCGCAGTCCGCCCCGCGACGGACTATACGGCGCGACTCGTACCGCGCCGCGACGGTGTGGCGGTCCCGCTGGAAGACGCGCGAATCCTGTGGCAGCGGTGATCCGGACGAAGGGGAATGAGGGGGCGAGATGTTGAAAGGTGTCGCTTTGGGAGTCGCATTGACGCTGATCGCCGCCGTGATCGGCGCTTACTTTCTGGTGCGTAGCGGCCTCATTCCCGCCAATGCCGATGCGAAGCCCGGTTGGCTGGAGACCTGGATGGCGCGCACATCGCTGGATGCGACGCTGCATCGCGACGCTCCGAAGGGCCCGAATCCGGTTGCGCCGACCGAGCAGAATCTCCTCGAAGGAGTGCGACTCTTCGCGCGGAACTGCGCGGTTTGCCACGGATCCGCGCAGGGCGCCGCGTCGCCATCGCCGATCGCGAAGGGCCTTTATCAAACGCCGCCCCAAATGGCGACCGATGGAGTCGAGGACGACCCGGAAGGCGTTTCGTTCTGGAAGATCAAGCACGGCATCCGCCTGACGGGCATGCCTTCGTTCGGGTCCTCTCTGAGCGAGCGGGAGATCTGGACATTGGCGCTTTTCCTGAAGCACATGGACAAGCTGCCGCCCGCGGTGCAGCAGACCTGGATGCAGGTCCAGAATTGGCCGGCGAAGTCCGTGAACCAGGCAGGTCAGCAATAGCCTGTTCGACGCAACAATATGAGCAAGAAGCCTCCTGAACGTCCGCTGCACGATTACCTGGAAGAGGTCTGCGAACGCACGGAGCTGCGCAGGGGCACTCCGCTGCCGATGGGAGCCCACGAATCCGAGGGGGGAGTCAACTTCGCCTTCTTCAGCCGTCACGCGAGCCGCGTTCGGCTGGAGTTGTTCGACCACCCCACGGACGCGACGCCGGCGCGGGCGATCGATCTCGACCCCCTGCGCAACCGCACGGGGGATGTGTGGCACGTATGGGTCGAAGGGATCCTTCCCGGCCAGCTCTACGGCTACCGGGTGGACGGCCCGTACCGACCCGCCGAAGGACACCGCTTCAATTTCGCCAAGCTCCTTCTGGACCCGTTCGCGACGGCGATCTCGCCGCTGCCCGATTGGGACTTCGGCCCGGCGCGCGGATACGACATGTTCGCGCCGGAGCCGGACCTGGTTCGATCGAACGTCGACGATGCCGGATCCATGCCGAAATGCGTGTTCACTCATGAGCAGTTCCACTGGCACGACGACCGGCCGCTCCGGCATCCCTGGTCGAAGACGGTGATCTACGAAATCCATGTCCGTGGTTTCACCATGCACACCAACTCTGGCGTGGATCATTGCGGAACGTACCGGGGGCTCGTGGAAAGGATCCCCTACTTGAAGGAGCTGGGAGTGACAGCCGTCGAGTTGATGCCCGTGCATGAGTTCAACGAATGCCAGGTACCACGCATCGATCCGCGAACCCGCAAGCCGCTCCGAAACTACTGGGGCTACGATCCCGTGGCGTTCTTCGCGCCGAAAGCGTCCTACAGCAGTGCGGGAGGCCTGGGCCAGCAGAGGCTCGAGTTCAAGGAAATGGTCCGGGCGCTCCATCATGCCGGCATCGAGGTGATCCTCGACGTCGTGTTCAATCACACGGCGGAGGGAAACGAGCGGGGGCCGACGCTGTGCTTCCGCGGGATCGACAACGCGATCTTCTACATGCTCGCGCCGGACCAACGCTACTACCGGGACTACGCGGGCACCGGCAACACCATCAACGCCAACCATCCCGTGGTGCAGGATCACATCCTCGCCGCGTTGCGCCACTGGGTGCTCGAGATGCACGTGGACGGGTTCCGCTTCGACCTGGCGTCGATCCTCGGCCGGGACGGCACCGGCAAGCTGCTGGCCAACGCGCCGGTGCTCGAACGGATCGCCGAGGACCCGATCCTGAGAGACGTGAAAATCATCGCAGAGGCGTGGGACGAGGCAGGCGCGTACGAGGTGGGAAGCTTCTCGGAGCGGCGTTGGGCGGAGTGGAACGGCCGCTACCGGGACGATGTGCGCTGCTTCTGGCGCGGCGACGACGGGATGCTTGGCCTCTTCGCGAGCCGCATCTGCGGCAGCGCCGACATCTACACCAAGTCGGGCAAAGGCCCCGAGTGCAGCATCAATTTCGTCACCTGCCACGACGGCTTCACCCTGAACGACCTGGTGAGCTATCGCTGCAAGCACAATGAAGCGAACGGAGAAGGCAACAACGACGGGACCAACGAGAATCTCAGCGAGAATTACGGCTTCGAAGGCGCGACGGACGACGCCGCGATCGAGTCCGTGAGGACACGCCAGATCAAGAACTTCCTGCTCACCCTGTTGATTTCGCGCGGCGTGCCGATGCTGCTCGGGGGGGACGAGATTCGTCGCACGCAAGGCGGCAACAACAACGCCTACTGCCAGGACAACGAGACAAGCTGGATCGACTGGAGCCGCCTGGAGCGACACCGGGACATCCACGGCTTCATGCGCGAGATGATCGCGTTTCGCCGGGCGCATCCGGTCCTGAGCAAGGAGCAGTTCTACACGGAAGCCGAGATCAGCTGGTTCGACCCGCGACAGCGATTGCCCGACTGGGCCGACCCGAAGGCAAAGCAGCTTGCCTGCGTGATCCGCGAAGGCGGGCGCCGCGCGCTTTGCCTGATGTTCAACGCCGGCACCGATTCGGTCGACTTCAACGTGCCACCCGCGCCGAATGGCGCTCGTTGGCGCATCGCCGTGGACACGAGCCGCGATGCGCCGCAAGACTCGTTCGCCGCGGGAGAGGGGCCGCTCCTCGACCCCTCGCAGCCTTGCCACGCGGGCCCGCGCTCCAGCGTCATACTCGAGGCCTGACGCTTCCAACGGTCCTATGTAGGGTACCGCACAGATCGCGCCGCGTCTTGCGACTAGGCTATCTACGACGACACAACGAAAGGCTCTTTATGATGAATCAATCAGGCGGATGGATGGATGGGTGGATGGGTGGATGGGCGGGCGGAGGGATGTGGCTTTGGACGGTGATCGCCGTTGGGGTGGTGGTCCTGCTCGTCGTCGCAATCAACCGGATGTCCAAGAAATAATCGTTCGTTCCCGATCCCCGTTGTGATCTGGCGGGAGGCGCGCGATGAAGGAACACGAGCACGCAACGCAGGCAAACCGGATTCCCATCGTTGCTCTCGGACACTCATGCGACGTGGAGTGCAGGAGCTCGCCGCGTGTCCTGAACGCAATTCAATGAGTCCTGAATGGAGCATCACCATGAAACGCATGAACTTCCGCAAGACGTTGGGCGCCGCCGCATTGATCGGCGGAACGATATTCGCAGCCGGCGCACTGGCCGACACGACGCAAGGCGCTTACGGCCCTGGCTATGGCATGGGCTATGGCATGGGTTATGGCATGGGCCCCGGGATGATGGACGGCAACGGCTACGGCATGGGCCCCGGCATGATGAGCGGCTACGGCTATGGCATGGGCCCGGGCGCGATGGGCGCTTACGGTTTCGGGTCCGACCTGAATCTCAGCGCAGAGCAACGCGGCAAGATCGCCAAGATCCAAAACGACCTGCGGCGCAAGCACTGGGAACTGATGGGCAAGATCCAGGACGAGCAATCGCAGATGAACGATTCGGACCCACGCGACACGGCGGCCCTCAGCAAGAGCCATCGGAAGATGCTGGACATGCGCCAGCAGATGTTCGACCTGTCGCTCGACGCCCGCAACCAGATCGACGCCGTCCTGACCAAGGAGCAACGCGACAAGCGCGGACGCGGATGAGCGCAAGCGCACCGACGAGCGGCCTGCCGCAATCACGAAGGAGATATCCATGATGAAACGGACATTCGCCGCGGCCATCGCGGCCGCCGCAATGGCAATGGCCACGCCCCTCGCACTCGGCCAGCCGACGGCGGATCCTGCAACGGCTCCGCCGGCCGCATCGCCGAGCGCCAACGGCGCGGCTCCCGATGCCCCTCCGCAAGGCCAGGGGCAAGGTACCTACGGCCCCGGCATGATGGGCGGCAATGTACAGGGCCAGGGTCCGGGGCAAGGCGGCTACGGGCCCGGCATGATGGGCCGCTATGGCTTCGGTTGGATGGGTGGAAACGGCGGGATATGGGTGTTGGCTCTCCTTGTCATCCTGGGTGCCGGCATCGTGGCCTGGGTCGTCAAGCAAAAAGGGAAAGCGAACGGATAGCGGGTTTCGATCAGGCACGGGACAGGGAAGCACTCCGGATCTGGAGGTGAACGTCTGCGTCGGTCCGGCCTCGGTGGACGTGATGCACCAGGCGGGATGACTGCTGGAATTTCGACAAGGCCAGGGCCCTCGTGATGAAAGCCAGCACGCTTACGCCGGAGCTGCTTCGCAAGATGGACGCCTACTGGCGCGCCGCCAACTACCTGTCGGTCGGCCAGATCTATCTCTACGACAATCCGCTGCTGAAGCGGCCGCTGACGCTGGCCGATGTGAAGCACATGCTGCTGGGCCACTGGGGCACGACCCCCGGGCAGAACTTCATCTACGCGCACTTGAACCGGGCGATCAAGAAATACGACCTCGACATGATCTACGTCTCGGGCCCCGGCCACGGCGGACCGGCCGTCGTGGGCAACACCTACCTCGAAGGCACGTACAGCGAAATCTATCCCGACATCAGCCAGGACGAGGCGGGACTTCAGAAGCTCTTCAAGCAGTTCTCGTTTCCCGGAGGCATTCCCAGCCACGCTTCACCGGAGTGCCCGGGCTCGATCCACGAGGGCGGCGAGCTGGGCTACTCGCTCAGCCATTCGTTCGGGGCGGTATTCGACAACCCCGATCTCATCGTCGCCTGCGTCGTCGGTGACGGCGAGGCGGAGACGGGGCCGCTCGCCACGGCGTGGCACTCCAACAAATTCCTCGATCCGGTGACCGACGGCGCGGTGCTGCCGATCCTGCACCTCAACGGGTACAAGATCTCCAACCCGACCGTCCTCGCGCGCATCGAACGCGAGGAACTGGAACAGTTGCTCCGCGGCTACGGGTGGACGCCCTGCTTCGTCGAGGGCCACGAGCCCGGGCCGATGCACGAGGCCATGGCCGCGACGCTCGACATGGTGGTGGAGCAGATCAAGCGAATCCAGCAGCACGCTCGCACCAGCGGCGACACGACGCGGCCGCGCTGGCCGATGATCGTCCTCAAGTCTCCCAAGGGCTGGACGGGGCCGGAGGTGGTCGATGGCCTGCAGATCGAAGGCACTTTCCGTGCACACCAGGTGCCGCTATCCGTGGATGCCGCCCATCCCGACCATCTGGCGCAGCTCGAGGCGTGGATGAAGAGCTATCGCCCGGAGGAGCTCTTCGATGCCGACGGCCGCTTGAAGCCGGAGCTGGCCGAGCTTGCGCCCAGGGGCGAACGGCGCATGGGAGCGAACCCGCATGCCAACGGCGGCATGCTGCTGCGCGACCTGCGGATGCCGGATTTCCGCGACTACGCGGAGAACGTGCCCGCGCCGGGGGTGCGCGGCGTCGGCGACACGCACGTGCTCGGGGGTTTCCTGCGCGACGTGGCGAAGCTCAATGCCGAGCAACGCAATTTCCGCGTGTTCGGCCCCGACGAGACGCTCTCCAACGGCCTGGAGGCCCTCTTCGAAGCGACCCCGCGCCAATGGGACGCAGCGACCGTGCCGAACGACGAATGGCTGGCACCCGCCGGCCGCGTGCTGGACTCCATGCTGAGCGAGCACCAGTGCGAGGGCTGGCTCGAGGGGTACCTGCTCACCGGGCGGCACGGGCTCTTCAACTGCTACGAGGCGTTCATCCACATCATCGACTCGATGTTCAACCAGCACGCCAAGTGGCTGAAGGTCACGGCGCAGCTACCGTGGCGGCGCAAGATCGCCTCCCTGAACTATCTGCTGGCCTCGCACGTCTGGCGCCAGGACCACAACGGCTTCACGCACCAGGATCCCGGCTTCATCGACCACGTCGTGAACAAGAAGGCCGATGTCGTGCGGGTCTACCTTCCGCCGGATGCGAACTGCCTTCTGTCGGTGATGGACCATTGCCTGCGCAGCCGCCAGTACGTGAACGTCGTGGTGGCGGGCAAGCACCCGGCGCCGCAGTGGCTCACGATGGACGCCGCGGTGAAGCACTGCACAGAGGGCATCGGCATCTGGCAGTGGGCCAGCAACGACCAGGCCGTAGCGCCCGACGTGGTCATGGCATGCTGCGGCGACGTGCCCACGCTGGAGACGCTCGCCGCCGTCTCCATCCTGCGCGAGCGCCTGCCGGAGCTGAAGATCCGCGTGGTCAACGTGGTCGACCTCATGAAGCTGCAGCCGCGATCCGAGCACCCGCACGGGCTGAGCGACGTGGACTTCGACGAGCTCTTCACGAAGGACAAGCCGGTCATCTTCGCCTACCACGCCTACCCGTGGCTGATCCACCGCCTCACCTACCGCCGCACCAACCATGACAACTTCCATGTTCGCGGCTACAAGGAAGAAGGCACCATCACCACGCCGTTCGACATGACGGTGCTGAACGACCTGGACCGCTTCCACCTCGTGATGGACGCCGTCGACCGCCTTCCGCAAACCGGCGACAAGGGCGTCTACCTCAAGCAGCAGCTCAAGGACAAGCTGATCGAGCACCGGCAGTACATCGACGAGAACGGCGAGGACATGCCCGAAATACGCAACTGGAAGTGGAAAGGATGACTCTGCGATGCCGCTGCGCCTGATCGAGATGGTGTTGCGCGAGAAGGACGGCGCGGAAGTCCGCGAGCTGCTCAAACAGCACACGGTGCTCGAACACCGGCAGATCCGATTACCGGACGGGGAAGTGCTGGTACGGATCCTGCTGGACGCGGAACGCAACGAGGCGGTGCTGGATTTGCTGGAGGAACACTACACCGGCAAGGAGGGCAACCGGGTGGTGATCCTGCCCGTCGAAGCCACGTTGCCGCGCGCCGAGCCGGAGGCCGAGCCTGCCGCCACGCCCGGACAACCGGCGACGGAAGAAAGATTGCCGGGGCGCATCGGACGGGAGGAGCTGTACGAGGACATCAAGGATGCCGGGCGGCTGTCGCCGGTCTTTCTGGCGATGGTGGTGTTGTCCACCCTCGTGGCGTCCATCGGCCTGTACTACAACAGCGTGGCGATCATCATCGGGGCGATGGTGATCGCGCCGCTGCTCGGGCCGAACATGGCGTTGGCGCTCGGCACGGCGTTGGGGGACCTGCCGCTGCTGCGGCACGCGCTCCTCACGGCCCTGGCCGGAATCGCGACGGCGATGGCGTTGTCGTTGATCATCGGCGTGCTGCTGAAAGCGGATCCGGCAACACCCGAAATGGCTTCGCGCGAGACCGTGGGGATCGGCGACATCGTGGTGGCGATCGCGTCCGGTTGCGCCGGGGCGCTCGCATTCACGACCGGTGTATCGGCGACATTGATCGGCGTGATGGTGGCGGTGGCGATACTGCCGCCGCTGGTGACGTTCGGGCTGCTGTTGGGCGGCGGGCATCTCGCGCTGGCCATGGGCGCGTTGTCGCTGTTTCTGATGAACGTGGTCTGCGTGAACCTGGCCGGCGTGACGACGTTCGTGGCGCAGGGAATTCGCCCGGCCACCTGGTGGGAGAAAGACCGCGCCGCAAGGGCCACGGGCATCGCCATCGGGATATGGGCAGCGCTGCTGGCCGTACTGGTCGGCCTGATCCTCCTGTTCGGAACGGGCTGACCATGGCCGCAGGCTACGCCGCGAACATCCTGCCGATGCCGCCCGACGGCCGAAGCCTGCCGGTGAATTCGGGCCTGATCGTTTCGGTGCGCGGAAGCGTCGTCGATGCGCAGTTCGACCGAAGCCTGCCGCCCATCTATTCGGTGCTGCGTGCGGGGGCGGAAAGACAGATCGTCATCGAAGTGCTGACGCAGCTGGATGCCCGTCGCGTGCGCGGGATCGCGCTCACCCCGACCCAGGGCCTCGCGCGCGGCATGGCGGTGCAGGATACGGGCGGCCCGCTGAAGGCGCCGGTCGGAAGACAGGTCCTGTCTCGCATGTTCGACGTTTTCGGGAATGCCATAGATCGCCAACCGGCGCCGTCGGATGTGCAATGGCGCTCCGTGCACCGGGCTCCGCCATCGCTCGCGCGGCGTTCCACGAAGTCGGAGCTTTTCGAGACGGGCATCAAGGTCATCGACGTGCTGATGCCGCTGGAGCGTGGCGGCAAGGCGGGCCTGTTCGGCGGGGCGGGCGTGGGCAAGACGGTGCTGCTCACCGAGATGATCCACAACGTGGTCGGGCAGCACGAGGGCGTGAGCATCTTTTGCGGCATCGGCGAGCGCTGCCGCGAAGGCGAGGAGCTCTACCGCGACATGAGCGCGGCGGGCGTGCTGCGCAACATGGTGATGGTGTTCGGCCAGATGAACGAGCCCCCCGGCGCGCGCTTCCGCGTCGGCCATGCGGCGCTCACGATGGCCGAGTATTTCCGCGACGACGAGCATCGCGACGTGCTGCTGCTCGTCGACAACATCTTTCGCTTCATCCAGGCCGGCATGGAGGTGTCCGGCTTGATGGGGCAGATGCCGTCGCGCCTGGGCTATCAGCCGACCATGGGCACGGAGCTCTCGCAGTTGGAGGAGCGCATCGCCAATACCGATACCGGCGCCATCACCTCGATCCAGGCGGTGTACGTGCCGGCGGACGATTTCACCGACCCGGCGGCGGTGCACACTTTCTCGCATCTTTCCGCATCCATCGTGCTGTCGCGCAAGCGGGCGAGCGAGGGACTTTATCCCGCCATCGATCCGCTGCAGTCGAATTCCAAGATGGCCGCGCCGGGCATCGTCGGCGAACGGCATTACGGCCTGGCGCAGGAAATCCGGCGCACGCTCGCGCAATACGCGGAGCTCAAGGACATCATTGCCATGCTCGGCCTCGAGCAGCTGTCACCGGAGGATCGCAACGTGGTCGCCCGCGCCCGCCGGCTGGAGCGTTTCCTCACCCAGCCCTTCTTCACGACCGAGCAGTTCACCGGCCTCGAAGGAAAGCTCGTCAGCCTCAAGGATGCGCTGGATGGCTGTGAGCGAATCCTGCGCGATGAATTCAAGGACTACCCGGAGAGCGCGCTCTACATGATCGGGTCGATCGACGAAGCGAAGGGAAAGGCGAAATCCGAACCGAAGGTCGAAGATGCCGCCGGCGCTCATGAATCTTAAGATTCTCCTGCCCTTCGAAGTCTTCGCCGAGAAGACCGGCGTGTCGCGCATCGTCGGGGAGACGCGCGAGGGCTCGTTCGGGCTCCTGCCACGCCGACTCGACTGCGTTGCGGCGCTCGCGCCCGGGATTCTGATCTACGAGACCGAGGCGCAGGGCGAGGCGTACGTGGCCGTGGATGAAGGTGTGCTGGTCAAGGCCGGCGCCGACGTTCTCGTTTCCGTGCGCCGCGCGATAGGCGGAACGGACCTCGGCCAATTGCGCGATTCGGTGGAGCGGGAGTTTCTGACCCTGGACGAGCAGGAGCGAAGCGTGCGCTCGGTAATGGCGAAGTTGGAAGCCGGATTTCTGCGTGGCTTCGCGAGCTTTCAACATGAATGAGGAGCCGACGGGAAAGACCTCGAAAGACGGGCCGGCCTTGGCCGGGCAGGTCGGCGCGAAGGCGGCGCGCAAGCTCAAGGCGCGGCGCAGCGCCACGCCGGGCGTATGGTTCGGCTTGGGCATGATGGGGCTTATCGGCTGGTCGGTGGTGGTTCCGACGCTGCTGGGCGCCGCGCTTGGTTACTGGTTGGACGAACACTATCCGGGCAAGCACGCCTGGACGCTGGCTCTGCTGGTGGCCGGGCTCGCGATCGGTTGCTTGAATGCATGGCACTGGGTCGCCAAGGAGGACCAGGCCATGCGGGAGGAACGGGAGGAAAACGATGAATGAGACGCTCGCGCTGGTGCTCGCGTGGGTGGCGGGGGCGGCGATCGGCGCGATCTTCTTCGCCGGCCTTTGGTGGACGGTTCACAGGGGCGTTTCGTCCCGACGGCCGGCGCTTTGGTTCTTCGGCAGCACGCTGGTGCGGATGAGCATTGCGCTGGCGGGATTCTATTTTGTCTCCGGCGGTCGTTGGGAGCGGCTGCTGCCGTGTCTCCTTGGGTTCTTCATGGCACGCCTCGCCGTAACGTGGCTGACCCGGCCGACGGCGGAAAATCAAGCGCGCCGGGGACAGGAGGCCAGCCATGCGCCTTAGTCCCGACGAGATGATCTTGTGGCAGCACGGGTTCCTCAAGCTCAACGCCACCATCGTGTTCACGTGGGGACTGATGCTGGTGCTGGCTGTCGGTTCAAGACTCGTCACGCGCAAGCTCTCCACGGGTCTGACGCGGTCCCGATGGCAGAACCTTCTGGAAATCGTCGTCAGCGGCATCGAGAAACAGATCGAAGACGTCGGCCTGAGCCATCCGCAGAAGTATCTCGGCTTTCTGGGCACGCTCTTCCTCCTCGTTGCCACCGCCAGTCTCTGCATCGTGATTCCGGGCTACGAGCCACCGACGGGCTCGCTCTCGACCACGGCTGCACTCGCGCTGTGCGTGTTTGTGGCCGTGCCGTTCTTCGGCATCGAGGAGCAGGGGCTGGGCGGCTACCTCAGGTCCTACGTGAAACCGACCGTCATCATGCTGCCGTTCAACATCATCAGCGAGCTTTCGCGCACGCTGGCCCTGGCCGTGCGCCTGTTCGGCAACATGATGAGCGGGGCGATGATCGTCGCCATTCTGCTCACCATCGCGCCCTTCATCTTCCCGATCGTCATGACGGCGCTCGGCCTGCTGACCGGCATGGTGCAGGCCTACATCTTCAGCATCCTGGCCGGTGTGTACATCGCAGCCGCCACGCGCGTGCGCAAGCGCAAGCCCCAAGCCGAAACCGAGCCCAACGCGTGAAACAGCAACGAACCAGCCGAAGGACACACCATGGATAGCATGACCATCATCGCGGTGGCGTCAATCGTCATCGCCGGCATCACCACCGGTTTCGGCACGATGGGCCCTGCGCTGGCGGAAGGCAGGGCGGTCGCGACGGCGCTCACTTCGCTCGCCCAGCAGCCCGATGCTTCCGCCACCGTCACCCGGACCCTGTTCGTCGGCCTGGCGATGATCGAGTCCACGGCCATCTACTGCTTCGTGGTCTCGATGATTCTCATGTTCGCCAATCCGTTCTGGAACCACGTCATCGCCCAGACCGCGGGCAAGTGACCCATGCTCATCGATTGGTTCACCGTCGGTGCGCAAGCGCTCAACTTCCTCGTCCTGGTGTGGCTGCTGAAGCGCTTTCTTTACAAGCCCATCCTCGACGCCATCGACGCCCGGGAGAAGCGGATCGCCAAGGAACTCGCGGACGCCGACGCGAAGAAGGCCGAAGCCAAGAGGGAACGCGACGAGTTCCAGCACAAGAACGAGGAGTTCGACCAGCAGCGCGCCGCGCTCCTGAGCAAGGCGACGGACGAGGCGAAAGCCGAACGCCAGCGGCTCCTCGACGAAGCGCGCAAGGCGGCCGATGCCTTGAGCGCCAAGCGGATGGAAACGATGAGAAGCGACGCGCGCAACTTGAGCAGCGCCATCAGTCGCCGGACCCAGCAGGAAGTGTTTGCCATCGCGCGAAAGGCGCTGACGGATCTCGCCACGACGAGTCTGGAAGAACGTATGGTCGAGGTGTTCGCCCGCCGCTTGCGCGAGATGGACGGCAAGGCGAAGGCAGTCCTTGCCGCAGCCCTCAAGTCAGCGCCTGCCCCCTCGCTCGTGCGTAGCGCTTTCGACCTGCCTGCGGAGCAACGCGCGGCGATACAAAATGCGCTCAACGAAACTTTCGCGGCTGAAATAAACGTCCGGTTCGAGACCGCGCCGGACCTGGTCAGCGGGATCGAACTATCCACGAATGGACAAAAGGTCGGGTGGAGCATCGCGGACTATCTGGCGTCGCTGGAAAAGGGCGTCGGCGAACTTCTGAAAGAGAAGGGCAAGGCTGAAGCCCAGGCAAGCAGACGGTCCGACTTGACGCTGCAGATCGGCAAGCGAGCGTATGAGATCTACGAAGAACAAGGCCGCAAGGAGGGTGGAGCAGTTCAGGACTGGGAGAAGGCGGAGCGGGAGGTTCTGAAAGGTGAAGCCAAAGCCGAGCCCAAGCCCGAACCCAAAGCCGAGCCCAAGCCGAAGCCAAAGCCGAGCCTGAATCGGAAGAGCTAAAGCCCAAGACAAAGAGCCAATGAACATGGAACCCGAGGGCGTCCAGAGCGTCTTCGACACCGCGTTCGCGGGAATGCGCCAAGCGCGGGAAGCATTCACGCCGCGACTGCGGCCTCGGGAAGTGGGCACGATCACCAGCATCGCCACCGGCATCGCCAAGGTGTCCGGGCTCCCCGGCGTGGGCTTCGATGAATTGGTGAAGTTTCCCGGTGATGTGCTCGGCATTGCGTTCAACGTGGACGCGGACGAAATCGGCGCCGTCCTGCTCGGCGAATACTGGCATCTCCACGCGGGAGATGAAGTCGAGCGCACGGGCAGGGTCATGGACGTGGCCGTCGGCGACGGATTGCTGGGACGCGTCATCGACCCGCTCGGCCGGCCCCTCGATGGCAATGGACCGGTAGCCGCCGCCGAGCGCCTGCCCATCGAACGGCCCGCTCCGCCCATCATGGATCGCGCGCCGGTCATCGTGCCGCTCCAGAGCGGCCTGAAGGTCATCGATGCGCTCATTCCCATCGGGCGGGGCCAGCGCGAGTTGATTCTCGGCGACCGCCAGACGGGAAAAACCGCGATTGCGATCGACACCATCCTCAACCAGCGCGGCAAGGACGTCCTGTGCGTCTATTGCGCCATCGGCCAGCGGGCGTCCGCCGTCGCGAAGGCCGTGGCAACCTTGCGGGAAAAGGGGGCGATGGACTACACCGTCCTCGTCGTGACCGAGGGCAACGACCCCCCGGGTCTCGCCTTCATCGCGCCTTACGCCGCGACCAGCATCGCCGAACATTTCATGCAGCGAGGCCGCGACGTGCTGATCGTCTACGACGACCTCACGCATCATGCGCGCGCCTATCGCGAGCTGTCCTTGCTGCTACGGCGCCCGCCCGGGCGGGAAGCCTTTCCCGGCGACATCTTCTATATCCACGCGCGACTGCTGGAGCGTGCGACGCACTTGCGCAAGGAGCTCGGCGGCGGATCGCTGACTGCGCTGCCCATCATCGAAACCGAAGCGCAGAACATTTCCGCCTACATTCCGACCAACCTGATTTCCATCACGGATGGGCAGATCTACCTCTCGCCGTCGCTGTTCGAGTTGGGCGCGCTGCCCGCGGTCGATGTCGGCAAGTCCGTTTCGCGCGTAGGCGGCAAGGCGCAACTGGCGGCCTACCGCGCGGTGGCGGGCGACCTCAAGCTCGCCTACGCGCAATTCGAGGAACTCGAGACCTTTTCCCGGTTCGGCGCCCGCCTGGATGAAGACACGCGCAAGATCATCGAGCACGGGCGGCGAATCCGCGCTTGTCTCAAGCAGCCGGAATTTGCCCCCGTGTCCGTGCCCGAACAAATCACAATCCTGCTAGCGTTGACCGCGAACCTCTTCGATCCGGTGCCGATTGAACGGATGGCGGACGCCGAGCACGCCGTGCGCGAGGCGGCCGCGAACATCCCGGCGGAGGTGTGCGCCCGATTCGAAGCCGCCGACAAGTTGAGCGACGAGGATCGAAAAGCGGTCGTCGAGATCGCCCGCCAGGCGCTCGGCAAGTTCTCGCCCGGGCCGGACTCGAAGACAGAATCCAAGCCCCAGGCGGCGGTCAAGGAGAAATCATGAGCGACACCACGGCGAGCCTGCGCCGAAAGATCGACAGTGCCGGGAAGCTCAATTCCGTGGTGCGCACGATGAAAGCCATGGCCGCGTCGAGCATCGGGCGATACGAGAGCGCAGTGCGCTCATTGGATGATTATTATCGGACCGTGCAACTGGGCCTGGTCGCGTGCTTCCGGCAGGCCGGACCCCCTGCTGCCACGACGCGAGCGGAGCAGAAGAACGAAGGGGCGATTGGCGCGGTCGTATTTGGCTCCGACCAGGGACTGGTTGGCCAATTCAATGACCTGATGGTGGAGTTTGTCGTGAATGCGCTGGGAGCTCTTCCGGGAAAGAAGACGGTCTGGGCGATCGGCGAACGCATTCAGTCGCGCCTCGCCGATTCCGGCCTGCTGCCGGAGCAACGCTTCGTCCTGCCGAATTCCATTGCCGCGATCACGCCGCTGGTCGGGCAAGTTCTGATCGAGATGGAAGCGAAACGCGAAGGAGGCGAGCTCGCGCAGGTTTACCTTTTCCATAACCGCCCCAAGTCCGGCGCGATCTATGCGCCCGTAAGCCAGCGCCTGCTGCCGCTGGACGAGGCGTGGCGGCGCGACCTGGCCGCGATCCGCTGGCCGACTGGAAACCTGCCGGAGGTCATGAACGGCGGGGAAGGCACGCTGCTGGCGTTCATTCGCGAATATCTTTTTGTCTCGCTGTTCAGGGCGTGCGCCGAATCCCTGGCCAGCGAAAACGCAAGCCGACTGGCCGCGATGCAGCGCGCGGAAAAGAATATCGACGACCTGCTGGAGGACCTCAACCGGACGTTTCACCAACTGCGCCAGAGCAGCATCGACGAGGAATTGTTCGACGTCGTCTCCGGCTTCGAGGCGTTGGGGGGGCCCGGGCCATGACAGCGAACGAGAACCGCCAGGTACTCCAAGGACTCATCGATCTGGGACGCTCGCTGGAGCCGGTGACGGTTTCGGTATGCCATCCATGCAGCGACGTCTCCCTGTGGGGCGCGGTGGAAGCGGCCCGGGCGCAATTGATCGAGCCTGTCCTGGTCGGCCCCCCCGCGAAGATACGAACCGTTGCGGATCGTGCCGGCATCGACATTTCGCCGTACCGGCTGGTCGCCACGGCGCACAGCCACGAGTCGGCCGCACGCGCGGTGGCCCTCTGCCGATCCGGCGAGTGTGAAGCGCTGATGAAAGGCAGCCTGCACACCGACGAGCTGATGCACGAAGTCACCAATGCCGATACGGGTTTGCGCACGGACAAGCGCATCAGCCACGTGTTCCTGATGGAGGTATCGACCTATCCGCGCCTGCTCCTGATCACCGATGCCGCCATCAACATCTATCCGACGCTCGACGACAAAGTCCATATCGTGCAGAACGCCATCGATCTCGCTCATGCGCTGGGCATCCCGCGGCCCAGGGTCGCCATTCTGTCCGCCATCGAAACGGTCAATCCGAAGATACTCTCCACCATCGAAGCCGCCGCGCTGTGCAAGATGGCGGACCGCGGGCAGATCACCGGCGCGATCGTGGACGGGCCATTGGCATTCGATACCGCGATCAATCCGGAAGCGGCCCGGATCAAGGGATTGGTGTCGGCCGTCGCCGGGGCGGCCGATATCCTGGTGGTTCCGGACCTGGAGTCGGGCAACATGCTGGCCAAGCAGCTGGAGTATCTCGCCAACGCCAAGGCGGCGGGAATCGTGCTGGGGGCACGTGTTCCCATCATTCTGACCAGCCGTGCGGACAGCGCCGAAACCCGGCTCGCATCGTGCGCGGTGGCCGTCAAGCTGGCCCACGCCAGGCGGCAAGGCATGGCGGACGCGATCCGTGCCTAGCCCGGGCGCCGATGCGACGACGACGGCCCGGTGCCTGCTCGTCATCAACGCGGGATCCTCCAGCATCAAGTTCTCGCTGCTCGCAGGGCACACCGGCGAGACGCTCGACAGCATCGCACATGGCGAGATCGAAGGCATCGACGATGCTCCGCATTTCCTCGCGCAGGACCGCGACGGCCGGCGGCTGGCCGAGCATCGATGGGACGCGCGCGCATCGCACGAGGACCTGCTTGGACACCTGATCGCCTGGATCGAGGCGTATCTCGGGCCGAATCGGCTGTCGGCGGCGGGACATCGCGTGGCGCACGGCGGTCTTTCCTACGTTGCGCCACGGCTCGTCACCCCTGACGTATTGGCGGACTTGCGGGCGTTGATCCCGTTGGCGCCGTTGCACGAGCCGCACAACCTCGCGGCGATCGAAGCACTGGCGGCGCGGCATCCGGGGTTGCCCCAGGTCGCCTGTTTCGATACGGCCTTTCACGCCACCAATCCCAGGATCTCCCGCATTTACGGATTGCCCGCCGCGCTGACCCAGGAGGGGGTCTGGCGTTTCGGGTTCCATGGCTTGTCCTACGAATATATCGCCGGAGAATTGCCGAGGCTCGATCCGCGAGCCGCCACCGGGCGCACGATCGTGGCCCACCTGGGCAGCGGCGCCAGCATGTGCGCTCTGGTCGGCGGCAAGAGCGTGGCCACCACTATGGGCTTCAGCGCGTTGGACGGCCTGCCGATGAGCACCCGCTGCGGCGCGCTCGATCCGGGCGCGCTGCTCTACCTGCTGCAGGAGAAGCATATGAGCACGCAGGCCCTCGAGACGTTGCTCTATCGGCAATCGGGCTTGCTGGGCGTATCCGGGATCAGCGGCGACATGCGCCGCTTGCTGGCCAGCAGCGACCCGCGTGCGCGCGAAGCGATCGACCTGTTCGTCTATCGCGCCGCGCGTGAAATCGGATCGCTGGCCGCCGCGGCCGGCGGGCTGGACGCCCTGGTGTTCACGGCGGGAATCGGCGAACACGCGCCGGAGATTCGAGCGCGCATCTGCGAGCGATCCGCGTGGCTCGGCATCCGCCTGGAGCCGGAATCCAACCGCGCGGGCGGACCGCGAATCAGCGCACGCGACAGCCCCGTCTCGGCATGGGTGATCCCGACCGACGAGGAATTGATGGTCGCCCGCCATACCTTCGCGTTGACCTGTCGATCGGACGAGAGCCATGACGACCCCGCATCGCGCAACTCACCATCCTCGCCAGGAGCATAGCGTCCCGTGGTTCTGGCCGATGGCCGCGGGCATCGAGCTTGCGGACGAGGGCATGAAGCTCATGGGCGACAACCTGCGGTTCGCCGCGGCAGCCGGCGCCATCGAGGCGCCGCCTCCGCCGGAATGGGCGACGAAGAACCATGTGCTGCTCGACCTGCGCACGATGCGCCTGCGCGATTTCTCGCGGGGTCCCGCGAGCGCAGGCGAAGTTCCGGTGCTCGTCGATGCGCCTTACGCCGGACACAGCTCGACGATCGCCGACTACGAAAAGGGCCAGAGCCTGGTGGAGACGCTGCTCGATTGCGGCCTGCACCGTGTCCTCGTTACCGACTGGAAGAGCGCGACCGAGGAGATGAAGTACTTCGACATCGACACCTACCTCGCCGAACTCTCGGTCGCGGTCGACGAACTGGGCGGCAAGGTCGACTTGGTCGGGCTCTGCCAGGGGGGATGGATGTCGGCGATGTTCGCGGCCCGCTTCCCCGGCAAGGTCGCGAGTCTCGTGCTCGCCGGCGCGCCGATCGACACGGATGCCGGCCACGGCGCGATCCGCGCGTTCGCCCAGCGGATGCCGATGAGCTTCTTCGAGGAGATGGTCGCTGCGGGCGGCGGGCGCATGCTCGGCAAGATGATGCTCGCCGGCTGGAAGAACATGCACCCCGACGAGCAGTACCTCGAGAAGTACATCGATCTATACGAGCACATCGAGGACAAGTCGTACGTGAAGCGCACGGAGCGCTTCGAGCGCTGGTACGAGAACCCGATCGACCTTCCCGGAAGCTGGTACCTGCAGGCGATCCGCGAGGTGTTCAAGGACAATCGCCTCGCCACGGGCACTTTCGTCGCGCTGGGCCGCACGATCTCGCTGCGGGACATCGAAGCCCCGGTCTATCTCCTCGCGGGCGAAGCCGACGACATCACGACGCAGGAGCAGGTCTTCAACGCGGAGCGCCTGGTCGGGACGCCGCGCGAACGCATTGTGAAGAAGCTGGTACCCGGCGGCCACATCGGGCTGTTCATGGGCTCGCGCACCCTGCAGCTCGCATGGCCGGAGATCGGCTCATGGATCCGGCGGCACGGAGGCTCCCGGGAACCCGGGAAACATCATTCGAAATGACTTCGCCCCGGACCGCCGGCGGCCTTCATTCGCGCGACGACCGGTCCGTGCGTGCCGCGATGAAGTTGTAGATCCACGCGAACACCGCACCGCCGACCAACGCGTCGAAGAAAGCCCACACCAGGCCGATGACGCTCCCCAGCGGACTGATCGAGTAGCCGCGATAGAGCTGTCCGATCAGCGTACGCTCGCCGGTCGCGCCGTCGAACGCGATGATCCACCAGGTGAGAGCGAAGAGCCCGAGTCCCCACACGAGACCGCAGGTCAGCGCGAAAGCCTTCACGTCGAGTTTCATCATCAGCCTCCTTTCCGCCCGCGGTTCACAGCTCCCGCAGGAACAGGATGATCTTCCAGATGTCGTCCTTGCCCAGCGCCGACTTGAACGGTGGCATCGCGCTCTTCACCGGCGCGCCGCCCTCGGCGATCGTCCAGTAGAGGTAGCCGTCGCTCGTCATCGGCATGCGGCCCAACCCCGCCAGGCGAGCGGGCGGAGGATCGAGCGTCTTGGCCGCCGGGCCGTCGCCCTCGCCGCGCACGCCATGGCAAGGGGCGCAACTTTGCTGGTAGAGTCGCTTCCCAGCCTCGATGTTGTCCGAGTCGGGCGGCACGGGGTTGGTCGCCCCGGCGTACTTCGGGTCGATGCCAAAGCGCGACACGTAAGCGCGGCGCACGGGCGAACCGCCCATCATCCCCATGCCGCTGCCGGGCATCATCCCCGTGCCGCGCCCCTGCATCATTCCCATCTGCGCACCGCTCGCCACGGGCAGGAGTGCCACGATCATCGATATACATGTCATGCGGCTCATGTCTCGTACTCCTGGGGAAAAACGGATTCCACGATCGTACTGTACGCTTCGGTCAGTCGCGCCGCGCCAGGCGCGTGACCGCAGGTTTCGCTCCTCGCCATCTCTCACCTTGATCGAGCTTCCGTCCTTCACCGGAAAAGCGTGGATCGACGTGGTGCCCGGATGACACCCTCCGGGGCCGTCGCGGCGCTCGTCACCATCGCCGCGCTCGCGAGCTACATCAACCACCGGTTCCTGCGCCTGCCCGCGACCATCGGCATGATGGTGCTCGCGCTGGCCGCCTCGCTCGTGCTCCTGCTCGCGGCGCGATTCAGTGGAATCGAGACGGGCCCGGTGCTCGACTTCATCCGCCACATCGACTTTCGCGTCGTGCTGCTCGACGTGCTTCTGCCCTACCTGCTGTTCGCGGGCGCGCTGCACGTCGATGTGCGCCGCCTGCGCGAGCAGGTGGCGCCCGTGGCCGTGCTGTCGACGTTAGGCGTCGCGATATCGACGCTGGTCTCGGGCGGGCTCGTATGGTCGGGGGCGCGCGCGCTGGGCATCGACCTGAGCCTCGCGCAAGGGCTGCTGTTCGGCGCGCTCATCGCGCCCACGGACCCCATCGCCGTGCTGGGGATCCTGCGCGGGGCCCGCACCCCCGCCCCTCTCGAGGCGCTGATTTCCGGTGAATCGCTGTTCAACGACGGCGTAGGAGTCGTCCTGTTCCTAACGCTGTACGGAATCGCGGTGGAAGGCCGGGTGACCACCGCCAGCGGGACGGCGCTCGCATTCCTGCTGGAGGGCGGTGGCGGCATCGCCTTCGGGCTCGTCGTCGGCTGGATCGGGTGCCATATGTTGCGCGGCGTCGACGACTATCCGGTCGAGATATTCCTCACCCTGGCGCTCGCGGCGGGGGGATATGCGGCGGCCCAGGCGTTGCACACTTCCGGGCCGCTCGCGACGGTCGCCACCGGGCTCGTCATCGCGAGCGCCGGACGCGAGATCGGCATGTCGGAGTCGACTCGCATCCACCTCGACGACTTCTGGGAGGTGATCGACGAGATGCTCAACGCGGTGCTGTTCGTGCTGCTGGGATTGGAGATGGTTCTGGTCGCCTACGATGCCGCCTATCTCGCCCTTGGCGCGATGGCGATCGCGGCGGTCCTTCTCGCCCGGTGGCTGAGCGTCGCCGGCATCCTCACCGCGATGGGAGGGCGACGGCGCTTCCAAAAGGGGACCCTCACGGTCCTCACCTGGGGCGGGCTGCGCGGCGCGATCTCCGTTTCGCTCGTGCTCTCGCTGCCTCCCGGACCGACTCACGACGCGTTGCTCACCGCGACCTACGTGGTGGTGGTCTTCTCGGTGCTGGTCCAGGGGCTCACCCTGGCGCGGGTGGCGCGGCGCGTGAGCGCGTGATCCCGGGACGGCGCGCAGTCGCCGCCGAACGCGCCGCCGGTACGGAAAGTGGCGCACCATGGACGCGTATCCCCGAAAAGGAGCCCGTCATGCAGATCCGGACGTTCCTTCTGCTGGCCGTCTTCATCCTCCTCGCGGCCTTCGCGGTGCTCAACTGGAGCGCGTTCATGGCGCCGGCGAGCCTTTCGCTGGTCTTCACGACGGTGCAGGCGCCCCTGGGCATCATCATGCTCGGCGCGGTGGCGCTGCTTTCGGCACTGTTCCTCGCGTACGTCGTCTATCTCCAGGGCACCGTGCTGCTCGAGACCCGGCGCCACACACGCGAGCTGCAAGCCCAGCGCGAGCTCGCCGACAAGGCCGAGGCCTCCCGCTTCAGCGGCCTGCAGGCGCAACTGGACGCGGGCCTGCGCGGGCTCGCGACCCGCTCCGACGAGAGGCACGCCGCGACGCTCGCGCGCCTCGACAGGATCGACCATGATTTCGGCGCGGCGCTCGAGCGCACGGAAAGCGCGATCGCCGCCTACGTCGGCGAGCTGGACGATCGGCTGCAGCGGGACTCTCCCCCGAGGGCGAATGACGGGCGGTCCGCTTAGCTGCCACCGGGGCGCTCGGATGGGCAGCTGGTCCGGATGGAAGCGCAAGCGGGCCTTTGCACCCCCGACGGCTGAGCCAACGCTCTGTTTCGCGCAAGGAAATCGCTCACCTGAGATCCGCCATGAAGATCGACCTCGAAGAGTTCCGCGTTCCGGCCGGCAGGAAGGTCAAGCTCGAAAAATGGCCGACCGACATCCCGCCGCTCTACAAGTCCGAAAGCCACTACAAGGAGCTGCTCGCCGCAGACGTGGGAGAGCTGAGCGACCTGCAGCGCCTCCTCTACGCGTCCAACGAGTATTCGGTGCTCCTCATCTTCCAGGCCATGGACGCCGCGGGCAAGGACGGCGCCATCAGCCACGTCCTGTCGGGCGTGAACCCCCAGGGCTGCGAGGTCCACAGCTTCAGGCATCCGAGCGCGGAGGAATTGGAGCACGACTTTCTCTGGCGCACGACGTGCCGGCTGCCGGCACGCGGGCGCATCGGAGTCTTCAACCGCTCCTATTACGAGGAAGTGCTGATCGTTCGCGTGCATCCCGAGATCCTGCGCAGCGAGCGCATCCCGGACGAGCGCGCCGGCGGGAAGACGGCCTGGAAGGCGCGCTACCGCTCCATCGTGGATTTCGAGAAGCACCTGCATCGCAACGGCACCCGGGTCGTCAAGTTCTTCCTGCACCTGTCGAAGGAGGAGCAGCGCAAGCGCTTCCTGGAGCGCATCGATGAACCGGACAAGAACTGGAAGTTCGGCCAGACCGACCTCGCCGAGCGCAAGCTCTGGAATCGGTACATGGAAGCCTACGAGGACTGCCTGGGCGCGACCAGCACGCGGACCGCGCCCTGGCACGTCGTGCCGGCGGACGACAAGCTCAACGCGCGGCTCATCGTTTCGCGCGTCGTCATCGACGTGCTGCAAGGCCTCGGGATGAGCTATCCCAGGGTCTCGCCCGCGCGTCGGCGCGAGCTCCAGGCTATCCGCAAGCAACTGGCGAAGTGAGCGTGGCCTCGAAGCCCCCGGACATCGCGTCCGCGACGGTCGCCGACACGCTCGCGTCGCTGCGCGTCGACCCGGAAAAGGGACTCACGCACGCGGAAGTCGAGCTCCGCCGCAAGGAGCACGGATACAACGAGGTCGCCGAGAAGAAGGGACACCCGGTCCTCGCATTCCTGCGGAAATTCTGGGGGATCTCCGCGTGGATGCTCGAGCTGATCATGGTGCTGTCCGCCGTCCTCCGGAAATATTCGGACCTCGCCGTGGTGAGCGCGTTGCTGGTCGTCAACGCCGTATTGGGCTTCATGCAGGAGCACCGGGCCGCCGGTGTCGTCGAGGCGCTGCGGCGGCGGTTGCAGGTGAGCGCGCGCGTGCGGCGCGATGCGAGCTGGCAGGTCGTGCCCGCACGCGAGCTGGTTCCCGGCGACATTGTTCGCCTGCGGCCGGGCGACATCATCCCGGCCGACGTGAAGCTGCTCACCGGAGCGCTCACCGTGGATCAGTCCGCGCTCACCGGCGAATCGAAGGACGTGCGACAAGGCGCCCGGCGAAATCCTGTCCTCGGGCTCCGTGCTGCGCCGCGGCGAGGGCAACGGCGTGGTCATGCTGACCGGGGCGAAGACCTATTTCGGGCGCACGACCGAGCTCGTGCAGCAGGCGCGGCCGAAGCTGCACATCGAGGCGGTCGTGGCCAGGGTCGTGCGCTGGCTCTTCGTGATCGTCGGCGCGTTGCTGGGTGTGGTGGTCGTCCTGTCGCTCGTGCGCGGCGCGCCGCTCCTGGAGATGGTTCCCCTCATGCTCGTGCTGCTGATGAGCGCGGTGCCCGTCGCCCTCCCCGTCATGTTCACGATCAGCATGGCGGTGGGGTCGAAGGAACTGGCCCGGCGCGGCGTGCTGGTCACGCGCCTGAGCGCCGCGGAGGACGCCGCGACGATGGACGTGCTCTGCGTGGACAAGACCGGCACCATCACGATGAACCAGCTCGCCGTGACCGGCGTGATTCCGCTGGAGCGCGCGACGGAAGCCGACGTGCTGCTCGCCGGCGCGCTCGCCTCTCAGGAAGCCAACCAGGACCCGATCGACCTCGCGTTCCTGGCAGCGGCGACGAAAGGGCATGTCTTCGACACCGCTTCCAAGTTCACTCCCGTCTCCTTCGCGCCGTTCGATGCGAAGAACCGGCGCACGGAAGCCGTGGTCGAGCAGGACGGGAAGCGACTGCGCGTGATGAAAGGCGCCCTGCGCACCATCGCCGAGGCCTGCGGACTCGCGCCCCCGCAGATCGAGTCCTTGGAGGCACGCGTCGGCGCTTCCGCCGCGAAGGGCTACCGGACGCTGGCGGTAGCGCGTGGCCCCGAGGCGGGCGTCCCTGCCTTGCTCGGATTGGTGTCCCTGTACGATCCGCCGCGGCCCGACGCCAAGGAGCTCATCGCCGCTCTCCAGGGCCGGGGAGTGGCGGTGAAGATGCTCACCGGCGACGCGCTGCCGGTCGCGAGCGAGATCGCCGGCGGCGTCGGATTGCGCAACATCCGCCGCATGGCCGACCTCAAGGCCGCGGGCGCGCAACCCGGCGCCAATGCGGCCGAGCTCCTGGCGGGCACCGATGGCTTCGCGGAAGTATTCCCCGAGGACAAGTACATCGTCGTGAAGCAGATGCAGGCCGCGGGGCACGTCACCGGCATGACCGGCGACGGAGTCAACGATGCGCCGGCGCTGCGCCAGGCGGAGGTCGGCATCGCCGTGAGCACCGCGACCGACGTGGCGAAGGGCGCGGCGAGCGTCGTGCTGACCGATCCGGGGTTGACGAACATCGTGGCCCTGGTCGAGCAGGGGCGGACGATCTACCAGCGCATCCTCACATGGATCATCAACAAGATCAGCCGGACCATCCTGAAGGCGGCGTTCGTGGCCATCGCGTACGTGGCGACCGGCAAGTTCGTGGTCTCCGCCTTCGCGATGCTGCTGCTGACTTTCATGACGGACTTCGCGAAGATCGCGCTGGCCACTGACCACGTGCGCCCCTCCCGGATGCCGGAGACGTGGAACATCGGGGGGTTCGTCATGGTGTCGGTGATCCTGGGCGTTGCGATGGTCGCGGAAGCGCTCCTCCTCCTGTGGATCGGCTGGTCCGATTTCGGCTTGTCGACCGACAACAATGCCCTCTACACGTTCAGCTTCCTGATGCTGCTCTACTTCGCCGTGTTCTCCGTGGTATCGGCGCGCGAACGCCGCGCGTTCTGGTCGACGATGCCGAGCAAAGCCCTCATGGCCGCGCTCGCGGGGGATGCGATCACGGGGACCGTCCTCACGCGCGTGGGCCTTCCGGGGCTCATGCCATTGCCCTGGTCGCAGACGCTCGCGGTATTCGGCTATGCCATGGTGTCGTGCCTGGTCGTGAACGACGCCTTGAAGGTCTTCACGATCAAGTGGAGCGCGCCTGGCGCCGGCGCATGATGCATACCCGTGGCAACGAAGACGCGCATGGCGTCTATGAACGTGTACTGAGCCGGGGCGCTATCCCCCATCCCCGCCCACCGATCCCGGCATGGGCGTGACGCCCGCCTGCTGCCGCGAATACTCCCTGCGTTTCATGTCGAGATATTCACCCCGCTCCATCTCGTGCAACTGGCGCGGATAGCGTTCGGTGGCCGAAAACCAGTCACTCAGGCTCTTTTCCATGCGCGCCCGGCGCGGGACCGGCAACGCGCCGAGAAAAGACTCGATGGCGAGGTAGTAGCGCATGGTGTTGCGCTCCGCGACGCCGCGCATGCCGCCGACGTAGCGGGGCTGGCCGTCGGGTTCCCTGGTGACCACGGTGAATCCCACCTTGTCGCGTCCGATGGTGTCGAGGTAGGCCTGCATCGCAAGCCGCGCCGCCGTGCCATAGGAGTACGAGTACGAGAAACGGATGAACGTCCGGCCCTCCTCCGCCGGCGCTGCTTCAAGCACGATGCGGTAGTTGCGCGTGCCCAGCGGCCCGTCGTCCGCTTCCAGTTTCACTTGCAGGTAGCTCGCGGTTTCGGCGGCGACTCGATAGGCAAAATCCAGGCGGTGCGCCAGCTCCATCGGCTGGTAGTATTTCGAGCCGATCATCACCTGCAGGGCCGTCCCCTGGTTGTCGGACGAAGGGCGGCAGTACTTGACATTGAAGTGCAGGATGAGGATTTGGCACCACTGGGAAGGATCGTCCAGCGCCGCACGTACGGTGGCAAACGGATCATCGACGAGCGCAAAGACATCGCCGTCGATGCCATCCCCGGCTTCGCTCGAATCCAGGTAGAGCGGCCGGTGGAACGGATTGTCGGCGTGCCGATCCTTCACTTCGGCGTATCTGGCGCGCATCATCGCGGCCGGGTCCGAGCTCGCGGCGACGTCCTCGGCCAGCGCAGTACCCGTTCCCACGGATAGCAGGGCGGAGCACGCCGCCCAGAGCGCCCTCCCGGCCAGTCTTGCAAAATGCGAGCGGCGATTTCCCCGCCCAGGAATACAGGTCCGCACGGTTGCGCGCATGCATCCACAATGGCGGCCGACACTGGAACCGTCTGTTCGACGGCGCACACAGCGCCACGGCTCCCCGGGTCGCTTCACGTCCTTCAGGACCGAGTCCTTTTCAGCGCCGCGCCCTTGTGCATCGCGACGTGATCGGTCTTGTCGCTCTTGATTTCATACTGGGGATCATCCGGGCTCGCGTGATGCTTGTAGCCCTTGTAGTCGGCGTCCCTGGTATGAACCTTGATGATCCTGCCGCTCACGTGGCCGGCCTCCGAGTTCCAGGTCACGTGATCGCCCACCTTGAATTTCGCGGCCATGACGGGATCAGTCTCCCACCAGTCGAATCAAGAGTATCTTCTTCATGGCAGTAGCGCCCGGTCAAGAATCGTCTCAGATCGGCGCGCGATAGCCGAAGAATTCGTGGTCCTCGTTGTAGCCGCCTTCGCCGGCGCCAAGATCGGCGAAGTCGTGCACGAACTCGATGGCCGCGATCCACTTGACCATCTTGAAGCCCACCTCGTTCTCGCAGCGCAGCCGCAACGGCGCGCCGTGCAGCACGCTCACCGGCGCTCCGTTCATCTCGTAAGCCAGGATCGTCAATTCGTGGCGCAAGTTGGACAGGCTGTGGGCGTCGTAGTAGCGCCCTCCGTCGCCGCCATCGGCGAACGAGTAGAAGACCGCGTAGCGCGCCTGCGCCATCGGCTTCACCAGGTCGAGGATATGGCGCATCGGAACACCACCCCACTTGGCGACGCCGGACCATCCCTGAATGCAGAAATGCGTGGTGATCTGCTCCTGCTTCGGCATCGCCTTGAGCTGCGCGTATGAAAGCTCCGCGGGCCTTTCGACCAGCCCATCTATTCTCAGCCGGTAATCCGCAAAGTCGCTCTTGACGAGCGAGTCGAACTCGTCCGATTTCGGCATCGTCCCGTTGGGCCAGAAGTGCGGCGAGATGTCCTCCTCGGTGAGTTGGCTCGTCGCGTCCCACGACTGGGTCGCGGCGCCGAATGGCCGGGACATGAATTCTCCGATTCTCTGCACCAGGCGCGCGTGACGCAGCGTGAAGGGGGATGCCAGCCACCAGGTCGCCGCCACGAGAATGATGGCCGGGATGAAGACGAAGAAGCCGCTCCAGGACAGATCGTCGACACCCGCGAACATCATGTTCAGGTTCACCCGGGCGTCGGTGATGAATACCAGCGTCACGTGGGCGAAGATGAAGAACAGGAACCAGCACAGCGCGATGAAATGAATCGAACGCGCCTTCTGCCGATTCAACGCCCGGCCGATCCAGCCCAGGCGATTTGAAATCGCCGGGCTCTGCATGAGGCCGGTGAGGATGGACGTGGGTGCGGCGACGAACACGGTGATGAAGTAGGTGACTTGCTGCAGGCTGTTGTAGCGCGTCCAGCTGTGATCGGCCGGGAATGTGAGCGAGAGATATTGCAGCGCGGTCGAGGCCGCGTTGGGGATCACCTCCCATGTCGTCGGCACCAGTCTCAGCCACTGGCCGGTCGTGAACAGGAGAACGTAGAAGGCGATGCCGTTGACCATCCAGAGAAGGGTGATCGAAAAGTGCCACCATCTGGCGAGGCCGATGGAGTGACGGATCCCGGGGATGCCCAGCCACCGCGGAAGGGTGACCGAGTCGTCCTTGGCGGTCCATATCCGGCCGGTCGGAACCGCCTTCTGGAAGCGAAACCATTCGGTCCCGGGCGTGCAGTCGCGTTTCCAGTACAGCCGCGGGTGGTCTGCGAGAACCTGGACACCCGCGCGGATGATGAACGCCATGAAGAACAGGTTCAGGAAGTGCAGCAACCTGAGCCAGGCGGGGAACCCCGTGGTGACGGCCACGGCGGACGGAGGGACGCCCGGGTAGCGCACGAGAAGATCGTGCACTGCCGGCAGTTCCCGCAATGCCTGGGCCGCCGCCACTCCGATCACCAGCGACACGAAGATCAGCGGCAGGGCCCATAGGGTGTTGATCCAATGCCGGCCGAATCGAATCCTGGGTATCACACCGGATTGCGGTGGCAACCACTCGTTCAGCCGGACACGGTCGTCGGCGGCGCTGAGGCTTTTCGCCAGGAGATCGTGCGGCCGTGACATTTCTCGAGAGCTCGCCATGGGCGTTCCTTGATGCAGCCTGACGGGTCCCGGCGGGCGCATCCCGACGTTTCGCGATGCGGAACGCCCGCGGCACAGGCGTGGCCGCGCAAGCGACTGCAGAGAGCGTGAGGCAACGCGAGAACGCGATCGTTCTCATCGATGACCGGAAGCCGAACTGCGTCGACGAGGTGGACCCGGCCTGAATCCTGTGTGCGCTACCGCACGGAAGGATCGGCACGACGAGCGCAACGTGGACGCCTGCATATCAGGACCCTCATGATGCGGAAGGCTACCCATCCGGCTGCCAGGCACCGTCAGCAGGAAACCGCCGACCACGGGATAGCGGCTCCCCGCCCCGCCTCGAGGCGGAGCGGCACGCGCCCCGCCGACATCAACGTGCTGCTCGTCGCCGCCGATCCCGACGATGCCCGCACCGTGGGCAACGTGCTCGCCGGCGAGCGCGGCGTCTCGTTCCACCTTCACTGGGTGAACCGGCTGCCGGAAAACCTCCGTTCGCTCGACCTCGGCGAAACGAGCGTGGTGCTGCTCGATCTCCTGGTGTCCGACGTCGACGGCATCGGGGCGCTGGACAGCATTCTTCAGGCCGCCCCGCGGGTTCCGGTCCTGGTGTTCAGCGCCGTGGGCGATGAAGAACTCGCGCGGCAAGCGGTCCAGCGGGGTGCCCAGGATTATCTCCTGAGGAATCACCTCGACGGCTATTCGTTGCCGCGCGCGCTGCGCAATGCGATCGACCGCAAGGCCGCCGACGACGCCCTGTTCGTGGAACGGGAACGCGCACAGGTCACGCTCGACTCCATCGGCGACGCGGTCCTCAGCACCGACATCGCGGGCAACGTGGCCTATCTCAATTCGGTCGCGGAAGTGATGACCGGCTGGTCCTCCGACGAGGCGCTGGGGCGGCCGTTCGGCGAAGTGCTCCGGATCGTGGACGCCACGACGCGCCAGCCGGCGGTCTGCAACCCGATGGGGCTCGCCATCAGGAAGGGCGAGCCCGTCGCCCTCGCGGCAAACAGCGTGCTGGTGCGGCGCGACGGGCTCGAAGTTCCCATCGAGGACTCCGCCGCCCCCATTCACAGCCGCGACGGCAGCGTCATCGGCGCGGTGATTGTCTTTCGCAACGTGGGCGAGGCCCGCGCGGTCGCGCTCGAGATGTCCCATCGGGCGCAGCACGATTTTCTCACCGACCTGCCGAACCCCGTCCTGCTCGACGACCGGATCGCCCAGGCCATCGCGCTCGCGCATCGCAACGGCAAGCAGTTCGCCGCGCTCTTCGTCGACCTGGACCACTTCAAGCGCATCAACGACTCCCTGGGACACGCCGCCGGCGACAAGCTGCTGCAATCGGTGGCGCTCCGCCTGAAGGCCTGCGTGCGCGGCTCCGACACCGTGAGCCGCAGGGGCGGCGACGAGTTCGTCGTGTTGCTCTCCGAGATCGCGCACCCCGAGGATGCGGCCCGCACCGCGGACAAGATCATTGCCGCCCTGGCGGCGCCGCACCGGATCGCGGGGCACGAGCTGCTCGTCACGGCGAGCGTCGGCATCGCCATCTACCCCCTCGATGGCGCGGATGCGCAGACCTTGCTCAAGAACGCCGACGCTGCGATGTACCGGGCGAAGGAGGCCGGGCGCAATCGTCACTGCTTTTCCGCGCGCGACGGCTCCGATGCGACGTAGCGCGGCCTGGCCGTTGGTCGCCTGCGTCCTCCTCGGAGCCGGATCGAGCGGAGGCGGACAGTTCCCTGCCCCGGCGCAGCCGGGGGGCCTTCGCTCCGACACATTCGTCTTCGAGCCCGCCATGCCCATCGCGGGCACATGCGTGCGGCTTTCGGCGGACCAGGGCCGCGAGTGCGTATCGCTCTATCGGGCGGTGATCACAGGGAGGTTGCAGCGCGCCACATCCGGCGCCATGGCCGGGCGCTGGGGGTGACCGGCGCTCGTGGAAACGGCGCCTAGCGGGCGAGCGTCGGCTTTTCGAGGACCTTCGCGAAGGCGTCGGCGGCCGGGAATCCTTCCTTGATGAGCTCCACGATCAGCGCGCGATGCTTGCGTATCGTGGCGGGCAGGCTGTCCCTGTTGGCGAAGAAGTACTCCGACATGATCTCGAGGGCCTCGGGCTCCTTCAGCCTCTTGTGCTTGCTCTTCGCCCCCTTCGCGAGCCTCGAATAGGAGTCGATCAGCGTGGACCTCTTTGCCGCCAGGTGTTCGCCGCCAACCCGACCCTCCGAGTGCGCGATCCAGAACCCGCCCCAGGCATTCACCACGCCCTTGCCCAGCTCGTACTCGAGGGCGGCGTACTCCTTGCGCCACTTGGGATTCTCCTCGATGGCGCAGAAGACGTCCTCGATGACGTCCTCGGTGTGCGGCTTCGACAAGGTGCGCAGGACTTCCTCCATCAACAGCTTCAGGCTGGCAGTTCGCATCGTCTTCGCAATCCTCCGGATGTTGGCGTCATCGTGCCGGCGCGGTATTGCCCGCTCCGCACCTCGGTCACGCGACGAACAGCACTATCGCGGCAAAGTGCACGGCGCTCCCCGCCATCACGAACAGGTGCCAGATGCCGTGCCAGTGCCGGAAGCGCTCGTCGTACAGGTAGAACACGATCCCCACCGTGTAGATGAGCCCGCCCCCGACTACCCATGACATCCCGCTCCAGGACAGCGCGCGGAACAGCGGAACGAGCGCGAACACCGCGAGCCAGCCCATGAGCACGTAGATCGCGAGCGAAAGCACGCGCGCACCCCGGGCGATGCACAGCTCCTGCACGATTCCGACGGCAGCGAGTCCCCAGATGGCACCGAAAATGGTCCATCCCAAGGCTCCGCCGAGCGTCACGAGGGCGAACGGCGTGTAGCTGCCCGCGATCATCAGGTAGATCGCGACATGGTCCAGCTTGCGGAAGACGTCTTTCGCCCGGCCGCGAATGCTGTGATAGATCGTCGAGACGAGATAGAGCAGGAACAGCGCCGCGCCGTAGACGCTGAAGCTCACGATTCGCGTCGCGTCGCCCGTCGAGGCGGCGAGCGTTATGAGGGTCGCCGCACCGGCCGCGGCAAGGAGCGCGCCCGTCAGGTGGGTAAAGCCGTTGAATCGTTCGCCGCGGTACATGCTGCAGTATACGCAACCGGCCACGCTCGATGGGGGACGACCGCGAACTACCTGAAGCCCCTCCGATCCAACCGTATTCCGGATGACAACCCCGCCAAGGAGAAGACCATGCGTACACCAGCCAGTATCCCCATGTACCGCATATTTCGCGGCGCCGTCGCGGCCGCGTCTTGCGCGCTCGCCGCGACACTCGCTTATCCGAAGTCGACCTCGCCCGAGGAGCACGTCGGCGTCGATGCGGAGCGGGGCGATCCCGCGCGCTGGTACGTGCCCGCGGACACGCCGCAGCTGAAGTACGAGACGCAAGCCAAAGAGGCGCGCGCAGCGCGTGCCGAAGCGCTGAAGGAATGCCGCGCGCTGCGGGCCGACCGCGCCGCCTGTGTGGCGGAGGCAAACGCGCAGTATCGCCGCGATGTGGAGGACGCCCGCAGTGCCCTCCCGAAAGACCGGGACCGTGCAGCCCGCGATCGGTGATTGGAATCCGCTTCTTCTAGCCGACCGCGTGAAATTGCAGCGCCGCCAGATTCGAATAGATCCCGCCCAGCGCGACCAGCGATGCATGCGTGCCGGTCTCGACGATGTGGCCGTCGTCCAGCACGATGATCCGATCGGAGCGCTGCACCGTCGCGAGCCGATGCGCGATGACGAGCGTGGTGCGTCCGGCCATTGCCGCTTCCAGCGCGCCTTGCACCAGGCGTTCCGATTCGGCGTCGAGCGCGCTGGTCGCCTCGTCGAGCAGCAGCAGCGGCGGATTCTTCAGCAGCGCGCGGGCGATCGCGATGCGCTGGCGCTGCCCGCCCGAGAGGCGCACGCCGCGCTCGCCCAGGAACGATTGATAGCCTTGCGGCAGCTTCTCGATGAATTCGTCGGCGGCGGCCATCCTGGCGCAGGCGATGATCTCCTCGTCCGTGGCATCGACGCGCCCATAGCGGATGTTCTCCATTGCGCTGGCGGCGAAGATCACGGTGTCCTGCGGCACGATGCCGATCGCGTCGCGCAAGGCGTGCAGATCGAGCTGCCGGATGTCGACGCCGTCGAGCGTGATCGATCCTTCCTGCGGGTCGTAGAAGCGCAGCAGCAACTGGAAAAGCGTCGTCTTGCCCGCGCCGGAAGGCCCGACCAAGGCGACGGTCTCCCCAGGCTGCACCGCCAGCGAAAGGTGCGACAGCGACGGGGAGAGGGGGCGTGAGGGATAGCTGAAGGTCACGTCCTTCACCGCCAGTGCCGCGCCATTCTTCGTCCGCGGCGGCAGCGCAAGCGCGTGCTCGGGCGACTGGATCGGCGAGCGCACCTCCAGGAGCTCCATCAGGCGCTCGGTCGCGCCTGCCGCCCGCTGCGCTTCGCCCAGCACTTCGGCAAGCGCTCCCACCGCGCCGGCGACGATGACGGAGTACAGGATGAACTGCCCCAGCTCCCCGCCCGTCATGGTGCCCTGGATCACCGCGTGCGCACCCAGCCACAGCACGAACACGATCGCGCCGAACACCAGCAATATCGCGATGAGGGTCAGGAGCGAGCGCGCCCGGATGCGCCGGATCGCGGTCCGGAACGCGCGCTCGACCGAGTCGCGGAAGCGGTCGGCCTCGATGTTCTCGTGCGTGAAGGCCTGCACGGTCGTCATCGCGTTGAGGATCTCCCCCGCCATGGCCGACGCATCGGCGACGCGGTCCTGCGAGTCGCGCGAGAGCCTGCGCACGCGCCGGCCGAACACGATGATGGGCAGCACGACCACGACCAGCAGCACGATGATGATCGACGACAGCTTCACGCTGGTCACGAACATCATCGCCAGCCCGCCGATGAAGAGCAGCGCATTGCGCAGCGCCATCGAGATGCTGGTGCCGACCACGGCCTGGATGAGCGTCGTGTCGGTGGTCAGGCGCGAGAGCACTTCGCCGCTGCGGGTGATTTCGAAGAATTGCGGGCTCTGCGTGACGACATGCCTGTAGACGGCGTTACGGATGTCCGCGGTGACTCGTTCCCCCAGCCAGGACACCGTGTAGAACCGCGCCGCGGTCGCGATCGCGAGCACGCCGGCCACGCCGAAAAGCGCGAGGAAGTAGAGATCGACGTGCTGGATGCTCTTCGAGCCGGCGGCTCCGAAGCCCAGGTCGATCATCTGCTTGAACGCGTACGGGATCGCGAGCGTGGCGCTGGCGGCAACCACGAGCGCGACGCCGGCCATCAGGAACTGCCGCTTGTAGGGAGCGAGGAAGGGAACCAGGCCCCTGAGGGTGGCGAGGCTGCTCTTTCTCGGTTCTTGCGCGGTGCTGTTCGGCCCGGACATGCTCAATTGTGACTGCTTTCTCGTGACACGCCCCCGTGGGATCATCCGTTGAACCACAGCCCGGGGCTTGCATGTGCGCAACCGCACCGACAGGGGGCGGTGTCGAGCGCTAGTCTGCAAGCCATGGGAGCTATCACATGAGCTTCATCGATTCGACGACTCTTTACATCTCGGGGATGCAGAAGATCGAGGGCGCCATCAACGGGGCGCTTCATGACGCGGGAATCAAAGGGGCGGCGGCTTTCCTATGGCATCGCGGCGAAGACTACATTCCCCCGGAGGAAGCGACGAACCTGGAGGCAGTCTTTCAGGGCAAGACGTGGAACGCGGCGCTTAGCCGGGAGCAAATCAAAGCCTGCCGCACGCGCGTGGAGCGCGCCGACGTGGTCCGCATCGTGAACGACGCAGTGGAAACGCTCTCTGGCCGAACGCGCCTCGCAGGATGAAGCGGGCTCAGCCTCCCGTTGCGCCCACGGTCAGCACGATCTTTCCGATGTGCTCGCCGCCTTCCAGCATCTCGTGCGCCTTCGCCGCCTGCTCGAGCGGGAAGGTGGCGTGGATCACCGGCTTGATCTTGCCGCTCTCGATGAGGGGCCACACCTTCTCGCGCAGCGCTCGCGCAATGGCCGCCTTGAACTCGACGGGACGGGGACGCAGCGTGCTGCCGGTGAGCACGAGGCGCCGCCGCAGGACCTCGTTGAAATCGACCGTGGCCTTCGATCCGCCCAGCAACGCGATGAGCACGATGCGCCCGTCGTCGGCGAGCGCCTTCATCTCGCGCGGCACATAGTCGCCCGCGACCATGTCGAGGATGACGTCCACGCCCTTTCCGCCCGTGAGCGCCTTGACGACCTCGACGAAGTCCTCGGTCCTGTAGTTGATCGCTCGCTCGGCGCCCAGCTTCTCGCACGCCGCGCACTTCTGCGCCGATCCGGCGGTCGCGAAGACGCGGTGGCCCATGGCGCGCACGATCTGGATCGCCGCCACGCCGATGCCGCTCGAGCCTCCCTGCACCAGGAAGGTCTCGCCGGGCTTCAGGGCCCCGCGGTCGAAGACGTTGCTCCACACCGTGAAGTACGTCTCCGGAAGCGACGCGGCCTGCACGAAGTCCAGGCCCTTCGGAATCGGCAGGCAGCTGGACGCCGGAGCGATGCAATGCTCCGCATATCCGCCGCCAGGCGTGAGCGCGCAGACCTTGTCGCCCACCTTCCATTGCGTGACTCCATCGCCCAGCCGCGCGATGGTGCCCGCGACTTCCAGCCCGGGGAGATCCGAAGCATCCGGAGGCACCGGATACTTGCCGAGACGCTGCAGCACGTCGGGACGATTGACTCCGGCGGCCGCGACCTGGATCAGCACTTCGCCCGCCTTGGGCACGGGCACCGGCCTCGAGCGGGGCTGCAGGACCTCGGGCTTGCCGGGAGCGGTGATCTCGACGACGCGATGGGTGGAAGGCACGGGGGAATTCATGGGTGTGCGCGAGCTTTCGAACGATTGGAGGCGGGGGTCGGAATCGAACCGGCGTACACGGCTTTGCAGGCCGCTGCATAACCACTCTGCCACCCCGCCCGCGCGGACATCTTCGAGGAAGACGAGACCGGGGGATGATGCGCAACGGGGGAAACCGGCTGGCGGCTTCCCCCGTGAATCTGGAGCGGCAGAAGAGTCTCGAACTCTCGACCTCAACCTTGGCAAGGTTGCGCTCTACCAACTGAGCTACTGCCGCGACGAGCTTGAAATTATAGCGTTTTCCGGGAGGCGCTTCAACTGCAGTCGGGCCAGTTCACAGCCGGATTTCCCGGCTTGATGCAGAATGGCGCCGCTTTCGGCAGGAATCCGCCAACTCGCAGGCTCGCAGGGAGGAACCGACATGTTCGACCGCCTGTCCCGCAGCTGGAACCTCGTGAAGGAAAGCGCCGCCGTGCTGAGCGAGGACAAGGAGCTGCTGCTCTTTCCCCTCGTCTCGCTCGCCGCCCTCCTGCTCGTGTTCGCCTCGTTCGCGATTCCCGTCATCGGGCTGCGAGTGCTCGAAGGCGTCTCGGGGCGGCGCCACATCCCCGCCCTGGGCTACGTGATCGCCTTCCTCTTCTACTTCAGCCAGTACTTCGTGATCTTCTTCTTCAACGCCGCGCTCGTGGGTGCGGCCATGATGCGGCTGGACGGCCGCGCGCCCACCTTCCGCGACGGCATGCGCATCGCGACCTCGCGAATCGGCGCGATCGCCGGCTACGCGCTCATCGCGGCGACGGTCGGCATGGCGCTGCGCGCGATCCAGGAACGCGTCGGCTTCATCGGCCGGATCATCGTCGGGCTCCTGGGTGTGGGCTGGTCGGTCGCGACGTATCTCGTGGTGCCGGTGCTGGTCACGCGCGATGTCGGCCCGATCGACGCGGTCAAGGAAAGCGCGGAGCTGCTGAAGAAGACCTGGGGCGAGAACGTCATCGGGCGAGTGGGCCTCGCTGCCGCGTTCGGATTCATCTTCCTGGGTATCCTCGTCTGCGGCGCGTTCGTCCTGTTCGTCGCCATGCTCGCGCACAGCGCTTTCCTGGCGGTCGCCACGCTGGCCCTCACGCTGCTGGCCGTCGGCATCGCCGCCCTCGTGCAGAGCGCGTTGGCCGGCATCTACGAAGCCGCCCTCTATCGCTACGCCACCACGGGCGAAGCCGGCCTGGGCTTCGATCCGAAGATGCTGAAGCTGGCGTTCGAGCCGAAGTGACGAGGCACGCGTGCGCCCCGGAGTAGCCCCGGCTACTTCGGCGGCGGCGCGGGCGGCGACTCGATCGCCGCCTTCAGGTACACGACCATCGACCACAGCGTGATCACGGCGGCGACCCAGATCAGCCACCGCCCCACGTTCACGGTGTGGAACCAGCCGAACAGCACGCCGTTGAAGAGCAGGAACGGGATCGCGACGAGCTGCGTGACGGTCTTCACCTTGCCGAGGATGTTCACCGCCACGCTCTTCGACTGGCCGATCTGCGCCATCCATTCGCGCAGCGCCGAGATGGTGATCTCGCGCCCGATGATGATGAGCGATGCGAGCGGGTTCACCAGCCCCTTCTCGGTGAGCACGATGAGCGCCGCGGCCACCATGAGCTTGTCGGCCACGGGATCGAGGAACGCGCCGAAGGACGTCGTCTGGTTCCAGCGTCGCGCGAGCTAGCCGTCCAGCCAGTCGGTGATCGCCGCGGCGATGAAGATCCACATCGAGAGTCACGTTCGCGTTGTGCTCGCTGATCCAGTCTTCCGGCATGTAGAGCACCGCCACGAAGAGCGGGATCGCCACGATCCGGCACCACGTGAGGAAGAGCGGGAAGTTGAACCGCACCGGCACTTAGTGGAGCTCCTGGTAGATGCGCTCGGCCAGTGTACGGCTGATGCCTTCGACGCGCGCGAGGTCGTCGATGCTGGCCGCGATCACGCCCTGCAGGCCGCCGAAATGCTCGAGGAGGCGCTTGCGCCTCGTGGGCCCCACGGAATTGATCTCCTCCAGGCGCGAGGCGGTGCGCGCCTTGCCCCGGCGCGCGCGGTGCCCCGTGATCGCGAAGCGGTGCGCCTCGTCGCGGATCTGCTGGATCAGGTGCAGCGCGGGGTGATCGGGCGGGAGGCGCCGCGGCTCCTCCTCGCCCGTCACGAAGAGCTGTTCCAGGCCCGGCTTCCTCTCGACGCCCTTCGCGACGCCGATCATGCGGATGTGGTGCAGCCCCAGGTCGGCCATCACCGATTGCGCGGCATGCAATTGCCCGAGGCCGCCGTCGATAAGGATCAGGTCCGGGGTCTTCCCCTCCCCGTCCGCGAGCTTGCGGTAGCGCACGTTGAGCGCATAGCACATGGCGCCATAGTCGTCGCCCGGCTCCACGCCCTTCACGTTGTAGCGCCGGTACTCGGAATTCTGCATGGCGCCGCGGTCGTACACGACGCACGAGCCGACGGTGGCCTCGCCCATCGTGTGGCTGATGTCGAAGCACTCGATGCGCTGGATCGGAGACTCCGCCGCGAGGAATTCCTGGAGGGCCGCGACGCGCACCTCCTGCGTGGCCTGCGCCGAGAGCCGCTGGCCGAGCGCCAGCACCGCGTTGCGCCGCGCCATGTCGAGCCAGGTGCGCGACTCTCCGATGGGGCGCGTGACGAGCTTCACCGCGCGCCCCGCGAGGCCCGCGAGCAGCTCCTGCAGCGCCTCGGGACTTTCCACCGCCTCGCACACCACGCGCCCCGGCACCGGCTGCTGCGCGTAGTGCTGCGTGAGGAAGGCCTCCACCACGGTGGGCGCGTCGCTGCCGGAAGCGTTCTGCGGAAAGAAGCTGCGGTCGCCCAGGTGGCGGCCGCCGCGCACCATCGCGAGCGTCACGCACCACGTGCCTTCGCGCTCGACCGCCGCGACGATGTCGACGTCGCCCGCGCCCGCGGCCTCCGCCGCCTGGCTGGAGACGATCCGCTGCAGCATGCGGATCTGGTCGCGCTGGCGCGCCGCCTCCTCGAAGTGCAGCGCCTCGGACGCCGCATGCATCTTGGCCGTGAGGTCCTCGATCACGTCGGTCTCCTTGCCCTCGAGGAACTGCTCGGCGTGGCGCACGTCGCGCGCGTAGTCGTCGGGCGTGACGAGGCCCACGCACGGGCCGGAGCAGCGATGGATCTGGTGCAGCAGGCAGGGGCGCGAGCGGTGCGCGAAGACGGTGTCGTCGCAGGTGCGCAGCAGGAAGATCTTCTGCAGGTGGCCGATGGTGTCGCGCGCGCTCCACGCGCTCGGGAACGGCCCGAAGTAGCGGTTTCCCTTCAGGTGCGCGCCGCGATAGAAGCGGATCTGCGGATAGTCGTGGCCCGTGACGAGGATGTAGCCGTAGCTCTTGTCGTCGCGGAAGAGGACGTTGTAGCGCGGAGCCAGGCTCTTGATGAGGTTGTTCTCGACCAGCAGCGCCTCGGCCTCGGTGCGCGTGGCCGTGATCTCCGCGCCGGCGATCTGCGACACCATCATCGCGGTGCGCGGGCTGGCGAGGTTCCTCTGGAAATACGACGAGACGCGCTTCTTCAAGTCGCCCGCCTTGCCGACGTAGATCACCTCGCCCGCGGCGTTCTTGAAGCGATAGACGCCGGGAAGGTTCGGCAGCCCCGCGAGCAACTCGGCGGAATCGAACGGCGGGCTCGACATCCCCGCCTCAGGCCGACCTGACGCGCGCCAGGTTCTCCGTGGCCGCGAGATAAGCCGCGTTCGCCTGCAGCGCGGCGCTCGAGATCGCCTTGCCGCGCATGCGCTCGAGGCGCCGCGCGAGGGTGGGCGCCACGGGCCGGCGCTCGAGCCCCTCGAGGAGGGAATCCTGGGCGCGCGGGTCGTTGCAGAGGAGCACCATGTCGCAGCCGGCGTTCAACGCGGCGTTGGCGCGCGCCACCACGCCGCCCGCGGTGCTGGCACCTTCCATCGACAGGTCGTCGGAGAAGATGAGCCCCTCGAAGCCGAGCTTCTCGCGCAGGATCTTCTGCAGCCACACGCTCGAGAAGCCCGCCGGCTTGGCGTCCACCTTCGGGTAGACGACGTGCGCGGGCATCATGCCCGCCATGCCGGAGCGCGCGAGGCGCTGGAACGGGATGAGGTCCGCGGCGCCGATCTCCGCGAGCGTGCGGTCGTCCACCGGCACCTCGAGGTGCGAATCCGCGCGCACGTAGCCGTGGCCGGGAAAGTGCTTGCCGACGGAAGTCATGCCGGAAGCGTTGAGCCCCGCCTGCAGCGCCTCGGCGAGCACCGCGATCACGTTCGGGTCGCGATGCAGCGCGCGATCGCCGATGACGCTCGACTCGCCGTAGTCCACGTCGAGCACGGGCGCGAAGCTGAAATCCACTCCGTGCGCCTGCAGCTCGCTTCCGATCACGAAGCCGCAGCCGCGCGCGGCCGCGATCGCCTGCGCCGGGTCGCGGTCCCAGAGCTTGCCCAGCTCGGCCATCGCGGGAATCGGCGTGAAGCCGTGGCGAAAGCGCTGCACGCGCCCGCCCTCGTGGTCCACCGCGATGAGGAGCTGCGGCGTTCTCAGCTCGCGGATCGAGTGCGTGAGGCGGATGAGCTGCAGGGGTGCGGCGAAGTTGCGGGCGAAGAGGATCACGCCGCCCACCTGCGGGTGCTGCAGGCGCTCGATGTCGTCGGGATTGAGCTCGAGGCCCCCGACGTCCACCATCACCGGGCCCAGCCTCATGGGCCGCGCCCCTCGAGGACCACGAAGGCCATCGCGACGTCCTCGTCGTCGGTGAGCGAGACGTGCGCGCGGACCACGCCCAGCGATTCCAGGTGCTTCGCCATGTCGGCGCTGGGAAGGATCAAGGGCTTGCCGCGCTGGTCGCGCCCGACCGTGATCGAATGCCACGTGAACGGCGCATGGATGCCGGTGCCGATCGCCTTGGAGAACGCCTCCTTCGCGGCGAAGCGCTTGGCGAGGTGGCCCGCCTTGTCGCGGGTGCGCTCGTAGCGCGCGCGTTCCTGGGGCGTGAGGATGCGCCGCACGAAGCGCTCGCCATGGCGCTCCAGCACGCCGGCGACGCGCTCGACGGAGCACACGTCGGTGCCGATGCCCACGATCATTTGCGCGCGCCTTTCGATCCTGCCGGTGCTTCGCAACCACGCGATTCCGCCGGTGCTTCGCAACCACGCATCAAGGCCTTCATCTCGCGCACCGCCTCGCGCATGCCGATGAAGACCGCGCGGCTCACGATCGCGTGGCCGATGTGCAGCTCGCGCACGCCGGGGAGCGCCGCGATGGGCTCGACGTTCGCGTAATTGAGCGCGTGGCCCGCGTTGAAGCGCATTCCGTGCGCGCGCACCGCCTCGCCGGCCCTGCGCACCTTGTCGATCTCGGCCACCACCGCCGCGCTCTCGGCGTCGCGGCCCCGGGAGTGGAAGGCGTGCGCGTACGGGCCCGTGTGGATCTCGCAGACGCGCGCGCCGATGCGCGCCGCGGCCTCGACTTGCGCAATCTCGGCATCGATGAAGACGCTGGTCACGATGCCCGCCTCGGCGAGCCGCGCCACGACGTCCTTCAGCCGCTTCTCCTGGCGCATGATGTCGAGGCCGCCTTCCGTGGTCACTTCCTCGCGGCCCTCGGGCACCAGCATCGCCATCTCGGGACAGATGTCGCGCGCGATGCCGACCATCTCGTCGGTGGCGGCCATCTCGAGGTTGAGCTTGATGTGCGTGAGCTCGCGCAGCCGGCGCACGTCCTGGTCCTGGATGTGGCGGCGATCCTCGCGCAGGTGGACCGTGATGCCGTCGGCGCCGCCCAGGTGCGCTTCCACGGCGGCCCACACCGGATCGGGCTCGTACGTGCGCCGCGCCTGGCGAATCGTGGCCACGTGGTCGATGTTGACGCCGAGCTCGATCACGGGATTCCCCCCTCCCCTTGGGGGAGGGGTCGGGGGAGAGGGTCATGAGGTCGCGAACGAGCGCGCGCGTGGCGAGCTCCTGGCCGTTGAGAGAATGGTTGATCAGGAGGCGCATGAGCTGCTTGGCTTGCGCGACGGTGGCCGCGTCTTCGAACCGGCCGCGCTCGAGGTCGATCAGCGTGGTACCGCGCAATCTTACCGCATTCGGCGGCGCGCCCTCCCCCTCGGCCCGGACCGGCCCGCGCTCGGCGACGTACCAGTACTCGCGCCGCGCGTCGATCGGCTCGCCGGTGCCCGCCTCGCGCGCGAGCTCGACCGCGTATCCCAGCTCCTGCAGCATGCGCAGCTCGAAGCGGCGCAGCACCGACTCGAGGCTCCGCGCCGGCGCCGGTTCCGAAGCCACCGGCGGCGAGCGGGATATCCGCCGCAGCTCGGCGATCGCCGCGTCGTAGGCGTCGAAGAGCCCCTCGTGGGGATCGTCGCGATGGGTGAGCTTGAGCAGCAGCTCGTTGAGGTAGAACGCCGACAGCAGGCTCTGTCCCGCGAGCGGCGTGGCGGGTGCCGAGGGCTCCGCGGCCTTCAGCGTGCGCAGCTCGCCGCGGCCGAACCAGTCGAGCGCGAGCGGCTGGAACGGCACGAGGACGCTGCGGTGCGCGGACTTGGGCCGGCGCGCGCCCTTCGCCACCAGCCCGATGCGGCCGTGCTTCTCCGTCCAGACCTGCAGGATCAGGCTGGTTTCGCGATAGGGATAGCTGTGGAGGACGTAGGCCTTGTCCATGTGGATTCCGCCTCCGCGGGAATGACGATTCTTACCTGTAGCCGAGCAGCTTGAGCGCCGCCTCGTTGTCCGCCCATCCGCTCTTCACGCGCACGTGGGTCTCGAGGAATACCCTCGAGCCGAAGAGCGCCTCCATCGCGTGGCGCGCCTCGGTGCCGATGCGCTTCAACGTCGCGCCCTTCTCCCCGATCACGATGGCCTTGTGGCCCGGCCTGTCCACGTAGATGGCCGCGGCGATGCGCCGCAGGTTGCCCTCGATCTCGAAATTCTCGATGTCCACCGCGATCGAATACGGCAGCTCGTCGCCCAGCAGGCGGAAGATGCGCTCGCGCACGAGCTCGGCGGCGAGGAAGCGCTCGGGGCGGTCGGTGATCTCGTCGGGGCCGTAGATGGGTGGGGCTTCCGGCAGGAGCTTGCGCAGCTCGTCCAGCAGCGCGTACAGCTGCGTGCCCCTGGTCGCGCTGACCGGAACCAGCGCGGCGAAATCGCGCCGCTTCGCCACGTCGACGAGCGTGACCGCGACCTCGCCCTTGTCGCGCACCTTGTCGACCTTGTTCAACGCGAGCACGACCGGCGCCTTCGGCGGCAGGAGCGCCAGCACCGCGTCGTCGCGCTCGTCCCAGCGGTGCGCGTCGATCACGAGCACGATCGCGTCCACCTCGCCCGCGACCTGGCTCACGGTGCGGTTCATCGTGCGGTTCAACGCGTTCGCGTGCCGAGTCTGGAAGCCGGGCGTGTCGACGAAGAGGATCTGCGAGCGCGCATCGGTATGGATGCCCAGCAGGCGATGGCGCGTGGTCTGCGGCTTGCGCGACGTGATCGCCACGTGCGCGCCCACGAGCTGGTTGAGCAGCGTGGACTTGCCGACGTTGGGACGGCCCACGATGGCGACGGTGCCGGTGCGGAACGCCTCGCCGCTCATGACTTGCGGCGGCGCGCGGGCCTCTCGAGCTGCGCGAGGACGCCGGCGGCCGCCGCCTGCTCCGCCGCGCGGCGGCTGGCGCCCGTGCCGCTGCCGACGAGCCCCAGGTCGTCCACGCGGCATTCCACCGTGAACGTCTGGTCGTGCGCCTCGCCCTCGGTGCGCATCACCGCGTAGCGCGGCAGCTGCAGGCGCCGCCCCTGGAGGTGCTCCTGCAGCTCGGTCTTCGGGTCCTTGTCCACGGGGCTGCCCTGGGCGCGCTCGAGCTGCTCCGCGAGCAGGTGCTCCACCGCCTTGCGCATCGCGTCGAATCCCGCGTCGAGGAAGACGGCGCCCAGCAACGCCTCCACCGCATCGGCGAGGATCGAGGGCCGGCGAAATCCGCCGCTCTTCAGCTCGCCCTCACCCAGCCGCAGCCGCTCCCCCAGCCCGAGCTTGAGCGCGATGGCGCAGAGCGACGCCTGGTTCACGAGAGCGGCGCGAAGCCGCGACAGGTCGCCTTCGGGCAGCGCTGGAAAGCGCTCGTAGAGGAGGGTGGCGACCGCGCAGTTGAGCAGGCTGTCGCCGAGGAACTCGAGGCGCTCGTTGTGCGGGGTGCCGAAGCTGCGGTGCGTGAGCGCCTGGCGCGCGAAATCGGGCGCAGCGAAGCGGTGGCCCAGGCTGCGTTCGAGCTCTGCGAGGCCTTCGAGGGGTTGCGCGCTTCGTCCCGCCTTGCGCGTCACTTGGCCGTGGACGCTTCGAAGTCGATGATGAGGCTGATATTCGACACCAGCGGCACCTTCACCGACCAGGTGGCGGATATGACCTTCTCGCCGCCCTCCTTGGTGATCTCGAGATCCTTGCTGGTCACGTTCTTCACGTCCTCGATGGCGTTGCGCGTGTCGTAGGAGCGGCGGATCTCCCGGATCGTGCCCTTGGTGTCGCCGTTCTGCTCCATCGCCGCAGAACATCTTCTTCACGGCGAAGTACTCGACATACACGGGCAGGAGCTTCGCGGCGAGGATAGCGGCCGCCGCCAGCACGGCGAGCGTCATGATCAGGCCCGTGAGCGAGAGGCCGTGCTGCTTTCCCATGGATTCCCCCTATGGCCGCCGCAAGGCGCGCGCGTGTTATTGGATGCCCTTGCCGATGCGCTTGAAATCCCCGAAGTTCATCCAGACGAGGAACGCCCGGCCCTTGATGTGCTCGTCGGGCACGAATCCCCAGTAGCGGCTGTCGCTGCTCTGGTCGCGGTTGTCCCCCATCATGAAGTACTCGCCCGGGGGGACGGTGCAGCTGAAGCCCTCGTCATTGTAGTCGCAATTGTCGCGGTGGGCGAATTGCCGGACCTGCGCGAGGTCCACCGGCGGCTGCCCCGGCACGACCATGATCTGGTGCTTGTGGGCGCCGAGGGTCTCGATGTAGGTGGGCAGGCGCAGGTAGTTGAGCTCGCTGTCCGTGTAGAAGCCGTCGGACTTCTCCGCGACCCTCTGCCCGTTCACGGTGAGCCGCTTGTTGCGGTAGACCACCTTGTCGCCGGGCAGGCCGACCACGCGCTTGATGTAGTCCACGCTCGGGTCCGCGGGATAGCGGAACACCACGACGTCGCCGCGGGCGAGCGGGTTCACGTCGACCACCTTCTTGTTCAGCACCGGCAGCCGGATGCCGTACGTGTACTTGTTCACGAGGATGAAGTCGCCCACGAGCAGCGTGGGCTTCATCGACCCCGACGGGATCTTGAACGGCTCGACCCAGAACGAGCGGATCAGGAACACGACCACGATCACCGGGAAGAAGGCGCGCGCCATGTCCACGACGATCGGCTCGGGCTCGCCGGCGGTGCGGCGCTGGCGCGCCCACTTCGCGTCCCAGAGCCAGATGAGGCCGGTGATCACCGCCGCGAGCAGCAGCACCGCCGCGAAGTCGGTGAACTTGAGCAGCAGCCCCATCACCGCGATGAAGAGCACGGGCCACGCGACCTCCAGCAGGCCCTTGCGCGTCTCCGAGCGCGGGGAGCCGGAGCGCACGGCGACGAAATCCCACCCGATGACCGCCGCGCTCGCGGCCGCGGCCACCATCGCGATCATTTCCCAGTCGAGCCCGCCTTGTGGCATGCCGCTGCCTCCTCTTGTTACCCGCTTTTTGCTCGAAGGTGTTGAGCGGCGCGAAGCGTCCGCTCCAACACCGTTCCCGCTGCATGCCTCATTTTGATTCCACCTGAAGTATGGCCAAGAAGGCCTCCTGTGGAATCTCCACGCTGCCTACTTGCTTCATTCGCTTCTTGCCCGCCTTCTGCTTCTCCAGGAGCTTCCTCTTGCGCGTCACGTCGCCACCGTAGCACTTGGCGAGCACGTTCTTGCGCAGCGCCTTGATGTTCTCGCGCGCGATGATGTCGCCGCCGATCGCGGCCTGGACCGCCACGTCGAACATCTGGCGCGGGATGAGGCCGCGCATGCGCGAGGCGAGCTCGCGCCCGCGGTACCGGGCGGTATGGCGGTGCACGATGAGCGAGAGCGCGTCCACCTTCTCCCCGTTGATGAGGATGTCCAGCCGCACGAGGTCGCCCGCGCGGAACTCGAGGAACTCGTAGTCGAGCGAGGCGTAGCCGCGCGAGCTGCTCTTCAGCTTGTCGAAGAAGTCCATCACGACTTCGTTCAACGGCATGTCGTACGTGAGGATGACCTGGCGCCCCACGTACTGCATGTTCACCTGCGAGCCGCGCTTGTCGTTCGCAGAGCGTCATCACCGGGCCCACGTACTCGTGCGGCATGATGATCGTGGCGCGGATGATGGGCTCGCGGATCTCGTCGATCGTCGACGGGTCCGGCAGCTTCGAGGGGTTCTCGATCTCGGTCACCGCGCCGTCGCGCGTCTTCACCTGGTACACCACGGTGGGCGCCGTGGTGATGAGGTCCATGTCGTACTCGCGCTCCAGCCGCTCCTGCACGATGTCCATGTGCAGCAGGCCCAGGAAGCCGCAGCGGAAGCCGAAGCCCAGCGCCTGCGAGGTCTCGGGCTCGTAGCGCAGGCTGGAGTCGTTCAGCTTGAGCTTCTCGAGCGCGTCGCGCAGCGCCTCGTAGCTGGTTGGATTCGACGGGATAGAGGCCGGCGAACACCTGCGGCTGGATCTCCTTGAAGCCGGGCAACGGCTCGGTGGCGGGATTGTCGGCCTGCGTGACCGTGTCGCCCACCTTCGCTTCCTTCAGGTCCTTGATGCCGGCGATCACGAAGCCCACGGAGCCGGTCGAAAGGCTCCTCGCGCGCCATCGACTTCGGCGTGAAGACGCCCACCTGCTCGACCAGGTGCACGGCGCCGGTCGCCATGAGCTTGATGCGGTCCTTGGCGCGCAGCACGCCGTCGACCACGCGCACCAGCATGACCACGCCCACGTAGTTGTCGAACCAGGAATCGATCACCAGCGCCTTCAGTGGCGCGGCCGGGTCGCCCTTCGGCGCGGGGATGCGCGCGATGACCGCCTCGAGCACGTCGTCGATGCCCTCGCCCGTCTTGGCGCTGCAACGCACCGCGTCGGCGGCCGGGATGCCGATCACGTCCTCGATCTCGTGGATCACGCGGTCCGGCTGCGCCGAGGGCAGGTCGATCTTGTTGAGCACCGGGACCACCTCGACCCCCAGCTCCGTGGCGGTGTAGCAGTTGGCGACGGTCTGCGCCTCCACGCCCTGGGAGGCGTCCACCACCAGCAGCGCGCCCTCGCATGCGGAGAGCGAGCGCGAGACCTCGTAGGAGAAGTCCACGTGGCCGGGCGTGTCGATGAGGTTCAGGTCGTACTCGCGCCCGTCGCGCGCCTTGTAGCGCAGCGCCGCGGTCTGCGCCTTGATCGTGATGCCGCGCTCGCGCTCGAGATCCATGGAGTCGAGCACCTGGGCATCCATCTCGCGCGAGGAAAGGCCCCCGGTGCGCTCGATCAACCGGTCGGCGAGCGTGCTCTTGCCGTGGTCGATGTGCGCGATGATGGAGAAGTTGCGGATGTGGTCCATTTAAATCAAAAAGGCCACCGGAGGGTGGCCTTCGCTTTCTGCCCTGCGCCGTTGAGCGGCAGCTTGCTGTCCGCTCGAACGGCCGCCCCGCTGCGATTTACTGCAACGCAACATTTTACTTCATCCGGGCGAGCCGCGCATCCACGGCGTCGTGGTCGAGGTAGTAGTGGCAGATCTCCAGGTCGCCGTCGAGCAGCACCGGCACCTTGTCGCCCCACTTCTCCTCCAGGCGCGGATCGCGATCGACGTCGATCACCTCGATCTCGAAGGAATAGCGGCCCTGGTACTGCCGCAGGGCCGCGAGGAGCTCTTCGCAAAGGTGGCAGTATTCGCGTGACAGCACCGTGAGCCGCGGGATCACTCCGTGTCCGGCCGGATGATCGCGAAGCGCGTGCCGTTCTCGTCGCGCACCAGGAGCGCGACCGGCTTCTTCGGCTCGAGCTTCGCCATCGCGTCGTTGAAGGCCTTCACGTTCGGGATGTCGGTGTTGTTGACGCGCAGGATCACGTCGCCGGGCTGGATGCCGGCGGCCTGCGCCACGCCTTCCACCGCCTCGACCGCCACGCCGCCCGAAAGCTTCAACGCCCTCTTCTGCTCGACCGGGATGTCCACGACGGCGAGGCCGAGCTTGCCCGGCTTCGCCTCGTTCTTCGGGCTGCTGGTCGAGGTGGTCTTGGCCTCCTCCTCGTCCTTGAACTCGCCCACCGTCACGGTGATGTCGCGCGCCTTGCCGTTGCGCCAGACGTTGAGGTGCACCTTCGTGCCGGGCTTCAACCCGCGGATGGCACGCGAAAGGTCCGCGGAGCCGTCCACGTTGCGCCCGTCGATCTTGAGGATCACGTCGCCCGCCTCGACGCCCGCGTTGGCGGCGGGAGATCCTTCCTCGACGTTGCTCACCGCGGCGCCCTGCGCCTTGCCGAGGCCGAGGCTGTCGGCGAGGTCGGGCGTCACGTTGGTGATGCCCACGCCGATGCGGCCGCGCGTCACGTGGCCGGACTTCATGAGCTGCTGCGCCACGCCGTACGCGTAGTCGATCGGGATCGCGAAGGAGATGCCCGCGAAAGCGCCGGTGCGCGAGAAGATCTGGGAGTTGATGCCGACCACCTCGCCGCGCATGTTGAGCAGCGGCCCACCGGAGTTGCCCGGGTTCACCGCGACGTCGGTCTGGATGAACGGGACCGCGTCCATGTTGGGGTCGCTCGCGAGGTTGTCGCGGCTGGTGGCGCTCACGATGCCGGCGGTGACGGTGTTCGCGAAGCCGTACGGCGAGCCGATGGCGATGACCCATTCGCCCGCGCGCAGCTTGTTCGAGTCGCCGATCCTCACCGTCGGCAGGTTCGTGGCCTCCACCTTCACCACCGCCACGTCGCTGCGGGGGTCGACGCCGACCACCTTCGCGGTGAGCTCGCGCTTGTCGGTGAGGCGCACCTTGATCTCCTCGGCGTTCTCGACCACGTGCGCGTTGGTGACGATGTAGCCGTCGGGCGAGACGATGAAGCCGGAGCCGAGGCCGAACGGGCGCAGCGGGCCCTTCGGAGCCGGGCCGCCCTTGCCGTGCGGGTTCTGCCGCTGCTCGGGCGGCATGAAGCGCTTGAAGAATTCGTAGAACGGATCGTCCTCGGACAAGCCCGGAATCTGCTGCCGGGCCGCCATCCGCGTCTCGGTGTTGATGTTCACCACCGCCGGGCCGTACTTCTCCACCAGGTCGGCGAAATCGGGCAGCACCTGCGCGCTCGCGCCCGGCATGCTCGGGGTGTTGCTGGGCCTTCCCTGGGCCTGTGCGGAGGCGGCGCCGAACGCCAGGAGTGCGCCGAGGAGATAGGCCGGCAGTCGGTTCATGGTCTCTGTCCTGTTATGGAGGGCATGGCCGGCGAGGGCCATGGGAGCTCAGATGGGGGCAAGCGGAAAAGATTTCCAGCCAGGATGTTACGAAATCTACGGCCGGTGCGCGACGCTGTGCCCGACCTGCTGCGCGGTGGCGAGCGGCACCTCCCCGAGCACCGTCACGAGCTGGTCGGCCATGGGCGCGACGAAGAACGTCGTCGTGCCGTCCTGGCTCGAGGCTTCGGTGGTGCGCGCCGGCGCCCCGTTCGGCTCGACGAAGACCGACAGGCTCGCGAGCCCGTCGCTGAAGATGAGCTGCGAGACGGGGTGCGGGCGCCCCGGCAGCACGCGGCGCAGCTCCGTCACCTTCTGGAAGCCCGGCGGCACGCTCGCCACGGTCCATCCCGTATCCACGCCCTTGGCTTCCTCGCGCGGCTGCGCATCGGTGATCCACTGCTTCACGCGCGCCTCGAAGATCGACTTCACGTCCCCGCGCGCGACGTGGGGCCCGAGCCTGAGGTCCGTGAACGTGTACTGCTCGAGGACCTGGCCCTGCGCGTCGAGCGTCTTGGCGCGCACCACCAGGCCGCTTCCGACCTCCGAGCACAGCCGCTCCGCGTAGCGCAGCGCGTCGTGCGGGTCCAGGCGGATCCAGCGGCAGTCGTAGCCCAGGACGTGCTCGAGATTGCCGAGCTTCACGTCGTAGCTCTGGGCGATCACGTCGGCGCCGGCGCGGAAGAGCGAGGGGAAGATGCGCGCGTTCACCCGGCGGTCGAGCCGCACGGTCTTCGCGTCCGGGAAATAGCAGAACATCTCGTCGTTGCGCCGCACGATCTCGTACGGCGGGCCGTCGAGCGCCTCGATGCGCTCGTGCTCGTCGCCGTTGACGTTCACGTGGGTGATGCGGATGGTCGAGGTGCGCTCGCCGTTGCTGTGCACGAAGGTGCCGCTGTACGAGGCGTTGCGCGACGCTTCCACCGCGCGCTGCAGCCAGCCGAGCGGATCGGCGGGCGTGCCCGCGTAGGCGCCGCAAGCGACCCCGAGGGCGAAGACGGGCAGCCACCGGCGGCCGCCCGCCACGACGCGCGACCTCATCGAGCCGGAACCGGGGCGCGATTGGTCACGGGACGATAGAACTCCGCGGAGGGCACCTGGCGGTGGGCCACCAGGTATTCCTGCACGTTGAGCGCCGGTGCCGGCGCGACGGTCGCGGTGCCGGCCACCGGCCGAATCGACGTCGCCGACTTCGCGATGACCGGCTCGGCGGTGGGCGAGCCGCCCTGGGTGCCCAGCCAGCCCACGACGCCCACGGTCGCGACCGAGGCGGCCGCGGCCATCGCCACGCGGGCGATGGTGCGCGGCGCGGGCCTGCGGCGCGCGATGACGGCCGGCTGTTCCTTCAGCTTCTCGGCCACACCCTGCGGCATCCCGAGTGTGCGCGGCGCGCGCCCCCGCATCGACTCGCCGATCGCGTGATAGAGGTACCAGGTGCGCTTCTGGTCCTCGTCGAGGCCGCATGTGCGAAGAGCGCGGTCCGCATCGCGGGGCTCGAGCTCGCCGTCCATCAGCGACGAAAGTTCCTGTGTCATTTCCTGCTCCTGTTCACTAGGGCCCGACTCTTCGGTACAGGCCATCATTGCCAAGGGGGTTGCTGCCCCGAGATGTCGTTATTACCAGCGTTTGTCCTTGCTCGTCCCGAGCTGCGGCCGCAGCTTCTCCGCCACCGCCTCGCGCGCCCGGAAGATGCGCGACCGGACCGTTCCGATCGGGCAATTCATGATCTGTGCGATCTCCTCGTACGACAATCCGTCGAGCTCCCGCAGGGTGATCGCGGTCCTCAGCTCCTCGGGCAGCGCGCCGATCGCGTCGTTGACGGTCTGCGCGATCTGCTTGCTCGCGAGCTCGCTCTCCGGCGTGTTGATGTCGCGCAGGCCCGCGGCGTCCTCGAAGCCTTCCGCCTCCTCGCTGTCGAATTCCGTGGAGGTCGGCGCGCGCCGGCCCAGGGCGATGAGGTAGTTCTTCGCCGTGTTGATGCCGATGCGGTAAAGCCACGTGTAGAACGCGCTGTCGCCGCGGAAATTGGGCAGCGCCCGGTAGGCCTTGATGAAGGCCTCCTGGGCCACGTCCTCGATTTCCGTGGGATCGCGGATGATGCGCGAGAGCAGCCGCTCGAGCTTGCGCTGGTACTTGAGCACCAGCAGCTCGAAGGCCTGCTTCTCGCCGCGCTGCGCGCGCTCGACCAGCTGCTGGTCGACTTCCCTGTCGCTCATGCGGCCTTGTGTGGGTGCTCTTAGCGGGACCTCCCGTGAGCCCCCCCTGCGGGAGCGGGGCCACGAAGGGCTTCTTGACCTCCTGGGGTATTATAAAGCTCAAATTTTTCATTCCTTTGGCGCGCATTTCCGGGACATTAAGCCTCAAGACAGGGGGGTAGGAAAATAGTTCCTGACCTTGTAGGGCTTTTCCCCACGGAGGCGCGACCCCCAACCCCTCCATCCTGCCCTCCCCCCGTTGAATAATTACGACGTTCTCGTGATCGGCAGTGGTCTGGCCGGCATGTCGGCCGCCCTCCGGCTGGCCGAGCGCTGCAAGGTCGCCCTGGTCACCAAGCACGAGCTGCTGGACGGCGCCTCGAGCTGGGCGCAGGGCGGCATCGCCGCGGTCATGGAAAGCTCGGACTCGGTCGAGGACCACATCCGCGACACCCACATCGCCGGTGCGGGCCTCTGCCACGACGACGCCGTGCGCTTCGTGGTCGAGCGCGGCCGCCGGGCGGTCGAATGGCTGGTGGCCCAGGGGGTGCCCTTCACGCGCGACGACGCCAACCAGGACGAGCTGCACCTCACGCGCGAGGGCGGCCACAGCCACCGGCGCATCGTCCACGCGGCCGATGCGACCGGGAGCGCCGTGCAGAAGACCCTGGTCGGGCAGGTGAAGACGCCACCCGAACATCGACGTGCTGGAATGGCACATCGCGATCGACCTCATCACCGCGCGCAAGGCCGGGATCCCGGGGGCCAACCGCGTGCTGGGCGCCTACGTGCTCGACCGCCGCGGCGGCCACGTGAAGACGCTCGCCGCGCGCTCGACGATCCTCGCCTCCGGCGGCGCGGGCAAGGTCTACCTCTACACCACCAACCCGGACACCTCGACCGGCGACGGCGTGGCGATGGGCTGGCGGGCCGGCGCCACGGTCGCGAACATGGAGTTCATCCAGTTCCACCCGACCTGCCTCTACCACCCGCATGCCAAGTCGTTCCTGATCTCGGAGGCGGTGCGCGGCGAAGGCGGGATCCTGCGGCTGCCCGGCGGCGAGCGCTTCATGCCGCGCCACGACCCGCGCGCCGAGCTGGCACCCCGCGACATCGTCGCCCGCGCCATCGACTTCGAGATCAAGAAGCACGGCATCGACTGCGTGTACCTCGACATCACGCACAAGGGCGCCGACTTCATCAAGGCGCACTTCCCGACCATCCACGCGCGCTGCCTCGAGTTCGGCATCGACATGACGCGCGAGCCGATCCCCGTGGTGCCCGCGGCGCACTACACCTGCGGCGGCGTGGTCGCGGACCTGGAGGGCCGCACCACCGTGCCCGGGCTCTATGCGCTCGGAGAAGCGGCGTGCAGCGGGCTCCACGGCGCCAACCGCCTCGCCTCCAACTCGCTGCTCGAGTGCCTGGTGTTCTCGGAGTCGGCCGCCGCGGACATCCTCGCGCAACCGCCCGCGAGCGTGCCGGCGCTGCCGGAATGGGACGAGAGCCGCGTGACCGACGCCGACGAGGAAGTGGTGATCTCCCACAACTGGGACGAGCTGCGCCGCACGATGTGGAACTACGTGGGGATCGTGCGCACCACCAAGCGCCTCGAGCGCGCGCGCCACCGCATCCAGCTCCTGCAGGAGGAGATCCACGAGTTCTACGCGAATTTCCGCGTCTCCAACGACCTCATCGAGCTGAGCAACCTCGTGCTCACCGCGGAGCTCATCGTGCGCTGCGCCCTCGCGCGCAAGGAGAGCCGCGGCCTGCACTTCAGCCGCGACTACCCCGACCTGCTGCCGCAGGCGGTCGATACCGTGCTCGTGCCCGACGTGCCCGCCGCCGCCCCGGCCGTCGCGCGGGCCTGACGCGGACGCATCGTGACCCGGCTCGCCGGTCCTCACGCCCGAAGAGCTGCGCGCGGTCGAAGCGCGCGTGGCGCCGGCTTCGCCGCCCACGCTCATGCAGAAGGCGGGACGCGCGGTCGCGGAATGCGCGCGCCGGCTCGCGGCCGACACGGGCGCGCCCATCGTCGTCGTCGCGGGCCCGGGCAACAATGGCGGCGATGCATGGGTGGCAGCGCAGCACCTGCTCGAGAGCTTCCACCGCACGGTGGTGCTGGACGTGGCCGGCTCGCCGCCCAAGGCGGCGGAAGCCCGCGCGGCCCGCGCCGCCTTCGCCTCGGGCGGCGGCTCCATCGCGCGCGAATGGCCGCAGAGCCCGCACCCGGCGCTCATCGTGGATGGACTGCTCGGCGTCGGCCTCGCGCGCGACGTGGACGCGCCGCTGCGCGCGGTGATCGAGCGCATCAACGCGAGCGGCGTTCCCGTGCTCGCGATCGACGTGCCGAGCGGCCTCGACAGCCGCACGGGGCGCGTGCGCGGCGCTGCGGTGCGCGCGACGCGCACGCTCACCTTCATCGCGCACAAGGTGGGCCTGCACACCGCGGACGGCCCGGACTTCTGCGGCGCCATCGAGTGCGACGATCTGGGCGCCGGCGATGAAGCGTTGAAGGAAGCCCGCGGGTTCCTGCTCACGCCGTCCTTCGTGGCGCCGTGGCTCGCGCCGCGGCGGCGCAATTCGCACAAGGGCGACTTCGGCACGCTCGCGGTGATCGGCGGCAATCGCGGCATGGTGGGGGCGGCGCTCCTCGCCGCGCGCGCGGGCCTCCTCGCGGGCGCCGGCCGCGTCTATGCGGGCCTCCTCGGCACCGACGCGCCCACCGTGGATCTCGCGCATCCCGAGCTCATGCTGAGGAGCGTGGACGATGCGCTCGCCGCCGCGCGCGTCGTCGTCGCCGGGCCGGGCGCCGGCCAATCGCCTTCGGCGACCTCGGTATCCATGTTCGAGCGCACCGTGCTTCCCGGCATCCTCGCGAGCGACCGCGCGCTGGTGCTCGACGCGGATGCGTTGAACGCGATCGCGTCCAACGAATCGCTCGCGAAAGCGCTCGCCGCCCGGCGCGCCGGCACGTCGATCCTCACGCCGCACCCCGCCGAGGCCGGCCGCCTGCTGGGCACCGACGCGAAGGGCGTGCAGGCCGACCGCCTCGGCGCCGCGCTGCTGCTCGCGCAGCGCTTCAAGTCGCACGTCGTGCTGAAGGGTGCGGGCAGCATCTGCGCGTTTCCCGGCGGGCGCTGGTCGGTGAACGCCACCGGCAATCCCGGCCTCGCCGGGCCGGGCACGGGCGACGTGCTGGCGGGCCTCATCGGCGCGCTGCTGTGCCAGGGGCTCGACGCGGAGCAGGCGCCGCAATACGCCGTGTGCCTGCACGGGGCGGCGGCCGACGCGTGCGTCGCGCGCGGCGTGGGGCCGGTGGGACTCACGGCGTCGGAGGTCGCGCTCGAGGCGCGTTTCCTGATGAACGCATGGGCGGCGAGCGCATCGACGCCGAATCAGTGAATCGACGGGAAGAATACCGATGCCATGGATTTCGTTCGCAGCAGTCGGCGCGGGCGCCGCGGTCGGCGCCTGGATGCGCTGGGGATTGGGCCTGCTGCTCAATCCCGTCTTCCCCACAGTGCCGCTCGGCACTCTCGCCGCCAACCTCCTCGGCGGGTGGCTGATGGGCGTGGCCATGGCCGTCCTCGCCCACTTCGACGCCATGGCGCCCGAGCTGCGCCTGCTGATGACCACCGGCTTCCTCGGCGGGCTCACGACCTTCTCCACGTTCTCGGCCGAAGCGACGACGTTGTTCACTCGCGGCCAGTATGCATGGACGAGCGCGCTGATCGTGCTCCACGTCGCGGGCTCCATCGCGATGACGCTCGCGGGCATCTACCTCGCCCACCTCGTGCTCGGAGGAAAATCGCCATGAAGGGAGCGTACCTGCGCTTCTATACCCACGAAAACCGCAAGGTCCACGGCATGCTCTTCTACGAGTGGCTGCTCGACCAGGCGAAACGGCTGGGAATCCACGGCGGCACCGCGTTCAAGGCCATGGCGGGCTTCGGCCGCCACGGCGTCATGCACGAAGCGAAGTTCTTCGAGCTGGCGGGCGACCTCACCGTCGAGGTGGAATTCATCGTGACCGAAGACGAGGCCCGCAAGCTCCTGGACCTGGTCCGCGACGCGAAGCTGCGCGTGTTCTACGCGTCCGTTCCCGCGGAATTCGGCATCATCGAAGTGGACGGCTGAAGCGGCGCACGGCCACGCGGGCGCGCGGGATCAGTCGCGCACCACGGTCACCGCGCAGTGCGCGTATGCGATCACCTGGCGCGCGACCGATCCGATGAGCCATCGCTCGAAGAGCGTGTGGCCGCGGTGGCCGACGACGATGTGGTCGATGCCCTTGCTCTGCGCATAACGGACGATCTGCTCGGCGGGATGCCCTACCGCGGTCTCGAACGTGCCGCGCAGCCCCGCCGCTTCCACCCGCGAACGCACCGGCGCCAGGCGGCCGTCGATGTGGCGCAGCGCCTGCTCCACCATCGCCTCGGTCTCCACGTCCTCGGCGAATTCCGGCGGCCGTGCCACGGCAAGCACGTGGATCGCCGCCCCGTAACGCGCGGCGAGGTCGAGCGCGAAGGCGAGCGCGCGCTCGGAGGATTCGGAGCCGTCGTAACCCACGAGGATCTTCTCGATCATGGCGTTCTCCTTGCAGAGGTCGCGGCATCGCCCGGCCCGGCTGCGTGCTTCGCCTCCGCCCCGCGCGGCAGCAGGTGCCGCGGAAGGAAGAAGGCGTTGGCGATGAGTGTGGGGACGACGGCGCTTCCGATCACGGCCGCCACCAGCGCCGAATATTGCGCCTGGTCGATCACGTGGTGCGAGAGGCCGAAGAGCGACGAGATCGTGCCGAACGTGAGGCCCGTGGACATGAGCAGGGTCGTGTAAGTGGCCTCCATCCGCGGGGAATCGTGCGCCCGCGCGACCGGATACACCCCGATCACCTTGGACACCATCTTGCCGAGGAAGAGCACGAGGAACGCGGCCGGCGCGGCGACGAGCGCCGCCACGGACACGAACGATCCGGCGCGAATGAAATAGAACGGCGTCAGCAGTCCGAATGTGAGCGTGCGCAAGCGCCGCACGAGCGCATGGTCCTTGCCCACCGTGCCCGCGAGCACCATGCCGATCACGTACGCGGGCAGCACGGCTTCGCTGTCCGCCCAGGTCGCGAGCGCACCCATCCCCAGCAGGCAGAACATCAGGAATTTCGCCTCCATCTCCGACGGGCGATTGCCGAATCTCCGGAAGAAACGCGGCGTCACCCACGGGGGCACGACGATGGCGGCAGCGGTCGCGGCGACGAACACCAGGGTCTTCACCGTGAACGGCGCGAACAGGAAGCCCAGCGCGATCACCGTCGCGAGGTCCGTGATGAAGCACGCCGCGAGCACCCTTGCCGTAATCGGTCGCGTTGAGGCCGAACTCGAGCATGACCGCGTAAACGACGGCCACGGAGGTGGTGGACATCGCCACGCCGGCGAGCCAGCTCGCGTCGATGCCCCAACCGAGCACATAGCGCGCGAGCGCGGCGCAGGCCACGAAATGGCGCGACGAAGCTGACGAGGCCGATCGCGCTCGCCTGCTTCCAGTTGCGGCGGAAGACGGCCGGGTCCAGCTCGGCGCCGGCGAGGAAGGTGAGAAGGATCGCCCCGAGGCCCGCCAGGAACTTGAGCCACGAACTGCCCGAAGCGGGAAGCGCGCTGCCGAGAACGATGCCGATGATGAGTTGGGCGACAGTTCCGACGACGATCTCGGAGAGCGCCGTCGCGATGCGCAACTGCATGGAAACCAGCGTCGCCAGCAGGGCGAGTCCCAGCCACAGCGCCGCCTGCGTCCAGATCTCGTTCATGTTCCGCCTCCCGCGCTTCGGATCGTCGACCATCCCGGCACGGGCACGACGCGGGAATCGGGACCGGCGCCCGAGCCCGCGCCCCCGGACGACGGGAACGCGTAGGCATCATCAGCCACGGGGCGGTTTGTCCAGGGAGAATGCCATCTCCCGCTTTTCCGGGAGTCTAGGGCAAGGGCGAGTCGCGCAGCAAGCGCAGCGCTAGTCGCGCAATGTGGCGAGCAGCCGGCGCGGCTGCGCCAGCAGATCGAGGGCATCCAGAACGTCGCGGGCCACCGCGTCGGCGGCGGCGATCGCTTCGGCGCTGGCGCCCTCCTTCTGGACCACGGCGATCCCGAGGCCGGCCGCCGCGAGCATGAGGCGATCGTTGCGTCCATTGCCGATGCACGCTGTCGCCTCCGCGCCCAATTCGTCGACGAGGTCGCGCTTCGCCCGGGACTGCCCGGTGCCGGACAGCAATCGCAAATCGCACGCGATCCCTGCCAGCGCTTCGCGGGCGTGGCCGAAGGTGTCCGCGGTAACGACGTGCAGGGCGAGGTCGCCCGATAGCCGCAACAGGCGCTCCCTCACGCCCTCGAGCAGGCGCCCGTCCTCGGCGAGCGTGCCGTTGAAGTCGAGCACCAGGTGCTCGAGGCTGCGCTTGCCGTATCCGGGGATGTCCAGTCGCAGCATTCCGGGTCGCCATGGGCCGGTTGCGGGATTCGGCGCAGTCTACCTCGCTATAATCCGCTCATCGTTCTTCCACGCCTCCCCGCGCGTCGCGGCGCGACCCCCGCCCCATGTCCGACCGTGAATCGATGGCCTACGACGTCGTCGTCGTGGGCGCCGGCCCCGCCGGCCTCGCCACCGCGATCCGGCTCAAGCAGCTCGCCGCCGCGGCGTCGAAGGAAGTGTCGGTCTGCGTCGTGGAGAAAGGCTCGGAAGTCGGAGCCCACATCCTGTCCGGCGCCGTGATCGATCCGGGTGCGCTCGCGGAGCTCTTCCCCGACTGGAAGGCGCAGGGCGCGCCGCTCAACCAGCCCGTGACCGAGGACCGCTTCCTCTTCCTCACCCGTGGCGGCTCGTGGAAGGTCCCGGGCTTCATGCTGCCGGAGTGCTTCCGCAACCACGGCAACTACATCGCGAGCCTCGGCAGCCTGTGCCGCTGGATGGGGCAGCAGGCCGAGGCGCTCGGCGTCGAGATCTATCCGGGCTTCGCGGCGGCGAGCGTGCTCTTCACCGACGACAACCGCGTGCGCGGCGTGGCCACCGGCGACATGGGCATCGGCAAGACGGGCGAGAAGACCGCGCGCTACCAGCCCGGCATCGAGCTCGAGGCGAAGTACACCATCTTCGCCGAAGGCGCGCGCGGCCACCTCGGCAAGCGGCTTCAGGCGCACTTCGCGCTGCGCGAGGCGTGCGCGCCGCAGGTCTATGGCATCGGCCTGAAGGAGCTCTGGGAAGTCGCGCCGGAAAGGCACGTGCCGGGCCTCGTGGTCCACACGGCGGGCTGGCCGCTCGATGCCGCCACCTACGGCGGCTCGTTCATGTACCACATGGAGAATCGCCAGGTCGCGGTGGGATTCGTGGTGGGGCTCGGCTACTCGAACCCGTATCTCAGCCCCTTCGAGGAATTCCAGCGCTACAAGACCCATCCGGCGATCCGCGGCTTCCTCGAGGGCGGACGGCGCATTTCCTACGGCGCGCGCGCGATCGCCGCGGGCGGCCTGCAGTCGCTGCCGAAGCTCGTGTTCCCCGGCGGCGCGCTGGTGGGCGACGACGCGGGCTTCCTCAACGCCTCGCGCATCAAGGGCACCCACGCGGCGATCAAGTCGGGGATGCTCGCGGCGCAGGCGGCGTTCGAGGCGCTCGGCGCGGGGCGCAGCCACGACGAGCTCGCGGCCTTCCCGAGCGCGTTCGGAATCGAGCTGGCTGCGGGAGGAGCTGCACCGCGCGCGCAACTTCAAGCCGTGGATGTCGAAGGGGCTCTACACCGGCACGCTCATGGTCGGCATCGACCAGGTGCTCTTTCGCGGCAGGGCGCCGTGGACCCTCACCCATGCCCATGCGGACCACGAAACTTTGAGGCCGAAGGAAAACGCCCGCCCGATCGAGTATCCGCGGCCCGACGGCGTGCTCACCTTCGACCGGCTCTCCTCGGTGTTCGTGTCGAACACCAACCACGAGGAGGACCAGCCCGTCCACCTGCGCCTGAAGGACCCCGCCATTCCCGACCACGCTCAACCTGCCGGTTTACGCCGGGCCCGGAGTCGCGCTACTGTCCGGCAGGGGTGTACGAATTCGTGACCGAGGGTGGTGCGACCCGGCTGCAAATAAACGCGCCGAACTGCGTGCACTGCAAGACCTGCGACATCAAGGATCCGGCGCAGAATATCGAATGGGTGGTGCCCGAAGGGGGTGGCGGCCCCAACTACCCCAACATGTGAACCGTGGTAGGAGGCTGCAATGAAGACCGTAGCCGAACTGCTGAAGGCCAAGCCCGCCCGCGTCGTCTCCGTGGGGCCCGAGAGACGGTGCTCGACGCGATCAAGGTGCTCGCCCGCGAGGACGTGGGTGCCGCCATCGTGATGACCGGCGGGCGCCTCGCCGGCATCCTCTCGGAGCGCGACTACACCCGCAAGGTGATCCTGCAGGGCCGCTCGTCCAACACCACGCGCGTCGAGGAGATCATGACCGCCAACGTGGTGTGCGTGAGCCCGCGCACCAAGGCGCGCGAATGCATGGCGCTCATGACCGAGAAGCAGATCCGCCACCTGCCCGTGCTCGACGAGGGGCGCGTGATCGGCATGGTGTCGATCCGCGACATCGTGGGCGACATCATCGCGGACCAGGACTTCACCATCGAGCAGCTCGAGCATTACATCAGCGGCCAGTAGGCCGCGGCGACAACCGAACAAGGAGCAAGGCCGAATGTCAGGGCACGGGATCCATGTGCACGGCGCGCACGATCATGCCGTGGAGCACGAGGCGCAGCGCGGCGGGCTGGGGCAGCAGGTCGCGATCTTCAGCGCCGTGCTCGCCACGGTCGGCGCCATCGTGAGCTTCTTCGGCGGCCACACGCAGAACAACGCCCTGCTCTTCAAGAACAACGCGGTCATCGAGCGCGCCGAGGCCACCGACCAGTGGAACTTCTACCAGGCCAAGAGCATGAAGCAGAACATGGCCGAGATCGCCGCCGCGACGGCCACCGATCCGAAGGTGGCCGAGCTCTACAAGGGCGAAGCGAAGCGCTACGCCGCGGAGAAGAAGGAAATCGAGAACGAAGCGAAGAAGCACGAGGCGGCCTACAAGGGCTGGATCGCGGACAGCGACAAGGCGCTGCATCCCCACCATTTCCTCGCCATCTCCATGACGCTGCTGCAGATCGCGATCGCGCTGGCGTCCATCACGGTGCTCACGCAGAAACGCTGGCTTCTCGCCGGCGCCGCGCTGAGCGGCTTGCTGGGAGCCGCGCTCGGCATCGTCGCCTGGGTCTGAGCGGCGGCCCGCGCATGCTCGAAGTGCGCGGCCTCGCGAAGAGCTTCGGGGCGGGGCCGCCGCTCCTCGCGGGCGTCGACCTCGCCGTGGCAGCCGGCGAGTGGTGCGCGATCGTCGGCGAATCGGGCTCGGGCAAGTCCACGCTGCTGCACATCGTCGCGGGCCTCGACCGGCCCGATCGCGGCGAAGTCCTCCTCGATTCGAAGCCGCTCGATTTCGGCGACGACGAGGCGCTCGCGCTCTGGCGGCGGCGCAACGTGGGCTTCGTCTTCCAGGCCTTCCACCTGCTTGCCTACCTGAGCGTCGGCGACAACGTCGCCCTTCCGCTCGCGTTGACCGGCGTCCCGCGGGCCGGGCGCGCGCCGCGCGTGCGCGAGGCGCTCGACGGCGTCGGGCTGGGTGCCTTCGGCGCGCGCCGCCCCGGAACGCTCTCGGGCGGCGAGATGCAGCGCGTGGCCATCGCGCGCGCCCTCGTCCACCGGCCCGCGCTGGTCCTCGCCGACGAGCCCACCGGGAACCTCGACGAGCAGAACGCGCTCGCGGTGCTCGCGTGCCTGGGTGACGCGGTGAAGCGCTCGGGCGCGGCCGCGTTGATGGTGACGCATTCCGCGCTGGCCGCGGCGCACGCCGACCGCGTGCTGCGGCTCGCGCACGGGCGCCTGCAGCCCGCGTGAGGTCGGACGTCCGCACATGAATCCCTCCGTGAGCGCGATGATCCTCCGCGGCACCCTCGCCGCGAACCGGCTGCGCCTCGCCCTCACGGTGCTGTGCATCGCGCTCGGCGTGGCTCTGGGCGGCGCGGTCCACACCGTGCACACGTCGGCGCTCGCCGAGATCGGCCGCTCCGCGCGCGCCCTCGCCGGCGCCGCCGATCTCGAGGTGCGCGGGCCGCGCAACGGCTTCGACGAGCGGCTCTTCGCCACCATCGCGCGGCGGCCCGAAGTGCGGGTCGCGAGCCCCGTGGTCGAGGTGGACGCGGTGGTCGCCGGATCGCGAAACCAGCCGCTGCGCGTGCTGGGCATCGATCCGCTGCGCGCCGTGCGCCTGCAGCCGGCCTTCATCGCGGGCGGCGCGGCGGGCGGCGCTCTCCCGGACGCCACCACGCTCCTCGACGAGAAGAGCGCATGGCTCTCGCCCGCGGCTGCGGCACGGCTCGGCCTCGCGAAGGGGGCCACGCTGCGTCTCATCGCGGGCAGCGACGCGATCGACTTCCGCGTGGCCGGCATCCTTCCCGGATTGGGGCCTGCGGGCGACCTCGCCGTGATCGACATCGCCGCGGCGCAGTCGGCCTTCGGCCGCCTGGGGCTGCTCACGCGCATCGACCTGCGCCTTCGTCCCGGCGTCGATGCGGCGCGCCTGCCCGCCGCGCTCGCGGCGGCGCTGCCGCCCGGCGTCGTCGTCACGCCGCCCGCTTCGATCTCGCAGCGCGCCGAGTCGATCAGCCGCGCGTATCGCGTCAACCTCGACGCGCTGGCGCTGGTGGCGCTCGCCACCGGCGCGTTCCTCGTCTTCTCCACGCTCGCGCTGCAGGCGGCGCGCCGCCGCCAGGAGCTGGCGCTGCTGCGCGCGCTGGGCGTCACGCGCCGCGGCCTCGCGCTGCAGCTCGCGCTCGAGGGCGCGCTCATCGGGACGCTGGGCGCGGCGATCGGCACGGTGGTGGGCCTGCTCGCAAGCCGCGCGCTGCTCGAGCGCGTCGGGGCCGACCTGGGCGCGGGCTACTTCAGCGGGCGCGACGTCGATTTCTCTCCGGATCCCGTCGCGCTCGGCTTCATCGCGGCCCTCGGCATCGGAATGTCGGTCGCCGCGGCGCTGTGGGTGGCGCGCGCGATCGGACGCATTCCCGTGGCGGAAGCGCTGCGCGATCGCGCCATCGACCTTCCGGCGGGCGCAGGCGCGGGACGCTACGCGCTCGGCTTTGCGATTGGCGGTGTCCCGCTCCTCCTCGCGCCGCCGCTGGGCGGACTGCCGATCGGGGGCTACGCGGCGATCGCGGCATGGCTCGTGGCGGCGGTGCTCGCCGTGGGCCCGCTTTGCCGGGCGCTCCTTGGCGGGCTCCGAGCGCCACGCTCGCCGGTCGCGGACCTCGCGCTCGCGCAGGTCCGGCACCTGCCGGGACATCTCGCGGCTAGCGTGGCCGGCATCGTGGTGAGCGCGTCGCTGTGCGCGGCGATGGCGATCATGGTCTTCTCGTTCCGCGTCTCGCTCGAGCAATGGTTGGGTGGCGTCGTCGGCGCGGACCTCTACGTGCGCACGGCGTCGGGCGGGGACACCGGCTGGCTCACGCTCGCGCAGCAGCGCGCGGTGGCCGGCCTGCCCGAAGTTCGCGCGGTCGAGCCGCTGCGCTACGACCGATTGGTGCTCGATGCGCGCGCCGAGCCGCTCACGCTCATCGCGCGGCCCGTGAACGAGCGCATCCTCGCGGGCTTCCAGGCCGATCCGCCCCATGTTCCGCCCCGCGGCCCCGAGCCCTTCGTCTGGATCTCGGAAGCGGCGCGCGACCTGCAAGGCTGGAAGCCCGGCGAGCGCATCGTGCTGCCCATCGCCGGGCGCGCCACGACGGTTCGCGTGGCCGCCATCACTCGCGATTACGCGCGCACCTGGGGCGCGGTGGTGATGCCCCTTGAAGACTATCGGCGGCTCACCAGCGACACCCGCGCCAGCGATCTCGCGCTGCACCTCGCGCCCGGCGTCGATGCCCGCGCCGGCGAAGCGGCGGTGCGCAGGGCGCTCGGCGGCGCGCAGGGCCTCACGTTCGAGGATGCGGCCGACTTGCGCCGGCGCTCGCTCGAGATCTTCGACCGCAGCTTCGCCGTCACCTACGCGCTGGAAGCCATCGCGATCGCCATCGGGCTCGCCGGCGTCACGAGCAGCTTCGCCGCGCTCGCGTGGTCGCGGCGGCGCGAGTTCGGCGTGCTGCGTTTCCTCGGACTCACGCGGCGCGAGGTCTTGCGGCTCCTCGCGCTCGAAGGCGCGGCCACGGGCGCGCTCGGCGCGGCGATCGGGCTCGCCTCGGGCGCGGCCATCAGCCTCGTGCTCGTGCGCGTCGTGAATCGCCAGTCCTTCCACTGGTCGATCCAGGTCCACTGGCCGCTGGGCACGCTCGCCGCCCTCGTGGCCGCGATCGTAGTACTCTGCGCCATCGGCGCGCGCGCGAGCGGGGCGCTCGCGGTGCGGCGCGAGGCGGTGCTCGCGGTGAAGGACGATGCGTAGGCTCGCGGCGGCGGCTTTCGGGCTGGCGGCCCTGCTCGCAACGGCCGCGACGGACTTCCCCGCGGTCGTTCCCGGCAGGACGCTCGTGTTCCCGCGCGACCTGGGCGCCCATCCGGAATATCGCATCGAGTGGTGGTACGTGACGGGACAGCTCGACGCCCGCGGCGGGCCGCTCGGATTCCAGGTCACGTTCTTTCGCGTGCGCAACCCCGAAGCCGAATCGAATCCGAGCCGTTTCAGTCCCCGGCAGCTCCTCTTCGCGCACGCCGCGCTCGCCGATCCCGCGCGCGGCCATCTTCTGCACGACCAGCGCTCGGCGCGCGCCTTCGACGATGTCGTGGCCGCGAGCGCCGCGGACACGGACGTGCGCATCGACGACTGGCTCCTCGCGCGCGAAGCCGGAGCGTATCGCACGCGCATCGACGCGGACGGCTTCGCGCTGGATCTCGCGCTCGCGCCGGCGCAGCCCGTGATGCTCGAGGGTGATCGCGGCTTCAGCCGCAAGGGGCCGCGCGAGTCGCAGGCGAGCTATTACTACAGCGAGCCGCAGCTGCGCGTGAGCGGGCGCATTCGCGCCGGCGGCGCGGAGCGCGAGGTGACGGGTGTGGCGTGGCTCGACCACGAGTGGTCGAGCGAGCTCCTCGCGCCCGAGGCGTCCGGGTGGGATTGGCTGGGCGCGAACCTCGATGACGGGACCGCCCTGATGGCCTTTCGCATGCGCGGCAAGGACGGCTCGGTGCTGTGGTCGCAGGCGACGCTGCGCTCGAAGGGCGGCACGGTCGAGACCTATGCGGGCGATGCGTTGCGCTTCACGGCGCGGCGCACCTGGACCTCTCCGCGCACCGGTATCGCGTACCCGGTGTCGATGACGGTGCGCGTGGGCAGCCGCGAATGGACGCTCGAGCCGCTGATGGACGACCAGGAGCTCGATGCGCGCTCGAGCACCGGGACGCTCTACTGGGAAGGCGCGGTACGCATCACGGCGCAGGGGGCCGCAGGCGGGCGCGGCTACCTGGAGCTCACCGGCTACGCCGAACGGGTGCCGTTCTGAAGGGTGGCCGCCTCTACCGGCGCGAGCGCACGCCGACCGTGAGCGCGGTGAAGATCGCGAGGACCTGGAGCGCGGCCACGCCCCATAGGACGCCGGCGTAGCGCCCGCTGTCCATCAGGGGACCGAAGAGGAGCGGCGCGATCGCCTGCCCGGCATCGATGCCCGAATACACGAAGCCGTAGATGCGGCCGTAGGCGACGGAGCCGAAGGTGCTCGTGGCCGCGCGGCGCACGAGGATGTCGCGGGACGGCCCCGAGAAGCCGACCCCCACTCCCATCGCTCCCATGAGCGCCACGACGCTCCAGCCCGGCGCCGCTCCGGAGGCAAGCGCGATGGAGCACAACGCCGATGCACCCAGCGCCGCGCCGACGAGCCGGTCCTGGTGCTCGCCCTTCGAGGCGAAGAATCCGCCGGCCGCCACGCCCGCCGCGCTTCCGAGCAGGTACGCCGTCAGGCCCGAGGTCGCGAAGGCGAGCGTCACGCCGTACGTGCGCTGCAGCACCGGCGGCCCGAAGTTCTGCAGCGCGCCGAACGCCATCACCGCCACGAGGAAGAACGCGAAGCACATCCAGACCACGCCCACGCCGAGGAATGCGAACGAGCCGCCCGCACGGCGCGCCGTCTCCGGCGCATGCAGATCCGCATCGTCGAGGAGCGCGCGATTGACGAACAGGAACGCGAGCGCCGCGATCCCGACCAGGGACGCGCCGGCCGCCGCCCAGCGCCAGCCGAATGCCTGCGCGAGCGCGATCACGAACACCGGGGAGGCGGCCCATCCCAGGTTGCCGGTGAGCCCGTGGACCGAGAACGCGTGCCCGAGGCGCGAGGTCGACACGCGCCGGTTGAGGAGCGTGAAATCCGCGGGATGGAAGACGCAGTTGCCGATGCCCGCGATCCCCGCGGCGAAGAGCACCACGGAGAAATCCGGCGCGCTCGCGAGCACGAACCCGCCCGCCGAGAGCAGCGCCACGCCGGCGCATAGCACGCGCAACGCGCCGAAGCGATCCACCGCGAAGCCGGCAAAAGCCTGGCCGAAGCCCGAGATCACGAAGAACACCGCCGTCGCCGAGCCCACCTGCGTGAACGAAAGGCCGAAATCGGCCATGAGCCACGGAAAGAGCGTCGGCAGGACGAAATGGAAGAAATGGGACGTGCCGTGCGCGAACCCCACGAGCGAGATGACCCGGGCGTCGTCGCGAAAGGTATGGGCGGCAGGAGCGGCGGAGGCGGCGGACACGAAGGTTTCGCGCAAGGACGGAAGAAGTATATTGCCCTAAACTGGGTTCGCCCCCGGACCGCCTGCGAGCGCATCCATGCCCCGCCCCGCCGGACCCGCCGTCCTCGAGGAGCTGCGCGACACGCTCGCGCGCTCCTTTGGCGACGAAATGGCCGCGCACGTTCCACAGGCGGTCGAATTGCTCGAGCAGCAGCTCGCGGCCGCGAGCCAGCGGGAGCAGTGGAAGCCGCTGCGCGCGGCGATCGAGCTGCTCGGCGGCATGCGCGGCACGCTCGCGGGGCGACTGGCGAAGGAGGTCGCGGAACGATTCGACGCGAAGCTCAAGCCGGGCGACGACGTGTTCGGCAAGACCGCGCGCTTTTCGCTGGATTCCCTCGCCCTGGTGGCCGACGACCAGGTGAGCGAGGAGATCGCGATCGGCAACAGCGCCAAGCGGCTGCGCGAGCACCTGGGCGAGGAGCTTTTCGCGCTCACCCAGCGGCTGGGCGCGCTCACGGGAAGCGACACCCTCTCCGACGAGCGCAATCCCGCCTATCCGCGCATCTTCGCGCGCGGCCTCTACGACGCGCTCGCCGCGCCCGGCGCGGAGACCGCCACGCGGCTCGCGGCCTTTTCCGCGCTCGGCCCGGCGATGCTGGAAGTGATCAGGGGCGTCTACGGCGCGGCCAACAAATTGCTGATCGCGCGTGGCGTTCTGCCCGACTTCAAGCGCAGCTACGGCATGCCCACCCAGGCGCCCGCGCGCGGCGCGGCGATGCCGGGTCCGGGCGCCTCCGTGGCGGCGAGCGCTGCGGGCGGCGCGCCCCAGGGCCCCGGCGCGCCGGGACATGACGCGGCGCCACCCGCCTTCGATGCCGCCGCGAGTCTCGAACGCCTCCTGGCCGCGGCGCGAGCCGGCGCTCGAAGTGCGGCCGCCTCCGCGACCGCGTCCGCGAGCGCCGCTGCAGCGCCGGGAATGGTCACGGTCCAGGTGCGCCCCGAGCTGCTTGCGGCGTTGCGCGCGCTGGAAGAGCGGCTGTCCGACGACACCACCGTTCCGGTGGCACTCCTCGAATCAGCGCGGCAACCGTCGGCCACGCGAGCGTACCCGGACGAGATCGATCGCGCCAGGCGGGCGATGGCCGGGCAGCTCACGCCGTCGGACGCCGTCATCGCGGATCTCGTGGCGGCGTTGTTCGACCGCTTGTTCGCCGACCGCCTCCTGCCGGATGCGACCAAGGCGCAGGTCGCGCGGCTGCAGCTGCCGGTGTTCAAGGCGATCATGAAGGATCCCTCCTTCTTCAGCGACGCGAAGCATCCGATCCGGCAGCTCATCGACACCCTCGCGGAGCTGGGCGCGGGAGACCCCGCAGTCCTGGTCGACGAGTGCGCGCCCGAGGAATGGATCGCCGCCGCGGTCCAGAACATCGTGGACAGCCAGGACGACGATCCCGCCATCTTCGAGCGCGAGCGCGAGCGCCTCGCGCGCATCCTGGAGCGGCAACACGATGCCGCGCTCGAGTCCGACTCCGAGGTGCTCGCCCTGCGCGAGCGCGAGGGCCGCCTCGTCGCCATGCGCGAGGCCACACTCGCCATCGCACACCGCGTCGCCGCGGCCGGGCCGTCCGACTCGGCCGCCTCGTTCCTCTATCGGTGCTGGCGCGACGTGATGGTGCACGACCACCTCGCCGGAGGCGAAGCGTGCGCCGAATGGCAATCGGACCTCGAGGTGCTGGACGACCTGCTGTGGGTGCTCGTGCCGCGCGCCTCGGCGGAGGAGCGCGCGCGCCTGGCGTCGCTGCTGCCGCCGCTCATCTTCCGCATGAAGCTCGGGCTCGTGCGCGCCGCCGTCGACGCGCAGCAGGCCGCCTCGCGCGTGGAGGAATTGCGCGTGCTGCTCGACGACGTGATGCGCTCGCCGGCGGCCGCGGCGCACGGCATGCGGCGCAAGGCCGCGCCGTCGCCGCCGGCCGAGGACTACACCTCCACGCTGCACGCTTCGGGCGCCGTGGCCGACGAAGGGCTCACCCGCGGCTCGTGGATCGAGTTCCGGGATCCCGGCGGCGAAGTGCGGCGTTGCCGGCTCACCTGGATCAGCCCCGTGCAGGGCGCCTGCGTGTTCAAGGACCTGGAGCGCAATCGCTCGTTCGCGATCTCGCTGGACGACCTTCGGGAGCGCCGGCGCGCGGGCACCGCGGCCGCGGTGGACGGTCCGGGAGTGGCGGCGGCGTCGGTGGACGCGGCCATCGCGGACGTCGCGCGGGGACTCGATGCGGAGGGTCGGATAATGCCACGCAATCCGACCTGACCGCAATCAATCGACGCGAGCCTCGATCGCGTTCTAGACTAGCGGCCCAACAAGACCCCTTTCGAGGAGACCATGATGCACGCACGCACCCTGTGGAAGGCTCTCGCGTTCGCGTTCGCCGCCGCCGCCGGCCTCGCCGCGGCGCAGACGGAACTCAAGCTGGGCCACGTCGGAGAACCCGGCTCGCTCATCGGCGCGGCCGCGGACCATTTCGCCGAGCTCGCGAATTCCAGGCTCGGCGGCAAGTACAAGATCGTGACGTACGGCTCGAGCCAGCTGGGCGGCGACAAGGAGATGATGCAGAAGCTCAAGCTCGGCACCATCGACATGGTGGAGCCGTCCACGGTCATGTCCTCGGTGTCGGACATGTTCGGCGTCTTCGAGATGCCCTACCTCGTGAAGAGCCGCGACCACATGAAGAAGATCGAGAAGGAGATCTTCTGGTCGAAGATCGAGCCCGGCGCGGAGCAGAAGGGCTACAAGGTCCTCGCGGTGTGGGAGAACGGCTTCCGGCAGATCACGAACAACGCCCATCCGATCGTGAAGCCGGCGGACCTCAAGGGCATCAAGCTGCGCGTGCCCGAGGGCAAGTGGCGCGTGAAGATGTTCCAGGCGTACGGCGCGAACCCGTCGCCCATGAAGTTCTCCGAGGTGTTCACGGCGCTGCAGACCGGCGTCATGGACGGCCAGGAGAACCCGCTCTCGCAGATCGCGAGCGCCAAGTTCTACGAGGTGCAGAAGTACCTGTCGATGACCGGCCACGTCTACACGCCGGCCTACCTCGTCGTGAGCGCGAACAAGTGGAAGACCCTGCCCGCGGACGTGCGCAAGATCCTCGAGGCGAGCGCGAAGGAGACGCAGGCCTTCGTCTACGAGAGGGGCGCGAAGGACGACGAGGAGCTGCTCACGAAGATGAAGGCCGCCGGCATCCGGGTGAACGAAGCCGACAAGGACGCGTTCATCGCCGCTTCCAAGCCGGTCTACGACGAGTTCGCGAAGGAAGTGCCGGGCGCGAAGGAAGTCATCGACCGCGCGATCCAGCTGGGCAAGTAGCCGATGACCCTGGATCGGATTCGGGGAACCTACGAAACGGTCCTCGAGTGGGTCGTCATCGTCCTGATGGCCGTGCTGTTCCTCGAAGTCACGCTGGGCGTGGTCTATCGCACGTTCGGCGCGTCGCTGGTCTGGTACGACGAGGTGGCGTCGATCCTGCTCGCATGGCTCACGTTCTACGGATCGGCGCTCGCCTCGGTGAAGCGCGCGCACATCGGCTGCCCGGAGGTGATGGCGCTGCTGCCCCCGGGCCCGAAGTTCGCGTTCCGGCTGCTGGCGGAGCTGCTCACCATCGCCTTCTTCCTCCTCATGGGGTGGTACGGCTATGCGGTGCTGGGGGTGCTGGAAAGCGACCACCTCATCAGCCTGCCCGACGTGCCCGTCGCATGGGTCCAGTCGGTCGTGCCGATCAGCGCGGTGCTGATCGTCGCGGCCGAGCTCCTCACGCTGCCGCGGGTGCTCTCGAACGCGCTGCATCCGCCGGCGGTGGCGGGAGCGGCGTCGCAATGACGATCCTCGTCCTCTTCGGCTGCGTGCTGGCGCTCGTGCTGATCGACGTGCCCATCGCGGTGTCGCTCGGCATCGTCGCCGTGGCCGCGATGATCGTCTCCCACGGCGCGGAGTCGCTCCCGAACCTGCCGATCTCGCTCTACAACGGCGCGACCAATTTCCCGCTCATCGCGATCCCGCTGTTCATCCTCGCGGGCGCGATCATGAACGCCTCGGGCATCTCGCAGCGCCTCATCGCCTTCGCGAGCGCGTGCCTGGGCTTCATCCGCGGGGGCCTCGCGATGGTCGCCATCGGCGCCTCGCTCTTCTTCGCGGAGATCTCGGGCTCCGCCGTGGCGGACATCTCGGCGCTGGGCTCGATCCTCATCCCGGCGATGAAGAGCAAGGGCTATCCCGCCCCGCTCGCCGCGGCGATCCTGTCCTCGTCGGCCACGCTCGCCGTCATCATCCCGCCGTCGATCCCGATGATCCTCTACGCGGTGATGGCGGAGACGTCCGTGGTGCAGCTCTTCGTGGCCGGCATCGTGCCGGGTGTCGTGGGCGGCTTCGGCCTCATGGGCATGGCGTACTGGTTCGCGCGCCGCTACAACCTGCCCATCGAGGAGAAGTTCCGCTGGGCGCGAGTGCGCCAGACGTTCCGCGAGGCGTTCTGGGCCTTCACGTTGCCGGTGATCATCCTCGGCGCCATCTTCGGCGGGATCGTGACCGCGACCGAGGGTGCGGCGATGGCGGTGGTGGCCTCGCTCTTCATCGGCCTGGTGATCTACCGCGAGCTCGACCTCAAGCACCTGAAGCAGGCCATGATCGAGGGCGCGGTGCAGACCGCGGTGGTGATGCTGCTGGTGGCCGCCTCGGCGCTGCTCGGCAACTATCTGTCCGAGATCCAGGCTCCGCAGCACCTCGCCGCGACGGTCGCGAGCATCACGCAGAACAAGTGGCTGGTGCTGGCGCTCCTGAACGTGCTCTTCCTGCGTCCTCGGCATGTTCCTGCACTCCGCGGCCGCGATCATCCTCGTGGTGCCCGTGGTGATGCCGCTGGTGCGCTCGGTCGGCATCGACCCGATCCACTTCGGGCTCATCGTCACGGTGAACCTGGGCATCGGGCAGCAAACGCCGCCGGTGGCCTCGGTGCTCATGGTCGCCTGCTCCATCGCCAAGGCGACCGTATGGGAAGTGACGCGGGTGAACATCTGGTTCATCGGGGTGCTCTTCGCCATCCTGCATGTTGTGCACCTACTGGCCGGGATTCGGCCTCGGGCCTCGTGCGCCTCTTCTACCATTGAAAACGGAACGCCGGACGTGAAGGGCCCCCTCGAAGGAATCAAGGTCGTCGAGCTCGCGCAGATCATGGCCGGCCCGACGTGCGGCATGCTGCTCGCCGACATGGGCGCGGACGTGATCAAGGTGGAGAAGCTGCCCGGCGGCGACGACACGCGCAGCTACTCGGAGCCGCAGATCAAGGGCGAGTCCGCCGCGTTCATGATCCTCAACCGCAACAAGCGCGGCATGGCGGTGAACCTCAAGACGCCGGGCGGGCTCGAGGCGGTGAAGCGCCTGCTCGCCGGCGCCGACGTGGTGACCGAGAACTACCGCAAGGGCACGCTCGAGAAGCTCGGCCTGGGCTACGACGTGCTGCAGAAGCTCAATCCGCGGCTCGTCTACTGCGCGATCTCGGGATACGGCCGCACCGGACCCTACGCGGACAAGGGCGGCTTCGACCTCATCGCGCAGGGCTTCGCGGGCATCATGAGCGTCACGGGCGAGCCCGGCGGTCCTCCCGTCAAATCCGGGACCTCGATCGCCGACATCAACGCCGGCATCTTCGCCGCGCTGGGCATCGTGTCCGCCCTCCTCGCGCGCAGCCGCACCGGACGCGGGCAGATGGTGGAGACCTCGCTCATGGAGGCGGGCATCCAGCAGATGTACTGGCAGGCCGCGATCTACTTCGCGACCGGCGTGAATCCCGGGCCGTCGGGCTCGGCGCACATCCTCACGGCGCCCTACCAGGCGTTTCCCACCGCCGACGGCTGGATCAACCTGGGCGGCGCGAACCAGTCCAACTGGGAACGCATCGTGAAGGCGATCGGCAAGCCGGAGCTCGGCGCCGATCCGCGCTTCGCGACGAACACCGACCGCATGCGCAATCTTTCCGCGCTCACGCCGATCCTCGCGGAGGCGCTGCGCAAGAAGCCCTCGGCATACTGGATCGCGGAGTTCGAAGCCGCGGGCGTGCCGGTGGGGCCGGTGAACAAGACCAGCGACATGCTCGCCGATCCGCAGGTGAAGGCGCGCGACATGGTGATCGAGGTCGACCATCCGAAGGCGGGCCGCGTGAAGGCGCTGGGCCACCCGGTGAAGTTCTCCGAGACACCCGGCGAGATGAAGCGTCCCGCCCCGCTCCTGGGCCAGCACACACGCGAGGTGCTGGGCGGCCTCGGCTACTCCGCGGCGCAGATCGACGCGCTCGTGAAGGAAGGTGCGGTCCACTGCGCCTGAAAGGCTAGAATCGCGCGGGCATGCCTTACGCCCTGCTGATCGCGATCCTCGCGGTCTCCGCCCTCGTCACCTCCTTCATCTCCGGCATCCTCGGGATGGCGGGCGGCATGATCCTCATGGGCGTCCTGCTCGCCCTCGTGCCGCTGCCCGCCGCGATGATGCTCCACGGCATAACGCAGCTCGCCTCGAATGGCTGGCGCGCGCTGCTGTGGCGCTCGGAAGTCGACTGGCGCGTGTTCCGCGGCTATGCGTACGGGGCGCTCATGGCGCTCGCGGTGTTCGCGGCCATACGGCTGGTGGTGGGCAAGCCCATCGCGTTGATCGCCATGGGCCTCACGCCGTTCGCGACGCTGTGGCTGCCCGAGGGGCTGCACCTCAACGTCGAGCGGCGCGGGCATCCGCTCGCGTGCGGCATCATCTGCTCCGCGCTCGCGCTCACGGCGGGCGTCTCCGGCCCGATCCTCGACATCTTCTTCGTGCGCTCGAAGATGCGGCGCCACGCGGTGGTCGCCACGAAGGCGATGACCCAGAGCTTCAGCCACCTGCTCAAGATCTTCTACTTCGGCGCGGTGGTGTCCCTGCGGGGCGGCGACTTCGAGCCGTGGGTGGGCGTGATGATGGTGCTGCTCGCCTTCACGGGCACGTCGCTCTCGCGCCGCGTGCTCGAGCGCATGAACGACGCCTCGTTCCGCTGGTGGACGCGCTGGACCGTGCTCTCGCTCGGCGTGCTCTACCTCGCGGACGGGGTGCGGCTGCTCGTGCGCTGAAGGCGGCGAGCGGGGTTTCAGTCGAAGTTGACAGCCGTGGTGTTGGCACCGCAGAGCAGCACGCCGAGGGTCTGGCCCGCCGATACGGGATACGCGCCGGAAATGATCGCGGCGAGCGCCGCGCTGCCGCCGGGCTCCGCCACGATGCGCAGCGTCTTCCACAGCGCGCGCTGCGCCTCGCGGATCGCCTCGTCGCTCACCAGCACCGTGCGCGCGACGTAGCGCTGCGCGAGGGGAAACATGAGCGTGCCGACGCGCTTGGGCGCCAGCGAGTCGGCCGCGATGCCGCCCGCGGGCGCGTCCACCGGCTCGCCGGCCTCGAGCGCGCGCGTGAGCGTGGGCGCGGCCTCCGGCTCCACGCCAACCAGCGGCACGCGCCCCGCATACCACGCCGCCATTCCGCCGATGAGCCCGCCGCCGCCGACGGCGACGAGCAGCGCGTCGAGCGCCGGCGCCTGTTCCTCGAACTCGAGACCGACGGTGCCCTGCCCCTCGAGCGTGGGTATCTGGTCGTACGCGTGGATCGGCGCGGCACCCGACGTCTCGACGTAGCGCTCGCTTGCCGCGAGCGCATCGGCATAGCGCTCGCCGCCCACTTCGAGGCGCGCGCCGTAGCTGCGGATCTGCGCGATCTTCGCCGGGGAAGCGACCTGGGGCACGAAGATCGTCGCCGGCACGCCCAGCTTCATCGCCGCGTAAGCGACCGCCGCGCCATGGTTGCCGCCGGAGGCCGCCACGACGCCCGCCGCGGGCGGCTCGCGCGACAGCAGGCTGTTGAACGCACCCCGCGTCTTGAACGAGCCCGCGTGCTGCAGGAATTCGAGCTTGAAGACGAGGCGCGCGCCGTGCGCGCCGAATTCCGCGCCCTCGACCTCGATCACGGGCGTGCGCCGCACGTGGGGCGCGATGCGGCGCGCCGCCGCGCGGATGGCGGAGGCGTCGGGGCTCAGGGACGCACGAGGCGCGTCGGATCGGCCTCGCGCAGCGACAGGATCGATTGGAGGGTTCACGTCGGCCGGCTTCACGAGATGGTAGTCGAAACCGGCTTCGTGGGCGCGGCGAGACTCTCAGGCGAGAGTGTCCGGCTCGAAGAAGATCCAGTGGGTCTCGGGAAAGCGCTGCCGGAACGCCGCCTCGACGCGGTTGATCGCGTCGATCAGCGCCGCCTGGCTCCCGTGCTCGCGCATCTTCGCCTTCACCGCCACCATGACGTGCGCGCCCATGTGCAGCGTGAGCAGGTTCAGGACGCGCTCGACGGCCGGATCGGCCTCGAGGAACGCGATCATGTCGGCGCGCACCGGCTCCTCGACACCCTGCCCCACGAGGAGCGCCTTCACCTCGATCGCGACGGCGATCGCCACGACCACCAGCAGGACCCCGATCGCGACGCTGCCGATCGCGTCGTACACGGGATCGCCGGTGATCCACGTCGCGAGCACCGCGCAGAACGCGAGCGCCAGGCCCACCAGCGCCGCGAGGTCCTCGCCGAACACCACCACCAGCTCCGCGTTGCGCGTGCCGCGGAACCAGGCCCACAACGGCCGGCCGCCGCGCAGCTTGTTCACCTCGCGCAGCGCCCCCGCCATGGAGACCGCTTCCATCACGATGGAAAAGCCGAGCACCGCCAGGGCGACGAAGGGAGAAGAGACCGCTTCGCGCGCGGCGAGCTTGTGCGCGCCCTCGTAGATCGAGAAGAGCCCGCCCAGGCTGAAGAGCATGAGCGCCACGATGAAGGACCAGAAGTAGGTTTCCTTCCCGAGGCCGAGCGGATACTCCGCGCTCGGCGGCCGCTGTGCGCGCCTGAGCCCGAAGAGCAGCAGCAGCTGGTTGCCGGTGTCGGCGGTGGAATGGACCGCCTCGGCGAGCATCGAGCCGGAGCCGGTGATGACCGCGGCGACGTACTTCGCCACGGCGATGGCCGCATTGGCGCCGAGGGCGAAGAAGACCGCGCGGGTGGAGTCGGCGCCGGTGGACATCGCTAGCCGGCCGGTGCCACGACGCTGGGAGCCATTGCGCGATTGTGGGGTGGCCGGACGGCGGTGACAAGCGCGCCCCCGACCGGAACGATTTCCCCTCGATGCGCCGAAAAGTGTTCCGGAATGGCGACGGTCGCCCGCCGGCGACGCGCGCAGGGTCCTTGACCGGCATGGGATTTCCGCCTGTCCGACAGGAGGCATGAACGTTGCGTCAAACGGTGCCGTACCTTTTTCAACCGCAAGGACCCCGTTCATGATCGTCGTCGCACACCGCACCCCCGCCCGAACCCTTCCCAGCGAATTGCTCGCCCCTCCCCTCACGGGAGGAGCGCGCGTGGACGTGTGCATCGTCGGCGCGGGAATGGCGGGCATGATCGCCGCCTACCTGCTCGCGCGCGAGCACCGCTCCGTGATGGTCGTCGACGAGGGGCCCATCGGGGGCGTGCAGGGCGGCTTCGAGGCGGCGCACCTCGCGAGCGTGATCGAGAAGCCCTACGCCGCGATCGAGGCGCGCCACGGCACCGGCGGCGCGCGCATGGCCGCGCAAAGCTACGCCGCGGCGATCGACACGCTCGAAGCGATCGGGAAGCGCGAGCACATCGCCTGCGAGTTCGAGAGGCTCGACGGCTATCTCTTCGCCGCGCCGCAAGACGCGCCGGACGCGCTCGAGCGCGAATGCGACGCCGCGCGCCGCGCCGGCGTGGACGGCGTCGAGCTGCTGGAAGCGCCCGTCGCATCGGCCCAATGGGGCCCGTGCGTGCGCTACCCGGGCCAGGCCCACTTCCATCCGACGCGCTTCCTCGCCGGGCTCGCGCGCGCCATCACCCGCGAAGGCGGCCGCATCCACTGCGGCGTGCGCTGCAAGGCGATCGAGCCCGGCAAGCCGGCGACGGTGGTGACGAGCGCCGGCCACCGCATCGAGGCGGGCATGGTCGTGACCTCCCATCCGGTGCGCGCCGGCGGCCGGCTGGAAACGCGGCCTGCTCCGCGCATGGCCCACATGGTGGGACTGCGCGTGCCGCGCGGCTCGGTGCCGCGCGCCCTCTACTGGGAGACCTCCGATCCCGCGCGCTGGGTAATGCTGCGCTCGCAGGGCACCGGCGCGGGCGAGGTGCTGCTCGTGGGCGGCGAAGACCCGGCGAGCGACGACGACCACACCGCCTATCGCTACCTCGCGCTCGAGGAATGGGCGCGCAGCCGCTTCCCGAAGGCGGGCGACGTGGTGCACCGCTTCACCGGCCAGGTCGTCCAGACGCTCGACGTCTTCGCGCTCACCAGCCGCGGCGAATGCGATTCCGAGAGCGTGTACGTGGCCACCGGCGACTGGGGCACGGCGATGACGCGCGGCACCATCGCGGGGCTGGTCATCAGGGACTTCGCCGACGGCGCGGAGATGCCGTGGGCCGAGCTCTACCTCCCGGAGGCGTGCTACCCGGCCACCGGGCCGGCGGCGGCGCTGCGCGGGGCCGCGTAGCGCCGTTATAGAATCGCGGCGTGATCGTCACGCCGCCTTCCTTCACGCCGGTGCTCGATCCGCGCGACGCCGCGGACGCACGCACGTTCGCGTTCCGCGGCAACGAGATCCTCCTCCGCGAGCCGGACCTGGCGCTCCCGGACGCGACCGCCGTCGATGCCCTGGGCGTGGAGCGCGAGCACCTGCTGCCGGTCGGGATCTACGAGGGCGCCTACTGCCAGGCCACCTGGCTCGCGAAGGACGCGGCGCCGCTCGACGGCTTCGCCTTCCGGGGCCTGCGATCGCTCTTCGGCCGCATGGACGAGGCGATGCTGGCGGTGGCCGGGCGCGCGTTCCAGATCGCCGACTGGGCACGCACGCACCGGTTCTGCGGCGTGTGCGGCTCGCCGATGCGGCGCACGCCGGGCGAGCGGGCGATGAAATGCGCGTGCGGGCACACGGCTTATCCGCGCATCTCGCCGGCGATGATGGTGCTGGTGCGGCGCGGGGATTCGCTCCTCCTCGCGCGCAACGTGGCCGCCCCTCCGGGGCGCTTCAGCGCGCTCGCCGGCTTCCTCGAGCCGGGCGAGTCGGTCGAGGACGCGATCCATCGCGAAGTGCGCGAGGAAGTCGGGATCGCGGTGCAGGACCTGCGCTACTTCGCGAGCCAGTCGTGGCCGTTCCCGGGCTCGCTCATGCTCGCCTTCACCGCCGAATACGCGGGCGGCGACATCGTGACCGACCCCGGCGAGATCGCCGAGGCGCGCTGGTTCGGTCCCGGCGACCCGCTGCCCGAGCTGTCGCCGCGCCAGTCCATCTCGCGCGCGCTCATCGACGCGCACTTACCCCGTTCGCGCTGACGCGGCTTCGTCGCGGGCGATGGCGAGGCGGTTCCTCTCGACGCCGGGGATCGTGGCCCAGCGAACGGCGTCACGGCGGCCCTCGTCCATCGGGCTCGCTGATTCGTCCAATGACGTCGAGGTCTCAAACGGTGCCTCGTCCCCTCGTCGAGAGGAACCGCCTCGCCATCGTCCGCGGGGAGTCGTGCCAGGCGCCTGCCTCGGCGTCAGCCGCCATCCCTTTTGATTGGAGGGGCCGCTCGCGCATCGGCCGCGCAGAGCGCCCCTCGAGGCCTTGCGGTGGAGGCTCGGCGGGGTCGAGGCGATGGTTGCGAGAACGTCGCCCTCAAGTAGTCAGCGAGCCCGATGGACGAGGGCCGCCACGCTCACCCCCGAAGAAAGTCGATCCCCCGATGAGCCTCCACCGCGGCCTCGCAGGGGCGCGAAAGGCTAGCGCGCCGCAGGCGCGACGGTCGCGTCCGTAACGCCGCTTGCAGCAAGCGCATTCGCCACGAACCCCGAGCGCTTCGCCTCTTCGATGTAGTCGCGCAAGTAGCGCGCGGCGGCTTCGCGCGCGCGCGGCACGCCCGCCGCCTGCCCGATCACCATGAAGTTGCCCTCGATCACGCGCAGCTGCGGGTCGCGCGACGCGGCGGCCACGAGCGGGTTCTTCACCCCGGCGGCGGCATCGAGGTTCTCCGACAGGAAGAGCGCGATCGCCGCCTTGGACGTCGGCGCCTTCACGAGCGTCGCGTGCTTCAGGTTGCGGGTGAGGAAGAGGTCGTAGGCGGTCTTGTCGCCCACCGCCACGCGGATGCCCTCGCGATCGACGTCGGCGATGCCGCGCAGCGGCGAATCGCGGCGCACGAGGTAGGTCCCTTCGATCTGCACGTAGGGCGCGGTGAACGCGATGTCGGAGGCGCGCGCCGGATCTCCGGCGAGGAACGCCACGTCCCACGCGCCCGCGCGCACCGCGTCGGCCATCTTCCCGGCCGTGTCGTAGGTCACGTAGGAGACGGGCACGCCCAGGCGGCGCCCCAGCTCGCGGCCCAGCTCGGGGCCGACGCCGCGCGGGTCTGCGCCCGCGGGATCCTTCTGCGCGATCACGGGATTGCCGAAGTTCACGCCGATGCGCAGCACGCCGCTCGGCGCGAATTCCTGGACGAGGGAAGGCGAGGCGTTGGGCATGGCGCAGGACCCGAGGAGGAAGGCGGTGGCAAGGAGGGGGGCGAGGCGCATGGAACGCATTCTAATCGGTCGCGCCTAGGGGCGTGAAACGAAGCGATTGCCGTGGATGTAGAAGCGCAGCAGCCGGCGCGCCCAGTGGCCGGCGTAGTCCACGCCGATGCGCGGGCGCTTCACGACGCGGATCGCCGGCTCGCGGGCGGGACGATCGATGTGCAGATCGTCGCTCAGCATGTCGTGGCCGTGCATCCGGCCGTCGATCGCCATCGCCTTGCAGAGCAGCGCGGGGCCCTGCGTGCGTCCCTCGACGTTCATCACCGGCTCGAGGGCGCGCAGCAGCACGGCCGAGGCGATTCCCTCGGCCTGCGTCACCACGTTCATGCACCAGTGCATGCCGTAGACCATGTACACGTACGCGTGCCCGGGCGGGCCGAACATGACGCGCGTGCGCGGCGTGAGCCCGCGCGCGGAGTGGGCGGCGAGGTCGTGCGGGCCCAGGTACGCCTCCACCTCGACGATGCGCCCGACGCGCTCGACGCCCGCGACGACGTGCACCAGGTGCTTGCCGAGCAGCTCGTGCGCCACCTCGACCGTGTCGCGGTCGTAGAACGAGCGCGGCAGCCTGCGCCCGGACCGCGCCCTGCTCACCCGTGGATCGCCCGGCTGTCGGCGGGCGCCTCGGCGCGCTCCCTCATGCCGTAGTCGCGCAGCACCGCGGCGACCCGCAGCCGATAGTCGGCGAAGACGCTCGAGCGGCCCTTCTCCTGCGCTCCGCGATGCGCTTCGCGGTTGCGCCAGGCGCGCACCGCCTCCTCGTCGCGCCAGAACGAGAGCGAGAGGATCTTTCCCTGCGTCGTGAGGCTCTCGAAGCGCTCGACGGAGATGAAGCCGTCGATCTTCTCCAGCTCGGGCCGCAGCCACGCGGCGATGTCCAGGTATTCCCGATCGCGGCCGGGGGCCGGCCAGACCTCGAAGATGACCACGACCATGGGGCGCTTGCCTTTCGTGTCGATGCCGCGCGAACCCGCGCCGCGACGCGCCATCCTACCGGAGCGCCCGGGCGGCGTCGCCCGCGCCTTCGTCACGTTTCGTAACGCCGCGCGAGCCTCCCGTCATGATACGGTTCGAGCCCATGAAGACGACCCTTCGCACCACCCTGCCCCTGGCGCTCGCCGCCTGCTCCTTCCTCTCGGCCGCCCTCGCCGCCCCCGCCGAGCGGCCCGAGGACCGCTGGAACCTGGCCGACATCTATCCCGACACGGCAGCCTGGAACGCCGATGCGGACAAGGTGACGGCGTCCCTCGGGCAGATGGGCGGCTGCCGCGGCCATCTCGGCGACTCGGCGCAGCGCCTGAAGCAATGCCTCGACCTCCAGACCGACGCGACCAAGCGCTATGCGCGGCTCGCGGTGTACGCCAACGAGCTGCGCGCGCAGGACACCGGGGTGTCCTCGAGCCTCGAGCTCTCGCAGCGCTCGCAAGTGCTGGGCACGAGGCTCGGTGAAGCGACCGCCTTCGTGCGCCCCGAGATCCTGCGCATCGGCAAGGCCACCGTGGACCGCTTCCTCGCCCGGGAGCGCGGCCTCGCGATCTACCGCCATCCCCTCGACGACATCCTGCGCACCGCGCCCCATACGCGCGATGCGGAAGGCGAGCAGATCATCGCGACGTTCGACCTGTCGTCGGGCGCCGCGGGCGAGGCCTACGAGATCCTCTCCAACGCCGACATGCCGTGGCCGACGGTGAAGCTCGCCGACGGCACCGAGGTGAAGCTCGACCAGACCGCCTACACCAGGTACCGCGAGAGCCCGGACCGGGAAGACCGCAAGAAGGTCTTCGACGCGTTCTGGGGCGCCTTCAAGGAGTTCGAGCGCACCTTCGGCGTCACCTTCTACTCGAACCTGAAGGAGGACACGGTCTACTCGAAGGTCCGCCGCTATCCGGATTCGCTGCACCGCGCGCTCGACCGCAACAACATCCCGGAAGCGGTCTACGACACGCTCATCGCGCAGACCAATGCCGAGCTGCCGACGCTGCACCGCTACTTCCGGCTGCGCGCGCGCATGCTCGGCGTGAAGGAGATGCGCTACTACGACATCTATCCGCCGCTCGTGAAGAGCGACCGCGTCTATCCGATCGACGAGGGCAAGAAGCTCATGCTCGAGGCGGTGAAGCCGCTGGGCGACGATTACGTGAAGGCCATGAAGCAGGGGCTGGAGCACCGCTGGATGGACGTCTATCCGCGGCCCCACAAGCTGCAAGGCGCCCACATGGCGGGTGACGCCTACGACGTGCATCCCTACCTGCTCATCAACTACACGGACAACTACGAGTCCGTTTCCACGATCGCGCACGAGTGGGGCCACGCGATGCACACGTACCTCGCGGACCGCGCGCAGCCGTTCGTCACCTCCGACTACGCGATCTTCGTGGCCGAGATCGCCTCGACCCTGAACGAGGCGCTGTTGCTCGACTACATGCTCAAGCATGCGAAAGACGACGACGAGCGCCTGCTCTACCTCGGCTCGGCGCTCGAGGGGCTGCGCGGCACGTTCTTCCGCCAGGCGATGTTCGCGGAGTTCGAGCGCGAGGTGCACGCGCGGGTGGACCGCGGGGAATCGCTCACGGGCGAGGCGCTCACGAAGATCTACGGCGACATCCTCAAGCGCTACCACGGCGACGCCCAGGGCGTCGTGAAGATCGACGATGCCTATGCCGTGGAGTGGGCGTACATCCCGCACTTCTACAACTCGTTCTACGTCTTCCAGTACGCGACGTCGATCGCCGCGAGCTCGCTCTTCGCCGACGCGATCCTCAAGGGCGAGCCGGGCGCGCGCGAGCGCTACCTGAAGATGCTCTCGGCGGGCGGCTCGGGCTACCCCTACGACCTCGTGAAGGCGGCCGGCGTGGACCTCGCCACGCCCGCGCCCTACCAGGCGGTGGCGGCGCGCATGAACCGCATCATGGACGAGATCGAGGCGATCCTCGCCCGGCGCGGGAAATAGCCCCGGGCGGATATGGAAGGTCGTTGACCTCGCGCAATGGACGGCGCGAGGGCCGCGCTATGCTGGGCTTGGACATCTCATGCAGGATGCGAGCCCCATGGCCAAGTTCGTCATCTCTTCCTCCGTGAAGCGGGTCGGGGACCATCAGTTCATGGCGACCGCCTCCGCCATTCCCTACGATGTCGGCCAGCGCTGCGGCCCCGACGAGCGCACCTGCATGTGCGAATCCGCGGCGGCGGCGCGGCAGGCGGGGCTGGACCTCGCGAGCGAGCTCTCCTACGAGATCAACGCCCGCGGCGACCGCGTCGTCGACATCCACATTCACTCGTAGCGGCTAGCGGCGAGCGGCAGGTCGCGCAGGCGCCGCCCGCTCGCGTGGGCCATGGCGTTGGCGATCGCCGCGGCCGCCGGCCCCTGCCCGCACTCGCCGCTGCCGAGGAACGGCTGGCCCGGACGGTCGATCACATGCACTTCGACCGAGCGGGGCACGCCGTCGAAGCGCAGGATCGGATACGTCGCCCAATCCACCGAGCGAATGCGCTTCCTGTCGAAGGCGACGCGCTCGTGGAGCGTCCAGCTCGCCGATTGCACGATGGCGCCCTCGATCTGGTTGCGCAGGCCGTCGGGATTCACGACCTGGCCGCTGTCCACCGCCGCGACGAAGCGCCCGAGGCGTGGCGTTCCCGTATCGAGATCCACGTCCACTTCGCACGCGATGGCGCAGTACGCCGCATGGTTCTTGTAGCGCGCGAAGGCGAACCCCTGCCCGCGACCCGTGCGCGCCGGCGCGCCGCGCTTCCATCCGAACCGCCCGGCCGCCATGTCGATCACGTCGCGCGCGCGCGCGTCGTCCAGGTGCGCGAGGCGGAACTCGACCGGATCGGCGCCCGCGGCGAGTGCCAGCTCGTCCATGAAGCTCTCGATCGCGAAGACGTTCAGGTACGCGCCGAGCGAGCGCAGCGCCGATACGCGCACCGGCATGCGCTCGATGAAATGGCTCGCGACCCGGGCGCGCGGCAGCGTGTAGAGCGGGATCGCGTTGCGGTCGCCGCCGCCCTCGGGCTGCGGGATCGGGTGCGGCGGCGGAGGCGCGAACGCCTTGGCGCCGTGTTGCCCCGCGAGCAGCGCTCCCGCCGGCCCGGGCCGCATCGTGTGCGTGTTGCTCCAGACACCGTAGTCCCAGTCGACGATCCGGCCCGCGCCGTCGAGGGACGCGCGCGCCTTCGCGACCATCGCCGGGCCGAACGGCTCCCAGGCGTGCTCCTGCTCGCGCATCCATTGCACGCGCACCGGCCGGCCCGCGACATGGGTCGCGATCAGCGCCGCATCGGCCGCGGCATCGTCGGCGCCGTTGTGGCCGTAGCAACCGCTGCCCTCGGAGTGGATGCAGCGCACCTTCGCGGGCGGCATGCCGAGCATCTCGGCGATCGCGTTGCGGTCGGGATAGACGCCCTGCGTGTGCGTCCACACCGTGAGCGCCCCGTCCACGAGCTGCGCCACCGCGCACGACGGGCCGATGGAGCCGTGCACGACGTAGGGCCGCGTGTAGGTCGCCTCGAAGCTGCGCCCCTCCGCGGGGCCCGCGCCGCCCTTGTCCAGGATCAGCGTGGCGCTGGAGGGCAGCGAGAGGACGAAGGACGGCAGCGCATGCGGGTCCGGAAGCGCCGCGTTCTCCTGCCAGCGCGCCGCGTGCGCGAGACGGCGCATCGCGCGGATCGCGGTCCACTCGCGGTCGGCGACCACGGCGAGGAAATCGCCGTCGCGCACCACCTTGACGACCCCTTCCATGCGCTCCACCGCGCCGGCGTCCACGCCGGTGAGCTTCGCGCCGTAGCCCGGCGGGCGGACCACGCGGGCGTGCAGCATCCCGGGCAGCCGCAGATCCTGCACGTACGCCGGCCCGCCGGTCACCTTCGCGGGAATGTCCACGCGCGCGACGGCGCGATCGACCACGCGGTATTCGCGCGGATCCTTCAGCTTCGCGGACGGCTTCGCCTCGACGTGAAGGTCCCGCCCCGCGACGAGCTCGCCATAGGTGGCGCGCCGGCCGCCCGTTCCGGTCACCACGCCGTCTTCCACGCGCAGCGTCGCGGCGTCGACCGACCAGCGCCTTGCCGCCTCTTCCACCAGGATGGCGCGCACCTGCGCCGCGGCATGGCGCACCGCGGTGCCGCTGTCCTTGAGCGAATTGCTGCCCGCGGTGAATCCCTCGTTCGGGGTGAGCGCCGTATCGGCCGTCACGAGATGGATGCGCGCAGGCGCGACGTCGAGCTCCTCGGCGGCGACCTGCAGGATCGCGGTCTTGATGCCCTGGCCGAGCTCCGCCTTGCCGGTGAATACCGTGACGCGACCGTCGGCGTCGATGCGGATCCACGCGTCGAGGTGCGGCGTCTTCGAGAGGCTCCCGGGAAGCCCCGCGCCGGGCACGCGCGGCGGCGAGCCTTGCGCGAAGGCCGCGGGTGCCAGCGTGAAGCCCAGCACGAGCGCGCCCGACCGGCGGAGGAACTCGCGCCGCGCGCTCATGCCTTCGCGGCCCGCGCCACGGCGCGCAGGATGCGCATGTGGGTGCCGCAACGGCACAGGTTCGGCTGCATCGCCGCGCGGATCTCCTCCTCGCCGGGATGCGCGTTCGCGCGCAGCAGCGCCTCGGCGCGCACGATCATGCCGGGAATGCAGAAGCCGCATTGCGCGGCCTGCTCCTCGACGAACGCGCGCTGCACGCGGCCCGGCCGCTCGATCGTGCCGAGGCCTTCCAGCGTGGTGATGCGCTTGCCCTCCACCATCGCGAGCGGCGTCACGCACGAGAACACCGCCTCGTCGCCGACGAGCACCGTGCATGCTCCGCACTGTCCCAGCCCGCAGCCGTACTTCGCGCCGTTGAGCGCGAGCTCGTCGCGCAGCACGTAGAGCAGCGGCGTGTCCGGCGCGGAAGCCACTTCGCGCGCGACGCCGTTCACCTCGATTCGCGTGCTCATCGTTCCTCCGTGATGCTCGCGGGATCCGTGCCCGTGCCGCCGGCGGGCTCCATCGCGACGCGGGCCCCGGCCGCGCGCGCCTCGCGCACGACGCGCTCCAGGTCCTGCCACGGCGGCTTGCTGCTGAAGCGCGCGCGCAGGTAAGTCACCAGCTCCACGAGCTGCGCATCGCTGATCGCGCCGGCGTAACCCGGCATGATGGGTCCCGTTCGGCCGTCGGCGGCGGCAAGCCCGTAGAGGACCACGTTCACCAGGTTGCGCGGATCCTCGCCGCTCACGCCGATGCTGCGCTCGAGCGGGATGCCGCCGAAGGGCAGCGGATCGTCGCCATCGTGGCAGCGCGCGCAGGCGGTCGCGTAGAGCGCAGCGCCGGCCCCCGAGCTCGCGGCGCGTTCCGTCGGCGGCTCCTGTGCCGTCGGGCCCGCGCCATCCATCAGCGAGACGATGTAGACCGCCATCGCGCGCAGGTCCGCCTCGCCCCCCTTCGCGAGCTCGCGCGTGACGCCGGCCATGGGGCCGCGCGCCACGCCGTGCTCGGCCTGCCATCCATCGCGCAGGTACGCGGTGAGCGATTCGACGGTCCAGCGCGTCGGCGCATTCGAGCGCGCATTGATCGCATAGGCGTGCCAGCCTTCGGCCTCGCCGCCGTCGAGGTGGCGCTCGCCGATTTCCGCGCCCAGCGCGTTGCGTGGCGTATGGCACGAGCTGCAATGGCCGAGGCCTTCGGCGAGATACGCGCCGCGATTCCACTGCGCGTCGTGCGCGGGATCGGGCTGGTAGGGGCCGGGGCGGAAGTAGAGCGCCTTCCACTCCGCGAGGAACGAACGCACGTTGAAGGGGAACGCGAGGCGGTTCGGCGGCGGGCGGCTGCTCACCGCGGGACGCGTCATCAGGTACGCGTAGATCGCGCGGTCGTCCTCGTCGGTGACCAGCGTGTAGCGATCGTAGGGAAAGGCCGGATAGAGATGATGCCCGCCGCGATCGACTCCTTCGCGCATCGCACGGCGGAACGCTTCCTCCGACCAGGCGCCGATGCCGGTCTGCGCATCGGGCGTGATGTTGGGCGAGTAAATCGTTCCGAACGGCGTTTCGAGCGGGAAACCGCCGGCGAACGCGCGGCCGCCCTGCGCGGTGTGGCAGGTGCGGCAGTCGCCGATCGCCGCCAGCCCGGCGCCGCGCTTCACGAGATCCGGATCGAACGCGGTGCGCGGCGGCGGCCCCTCCATGCGCGCGATCGGCGGGTGCTCGCCCGTGGCGCACGACGCGGCCATCGCGATCGCCGCGGAAGCGAGAATGCGGACCCGGGCTGTTTTCATCACCGCCTATGACCGCCGCCGGCCGCGGCGGTTGCGTGGGCGATGATGGTGGCGCGGCCCGCCGGCGTCAAGCTGAATGGGCCACCCGCGATGCGCCGCGCGACGAAGTGCCTTGCGCGTGGCTGCTGCCGGTGCGCAGCAGGAGCAGCAGCTTCCCTCCGTTCGGCGAGCCCCATCCGGTGCAGGCATCCCATCCGGCCTTCGCCTGGTAGGCGCCATTGTTGCCCTTGGTCACGTCGCGGAATATCGCCTTCCCGCCGTTCGCGCCGTAGATGATCGGATTGAGGTATCCGGCCGGCGTGCCGAGCTTCTGGTTGCAGAGCGCGATGAGCCCGGCCCACAACGGCGCGACGGCGCTGGTCCCGCCGATCACGCCATCCTGCCCGTCGACGCGCACGCGGTAGCCCGTGGCCGGATCGGCATCACCCGCCACGTCCGGCACCCCGCGTCCCTTGCGCTTGCCGGGATTGGCGGACGTCGGCACGCCCGCGCCGCGTTGCCAGGCAGGCAGCGGGAAGGCGTCGCTCACGCCGCCGCCCGTGGCGCTGCGCTCCGGATCCTCGTCCCACACGGTTTCCGCGCTGATGGCTTGTCCCGAGGCGACCAGCTTCGTGCCGCCGCAGCACAGCGCGAACGGGCTCGATCCGGGGAAATCCGCGTGCGCGAGGCCGTCGGGCGCCGCACCCATCTGCGCGAGCTGGTCCGGGTTCTCGTCGCCGGACCCGGCGTCGCCCGCGGCGCAGCACACCGTGACGCCGAGCGTGGCCGCGGTCTGGAACGCCTCGTCGAACGACGTCATCGCCTGGCGCGTCCAGTTCTTTTCCGGATTTCCCCAGCTGATGGAAATGACCGAAGGGCGGTTCTCCGCGTCGTGGATCGCCATCGTGATCGCGTCGAGGAACCCCTTGTCGGTATTGGGCGCGAAATACACCACGATGTGCGCGCGCGGCGCGACCGCGGCCGCCACCTCGATGTCGAGCATCACCTCGCCGTCGGCGCTCCCGGCGTTGGTCGGATTGTTCGTCGCGCCGTCCACGCGAACCGTCGTGACCTTGGGCGTGGCGAGCCCCAGGCTGCGGAAGTACTGGCGGATGTCGGCGCTGCGATAGCCGCCTCCCAGCTCGATGACGCCGATGCACTGCCCGCTGCCGTCCGCGTCCTGCGGAAAGCCGTAGAGCTTGGCCAGCTGCAGCGCGGTGAACGACGCGGCGCTCGAGCCGGCGCGGGAGGTGCGCTCGCGGGCGGGCACGGGCCGCTGGAAATGGGGCACCGCCACGGGGCGATCGTCGATGCCGAACACGCCCTCCACCACCCCGGCCAGGTCCTCCGGCACGGTGAGCGGGCCGCTGCGCCCCCGGTAGGTGCACCCCTGGCTCTCGTAGTGCTCGATCTTCGTGCCGAACGCCGTCTCGAATTGCGCGGCGGTTCCCGAGAGGAAGACGCTGCGGCGCGCGGCGCTCCGGTCCACGACGGCGAGGCCATGCGCGCGCGCGAACGCCTCGACCTTGTCGAGGTCCGCGGGATCGGCCGCGTGATTCGCCGCGTATTCCTCGCGCGTCAGGTAGCGGCGCGCGGAGGGCAGCGCATCGGCGTGCAACGCGTCGCCGGCGAGCGACCGCATCGGCGTGCGCCGGCGAACGCGCACGGTCACCTCGAAGCGCTCGTCCTTGCACACCGCCCCGGTGGAGCGCGCGCCCGCGAACGGCGCGCGCTCGCTACCAGCGACGACCTTGCGACGGGAACGTGCGGCCATGGGACCTCCTCGGCGCGGCGCGGTTCGGGATGCGCCCATCCCACAGTATTCCCCGGAACGGCGCGTCGATACCACCTGCGCAGGGAGGATCGGATGCTCCGGATGGCCCGGGGCGGCCCTAGCGGGGGCTGGAGAGGCGGCGCAGGTCGAGCTCGCGCTCGAGCTTCAGCTGCGGCTCGGCGGTGCCCGCCGCCGCCGGGACCGGGGGCGGGGCACGCATGGCGAGCCATGCCGCGGCGGCGATCGCGACCGCCGCGAACGCCACCATCGCGCCGCTCGCCGTGGGACGCAGCTTCGTGCGCAGGCGCGCGACGGCGAGCGAGCGCGCTTCTCCCTTCGCCCGTTCGGCGTCCCGGGTCTTTTCCCGCGCCGCGGATTGGGCCGCTTCGCGCTCGCGTGCGAGCGCGAGCACGCGTTCTTCGGCCTGCGCGCGCTCGGCCGCAGCGGCGCGCGCCTCCTCGGCGGCGGCGGCCTTCGCATTCGCGACGGCAATGGCCGCGCGCTCCACTTCCTCGCGTTCGCGCAGCCGCGCGAGCGCCTGTTGCTCCGCCGCGACGCGCGATCTCGCGGCGAGCTCCTCCTCGCGTTGGCGGTCGCGGCGCATGCGCGCCTGCTGCGCCGCCTCGGCATCCGCCGACACGCGCTCGAAGGCCGCCGATGCGGCGCGCGCATCCTCGCGCTCGCGTGCCTCGAGCGCCGTGCGCGCCGCGATCTCGGCTTCGGCCCGGCGGCGGGCCTCGGTGACCGCGGCGGCTTCGGTTTCCGCCGTCTTCCGCGCCGCGCCCGCCGCGGCGTGCTCCGATTGCGCCCGCGCTTCGAGCTTCTCGCGCGCGGAGCGCTCGGCATTTGCGCGTTGGGTGGCCGCTTCGACCGCGCGCTGCTCCGCGGCTTCACGCGCCTGCGACTGCAGGAAAAGCGCGCTTTCGGCTTGCTCACGCTCGCGCGCCGCTTCCGCCGCCCGCGATTCCGCGAGCGCGCGCGCCGCCGCCGCCTCTTGCGCCTGCGCCTCCGCCGCTGCGCGGTTGCGCAACGCCTGCGCCGCCCGCTCGTCCGCCTGGACGCGCGCGAGCGCCGCTTCCTCGGCCTCGCGTTCCGCGCGCGCACGGGCGGCCGCCTCGCGCTCCCCGCGCTCTTCCGACTCGATGCGCGCCAGGCGTGCATCGGCCGCGCGCTTCTCCTCCTCCGCGTGGCGCGCGGCGCGCGCCCGCAACGATTCTTCCTCCGCTTGGCGGCGGCGTGCGGCTTGCGCGGCCTGCTCCTCCGCGCTCGCGAGCGCGAGCGCCTGCTGGGCCGCGCGATCCTCGGCTTCCGAGCGCGCGCGCGCCGCCGCCTCCGCCTTCTCGTCGGCCTGGCGCCGTTCCTCCAATGCCTGCGCCGCCTCTTCCCGGACCCGCGCCGCCTGAGTCGCGAGCTCGCGCGCACGCTCCTCCGCAGCCGCGCGCTCGAGCGCCTTGTTCGTGGCTTGCAGCTCGGCGTCGCGCGCCTCCTCCGCTTCGAGCAGCTCGCGCGCGGCCTGCTCCTCGTCGACCGGGCCGCTTTCCGGCTCGGCGATGCCGCGCTGCGCCGCGAGCCCGCGCTCGAGGAGGCCGGGAGCGCCCTGCTCGCGCGAGCGCCGTTCGATCAGCGCCCGGCGTTCGCGCGCGGCCTTCTTCAGCTGGTCGTAGAGCTTGCTCAATGGCCCATCCCGGGTGCGGGGTTGCCCAGAAGAATACGGGCAAAGCGTGTCCCGAGCCAACTCTGGCCCCGCTACGACATCGAGGCGTGACCCACGCCGTGAAGGTGCTCCAGCACCGTGGCGCGCAGCTCGGCCTCGGCGGTCGCGACGCCTTCGCGCCGCTCGAGCTCGGGCAGGTTGAGGAACGCCACCGCGCCGAGGTGTCCCGCCGCGGTGAACGCGGCGCGCAGCGACGCCTCGCCGAGACCCGAGTCGAGCACGCGGCAGCAGACCACCGGCAAATGCGCCCGCTGGCGTGCCAGCTCGGCGATGAGGTCCAGCATGCGCGACTCGTCGAAGCGCAGGCTGCAGAGCACCAGGTCCACGCCGCGCTCGATGTGGGCGATGGCCGCCTCGTGATCGAACGCGACGACGATTTCGCCCAGCGACTCGAGGACCGGGCGCAGGACCGGCTCGCCCCGCGCGGTGCACGCGAGCAGGATGCGGAAACGCGCGGTCGGGACTTGCGGCATTCGAAGGCGTTCCATTCGGCGCTGTCGCCGACCAGCCCACGGTACGCCGCGTCGCTTAACGCTAGCTGAAGGTGCCGCAGCCGCCGCCATCGCGGCGGCGAGCGCGCCAGGCCGCCCGGCGCATCGCGCCGCGGCTCACAGCGACTTCAGGTATTGCACCAGGTCCGAGATGTCGGCGCCGGTGAGCCCGAGCGACCGCCGCGCGTTGTAGGTCTTCACCACGTCCTCGAGCGTCGCCGCTGATCCGTTGTGGAAGTACGGCGCGTGCTGCCACAGGCCCTTCAGCGGTGCGGTGCGATAGAGCTTGGTCGCGCTGCGCGAGGCGTAGCTCGGCGCGCCGTTGGGCTCCGGCTCGCTCACGACTTCCTGCGGCGAGTGCAGCCGCTCGTTCGCGTCCGTGAATTGATCGCCGCTGTGGCAGCCGGAGCAGCGCGCGGTGCCCTCGAAGAGCGCCTTGCCGCGCGCCGCGGCGGCGGGATCGAAGCTGCCGGCGGGCGGTGGGGGCGAAGCGAGCGTGAGCTGGTAGGCCTGCAGCGCGGGCAGCTTGCCGCTCACCTGGTCGTCGGTGCCGTTGACGACGTTCACGCCGGTGCGCGGCTCGGAAAACGACCCGTGGCCGCCCATCTGCGTGACCGCTACGTAGCGGTTCCAGTAGGCGATGTCGTCGCCGTCGCCGGTCGCGGTGATCTTGTGCACGCCGTCGAGCCCGTACGCGGGCGGGATCACCTGCGGGCCGTTCTTGCCGTCGAGATTGAAGCGCGGGTCGTAGCGCCCCTTGCCCCACGAGTTGTAGACCGCCTTCTGCGCCGCGGTGAGCACGGGAGACAGTGCGATGATCGCGCCCGGGTTGAGGTCCCGATTGGGCCAGCCGTCGAGTCGCTTGCCGATGCCGGGAGCGAACGAGTTGTCCACGGTCGAGTGGCACAGCGCGCAGGTGATGCCGAGGTGCGTGAGCGTGTCCTTGCCGTTGATCGGCTCCACCGTGCCCTTGAGGCCCACGACCGCGTCGAGCTTCAGCAGCGCCACCGTCGTGTCGGGACTGGTGAGGCTGATGCTTCCGTTCCGGATGCCCTGCACGACCGCGGGTGGCAGCGCGTCGGCATCGACCTTGAGGCCGACCGAGAGCGCGGTGGCGGGATCGACGGCGCTGCGCACCACCTCGTGCATGTGCAGCGTGTCGGTCCAGAAGGTCTCGTCGCCGAACGTGTCGAAGCGGAAGATCTGCTTGCCCTTCTCGACGACCGCGGGATCCTGGGTGAGGTCGGGCTGGGAGCTCGAGTGGGAGCAGGCGGCGAGCGCGGCGAGCGCGACGCTTCCCGCGACGAGACATGAAATGCGGGCGGGACGGGCCATGGTCGTTCTCCGGCTTGCGTTGGCGCCGCATTGGATGAAGCGCGCGCGCCCCGCGTTCCGGGAACGTTTCGGTGAATCGGATCATCCCATCGTCAGGCGGCTGCCCGCCGACGACGCAACGCAGCTACGGCTTCGCCTTCGCCACCTGCTCGCGGATCTCGCGCAGCTTCGCCTTCACCTTCGCCGCGTTCTCGCCGCCCATGCGGATCAGGAGCTTCTGGCCCGCCGAGCGCGATTGCAGATCCGGATCGGCGTACTCGTAGAGGACATGCGGCACGACGAGCTTGACCGGCCCCGGCACGTCCGGCGCGGCGAGGAGGTCGTCGATCACCTCGACCAGGCGATCGTTGAAGTAGCCGTTGGGATATCCCAGGTCCACGTACGCTTTCTGGAAGAGCGGGTAGAAATGGATGTACGCCGCCACGAGCTTGCCGGTGTCCACGGCATCGAGCACGCGCACGTACGGCGCGTAGCGCTCGGAGTTGGCGCTCGACGTCGCGAGCGACTCGTCCTTGCCCGTGGTGGCGAACATCCCGCCGGGCGTCTTCATCGGGTTCAGCCGCGCCGCGTAGCTCTTGCGCGGCAGGTTGTCGATCGTGGCCACGATGCGGTGCAGGATCTCGTCGGGCTGGATGAAGCGCTGGAACGCATCGGCACCGATGAGGTCGGTGATCGCGTCGCGCATCGCCGGATCGCTCTCCTTCACCGTCGGCAGCGGCTTCGGCTGCTGCTCGGCGCCCTCGGGGATCGGATGCTGCGGTCCCTGCGCGAGGGGAGGCGGCGCGGCGGGCGCCTCGACCTGCGGCTGCACGGGCAGCTTCGGCGGCTCGCTCCATGGCCAGAAGTAATAGGCCGCGGCGGCGGCGGCAATCAGGACGATGATCGCGCCGATGCGAAACGGGGTCATGCGGCTCCTCCCTGCTCGACGAGGCAAGCTCCAAGCTTACACGCCCGCGGCCGCCTCCCTGCATCGGCAACACGGCGCGCGCCGGATGATTTAGATTGCCGGAGATGGAGCGAACGAGCGCGCGGCGGACTTTCCCATGAGCCCTTCCGTCGAGACGCGGGATCGCGCCATCGTCGAGGCGCTCGTGCGCATGGGGACCGCGGCGCGTTTCGCCGGCGCCGACGTGCTGCCCTTTCGTCGCCAACGGCGATGATCCGCAGCGCGATCGTTCCCTGCCTGCTTTGCGCCGTGTGCGCCTGCGCCGGGCCGCGCGCGGCCACGGATCATCCGCTCGCAGGGCGCATCTACGATCCCGCGCGGCACCGCTTCATCGATGCGAACGAGGCGGAGCGCCGCGTGGCCGCCGCGGACATCGCGCTCCTCGGGGAAACGCACGACAACGCGGCGCACCACGAGATCCAGCTTCGCCTGCTGCGCGCCGTCGTCGCGGCGGGCCGGCGCCCGGCGCTCGCCATGGAGCAGATCGACACCGAATGGCAATCCGCCGTGGATGCGGCGATCGCCGAGGGCGCCACGCCCGAGTCGATCGCGAGCGCGGGTCACGTGAGCGCGGGATGGAGCTGGAAGCTCTACGCGCCGCTCGCCGCCTTCGCGCTCGCCGAGCGCCTGCCGATCGTGGCGCTGAACATCCCGCGCGAGAGCACGCGCAGGATCGTGCAAGACGGCCTGGCCGCGCTCGGCCCGGGCGAGGAAGAGCGCCTCGCGCTCGCGGGCACCTGGAACGCCGTGCGCGCCGCCGGGATGCACGCCGCGATCGTCGAAGGCCATTGCGGCGAGGACAGCCCGATGACCGACCGCCTCGCCGACGTGCAGCGCGCCCGGGACGCCGTGATGGCCGACCGCATCCTCGCGCACGGCGCGCACGGCGTCGTGGCGATCCTCGGCCGGGGACATGCGCGCGCCGATCTCGCGGTGCCGATCTACCTCGCGGCGCGCGCGCCGGCAATGCGCGTGGTCTCGATGGGCATCGTCGAGGTCGATGAAGACGTGGACGGCGTCGACGGTTACCCGGAAGCGCGGCCGGGCCGCTTCGACCTGGTGTGGTTCACGTCGCGCGCGGATCGTTCCGACCCGTGCGCCGGCTTCAAGGGCGTGGCACCGCGCTAGCGCCGCGGAACGACGAGCTGGGCGTGCAGGTGGCGGACTTGCGCCTCGAGGCGGCTGATGCGCTCGAGGAACGTGAGCACCAGCGCGACCGCGGGCGTGTCCAGCTCGAGGTCGCTGCGCAGGCGCGCGGCGGCGCGCACGCGCGCGACGCATTCCGCGCTGAAGCGCCAGTCGCCGGCGCCGGCCAGCGCGGGATCGAGCGCCCCGTAGTCGACCAGCTCGCGCAGCAACTCCTCGGGAAGTCCCGACGACTGCGCGAGGTCCACGAGGGTGACCTGGCTCTCCGCATACAGCCACACCGCCTCTTCGTGCTCAGCCATGGGATCCTCCGGTGAAGTGCCCGCGCGGATTGAAGTGCGAGGCCGCGGCGAGCTCCTTGAAGAGCTCGCGCTCGCGATCGCCCAGCACCGTCGGGTTCACGATCTGCACGATCGCATAGAGATCGCCCTCGCCGCCGCCCGGCTTCGGCAGGCCCTTCCTCGCGAGGCGCAGCTTGCGTCCCGCCGCCGTGCCGGGCGGGATCTTCAGGTTCACGGCGCCGCCCAGCGTGGGCACCTCGACCGTCGCGCCGAGCGCCGCTTCCCAGGGAGCGAGCGGAAGGTCGAGGTAAAGATCATGCCCATCGGGCCGGAACAGCGGGTGCGGGTGCAGGACGATGTTGAGGAAGAGATCGCCGTTGCGCCCGCCGTTCACGCCCTTGCCGCCCTGCCCGCGCAGCCGCAATCGCTGTCCGTCGGTCGCTCCCTTCGGGATGCGCGCCTTGATCTTCTTCTGCACGTGGCGCACGCCGCCCTGCTCGTCGTACTCGGGCATGCCGAGGTCGAGGTCCACCTGCGTGCCGCGCGCGGCGTCTTCGAGCGACAGGTGCACCGTGACCTCGTAGTCCTCTCCGGGGATCTGCATCGCGCCGCCGCCGCGACCGCCGCCGCGCCGCGCGCGCGAGAAGCCTTCGAAGAGGTCCGAGAGGTCGACGTCCTCGAAGGAGAACGCGCCGCCGCCGGCGCCGAACGGGCCGCCGCCCGCGTAGCGCTCGCGGAACTGCTTCTCCCAATCCGGCGGCGGGCGGAAATCCTGGCCGGGCTGGTATCCGCTGCCGAGCTGGTCGTAGGCCGCCCGCTTCTCCGGATCCTTGAGCGTCTGGTACGCCTCGGCGATGTCCTTGAATTTCTCCTCGCCCTTCGGGTCCTTGGTGACGTCCGGGTGATATTTCTGGGCGAGCTTGCGGTAGGCCTTCTTGATGTCGTCGGCGCTCGCGGAGCGCTCGACGCCGAGGATCGCGTAGTAGTCCTTGTATTTCATCGTCGTCGCTGCGGCTGGAGCGTCATGCCTCCACCGCCGCGTAGCGGCCGATGAGCCGCATGAGGCGGTCGGGGTCGGCGGGCTTGGTGAGGTGCTCGTCGAAGCCCGCGTCGCGGCCGAGCTCGATGTCCTCCGGGCGCCCGAAGCCGGTGATGGCGATCAGCAGCGCCTTGCGCGTCGCGGGCATGGCGCGCAGCTTGCGGGCGACGTCGTAGCCGCTCATGTCCGGCAACCCGATGTCGAGCAGGACAACCTGCGGCTTGAAGGATTCCGCGAGCGCGAGCGCCTCCGTGCCGTCGTAGGCCACGCGCACCTCGCTCGCGGCGCGGCCCAGCCACTCCTGCATCGCGTCGATGGCGTCGCGATTGTCGTCCACCAGCAGCATGCGCTGCACGGCCGGGGCCGTCGCAAGGTCGGGTGCCAGCGTGCGCTCCGCATCCGGTGTCGCCACGAGCGGCAGCCGCACCACGAACTCGCTGCCCTTCGAGCGGCCCGCGCTGCGCGCTTCAATGGTGCCGCCATGCAGCTCCACGAGGCGTTTGACGAGGGTGAGCCCGATGCCCACGCCGGTGCGCATGCGGCGCGTCGTGTGGCTGCCCTGCACGAACAGCTCGAAGATCCGCGGCAGCATTTCGGGCTCGATGCCGAGTCCGTTGTCGCGCACGCGCAGCACCGCGGTGCCTCCCGGCTGGCCGTCGCCGGCGGCCGCTTCGCGCTCCACGTGCAGCCAGATGCGGCCGCCGTCGGGCGTGAACTTGGAGGCGTTGTTGAGGAGGTTGCCGAGGATCTGGTCGAGGCGCGCGGCGTCCGCCCGCACCCAGACCGGCGCGGCGGGCACCGACATCTCGAGCGACTGTCCGGTGCTCGCGCGGTCGTGCTCGGTCGCGCTCGCCGCGTGGCGCGCGGCGGCGGAGAGGTCCACCGGCTCCGGGCGCAGCTGGATCTTGCCCTGGGTGATGCGCGAGACGTCGAGCAGGTCGTCCACGATGCGCACCATGTTGCCCATCTGGCGCTCGATCACCGTGAGCGCGGTGCCCGTGGTGTCCTGCTGGCGCGCCAGCGGCGCGAGGAGGTACACGGCGCTGCGCATCGCGGCGAGCGGATTGCGCAGCTCGTGGCCCAGGGTGCCGAGGAATTCGTTCTTGGCCCGGTCGGCGTCGCGCAGCGCGTCCTCCGCCTCCTTGAGATCGTGGATGTCGACCGTCGAGCCGACGTAGCCGATGAGCTCGCCGGACTCCGTGAAGCGCGGCACGCCTGTCGACTTGGTCCAGCGATAGACGCCGTCGGCGCGCCGGAAGCGCGCGACCGACACGAACACCTGGCGCCGCTCGAACGCGCGCCGGTACGCTTCGAGGAATTGCGGCCGATCGTCGGCATGCACGAAAGGCGCCCATCCCGACTCGCGCAGCGTGGCCGCGTCGATGCCGACGAACTCCTCGAAAGCGCGGTTCACCAGCTTGCATTTGGCGAGGTCGTTCACCCAGATCAGCACCGGAGCGCTGTCGGCGAGGACGTGGAAGCGCCCCTCGCTCTCCGCGAGCGCCTGTGCCGAGCGCTTGAGCGCGTCGATGTCCACCAGGACCACGACCACGCCGTCCGCCTTGTCCTCCGCCGTCCGGTACGGGCTCGCGCGCAACAGGTGCCAGCGGCCGCTCCAGTCGCGCACCTCGCGCTCGAACGAGGAGAGCTCGACCGGCACGCGGGTCAGGTCCTCGTCGAGGTCCGCCATGTCGGGCGGCAGCTTGATGTCGCCGATCGGCCGGGCGACGTCGCCGGCGACGAGGTTCAGCACTTGCGCGGTGGCCGGCGTGAAGCGGCGGATGCGCAGCTCGCGATCCAGGAGCACGATCGGCATGCGCACGCTCGCGATGAGGTTCGAGAGGTCGTCGTTGCTCTGCGCGAGCTCGATGTTGCGCTGGCTGAGCTCCTCGTTGACGGTGGACAGCTCCTCGTTGGTGGATTCGATCTCCTCCTTCGAGGTCTCGAGCTCCTCGTTGACGCTCTGCAGCTCCTCGTTCGTGGACTGCACTTCCTCGTTGGCCGCCTGCAGCTCCTCGTTGGCCGACTCCTGTTGCTCGATGACGGATTGCAGGTAGTCGCGCGTGGCGGCGAGCTCCTGGCGCAGGCGCTCGATCTCGACCGCCGGGGGAAGGGATTCGCGCTGCGCCTCGGCCGCGCGCTCGCGCGAACGCGCATGGACGGCGCGCGATTCCGCCGGCGCGCCGAACCCCGCCGCCTCGAACAGGACCAGCAGCCGGCCGTCGGCCTCGGGGCGGTCGAGCGGCATCACCACGACGCTCACGTCGCGCTGTCGGCCCTCGCTGCGCACGTTCAGGCCGTCTTCCCGCACCGCCATGCCCTCGCGCTTGCAGCGCTGGATCGCGGCGCGCACGCCGACCAGCAGCCCTTCCTTCAGCATCTTGAGGAGGTTCAGGCTGGCCCGGCCCGACGCGGGCTGCAGGAATGGGCTGGTGTCGCCGCGGAAATGCAGCACGTCCAGGTGCTCGTCGAGCACCACGCCGGGCGGCGCGTAGCGCGAGATGAGCAGGCGGTCGGCCTCCCTCTGCGCATCCATCGGCACGACGGTCGCGGGGCGCGGGCGCTCGCGCGCGGGATGCGTGCCGTCGGCGGGCGCCTTGCCCGCCACGGGCAGCGCGACGTGCCGCCGCCGGCCCGGCTTGCGCGCGTAGAACTTGTGGTGGCCGTCCTCGAGCTCGAAGAGCTCGCGGAACGAGCCGATGGTCTCCGAGGATCCCAGCCAGAGCATGCCCCCGTCGCGCAGCGAGTAGTGCAGCAGCGGGACGAGCCTCTGCTGCAGCACCGGCTCCAGGTAGATCAGGAGGTTGCGGCACGCGATGAGGTCGAGACGCGAGAACGGCGGATCGGACAGCACGTTCTGGCGCGCGAACACGCACATGTCGCGGATCGGTTTCGCGATGCGGTACCGGCCGTCGGCTTCCACGAAGAAGCGCTTGAGCCGCTCGGGGCTCACGTCCTGGGTGATCCCCTTGGGATAATAGCCCGCGCGCGCCTTCTCGATGCCGGCGCCGTTCACGTCGGTGGCGAAGATCTGCAGGGTCGTGCGCTGCCCGGTGGCCTCCGCGAACTCGACATACGCCATGGCGACCGAGTACGCCTCCTCGCCCGTGGAGCAGCCGAGCGTCCAGACGCGCACCACGTCGTCGCGCGACTTGCCCCGCACCAGCCGCGGGAAGACCTTCTCCTTCAGCGCTTCGTACGATTCGGGATTGCGGAAGAAGCTGGTCACGTTGATGAGGATGTCGCGGTACAGCGCCTCCACCTCCGCCGCGCTGCCGGCGAGCAGGCTGCGGTAGTCCTCGAGGTGGGTGAGCTTGGCGAGGACCATGCGCCGGGTGATGCGGCGGCTCAGGGTGTTGTGCTTGTAGTTCGTGAAGTCGACGCCGAACGCGTCGCGCAGGATCTCGAGGATGCCGCGCAGCGCCTCCGCGTTGCGCGCGAGCGTCGCGTCGAGCTCGGCGGCGGGTGGCGCCACCAGCGGGTGGGAGGCGATCCGCGCGATCTCGCGGGCGATCGCCTCCGGCGCCAGCACGAGGTCCACGCAGCCGGAGGCCACGGCGCTGCTCGGCATGCCGCTCTGCTCGGCCGAACCGTCCTGCGCGAACGTGATGCCGCCCGCGGTCTTGACTTCCTGCAGCCCCAGCGTCCCGTCGCTCGCCGTGCCTGAGAGCACCACGCCGATCGCCTTGTAGCCGTGCTCCTCGGCGAGCGAGCGCATGAAATGGTCGATCGGGCGGTGCTGTCCGCGCTGCTCGGTGCGCGGGGCGAGCTGGAGCAGCCCATGGCTGTACACCATGTTCTTGCCCGGCGGGATCACGTAGACCCGGTTGGGCTCGACGGCCAGGTTGTTCGACACCTCGATCACCGGCATTTGCGTCGCGCGCCCGAGGATCACCGCGAGCATGCTCTCGTGCGAGGGATCGAGATGCTGGATGACCACGAACGCCATCCCGGTGTCGATGGGAACGGCCTGGAGGAATTGCCTGAACGCTTCGAGGCCGCCCGCGGATGCGCCCAATGCGACGATCGGGAAGGCGACGCCCTCGTCCGGCGGCAGCGGCTCGCCGACCGCCGGGTTGGTGCCCGGAAGGACCGGAGCGCTCGATGCAGTGCGCTTGCTGCCGGCGCTCGGCTTGCGGGGCATGGGACTCCTTCTATCGGGAGCCGCGCGTGGGTCGGTTTTCCAGTATCGTGCAACGCACCGGCGATGGCAAACCCGCGCATGGAGGGCGGCAAGAAAATCCGCTCAGATATCGTCCGGCACCTTGAGCGCCTTGGCTTTCTGGTGCGCGCGTTCCTCGAACCAGTCCCGTGCGGGCTCCTTCGGCGCCGGCTTCGCGGCCTTCGGCGGCTTCGCGACCTTCGGCGGCTCCGCCGCCGCGGGCGGCGGGGCGCGCATCTCGGCGGACCATTGCGGGGGAATCGGCCGGTAGCGGCCCTCGCCCAGCGCGACCGCGAGCACGCGGCCCTGCGTGTCGATAAGCGGCCCGCCGGCGAGCTGCGAGGCCGCCGCTCCGTCGACCTCGATGGTCTTCACGCCGTCCTGCGCGCTCACGCGCCGCACCGTGCCCTCGATGAGATGGGCCTGGCCCGTCGCGTCCATGCGCACGCCGTAGACTTTCTCGCCCGTGCCCGGATCGCCGTCGCGGGTGCGCAGCGGCCAGCTGCCCATGCCGTCGGCGGCCAGCTTGCATACCGATTGGCCCTCGTAGAGGTTTTCCACGCGCGCGGGCACCTTGCGCTGGGCAAAGCTCACGAGAAGCTGGGAGGTGGGCTTGAGCCCGCTGCAGCTCGTGGCGAGCGCGCCCTGGTTGAGCGCGAACGCGAGCCCGAGGTCGGTGGTGGCTCCGGAGATCTCCACGCTCTGCAGGCGTCCGACGGCGAGCGACGCCTCCGCGAGGATATCGGCCGGGTCGCGCGGGGACACCGAGGCGGTCGGATGCAGCGCGATCCATGCGGAGGCCGCGAGCAGGGCGACGAGCGACGAGCCCGCGATCCATTGCGTGCGATGCAGGGCGAAGGAGTAGCGGAACATGGCGCGCGGGGCGCGCAGCGATTCGTCGTAGCTCTCGCGGCGTGCCGGGTCGGAGAGGACCTCGTAGGCGGTCTGGATCAGCAGCGCCCGGCGCGCGTCGGGCGCGCTGGTCTCCTCCCGCATCTGCGCGCGCAACTTGCGATAGGCGCGCTCGACTTCGATGTTCTTGGCGTTGCGGGTGATGCCGAGAATCTCGTAATGAGTTCGGAATTCGTGCGACACGATGCGGGACGTCGAAGGGCGAAGGCGTTGTGGCCCAGATATTACCCGCGAACGCCTCATTTCGGGCGTGGCGGCACGAGCCCTGCCCCTTCCTCACCTCGGTCATGGCCCGGTTCGACAACGTCAGGCCGGGACGGTTTCCTCGTCGGCGCGAAAACGGTAGAAGAACCGGCCCTCGACGAAGCCGTGCTCGTCCACGACGTGGTGGAAGACGCCGAGCTCGAGCAGGCGCTGGCCGATGGTCTCGGCGGCGCCCAGCGGCAGGCGGTAGCGCGCCATCAGCCAATCCACGGCGTCGCTGCCCACGAAGCAGCGCGGATAGGTCTTCGCGAGGTGCATGCGCTCCTCGATCGCAACGCCGTCGGCGGCGCGCATCGCGGCCTCCACCTGCACGAGATCGACGGGGTCGAGCTCGGAGCGGCGCCCCGAGAACCGGAAGAAGAGGAAATCGTCGTCGAAGCCCGCCTCGCGCAGCGCGTGGTGAAGCCGCCCGGTGCGCCACAGGAAGCGGCAAGCCTGCAGCGCGGTCGCGCGGCGCAGCCCGAAGCGCGCGACCAGCCAGTCCACGGCCTGCTGCGCCACGAAGCAATCGCGATAGGAGCGCCCGCGCCAGGTGCGATCGCCCGCCGCCACCCCGTCGGCGTCCTGCATCGCGTCGTAGAGCCGCGGCGCGCTCACGCCCGAGCGCTCCAGGTAGTACGCGTCGACGTAAGCGTCCTTGATCGGGCCGGGACGCGGCTCCTCGCCGTTCTTCACCAGCGCGGTGAGGTGCCTCTCGAGCTTCGTCGTGTCGAGCCCCGGGTGCCCGATGTTGGCGAGCATGCGCGAGAGCACCGGCGCGAGCGAATCCTGCCACGCGGCCACCGAGCTTCCGGGCAAGAGCGACGTGATTGCGTGGTGGCGCGCCCACGCCTGCTCGGCGGGCGAGATGCCGGTGCGCGCCGGAAGACGCACGAAGAGCGCGATGCCGGGAAAGCGCGGCTGGAGAAAAGCGGCCAACGCGGCGGGCGTGACGTCGTGCACGGCGAGCGCGGGCGCGTCGATCATCACGCCGCGCGCGTTCGCCATGCGCGGGTCGGCCGCGAGCGCCTCCACGCCGCCTCCCATGGCGAGTGGCTGCGCGCCCACGCCCTGGGAAGTGAAGGCGCCCGCCCAGAGCTTCGCCTCCTCGGGACTCTCGAGGAGGAGGGCCACATGGCTGTTGCGCGCTCGGGTCATCGGCCGACGCTACTCCCTGAAGCGGACGGCGGGCTATGAATCGTCTCACACGCGGGGCGCGGTTATCCTATCCTTCCCCGATCGCAGCAAACACCCCGGACGGCGCCGTCATTCCGCCGGCCGGTTCCCGTTTCCCTTCCGACATGATCCCATGCGCCTCTTCGCCCTGATCCTCGCCTGCGCCGCCCTCGGCGCGCCCGCCCTCGGCGCGCCCGCCGGGGCCGACACGCCGCTCGCCGCCCTGCCCTACACGCCGAGCCTCGATCCCGCGGCCATGGACCGTTCGGCCGACGCGTGCGTCGACTTCTACCAGTACGCGTGCGGCGGCTGGATGAAGGCGAACCCGATCCCGCCCGACCAGGCGAGCTGGAGCGTGTACCGCAAGCTGGCCCAGGACAACCAGCGCTTCCTGTGGGGAATCCTCGATGGCCTCGCGAAGCGCACCGCGGGGCGCGACGCGACGCAGCGGCAGATCGGCGACTACTTCGCCGCGTGCATGGACGAGGCGGCGGTGGAGGCGCGCGGGCTCGCGCCGCTGCGCGCGTACCTCGAGCCCATCGACGCGCATGGGCTCGAAGCTCGAGCTCGCCGCCCGTGCTGGCACGTCTTCACATCGCCACCGGGGACAGCGGCCTCTTCTTCGGGCTTCGGCCGGGACAGGATTTCGCCGACGCGACGCAGGTGATCGCGTTCGCGGGGGCCGGCGGCCTCGGGCTGCCCGACCGCGACTACTACGTGAAGGACGACGAACGCTCGAAGGAGATCCGCGCGAAGTACGTGGCGCACGTCGCGCGCATGTTCGCGCTGCTCGGCGATGCCCCCGGCGCGGCGCAGGCCGGGGCCGCGACCGTGATGCGCATCGAGACCGCGCTCGCGAAGGCCTCGCTCACCCGCGTCGAGCAGCGCGACCCGTACAAGCTCTTCCACAAGATGCGACCGCGAGGAGCTCGCAGCGCCTGACGCCCGCCTTCGACTGGGACGCGTACCTGAAGGGCGTGGGGCTCGCCGCGCCTCGACGACTTCAACGTGACGCAGCCGGACTTCTTCGCGGCGCTCGAGCGGCAGCTCGAGACCGAGAGCCTCGCCGACATGAAGACGTACCTGCGCTGGCACCTCGCGCACGCCGCCGCGGCCTTCCTCGACAAGGCGTTCGTCGACGAGAACTTCGACTTCTACGGCCGCACGCTGCGCGGCGTACCGCAGCTGCAGCCGCGCTGGAAGCGCTGCGTGGCGCTGGTCGACGGGCAGCTCGGCGAGGCGCTCGGCAAGGAATTCGTGCGCCGGGCGTTCAGCCCGGCGTTGAAGGAGAAGGCGCTGCGCATGACGCGCCGGATCGAGCAGGCCATGCGCGCGGACATCGAGTCGCTGCCGTGGATGGGCCCGCAGACGAAGCGCCAGGCGCTCGCGAAGCTCTCGACGCTGGTGAACAAGATCGGCTACCCGGACGAAGTGGCGCGACTACGGCTCGATCGTCGTGGCGCGCGACGACTTCTTCGGCAACGTGGAGCGCGCGCAACGCTTCGAGTCGCGCCGGGAGCTCGCCAAGATCGGCAAGCCGCTCGATCGCGGCGAATGGCAGATGACGCCGCCCACGGTGAACGCCTACTACAACCCGCAGATGAACGACATCAACTTCCCCGCCGGCGTGCTGCAGCCGCCGCTCTTCGATCCGAAGATGGACGACGCCCCCAACTACGGCAACACCGGCGGCACCATCGGCCACGAGCTGACGCACGGCTTCGACGACGAGGGCCGGCAGTTCGACGCGCACGGCAACCTGCGCGACTGGTGGACGAAGGAGGACGCGACGGAGTTCGAGGAGCGCGCGCAGTGCGTCGTCGACCAGTACGCGCAGTACACGGTCGTGGACGACATCAAGATCAACAGCAAGCTCACGCAGGGCGAGGACATCGCCGACCTGGGCGGGCTGCTGCTCGCGTGGATGGCGTGGAAGGCGGAGACCGCCGGCCAGACCCTCGAGCCGCGCGACGGCCTCACGCCCGAGCAGCGCTTCTTCGTCGGCAACGCGCAATGGGCCTGCGAGAACGACCGGCCCGAGAACCTGCGCGTGAAGGCGCTCACCGATCCGCACTCGCCGCCGCGCTACCGCGTGAACGGCCTGGTGGTGAACATGCCGCAGTTCCAGGAAGCCTTCGCGTGCAAGCCGGGGCAGCCGATGGCGAGCGAGAAGCGCTGCCGCGTCTGGTAGCTCAGGCGCACTGTCGCGCGATCTCCCCGGCGAGCTTGGCGAGCATGCGCTTGAGCGGCGCGGGCGAGCGCACCTCGAAGGGGAACGGCAGGCGCATGAGCTCGCGCGCGTACCAGTCGAGCTCGTCGGCCGATCCGCGCAGCAGCACGCCTTCGGCGCACGGCTCGGGCACGCCCATGGGTGCTATGAGCTCGCGACGGGCGCATTCCATGTCGGTGCGCAGCAGCACCTCCACGGGAATGGCGCGCGGGAGGGTCGCCAGCGCGCGCGAAAGGTAGGCGGACGCATCGAAATCGCCCGGGCGCTCGAACGGCGTCTCGGTGACCTCGCCGTGGGCGACGCGGTCCAGGCGCAGCGTGCGCAGTCCCTTGCGCAGGTGGCAGAAGCCCACCACGTACCAGCGGCCGATGCGGAAGACCAGGCCGTAGACGTCGAAATCGCGCGAGGTGAGCGTGCCGTCGGCGGCGCGATAGCGCAGCGCCGCCGTGCGCCTCGATTGCGCCGATTCGCTGAGGATCCGCAGCAGGCGGGCGTCGGCGCTGGTGCGCGCGTCGCCGGTCTGCAGCGCCACGCTTTCGCGCAGCGCCGCGATGGTCTTCTTCGGCGCGCTCGGCAGCACGCGATCGAGCTTCGCCTGCACGCTCTCGATCGCCGGCGCGGCATCGGCGAGCCCGAGCCCGCGCGCCGCGATGAGGCCCAGCGAGAGCGCCTGCGCCTCCTCGTCGGTGAACATCATCGGCGGCAGCTTGAAGCCCGGCACCAGGCGGTAGCCGCCGTAGCGTCCCTGCTCCGTCGTGATCGGGATGCCCATCTCCTCCAGCATCGCGATGTAGCGGCGCAGCGTGCGGCGGTCCACCTCGACCCGGCGCGCGAGCTCCGCCCCGCCGATCTGGGCCTGGGACTGGAGGATCTCGAGCACCGCCAGCACGCGCGTCGTAGGATGGGCCATACCGCGACTCTAGGGGAGAACTAGGACAGGAATCGCCCTAGATCGGCGGTAGTGTACGCCCATGACGTTCGCCATCCGCCTCCTCGCCCTCGCCGTGCTGCTGCTGGCGCTGATCGCCGCGAGCTGCCGCAACCAGGTCATCGCCGCGCCGACGGCCGATAGAATGGCGTCGTGCCCCTGCTGCAGCTCTCCGACGTCTCGATCGCCTATGGCCACGTGGCCCTGCTCGACCACGCGGACCTCGTGGTCGAGGCGGGCGAGCGCATCGGGCTGATCGGCCGCAACGGCACCGGCAAGTCGACGCTGCTGCGGATCGTCGAAGGTGGCGTGCGACCCGACGACGGCACCGTGTGGGCGGCGCCGGGGCTCAAGCTCGCGAGCGTGGCGCAGGAGCCCGCGTTCGAGCCCGGCCAGGGGGTGTTCGAGGCGGTCGCCGCCGGCGTGGGCGCGGCGCGGCAACTGCTCGTGGACTACCACGCGGCGGCGCACGCGGGCCGGGTCGAGCGCATGCAGGCGCTGCACGAGGCGCTCGATGCGAGCGGCGGCTGGGCGCTCGAGCATCGCATCGAGGCCACGCTCACGCGATTGGGCCTGCCCGCCGATGCGCAGGTCGCGGAGCTCTCGGGCGGCCTCAAGAAGCGCGTCGCCCTCGCCCGCGCGCTCGTGGCCGAGCCCGCGCTGCTGCTCCTCGACGAGCCCACCAACCACCTCGACATCGACGCGATCGAATGGCTCGAGGACACGCTCCTCGCCTTCGCCGGCAGCGTGGTCTTCGTGACCCACGATCGCCGCTTCCTCGACCGCGTGGCGCTGCGCATCGTCGAGCTCGACCGCGGCAAGCTCGCGAGCTTCCCCGGCAACTACGGCGCCTACGAGGCGCGCAAGGCGGAGATGCTCGCCATCGAGGCGGTGGTGAGCCGCAAGCAGGACAAGGAGCTCGCGCAGGAGGAGGCGTGGATCCGCAAGGGCGTGGAAGCGCGGCGCACGCGCAACGAGGGACGCGTGCGGCGGCTGGAGGCGCTGCGCACCCAGCGCGCCGAGCGGCGCGAGCGCCTGGGCCGCGTGGAGCTCGCCCTCTCCGCGGGCGAGCGTTCCGGCCGCCTCGTGGCCGAGCTGGAGCACGTGAGCAAGTCGTACGGCGCGAAGCGCGTGGTCGAGGACTTCTCGTGCCGCATCCTGCGCGGCGACAAGGTGGGGCTGATCGGTCCCAATGGCAGCGGCAAGACGACGCTGCTCAAGCTGATCCTGGGCGAGATCGCTGCGGATGCGGGCCGCGTGCGGCTGGGCGCGCGCGTCTCGCCCGCGTACTTCGACCAGTTCCGCGCGGCGCTGGACGAGGAGGCCACGCTCGCCGACACCATCTCTCCGGGGAGCGACTTCGTGGAGGTCGGCGGCGGGCGCAAGCATGTCATCAGCTACCTCGGCGACTTCCTGTTCGCGCCGGAACGCGCGCGCTCGCCGGTGAAGTCGCTGTCCGGCGGCGAGCGCAACCGCCTGTTGCTGGCGCGCCTCTTCAGCCGGCCGGCCAACGTGGTGGTGCTCGACGAGCCCACCAACGACCTCGACATCGAGACGCTCGAGCTGCTGGAGGAGCTGCTGCAGGAGTACGCGGGGACGCTCTTCCTCGTGAGCCACGATCGCGCGTTCCTCGACAACGTGGTGACCCAGACCATCGCCTCCGAAGGCGGCGGGCGATGGAAGGAATACGTCGGCGGGTACAGTGATTGGCAGCGGATGCGCACCATCGGACCCTCCGCCCGGCCCTCTCCCAGGGCAGAGGGAGAAAAGCACCCTCTGCCTACAGCTGCGCCGCGCAAGCCGAAGCTGGGCTACAACGAAGCGCGCGAGCTGCAAGCCCTGCCGGGGAAGCTCGAAACGCTGGAGCGGGAGCAGGCGGAGCTTGCGAGGCGCCTCGCCGATCCGCAAACCTATCGCGACCGCAGCGTGGACCTCCGCGCGCTCAACGTGCGCCACGAGGAGATCGAGGCGGAGCTCACGCGGCTCCTCGCGCGCTGGGAGGAGCTCGAGTCGCGCAAATGAGGTCTTAGCCAATAGGGTCCTGAGGGGGCCGGGGCGATTCGTGCAAGAATCCGCTCGCCCCTTGTCCTTCCCCAGGCGGTTTCCATGAAGCGCACCATCGCCGGACTGCTTCTCGGCTTGAGCTCCCTCGCCGTCCATGCGCAGCAGAACGTTCCCGTCATCGCGTTCGATTCGGTTCCGGACCCGCTCAAGCTTCCCAAGGACATCTACGCATCCAGGTGTTCGACGGCGTGCTGGGCGAATCGGGCAAGCAGCCGAAGCAGTTCGGCTGGATCCACGAGATCGCGTGCCCGTCCGAGAAAGTCGTGTACGTCGCCGAGCTGCTCAACTGGCGCGTGCAGAAGCTGATGCTGCAACCCTAGAGAGGCCCCATGCGCAAACGCCACTGGGAGTTCCACACCACCGAACGGATGGGTTGGCTGCGCGCGGCGGTCCTCGGCGCCAACGACGGCATCGTCTCCACCTCGAGCCTGCTGCTCGGGGTGGCCGCGGCGAGCACCAGCCACGGGAGCGTGATGCTCGCGGGCACCGCCGCGCTGGTGGCGGGCGCCATGTCGATGGCCGCGGGCGAGTACGTCTCGGTGCATTCCCAGGCCGACAGCGAGAAGGCGGAGCTCGACCGCGAGCGCCAGGAGCTCAAGCACGACACCGAGGCCGAGCACCGCGAGCTCGCGCTGATCTACGAGAAGCGCGGGCTCGAGCCGGCGCTCGCGAAGGAGGTCGCGAAGCAGCTGATGGAGCACGACGCGTTGGGCGCCCACGCGCGCGACGAGCTCGGCATCACGAAGACGATGCGAGCGCGGCCGATCCAGGCCGCGGTCGCGTCGGCCGCGAGCTTCGCCGTGGGCGCCGCGATGCCGCTCGCGGTCGCGGGCTTCAGCTCGATGTCGCACCTGATTGCGATCGTGGCCGCGTTCTCGCTCGTGTTCCTCACGGGCCTCGGCATTCTCTCCGCGTGGGTGGGCGGCGCGCCCATCGCCCAGGGCACGCTGCGCGTCACCTTCTGGGGCGCGATCGCGATGGCGGCCACCGCGGGCGCCGGCGCCCTCTTCGGAGCGCCCGCCTAGCCCGCACCTGCACGAAGCGCGAATGGGGAGCATCCTATGGGACCCATCCGTCCCCAGGGAGACGCCCATGAACGCCCCGCTCGCGAATCTCCTGCTGTGCTCGCTCCTCGCCGCCGGCTGCGCGTCGGTCCCGGCCGTCTCCGCGCAGTCCGCGGGAACCGACGACCGCGCCGCGCTTTCCGGATTGAACGAGGTGAAGGTCGCCTTCGACATCCACGAGGGCGACGGCAAGGGGCTGCTCGGCCGCATCAAGATCATCGACGAGACGCGCGAGTCGCTCGTGCACCAGGGCGTGGCGCCCCATTTCGTGCTCGCCTTCCGCGGGCCCGCGACGCGCCTGGTCCAGACCGACATGGAGAAGATCAAGCCCGAGGACCGTGCGATCGCGACCCAGATCGCCGCGAAGCTGCGCGACATGAGCACGGCGCCCGGCGTGGAAAGCCTCGAGCAATGCGCGGTCGCGATCCGCGAGCAGAAGACGAAGCCGGAGAACGTCGTGCCCGGCGTGAAGGTCGTCGGCAACGCCTGGATCTCGCTGATGGCCTACCAGGCGAAGGGCTACGCCTACATCGCGCCGTAGCTCACAGCGCGGCGAGCGCGGCCCGGTAGGCGCCGGAGGCTTCGGCGGGGCGGGTGACGGTCGTGCCCAGGTCGCGCACCAGCCCGTCCTTCAGGCCGTAGACCCATCCGTGCACCGCGAGCTCCTGCCCCCGGTCCCAGGCATCGCGCACGATCGTGGTCTGGCACACGTTGGCGACCTGCTCGATCACATTCAGCTCGCACAGGCGGTCGATGCGCTGCGCGACTTCGCCGAGCGGGCTCACGCGCGCGTCGTGCTTCGCGTGCACGTCCTGGATGTAGCGCAGCCAGTTGTCGGCGAGCCCCACCCGCTGGTTCTGCAGCGCGGCCGACACGCCGCTGCACCCGTAGTGGCCGCACACGATGATGTGCTCGACTTTCAGCACTTCCACGGCGAACTGCATGACCGAGAGGCAGTTGAGGTCGCTGTGAACGACGACGTTGGCGACGTTGCGGTGCACGAAGAGCTCGCCCGGCGCGAGGCCCACGATCTCGTTGGCGGGCACGCGGCTGTCGGCGCAGCCGATCCAGAGGTATTGCGGCCGCTGCTGGCGCGAAAGGCGCGGGAAGAAATCCGGGTCCGCGCGCCGGATGCGCTCGGACCACGCGCGGTTGTTCTCGAAGAGGTGGGAGAGCGATCGCATGCCGCGAATTTTACAGGCTGCCGCGGGATACAATCGGCCAGGGGCCCGATGCTCCCGGGGAACGCGATGGAAGAGAAGATCAAGGTCAAGACCGAGAACGGACAGGTGCTCGAGGTGGTCGTCCTCAGCAAGCGCCCCGAGCACATCGAGATCGTGCTGGGCGAAGGCATCCACAGCGTGAAGTGCAGCCTCTCGCCCACGCGTAACGGGCTGGCCTACGTCGGAAGCGTGATGGGCCGCGAGCTCGTCTACGAGCGCAGCCAGGCGCAGGTGAAGGCCGACATCGAGCGCCTGAATCCGAACGTTCGGCCGTCGGGGCGGCGCTGAGCGCCGAAGGAGGTCGCGGATGCAAGCCCACAAGGTCGTGTCGAGCAAGGAATGGATCGCCGCGCGCAGCGCGCTCCTCGCGAAGGAAAAGGAATTCACGCGCCTGCGCGACGAGCTCTCCCGCCAGCGGCGCGAGCTTCCCTGGGAAGCCGTGCGCGAGGACTACGCGTTCGAGGGACCGGACGGGCGCGAGACCCTGTCCCGGCTCTTCGACGGGCGCAGCCAGCTCGTGGTCTACCACTTCATGTTCCATCCCGACTGGGACGCGGGCTGCCCGCACTGCTCGCGCTGGGCCGACAACTTCAACGGCATCATCGTGCACCTCAACCAGCGCGACGTGACGATGGTCGCCGTCTCCCGCGCGCCGTACGCGAAGCTCGCCGCCTACCGCAAGCGCATGGGGTGGAGCTTCAAGTGGCTTTCATCGCACGGCAACCGCTTCAACTTCGACTACCACGTGTCGTTCACGCCGGAGGAAGTGGAGCGCAAGCAGGCCTTCTACAACTTCGCCGTGCAGGACCCGTTCGTGGCCGAGCGCGAGGGCGTGAGCGTGTTCCACCGCGATTCGCAGGGCCGCATGTTCCGCACGTACTCGACGTACGCGCGCGGCATCGACATGCTGAACGTCGATTACCAGTACCTGGACCTGGTGCCCAAGGGGCGGGATGAGGACGGGCGCGGTCCTTACTGGGTGCGCCGGCACGACGAGTACGGCACGGCCGGCTGAGGCCGCTTTAGCGCAGTCCCGCGATTTCCTTCAACCGCGCGAGCGTGGAGTCGCGCTTGGCGCTGCTCAGCTTGAACCACAGGCGGAAGCGCGTGGAGGTGCCGGGCACGCTCACCACCAGCCGGCGGTGGACGATGCCGAGCGCTCCCTCGTCGGACGGCTCGATGGCGACCACGTCGCGCGCCTGCACCACGGTGCCGTGGGGATAGTCGACGATCGCCAGCCGCCCGCTCGACGGCTCGTATCCCACGTAGGTGTCGCCGCAGCGCCACGACCAGTCGGCCTTGAAATCCTTCGGCAGGCGGGAGGCTACGCGCTCGTCGTTGGTGTCGCCGCGCATGAACAGGCGATACGACGCCCAGATGCCGACGAGGAATCCGCCGAAGATGACGAGGCCCAGGAAAGTGTTGCTCATGGGCTCACACCACAGGGGCATCAGCTTTCAGACAACTGAAGTGCTCCTGACGGCAAGGCGGGGAACCGCGCCCGACCCCCGCCGTGTCACTTCCTTCGACCCCGCGAACGTTAGAATCTCCCCCCCCCAATAGCGCGCTGCCTCCATGAATCTCGCACGCCGACACGCCGTTCCGATCCTCCTGCTCGCCGGGTGGATGACCGCCTGCGCCTCCAATCCGGTCTCCCCACCCGGGAGCGACGTCGAGTGCAACGCCGCGCCGGACGCGAGCCGCCCGCAGTACATCGTCGGTTACGGCAGCCTCATGGAGGACGAGTCCCGCAAGCGCACGTCCCCGAACGCGGGCATCGCTCATCCGGTGGAAGTCGCGGGCTACCGGCGCGGCTGGTTCGCGCGTGGCCAGCCGGTCGGCTTCAGCACCACGTATCTCGGAGTCGTGCCGGATCGCGCGAACCACCTCACCGCGGTGATCTATCGGGTCGATCCCGCCGAGCTCGCGGCGACGGACCGGCGCGAGATCTCGTATTGCCGCATGCGCGTCGCGTCCGCGGACGTCAAGCCGCTTGAGCGCGAATCGTCCGCCGCGCCGGAAGGGCAGACCTGGATCTACGTGAATCGGCCGCGCAGCGTCGCGACGCCCAGCGCGGAATACCCCATCGTCCAGTCGTACGTGGACATCTTCATATCGGGCTGCCTCGAGCAGGAGGAGCGCTTCGGGCTCGCGGGCTTCGCGCGCGAATGCATCGCCACCACCACCGACTGGTCCGCGCACTGGGTGAACGATCGCATCCATCCGCGCCGCCCTTTCGCAGACCAGCCGCGAGCGGGGCAGATCGACACGTTGCTGTCCAGCGAACTGCCGGACCAGTTCGCCCGGATCCGGATCGAACGCTGAGAGCGCGTCGCTAGGCCGCCGCGGAGCGCGCGATGGGCGCGGCGTGGCGGACGTGCCGGTTGGTCGACGTGAAGATGGCGAGCATCAGCACCCAGGCGGAGAAGAGCATGACCGCGCCCACCGCGCCCATCCGCTCGATGAGCACGCCCGAGAGCGCCGCCCCCACCGGCATGAACCCGAAGGCGAGGAGCCGGAAGGTGCTGTTCACCCGCCCCTGCAGCTCATCCGGGATCAGCGAGAGGCGATAGCTGAACTGCACGACGTTGTAGATCGGGCTCAGGAGGAACATCAGTCCCGCGACGACCCCGAGCAGCAAGTACGACGGAACGATCGCGTAGAGCGGGAACAGCAACGCGTCCACCCAGATCGTGGCGGCGATCACCGCGCCGAAGCGGAAGCGCCGCTGGATCTGCCCGCCAATGAGGGATCCCACGATGCCGCCGATCCCGGCGATGCTGAAGATGACGCCCACCTGCGCATCGCCCGCGCCCATCTGCTTCGCGAGGACGATGATGATGAGCGGCGTGCCGGCGTTGACCAGGTTGAGTCCCCCGGTGACGAACGCCATGTAACGGATGAGAGGGTTCGCCCACAGCCAGCGCAGGCCCTCGGCGACTTCGTGCGCGAGGTGGCGGCGCACGACCGGCCGGTCGGAGCGGAACGGCGCCTTGATGCGCACGAGCGTGAGCACCGACACGGCGTACGCGACGCCGTCCGCGAGGAACGGCACGCCGCGGCCGAACACCTGGTAGAGGAACGTGCCGAGCGACGGTCCCACGATGTTGGCGGCCCCGAAGCCGGCTTCGTTCTGGGCGGCGGCCTGGGGCAGCTGGAGCGCGGGCACGACGCGCGGCAGAGCCGCCACCTCCGCGATGTTGAAGAACACGAAGAGGCTGCCTTCGACAAGCGTGGCCGCGTAGATCTGCCACAGGGTCAGCGCGTCGAACGCCATGGCGACCGGGATGCTCAGCGTCGCGAGCCCCCGTCCGACGTTGCACAGGATCATGACGCGCTTGCGGTCCCACCGGTCGATCAGCGCGCCGACCGGAAGGCTCAGGACGAGATAGGGAAGCGCGCGCAGCGCGCCCGCGATCCCGGCGGCCTGGGGCGACCCGGTCAGGGCGAGGATGAGCAGCGGGTAGACGACGGTGGACGCGGTCGTGCCCAGGGTCGAGACCACCTGCCCGCTCCACAGCAGCATGTAGTCGCGATTGCGCCAGAGCGGCGGCGCGGCGGCGGGCGCGTTCACGGGCGCTATTGAAGCACGGCCGCCCGCCCTCGCGATGAAACGTAATCGCCGGGCCGTGTCAAAGCAGTGCGCACGAACCCGAAGAGGCCCGGATCAGGCGGCGAGCTTGTTCGAATGCACCACCAGCCCGCCGTGCTCGCGCATCGCGTGGAAGCCGATGTTCGGCCAGATCTCCATCGCCGCGGAGAGCTCGAGCTTGTGGTTGTAGAGCACCGCCGGGGCGTCCACCACGTCATAGGCGATGCGGTAGGAATTCGCCTCGATGAAGCGCTCCAGCTCGCCGGGCGTGGGCGCGGTCACCCAGCGCGCGAGCTTGTAGCCGCTCGGGATCATGCGCGCCTGCGCCGAGTACTCGTTCTCGAGCCGGTAGGCCACGACATCGAGCTGCAACTGCCCCACGGCGCCCAGCAACAGCGCGCCGCCATTGTGCGGGCGGAAAACCTGGATCGCGCCCTCCTCGCCCAGCTGCTGCAAGCCGGTGCGAAGCTGCTTGTTGCGGATCGGGTCCGCGACTTCCACCGTCACGAAGATCTCCGGCGCGAAGAAGGGAAGTCCGGTGAACTGCAGCGTCTCGCCTTCGGTGAGCGTATCGCCGAGCTGCAGGAGCCCGCGATTCGGCAGGCCCACGATGTCGCCGGGGTAGGCGTCCTCGAGCACCTCGCGCCGCTGCGACAGGAACGATACCGCGCTTGCCGTCTTCACGTCCTTGCCGGTGCGCGAGAGCACGAGCCGCATGCCGCGCTCGAAGCGCCCCGAGCACACGCGCACGAACGCCACGCGGTCGCGGTGCGCCGGATCCATGTTCGCCTGGATCTTGAACACCACGCCGGTGACCTTGTCCTCCGTGGGCTCGACCACGCGCTGCACCGCGGTCTTGGGCCCGGGCGGCGGTGCGAGGTCCACGAGGGCGTCGAGCACCTCGTGCACGCCGAAGTTGTTGATGGCGGAGCCGAAGAAGACCGGCGTCTGGTGGCCGGAGAGGAACGCCGCGCGGTCGAATTCCTGGGCGGCCCCTCGCAGGAGCTCGATCTCGCCGCGCGCCTGCGTGAACGCATCGCCGAAGCGCCTTTCGTTCTCCGGGTTGTCCAGGCCCTCGATCATCTCCTCGTCGTCCACGCGCCGGTCCTCGCCCGCGCGGAAGACGCGCATGCGGTTGGCTCGGATGTCGAACACGCCGCCAAAGCGCTTGCCCATGCCTACTGGCCAGGTGAACGGCACCGTCGGGATCTTGAGCACCCTCTCGATCTCGTCCAGCAGCAGCAGAGGCTCCCGCACCTCGCGGTCCATCTTGTTGATGAACGTGATGATCGGCGTGTTGCGCGCGCGGCAGACCTCGAGGAGCCGGATGGTCTGCGACTCCACCCCGTTCACGCCGTCGATCACCATCAGCGCCGCGTCCACCGCGGTGAGCACCCGGTAGGTGTCCTCGGAGAAGTCCTGGTGGCCCGGCGTGTCGAGCAGGTTGATCACCCGGTCGCGGAATTCCATCTGCATGACGGAGCTCGCGACCGAGATGCCGCGCTGCTTCTCGATCTCCATCCAGTCGGAGGTGGCGTGGCGCGTGGCCTTGCGCGCCTTGACGCTGCCGGCGATGTGGATCGCGCCGGCGAAGAGCAGCAGCTTCTCGGTGAGCGTGGTCTTGCCCGCGTCCGGGTGGGAAATGATGGCGAAGGTGCGGCGGCGGGCGACCTCGGCCGCGAGGGGCGATATGGGATTCATGCGCAATTTTACCAGTGCGCGCCCTCTGCCTTGGGAGAGGGCCGGGGGAGAGGGTCAGGAGGGGTTGACACGGGAGCTGCTGGCGAAAGGAGCGCGGCGCGTTTGATGCCCGCGGCGGCGCGTTCCGTCGCACGCGTGCGGCATCCGGAAGGCATTGGCGCTAGACTCGCGCCGATGCCTCCCGTCATCTCCATCACGGGCCTCACGAAGACCTACGGGTCGGGCCTCCAGGCGCTGAAGAGCGTCGACCTCGAGATCCGCAAGGGCGAGATCTTCGCCCTCCTCGGCCCGAACGGCGCCGGCAAGACGACGCTCATCAACATCGTCTGCGGCATCGTGACGCCGACCTCCGGCACCGTGCTCGTGGACGGCCATGACAACGTGCGCGACTACCGCGCCGCGCGCTCGCGCATCGGCCTCGTGCCCCAGGAGCTGCACACCGACATGTTCGAGAGCGTATGGGGCACGGTGCGCTTCAGCCGTGGCCTCTTCGGACGCCCTCCCGGCCCCACGCACCTCGAGAAGGTGCTGCGCGACCTCTCCCTCTGGGACAAGCGCGACGACAAGATCATGACGCTCTCGGGCGGCATGAAGCGGCGCGTGCTGATCGCGAAGGCGCTCGCCCACGAGCCGCAGATCCTCTTCCTCGACGAGCCGACCGCGGGCGTGGACGTGGAGCTGCGCCGCGAGATGTGGGCGCTGGTGCGGCGCCTGCGCGAGTCGGGCGTCACCATCATCCTCACCACGCACTACATCGAGGAAGCCGAGGAGATGGCCGACCGCATCGGCGTGATCCACAAGGGCGAGCTGGTGGTGGTCGAGGAGAAGGCCGTGCTCGATGAAGAAGCTCGGGAAGAAGCAGCTCACGCTCAACCTGCTGGAACCTCTCGCGGCGATCCCGCCGGGGCTGCGCGACTGGCCGCTGGCGCTCAGGAACGGCGGCAGCGAGCTCGAATACACCTACGATGCCCACGAGGAGCACACCGGCATCCCCGACCTGTTGCGGCGATTGTCGGAGCTGGGCATCGAGTTCAAGGACCTCCAGACGCGCCAGAGCTCGCTGGAGGACATCTTCGTGGAGCTCATCAACAAATGAACGTGCACGCGATCGCCGCGATCTACCGTTTCGAGATGTCGCGCTTCCGGCGCACGCTGTGGCAGAGCCTCGTCACGCCGGTGATCACGACGTCGCTCTACTTCGTGGTGTTCGGCGCGGCGATCGGCAAGCGCATGAGCGAGGTGGGCGGGGTGCCGTACGGCGCCTTCATCGTGCCGGGACTCGTGATGCTCTCGATCTTCACCGAGAGCCTCAACAACGCCTCGTTCGGCATCTACCTGCCCAAGTTCACCGGCACGATCTACGAGGTGCTCTCCGCGCCCGTCTCCGCGCTCGAGATCGTGCTCGCGTACGTGGGCGCGGCGGCGACCAAGTCGGTGCTGCTCGCCGCCGTGATCCTCGCCACCGCGAACCTCTTCGTGCCGATCCACGTCGAGCATCCGGTCGCGATGGCGGTCTTCCTCCTGCTCACCGCGCTCACGTTCTGCCTCTTCGGCTTCGTGATCGGCATCTGGGCGAAGGGCTTCGAGCAGCTCTCCTTCATCCCGATGCTGGTGGTGACTCCCCTCACCTTCCTCGGCGGCGCCTTCTACTCGATCGAGATGCTGCCGCCCGCGTGGCGCACGGCGAGCCTCTTCAACCCGGTCGTCTATCTCATCAGCGGCTACCGCTGGACGTTCTACGGCATCTCGGACGTGAACGTCGCGGCGAGCTTCGCGATGACGGCGGGCTTCTTCGTCGCCTGCCTCGCGATCGCGTCGTGGATCTTCAGGACGGGTTACCGCCTGAAGAGCTAGGGCTGAACGACGAAGGTCACTTCACGACCTTGAACTTCACGTTCCCGGCGGGCTTGTTGTCGATGAAGAGGTCGACGCGGTAGTCGCCCTCGGGCCAGCCGGCGTTGGGCTTGCTGAGGCTGTACGTCACCTCGCTCATCCTCGGGCCGATGTGCAGCTCCTTCTCGTCGATCTTGTAGTTCGCCGGGGCGACGTTCGTCTTCTCGGCGATCCACGCGCCCTTCACCACGGAGCCGGAAGGAACGTCCGCGAGCTTGGCGTTGAGGAAGATCTTCGCCGTTCCCGGCTTGAACGCGCTCTTCGGCGCGCCGTTCTTCGCGTCGGACAGCACGAGGTCGGTGTAACGGGGCGAACCCGCGACGGTCTCGGGCGCATGGCCGAACGCGAAGGCCAGGACGAGCATCACCGGGATCCATGCCCGGGCGCTCACGACGATGGTGTGCGCCGCCATGTCGCCCAATCGCTGCTTCGTCTTGGACACCCAGATCACGATCGCGCCGACGAGGTAGAACAGGAAGCCGTCGATCAGCCGCAGGACGTTGCGCGCGATGGACGCCTGCCAGTCCATGGGCGTGCCGTCCTGCTTGACCACCTTCAGGCGCATCACCCGCTTGCCGAGCGTGGCGCCCGACGTCGCTTCCATGACGATGAAGTAGGCGAGCGAGATCGCGAGCCAGAGGAAGAACGGCGCGCCGGTCATGTTGAAGCCGGCGGCCGTCGTCTGCCCGGTGAGCGCGGCGATGAAGTAGCCGACGATGAAGAGGAGGATCGAATCGATGAGTACCGCGACCGCCCTGCGTCCGACACCTACGGGTTCCATGGCGTGGCCTCCTTGGTCGGGTTGGCGGCGCCATCCTACGCCATGGTCCGATGGAACTACAATCCCGCATCGCAGCTCCCTCCAGCCGCCTTCCCGTCCGCCGCCTTGAAGATCGCCATCCTCGACGACTATTTCGACACCCTCCGCACCCTGCCCTGCTTCCGCATGCTGGACGGCCACGACGTGACCGTGTGGACCGACCACGTGCAGGACGACGCCGTGCTCGCCGAGCGCCTGAAGGACGCCGACATCCTCGTGCTGATCCGCGAGCGCACGCAGGTCCGCGCGCCGCTCCTCGAGCGCCTGCCGAAGCTGAAGCTCATCAGCCAGAGGAGCGTCTACCCGCACATCGACGTCGAGGCCTGCGCGCGGCTGGGGATCGTCGTCTCGTCCAGCCAGCATCCGGGCACGCCGTGCTACGCGGCGGCCGAGCTCACGTGGGGGCTCATCCTCTCGGCGATGCGCCAGATACCGCAGCAGGTGGAGTCGCTCAAGGCGGGCAAGTGGCAGATGGGCGTGGGCACGACGCTGCGCGGCAAGACGATCGGCCTCTACGGCTACGGGCGCATCGGCCACGCGGTCGCGGAATACGCGCGCGCCTTCGGAATGCGGGTCGTGGTGTGGGCGCGCGAAGCCTCGAGGGCCCAGGCGCGCGCCGAAGGCGTGGAGACCGCTCCGGGCAAGGAAGCCTTCTTCGAGGAATGCGACGTCATCTCGCTGCACATGCGCCTGTATCCGGCCACGCGCGGCATCGTGACGGCAGCCGACCTGGCGCGCATGAAGCCCACCGCGCTCATCGTGAACACCAGCCGCGCGCCGTTGATCGAGCCCGGCGCGTTGGTGGCCGCACTGAAGGCCGGCCGCCCCGGCATGGCCGCGGTGGACGTCTTCGAGCACGAGCCGATGCTGGACACGAATCACCCGCTGCTCGCCATGCCCGACATCGTGTGCACGCCGCACATCGGCTACTCGACGCGCGAGGAGTACGAGCTGCAGTTCGCGGAGATCTTCGACCAGATCCTCGCCTGGCTCGGCGGCGCCCCGATCAACGTCGTGAATCCCGCCGTGCTCCAATCGCCGGCGCTGCGCCGGCCCGCCTGAAGCCGCTCCGCGGCTACGAAGACTTCCCAAGTGGCTCTATGACGCTGCCTTCTCGCGGGAATTCCCTTCGAGCCCCACCGCGGCACGCGCTGGACCCAGCCGCTCGCGCATCTGGACGCGCAGCAACCACAGGCTGGTCATGGCCTCGACCACGATGGTGGCCACGGACAGATGCCAGACGTCGACGAGCTCGAAGCCCGGTTGCCGCGAAAGCCATACGGCGGGAATGACGAAAGTGAAAAGCCGGATCCCCTTGCTCGCGAGCGCCGGCCACGTGTTGCCGAGCGCCTGGAACATCCCGGAGCAGGTGAAGACGAGCCCCGATCCGATGAAATTCCACGAGATGATGCGCAGGTACTCGCCGGCCACGGCGACGACGCTCGCATCGGCGGTGAACGCGCGAACCAGCGCCGCGGCCTTCCACTGGCAGAGCACCGTGATGCCGGCCATGATCGCGGCGATCGACCAGCCGGCGGCCTTGAACGTCTCGCGCACGCGCTCGAAGCGGCGGGCGCCACTGGGCCGGGTGGAATTCGACGTACTTCTCGAGCCGCACGAAGTAGCCGGCCAGCAGCGCCACGCCGGCGGCCACCGAGAGGGTGCTGGCGAGCGCCGCGCCCGTCACCCCGAGCGCGCGCCCCGTGCCCCAGCCGGCGATGAGGATGGGCGCCAGCACCGTGTTGAGCAGGACGGTCAGCGCCTGGACCACCATCGTCGGCTTCACGATGCCCGTGCCGCGCAATGCCGAGCCCATCGTCACCAGCGCGAACTGCAGCGCGAGGCCGGGCATGAACCAGTGCAGGTAAGCCGTGCCTGCATCCGCGGTCGCCGCGTCCGCGCCGAGGAGCGCCATGTACGGTCCCGCCAGTCCCACGCCTCCCGCGATCGTGGCGAGGGCCAGCACGATCGAGAGACCGACCGACTGGTTGAAAACGTGGTTCGCATCCGCACGGTCCTTGCGGCCCACCGCGTGCGACACCAGCGTCACGGTGCCGACCCCGAGCATCTGCGTGAGCGCGAACACGAGGAACATCACGTTGCCCGCGGCGCTCACGCCGGCGAGCGCGGCATCGCCCAGGCCCGCGACGAAGTAGAGGTCGACGAGGTAGTAGAGCGTCTGCAGCAGCATGCCGGCCGCGATCGGCACGGACAGCGCCATGAGGTGGCGGAAGACGGGGCCGTGGGTGAGGTCTTTCATGGCGCGCAGTGTATGCTTTTTCGGTTCCGGTCCGACGCGAAGCGAATGGCCAAGGCGAGAAGGAGCGCGGGCATCCTCCTCTACCGGCGCCGCGCGGGCGCGCTCGAGGTCTTCCTCGTGCATCCCGGCGGCCCGTTCTGGAAGCATCGCGACGAAGGCGCGTGGTCGATCCCGAAGGGCGAACTCGGCGACGGCGAGGACGCGTTCGCCGCCGCGCGCCGCGAGTTCGCGGAAGAGACCGGGATGGCCATCGACGGCGAATTCGTCCCGCTCGCGCCGCGCCGGCAGCGCAGCGGGAAGACGGTCCACGCGTGGGCCGTCGAAGGCGACGTGGATGCCGCCGCCGTGCGCAGCAATTCCTTCTCGATGGAATGGCCGCCGAAATCGGGAATGAGCGCGGAGTTTCCGGAAGTGGACCGGGCCGCGTGGTTCACCATGGCCGAGGCGAGAGCGAAGTTGCTGCCGGGGCAGCTGCCGTTCCTCGACGAGCTCGAAGCCCTCAGCGGTTGACCGTCTGCATCCCCTGCGCGTTATAGCGCGTGCCGGCGGCGACACCCGGCGGCAGCGCGCGGTCGATGCGCGCGAGCTCCGCGCCGGTGAGCCGCACGTCCACCGCGCCAGCGTTCTCCTCGAGATACTTGCGCCGCTTCGTGCCCGGGATCGGCACGATGTCGTCGCCCTGCGACAACACCCACGCGAGGGCGAGCTGCGACGGCGTGCAGCCCTTGTCGCGCGCGATGCCGTTCACCTCGTCGAGCAGGCGCAGGTTCTTCGCGAAGTTCTCCCCCTGGAAGCGCGGCGAGTTGCGGCGATAGTCGTCGGGCTCGAGGTCGTCGATCGAGCGGATGCGCCCGGTGAGGAAGCCGCGGCCGAGCGGGCTGTAGGGCACGAACCCGATCCCCAGCTCGCGCACGGTGGGCAGGATCTCGTCCTCGGGATCGCGGCTCCACAGCGAATACTCCGTCTGCAGCGCGGCGATGGGATGCACGGCGTGGGCGCGCCGGATGGTCGCCGGGGCCGCCTCCGAGAGCCCGAGCCAGCGCACCTTGCCCGCGCGCACGAGGTCGGCCATCGCGCCCACCGTCTCCTCGATGGGCGTCGCCGCGTCCACGCGATGCTGGTAATAGAGGTCGATCACGTCCACGCCCAGGCGCTCGAGGCTCGCCTCGCAGGCGCTCCTCACATACTCGGGCTTGCCGTTCACGCCGCGGAAGCTCGCGTCCGCGCCGCGCACGTTGCCGAACTTGGTGGCGAGGATCACGCCATCGCGCCTGCCGCGGATGGCGCGGCCGACCAGCTCCTCGTTGCGACCGACGCCGTACATGTCCGCGGTATCGAGGAACGTGATGCCGAGCTCGAGCGCACGCTGGATGGTCGCGATGGATTCCGCCTCGTCGCGCCCGCCGTAGAACTCCGACATGCCCATGCAGCCGAGGCCGATGGCGGAGACCTGGAGTCCCGCGCCGAGCTTGCGCATCTTCATCTCCGCCCTTTCCCGATCAACGCCACGCGCGCCAGTTGGCGCAGTACGCGGCGGTGTTCGCCGTGTCCGCGGTGACGCGCGCGACTTCGTCGTTCATGTCCGCGACGCGCCGATTATGCTCCGCGACGCGGCGATTGTGGTCGTGCACAGAGGTGCAGGCTGCTGCTACGGGAATGGTGGCGGATTTCATGGCGGGTGCTTCCCGTGGAATCGAAAGGATTACCGGCGGACACCGCCCGCGCGCGAAAGTTGATGATTCGATCGGCTCACGGCGGCGAAATCGATTACACTGCGCGCCACTCGCCGCCATCCCCCGGGAGACCGCATGAAAGCCACGAACATCCTCGCCACCATCGGCAACACGCCGCACATCCGCATCAACCGCCTGTTCGGATCGGCCGAGGTCTGGATCAAGTCCGAGCGAGCCAACCCCGGCGGCTCCATCAAGGACCGCATCGGGCTCGCGATGGTCGAGGATGCGGAGGCGAGCGGCAAGCTCAAGCCCGGCGGCACGATCGTGGAGCCCACCTCGGGCAACACCGGCATCGGGCTCGCCATGGTGGCCGCCGTGAAGGGTTACCAGCTCATCGCGGTGATGCCCGACAGCATGTCGATCGAGCGCCGGCGCCTGCTCCTTTCCTACGGCGCGAAGGTGGTCCTCACGCCGCGCGCGGAAGGCATGAAGGGCGCGCTCGCCAAGGTCCAGGAGATCGCCTCGAAGACGCCGAACGCCTGGGTGCCGCAGCAGTTCGAGAACCCGTCCAACGTGGCCGTGCACGCGCGCACCACCGCGCGCGAGATCCTCGCCGACTTTCCCGAGGGCCTCGACGCGCTCATCACGGGCGTGGGCACCGGCGGGCACATCACCGGTTGCGCGCGGGTCCTCAAGAAGGCGTGGCCGAAGCTGAAGGTCTTCGCGGTGGAGCCGACCGCTTCCGCCGTGATCTCGGGCGGGACGCACTCGCCCCACCCGATCCAGGGCATCGGCGCGGGTTTCATCCCGCCCATCCTCGAGGTGCCGCTGCTCGACGGGACCATCCAGGTCGAAGGCGATGCGGCGAAGGAGATGGCCCGGCGCTGCGCGAAGGAGGAAGGAATCCTCGTGGGAATTTCGTCGGGCGCGACGCTCGCGGCGATCGCGCAGAAGCTGCCCGAGCTGCCGAAGGGCGCCCGGGTGCTAGGGTTCAACTACGACACCGGGGAACGGTACCTTTCGGTGGAAGGTTTCCTACCGGTCGAGACTGGGGGCTGAATCAACCCCAGCCACCCGCCAGCAGCTCGCGTGTCTCCTCGACCGCGATCTGCCACAGCTCCTCCATGACCGAATCGGGCTTCTCGTAGTAGCCGCCGAAGTTGCCGTCGCCCAGCAGCTCGCGCGCGCCCTTCGGGTCCTGCACGCGCAGCTTCGCGAAATCCACCATCGGCCGCTGCACCTGGGGCTGCACGACCCCGGCGACCCGCACGCGCGCGAAGTTCTCCATCCACGAGGCGTGGGAGGCGACGGGGTCGATCTCGGTCACCTTGGCCCACGTCCTCGGCGCGTTCCACCAGTTGTGGAAACGCACCTGCGTGCCGCGATGCTCGGCCATCCATTCCGAGGCGAGGTTGGAGACCGGCTGGTTGCCGCCGTGGCCGTTCACCACGAGCACGCGCTTGAAGCCGTGCGCGGCGAGGCTGTCCAGCACGTCGCGCACGACGGCGAGGTAGTTCTGCAGCTTGAGCGTGACCGTGCCGGGATAGGCCATGAAGGAAGGCGTCGGGCCGTACGGCAGCGCGGGAAACACCGGAACGCCGAGCGGCTCGGCCGCCTCCACCGCGACCTGTTCCGAGAGCACCGCGTCCACGCAGAGGCTGAGATATGCGTGCTGCTCCGTGCTCCCGAGCGGCAGCACCGCCCGGTCGTCGCGGCGCAGGTACTCCTCGATCTGCATCCAGTTGCGATCGCGAATGCGCATCGCGCCATCATAGCGTGCCGGCGCGTTAAGAATTCCCTAAGAAGGCGACGCCATCATGGATGCGTGCCAAGGAGGATTCCATGAGGGTGAAAGCACTTCGATACTTGCCGGCGCTGGCCATCGCGGTCGCCGCGGCGGCGCCGTACGCGCGAGCCGCCACCCCGGCGGAGCTGCTGGCGGGCTACGCCGGCAAGTCCGGCGCCGCGCCGTCCACGACGCAAGGGCGGACGCTCTTCACGACGCGCCATGGAAACGAGTGGAGCTGCAGCTCGTGCCACGGCGAGGTGCCGACCGGAGTGGGCCGCCACGCATCCACCGGCAAGTCCATCGCGCCCCTCGCCCCCGCGTTCAATGCCGAGCGGTTCACCGATCCCGCGCGCGTCGAAAAATGGTTCCGGCGCAACTGCAACGACGTGATGGGCCGCGAATGCACTCCCGCCGAAAAGGCCGACGTGCTCGCGTGGCTCGTGTCGCTCACGCATTGAGGCGCGCCGTGATCTTCATGCGCTTCCTCCTTCCCGCGCTCTTCGTGGCGCTCGGCGGCAGCAGCCTGGCCGGCGAGCATGGGCACGAAGGACGTCATGGGCTGCGCGCCCCGCTGCTTGCCCAGTACCGCCAGGAATGCGGCTCGTGCCACACCGCCTACGCGCCCGACCTGCTGCCGCCGGACTCATGGCGGCAATTGATGGGCGGTCTCTCGAAACATTTCGGCACCGATGCCTCGCTCGACGCGAGCACGACCCAAGCGATCGCGGCGTGGCTCGGGAACGAGGCGCGCCTGGCGTGGCGCGGCGCGACGCCGCCGCCCGAGAACCGCATCACGCGCTCGGCGTGGTTCGTGCGCAAGCACCGGGAGGTTTCCACCGTCACTTGGCGCCACCCGGCGGTGAAGAGCGCTTCCAACTGCTCCGCGTGCCACGCGGGGGCCGAACAAGGAGATTTCGATGAGCACGCCGTCCGCATCCCCCGCTGAATACCGATCCGCGCCATCCGATCGCCGAAGAACGCTCGTCTGGGACGCGCCCGTGCGCGTCTTCCATTGGCTGATGGTGCTCGCGTTCGCCGGTGCCTGGCTCACCGCGGAAAGCGAGCGCTGGCGGCTGGTGCACGTGACACTCGGCTACACGATGGCGGGCCTGGTCGTCTTTCGCCTGGCATGGGGCCTTTTCGGCACGCGCCACGCACGGTTCGCGAGCTTCGTGCGCGGCCCGCGTGCCGCGGTGCGATACGTGGGCTCCCTCCTGCGCGGCAATCCCGAGCGCCATGTGGGCCACAATCCCGCGGGCGCCGTGGCGATCGTGGCGCTGCTGGTCCTCGCGACATTCACCACGCTCTCGGGCTGGGCGACCTACCACGAGCTGGGTGGACATGCGCTGGAGGAAGTGCACGAAGCGATCGCGAACGCGATGCTCGCCATCGTCGCAGTTCACGTCGTGGGCGTCGTGATCTCGAGCCTCGCGCACCGCGAGAACCTGGTGGCGTCGATGCTGAGCGGACGCAAGACGGTCGCCCCGGAGCACGGGATCCGCAGCACCTGGCGCAGCGTGGCGGCGATCGTCCTTGTCTCGGTGCTCGGCTTCTGGTGGATGCAATTCCAGGGGGCACCCGCCGCGCGCGCGGGCATCGCCGCGACAGCGCACGCCCTTGCGCCCGGTCAGGAGGACGATTGAAGCGGGTGGGACAATTTCCGCCATGCGCATCCTCCTCGCCGAAGACGACCCGCTGCTCGGCGACGGCCTGAAGGCCGGCCTCGGGCAGCGCGGGTTCCAGGTGGACTGGGTCCGCGACGGCGAGGCGGCCGAGCACGAGCTGCGGGCCCAGCGCCACGACGCGGCGGTGCTCGACCTGGGGTTGCCCCGCAAGGACGGCCTCGACGTGCTCGCCCACGTGCGCCGCGCGCGGGTCGCCATTCCGGTGCTTGTGCTCACCGCCCGCGACGCCGTGCCCGATCGCGTGCAGGGACTCGACCTGGGCGCCGACGACTACGTGGTGAAGCCGGTGGACATCGACGAGCTGGCGGCCCGCCTGCGCGCGCTCGTGCGCCGGTCGCACGGGCAGCCGCACGAGACACTGCAGGCGCAGGACGTGGTGCTGGATCCGGCGGCCCGCACCGTGCGCAAGGGCGGCGTCGAGGTCGCGCTCGCGCCGCGCGAGTTCGACCTGCTCCACGCGCTCATGCTGAACGCCGGACGCGTGCTCACTCGCGAGCAGCTCGAGCATCGCCTGTACAGCTGGGGGCGCGAGGTCGAGAGCAACGCCGTCGAGGTGCACATCCACAACCTGCGCCGCAAGCTGGGCGCAGGCCTCATACGCACCGTGCGCGGCATCGGTTACATGCTGGCACGGGACTCGCGCGACTCATGATCGGCATGCCGCGCTCGCTCCAGGGCCGTGTTCTCGCGCTCTTGCTGGGACTCGTCTCCGCGGTGTGGGTGGCGACGGCCGCCACGCTATGGATCGACACGCGCCACGAGCTGGACGAGCTGCTCGACAGCCACCTCGCGCAAGCCGCCGCGCTGCTGGTCGTGCGGCAGGCTGGCGAGATCGAGGACGAGCGCGCGCCGGATGCGCCCACGCTCCATCGGTACGCGCCGAAGGTCGCGTTCCAGGTGTTCCATGCCGGCCGCCTCGTGACGCGCTCGGCCAATGCGCCGGAACGGCCGATGCTCGATCCGGCTCGCTTTCGAGACGGATTCCGCACCATCGACATCGGCGGCACTTCGTGGCGCGTCTTCGCGGCGCACGGCAACGAACGCGACGTGCAGGTGTTCGTCGGCGAGCAGGTGGCCTCGCGGATTTCGATCCTGCGCGCGGTCCTGGCGGGCGCCTTGTGGCCGCTCGCCCTGGCGCTTCCGCTGCTCGCCATTGCGGTATGGTGGGCGGTGCATCGCGGCACCGCGCCGATGCGCCGCCTCGGCCACGCGCTCGCGACGCGTCAGCCGCAGGCGCTCGAAGCGGTCGCGCTCGCGGACGCGCCGTCGGAGATGGTTCCCATGGTCGAAGCGCTGAACGGTCTGTTCGATCGCATCCGCGCGCTCCTCGAGGCCGAGCGGCGCTTCACCGCCGACGCCGCCCACGAGCTGCGCACGCCGCTGGCCGCCATCCGGGCGCAGGCCCAGGTCGCGCGAAGCGAGGCAGACGACGCGCGCAGGCGCCACGCTCTGGACGGCGTCCTCGAGGGCTGCGACCGCGTCACGCGATTGATGGACCAGCTGCTCACGCTCGCGCGCCTGGAGGCGTCGGAGGTGAAGATTCCCGGCGTGGTCGATCTCGCGGCGATCGCGAAACGGGTCGTGGCGGAGCTGGCACCCGCGGCGATCGCGCGCGACCAGCGCGTCGAGTTCGACAGCCCCGCGCCGGCGCCCGTCCGCGGCGACGAAACGCTGCTCGGAGTGCTCGTCCGCAACCTCGTGGACAACGCGGTGCGCTATTCGCCGCGCGGAGCCCGCGTGCGCGTGCGCCTCGAGCGCCAGGCCGATCGCGTCACGTTGAGCGTGGAAGACAGCGGCCCCGGCATGACGGAGCCCGACCGGGGGCGATTGGGAGAACGTTTCTTTCGCGTGACGGGAAGCGGCGGGAGCGGCAGCGGGCTGGGGTGGTCGATCGTGCGGCGCGTCGCCGCGGTTCACGGCCTGGCGCTGCAGGTTGAAGCTGCGGAGCTGGGCGGGCTCGCCGTGCGGGTTACCGGGCGTTCGCCGGCGTAGCCTCGCGCAGCGCCTCGAGCTGCGCCGTGAGCTGCGCCACGCGCGCTTCCAGGGTCTCGTTCAGCTTGCGTATGGCCTCGGCGGTGCGCCGGCGCTCGGTCATGTCGACCACCATGGAGCGGCTCGCCACGAAGCGCCCGTCGCGGTCGCGGATCGCGGTGGCATTCACCATCAGCGGGACGATGGTGCCGTCCTTGCGCACGACGTCGAACTCGAGCTCGTTGATGACGCCGCCCGCCTTGAGGCGCGGAAAGTTCACCTCGAACTGCGCGCGGCTCTCGGGCGTGAAGAGGTCGGCGTAGCGCATGCGCCCGACGACCTCGGCGCGCGTGTAGCCGATCATCGCGAGCCCCGTATCGTTCATGCGCACGACGACGCCGTCGGCGTCCAGCGAGTGGTAGCCGCAGGGCGCGTTCTGGTAGAGGTCCTCGATCTCGGCCGCCGAATCGCGCAGCGCCTGGTAGGCGCGCCGCCGCTCGGTGATGTCGTAGAAGGACGAGACGACCGCATACGGGCGCGTCGACTCGGGCTCCATGAGCGGCTGCGTGCTCACCGAGATCCAGTACACCGCGCCGTCGGGGCGCCGGATGCCCATCGTCACGTCGAAGAGCGGCAGCCCGGTGCGCAGGCTCACCATCGCCGGGTGCATGTCGCCCGGGAAGGGCGAGCCGTCCTCGTGGATCGATTGCCAGCGCGGATCGATCGAGGTGCGCTCCAGCATCTGCTCGCGGGTGAGGCCGAGGATGCGCTCCGCGCTGCCATTGCAGGTGAGGATCCGGCCGTTGGCGTCCTGGATCACGACACCCTCGACCATCGCCCCCACCATCAGGCGATAGCGTTCGTCCTCGCGAGCCAGCGCCTCGACGGCGTTGCGGTAGGGCATCGCCGCCTCAGGCCGCCTTCTTGTGCGCGGCCACGCCACCCTTGTCGAAGGTGAAGCGCCCGCCCTTCACGTCCACGCGGATCGTGTCCTTCGGCGCGAAGCGGCCCTCGAGCAGCTCCTTCGACAGCGGGTTCTCGATCTGCTGCTGGATCGCGCGCTTGAGCGGTCGCGCCCCGTACACCGGGTCGAACCCCGCCTTGGCGAGCTCGGCGACCGCCGCGTCGCTCACCTGCAGGCGCATGTCCATCGCCTCGATGCGCCGCTCGAGGTACTTGAGCTGCACGCGGGCGATCTGCGCGATGTTGGCCTCGTCGAGCGCGTGGAACACCACGATCTCGTCGATGCGGTTCACGAACTCCGGCCGGAAATGGGTCTTCACCTCGGCCATCACGGCGAGCTTCACGACCTGGTAGTCCTGCCCGGCCATCGACTGGATCATCTGCGAGCCGAGGTTCGAGGTCATCACGATCACCGTGTTCTTGAAGTTCACGGTGCGCCCCTGCCCGTCGGTCATGCGCCCGTCGTCGAGCACCTGCAGCAGCACGTTGAACACGTCCGGGTGCGCCTTCTCGACCTCGTCGAGGAGGATCACGCAGTAGGGCTTGCGCCGGACGATCTCCGTGAGGTGCCCGCCCTCCTCGTAGCCCACGTACCCCGGGGGCGCGCCGATGAGCCGCGCGACCGAGTGCTTCTCCATGTACTCGGACATGTCGATGCGCACGAGGGCGTCTTCCGAATCGAACAGGAATTCCGCGAGCGCCTTGCAGAGCTCCGTCTTGCCCACGCCCGTGGGCCCGAGGAAGAGGAACGAGCCGTAGGGCCGGTTCGGGTCCGCGAGGCCCGCGCGCGAACGGCGGATGGCGTCGGAGACGAGGCGCACGGCCTCGTCCTGCCCCACCACGCGCTGGTGCAGGCGGTCTTCCATGAGGAGCAGCTTCTCGCGCTCGCCCTGCATCATCTTCGACACCGGGATGCCGGTGGAGCGCGACACCACCTCGGCGATCTCCTCGACGCCGACCTGGGTGCGCAGCAGGCGCGGCTTCTCGGTCGAGGCGGCGCCCTTTTCCGCATCCTTCAACTGCTTCTCGAGCTGCGGCACCTTGCCGTATTGCAGCTCGCTCATCTTCTTCCAGTCGCCCTTGCGCTTGGCCTCGTCCATCTCGAGCTTGGCGCGCTCGAGCTCCTCCTTGATGTGGGTCGAGCCCTGCACGCGCGCCTTCTCGGCCTTCCAGACTTCCTCGAGGTCGGCGTATTCTTTCTCGAGGCGCTTGATCTCGTCCTCGATGAGCCGAGGCGCTTCTTCGAAGCCTCGTCCTTCTCCTTCTTCACCGCCTCGCGCTCGATCTTGAGCTGGATGAGGCGCCGGTCGAGGCGGTCCATCACCTCGGGCTTGGAGTCGATCTCCATCTTGATGCGCGACGCCGCCTCGTCGATCAGGTCGATCGCCTTGTCGGGCAGGAAGCGGTCCGTGATGTAGCGGTGCGAGAGCTCGGCCGCGGCAACGATCGCCGGGTCGGTGATCTCGACGCCGTGGTGGACTTCGTACTTCTCCTGCAGCCCGCGCAGGATCGCGATGGTGTCCTCCACGGAGGGCTCGTCCACGAGCACCTTCTGGAAGCGGCGCTCGAGGGCCGCGTCCTTCTCGATGTACTTGCGGTATTCGTCCAGGGTGGTCGCGCCGACGCAATGCAGCTCGCCGCGCGCAAGCGCGGGCTTGAGCATGTTGCCGGCGTCCATGGCGCCCTCGGCCTTGCCGGCGCCCACCATGGTGTGCAGCTCGTCGATGAAGACGATGGTCTGGCCCTGGTCCTGGGAGAGCTCCTTCAGCACGCTCTTCAGCCGCTCCTCGAACTCGCCGCGGTACTTGGCGCCCGGCGATGAGCATGCCCATGTCGAGCGACAGCACGCGCTTGCCGCGCAAGCCCTCGGGCACCTCGTCGTTGATGATGCGCTGCGCGAGCCCCTCGACGATGGCGGTCTTGCCCACGCCCGGCTCGCCGATCAGCACCGGGTTGTTCTTGGTGCGGCGCTGGAGCACCTGGATCACGCGGCGGATCTCCTCGTCGCGGCCGATGACCGGGTCGAGCTTGCCCTCGCGGGCGCGCTCCGTGAGGTCGATGGTGTATTTCTTCAGCGCCTCGCGCTGGCCCTCGGCATCCTGGCATCGTGCACGGTCTCGTTGCCGCGCACGGCCTGGACGGCGTTCGGCGATGGCGGCGGCGATTGGCCCCGTGGGCCTTGAGGAGCCGCCCGGCGTCGCCCTTGTCCTTCACGGCCGCCAGCAGGAAGAGCTCGGAGGCGATGAACTGGTCGCCGCGCTTGGTGGCTTCCTTGTCGGTGAGGTTGAGGAGGTTGTTGAGGTCGCGGGAGATCGAGATCTCGCCGCCCTGGCCCTCGACCTTCGGCAGGCGCCTGATGGAGTCGTCGATCGCCTTGCTGCAGCGGGCCGACATTGACGCCCGGCGCGCTGCAGGAGCGAGGCGGTGCCGCCGTCCTCCTGGGCGAGCAGGGCGGCGAGCAGGTGCTGGGGCTCGATGAAGCCGTTGTCGTTGCCGAGCGCGAGGCTCTGGGCGTCGCGCGAGCGCCTGCTGGAACTTGGTGGTGAGCTTGTCGATTCGCATGGTCAGTCCTGGGGGAGCCGGTTGCTCATTGTCTTCCCTTATCTGGCCGCGGGAGGGGCGGGTTTCAACCCCGGGGGGCGGGTTTTTGCCCGCTCCCCGAAAGTTTGTCCGAGATCAAATCCCCGGGTTCCGGCCTCGGCACCATCCCCCGAATGCCTGCCGGAGACACTCCCGAAGCCGCAGCCCTTCCTGTACCGCCCCGCCGCCCGGGGCTGGGGCGGCGGCTGCGCCGCGGGACCGCCCCGGGCCCGGGGGACGCCACGCCCTATCTGAAGGGCGCGCGCGCCGGCGTGGCGGGGCTGGCGGTGCTGGGCGTGATCCTCACCATCGCCGTCGTGGTCCAGAGCTCGCTGGCCGACCGCGAGGACCGGCTCGAGGACGCGGGCGCCCGCGCGACCGGCATGGCGCGGGCGGTCGAGCAACACGTGGCGGGCCTCATCGACAGCAACGGCCAATACCTCCTCGACCTGCGCACGCAGGTGGAGGCCGAGGGCGGGATCGACGCGATCGCGCCCGACCGGCTCGGGTTCCTGCTGCGCGCGCCGCGCCTGCACGACCAGGCCACGCGCCGCGCCTTCCTCGTCGATTCGGACGGCATGAAACGCGCGATCGTCTCGGATGGCGACGAAAAGGCGCTCACGGTCGCCGGCCGCGAATACTTCGCGCGCCACCTGGAGGACGCGGACCGCGGCATCGCCGTGGGTGCGCCGTTCCAGGCGGAAGCCGACAGCGGCTCGGTGCTGCCCCTCTCGGTGCGCCTCGACCATCGCGACGGCAGCTTCGGCGGCGTGGCGGTCCTCTCCTTCGACGTGCGCTACCTGCTGCGCTATTTCCGGTCGCTCGGCCTGCAGCCGGGGGACTCCGTGGCGCTGGTGGCGAGCGACGGGCGCCTCTTCGTGCGCGAGCCGGCGTTCGAGCCCGTGGCCGGCCGGCACATCGCCGAGCGCGCCCACACGTTCCGCGGCGTCGAGGGCGTGATGGACGCCGTCTCGCCGGTCGACGGCCGGCAGCGCATCGTCGCGTACCACCGGATCGCCGACTACCCGCTGTACGCCGCGGTCACGGTCTCCCGCGGCGACATCCTCGAGGAATGGATGGCGAGCAGCCTGCTGCGGGTCGCGCTGGGCGGTGTGGTGATCGGCGTGATCGCGCTCTTCACGGTGGTCCTCCTCGGGCGCATCGAAAGCGACCAGCGCGCGTGGATGGGGCTCGCCCGCTTCCAGCGCGCCGTCGACCACGCGGGCGACCTCCTGTACTGGATCGACGCCGGCGGGCGCATCCTCTATCTCAACGAGCGCGCGGCGCGGCGGTTCATGCCGGAACGCTCGCGCGTGCGCTCCGCCACCACGGTGTACGACATCGCGGCTTACTCGCCGGCTACGTGGGCGCGCTTCTGGAACGACCTCCGGCGGGAAGGCGTCGCGCGCTTCCGCGCCGAGCACATGACGCACGACGGACAGACCTACCCGTTGGATGTGACCGCGAGCTATCTCGAGGCGGACGGAACGGACTACGCGTTCCTCGTCGGCCGGGAGCCCGCGCGCCCGTAGCGCCCGCGGGACGGCGCCGCTCGCGCGCCATGGTATCGTTCGAACCCCGGAGCCGTGCGCACGTCTGAAGTCCGATGCCCGATGCCTTCCACCTGCTCGAGGAAACCGTTACCCGCGATGTGACGCGCGCGCTCGACGAGGACGTCGGCACGGGCGACCTCACCGCGCGCCTCATCCCCGAGGGGGAGCTCGCCCGCGCGCGCCTGCTCACGCGGCAGAGCGGCGTGCTGTGCGGCGTCGAATGGTTCCAGCGCACCTTCGAGGAGCTCGACCCGGACGTGGAGATCTTCTGGCACCACCGCGACGGCGACGACATCGTGGCGAACTCGTCGCTGTGCGAGGTCGAGGGCCGGGCGCGGCCCATGCTCACCGCCGAGCGCACCGCGCTCAACTTCGTGCAGCTGCTCTCCGGGGTCGCCACGCGCACGCGCCAGTTCGTGCGCGCGGTGCAGGGCACGCGGGCGAAGATCCTCGACACGCGCAAGACGCTGCCGGGGTTGCGCATCGCGCAGAAGTACGCCGTGCACGTCGGCGGCGGAACCAACCACCGCATCGGCCTCTACGACGGCATCCTCATCAAGGAGAACCACATCCACGCGTGCGGCGGCGTGCGCCAGGCGGTGCAGCAGGCGATGCACGACGCCTCCGCCGACGTGATGCTGCAGGTGGAGGTGGAGAACCTCGCGCAGCTGCGCGAGGCGCTCGACGCGGGCGCGCGGCTCATCCTCCTCGACAACTTCGAGCTTCCCGCGATGCGCGAGGCGGTGAAGATCGCCGGCGAGCGCGCCGAGCTCGAGGCCTCGGGCGGCATCGGGCTCGCCAACGTGCGCGCCGATCGCCGAGACCGGCGTGCACCGCATCTCCATCGGCTCCCTCACCAAGGACGTCGACGCCCTCGACCTGTCCATGCGCTTCATCAACCACTGAACCCCCGGATGCGATTCCTTTTCCTGCTCGCCATCGCCTGCCTCGCTCGCGGGCTGCGCCACCACGTCCGGCGGAGACCCGCGCGATCCCTGGGAAGGCCTCAACCGCCACACCTTCGCCCTGAATGACGCGCTCGACCGCGCCGTCCTCAAGCCGACCGCCCAGGCGTACGAGAAGGTGACGCCGCCGTTCGTGCGGGCGCGCGTGAGCAATTTCTTCGACAACCTCGCCGACGTGGGCACCGGCGTGAACGATTTCCTGCAGGGCAAGCCGCGCGAAGGCATCAACGACTTCGGGCGCATCGTCGTGAACACGACGCTTCGGCATCGCCGGCTTCTGGGACGTCGCGAGCCAGCTCGGCGTGGAGAAGCGCAACGAGGATTTCGGGCAGACGCTCGGAGTCTGGGGCGTGCCATCCGGGCCCTACTTCGTGATCCCGTTCCTGGGACCGAGCACCGCGCGCGATGCCCCCGCGCGCGCGGTGGATCCGCAGATGGTTCTACTCGCGCGTCATCGACAGCAACACGCTGGCGTGGAGCCTCTGGGGCCTGGACGAGATCCGCACGCGCGCCAATCTCCTGAAGGCGGAGAGCGTGATCGAGGAGGCGGCGCTCGACCGCTACCTCTTCATCCGCGACGCCTGGCTGCAGCGCCGGCAGAACCAGGTCTACGACGGCAAGCCGCCGCTCGAGAAGGACGAGGAGTAGCGGAATAGACCTCCGCTCCGGCGCTGTTTGCCGGACGGAGGTGAACCATGTCCCACTCGCGACGGCGCGCTGGCGCGGGCAGCAATGCTTCGTTGACGCTGCCTGGCCGGCGGTCGGGCGGCGGCGTCGTTCCACCTGTGGTTCATGGACGAGCTGTACTCGAACGCCGACGGCTCGGTGCAGTTCCTGGAGATGACGGCGGAAACTGGAGGCCAGCAATTCTTCTCCGGCCACTCCCTCACCGTAACCCAGGGCTCCCAGGTACCATACCTTCACCGCCGGCTGCGAACCTCCCGGCGACACGTCGAACCGCAAGATGATCTTCGCCACCCAGGGTTTCGCCAACCTCGGGATCATCACGCCCGACTACATCGTGCCCAACGGGTTCTTCTTCCCGGGCAACGGGACCATCGACTGGGCGGGCGCGGTCCAGTGGACCTACGCCAACCTGCCGTCCGACGGCACGCTGTCGCTGAATCGCGACGGATCGACCTCGGCGAACTCGCCGACCAATTTCTCGGGACAAACCGGCACCGTGACCGCCGGCCGCCGCCGGCGGCGCGCAATTACGAGGGCCTGTGGTGGAGATCGCCCGCCGGCAGCGAATCCGGCTGGGGCATGAACATCACGCACCAGGGCGATATCCTCTTCGCGACGTGGTTCACGTACGACACGGACGGAAGCGGCCTGTGGCTCGTGATGTCGAACGGGGCCAAGACCGCTCCCGACACCTATTCGGGTGCGCTCTACCGCACCATCGGGCCGTCGTTCGATTCCTCCCCGTTCGATCCCAATCACGTCGTCGCCACGCAGGTCGGCAACGCCACCTTCGCCTTCAGCGACGCGGACAACGGGACCTTCACGTACACGGTCAACGGCGTCACGCAGAGCAAGCCCATCACGCGCCAGCTCTTCTCGAGCCCCGTGCCCACCTGCACCGCGGGGGGCTCGCCAGGCGCGGCGCCGAACTTCCAGGACCTCTGGTGGCGCTCGCCGGCCGGCAGCGAATCGGGCTGGGGAGTGAACGTCACGCACCAGGGCGACATCCTCTTCGCCACCTGGTTCACCTACGACACGTCGGGCAAGGGTATGTGGCTGGTGATGTCGAACGGAAACAAGGTCGGCACGAACACTTATTCGGGCGCCCTCTTCCGCACCACCGGCCCGGTATTCAGCGCCTCGCCCTGGAACGGATCGCAAGTGGTCGCCACGCAGGTGGGCAACGCGACGTTCGCCTTCAGCGACGCGAACAACGGGACCTTCGCCTACACCGTGGGAAGCGTCTCGCAAACGAAGGCGATCACGCGCCAGGAGTTCGCCACGCCCGCCACCGTCTGTCACTGAGTCGCAGGGAGGTCCCATGAAACGCCTCGCGCTCCTCGCACTTTGTTTCGTATCGTCCCTGTACGCGTCCGCGCAGTCCGTGAGCTACCAGGGGCTGTGGTGGAATTCCCCCGCCGGCTCGCAGAGCGGCTGGGGGATCAACATCGCGCACCAGGGCAACATCCTGTTCGCCACCTGGTTCACGTACGACCAGGACGGCCACGGCATGTGGCTGGTGATGCCCGACGCGGAATACATCCCGTCGGTCGATGGCGGCGATCCGTACTACGGCGGCTACGGCATGATGATGCCGACGATGCCCACGTACTCGGGGACGATCTATCGCACCACGGGACCCGCCTTCGACGCCGCGCCCTTCGACGCCACCAAGGTGAACGCGCAGGTGGCGGGCTCCGGCACGTTCCAGTTCTCCAGCGCCGATCTCGGGACGTTCGACTACACGATCAACGGGGCCACGCGCAGCCTCGCGATCACGCGCCAGGTCTTCTCCACGCCGCCCGATTGCGTCATGGGAGGCGCTCCGTCTTCCACGCCGAACTTCTCCGACCTCTGGTGGCACGCGCCCGCCGGATCCGAATCGGGATGGGGCGTGAACCTCACGCAGCAGGGCGACATCCTCTTCGCCACGTGGTTCACCTACGACGCGAGCGGGCGCGGCATGTGGCTCGTCATGTCGAACGGCGCGCGCACGGGCCCGCAGAGCTGGACCGGGCCGATCTATCGCACCACGGGTCCCGCGTTCGACGGGCTGTGGGACAACGCGAAGGTGACGGCCACCCAGGTCGGCACCGCCACGTTCGCCTTCACCGACTCGTCCAGCGGCACGTTCTCGGCGACCGTGGACGGCCACGCCATCAGCGAGCCCATCACCCGCCAGGTCTACTCCATGCCGGCCAGCGTCTGCCGGTGAGACAATGGGAGGGTGACGCTCCTCCACAAGCTGGGCATCGTCCTCCTCGCCTTCCTCGCCATCCTCTCGGTGGTGATCTATTTCGCGTTCCGCGAGCGCGCGCTCGGCAAGGGCATCCGGCGCGACGACGTGGTGGCGCAGCAGGCGTCCGACGCGCGGGTGCTGGCGGTGATCTTCTCGGCCATCTTCGGCGGCATGCTGCTCACGCTCCTGACCGCCTGGCTCATCTTCTTCTGAGCTTCACGCACCGCTCGCAACGCATCGGATCGCCGCTTCGCAGCCCGGGGTGAAGCCTCGGCGGGAAAGCGGGATTCTTCGATCGAAGGCGCGGCGGCCCTCGTCGGATCGGGCTCGCTGATTCGTTCAGGTCGTCGCTCTCCCCACCGTCACCTCGTGTCCCGCCGAGGCTTCACCCCAAGGGCTGCGAAGCGGCTCTGCGAACGGGTGTCGCTGTGCGAGCGTCGTCGCCGTTCGCCGACGGTCCATCGCTCATTGGGCGACAACATCGAAGTTGCCGATGGGTCATGGCGAAGGCGGTCCCCTTCGAGCGGGGACAGGGCGGTAGCCGAGATCGTGACGCCTTGAAGGAATCAGCGCGCCCGATCCGACGAGGGCCGCCGTGATGCCGTGAACTGGACCGCGATCCCCCGCTCGAGGGGGACCGCCTTCGCCATGCCCCTCTCCGCACAACCGCGTCGGTCAGCGGCGCAGCATCTTCACGAGGAACATCACCGCCCACCGCGAGCACGAGCCCGAGGATGAGCGAGAACAGCGCGAGGGTGCGGCCGCTCATCGTGGCGAGCGCCGAGCGGATGTCGTGCGAGCCGCCGGCGGCGAAGGCGAGCGAGTCGGTGTCGTCCGGCAACGAACCGATGGCGGTCACCTGGCCCGTCGCGGTATTGATCGTCACCAGCCGCACGTTCGCCGGCGAGCCGCGCGTTGGAGTTCAGCGCGAGCAGCAGCCCGGAGGGGCTGAACGTCATCGCGTCGATGCCGCTCGGGAACGGGAGCGCCGGTGATCTGCGGCCCGCGCGTGATCGCGCCGGTCGTCGTGTCGACCTTGTCGAGGCGCCCGCTCGCGCCACCCGGGGTCACGTAGGCGACGCCCTTCTCGTCGATCGCGATGCCGCTCCGCCGCTGCCGGCCGGACCCGGACGTGCCCGAGCGGCTTCACCGCGGCGGTCGTGAGATCGACCACGACCCAGCTGGCTGCGTCGCCGGAAGCCAGACGTAGAGCGTGCCCGTCGCGTCGAAGGCGATGTCGGAAGCCGCCGGCGCCCGATCGGTCCCACGAGATCCGCATCGCCCGTGCTCGCGTCGAGCGTCACGAGCGAGCGCGGGTTGACCGGCGAGAGCGGCGAGGTGATCCCGTAGAGGACGCCGGTCGCGGGATGGCACGGCGAGGCCCGTGATCCCGACGGCGCTCTGTCCCCCGAGGCGGATGGGCGCCACCAGCTTCGCGCTCGCGTCGGCGAGGTTCACCGCATAGAGGCTTGCCCACGACCTTGTCGTGGCCGCCGCTCGCGAACGTGCGCACGCTCGTCGCGAACAGGACCTGCGCGCCGGCCGCCGCGCAGAAGAGCAGCGCGGCGAAGGCCAGGAGGATCGGGAAGGACGCGCGCCGGTTCATGGCGCACGATTCTACTGCAAGGGCTCAGCGGCGCGCGTCGGCGATGAACGCCTTCACCGCCTCGGGATCGGGCTTCATCACCTCGAAGCGCTGCGGCAGCTTCTCGATGCCCTCGAACCGCGGCGGGCGCGGCGCGTGCTCGCCCAGCGCCTCGACGATGGTCGCGTCGAACTTCGCCGGCAGCGCCGTCTCCAGGCAGATCATCGGATAGCGGGCTCACGCAAGCGCAGCGCGATCTTCACCCCGTCGGCGGTGTGCGGATCGATCACCACGCCGTAGCGCTCCTTCACGAGGCGGATCGTCTTCACGCGATCGTCGTGGCTGCTGCGGCCGGAGGCGAACCCGGAGTCCTCCTCGATCTTCTCCCAGGCGCGGTCGGTGGACAGGTCGAAGCCGCCCTTCTCGTCCAGCCGCTTCCAGAGCCACGCCACCTTCTCGCCGTCCTGGTCCACCGCATCCCAGATGAAGCGCTCGAAGTTCGAGGCCTTGGAGATGTCCATGGAAGGGCTCGAGGTCGCGTGGGTCTCCGCGGCCTTGCGCGGTCGGTAGCGGCCGGTGCGGAAGAACTCGTCCAGCACGTCGTTCTCGTTGGTCGCGAGCACCAGGCGGCGGATCGGCAGGCCCATGCGCTTCGCGACGTAGCCCGCGAAGATGTTGCCGAAATTGCCCGAGGGAACCGCGAACGACGCCGGCTCGTCGTTCGAGCGCGTCGCGGCGAAGTAGCCCTTGAAGTAGTACACCACCTGCGCCACCACGCGCGCCCAGTTGATCGAGTTGACGGCGCCGATGGCGTGGCGCTCCTTGAACGCGGCGTCGAGGTTCACCGCCTTCACGACGTCCTGGCAATCGTCGAACATGCCCTCGATCGGCGATGTTGAAGATGTTCGGGTCGTCGAGCGCGTACATCTGCGCGCGCTGGAACGGGCTCATGCGCCCGTGGGGCGAGAGCATGAAGACGTTCACGCGCGCCTTGCCCTTCAGCGCGTGCTCGGCCGCGCTGCCGGTGTCGCCGCTCGTGGCGCCGAGGACGTTCAGCCGCCGGTCCTGCTTCTCGAGCACGTGCTCGAAGAGGTTGCCGAGGAGCTGCATCGCCAAGTCCTTGAACGCGAGCGTCGGCCCGTTCGAAAGTGCGAGCAGGTGCAGATTCGGCTCGAGCGTAGCAAGCGGCGTGATCTCCGGCGTGCCGAAGATTTCCCGGGTGTAGGTGCGCTCGACGAGCGCCTTCAACTCCCCGCCGGGGAAGTCGTCGGCGAAGAAGCGCAGCACCTCGAAGGCGAGCCGCGGATACGGGAGGTCGCGCATCGCGTCGAGCTTGGGCCGCGTGATGCGCGGCCACTGCTCGGGCACCATGAGCCCGCCGTCGGGCGCGAGGCCCTCGAGGAGGATGTCGGTGAAGCTTTGCGCGGCCGCGTGGCCGCGCGTGCTGGCGTACTTCAAAGCAGCTCTTCGAGCCGGATGCGCACCACCGGAGCGGGAATCGTCGGCAGCGCCTGGATGCGCCGCATCGCCTCGTTCACGCTGCGCTCGGGTGCCACGTGCGTGAGGATCACGACGTCCACCTGGTCCTCGCCCTCGGCCGCCTCCTTCTGGAAGATCGCGTCGATCGAGATCGAGAGGTCGGCGCAGATGCGCGTGACGTCGGCCAGCACGCCGGGGCGGTCGAGCGCGCGCAGGCGCAGGTAATAGCCCGTCTCGACTTCCTCCATCGACAGGATGGGCTCGTTGGAGAGGCGATCGGGCTGGAACGCGAGGTGCGGCACGCGGTGCTCGGGGTCGGCGGTCGCCATGCGCGTCACGTCCACGAGGTCCGCGACCACCGCGCTCGCGGTCGCTTCCGCGCCCGCGCCGCGCCCGTAGTAGAGCGTGGGCCCCACGGCGTCGCCCTTCACCAGCACCGCGTTCATCACGCCCTCGACATTCGCGATCAGGCGGCGCGCCGGAATGAGCGTGGGATGCACGCGCAGCTCGATGCCCTTGGGCGTGCGCCGCGTGATCCCGAGGAGCTTGATGCGATAGCCCAGCCCCTCGGCATACTTGAGGTCGAGCGCGGTGAGCCTGGTGATGCCCTCGGTGTAGACCTTGTCGAACTGCATCGGGATGCCGAAAGCGATCGCGGCGAGGATCGTGAGCTTGTGGGCCGTGTCGATGCCCTCGACGTCGAACGCGGGATCGGCCTCCGCGTAGCCCAGGCGCTGCGCCTCCGCGAGCACCATGTCGAACGGCAGCCCCTTGTCGCGCATTTCCGAGAGGATGTAGTTGCAGGTGCCGTTGATGATCCCGGCGATCCACTCGATGCGGTTGGCGGAAAGCCCCTCGCGGATGGCCTTGATGATCGGGATGCCGCCCGCGACCGAGGCCTCGAACGCCACCATCACGCCCTTCGCGTGGGCGTGGGCGAAGATCTCCGTGCCGTGCTTGGCGAGCAGCGCCTTGTTCGCGGTCACCACGTGCTTGCCGCTGTCGATGGCCTTCAACACCAGCTCGCGCGCCGCGGTCTCGCCGCCGATCAGCTCCACCACGATGTCGACGTCGGGGCGGGTCACGATCGCGCCCGCGCTGGAAACGAGCTCGATGCCCTCGAGCGAGACCTTGCGCTCCTTCTTCAGGTCGCGCGCGCTCGCCACCGTCACCACGATGTCGCGGCCGGCGCGCCGCGAGATCTCCTCGCGGTTGCGGCGCAACACCTCGATGGTGCCGCTGCCGACCGTGCCCAGGCCGAGCAGCCCGACGTGGATGGGCTTCACGAGAACCGGATTCCCGTGGGATTGGCCGAGATCTTCTTGTCGAAGTGGAACGACGTGATCGTCATTCCCTCGCGGAAGTAGAACTTGTGGGCCTGCTGGCGCTGCGCGCCCGAGTCGAGCGAGAACGTGTCGCACGAGCGCTCGCGGCAGACCGCCTCCATGTACTGCATGAGCGCGTGGCCCACGCCGCTCGAGCGCCGCGCCTCGTCGGTGACGAGGTCGTCGCAATACAGGTCGCGTCCGGAATGGGTCTTCTCGAGGATGCGGAAGACCGTGACGCCCGCGACCTCGCCGTCGACCAGCGCGACCGCCATCTCGGCGCCGCCGGCAAGGACCTCCTTCATGCGGCCCATGTAGTCCGCGCGCAGGTGCGGGCGCAGCTGCCGGTGCACGCGCTCGGCGGCGCGCAGGAGCTCGGCGTCGACGACCTCGCCCTTCGCGTTGGAGACCGCGACGACCTTCACTTCAGGCCGTCCTTGCGGAACATCTCCTTCACGCCGCGCACCGCCTGGCGCGTGCGCGCCTCGTTCTCGATCAGCGCGATGCGCACGTGGTCGTCGCCGTAGTCGCCGAAGCCGATGCCGGGGGCCACGGCGATCTTCGCCTCGTGCAGCAGCTTCTTCGCGAACTCGATGGAGCCCATGGCGCGGTAGCGCTCCGGGATCTGCGCCCACACGTACATCGTGGCCCTGGGGTTCTCGACCATCCAGCCCGCCTCGTGCAGGCCCTTCACCATCACGTCGCGGCGCTTCTGGTACTTCTGCCGGATCTCCTCGACGCACTCCTGCGGGCCTTCGAGCGCGGTGATCGCGGCGACCTGCAGCGGCGTGAACGTCCCGTAGTCGTGGTAGCTCTTGATGCGCGCGAGCGCGTTCACCAGCTCCGCGTTGCCCACCATGAAGCCGATGCGCCAGCCGGCCATGTTGTAGCTCTTGGACATGGTGAAGAACTCGACCGCCACGTCGCGGGCTCCCGGCACCTGCATGATCGAGGGCGCCTTCCAGCCGTCGAAGGTGATGTCGGCGTAGGCGAGGTCGTGCACGACGAGGATGTTGTGCTGCCGCGCGAGCGCGATCACCTTCTCGAAGAAATCGAGCTCGACGCACTTGGCGGTCGGGTTCGACGGGAAGCCGATGATCATCATCTTGGGCTTCGGGATCAGCTCCCGGATCGCCCGCTCCGCCTCGGCGAAGAAGTCCACGCCCGGCGTCATGCGCACCGAGCGGATGTCGGCCCCGGCGATGATGGCCCCGTAGATGTGGATCGGGTAGCTGGGATTGGGAACCAGCACCGTGTCGCCGCGGTCCAGAGTGGCGAGCATGAGGTGCGCGAGGCCCTCCTTGGAGCCGATCGTGACGATCGCCTCGCGGTCCATGTCGAGGTCGATATCCCAGCGGCGCTTGTACCACTGGCAGATCGCCCTTCTCAGGCGCGGGATGCCCTTGGAGACCGAGTAGCCGTGGGTATCCTCGCGCTGGGCGACCTCGACCAGCTTGTCGACGATGTGCCGCGGCGTGGGCCCGTCGGGGTTGCCCATGGACAGGTCGATGATGTCCTCGCCGGCCCGGCGCGCCGCCATCTTCAGCTCGTTGGTGATGTTGAAGACGTACGGGGGCAGGCGCTTGATGCGCGAGAACTCCGGGATCATCGGTCGGCCGTTGTCGTTGAGGTTCATGGGCGATGCTGCGGTGCAAAAGACTATGATTCTAGCGAATGTTTCCCGACGCGGGTCAACGGAGGCGGGGTGAAGATCGCGCAGGAGCGGCCGGAGGGCAAGAACAGCTTCACCGGATACGGCGAGGGCTACGTCGAGGTGAACCGCGCCCGCCACAGCACGAGCCTCGTGGTGAACGCCGATCGCGTGATCACCGACTGGCCGGCGGCCTCGGTCGAGACGCTTTCCGCGGACCACATCGCCGCGATCGTCGAGCTCGCCCCGGAGATCGTCCTCATCGGTACCGGGGCGGCGTTCCGCTTTCCCGAGGCCGCGCGCCTGGCGCCCCTGTACCAGGCCGGCATCGGGGTCGAGGTGATGGATACCCCCGCCGCGTGCCGCACCTACAACATCCTCCTCGGCGAGGGCCGCAACGTGGTGGCCGCGCTGATCCTCTGACGACGGCGTAGACTGGCCTCCCCCATTTGCGCGGGAGGACCCCCATGAAAGCCACCATCCGGCGCGCCGGCCTGCTGGCCTGCGCCTCCTTCCTTCCCCTGTGCGTGCTGGCCGGCCCCATGACGCAGCCCACCGACGTCGAGGGCGTCGAGGCGACCGTTCTCGAGGCCAAGCGCGGCGAGGGCGACACCGTCATGGTGAAGTGGCAGCTCGAGAACAAGACCGCCGAGAAGAAGCGCATGACGAGCGAGCGCACCGGGTGGTACGACGTCTACCGCCTCACCGGCGACGCCTACTTCCTCGACTCGAAGAACCGGACCAAGTACCCCGTGGTGAAGACGCCGGACCGCAAGCCGGTCGCGGCGAAATACGGCGCCACGAACCAGTATGCGGTGATCGCGCCGAAGAAGAAGGTGCTGCTCTGGGCGAAGTTCAACGCGCCGGCCGCCGACGTGTCGAAGGTCGAGCTGTACCTGCCGACCGTGAGCCTGCCCTTCGAGGGCGTCGAGCTGCGCTAGCGCGCCGACCTGCGCCAGGGCGTCAAGACGCTATCGCGCGCAGCTCGCGCAGCAGCACCGAGAGGACCGCGAGATCGAGCGGGGCCTTGCCGCGCTTGAGCTCCTCGGTCATCGCCTTCAGCCGCGCGATCGCGGGCGCGTAGCGCTCGCGCCACCCGGCCAGCATGGCCGCGACGTCCTCCGTCCCGGGGGAAAGCTTGGAGACGGTCGAGGCGAGCGCGCGCTGCTGGCTCGCGAGGTCGTCGCGCAGCGCGTTGCGCGCGAGCGCCTGCCATTGCGTGTCGGTGGGCAGCAGCGCGATCTTCTCGGCGAACCAGCGCAGCTCGAGCTCGCCCACGAGGGCGAAGTAGAGCGCGGCCACGGACTCGACCCGCTTCTGCTGCGCGAGCGCGACCTCCGTCACGTCCAGCGTCGCATACAGCGAGCCGAGGCCGGCGAGGCGCTGCGCGAGATCGCGCGGCACGCCCGCATCGGCGAGGCGCACCACCGCCGCCTCGTAGGCGGCACGGTCCTCGGCCGAGAGGATGCCCGGCAGCTCGCGCTCGATCGCGGCGAGCCCCGGGCGGAAGATCTCGAGCACGCGCGCCATCGGCAGGCGCTCGCGGCGGCGGCGCAGGAACCAGAGCGTTGCGCGCAGCAGGAGCCGTCCGGCGTCGATCAGCATCTCGTACTGCAGCTTCGCGGGGACCTGGTTGTCGAGCGCGTCGATGGCGCCCCACAGCGCCTCGAAGCCGAAGATGTCGCGCACCAGCATGCAGGCGCGTGTCGTTTCCTCCGGCGTGGCGCCGGTCTCCTCGTGCATGCGGTGCACGAACGTGCTTCCGGTGCGGTTGATCATCGCGTTGGCGACCACGGTGGCGATGATCTCGCGCTTGAGCGGGTGCTCCGGCATGAGCGCGGCATAGCGGCTGCGCAGCAGCGGCGGGAAATAGCCCTCCAGCGCGCGCGCCACGTACTCGTCGTCCACGAGCGTGGAGGCCACCAACTCGTCGGACAGGGTCATCTTCGAGTAGGCGAGCAGCACCGCGCGCTCCGGCGCGGTGAGCCCGGTGCGCGCCAGCCGCCGCTCCGCGATCTCGTCCTCGTCCGGCAGGTACTCGACCGCGCGGTTGAGCTTGCCCGACTTCTCGAGCGCGCGGATGAGGGAGGCCTGCGAATCGAGCAGCTTGTCGGCGCGCACGCCCGAGACCGAGAGCGACTGCGTCTGGAAGTAGTTGTCCGCGAGGACGAGGCGCGCGACGTCCTCCGTCATCTCGGCGAGCACCTTGTTCCTCTGCTTCTCGGTGAGCGCGCCGGCGGCGGCCGCGATGCCGAGCAGGATCTTGATGTTCACCTCGTGGTCGGAGCAGTCCACGCCCGCGGAGTTGTCGATGGCGTCGGTGTTGATGCGCCCGCCCGCCTGCGCGTACTCGACGCGCCCCAGCTGCGTGAAGCCGAGGTTGCCGCCCTCGCCCACCACCTTGCAGCGCAGGTCGGCCCCGTTCACGCGGATCGCGTCGTTCGCGCGGTCGCCCACTTCCGCGTTCGACTGGCGCGTCGCCTTCACGTAGGTCCCGATGCCGCCGTTGTAGAGCAGGTCGGCGGGCGCCTTGAGGATCGCCTTCATGAGCTCCTGGGGCGTGAGCTCCGCCGCCTCGATGGCGAGCGCGCGGCGCGCCTCGGGCGAGACGCGATCGACTTGGCGGCGCGCGGGAAGACGCCGCCGCCCTTCGAGATGAGCGCCGTGTCGTAGTCGTCCCACGAGGAACGCGGCAGCGCGAAGAGCCGCTCGCGCTCGCGCCAGCTCTTCTCCGGATCCGGGTCCGGGTCGAGGAAGATGTGGCGATGGTCGAACGCCGCGACGAGCTTGATGTGGCGCGACAGCAGCATGCCGTTGCCGAACACGTCGCCCGACATGTCGCCGATGCCGACCACCGTGAAATCGTGCGCCTGGGTATCGACGCCGATCTCGCGGAAGTGGCGCTTCACGCTCTCCCAGGCGCCGCGCGCGGTGATGCCCATCTTCTTGTGGTCGTAGCCCGCGCTGCCGCCCGAGGCGAACGCGTCGCCGAGCCAGAAGCCGTATTCGGCGCTGATGCCGTTCGCGATGTCGGAAAAGGTCGCGGTGCCCTTGTCGGCCGCGACCACCAGGTACGGGTCGTCGGCGATCGTGGCGCACGACGTCGCGCGGGCGCGACCACCTTGCCGGCGACGAGGTTGTCGGTCACGTCGAGGAGGCCGCGCAGGAAGTTGCGGTAGCACTGCCACGCCCTCGCGCAGGAACGCCTCCCGGTCGGACGCGGGCGGAGCCGCCTTGAGCACGAAGCCGCCCTTGGAGCCCACGGGCACGATCACGGCGTTCTTCACCATCTGCGCCTTCATGAGCCCCAGCACCTCGGTGCGGAAGTCCTCGGGCCGGTCGGACCAGCGGATGCCGCCGCGCGCCACCTTGCCGCCGCGCAGGTGGATCGCCTCGAAGCGCGTGGAATACACCCAGACCTCGAACAGCGGGCGCGGCTCGGGCAGCTCCGGCACCTGGGCCGACTGCAGCTTGAACGAGAGGTACGGCTTGCGGGCACCGTCCGCGTCGCGCACCCGATCGTTGGTGCGAAGCGTGGCGCGCACGAGATACAGGAAGCGGCGCAGGATCCGGTCCTCGTCGGCGTTGGAGACCGCGTTGAGCGCGGCCTTGATCTCCTCCTCGAGGACGCGCTGCGCCTCCTCGCGCCCGCTCGCGCGCTCCGGGTCGAAGCGCGCGTGGAAGAGCGCCACGAGCTTCGCCGCGATCGCCGGATGGGCCGCGAGCGTCTGCTCGATGTAGGCCTGGCTGAAGGTGAAGCCCGCCTGCTTCAGGTACTTCGCGTACGCGCGCAGGATCACCACGTCGTCGGCGGCCAGCGCGGCGCCCGGCGTGAGCCGGTTGAAGCCGTCGTTCTCCATCTCCCGGCGCGCGATGCGCACCAGCGCTTCCTCGGTGATGCGCTTTACCGCCTCGACGTCGGGGATGGCGTGGGCGCTGCGCAACCCGAAGTCGTGCAGGTTGACGGGCTCGGCGAGCGCCGGGTCGGCACCGCGCCGGACCTCGTAGGAAACCTCGTCGAGCACCTCGAGGCCCATGTTCTCCAGCACCGGCAGGCTCGCGGAAAGCGGCACCGGCGCGCCCAGGCGATAGACGCGCAGCCGCAGCGTGCGCTCGTCGGCCTCGACCGGCCGGTAGAGGCTCACCGCGAAGGTGCGCTGCGGCGCCCAGCGCGCGCATGAACGCGATGTCGCGCACCGCCGCGCGCGCCGCCACCTCGTCGCGATAGGCGAGCGGGAAGCCCTGGCCGTACGTCGCGCAGCGCCGCGATCGCGCGCTCCTCGCCCTCGCGCCTCGACGAGCGCGTTCTTGAAGCGATTCCTCCCAGCGCCGCGTGGCCTGCGTGATCTCCGACTCGATGGCGCGCACGTCGTAGTCGGGCGCCTCGCGCGGGCTGGTGCGCACCAGCATGTGCAGGCGCGCGAGCGTCGCTTCCGAGAGGTGCACCGTGAATTCGGCGCTCGTCCCGTTGAGGTGCCGGCGCAGGATCTCCTGGACCTTCACCCGCGAGTCGGTGTTGAAGCTCTCGCGCGGCAGGTACACGAGGCACGAGTAGAAGCGCCCGTAGATGTCGCGCCGGACGAAGACGCGGGTCTTCCTCCGGTCGCCCAGCCGCAGCACGCCCATCGCGGTCTCGAGCAGCGCGTCCTCGTCGACCTGGAAGAGCTCGTCGCGCGGGTAGTCCTGCAGCACGGAAAGCAGGTTCTTGTACATGTGACTGTACGGGCGGAAGCCGGCGCGGGCGATCACGCGCTCCACCTTGCGCCGCAGGAGCGGCACCTCGCCCGGATCGGCGTGGTAGGCCGACGAGGTGTACAGCCCGACGAAGCGCCGCTCGCCCACCACCTTGCCGGCGGCGTCGAAGCGCTTCACGCCGATGTAGTCGAGGTAGCCCGGCCGGTGCACCGTGGAGCGCGCGTTGGCCTTGGTGAGCACGAGCAGGCGCGGCTCGCGCGCGAGCGCCTTGATCTGCGGCGGCAGCTCCGCGAAGTTGCGCGAGATGCCGTCGGCGACCGGACCGCGCAGCACGCCGAGGCCGGAGCCCGGCACGATCTTCAGCTGGTCCTCGCCCGCGATCGCCGCGAGCTCGTACTCGCGGTAGCCGAGGAACGTGAAGTGGTGGTCCGAGGCCCACGCGAGGAAGGCGCGGATCTCCGTCGGTTTCCTCGCCGGCGAGGAAGGCGGGCGGCGCGGCGAGCTCCTTCACGATCGCATCCATGCGCTCGCGCATCGTCCGCCCAGTCGCGCCAGGCCGCGCGCACGTCGCCGAGGGCGGCGAGGAGACCGTCGGCGAGCGCCTTCAGCCGCGCCGGATCGATCTCGCGATCCACCTCCACGTGGATGAGCGACTCCTGGTGCCCGTCGGAGCCGGGCGGCCCGAAGGACTCGAGGCGGCCCTGGGCATCGCGGCGCGTCGAGTAGAGCGGATGGTTAAGCAGGTGCAGCGTGCAGCCCTGCCGGTTCACCTCCATCGTGACCGAGTCCACGAGGAACGGCATGTCGTCGTTCACCATCTCGATCACGGTGTGCGGGCTCGCCCAGCCGTGCTCCTCCTCGCGCGGGTTGTACACGCGCAGCTTGGGCGTGCCGCTCGCGAAGGTGCGCGCGAAGGCGAGGTGGGCCATCGCCGCCCCGTAGAGGTCGGCCGGCTCGCGCGCGGCGAGGTCCTCGGCATCCACCTGCTCGTAGTACGCGGCGATGAAGGCGCGCGCCTCGCGCGCCCCGGCGGCGGGAAGGCTCTGGTCGGCGATGCGCATCGCCTGCTCCAGGATCGCCTGCTTCTGCTCGTGGGCGGGGAAATGCATGAGGGAAGGTTGCGTGACGGAAAGCGTTATTGTCCTCCAAACCGCGCGCGGGTATCCTAGCCGCCGTATGCGGCCGCCCGGCGCCATCCGCCTGCCGGGGCCCCGAACACGAAACAACGCCGCGTGCATCTTTCCCAACAGGAGGTATCGCCATGCTTCGCCAAACCAAGCGCGCGCCTGCTCGCCGTCGGCGCCTTCGCACTGCTGCGCCCTCGCCGCCACTCCCGCGCTGGCCGAGGGCACCCTCGAGAAGATGAAGTCCCAGGGCTACATCACCATCGCCAACCGCGACGCGTCGATCCCCTTCTCCTACTACGACAACAACCAGAAGCCCATCGGCTACGCGATGGACCTGTGCATGAAGGTCGTCGACGCGGTGAAGAAGAAGCTCAAGATGCCGAAGCTGGAGGTGAAGTACCAGCTCGTCACGTCCGCGAATCGCATCCCCCTCATCGCGAACGGCACCGCGGACCTGGAGTGCGGCTCGACCACCAACAACACCGAGCGCCAGCAGCAGGTCGACTTCAGCTACACGTATTTCGTGACCGGCAACCGCTGGATCGCCAAGAAGTCGGCGCACGTCAAGGCGTCGCTGCAGGCCCTCAAGGGCAAGACGGTCGTCTCGACCGCCGGCACGTCGAACATCAAGGAGATCACCGAGGTCAACAGCAAGGAGAACCTCGGCATGAACATCATCTCCGCGAACGGCCACCCGGAGGCGTTCCAGATGGTGGAGACGGGCCGCGCGGTCGCGTTCGTGATGGACGACATCCTGCTCTACAGCCTGCAGGCCTCTTCCCGCAACCCGAAGGACTTCGAGATCAGCTCGGTTTCGCTCTCGGCCGCAGCCCTACGGAATGATGATGCGCAAGGGCGACGACGAGTTCAAGAAGCTCGTGGACGACACGCTCGCGCAGGTCTACAAGTCGCGGCGAGATCAACAAGATCTACGCCAAGTGGTTCGAGAAGCCGATCCCGCCCAAGGGCATCGACCTCAAGGTGCCGATGAGCAAGGAGCTCAAGAAGGTCGTCGCGCACCCGACCGACTCGGGCGAAGCGAAGGACTACGACTGACCGTCGCGCGTGAGACGGGGGACCGCGGGTCCCCCGTTTCCGTTTTCCCCGGCGAGGCCGCGTGAACTACCACTGGAACTGGGGCATCCTGCTCGCAGCAGGAACCCGGCGGCAGCGGAAGCTACCTGCATTACCTGCTCGTCGGGCTCGGCTGGACTCTCGTCACGGCGCTTGCGGCCTGGGTCATCGCGCTCGTCCTCGGCGCGGCGATCGGCACGCTGCGCACCACGCAGCGGCCGCTGGGTCGTGCGGCTCGGCAACGGCTACGTGGAGCTCTTCCGCAACATCCCGCTGCTGGTGCAGATGTTCCTGTGGTTCTTCGTGGTTCCCGAGCTGCTGCCGACGGGCATCGGGGACTGCGATCAAGCAGATGCCGCCGCCCTGGAGCTCGTACCTTCCGGCGGTGATGTGCCTCGGGCTCTTCACCTCGGTGCGCGTGGCCGAGCAGGTGAAGGCGGGGATCCAGTCGCTGCCCCGCGGCCAGAGCATGGCGGGCACGGCGATGGGCCTCACGCATGGCAGACCTACCGCTACGTGATCCTGCCGCAGAGCTTCCGCATCATCCTGCCGCCGCTCACCTCCGAGTTCATGAACGTGATCAAGAACTCCTCGGTCGCGCTCACCATCGGGTTGATGGAGCTCACCGGGCGCGCGCGTGCGATGCAGGAGTTCAGCTTCCAGGTGTTCGAGGCCTACGCCGCCGCCACCGTGATCTACCTCCTCACCAACCTCGTCGTCGTGATCGGCATGCGCTGGCTGGAGCGCAGGGTGCGGGTGCCCGGCCTCATCGCCGTGGGCGGGGCACAGGCCGCGGGGCACTGATGGGCGGCTTCGACTGGGACGTCATCTGGACCTCGCTGCCCTACCTCTTCCGGGACGGCATGACCTTCACGGTGACGCTCACGGTGCTCGCCATGAGCGGCGGCATCGTGTTCGGCACGCTGCTCGCCATGATGCGGCTCGCGGGCTTCCGCCCGCTGGCGATCCTCGCCGGCGGCTACGTGAACCTGATGCGCTCGATCCCGCTGGTGCTGGTGATCTTCTGGTTCTTCTTCCTGGTGCCCTACATCGGCGCGTGGGTCCTGCGCGAGGACCACCCGATCCCCGTGGGCCCGTTCTACTCGGCGCTCGTCACGTTCACGATGTTCGAGGCGGCCTACTATTGCGAGATCATGCGCGCCGGCATCCAGTCGATCCCGCGCGGCCAGGTGTGGTCCGGCTTCGCCCTCGGGCTCGACTACTGGCAGACGATGGGCCACATCGTGCTGCCGCAGGCGTTCCGCAACATGCTGCCCGTGCTCCTCACCCAGACCATCATCCTGTTCCAGGACACCTCGCTCGTGTACGTGATCTCCGCCACGGACTTCCTCGGCGCCGCCTCCAAGATCGCCAACCGGGACTACCGCCTGGTGGAGATGTACTCGTTCGTCGCGGTGGTCTACTTCATCGTTTCCTTCGGCCTGTCGCTCCTCGTGCGGCGCCTGCAGGCCAGAATCGCGGTGGTGCGCTGATGCCCGAAGCCATGATCTCCATCCGCAACGTGTCGAAATGGTACGGCGCGTTCCAGGTGCTCACCGACTGCTCGACCCAGGTGGCGAAGGGCGAGGTCGTCGTCGTCTGCGGCCCTTCCGGCAGCGGCAAGTCCACGCTCATCAAGTGCGTGAACGGCCTCGAGCCGTTCCAGAAGGGCGAGATCGTCGTGGACGGCATCTCGGTGGGCGACCCGAAGACGGACCTTCCGAAGCTGCGCGCGCGCGTGGGCATGGTGTTCCAGCACTTCGAGCTCTTCCCGCACATGAGCGTCATCGAAAACCTCACGCTCGCGCAGGTGAAGGTGCTGGGCCGTCCCCTGAAGGAGGCCCAGGACAAGGGCATGAAGCTGCTCGATCGCGTCGGGCTCGCCGCCCATCGCGACAAGTTCCCCGCGCAGCTTTCCGGCGGCCAGCAGCAGCGCGTGGCGATCGCGCGGGCCCTGTCCATGGATCCGGTGGCGATGCTCTTCGACGAGCCCACCTCCGCGCTCGACCCCGAGATGATCAACGAGGTGCTCGACGTGATGGTGCAGCTCGCGAAGGACGGCATGACGATGATGGTGGTCACCCACGAGATGGGCTTCGCGCGCAAGGTCGCCCACCGCGTCATCTTCATGGACCAGGGACAGATCGTGGAGGACCTGCCGAAGGAGGAATTCTTCGGCAAGCCCCGCAGCGAGCGGGCGCAGGTCTTCCTGTCGAAGATCCTGCATCATTGAAGTGACCGATTTCACAGGCCGGCCGCCCCGGCTTGCGCTAGGGCAAGCCCCCCGGTCCGGATATCGGAAATCATTGACGAGACGGCATTTTTTCTGGAAACTCCCCTTCCATGAATCGCCTAACGGCCATCGGCCTGGCTTCGCTCGTCGCCTACGGGCTGCTGATCGCGAGCAAGTACACCGGGGTCGTATCCGCGGCGCGCGACGACAAGGCGCCGCGCGTGGGCGTTGCGTCCGTCGACGAGGCCTCCGCGGTGGAAGCGGTGGCGCCGCCCGCGGCGCAGAACGCCGCGCCGCCGGTCGAGGTGCCTGCACCGGTGGCCCGTCTGGACGCCGCGCGCGCCTCCGCCGTAGCCGTCGAATTCCGCAGGTCCCACGACCTCAAGGCGTTCGCCGACGCGCTCATGGCGCGCAAGGGCGACCTCACCTCCGACGAGCGCTACCACCTCGCCAAGGCCCTCGAGGAATGCCAGTTCACCATGTCCATCAACGAGGACATGGCCACGTACGCCGCGAAGCAGCGCCGCCAGTTCCTCGCGAACCTGCCGCTGGACGACCCGAACAACGCGAAGCGCCTCGCCGCCTACGAAGCGGTGGACAACACCCAGCGCTGCGCGCGCTTCCAGGGCACGAAGATCTCGCAGAAGGACGTCGACGACCTCTTCCAGGCCGCCGCGCAGCAGGGCGACGTGCGCGCCCAGGCGCGCATGCTGGTGGCCGAGCTGAACAAGAACCTCTCGTCGAACCAGCACACCGAGATGCCGCGCAGCCGGCCCCGCGCGTCGGCGCCGACGACCTCTCGCGCCTGATCGGGCTGCTGCAGACCCGCGATCCGGAGGCGATGATCATCGTCGGCCAGTACCTCGCGCAATCGTCGGTGGCGAGCCAGCTGCGCATCGGGCCCAACGGCGAGGTGCCCGGAGCCCTCGGCATTCCTCGGCGCGTTCTCCCTCGTGGCGTGCGACCTCGGACCCGACTGCACCTCCCTCAGCCGCGAGCCGCAGCTCGCCTGCGCGTACGGCGGCTACTGCAGCTCCTCCAGCTTCGAGGAGCTCTACCAGAACTTCCTCGCGTCGCCGTGGGCGTACTCGCAGGCGGTGCGCTACCGCAGCATCATCCACACCGCCATCAACACGCAGAACTGGTCGCTCATCGGACTTGCAGCCGCCCACCACCGAGAAGCAGCGCGACGTCTCGCAGTAAACCCGCGAGCCCGCGTGGTCACCGCCGCCCGGCGGACGGCACGCTTTCATTCGCGTGCACGCGCAGCCGGGCGCGCAAGCGCACGCAAGTGGCGGGGCTGCACGGCGACGCGCTCAGGATCCGCGTGCAGGCGCCCGCGCTGGAGGACCGCGCCAACGAAGACCTGGTGGCGTACATCGCAAGCGCCTCGGCGTCGCGCGCCGCGCCGTGGTGCTCGCGAGCGGGGCGAAATCGCGCGCGAAGCGCTTCGAGGTCCGCGGCGCGCGCGCCGACGCCGAGTCTCCTGGAGGACGGCTGCTCAACCCAGGCCGCCAGCGCCCGCACGTGCTCGACCACGCTGCGCCCGAGCGCCTCGGTGTTGTAGCCGCCCTCGAGGGTCGAGACGACGCGACCTTCGCGCGTGGCGCTCGGCGACGTCCACGAGCTTCTCCGTGACCCAGCGATAGTCCTCGTCGCCGAGCTGGAGGTGCGCGAGCGGATCGTCGCGGTGCGCGTCGAAACCCGCCGAGACGAACACGAGCTGCGGGCGGAAGCGCCTCGAGCGCCGGCACCCAGAAGCGCTCGACGGCCGCGCGGAAGCCCCGGCCGTCGGTCATCGCCGGCAGCGGCACGTTCACGATGTGCTCGTTGCCCGAGTCCGCGCCCGAGTACGGATAGTACGGATGCTGGAACGTCGAGCAGAGCATCACGCGCGGATCGTCGTGGAAAGCGTCCTCGGTGCCGTTGCCGTGGTGCACGTCGAAGTCGAGCACCGCGACGCGCTCCAGCCCGTGCGCCTCGATCGCGTGCGCGGCGCCGATCGCCACGTTGTTGAAGATGCAGAAGCCCATGGGCCGCGTCGCGCGTGGCGTGGTGCCCCGGCGGGCGCACGGCGCAGAAGGCGCGGCGCGCCTCGCCCGACATCACCATGTCGGTCGCCGCGACCACGGCGCCCGCCGCGCGCAGCGCCGCCGAGAGCGAGCTGCCCGTTCATCGAGGTATCGGGATCGAGGTACGCGTAGCCGCGCTGCGGCGCGGAGATCGAAGACGAAATCCACGTGCTCGTGCCCGTGCACGCGCTCGATCGCTCGCGCGTGGCCTCGGGCGCCTCGCGCGCGGCGAGCTTCGCGGCGAGCCCCGAAGACTCGAGCGCGGCGAGCACGCCTTCAGGCGCTGCGGGGATTCCGGATGACCGGCGCCCATCTCGTGCAGCGCGCAATCGGGATGGGTGAGCAGCGACGGTCGCCATGCTGCGATTCTAGGGCTTTCTGGAAGCTTTGGCGCGTGAGCGTCTTCGTGCCGGAGAGCGTGGGCAACCCGAACGCCGGATCGTCGTTCGCGATCCCGGGCGGCGCCGAGACGTGATACGTGAAGTTGGCGCTCGAGGTGCCGAGGAAATCGAACGTGAACGTACCCACCTGCGTGGGACGCGTGTTCGACCCCGACTGCGAGAACGGCTGGCCGTTGGTCACGTAGACCGGGCCAGTGATCGAGGTGGGCGAGGCCCACGTGCCGCCCGGCATGACGATCCACAGCGGCTTGAAGCGGCCGGGGGCGGCCGGATCGGGGACGCGCGGATCGTACGTGTACCAAACCGCGTACGCCTGGTTGGTGCCCGAATGCTGCGTGAAGCTCACGCCCCAGCCGGACTCGCTGGCGAGGTACCACATGTCCGTGTAGTTCGCGGCCGGCGTCACCTGCGCCGCCACGGGCAGCGCGGCGGCGGCGAGCGCGATTGCGATTGCGATCCATCTTCCCGGCATTTCCGTCTCCCTCGGGCGACCCGGCGCCCGCGTTGCAACTATTGAGGTTAAACAGCCTTCCAACGGGAATGTTCCACCCCGCCCCGAAGCCGGGCGGCGACGGGGGCATGATATCCTCGTTTCCGCATAACGAATCTAACCGGTAAATCGCTGACAGGGTTCCCCTTTTTCCCATGCTCATCGACGCGCGCAGCCGCATCTCCGCCGGCCCCACGGAGGCGGTCCTCGCCCGGCGCCGGGCAGGTCATCCTGGGCAAGGAGCACCAGATCCGGCTCGCCATGGCCTGCATCCTCGCGCGCGGGCACCTGCTGATCGAGGACGTGCCGGGCGTGGGAAAGACCACCCTCTCTCATGCGCTCGCGCGCCTTCTGGGTCTCGATTACCAGCGCATCCAGTTCACGTCGGACCTGCTGCCCGCGGACATCATCGGCGTCTCCATCTTCGACCGCGAGACCTCGACCTTCCGCTTCCATCCCGGGCCGATCTTCGCGCAGATCATCCTCGCCGACGAGATCAACCGCGCGAGCCCGAAGGCGCAGAGCGCGCTGCTCGAGGCGATGGAGGAGCACCAGGTCACGGCGGAAGGCGAGACGCGGCCGCTGCCGGAGCCGTTCTTCGTGATCGCCACGCAGAACCCGCTGCACCAGGTGGGCACGTTCCCGCTGCCCGAGTCGCAGCTCGACCGCTTCCTCATGCGGATCAGCCTGGGCTATCCCGACGCGAAGGCCGAGCGCGAGCTGCTGCGCGGCGCGGAGCGGCGCGAGATCATCTCGCACCTGCAGCCCGCGATGACGGCCGACGCAGCTCAAGGAGCTGCAGGAGGCGGTGCCGCACGATGCAGGTGTCCGATGCGCTGCTCGACTACGTGCAGGCGCTCATCACCCATACGCGCCACTCGCCGCGCTTCACGCAAGGGACTGTCGCCGCGCGCGGGCCTCGCGATCCTGCGCGCCGCGCAGGCCGTGGGCGATGATGGAAGGCCGCCGCCAGGTGCTTCCCGAGGACGTGCAGGCGATCCTTCCGGCGGTGGTCGGGCCACCGCCTGCACGGCAGCGCCGAGGCGGTGAAGGGCGGCTTCGACCCGCCGCGGGAGCTGATCGCGGGCGTTCCGATTCCCTGAGGCCCGCCGCCGCACGCGGGCCCGCGCCGCTCTGTTCGCCGAACCTGAGGCAGTCGGTCGCCGACTGGATCTTCCGGCGCGAACGTACCGGAGGCTCCGCCGGTCACGCTCGTGCAGCGGCGCATCTTCATCCTGCCCACGCGCCAGGGCTACGGCTTCGCGCTTCACTGGTGCTGCTGCTCCTGCTCGCCTCGATCAACTACAACTCTCGCTCGGCTTCGTCCTCACGTTCCTGCTGGCGAGCATGGCCGGCGGTGGCGATGCTGCACACCTGGCGCAATCTCGCGCACCTGCGGCTGCGGCCCGGGCGCTGCGATCCCGGTCTTCGCGGGGGAGACCGCTCCTTCGGCGTGACCATCGAGACGCCCTCGCTCACGCGCTTCTCGATCGCGCTGCGCCGCCGCGACGAGGACGCCCGTCTACGCGGACATCGTGCGTGGGCGAGCCCGTCGGCCTCGCGCTGCCGATGCGCACGCGCGGCGCGGGATCGCCTGCGCTGCGGCCGGCTGGAGGTCTTCACGCGCTATCCGCTGGGCCTCTTCCACGCCTGGTCGTACGTCGACTTCGACCTAGGCGCTGGTCTATCCGCGGCCGGACCCGTCTGCCGGCCCGCCGCCCAGCGCTCGCGAGCAGCGACAGCGAGGAAGGCATTCCCGTGCCCGGGGAAGAGGAATTCAACATGCTGCGCGCCTATCGCCCCGGGGACGCGCCGCAAGCTCATCGCGTGGAAGGCGCTCGCGCGCGAGCGGGGCATGCTCACGAAGGAGTTCAGCGCGAGCGCCTCGAGCGAGCTCTGGCTCGACTGGAAGGATGCGCCGCGCGCCCGACGCGGAATCGCGCCTGTCGTCCTCGCCCACTGGGTGCTGCAGGCGGAGGAGTTCGGCCAGGGATACGGCCTGCGCCTGCCGGGACGCGCGATCGCGCCCGATCGCGGAGAAGCGCATCGCGCCCGCTGCCTGGAGGCGCTCGCGCTCTTCGAAGGCGCCGCATGAGAGCCCCGCCCTACTCGCCCCACCTCGACGTTCGCAACGTCACGTGGCTCCTCGCGGCCATGCTCTTCGTGGTCGCCCCGCACCTCTCGCGCCTGCCCTACTGGGTGGGCTTCTTCATCGTCGTGGTGCGGCGTGGCGCGCCTGGATCTCGTGGGCGGCGATCCGCTTCCCGTCGCGCGGCCTCGTGGTCGCGCGGTCACCATCGCGCGCGAGCGTGGGCACGTACCTGCAGTATGGCCACATCACCGGGCGCGAGGCGGGCGTGACGCTGCTCATCGTGATGGGCGCCCTCAAGCTCCTCGAGATGCGCACGCAGCGCGAGGTGGCGTCGAGCATCTACCTCGGGCTTCTTCCTCGTGCTCACGAACTTCCTCTTCTCGCAGACGATTCCGCTGGGCGTGTACATGCTGGCGTGCGTGTGGATCTTCATCGGCACGCTCGTGGGCTTCAACCGCGTGGGGCGCTCGCCCACGGTGATGGAGCGGCTGCGCCCGGCGGGAGCGCTGCTGGTACAGGCGCTGCCGCTCATGGTGGCATTCTTCATCCTCTTTCCGCGCGTGCACGGGCCGCTCTGGGCGCTGCCCCAGGACGCGCGCGCCGCTCCACGGGGCTCTCGGAGACGATGACGCCCGGGCAACATCGCGAACCTCATCCAGTCCGATGCCGTCGCCTTCCGCGTGCATTTCCTGGGCGAGCGCCCGCCCGTACCTGCTGCTCTACTGGCGCGGGCCGGTGCTCACGGAGTTCGACGGCGTCGCACGTGGCGCATGGCGCCCGTGAGCCCGAGCGGCGCGCTGCACTACTCCACCGCCCGCAACGCCACCCGCTACGTCGTCATGATCGAGCCGAACAACAAGAACTGGCTCTTCGCGCTCGACGTTCCGGCCGCGGTGCCGCCCGACGCCTATTCGCTCGTCGACCTGCAGCTGCGCTCGCGCCGGCCCGTCGACCAGCGCCTGCGCTACGAGATGACCTCGTGGCTCGACTACCATTACGGAGAGGACGCCGGCCCGCTGTCGCTGCAAGGCGCCGCTCGGGTTCGACGAGACGCGCAACCCGCGCACCGTCGCGCTGGGCCGCGCAGTGGGCGCGCGAGAGATCCCGACCCGCGCGCGATCCTCGACCGGGCCGATCCAGCTCTACAACCGCGAGTTCACCTACACGCTCGATCCGCCGCTGCTCGATCCGCGCGATCCCTACGACGACTTCCTCTTCCACTCGAAGCGGGATTCTGCGAGCACTATGCGGGAAGCTTCGCGCTGCTCATGCGCGCCGCCGGGCATTCCCGCGCGCGTGGTGACCGGCTACCAGGGCGGCGAGGTGAACCCGTTCAACAACGAGCTCATCGTGCGCCAGGCCGACGCCCACGCGTGGACCGAGATCTGGATCCGCGGCGAGGGCTGGGTGCGCGTCGACCCGACGGCCGCGGTTTCGCCGCTGCGCGTGGAAGGCGGTGTGAACGCGGCCCTCGGGCCCATCGGCATGATTCCCTCGCTGATCGCGGCCGATCCGCTTCGGGCTGCTCGCCGACGTGAGCTACGGCTGGCAGGCGCTCAACAGCCAGTGGGACCAGTGGGTCGTGGGATACAACATCGATCGCCAGCGGCAGTTCTTCTCCGATCTCGGGCTTCCCGCGCGTCGACTGGCGCACCCTGGGTTTCTGGCTCATGGTCGCGATCTTCCTGGTGGGCGGGGCGGTCACCGCGGGACTGCTGGTGCGGGACCGGCCGCGCCGGCGCGAAGCCTCGCTTGCGGCGTGGGACCGCTATTGCCGCAAGCTCGCCGCCGCGGGGCTGGCGCGCGCGCCGACGAAGGGCCGCTGGATTACCTGGAGCGCGTGAAAGCCACGAAGCCCGGATGCGCCGCGGCCGCCGAGGAGATCACGCGACGCTACGTGCCGCGCGCTACGGGGACGGGGCCACCCGCGAGGAGACTGCGCGAGCTCGCGAGCCGCGTGCGGGATTTCCGGCCCGCCTGAGCCGCTACAATCGCGCCTCCCCCACATCCCGGAAGCGGCCTTGCAAGCCCGATCCGACGCAACGACCCATGCCCCTGCGGCAGCGGCAAGCGCTACAAGGAGTGCCACGGCCGCTCGGCCGCGGGGCCCGCACCGCGATCGATTCGGTGCTGCGCGAGCGCTCGCCGTGCACCAGCGGGGGCGCGTCGAGGACGCCGAGCGCGCCTATCGCGCGGTGCTCGAGCGCGCGCCCGGCAACGCCATCGCCACCCATTACCTCGGGCTTTCGGCCTGGCAGCGACGGCGACCTCGCGCTGGCGGAGCGCCTGATGCGCGAGTCGATCGACGGCCGATCCGTCGGTTCCCGATTTCCACAACAACCTCGGGCTGCTGTTGCGCGACACCGGCCGCGTGGACGACGGCGATCGCGTGCTTCCGGCGCGCGCCCTGCAAGCGGATCCGTCGTGGTTCGAGGCGTACAACAACCTCGGCCTCGCGCTCGAGGCGGCGCGGCCGGTGGAGCGAGGCGATCGACGCGTACCGCGAGCGCCATCGCGGCGCAGCCGGGCGTTCGCCGCCGCGCACCAGAACCTCGGGCGCGCGCTCGTGCCGCGGGCGAGTACGCGGCAGGCTGGGAGCAGTACCGCTGGCGCCTCCTCGCGCAGGGGCTCGCGCGCACCGCCCCCGATGCGGCGCGCGCGGCCGCTGCCCGGCACGCTCGAGGGCAAGCCGCTTCGTGCTCGTCGCCGAGCAGGGCCTGGGCGACGTGCTGTTCTTCCTGCGCTTCGCCGCCGGAGCTCGCGCGGCGCGGCGCGCGGCTCGCGTTCCGCGGCGACGCACGGCTGCACGGCATGCTGCGCGCACGGGATTCTTCGAGCTGGGCGCTGGCCGCGGACGCGAGCCGGCGCCCGGGCTCGATCCGTGCCGTGGGCGACCTGCCGTGGCTCCTCGAGACGAACGATCCCGCGCGGTTTCCCGGCGGCGTTGCCGCTCGCACCGCTGCCCGAGCGCCTGCGAGGGGCGCGCGCGTCGCTCGAGGCGCACGGACCGCGGCCCTGGGTCGCGCTCACGTGGCGCGGCGGCGTCGCTTCCGCCGGCCCCGCGAGCACGCAGGTGAAGGAGATCGACCTCGCGCTCCTCGGAGGTGCGCTGCGCGGCATCGCGGCGACGTGGATCGGCGTGCAGCGGCTGCCGCGCGACGGGCGAGTACGAGCGCATCGCGCGCGCGATCGGCGCGCCCGTGCACGACTTCAGCGCGGCGAACGACGACCTCGAGCGAGATGCTGGCGCTGCCTCGCTGCTCGACGACTACGTGACGTGAGCAACGCGAACGTGCACCTTCGCGCCGGCGTGGGCGGCGCCGATGCACGTGCTGGTGCCCCATCCGCCCGAATGGCGCTGGGGCGCTGGCGGGGAGCGCTCGCCGTGGTTCGCGACACGCGCGCGTCTTCGCCAGGCGGCCGGCGGCGACTGGAGCGGCGCGCGCTCGGGCACTGCGCGCCGCCTCTAGCGCGCGCTACATCGCCGGTAGGAGCTTCGGCGGGATCGACGGGCTTGCCCTGCCGGCGGATCTCGAAGTGCAGCTTCACCTGGTCCGCGTCGCGTCGAGCCCATCTCGGCGATCTTCTGGCCCTTGCGCACTTCCTGCTGCTCCTTCACGAGGATGTTGTCGTTGTGCGCGTACGCCGAGAGCCACGTGTCGTTGTGGCGGATGATCACGAGCTTGCCGTAGCCGCGCAGGCCCGCGTCCGCGTAGATCACGCGGCCGCTCGCGGCGGCCAGCACGGGCGTGCCCTTCTTGCCCGCGATGTCCATGCCCTTGCTCGCTTCGCTGAAGGGCGCCAGGACCTTGCCCTTCACCGGCCACATCCAGTCGATGTCTTCCTTGTCCGTGCCCCGCTTTCGGCGGCGCCCCGGGCGGGGGCGCGGGCTGGCGGGCGCGGGCCGAACGCGGCGGCGCGGTCACCGCGGAGGCGCGGCCGCGGGTGTGCGGCGCGGCCACGGGCGTCCCGGGCACCGGCGCAGCACCCGGCATCCGGCGCGGAGAACTGCGCGAGGGCCTTGTCCGAATAGGGCACCTTCTCGCCGCGCGGCTCGACCTTGAGCCTGTCGTGTTGACGAGCGGGTGGCCTCGATCGGCGGGCCGGCCTGCGCGAGCGGCGTCGTGACGGGCGCGGGCGAAGGCGTCGTAGCGGCGCATTCGCCCCGGCGGGCGCGGCGAGCACCAGCACCTGCCCCACGCTGATGCGTGGCCGGATTGGTGATGCCGTTCCACGCGGCGAGCTCGCGATAGTCGAGCCCGTATTGCAGCGCGATGCTGACCAGGGTCTCGCCGCGCTTCGACCGTGTGCGTGGGGACCGGCTTTTCGGGCGGCGCCGGGCGGCGCGCTCGCCGGCGCGGCAGCCGCCGGGGCTTCCGAGGCGACCGGCGCCGGGCTGCGTGCGCTCGGAGACCGGCGCGGGGCGCGGCGCCGCGCACGCGGCGAGCACGAGGACGCGCACGCGCGATAGCGATCGCTGCGGCGTCATGCCGAGTCCCGGCAGCAGCGGAACGAACCGCACCGCGGCGCGCTTCTGCTCGACGAAGCCGCTCTCCTTGCGATCGACCACGTAGAGCCATTGGTCCTCCGTTCCCACGGGCAGCACCATGCGGCCCCCGACGGCGAGCTGTTGCTTCAACGCCTCGGGCACGTGGGTGGCCGACGCCGCCATCAGGATGCCGTCGTAGGGCGCGCCTTCGGGATAGCCCGGCGTGGCCGTCCACGTGCTTGTAGCGCACGTTGTAGAAGCGCAGGTCGCGCAGGTGCCGGCGCGCCTTGTCCATGAGGCGGGGCGATGCGCTCGAGCGTGTAGACCTCTTTCACGAGCCGCGCGAGCACCGCGGTCTGGTAGCCGCAGCCCGTGCCGATCTCCAGCACCTTGCCCATCGGCTGCTTCTCGAGCAGCAGCTGCGGTCATGAGCGCGACGATGGCGGGGCTGGAGATCGTCTGCCCGTGGCCGATCGGAAGCGCCACGTCCTCGTAGGCGCGCGAGGCGATGCCCTCGTCGACGAAGAGGTGGCGCGGGATCTCCGCCATCGCGGCGAGCACGCGCTCGTCCGCGATGCCCTCCCTGCGCAGCGCCTCGATCATGCGCAGGCGCGTGCGCTCCGACGTCATGCCGATGCCGTCGCGGGCGCTCATCGCGCAAGCCAGCCCGAGACGAGCGGAATCTGGCTGCGCGTGCGTGAGGTCCACCTGCAGCGGCGTGATGGACACGGCGCCACGCTCCAGGGCGTTGAAATCGGTGCCGGGCCCGGCCTCGCGCGCGGCGCCCGCCGCGCCCACCCAGTAGACCGTCTCGCCGCGGGGGTTGGTGCCCTGCACCACCGGCTGCGCCTTGTGGCGGCGTCCGAGGCGCGTCACCTCGACGCCGCGCGATCTCGTCGTACGGCACGTCGGGCACGTTCACGTTGAGCAGCACGGGCGCGCCGAAGGGTGCGCGCGAGAAGCGCTCCACGAGGTCGTGCGCCACGCGCGCCGCGGTCGCGTAGTGCCGGAACTCCTTGCCCACGAGCGAGACGGCGATCGACGGGATGCCGAGCAGATAGCCCTCGGTGGCCGCCGCGACGGTGCCCGAGTAGAGCGTGTCGTCGCCCATGTTGGAGCCGGAATTGATGCCCGAGACGATCATGTCGGGCTCGAAGTCGAGCAGCCCCGTGACCGCCATGTGCACGCAGTCGGTCGGCGTGCCGTTCACGTAATGGAAGCCGTTGGGGGCGCGGCTGAGCATCAGCGGCCGGTCGAGCGTGAGCGAGTTGGACGCGCCGCTGCGGTCGCGCTCCGGCGCCACGACCGTGATCTCGCCCAGCGACCCGAGGCCCTCGGCGAGGGCGGCGAGTCCGGGCGCGAAATAGCCGTCGTCGTTCGAGAGGAGGATTCGCATGCGGGGGAAAATTATACCGTGGCGCCCCGCCGCACCCCCCTCAATCGTAATCGGCGAGCGGCGGGCAGGTGCAGACGAGGTGGCGGTCGCCGTAGACGTTGTCGCACGCGCGCCACCGGCGGCCAGTACTTGCTGCTCGCGCACCGAGGCCACCGGGTAGGCGGCGAGCCTCGCGCGAATAGCGATGCTTCCATTCGTCCGCCGTCACCATGGCCGCGGTATGCGGCGCGTTGCGCAGCGGATTGTCCTCGCGGTCCCAGCGCGCCCTCCTCCACCGCGCGGATCTCCGCGCGGATCGCGATCATCGCGTCGCAGAAGCGGTCGAGCTCGGCCTTCGATTCGCTTTCCGTGGGCTCCACCATGAGCGTGCCCGCGCACCGGGAACGACATCGTCGGCGCGTGGAAACCGTAGTCGATGAGCCGCTTGGCGACGTCCTCCACGCTGATGCCCGGAGCTCTCCTTGAGCGCCCGCAGGTCGAGGATGCACTCGTGCGCCACGAGCCCGCCGCGGTCCCGAATAGAGCACCGGATAGTGGGGCGCCAGCCGGCGCGCCACGTAGTTCGCGTTGAGGATCGCGACCTCGCTCGCGCGCGGTGAGGCCCGCGCCGCCCATCATCTCCAGGTACATCCAGGAGATCGGCAGGATCGAGGCGCTGCCGTAGGGCGCCGCGGACACCGCGCCGATCGCCTCGCGCGGCCCTTCGAGGTGGCGGTGGCCGGGCAGGAATTTGGCGAGGTGCGCCGCCACCGCGACCGGACCCACGCCGGGGCCGCCGCCGCCGTGGGGGATGCAGAAGGTCTTGTGCAGGTTCAGGTGCGAGACGTCGCCGCCGAATTCGCCCGGCGCGCAGAGGCCCACCATCGCGTTCATGTTCGCGCCGTCGACGTACACCTGGCCGCCATGGCGATGCACGATCTCGCAGATCTTCGTGATGCCTTCCTCGAACACGCCGTGGGTCGAGGGATACGTGACCATGATCGCGGCCAGCTTCGCCGCGTGCTGCGCCGCCTTGCCCTCGAGGTCGCCCAGGTCCACGTTGCCCTGCGCATCGCACGCGACGACCACCACCTCGAGTCCCGCCATGTGGGCCGAGGCCGGGTTGGTGCCGTGGGCGGAGCTGGGGATGAGGCACACGTCGCGATGCGCCTCGCCGCGGCTCGCGTGCCACGCGCGGATGGCCAGCAGCCCCGCGTACTCGCCCTGCGAGCCGGCGTTGGGCTGCAGGGAGACGGCGGCATAACCGGTCGCCTGCGCGAGCCGCGCTTCGAGCGACGCCACCAGCTCGCGATACCCGCGCCACTGCTCGGGAGGCGCGAACGGGTGGATGTGCGCGAACTCGTGCCAGCCGATCGGGATCATCTCGCTCGTCGCGTTGAGCTTCATCGTGCACGAGCCCAGCGGGATCATCGAGCGGTCGAGCGCCACGTCGCGGTCGGCGAGCCGCCGGAGGTAGCGCAGCATCTCCGTCTCGGAGTGGTGGCGATTGAAGACCGGATGCGTGAGGAACGGCGACTGGCGCAGGAGCGCCGCGGGAATCGCGTCGGGAGCCTCTTCCATGTCCGCCACGGCGAAGGACGGGTCCGCTCCCGCGAACACGCGCCAGATCGCCTCGACGTCGGCGCGCGTGGTGGTCTCGTCCACCGAGATGCCCAGGCGCTGCGCGTCGACGCGGCGCAAGTTCATGCGCGCCGCCTGCGCGCGCTCCACGATGGCCGGCAGGCGGCCCGCGGCTTCCACCCTGATCGTGTCGAAGAAAGCGTCGGGAGCCGTCGCGAAGCCGAGCCGCGCAAGACCCGTGCGCAGGATCGCCGCGAGGCGATGGGTGCGCCGCGCGATGCGCGTGAGTCCCGCCGGGCCGTGGTAGACCGCATACATCGAGGCCATCACGGCGAGCAGCACCTGCGCGGTGCAGATGTTCGACGTCGCCTTCTCGCGGCGAATGTGCTGCTCGCGCGTCTGCAGCGCCAGGCGCAGCGCGGGCCCGCCCTGCGCATCGACGGTCACGCCGACGAGACGCCCGGGCATGGTGCGCTTGAGCTCATCGCGCGTCGCGAGATACGCCGCGTGCGGCCCGCCCAGTCCCACCGGCACGCCGAAGCGTTGCGCGGAGCCCACCGCCACGTCGGCGCCCCATTCCCCCGGAGGCTTGAGGATCGCGAGCGCGAGCAGGTCCGCGGCGACGACGAGATGCCCGCCGCGCTCGTGCAGCGCGCGCGCGAGCGGCGCGTAATCGCGCACGGCGCCGTCGACGCCCGGGTATTGCACCAGCGCGGCGAAGGCGTCGATCGACGCCAGCTCGCGCGCCGGAGCCACGCGCACCTCGATACCCAGGGGGGCCGCCCGCGTGCGCACCACGTCGATCGTCTGCGGCAGCACGTCGTCGGCGACCGCGAAGACGCGCGAGGCGCAGGAGGTCGAGCGCAGGCAGAGCGTCATGGCCTCCGCCGCCGCGGTCGCCTCGTCGAGCATCGACGCGTTCGCCACGCCGAGTCCGGTGAGGTCGGACACCATCGTCTGGAAGTTGAGCAGCGCCTCCAGCCGTCCCTGGGAAATCTCCGGCTGGTACGGCGTGTACGCCGTGTACCACGCCGGATTCTGGAAGACGTTGCGCAGGATGACCGTGGGCGTGTAGGTGCCGTAGTAGCCCTGCCCGATGAAGGACTTGAAGACCTGGTTCCTCGCTGCGATCGCACGCAGCCGCGCGAGCGCCTCGCCCTCGGTGCGCGGCGCGCCCAGTTCCATGGGCGAGCGCCGCCGGATCGCGCCGGGAATCACCGCGTCCATGAGCGCCGCCCGGGAAGCGAAGCCGAGCGCGGCCAGCATCGACGCCTGCTCGCCGTCGTCGGGGCCGATATGGCGGCGCTCGAACGCGGCGGCGTCCTCGAGCTCGGCGAGGGTGGCGCGGGCGGCGCCGCGCAGGGGCGTGTCGGGCATGGTGGGCTCCGGGAGGTTCAGGCGGACGCGGCCTTCTCGTACGCGGCGGCATCGAGCAGGCGATCGACGTCCGCGGGGTTGTCGGGCTTCAGCCGGTACATCCAGGCGGCGAACGCGTCGGCGTTCACGGCCTCGGGCGCGGTGGCGAGCGCATCGTTCGCGCCGACGACCTCTCCCGATACGGGCGCGTAGATGTCGGAGGCGGCCTTCACCGATTCGACGACGCCCACCGCCTCGCCCGCCTTCACCTTGCGCCCCACCTTCGGCGCCTCGACGAAGACGATGTCGCCCAGCTGCTCCTGCGCGTGGTCGGTGATGCCCACGCTCACGGTGCCGTCGGGCTCGCGGCGGGCCCACTCGTGGGACTCGGTGTAGCGCAGCTCCTGCGGAAGTTTCATGGGGCTTCCCCGGGGTTGACGAGAGGTTGTCCGTGGCGCACGAAGACCGGCTTCACCACGCGCGCCGCGAGCGATTTGTCGCGCACCTGCACGTGCACGGTGTCGCCGGGCGCGGCGCCGCGCGGCAGGCGTGCCAGCGCGATGGAGCGCGCGAGCGTGGGCGAGAAGGTGCCGCTCGTCACCTCGCCGCTCGCGCCGTTGATCGAGACCTTCTGATGGCTGCGCAGCACGCCGCCCGGCTCGAGCAACAGCAGCCCGAGGAACTCGTGGTTCTGCCCATGCGCGACGAGCGCCCGCTTGCCCACGAAATCGCGCTCGCCCGTGAGGTCCACGGTCCATGCGAGCCCGGCGTCGAGCGGCGAGACGCGCTCGTCCATGTCCTGGCCGTAGAGGTTCATGCCCGCTTCCAGGCGCAGCGTGTCGCGCGCGCCGAGGCCGCAGGGGCGTGCGCCGGCCGCCACGAGCGCCTGCCACGCGGATGCCGCCTGCGTCGCGGGAAGAACGATCTCGAATCCGTCCTCGCCGGTGTAGCCGGTGCGCGCCACCATGAAGTCGCCGGCGAACGCGGCGGTGAACGGCCGCAGCGGCTCGGTCGTCGCGCGCAAGGCGGGATAGGCCCGCCAGAAGCGCTCCCGCGCGCGCGGTCCCTGGATCGCGATCATGGCGAGGTCGCGGCGCGGCACGAGGCTCACGGGCGACTTCCAGGCGTCGCGCAACGCACCGAGCCATGCCAGGTCCTTCTCCGCGGTCCCCGCGTTCACGACCGCGCGAAAGAAATTGTCGTGGAAGAAATACACGATGAGGTCGTCGATCACGCCGCCGTCCTCGGCGAGCATGCACGAGTAGAGGGCCCTGCCGGGCTCCCTCAGCTTGTCGACGTTGTTGGCGAGCGCGCGGCGCAGGAAAGCCCGCGCGCCCGCGCCTTCGAAGTCCATCACCTGCATGTGCGAGACGTCGAAGAGTCCCGCGTCGCGGCGCACGGCGTGGTGCTCCTCGATCTGCGAGCCGTAATGCACGGGCATTTCCCAGCCGCCGAAATCGACCATGCGGGCGCCCGAGGCGCGATGGATTGCGTTGAGCGGCGTCTTCTTCACTGCGCCAGCCTCCGGAAAACGAAAGGGGCCAGGCCAGCCTCGCGGCTTCCTGACCCCTCTGTCCTTGGTACCTGAGAGATTACGGCGCGGCGCCCTCGCCGCTCCGCTCGCCCCTTCGGTGGACGCCCGGGTTCCCGAGGGAAGCCCGATCGCCGCTCTCCAGAGTCCGGCGCCTGCGGCACCGGCCCCGATCGGTCCTTTGGCCTGAGAGTTTGCGGGTGCTACCCCTTCGGCGGCGTCGCGCGGACGCGCTCTCCCGATCGGATGGCGCGATTCTCGGGCATCCCCAGGAGCTTGTCCAGCGTGATGGGGAGATCGCGAATCGGAGAATGGTCGGGGCGAGAAGATTCGAACTTCCGACCCCCTGCACCCCATGCAGGTGCGCTACCAGGCTGCGCTACGCCCCGACCGAACTGGAAATTATATCCGCAGAATGGATTCCCGCCTACGCGGGAATGACGCGGGGATCGACGAAACGCTAGCGCTCGAGCATCTTGAGGATGCTCTTGAGCTCCTTGCGGATGTTGCCCGGCGAAATGGGCTGCGGAACGGTCATCGTCTTGGTGCCGCCCATCGAGGAATGGACCGGCTCCTCGAGGCGGTTGCGCGCGCCGTTGATGGTGAAGCCGTGCTCGTACAGCAGCTCGCGGATGCGGCGGATCAGCAGGACTTCGTGGTGCTGGTAGTAGCGGCGGTTGCCGCGGCGCTTCAGGGGCTTGAGCTGCGTGAACTCCTGCTCCCAGTAGCGCAGCACATGCGGCTTCACGCCGCAGAGTTCGCTTACTTCGCCGATCGTGAAGTAGCGCTTCGCGGGGATCGGCGGAAGGTCAGTCGTCGCCAGGTTCTCCGTGGCCATTGAAGGACTTCTCCACCAGGCTCTTCAGCTTCTGGCTTGCATGGAAGGTGACCACGCGGCGCGCCGTGATGGGGATCTCCTCGCCGGTCTTGGGATTGCGTCCCGGGACGCTGCGGCTTCTTGCGAAGCTGGAAATTGCCGAAGCCCGAGAGCTTCACCATCTCGCCCCGCTCCAGGGCGATCCGGATCTCCTCGAAGAACGACTCGACCATGTCCTTGGCCTCGCGTTTGTTCAGGCCGACCTTCTCGAACATGAGGTCGGCCAGCTCGGCCTTGGTGAGGGTGACTTTGTCTTTCACGTGCGCGGCTGGGCTTTGAATTCTTGATTGAGCTGCTCGCGAATGGAGGCGACTACCGCCTCCACCTCGGAATCTGTCAAAGTCCTGTCAGTATCCTGCATAACTATCCGTAAAGCAAGGCTTTTTTTGCCGGGCTCGACTCCCTTTCCGCGGTATTGGTCGAACACTTCGACGGCCCGGACGAACGCCGGAACACGGGCCCGGACGGCGGCCAGGAGCTCGCCCACGGGCACCGTTTCCCCGACGGTAAACGCGTAATCACGGCGAACCACGGGCATTCGCGAAAGGCCCGGAAAAGCGGGGATAGACGCCTTCCATGAGCGGGGCGCGCGAGGAGCTCGAAGACGACCGGCGGCGCAGGCAGCTCGTATTTCAGTTGTAACCGGGGATGGAGCTCGCCGACGATGCCGATGACGTGTCCGTCGCGGCGCACGGCGCGCAGCGCCCGGGATGGAATGCGGGGTGGGTCCGGCCGCGAATTCGAGCCCGCGGGTCCCCGCCAGGGACTCTGCACGTCGCCCTTCGCGTCGAAGAAATCGACACTGCGACCGGCTTCTCGCCCCACTGCTCCGGCCAGCGCGAGCCGAATGCGAGGCCCGCGATGCGCTCCGGCTGGGCGGCCAGGTCGGCGCGCATCCGCCTCGAAGCAGCGGCCGATCTCGAAGATGCGCACGCGCGACTCGTCGCGATTGAGGTTCGAGCGCAGCGTCTGCACGAGGCCGCCCAGCAGCGTCGTGCGCATCACGCTCATGTGGCTCGCGATGGGATTGGCGAGGCGAACGGGCATTCTCGTTGCCGGCGAAATCGCGCTCCCGACTCCTCCGCCACGAAGCTGTAATTCACGACTTCCTGGTAGCCTAGCGCGGCGAGCGGCGTGGCGCAGCGTCGAAGCGGTCGCGCTCGCCCTCGTGCAACGGCGAGCATCGGGACGCTCGCGCGCGGCAGCGTTCGCGGGTACGTGCTCGTAGCCGTGCACGCGCGCGATCTCCTCGACGAAATCCTCCTCGATCGCGAGGTCGAAGCGCCAGCTGGGCGGCGTGGCGAGGATCGCCTCTCCGGCGGATTCGGGTATGCAGGCCAGCCGGCGCAGGATGCGGTGCATCTCGTCGTCGCTCACGAAGTAGCCGAGCAGCGCGCGCACGCGCTCCGGCCGTACGCGCACGGGAGCGCGTTTCGGAAGCTCGCCCTGCGCGTGGCTCACGGGGCCCGCGCGGCCGCCGCAGATCTCGATCGTCAAGGCGACCGCGCGCTCGAGGGCCGCGCCCGCGGCCGCGGGATCCACGCCGCGCTCGAAGCGGTGCGCCGCGTCGCTCGTGAGCGAAAGCTCGCGGGTCTTGCCCTGCACCGCGTCGGGGGGAAAGCGCGGCCTCGAAGAAGACATCGGTGGTCGCGGGCCCGACCATCGTGTCGAACCCGCCCATCACGCCGGCGAGCGCCACGGGACCCGACGCGATCCGTGATCGCGAGCAGCCTCGCACGGTACTCGACCTCGTGCCGTTGAGCAGCTTGATGCGCTCGCCCGGCTTCATGTAGCGCACGTCGATCGGACCGGCGAGCTTCGCGTTGTCGAACGCGTGCATCGGCTGCCCGCGCTCGAGCATCACGTAGTTGGTGATGTCCACCAGCGGGCTGATCGCCCGCAGGCCCGCGCGCTCGAGGCGGCGCACCATCCATTGCGGCGTGCGCGCGGCCGGATCGATGCCGCGCACCACGCGCCCGAAATAATGGCCGCATCCCGCGCGCTCGGTGATGCCCACCGCGCGCGCGTCGCGCGATGCTCGACGCCACGGGCGGCGCGGGCGGCAGCGTCACGCGGCATCCGGTGATCGCGCCCACGTCGCGCGCGATCCCGAACATGCGACAGGCAGTCGCCGCGATTGGGCGTGAGCTTGAGCGTGAAGTAGACGTCGTCGAGGCCCAGCACCTCGCGCACGTCGCGTCCCACGGGCGCGCTCTTCCTCGAGCACGAGGAGCCCCGCATGGTCGTCGGACAGCCCCAGCTCGCGCGCGGAGCACAGCATGCCGTGGGATTCCACGCCGCGCAGCTTCGCCTTCCTGATCTCGAGGATGCCGCTCCCGGAAGGCAGCCTTGCGCCGACGAGCGCGCACGGCACCTTCTGTCCCGCCGCGACGTTCGGCGCGCCGCACACGATCGTGAGCAGCTCGCCCGTGCCCGCGTCCACTTGCGTCACGCGCAGCTTGTCCGCGTCGGGATGCGGCGCCACGCTCTTCACGTGGCCCACGACGATGCCCGAGAACGCGCCGGCGACGGGCGTGACTTCCTCCACCTCGAGGCCGCCCATGGTGAGCGCATGCGCCAGCGCCTCGACGGGCATGTCGGTCTCGGCGAGCTCCTTCAGCCAGGCAATGGAAACCTTCATCGGAATTGCCCCAGGAACTTGAGATCGTTCTCGAAGAAGAGGCGCAGGTCGTTCACGCCGTACTTGAGCATCGCGAGCCGGTCCAGTCCCATGCCGAACGCGAAGCCCGAATACTTCTGCGGATCGATGCCGCCGTTGCGCAGCACGTCCGGATGCACCACGCCGGCGCCCGCGATCTCGAGGTACGCCACCTCGCCGTCCTTGCGCGACCATTCCATGTCGATCTCCACGCCCGGCTCCACGAACGGGAAGTACGACGGGCGGAAGCGGATGCCGATGTCGTCGCGCTCGAAGAAGGCGCGGCAGAACTGCGTCACGGTCCCCTTCAGGTCCGCGAGGCTGATGCCCTCGTCGACCCACAGGCCCTCGACCTGGTGGAACATCGGCGAGTGCGTCGCGTCGTGGTCGCAGCGGTACACGCGTCCCGGGCAGATGATGCGGATGGGCGGCGTGTGCGACTGCATGTAGCGGATCTGCACGGGAGAAGTCTGCGTGCGCAGCACGTGTTCCGAGCCCGCGATGTAGAACGTGTCCTGCATGCTGCGCGACGGATGGTCGGGAAACATGCGCAGCGCCGTGAAGTTGTAGTAGTCGTTCTCGATCTCGGGGCCGTCGGCTACGGTGAATCCCATCGTCGCGAACAGCTTCTCCACCTGCTCCTCGGCGCGCGCGATCGGATGCAGCCCGCCCGGCGCCTGCCGGCGTCCCGGGAGCGTCACGTCGATCGCTTCGGCGGCGAGCTTGGCATCCAGCTCACGCGCCCTGAGCGCGTCGAGCTGCTGCCTGCACCAGCTCCTCGACCCGAGCCTTCGCGGTGTTGATCGCGGCACCCGCCCTCGGCCGCTCTTGCGTCGAAAGCTTTCCCAGCCCCTTCAGCAATTCGGTGAGCGAACCGCCCTTGCCGAGGAAGCGCGCCTTGGCCTGCTCGAGCTCCGCGACACTCGCGGTCGCGGTGAGCGTGGCGCTCGCATCGCTCACGATCTGCAAGAGAACGGCTTCTATGGCTTGAGTTGTCATGTCAAAAGAAAGAGGGGCTCTCGCGAGCCCCTCGTTTCCTTTTTTTCCGTCTCGTCTAGGCCCCGAGGCTCGCCTTGGCCTGCTCGACGATCCTGCCGAACGCGGCCTTGTCGAACACCGCGAGGTCGGCGAGGACCTTGCGATCCATCTCGATGCCGGCCTTCTTGAGGCCCGGCCATGAACTGGCTGTAGCTCACGCCCGCCTCGCGGGCGCCGGCGTTGATGCGGGTGATCCAGAGCGCGCGGAACTCGCGCTTCTTGTTGCGGCGGTCGCGGTAGGCGTACTGCCCCGCCCTCATCACCGCTTCCTTGGCGATGCGGTAGACGTTCTTGCGGCGTCCCCGGTAGCCCTTGGCCTGGTCGAGGACCTTCTTGTGGCGCGCGCGCGCCGTGACTCCACGTTTTACGCGAGGCATGGCGGCTCCTTAGGCGTAGGGAAGCATCGCCTTCACGTGGCCCAGGTTGGTCTTGTCGACCCCGGTGCTGCCGCGAAGGTGGCGCTTGTTCTTGGTGGTGCGTTTGGTGAGGATGTGGCGCTTGCCCGCCTGGTAACGCTTGATCGAGCCGCTTGCGCGGACCCGGAAGCGCTTGGCGGCGCCACTCTTGGTCTTCATCTTGGGCATGGTTGCCCTCCTTCATTGGTGCAGCAGGTGGCGGAACCCTTCCGCGCTTCTCGACCTGAAGACACCTTGTCACTTCCCGGGCTTTCGGCCCTGGACCTGATTCTTGCTTCGCGTCGTTGAGCGGCAGCTTGCTGTCCGCTCCAACGACCGCCCCGCCGCCTATCCTCCGCCCCGCTCTCTCAATGCTTCTTCTTCGGCCCCAGGATCATCACCATCTGGCGGCCTTCCAGCTTGGGCCACTGCTCGACCACGCCCACTTCCTTCAGGTCGGCCTCGACGCGCTTGAGGAGCTGCACTCCGAGCTCCTGGTGCGCCATTTCGCGGCCGCGGAAACGCAGCGTGACCTTCGTCTTGTCGCCCTCGGTGAGGAAGCGCGTGAGGTTGCGCACCTTGATCTTGTAATCGCCCTCGTCGGTGCCGGGCCGGAACTTCACCTCCTTCACCTGGATCTGCTTCTGCTTGAGCTTGGCCTCGTGGGCCTTCTTGCTCTCGCGGTACTTGAATTTGCCGTAGTCCATCAGACGGCAAACCGGCGGCTTGGCGGTGGGCGCGATCTCGACCAGGTCGATGTCGATTCTCCTCGGCCATGCGCATGGCCTCGTCGATCTTCACGATTCCGATGGGCTCGCCCTCGACTCCGATGAGGCGTATCTCCGGTGAGTTGATCTCGCCGTTGATGCGTACTGCTTTGTCCTGAGCTATGCGAAAATTCCTCTAAAAATTAATCACTTGGCGCCTGAACTTCATGTCATTTCGAGGGAGGTTCGGCGCCCCCGGGCACTCACCTGCGCGACGCGATCTCGCTTTTCAGGCGCGAAATAAAGGTCTCGAGCGGGACCGGTGCCAGGTTCTCCCCGGAGCGCGTCCGCGCTGAGACCGTCTTCGCGGCGACTTCCTTATCTCCCAGAACCAGCTGGTAAGGAAGCTTTTGAATGCTATGTTCTCGAATTTTATACGTTATTTTCTCATTCCGCAAATCCGTGGCCACACGGATGCCCGCCGCGCGCAACGTGCCCGCGACTTCGTTCACGTACGCCTCCTGGCGGTCGGTCACGTTCATCACGACCACCTGCAACGGCGCGAGCCAGAGGGGAAACGCGCCCGCGTGGTGCTCGATGAGGATGCCGATGAAACGTTCCATGGATCCCACGATGGCGCGATGCAGCATGACCGGCGTGCGGCGCGAGTTGTCCTCCGCCACGTACTCCGAGCCCAGTCGCCCGGGCATCATGAAGTCGACCTGCATCGTGCCCACCTGCCACGAGCGCCCGAGCGAATCCTTGAGGTGGTATTCGATCTTGGGCCCGTAGAAGGCGCCCTCGCCCGCGAGCTCCGTCCATTGCGCGCCGCACGCGCGCAGCGCCCCGCGCAGCGCCTCCTCGGCCTTGTCCCATTGCGCATCCTCGCCGATGCGCTTGTCGGGCCGCAGCGCCAGCTTCACCACGATGTCCTCGAAGCCGAAGTCGCGGTAGACGTCGAAGGCGAGCCTGTGGAACGCGACGCACTCGGGCTCGATCTGGTCCTCGCTGCAGAAGATGTGGCCGTCGTCCTGCGTGAAGCCGCGCACGCGCATGAGGCCGTGCAGCGCGCCGGAGGGCTCGTTGCGATGGCACGCGCCGAACTCGCCGTAGCGCAGCGGCAGGTCGCGGTAGCTGCGCAGGTCCGAGTTGAACACCTGCACGTGGCCCGGGCAGTTCATCGGCTTGATCGCGAAGTCGCGCTTCTCCGACTCCGTGGTGAACATGTTGTCCTTGTAGTTCTCCCAGTGGCCCGACTTCTCCCACAGCGAGCGGTCGAGGATCATCGGGCAGCGGATCTCCTGGTAGCCGTTGTCGCGGTACACGCCGCGCATGTACTGCTCCACCTGCTGCCACAGCGCCCAGCCCTTCGGATGCCAGAACACCATGCCGGGCGCCTCGTCCTGCATGTGGAAGAGGTCGAGCTGCTTGGCGATGCGGCGATGGTCGCGCTTCTCCGCCTCCTCGAGCATCGTGAGGTACGCGTCCTGGTCCTCCTTGCGCGCCCACGCGGTGCCGTAGATGCGCTGCAGCATCTCGTTGTTCGAGTCCCCGCGCCAGTAGGCGCCGGCCACCTTCATCAGCTTGAAGACCTTGAGCTTGCCCGTCGAAGGCACGTGGGGCCCGCGGCACAGGTCGATGAAGTCGCCCTCGCGGTAGAGGCTGATGCCTTCCTGCGCGGGGATCGCGCCGATGATCTCGGCCTTGTACTTTTCTCCGATCGACTGGAAGAACTTCACCGCCTCGTCGCGCCTCCACTCCTCGCGCTGCACGGGCAGGTCCTTCTTCGCGAGCTCGGCCATGCGCTTCTCGATGGCGGCGAGGTCCTCGGGCGTGAAGGGCCGCTTGTACGCGAAGTCGTAGTAGAAGCCGTTCTCGATCACCGGCCCGATCGTGACCTGCGCGTCGGGGAAGAGCTCCTTCACGGCGTAGGCGAGCAGGTGCGCGGTCGAATGCCGGATGAGCTCCAGCCCCTCGGGATCCTTGTCCGTGACGATCGCGAGCTTCGCGTCGCTTGCGATGACGTGGCTCGTGTCGACCAGCTTGCCGTCCACCTTCCCGCCGAGCGCCGCCTTGGCGAGGCCGGGGCCGATGGAAGCGGCGACTTCGCGCACCGAGACCGCCTTGTCGAATTGCCGGACCGACCCGTCCGGCAGGGTGATGTTGATCATGTGGGAGCCCAGAATGAAAAAAAGCGCGGACGAGCCGCGCTTTCATCGCATCGACGACGCAGTGCGAGCCCGCCTACCCGTTGCCTTTCGCGAACGCCGTAGTTGGCGGTCTCATAACCGGGGCCCTTTCGCTCGCCGCGCGTCGATCCATGGGCCGATCATAGCATCTCAGGCGGCCCCTCGCGACGCGGCGGCGAGGATCGCGGGCAGCGCGCCGGGGTCCAGCGGCTTCACCAGGTGGCTGTCGAAGCCGGCGTAGAACGACTTGCGCCGGTCCTCCTCGGTGCCGTAGCCGCTGAGCGCGACGATGTACGTGTCCGTCATCCCGAGCTCCCTGCGCATGCGCGTGACGACCTCGTGGCCGCTCAGGCCGGGCAGGCCGATGTCCATGAACACGAGCTCGGGCTTGAACTCCTGGGCGGCGGTGAGGGCGCCGTTGCCGTCGTGCGCCTGGCAGGTCTGCTGGCCGAGCAACTCGAGCATCATCGCGAGCGTCTCGGCGGCGTCGAGGTTGTCGTCCACGATCAGGACGCGCCGCCCGCCCTGCGGCGCGGCGTCCGGCCCGGGAGCCGGCGCTTCCGATGCGGCAGCCGGCAGGTCGTGGCGCGCCGCGCGCGGCAGGCGCAGCGTGAACGTGCTGCCCTTGCCGAGCCCCTCGCTGTACGCCTCCACCGTGCCGCCATGGCGCTTCACGAGGTCCCGCACCAGGGCGAGGCCGATGCCGAGGCCCTTGCGCGTGCGCTCCGGGTGACTCGTCGACCTGCACGAAGAGGTCCCACACCTGCTGCAGCTTGTCGGGAGCGATGCCGATGCCGTTGTCGCGCACGCTGATCACCACGTCCGCGAGCTCCGCCTTCGCACCGACGTCGATGCGGCCGCCCGGGGCGGTGTACTTCACGGCGTTGAGGATCACGTTCTCGAGGATCTGCTGGATGCGCACGCGGTCGGCGACGATGTGAAGCGGCGCCGCGGGCAGATCCAGATCCACCTGGTGGCCTCCCACCTCGAGCGGCCCCTGGCAGGATTCGAGGGCGTTGCGGATTTCCGCCGACACGTCGAGCGTCTCGCGGCGCAGCTCGATCGCCCCGCGCGTGATGCGCGAGATGTCGAGCAGGTCCTCCACGAGGCGCGTCATCTGGGCGATCTGCCGGTCCATCGTCTGCAGCAGCGGGGTGACGCGCTCCGGTTGCAGCGGCTGGGTGCGCAGCATGTGCAGCGCCGAGCGCAACGGCGCGAGCGGATTGCGCAGCTCGTGCGAGAGTGTCGCGAGGAACTCGTTCTTGCGCCGGTCCGCGTTCTGGATCTCCTCGTAGAGCAGGCAGTTCTCGAGCGCGCTCGCGGCGCGGCCCGCGAGGTTGTCGGCGAGCGAGAGATCGTGCCCCGCGAGGTGCCGCGCCGACGGCCCCATCGCGAGCAGCAGCGCGCCGCGCGCCTTGCCGCGCGTCACGAGCGGGAAGGCGTGGATCTCGCCCGCGGGAGCTTCGTCCGCCGCGTCGCCGTCGATGGGCGGCGCGGTCAGCCGGTCGGCGAACCGGTGCGCGCCCTCCTCGATGGCGCGGGCCTGCTCGCGCGCGAGGAGCGTATCGAACGCCTGCCGATGGGCGCCGAGGTAATGCTCCCAGCCCGCCACGCAGGAATGGCGCCGCGCGCGGACCGAGCCGTCCGGGTTCACCAGCACCATGGCGCCGTAATCCGCGAGGAACGGGACCACGAGCGCCGAGGCGCCGTTGAGGATCGTGTCGACGTCGAGCGAGCTCGCCATCACCTGGGTGGCCTCGGCGAGGAAGCTCGCGCGGCGCTGCGAATCCTCGGCCATCGTGCGCGCGGCCTGCTCCTTGGCGAGGGCCACGCGCTCGTCGGCGCGCTTCTTCAGCTCCGCGTTGAGGCGGTGCAGCTGCACCAGCGCCTTCACCTTGCTGCGCAGGATGTTGGGCACCACCGGCGACAGGATGTAGTCGACGGCGCCCAGCGAATAGCCGCGCGCGGTATGCATCTCGTCGGCGAACGCGGTGATGAAGATGATCGGCGTGTGCGCCGACTTGCGGCGCGAGCGGATCAGCTCCGCCGTCTCCAGGCCGTCCATGCCCGGCATGTTCACGTCCAGCAGGATCACCGCGCAGTCGTTGTCGAGGAGCCAGCGCAGCGCTTCCTCGCCCGAGGAAGCGGTCACGATGTTCTGGTCCAGCTCCTCGAGGATCGTGCGGAACACCACCCGCTTGTCGAGCCGGTCGTCGACGATGAGGATGTTCGAGCGCTCCGGCGCGGAGGCATCCGCCAGCGGCGACTCGACCGGGGCCACGACAGGCACTTGCGTATTCATCGGCGTCTTCCTAGCGTTGCAGCCAGGCCTTGAGGACCGTGAGCAGCTGGTCGCGGTCCACGGGCTTGGAAAGATAATCCCACGCCCCCGCCTCGATGCAGCGCTCCCGGTCGCCCTTCATGGCCTTGGCGGTGACCGCCACGATGGGCAGGTCCTTGCACGCGGGGATCTTGCGGATCTCGCGCATCGTCTCCAGGCCGTCCATCTCCGGCATCATGATGTCCATCAGGATCACGTCGATCCCGCCCTTGTGGGCGATCGCGATGGCGTCGCGGCCATTGTCCGCCGTCTTGATCTCCATGCCGTAGTCCTCGAGCACCGAGGAGAGCGCGAAGATGTTGCGGATGTCGTCGTCGACGATCAGCACGCGACGCCCGGCCAGCGCCCGCGTGGACCCGTGGATGTCGTCGATGATCCGGCGTTGCCGCTCGCTCACGTGCGACACGTCGATGTGCAGCGCGCGGACGACCTCGTCGAGCAGCCGCTCGGCCGAATGCACCTCGCGCACGCCCGGGATCTGCCCGAGCGCCACGCTCGCCGCGCCCACGGACCCGAGCTGGCGCCCGTAGGCGATCACCGGCGGCGGCGATTGCGAAAGGTCGCGCACGGCCTCCATCACGCCGGCGAGATCGAGCGCGGGCGTCTCCGGGTTCACGATCGCGCAGTCGATGGGCTCGGTGCGCAGCAGCTCCCCACCCCGCGCCCCGTCCACGGCGCAGATCACCTCGACGTTCTCCAGGTCGGCCACGCATTCGCGCACCGAGGCGAGCCGGATCGGGTCCGGCTCGACGATGAGCAGCCGGCGCCGCTCGCTCGACACGTAGTCGCGGATCTCGGCCAGCACCTCGTCGAGCGCCTTGCGGCTCTGCATCGGCTTGGCGATGAAGCGCCGCGCCCCGGAATCGAGCGCCCGGTCACGCGCCTCCTCGGTGGAGATCACGTGCACCGGCGTGTGGCGCACCGTGATGTCGTTCTTAAGCCGCGACAGCACGCGCCAGCCCTCGATGTCGGGCAGGAAGATGTCGAGCAGGATGGCGGCCGGGCGATGCTGGTTCACGAGCGGGAGCGCGGTCGTTCCCTGCGTGGTGACGATGCCCTTGAAGCCCTGGTCGCGCGCCGCCTCCAGCAGCACGCGCGCGAACGCGAGGTCGTTTTCCACGATGAGGACGACGCGCTCGCCGGGATGGATCGTATCGCGGTCGTCGTCGGCCTCGTTCACCATGATCGAGGGCTGCTCCACGGGGCCCTCGGCGGCGTTGCCGCCATCGGAATGCACGTCGAGGTCCGAGGCACGCTCGAGGAGGCGCCGCTCGGCGCCCTGGCGCGCCGCCTCGATCGCAGCGGAGGCGACGGCCGCGGCGTCCGACGACCTGCGCGGGATGCGCAAGGGTGGGAACGCCTGCGGCAGATAGAGCGAGAAGACGCTGCCCTTGTTGGGCGCGCTCACCAGGCGGATCTCGCCGCGCAGCAGGCGCGAGAGCTCGCGGCTGATCGCGAGCCCCAGGCCCGTGCCGCCGTACTTGCGGCTGGTGGATCCGTCGGCCTGCTGGAACGCCTCGAAGATGATCTGCTGCTTGTCGGTCGGGATGCCGATGCCCGTGTCGGTGACGGAGAACTCGATCACCTCGGAGGCGCGGTTCAAGTCGTCGTTGTCCGAGGCCCAGCCGGCCTCCGCCGGGCGGATCACGAGGTTCACCTCGCCCTTGTGCGTGAACTTGAACGCGTTGGACAGCAGGTTCCTCAGGATCTGCTGCAGGCGCTTGGCGTCGGTGGAGATCGACTTGGGCAGGCGCGAATCCATGCGGATCTCGAAGGCAAGCGACTTGGTCTCCGCCACGTGGCGGAACGTGCGCTCCACGAAGCGCTGCAGCTCGTCCAGGCGCACCTCGCCCACGTCCACCGCGACCGTGCCCGACTCGATCTTCGAGAGGTCGAGGATGTCGTTGATGAGCATCAGCAGGTCGTTGCCGGAGGAGTGGATGGTGCGCGCGAATTCCACCTGCTTCGTGTTGAGGTTGCCTTCCGGGTTGGCGGAGAGCTGGTCGGAGAGGATGAGCAGGCTGTTCAACGGCGTGCGCAGCTCGTGCGACATGTTCGCGAGGAACTCGGACTTGTACTTCGAGGTGAGGGCGAGCTGGCGCGCCTTCTCTTCCAGCGCCTGCCGCGCCTGCTCCACCTCCTGGTTCTTGCGCTCCACCTCCTGGTTCTGGTGCGCCAGCAGCCGCGCCTTCTCCTGCAGCTCCTGGTTGGTCGTCTGCAGCTCTTCCTGGCGGCTCTGCAGCTCCTGGGCGAGGGTCTGCGACTGGGTGAGGAGATCCTCGGTCCGGGTGTTGGCCTCGATCGTGTTGATCACGATGCCGATCGATTCCGTGAGCTGGTCGAGGAACGCCTGGTGGATCTCGCTGAAGCCCTCGAACGAAGCGAGCTCGAGGACGCCCTTCACCTGGCTCTCGAACACCACCGGCAGCACGAGGATGCTGCGCGGGGCGGAGCTGCCCAGTCCCGATGAAATGCGCACGTAGTCGGCTGGCGGGTTGGTGAGCAGGATCTTGCGCTTCTCGAGCGCGCACTGGCCCACGAGCCCCTCGCCCAGGCCGATGCGCCGCCCGTGCGACGCCTCGCCGTCGGAGGCGTAGCTCGCCAGCAGCGTGAGGTGCGGGAACTCTTCGCCGCCCGAGAGCACGTGGAACTCCGCGTGCTGCGCGGACACCACGGGCGCCAGCTCCGAGAGGATGAGGCGGCCCACGGTGTTGAGGTCCTTCTGGCCCTGGAGCATGCGGCTGAACTTGGCGAGGTTCGTCTTCAGCCAGTCCTGCTCGGTGTTCTTCTGCGTCGTGTCGCGCAGGTTGCGGATCATCTCGTTGATGGTGTCCTTGAGCGCCGCCACCTCGCCCTTCGCCTGCACCGTGATGCTGCGCGTGAGGTCGCCCTGCGTCACGGCCGTCGCCACCTCCGCGATCGCGCGCACCTGCGTCGTGAGGTTCTCCGCGAGCTGGTTCACGTTCTCGGTGAGGCCCTTCCACGTGCCGGCGGCGCCCGGCACCTTCGCCTGGCCGCCCAGCTGGCCTTCGACGCCCACCTCGCGCGCCACGCTCGTCACCTGCTCCGCGAAGGTGGCGAGCGTCTCGATCATGCTGTTGATCGTGTCGGCCAGCGCCGCGATCTCGCCTTTCGCCTCCACGGTGAGCTTCTGCTTGAGGTCGCCGTTGGCGACCGCGGTCACGACCTTCGCGATGCCGCGCACCTGGTCCGTGAGGTTGCCGGCCATGGAGTTCACCGAGTCGGTGAGGTCCTTCCAGGTGCCCGAGACGCCCTCCACCACCGCCTGGCCGCCGAGCTTGCCTTCCGTGCCCACCTCGCGCGCCACCCGCGTGACCTCGGCCGCGAAGGACCGGAGCTGGTCCACCATCGTGTTGATGGTGTTCTTGAGCTCGAGGATCTCGCCCTTCACGTCCACCGTGATCTTCTTCGAGAGGTCGCCCTTCGCGACCGCGGTCGTCACCTCCGCGATGTTGCGCACCTGCGCGGTGAGGTTGCCCGCCATCGAGTTCACGGAATCGGTCAGGTCCTTCCACGTGCCCGCGACACCCTGCACGTCCGCCTGCCCGCCGAGGCGCCCTTCCGTTCCCACCTCGCGCGCCACCCGCGTCACCTCGGAAGCGAAGGACGAGAGCTGGTCCACCATCGTGTTGATGGTGTTCTTCAATTCGAGGATCTCGCCCTTCACGTCCACCGTGATCTTGCGCGAGAGGTCGCCCTTCGCGACCGCCGTCGTCACGTCCGCGATGTTGCGCACCTGGCCCGTGAGGTTGCCTGCCATGGAGTTCACCGAGTCGGTGAGGTCCTTCCACGTGCCCGAGACGCCTTCCACGAGCGCCTGGCCGCCGAGCTTGCCTTCGGTGCCGACCTCGCGCGCCACCCGCGTCACCTCCGCGGCGAACGACGAGAGCTGGTCCACCATCGTGTTGATCGTGTTCTTCAGCTCGAGGATCTCGCCCTTCACGTCGACCGTGATCTTGCGTGAGAGGTCGCCCTTCGCCACGGCCGTCGTCACGTCGGCGATGTTGCGCACCTGGGCGGTGAGGTTGCCGGCCATGGAGTTCACCGAGTCCGTGAGGTCCTTCCAGGTGCCCGCCACACCCTGCACCTCGGCCTGACCGCCGAGCTTGCCCTCGGTGCCCACCTCGCGCGCCACGCGCGTGACTTCAGCCGCGAAGGACCGGAGCTGGTCCACCATCGTGTTGATCGTGTTCTTGAGCTCGAGGATCTCGCCCTTCACGTCCACCGTGATCTTGGTGGAAAGGTCGCCCTTCGCCACGGCCGTCGTCACCTGCGCGATGTTGCGCACCTGCGCGGTGAGGTTGCCCGCCATCGAGTTCACGGAATCGGTCAGGTCCTTCCACGTGCCCGCCACGCCCTGCACCTCGGCCTGGCCGCCGAGCTTGCCTTCCGTGCCCACCTCGCGCGCCACCCGTGTCACCTCCGCGGCGAACGACGAGAGCTGGTCCACCATCGTGTTGATCGTGTTCTTGAGCTCGAGGATCTCGCCCTTCACGTCCACCGTGATCTTGCGCGAGAGGTCCCCCCGCGCCACGGCCGTCGTCACGTCGGCGATGTTGCGCACCTGCGCGGTGAGGTTGCCCGCCATCGAGTTCACGGAATCGGTCAGGTCCTTCCACGTGCCCGACACACCCTCCACCTTCGCCTGGCCGCCGAGGCGCCCTTCCGTTCCCACCTCGCGCGCCACCCGCGTCACCTCGGATGCGAACGACCGCAGCTGGTCCACCATCGTGTTGATGGTGTTCTTGAGCTCGAGCACCTCGCCCTTCACGTCCACCGTGATCTTGCGCGAGAGGTCGCCTTTCGCGACCGCCGTCGTCACGTCCGCGATGTTGCGCACCTGGCCGGTGAGGTTGCCGGCCATGGAGTTCACCGAGTCCGTGAGGTCTTTCCACGTACCCGCGACCCCCTTCACCTTCGCCTGGCCGCCCAGCTTGCCCTCGGTGCCCACCTCGCGCGCCACCCGCGTCACCTCGGAGGCGAACGACCGCAGCTGGTCCACCATCGTGTTGATGGTGTTCTTGAGCTCCAGCACCTCGCCCTTCACGTCCACCGTGATCTTCTTCGAAAGGTCGCCGGTGGCCACCGCGGTCGTCACCTCGGCGATGTTTCGCACCTGGGCCGTGAGGTTGCCGGCCATGGAGTTCACCGAGTCCGTGAGGTCCTTCCACGTGCCGGCCACGCCCTTCACCTTCGCCTGGCCGCCCAGCTTGCCCTCGGTGCCCACCTCGCGCGCCACGCGCGTCACCTCGGAGGCGAACGAGCCGAGCTGGTCCACCATCTTGTTGATCGTCTTGGCAGTGCGCAGGAACTCGCCCTCCAGCGGGCGGTTATCCACTTCCAGGGCCATGGTTTGCGACAGGTCGCCCTGCGCGACCGCGCCGATCACGCGCGCCGTCTCGCTCGTCGGGTGCACCAGGTCGTCGATCAGCTCGTTCACGCAATCGATGGACGAGCGCCAGAAGCCGCGCACGTCGCCGATGTCCGCGCGCTGCTTGAGCTTGCCTTCCTTGCCCACCTTCTCGCGCAGGCGCTCGAGCTCCTCGGCCATGCGCCCGTTCAGTTCCACGACGTCGTTGAACGCCTCGGCGAGCTTGCCCTGCACGCCGGTCCATTCCATCGGCAGGCGCACCGAGCTGTCGCCCTGCTTGAGCGCGAGCAACGCGGAAAGCAGGATGCGCGCTTCGCCGGTGCCGAGGACCGGGCTCGCGGGCCGGGCAGCCGCGGTGCGCGCGCGGCGCCGGGCTGCGACCGTGGATCCCGTTTCGTTCATGGTCTTGGAATCCTTCATGTCAGCGGCGTCCTTCCTGGTTGGTCGCGCCCAGATAGCGATCGATGGTGCGAACCTGGTCCTCGATGCTGCCCTTGAGCTTCTCGATGGCGCGCTTGAGCGCCGCCTCGTCGAGCTTTCCCGATTCCATGAGGTGCAGCCACCCCGCCATCGCGGACAGCGGCGTGCGCAATTCGTGCGACAGCGAGCGCATCACGTCGGGCGGAACGCCGGTGGCCGCGGTCTGCCCACGGCCGAGCGCCGCGATCGCGCGCTTGAGCGCGCCCACGCCCGAATCCGGGTCGCCGCCCTCGCACACAACCAGCGCGGCATCGCATTCGGCGAGGCGCTCGCGGGCTTCGCCCCAATCCTCGACCTCGACCGCTTCGACACCCGCATCGGCCAGCGCGCGCACGAGCGCCTCGCGCCCCGTGGAATTCCTGGAAATCTTCAGTAGCGTCATCGTCATGGGTCGGTTCAGGCGCTGCCACCGCGTTGATCGGAAACGCGAAACGGCTCTCATGGAGCCCTTCGAGTATAGGATGCCGTTTCTACCCGAGAATGTAGGAGACCGCCTACACGACGGGCGTTTTATTCGCCGCGTGGCTGTCGGGCTACAATGCCGACAAGGCCCCCACGCGGGAGGCCACAGCCGGGAAGACAAAAAAGATGGCGTTGGCGGGGGCCGGGCTGCCGTTGAAGGTGGTGATCGCGGACGATTCCCAGGCCGTCGCCGAGATGCTGAGGGAACTCGTTTCCGAGGCCGGGCGCATCGAGGTGGTCGGCATGGCCGAGACCGGTCCCGCGACCATCGAGGCCATCCGCTCGCTGGGTCCCGACGCGGTGTTGCTGGACCTGCAGCTTCGCACGGGGTCGGGCACGGATGTCATCCGGGCCGTGCGCGCCGATCCGGCGCTCGCCGCCACGCGGCTCATCGTCACGTCGAACCACACGTCCCCGCAGCTGCGCGCCGGCTGCATGGAGCTCGGCGCCGACGCCTACTTCGACAAGGTGAAGGAGCTGGGCGCGCTATCGGAGAAGCTGCGCGGGCTCGCGGAGGAAAAGGCCCGCGCCTAGGCGGCCGGCGGGACGATGCAGATCTGCCCGTCCACCACGCTCACCGGGTAGGTGCGCAGCGGCACCATGCAGGGCGGCGCTTCCACGCGGCCGGTGGGGATGTGGAAACAGCCGCCGTGGAAATTGCACTCCACGACCTCGCCATCGATCTCGCCCTCGGAGAGCGACCCGGGGCCGTGGGTACAGTTGTCGTCGGTCACGAAGAAGCGCCCGCCGAGGTTGAAGACCGCGAGGATGAGGCCGTCGCGCTCGACCTTGAGCGCGGCGCCCTCGGGAACCTCGCTCGTGGAGCACAGCGCGAGCAGCGTTTCGGGTCCGGGCATGGGGGTTTCGGGTGCTTCGACGTTGACCCATTGTAGCGTGAATGTTAACGTGGAAACCACAGACAGGAACGGCGTTCTTCATAGAGGAACGCCTTGGCGGCCCCCGCCCCGGGGTTTTCGAGAAAGCGATCCCATGCGATGAAAGCCGAACAGAACGAGCTCCTGGCCCGCACCGGGCCGGGCACACCCATGGGCGAGCTGTTTCGTCGCTACTGGCTTCCCGTGCTGCTCTCCTGGGAGCTGCCGGAACGCGACTGCCCCCCGGTCCGCGTGAAGTGCCTGGGCGAGCGCATGGTGGCCTTCCGCGATAGCGAGGGCCGCCTGGGTCTCATCGACGAGTTCTGCGCTCACCGCGGCGTGTCGCTCTGGTTCGGCCGCAACGAGGAATGCGGGCTGCGCTGTCCCTATCACGGCTGGAAGTACGACGTGACCGGCCAGTGCGTGGACGTGCCCTCGGAGCCGGTGGAAAGCGGCTTCTGCCAGAAGATCAAGCTGAAGTCCTATCCGCTCGCCGAGCGCGGCGGGGTGATCTGGGTGTACATGGGCCCGGCCGACCAGAAGCCGCCCCTGCCCGAGTGGGAGTTCGCCACGGTGCCGGCCGAGCAGAGCTACATGTCCAAGCGCTGGCAGGAATGCAACTGGCTGCAGGCGATGGAGGGCGGCATCGATTCGAGCCACGTCTCGTTCCTGCACAGCGGCGCGCTCAACACGGACCCGCTCTTCAAGGGTTCCCGCGGCAACCAGTACAACCTCGGCGACAAGAAGCCGGTCTTCGAGGTCGTCGAAAGCGAGGGCGGCCTGTACATCGGGGCCCGCCGCAACGCCGAGGACGGCAAGTACTACTGGCGCATCACGCCCTGGGTGATGCCCTGCTTCACCATGGTCCCGCCGCGCGCGGACCATCCGATGCACGGCCATTTCTGGGTGCCGATGGACGACGAGAACTGCATGGCGTGGAGCTTCGACTACCATCCGGTGCGCGCGCTGTCCGAGCTCGAGCGCGAGGCCATGGAAGCCGGCAAGGGGGTGCACGTGCGGGTGGACGCGAACTTCCGCCCGCTGCAGAACCGCGACAACGACTACCTCGTCGACCGCGCCGCCCAGAAGGCGGGCAAGACGTTCAGCGGCGTCGAGGGCATCGGCATGCAGGACGCATCGCTGCAGGAGAGCATGGGGCCGATCCAGGACCGCACGAAGGAGAACCTCGTGTCCACGGACAACGGCATCATCATGGCCCGCCACCGCCTGATGAAGGCCGCCAAGGAGCTCGCCGCGAAGGGCGCGCTCCCGCCGGGCCGCGATCCCGCGCACCAGAAGGTGCGCTCCGTCGCCGTCGTGCTGCCCTCGGGCACGCCGTTCAAGGAAGGCGCCGGCGAAGCGCTCAAGGCGCGCGAAGGCGTCGCGCAGACCTCGGTCTAGGCGGCCCATGGCAGAAGTTCTGGCAGCCGTCCGCGTCGGCCCGGGCAAGACCGAGATCCGCGAATTTCCGATGCCGGAAATTCCGGAGGACAGCGCGTTGATGAAGATGGAAGTGGCCGGCATCTGCGGCACGGACGTGAAGCTCTACCAGCATCCGCCCTCCCCCGCGCCGGTCATCATGGGCCACGAGAACATCGGCTACATCGCAAGAGCGGGCCGCGAGTTCACGCGCCGCAAGGGCTTCAAGGAAGGCGACCTCGTCTTCGTCGAGCACTACGTGTCGTGCGGCAAGTGCGAGTGGTGCCACCTCGGCCAATATCGCCACTGCGAGAACACGGACTGGCGCTACAACCCGGAAGCGATCCGCTACGGCTACACGCGCGCCGACAAGGCGCCCTATCTCTGGGGCGGCTTCGCGCAATACGTGTACCTGCCGTGGAACGCGGTCCTGCACCACGTGCCGAAGGGTGTCACGCCCGAGCTCGCGGGCCTCGTCACGCCGATGGCCAACGGCGTCGAATGGTCGCTCTTCGACGGCGGCGTGGGCTACAACTCGACGGTGCTGATCCAGGGGCCGGGCCAGCAGGGCCTGTCGCAGACGGTCATCTGCAAGCAGGCCGGCGCCTCGCTCATCATCGTGACCGGCACCTCGAAGGACGGCGCGCGGCTGGCGGTGGCGAAGACCCTCGGGGCGGACCACGTGATCGACGTGCAGAAGGAGGATCCCCTCGCGCGCATCAAGGAGATCACCGGCGGCAAGGGCGTGGACGTTGTGCTCGACTGCACCGCGGGGGGCGGGACGATGCCGATCCTGCTCGGCGTCGAAGCGCTCAAGCGCCGGGCCGGCACGATGGTGATCCAGGGCGAGATGGCGGAATTCCCCAACTTTCCCGTGGGCCGCGTGACGGTGAAGGCGATCACGCTGAAGAGCGCGCGCGGGCACAGCTACAAGTCGTGCGAGCTGGCGCTGCAGCAGCTCGCCTCGAGGCGCTTCCCGCTCGAGAAGATCACGACGCACGCTTTCGGCCTGAAGGACGTGGACCTCGCCATCCGCTCGGTCGGCGGGCAAGGCGTGCCGGACGTGATCCACGCCTCCCTCATGCCCTGGAAGTAGCCGCGGGCGCCGATGGACATCTCGGGCAACTGGACCAGATTGCAGCGCACCGCCGGGCGCGGCGAGCGCGTGGCCGACGATGCCCTGCTCGACGCCCTGCGCAAGGGGTCGCAGTTCTTCGACGCGCGCGCGCGTCTGAAGCAGTGGACGCGCGAGCGCTTCGCGCTCCGCGCCGAGGACGCGATCGCCATCTCGGAGATCGAAGGAACGCTCCCCGGCTTCCCGCCCCTGGAAACGGTGATCGAGTTCCGCACCGCGGACGGCCTGCGCCACCATTTCAAGGTCTTCAAGCCGCTCGCCGCCGTGGCGCCGGAGGACCTGCCGCCCGGATGGATGAAGGACGCGCTCGCCATGCCCGACGGCATCGAGTGCGATTGCTGCTGACACGAGGCGACGCCATGGCGCTTCCCCGGTTCAGGACGGTCACCCGCACCCAGGGCAACAACAAGGCGCTGAAGGACGGCACGGTCAAGCCGCGCACGTTCGAATTCGACTTCGTCGAGGTCGATCCGCTGATCGACGCCTTCCGCCGCATGGTGCGCGGGCTCGAGTTCGACATCTCCGAGCTCGCCATGACGACGTATCTCAGCGCGCGCGAGCACGGCAAGCGCTTCACCGCGATCCCGGTCTTCCTCGTGCGCGCCTTCCACCACGGCGCCATCGTCGCGAACGTGAAGTCCGGCATCCGCACGCCGAAGGACCTGGAGGGCAAGCGCGTCGGAGTGAACCGCGGCTACACCGTCACCACCGGCGTATGGGCGCGCAGCGTCCTCCAGCACGAGCACGGCGTGGACCTGAAGAAGATCACCTGGGTGCTTTCGGGCGACGAGCACGTGGCGGAGTTCCGCAATCCGCCCAATGTCGTCGCGCTCGAGAAGGGCCGCAAGATGGCCGACCTCGTGATCTCGGGCGAGCTCGCCGCGGCGATCAACGTCGAGATCGACCATCCGGACGTGAAGCCGCTCATCCCGAACGCGAAGGAAGCGGGCTTCGAGGCGCTGCGCCAGCGCGGCCACTATCCCATCAACCACACCATCGTCGTGAAGGACGAGCTGCTCGCCGCGCACCCGGGGCTCGCCGAGGACGTGTTCCACGCCTTCGCGGAGGCGAAGCGGCTCTACGTCGAACGCCTCGAGGCGGGGCGCATCGACAAGCCCACGGCGATGGACGAGATGCACCGGCGCGTGATGGAGATCACCGGCGGCGACCCGCTGCCCTACGGCATCGCGCCCAACCGCAAGGCGCTGGAGGAGCTGGTCGCGTCCGCGAAGGAACAAGGCATCATCAGCCGCGCGTTCGCCGTGGAGGAGCTCTTCCCGGCCGCGACGCGCGCGCTGGTGGGATGATTTCCCGAGGGGGGAAAAGGGGCAACCGGGCGAAGGCAGCCCACCGATCATGGGAGAGGCGCGATGACCGTTCAGGAAGCCACACGCAAGCCGCAGGTCGGAAAGAAGCCGCAAGTCGCCATCATGAACGCGGTCCACGACCTTCCGGTCCTGGTCGCGCGCGACGCGGGGTTCTTCCGGGACGAGGGCCTCGACATCGACTTCGTCACCACGCCGGGGATGGCCCAGGTCACCACCAAGCACTTCGTGAAGTTCGACTCGGTGTTCGACCGGCCGCTCGACTCCGCGTACAACGAGGGCGGCATCGACCAGTTCCGCATGTGCGAGTGGGGCATCATGAAGCGCGCGGTGGAGGCCGAAGCCGAGGGGTTGCGGCACCGCAAGATCGTCGCCCTGGGCGCCTCGATGTCGATGTTCGCGATCGTCGTGAACCGCGACTCGAAGTTCTACGAGCCCGAGATGCTGAAGGACCAGCCGATCGCGGTCACCCCCAACAACGGCTCGCACTTCACGACGCTCAAGATGATGGAAGGCTTCTGCGCGCCCGAGCACATCAAGACCACGGGCGCCGGATCCATGCCCAAGCGGCTGCAGGCGCTGCGCGAAGGCAAGGTCGCCGCGGTGAGCCTCATGGAGCCGTGGATCAGCGTCGCGCAGAAGCAGGGATTGCGCATCCTCATCGAGTCGCACTCGACGCGCAGCGAGGCGGCGGGCGACGACCTCGACGGGCCGACGCTCGCGAAGATGTTCCGCGCCCAGGCGCGCGCCGTGGAGCTGCTCGAGAAGGATCCGCGCCCGTACATCCACTACCTCATCGCGGAGACGGGCGGGCTCCTCGAGCCCCACGAGCTGCAGACGTGGCGCCTGCTGCACGCCCCTCCGCAGCCCTACACGCGCGAGCGCTTCGAGGACACGTACAACTGGACGGTGAAGTGGAACATGGTGGTGCCGGGCGCCACGTACGAGAACACCGTCGACAACCGCGCCTGGAAATAGGAGCTCCATGGAAGCCGCCTCCCCCGTCACCATTCCGGCGCTGCAGCAGATGAAGCGCGACGGCCGCAGGATCGTCGGCGTGGTGGCGTGGGACTACCAGATCGCGCGCATCGTGGACCGGGCCGGCGTGGACATCGTCTCCGTCGGCGACTCGGTCGGCATCAACCTCTGGGGACACGCCACGCCGCTCGAGGTCACGATGGACGAGATGGTCGTGGTCTGCAAGGCGGTGCGCCGCGGCGTGAAGCGCGCGCTGGTGAGCTGCGATTTCCCCTACGGACCGCTGCAGCAGGGAACGCAGAGCGCGCTCGCCGCCGCTCGCCGCCTCGTGGAGGAGGGCGGCGCGGACATGGTGAAGCTCGACGGCGCGGGGGATTTTCCCGATGCCGTGCGCGAGATCACGCGCGCCGGCATCCCGGTGTTCGCTCAGATGGGCATCACGCCGCAGAACGCCGCGCAGTTCGGCGTGGACTACGCGACGATGCTGAAGGGCGCGGTGCAGGTCCCCGCCGCGATGACCGCGCGTCTCGTCGAAGAGGCGAAGAGCCTCGAGGCAGCGGGCGCGGCGCTCATCGACTTCACCAATTCGGGCCCCATCGCGGGGCCGGCCGTCGCGCGCGCGGTGGCGATCCCCGTGATCGGCGGGCTGGGCGGCGGCCCGTGGCTCGACGGGCGCATGCGCATGGCGCACGCCGCCATCGGCTACGCGGCGAGCGCCCTCGAATCGAGGACCGAGACCTACGCCAACGTGGCGCGCATCACGCTGGACGCGATCACGGCGTACGCCGAGGACGTGCGCGCCGGACGCCAGATCAAGGGCGGCATCCCGGTGAAGGCCGCGGGCTGACGCGTGGCCACCGCGCTCATCGACGGCATCGAGACGCGCTACGAAGTGACGGGCTCGGGCCCGCCGCTGCTCATGTACGCGCCGGGAGGATTCGACGCGACGGTCGAGAAGTGGAGCTCGCTCGGCGTCTATGCGCGCGTGAAGCTCATGGACCACCTCCCGGGGAAGTTCACGTGCATCGCCTTCGACCGGCGCGAATGCGGCCAGTCGGGCGGGCGCGTGGAGCACGTCACCTGGTCGCATTACGTGGCGCAGGGGCGCGGGCTCCTCGACCACCTGAAGGTCGACCGCGCGCACCTCATGGGCGGCTGCATGGGCTGCTCGCCGGTGGCGGCGTTCGCGGTCGCGCACCCGGAGCGCGTCGCGAGCATGATCCTGTGGTGGCCGGTGGGCGGGCCGAAGTACCGCATCAAGGGACGGCAGCGCTTCGCCGAGCATCTCACGTACGTGCGGCAGAATGGCATGCGCGCGGTGGCGGATCTCGTGGCGCGCGAAGGCAAGCCCTTCGGCGCCGATCCGCGCGGCGGCCCCTGGGCCGCGGTGCTCAAGCGCGACCGGGTCTTCGCGGACGCCTACGCGAAACTCGATGCGGGCAAGTACGAGATCCTCGTGGCCGCCATGGCGCGCTCGCTCCTCGACCGCGACACGGCCCCGGGCGCCGAGCCCGAGGACCTCATGGAGCTCGACATCCCGGCACTCATCGTGCCCGGCAAGGACGATTCGCACGCCACCTCCGCGGCACGCTACCTCGAGGAGTGCCTCCCGCGCTCGGAATACTGGGACGTGCCGCCGGACGGGCAAACCGGCGACAATGCCCCCGCGCGCGTGCTCGCCTTCCTCGACGCGGTTTCCCGATGATCATCGACATCCACGGCCACTACACGACGGAGCCCGCGGCCCTGCACGCGTTCCGCGACAAGCAGCTCGCCGGCCTCGCCGATCCCGCGCGCAGGCCCGCCTCCACCGACCTCGGCATCACCGACGAGCAGCTGCTGAAGAGCGTGCAGCCGCAGCTCGACTTCCAGCGCCAGCGCGGCAGCGACCTCACCATCTTCTCGCCGCGCGCCTCGGGCATGGGGCACCACGTGGGGACCGAGGCGATCGGGCGCGACTGGTGCCGCGTGAGCAACGACCTCATCCACCGCATCTGCACGCTGCTGCCCGACAATTTCGCCGCCGTGGGACAACTCCCGCAGTTCCCCGGCGCGCCCATCGAGAACTGCATCCCGGAGCTCGAGCGCATCGTGAGCGAGCTGGGCTTCGTCGGCGTGAACCTCAATCCCGATCCCTCGGGCGGCTACTGGAAGGTCGCGCCGCTCACCGACCGCTACTGGTACCCGATCTACGAGAAGATGTGTGCGCTGGAGGTGCCGGCGATGATCCACGTGACCGCCTCGTGCAACCCGGCGGTGCACTTCACCGGCGCCCACTACATCAACGGCGACACCACGGCGTTCATGCAGCTCCTGCAAGGCAACCTCTTCAAGGATTTCCCGACGCTCAAGTTCGTGATCCCACACGGCGGCGGCGCGGTCCCGTTCCACTGGGGGCGCTACCGCGGCATCGCGCAGGACATGAAGAAGCCGGTCCTCGAGGAGCACCTGCTGAAGAACGTCTTCTTCGACACCTGCGTCTACCACCTGCCGGGCATCGAGCTCCTCGCGCGCGTGATCCCGGTCGACAACATCCTCTTCGCCTCGGAGATGCTGGGCGCCGTGAAGGGGATCGACCCGCGCACCGGGCACCATTACGATGACACCAAGCGCTACGTGGACCAGGTGAAGGAGCTGGACGAGGCGGCCCGCTACAGGATCTTCGAGGGCAACGCGCGCCGCGTGTACCCGCGCCTCGACGCGCAGCTCACGAAGCGCGGCCATCCCGGCCGCAAGACCTGAAGGAACATCATGAACGTCAAAGCATCGCCGCCCCTGTCCGACATCCGCCGCGATTTCGAGCGCGTGCCGCCGGACGTCGTGCGCAAGGCCTCCGGATTCGCCGCCTCCATCATCGCCGACGTGGCCGGGCGCCGCGGAACGCTGGACGGACGCATCGCGCCGCTCGCGCCGTCGATGCGCATGGCCGGTCCCGCCTTCACGATCGAAGTGCGCCCCGGCGACAACCTGATGATCCATGCCGCCATGTCCATGGCGCGCCCCGGCGACATCCTCGTCGTCGACGGCAAGGCCGACCGGACGTGCGCGCTGATGGGTGCCATCATGATCAGCGCCTGCAAGAAGATGGGGCTGGGCGGCGTGGTGCTCGACGCCGCCGTGCGCGACACCGACGAGCTGCGGTCGCTCGGGTTTCCCGTGTATGCCGTAGGCTCGAATCCGAACGGCCCGACCAAGTTCGTGCCGGGCCGCATCAACTGGCCGATCTCGTGCGGCGGCGTGGCGATCCAGCCGGGCGATCTCGTGGTGGGCGACGCCGACGGCGTGGTGGTGGTGGAGCGCGAGAAGGCGGCGTCCCTCCTCGACCTCGCGGCGCAGAAGGTCGCCGACGAGAAGAAGCGCTTCGCCGACATCGCCGCGGGCCGCAACCTGAGCCCGAAGTGGCTGGAAGCGTCGCTGCGCGCGGCCGGCATTCTCAAGGAAGGCGAGACGCTTTGAGGCTCGCCCAGCGCCCCGCCTTCGGGCTTCCCGGGCGCATCCAGTCGCCCAATTCGCGGCCGCGCTCGATCGCGCTGGTGGGACTGGGCGATGGCGGCGCGGCGATCGCCCGCGACATCGCGCACGGAGGCCACGGGCATCTCGAGGTGCACGTGCTCGCCAAGAGCGCCGCCGGCGAAGGGGCGCTCGCCGCGATCCAGGCCGGCGGCGGCGACCTGCAGCGCGACCTCACCGACGCGGACATGATCTTCATCGTGGCCTGCCGCGGCGACGACGTGGGCCTCGTGCCGGTCGTGAGCCGCATCGCCCACAGCCGCCACCACCCCGTGACCGCGCTCTACATCGTCCCCGAAGGCGCGGAGGCCGGCGGCGCCGAGGACGCGACGCTGCGCACCCTGCGCTCGGGCGTGGAGATGCTCGTGGTAGTCTCCGACGCGAGCTATGTCCCCGCGATGATCGCCGCCCTCGGCGCCTGAACCAGGAGCAGCCATGAACGACATGACCCGCCCCGACGCCCTCGATCCGCCTTACCTCTATCCGGGCTACAAGAGCACGGTGTTGCGCTCGCCGCGCGAGCCGCTGCTGGAGCTGCCGCCGGGCGCGCTCGATGTCCCCGGCCCGACAGTTCCGCAGGGCTTCGTGCGCAACGGCGACAACGACCTCACCGCGCACGGCAAGTCCGCGCCGCTGGGCGAGAAGATGGTCCTCACCGGGCGGCTGCTCGACGCCGACGGCCGGCCCATCCGCCGCTCGCTGGTGGAGATCTGGCAGGCGAACGCCTCCGGGCGCTACGCGCATCCGGGCGACCAGCACGAGGCACCCCTCGACCCGAACTTCCTGGGCATCGGGCGCACCTTCACCGACGACGAGGGGCGCTACCGCTTCGTGACGATCAAGCCCGGCTCTTATCCGTGGCGCAACCATCCGTTCGCCTGGCGCCCGCAGCACATCCATTTCTCGCTGCTCGGCAACGCGCCGGTGCAGCGGCTCGTCACGCAAATGTATTTCCCGGGCGATCCCCTGCTCGCGATCGACCCGATCTACAACAGCGTCCCGGACGCGCAGGCGCGCCAGCGCATGATCTCGACGCTCGCGCTGGAAACCGGCATCGAGGAAGTGGCGCTCGGCTACACCTTCGACGTGGTGCTGGGCGGGGCGAAGTCCACGCCGCTGGGGATCTGACATGGCCGCGCAACGCACTCCGTCGCAGACCATCGGGCCGTTCTTCCACGAGGCGCTGCGCTGGAAGGACGGCGCACGCGTGACGCTCGCCGAAGCCGGCCAGCGCGTCGTGCTCGCCGGCCGCGTGCTCGACGGCGCCGGCGAGCCCGTGTCCGACGCGATGCTGGAGACGTGGCAGCTGTCGCCCGAGGGACGCACGCCCGCGGCCGCCACCGGCAGCGCGAAGCCCCACGGCTTCGGCCGCGTGGAGACCGGCAAGGACGGATCGTTCCGCATCGAGACCACGATGCCGGGCGGCGAAGCGCCGTGCCTGGAGGTGACGCTCTTCATGCGCGGGCTGCTGAAGGCGCTGCGCACGCGCGTGTACCTGGCACCCGAGGACCGCGTGCGCGCCGATCCCGTGCTGAAGGGCCTCGCGGGCTCGCCGCGCGTGAAGACGCTCATCGCGGCGTCCTCCGGCGCGAACGAATACCGCTGGGACGTGCGCCTGCAGGGCGAGGGCGAGACCGTCTTCTTCGCCCTCTGAGCGGGCGCGCGATGGCCGCGAGCCTCACGTCGCGCACTCTCGCCCGCCCCGCCTTCGAGATCGCCTTCGAGCCGCCTGCGTTCCTGCGGGCGATGCTCGCGTTCGAGGCGGCGCTCGCGCGCGCCGAGGCCGCGGAAGGGCTGATTCCCGACGCCTCGGCGCGGGCGATCGCCGCGGCGTGCGGCAGCGTGTCCTTCGACGTCGAGGCGCTGGTCGCGGAGGCGAAGCGCAACGGCACCCTCGTCGTGCCGTTCGTGAAGGCGCTGCGCGCGCAGGTGCAGCGCGCCCTCCCGGACGCCGTGGCCCACGTGCACTTCGGCAGCACCACCCAGGACGTGCTCGACACGGCGATGGCGCTGTGCCTGCGCGAGTGCCTCGACGAAGCCGACCGCAGCCTCGAGGCGGCGGTGCGCGCGCTCGCGGCGAGAGCGCGCGAGCATCGCGCGACGCCGATGGCGGGGCGCACGCTCATGCAGCCGGCGATACCGATCACGGCCGGCCTCAAGATCGCGCGCTGGGCCGCCGCCCTCGCCCACGACCGCGAGCGCCTCGCCGACGCCCAGGTCGAGGGCCTCGCGGTGCAGCTGGGCGGTCCCGTGGGCGCGCTCGAGGCGCTGGGAGCGAAGGGCCCCGCGGTGCGACATCGCGTGGCCATGGAGCTGGGACTGGCCGACCTGCCGGAGTGGCAATCGCATCGCAACGGCTGGATCGATCTCCTCGACCGCATCGGGCTCGTGGTGCTCACCGCGGGCAAGATCGCGCTCGATCTTTCGCTCCTCGGTCAGGCCGAGGTCGGCGAGATGCGCGAGGCGCCGCCCGAGGAGGGCGTGGGCGGCTCGAGCGCGATGCCGCACAAGCACAACCCCGTGGGATGTCTGCATGCCATCGCCGCGGCGACGCGCATGCCGGGCCTGCTCGCCATCGTCCACGCGAGCGCGATCTCGCCGCACGAGCGCGCGCTGGGCGAGTGGCAGGCGGAGCTGGAGACCGTGCCGGAGATCGCCGGCGCGCTCGGCCGCGCGCTCGACTTCCTCGACCTCGTCGCCGGCTCGCTGGTGGTCGATCCCGAGCGCATGCGCGCGAACCTCGCCGGGTGCGGCCCGGCCGCCGCCGCTCCGCTCGAGGCCGTCGACGAGCTTCTCGCCGGCCTCTCCCCTTACCTCACCTGAACCGCATGGAGCCGACACGATGAGCCGCAAATCGTACGAGAGGGGCCTTGCCACGCGCCGCAAGGTGCTGGGCGACGAATGGGTCGACCGGGCGCTCGCCACCGCCACACCGTTCAACGCCGACTTCCAGGAGATGATCACGCGCCACGCGTGGGACGATATCTGGAACCGCAAGGGGCTTTCGCACAAGGTGCGCCGCATGCTCGTGCTCGCCATGACCGTGGCGCTCGGCCGCTGGGAGGAGTACCGGCTGCACGTGCGCGCCGCGCTCGCTTCCGGCGACCTCGGCCAGGACGAGGTGCGCGAAGTGCTGATGCAGGCGGCGATCTACTGCGGCGTGCCCGCGGCCAACACCGGCTTCAAGGAGGCGCGCGAGGTGATCGCGGAGCTGGCGGGCGGCACGAAGACGACGAAGCGCGCGGGCGCGAAGCGGCGCGCGAAAGGCGCGAAGAAGCGATGAGCGCGGTCGATCTCGCATTCAGCGATTCGGGCGGCCGCGGCGAAGCGGTGCTCCTCGCCCACGCGATCGGCTGCGACCGGCGCATGTGGGACGACCTGGCCGCCGCGCTGGCGCCCGACTATCGCGTGATCGCCATCGACGCGCGCGGCCACGGCGCGAGCCCCGTGCCACCGCGCCCGTACACGCTCGCCGGGATGGCCGACGACGCCGCGCGCGTGCTCGAACGGCTGGGCATCGCGCGCGCCCATTGGGTGGGATTGTCGATGGGCGGCATGGTGGGACAGGCGTTCGCGCTCGCGCATCCCGCGCGGCTGGGCAAGCTGGTGCTCGCCAATACGACGAGCGCCTACGGCCCCGACGGGCGCCCCAACTGGGACAACCGCATCCGCCTCGTGAGCGAGGGCGGGCTGGCGGCGATCCGCGACATGGTCACGGCGCGATACTTCTGCGCGGCGTTCATCGAGCGGCATCGCGACGTGGTGGAGCGCGTGATGGGCCGCTTCATGCAGACGCCCGCGGACGGCTATCTCGGCTGCTGCGAGGCGATCCGCGAGCTCGACTACTCCCGCTCGCTAGGGGCGATCCGCGCGCCGACGCTGGTGATCGCGGGCGAGCTCGACCAGGGCACGCCGCCCGCGATGTCGCGCGCGATCGCCGACGGCATCCCCGGCGCGCGCATGGCGCTGATCCCGGGCGCCGCCCATCTTTCGGCCGTCGAGAAGCCCGCGGAATTCGCCGCGCTCGTGCGCGGCTTCCTCGCCGAGCGCTAGATCCCGATGATGAAGGCGGTGCCGGCCACGCCCAGCACCGCGGCCAGCGCCACCGCCGGCGTGAGCGATTCGTGCCGGCGCAGCAGCAGCATGCCGAGGAAGAGCGTCACGAACACTTCCATGGAGCTGATCAGCGCCACGCGCGACATCGGGCTCACGTTGAGCGCCGCGAAGTAGAGGATCTGCCCGAACGAGCTCATGACGCCGGCCACGATGAGCCAGGGGTTGGGCCGGCCGAACGTGGCCCGCACGGCGCGCGCGTATTCGGGCCGGAACGCGGCGGTGGCCGCGAAGACGACCGCGCCCACGAAGCAGCCGACGGCCGCGCCGAGGAACGCGTCGTGGGCGTCGGCCAGGCCCATCTTGCGCAACAGGTATCCCGTCGCGTAGCCGAGCGCGGAAATCGGGCCGTAGACGTAGCCTGCGTTCAGCAGGCGCCGTGCGAGCCGCGCGTTGGGCGCGCCTCCCGGGACGCGGCTCACCCCCGCGACGAGTACCGCGAAGCTCGCCGCGATGAGCACGAGGCCGATCGCCACGCCGCCCGTGAGCGATTCGCCGAGCACCGCGACGCCGAGCACCACGGCGAAGAACGGGTTGAGGCGCTTCATCGTCGAGGAGCGCATGGCCCCGAGATGCTGGACCGACGCGTAGAAGAACACGCGGCCGATGTACGCGGTGAACACGCCGGCGCCCGCGAACCACAGGAGCGCGCGCGGGGTGACCGGCTCGAAGCCGCGTACGAGTCCCGCCGCGATCCACCCCGCGCCCGAGATGCCCGCGGTCAGCAGCAGCGAGACGAAGGCGCCGTTGTCCGCGGCGCCGGGGCGCGCGCCGCGCGCGATCAGCACGTTCGCCGCCGCGAAGCAGCTCGCCGACGCGAGCGCGAAGCCGTCGCCCAGGAGCGGCACGGCGAGGCTCACAGCACGCCGGGAATCCAGCGCTTCACGCCGCGGCAGTACGCGCGGTACGGCTCGCCGAAGAGGGCCTCGAGCCGCGCCTCGTCCTCCTTCACGCGACGGTCGAACCAGGCGAGGTGGAACGCGAGCACCGCAGCGGCGATCCACGAGCCCAGCGCGAGCGCCACGCCGGCGAGGTAGATGAGGTGTCCGGTGTACATGGGGTTGCGCGTCCACCGGTACGGACCGCCCGTCACGAGGCGCTCGGGCGGGACGGAGATGCCCGGACCGCCGCCGCCCTCGCGCGTGCGATACACGCCGACCCAGCGGTATTGCAGGTAGCCCCAGGCGAGCAGCGCGAGGGCCCACCAATGGATGGGCGGCGGCCCGCGCTCGATGAGCGCCTCGATCGCGTAGAGCGCCAAGGGCCAGGCGATGAACGTGCGGTTGGAGGTGCTCTCCAGCCAGCGGCGCACGGCGCTCACGGCAACCCTCACCCCGGCCCTCTCCCAAGGGAGAGGGAGGTCACTGCGGCTTCTTCTCGTCCATCGGCATCGCGACGATGAAGAGGTTCGCCACGACGATGGTGAAGGCGAGGAACCAGAAGGTCGCCGTGAGTCCGTAGCGGTCGGCGATGATCCCGCCCAGCAGCGGCGCCACGGAAGAGCCCAGCGCCTGCGCGCCGAAGAGGATCCCGATGCTGGTGCCGCCCATGTTCTTCGGCGTGGTCTCCAGCAGCCACGCCTGCATCACCGGACGGATCGCGTAGAGGAAGAAGCCCAGCACGGCGATGAACGCGATGAACGCCTGGGTCTTGCCGGCGACCGCCATGAACACCAGCACCACGGCCGTCATCGCCATGCTCGTCATCATGATGCTGCGACGGCCCATGCGATCCGAGAGATGGCCCGCCACGGGCGAGGCCGCGAAGCCCGCGGCCTGCAGCGCGAACATGCCCGCGCCGACCCAGAACGGCGGGTAGTGCATCTCGTAGGCGAGGTAGACCGGCAGGAACGTGAGCAACGCGTTCTGCGTCATCGAGCGGAAGGCCGAGCTCGCGGTGAGCACGATCAGGCCGCGGTTGCGGAAGAGCGCCGGCACGCCGCGGAAATAATCGCCGAGGGTTTGCACGCGGCCCTCCTCCTCGGCCTTGTGCCTCGGCTTCGCCTTGGAGCCCAGGCGCAGCGTGCCGAGGAAGACGAGGAGCAGGCCCGACATGATCATGCCGGGAATGACGTTGATGACCACCACCTGCCGCCACGAGAGCACCGCGAGGAGCGAGCCCACGGCGATCGGCGCGAGGGCATCTCCCACGTTGCCGCCCATGCCGTGCAGCGAGAGCACGAGCCCCTTGCGCTCCGGGAAGCGGCGCGCGAGCGTCGGGATCGCCGTCGGATGCCAGAGGCTGTTGCCGAATCCCACGAGCGCGACGCACCCGAGGAGCATGAGGTAGCCGTGGCTGAAGCCCATGAGCAGGTACGGGAAGCCCACCCAGAAGAGCGAGAGGGCCATGAGCAGGCCCTTGCGCCCCACGGTGTCCACGAGGATCCCGCCCGGCACGTTGGCCACCGCGCCGGCCACGTACTGGCAGGTCATGACGAGGCCGATCTGGCTGTACGACAGGCCCAGCTCCTTGCCGATGATGGGCAGCAGCAGGTAGAAGGTCGAGGGATACCAGTGCGTGAGGGCGTGGCCGAAGGTGATGAGCCACATCTCGCGGTAGGAGCCGTGGGGGGCCTTGCCGGATGCGGGAAGCGCAGTGGCGTTCATGGGTTCCTTGTTTCGGGCGCCGTCATTTCACGGCGCGCCGCACCACGATCTCGTCGAACAGTCTGCTCCATTTCTGCGATTCGTCGAGAGAGCGGATGGGATCGGTCTGGACGATCTTCACGCCCTTCAGCGGCGAGGCCACCTTCGTGTTGGTCGGCACGTAGTCGATGCTGGTCATCGCCTTCTGGCCGTCGGGGCCGAGGAGGTACTCGTAGAAGAGGAGCGCGGCGTTCGGATGCGGCGCCTGGCGCGCCACGCCCACCGCGTTCGAGCGTGCGATGGCCGGCGGGATCACGATCCAGTCGATCGGCGCGCCCTTGCGCCTGGCCTGCTCGGGCATGTAGTTGTACACGGTGAGCGCGAGCGGCACCTCGCCCGAGACCACCATGTTGTCGAGCAGCGTGTGGCCCTTGCGCACCGAGATGCCGTTCTTCGCCACGAGCTCGCGGAAGAAGTCGAGGCCCTTCGGCTCGCCGCCCAGCTCCTGGACCACGGTCGCGAACCAGTCGTCGTCCTTGGCCTCGATGCCGAGCTTGCCCTTCCACTTCGGATCGAGGAGGTCGCGCCAGGTCTTCGGCAGGTCGTCCTTCTTCACGACCGTCGTGTTGTACGCCTGGACCCACACGGACAGGATGGTCGCCGCCCATTCGCGGTGCTTCGGGACCGAGCCCGCGAGCAGGTCGGCATGCACGGGCGACGAAACCGGGGCGAGGACCTTCTCGCGCGCGAGGGCCTCCATCTCGGGCGAGCCGAAGTGCACCGCGTCCACGTCGTGGCGTCCCGCGCGCGCCTCCTGGATCGTGCGCTGGAGCACCTTGTCGGTGCCGGCACGCCAGACGTTCACCTTCACGCCGTACTTGTCCTCGAACGGCTTGATGATCGCCGGCAGGTCCTTCTCGGCGATCGTGGTGTAGAGCGTGAGCGTGCCTTCCTTCTTCGCCGCCGCGACGATCTTCTCCATCCGGTCGGCGCCCTGGTAATCGAAGAGGTTCGGCTGCGCGGCGGCGGGGGCCAGCGCGCACGCCGCGGCGATGAAGGCGAGCCGCCTGAGAATGGCTTTCATGGCTCAGTCCGGATGGTTGAAGTCTTCCTCGAAGTTGCGCGGCACGAACCCGCGGCCCTCGGGCGTGGGCTCGGTGGGGCGCGGGATCACGGACTTCTGGAACAGCAGGTTCATGAACATCACCATGGGCTTGGGCTTCAGCACGAGGGCGCGCGCGGGCTTCACCGGGTCCGCGTTGAAGTGCTGGTGCACGCAGTTCATGTGCACGATGGCCACGTCGCCGGCGCTCCAGTCGTAGCGGATGCCGTCGTGCACCTCGTAGCCCTTGCCGTCGAGGATGTAGAAGGCGGCCTCGTTCACGTGCCCGTGCTTCTGGGTGCGCCCGCCGGGGCCGTATTCCTCGAGGTGGATGTGCAGCACCTGCGTGAGCCCGTCCACCGGCTCGATGAAGTGCTTGCTGAACGATTGCGGCCCGTCGTTGAAGAGGAGGTCGCGGCCCTTGATGACGCGCGGCATGGCGCGCAGCCGCTGCAGCTCCTCCTTCAGGCTGTACTGGCCCTGGATGCCTCTGACGAAGACCCGGTCCTTCTTGCTGCTGTAGTGCGATTCCTTGCCCACGGCGCCTCCGTCACTTGCTCTTGCCGGCGAAGAGCTCCGAATAGAGCTTCACCCATTTCTCGTACTGGTCGAGCTGCACGCGCACGTCGACGAACCGCATCGGGATCTTCGCGAGCGGCGTGTCCACCTTGCGGCTGGTGGGCACGAAGTCGCGCTTGGCGAGGATCTGCTGCCCCTCGGGGCTGATCTCGAAGTCGTAGAAGAGGACCGCCGCGTGCGGATGCGGCGCCTTCTTCGCCACCGCGATGCCGTTGGGACGGGCGATCGCCGGGCCGATCGAGAACCAGTCGATCGGCGCGCCCTGCTGCTTGAACTGTTCGGCCTTGTAGTTGTAGACCGTGAGCGCGAGCGGGATCTCGCCCGAGACCACGAGCTGCGCGAGGAGCGTGTGCCCCTTGCGCACCGAGATGCCGTTGGCGTTCACGATGTCCTTGAACAGCTTGATCGCCTTCTCCTCCCCCAGCACGCCCGCCTCGCCCGCGAGCCAGTCGGAATCCTCCTGCTCGATGCCGAGCTTGCCCTTCCACTTCGGGTTGGCGAGGTCCTCCCAGGTCTTCGGCAGATCCTCCTTCTTCACGGCGTTCGTGTTGTAGGCCTGCACGAAGACGTTCAGGCGCGTGCCGGTCCACTCGCGGTGCGGGAGGACGGCCTCGGGAATGAGATCGGCGAGGTACGGCGACTTCATCGCCTGCACGATCTTCTCGCGGTGCATGGACTCGAGCTCCGGCCCGTTGGTCTCGGCGACGTCCATCGTGAAGCGGTTGCCGCGCGCTTCCTGCACCGCGCGCTGCAGCACCTTCTCGCTGCTCGCACGCCACATCTCACCTTGATGCCCGGGTACTTCTTCTCGAAGGCGCCGACCACGGCGCCCATGTCCTTCGCCTGGGCCGAGGTGTAGATCGTGAGCGCGCCTTCCTTCTTCGCGCCCTCGATGGAGCTTCTGCTCGCGGTCCGGCTTGTCGTAGGCGGCCACGTCGGCGACGGTGGCCCCGACCTGCGCCCACGACGGGCGCGGCGAATGCCGCCAGGAAGGCGGCGGCGAGGATGGCTCGGCGATGCGGTTTCATTTCTTCTCCTTTCGTGGGCTTCTGCCCCTTGAGGAACAGGTCCGACCACAGCTTCTCCCACTTCGCATCCTCGTCGAGGGTGATCACCGGGATCGATCATGTGGAACGGGAAGTTGTTGAGCTTCGTGTCCACCTCGAGGCTCGAGGGCACGCGGTTGCGCTTCTTGATGAGCTCCTGGCCTTCGGGCGACAGCATGAAGTCCGCGAACACCAGGGCGGCGTGCGGATGCGGCGCGTGGCTTGCGACGCCGATGGCGTTGGGACGGCCGAACGTGGGGTCGAGCGCCTTCCACTCCACGGGCGCGCCCTTCACCTTCAGCCGCTCGACGTTGTGGTTGTAGATGTCGGCGATCAACGGGATCTCGCCCGAGGCCAGCAGCTCGGCCATGAGCGTGTGCCCGCTGCGCACCTGCGGGCTTATGGCCGCGAGCGCGCGGAAGAAGGCGATGCCCTTCTCCTCGCCCATGTACTTCACCATGGCGCCGAACCAGTCGACGTCGCCGTCCTCGAGGCCCACGCGGCCCGCCCAGACGCCGATCGAGCAGGTCGGTGTACGAGCGCGGCACCTCGTCCGGCTTCACGAGGTTCGTGTTGTAGCCGATGGTGAAGAAGTTGAAGCGGTCGGCGACGTAATGGCGATGCTTCGGGAACGCGGCCGGGCGGAAGGTCCTTGAAATGCGGGCTGTGGAACTCGTCGAGGAGCTGCTCGCGGTAGAGCGCCTCCATCTCGGGGCCGTTGGTCTCGAAGATGTCCGGGCGAGTAGCGCCCGGCGCGCGCCTCGGTGACGCCGCGCTGCAGAACCTTCTCGCTGCTCGCGCGCCACAGCTCCACCTTGAGCCCGGTGCGCTTCTCGAAGGCCTCGGTGATCGGCACCGAGTCCTTGAGGTTGAGCGACGTGTACATGACCACCTGTGCCCTGCTTCTTCGCCTCGGCGAGCAGCCGCGCCTCGCGGTCGGGGCCGCGGTACATGTAGACCGTCTTGTTGGGCGAATCGGTCCCGCCGCGCTGGGCGCGGGCGAGCAGGGGAAGCATCAGGCTCGCCAGTGCCGCGCGATGGAACGCCCGGCGCCCCGGGCGGGGCGCGTCCTCGGCGAAATCCTTCATCGCGTCTCTCTCCTCACAAGGGCCCTCTGGCGGGGCCTGGAAAAAAGACGGGCGCCTCAAGCGCCCGCCGAATCGGCCTTACTCCCTGGCGCCCCGGTCGGGAGCGCCGTACGACTTCGGACGACATCAGAACGAATGGTTGATGCCCGCCGCCCACTGCGTGATGTCCTCGCCCACCGACGGGGCTTGCTGGCCCTCGTTGTTGTAGCGGGCGGAAAAACCGTTCTTCAGGAGCGCGCCCATGACGAAGATGTAGGTGCGCGGCGAGAAGTAGTACGCGAAGCCGGCCTGGAGCTGCGAGCCGTCGAGGCCGTCGGTGGTGCACACCGCGTTCACGCGCGAGCAGCTGCCCTTCTCGGCCTTGATGTACTCGAGCTGCGTGCGCCAGGCGCGCGACCAGCGCGCGCTCCAGATCAGCTCGTAGGCGTTGTTCTTGTACGACTGGAAGCGGCCCGTGACCGTGGGGTTTTCGTCGTACTTCTTCTGGATGTAGTCGGCCTCGAAGGTGTGCGGGCCCCACTTGTACTGGACCATGCCTTGCCAGGCCTTGTCCTGGGAGCGCACGTTCTGGTCGGTGAAGTTCGACATGGCGCTCGGCGCGTTGCGCGAGCCGCCGAAGAGGTCCCAGTGCTCCTCGTAGGCGAGCGAGACCTTGAAGCCGCCGCCGGCCCATTCGCCCGCTGTGGACCACACGTGCGGGTGGCGCGTGGGCGTATCCGTCTCGTCCGTCGAGTACTGGACCGCGGCGTTGAACCCGGCGATGTGCGGCGACTCGTATTGCACCGCGTTCTGGCGACGCAGGTGGAAGCTCGAGGCGGAGCTGGTGCCGAAGCCGGTCTTGCGCAGCACGTTGCTGCTGGAGACGAAGTTGCCGCTCGACACGCCGAGGAAGGAGAGCTGGTCGCCGTACTTCTTGAACGGCGTATCCATGCGGCCCAGCTTCACCGTGCCCCACTGGCGCCCCGCGAGGCCGACGAAGGAGTCGCGCTGCGCGAAGGTGGAGTCGTTGGAGTCGACGTGGAACTCGGTCTCGAGCTGGAAGATCGCCTTCAGGTCGCGGCCCAGCTTCTCCTGGCCGCGCACGCCGAAGCGCGAGTTGCTCGATTCCATCTCGGTGCGCCGGATGATGCTGGTCGCGCCGGTCGGCTTGCCCGCGAGCGTGCTGACCGTGGCGGTGGCGTCGGTGGCGCCCGAGCCGTGCGGGACGAGGATCTCCGGGTAGACCTTGCCGTACAACTCGACCACGTTGGCGTCCCAATCGGCGTCCTTGGCCGCGCTCACGCCGGGAACCAGGACCGCCGCCACAGCCATCACCAGGATCTTCTTGCGCATCGTTTTCTCTCCGCCTTATGTGTTGTTTTCCTGGACTGTTCCTCTATGAGGAACGACCATTGCTAAAGTGGAACGAGCTGCGAAAAAGAGTATCGGCAAGCCCCCGCTTCGTCAAGGAAAAAGCCGCGCGATTCGTCAAAAACGCAACACTTCAGGCCACCGCCGGGACCTTCGGCGGCAACTCGGCGAGCTCGGCCTTGTAGGCCTCCTCCATCCGCGACCTGAGGCCGTGCTTGGCGAGGGCGTCGGCGAACATCTGGCGCACCTCCGGCGACTCGTCGGCGTAGTCGATCTGGTCGCCGCCCAGGCGCTTGCTGATCCACGCCTTGGGCACCCCCTGGGCGTTGCGGATGGCGACACCTTCCTGCTTGAAGGCGAGGTAGCGCGCCGGCGTGGTGCCGGTGTTGAAGTGCTGGTGGAACCACATGTTGGGCGGGGTGATCAGCGTGCCCTCGCGCCATTCGTAGCGCCTCGGCTTCTCGCCCTCGGGCCACATGAGGCTGAAGCCCTCCCCGCTCATCACGATCACGTAGGCGCCCGGGCCGTGGGCGTGGGCCTTCTTGTAGGTGCCCACCGGGAACTGCGAGATGTGGCTGTTCATCGAGCCCTTGGCCATGTTGAAGCGGATGTGCCCCCCGCCCGCGCCCCGCTCCTTCGCCGCGATGAGCGGCAGGTTCACCGCGTCGGCGACGAAGTTGGTGTCGAGCAGCAGGCCCTTCTGCTCGCCCTTGTTGGCGAAGTAGTCGGGCTCGCCGCTGAAGCGGTCCTTGAAGTCGTGCTTCGTGCCGAACACGAAGTCGAGGTCGCCGAACGCGTTGATGATCGCCGGCGCGTTGGTGACGGAGACGAAGCGCGCGGCCTCCTTGCCCGACGTATTGAAGTGCCGGTGCATGGTGTTGAGCGGGATCGCGAAGATCGCGCCCGCCTTCCACTCGAACGTGATGCGCGCGCCGGCGTCGTTCCACACCGTGGTCGAGCCGCGGCCGTCGAGCACGTACACCATCTCCTCGAAGAGCTGGCGCTGCGGGGCGAGCTCGCCGCCGGGCGGGATCTCGCAGACGTAGGCGTCGTTGGAGGTGCGCGAGGCGTCGTGGTTGAGGAACACGCCCTTGCCGCCGCGCCGCGGCCAGGGCTTGAGCTCGATCGCGTGCAGGTTCGGCTGGTAGATCGCGCTCTGGATCGTCCAGCCCCTCGGACTTCACCCAGCGCGTGTACGGCGTCTCCTTCTCGGTGGCGAACTTCTTCGCCATCTCCTCGGAGACCATCGCCGACTTCAGTTCTTCTCCAGCCATCGTATCGCTTCCCTTTCGATCGTCGTCCCCGCGAAGGCGGGGACCCACATGGATTCCCGCCTGCGCGGGAATGACGTTCAAGCCGTGACCTTGAACTTGCCCGTGAGGAACTCCTCCACGAGCTCCGGCGTGACCTTCACGCCCGGCGCGGTACTCCGGCGCGTCCTCGATCTGCTCGAGGTCGTTCAGGCCCGCGTGCTTGAAGATGCGGTTCACCGCGGAGATGAGGCGCACCGGGCTGCTCCGGATCGGCGTTGAAGTGCTGGCTCGATGGTGTTGGGCGGGATGTAGATCACGTCGCCCGCTTCCCACTCGTAGCGCTTCACGTCCTTCTGCGGCGTCCAGTGGTACGTGTCGGTGATCTCCACGTCGTAGTCCTGGTGCAGGTCGTAGCCGCGGCCCTCGAGCACGTAGAGGCATTCCTCGGCGAGCTGGCGGTGCTTGCCCGGGCTGCTGCCCGGCGGAATGATCAGCATGTACGCGTCCACCGTCTCCATGCGCGTGTTCATGCCCTCGTTGATGAGGTGCTTGAGCAGGCCGTGGCGCGAGAGCTCCCACGGCATGTCCTCCGGATGCACGATCTTCCTGCGCTTGGCGTTGCGCGCGGGCGCGGCCGCCGCATCGTCGAGCAGCGCCTGGTACAGCGCCTGGTTCGCCGTGCCCTTCTTCCAGGATTTCGATTCACCCCATGCCATGGTCTCGCTCCATCTCACTTCGGCGTCGTGGTTGTAGTCGGTCTCCGCCTCGCGCGCGCGGAAGCGGCGGCCTCGGCTCCGGCGGCGGGCTCCGCTCGGACGCGGCTCGACCTGCTTCTGGAACAGCATGTTCATGAACATGTACATCGGCTTGGTCTTGATCACGAGCGCCCGCGCGGGCTTCGTCGGGCTCGCGTTGAAGTGCTGGTGCACGCAGTTGTTGTGCACGATCGCGACGTCGCCCGCCTTCCAGTCGTAGCGGATGCCGTCGTGGACCTCGTAGCCCTCGCCGTCGAGGATGTAGAACGCGGCCTCGTTCACGTGGCCGTGCTTCTGCGATCGGCCGCCCGGGCCGTATTCCTCGAGGTGGAGGTGGAAGGTCTGCGTGATGCCGTCCTTGGGCTCGACGTAATGGCGGCTGTAGGTCTGCGGGCCCGTCGCGGAACTTGATGTCCCTGGCGCGCTTGCGCACCCGCGGCATCGCGCGCAGCCGGGCGAGCTCCTCCTTCAGGCTGTACTGGCCCTGGATGCCGCGCACGAAGATGCGGTCCTTCTTGCTGTGGTAGTGGGACTCGTTGGGCCGGCCGCCTCGGTGGGTGGCGATAGTCCGCCTGGGCGGGTGTTCTATCACGGGCTCTGTGTCCATGGCTGACCTCCGGCGGGAATCGCGGCTAGATGCCGTATCCTCGAGTTTGAAACGCTTGGGTTTGAGCAGCGGCAGATCTCCCGGTTCAGTCCCGCCTGCGGCAGCGCGATGCCCGGCTCGGCGGCCATCGGCCTGGACGATCTCCATGTCGTCCTCCGCCCACGCCATGGTGTTCGCGCGCCAGTTGCGGAGCACGTAATTGTCCGCGCTCGAACTTCAGCGCCTCGCGCAGCCGCTCCGCGTCCATGCCGTAGCGCTGCGCGAGCGCCAGCGCCTCGTGGTCGGCGATGAGGCAGGACCACATCACCAGGTTGTTCGCGGCCTTGGCGACCTGCGCGGTGCCGGCCGGGCCGGTGTTCACGATGTCGGCGAGAAGGACGCAGGACGGGCTTCAGGCGCTCCACCACGGCCGCGTCGCCGCCGACGAACGAGAGCAGCGTGCCCGCGTCGGCCGCCTTGCCGCCGCGGCACACCGTCGAGTCGAGCACGATGCACGCCGCGCTTCGGCCCCCGCCTGCGCGAGCTCCACCATGGTCTTCGGGTGCACGGTGGCCAGGATCGCGACGATGGTTCCGGCCGGCGCCCGTGCGAGCCCCGCGCGGCCCGAGCAGCTCGCGCAGCTCGCGGTCGTAGCCCACGCAGACGAGGACGCCTCGCTCGAGGCGGCGAGCGCCGCCGCAATCGGGCTGCCAGCGCGCCTGCGCGCTTCTCACGCCGGCTTTCTTGCCCGCGTCGATGTCGTGCACCGACACGTCGAATCCGCGCTTCGCCACGTGGCCGATCATCGGCATGCCCCATGCGGCCGGCGCCGATGAAACCCAACTTTGCGGATGGGATGGGTGCGTCATCTCTTCTGGGTGATCGTGTCGATCAACGCGGGCTGGCCCGACTTCACCTTCGCGATGGCGCGCTTCAACGCCGCGGCGACCTTCTTCGGATCGTCGATCGGCCCCTCGCCGTACCAGCCCATCGACTTGCGCGAGCCCCGCGAAGTCCGGGTCCGGGTCCGTCATGTCCATGCCGATGTGCGCGCGCTCCACCGGCGTGCCGCGCAACTTCGCCATGCGGATCTGGTGCTCCCAGTCGTTGTAGTAGGCGCGGTTGTTGTACATGACGACCAGCATCGGGATGCGGTGCTTGGCCGCGACCCACAGGGCACCCGCGTCGAACATGAGGTCGCCGTCGGGCTGCATGTCCGACCACCAGCCGCTTCGCGTCGCGATGCGCGAGCGCCACGCCGAGCGAGATCCCGAACTGGGTGGCGGTCCCGAGCGAGCGGCCCGCATGGCGGTACGGCCTGTCGAAATTCCACAGCTTGCGCGTCCACTCCTCGAGCGTGCCGGCGGTGAGCACCCAGTCCTCGCCCCTGATCGCGGTCCACACTTCCAGGCCAGGCGCGGGAGCGTGATGGGGGAGGCGTCCCGGTCCTCCTTCGCCTGCGCTTCCCATTTCTTCCGGCGCGCCTTCGTCTTCGCGGTGACTTGCGGCGGTGCGCGCCTTCACGCGCGCGCGTAGCTTCGCGTCCTTCGCGAGGCGCGCCTTCAGGAGCTGCGTGAGCATCGGGATCGCGAGCGTCGTATCGGCCATCACGCGCAGGTCCGCGTGGTTCATGCGCTGGTAGTCGAGCGCCCAGCTCGAGAGCTCCAGGTCGCCGAAGCCGATCTCGATCCACTTCGCGCTCGCCGGCACCACGGAGGCGAGCTCGCGCGTCGTGCTCGCGAGCTCCGTGGTGGGCTTCTCCCAATCGCGCGCGTCGAGGCAGAGGATCGAGGTCGGCGTCGCGGAAATGCATCCTTCGAGAGGCTCACGTTGAGCGGATGGCGGCTCGGGAAGTTCAGCCGGCTGTTGATGTCGTACACCGGGACGCCACCCGCCTCGGCCAGCTCCACCAGGCCGTGGAAGGCCTCGGGGTCGCGGCCGGTGTACTCGGCGATGATCACCGGGCGCTCGGCCGCGGCGATCATGTCGGCGGCTTGCGCGAGCGCGGCGGGATCCGGCCCCAGGCGCGAGGGCACCTTGACGGCGCCGGCGGGGGCAATGCACCTCGTGCTCGAGCTTCTGCTCCTGCAGCCACGCGTCGTAGATCATGTAAACGGGGCCCTGGGGCTGGGTCATCATGACGCCGTAGGCGCGCGCGAACGCTTCGGGCACCCCGTCGATGGTATGCGGCTGGTAGTCCCATTTCGTGTACTGGCGCACCGCTTCGCCCTGCCCCTGCGCGGTATGGATCCAGTCGATGCGCGGGCGGCGCTTGGTCTCGTCCATCGGGCCCGTGGCGCCGACGATGAAGACCGGCGCGCGGTCGATGTAGGCGTAGTAGATCGCCATGTTGGCGTGCAGCAGGCCCACGAGGTTGTGCAGGATCGCGACCATGGGCTTGCCGCTCGCCTTCGCGTAGCCGTGGGCCACCTGCACCGCGGTCTCCTCGTGCTGGCAGAGCATCATCGTCGGGCGGTTCTGCCCGTAGTTGACGATGGAGTCGTGCAGCCCGCGGTAGCTGGCGCCCGGATTCAACGCGGCATGCGGGAGGTCGTAGGCGTGCAGCAGGTCCACGATCACGTCGGAGGCCCAGCGGTCCTTCGTGGGCGCGACAGGGTACTTCGAGGCGCGCGGCGTCGTCTTGATGCGCATCTTGTCGTGCTTCTTCTGCATGGTCTCCGGAGCTTCAGGCCGCTCTCAGGGCGACGCATTTGTCGGGATCGAGGCGGACGAAGATCGGCGTGGCCGATCGGCGTGCGCAGCGACGGATGGCGGCGCGAAAGCAGCGCGCGCTCGCCCAGCTTCACCTGGAAGTCGACGCATTCGCCGAGGAAGACCTTCTGGTCCACCTTGCCCTCGCGCACGTTGGCGCCCTCGGGCTTCGACTCGGCGAGCGTCCACGTCCTCGGGCCGCACCGACAGCAGCACCTTGTCCTCGGCGCGCAGCGGCTCCGTGCGCGAGCACGCTGAGGTCGCCGATCTCGGTGCGCACGCGGTAGCGGCCCGTCGCCGTCGGGGCCGAGCACCGAGCCGTCGAGGAAATTGGTGCTGCCGACGAAGTCCGCCACGAACTCGTTCCCGGGACGCTCGTAGATGTCGCGCGGGCTGCCGACCTGCAGGATGCGCCCCTCGTTCATGACCGCGATCTCGTGGGAGAGCGCCAGCGCCTCGCTCTGGTCGTGGGTCACGTAGACCGTGGTGATGCGCAGCTCGCGCTGCAGGCGCTTCAGCTCGAAGCGCATCTTCTCGCGCAGCTTCGCGTCGAGGTTGGACAGCGGCTCGTCGAGGAGCAGGAGCTGCGGCTGCATGACCAGCGCGCGGGCGAGCGCGAGGCGCTGCTGCTGGCCGCCGGAGAGCTTGGTCGCCTCGCGCTCGGCGAGGTGGTCGAGCTGCGTCGCGGCGAGCACGCGCATCACCTTGTCGCGAGCTCCTGGCGCGAGAACCGGCGCTCGCCCACCTCGAGCGGGAACGCGGCGTTCTGGAACACGCTCATGTGCGGCCAGATCGCGTAGGACTGGAACACCATGCCGAAGCCGCGGCGGTTCGGCGCGACGAAGACACGCTTGGCGCGACGAGTACACGACGCGGTCGTTGACCGCGATCTCGCCCACGCGCGGGCGCTCGAGCCCGGCGATGGAGCGCAGCGTCGTGGTCTTGCCGCAGCCGCTCGGGCCGAGCAGCGTGAAGAGCTTGCCCTCGGGCACCTCGAAGGTCACGTCCTGGGCGGCCTTCACGATCTCGCCGCGCTCGTTCGGATACTCGGTAAAGAGTCCTTCGACTCTCAGCACGACCTTCTCCTCGGGATTGCCGTCGCTTTCATTCCTTGATTCCGAACTTGCGGCCGAGCCACTGCGCGACCATGACCAGGAAGAAGAGCGCGAGGATGAACATCACGCCCAGCGCCGAGAGCTCGACGTACTGGCCGTTCTCCCAGAGCTCCCAGATCACCACCGACACGACCTCGGTGCCGGGGCTGTAGAGCAGGATCGAGCTCGACAGCTCGCGGATCGACAGCAGACATCACGTAGATCCAGCCCGCCACGAGGCCGGGCTTGAGCAGCGGCAGGATCACGCGCCAGAAGGTCGTGAACCACGAGGCGCCGCTCATCGCCGCGCTATTCCTCGAGCTCCCTGTGGATCTGCAGCATCGAGGTGGTGTTGTAGCGCAGCCCGTAGGGCATGAAGCGCGTCACGTAGGCGATGAAGAGGATCCAGATCGTCCCGTACACGCCGACGTCGACGTTGAGGTAGAAGATCATGATCGCCAGTCCCAGCACGAGCCCCGGGAAGACGAGCGGCAGCGACGCGATGTTGTCGAGGAGCCAGCGCCCCGGAAGCTTCGTCTTCACGACGATCCAGCAGATCACCGACGTCACCAGCATGATGATGGTCGCGGTGCCGAAGGCGAGCAGCAGGCTGTTGACCACCGAGCGCACGAGGCTCGGGTAGGTGACGATGAAGATGTACGGGATCGAGCGTGAGGTTGTGCAGCGCCTTCCACGACGGCACCTGGTAGAACTTCTGGAACGACGACCACACCAGGACCGAGAACGGCAGCACCACGATCAGCAGGAAGTACGCGATGAAGATGCCGGCCGTGAGGTAGCGCCAGCGGCCGAGGTCGATCTGCCGCGGCCGGAAGCCCTTGCCCGTCATCGTCGCGTACTTCGACCCGCGGCTGGACAGGCGCGATTGCATGTACACGCCCACGCTGGTGATGAGCAGCAGCGTCACGGCGTAGGCGCTCGCGAGCCCCACCTGGCTCGGATAGCGGTGCACCGCCTCGTAGATCGACGAGGTGAAGACCTCGATGCCGACCGGCAATCCCAGCAGCGCCGGCACCTCGAAGGACTCGATGGCGCGCACGAAGAGGATGAGGATGGTGGCGAAGATCGCCGGCCACGAGAGCTTGAGCGTGATGCGCCAGGCCACCTGCAGCACGTTCGCCCCGCTCATCATCGCCGATTCCTCGAGCGCCGGATCCATCGCGCGGAACGCCGCCGACATGAGCAGGAACGCCATCGGCGAGTAGTGCAGGCCGTCGACCCAGATCATTCCCGGCAGGGAATAGATGTCGAACACGTGGTGCTCGAGCCCGAGGAAATCCTTGAGCACGAGGTTGAGGATGCCGATCTTCGGGCTCGCCAGCAGGATCCACGACACCGTGAAGAGCACGCTCGGGATGATGAGCGGGATCACCGACAGCCCGTAGAAGAGCGCCTTGAACGGCGTGTTGGTGCGCTCGTTCATCCACGCGAGGCCGCTGCCCACGAGGAAGGAGAAGAGCGAGGCGCCGATGGCGAAGCCCACCGAGTTGCGCAGCAGCGTCCACGTCTCGCTGCTCCCGTAGGCGTCGCGGTAGTTGCCGAAGGTGAAGCGCGCGGCCACCTCCGCCGTCTGCGGCGTGAAGAAGCTCTGCCAGAGCAGGAATCCCAGGGGCACGATCGCGAGGTAGATGGTGATCGCCACGCACAGCGCGATCACGATCCATCCCCACTCGATGCGCCGGCCCTCGCGCGGGGCCGCCGCCGCCATCAAGGGCGTTCCTTTATGTAGAACGTCGGTCTGCATAGGAATACGGCCGAATCTAGCACGCCCCCAGTTTCGCGTGGTGGTAGTCCCACACCTTGCGCAGCAGGTGCGGCTTGCGCAGGTTGGCGCCGATGGTGTCCACCTCCGCGCCGCTGAGCGCGTACGGCGTTCCGAGCGCGCGCGCGAGGTACTGGCGGCGCGCGGTCTCCTCCAGGTAGATCGCGAGCACGAACGCTTCCACGATGTCCGAGCCCGCGATCACCGCGCCGTGGGACTTGAGCATCACGACGCGATCGCCGCCGAGTGTCGCGGCGAGCTCCTCGGCGAGCGGCTTCTGGTTGATGGAGGCGGTCTTCGGGAAGAGGCGGATCGGTCCCATCACCGCCGCCTGCATCGTGACCGGCTCCACGCGCTGGCCCGTCATGCTGAAGAGCGTGGACCACAGCGGATGGGTGTGCGCGACCGCGGCCACGTCGCGGCGCCGGCGGTAGATCTCGGTGTGGATGTGGAATTCCATCGGCGGCACCACGTCGCCGTCCACCGGGCGGCCGTCCATGTCGATGGCGATGATGTCCTCGGCGGTGAGCGCGCTCCTCACCGACTTGCCGGAGTTGATGAGCACGTGGTCGCTGCCCGGCAGGCGGCAGCTCATGTGCCCGTTGAAGTCGATCACCCCGGCACGCTCCATCATGAGGAGCGCGTCGGCCAGCTGCTGCCTGAGCGCGCGCGTGTCGGCCTTCGGCGCGCCCTTCGATACCGTGGGTGTGCTCATGGATGCGCCTCCCCGTGACGGTCGTGACGATGGTGGTGATGCCCGTGGCCGTGCTCGTGGCCGTGCTCGTGGCCATGGCCGTGCCCGCGCATGCGGGGGCCGCGCGGGTCCTCGCTGAAGACGAGCGACTTGATCGTGACCGGCACCGTGTACGAGGGCATGCGCACGCGCCCGAGGTCGACGTAGTCGAAATCCCAGAGGGAGATGCCGTCGATCACCAGGACCTCGGAGGCGATGCCCCACTCCTCCTTGAGCAGCGCGCCGAGCGAGTGCGCCACGTCGCCGTCGAGCACGAGGTAGAGCGGCCGCGCCTCGAGGATCGTCATCGGCAGCGCCTCGGCGATGCCGCGCGCGAGCGCCGCGAGCCGCGCGTACGACGGAGGACCCTGCCAGCGGAACGCGAGCGCCACCTCCGCGGCGCCTTCCACCAGGTCGAACGCCTCGAAGTGGCGGCGGATCGCCTGCGTCACGCGCGCCGCGTCGATGTCGCCCTCGAGGCAGACGTCGGGCTGCAGCACCTGCAGGTTCTTGCGCGGCAGCAGCGCGCCGGGGTTGGACACGTACACGGTGTTGCCCGAGAGCTGCACGCTGTATTCGGACGCGCCGATGGCCGTCGCGCGGATGCACTCGCCCGCGGGCAGCAGCGTGAGCGCAAGGCGGCCCGCCTCGATGCGCGCGCGGATCGCCAGTCCCAGGCGCCGGCCGAGATCGGCGAAGTCGCGCGTCTCGCGGCCGTAAACGTATTCGCCCACGCCGCCCGAGAACATCACGCCGGCGATGCCTTCCACCGGTTCCAGCGGATCGGTGAGCCACAGCGCCTCGACGTCCGCGGGCGCGGGGCTTCGCGTGAGGGCCGCCACGAGCGCGTCGGCCATCCATTCGGTGACGCGTCGGAGCTCCTCATCCGTGGCGGCGCCGGCGAGCGACCAGTCGACGCCGGCGTAGCTTCGCGAGCTGCCGGCCCGCGGGATCGAGCCGGGTGATGCGGCCGCCGTCCACCACGGCCAACCTGCCCCCGATGTGGATCGCCGCGGTGTGCACGACGCGGCCGTTCTCGACGAGCGCCAGCTTCGTCGTGCCGCCGCCGATGTCCACGTTGAGCACCGGTCGGCCGAGGTCGTGCGAGGCCTTCGCGGCGCCCGAGCCGTAGGCGGCCAGCAGCGATTCCATGTGGTGGCCCGCCGTCGCGCAGACGAACTCGCCGCCCATCTCCGCGAGCACGTCGGCGATCGCCTTCGCGTTCTCGCGCCGCAGCGCTTCTCCGGTGAGGATCACGGCGCCGGTGTCGATCTGGTCCGGATGGATCCCCGCCTCGGTGTACGCGCGGTCCACGATGTCGCCCACGGCGCGCTCGTCGATGCGCTCCTCGCTCACGTACGGCGTGAGCGCGACCGGCGACTGGTGCAGCGTCTCGCGCTTCACCACGTAGTAGCGGCTGGTGAGGTCCTCCGAGAGCCGGCGCATGTAGATGCGCGAGAAGATCACCTGCGTGCCCGAGGAGCCGATGTCGATGCCCACCGACACGAGCGTGATGTGGTCCTGCTGCCAGAGCGCGTCGCCCTCGAGGTCGTACTCGCCGAGGTCGTCGTGGTCGTGATCGTGGTCGTAGTCGCCCTCGGCGTGCGCGTGCGTGCCGTCCACGCCCATCATGTGGTCGAGGAGGCTGTGCTTCTTCGTCCCGAGGGGCTCGGCCATCAGATCCTGAAGCTTTCCATCGTCTCGGGCGCGAAGAGCTCCTCGGGCTGGAGGAGCTTCTTCGACAACCCCTGCTCGTGGTGGTAGCGCAGGAAGGTCGCGAGCGCCGCGCGGTTGGGCGCGAAGCCGTAGGGCCAGTAATCGTCGCCCATGAGCTCGCGCGCGTCCTCCACGTGCTTCGTGAGCCACGGCAGCATCGTCTTCAGCGCCGCGGTCACGTAGAGGTCGTCGTAGGCCTCGCGCTGCGCCTGCGCGAACGCCTTGTAGAGCGACATCGCGATCCACGGATGCTGCTGGTAGAGGCTGCGGCGGATCGCCACCGTGTGCATGATCGGGAAGATCCTGGTCTTGCGGAAGTACGCCTGCTCGACCTCCATGTAGTTCTCGAACAGGCGCTTCACGCGGTCGCCGGCCGTGCGGTACGTGGACGGCATGCGCGCGGTGTAGAGCGCGTCGATGGCGCCGTCGCGCAGCATCGCCGCAAGCGTCTGCCCCGCGCCGATCGGCTGGACCCTGATGTTCGCCGGAAGGTCCAGCTTGAGCTTCTCCGGCCGGCCGGGCTCCTCCTCGCCGCCCGTGTGGTACGTGACGCCGTCCACCGGCACGCCGTACTCGTCCTGCAGGATGCCGCGGATCCACACCGGCGCGGTCATCTGGTACTCGGGATTGCCGACCTTCTTGCCGGCGAGGTCCTTCGGCTCGCGGATGCCCGAACTCGCGTTCACGTAGATGCACGAGTGGCGGAAGAAGCGCGACGGAAATACCGGGATCGCGACGAACGGCCGGTCGGGCTTGAAGAGCGAGACCGTGTACGACGAGAGCGACATCTCCGCCACGTCGAACTCCTGGTGCCGGAGCATCCGGAAGAACGTCTCCTCGACCGGCATGTCGAGGTACGTGAGGTCGATGCCGTCGGGCTGGATGCGCCCCTCGAGGAGCCCGCGCGTGCGGTCGTAGTTCCAGCAGCCGAGCGATAGCCTAAGCTTGGACACACGCCGTTCCCCTCAATAAAAGCTGTCGAAGTGGACCTGCGGATACGGCACGCGCTTGTCGATCAGCATGCGCTGCACCGCCTCGGCCATCGGGGGCGGCCCGGCGAAGTAGTACTCGAAGTCGGCCCAGCGCTCGCCGATGAAGTCGCGCGCGAGCTCGTGCACGAATCCCTTCGCGCCCTGCCATCCGTCCGGCTCCTGCGATTGCGAGAGCACCGGATGGAAGAAGAGCCGCTCGCCGTAGCCCGGAAGCGCGCAGAGCTCGGTCTGCCCGCACAGGTCGCGCGACGTGCGTGCGCCGTAGAAGACATGGATGTTGCGCCCGTCGAGCTTGCGCTCGCGCACCGCGCCGCGCGCGATGGACAGGACGGGTGCCAGCCCCGAGCCGCCGCCGATGCAGACGATGTCGCGCGGGCTGTCCGTGCGCAGGTACGCGAGGCCGTAGGGCCCGTCGATCTCGACCTCGGAGCCCACCGCCACGCCGTGGAAGAGCGTGCTGGTCCCCGTGCCGCCGGGCACGCGCCGCACGATGAACTGCCACCGGCCGCCGCCGTCGTCCACGTTGGACATCGAATAGGTGCGCGGCGCCGCGAGCCCGGGCAGGTAGAAGAGCGCGTACTGGCCCGGAAGGAATCCCGGGCGCGCCCTGGGCGAGGAAGGTGAACTCGCGCATGTCGTGGGTGAGGTCGCGCACGGCCTCGAGGCGGGCGCGGAAGCGCGCGGGCCGGTGGCGCGGCACGTTCTCCTCGCGCAGCCGGACCTTGATCGTGCAATCGGCACGCGGCTGCGCCTGGCACGCGAGCACGCGGTTCTTCGCGCGGTCGCGCTCGGCGAGGCCGGGAGCGTCGGGACGCAGCGATTCGATCGCGCCCCTGCACCAGCTCCACCTTGCACGTGCCGCAGGAGCCGGAGTTGCATTCGTACGGCATGCCGAGCCCGGAGCGCAGCGCGGCTCGCAGCAGCGTGTCGTCCTCGGCGCAGCGATAGGCCTCGCCGCCCGCGATGCGCACCTCGTGCATCAGTCGGCCATCATCGCCGTAGAAAGCGACGGCATGTATCCGAGGCGGCGCGAGATCGTTCGTCGGCGGCGGCGACCACCGAGGGAATCGTCGTCTGCACCGTCTTCTTGCTCATGCGCTGCACGGGCGCGGCGACGCTGATGGCGGCGACCACCTGCGCGCTGTGGTCGCGGATGGGGGCGGCCACGCAGCGCAGGCCCACCTCGATCTCCTCGTCGTCGATCGCGTAGCCGCGCGCGCGGATCGAGGCGAGCTCCGCCCGAAGCGCGTCGGGCTCGGTGATCGTGTTGACGGTGTAGCGCCTGAGCCCCGCGTCGATCACCTGCTGCACGACCTCGGCCGGCTGGAACGCGAGCAGCGCCTTGCCGACCCCGGTGCAATGGGCGGGCGCGCGCGAGTCCGAGGCCCGAGGACAGGCGCACCGCCTGGCGGCTTTCGCGGATGCGGATGTAGAGCACGGTGAGGTGGTCGAGGATCGCGAGCTGCACCGTCTCGCCGCTGGAATCCGCGAGCGCGTGGATCTCGCCCTGCGCCTCGGTGGCAGTGTCCATCTTGCGGCGCACCAGCGTGCCCAGCTCGAAGAACGCGAGGCCGAGGCGGTATTTCCCGGTCTCGCGGTTCTGCTCCAGCATGTCGTACTCGACCAGCGTGGTGGCGAGCCGATGCACGGTGCTCTTCGCCAGCCCGAGGCGCGCGGCGAGCGCGCTGATGCCCATCTCGTATTCCTGCTCCGAGAAGGCCTTGGTGAGGCGCAGCGCGTTGGCGACCGACGAGAGCCGCATGCGCCGCGGCTTGGGTTTCTTCACGCGTTCCATGGCGAGGCTTCCGGGTGAGCCGGAGCGCGACGGCGTAGGCCAGCGCGACGGTGAGGAGGACAGCGATGCCGAGGCGACGTGCCCCACGCGTCCATGCGCTCGTCGAGCGCGGGCAGCAGCGCGGCGCGCGGCCGCGAGCGCCGCGATGGCGAGCGCGAGGGTCGCGATCGCGAAGCTCATGACGCGCGAGGCGGCGGCGGCCCGGGCGTCGGCGGATCGCACGAGGTGGCTTACCCAGAGGCCGTTGAGGGAATCGGTCGCCATCATGCCGGCGGTGAAGATGAGGCCGAGCGCGCGGCGAAGAGCCCAGCCCGCGAGGTGCGAGCCGGTGAGCGAGAAGAGCACGGCCTGGCTGATCGTGTCGAAGGAAAGCGCGAACGCCGCTCCCACCGCGGCGATGAGCACCGGGTGCTCGGCGCGCGTGAGGCGCTCGAAGGCGCGGCTGCGCAGCCCCGCGGGCCGCACCACCTCGCCGCGCGGCGTGCGCATCACCACGGCGAGAGTTGGCGACGCCCAGCAGCGTGAGGAAGGCGATCGAGATCCAGGTTCCGGCGCCCTCGAGCCAATGCGGGGCGCGCCAGCCGATGGCCACGGTGGCCACCGTCGATCGCCACCAGCGTGACCACCACGCCATGCCCGGCGGAGAAGAGCAGGCCCGACCAGCGGGCGAGGCGCGGCCGGCGCGCGGCGTTGAAGCGCGTGAGGCCGTCGATGGCGGCGAGATGGTCCGGGTCGAGGCCGTGCTTGAGGCCCAGCAGGAAGACGACGGCGACGAGCGAGAGCCAGTGGGTGGGCAGGATCTGCGTCAGGGCGATCCGCGGTCTCTTCGCGAAGAAAGCTCGTTCCACAGACTTGTCCCACTTGTCGGCCTCCTCGAGCACCGTGGCGGGCTCGATCAGGGTGAAGGGGAAGTTGTTGAGGTGGCTCTTCACCTTCGTGCTCGCCGGCACGCGGCCCATGCTCTCGTAGAGCTTCTGGCCCTCGGGCGAGAGCACGAAGTCGGCGAAGAGGAGGCGGCTGGCGGATGGGGCGCTTCCTTCGCCACGCCGATGCCCTGGGGGCGCGCGGCCACGGGCTGCACCGGCACGAAATCGATCGGCTCGCCCTTGCGCTTGAGCGACTCGATGTTGCTGTTGTACATGGTGAGCCCCACCGGGACCTCGCCCGCCGCCACCAGCTTGGCGAGCAGCACGTGGCCCTTGCGCATGTCCGGCTTCATGGCGGCCAACTTGCGGAAGATAGTCCATGCCCTTGGCCTCGCCCCACTTCTTCACCAGCGTGGCCATCCATTCCATGTCCGTCGCCTCGATCCCGATGCGGCCCTTTCCACTTCGGGTCGAGGAAGCCCTCGTAGGTCGCGGGGATCTCGGAGCGCTTCACCATGTCGGTGTTGTATCCCACCACGAAGTAGTTCATGCGGTCGGGAAGCCACAGCTTGTGGGCCGGGACCGGCGTCGGCGGGCAGGTCCTCGAGGTACGGCGTGTAGAACTCCGCCAGCAGCTTCTCGCGCGCGATCATCTCCATCTCCGGGCCGTTGGTCTCGACCACGTCCACGGAATTGCGGTGGGCCGCGGACTTCCGCGATCGTGCGCTGCACGACCTTGTCGGACAGCGCGCGCCACAGCTCCACCTTCACGCCGTACTTCTTCTCGAACGCCGTCGGCGAGCGGCTTGGATTCCGAGGGCGCGAGCGAGGTGTAGAGCACCAGGGTGCCTTCCTTCCTCGCCTCCTCGGCGAGCCGCGCGTCGCGATCGGCGCCGCGATAGCGGTAGACTCGTCGCCCTTCGCGGGCTGCGCGAACGCCGCCGCGGCGGCAGGCGACGAAACAGCAAGGCGAGCGAACGGGAGACGCGCATGGGAGGGGCTGCGAAATTGACCTTCCGGCGCATTCTATGTTTAACTGCCCCGGCCGGCAACAAATTGGAACGTCGTTCCGTATGAAGGAACCCGACGCCTGGCCGGCGATCCCCGCGCCCGCCCGTCCCGATCCGACTCCATGTCCACGAAGACCCAGCACCACCACCACCCACTACCACATCCAGAAGAAGCGCCGCGAAGGAGTTCCTGGAGGAATGGCGCAACTACCGCCAGACCGTCATCCGCCGGGAGGACGTGGCGCTGCGGAAGACCGCGCGCGGGATGCGCACCGGGGTGTACATGGGGTGGGACGGCGACCGGCCCACGCGCTGCCTCGATGCGCTGGTGCACGAGGTGGATCCCGGCACCGTCACGACCATCCACCGGCATTCGTGGGACGCGATCCTGTTCATGGTCGAGGGCTCCGGGTGGACCGAGGTGGACGGCGTGAGATACGACTGGAAGGCGTGGGACGCGATCCACATTCCCGCGTGGAGCTGGCACCGCCACGGCAACGACGGCGCCAAGCCCGGCCGCTTCATGAGCTATTCGTCCGAGCCCACGCTGTGGACGCTCGGCATGAGCGTGATCGAGGATCGCGGCCACGAGCCCTTCGCGGAGCTTCCGCCGCGCCCGCCCTGCGCGCCCGGAATCCAGGGCGATGATCCCTACGCGCGGCGGCTGCGCCGCATCTCAGCGGAGACGAAGAAGCGCCGCAGCGGGCGCATCCACACGCCCTACGACGAGCAGGAGATCCTCGCCACTCCGCGCGGCACGCGCACCAAGTTCCTGAACGACCGCGCGATCGGCAACGAGGCCTCGGGCCTCACGCAGGTGATGATCCAGTTCGCGCCCGGCAAGACCCAGTCGCTGCATCGCCATCCGGGCGAAGCGTGGCTCTACGTGGTCGAGGGCTACGGCCACAGCTTCATGGGCACCGCGCCCGACAAGGGGGAGCACCACCGCTGGAAGAAGGGCGACCTCATCATCGTCGACCACTTCCTCTGGCACCAGCACTTCAACGACGACCCGAAGAACCAGTGCCGGCTCGTGCGCATCCACATGTTCGACTCGATCCTCGAGACGATGCGCGCGCTGATGGATCCGATGGTGCTCTTCGAGGAGGCGGAGGACACGCTCGTCTCCATGCAGGAGCTGGCACGGATCCAGTGGCCGGACGACAAGCGCCCGGGCGAATGACGCAGCCGCAACCGGGGAAGGACTGAACGACATGGACCGAGCGCGAACCGCCCTTCCCCCCGGCGTCCTGTCGATGCACGTGCTCCCCGCGGAGCACCACGACCGCGACTGGGACGCCATCATCGTCCCGCGCGAGGTGAAGGAGCGGCTCCTCGCGCAAGCGCTGCTGGTGCTGAAGCACGGGCGCAAGCTTTCCATGCTCGCGGGGCTTCCGCATGGCCTCATCGTGCTGGCCGGCCCGCCCGGCACCGGCAAGACGACCATGGCGCGCGGGCTGGCGCAGGTCGCCGCGCTGGCGCTCGCACGCGAAGGCGCCACGACGCTGGTCGAGATCAACCCGCACGCCTTCCCGAGCGACATGCTGGGCGAGAGCCAGCGCAACGTGACGCGGCTCCTCGCCGAGACCATTCCCGAGATCGCGGCGCGCCGGCCGTTCACCGTGGTGCTCATCGACGAGGTCGAGAGCTTCGCCGTGCGCCGCGCGAGCGCCTCCTTCGAGGCGAACCCGGTGGACGTGCATCGCGCGACCGACGCGGTGCTGCTGGGCATGGACGAGATCGCGAAGAAGCTGCCGTCGGTCCTCTTCGTCACGACGACCAATTTCATCGAGGCGGTGGACGAGGCGTTCCTCTCGCGCGCCGACCTGGTGATGAAGTTCGCGCTGCCCGACGCGGCCACCGTCGCGAAGATCCTCGAGAGCGCGATCGGCGAGCTCGCGGTGCAATGGCCGGCGTTGCTTGCGATTGCGAAGGATGCGGCGCGCACGGCCGAGCTCGCGAAGCTCTGCGAAGGCTGGGACGGCCGGCGCATCCGCAAGCTCGTGCTGGCGGCCCTCGCCCAGCGCCTCGACGTGGCGCGCGACCCGGCCGCGCTCACCTGGGACGACTTCTTCGCCGCGGCGCGCAAGAAAGGCGGCGTCGAATGGGCCGGCGGCACGGCGCCCACGGCCCGCGAGATGTTCCCGGACGTGCCGAAGGAACTGATGCACGACCACGACCATGGCCACGGGCATCCCTCGCACCATCCCACCCACACCCACCAACACGACGACGACGATGGGCACTCCCACTCATAAGCTGCTTCGCCGCCGCGCTCGCGGCCCTCGCCCTCGGATTCGCCGACGCCGGCCGGGCGCGGCCGATTTCCCCGACAAGCCGATCAAGGTCATCGTGCCGTACGCAGCGGGCGGGGGCGCGCGACATCCTCGCGCGGCTGGTGGGGCAGAAACTCTCCGAGCGTGTGAAGCAGCCGGTCGTCGTGGAGAACCACGGCGGCGGCGGCAACACGATCGGGATGGGCATGGTCGCGCGCTCGGAACCCGATGGATACACCCTGGGCCTCGCGACGCCGGTGTTCGTGATGGCCCCGCTCGGAATGAAGGCGAAGCCGTACGAAGCGCTCGGGCGACTTCACGCCCGTGGCGATGATCGGCTTCACCCCGCTCGTGCTCGTCGTGCACCCGAGCGTGCCCGCGAAGACCGTGAAGGAATTCATCGCCCTCGGCAAGTCGAAGCCGGGGTCCCTCAACTTCGCGTCGCTGGGACCCGTGACGACCCAGGGCCTCGCCGCGACGATGTTCAACCAGATGACCGGCATCGACGCGGTGCAGGTGCCGTACAAGGGCAGCGCGCCCGGGGTGAGCGACCTCCTCGGCGGCAACGTGCAGTACATGTTCAACGCGCTGCCCTCGATGCTGGGCCACGTGAAGGGCGGCAAGCTGCGCGGGCTGGGCGTCTCCAGCGCCAGGCGCTCGCCCGAGATCCCCGACCTGCCGACGATCGAGGAGACCGTGCCCGGCTACGTCGTGACGACGTGGTACTCGTTCGTCGCGCCGAAGAGCACGCCGAGGGAAGTCGTCGAGCTCCTGAACCGGGAGATCACCGCGGTGCTCAGGGATCCCGACGTGGCGCAAGCAGCTGCACACGCGCGGCCTCGAGCCCGACCCGATGACGCCCGCCGAGCTCGAGAGCCACTTCAGGTCCGAGGCGGCCAAGTGGGCCACGGTCGCGAAGGACGCGAAGATACAGCCGGAGTGATCTACGCGCGCAGCGCCGCGAGCACCGCCTCCGGCGTGAGCGGCACGCGCCGCACCGGAGAGCCGATCGCATCGTGCAGCGCGTTGGCGATGGCCGCGGCGGTGGGACGCGTCGCGGGCTCGCCGGCGCCGTAGATCTTCGCGCCCGGCTCGTTGCCGAGCACCACGATGTCGATCGCGTCGGGCACTTCCGTCATGTCCACGATCGGATAGGTGATCCAGTCCACCGACTGCACGTGCGTGGGCTGGAAGCGCACCGCCTCGTGCATCGCGCGGCTCATCGCCTGGATGAGGTTCGCCTCGATGGTGCCGTCGAGGCTCCTCGGGTTCACGACGAAGCCGCAATCGTGCGCGCAGGTGAAGCGGCGCACGCGATAGCGCCCGCTCGCCGGATCGACGGCCACCTCCGCGACGACGGCCACCACCGTGCCATGGCGCGGCGCGTACGCGAGCCCCTGGCCCACGAGCAGGCCGCCTTCCCGCGCGCGGCGCGGCTGCGTGCGCGATTGCCATCCGGCCTTCGCGGCGGCGGCCTGGACCACCGCCTTCTCGCGCGCTTCCTCCAGGTAACGCAGCCGGAACTCGACGGGATCGATGCCCGCCGCGTAGGCCACCTCGTCGGCGAACGATTCGGACGCGAAGCAGGCTTGCGGCCCGTCCGGATCGCGCAGGTGGGCGGTACGCAGCGGCGTGCCGAGCGACTGCTCCCACGGCAGGATGTGGCTCACCTTGCGCTTGGCGGGAAAAGCGTAGCTTTCCTCGGAGAACTTGTGCTCGTCGTGGCTCTTCGGCTTGTAGCCGCCGATCAACTGCCCCGCGAGCGAATCGCCCGCCACGTCGGTGCCCGAGGGCCGCAGTTGCCCCGAGAATCCGCGCGCCTCGTAATCCCAGGCGGTGACGTTGCCCGCGGCATCGAGGCCGGCGCGCAAATGGAAGGCGGCGGGCGGACCCTTCGGGTCCCATCCCGTGCCGTCGGAGCGCATGTACTGGAGGCGCACCGGCCGGCCCGCGGCCTGCGCGAGCAGCGCCGCGTCCATCGCGCAATCGTCCGCGTCGTTCATGCCGTAGGAGCCCGGGCCCGGCATCCAGATGACGCGCACCTTCTCGACCGGGAGGCCGAGCATCTCCGCGACCGCGCCACGCAGCGGGATACGGTTTCTGCCCGCCGCACCACACGATCGCCCCGCCGTCGCGCACATCGGCCACGGCGCACGCCGGCCCCATCGACGAGTGCGACTGGAACGGATACTCGTAGCGCGCCTCGACGCGCCGCGCCGCCGAGGCGAGCGCCGCCTCGACGTCGCCATGCACGTCCGCGGATTTCGTGGCCCCGGGCTCGCGCTTGCGCAGCTCGTCGTAGAGCTCGTCGTAGCTCTCCCAATAGATGGGCGCGGGCCGCGACCACTCGACCTTCAGCCGCCGCGCCGCCTCGATCGCCTGCTCTTCGCGCTCGCAGACCACGCCGAGGAATTCGCCCTTGCGCACCACGTGCACGAGGCCCGGCAACGACGCGGACTCGTCCACTCCCAGGATCTTCGCATGGGCCTCGGGCGGGCGGATCACGCGGGCATGCAGCATGCCGGGCACGCGCAGGTCCGCGACGTAACGATAGGTGGCGTCCACTTTCGCCGGGATGTCGAGGCGCGCGACGGGCCGGCCCACGATCCGATAGTCCTTCGGATCCTTGAGCTTCGGCTTCTCCGCCACCTTCACGTGGAACTGCCGGTCGCCGATCAGCTCGCCGTAGGTCACGCGCTTCGAGGGGTCCTGCGGCGCGTACACCACGCCGTCGTGGACGCGCAGCTCCGAGACGGGAATGGAAAAACGCTGCGAGGCCATCGCGAGCAGCGCGGCGCGGCCCTGCGCACCGGCTTTGCGCAGCGCGGCGCCGCCCTGCATGATGCCGTTCGACGATCCGGTGCCGCGCTGGTTGACGGTGGTCGCGGTGTCGCCCATCACGATCGTCACGTGCCCGAGCGGCACGTCGAGCTCCTCGGCCACGATCTGCGCGAACGAGGTGCCCACGCCCATGCCCGCCTCGATCTTGCCGACGTTCGCCGTGACGCTGCCGTCGGAGGCGATGCGCAGCCACGAATCGAGGTCCGCGGGATCGACCTTCGCGGGCCACGCCGCGCCCGGCGCGGGCAGCCGGCTGCGGCAGCTCCTCGATGCTGGCGCAGCCGGGGATCGCGAACGAGACGACCAGCGCCCCGCCGGTTTTCAGGAAATCGCGGCGCGTCACGCCGCGTTGCGTCACGATGAAATCGTCCGCCATGGTCAGGCCCTCCGCGCGGCAAGGCGCGACGCCGCGAGCTTCACGGCGCGCAGGATGCTCATGTGCGTGCCGCAGCGGCACTTGAGGCCCGCGAGCCCGCGCCGGATCTCGTCCTCGGAGGCGTGCGGGTTCGCCTCGAGGAGCGCGGCCGCGGTCATGATCCAGCCGTTGATGCAGTAGCCGCACTGCGCGGCCTGCTCGTCGATGAACGCCTGCTGCACCGCGTGCAGCGCGCCGCCTTTCGCCAGGCCCTCGAGCGTGGTGACCTGCGCGCCGCGGGCGCTCGCGACCGGCGTGGCGCACGAGCGGATCGCGGTGCCGTCGAGATGCACGGTGCAGGCGCCGCATTGCCCGAGGCCGCAGCCGAACTTCGGCCCCGCGAGGCCCAGGTCGTTGCGCAGCACGTAGAGCAGCGGCGTCTGCGGCTCGGCGCGCACCGTCTCGGCGCGGCCGTTCACGGTCATGGAAATCGTCTCGGACATGGAACGCCTCCTTCCCCGGTTCGTCTACCAGAGCGCCTCGCCGCGCGCGACACGCTCCGCCATCTCGCGCTGGAATTCCGGCGGCCCGTAGCCGAAGCGCTCGCCGCGCTGCTCGTAGAAGAACGGGCGGCCGGTGCGCACGCTCAAGTCGCGCATCCATTCGATGAGCGCCTCGTCGGGGTCGCGTCCCGCGGAGCGCAGCACGTAGGCCTCGCGCTCGCGCCAGCGCATCGGGATCACGATGACGCCGATGCGGTCGGGACGGAATTCGTCGGGGAAGGGACTGCCCTCCTTCAGCCAGCCGCACACGAACTCGCGGCACGGATGCTGCGGGCGGCGCTCGTAGATCGTGCAATGGTGCTCGCCGCGGAAGTAGCACGGCTGGCCCGGCTTCATCTCGTGGCCCTCGATCACGCCGGCCACCCAGCCGTCGCAGCACGCGGTGCATTCGCCGCACGCGCGGCCGTGGGCTGCGGAGATCGGGAATCACCGCGCCGTGGCACTTCTTGTATTTGCGACCGCTGCCGCAGGGGCACGGATCGTTGCGCCCGACAGGCATGGCGACGAAGCGATTGCGGAAGAGGCGTCCAGTATACTCGTCGCACATCCCGGAACTGCGTTCCTGAATACAGAACGGCCACCCGTGGCGGTCTACCTGGCGGTCCTGCAGTCGTTCCTCATCGGCATCAGCATGCGCGGCTCGAAGATGCTGGTGTCGCTCGCCGCGCTGAGCTACGGCGCGAGCTCGTTCGAGGTGGGGCTCATCGGCGCGATGTTCCCGCTCTTCCCGCTCCTGCTGGCGGTTTATGCGGGACGGATCTCGGACCGCATCGGAATGCGCCTCCCGATGATCGCCGGCTCCGCGATGATCGCCGCGAGCATCACCATCCCGCTCGCGTGGCCGGGCATTCCGGGCCTCGTCGCGAGCGCGGTGTGCATCGGCTTCGGCCAGATCTTCTTCCACGTGTCGGTGCACAACCTCATCGGCGCGTTCGGCGGGGGCGAGGCGCGCGCGCGCAACTTCGCGACGTTCTCGCTGGGCCAATCCACGTCGGCCTTCTTCGGCCCGTCCATCACCGGCTTCTCGATCGACGGCTGGGGCTTCGCGAACACCTACGTGCTGCTCGCCGCGATCGCGGTCCTGCCGGCGCTCATGCTCATCGCGCGGCCGTCCATCGTTGCGCATCGCGCCCGCAAGGCCCGCGACGAAGCGAGCGGCGGCGCGCTGGCGCTCCTCGGCATTCCCTCGCTGCGGCGCACGCTCATCATGAGCGGCGTGACGCTCACCGGGATCGAGCTCTTCTCGTTCTATTTCCCGGTGTACGGGCGTTCCATCGGGCTCACCGCCTCGTCGATCGGCATGGTGATGAGCAGCTACGCGGTGGCGGCGTTCATCGTGCGCCTCGGCATGCACCGCGCATCGCAGCGCCTGGGCGAGATCGGCGTGCTCACCGCTTCGCTCTTCATCGCGGGCGCGACCTACATGCTCGTGCCGCTGGTGTCGCACGCGGCGCTGCTCGCCTGGTCGCGTTCCTGCTGGGCCTCGGCCTGGGCTGCGCGCAGCCGCTCACGATCCTGCTCACCTACAACCACGCGCCGCGCGGGCGATCGGGTGAGGCGCTCGGCATGCGGCTCACGGTGAACAAGCTCACCCAGATCGCCGTGCCGGTCGTCTTCGGCGGCATGGGTTCCGCGTTCGGGTTGATCCCGGTATTCTGGGCGAACGGGGCGTTCCTGCTGGTGGGCGGGTTCATGTCCCTCGCCGAGCGCCGCATCGCCGCCGCGCGCGGCGCCGGCGCCGCGATGGTGGCCGAAGAACAACAGGAGGAAACATGAGGCACCGATTCACTGCCGCACTCGCGGCGGCGCTCGGCGTCGCAACGCTGGGCGCCTTTGCGCAGGCGCCGTCCGGCGATGCCGCGCGCGGCCAAACGCACTTCACGAAGGCCATGTGCTACACGTGCCATGGCACCGTCGGCCACGGCAGCCAGTACGGCTTGCGGCTCGCGCCCAATCCGATTCCCTGGGAAGGGTTCGCGCACCAGGTGCGCGCAGCCGCGCGGCTCGATGCCGCGCTACCCGTCGCAGTTCGTGAGCGAGCAGGACGTCGCGGACATCTACGCCTACATTTCGTCGATCCGCCCCGGACCGAAGACGAGCGAGATCCCGCTCTTGAAGGACTGAAACTTGCTCAGGCCCCCTGGCAGACCACGTCGACCAGGGCGGGCGCGCCCGATTTCACCACGGCCACGGCGCGCTTGAACGCCGCGGCGAGCTGCGCGGGATCGGTAATGGGCCCTTCGCCCCACACGCCGTACGCCTGAGCGAGCTTGGCGTAGTCGACCGGCGGGTTGTCGATCGTCGTGCCGATCCATGCGCGGGCCGCGTCGCGGTTGTGCAGGCCCGCCATGCGCTGGATGTGCATCGTCTCGTGGAGGTACGCGCGGTTGTTGTACATCACGTAGAGGATGGGAATGCGGTGGTGCGCCGCGGTCCATAGCACGCCGGGTGAGTAGTTCAGGTCGCCATCGGGCTGGAAGGTCACGGTGAGCAGGCCCTTCGACTTGTTCGCGAGCGCCACGCCGAGGGATCCCGGCGCGCAGTAGCCCACACCCTGCGCTCCCGCGCCGCCCAGCGCGTGATGGTATTCGGTCACCGGCCACAGGCGCCGCGCCGCCGGGATCCGGTCGCTCACGGCGAGCGACCACGGCTCGTCCTTGATGACGCCCCAGAGCTCCATCACCATGCGCGCGGTCGACACGGGGCTCGCGTCCCAGCCCGCGGCGGCCTCGTCGAGCGCGTGGCGGCGCGCCTTGGCGTGGGCGTCCCCGAGCTTCGCGCCGCGCGCGGCGAAGGCGCGCTTGCGATCGTCGGTGAGCAGGCGCCGCACCTCGTCGGTGAGCGCGGCGAGGCTCGCCTGCGCGTCGCCGTTGATCGCGAGGTCCGCCGGGAAGTAGCGCTGGAAGTCCTGGTAGTTGGAGCGGATGTACACGTCCTGCATCGAGATGTTGATGACGCGCGCGTCCTTGTTCGCGAAGCGGGTGAGCTTCTTGGTCGGATCCGCGATCGAATTGAACTGGCCGAACGGGTCGGCCACCTCGAGCAGCAACACCACATCGGCCTCGTGCATGAGGCCGCGCTTGGCGGTCTGGCAGAGCGGGTGCGTGTTGGGGAAATTCATGCGCCCGCCGAGGTCGACGACCGGCGCCTGCAGCGCCTCGGCGAGCTCCACGAGCAGCTTCACGCCTTCGGGATTGCGCGCGCAGCGATCGGCGATGATGACCGGGCTCTTCGCCTCGACCAACCACTTGGCCGCCTCGGCGAGCGCCGCGCGGTCGCCCTGCGGCGGCACCGAATGCGCGAGCTTCGGGATCGTGAGCCTGCCGTCGTGGATCGGCTCTTCCTGCAGATCGATGTCGGCGGTGACCAGCACCGGCTCCATGGGCGGCGTGGTGGCGATCTTGTACGCGCGCACCGTGGACTCGGCGAAGTGCTGGAGCGACATCGGGTAGTCGTCCCACTTGAGGAAGTCGCGCGCGATGAGCGCCGGGATCCTGCACCGAGTGGTTCCACTCCGTGCCGGGACGGCGCTTCGTGGCGTCGAGCCCGTTGCCCGCGAAGATCACGATCGGCACGCGGTCGACCCACGCGTTGTAGATGGCCATCGTCGCATGCTGCAGTCCCACGGTGCCGTGGACGGCGACACCCATGGGCTTGCCGGCGGCCTTCGAGTAGCCGTGCGCCATCGCGATGGCCGCTTCCTCGTGCATGCAGGTGAGGAGCTCCGGCATCCGGTTGCCGCCGTAGTTGATGAGGGACTCGTGCAGGCTGCGGAAGCTCGAGCCGGGGTTGGTGGACATGTAGTCGAGGCCGAGCGTCTTGATGACGTCGACCATGAAGTCGGAGCCGGGGCGATCGATGACGTTGGTTTCGTCATTCCCGTGGGCCTTGCCGTCATTCCCGCGCAGGCGGGAATCCATCGGGGCTCCCGCCTTCGCGGGAGCGACGGTGTCCGCCGCGGCGGCCACGAGCGGCACCGCGGCGGTGGCGCCCGCTCCGGCCACCGCCGACTTCAGGAACGCGCGGCGATCCACGCCGGGCTTCTTCTCCTCGTCCATCGAATTCCTCCTCCCGCGCGAGTCGATTTTTGCCGCGGGAAAGTCTAACATCGCGATTGGCAGCAGGAACGCCGTTCCACATCGAAGAAAATCCAATGACGACCAAGATCATGCCGCTCGCGGACGCGGTGGGGCGGTTCGTGAAGGACGGCCAGACCCTCGCGCTCGAGGGCTTCACGCACCTCATCCCTTTCGCGGCGGGCCACGAGGTGATCCGCCAGGGCCGCAAGGACCTCACGCTCGTGCGCATGACGCCCGACATCCTCTACGACCAGATGATCGGCATGGGATGCGCGCGCGGGCTCGTCTTCTCGTGGGGCGGCAATCCGGGCGTGGGATCGATCCATCGCTTCCGCGACGCGATCGAGAACGGCTGGCCGCACCCGCTCGCGATCCAGGAGCACAGCCACGCGGACATGGCGGGGCGCTACCAGGCCGGCGCCTCGGGCCTGCCCTTCTCCGTGCTGCGCGGCTACGTGGGCAGCGACCTGCCGAAGCACAACCCGAACATCCGCGCCATCGCGTGTCCCTTCACCGGCGAGAAGCTCGCGGCCACGCCCGCGATCAATCCCGACGTCACGATGATCCACGCGCAGAAGGCGGACCGGAAAGGCAACGTGCTGATCAACGGCATCGTCGGCATCCAGAAGGAGGCGGTGCTCGCGGGGCGCGCGGCGATCGTCACCGTGGAGGAGGTCGTCGAAGACCTCGAGGCGCCGATGAACGCGTGCTTCATCCCGCACTGGGTGCTGTCCGCCGTGTGCGTCGTGCCGCAGGGCGCCCACCCGAGCTACGCCCACGGCTACTACGTCCGCGACAACGCGTTCTGCAAGGCGTGGGACGCGATCTCGCGCGAGCGCGACACGTTCCTCGCCTGGATGAAGCAGCACGTGCTGGGCACGAAGGATCACGCGCAATTCATGAAGTCGGCCGGCGTCGCGGCGCCGCGGAAGGTGTCCGCCCATGCCTGAGACCGCCGCCGTGGAATACAGCGCCAACGAGATCATGACCATCGAGGCGGCGCGGCGCCTGAGGAGCGGCATGGTCTGCTTCGTCGGGCATCGGCATGCCGTCGGCCGCGGCCAACCTCGCGCGCCTCACGCACGCGCCGGAAGTGGTGCTGATCTACGAGTCGGGGACGATCGGCGCGAAACCCGACGTGCTGCCGCTATCCATCGGCGACGGCGAGCTCGCGGAGCACGCCGACACCGTCGTCTCCATTCCCGAGATCTTCCGCTACTGGCTGCAGGGCGGGCGCGTGGACGTGGGCTTCCTGGGCGCCGCGCAGGTCGATCGCTTCGGCAACATCAACACCACGGTGATCGGCGGCGATTACGCGCATCCCAAGGTGCGGCTGCCGGGCGCGGGCGGAGCGCCGGAGATCGCCTCGAACGCGAAGCAGACCTGGATCATCATCAAGCAGACGAAGCGCAGCTTCGTGCCGAAGCTCGACTTCCTCACGTCGGTGGGCCACCTCACCGGCGGCGACTCGCGCGCGAAGTCGGGCGCGCGCGGAGCGGGCCCGACCGCCGTCATCACCGACCTGGGAGTCCTCGCGCCCGATCCGGCGACGCGCGAGCTCACGCTCGTCGCGCTGCATCCGGGCATCACGGTCGAGCAGGCGAAGGCCGCGACCGGCTGGGAGCTCAAGGTGGCCGATGCGCTGGAGCGCACCGCGCCGCCCACGGCCTACGAGCTTTCCATCCTCCGCGACCTGCAGGCGCGCACCGCGAAGGCCCACGGGGCCCTCGCGGTCGAGGGCTAGCTCCTCAGAACGCGTGCCACATGCCGATGCCGTAGGCGCTGGTGTCGGCGCCGGGGGCCACGGGGCTCCCGCTCACCGTCGGTCCCACGGAGTACTGGCCGCTCTCCTTGTTGTTCATCCGGTAGTACGCGGCGAACACCTCGGTGCGCGGGGAGAAGCGGTAGATGTAGCCGAGCGTCATGTAGTCGGCTCCCACGGCGTGCGTCGAGCACGAGAGGCCGCCGACGCGCGAGCAGCTCCCGTCTTCCGCGCGGCCGTACGAGAACCACACGCTGCTGTTGTTGGCGAAGCGCTGCTCGATCACGCCGTAGTAGGCGACGCGCTTGTACTTGTTCACCGCGCCGAGCGTGCTGTCGTCGTTGCGGTACTCGAGCTCCTCGAGGAGGCCCGTGATGCGCGTCTTGCCGATCACCCAGAGGACGACGAGCTTCTGCCCGTGGTCCCGGGACGACGGGTTGGCGGAGGTGCCGGCCGCGGAGCCGCCGATCTGCGACATGCCGAAGTAGTCGTCGTGCTGCTCGTAGGCGTAGCGCACGCTCAGCTTGCCGACATCGTACTGGATCGAGGCGGCGCTCACCGTCGGGGAGACCGTCGGTCCGCCCGCCGCGACCGGGCCCTTGCCCTCGTCCACCGAGTAGTCCACGCGCAGGCTGAACCCGGCGAAGCTGGGCGACCAGTACTGGACCGCGTTGCCCTGGCGCCGGTCGAACGATGCGTCGGGTTTCGCGCCGATGCGCGTGAACTGCGTCGTCGTGTTGGGCACGCCGAATCCGGGGTTGCCGGTGATGGCGGTGCGGTCGAACACGTAGCCCGCGCGCAGCGGGTTCACGGGCAGCGAGACGTACTTGTAGGGCGTGTCCCACTGCCCCATGAAGACCTCGCCCCATTTGCCCTTCAGGCCGACCTTGGAATCGCGCGCGCCCCAGCCGGGACCGGTGTTCTGGTCGATCTGGAAGGCGCTCTCCATCTGCCAGACGACCCGCAGATCATCGGAGAGCTGCTCGTACCCGCGAAAGCCGAGGTTGCTGGTGCCGACCGTCATCCGGTAGCGGGCGGGATCGTTCACGCCGGTGTACGCGGAGGCCGGCTGCTGGTTCGGCCGGTCGCTGGGCGCGCCTTGCGTGGCTCCGGTGGTCTTCGCGTTGTCGAGGAAGGGCATCGCCAGTCCGTAGATCTCCACCTCGGCGTGCGCGGCGGCGCAGAAGGCGGCTCCCAAGGCCGCCACCAGGACTCTCGTCTTCATTTCTTGTCTCCCTGTTTACCCGGGTCTTTGACGTCGGGGAATTTGTCGAACTCCACGTTGTAGATTTCGCCGCCGACTTTCTGCACGCGCCGTATGTAGACGGTCTGCACGATGTCGCGCGTGGCCGGATCGATCGAGATCGGGCCGCGCGGGCTCATGAGCTTCATGTGCGACAGGATTTCCATCGCCTTGTCGCCGTCGATGTTGTTGCCGAGCTTCTTCACCACCTCGGCGATGGCCGCCATGCCGTCGTAGCCGCCGACCGCCATGAAATTGGGCCGCGCCAGGTCCTTCGCGACCTCGTGGAACGCCTTCACGAACGCCTTGTTCTCCGGCGAGTCGTGCGCGGCCGAGTAATGGTGGCTGCTGATGACGCCCAGCACGGGGTCTCCCATGGACTGGAGCACGTCGTCGTCGGTGAGGTCGCCGGTCGCGATGAGCTTGATGCCCGCCTCCTTCAGGCCGCGCTCCTCGAACGCCTTCATGAACGCCACGCTCTGCTCGCCGGCGGGAACGAAGATGAACACGGCGTCGGGCTTCGCATCCTTGATGCGCTGCACGTACGGGGCGAACTCGGGGTTGCGCAGCGGCATGCGCACCGAGTCGACCACCTTCCCGCCCGCCGCCTCGAAGGTCGCCTTGAACTGCTTCTCGGAGTCGAGGCCGGGCGCGTAGTCGCTCACCAGCGTGTAGACCTTCTTGATGCCGTTCTTCGCGGCCCAGGTCGCCATCGGCGCGGAGACCTGCGGCAGCGTCATCGAGAAGCGCACGATGTAGGGCGAGCGGGTGGTGACGATGGAGGTCGCCGCATTCATGACGACCATCGGCTTCTTCGCCTCGGTCGCGACGGGAGCGGCCGCGAGCGCTTCGGGCGTGAAGCCGAAGCCCGCCAGGAAATCGACCTTGTCGCGCGTCACGAGCTCCTGGGCGAGGCGCTTGGCGACCTCCGGATTCGGCCCGCCGGTGTCGCGGATGAGGAGCTCGATCTTGCGGCCGGCGAAGGTATCGCCGTGCAGCTTGAGGAAGGCGTGCATGCCCGCTTCCATCTGCTTGCCGAAATCGGCCGCGGCGCCCGAGAACGGGGCGACCACGCCCACCTTGACCGGCTGCTGGGCCTGCGCCAGCGCGGCCACGAGGAGGCCGATTGTGGCTATGAGCCATCTTTTCATTGTTCGGTCCGCATGGAGGAACGGCCTCCGTGGGCGCAAGGATGCCGACAGCTATGGGTTCCGTCAATACCTTTGGTAGCGAAGCTTTCTTACCTCAGGTGACGGGATCGGCGAACGGCAATCCGACGTAGTTTTCGGCGAGGGAAGCGGCCGCGGCGCGGGAGCCGACGACGTACTCGAGCTGGGCGAGCTGGAGCTTGCGGTGGAAGCTGTCCTCGGCGGGGAAGCGGTGCAGCATCGCCGTCATCCACCACGAGAAATGCTCCGCGCGCCACACGCGCTTCAGGCACGTCCCGGAGTACGCGTCGAGCGCGCGCTCGTCGCCGTTCGCGTAGTAGCGCTCGAGCGCCCGGGCGAGGACGCGCACGTCGGCCACGGCGAGGTTCAGGCCCTTGGCGCCCGTGGGCGGGACGATGTGGGCGGCGTCCCCGGCCAGGAAGAGGCGGCCGTGGCGCATGGGCTCCGCGACGAAGCTGCGCATCCCGGTCACGCCCTTTTCCAGGATCGCGCCCTCGTTGGGCCGCCAGCCGTCCGCGGCACCGAGGCGCGCGTGCAGCTCGGACCAGATGCGCTCGTCGCTCCAGCCGTCGAGCGGCTCGTCGGGGGCGACCTGGAGGTAGAGGCGCGTGAGCTCCGGCGAGCGCATGCTGAAGAGCGCGAAACCGCGCTCGTGGCTGGCGTACACCAGCTCGTCGTGCGACGGGGCGGCGGCCGCGAGGATGCCCAGCCAGGCGAAGGGATAAGCGCGCTCGTGGATGGTGAGCGCGCCCTCGGGAATCGGCGGCACGGCAGATGCCGTGGAAGCCGTCGCAGCCGGCGATGAAATCGCAGTCGAGCGCCACCGGCGCCCCGTTCGCCCGGAAGGTGACGCGCGGCTTGCGGGTGTCGATACCCTCGACGCGCACGTCGGCCGCCTCGAAGTGGAGCGGCGCTCCGGCGGCGAGCCGGGCGGCGATGAGGTCCTTCACCACTTCCTGCTGGCCGTAGACGGTGATCGAGCGCCCGCCGGTGAGCGCGGTGAGGTCGATCCGGTGGCCCTGTCCCGCGAAGCGCAGCTCGATGCCGTGGTGCACGAGGCCCTCGCGGCGCATGCGATCGCCCACGCCGTGCTCGTTCAGCGTGTCCACGGTGCCCTGCTCGAGGACGCCGGCGCGCACGCGGTGCTCGACGTATTCGCGGCTCCTCAGCTCGACCACGACCGATTCGACGCCGGCGCGCGCGAGCAGGTGCGCGAGCAGCAGGCCCGCGGGCCCCGCGCCGATGATGGCCACTTGCGTGCGCACGATCGAGGTCCTTTCGAAGGTCCGCGCATTCTAATAGTAAGATCACGCGCTCACCGAAACTTCGATTGCCGCCGGAGTCCCTCCCGATGCCCGAAGCCTACATCTGCGACGCCCTCCGCACGCCGTTCGGCCGCTACGGCGGCGCGCTCTCGTCGGTGCGCACCGACGACCTCGCCGCGATCCCGATCGCCGAGCTCGCGAAGCGCAATCCGAAGGTCGACTGGGCGGCGCTGGACGACGTGATCTACGGCTGCGCGAACCAGGCCGGCGAGGACAACCGCAACGTCGCGCGCATGGCGCTGCTCCTGGCCGGCCTTCCGGTCGAGGTGCCCGCAGCGACGGTGAATCGCCTGTGCGGCTCGGGGATGGAGGCGATAGGTCAATTGGCGCGGGCGATCCGCGCCGGCGAAGCCGAGATCGGCATCGCGGGCGGCGTGGAGAGCATGTCGCGCGCGCCCTTCGTGATGCCGAAGGCGGAGAGCGCCTTCGCGCGCACGAACGCGGTGTACGACACGACGATCGGCTGGCGCTTCGTGAATCCGAAGTTCAAGGCGCGCTACGGCATCGACGCGATGCCCGAGACGGCCGAGAACGTCGCGGCGGATTTCCGCGTCTCGCGCGCAGACCAGGATGCCTTCGCGCTGCGCTCGCAGCAGCGCGCGCTCGCCGCGCAAGCCAGCGGCGCGCTCGCGCAGGAGATCGTGCCGGTGACGATCCCCTCGAAGAAGGGCGATCCCGTGGTCGTCTCCCGGGACGAGCATCCGCGCGAGACGTCGATGGAGGCGCTCGCCAAGCTGAAGCCCATCGTGAAGGAAGGCGGCACGGTGACGGCGGGCAACGCCTCGGGTGTCAACGACGGAAGCTGCGCGGTGATCGTCGCGAGCGAGGCGGCGGCGAAGAAGCACGGCCTCACGCCGCGCGCGCGCATCCTCGGCATGGCCGCGGCCGGCGTGCCGCCGCGCATCATGGGCTTCGGCCCCGCGCCCGCGTCGAAAAAGCTGCTGGCGCGCCTGGGTCTCGCGATCTCGAAAATGGACGTGCTGGAGCTGAACGAGGCGTTCGCCGCGCAGGTGCTGGCGGCGCTGCGCGACCTCGGCGTTCCCGACGACGCGCCGCACGTGAATCCGTGCGGCGGCGCGATCGCGCTAGGTCACCCTCTCGGGGCTTCCGGAGCGCGCCTTGTGACCGCCGCGACGTACCAGCTCGCGCGCACGTCCGGCCGCTACGCGCTCTGCACCATGTGCATCGGCGTCGGCCAGGGCATCGCCCTCGCGATCGAGCGCGTCTGAGGCGTCCGGCACGTAAGTCCGGTCGCCGCCGTGGATGCTTTCGAGCTCCTCGTCGGAGAGCTCGCGAAAGGGTGGGAGCACGGGCATGGTCGCCCGAAGCTAGCGCGGCGCCCGCGCGCGTGCATTGAAATATCCCGCATTCGCGATGCCGAATCTTCCGCCCGTCCACGCGGAATTTTTTCGGCATTCCGGCCCGCGAAACGTCAGCCGAGGGGCAACTGGCGCGATGGATAGACGAGCGTGCCGCCCGGCCCCGGCTGCGCTTCCGGCGTCATGCGCGCGGGCTCCGGCACGTCACCCGATACGATGTGGAAGACCTGCTCGCCCGTCGCCAACAGATAGTCGGTGATGATCCGCCGGTGGCATCGCCACCACACCGACTCGGCGCACATGATGGCGCAGCGCTCCTCCCGCCCGATCGCGAGCAGCCGCTCGAGCCCCGCGCGGAATTCGTCGCCCATCGCGTAGTCGGCGTAGTTGTGGAAGCTCGCGTTCTCCCAGAAGCCGTTGGTCTCCCGCGGCACGTCCTTGCTATGGCCGCGCAATCCGCCGAGGCTCGCGATGTGCTCGTAGCCGATGCCGTGCTTCGCGAGCGATCCGGGGAGCGCGTCGGCGTTGTATTGCGGATTGGTGCGCGAGCGCGGCACGGTGCGCACGTCGATCACGCGCCGCACCTCGTTGGGGGCGAGGAGTGCGACCAACTCGTCGATGGCGCGCGTGGAGTGTCCGATGGTGAAGAAGGGCTCCGGCATGGGCGTTGGACCGCGCTGACCGGGCCGAGGTCCCGTCACGCGCGCCGGCCGGCGAGGGACGCGATGAGCTCGTGCAGCGCTCGCGCCGCGGGCGAAAGCTCCGCGTTCTTGCGCGAGAGCAGCACCAGCGTACGCGACACGACCGGATCGCGCAGCGCCACCATCCGCAGCCGCGGATAGGCTCCCTTCTGCAGCGCGAGGCGCGGAACCACCGCCGCGGCCACGCCCGCCGCGACGAGGCCCACCGCGGTGGAGCTGCGCTGCACCTCGAACTGGAAGCGCAGCCGCAGATCGGCCGCGCCCAGGGCCACGTCCAGCAGGTGCCGGTTGCCGCTCATCTGCCCCACGAAGATCAGCGGATACGGTTCGAGCTGCCGCCACGCGAGCGAGGTGCGTCGCGCGAGCGGATGGTCGTCGCGGCAGGCGAGCACGAACCGGTCCTCGAGGAGCGGCGTGCCAGCCAGGTCCGGATGGTGGGAACCGAGGATGTTGATGCCGAATTCCGCCTCGCGCCGCAGCACCGCCTCCGCCACGTCCGCCGACGCGTGGTCGAGGATGCGCACGCGGTTGTCGGGATGGCGCGCCGCGTAGCGCTGGATGATGCGCGGCAGGTAATGCACGCCGACCGTGGGCACGCACGCGATCGTCACGTCGCCGCGCAGCGCCTTGCCGGTCTCGCGGATCTCGACCAGCGCCGCTCCGAGATCGTCCACCAGCCGCCGCGCGCGGGGCAGGAAGTCGCGGCCGAGGGGCGAGAGCGCCGTCGAGCGCGTGGTGCGCTCCACCAGCCGCACGCCCAGCCCTTCCTCCAGGTTCTGCAGGCGCCGCGTAAGCGCCGTCTGCGTGATGTGCAGCGCCTCCGCGGCGCGTCCGAAGCCGCCAAAGTCGGCGATCGCGATGAAGGCCTGCAGGCCGAGCACGTCGAGCTTCATGCGCGAACCTCATCAATCCTGAACATAAATTCATTTTACTTCGGATAGTGGCGGCCGGACACTGCCGGGCCATGGACCCCATCGACGAAGCCTGGGAAGCGTTGCGCCGGCACCTGGAAGCGCGTGCGCGCGAGCTCGTCGAGGAGGTGCGCGCTTATCCCGGACCCATCGCGCGCTGCGACGAGCAGCTCCCGGCCCTCATCGGCGAGCGGTCGCTCGCCATGGATCTGGCGCGGATCGCTACCGAGCTCGAGCGCGAGAGGGGCTCGCTGCAGGAGCGCGAGTGGCGGGCACGCCTCGCGCAGCTCGCGTGGAACCTCCACCTCAAGGATGACGTGGGCGAGACGCTGCACCGCGAGCTGGTCGACGCGCTGCGCGCCCGGTGCGCCGTGGAATCGCCGCGGGCTCCATGATGGTGTCCGCCGCGCTCTTCGCGGTCCTCGCGGCCGCATCTGTCGCCACCTCGTTCGTCTCCGGCATCCTCGGCATGGCGGGCGGCATGATCCTGCTCGGCATCCTGCTCGCCGCGCTGCCGCTGCCGGCCGCCATGGCCTTGCATGGCATGACGCAGCTAGCCTCCAACGGCTGGCGCGCGGGGATGCTGCGGCGGGACGTCGATTGGCGCGTCGTGCGCGGCTACGCCATGGGCGCCCTGCTCGCGCTCGGGGCGTTCGTCCTCGCGCGCGTCGTGCTGAACAAGCCCGGCGCGCTCATCGCCATGGGCCTCACCCCGTTCGTTGGACTGGCGTTGCCCGAAAGGGTGCATCTCAACGTCGAGCGCCGCGGGCACTCGCTGGCCTGCGGCTTCCTGTGCGTCTGCCTCGCGCTCACGGCGGGGATCGCGGGGCCGATCCTGGATCTCTTCTTCGTGCGCTCGAAGATGAGCCGCCACCGCGTGATCGCCACGAAGGCGCTCACGCAGGTGCTCAGCCACCTGCTGAAGATCGTCTATTTCGGACGGCTCGTGGGCGGCGCCGAAGGCCACGTCGATACGTGGCTCGCCGCGACGATGGTGGCGCTTGCGTTCGTTGGGACGAGCCTCTCGTCCGCCGTCCTCGAACGCATGAGCGACGCGGCATTCCGTACCTGGACGCGGCGGACCATCCTCACGCTGGGAGTCGTGTACCTGGCGAGCGGGGTGTCGGCGCTGATCGGCTGAGAGCCCGAGCCCGGCGTCGGCGTGCGCTTCAATATACTGGGCGCCGAAACCGGGAGACCCAACGTGCGCCATCACCTGCTCGTGCCCGTCCTTGCGTTGCTCCTGCCGTGGGCGGCCCACGCGTACGATCCGGCGGACAAGGTGGTCGCCACACCCGGATCCATGGCCGTGCTGCTCACCGTGCCGCACGACGGCGACGAAGCGCTCGGCTCCGTCGGCATTCGAACCCGCGGTGAGCGAGTCCGCGACCTGGGAACGAGGGAGCTCGCGCAGCGCACCGCGGACCTGCTCGAGAAGAAGACCGGCGCGCGTCCCTATCTCGTGGTCGCGAAATTCAGCCGCAAGTTCCTCGACGCCAACCGGCCGGAAGACGAGGCGCAGGAGTCGCCCGAGGCGATCCCCGCCTACCGCCATTACCACGCGCTGATCGCGCGGTTCGTTGCCGAGATGTCGGCGAAGTATCCCGGACGACGCGCCTTGCTCATCGACGTGCACGGCCAATCCGGCGAGCCGGAAACGATCTTCCGCGGCACTCGCGCCGGACTGACGGCGACGGCGCTGCTGAAGAGATCCGGCGTCGAGGCGCTGCAGGGCGAGGGCAGCCTCATCGGCCTGCTGCAACGGAAGGGATACAAGGTGTTCCCGCCGGTCGGGTCTACCGACCTGAAGGAAGACCGCAGATACGACGGCGGCTACACGGTGTTCGCCTACGGCAGCAACAACCCGGGCGGAATCGACGCGATCCAGCTCGAATTCGGCAAGCGGGTGCGGGAGAAGCCCGGACTGGCCGAGGATCTCGCGGAGTCGATCCTCGCCTTTACCCGCAAGTACATGGCGAGCCCATAGCCTGTCCTTCACGAAGTCGTACCATACGTCGCGTCGTAACAGTAAGCGCAGAGTGGAAGCCGGCATCGTGTCACCTTGGGAGAATCCATGCGCCCTTTCCCCGTGATGCTCACATTCATCGCCCTCGGGCTCCCTCTTCCAGCGGGCCCCGCCGACTCACCCCCCGCCGCCACCGAAGCGAACCTCGCTTCCTACGCGATGGGCGCGTGGATCGTGAAGCGCCCGAGTGAATACGACGATACGTGGAGCGTCAATTGGCTGCTGGACGAGCGCTCCGACTCGGGGTGGGCGACGGGGAAAGGGGACGTTGCGCCCCAGGAGATCGTCATCGAGCTAGGGCAGCAATCGCTCGTGCGTTCCGTGGAGTTCGATACTGCCATGGTCGACGGCGACGCTCAGGGGAGCCGGGGCGCGGCGGAGGTCAGCGTCGAGCTCTCCGACCAATCGGCCGAGAGCGGCTTCCAGCCCGCGGTCGAGGCGAAGCTCGCTCCGCGCAAGGATCACCAGCGTTTCGCGATCGCCTCGCCGCAGGCCGGCCGCTGGATCCGCCTGCGCGTGAAATCGAACCACGGCTCGAAGGAGTACATCGAGCTTCTCGAGTTCCGGGCATTCGGTGAACCCCTCGGCAAGCCCGCGCCGGCGCCGAACGTCACGGGCGCCTGGTCGACGAACTTCTCCACGTTCCACATGATCCAGCAGGGCGCGACGCTCACGGGCTGCTACGAATGGAAGGGCGGGCTGGTGCGCGACGGCGGCATCGAGGGGCGCGTCGCTCGCTTCACCTGGGTCCAGGACTCGAGCGCCGGGCCGCTGCCGTACGGACCGACGTTCTTCGTCTTTTCCCCCGACGGCAAGCAGTTCCTTGGGCTGTGGTGGTATGAGACGCGTACCAACCAGCGCGGTGACGTCTGGCGCGGCACCAAGGTGAGCGACAAGCCCGGGACGTGCCCGCATTGGAAGGGCGCCGAGGGCGCCTCGAAGCAACTGGCGGCTCAGCTGGAGCGCGGCGAAAAGGCGCGCATCTATGGCATTCACTTCGATCTCGATTCCGACGCGCTGCGCGATGATTCGAAGGCCGCTCTCGAATCCATCGCAAAGCTCGCGCGCGAGAATCCCGCGTGGCGCTTCGTGATCGAGGGGCACACCGATGCGACAGGCAGCGCCGAGCACAACATGGCGCTCTCGGAGCGCCGCGCCGCTGCAGTGAAGGCCTGGCTGGTCAAGGCGGGCATTGCGGCACAGCGGCTGGAGCCCCAAGGCTTCGGCGCTACCAAGCCGGTCGGCAGCAACGATACCGGCATGGGCCGCGCACAAAATCGCCGCGTGGAGCTGGCCCGAGCCGCGCAATGAACGGCCGTGGAACGCACCGTCCGCTTCTGGCCGTTTGCGGACCGTTGCATCAAGTGAAGAGGCGGCCTCATTCCACGCGGCCGGACATCGTACGACGGGCAGCGCTAGACGCGAAGCGAGATGCCCATGAACACCGCTGCCGGCAATATCGGGGAATTGCGGTCGCTCAGCGCCGCTCGCTCTCCGGATCACGCATGTTCAGGATTCCCACTCGCATGTCGCCTCCTTACGGATTGCTCATGGCTTGCCGGCGCTTCATCGGCTGACCAGCTTCTGGCTGCGGATAGCGTCATCGGTATCCGGCGGTCGTTGGCCGCCTCGACCCCGACCCCTTGGTGCAATTGTGCGGTCCCCGCCGACTCGGGATGATCACCGAGTGGTGGGAAGGCGTGCGCGCTTCACGCGTCGTGCACCTTCTCTCGAGCGCGGGAGGCGGGCTGCCGGAATGCCCGCCGGTACCAACGGGAGAAGCCGCTTTGCGCCGCGAACCCGAGCAGCCCCGAGATCTCCGCGAGCGAGCGGCCGCCCTCCTTCATGTAGCGTGCGGCATACTCGCGCCGGACCGCTTCCACGATGCCGGAGAACGTCTCGCCCTCGCGCGCGAGCCGCCGGTGCACCGTGCGCCGGTCGATGCGCAGGTACGCGGCCACCTGCTCGATCGTGCAGCGCCCGGAGCCGAGCTGCATCACGACGAATTGCCGCACGTGCCCGGCGACCTTGGGCTGCCCGGCAGGGCGCCCGCCCTCGAGCAGCTTCCTCGCATAGCGCGCCATGTCCGGATCGGCCGACGGGTTCGGCATCTCGAGGTCGCGCCGCGCGCACACGATGCCGTTGAATACCTGGCCGAACTCGACGTTGCGTCCGAACAGGCGATGGTGGACCGAAAGGTCCGCGGGCGCGTTGTGCGCGAAGCAGACGCGGCGCGGCCGCCAGTGCGGCCCGAGGAACGCGCGCAGCATCTGGAACGAGACGCCGATCGCGAGCTCCGTGGACTGCCGCACCGGATGCCCATGTCCGAGGATGAGCTCCTCGCGCAGGACGAACGCGTCGCCGCTTTCCTCGAGCGTCAGGAAGAGCGCCTCGTTCAACGAGCGCGCGTACTGCGCGTAGCTCTCCACCGCGGCGCGCAGCGTCGGCTGCTCGCGCATGAGCAGCCCGAGCGGACCGAGGTTGGAAAGCCGCCGCGCCTCCGCCATGAGAAGGCCGAAGCCTTCGACGCCGCTGCGCTCCGCCGCGGTCTCCAGCAACTGCCGGACGCTGTCGATCGGAACCATCACGTCGGGCTCGGTGAGCGCGCGGCGCGGCAACCCGACTTCCTTGAGCAGGCGCTGCGGGTCGAGCCCCGCCTTGCGCGCGACGTCGGCGAAGTTGGTGAGGCTGGCACTGCGGATGAATCCGCCCATCGTGCCCCTGTCCCGAAAAGATAAGTCTATGTCACCGGGCGCCAAGGAACAAACGGGGTCACGCCGGAGAATACGCCGCACTCGGCACCCCGCCGGAGAAGACGACCCGATGGCCCTTTGCATCCCCACCGTACCCGGCGACATCGCGCGGCATCGCCCGCCGGCGCGGCGCTACGCGTGGGCCGTGTTCGGGATCCTCTTCGCCCTCATGGTCGTGGACTACGTGGACCGGCAGGTGGTGGTCTCCATGTTCCCGCACCTGAAGCTCCAGTGGAACCTTTCGGACGCGCGGCTGGGCGGCCTCGTCTCCGTCGTCTCCATCATCGTCGCGCTCGGCACCGTGCCCCTGTCGATCGTCGCGGACCGCTGGAGCCGCGTGAAGAGCATCTTCATCATGGCGCTCGTGTGGAGCACCGCCACGATCGCCTGCGCCTTCGCGGCCAGCTACGGCCAGCTCCTGATCGCGCGCGGGCTGGTGGGACTCGGCGAGGCGGCCTACGGCTCGGCCGGATGCGCGCTCCTCGCGAGCGTCTTTCCGCAACGCATGCGTTCCACCGTCCTCGGGGCCTTCCTCGCCGCGGGGCTCGTGGGATCGGTGCTGGGCGTGATGCTGGGCGGCGTCATCGCGCAGCGCTGGGGATGGCAGGCGGGCTTCGGCGCCGTGGGCATCCCGGGCCTCGCGCTGGCGATCGTGTTCCTTCTCTTCGTGCGCGACTATCGCACGGTGGAGCTTCCCTCCGCCGCGGGTCACGGCGGGTCGCGCATCACGGCGCGGACGATGGTGGCGATGCTGTTTCGCCCGCGCACGGTGCTCGTGGCGTGCGTCGCCGCCGGCTTGCAGCTGGTGATGGTCTCCAGCGCCTACGCCTGGCTTCCCAGCTTCTTCCATCGCTTCTACGGGCTGCGGCCGGACCAGGCCGGCGTGAAGACCGCGGTGGTGGTGCTCGTGAGCGGCCTGGGCGCCGTCTGCTGGAGCGTGGTCGCCGACCGCCTTTCCGCGCGCCGCGCGCGCGCCCGCGTGCACGTCTGCGCGGCGACGGCCGCGATGACGGCCGTGCTGATGTTCCTCGCCTTCGGGGTCCTCTCCCCGGGACCGGCGCAGTTCTGGATGCTCCTCGCGGGAGCGGCGACGATGACCGGCACCATCGGCCCCGCGGCGGCGATCGTCGTCGACGCGGTCCACCCCGGCGTTCGCGCGACGGCGGCCGCGCTGCTTTCGCTCACGCAGAACCTGTTCGGCCTCGCCGCCGGCCCGCTACTCGCCGGGCTGCTGTCCGATGCCTACGGGCTCGCCGCGGCGCTCGCGGCCACGCCGGTCTTCTGCCTGCTCTCCGCGGCCGGGTTCCTGCTCGCCGCCCGCACCTACGAAGCGGACCTCGCGGCCGCGCGCCAAGCGGAGGCCTGATCCCCATGCCCGCGAAGCGCAAGCCCCCGACGAAGGCCATCGCGCCCCGCACCCGCAAGTCCGCGGCTCGCGCCCGCGAGGCGAGCGGCAACTGGAATCCCGATTGGGAATCCTTCGCGGCGCTGGATCCCGCGTGGACCGAGAGATTCATCGCGCTCGCCATGCGGCCCGCCGTTTCCGGCGCGCTCGACACGAGGACGCTGGAGCTGGTCGGCATCGCGATCGCCGCATCCGGCGCCCTCCCCGATCGCGCGATGCTCCGGCGCCACACGCGCCGCGCCCTCGATGCCGGCGCCACCCGCGCGCAGATCACGGCCGTGCTGCAGCTCGCCAGCCTGCAGGGCCTGCGCAGCCTCTGCCTCGGTGCGCCGATCCTCCTCGACGAGCTCGCCGCCTCGGCCCATTCCCTCCCGGTCGTCCACAAGCCCAAGCAAAGGAGTCGCCCATGAATTTCCTCGACGGATCGCTCTTCCCCGAGAACCAGGAGAAGCTCGTCATCACCTGCGCGCCCTACGGGCCGGAGTGGATGCCCGCGGATTTCCCGGAGGACATCCCGGTGAGCATCGCCGAGCACGTGCAGAAGGCGGTGGACTGCTACAACGCCGGCGCCACCGTGCTGCACGTGCACGTGCGCGAGGAAGACGGGCACGGGTCCAAGCGGCTCTCGAAGTTCAACGAGCTGCTCGCGGGCCTGCGCGCCGCGGTGCCCGACATGGTCCTGCAGGTCGGCGGCTCGATCTCCTTCGCCCCCGAGAGCGACGGCGCGGCAGCGAAATGGCTCTCCGACGACACGCGCCATGCGCTCGCCGAGCTCCAGCCTAAGCCCGACCAGGTGACCGTCACGGTCAACACCACGCAGATGAACATCTTCGAGCACATGACGCCGGCCGATTACGCCGGGACGTCGCTCGCAGAGCCGGCGACCCACAGGGCCTACCGCGACATGATCGTGCCCTCGAACCCGAGCTGGTACGAGGAGCACATCAAGCGCCTCACGGAGGCCGGCATCCAGAGCGAGTTCCAGTGCTACAACATCAACAGCTTCGAGACCATCGAGCGGTTGATCCGCCGCGGCGTCTACAAAGGCCCGCTGGTCCTCAACTGGGTCGCCATCAGCGGCGGCATGGACGCGCCGAACATCTACAACCTCGCCAACTTCCTGCGCGCGGTTCCCGATCGCGCGGTGGTGACTGTGGAGAGCTCGATGCTCAACACGCTGCCGATCAACATGATGGGCATCGCGATGGGCCTGCACGTGCGCTGCGGCATCGAGGACAACCTCTGGTCGCAGGACCGCAAGTCGAAGATGAGCACGGTGCGCCAGGTCGAGCAGCTGGTGCGCATCTCGCGCGAGTTCGGCCGGGAGGTGGCGAACGGCAACGAAGCGCGCCGCATCTGCCGCATCGGCGAGTTCTACAAGGACGTGGACGAGACGCTCGCCGCCAACGGCTTCGCGCCCAACCGCAAGCCGCGCGGCCCATCGCTGCGCGCGGCGGCGTAGCGGCGGAGGACGATCGATGCCCCACGCCATTCGTTTCCACCAGGCCGGCGGGCCGGAAGTGCTGCGCTGGGAAGAGGTGGCCGTGGGCGCGCCCGGGCCGGGCGAGGCGCGCGTGCGCCATGAGGCCGTGGGCCTCAACTTCGCCGACATCTATTTCCGCGCCGGCCTGTATCCCGTGACGCTGCCCAACGGCATCGGCGTCGAGGCCGCGGGCGTGGTCGAAGCGGTGGGACCGGGTGTGGCGAACGTGGCGCCCGGCGACCGCGTGACCTACACGGGATTCATCAACACGCTCGGCGCCTACAGCACGGAGCGCGTGATGCCTGCGGCGCCGCTCATCAAGCTGCCGCCCGCGATCTCCTGCGAGACCGCCGCCGCGATGACGATGCGCGGCCTTACCTCCGCCTACCTGCTTCGGCGCATCTGGCCGCTCAGGGCGGGCGACGCGGTTCTGGTCCACGCGGCCGCGGGCGGCGTGGGCCTCATCGTCTCGCAGTGGGCGAAGATCCTCGAGCTCACCGTCATCGGCACCGTGTCCTCCGAGAAGAAGGCCGCGATCGCGCGCGAGCACGGCTGCGACCACGTGATCCTCTACGGGCGCGAGGACGTGGCGAAACGCGTGCGCGAGATCACTCACGGCGTCGGCGTGGCCATCGTGTACGACAGCGTGGGCAAGGACACCTTCGCCGGCTCGCTCGACTCGCTGCGCAAGCGCGGCCTGCTGGTCTGCGTCGGCACGGCCTCCGGCCCGATCCCCCCGATCGACGCGATGCAGCTCGCGATCAAGGGCTCGCTCTTCGTCACGCGCCCGGCGCTGGCCGACTACATCGCCGACCCCGCGGAAAAGGCGGCGCTCGCCGGACGAGCTCTTCGGGCACGTCGCGGCCGGCCGCATCCGCATCGAGATCCACCAGAAGTACCGGCTCCAGGACGCGGCGCAGGCGCACCGCGACCTCGAGTCGCGCAAGACCACCGGCTCGTCGATCTTCGCGCTCTAGGCCGACACCGCACAGGAGAACATCATGACCCAGCAAGCGACCCCGAAGGCTCCCGCCGCGCCCGCGATCGTGCGGCCGGGTGCGATCCGCGACTCCCTCAAGATCGAGCCGCTCACCTGCGCGATCGGCGCGGAAATCTCCAACGTGAGCCTCGCCGATGCGGCCGTGGACGAGGTCCTGCTCGCCGAGATCCGCGCCCTGTGGCTCAAGCACCGCGTGCTCTTCTTCCGCGACCAGGACATCACGCGCGCCGAGCATCTCGCCTTCGCGCGCCGCTTCGGCAAGCCTCGAGGACCACCCGGTCGCGGGAAGCGACCCCGACCATCCCGGCCTCGTGCGCATCTACAAGTCGCCCGACACGCCGAACGATCGCTACGAGAACGCCTGGCATTGCGACGCGACCTGGCGCGAGGCCCCTCCCCTGGGCTGCGTGCTGCGCTGCGTGGAATGCCCGCCGGTGGGCGGCGACACGATGTGGGCCAACATGGTGCTCGCCTACGAGAAGCTGCCGGAGACCGTGAAGGCCCGGATCGCCGGGCTGCGCGCACGCCACAGCATCGAGGCGAGCTTCGGCGCCGCCATGCCGACCGAGAAGCGCCACGCGCTCAAGGCGCAGTTCCCCGACGCGGAGCATCCGGTCGTGCGCACCCATCCCGAGACCGGCGAGAAGGTGCTCTTCGTGAACGGGTTCGCCACGCATTTCACGAACTTCCATACGCCGGCCAACGTGCGCTACGGCCAGGACTACGCGCCGGGCGCCGCGCAGCTGCTGCAGTACCTCATATCGCAGGCCGCCATCCCCGAATACCAGGTGCGCTTCCGCTGGCGGCCGAACAGCGTGGCGTTCTGGGACAACCGCTCGACGCAGCACTACGCCGTGATGGATTACCCGCCGTGCCATCGGAAGATGGAGCGTGCGGGGATCGTCGGCGACCGTACTTACTAGGCGCGCCCACCATGTACCGCCATCTTCTCGTTCCGCTCGACCATTCGCCGCTCGCGGTGGAAACCGTGAGCCGCGCCGTCGCGCTCGCCCGCTCGGTCGGCGCGCGCATCACCTTCTTCCATGCGAAGAGCGACTACGGCGCCACCAGCATCGGGGCGCTCGAGCGGGTGATCTCGCCGGGCGCGTTCAACGAGGGCATCGCCGGCGAAGCGCGCGGCATCCTCGCCAAGGCGCAGGTCGTCGCGCGGGAAGCCGGGGTCGTGCACGACGCGCTCATCGTGACGAGCGACCGGCCGCACGAGGCGATCCTCGACGCGGCGGCCGCGCAGGGCTGCGACCTGATCTTCATGGCGTCCCATGGCCGGCGCGGCATTCGCAACCTGATGCTCGGCTCGCAGACGCAGCGCGTGCTGCAGCACACGACCATTCCGGTGCTGGTCTCCACGGTGGAGAGCAACGACGCGGACCCGAACGTGTCCATGCCGCTCGCCATCATCAGCGACGAGCACCGCTCGCTCTCGGCCGTGATCCTGGGCCTCGAGCACCTCGTGCGCCGCATCGGCGCGGGCGAACCTCCGCCCTTCGTGCTCCTGAAGGCCATCGTCCACTACATCCACGAATTCCCGGAGAAGCTGCACCACCCCAAGGAAGAGACCTACATATTCGCCAAGCTGCGCGAGCGCGCCTCGGAGCTCGACGAGACGCTGGACGAGCTCAAGCGCCAGCACGCCGAGGATCACGAAGCGATGCTCGAGATGGAATCGGCCCTGGCGCGCTACGAGGCGGACCCCGTCCGCGGTTTCCACTGCTTCGCCGCGAAGGTCGACCGCTTCACCGCGCTGCAATGGCCGCACATGAGCCTCGAGAACCGGATCGTGTTCCCGGCCGCACGCCGCCATCTCACGCCCGGGGACTGGGCGGAGATCGCCGCCGCGTTCTCGCAGAACGGCGACCCGCGCTTTTCCGTGGACAACGACGAGGAATACCGGCAGCTCTTCGCACGGATCCTCAACCTCATGCCAGAGGCCCCCAAGGCCCTGGCCCGCTGAACGACGACAAGGGAGAAGGAGAACAATGACCATGGAATCCAGATTCGCTGCCGGGAAAGGTGCCGCCTCGCGGCGCCGATTCCTGGCGATCGCCGTCGCCGCCGCCCTCACCCCGGCCGGCGCGGCGTTCGCCATCGAGTTCGACACCGGCAACTCCGACATCGCCGTGCGCTGGGACAACACGGTGCGCTACAACCTGGGCCAGCGCGTCCAGGCGCAGGACCCGGCGATCCTCGCCAGTCCCAACTACGACGACGGCGACCGCAACTTCTCGAAGAACGCCATCGTCACCAACCGCCTCGACGTGCTGTCCGAGCTGGACGTGATCTTCCGGCGCACGTACGGCTTCCGCGTGAGCGGCGCGGGCTGGGCGGACCAGGCGTATCGCGGGCTCGACAACCACAACGATGCGACATCGAACACGCTCGTGAACGGCAAGCCCGTCGCCGGCGCGTTGAGCCCGTACACGGAGCGCTTCGCCAAGGGCCCCTCGGGCGAGATCCTCGACGCCTTCACGTTCGCCAACTTCGACGCGGCGGGCGTGCCCGTGAGCATCAAGGCCGGCCAGCACACGGTGTACTGGGGCGACAGCTTCCTCCTCGGCGGCGCGATCCACGGCGTCTCCTACGGCCAGAACCCGCTCGACATCTGGAAGGGCTTCTCGACGCCGGGCACCGAGGCGAAGGAGCTCTTCCGCCCGCGCGGCGGCCTCACCGTGCAGGCGCAGGCCACGCCTGAGCTCTCGGTCGCGGCGCAGTGGTTCTACAACTGGCAGGCGGTGCGCATCCCGGAAGCGGGCAGCTACCTCACGATCCAGGACGCGATCAACTATGGCGGCCAGTCGTTCATCACGGGCGCCAATCCATTCGCGGCGACGGTGCCCGGCTCGCCGGCGCTGCTGCGCCTGTGGCGCGGCACCGACATCCAGCCGAAGACCAATTCCTCGAACCTCGGCGACTGGGGACTGTCCGCGCGCTGGAGCCCCGCATGGCTGGACGGCACGCTCGGCTTCTACGCACGCAACACGACCGACACGGTGCCGCAGCTCATGGCCACACAGGGCGTGGTGCCGGGTGTTCCGGCCGCCGCCTGCTCGGCGATCGGCGGCCAGGCGCTGCCCGGCAACCTCTGCCTCGCCAACCGCAACGCCACCACCCTCGCGGACCTGCAGCAGTACGGCAAGCTCGGGACCTACAACACCGCGTACGGCACCGACATCAAGATCTATGGCATCACGCTTTCGAAGAGCATCGCGGGCATGAGCATCGGCGCCGAGCTCTCCGCGCGCCAGAACATGCCGCTGCAAAGCGAAGCGGTCGCCGTGCTGCCGGCGCCGCTCGTGCCGCTGGTCCCCGGCTCGATCGCGACCGACGCCGTGCCGACCTCGGGCACGCCCGGCGCGCTCGGCACCACGTACCACGGCGTCTTGAACGTGTTCAACGTCATCCCGAAGACGTTCCTCTTCGACACCGCGCAGGTGATCGCGGAGGCCACGTGGATGCAGTGGGCGAAGGTCACGCAGAACGCCGCCGTGTTCAAGGGGCGCGACAGCTACACCGGGATCGACAAGGTGTCGAAGAACTACTTCGGCCTCGCGATCAACTTCACGCCCACGTGGTTCCAGGTGTGGCCCGGCGTGGACCTCTACGCCCCCATGACGTGGAGCCAGGGCTTGAGCGGCAACGCCGCGATCGCATTCGGCGGCAACAAGGGCGCGGGCAACTGGAGCGCGGGCATCGGGGCGGACATCCTGCAGCGCTATCGCGTGGACCTTCGCTACAACGGCTACTACGGCGACTACGCCACCAGCGCGGCCGGCGCCCTCACGGTACCGAACGGGGCCAGCGCCTCGCTCTCGGACCGTGGCTGGGTGTCGCTCACGTTCAAGACCACGTTCTGACCAGGAGGAATTCCATGATTCGCAGCACGATCCTCGCCGTCGCGCTCGGCGCCGCCTTCGCCGGCGGCGCCGTCGCGGCGGTGTCCGCCGACGAGGCGAAGCAGCTCGGCTCGACGCTCACCGCGGTGGGCGCCGAGAAGGCGGGCAACAAGGACGGGACGATCCCCGCCTACACCGGCGGCCTCGCCGCGCCGCCCGCGAGCTTCCACAAGGGCGACACCTATCGCCCCGATCCCTACGCGGACGAGAAGCCGCGGCTCACCATCACCGGCAAGGACGCGGCCGCGCAGGCGGACAAGCTCACCGAAGGCACGAAGGAGCTCCTCAAGCGCTTCCCGACGATGCGCGTGGACGTGTATCCCACCCATCGCACGGTCGCCTACCCGCAGCGCGTCCTCGACAACGCGCTGAAGAACGCCACCGGCGCGAAGACCATCGAAGGCGGCGCCGCGCTCGAGAACGTGCTCGCGGGCTTTCCGTTCCCGATCCCGAAGACGGGGGCCGAAGCGATCTGGAACCACCTGCTGCGCTACAGCGGCCTCGGCTACGACGGCTCGCGCTACGACAACTGGAACGTGACTTCCGCGGGCACGCCCACGCTCGCCGTTTCCGCCAACGCGTACTGGGCCTGGCCGATCTACGACCCGAAGAAGACCGGCCCGATCAGCGCGACGGAGCCTTTCTGGTACAACAAGCTCCTCTACGTCGGGCCGCCGCGCCGCGACGGCGAAGCGCTCCTCATCGTGGACGCGGTGAATCCCCTCAAGCAGCCGCGCCGCGCCTGGCAATACCTTCCGGGCCAGCGGCGCGTGAAGCTCGCGCCCGACCTCGCCTACGACACGCCGAACCCGGGTGCCGCCGGCGCGGCGACGTACGACGACGTCTCGGTGTTCAACGGCGCCATCGACCGCTTCGACTGGAAGCTCGCCGGCAAGAAGGAGATGTACGTCCCGTACAACAGCTACCGGCTCACCTACCACAAGAATCCCGCCGACATCACCAAGCCGAACCACCTCAACCCGGACCTCGTGCGCTGGGAGCTGCACCGCGTGTGGGTGGTGGAGGCTACGCTCAAGCCGGAGAAGCGCGCACATCTACTCGAAGCGCGTGTTCTATCTCGACGAGGACAGCTGGATCGCGCTCGCCTCCGACCAGTACGACGGCCGCGGCCAGCTCTTCCGCTCGAGCTTCGCTTTCCCCTCGTACAGCTACGACGTGCATGCGCCGTTCGGCGACACGTTCGCCATCTACGACTTCAACTCGGGCGCGTACAACATCAGCGGGCTCTTCGGGCCGCACAAGGGCCTCAAGTACATGACCGAGCTGCCGAAGGAAAGCGCCTGGTCGCCCGAAGCCCTCGCCGGCGCGGGGCTGCGCTGACCGTGCCATGGCGATGACGCGGCGCGCGCGCGCCTGCAGCTCGCGTTGACGTTCGCCGCGGCGCTCGCCGCGGCGAACGCGTTCGCGGGCGGCTTCGTGGACGTGCTCGACACGCCGGCGCAGATGTCGCCGCTCGCCGCGCGATCGCTGCTGCAGGCGGTGGCCCGCGCGGGCGAGCGCCTCGTCGCCGTGGGCCAGCGCGGCCACATCCTCGTGTCCGGCGACGGCGGCGAAAGCTGGAAGCAGTCGCCCGTGCCCGTGAGCTCGGATCTCACCGCGGTGTACTTCGTCGACGAGCGCAATGGCTGGGCCGTAGGCCACGACGGCGTGATCCTGCACAGCGCCGACGGCGGCGATCATTGGTCCGTGCAGCTCACCGGTCGCGCCGCGAACGAGCTGCTCGTCGCCGCGATGGATCGCCGCCTCGCGGCCGAGCCGGCCTCGGCATCGGCGCGCGCCTTCCTCAAGGAAGCGGAGCGCTTCCGCGACCAGGGCGCGGACAAGCCGTTCCTCGACGTCTGGTTCGCCGATGCCGCCAACGGCTTCGCGGTCGGCGCGTACAACCTCCTGTTCCACACGACCGATGGCGGCCGCACCTGGGAGCCGTGGTTCGACCGCGCCGACAATCCGAAGCTCTTCAACCTCTACGCGATCCGCCGCGCCGCCGGCGAGCTCTTCATCGCGGGCGAGGGCGGGCTCGTGCTGCGGCTCGATGCGGCCGCGGGCCGCTTCCGCGCCGTGCCGGTTCCCTACAACGGCAGCTTCTTCGGCGTCGCCGAAGCGGGGTCCTCCGTGGTGGTGTTCGGGCTGCGCGGCAACGCCTTCCGCAGCACGGACGCCGGAAAGACGTGGAGCAGGCTCGACGTGGGGCTCGCCGCCTCGATCGTCGGCGCCGCGCGCACGCGCCGCGGCGTGCTGCTGCTCGCCGACGCCGGCGGGCGGATCGCCGCGAGCGACGACGGCGCAGCGACGTTTCGCCCGGTGAAGGTCGAGCGGCCGGCCGCGCTCACCGGAATCGCCGACGCGGGCGAGGGCCGGCTCGCGCTGGTGGGCCCGCGCGGCGCGTCGGCAAGCCGCGTCGTCGCGCCCTGATGGCTGCGACCATGCATCCCGCGCTGCCCGCCGTCGACGCGATGCCCGCGGTGCGCGCCCTCGCGGATTTCGATCCGCGCTCGGGCAACCTGCTCGAGCGGCTGGTGTTCAACAACCGGCTTGCGGTCGTGGCGCTGTGCGCGCTGCTCACCGCTGCTCTTCGGCTACGCCGGCGTCACACGGCTCACGCTCAACGCGAGCTTCGAGCGGATGATGCCGCAGGGCCAGCCGTACATCCGCAACTACCTCGCGTACCAGAAGGACCTGCGCGGCCTCGGCAACTCGCTGCGCGTCGTGGTCGAGAACGCCGACGGCGACATCTTCGAGCCGCGCTACCTCCAGGCGTTGAAGGCGATCAGCGACGAGCTCGTGCTCACGCCGGGCGTGGATCGCGCGTGGGTGAAGTCGCTCTGGACGCCGGCCGTGCGCTGGACGGAAGTGACCGAAGAAGGCTTCCGCGGCGGGCCGGTGATGCCGGATTCCTACGATGGCTCGGCGGCGAGCGTCGAGCAGCTGCGCCAGAACATCGCGCGCTCGGGCATCGTCGGGCAACCTCGTCGGGAACAACTTCAGCTCGAGCATGATCTTCGTGCCGCTGCTCGACCATCCCGCGGGCGGAGACGGGCGCCTCGACTACCGCGCGCTTTCGCAGACGCTGGAAGAGAAGATCCGCGCACGCCACGAGGCGGTCGGCGACCGGGCGCAAGGGCCGCACATCCGCGTGTCCACGTGATCGGTTTCGCCAAGCTCGTCGGCGAGCTGGTGGACGGCCTCTTCAAGGTGATGGCGTTCTTCGCCATCGCCGCCGCGACCGCTGCCGCGATCATCTACGCGTACACGCGCTGCGCCCGCAGCACCGCGCTGGTGATCGCGTGCTCGCTGGTGGCCGTGGTCTGGCAGCTGGGCCTCGTGGCGCTGCTGGGCTTCGAGCTCGATCCGTTCTCGATCCTCGTGCCGTTCCTCGTCTTCGCCATCGGCGTGTCGCACGGCGCGCAGAAGATGAACGGCATCATGCAGGACATCGGGCGCGGCACGCACCGGCTGGTCGCCGCGCGCTACACCTTCCGGCGCCTCTTCCTCGCCGGCCTCACGGCGCTGCTCGCGGACGCCGTCGGGTTCGGCGTCCTCACCGTGATCGACATCCCGGTGATCCGCGAGCTCGCCCTCACCGCGAGCCTCGGCGTGGCGGTGCTGATCTTCACCAACCTGCTGCTGCTGCCGGTGCTGCTGTCGTACACCGGCGTGAGCGCCGGGGCGGCCGAGCGCAGCCTGCGCGCGGAGCGCGCGCAGGAGGGCGGTCGTGGAATCGGCGCGGCTGTGGCTGGCGCTCGACCGCTTCACCGCGCGGCGCCCCGCCCTGCTCGCGCTCTCGATCGCGGCGGTCCTCGCCGTGGCGGGCTTCGCGGTGAGCCTGCACCTCAAGGTGGGCGACCTGGATCCGGGCGCGCCGGAGCTGCGTGCGGACTCGCGCTACAACCGCGACAACGCCTACATCACGGGCAACTACGCGCTTTCCTCGGACCAGTTCGCGGTGATCGTGCGCACCGGCAAGGAAGGCTGCCTGCGCTACCGGACATTGGTCGAGGCCGACCGCCTCGCGTGGTCGCTGCGCCAGGTGCCGGGCGTGCAGGCAACCGTGTCGCTGCCGGACGCGGTGCGCCAGATCACGGCGGGTTCGTTCGAGGGCAATCCCAAGTGGCTCACGCTCAACCGCAACCAGGACGTCCTCAACTACGGCGCGCAGCAGGCCTCGGTCAACAATCCCGACCTCTTCAACACCGAATGCTCGGTGATGCCGGTGATCGCCTACCTCGCGGACCACAAGGCGGAGACGCTCGACCGCGTGGTCGCGACCTCGGAAGCGTTCGCGCGCGAGCATGACACCACGGACCGCTCCTTCCTGCTCGCCGCCGGCAGCGCCGGCATCGAAGCCGCGACGAACATCGCCGTGCGCGACGCCAATCGCACGATGCTGCTCTACGTCTACGGGGCGGTGATCGTGCTCTGCTTCGTCACCTTCCGCAGCTGGCGTGCCGTCGTCGTCGCCGTCGTGCCGCTGGCGCTCACCTCGATCCTGTGCGAGGCGCTGATGGTGGCGCTCGGCATCGGCATCAAGGTGGCCACGCTCCCGGTGATCGCGCTCGGCGTAGGCATCGGCGTGGACTATGCCCTCTACCTGGTCTCGGTGCAGCTCGCCCAGCAGCGCCAGGGCGTGCCGCTCGCCGAGGCGTTCCGCAAGGCGGTGCTGTTCACCGGCAAGGTCGTGGCCCTGGTCGGCGTGACGCTCGCCGCCGGCGTGGTCACCTGGGCGTGGTCCCCGATCAAGTTCCAGGCCGACATGGGCGTGCTGCTCACCTTCATGTTCCTCTGGAACATGCTGGGCGCGCTCGTGCTCGTGCCGGCCCTCTCCCATTTCCTGCTGCCCTCCGCGCCGCGCATTCGTCGCCACGCGGCCTGAAGACGAAAGGAGCTTTCCCGTGAACCCGCTCGCCATCGCGCGCACGCCCTCGGCATGCGATGCCCCGCTCACCATCGCCGGCATCCTCGCCCACGGCGTGGCCGCCGCCCCCGAACAGAAGATCGTCTACGGCGACCGTGCGCCGTCAGACGTATGCGACGCTCGCCCAGCGCGTCGGGCGCCTCGCCTCGGCGCTCGCGTCACTGGGCGTCGTGCCCGGCTCCACCGTGGGCGTCATGGATTGGGACAGCGACCGCTACCTCGAATGCTTCTTCGCCGTGCCGATGATGGGCGCGGCGCTCCATACGGTGAACGTGCGCATGCCGCCGGAGCAGATCCTCTACACCATCAACCACGCCGCCGACGACGTGCTCCTCGTGAACGCGGACTTCCTGCCGATCCTGGAAGCGATCCACGCGAAGATCCGCCCGGGCGTGACGCTTCGTGCTCGCGAACGACGGGTTGCGTGCGCCGACCAGCGCCGTGCCCTTCGCGGGCGAATACGAGGCGCTGCTGGAGCGGGGTGACCCGTCCTTCCATTTCCCGGAGCTGCCCGAGGACACGCGCGCGACCACGTTCTACACGACCGGCACCACCGGCCTGCCCAAGGGCGTCTACTTCAGCCATCGGCAACTGGTGCTGCACACGCTCGCGGTGAGCGCGCAGTGTCGCGAACGCGCCGCACGCTCGCTTCACCGCGAGCGACGTGTACATGCCCATCACGCCGATGTTCCACGTGCACGCGTGGGGCTTCCCGTACGTGGCCACGCTGCTCGGCGCGAAGCAGGTCTATCCCGGGCGGTACGTGCCCGAGGCGCTGCTCGGATTGATCGCGAGGGAGAGGGTGACGTTCTCCCATTGCGTGCCGACGATCCTGCAGATGATGCTCGGGAGCCCGGCCGTGCAGCGACGGACCTCCACGGCTGGAAGGTCGTGATCGGCGGGTCCGCGCTGCCGCTGCCGCTCGCGCGCGCCGCGCGCGAGCGCGGCGCCGACATCGTCGCGGGCTACGGCATGTCGGAGACCGGCCCGATCCTGACCGTCGCGCACCTGCTGCCCGAGATGGCCGGCGCGGACGAGGCGCAGGCGCTGTCCTATCGCTGCCGCGCCGGGCGCCCGATCCCGTTCGTGCAGCTGCGCATCGTGGACGGCGAGATGAAGCGACGTGCCGCATGACGGCGACCAGCCAGGGCGAGATCGTCGTGCGCGCGCCATGGCTCACCCAGGGCTACCTCGCCGAGAGCGAGCGCTCGGAGGAGCTGTGGCGCGGCGGCTGGCTGCATACGGGCGACGTGGGCGTCATCGACGCGCTGGGCTACGTGAAGATCGTCGATCGCATCAAGGACGTGGTGAAGACCGGCGGCGAGTGGGTGTCCTCGCTCGACGTGGAGGATCTCATCCTGCGCATGCCGGGCATCGCCGAGGCCGCCGTCGTGGGCCTGCCGGACGAGAAATGGGGCGAGAGGCCGGTCGCGCTCGTGGTGGCCCAGGGGGGGGCGATGGCGCCGACCGAGGAATTGGTGCGCCGCCACGTCGCCGACTTCGCCGAACACGGGCTCATCTCGCGCTACGCGATCCCCGATCGCGTGCACTTCGTGAGCGCGATCCCGAAGACGAGCGTGGGCAAGCTCGACAAGAAGGTAATCCGCGCCTCGCTGCTCGCGCAGGCGAAGCAGGGTATGCCCGCCTGATGTACCTGCGCCCCACCGTGCTGTTCGTGCCGGGACTGCGCGACCACGTCCCGGACCACTGGCAGACGCTCCTCGAGGCGCGGATCCCGAACGCGGCGTGCGTGCCGCGGCGCGCCACCGACAAGCTTTCGTGCACGGCCTGGGTGGAAGACCTCGACCGGTCGATCGCCGCGATCCCCGGCCCCGTCGTGCTTTGCGCGCACAGCGGCGGCGTGCCCATCGTCGTGCACTGGGCGCGCGGCCATCGCCGCCCGATCCACGGCGCGCTCCTCGCCACGCCGCCCGATTTCGAGGAGCCGCTGCCGGCCGGCTATCCCACGCATGAAGCGCTGCGCGCGAACGGCTGGATGCCGGTGCCCCGCGAGCCGCTGCCGTTCCCGAGCATCGTCGCCGCGAGCACCAACGATCCGCTCGCGAGGCTCGCGCGCGTCGAGGCCATGGCGTCCGCCTGGGGCAGCCGCCTCGTGAACGTCGGCGCGGTGGGTCACCTCAACCCCGCTTCCGGTCACGGCGAATGGCCGCGCGGGTTGGCACTCCTGGGGGAATTGTGGTGAGCCGCCGGGCACCTGGCTGATCGCCAGGCCCGAATGGCACCAAGGTGCTACGCGCGGCCACGCCCCTCGCGTGCTAGCGTGATTGCGGAGGCGACACCGATGAGCCGATACGTCACGTTCGCAATCGCGGTGGCCCTGTTCACGACGGGCGCCATGGCCTCGCCGCTCGGCCCGGACGGCGCCGCGGGCCGCAGCCTCCCCGGCAAGTTCGTCTGGCTCGATCTCGCGACCGAGAATCCCGCGTCGGCACGCGCGTTCTATGGCGCCGTCTTCGGATGGAAATTCCGCGACGTCGAGGGCGCCCCGGCATCGTATGCGCTGATCGAGAACGCGAGCGGCAAGGTGGCGGGCGTCTTCCGGCACGAGCGGCCCGCCGGCGCGACGGTCGGCGCGCGCTGGCTCGCGCTCATCTCGGTGCGCGATGCGCAAGAGACCGCGCGGCTCGTGCGCGAGCGCGGTGGCGAGGTGCTGGTCGCGCCGAAGGCCGTCCGCGGCCGCGGCACGCACGCGGTGTTCCGCGATCCGGAGGGCGCCGTGTTCGGCGTGCTCGCGGCCGAGGGCGGCGATCCCCCGGACACGCCCGTCGAGGAAGGCGACGTCTTCTGGCTCGACCTCTTTGCGGCGGATCCCGCGAAGGCGGCGACGTTCTACGCGGCGCTCGCGGGATACGACGTGGACGTGGGCGATGTCGCCGGGCGGCGACGCACGCTGCTCTCGACGAGCGGCATCGCGCGCGCGGGCATCGCTCACCTGCCGGCCGGCGCCGGCCGGCCCGCATGGCTTCCCTACATCCTCGTCGACGACGTACCGGCCACGCTCGGGCGCGTGCGGCAGGCGGGAGGGAGGGTCGTGATGGAGCCGCGCGCCGATCTCCTCGCCGGCAACCTCGCGGTGATCGCGGACCGCGAGGGCGGCGCGATCGGGATCGTGAATTGGGTCGGCGACGCCGGCGCACCCGGAGCCTCGCGATGAAGCGGCGCGGCGCCATCGCCATCACGCTCGCGCCGTTCCTGCTCGCGGGATGCGCGAGCGAGCACATGGGCGGCAGCGTGGATTTCTACGGCAGCACGTACTACGACGACTGGTGGTATGGAGCAGGCGGATGCTGCGTCGATTATCCGGGCGACATCGGCCCGCCGGGCCCGCATCCGGAGCACCCCATCGCCCTGCCTCCGGGAAGTCCCCGTCCCGAGCAACCGATCGCGACGCCGCCGAAGCCCGAGCCGAAATCGGCCGCCTCCTCCGCATCGCGGTCCATGCCGTCGCCTCGTCCTGCCGCGTCGATGCGCGGCGGCGGAGGTGGGCGCGGCGGCGGTGGACGCCGCTGAACTCTCGCCATGAGCAGGCTCCCCTGCAAACCCGGAGGAAATATGAATCGACGCACGATGATATTGGCAACGGCTTTCGCGCTGGCGGCATCCGGCATCGCGTTCGGCGCCAGCAAGGCGGAGAAACAGGCGGAGGTGCGCAAGGCGGCGCAGGAGACGCTCGCGGCGGTCTACAAGGCGCAGCCGTCGGCTCGGAAGGCCGTCGAGTCCGCCGCCGGCTACGCGGCCTTCAGCAACTTCGGCATGAAGATTCTCGTTGCCGGGGGCGGGTCCGGCGAGGGCATCGCGGTCAACAACAAGACCAAGGCGACGACATACATGAAGATGGCCGAGGTCCAGGCGGGACTGGGCTTCGGCGTCAAGAAGTTCCGGCTCGTCTGGGTGTTCGAAACCGACAAGGCATTCGACGATTTCGTCAACTCCGGATGGGCATTCGGCGCGCAGGCGACCGCCTCCGCGAAGGCGGGGGAAAAGGGCGCCAGCTACCAGGGAGCCGTTTCGGTCGCGCCCGGCGTCTGGCTCTACCAACTCGCCGGAGACAGCCTCGCGCTCGAGCTCACCGCCAAGGGGACCAAGTACTTCAAGGACGGCGACCTGAACTGAGACGCGAAAGACAGCCGATGACGATGACATGAAAAGAACCCTGGTGATCCTGTCGAAGGCGCTCATTCGGGGCTTGCTCATCGTCGTGCCGGCCTACCTCGCCCTCCTGCTGTTGCTCAAGGGGATGCAGTCGGTCGCCAAGCTGGTGCGTCCGTTCGCCGGGCTTCTTCCCGCCTGGGTCCCCGCCGAAGAGGTCCTGTCCATTCTCCTCGTGCTCGTGATCTGCCTCGCGATCGGCGCCTGCGTAGACACCCGCATGGGGCGGCGAGTCCGCGACTGGGTCGAAAAGACCCTGTTTGAAAGAATTCCCGGGTATGGGCTGATCCGGAGCCTCACCGATCAGGTGGCGGGACAAAGCCGCGGGAGCACCTGGAAAGCCGCCCTGTTCCAGAGCGACGAGGGGCTTGTTCCCGCATTCATCATCGAAGAGCTCGACGACGGACGCTACACGATCTTCGTCCCGTCGATCCCCACGCCGTTCGCGGGTGCGGTCTACATTCTCGACCGGCAACGAGTGCACCCGTTGGACGTGCCTTTCACCGATGCGGTCAAGGTCATCTCCCGGTGGGGCTCGGGCGCGAAGGATCTGGTTGCCGCCATGAAGAGTGCCGGTTGTCGACCGCCGCCGGCTGCTCCATAGGGAAAGCGACGCAGCGCGCGAAGTCGGCCGGAATGGCACTATGGTGACGTTCCGGGTCCCGGGCACGACGCCAATGCCAGTGCGATGAGTCCATGAGCTTGCTGGGGAAGGCCATCCTGGTCGGCTCTCTCGCGGCGCTCGGCGCGCTGGGTGTCGGCCTGCCTCCCGTGCGCGCGCCAGCGGCAGCCCCGCCAGATCCTGCCGTGGCACCGAAACGCATCCTGGTTCTCTATGACGAGGACAAGGACAACTTCCCCGGTCTCGCGACCATTGATCGAAGCTTGCGCGACTCCTTCGAAGCGAAGCTCGGAAAGGCAGGGGTCGAGATTCACAGCGAGTCCATGGGACTCACGCGATCGCAACGGGCCGGCTACGGTTCGATGCTCGCCGCCTTCCTGCGCCAGAAGCACGCGGACTCGCCGCCGGACCTCATCGTCGCGGTGCTGGAGCCGCCGCTGGACTTCCTGCTGCGCCATGCGGACACGATCTTCCCGGGCGTCCCGATCATCTTCTGCGGCGTGGATGCCGCGACGGTGAAAGGCAAGAGCCTGCCGCCCAACGTCACCGGCGTGCTGCTGAAGCGCGTCTATTCGCCCACGCTCGAGGTCGTATCGAGGCTGCAGCCGGAGACGCGCGACGTGTTCGTCGTGGGAGGTTCCGCGCCGTACGATCGCTACCTGCAGGGCTTCGTTCGCCGCGATCTGCGGCCTTTCGAAGCGCACATCGGCATCCACTATCTTTTCGGCCTGCCCATGGACGAGCTGCTCGAGCGCGTGTCGACTTTGCCCGCGCACAGCGTCATCCTCTACGTGACCGTGTTCGCGGACGGTACGGGGCGCCGCTTCATCCCGCACGACGCCGTATCGTGGATTTCCGCGGCGGCCAATGCGCCCGTCTATGTGTTCCTGGACCAGTTCGTGGGCCTGGGCGCCGTGGGCGGGAACGTCTACAGCACGGACACGACCGGAACCCAAGTGGCCGCGCTCGGGGCGCAGATCCTGCGCGGCGCCTCGCCGGCGAGCCTTCCGATCCGCGCTCCGGAGGCGCAGGTGAACCTGTTCGATGCCCGGCAGCTCAGGCGCTGGAAGATCGACGAGTCACGGCTCCCGCCGGGAAGCATCGTGCGCTACAAGGATCCCTCCGCGTGGGAGCTGTATCGCTGGTACATCATCGCGGCGATCGCCGTTCTGCTCACGCAGGCGGCGTTGATCGGCGGGCTGCTCATCGCACGCGTCCGGCAACGGCGCGCCGAGGCCGAGGCGCGGCGGGAGCGCGACGATCTCGCGCACGTCCTGAGGGTGACCACGCTGGGCGAGCTCACGAGCTCGCTGGCCCACGAAATCAGCCAGCCGCTCTCCGCGATCCTGCTGAACGCGCAGGCGGCGACGCGCCTTCTCTCGGGAGGTCGGCCCGCAGATGCGAAGGACGTGGAAGGAGCGCTCGCCGATATCGTGGCGAGCGCCGACCACGCATCCCTGGTCATCGGGCGGCTGCGGAAGCTGTTTCGCAAGGAGCCTGCCCAGCAGGTGCCGGTGGACGTGAAAACGCTGGTCGAGAACGTGGTGCGCCTGCTCCATGCCGCCATGCTCATCGAGCGCATCGATATCCGGCTGGTGTCGGGAGAGGCGGTGCCGGCGGTCTTCGGCGATCCCGTGCAGCTCGAGCAGGTGCTGCTGAACGTCGTGAGGAACGCCTGTGACGCAATCGGGGCCGGCGGGGATGGTGCGCGCATGATCACCATCCACACCCGGCAGAATCGTCCGGGTCACGTGGCCGTCGAGGTCTCGGACACCGGCATCGGGGTCAAGGCCGCCGATCTCGAGCGCATCTTCGAGCACTTCGTGACCACCAAGCCGAACGGATTGGGAATGGGGCTCGCCATCAGCCGTTCGATCATCGCCGCCCACGGCGGCCTCATGTGGGCGACCGCGAACCCCGACCGCGGCCTCACGATGCACATCGAGTTGGTGGCGTACTTGAGACGGACGCGGAGCGAGGCGGGGACGGCCATCGATACGGCCTAGATCGACCCTGGAGATGCTGGATGCCGGAAGAAAACGAGGATGGTAGGCGCGATTGGACTCGAACCAACGACCCCCACCATGTCAAGGTGGTGCTCTAACCAGCTGAGCTACGCGCCTGCCGAAGGAACATCAAATTTTATCACAGGGCCACGCGCGGCTCGTGCGCCCTGCTATCCCCGAAAACTCCCGGTGACGAGGTCCGCCGCCTTCTCGGCGATCATGATCGTGGGGATGTTGGTGTTGCTCGAGACGAGCATCGGCATCACCGAAGCGTCCACCACCCTGAGCCCACCCACGCCGCGCACGCGAAGCTCGGGATCGACGACCGCTGCGGGGTCCGCGCCCATCCGGCACGTCCCCGAAGGATGCCAGCACGTCTGCGCGGTGGCGCGCGCGTAGTCGAGCAGCTCTTCGTCGGAGGCCACGCCGGGACCGGGACGCGTCTCGCGCACGATCACGCGCGCGAGCGCCGGCTGCGAGGCGACGCGGCGGATCTCCTTGAGGAGCCGCACCATCACCTCGCGATCGATCGCCGCATCCAGGTAATTCGCCTCGATGCGCGGCTGCACCGAGGGATCGGGCGACTGCACATGCAAGCGCCCGCGCGACTCGGGATACAGGAAATACCCGCCGATCTGGAATCCGGAGTACGGATCGATGCCCGTCGCGCGGCTCGTCGAATAGCGGCTGGTGCCCGACACGAGCGCGCTCTGGATGCGCACGTCCGGAATCGCGATCCCGGGACGCGTGCGGATGTACGAGAGGCCGGTGAGCGTGGCGGTGGCGAAGAGGCCGTCGCGCCGCGTGAAGTAGCGCGCGAGCGACTTCACGAAGAACCAGCGGTCGGCGAGGAGATCGTTCACCGTGACGTGCCGGTTGCACTCGAAGGTGATGCGCGGCATGAGGTGGTCCTGCAGGTGCTCGCCCACGCCGGGAAGATGCTGCACCACCGGAATTCCGAGCGACGCGAGCCGTTCGCCGTCACCCACGCCGGAAAGCTCCAGCAGCTGCGGCGAGCGCAGCGCCCCGGCGCAGAGGATCACCTCGCGCGCGGCCCGCGCCTCGCGCACCTCGCCGTCCACGCGATAGCGCACGCCACGGGCGCTCCGTCCCTCGAAGAGCACGCACTGGGCGAGCGCGTTCGTCGCCACGTGCACGTTGGGCCGGCCGCGCACGGGCTCCAGGTACTCGAGGCCGGCGCTCGAGCGCACCCCGCGCCGCACGCTCAGCTGTAGCGGCGCGGTTCCCTCGGGTTGCGCGCCGTTGTAGTCGGCCGTGCGCGGATACCCCGCTTCGACGCATGCATCGAGGAAGGCGCCGGTGACCGGATCGGGCGTCACCTCCGTCACGCCGATGGGGCCGCCGCGCCCCCGATACCTCGAATCGCCGAACGCGCAATCCTCGAGCTTGCGGAAGTACGGCAGCACGTCCTCGTAGCCCCATCCCGGGCAACCCGAATCGCGCCACTCGTCGAACTTGGCGGGGTGGCCGCGCGCGAACACCATCCCGTTCACCGAGCTCGAGCCGCCGAGCATGCGCCCGCTCGGCCAGTAGAGCCGGTTCCCCTTCATCTGGGGCTGCGGCTCGGTATCGGCCTTCCACACGTAGCGCTCGTCGTTCAGGAGCTTGCCAACGCCGAGCGGGATGCGGACCCAGAGGTTGCGGTCCGATCCGCCGGCCTCGAGCAGCAGGACGCGGCACGAGGGATCCGCGCCCAGGCGATGCGCAAGGACGCAACCCGCGGAGCCCGCGCCGACGATGACGAAGTCGTATTCCGGTGCTTTGGCCATGCGGAACGGGCCGGACGCGCTCGCGCCCGGCCCGGCTCCTCGCCGCGCTACTTGTGCTGGTCGTGCGCGGTCTTCACCATGTTGTAGTAGAGCTCCAGCACGCGCTTGTGGTACGGATACACGCCCTTCGCGAACTCGATCTGCGAATCGAGCACCTTCTTGAAGAAGGCGCTCTTCGCCGCGTACTCCGCCGTGATCTTGTTGCTCGAGGCGATGAACTTCGGGTAGTAGTCGGCGGGAGTGTCGCGCAGGATCACGTGGTCCTTCTCCTCGAGCTCCTTCAGCGCCACGGCGTTGTCGTAGATGTCGGAGTTGAAGGAGTCGGCGATGGTCGCCATCACCGCGACGCGGATGATCTCCTGCAGGTCCGGCGGCAGCGACTTCCAGAAGTCCTCGTTGAGGATCAGCTGCCCCACGTCGGTCTGCTGGTGCAGGCCCTGGAGGTAGTAGTACTTCCAGATCTTCTGCAGCCCCAGCGCGCGGTCGTCGGCGGGTCCGATCCATTCGGCCGCGTCGATCACGCCGCGCTGCGCCGCGGGCACGATGTCGCCGCCGGGCATCGCCACGGCCGCGACTCCCATGTCCTTGTACGTCTGCCCCGGAATGCCGGGCGGAGCGCGGTACTTGAACTTGGCGAAGTCCTCCATGTTCTCGATCGGCTTCTTGAACCAGCCGAGTGGATCCGGCCCCATCGGCTGCATGAAGAAGGCCTTCACCTTGAGGTGCATGATGTCGTGCAGCAGCTCGTTGTAGAGCTTCTCGCCGTCGCCGCGGTAGTACCACGCGATCATGCTCGCCTGGTCGAGGCCGGTGTCGGGTGGGACGTTCGCGAAGAGCACGAAGGCCGGGTTCTTGCCGGTCCAGTAGTTGCCCCACGAGAATGCGCCCTGCACCACGTTGTTGTGGACGCCGTCGAGCTCCTGGAACGTCGGCACCACGGCCCCCGCGGGAAGGATGTCGGCCTTGAGCCGCCCGCCGGACATCACGTCGATCTCCGTGCCCCACTTCTGCATCAGCTGGTAGTAGATGCTCGAGGTCGGCACCACCGTCTGGACCGAGAACTTGTAGACCTTCCCGTCCGCGCCGTAGGCCGCCGTCGCGCACAGCGCCGCGAGCCCGAAGGCCGCGAGCATCCGCCCCATCGCATTGCGCATCGTGTTCATCGTCCCTCCTCCTTTTCGCCCTTCGCCCTGCCCCTTGCGGGGACCGTCCAATGCCACGCGCTCGTCGCCGGTCATGTCATGGCGCCCTCCTCGCTATAGCCCGGCCGCGTTCGGGAGCCACGTCACCAGGATCGGGAACTTGATGAGCACCAGCACGACCAGGAGCTGCAGCACCACGAACTGCACCATGCCGAGGTAGATGTCCTTCATGCTCCACTGCGGCACGACGCCCTTGAGGAAGTAGGCGGAGAGCGCCATCGGCGGCGTGAGCCACGAAGATTGCAGCGTCACGGCGACCAGGATCCCGAACCACAGCATGTCGAAGCCGAGCTGCTTGACGATCGGAAGGAAGATCGGCACCACCACGAGCACGATCGGGATCCACTCGAGCGGCCCTCCCAGCACGAAGATCACGAAGAGCATGAGGAGCAGCATCGCGGTCGGCGGAAGGGGAAGCGCGGTGAGCGCGTCGGTGATGAGCGAGCCGCTGCCCAGGCGCGCGAACACCGCGCCGAAGAAGTTCGCCGCCCCGATGAGGAACATGATGAAGGCGCTCGTCTCCATGGTGCGCAGGACCGCCGTCTTGAACTGGCTCCAGCGCATTCGCCGGTATGCGAGCGAGAGGACGAGCGAGGCGAAGGCGCCCGTCGCCGCCGCGTCGGTCGGGGTCGTCACGCCCGCGATGATGAGCCCGAGGGTCGCCATGATGACGGTCGCGATCGGCACGACGCCGAGCGCCAGCTCCTTCGCTTTCGTCGCGAGCGACGGCGGCGCGCCTTCGTAGAGCAGCGGCGGGCCGAGCGACGGGTCCAGGTGCGACCGGATCAAGGCGTAGGTGAGGTACACGGCGGATAGCAGCAGCCCGGGGATCACGGCGCCCGCGAAGAGATCCGAGACCGGCACGCCCATGAGCGGCCCCATCACGATCAGCATGACGCTCGGCGGGATGAGGATGCCGAGCGTGCCGCCGGCCGCGATGACGCCCGCGGACAGGCGCACGCTGTAGCCGCTGCGGATCATGATCGGTGCGGCCATCACGCCGAGCACGGTCACGGAAGCGCCGACGATGCCGGTCGCCGCGGCGAAGATGGTCGCCACCAGCATCACGACGAGATAGAGCGAGCCCTTGAGCCGCCCCAGCGTCATGCGCAGGGCCTCGAACATCCGGTCCATGAGCCCCGACTGCTCGAGCACGTAGCCCATGAAGAGGAAGAGCGGGATCGCCGCGAGCTCGACGCTCGTCATGAGCCCGAAGAACTGGTAGGTGAGGAGGTAGAAGACCTGGTCGCCGATGGCCGCGTAGCCGAAGACGAGCGCCACGAAGATGAACATGAACGCCATCGGGAAGCCGGTGAGCACGCCCAGCACCGCGACCACGAGGGAGACCACGCCGAGGACCGGATTGGACATGGCGGCCTATCGCGAAGGAGGGAAGGCCGTGTCGGTGCGCGCGGTCCACTGCGCCTTGAGCACCTCGGCGAGGCCCTGCAGCAGGAGGAGCCCCAGCGTGACCGGCACCACGATCTTGAGCGGATAGATGATCGGCATCCAGGGGCTCTCGGGATAGGTTTCCTGCTGGCGCACGGACTGGACCGCGAAGCCGAGGCTCACCCAGAAGAAGATGCCGATCGCCGGGAAGTACACGCACAAGTAGAGCGCGATGTCGATCATGGCCTGCCACTTGGGCCGCAGCGCCGTGAGCAGGAAGTCGGCGCGCACGTGGCTGCCGTTGCGCAGGGCATACGCGGCGCCGAGCATGAAGAGCGTGCCCGCCATCATGTACGTCATGTCGTACGCCCACGCCGTGGGCTTTCCGAAGACGTAGCGGGACACGACCTCGTACATGAGGGAGCCGGTCATCGGCAGGATCACCCAGGCCGCGATCTTCCCCACGGCGACGCTCGGGAACTCGAGCAACGCGATCGCCGCGAGCAATGCGTCCGGCGGCGTGCGCGCACGCGCATCGGCCATGGCCATGCCTCCTCCGGGGAGAGTTCCGGCGCCCGGGCCCTCGACCTGCGGCACTTTGCGGGGGACGCCATCCGGTGGCAACGCTAGGGGGACCGCGCCGCACTGTCAAGCGATTTCCAATACCGCCGCGTGTCCAAAAGTGAGACCATGTCGAGTCCGGCCCGTGGGAGGAGCGGGAATGGCGAGCAGGAGACGCAGGTCCGCAGCGCCCGGAAAGGCCGCGACGGCGAACGCCGCGGGCCGCCAGCCGCGCGACCTGGTGGCGCGCGTGGTCTCGGCGCTCGAGTTCGCGGCGCAATCGGCGCGGCCGGTCACCGCGGCCGATTTCTGCGCCGAGCGCGGCGTCCCGCGTGCGAGCGCCTACCGCATCTTCGCGCGCCTGCAGCAGGAGCGCGTGCTCATTCCGGAGCCGAACGGCCGCGGGTACGCCAAGGGCCGGCGCTTCGCCGATCTCGCGACCGCGGTGCTCGTCCACTCCTCGAGCTACGGCGCGCGGCATCGGGTGCTGCGCGCGCTGGTCGACGAGATCGGCGAGACCTGCAACCTCACGATGCTGTGCGGGGCGGAGATCGTCTACATCGACCGCGTGGAGACCGATTGGCCGTTGCGCATGCACCTCGCTCCGGGATCGCACGTCCCGAGCCATTGCACGGCGACCGGCAAGCTCCTGCTGAGCCTCCTGCCCGAGCGGCAGATGAAGGCGCTCGTGCGCGCTGCGCCGCTGCGCCGCTACACCGAGCGCACCATCACGCAACCGGCTCGCCTCATCGCGGAGCTCGCGCGCACGCGGCGCGCGGGGATCGGGATCGACGACGAGGAATTCGCGGCGGGAATGGTGGCGGTCGCGGTGCCCGTTTTCGACGAGCGCGGACGGGCGCGCGCGGCGATCGCGGTGCATGCGCCTGCCGTACGGCTCCCGCTCGCCGCGGCGAAGCGCCGCGTTCCTGCGTTGCGCAAGGCCGCCGCGGCGCTTTCCGGCTTGCTGCGCTGAGCCTCGCCTACGCCGCCTGCAGCCAGAGCCCCTTGAGGTATTCCCCCTCGGGAAAATGGATCGAGACCGGGTGGTCGAGTCCCGCGCCGAGGTGCCGGCGCACCTGCAGGTCCACGCGCGCGTCGGCCGCGGCGCCCGCGACAATCTTCCCGAAGAGGTCGGGCGAGACGGCGCCGGAGCACGAGAATGTGAGCAGGTGGCCGCCGGGTGCCAGCAGCTTCATCGCCCACAGGTTGATGTCCTTGTAGGCGCGCGCCGCCTTCGGCACGTGCTTCTCGGTGGGCGCGAACTTCGGTGGATCGAGGATGATGAGCCCGTAGTGCCGCCCCTGGTCGCGGAGCTTCCTCAGGTGCGCGAAGACGTCGGCCGCGACCCACTCCGCGCGCGACGCATCGAGCGAATTGATTTCCACGTTGCGCCGCGCCGCCCCGAGCGCCTCCTCCGACGTGTCGATGGAGGACACGCGCCGCGCGCCGCCCTTCAACGCCGCGAGACTGAAGCCGCCCGTATAGCAGAAGCCGTTCAGCACATCGACATCCTTCGCGAGGCGGGAGGCGAGCGCGCGGTTGTCGCGCTGGTCGAGGTAGAAGCCGGTCTTCTGGCCGCCCGCCACGTCGATCTCGTATACGATCCCGTCCTCGACGATGCGCACGTGCGCGGGCGCATCGCCCAGCAGCGGGCCCACGCGCGGAGCGAGGCCTTCCAGTGCGCGCACCTCGACATCGGAGCGCTCGAAGACGCGCTTCACGCCCGCGGTCTCGACGAGCGCCGGACCCCACGAATCGCGCCAGCGCTCGGCGCCGGCCGCGAGGATCTGCACGACCGCGGTGTCGCCATAGCGGTCCACCACCAGCCCTGGAAGCCCGTCCGATTCGCCGTGCACCAGCCGCATTCCGTCGCTGCCGGGCGCCACCACGGCGCGCCGCGCGATCGAAGTCTGCAGCCGCGCGCGCAGGAACGCCGCGTCGATCGGCTGCGCCGCATCGAACGACCACACGCGGCCGCGGATCTGCGACTGCGCGTTGTACGCGGCGCGCGCGAGAAAGCCGCCGTCGTGCGCGACGACGGACACCGTCTCGCCGAGGGAAGGCTCGCCCTCCACGCGCTCGATGGCGCCCGAGAAGATCCATGGATGGCGGTGGCGCAGCGACTTCTCGCGGCCGGGCTTGAGGACGAGGCGCGGTTCTGCGTTCATGCGAATAGAATCATCTCATGACGCGCATCGGCGACCGCATCGTCGTGAAGGTCGGCGACATCACGCGCGAGGACGTGGACGCGATCGTGAACGCGGCGAACTCGAGCCTGCTGGGCGGCGGCGGCGTGGACGGCGCGATCCACCGCGCGGGCGGCCCGGCGATCCTCGAGGCGTGCCGGCGCATTCGCGCGACGACGCACCCCGACGGATTGCCGACCGGAGAAGCGGTGATCACGACGGGCGGACGCCTTCCCGCGCGCCACGTGATCCATACGGTCGGCCCGATCCACGGCCGGCACGGCGGCGAGGAAGCGCGGCTGCTGGCGGCGTGCTACCGGAACTCGATCGCGCTCGCGGCCGCGCACGGCCTCGCGAGCCTCGCCTTCCCCGCGATCTCGACCGGCGTGTACGGCTATCCGAGGGACGAGGCGGCACGCGTGTCGCTAGCGGCGATCGAAGCGGCGCTGGAAGCGCACGCAGCGATCGCCGAGGTGAGGCTGGTCTATTTCTCGAAAGAGGATGCCGCGCTGATGGATTCCCGCTTGCGCGGGAATGACGTCTAGCGCGCGGGAATGACGCCTAAGCCGAGGCCGGCACGAAGACCAGCGGCTGGATCTGGTTGCGGCCGTGGTGCTTGGCTTCGTAGAGCCAGTGGTCGGCCGCGTCGAGCAGTCCCTGCGGATGGTCGAAGGAGCTGCTCGCGGCGAGCCCCATGGAGAGCGTCACGCGCAGCTGCGGGTGGATGGAGTGCCAGTCGAACGCCTCGACGCCGTGGCGCACGCGCTCGCACGCCTCGGAGGCCGCGCGCATGTCGAGCCCGCGGAAGACCAGCACGAACTCCTCGCCGCCGTAGCGCCCCGCGATGTCGCCGCTGCGGCAATGGGCGCGCAGGATCTCGCCCACGCAGCGCAGCACCTCGTCGCCCACCGCGTGCGAGAAGCGATCGTTGATGCCCTTGAAGTGGTCGACGTCCGCGAGTGCCAGCGTCACGACGCTCCCGCGCTCGCGCGCCTCGCGCATCATCGCGCCGAGCTGCTCGTCGAGCTGGCGGCGGTTGGGCAGCCCGGTGAGCGAATCCTCCATCGCGAGCCGCCGGTAGCGCTCCGCCTCCTCGGCCGCGTGCTCGACGCGACGGCGCGCCGCCAGCGCCCGCGCTCGGCGCTCCGTGTCCTCGCTCTTCAGCTGCTGCTCGAGCGCCGCCGAGCGCCGCAGGCACGCAAGCGCCGCCGTGAGGTCGCCCGCCACCTCGTGCGCCTGCGAGAGGATGCGCAGCACGCGCGCGGTCTCGTCGCGCGAGCCCAGCGCCTCGAACGCCGCGAGCGCGCGGCCGAGCAGCTCCATCGCCTCCGCCTCCTGCCCGAGCTGGTGGCGGATCTCGCCCACGCACGAGAGCCCGTAGGCCTCGATCCACGGGTCGCCCGATTCGCGCGCGAGGGCCAGGAACTGGTCCGCCATCCCGAGCGCGACCTCGGGGCGCGCCATGGCGAGATACGCCTCGCCCATGGTCTGCAGGCAGATCGCCTCGAGGCGCTTGTAGCCGTACTGGCGCGCCACCTCGAGCGCACGGTCGAGCAGCTTCAACGCGCTCTCGCACTCGAGCTGGCAGCTCGCCATGTCGCCGGCCGCGCGCAGCTGCAGCGCGCGCTGCACGTGCCCGAAGGCGGCGTTGTTGAGGTCGAAGCCCGCGCCCTCGTTGTCGCCCGTCTGGCGGCGCAGGTCGAGGGCCTGGTCGAAGAGCTCCAGCGCCGCGGTGTGGTTGCCGAGCTGGATCTCGATGTTGCCGATGTTGGAGATCACGCGCGCCTGCCACTTGAGGTCGCCCACCTCGCGGAAGCCCTTGAGCGCCGACTCGTACATCTCCAGCGCGCGGCCGTAATCCGAGAGCTGGCGCCACGTGATGCCGAGCAGGTTGCGGCAGCGCGCCTCGCCCTCGAGGTCGCCCTGCGCGCGGAAGAGCGCGACCGCGGTGTCCTGCGCCTCGAGCACGCCGGGGTAGTCGCCGAGGGAATGGAGGTTGCGGCCGAGGCAGTAGCAGGCCTGCGCCTCGCCGGGCAGGTCGCCGCTCGCGCGCGCGAGCGCCACGGCCTCGCGCGCGAGGTCCGCGCCGCGCGCCGCATCGCGCTCGTAGAGCGCCTCCGAGATCCCGTTCAGCAGCCGCACGCGCTCGTGCACCGGCAGCGGCTCGTTCAGGCGCGCCTCGAGGTCCTTCAACGTCGCGATCCTCACAGCCGCCGCGCCGTGTCGACGCCGGGGACGTCCTTCACCTGGCGCAGCACGCGGGTGATCGCGTCGGCGCTGGCGACCTGCACGGTGAAGCGCATGAATGCATGGGCCCCGCGCGAGAGCGTGTTCACCGCGGTCACGTTGATGCGCTCGCGGGCGATGGCCTCGCTCACGTCGCGCAGCAGGCCCTGGCGGTCGATCGCGACCACCTCCAGGTCGGCGGAGAACGGCGCCTCCTCCCCGGTCTTGCCCCAATCGGCCGGCATGAGGCGCTCGCGCTGGCTCGCCTCGAGGCCCGTGACGTTCGCGCAGTCCTGGCGGTGCACCATCACGCCGCGCGCGCGGGTGACGAATCCCACGATGGGATCGGGCGGCACCGGCTTGCAGCACTTCGCGATCATCGTGGCGATGTTGTTGACACCCAGCACCAGCACGCCGGACGACGGCTTCGCCGCGGCGGGCGCACGGCGCCGGGGCCGCGGGCTGCTGTTGCGGCGCCTCGCCGCGCACCGCGATCTCGATCTGGCGCGACGTCACCTCGCCGCGCCCCAGCGCCGCGAGGAAATCCTCGAGCTTCGGGAAGCCGCAGGCGGCCGCGATCTGCTCGTGGGACTCGCTCACCGCGCCGATGCGGTGCAGCTCCTTGTCGAGCGCCGAGCGACCGCTCGCCACGTCCTTCTCGAAGTCCTCGTGGCGGAACCACTGGCGCACCTTCGCCATCGCGCGCGGGCTGGCGAGGTAGCCCTGCTGCGGGGAAAGCCAGTCGCGCGACGGGCCGCCCTGCTTCGCGGCCATGATCTCCACGCGCTGCGCGTTCGCGAGCTTGTAGTTGAGCGGGACCATCTGGCCGTCCACCTTGGCGCCGCGGCAGCGGTGGCCCAGGTCCGTGTGCACGTGGTAGGCGAAGTCGATCGGCGTCGATCCCGCGGGCAGGTCCACCACGCGCCCCTGCGGCGTCAGCACGTAGATGGTGTCCTCGAAGAGCCCGCGCCGCGCCTTGTCGGAGACTTCGCCGCCCAGCACCTCGTGCTTCCACGCGAGCACCTGGCGCAGCCACGCGATCTTGGCGTCGAACGCCTTGTCGGCGCGGCGCGCCTTCCTTGTAGCGCCAGTGGGCCGCGACGCCGTGCTCGGAGTGCTGGTGCATCTCGTCGGTGCGGATCTGCACCTCGAGCGTCTTGCCCTCGGGCCCGACCACCGCGGTGTGCAGCGAGCTGTAGTCGTTGGCCTTGGGATTGCGCGATGTAGTCGTCGAACTCGCCCTCGACCGGCGTCCAGAGGTCGTGCACGACGCCCAGCACCGTGTAGCACTCGCGCACGTTGCGCACGATCACGCGCACCGCGCGGATGTCGTAGAGGCCCTCGAACGCGACGTTCTTGCCGCGCATCTTCCGCCAGATGGAGTAGATGTGCTTGGGCCGTCCCTGGATCGTCGCCGGGATGCCCATCGCGCTGCAGCTCCCCGTGCAGCTGGTCGATGACGCGCTGGATGTAGGCCTCGCGCTCGCTCCTCTTCTCGTCGAGGAGCTGGGCGATCTTGCGGTAGAGGTCGGGCTCGGTGTAGCGGAACGCGAAGTCCTCGAGCTCCCACTTCATGTCCGAGACGCCGAGCCGGTTGGCGAGCGGCGCGAAGAGCTCGAGCGTCTGCGTGCCGGCCGCGCGGCGCAGCGCCTCGTCCGCCTTGGTGAGCGAGCGCAGGTAGACCACGCGCTCGGCGAGCTTGATCAGCACCACGCGCACGTCCTCGGCGATGGCGAGCAGCATCTTGCGCAGCTGCTCGAGGTCGGTGCCGGTGGCGTTGAGCGACTCGATGCGCCCGGCCCGGGCGAGCCCGCGCAGCAGCGCCGTGAGCTCCGGGCCGAACGCCGCCTGCACCGCCTCGAGGTCCAGGTCGCGCTCGGGGATGGCCTGGCTCACCACCGCGGCGGCGATGGTCTCGGGGTCGGCGCCTTGCACGAGGAGCAGGCGCGCCACGGCGAGCGCGCGCTCGAAGGCCTCGTCGCGGCCCGCCGCGCGCGCCGCACCGCGCGCGAACTGCATCGCGCGCACGGGCAGCTCGGCGAGCGCCGCGCCGAAGGTCGAGCGCAATTCCGCCTCGAAGGGGGCGACGTCGGTTGCGGCGGCGGAGCTGAGCACGGGAGGGGCGGGGCGAGGCGTGTCGCCTGATTCTAATCCCTGTGCGGAAAAATCCGCATTGGTTGCGTCGAATCCTCCCCTGCCCCTCGCGAAGCTCCGGCCCGATCATGGCCTCCATGGATGCCATGACCACGACCCTGCTAGCCGACGGCCTCGATTCCGGCTTCGACGGCCGCGGACACCGCCGCGCGGAACGCATCGCCCGCGTGAAGTTCATGGCACTGCCGCCGCAAGGCGCTACCGAACAATTGGGCCCCGCCGCGCAACCCGACCCGCCGGTCGCCGGCCCGCGGGCGGGGGCCCGCCTCCTGCGGCTGCTGCGCCGCCTCGTATCCCGCGTCATCGGTCGACTGTCGGCGGCGCGGCCGTAGGCGACCCGACGCGGTGTTTGCCGGCCTCCGGGACCTCCTCCGGAGGCCGGACTTCTTTGCTCTTTCCTCTCCCTTGATCGGGCGATCGAGACGGGCCATGGCGTTCGAAGGCCGGGCGGGTCGCCCGCGCTTGCGGCGCGGGTGCCCTCGCTACCCGCCAATGAACGGTGCCCGCAAAGAAGGGCTTCGCAGAAATGGAGTGCATCGGACTGCGTGAAACACGCGCGGCTGCTCGCTCTTTGCGGACAACACACTCCGTTCACCGACGGGCACGCTCGGCGCCCCTTACGGCCGTTCGAACGCCATGGCCCGCCTCGATCGCCGACACCAAGATTCCGGAGCTCGTGACATCCCCCACCGGCCTGGTGGGGCGGTCAAGCCACCGCCAGCCAAGTCCGGCGCGGACTAGCGCGTGGCGCAATCGGCGCGCACGCTCCAGTAACGGCACGCTTCGCGCTGGCCGGTGATGAGCGCCGGCACGCCGCGATCGGCCGGCAACATCACGCGCAACGCGCCCTCGTCGTCCGTGCGACGCAGCCCGACGCCGCGCGCCCGGTAGCGCTCCACGACCGCCGCATTCGGGTGATGGAAGCGGTTGCGGTATCCGACCGAGAGCAGCGCCACGCGCGGCGCGATGGTGTCGATGAAAGCCGCGGTGGACGAAGTCTTCGAGCCGTGGTGCGGCACGAGCAGGATGTCCGAAGCGAGCAGCGGCGCATTCCTCGCGAGCATCTCCGCCTCGCTGCGGGCCTCGACGTCCGCGGCGAGGAGCATCGAACGCGCGGCGGTCGCGACCCTCAGCACGCATCCCCGGTCGTTTTCCTTGCGCCTGCCGACGGCGTCGTAGATCGCCGCGGACGGGTGCAGCACGAGGAACCGCACGCCGTCCCACTCCCACGCTTCGCCCGCCTCGCAGCGCAGCGAAGGCACGACGAGGCCGTGGAGCTCGTCGTCCGCGGGCAGCGGCGACAGCATCCATCCGGGCCGGCGTGCCAGCGCGACCGAGGCCGCGCCGCCCGAATGATCGTCGTCCGCGTGGGAGATCACGAGGCCGTCGAGCCGCTCGATGCCTTCGCCGCGCAGGAACGGCACCACGATGCGATTGCCGGTGTCCGCGTCGCCGTTCCAGCTCGGGCCCGTGTCGTAGGCGAGCGCGTGGCTCGCGGTGCGCACGACCACCGCGAGTCCGTTGCCCACGTCGAGCACGTCGATCCACGCCTCGCCCGGCGCGGGATGGGGCGCGGGCAGCACGAAGAGCGGCGCGATCCACAGCGCGCCGCAGGAGCGCATCGGGATCCCGCGCGGCGCGAGCAGCCACAGCGAGCCGATCGCGGCGCAGGCGACCGTCCACGCGGCTGGCGCGTGGCTCTCGACCGTGGCCCACGGGAGCGCCGCGAGCCCCTCGAGCGGCGCCATGATCCCCGCCATGAGCAGGTGCGCCGCGTCGAGCAGCAACGGCAGCGGCAGGAAGGCGCCGGCGATCGCGAGCGGCACCACGCCGAGGCTCACCAGCGGAATCGCGAACGCGTTGGCGACGGGCGATACGAGCGATACCTGCTGGAAGAGCGCCATCAGCATCGGCAGCATCACCACCGTCACGGCGAGCTGCTCCACGACCGCGCCATGCAGCTTTCCGGCGTGGCCGGTGCGCAGCGCCATCGCGTAGAAGATGGACGCCACCGCGCCGAACGAGAGCCAGAAGCCCGGGCGCCAGGACGGCCCAGGGATCGGCCGCCACGACGGCGAGCGCGGCCAGCGCGAGGACCCGCGACGGCGAGCCGTGGCGGTCCGCGAGCACGCACGCCGCCACCGTCGCCAGCATGACCAGCGTGCGCTGCGCGGGGACCGCATAGCCGGTCATCAGGGTGTAGGCGAGCGCCACCGCGACGCCCGCCACGACGGCGGCCTTGCGCGCGGGCACTCGCAGGGCCAGCGCGGGCACGCGCACCCATGCGAAGTACGCAAGCGTGAAGCCGAGCGCGCCGAGCATCGTGATGTGCAGCCCGGAGATGCTCATCAGGTGCCCGACCCCGGTGCGCCAGAAGGTTTCCCAGTCCGCATCGGCGATGGCGTCCTGGTCGCCGATCGCCAACGCCACGAGCACACCGCGCAGCCGCGCTTCGCCGAGGTGCGCGAGCATGCGTTCGCGGATTTCCCCGCGCCACCGGTGCAGCGTATACGGCCAGCCCTCCGCGCGCTCGCCCACACGCTGCGCGCCGGCCGCGGTGCGCACGTAGCCCGTCGCGCGAATGCCGCGCTCGAGCGCCCACGGCTCGAAGTCGAAGGCGTGCGGATTCGCGAGCCCGCGCGGACGTTTCAGGCGCACGGCAAGCCGCCAGCGCTCGCCCGCGACCATTTGCGGCGACGCGACGTCGCCGTCGCGGTGCTGCTCGACGTACCAGGAAAGGGAGATGAGCGACGGAAGCGGCGCGCGCGACGCGGTGCCCGCCGGATCCCACGCTTCCACCTCGAAGAGGAACCGCGTCCCCGCCTCGGTCCGCTGCGGTAGTCCCGCGACGATGCCGGTCACGACGAGATCGCGTCCTTCCCACGCGGGCGGCAACGACTCGGCGAGGCGCAGCTCCGCGCGCCATGCGGCAAAGCCGAAGCCCGCGAGCGCGCCGCAGGCGAGGAGCAGCGCTGCGCGCGCAACGGCGTGCCTGCGCGGCACGAGCGCGCACGCGAGCCCCGCCGCCACGCCCGCAAGGGCGAACGGAAAGTCGGGAAGCGAGCGCTGGTTCTGGAGGGCGAAGGCGCCGGCGACGAAGGCGAGCGCGAGGAGGCGCATCGCCTCCTAACGCGGCGCCGCGAGCGCCGGACTACTTCTTCTTCTTCGCGTCGCCGCCCGGGTGCGCGATGGCGGGCGGATCGCTCGCGGGGAACGACTCGTCGATCGCCTCGTCGATGAGGTCCTCTTCGTGGTTCTCCTCACCGGTCCGGCCGAGCCGCGGCGTCTTCGTGGCGGGGATCTTGGGTGCGGGCTTCGGATGGGGGTTCGCCATGGCGTCCTCCTGGGCGTTTGCGTGGGCGTTCCCGATGGACAAGGGGCGGCAGGTTCGGTTCGCTAGAATGCCACCATGGTTCCCGACTACTGGCCGCAGGCCAAGGCGCATCTCGCCCGGCGCGACAAGGTCCTGCGCAAGCTCATCCGGAACTTTCCCGACGCCGCCCTGCAGGGGCGGGGCGACGCGTTCCAGGCGTTGTGCCGCTCCATCGTGGGGCAGCAGATCTCGGTGAAGGCCGCGCAATCGATCTGGTCGCGTTTCGCCGCGGCCGCCGGCACCGTGGCCCCCCCGGGCGTGGTCGAGCTTCCCGTGGACGTGATGCGCGCGTGCGGCCTCTCGGGCCGGAAGGTCGTCTATCTCAAGGACCTCGCGACCCATTTCCACGCCGGCGTCATCAAGCCGCGGCGCTGGGCGCGCATGGGGGACGAGGCCATCATCGAGGACCTCGTGCGGGTGAAGGGGATCGGCCGCTGGAGCGTGGAGATGTTCCTCATCTTCCACCTGCACCGTCCCGACGTGCTGCCGGTGGGCGACCTGGGCCTGAGGAGAGCGATGGAGCGTGCCTACAACGACGGCGAGCCCCTCACCAGGGATGACATGCGCGCGCTGGGCGAGCCGTGGTCGCCGTGGAGCTCGGTGGCGACGTGGTACCTCTGGCGCTCGCTCGATCCGGTCAGAAAACCGGGGACAGACCCCGTTTTCCCTTAGGCGGAACGCCAACACCGGCTGAAGCGCGATTTCGCCCGGGATCACGGCGAAATTCGGACAGGAATCGTTCCGCCTAAGGGAAAACGGGGTCTGTCCCCACAACGCGGCCGTCGGCGATGCGCAGCTTGCGGCCCATGCGGGCCGCGAGGTCGGGGTCGTGGGTCACCATCACGAAGGCGGCGTCGCGGCGGCGGTTCAGGTCGATGATGAGGTCGAAGACGCGCGCGGCGTTCTCGCGGTCGAGGTTGCCGGTGGGCTCGTCGGCCAGCACGCACGCGGGGCCGGTGACGAGCGCGCGGGCGACGGCCACCCGCTGGCGCTCGCCGCCGGATAGCTCGCCCGGCCGGTGCGCCATGCGATGGCCCAGTCCCACTTCCTCCAGCATCGCCTTCGCACGCTCGCGAGCCTCGGCGTCGGGCGCGCGGCGGATGATGAGCGGCATCGCGACGTTCTCCAGCGCGGAGAACTCCGGCAGCAGGTGGTGGAACTGGTAGACGAAGCCGAGCGCGCGGTTGCGCAGCATTCCCTGCTCGGCGGGCCCCAGCGCGAGCAGGTTCTCGCCCAGCAGCGCGACGCTTCCCGCGGTGGGCTGGTCGAGGCCGCCCAGCAGGTGCAGCAGCGTGCTCTTGCCCGAGCCCGAAGCGCCCACGATCGCGACCGACTCGCCGCGCCGGATCTCCAGGTCGATGCCCTTCAGCACCGGAACGGCCACGTCGCCCATGCCGAAGGTCTTCGCGAGGCCCGCGCACGCGAGCACGACTTCACTCATAGCGCAGCGCCTCGGCCGGGTTCACGCGCGAGGCTCTCCACGACGGATAGATCGTCGCGATGAACGAGAGGAAGAGCGACACGGCCGCGATCGAGATCACGTCGCGCCAGTGCAGGTCCGAGGGCAGCTCGCTGATGTAGTAGACCTCGCTCGAGAGGATCTGGAAGTGGAAGGTGTGCTCGACCCACGGGACGACCACGTCGATGTTGAGCGCGAGCAGGATCCCCACGATCACGCCCGCCATCGTGCCGATCACGCCGATGATGGCGCCCTGCACCACGAAGATCTTCATGATGCTCGAGGGAGCGGCGCCCAGCGTGCGCAGGATCGCGATGTCCGGATGCTTGTCGGTCACCACCATCACCAGCGTGGAGACGAGGTTGAACGCCGCCACGGCGATGATGAGCGTGAGGATGATGAACATCATCCGCTTCTCGATCTGGATCGCGCGGAAGTAGTTGACGTTCTGCTGCGTCCAGTCGGTGACGAAGAGGCCCTCGGGCATGGCGCGGGCGAACTCGCGGGCGACCAGCGGCGCGCGATCGATGTCGCGCACCTTGAGCCGCACGCCGCTCACGTTGCCGCCCATGCGGTAGAGCGCCTGCGCGTCGGCCATGTCCACGAGGGCCAGCGCGTTGTCCAGCTCGTTGTGGTCCATGCGGAAGACGCCGGTCACGGTGAACTGCTTCAGGCGCGGCATGAGCCCCGCGGGCGTGACCTGGCCCTGGGGCGAGATGAGCGTCACGCGGTCGCCCACCGACAGCTGCAGCGCGCGCGCGATGCCGATGCCGATCTCGATGCCGAAGCCGCCGGGCCGCAGGTCCTCCAGGTGCCCGGCGCGCATGTGGCTGCCGAAATCGGCGACGGTGTCCTCCAGCTCCGGCACGACGCCGCGCACGTACACGCCGCGCACCGCCGAGCCGGTGGAGAGCAGGCCCTGTCCCATCACGAAGGGTGCCGCCGCCGTGACCTCCGGGTTCTTGCGCGCCGCCTGGGCGATCCCCTGCCAGTCCGGGATCCCCTCCTCGCCGCCCAGGATCTGGATGTGGGCGGCCGCGCCCAGGATGCGCGCCCGGATCTCCTTCTCGAAGCCGTTCATCACCGACATCACGGTGATGAGCGCCGCGATCCCCAGCCCGATGCCCAGCATCGAGATCATGGAGATGAACGAGATGAAATGGGTGCGGCGCTTGGCGCGGGTATAGCGCAGGCCGACGAAAAGCTCGAAGGGTCGCAAGAAGGGGATGGGATAATTGGACGGTCAAGACGAATTATCGCCCATGCCGCTGGATCTGCTGGTTCCCGACCTCCTCGCCCCGCCCGACGCCCCCGCCGCGATGCGCGGGCTGCGCCTGCCCGCGCTCGAGAAATGGCTCGCGCGCGCCGACGCCGAGCGCTCCGAGGCCGTGGGCGCGGCGGGGTGGCTCGCCGCCCGTTTCGCGCTGGCGTCGCCGCCGCCGGTGGCCGCGGTCGCCCTCGCCGGCGAGGAACAGGCCCGCGCCGGACAGTGGCTGCGCGCCGACCCGGTGCACCTGCGCATCGACGGCGACTCCCTCGTGGTCCACGACGCATCGATCCTCGACGTGCGCCGGGACGAAGCCGATGCGCTGGTCGCGGCGCTGCAGTCGCACTTCGCCGAGGACCGCCTGCGCTTCCATGCCGCCGCGCCCGATCGCTGGTACGTCGAGGTTCCGGAAGGCGAGCTTCCGGCGACCGTGGCGCTCGACGAGGCGCGGGGCCGCAACGCGTTCGGCCTGCTGCCCACGGGCGGCGCGCGCATCAACTGGAGGGCGGCGATCACCGAGGCGCAGATGGTGCTCGCCGCGCACGAGGTGAACGCGCGGCGCGCGGCGGCGGGCGAGCCGGCGGTGAACAGCGTCTGGTTCTGGGGCGGGGGAACGACGCCCGTGAGCCTCGCGCGGCCGTACGCCGCCGTGCATGCGCGCGATGCGTTCGCGCGCGGGCTCGCACGGCTCTCCGGCGCCGCGCTCGCCGCCCTCCCGTCGCGGCTCGCGAGCGTGGACCTCGTCGACGAAGCCGGGGAGGTGCTGGTCGTCCTCGACGATCTCGCAGCGCCGCTGCGCCGCGTGGATATCGATCGCTGGCGCGCCGCCGCCCACGCCCTCGACGAGCAATGGTTCCGCGCGCTCGACGAGGCGATCGATCGCTTCGGCGGCGTGCGCGTCATCCTCCCGCGCGCCACCGATACGCTGGTCGCCGTGCTCCCGCGCGCGGCCCGGCGCCGCTGGCTGCGCCGCTCGAAGCCGCTTGCTACCCATGCCTGAGGTCGTCACCCGCGCCGTGGACGAGGCCGCCGTCGCGCGCCTCGTGGCGAGCGGCTGCGATCCGCGCCTCGCGCGCCTCTACGCCGCTCGCGGCCTCGCCTCGCCCGACGAGCTCGCCACGGCGCTCAAGGCGCTCGCCGCGCCCGAATCGCTGCACCACGTGGACGACGCCGCGCGTCTCCTCGCCGATGCGATCGCCGCGGACGAGAAGCTGCTCATCGTCGCCGACTACGATGCCGACGGAGCCACGGCGTGCGCGGTGGGCATGCGCGCGCTGCGTGCGTTCGGCGCGCGCGTCGAGTACCTCGTCCCCAATCGCTTCGAGCACGGCTACGGGCTCACGCCCGAGATCGCGCGCGAGGCGGCGAAGCGCGCGCCCGGCATCCTCATCACGGTGGACAACGGCATCGCGGCGGTCGAGGGCATTGCGGAAGCCAACCGCCTCGGCATGCGCGTGCTGGTCACGGACCACCACCTGCCCGGGCCGCAGGTACCCGCGGCCGCGTGCATCGTGAATCCGAACCAGGCGGGATGCGGCTTCCCGAGCAAGCACCTGGCCGGCGTGGGCGTGATCTTCTACGTGATGCTCGCGCTGCGCGCGGAGCTGCGCAGGCGCGGGGCGTTCGCCGCGCGCGCGGAACCGAACCTCGCCGAGCTCCTCGACCTCGTGGCGCTCGGGACCGTGGCGGACGTGGCGCGGCTCGATGCGAACAATCGCATCCTCGTGGCACAGGGGCTCGCGCGCATCCGCTCGGGAAAGGCCTGCCCCGGCGTGGCGGCGCTGCTGGAAGTGGCGGGCCGGCCGGCGCGCCTCGCTTGCGCCTACGACCTCGGATTCGCCGCGGGTCCGCGCCTCAATGCCGCCGGACGCCTGCAGGACATGGCGCTCGGCATCGAATGCCTGCTCGCCGACGACGCCGGCCGCGCGCTCGAGCTCGCGCAGAAGCTCGACGCGCTCAACCGCGAGCGCCGCCAGATCGAGGGCGAGATGCAGGAATCGGCCCTCGCGATGGTCGCCGCGGTCGATGCCGGCGACGCGTACACCCTGTCGATCCACCGCGACGAATGGCACGCGGGCGTGGTGGGCATCCTCGCCTCGCGCCTCAAGGACCGGCTCCATCGCCCGGTGTTCGCCTTCGCCTCCGAGGGCACGGAGAAGCTCAAGGGGTCGGGGCGCTCGGTGGCCGCGCTGCACCTGCGCGACGCGCTGGACCTCGTCGACAAGCGCAACCCCGGAATGATGGAGCGCTTCGGCGGCCATGCGGCGGCGGCCGGCGTCACCCTCGCGCGCGACCGGCTCGAGCACTTCCGCGCCGCGTTCGAGGCCGTCGCCCGCGAGCGCCTCACGCCCGCCGACCTCGCGCAGCGCATCGAGTGCGACGGCGAGCTCGCGAGCGCCGACATGAGCTTCGAGCTGGCCGACCTCATCCGCGGCCAGGTCTGGGGCCAGGGCTTTCCCGAGCCGCGCTTCACGGGGCGCTTCGCCGTCGAGGCGCAGCGCGTCGTGGGCGACAAGCACCTCAAGCTCACCCTGATCGCCGGCGGCCGGCGCTTCAGCGCCATCCGCTTCGGCTCCGCGCAGTCCCTGCCCGCCGAAATCGACGCCGTATATCGCCTGGACGTGAACGAGTACATGGGTAGCTCTTCCCTGCAGCTCATCCTCGAGCATTGCGCTTGAGCCCCGCCGGCCTGCGCGTCGCGCTCTACGGCCTGTTCGCGCTGTCCGGGTTCGCCGGCCTCATCTACGAGTCCATCTGGGCGCAGTACCTGAAGCTGTTCCTCGGCCACGCCGCCTACGCGCAAACGCTCGTGCTGGTCATCTTCATGGGCGGGATGGCGGTCGGCGCCTGGATCTGCGGCGGGCTCTCGGGGCGCCTGCCGCGTCCGCTCATGGCCTACGCGTGGGTCGAGGCGATGCTCGGCATCTTCGCGATGGCCTTCGATCCCGCGTTCCGCGCCCTGCAGGCGTGGGTGTTCGACCAAGCGATTGCCGCGCTGCCATCGGCGCTCGCCATCGACGTCGTGAAATGGGGCCTCGCGGCACTTGCGATCCTGCCGCAGTCGGTGCTGCTCGGCGCGACCTTTCCACTGATGAGCGCCGGCGTCGTTCGCCTGGACCCGGCCGTGACGGGACGCTCGCTGGGCTGGCTCTATTTCTCCAACAGCCTCGGCGCGGCGGTGGGCGTGCTCGCCAGCGGCTTCGTGCTCATCGGCGCCGTCGGGTTGCCCGGCACGCTGCTCACCGCCGGGATGGTGAACTTCGCGCTGGCCGCGACGGTGTGGATCATGGCGCGCGCGTCGCAGCCCGCGCAGCGCCAGCCGCTCGCCGCCCACGGGCGAAGCGGGTCGGCAGGATTGCCTCTCCTCATGCTGGCCGCCGCTTTCCTGACCGGCGCGGCGTCGTTCCTCTACGAGATCGGCTGGATCCGGATGCTGAGCCTCGTGCTCGGCGCCGCCACCCATTCCTTCGAGCTGATGCTCTCGGCCTTCATCCTCGGCCTGGCGCTGGGGAGTTTCTTCATCCGCAACCGGATCGAGCGCTTCGCCGATCCCGTTCGCGCGCTCGCGTGGATCCAGATCGTCATGGGCGCCCTCGCCCTGGGTTCGCTGCCGCTCTACGGGCAGAGCTTCGAATGGATGAGCTTCATCCTCGGGTCGCTGCAGCGCAACGACGGCGGATACGTCTTCTTCAATCTTTCCTCGCACGGCATCTGCCTCGCCCTCATGCTGCCGGTCACGTTCATGGCCGGAATGACGTTGCCACTGATCACCGCGATCGTGCTGCGCTCCGGATCCGGCGAGGCCGGAATCGGCCGGGTCTACGCCGCCAATACCGCGGGGGCGATCGCGGGCGTCCTCCTCGCGGTGCACGTCGTGATGCCCGCCTGGGGCTTGAAGGATGTGATCGTGGCAGGCGCGGGCATCGACATCGGGCTCGGCCTCTGGCTCATGGCGCGCTCGGGCGGGCGGCTGGCGGTGCCGGGGCGGGCCGCTCTCGCCACGATCCTCGCCGCATCGATCGCCGTCGCGGGCTGGGTCCGCCTCGATCCCGCGCGCCTCGCCTCCAGCGTCTTCCGGGTCGGCGAGGCGCGCAACCCGAACGAGGTGATCTTCCACCGCGACGGCAAGACCGCGTCGGTGGACGTGACTCGCAATCCGGGCACCGGCTTGCTGGCCCTGCTCACCAACGGCAAGGTCGATGCGAGCTACGACGCGAAGGCCCCGACCCCGGACGACTACACCATGGTGCTCTCCGCCGCGCTGCCCCTGCTGCTGCACCCCGCGGCGAAGGAGGTGGCGGTGGTAGGCATGGGGTCGGGACGCACGACCCACGCGTTCCTGAACGCGCCCTCCGTCACGCGCGTGGACACGGTGGAGATCGAGGCGGCCGTTGTCGAAGGGGCGCGCTTGTTCGGCACCCCCGTGGCCCGCGCCTTCGACGACCCGCGCAGCCACGTCCACATCGAAGACGCGAAGACGTTCTTCGCGCGCAACCGATCGCGTTACGACATCATCATGTCGGAACCGTCCAATCCCTGGGTAAGCGGCGTTGCGAGCCTCTTCTCGGTGGAGTTCTACGGACAGGTCCGCCGATACCTCAAGCCGGGCGGGCTCTTCGTGCAGTGGCTGCAACTCTACGAGTTCGACCTGCCGCTCCTCGCGTCGGTGCTCGAGGCCCTGGAGTCGCAGTTCGACGATTACGCGATCTACGCGACGAACAGCGGCGACATCCTCATCGCAGCGGTCCCCCAAGGGCGCGTGCCGCTCCCCACGCCCGGCGCGTTCGCCTCTTCCCCCCTCCTCGGCCTGCTGCAGGCCATCGACGTGCGATCGCCCGCCGACATCGAGCTGCGGCGCATCGGCGACAAGCGCGAGCTCGCGGGCTTCGTCGCGGGGCTGGGCTCGCCCGCCAATTCGGACTACCAACCCTACGTGGACCAGAACGCCGTCAAGCGCCGCTTCCTGAGGTCGGATGCCACGGCGTTCGAGGAGCTCGGCACGATCAACCGCCGGCTGGCGACCGTAGCGCGGGGCGCAGCGCAGGCCACCGCCTCGGCCCACTATCCGACGCAGGATCGCGCGGCGCAGGCCCGCGCGGCCGCGGAGTACTTCGCGTGGCAGGACGGGCGCCGCGGGCCGCCGCAGGGCTCGTTGGACAACAGCCTGCTCGAGGTCGTGGTCACGCTGCGCTCACTGCATTCCCAATGCGAGGCGCGGACGCTGAAGGCGGTATGGGTCCCGGCGATGCGGCGGTTCGCCGAGGCGATGATCGCCGACCTGGACGAAGAAGCCGTGCGCGACATCGTCGCCGATTTGCGCGGCGCGCGTTGCTATGCCGGCGCGCCCGAGGAAGTCCGGGAGTGGATCGCCTTCCTCGAGGCCGCGGCCCTGCATCGCGACGGGGATGTCGTGCGCCGCGGCGAGGCGCTCGTGCGGATGGCACGCGCGGCCGGGGAGCGCCCGCCCGCCGTCGTCATGGAGGAGCTGCTGATCGCGGACCTGCGGCTCGGCGACGCGCACGCCGCCCGCGCGCGGCTGGCCGAATTCGGCAAGGACCTGCCGAACGACGCGGCCGCACGCTACCTGGCTTCCCGCGTGGAGGCGCTACTGGACCGCCGGCAGCGCTGAGTCCGCCGGGACCATGAAGGTGGTCCGGCCCGTCACGTTGTCGAACACCTCGGTCGACAGCTTGAAAAACTTGAATTGCGACGCCGGACAGTCCGTCACCTTGCTGCTGGTGCCGTCCGTGATGGCGGTGCTGTCCGGTCCGACGATGAACGACGAGGCGCGCAGCTGCACGCGATTGGTGTTGTCGATCGTGCCGAAATTGAGGCTCTTGGGCGCGCGGGAGAGTAGCTCCTCGAACTTCAGGTCGCGCGACACCGAGGCGCCCGGCATGATCTTCAGGAACTCGGACTGCTGCACGACCGAGCCGTCGGCGCCGAAGATCTTGAGCTGCACCAGGCAGGGACCCGGAGGCAATCCGTCGCGAAGGCCCGGATTGCCGATGTTGGAAACGCTCAGGCGGACGGTCTGGTCCGGGGCGAGCCCGAACAAGCTGCCGAGCATGTGGGGCTGGGCGCCTGCATAGGCGAGGCCGAAGGCGATGGCCATCGCGCTGCACGCCAGCGTCCCGATCTCGATTCCCGACAGCAGACGCCGCTTCTCGTTTCTCATGGGGCCTCCCTTGGCCGGACCGCTAACTGCTTATACGCGATTCCGCCGACTTTGTCCGCACGGGACCGAGCAGCGATACACCCGTATAATTCCGCCTTTCACCGGATTCGCCCGCGATGGAAGCCGACCGCATCAACCTCATCGACAACACCCTCCAGGGGCTCGCCGCGCGCGCGGCAGAGCTGCGGAGGTATCTTTGACTACGACGCCAAGAAGTCGCGCCTCGTAGAAGTCGCCCGCACCCTCGAGGATCCGGACATCTGGTCCGACGCCAAGCGCGCCCAGGACCTCGGCAAGGAGACGCCGCACGCTCGAGGAAATCGTCGCCACGCTGGAGAAGGTCGACGCCGGCCTCAGGGACTCGGGCGAGCTTTTCGCGCTCGCGAAGGGCGAGGGCGACGACGCGACGCTCGTCGCCGTCGAGGGCGACGTGAAGGAGATCGAGAAGCTCGTCGCCGACCTCGAGTTCCGGCGCATGTTCTCCGACCCGATGGACCCGAACAACTGCTTCGTCGACATCAACGCGGGCCAGGGCGGCACCGAGGCGCAGGACTGGGCGCAGATGCTGCTGCGCATGTACACCAAGTACTGCGACCGGCGCGGCTTCAAGGCGGAGCTGCTCGAGGAGAGCGAGGGCGAGGTGGCGGGATTGAAGAACGCATCCCTCAAGGTGAGCGGTCCCTACGCGTACGGATACCTGCGCACCGAGACCGGCATCCATCGGCTGGTGCGCAAGAGCCCGTTCGATTCCAACGCGCGGCGCCACACTTCCTTCGCGAGCGTGTTCGTCTATCCGGAAGTCGACGAGACCATCGAGATCGAGATCAACCCGGCGGACCTGCGCATCGACACCTACCGCGCCTCGGGCGCCGGCGGCCAGCACGTGAACAAGACGGACTCGGCGGTGCGCATCACCCACCTGCCCACGAACATCGTCGTCTCGTCGCAGAACGACCGCTCGCAGCACCGCAACCGCGCCGAGGCCTTCGCGATGCTCAAGTCCAAGCTCTACGAGCTGGAGGTGCGCAAGAGGAACGAGCAGAAGCAGGCGCTCGAGGACACCAAGACCGACATCGGCTGGGGCCACCAGATCCGCTCGTACGTGCTGGACCAGTCGCGCATCAAGGACCTGCGCACGAACGTCGAGGTCGGCAACACCCAGGCGGTGCTCGACGGCGACCTGGACGGATTCATCACCGCGAGCCTCAAGCAAGGAGTGTAGAAGTGGCCAACGACAAGAGCTCCGGCCCGCCGGGCGAACCGCCGCAGGACGAGAACCAGATCATCGCCGAGCGGCGCGCGAAGCTCGCACGCCTGCGCGGCAGCGGCCCCGCGTTCCCGAACGATTTCCGCCGGCGCGACCTCGCCGCGGACCTGCACGCCGCGCACGACGCCCAGTCGAAGGAAGACCTCGAGGCCGCGAAACCGGTCGCGTGCGTCGCCGGCCGGATGATGTTGAAGCGCGTGATGGGCAAGGCCTCCTTCGCCACGCTGCAGGACATGAGCGGGCGCATCCAGATCTACGTGAACAACGACGTGACCGGCACCGAGGCGCACGAGGCGTTCAAGCACTGGGACCTGGGCGACATCCTCGGCGTCGAAGGCACGCTGTTCAAGACGAAGATGGGCGAGCTCACGATCCAGGCGTCGAAGCTGAGGCTGCTCGCGAAGTCGCTGCGGCCGCTGCCGGAGAAAGTTCCACGGCCTCACCGACATGGAGCAGCGCTACCGCCAGCGCTACGTGGACCTCATCGTCAATCCCGAGGCGCGGAGAGCCTTCGAGATCCGCTCGAAGCTCGTGCAATCGATCCGCGAGTTCTTCGTGGCGCGCGGCTACCTCGAGGTCGAGACGCCGATGATGCAGCCCATTCCGGGGGGTGCGGCGGCCCGGCCGTTCAAGACGCACCACAACGCGCTCGACATGGACCTCTTCCTGCGCATCGCGCCGGAGCTGTACCTCAAGCGCCTCGTGGTGGGCGGGATGGAGAAGGTCTTCGAGATCAACCGCAACTTCAGGAACGAGGGCATCTCGACGCGCCACAATCCCGAGTTCACGATGCTCGAGTTCTACGAGGCCTACCAGGACTACGACTACCTGATGGACCTCACCGAGGAGCTGCTGCGCCAATGTGCGCGGAAGGTGCTGGGCACCACGTCCCTCACCTACCAGGGCACGCCGGTGGACCTGGGGAAGAAGTTCGACCGCCTCACCATGGCCGGGGCGATCGCGAAGTACAACCCGAGGTACCCGCTCGGCGAGCTCGCGAATCCGCAGTACCTCAAGGTCGCCCTCGCGCCCTTCGGCGTGGAGGTCTTCCCGACCGACGGCGTGGGCCTCCTCCAGCTGAAGCTCTTCGAGGCGACCACGGAGGAGAAGCTCGTCGATCCCACCTTCATCGTCGCGCATCCCGTGGACGTCTCGCCGCTCGCGCGCGCCAACGACGCGAACCCGGCCGTCACCGACCGCTTCGAGCTCTTCATCACCGGGCGCGAGATCGCCAACGGCTTCTCCGAGCTGAACGACCCGGAGGACCAGGCGGCGCGCTTCTCCGCGCAGGCGCAGGCGAAGGAAGCCGGCGACGAGGAAGCGATGTACTACGACGCCGACTACATCCGCGCGCTGGAGTACGGCCTGCCGCCCACCGCGGGCGAAGGCATCGGCATCGACCGCCTCGTGATGCTCTTCACCGACAGCCCCTCGATCCGCGACGTGATCCTGTTTCCGCAGCTCAAGGCGGCGGAAACCTGAGCCGTGCTACGATTTTCGCGCCCCATTCCATGCAAACGGAGGACCGCACCATGAAGACCCGCATTCTCACGGCGACGATGGCCGGCGCGTTGCTCGCGCTCGCCGCCGCCTTCGCTCCAGCCGCCGCGGCCGCCTGCAAGGAGTGCGGCACCGTCGTGGACTTGAAGAAGATCGAGAAGGAAGGCGAGGCGAGCGGCGGCGGCGCCATCCTCGGCGGCGTCGTCGGCGGCGTCATCGGCCACCAGATCGGCAGCGGCCGCGGCAACACGGCCGCGACGGTCGCCGGCGCCGCGGGCGGCGCCTATGCCGGTCACCAGATCGAGAAGAACCGCAACAAGGTGGTCTCCTACGAGGTGATCGTGGAGATGGAAGACGGCCACACGCGCACCTTCACCTACAAGGAGCCCACGAGCTTCCACATGGGCGACAGGGTGAAGATCGTCGACCACCGCCTCACGCATCAGTAGCCTTCCTCTCGACTCCGCGCCCGCCGGACCGCCCCGGCCGGCCGCCCGCGTGACCGACGACTCGCTCCTGCACCTCCTGCTCGCCGCCGGGCCGCTGGTCATCGTCACTCCGCTGCTCTGGGCGCTGGTGCGCATCCGCCGCGGCCAGCAGCGCGCGCTCCTCGAGGCGAGCCGCGCGCGCGACCGCCTGAACGACGCCCTCGAGGGCTCGCAGCTCGCCGTGTTCGACTGGGACATGGGCACCGACGGCGTGCGGATGAGCCCCACGTGGCCCGTCATGCTGGGCGGCGAAGCGCGCGAGACGCGCATGCGCGCGATGGACCTCTTCTCGCTGCTGCACCCGGACGACGTGCAGCGCGTGCGCAACGCCGCCGCCGACACCCTTTCCGGACGCGTGCCGCGCTACGATGTCGTGCACCGGGTGCGCCGCATCGACGGCAGCTACTTCTGGTGCCACAGCCGCGGCAAGGTCACCGCGCGCGACGCCTCGGGCCGCGCGCTGCGCTTCGCGGGCACCAACGCCGATATCACGGCGCGCGTGGCGGCCGAGGAGCTGCTGAAGGAACGCGAGATGCAGCTGCGCCAGCTCATCGACACCATGCCCGCGGCGATCGTGGTCTTCGGCACCGACGAGCGCATGCTCTTCCACAACCGCGCGTACCTCGAGCTCACCGGCCTCACGGCGGAGGCGATCAACGGCAAGCGCATGCGCGAGGTGGCGGGCGACGTGCGCTACGCGGTGATCCGCCCCACGTGCGCGCCGCGCTCGACGGGCGCACGGTGCGCTTCGAGCAGCAGATGACCGATCCCACGGGCCGTACCGTGGACCTGGACGTGGTGTACATGCCGCTGCGCGACGCGCAGGGCCGGGTCAGCGCCGCGATCACCGTCCGCTTCGACATCACGCGCCTGAAGGACCTCGACCGCATGAAGGACGGCTTCGTCGCGGTGGCGAGCCACGAGCTGCGCACGCCGCTCACCTCGATGCGCGGCTCGCTGGGGCTGCTCCAGGGCGGCGTGGCGGGGGAGCTCAGCTCGGAAGCCCGGGCCTGGTCACGATCGCGATGCAGAACTGCGAGCGGCTGGTGCGCCTGGTGAACGACCTCCTCGACATCGAGAAGATCGCCACCGCCGGCCACGGCGCCTTCCGCATCGCGCTGCTCGACTGGCCCGCCGTGCTGCGCCAGGCGATCGAATCGAGCCGCGGATTCGTCGAGTCCTACGGCGTGGCCTTCGAGCTGAGCGGCCGGACAGACCTGCGGGTGCGCGGCGACGAGGACCGGCTGATCCAGGTGCTCTCGAACCTGCTCTTCAACGCCGCGAAGTTCTCGCCGCGCGGCTCGGTGGTGACGGTGAGCGCGAGACCGCTCGCCGACAGCTGGGTGCGCACCTCGGTTCGCGACCGCGGGCCGGGGATCCCGGAGCATTTCCGCGAACGCATCTTCCAGCGTTTCGCGCAGGCCCACATGGGCGAGGACCGCCCCGCCGAAGGCAGCGGCCTGGGGCTGGCGATCAGCCGTGAGATCATCGAGCGGCTGGGCGGCCGCATCGGCTTTGACGCCGCACAAGGCGGCGGCACGGTTTTCTGGTTTGATCTGCCCGGAGCCATCGAATCCTCGACCAAATGACCTCCCGCCTCTCCCGCATCCTCCTGGTGGACGACCAGCGCGACATCCGCTCCATCGTCGGGCTGGCGCTCGGCAAGATCGGCGGCTTCAAGGTGCACGTCTGCGCCTCGGGCGAGGAGGCGCTCGAGAGCGCCAAGGAATTCGCGCCCGACCTCCTGCTGCTCGACCTCAGCATGCCGGTGCTGGACGGCCTGGCTACGCTCAAGGAATTGCGCGCGCGCGGGCTGGAGGCGCCCGCGGTGTTCTTCACCGCGCGCCTGAAGGCGAGCGACGTGGAGCGCTACCGGGAATTGGGCGTGCTCGGCGTGATCCCGAAGCCCTTCGATCCGTTGAAGCTCGGCGCGCAGCTGCGCGAGATCTGGACGCGGCGCGAGCCGCCGGCCGCCGCCTAGGCGCGGCGCGCGGCGCGTTTCGGCATCGCCAAGCGCGCGGCGAGGTCGTGCTCGTCGGAGGCGGTGACCGTCACGCGCAGCAAGTCGCCCGGCCGCGCCCCCTTCGCACCCGCCACCCGCACCACGCCGTCGATCTCCGGCGCATCGGCATGCGCTGCGGCCGACCGCGGTGCTGCCGTGCACTTCGTCGACGAGCACGTCGATCGTCGCGCCGAGCTTGCCGGCGAGCTTCGCGCGGCTGATCGCCGCCTGGACTTCCATGAAGCGCGCGCGCCGCTCTTCCTTCACCGCCTCCGGCAGCGCGCCGGGAAGCTGGTTCGCACGCGCGCCCTCCACCGGCGAGTACGCGAAGCAGCCGACGCGGTCGAGCTCGGCCTCGCGCAGGAACGCGAGCAGCTCCTCGAACTCCGCTTCCGTCTCGCCGGGGAATCCGACGATGAAGGTCGACCGCAGCGTGATGTCGGGGCAGGCCGCGCGCCACGCCGCGATGCGCTCGAGGTTCCTCTCGGAGGACGCAGGGCGCTTCATGAGCTTCAGGATCCGCGGGCTCGCGTGCTGGAACGGCACGTCCAGGTAGGGAAGGATGCGCCCGTCCGCCATGAGGGGAATCACCTCGTCCACGTGCGGATAGGGATAGACATAGTGCAGCCGCACCCAGGCGCCCAGCGTGCCGAGCGCGCCGCACAGCTCGGTCATGCGCGTCTTCAGCGGCCTCCCGCCCCAGAAGCCGGTGCGGTACTTCACGTCCACGCCGTAAGCGCTCGTGTCCTGCGAGATCACGAGCAGCTCCTTCACCCCCGCGGCGACCAGCTTCTCCGCCTCGTTCATCACCTCGCCCACGGGGCGGCTCACCAGGTCGCCGCGCATCGACGGGATGATGCAGAACGTGCACCGGTGGTTGCAGCCTTCCGAGATCTTGAGATACGCGTAGTGCCTCGGCGTGAGGCGAATGCCCTGCGGCGGGACGAGGTCGGTGAAGGGATCGTGCGGCCTGGGCAGGTGCGAGTGCACGTGCGCCATCACCTCGTCCTTCGCGTGCGGGCCGGTGACGGCCAGCACGCTCGGGTGCGTCTTCTCGACGATGTCGCCCTTCGCGCCCAGGCAGCCGGTGACGATCACCTTGCCGTTCTCGGCCAGCGCCTCGCCGATCGCGTCGAGCGACTCGCGCACCGCCGCGTCGATGAAGCCGCAGGTGTTCACGACCACGAGGTCGGAGCCTTCGTAGCTGGGCGCGATGTCGTAGCCCTCCGCGCGCAGCTGGGTGAGGATCGCCTCGGAATCGACGAGCGCCTTCGGGCAGCCGAGCGATACGAAACCGACGCGCGGCGCCTGGCCAGGGGGACAGGGCACGTCCGGTCTCGAATTGTGACCTGTCCCCGTCGCGCGTCTCCGGTTCCCGGCGCCGCTCACTTCGCCTTGCGTCCCTTCTTCGCGGCGCCTTTCGCGGCGCCCTTGGCGCGCGGCTTCGGCTCCTCGGGCGGCGCGGCGCCTGCCTCCGGCGGCGAATACGGGAAGCCGGAGAAGAGCTTGAGCGCCTGGGCGCGCAGCTCCTCCTGCATGTCGATCACGGCCTTGGCGCCCTTCTCGAGGTAGCCGCCCATCACGTTGGGGATCTTCTGCTGCTGCGAGACGAACTGCGCCCATGTGTCCGCGGGCATCTTCGGCAGCTCGCCGTAGAGCGACTGCGCCTGCTCCTGGAAGCGCTTCTGCGCCTCGTGGAACGCGAAGATCGAGCGCTCGAGGTAGGAGCCCATGAGGCCCTGCATCGCGTGGCCGTAGTAGCGGATGATGTTGGCGAGCATGTCGGTGGAGAACATCGGCACGCCGCCCGATTCCTCCTCGAGGATGATCTGCAGCAGGATCGCGCGCGTGAGGTCGTCGCCGGTCTTCGCGTCCTGCACCTGGAACTCCTTGTACTGCAGCACCAGGTCCTTCACCTCGGCGAGCGTGATGTAGGCCGACGTCTCCGTGTCGTAGAGCCGGCGGTTCGGATACTTCTTGATGATGCGGGGCGATGCCATGGGCGCGGTTCCTCGCGAAATGCTGCGCTACATCAATGCGGCATTGTGCGCCGCCCGGCACGATTTCCCGACGCGCGGCTCAAGTGCTTCATTTTATTACATTTTGGAAGGTTGGTGCAGCGCGGCTCGCGATTCGTGGTGCAATGCACCAAATTCCCCTTGACAGGGAGGGAGCGCCTTCCTAGAATGAAATTGTTGCGGCGCACCAATCGAGAGTCCTCGGTGCGGATGACGCCGCAGCCACGAGATTCCGAGGAGAACACCATGCGCGCCGCCAATCCGCTTTCCGAGCTTTCCAGCGCCACCGTCGACGCGGCCGCGCGCCTGACCCGCATCTCGATGGACAGCGCCGAGCGCGCCATTGCCGTGCAGCTCGAGTACGCCAAGGGCGCGATCAGCCAGGCGACCCTCAATGCGAAAGCCCTCGCGGGCGCCAAGGACGTGCAGGAGTTGATGTCGCTTCGCACGCGCATCGCCGAGAACACCCTCGAGAACCTCATGGGCTACTCGCGCAGCCTCTACGAAGTCGCCTCCGAGGCGCAGAGCGAGTTCTCGAAGCTCGCCGAGGAGCGCATGAGCACCTTCCAGCAGGCCGTCTCCGAGACCGTGGATCAGGCGGCGAAGTCCGCCCCGGGCGGCGGGGACATGGCCGCCGCGGCGATCAAGTCGTCGCTCGCCGCCACCACCGCCGCGTTCGACACGTTCGCCAAGGCGGCCAAGCACGCCGCGAGCTTCGCCGACGCGGGCGTGCGCGGCGCGGGCAACGGCAAAACGAGAAAGTGACCCGCGCGGCTGAACCGAATTCAAGTCTCCTCCTCCTTTATCGCAAATTCCCAAGATTTGGATAAAGGTTCGAACCCCGGGTCCCAATCCCGGGGTTTTTTTTGGTGAACAGGACAGCGACGATGCAACGACGCGTGGCTCTCGTGACCGGCGGGGTGGGCGGCATCGGCACCGCCGTGTGCAAGCGGCTCGCCGACGACGGGCACTTCGTGGTGGCGAATTACGCGATCCCGGGCAGCGAGGAGCGCTGGCGCCAGGCGATGGCCGCCGAGGGCCTGAACGGCAGCAGCACGGCGCTCGCCTTCGGCGACGTGACCGATTTCGACGCGATGGGACGGATGGTGAGCGAGATCGGGGCCAACCACGGGCCCATCGAGATCCTCGTGAACTGCGCCGGCATCACGCGCGATTCGACGTTCCGCAAGATGACGCTCGACCAGTGGAGAGCGGTGCTCGCGACCAACCTGGACAGCGTCTTCAACGTGACCCGCCACGTGATCGACGGCATGGTCGAGCGCGGCTGGGGACGCATCATCAACATCTCGTCGGTCAACGCGGTGCGCGGCCAGTTCGGCCAGACCAACTACGCCTCCGCCAAGGCCGGCATCCTCGGCTTCACCAAGTCGCTCGCGCAGGAAGTCGTGAAGAAGGGCATCACCGTCAACGCGATCTCGCCGGGCTACGTCCAGACGGAGATGGTGATGGCGATCCGCGAGGACGTGCGCCAGAAGATCGTGTCCGAGATTCCCGCCGGGCGGCTGGCGATGCCCGAGGAAGTGGCCGACGCCGTCGCCTTCCTCGCCTCCGAGAAGGCCGCCTACATCACCGGCACGAACCTCGCGGTGAACGGCGGCCTGCACATGTACGCCTGATGCGCTGAGCGCATCTTCGTTGGGGTCTGTCCCCACGTCAGTACATGTGCTGTCCACCGTTGATGGCGATGTTGGCGCCGGTCACGAACGCCGCCTCGTCGGACGCGAGATAGGCGCACAAGCCCGCGACTTCCTCGGGCTTGCCGAGCCGCCCCAGCGGAATCTGCGGAATGATCTTGGTGTCCAGCACGTCCTTCGGGATGGCGAGCACCATCTTGGTCCCGATGTAGCCTGGGGAGATGGTGTTGACCGTGACGCCCTTGCGCGCCACCTCGAGCGCGAGCGCCTTCGTGAAGCCATGCATGCCCGCCTTGGCCGCCGAGTAGTTGGTCTGCCCGAAGGCGCCCTTCTGGCCGTTCACGCTCGAGACGTTGATGACGCGCCCCCAGCCCCGCTCCACCATGCCGTCGACGATGGGCTTGGTCACGTTGAAGACGCTGTCGAGGTTGGTGCGGATCACCGCGTCCCAGTCGACCTTGGTCATCTTCTTGAACGTCATGTCGCGCGTGATGCCCGCGTTGTTGATGAGGATGTCGATCGGGCCCACTTCCTTCGCGACCTGGTCGACCATCTTCACGCACGAGTCGTAGTCGGCCACGTCCGCGGGATAGGCGGAGAAGTGGTAGTCGCGGTCGGCCATCTCCTTCAGCCACGCGGCGTGCTTCACGTTGCCGGGCGAATAGGTCACCACGACCTTGACGCCCATGCGCGCGAGCTTCATGCAGATGGCCTCGCCGAGGCCGCCCATGCCCCCCGTCACGAGGGCGATGCGTTGCGTCATCTTCGTCTCCTCCGGTTCCCGCGGCGCGCTAGGCGGCGCGTTCCCTCACGTAGCGCCCCGGCGCGGGCTCGATCGGCTTGTGCGCGGCGTCCCCGAGCTTCCCGCGCGCGGCGACGAGCTTGCCCGCATGGGGCTTCAGCCACCGCGACCATTCTGGCCACCAGCTGCCGGGTTTTTCTTGCGCTTTCGCAAACCAGCTGTCCGCATCCGCCTCGAGCGTCTCGTTCAACCAATAGCTGCGCTTGTTCTTGCCCGCCGGGTTGATGGTGCCGGCGATGTGGCCGCTCGCGCCCAGCACGAATTTCGCCTTCGCCCCCAGCGTGAGCGCGCTCTTGTAGCCGCCGCGCCACGGCACGATGTGGTCCTCGCGCGCGGAGAAGACGAAGGTCGGCATCTTCACCCGCTTCAGGCTCACGGGCGTGCCGCACATGGTGAGCGCGTCGGGCCTGGCGAGCTTGTTGTCCTGGTAGGTGTTGCGCAGGTAGTACGCGTACATCGGGCCCGGCAGGTTGGTCGCATCCGAGTTCCAGAACAGCAGGTCGAACGCGGGCGGCTGGCGGCCCTTGAGGTAGTTGTTGACCACGTAGGGCCAGATGAGGTCGTTGGCGCGCAGGCTGGAGAAGGCGCTCGCGAGCTCGCCGCCCGGCACCAGCCTGCCCTTCTGGAGCTGCTTCTCGCGCTTCGCGACGAACTTCTCGTCGATGTAGACGCGGATCTCGCCCACGTCGGTGAAGTCGAGCAGCGTGGTGAGGAGCGTGAGGCTCGCCACCGGGTGCTGGCCCCTCTTCTCCAGCACCGCGAGCGCCGCGGCCAGCAGCGTGCCGCCGACGCAGAAGCCGAGCGCGTTGATCTTGTCCTGCTTCGTGATGCGCCGCACCTCCTCCAGCGGCGCCAGCACGCCGTCGCGCAGGTAGTCGTCCCAGCCGAGATGCTCCTGGTCCTTCTTCACGTTGCGCCACGACACCATGAACACCGTGTGCCCCTCTTCGACGGCGTAGCGCACGAGCGAGTTCTCGGGCTGCAGGTCCATGATGTAGAACTTGTTGATGCACGGCGGGACCATCAGCAGCGGCCGGGCGTGCACCTGCGCGGTGAGCGGCGCGTACTGGATCAGCTGCACCAGCCCGTTCTCCCACACGACCGACCCCCTGGAGACGGCGATGTTGCGGCCCACCTCGAACGCCCCCTCGTCCGTCATCGAGATGCGGCCCTTCTCGAGGTCGGCGAGCAGGTTCTTCAGGCCCTCCTGGAGGGTCTCGCCGTGGCTCTCCATCGCCGCCTTGATCGCCTCGGGATTCGTGAAGAGGTAGTTGGAAGGCGCGGCGGCATCGAGGTACTGGCGCATGAAGAAGCGCATGCGGTGCTTGGTGTGCGCGTCGAGGCTCGACCCCTCGACCGCCTGCATCATCATCTTCGAGGTGAGGAGGTAGGAGTCGCGGAAATAGCGGAACACCGGCAGGTCGTTCCACTCGGCCGCGGCGAAACGCTTGTCGGTGACGGGCTCGGCCGGAGCGGCCGGCGGATGCATCGCCTGCAGCCAGAGGCGGAACTGCTCCTGCATGTAGCGGTTCTGCAGGTCGAGCATGGTCTCGGGCTTGGCGGAGACGGCCTCGAGCCAGGCGCGATAGGCCTCGGCGAAGCCCGCCATCACGTGCGGCGTGGCGCCCTCGCCGGCCAGCGTGGCGGCGATCTTGTCGTTGGAAGCACGCAGGCGCTCGGCGAGCTCCTCGGCGTTCGGGGGCGGACCGTTCTTCGTCATGGGGGCGGGCGCGGTGACTGGCTCGATTATGCCCCCGGAAAGAGCACCGCGTGGATGATCCAGATGCATCCGATGCCAAGCGCGATGAAGAGCACCTGGAGCAGCGACTCGCCCAGGGCGGTGCGCCGGTGCAATCCCGGGATCAGGTCCGCCACCGCGATGTAGATCATGCTCGCCGCGGCGATGGCGAGGATCTCCGGAATCCAGCCCGTGAGCGCGGAAAGCGAGAAGTACGCGACGATCGCGCCCAGGGCCGCGGCGAGGCCCGACAGGAAGTTGAGGATGAGCGCCTTGCGCCGCCCGAATCCCGAATGCAGCAGCACCAGGAAATCGCCGATCTCCTGCGGGATCTCGTGGGCGATGATGGCGATCGACGTCACCACGCCGAGCTTCAGGTCGGCCAGGAATGCGCCGGCGATGATCACTCCGTCGGTCACGTTGTGGAAACCGTCGCCCAGCACGATCATCCAGCCGACGCGCTGGTCGTCGTGCACGTGATCGTGCACCGGACCGATGGCCGCCTCGCCCTCGTCGCCGTGATGGTGATGGTGGCGCCAGAGCAGCATCTTCTCCAGCACGAAGAACACGAGCAGGCCCGCGAGGATGAATGCCGCGGTGCGCCCGGGGTTCTTCGTTTCCTCGAACAGGTGGGGCAGGATGTCCAGGAACGCGGCGCCGAGCATCGCCCCCACGGCGAAGCTCACCAGCGTCGGGATCCAGCGCTCCTGCACCCGGAACGCCACGAACGCCGCGATCGCGAGCGACAGCAGCGTGCCGGCGATGGAGGCCGCGAGGATGTAGACAAGCACCATCATTCGATCCAGATGAAGGCGCCCATGCGCCCGCTGCGCTTCTCGCGCCGGTACGAGAAGAAGCGCTCGCGCTCGCGATGCGTGCAGAAGCCGCCGCCGTGCACGCGCGCCACGCCCGCGCGGCCCAGGCGCCGGCGCGCGAGCGCGTAGAGATCGGCCAGGTACTTGCCCGGCGCGCCCGGGCGGAACGCACGGCCGGCGTCCGGATCCGCCGCCACGAACGCCTCGCGCACCTCGACGCCGACCTCGAACGCGTCCGGGCCGATGGCCGGTCCCATCCACGCGATGAGCTCGGCCGGCGGGACGTCCATCGCGCGGACCGCGTTCTCGATCACGCCGGCGGACATGCCGCGCCAGCCGGCATGCGCGACGGCCACCCGGGAGCCGCCCTCGTGGGCGAGCAGCAAGGGCATGCAGTCCGCCGTGAGCACCGTGCAGACGTGGCCCGGCGAGCGCGCCACGGCCGCGTCGGCGGTCGCGACGTGCTCGGGTGCCAGCTCGTCCAGGATCGCCACCTCGATGCCGTGGACCTGCGCCATCCAGCGCGGCGTCGCGGGCATCAGCTCGCGCACGATGAGGCGATTGCGCTCCACGTTGCGCGGCGCGTCGCCGCCGTGCGCTCCGAGGTTCATCGAAGCGTACTCGCCGCCGCTCACGCCGCCCGCGCGCGTGGTGACGAAGGCCCGCACGCGCGGCGCCGCCGGCCAGTCGGGCACGACCCAGTGCCCGCCGTGGGCGCCCAGCCGCGCGCGCATCGATTCCTGCCAGCTCATGGCGTGCGCAGGCGCGCGAGGAGCGCGCGAAGGTCGGCGGGCATCGGGCTCGCGAAGCGCACGACCTCGCCGCCGCGTGGATGGTGGAAGGCGAGCTTCCAGGCGTGCAGCGCCTGGCGCGGAAGGAGCCGCGCGCCCCTTCCCGCATACACCGGATCGCCTTCCAGCGGGTGCCCGATGGAGGCGAGGTGCACGCGGATCTGGTGGGTCCTTCCGGTCTCCAGGTCGCATTCGAGGAGCGTGTGGCGCTCGAAGGCCTCGCGCACGCGGTAGTGCGTGACCGCGGGCTTGCCGCCGGCGGCCACCGCCATGCGCGTGCGCTGCACCGGGTGGCGGCCGATGGGCGCATCGACGCGTGCCCGGGCCGGTGACGCGGCCGCGCACCAGCGCGAGGTAGGTCCGCTTCACGCTGCGCGCCTGCAGCTGGCGCACGAGATCGGCCTGGGCCGCTTCGTTCTTGGCGACGACCAGCAGCCCGCTCGTGTCCTTGTCGAGTCGATGCACGATGCCCGCGCGCGGAAGGTTCGCGGTTTCGGGCGCGTGATGCAGCAGCGCGTTGAGCATCGTGCCGGCCCAGTTGCCGCTGCCCGGGTGCACGACGAGGCCGGCGGGCTTGTCGATCACCAGGATGTCCGCGTCCTCGTGGACTACCGGGAGCGCGATCGCCTCGGGCCGGAACGCCTCGTCCACCGGGCGCGCCACGAGCGACACGTCGACCGCTTCTCCGCTCCTCACCTTGCGGCGCGAGGCGGCCGCCTCCCCGTCCACCGTCACGTGCCCCTCCTCGATCAGGCGCGCGAGCCGGGTGCGCGACTCGCCGGGCAGCAGGCGTGCCAGCGCCTGGTCGAGCCGCAGGCCCGCCATCTCGAGCGGAATCGTGAGGCGCAACGCCCGGGCGCCCGCGGCCGCCGCGGTATAATTCGCGCTTCTCGGACCGGGATTCGTCATGACTCGAAGTGTAACGGCATTGGCCGCGCTGATCCTCGCCATCGGCGCTGGCGGGCTGCGGCATGCTCGGCAACAAGGACGAGAGAGCGCAAGAACTGGACGGCCGAGCAGTACTACAAGGCGGCCAAGGAGCAGCTCGACGAGCAGAACTGGGAATCGGCCTCGAAGCTCTACGAGCAGCTCGAGTCGAAGTTCCCCTACGGACGCTTCGCGCAGCAGGCGCAGATCGAGATCGCGTACGCCTACTACAAGCAGAACGAGACCGCGCAGGCGATCGCGGCGTGCGAGAAGTTCATGAAGCTGCATCCGAACCACCCGAACGTCGACTACGCGCTCTACCTGAAGGCGCTCGCGAACTTCAAGGAGGACCTGGGGCCGCTGGGGCGCGTCGTCAAGCAGGACCTCGCCGACCGCGATCCCAAGGCCGCGCGCGACTCCTTCGAGGGCTTCAAGGAGCTGGTGACGCGCTTCCCCGACAGCCGCTACACCCCCGATTCGCGCGAGCGCATGGCCTACCTGATCGAGGCGCTCGCGCGGCACGAGCTCAAGGTGGCGCGCTATTACCTTTCGCGCGGGGCGTACCTCGCCGCCGCGAACCGCGCGCAGGACGCCATCACCCATTTCCCGAACTCGCCCACGCGGCGCGAGGCGCTCGAGGTGATGATCGAGGCCTACGACCGCATGGGACTGAAGGAGCTGCGCGACGACACCAGGAAGGTGCTCGCGAAGAACTATCCCGCCGATCGCCTCGCCGAGCAGGGCCGCAATCGCGCAGCCTCGCCGTGGTGGAAGTTCTGGGAGTGACGTCGACTGCCTGATGGCGTTGAGCGGCCGCTTCTGGTCCGCTCCAACGCCGTTCCCGCTGCGCTCAACGTAGACCCCTGTCTACTTTTTTGCGCGCTTCGGCGCCGCGACCTCCGGCGGTTTAGCCAGCATCCTCAGCAGGCCCAGCTGCGCGCATCTCGCCTTCGCGCGCCCGTGCTTCGCGCGCCGGAAGCTGCCGTCCGGCTGCATGTCCCACGCCTGCACGTTGTCCTCGAGGTAGGGCTTCAGGCCCTCGCGGATCACGCGGCGCTTCAACTTCGCGTCGAGCACCGGGAAGCAGAGCTCGATGCGGCGGAAGAAGTTGCGGTCCATCCAGTCCGCGCTCGACAGATAGACCTTCGATTCGCCGCCGTGGCGGAAATGGAAGATGCGCGTGTGCTCGAGGAAGCGCCCGATGATCGAGCGCACGCGGATGTTGACCGAGAGCTCGGGACCCCCGGGCGCAGCGCGCAGACGCCGCGCACGATGAGGTCCACCTTCACGCCCGCCTGCGACGCCCTGTAGAGCGCCTCGATCACCTGCGGCTCGAGGAGCGCGTTCATCTTGGCCACGATGCGCGCGGGCTTGCCGGATTTCGCGAAGCGCATCTCCGCCTCGATCGCCTCGAGGATGCGCGCGTGCAAGGTGAAGGGCGCGCTCCAGACGTGCTTCAGCTTGGTCGCCTTGCCGAGCCCGGTGAGCTGCTGGAAGACCTCGTTCACGTCGGCGCCGATCGGCGTCGCGGGCGGTGAGCAGGTCGAAGTCGGTGTAGAAGCGCGCGGTGCGCGCGTGGTAGTTCCCCGTGCCGAGGTGGCAGTAGCGCACGAGCTTGCCCTCCTCGCGGCGCACGACCATGGCCATCTTCGCGTGCGTCTTGTGCGCTACCACGCCGTAGACCACGTGGGCGCCGACCTCCTCCAGGCGCGCGGCCCAGTTGATGTTGGCTTCCTCGTCGAAGCGCGCCATCAGCTCCACGACGACGGTCACTTCCTTGCCGTTGCGCGCGGCGTCGATCAGCGTCTGCATGATGACCGAGTCGGTGCCGGTTCGGTACACCGTCTGCTTGATGGCGACCACGAGCGGGTCCTGGGCGGCCTGGCGGATGAACTCGATCACCGGCGCGAACGACTGGAACGGACGGTGCAGCATGACGTCGCCCTTGCGGATCGTCTCGAAGAGGTCGCGCCCCTTGGCCAGCGCCTTGGGCAGCCCCTGCGTGAACGGCGGGTACTCGAGGTCCGGCCGGTTCACCTGCTCCGGGATGTTCATGAGGCGCACCAGGTTCACGGGCCCGCGCACGACGTAGAGGTCGTCGCCCTCGAGGCCGAACTGGGCGAGCAGGAAGCGCGTCATCGACTCCGACATGTTGTCGGCCACCTCGAGGCGCACGGCGTCGCCGAAATGGCGCTGCGGCAATTCGCCCTGCAGCGCCTTGCGCAGGTCCTTCACCTCCTCCTCCTCGACGAAGAGGTCGGAGTTGCGCGTGACGCGGAACTGGTAGCAGCCCAGCACGCGCATGCCGGAGAAGAGCTCGGCCACGTGCGCGTGCAGCACCGACGTGAGGAAGATGAAGTCGTTCGGACCTTCCGCCACTTCCCGCGGCAGCCGGATGACGCGCGGCAGCACGCGCGGCGCCTGCACGATCGCGGCGCGCGAGTCGCGGCCGAACGCGTCGCGCCCCTCCAGCTCCACGGCGAAATTGAGGCTCTTGTTGAATACGCGCGGGAAGGGATGCGCGGGATCGAGGCCGATGGGCGTGAGCACCGGCATCATCTCCCGGAAGAAATATTCGCGGATCCACTCCTGCTGCCCGGCGTTCCAGGTGGCGCGCCGCAGGAAGCGGATGCCCTCCTTCGCGAGCGCCGGCAGAATCTCCTCGTTGAGCAACTGGTATTGGCGCTCCACGATGCCCTGCGCGCGCGCCGACACCTGGCGGAACGCCTCGAGCGGCGTGAGCCCGTCGGGCCCCGGGGACGCGACAGCTCCGGTCTTGATCTGCTCCTTGAGGCCCGAGACCCGGATCTCGAAGAACTCGTCCAGGTTCGACGAAACGATGCACACGAAGCGCAGTCGCTCGAGCACGGGAATCGACCGGTCCTCGGCCTGCGCGAGGACGCGCCGGTTGAATTCGAGGGTCTGCAGCTCGCGGTTGAGGAAGTGCTCGGGTGAGTATTGCGGCACGCGCTTGGATCGAGCCTTCGGCTTCTTGTTGGCCATGAGCGTAGCGGCGCTTCGTGACGGTTCGGTGACGGGTGCGGGGCCGTGCGATCTGTGCGATACTGGGCCGCCGGGATCGTCCTTCGGCGCCCCGCTTCACCCATGGAATATAACACCCTCGGCGCGGTCGACCTGGGCAGCAACAGCTTCCACCTCGCCATCGCGCGCGTCGTCGACGACCAGCTCTATCCCCTCGATTCCCTGCGCGAGACGGTGCGGCTGGGCAGCGGGCTCACGGCGGACAAGCAGCTCGACAGCCTGGCCGAGGAGCGCGCGATCGCCGCGCTGAAGCGCTTCTCGGAGCGCCTCGCCGGCATGCCGCGCGAGGCCGTGCGCGTGGTCGGCACCAACGCCCTGCGGGTCGCGAAGAACGCGGGACCGTTCCTGCGCCGCGCCCAGGCCGCGCTCGGGTTTCCCATCGAGGTGATCTCCGGGCGCGAGGAGGCGCGGCTCATCTACCTCGGCGTGGTGCATTCGCTGCCGATGTCGGACCACAACCGCCTCGTCGTGGACATCGGCGGTGGATCGACCGAGTGCATCATCGGCCACAAGCTCAAGCCCAAGGCGATGGAAAGCCTCTACATGGGCTGCGTGAGCTACACCACGCGCTTCTTCGGCGACGGGCGCATCGAGAAGAAGGCGTTCAAGCAGGCGCAGTTCGCCGCGCGCGAGCAGGTGCAGGCGATCGCGGCGCGCTTCGAGAAGACCGGCTGGAAGGAGGCGATCGGCTCCTCCGGCACCGCGCGCTCGATCGCGGACGTGCTGGTGAGGAACGGGCAGGCGGCGCGCGGCATCACGGCGCCGGGACTGGAGTGGCTGCGCGAGGAGCTCGTCGCCGCGGGCGAGCTGCGCAAGGTGTCGCTGCCGGGGCTGCGCGAGGATCGCGTCCCGGTGGTGGCGGGCGGCGTCGCGATCATGTCCGGCGTCTTCGACGAGCTGGGACTCTCCGAGATGACCGTCGCGGAGGGGGCGCTGCGCGACGGGGTGCTGTGGGACCTCCTCGGGCGCGTGCACCACCGCGACATCCGCGAGGTGACGGTCGAGCAGTTCGTGCGCCGCTACCACGTGGACGCCGTGCAGTCGCAGCGGGTGGGCACGCTGGCGCACGACTTGCTGCGGCAACTCGACGACCGGACCGGCGAGCTCACGCCGCTCGCCGACTTCCTCGACTGGGCCGCGAAGCTGCACGAGATCGGCATCACCATCGCGCAGGGCGCCTACCACAAGCATTCGGCCTACATCCTCGCCAACGCCGACATGCCGGGCTTCTCGCGCCAGGAGCAGGGGTGGCTTTCGAACCTGGTGCTCGCCCAGCGGGGCAAGTTATCGAAGATGCGCGCCGCCTTCGACGACGACCCGCGCCTCGCCGCCCTCGCCTTCTGCCTGCGCCTCGCGGTGATCTTCTACCGCAGCCGCCGCTCGCTGAAGCTGCCGAAGATTTCCGTCTCGCGCAAGGCGCGCAGCTTCCGCCTCGAGGTCGACTCCGCCTGGCTCGACCTGCACAGCCTCGTGGCACTGGCGCTCGAAGCCGAGCGCGAGCAGTGGGCCTCCGTCGGAATCGCGCTGGAAACCTAAATCGGGGACAGACCCCGTTTTCCCTTAGGTGGAACGCTGTCGTCCTGAATCGCCCGTAGGCCGTTAGCGCACCATGGCCGCGAAGGACGAACCATGCCCCGACAAGCCCGCCTCAGGATTCCCGGGTTCCCCGTTCATCTCATCCAGCGCGGGAACAACAAGCTTCCGTGCTTCAGAGACGAGCGGGATTACCGCGTCTATCTCAGCCTGCTCGACGAGCTGTCGGAGCGACACCGATGCGCCGTACATGCCTACGTGCTGATGACCAATCATGTCCATCTGCTCATGACACCCGACCGAGCGGATGGGCACTCGGTGCTGATGAAGCACCTTGGACAGCGCTTTGCCCAGCATGTGAACCGCAAGTACGACCGAAGCGGATCGCTATTCGAAGGCCGCTTTCGCTCGTGCATCGTCGACTCCGACGGCTACCTGATGCGATGCCATCGCTACATTGAAATGAACCCGGTGCGCGCGGGAATGGTCGCCCATCCCGCGCAATATCGTTGGTCAAGCTACGGCACGAATGCCGAAGGGCGGCCGTCCGACATCGTCACGCCCCATCCGCTATTCCTTTCGCTTGCCGACGACGAGGAGGAACGGCGTTCGCGCTACCGCGCCCTTTTCGACGAAGCGATCAACGACGGCGAGTTGCAGCGCATCCGTGAAGCGGTCAATGGCGGAATCGTCTTGGGACGGGATGAATTCATCGATGCCCTCGCGGTGTGCTTCCGCGCCAAGGCGACGAAAGGAAGACCCGGGCGCCCGGGCAAAGCCGTGCCGAGAGCAGGCGAGCGTTCCACCTAAGGGAAAACGGGGTCTGTCCCCGATTTAGGCGGGGACGCCGTCCTTCCACGGGAGAGCGACGGGGTAGTCGCGCAGGAGGCAGTCGTCGGGCAGGCACTCGATGGGAGTGAAGTCGCGGTGCGCGATGTATTCGGGGCGCTTGAAGCGGCGGATGTGGTTGGAGACCGCGCAGAGGCTCAGGTACACGGAAACGCGGTTCCACGGCGAGAGGTTCGAGGTGGACGCGTGCACCAGGCAGGAGTGGAACAGGATCATCGAGCCCGCGGGACCCTTCGGCGCCACGATGCCGCCGCGCGCCACCAGCTTCGCGATCACGTCGTGGTCGATGGTCCACAGCGGGTAGCTCGTCGTGCTCGTGTCGTGCGCCGCGTCGAGCGCCCCCAGCTTGTGGCTGCCCGGGATGAACATGAGCGGCCCGTTGAACTCGTTCACCGCGTCGAGGAAGATCGCGACGTTCATCGCGCGCGCATCGGGCATGAGGTCGTCGTTCTTCCAGGTGCCGTAGTCCTGGTGCCACTGCCACACGTCGCCATCGAAGGCCATCTTGCCGTTGATCTTGAACTGGTGCATGTAGACCTCCTCGTCGAAGATCTGCATCACCGGCCCCACCATGCGCGGATGGCGCGCCAGCCGCGCGAAGGGCGCGCTGTACATGTGCGCGGCGAAATTCGTGCGCACGGCGTCGCTGCCCTTCTCGCGCACGTTCTCGGGACGATGCTGCGCGTAGAGGCGCGGCACCTCGTCCACCAGCGGCCGCAGCTCCTCGGCGCCGAAAAGGGCCGGGAAGAAGAGGTATCCGTCCCGGTCGAAGGTGGCGAGCTGCTCGGGCGTGAGCTTCATGGCGTCCTCCTGAGGCGTCGGCTTCATTGTGCCGCAAGACCGGCGTTCATCGCTCGAGCACGTCCGGATCGACCACGCACTTGAGCACCGCCTGAGCGCCCTTCGCGCTGAACCACCAGGCCGCGGCCTTGCGAACGCCCAGGCCTTCGCGCGCGCCCAGCAGCCGCCCCGCGACCTCGCCCAGCGTCGGCTGGTGCCCGACGACCACGACGGAGCGCTTTCCATCCGGCCATCCCGCCTCGCGCAGGATCGACGCGACCGACGCTCCGGTTCCGAGGGCGTCGCGCTCCTCGAACGGCATGTCGAGGCCCTTGGCGGTCTGCGCCGCCCGTTTCGCCGGGCTGGAAAGCACCAGCCACTCGCCGGACAGGCGGGGCTTGAGCCACGCTCCCACGCGGTCCGCCTGCTTGCGCCCGCGCTTGGTGAGCGCGCGCGCCGCGTCGCCGCCGCTCGCCACGTCCTCGGCTTCCGCGTGCCTCCACAGGATCAGCTCCATGGCGACAGATTACTCGGGTCCCGGCTCCGGCACCGGCACCCCGCGACGGCCGCGCGTCGTGAGCGCGATTCCCGCGAGGATGAGCGCCATCCCCACGATGTGGAAGAGGCGGATGCCCTCGCCGAGGAAGATCCACGCGAGGAGCGCGCCGAACAGCGGCATGAGGTGCATGAAGATCCCGGCCACGTTGGAGCCGACCTCCGCCACGCCGCGGTTCCAGAAGACGTATCCCACGAACGACGGGAAGATCCCGACGTAGACCATCGCCGCGATGGTCCCCGGCGTGAGCTCGATGCGCCCGCCCATGTACGCCATCTCGATCGCGAAGAACGGCGCGAGGAGCAGCAGTCCCACCCAGGCGCAGCAGGCGAGCAGCGCCAGGCCGGGAAGACCCGGCGGCTTCATGCGCAGGAAGATCGTGTACGCCGACCAGCACGCCATGCCCGCGAGCACGACGAGGTCGCCCTTGTTGAGCGAGAAGCGCGCGAGCACGGACAAGTCTCCGTGGGTGATGATCGCGAGCACGCCCACGAGCGAGACGGCGACGCCGAGCGCCTGGACGCGGTTGATCCGGTCGCGGTACACGGCCCAGCCGAAGATGATGATCAGGACGGGCACGGCGCTGTTCAGGATCACGCCGTTCGTGGCGGTCGTGTATTGCAAGCCGTAATAGGCGAAGACGTTGTAGGGACCGGTTCCCCAGGCCGCGAGCCACACGATCCTCTTCCAGTGGCGGCGGATGGCCGCGCGGTGCTCGCGCAGCACGGGCCACGCGAACGGCATCATCGCCGCGAGTGCGACGCACCAGCGCACGAACGTGAGGGCGAAGGGTGTCACGTGGCCGGCGATCGCCCGTCCGATCACCCAGTTGAGCGACCAGAAGAACGCGGTGAGGCTGAGGAGCAGGTACGGGGAGGCGTGGAACGAAGCGGCGCGGCGCGGCATCGAAGGCGGGGGCTTGCGGGGAACGCGTGATTATACGCAGGTGATACCCTCGTCCCCTTCCACGAGGAACGCGATGGCCGCCGAAGACGTCGTCACGCAGGGAGAGGCGAAATGGGGCCGCCCGTCCGCCTGGGCGCCGCTGCGCGACGCCACGTTCCGCATGCTGTGGCTGGTATGGCTTACCGCCAACACCTGCCTGTGGATGAACGACGTGGCGGCGGCGTGGGTGATGACGTCGCTCACCACCTCGCCCATGTTGATCGCGATGGTGCAGACCGCCTCCGCCGCGCCGGTGTTCATTCTCGGGATACCGAGCGGGGCGCTGGCCGACATCCTCGACCGGCGCAAGTACTTCATCGCCACGCAGTTCTGGGTCGCCGCGAACGCCCTGGTGCTGTTCGGCGTCTCCGCGCTGGGCCACCTCACGCCGGGATTGCTGCTCACGCTCGTCTTCACCAACGGCATCGGGCTCGCGATGCGCTGGCCGGTGTTCGCGGCGATCGTGCCGGAGATCGCGCCGCGCATGCTGCTGCCCGCGGCGCTCGCGTTGAACGGCGTGGCGATGAACCTCTCGCGGGTCGTCGGCCCGCTCATGGCCGGCGCGATCATCGCCTCCATGGGAAGCGAGTACGTGTTCGCGCTCAATGCGGTGCTCTCGATCGGCGCGGGCACCGCCCTCTTCCGCTGGCGGCGCGAGAGCACGCCCTCGGTGCTGCCGGGGGAGCGCTTCATCGGCGCGATGCGCCTGGGCTGGCAATACGTGCGCGAGTCGCGACGCATGCGCAACGCCATCGTGCGCACCGCGGCGTTCTTCCTCAACTCCACCGCGATCCTCGCGCTGCTGCCGCTGGTGGCCAAGCGCATGCCCGGCGGCGGCGCCAGCACGTACACGCTGCTGCTTGCGTCCCTGGGACTGGGAGCCATCATGGCGGCGATGCAGCTGCCGCGGCTGCGCTCGCGCTGGACGGGCGACCAGCTCATCGTGGCGGGCTCCGTGATCCAGGCGCTGTCGACGCTCGCCGTCGCGTTTTCTCCTACCGCATGGATCGCGTCCCCCGCGATGATCGTCGGCGGCATGGTGTGGATCACGGTCGCCAACTCCGTCACGATCTCCGCGCAGCTGGCGCTTCCCGACTGGGTGCGCGCGCGCGGGATGGCGATCTACCAGATGGCGATCATGGGCAGCTCCGCGTTCGGCGCGCTCGTCTGGGGGCGCATCGCGGAAGGGGCCGGCGTGCCGGCGAGCCTCGCCTGCGCGGCGGCAAGCATGGTGGTGATGCTCGTGCTCACGCGCGGACGTCCCGTCGAGGGCGCGGCGGCCGAGGACCATACGCCGATCCATCCCTGGGAGGAGCCGGTTCCCGCGCACGAGATCGAGCCCGACCACGGACCGGTGATGGTCACGGTCGAGTACTTCATCGAGCCCACGCGGGCGGCCGAGTTCGAGGCGGTGATGGGCGAGAGCCGCAGCGCGCGCCTGCGCGGCGGCGCGGTCTCGTGGGGCCTCTTCGAGGACGTGCAGGTGCCGGGCCGCTACGTCGAGTACTTCGCCTGCGAGACCTGGGCCGACTACCTGCGCCGCTTCGACCGCTTCACCGCCATGGACGTGAAGCAGCAGGAGGAGCGCTTCGCCTTCCACATCGGCGAGTCCCCGCCGAAGATCACGCGCTATCTCGCCAGGCACCCCGCCTGAAAACCGGGGACAGACCCCGTTTTCCCTTTGGCGGAACACCGTCAGCGGTCCGAACATCAACCCCGCGCATTCTCACGCACGAAGGCATGAGGCAGCGTTCCACCTAAAGGAAATCGGGGTCTGTCCCCGGTTTAGCCGACTTCGCGGATGGTTTGCATCGGGGGCGCGGCGACGGCGCGGCGGGTGCCGAGGAGGCCGGCGAGTGCCACGCCGGCGCCGCCGGCGAAGAGGCCCGCCAGCGGAAGCGTCCAGCCGAATTCGTACGGGATGCCGAACACGCGGTCGGAGAGCACCATCGCGAGCGCCACGGCGCCCGCGGAGGCGATCGTCCCGGCCAGCAGCCCGATGGCGAGGAACTCGGCGAGCTGCAGCACGGTGAGCTGGCGGCGGCTGGCCCCGATCGTGCGCAGGATCGCCGCCTCGAACACGCGCTCGTCCTGCGTCGAGGTGATCGCGGCGAAGAGCACCACGAGCCCCGCGGCGATCGCGAACAGGAACACGAACTCGACCGCGCGCGACACCTGGTCCGTGATGCGCTGGAACTGCAGCATCATCGCGGTGAGGTCGATCACGCTCACGTTCGGGAACTGGCGCACCAGCCCCGTGACCACGTCCTCGCGCTCCGGCGCCAGGTGGAAGCTCGTGATCCAGCTCGCGGGATAGCTCGCGAGCAGCGGCGGGCTCGCGATCACGAAGAAGTTGGGCTTGAACGAATCCCACTCGACCTTGCGCAGGCTGGTCACGGGCGCGGTGAAGCGCGCGCCCGCGACGTCGAAGGCGAGCGTGTCGCCCACCGCGATGCCGAGCGTCTTCGCGAGCCCTTCCTCCACCGAGAACTGCGGCTCCTTCGCGCCCGGCTTCCAGAAGGTGCCCGCGACGATGCGATTGTCGGCGCGCACGCGGTCGGCCCACGAGAGGTTGAACTCGCGCTCCACCAGCCGCTTCGCGCGCTCGTCCGCGTAGAGCGCCGCGGAGACCGGACGCCCGGCGATGGCCTCGAGCCGTCCGCGCACCATCGGATAGAGATCGGGTGTGGCGAGACGGATCGAATCGAAATACGCCTTCACCGCGGGGAGCTGGTCGGTCTGGATGTTGATCGCGAAGCGGTTCGGCATGTCGGGCGGCATCGATTGCTGCCAGCGGGCGATGAGGTCGGTGCGCACGAGCGTGAGCATCAACATCGCCATGAGGCCGATCCCGAGCGCCATGATCTGCACCAGGCTCGAGCCCGTGCGCCGCCGCAGGTTGGCGAGCCCGTAACGCCACGGGCCGTGCGCGGCGCCGCGCGCGCGCGCGACGAGCCGGATCAACCCGTAGCCGGCCGCCGCCGCCACGAGGAGCGCGCCCGCGAATCCGCCCAGCGCGATCGAGCCGAGCTTGAGATCGCCCGCCTGCCAGACGATGAGCGCGGCGAGCGCGGCGAGCCCCAGCGCGAACGCGGCGAGGCTCGTGGGCTCGACCACCGCGAGGTCGCGCCGCAGCACGCGCAGCGTCGAGACGCCGCGCAGCCGCAGCAGCGGCGGCAGCGTGAAGCCCAGCAGCAGCACGAACCCGATCACCACGCCGCGCAAGGCCGGCAATGGCGACGGCAGCGGAAGCGCCACGGTGAAGAACGCCGCGAGCCAGCGCGCGAGCACGCCCTGCGCCGCATAGCCCGCCGCGCTTCCCAGGAGGCACGCGGCGATGCCCAGCAGCACGAACTGCCACGCGTGCAGCGCGAAGAGGTCCGCCTGCGTGGCGCCGAGGCAGCGCATCATCGCCGCCGCGTCGATCTGGCGCTGCGAGAAGCGCCGCGCCGCGAGCGCCACCGCGACCGAGGCGAGCACGACCGAGAGGAGCGACGCGAGGCCGAGGAAGCGCTGCGCGCGCTCGAGCGCCATGCGCACCTCGCTGCGCGAATCGCGCACGCCCTCCATGCGCTCCCCGCGCCCGAGGCGCGGCGCCATCTGCGCGCGGAAGCGCGCGAGCGCCTTCGGCTCGCCGGCCAGCAGCAGGCGGTAGCCCACGCGGCTTCCCACCTGCACGAGCCCGGTCGCGTCCAGGTCGCCCTCGTTCATGAGCACGCGCGGCGCGATGCCGAAATAGTCGAGCACGCTGTCGGGCTCGCGCGTGACGATCGCGGCGACGGGAAGCTGCGCGCGGCCCACCTTCAAGGTGTCGCCGGTCCCGAGGCCGAGGCGGCCCGCGAGCGCGGTCGCGATCCACACCGTCCCGCGCCGCGGCGCGGCCTGCGCCTCGTGGTCCGGCGCCCCCGCCGCCGCCGCGATGCGGACATGGCCGCGCAGCGGGAAGTTGGCGGACACCGCCTTGATCTCCGCGAGGTTCACGCCGCCCGCGGCCGAAACCATGCTGGGAAACGTCTGCGTTTCCGCGATCGCGAGGCCCGCGCCGCGCGCGGCCTCGACGAACGCCGCCGGCACGGGATGGTCCGCGATCACGACCAGGTCGCCGCCCAGCAGCTCGTTCGCCTGGCGATCGAGCGCCGACTGCACGCGATCGGCGAAGAAGCCGACCGTGGTGACGCTCGCCACCGCGATGAAGAGCGCGACGAGGAGCACGCGCAGCTCGCCCGCGCTCCAGTTGCGCCGCAGCATCCGCGCCGCGAGAGGGAATCTCTTCATCCGCGCCGGCCCGCGCTCATCCCGGACTAGTCTTCATGCGTGATCTCGCCCGCCGCTATGTGGATGCGCCGATCACAGCGCCGGGCGAGGTCGGGGTCGTGGGTGACGAGCACGAGCGTGGTGCCGCGCTCGCGGTTCATCTCGAAGAGCAGCTCGATCACCTGCTCCCCGGTGGACGAATCGAGGTTGCCGGTGGGCTCGTCGGCGAAAAGCAGCCGCGGCTCGGTCACGAACGCGCGCGCGACCGCCACGCGCTGCTGCTCGCCGCCGGAGAGCTGGCGCGGGTAGTGCCCGAGGCGCTCGGCGAGGCCCACGCGCTCGAGCATGCGCCGCGCCCGTCCGGCGGCATCCGCGCCGCCGGCCAGCTCGAGCGGCAGCATCACGTTCTCCAGCGCCGTCAACGCCGGCAGCAGCTGGAACGCCTGGAAGACGAATCCGACCATGCGCCCGCGCAGCCGCGCGCGCCCGTCCTCGGAGAGCGCGAAGAGGTCCTCGCCGTCGATGCGCACGCGGCCTGCGGTGGGAACGTCCAGCCCGGCGAGCAATCCGAGCAGGGTGGACTTCCCGGAGCCCGAGGCGCCGAGGATCGCCACCGCCTCGCCCGTGCGCACGGCGAAGCTCGCGCCCTTCACGATGGTGAGCACGTGGTCGGGGGTCGCGACTTGTTTGGTCACGCCCTCTGCCGTCACAATGTTCGTCTTCGTCCGATCGGTCGCTTCCAAGTGCGATTTCCCGTCCTCGTTCGCCGCGCGCTCTTCGCCGCGGCCCTGCTCGTCCTCGCCGCGCCGGCGCTCGCGGCGCGCACGATCATGGTCTTCGGCGACAGCCTCTCGGCGGCCTACGGCCTCGCCTCCGAACAGGGGTGGGTGAGCCTGCTGGCGCGGCGCCTCGCCCAATCGGGCCTGCCGTGGCAGGTGGCCAACGCGAGTGTGTCCGGGGAGACGACGGCCGGCGGCATGCGGCGCCTCGCGGAAGACATGAAGCGCCACCAGCCCGCCATCGTGCTGATCGAGCTCGGGGCGAACGACGCGTTGCGCGGGCAGCCGGTCCGCACCATCCGCGCCAACCTCGAGCGCATGATCCGGCAGGTGCGCCAGGCGCGCGCCCAGCCCGTGCTCGTGGGGCTCATGATTCCGCCGAATTATGGCATCGATTACGCACGCGAGTTCCGGGAGATGTATCCGGAGCATTGCGCGCCAGGAGCATGTGCCGCTCGTGCCGTTCCTGCTCGCGGGCATCGCGGACGATCCCGACCTCTTCCAGGCCGACCAGCTCCATCCCACGGCCGCGGCGCAGCCGCGCATCGTCGACAACGTGTGGAGCGCGCTCGAGCCGCTGCTGCGCAAGAGCGCGTCGTGACGGAGCTGCCCTTCCATCGCGACCGGCCCGAATCGGTGGTCGCCACGCCGCTCACGCTCGCGCAGCTGCGCGCGTTCGACGACGTGCTCGATGCGAGGAGCCCCTCCGAGTACGCCGAGGACCACCTGCCGGGTGCCATCAACGCGCCGGTCCTCGACGACGAGGAGCGCGCGGTCGTGGGCGCCGTGTACAAGCAGCGCTCCGCGTTCGAGGCGAAGCGCATCGGCGCGCCCATCGCGGCGCGCAACATCGCGCGCGCGATCGAGGAGCGCTTCGCCGACAAGCCGCGCACCTGGCGCCCGCTGGTGTACTGCTGGCGCGGCGGCGGGCGCTCCGGGTCGCTCGTGCACGTGCTGCGCCAGGTGGGATGGAACGCGGTGCGATTGGACGGGGGCTACAAGGCGTTCCGCCGCCAGGTCGTCGCCGACCTCGACGCGATGCCGGAGCGCATCCGCTTCCACGTCGTGTGCGGTGCCACGGGCAGCGGCAAGAGCCGCCTGCTGGAGGCGCTGGGACGGGTCGGCGCGCAGGTGCTCGACCTCGAAGCGCTCGCCGCGCACCGCGGAAGCGTCCTCGGCGAGCTGCCCGACGCGCCGCAGCCCACCCAGAAGTCCTTCGAAACCGCCATCTGGAATGCGCTTTCGGGTTTCGACCCGGGACGGCCGGTCTACGTCGAATCGGAGAGCCGCAAGGTGGGCAACCTGCGGGTGCCGGAGCGCCTCATCGAGCGCATGCGCGCCGCGCGCTGCTTCCGGCTCGAGGCGGCGGAGCCGGCGCGGGTGGCCCTCCTGCTCGAGGACTACGCGCATTTCGTCCGGCATCCCGAGGTGCTCGCCGCGAAGCTGCGCTGCCTGCAGGCGCTGCACGGCTCCGAGCGCATCGAAGGCTGGATCGGCCAGCTCGAACGGGGCGAGTGGAGCGCGCTCGTGAGCGACCTGCTCCGCAGCCATTACGACCCGGCCTATCGCCGTTCGCTCGAGCGCAACTACCGCGACGCCGCTGCCGCGGCGCCGGTCGCGATCACGGACATCTCCGTCCCCGGCTTCCTCGCCGTCGCCCGCGCGCTCGCCGCCGAGCACGGCTAGGGTCGCCTCGCCCAATCGGTTAAACTGCGCGCAAAGCGCGACCCTCGCGCGATTTTCCTGCGGACGTGTCCGAGCGCCCCCACAAGATCGGCAAGTACAGCATCCTGTCCGAGCTAGGCCAGGGTGCGTCGGCCGTCGTCTACCTCGGCGAGGACCCGTTCAACGACCGCAAGGTCGCGGTGAAGGTCGCGCGCAGCGACGAGGAGATGGCCGAGGAGGAAGCCAAGCGCTTCGAGAAGCTGTTCCTCAACGAGGCGTCCCTCGCCGGCAAGCTCAACCACCCGAACATCGTGGGCGTGTACGACGCGGTCGTCGAGGGCGACCTGCGCTACATCGTGATGGAGTACGTGCCGGGCGGCTCGCTCAAGAAGTTCTGCACCGAGACCAACCTGCTGCCGGTGCGCCAGGCGGTGCTGGTGATCTTCAAGATGTGCCGCGCGCTCGACTACGCGTTCCAGAACGGCGTGATCCACCGCGACATCAAGCCGGCCAACATCCTCCTGTCCGAGCGCGACGACATCAAGATCAGCGACTTCGGCACCGCGAAGATCTCGCACGCCACCCACACGCAGATCGACGGCTTCCTCGGCTCCCCCGCGTACATGTCGCCGGAGCAGATCAACGAGGAGGGCCCGAGCGTGCAGTCGGACATCTACTCGCTGGGCGTCGTGATGTACGAGCTGCTCACCGGAAAGCTGCCGTTCCGCGCCGAGAACTCGGTGGCGATGATCCACAAGATCCTCAACGAGGACCCGGTTCCCATCGAGACGCTGCGCCCCGACCTGCCCGAGAAGCTCGTGGAGATCGTCAAGCGCGCGATGCACAAGGACCCGAAGGTGCGCTACCCCTCGTGGTTCGAGATGGCGAGCGAACTGGCCAACACCTTCCCCCAGCTCGAGCGCTATTCGCACGAGATCAGCTCGACGGAGAAGTTCAACAAGCTGCGCTCGCTGCCCTTCTTCCGCGAGTTCCGCGACGCGGAGCTCTGGGAGGTGCTGCGCGGCGCGGTGTGGGAGACGCACGCGCGCGACGAGAACCTGCTGCTCGAGGGCGAGATCGGGCAGGCGTTCTTCATCATCGTGGGCGGCCAGGTGAAGGTCGTGAAGGACGGCAAGCTCCTGAACGTCCTCAAGGAAGGCGACTGCTTCGGCGAGATGGCCTATCTGTCGGGCGACCGCGCGCGGCGCTCCGCCTCGATCATCTCGGTGTCCGAGGTGCAGCTCCTCAAGATCCAGTCCGCGCACCTGGAGTCGCTCTCCGAGGGCTGCCAGCTGCGCTTCAACCGCGAGTTCCTGAGGACGCTCATCGAGCGCCTCACCTGGACCTCGTCCGTGCTCGCGCAATTCCGCCGCTGAGGCGGCGCGCTCAGCGCATGCGGCTCGCGGCGATGTCGATCGTCGTGGTCTCGCGCGTGCGGACCATCACCTCGCGGCGCTCGCCGCGCACGATGTACGAGAGCGCGAGGTTGTCCGGGATCACCGAGATCACGTGCGGGCCCGCGGCGACGAACGGGAAGGTGAACCGGCCCTCGGAGTCCGTGCGCGCCGCGAACCGGCCGTCCAGCACGACCGTGACGTTGGCCGCGCCCGACTCTTCGGCGCCGCGGCGCCCGTCGTCGTTCGCGTCGTAGAAGATCGTGCCCGAAAGCACGCCCGCTCCCGTTCCCGGCATGCCGCCCAGCGGAGCCGTGGGCGTGCCCGCGCGGCCTTCGTAGCGCACGCTGATGAAGACCGCCCGGTCGCGCGGCACGATCGCCACCGGCGCGACCGGCAGGATCGGCGCGATTCCCGCGAACAACGGGTCGACCTGGCTGCGGTTGTCGTAGTAGGTCGCGAGCAGCGACCATTGCGGCGAGATGCGCCACACCAGGCCCACGTTCGCGTAGCGCCCGATCGTTCGCAGGGTGTCGCGATCCTCGCTCCAGCGCAGGTTGCCCTCGATCGTGAGGTAGTTCGTGAGGTCGATCCCGCCGAACGCGGAGAGGCTGGCGCGGCGCGTGCGCGTCTCGGGCGTCTTCTCGACCCCGATGGACAGCGTCGTGCTCAGGCGCAGCCCCGCCTGCGTGGGCCACGCGTGGTCCACGGTCAATTGCTGGCTGTGCTGCGCCCCCACGTCGGCGACCAGGTCCACCTGCACGCGCGTGGTGCCGAGGACGCTCACCTTGTCGACGAAGACCGTAGGCCTCCGCCGCCTCGTTCGAGGCGTGGCGCACCGTGGCGCCGCCGCCCACGCCGAGCGTGTGGTCCACCTGGTAGCGCACGTTGCCCGTGCCGTAGATGCTGCCCGGGCTGATTCCGGTCACCGAGCTCACGCTGTCGAAACCGCCGGACCACGTCCACTGCTGGCTCGCGTAGCTCACGCGGTAATAGCCGCCCTGCAGGTCGCTGTTGATCGGCGAGTAGCCCCATGCGAGGTGGGGCTCGAAGCGGAAGGCGCCGTAGTTGTGGCGATAGCGGCCGACGTTGGTCTCGGCGTCGATCCAGAGGCCGAAGTTGTGGCGCCCGGCGTTCGCCTCGCTGTCGAGCGCGTTGAATTGCACGCGCGAGTCGCCGCCGTTCCAGGCGAGCGCGCCGTACCAGGCGCGCGAGTCCGTCGTCGCGTCCGGGTCGGAGGTGTCGAGCCCGGACCGGACGTCGTTCGCGCCGATCATCTGGAAGCCCGCCTGCCACTGGCGATCGGGGTTCCACTGCGCGCCCGCCGTCAGGATGTGGCCGCCCAGGTGGGAGAATCCCTCGAGCCGCAGCCCGTCGAACTGCCCCGGCTCGCCCACGGCGGCCTGGAGCTGCAGGTTGCCGCGCTGCAGCCACTCGGTCTCGGCGCCCAGCATCGGGAACGTCGGCAGGTAGAAGCGGAATTGCTGGCGCGTGAGGTCGATGCCCGGCGTATTGAGCATGCCGGCGCCGTTGTTCACGCGCCATCCGTTGTCGAACGGCAGCCCCCGCTGCCAGAGCGTGGCGAGGCCGCCGTTCGGCCGCGTGCGCAACGTGCCGTCGAGGCTGATGGCGCCATACTCCGGCGTGTCGATGCGCCCGTGCAGCACGAAGCCGTTCTCGATGCGCGTCGTGTTGCCCGATTCGATGCGGCTGCCGAACCCCTCGACGCTCCAGCTTCTCGCCCACCCTTCGGCGTCGTACGGGACTTCCTCCTCCTCGGATCGCAGCGGCGCCAGCGCGCCGCCATCGATCAGGCGGTCCTCATACGCGCTCGGCGTTGCCGGTTCGGGAGCCTGCGGCTCGGCCTGCGCGATGCCGGCCGCGAGGAGGAGAGCGGCCGCGATGGCGATGGCGCGGACCATGCGCCACCATCACCGCGCGAAGGTCCGCTCGAAAGGCGTGGACTTGTCACCCCATTCCAGCTTGCCCTTGATCGTGATCGGGTACGACGACCGGCACGCGCTCCTCGCGCTCGAAATGCAGCGTGAGCGGAATGCCGCGCGTCTCGCCGGGCAGGATCGGCAGCGTCGAGGGCGTGAACTCGAGCTTGTTTCCCGCGGCGTCGGTGCCCGACAGGAAGCCGGTGAGCCGTCCGTGCGCGGTCCCGGAATTGCGCACCATCACCACCGGCAGCCACGCTGGTCCACGCTCGCGACCTTCGTTCCCACCACCTCGAGCTGCGCGGCGGCGGCCCCCACCTCGGCATAGACGATCACTCCCAGCCGCGCGGCGATCGGGAAGCTCGGGCCGCCGGACAGCTCGACCTTCTGCTCTCCCCCTCGATCAGCACGGCGAAGCGGCACTCGCCGGCGCTCGCGTTCGCGGGCGCCTCGATGTCGAAGCGGAAGCGGTACTTGCCGCCCGGGGACACCGTGATCTCGCGCGCCTCGAGCGCCACCCACGGCCGGCAGCTTCCCGCCTTCAGCGCATCGTCGAACTTGACGGCCGCGTTCTCGTCGAGCGTCCAGTCGGCGGTGCGCACGCGGTATTTCGACGGTTGCCCGCTCGCGTTGGTGATCTCGATCACCTCGCGCTGGCGCTCGCCCGGCTTGAGCGCGAGCTCGAAGCGCGGGGGCGAGACCAATGCCGCGAAACCCTGCGCGGTCGCCGACACGCGGCGCGGCGGCGAACATCGCGAGGCAGCCCGCGAGAGCGGGCACGAAAAGGGAACGCATCATGGATTTCAGTCGACGTCGATTTCGAAACGGAACTCCAGCCGCAGGGGTGCGACGAGGCGCCGCCCGTCCGCGGAGAGCTTGAGCGTGATGGTGTCCTCGATCATGTTGGCGCGGATCGGGCCGGCATAGACGAGCGTGCGGTTGCCCGAGTCGAGCTGGCCGGGCAGGAGCTTGCCCTGCGTGGTCCATTCCGCGCTCACCTGGCCGATCGGCTGCTCGGGAAGCGCCATGTAGATCTTCACGTCCTTGTTGAGCCACGGCGCGACGTTGAGCCGGATGGTGAGCGTGTTGGCGCTCTCCACGATGTGGCCGGCGTCGCGGCTCGGGGCGAGCGAGCGCCAGCGCATCGCCGCCGAGCTCTCGTGCGGCAGCGTGAGGGAATCGTCCACGCGGAACGTCGCGGCGCTCGCGGATGCGGCGGCGGCGAATGCGAGGGCGGCGGCGAGGGCCCTCACGGCGCGCTCAGCGTGTAGGTGGCCCGGCCGGTATAGGTGCCGGCGGCCACGCTCGCGGCGTTCGCATAGGAGAACGTATGGCAGCTCTCGCGCCACGTGTTCACGGGGAAGGACGCGAGCGTCTGGGTGCCGCCGGTGAAGGTGCCGCCGAGGATCGGCTCGGCGCCCGCGTCGCCGTTGCCGGTGCTGGTCCAGCTGATCTGGCTGAACGGGATCGTGTCGCCGGTCGCGTTCACCAGGTTGGCCGCCGACGTGGTGACCGAGAGCGTCGCGGTTCCCGAGTTGCCCGGCAGCCGGAAGAAGCCCCCGATGTACACCTGGACCGGCGGATTGCAGAACGCGTAGTTGTCGTAGAAGCTCGCCGATTGCGTGCTGTTGCTCGACATCTGCTGCGCGGTCCCGCTGCCCAGTGCGGCCGCGGGCACGCTCACCGACACCTGGTTCACCGTGGCGTTGTTGCCCGGCGTGCCGCCGCCGGAATACGTGCCCGTGAAGGAACCGTTGCCGACCTGCAGGTAGATCGCGCGCGAGCCGGGGTTGATGTTCACGACGAACGCCGAGGCCGATGCGCACGCGAGCGTGCACAGCGCGAGCGCCGCCGCGATCGCCTTCGGATTCGGCAAAGGACGTTCCATCGTTCCCCCTAGGTGCAACGAGGCACCGCGGTCATCGCGCGGCGCCTCGTTCTTCGATGCGTCTTCCCGGCCGCGTCGATTACGGCATCGACGCAGTATAAGTGACGCGGCTGTTGTTCGTGTTCACGCCGCCGTACGTTCCGGGCGCGACCACGTTCTGGTTGAGGTACGTGTACGTCCACTTGGCGTCGCGGTTGATCACCTTGCCGACGGCCGGCGTGAGCGTCACCGTCGTGGTCGCCGCGTCGGCGAGCGTCGGGTGCGCGAGGGCCGTGGCCGAGGTGAGCGTCGCGACCGCCGTGGCGATCTGCGCGTAGGTGATCGTGTCGCCCGCGCCGTTGCCGAGGGCACCGACAGTGGTCGACGTGAACGTGATCGTGCCGTTGTTGCCGATCACCTTCGCCGTCACCGTGCCGTTGCCGAGGTCGCCGGAGCCCGCCGTGGCGGCGATCACCGTGCTGTCACCGAGGTTGGCGCCGGGGACCGTGAACGCGATCTGGTTGATGGTGGCGTTCGCGGCCATGTTGGTGCCGGTGCCGACCTGCAGGAACAGCACCTTCGGGACCGTGATCAGGAAGTCCAGGTGCGCGCTCGCCGTGATCGGAGACCCGGCGCCGGTCGTGAACTGCGATTCCGAATGCGCCAGCAGCGGGGCCGCAAGCGCGAACGCAACAGCGGTCTTGATGAGGAGGTTCGTCGACTTCGTCTTCATGTTCGTCACTCGCTTCCGTGGGCTCGTTGGGATGTGATGCATGGGGCCCACTGTAGGACGGCCGCGCGTATTGCCCTGTGAAAGCGGTCACAGAAGCGATTGATTTACAGGTGTTTTTGGATTGCAGGGGTAACCGCGCCGTAACCTGGGGCGGTTTCCTGTAACACGGGGGCCGCATCTTGTGCGGCCCGTCACATGGCGCGAAGAGAGCGCCGCTTTCCTATTCGACGAGACAGATCGCCTGCGCGGCGATGCCTTCACCGCGCCCGGTGAAACCGAGCGCTTCGGTGCTCGTCGCCTTCACGTTCACGTAGTGGGGCTCGATGCCCACATCCGCGGCGATGTTGGCGACCATGCGCGGGATGTGCGGCGCCATGCGCGGCGCCTCCGCGATGATGGTGGCGTCGATATTGATCACGCGCCGGCCGCGACCGGCGAGAAGCTTCGCGACCTCGCGCAGGAGCGAGCGGCTGTCGGCCCCGCGGTATTTCTCGTCGGTGTCGGGGAAATGCCGGCCGATGTCGCCCAGGGCCGCCGCGCCCAGCAGCGCGTCGCAGATGGCGTGCAGGAGCACGTCGGCGTCGCTGTGGCCGAGCAATCCCTTGTCGTGCGCGATCTCGACGCCGCCCACCACGAGACGGCGTCCGGCCTCGAGCCGATGCACGTCGAAGCCCTGGCCCACGCGCACGGCTAGGCCCGTCCCTGGTGGCGCAGGATCATCTCGGCGATCGCGAGGTCCTCGGCGAACGTCACCTTCAGGTTTCCGTTCTCGCCTTCCACGAGGCGCGGGGACTGGCCGAGGGACTCGATGGCCTGCGACTCGTCGGTGGCGTCGAGCCGGCGCTCGAGCGCGCGCTTGAGCAGCTCGTAGCGGAACATCTGCGGGGTCTGCGCGCGCCAGAGGTTCAGCCGCGGGATCGTCGCGGCCACGCGCTGTCCCTCGCCGGCGCTCTTCAGGGTGTCGGCGAGCGGCATCGCGAGGAGGCCTCCCACGGGATCGTCGTCGAGCTCGTCGAGGAACTGCTCCACGAGCCCGGTCGCGATGCAGGGGCGCGCGGCGTCGTGCACGAGGACCCAGTCGCCGCCGCCCACGCGGCCCTCGAGCGCCACCAGGGCATTGAGGACCGAGTGCGCGCGATGCTCGCCGCCCGCGAAGAGCACTTCGATGCGAGGGCCCAGCGCGCTCCAGTCGTGGCGCGCCCAATGGCGATCGCCGGGAGCCAGCACGACGAAGATGCGCTCGATGCGCGCGACCTTCGACAATGCCGCGAGGCCGTGGAACACCATCGGCTTGCCGGCGAGCGGGATGTATTGCTTGGGAACCGGATCGCCGATGCGAGTGCCCTGGCCCGCGGCAGGAACGATGGCGAACACTCTGGGCATGCGCGATTGTACACTTCGCACCATGACGGCACGCCTGCTGCTCGCGCTTGTCGCCTGTCTTGCCGTCGGCTGCGAAGAAGCCCCGCCGCCCGTCGCCCCCATCGCGCAATCGGGCGAGCTGGTCGTGCTCACGGTGAACGGGCCGGCAACCTATTTCGAGGATGCGCAGGGCCTGCCCTCGGGCTTCGAGTACGACCTCGCGGTGATGTTCGCGCGCGAGCTCGGCGTGAAGCCGGTGTTCGTCTTCACCGAGAACCCGGCCGACATCGACCGCCTGCTGCGCGCGAAGCGGGCGCACATCGCCGCCGCCGCGCTCGCGCGCCATTTCGATTTTCCCGGCGGGCTCGCGTGGGGCCCGTCGTACTTCACGACGCAGCACCAAATCGTCGGCCGCGTGACGGATCCCAAGCCCAGGTCGCTGGCCGAGATCGCCGACAAGCGCATCGGCGTGATCGACGAATCGGTGGGCGACTACCTGCTCTCCGAGGTGCCCAAGCTCAAGGTCCCGGTGCAGCGCCTGCCGCCGGAGACGTCCACCGCGGACCTGCTCGAGAAGGTGGCGAAGGGCGAGCTCGACTACGCGCTGGTGGAATCGAACCGCTTCACGCTCGCGCGCCGCTTCTTCCCGCAGGTCGACGTGGCGTTCAACGTGGGCAAGCCGGTCGATTACGCGTGGCTGGTCTCGACCGTGGACAAGAAGCGCATCCTCGAGGTCGCCAAGCCGTTCTTCGACCGGCTGCGCAAGGACGGCACGTTGAAGCGCCTCGTGGATCGCTACTACGGGCACGCGGCGAAGCTGAGCGCGATCGATTCCGGCGCCGTCCTCGACAAGATCGCCACGCAGCTGCCGCACCTCAAGCCCTTCTTCGAGGAGGCGGAGCGCGTGACGGGCATCGACTGGCGCCTCATCGCCGCGATCGGCTACCAGGAATCCCACTGGGACGCCGCGGCCACGTCGCCCACGGGCGTGCGCGGCCTCATGATGCTCACCGACGAGACCGCGGACCGCCTGCAGGTGAAGAACCGGCTGGATGCGCGCGAGAGCATCCTCGGCGGCGCGCGCTACTTCGCGCTGCTGCGTGAATCGATCCCGCCGCGCATTCCCGAGCCGGACCGCACGTTCCTCGCGCTCGGCGCGTACAACCAGGGCCTCGGCCACCTCGAGGACGCGCGCATCGTGGCGCAGAGGAGCGGCTTCAATCCCGACAAGTGGCAGGACGTGCGCCAGGTGCTGCCGCGGCTGGCCGATCCCGACACGTACCAGACGCTGCAGCACGGCTACGCGCGCGGCTTCGAGGCGCTGCAGTTCGTGGACAGCGTGCGCAACTACTACGACATCCTCTCGCGCATGGAGCCGCGCGGCGCCCCGATGGCGGCGTCCGCCGGGCCGGCTCAGGTCTCCTCGAAGGAGGTCGCTTCCGGCAGGTGAGAGACATCGGCCCAGGCGTGGACCGTCCATGCCTGCGCCTGGCGCGACACGGCGTTGTACGACGCGTTGCCGATCGCGATGCGGTGCGGCTGGGCGACCGGGATGCCGTGGATGTGCCGGTAGAGCGCGCCCAGCACGCCGCCGTGGGTGACGACCACGACGCGCCGCCCGGGATGCTCGAGCGCGAGCGATTCGAACGCGGAGGCGACGCGCTCGTGGAACACGCGCCGGCTCTCGCCGCCGGGAATCGCATAGTCGGGATCGATCTCGCGCTCGGGCCGGAAGGCGTCGGGAAAGCGCACGTCGATCTCGCGGTAGCCGAGTCCCTCGCCCGCGCCGAAGTTGCGCTCGCGCAGGCGCGCGTCGAGGCGCACGTCGTGGCCCGTGGCCCGCGCGATGGCGCGCGCGGTGTCGAGCGCGCGGCCGAGGTCGCTCGAGACGAGGAGGTCGAAGCGCTCGGCGGCGAGCCGGCGCGCGAGCGCCTCGGCCTGGCGCTGCCCCGCCTCCGTGAGCGGGCTGTCGCCATGGCCCTGCACGCGCTGCTCGACGTTCCACCGCGTCTCGCCGTGGCGGATGACGACGAAGTGCGTCATGCCCTGGCGATGCGCGTGGTACCCCCCATCAACGGCACCAGCGCCCTGGGCACGGTGACGCTTCCGTCCGCGTTCTGGTAGTTCTCCAGCACGGCGACCAGCGCGCGGCCCACCGCGACGCCGGAGCCGTTGAGCGTGTGCAGCGGCTCCACCTTGCCCTTCTCGCTGCGCCAGCGCGCCTGCATGCGCCGCGCCTGGAAGGCCTCCATGTTCGAGCACGACGAGATCTCGCGATAGGCGTTCTGCCCGGGCAGCCACACCTCGAGGTCGTAGGTCTTGGCGCTGGAGAAGCCGATGTCGCCGGTGCACAGCAGCACCACGCGGTACGGCAGCTCGAGGCGCTTCAGGATCTCCTCCGCGTGGCCGGTGAGCTGCTCGTGCGCCTCGGCCGATTGATCGGGCCGCACGATCTGCACGATCTCGACCTTGTCGAACTGGTGCTGGCGGATCATGCCGCGCGTGTCCTTGCCGTAGCTGCCCGCCTCCGAGCGGAAGCACGGGCTGTGGCACGCGAAGCGCAGCGGGAGCCGCGCCGCGTCCACGATCTCCTCGCGCACGAAGTTGGTCACCGGATATTCGGCGGTGGGGATGAGGTACAGGTCGCGCCCTTCCAGCTTGAAGAGGTCCTCGTGGAACTTGGCGAGGCTGGAGACGCCGTCCGCGCACTCGGCGCTCACCATGTAGGGCACGTACACCTCGGTGTATCCGTGCTCCTCGGTGTGCACCTGGAGCATGAATTGCGCGAGCGCGCGGTGCAGCCGGGCCATCGGGCCCTTCAGCACCACGAAGCGCGCGCCCGAGAGCTTGGCCGCGGTCTCGAAGTCCAGGCCGCCCAGCCCGATGCCCACGTCGACGTGGTCCTTCGCCGGGAAGTCGAACCTGCGCGGCTCGCCCCAGCGGCGCACCTCGACGTTGTCCTCGCTCGAGCGGCCATCGGGCACCTCGGGGCGCGGAAGGTTGGGGATCACGCGCAGGAAGTCGGATTGGCGCTGCTGCACCGCGGCGAGCGCGGTCTCGTTGGTCTTGAGCTCGTCGCCGATGCCGCCCACCTCCGCCAGCACGGCCGACGCGTCCTCGCCCTTGCCCTTGAGCATGCCCACCTGCCTGGAGAGCGCGTTGCGCCTGCCCTGCAGCTCCTCGGTGCGCAGCTGCAGCTTCTTCCTCTCGTCCTCGAGCTTCTGGAAGGTGGCCACGTCGAGCTCGAAGCCGCGGCGCTTGAGCCCCGCGATCACGGCGGGAAGGTCTTTTCTCAGCAGTTGGATGTCGAGCATGGAAGTGTTTGTCGTTCCCGCGAAGGCGGGAACCCATGGTGGATTCCCGCCTTCGCGGGAATGACGGTCATTTTAACTTCTTCGCCTTCTCGTCCAGCTCGCGCAGGTGCTCGAGCCGCTCGCGGATCTTCGCTTCCAGCCCGCGGCCGGTGGGACGATACCATTCCGGCCGCTCCATGCCGTCGGGCAGGTAGCTCTCGCCGGCCGCGTAGCCCTCGTCCTCGTCGTGGGCGTAGCGGTAGTCCTTGCCGTAGCCGAGCGACTTCATGAGCTTCGTGGGGGCGTTGCGGATGTGCAGCGGGACCGGGCGCGTGCCGTCCTCCGCCACGAACGCGCGCGCCGCGCCGAACGCCGTGTACACCGCGTTCGACTTGGCGGCGACCGCGAGATAGATGACGCACTCGGCGAGCGCGAGCTCCCCTTCCGGCGTGCCGAGGCGCTCGTAGACGTCCGCGGCGTTCAACGCGACTTCGAGCGCTCTCGGGTCCGCGAGGCCGACATCCTCGCTCGCCATGCGGATCATGCGCCGCGCGAGGTAGCGCGGATCCACGCCGCCGTCGAGCATGCGCACCAGCCAGTAGAGCGCGGCGTCGGGGTCGCTGCCGCGCACACTCTTGTGCAGCGCCGAGATCTGGTCGTAGAAGTTCTCGCCGCCCTTGTCGAAGCGCCGTCCGGCGCGCTGCGACACCGCGTTCACGAAGTCCGCGTCCGCGCCGTGCCGGCCCTCGACGCGCGCGGCCTGGGCCACCTGCTCCACGAGATTGAGGGCGCGCCGCCCGTCGCCGTCGGCGAATTCCGCGATGCGCTTGCGCGCTTCCTGCGTGGCGTCGATCTTCTCGGCCTCGAAGCCGCGCTCGATGAGGCGATCGAGGTCCTCGGGACCAGGCTTTCGAGCACGTAGACCTGCGCTCGCGACAGGAGCGCGCCGATCACCTCGAACGACGGGTTCTCGGTGGTCGCCCCGATGAAGGTGAAGAGGCCCGATTCCACGTGCGGCAGGAACGCGTCCTGCTGCGCCTTGTTGAATCGGTGCACCTCGTCCACGAAGACGATGGTGGCGCGAGCGTACTGGTCGCGCGTGAGACCGCGCGCGCTCGACCGCCTCGCGGATCTCCTTCACGCCCGCGAGCACCGCCGAGATCGCGATGAATTCCGCGTTGAAGGCGGTGGCCATCAGGCGCGCGAGCGTGGTCTTGCCGACGCCGGGCGGGCCCCAGAGGATCATCGAGTGCGGCTTGCCCGAGCGCAGCGCGACTCGGATCGGCTTGCCCTCGCCCAGCAGGTGGCGCTGCCCGACCATGTCGTCGATGGTCTTGGGGCGCAGGCGCTCGGCGAGCGGGACATGCACCTCGCCGGAAGCGGTGAAGAGATCGCGGGGCTGGCTCACGGCCCGATCATAGAACGGCGCGGCCCTAGGCGGCGCCGGGCCGCGTGAGCCGGCGGTACTGCGACATGTGCCGGATCGCGTCCTTCGACTTGCCGAGGCGCTCGGTAGAGCAGCGCCAGGTTGTAGTGGCCGTCGGCCATGCGCGGGTCGCACGCGAGCGCGGCGCGATACGCGCGCTCCGCTTCGGCGAGGCGCGCCATGTCCTCGAGCAGCACGCCGAGGTTGAAGAACAGGACGGCATCTTGACCGCACGCCTGCAGCGCGTCCGAATAGACGCGTCCGCGTCCGGCAGGCGCTTCGCCTCGTGCAGCAGCCACCCGAGGTTGATGCGCGCGTCGAGGTTCGCGGCGTCGGCCTCGATGGCTTGCGGTACGCCCGCATCGCCCCCTCGGCATCCTTCGCTTCGAGCGCGAGCCCCTCGGTCGAACCAGTCGCGCGCCGACCAGGCTCCGGGGCAGGCTGCGCGGGCGCGGCGCGCTCGATCACGGTGAGCGAGCCGTCGGCGGGATCGCCCTCGAACTCGAGCAGGTACTGGCCCGAGTCCGCCTGCCAGCGCGCTGCGGCCCTCGCGCACCACGACGCGATCGGCGACCGCGCCGATGGCGAGCCCGGAGAGCGGCATCGACTCCGGCAGGTGGCGGCGCAGCTCGCGCACCGACCTCGTGATGCGCCGCTGCGGCACGTGCGCGTCGGCGAGCGCCTGCGCGGTGCGCAGCACGATCAGGTCCTGGAACGAGAAGCGCCAGCGTTGCGCGGGCCGCGCTCCGGCGTCACGAAGCCCGCGGCGACGAGCGCACGCAGCGTGCCGCGCGAAACGCGCAGCAGCCGCTCGACGTCGCGGACGCCATAGGGATGCATCGAGCGGAAGTCTCCGGTCTGCTAGGCCTTGCTCTTCCCGCCCTTGCGCGCAGCCGGGGCCGCCTCGGCCTGCGCGGCTTGCGCCCGCTTGGGCGGCTTGCGTCCCTCGGCAGCGGCCCGCCGGCTTGGCGGGCGCGGCGCTCTTGCGCTCGAGGCTCGCGCGCAACGCCTCCATGAGGTCGATCACCTGCGCGCCGCGCCTCGGGAGCCTCGGACACGCGAGATCTCCTGGCCCTCGACCTTCTTCTGGATCGCGGCCTCGATGCGCTTGGCGACCTCGTCGTTATACGCGTCGGGTTGAAGGTATCCGATGCTTGCGCTCGATCAGCTGCTTGCGCGAGCTTGAGCTCCGCGTCCTTCACCTCGGTGCGGCGGGATCTCGATCTCCTTGATGGAGCGCACTTCGCCCGCGTAGAGCAGCTGCTGCATCACAAGGCCGTCCTCGACCGGGCGGATCATCACGATGTACTGCTTGCCGCGCGCCGCCCAGCGGCCGAGCGCGCAGCGGCCCGATTCGCGCAGCGCCTCGGCGAGCAGCGCGTACGGCTTCGCGCCGCCCTTGTCGGGCGCCAGGTAGTACGCCTTGTCGAAGTACACCGGGTCGATGGACTCGATGCGGCACGAACTCGGTGATCTCGGCCATGTGCGTGCCGGTTTCCTCGAGCGCCTTCAACTCCTCCGCGGTGAAGAGCACGTACTGGTCCTTGGCGAACTCGTAGCCCTTGACCATCTCCTCGCGCGGGACGACGACCTCGTCCTTCACGCAGAGGTACTGCTGCTTCAGGCGCGAGCCGCAGCCCTTGTGCAGCAGGTTGAAGGAGATGGACTTGCTCGCTTCGGTGGCCGAATAGAGTTTCACCGGAATGGAAACCAGTCCGAAGGAAACCGTGAGCGATGCGATCGAGCGTGCGGCCATGGTCGTATCCTCATTCGATTCAAGGGTTTGGCGACGGAATTTGCTATTGTGGACAAAGATTGCCGCGCCGTCCAGCCGTGGCCTGCACGGCCGTCTCCGTGCCGTTCATGGGATGCCGCCGTGCACGCGGCTACGCCCGAATCGCCTCGGCGGCATTCGCTTCGCTCGCGAGGAAGGCGTGGATCTGCGCGACCACCGCGGCCCCCTCGCCGATCGCCGCGCCGACGCGCTTCACCGAGCCTGACCGCACGTCGCCGACGGCGAAGACGCCGGGAATGCTGGTGCCGAGGCTCGCCCCCTTGCGGTCGCACGCGCCTCCCGTGCGCACGAACCCGTTGGCGTCGAGCTGCACGCCGCAGCCGCGCAGCCATTCGGTCGCGGGATCGGCGCCGACGAAGAGGAACACGTGGCGCAGCGCCCGCGTCTCCTCGCGCCCACTGTCGCGATGGCGCCAGCGCACCGCCGCGAGACCCGATTCGCGCGCGCCATCGAGCGCCACGATCTCGGTGCGGGTGGTGAGCACGATGTTGGGCATGCCTTCGATGCGATCGATCAGGTACTTCGACATGCTGTCGGCGAGCCCCGGGCCGCGCACGAGCATCCAGACCTTTGCGGCGAAGCCCGCGAGGTATACCGCCGCCTGGCCCGCGGAGTTGCCGCCGCCCACGAGCGCGATCTCCTGCCCGACGCAGAGCTTCGCCTCGATCGGCGAGGCCCAGTACGAGACGCCGTTCCCCTCGAACGCCTCGAGGCTCGGAATCGCGGGGCGGCGGTAGCGGGCCCCGGTGGCGATCACGACGGTACGCCCGCGAACCGCGCCGCCGCCACCGAAGCGCACGCGCAGGGGCGCCGCGGCCGCCGCGCTTTCGCATTCCAGCGTTTCGATCTCCATCGGAATGCGCATCTGCGCGCCAAACTTCTGCGCCTGCGTGAAGGCCCTGCCGGCCAGCGCCTGCCCGGAGATGCCCGTCGGAAATCCGAGATAGTTCTCGATGCGCATGCTGGCACCCGCCTGCCCGCCGAAAGCGCGCGCGTCGACGACGACCACCGAGAGACCTTCGGAGGCGGCGTACACGGCGGTGGCGAGTCCCGCGGGCCCGGCGCCGGCGACGACCACGTCGTAGACCGCCTGCCCCTCGTCGCTCGCCACCATGCCGATGCACCGGGCCAATTGCGCCTCGGTTGGATTGCGCAGCAGCGTTCCGTCGGGGCAGACCACGAGCGGCAGGTCCTCGGGCTTGGTGTTCTCTCGCGCGACGAGGATCCGCGCGTCCTCCTCGACGGAGGGATCGAAGACGAGGTGCGGATGGCCGTTGCGCGTGAGAAAGTTCCGCAACCGCACCACGCCCGGCGAATCCGGTTCGCCGATGAGCACGGGGCCGCCCGCTCCCGCCTCGATCAATCCGACGCGGCGCAGGATGAGCGCGCGCATGATCTTCTCGCCGAGTTCGGCTTCACCCACCAGCACCGCGCGGATTCCCGACGCAGGTATGAGCAGCACCTCGACGTCGCCCCTCGCCGTGCCGTCCACGAACGCGGGCTTGCCCTGCAGCTGTCCGACTTCCGCGGCGAAGCTTCCACGACCGTGCTCGACGAGCGGAATGTCGCGGCCATGGCCGTCGCGGCGGGAAACGTCGATCGCGCCCTCGAGCACGACGAGCATCCCGAGCCCCGGCTTGCCCGTCGTGAAAAGCCGCTCGCCTTGCGCGAACCGCCTGGTCGACCCGTAGCGGCGCAGGCGCGCGATCTCCGCCTCCGACAGCACGGGAAACATCTGCGCGTGGCGGGCGCGAAACGTCGGGAACTGGTCGTTGCCGATCATGCTACCCAGTGTATCGCCATCCCTCGACGATCGCCGGACGGGCGCGCCCCTAGCGCTTGAGGGCGCGCTCCAGGTCCTGCTTGCGCGCGAGCGCGTCCGCCCAGCGGTCCCCGGTTCGCGCCAGGCGCTCCGTCGCGTTGCCGATGCGGAAGTCGAGCGGATGCGCCGTCGCGAGCTCCTCCCACGTGAGCGGCATCGACACCGGCGCGCCGGGCACGCCGCGCGGCGAATACGCGACGTTCAGCGTCTTGCCGCGCACGTTCATGTTGTAGTCCATGAAGATCTTGCCCGTGCGCTTGGGCATGCTCCACTCGAGCGTGATGTCCTTCGGGTGCAGGCGCATCAGGTGCCGGCCCACCAGCTCGGAGACGTGGCGCGCGGCGTCGAAGTCGAGCGTGCGCCGGATCGGCACGAAGACGTGCAGCCCGGTCTTGCCCGAGGTCTTCACGATCGCCTCGAGCGACATGCTCTGCAGCAGCTCGCGCAGCCAGAAGGCCACCTCCTTGCCCTTCTCGAACGCGACCGTGTTGAGCTCGGGCTCCGCGCCCGGCGCTTCCTTGCCCGAGTAGATGTAGGGATCGAGGTCGAACAGCACGTAGTCCGGGATAGTTCAGCACCGACGCCTCGAGCGACTCGAGCGAGCGAGGCGTAGTCGGTGCCCTTCGAGGCCGCGTCGGGCCCGGGCCTGCGCGCGCGAATGCCAGACGTGGAACTCGAGCGTGCCCGACTGCGCGAGCCACAGCAGCGTCGGCAGGTTGTTGCACAGCAGGTACTCGTGCTGCTCGTCCTTGTGCTCCGAGAACACGGTGATCGACTCGACGAACTCCGGCCGCTCCTGCTCCCAGTGCTTCTGGAAGAAGCGCTGGCCGCCGATGCCGTCGGGCATGCGGATCATCGTGAGCGGGCGGTCGGCGAGATGCGGCAGCATGTACGGCGAGACCTGCGCGAAGTAGCGCAAGCAGGTCGCGCTTGGTGAGCGCCGGCTGGCTGCAGCGCCGGGTTCGCGGGCCAGTAGACGCGGTCGAGGTGCGTCAGGCGGATGCGGTGCGCGCCCACCGCGAGCGTGAACGTCGCCTTCGCGCGGTCGAGCTGGGCGACGACGTCGTCGATGCGGATCGCGCGGCGTGGCGGGCTCACGGCCGCCGCGCGCCGACGGCGCGCGCCGCACCTTCTTCGCGTCGATGTCGTCGCGCAGCCGCAGGAACACCGGCGCGCGCAGGTGGTCGTCGTCGGTCCAGCTCTGGAAGCTCACCTCGGCCACCGTGCGCGGCTCGACCCACGTCGTCGGGCCGTTGAGCTCCGGCGTCTCGGCGAACGGGCACGTCTCCGCCGCGAGCGGCTCCAGCCGCGGCCTTCACCTGCGTCGAGCGCTGCGCTCGTCGAAGCCCGAGCCCACGTGCGAGGCGTAGCGCAGCTTCCCCTGGTCCCAGTAGCCGACCAGCAGCGCGCCGAGCGCCGCGCGCGAGCCCTTGCCGCTGCGTGTAGCCGCCGACGACGAAGTCCGCGCTCTGCACCGGCTTCACCTTGAGCCACGACGCCGAGCGGCGTCCCGGCTCGTAGCGGCTGTCCTTGCGCTTGCCGATCACGCCCTCGAAGCCGGTCGCGAGCGCCGCCGCGTCGCAGCGCCACGCCGTCCTCGGCCGCGTGCACGAGCTGCACGAGCGGCGACGGCAGCAGGCACTGCGCGAGGTAGCGGCGCCGATCGCGATACGGCGCGGCGGCGCAGGTCGATGCCCGCGAAGTGCAGCAGGTCGAAGCAGAAGAAGGCCACGGGCGTCTCGCGGTCGGCCGCCGCGATCTCGCGCTCGGTCTTCAGCTGCGCGCGATCCTGCAGCGCGCCGAACGAGGGCTTGCCGCCGCGTCGAACGCGACGATCTCGCCGTCGAGGATCATGCGTGCCCGCCGCCTGCTGCGCGAGCTCCGCGGCGAGGCGCGGGAAATCGCCGGCGAGGTCGAGCCCGCGGCGCGAGCGCAGCTTCACGCGGTCGCCGTCGATGAACGCGAGCACGCGATAGCCGTCGAGCTTGGGCTCCCACATCCAGTCCCGCGCGCTGGAACGGCGCGTCGCGCGGTCTCGCGCGAGCATCGGCGCGAGCTTCGCGGGCATCGGCTCGGTCTTCCCCGCGGGCACGAGGCGTGCGGCCGGCATGCGATGCGCGGGAACGACCTTGAGGTCCTCGACCGTCGATGCCGGAGAGCACCGAGCGGCTGCTGCGCCGTGACGTCGTCGGCCGCCGCGAACCGGTCCTTGTGCTTGATGAGCAGCCACTGCTTCGCTTCCTTGGTGCGCACCAGCGCGAAGGAGCCCTTCAGCTTCTCGCCGCGCAGCAGGAAGCTCAGCTTGCCCTTGTCGAGCCCCGTCGCGCACGCGCCGCTCGGCCTCGGCGCGGTCGTGGAACCAGGTGGCGCCGCCCTCGTCGGGCGAATAGACGCCGCAGTCCCAGACGATCACTTCGCCCGCGCCGTACTGGCCCGGCCGGGATCACGCCCTCGAAGGACGCGTAGTCGTAGGGATGGTCCTCCGTCTGCACGGCGAGGCGCTTTTCGCTAGGATCGAGCGACGGACCCTTGGGCACCGCCCAGGACTTGAGGACGCCGTCGCATTCGAGCCGGAAGTCGTAGTGCAGCCGCGCGCGCCGAGTGCTGCTGGACGACGAAGAGCAGCGGCCCGCCCGGCGCCGGCGCGAGCGACGGCGCGCGGCTCGGGCGTGGCCGTCGAAGGCCCGCTTGGCGGAATATTCGCTCGAGGGCGGTTTTTCGCCATGCGCACGGATTCTAGGAGAGCAAGAGGCGTCCGATGGCACGGAAGCTTCTCGCGGGCGCGAGCGGCTATTCGTTCAAGGAATGGAAGGGGCCGTTCTACCCGGAGAAGATCAAGCCCGAGGAGATGCTGCCGTTCTACGCCGCGCGCCTGCCGACGGTCGAGATCAACAACACCTTCTACCGCATGCCGCAGACGTCGATGCTGGAGAACTGGGGCGTCGCGACGCCCGAGGGCTTCCGCTTCGCGATCAAGGCGTCGCGGCGCATCACGCACATCGTCGCGTCTCAAGGCGACTCCGCGGCCGAGTCGGTGGCGTACCTGCTACAGGAACCTCGCGGCCCTCGGCGCCAAGCGCGGCCCGGTGCTGTTCCAGCTGCCGCCGCTCCTGAAGAAGGACCTGCCGCGCCTGCAGGGCTTCCTCGCCATGCTGCCCGAGGATCACCGCGCGGCGTTCGAATTCCGCAACGCGAGCTGGTTCGACGACGACGTGTACGCCGCGCTGCGCGGCGCGGGCGCGGCGCTGTGCCTGTCGGAGCGCGAGGACAACGCGCCGCCGCCGCTGGTCGAGACCGCGCCGTGGGGCTACGTGCGCCTGCGCCTCGAGCACTACTCCGACGACGACCTGCGCCAATGGGCGGAGCGCCTCGCCGCGACTTCGTGGCGCGAGGTCTACGCGTACTTCATGCACGAGCCCACCGCGCCCGCCTACGCGCAGGCGTTGATGGGCTTCGAGCCGCGATGAAGGCTCCGGAAGCGAAGTCCGTTTCCATCGCGCTCGGCGAGGGCAGCGTTTCCGGCCTGCTCCTCGCGCCTCCGAAGCCGCGGGCCGCGTACGTGCTCGCACATGGCGCCGGCGCCGGCATGACGCATCCGTTCATGGCGGCGGCGGCGCAGGGACTCTTCGCGCGCGGCATGGCCACGCTGCGCTTCCAGTTCCCGGCGATGGAACGCGGCTCGAAGCGCGTGGACGCGCCGAAGGTCGCGCAGGGCGCCGTGCGTGCGGCGGTCGCGGAAGCGGCGCGGCGGCTCCCGGACGTCGCGCTCTTCGCCGGCGGCAAGTCCTTCGGCGCCCGCATGACCTCGCAGGCGCAGGCGGAGTCGCCGCTGCCGGGCGTGCGCGCTCTCGCGTTCCTCGGCTTCCCCCTGCACGCCGCGGGGCATCCTTCCCACGAGCGCGGGGCCCATCTCGAACGCGTGCGCATCCCGATGCTCTTCCTGCAGGGCAGCCGCGACGATCTCGCGCGCCTCGAGCTGCTGGAGCCGCTCGTGGCGAAGCTCGGAGCGCGCGCGAAGCTCGCGGTGTTCGCCGACGCGGATCACTCCTTCCACGTCCCGGCGCGAACCGGCCGCAAGGACGCGGAGGTCCTCGCCGAGGTGCTCGATACCCTCGCCGGATGGATGGACGCGAACCGCTGAGCTACTTGCGCGCCGGAGTGTCTTCGTCGATCACGTCCGCGCCCTTGGGTGGCGTGAAGCGGAACGTGTCGGGCGGCAGCGAGACGTTGGCCTTCAAGTCCGTGAAGCGCAGCACCGTGTGGCCGCCCAGCTGGTCGTAGAGCTCCATCGCGGCGAGCGTGCGGCCGTCGAGCCCCAGGCGCACGCGATCGAATCCCGTGTCCTTCGCCTTCGGCAGCGCATCGACCCAGGCGAGGCCGTCGGCCGTGCCCGCGTCGCGCAGCGTGAAGAGCTTCGTGATGTCGTCCTTGCCGGCGAGGAGCGCGGCGGGCGTGGACGAGATCGCCTGGTCGATGCGCTTCACCGTGACCTGCGCGAGGTCGGGATCGTAGATCCAGAGCTTCGCGCCGTCGGCCACGAGCAGCTGCTTGTGCGGCTTCTCGTAGGCCCAGCGGAACTTGCCGGGGCGCGCGAAGGCGAACGTGCCGGACGAGCGGTCCACGACCTTGCCGGCGCGGTCGAAGGCCTGCTGCGAGAACTGCGCGGTGGCGGCCCTCGTCGCGGAATTGAACGCGAGGAAGTCGTCGAGGCCGCCGGCGCGGGCCACGAACGCAACGGCCAGGAGGAGCGCGGCGGCCACCCTCATCCCGGCCTTCTCCCTGGGGAGAAGGAGCCCTTCACGCATGCGCTATTTCTCCCGCGACGGAACGAGGATCTCGCGGTTCCCGTTGGAAGCCATGGGCGAGACGAGGCCCGCGCGCTCCATGTCCTCGATCAGGCGTGCCGCGCGGTTGTAGCCGATGCGCAGGTGGCGCTGCACGAGCGAGATGGAGGCTCTCTTGTTCTGGAGGACGATCTGCACGGCCTGGTCGTAGAGGGGATCCGCTTCTCCTGAGACAGCGCCATCCCCGTTGGTTCCGTTCGCCTCGGCGCCTTCGGGATCGTCGAGGATGCCGTCGACGTACTGCGCCGCGCCCTGCTTCTTGAGCGCGGCCACCACGCGATGCACCTCGGCGTCGGCCACGTAGGCGCCGTGAACGCGCACCGGATGGCCCGAGCCCGGCGTGAGGTAGAGCATGTCGCCCTGCCCGAGGAGGCTCTCGGCGCCCTGCTGATCGAGGATCGTGCGCGAATCGACCTTCGAGGAAACCTGGAAGGCGATGCGCGTGGGCACGTTCGCCTTGATGAGGCCGGTGATGACGTCCACCGACGGCCGTTGCGTCGCGAGGATCAGGTGGATGCCGGAGGCGCGCGACTTCTGCGCCAGGCGCGCGATGAGCTCCTCCACCTTCTTGCCCGCGACCATCATGAGGTCGGCCAGCTCGTCGATCACCACCACCACGTTGGGCAGCGCCTCGAGGTCCTCGGGATTCTCCGGCACAAGGGTGAAGGGGTGCTTCAGCGGCTGCTTCTTCTCGATGCCTTCGCGCACCTTCTGGTTGTAGCCCGCGAGGTTGCGCACGCCGAGGACGGACATGAGCTTGTAGCGGCGGTCCATCTCGGCCACGCACCAGTGCAGCGCGGCGGCCGCCTGGCGCATGTCCGTCACCACCGGCGCCAGCAGCTGCGGCACGCCTTCGTAGGCGGAGAGCTCGAGCATCTTCGGGTCCACCATGATCAGGCGCACCTCGGCCGGCGTGGACTTGTAGATGAGCGAGAGGATCATCGCGTTGATCGCGACCGACTTGCCGGAACCGGTGGTGCCCGCGACGAGCAGGTGCGGCATCTTCGCGAGGTCGGCCACCACGGGCTTGCCGGTGATGTCCTTGCCGAGCGCCAGCGTGAGGCGCGAATGCATGTCGGCGTAGGCCTGCGAGCCCACGATCTCCGACAGGCGCACGATCTCGCGCTTCGGGTTCGGGATCTCGAGGCCCATGCACGAGGTGCCCGGGATGGTCTCCACCACGCGGATCGCGGTCACCGAGAGGGCGCGCGCGAGGTCGCGGGCGAGGTTCACCACCTGCGCGCCCTTCACGCCGACGGCCGGCTCGATCTCGTAGCGCGTGATGACCGGTCCCGGGTACGCCGCCACGACCTTCACCTGGACGTTGAAGTCGAGGAGCTTGCGCTCGATGAGGCGCGAGGTGTATTCGAGCGTCTCGGCGTTCGGGCGCTCGACGTGCGAATCGGGGCCGTCGAGGAGCGAGAGCGCGGGCAGCGGCGAATCGGGCAGGTCGGCGAAGAGCGGCACCTGCTTCTCGCGCACGACGCGCTCGCTCCTCGGGATCTCCACCACCGGCATCTCGATGCGGATCGGCTCGTGCTCCTCGAAGGCCTTGCGCGCCTCCTCGACCTTCTCGTCGCGCTCCTGCGCCTTGAGCCGCCCCTCCTCGCGATCGCGGCGCGCCTCGACGCGCAGCCGCACCATGCCGAAGCCCCACTCGAGCGCGCCGCCCGTGAGCTCGGCGAAGCGCAGCCACGAAAGCCCGGTGAACACGCTCACCCCGCCGGCCAGCAGCGCGAGGACAAGCAGCGTGCCGCCGGTGAAGCCGAGCGCACGCGCGATGAAGGGGGCCAGCACCGTGCCGAGCGCGCCGCCGGGCTCGAAGCCTTCGGGCGCCAGGGCGTGCGCGCGCATCGCCTCCAGCGCGCAGCTCGACGCCATCACGATGGCGAAACCGACGAGCGTGATCGCGAGCGAGCGCCGGCTCACGAGCTGCCACGCTTCCACGCGGGCGTAGAGCCGCAGGATGGCGAGCGCGCCGAACACGACCCACCACCACGCGGAGAAGCCGAACACGAAGTAGAGCGCCCCGGCGATCCACGCGCCCGCGACACCGCCCTTGTTGAGCACGAGCGTCTGCGGCCCGTCGAAGTGCGGCCCCGGGTCGGTGGGATGGTAGGTGGCGAGCACGAGTGCCAGCCACGCGCCGAGGGCGAGGACGAGGATCCAGCCGGCTTCGCGCAGGACGCGGCCGAGGCCGAGGGTGGGAGGGCGAGGCTTGCGCGGCCGCGAAGCGCGGCGCCGCGCGCACTTCCGTTACAGCGATGGCGGCAACTCCCGATTGATGATCGTGATCGACTTCGACTCGATCGAGATGAACCCGCGCTCCGAGAGGTCCTTGAGGATGCGGTTCACCATCTCGCGCGAGGCGCCCACCATGTTGGCGAGGTCCTGCTGCGAGAGCTTCTCGCCCACCATGAGCTTGCCGTTGCTGTACACCGAGAGCTCGAGCAGCGTGCTCGCCACGCGCCCGTAGACGTCCATCAGGGCGAGCGTGCCGATCTTGCGGTCGGCCTCGCGCACGCGCTGCGCGAGCACGCGCATCACCATGTTCGCGATGCGCGGCGCCTCCTCGATGCAGCGCTCGAATGCCGTGTGGGACAGCACGAGGAAGGTGGAAGCCTCGATGGTGGTCACCGACGCCGAGCGCGCCTGCTTGTCGATCATCGACATCTCGCCGAAGAAGTCGCCGGGACCGAGGATCTTCAGGATGATCTCGCGCCCGTCCTCGTCGCCGATGAAGACCTTCACCTTGCCCGACTGGATCATGTAGAGCGAATCGCCCATCTCGCCTTCGGTGAGGCAGACGGCGTTCTTCGGGTAGCTCTTCTCGGTGGCGACCGCGCGCACCACGTCGAGCTCCCGGTCGGAGAGCTGCGTGAAAAACGGCACCGCCTTCAGCGTCTGGGTGCGCTCGCCGGGCATCGCACGCTTCGGGGTCGCTTGCATGGCTCCTTAAATACTCAAAATGCCCTTATTTGTCAAACGCTTAGCTAGCCAACCTCATATAATCCCTTAATTTCAGGCACATACGCGATGCGCCGGGATGCGATAATCGCGATTTGCCCCGCCGCCCGCCCGCACTTTTTACCTCCAGAATGACGACCCAACATTCCCGCCTGCTCATCCTCGGCTCGGGCCCGGCCGGCTACACGGCCGCCGTGTACGCCGCGCGCGCCAACCTGAAGCCCACGCTCGTCACCGGCCTCGCGCAGGGCGGCCAGCTCATGACCACCACCGACGTGGACAACTGGCCCGCGGACGCCATGGGCGTGCAGGGCCCGGAGCTCATGGACCGCTTCCTCAAGCACGCCGAGCGCTTCGAGACGGCGATCGTGTTCGACCAGATCCACACGGCGAAGCTGGAGGAAAAGCCCATCACGCTGGTCGGCGACGCGGCGACGTACACCTGCGACGCGCTCATCATCGCCACCGGAGCCTCGGCGATGTACCTGGGCCTGGCTTCCGAGCAGGCGTTCATGGGCAAGGGTGTGTCCGGCTGCGCCACCTGCGACGGGTTCTTCTACAAGGCGCAGGACGTGTGCGTCGTGGGCGGCGGCAACACCGCCGTGGAAGAGGCCCTCTACCTCGCCAACATCGCGCGCCACGTGACGGTCGTCCACCGCCGCGACCGGTTCCGCGCCGAGAAGATCCTGCAGGACAAGCTCCTCGAGCGCGAGAAGGAGGGCAAGGTCTCCATCGCGTGGAACCACACGCTGGACGAGGTGCTGGGCGACAAGTCCGGCGTGACCGGCGTGCGGCTCAAGTCCACGGTGGACGGCAAGACGCGCGAGCTGCCCCTCACGGGCTGCTTCATCGCCATCGGCCACAAGCCCAACACGGACATCTTCGAGGGACAGCTCGAGATGAGGAACGGCTACATCGTCACGAAGAGCGGGCTCGACGGCAACGCGACCGCCACGAGCGTTGCGGGCGTGTTCGCGGCCGGCGACGTGCAGGACCACGTCTACCGCCAGGCCGTCACCAGCGCGGCCACCGGCTGCATGGCCGCGCTCGACGCCGACAAGTACCTGGAAACGCTGGGGTGAAGAAGCGCTCGCGGGTCGTCCCGCGCGAGCATTCCCCGGCGCCCGAGGACATCGCCCTCTTCCGCGCCGAGATGCGCGACGTGGCGCCGGCCCCGCCGGTGAACCGCGTCGAGCCGTGGCGCCCGCGTCCGTCCCCCGTGCCCACGCAGCGCATCCTCGACGAGCGCGCGGTGCTCGAGGATCTCGCCCGCCTCGGCCCCGAAGGCGACGACACCGAGGTCGAGGACGATTCCATGTTCCTGCGCGCGGGGCTGCCGCGCGAGATCCTGAGGAAGCTGCGGCGCACGCACTGGGTGATCCAGGACCAGCTCGACCTGCATGGCCTCGCCGCGGTGGCGGCGGCCGAAGCCACCGCCGGCTTCCTCAACGACTGCCGGCGCCGCGGGCTGCGCTGCGTGCGCATCATCCACGGCAAGGGCCTGGGATCGCACGGGCGCGAGCCGGTGCTCAAGCGCCGCATCCGCAAGCTCCTCACGCGTCGCGACGAAGTGCTCGCATTCGTCGAGCCGCGCGCGATCCACGGCGGCGGCGGCGCGGTCGTCGTGCTGCTCGAGGCCTGAGCGCGTGAGCCTGCACGCCGAGCGCTTCGCGCTGGCACTCCTCGCCCTCGTGGCGCTCGCGATCGGCATCGACGGCCTGCAACGCCCGCTCGCCAATCCCGACGAGGGCCGCTACTCGGAGATCTCGCGCGAGATGGCGGCGAGCGGCGACTGGGTGACGCCGCGCCTGAACGGCGTGAAGTACTTCGAGAAGCCGCCGCTGCAGTACTGGGCGACCGCGCTCGTGTTCGAGGGCCTGGGAGAAAGCGAGCTCGCCGCGCGGCTCTACGTCGGGCTCTGCGGCTTGCTCACCATCCTCATCGCCGCGTACGCGAGCCGGCGGCTGGGCACGCCGCAGACGCGCATGGCGACGATCCTCGCGCTCTTCGCGAGCCCGTACTTCATGGCCATGGGCACCATCGTCACGCTCGACATGGGGCTCACGCTCTGGACCACGGCGACCTTCTGCGCGTTCATCCTCGCCGAGCAGGCGGCCGAGCGCGGCAGCCGCTCGGCGCACGGCTGGATCGCGGTCGCGTGGGCCGCGATGGCGCTCGCGGTGCTCTCCAAGGGCCTCATCGGCATCGTCTTCACGGGCGCGGCGGTGTTCTTCCACTGCGTGCTCCAGCGCGACTTCTCGGTGTTCCGGCGGCTCGGCTGGTGGTACGGCGTGCCGATCTTCCTCGTGATCGCGGCGCCATGGTTCGTCGCGGTCTCGCGCGCCAATCCCGAGTTCGCGCACTTCTTCTTCGTGCACGAGCATTTCGAGCGCTTCCTCACCACGGAGCACCGGCGCGTGGAGCCGTGGTGGTATTTCCTGCCCATCGTGGCGGTGGGCTTCCTGCCGTGGGCGTTCGCGATGCCGGCCGCGATCGCGCACGCATGGCGCAGCGAATCCGGCCGGCGTTTCCAGCCGCTGCGCGTGGCGCTCCTCTGGTGCGCATTCGTGGTCGCGTTCTTCAGCGCTTCGGGATCGAAGCTCCCCGCGTACGTGCTGCCGGTGTTCCCGATCCTCGCGATCGTGCTCGCGCTGTACCTGGCCCAGGCCTCCGCGCGCCGCCTCGCGCTGTGGGCCGCGCTCGGCGCCGCGCTCGCGATTCCGCTCGCCGTGGCGGCCTTCGGCCTGGACCGCGGCCCGCTCGACGCGTGGACGCTCGCGATGTACCGCGCCGCGAAGCCGTGGGCCCTCGCCGGGACCGCGGCGCTGTTCACGGGCGGGGTGGCCGCCGCATTCCTGCTGCGCGCGGGCCGGCGCTGGTTCGGCATCGCGGCGATCGCGCTGGCCTCGCTCCTCGTGATCGATTGCCTCGAGGACGCCTACGAGCAGCTCTCGCCGCGCCAGTCGGGCCGGGTGGTGGCCGAGGCGATGAAGCCGTGGCTCGGGCCGCAAACGCGCCTCTACAGCGTGAACCATTACGACCAGACGGTGCCCTTCTACATCCGGCGCACGCTCACGCTGGTGAACTACCGCGACGAGTTCGAGACCGGCCTGGAGGCCGAGCCCGGGCTCGCCCTCTGGGACGTCGACGACTTCGGGGACGAATGGCTGCGGCCCGGCGATGCGCTGGCTATAATGCAGCCCGGCACATTCGAAAAATTCCGGCGGCTGGGATTGCCCATGCAGGTGCTGCATGAAGACTCCCGCCGCGTCCTCGTCCGCAAGCCGTGACCCCTCTCACCTTCTCGCTCGTTCTGGCCGGCGTGCTGCTCAACGCGACCGCGCAGCTCCTCCTCAAGGCGGGCACGAACCGCGTGGGCGAGTTCGCCTTCTCGCTCGCCAACCTGGTTCCCGTCGGCTCGAAGCTCGCGGTGAGCCCCTTCATCGCCGGCGGGCTCGCGTGCTACGTGGTGAGCGTCGTGGTGTGGATCCTGGCGCTGTCCCGCGTGCCGGTGAGCGTGGCCTATCCGATGCTCTCGATCGGCTACATCGTGAACGCGCTCGCCGCCTGGTGGCTCTTCGGCGAATCGCTCGGCGCGCAGAAGCTGGTCGGGATCGCGTTCATCGTGGTGGGCGTCTTCCTGGTGGCGCGCTCCTAGTGCAGCCCTTCCTGCCCTTCGCGCGCCCGGCGATCGACGAGGCCATGGTGGCCGCCGTCGCCGAGACGATGCGCAGCCGCTGGATCGCCTCCGGACCGCAGGTGGCGGCGTTCGAGCGCGCGCTGTCCGAGTACGTGGGCGGCCGGCCGGTGCGCGTGCTGACATCGGCGACCGCCGCGATGCAGGTGGCCCTCGAGATGCTGGGCATCGGCCCCGGCGACGAGGTGATCACGCCCGCCCAGAGCTTCTTCTCCACCGCGAACATGATCGAGCGCGTGGGCGCGACCACGGTGTTCGTCGACGTGGACCTCGCGACGCGCAACGTGGACATGGGAGCGGCGGGGGCCGCGGTCACGCCGCGCACCCGCGCGCTGCTGCCGACCCATTACAACGCGCCGCTCGATCCGGAGGCGCTCGCCGCCTTCGCCCGGCGCCACCGCGTGCGGGTGATCGAAGATGCGGCGCTCGCCATCGGCTCGCGCGCCGCGGGCCGCCCCGTGGGCTCGGCGGGCGACCTGGTCTCGTTCAGCTTCCACCCGAACAAGAACATGACCACCATCGAGGGCGGAGCGCTCGTCTTGAACGACGCGGACGAGGCCGCGCACGTCGAGCGCCTGCGCTTCCACGGCATCGTGCGCCTTCCCGACGGCACGCGCGACGTGGAAGAGCCGGGCGGGAAGTTCAACCTGTCGGACGTGTCGGCGCGCCTGGGCCTCGAGCAGTTGAAGCGCCTCGACGAGTGGTGCCGCACGCGCGAGCGCCTGGCGGAGCGCTATTTCGAGTGCCTCGCGGGCGACGACCTCCTCACGCCCGAGCGCCTGCCGCCGCGCGACAACCCCGGCCACAGCTGGAACATGTTCACCGTGCTGCTTCCGCTCGAGGCGATGGGCCGCACGCGCAAGGCGTTCATCGACGCCATGGCGCAGGAGGGCATCGGCATCGGCGTCTCCTACGAGGCGATCCACCTCACGACGCTCTTCCGGCGCAAGGGCTTTCGCGAGGGCCGCTTCCCGGTCTCCGAGCGCATCGCCCGCGAGACCGCGACGCTGCCGCTCTTCCCCGAGATGCGCGAAGCGGACGTGGAGCGGGTGTGCGAGGCGATGGGGCGCACGCTGCGGCGCAAGGCCGCCTGACATGGCGAACCCGCAAGTCTCGGTGGTGATCCCGGTGTACGACGAGGAGGCGGTGCTGCCCGCGCTCTTCGCGCGCCTCTATCCCGCCCTGGACGCCCTCGGCGTGTCCTACGAGGTCGTGTTCGTGAACGACGGCAGCCACGACCGCTCCGCGGCACTGCTGCGCGAGCAGTTCCAGAAGCGCCCCGAGGTCACGCGCGTGATCCTCTTCAACGGCAACTTCGGCCAGCACATGGCGATCATGGCCGGCTTCGAGCACGTGCGCGGCAACCGCATCGTGACGCTCGACGCGGACCTGCAGAACCCGCCCGAGGAGATCGCGAAGCTGCTGGCCAAGATGGACGAGGGCCACGACTACGTGGGCTCCATCCGCCGCATGCGCCGCGACGCCGCGTGGCGGCGCCTGGCCTCGCGCGCCATGAACCGCGTGCGCGAGCGCATAACGCACATCCACATGACCGACCAGGGCTGCATGCTGCGCGCCTACGACCGGCCCATCATCGACGCGATCCGCGCCTCGCGCGAGGTGAGCACGTATATCCCGGCGCTCGCCTACTCGTTCGCGCACGATCCCGCCGAGGTCGAGGTCGAGCACGAGGAGCGCCATGCCGGCGCCTCGAAGTACTCGCTCTACAAGCTGATCCGCCTCAACTTCGACCTGGTGACCGGGTTCTCGGTGCTGCCGCTGCAGCTCTTCTCGCTCTTCGGGATCTTCGTCTCGGTGGTCGCGCTCGGCGTCTACGTGGCGGTGATCGCCTGGCGCATCTACTCGGGCGTCGGCGACGGGCTCTGGGTGATCTGGGACCGCGACATCCTGCAGTTCTTCCTCACCGGCGTCGTGCTCTTCGGGCTCGGGCTCATCGGCGAATACGTGGGCCGCATCTACCAGCAGGTGCGCGAGCGGCCGCGCTACGTGATCCAGGCGCTGCTCGAGAAGATCGACTGATGGAATACGACGCGGTCGTCTTCGCCTACCACGACGTCGGGGTGCGCTGCCTCGCCGTGCTGCTCGCGCACGGCGTGAAGGTGCCCCTCGTGGTCACGCACCGCGACGATCCCGGCGAGAACGTATGGTTCGAGAGCGTCGAGAAGGTCGCGCGCGCCAACGACCTCGAGGTCGCCACCCCCGACGACCCGAACGCTCCCGCGTTCCTGAATCGCCTGCAGGGGATCTCGCCCGACTTCCTGTTCTCGTTCTACTACCGCCGCATGCTCTCGAACGCCGTGCTCGCCACGGCGATGCGCGGCGCCTTCAACATGCACGGCTCCCTGCTGCCGAGGTTCCGCGGGCGGGCGCCCGTGAACTGGGCGATCCTGCGCGGCGCCGACACCACCGGGGCCACGCTGCACGAGATGGTCGAGAAGCCCGACGCGGGCCGCATCGTCGACCAGATGGCGGTGCCGATCCTTCCCGACGACCACGCGATCGACGTGTTCCGCAAGGTGACGGTCGCGGCCGAGCTGGTGCTCGACCGGTCGCTGCCGGGCGTGCTCGACGGCATGGCGCCGCTGCACGAGCAGGACCTCGCGCAGGGCGAATACTGCCGCGGCCGGACGGCCGAGGACGGGCGCATCGACTGGACCCGGGGCGCGCGCGAGATCCACAACCTCGTGCGCGCCGTGGCACCTCCCTATCCCGGAGCCTTCACCCAGTTCGGCAGCCGGCGCCTGCGCCTGCTGCGCACCCACGTCGCGCCGGCCCGCTCCGAACCGGGAGCCCCCATGCTCCGCTTCGACGGCAAGCATCTCGTCGCCCGGTGCGCGGACGGCGGGGTGCTGCGCATCCTCGACTGCGATCTCGACGGCGCGCCGCTGGACGCCGAGCGTTTCGCGGAGCATTTCGGCCGCGAGCCGGTACCGCTTGGAGATACCCCATGAAGAAACTGTGCATCCTCGGCGTCAACGGCTTCATCGGCCACCACCTGTCGCAGCGCATCCTGGCCGACACCGGATGGGAAGTGTTCGGCATGGACATGAGCTCGGACCGCGTCTCCGACCTCATGGGAAACCCCCGCTTCCACTTCTTCGAGGGCGACATCACGATCAACAAGGAGTGGATCGAATACCACATCCGCAAGTGCGACGTGATCCTGCCGCTGGTGGCCATCGCGACACCCGCGACCTATGTGCGCGAGCCGCTCAAGGTCTTCGAGCTCGACTTCGAGGCGAATCTCCCGATCGTGAGGAGCTGCGTGAAGTACGGCAAGCGCATCCTCTTCCCTTCGACTTCCGAGGTCTACGGGATGTGCCGCGACGCGCGCTTCGACCCGTACGCTTCCGAGCTGGTGCTGGGCCCGATCGACAAGCAGCGCTGGATCTATTCGTGCTCCAAGCAGCTGATGGACCGCGTCATCTGGGCGTACGGGTCGATGGGAAGCCTGGACTTCACGCTCTTCCGGCCGTTCAACTGGATCGGCGCGGGCCTCGACTCGATCCACACCGCCAAGGAGGGCAGCTCGCGCGTGATCACGCAGTTCCTCGGCCACATCGTGCGCGGCGAGCCCATCAAGCTCGTGGACGGCGGAGCGCAGAAGAGAGCCTTCACGTACATCGACGACGGCATCGCCGCCCTCATGAAGATCATCGAGAACAAGGACGGCGTGGCGAGCGGCAGGATCTACAATGTGGGCAATCCCGACAACAACTACTCCGTGCGCGAGCTCGCGCACATGATGCTCGAGCTCGCGAAGTCCTATCCCGAGTACCGCGACAACGCCGCGCGCGTGAAGCTGGTCGAGGTGAGCTCCGGCGAGTACTACGGCAAGGGCTACCAGGACGTGCAGAACCGGGTGCCCGCCATCGACAACACCATGCAGGAGCTCGGCTGGGCGCCCCGGGTGGACATGAAGAGCGCGCTGCGGCACATTTTCGACGCGTACCGCGGGCAGCTCGAGGATGCCCGGGCGCTGGCGAGCTGACTCGAGCGGAAGGCCCCAATGGACGACAAACCGCTGGTGGGCGTGGTGATGGGGTCCCAGAGCGACTGGGACGTGATGCAGCACGCCGCGCGCATCCTCAAGGACTTCGGCGTGGCCTACGAGCAGAAGGTCGTCTCGGCGCACCGCACGCCCGACGCGATGTTCGAGTACGCCGAGGGCGCGCGCGAGCGCGGGCTCGCCTGCATCATCGCGGGCGCGGGCGGCTCGGCGCACCTGCCGGGGATGATCGCCTCGAAGACGACGCTGCCCGTTCTGGGCGTGCCGGTGCCCACGCGCCACCTCGCGGGCCAGGATTCGCTCTATTCCATCGTGCAGATGCCCAAGGGCATCCCCGTCGCCACCTTCGCGATCGGCGAGGCGGGAGCGGCCAACGCGGGGCTCTTCGCCGTGAGCCTGCTCGCCGCATCGGACCCCGGCCTCGCGCGCAAGCTCGCGGAGTATCGCGAGAAGCTGCGCGAGCAGGTGGCGGCGATGCAACTGCCGGATGTCCTTTGAGGTCGCGGCCGCCATCGCGTCGCGAAGAGCTGTGATCCTGCCCGGCGCGACCCTGGGCCTGCTGGGGGGCGGGCAGCTGGGCCGCATGTTCACGGTCGCCGCGCGCACGCTGGGCTACCGCGTGACGGTCCTCGATCCGGATCCCCATTCGCCCGCCGCCGAGTTCGCGACCGGCCATCTCGAGACGGCATACGACGATCCGGAGGCGCTCGCGGAGCTCGCGCGCACCTGTGCCGCGGTCACCACCGAATTCGAGAACGCGCCCGCCCACGCGCTGGACGCGATCGCCTCCAGCACGGTAGTGCGCCCCGGCGGCTCGACCGTCGCCATCGCGCAGGACCGGCGGCGCGAGAAGGCCTTCTTCTCCGAGCACGGCTTTCCGGTGGGCGCTTGGGCGGTGGTCGAATCGGCCGCCGATGCCGAGCGCGCGCTCGCGCGCGTGAAGCTGCCCGCGTTGCTCAAGACCGCGCGCCTCGGCTACGACGGCAAGGGGCAGGCGCGCATCGACCGGCCGGAGGACATCGCGCGCACGCTCGCGCAATGGAAGAACGTTCCGTGCGTGCTCGAGGAGCTGCTGGCGCTCGAGCGCGAAATCTCCGTCGTCCTCGCGCGCGCGAGCGACGGGTCGATCGCCGTCTTCCCGGTCGCGGAAAACCGGCACGCGCGCGGCATCCTCGACATGACGGTGGCGCCCGCGCGCATTCCGGACGCGCTCGCGCGCGAAGCGACCGCGCTCGCCGCGCGGCTCGCCGCCGGGCTCGACTACGTCGGGGTGCTCGCCGTCGAGATGTTCGTGGTGGCGGGCCGGCTGCTGCTGAACGAGATCGCGCCGCGCCCGCACAACAGCGGCCACTACACCATCGACGCCTGCCGCACCTCGCAGTTCGAGCAGCAGGTGCGCGTGCTGTGCGGGCTGCCGCTCGGGGACCCGTCGCAGCACAGCCCCGCGGTGATGGTGAACCTGCTGGGCGACATCTGGCGCGCCGGCGAGCCGCGCTGGGAAGCGGTGCTGCGCCACGCCGGCGCGCACCTGCACCTCTACGGCAAGCGCGAGGCGCGGCCGGGGCGCAAGATGGGCCACGTGACGGTCTGCGAGGCGAGCGCGGAGCGCGCCCTCGAAGTCGCGCTCGAGATCCGGCGCGAGCTGGGCATCGCCGAATCTGCCTGAGGCGCCCTGATGCTGTCGTGGTTCCGCCGCGGCACGCGCGCCGCTTCCGTCCCCATCGATGCGCCGCTCTGGCGCCGCTCGACCGCCGCGTGGCTCTTCATGCGCGGCCTCGCCGCCGACGACGACGAGCGGCTGCGCGCGCTTTGCGAGCGCTTCCTCGGCATCAAGCACTTCTCGGGCGCGCACGACCTCGCAGTCTCCGACGAGATGCGCGTGCGCATCGCGGCGCAGGCCTGCATCCTCGTGCTCGAGCTGGGCATCGAGTGGTACGAGGGCTGGTCGGAGATCGTGGTCTATCCCACCCAGTTCGTGCCCGAGCGCGAGGTGGTCGACGAAGCGGGCGTGGTGCATCTCACGCACGACCCCATGGCGGGCGAGGCGTGGCTGGGCGGGCCGGTGATCCTCTCGTACGAGGACGTCGCGCTCTCGGGCGACGAGGAAGCGCGCGTGGCGGGCTACAACGTGGTCATCCACGAGTTCGCGCACAAGCTCGACATGCGCAACGGCGATCCCAACGGTTTTCCGCCCATGCACGAGGGCATGAGCGCGAAGGCGTGGCGCCAGGCGTTCAGCGCCGCATACGAGCACTTCGCGGCGCGCGTGGAGGCGGCCGAGCGGCTGTCCGCGCGGCGCTCCCAGGCCGCGCTCGACGCGCTGCCGATCGATCCCTATGCGGCCGAGAGCCCCGGCGAATTCTTCGCGGTGGCCTCCGAGGCGTTCTTCGAGACGCCCGAGCTGCTCGCGCCCGCCTATCCCGCGGTCTACGAGCAGCTGCGATTGTTCTACCGCCAGGATCCCGGCGCGCGCCTCGCGGCCGCGGGCCTCGCTTGATCGAGCGACGCGCCGGCGCGGCCGGCGATCAGGGGAACAGGGCGATCAGAGGAACAGGACGGCGGGGAAGACGGCGATCGCGAGCACGATCAGGATCCACTCGCAATTCCAGCGCTTCAGGTGTCCCGTGTAGTGAAGGATGATCGCGGCGATCGCGAACACGTAGAAAGCGGCGAGAAGCATTCTTGTTTGTCTCCCCCTGGCGTGCCGCTAGGATACAGGAAAGACTTTCGACGGCCTAGACCGCATCCTCTCCGGTTTCGCCGGTGCGGATGCGCACCACCTGGCCCACGTCGACGACGAAGATCTTGCCGTCGCCGATCTTGCCGGTGCGCGCGGCCTTGACGATCGCGTCCATCGCCTTGTCGAGCAGCCCGTCGGCGACGACCACCTCGACCTTCACCTTGGGCAGGAAATCGACCACGTACTCGGCGCCGCGATAGAGCTCGGTGTGGCCCTTCTGGCGCCCGAAGCCCTTCACCTCGGTCACCGTGAGGCCGGTGACGCCGATCTCGGAGAGCGCCTCGCGCACCTCGTCGAGCTTGAACGGCTTCACGATCGCTTCGATCTTCTTCATGGCGCTCGCGGGGTCAGGTATACGGGCGGAACCCGGATGTTATCGGATAGCGCCAATCCTTGCCAAACGCGCGCGGCGTGATGCGGATGCCGGGCGGCGCCTGGCGGCGCTTGTACTCGTTCAGCTGGATCAACCGCACCACCTGGCGCACGGCCTGCATGTCGTAGCCCATGGCCGCGATCTGCTCGGGCGACATGTCGCGCTCCATGTAGCGCTCGACCACGGCGTCCAGCACCTCGTAGGGCGGCAGCGTGTCCTGGTCGGTCTGGCCGGGCTTGAGCTCCGCGCTGGGCGGGCGGTCGATCACGCGCTGCGGGATCACGCGGCCCTTGGAGTTGCGCCAGTTCGAGAGGCGATAGACCAGCGTCTTCACGATGTCCTTGATGACCGCGAAGCCGCCCGCCATGTCGCCGTAGAGCGTGCAGTAGCCGGTGGCCATCTCGCTCTTGTTGCCGGTGGTGACCACGATCGAGCCGAACTTGTTGGAGAACGCCATGAGCAGCGTGCCGCGGATGCGCGCCTGCAGGTTCTCCTCGGTGGCGTCTTCCGGCCGGCCGGCGAAGGACGGGGCGAGCGCGGCGCGGAACGCCTCGAACATCGGCTTGATCGCGATCTCGGTGTACTTCACGCCCTGCAGGCGCGCCATCTCGCGCGCGTCCTCCACGCTCATCGAGGCCGTGTAGTCGGACGGCATCATCACGGCGTGCACGCGGTCGGCGCCGAGGGCGTCCACGCAGATCGCGAGCACCAGCGCCGAATCGATGCCTCCCGACAGCCCCAGCAGCACGCCCGGGAAGCGGTTCTTCGTGACGTAGTCGCGCACCCCCGTCATGAGCGCGCGGTAGATCGTCTCCTCCTCCGTGAGCGGGGGCGCGATCGGCCCGCGCACCGCCGGGCCCTCGAAGTCCACCAGGTCGATCGCCTCGCGGAACGTCTCGGCCTGGTAGCAGAGCATGCCTTCGGCGTCGAGCGCGAAGGACGCTCCGTCGAAGACCAGCTCGTCCTGGCCCCCGGTCCAGTGCACGTACAGCAGCGGGAGCTTCGTCTCCTTCACGCGCGCGCCCATGATCTGGTAGCGCTCGGCGAGCTTCGCGCGATGGAAGGGCGAGGCGTTGATGCTCACCAGCAGCTCCGCGCCCGCCGCCTTCGCCTGCGCCGCGGGCTCGGGGAACCACAGGTCCTCGCAGATCGTGATCGCCACCTTGCGGCCCTGGACGTCGATCACGCAGGGGCGGTTGCCGACCTCGAAGTAGCGCTTCTCGTCGAACACCTGGTAGTTGGGCAGGCGCTGCTTGAAATAGACCGCCTGGACGCGCCCGTCGCGCAGCACCGCCGCGGCGTTGTAGCGCGTGCGCCCTTCGCGGTGCGGATAGCCCACGATCACCGCGACGTCGAGGCAGTACGGGGCGAGCTTCATCAGCTCCGCGGCGCACTGGTCGCAGAAATCGTCGCGCAGCAGCAGGTCCTCGGGCGGGTAGCCGGAAAGGGCCAGCTCGGGCGTGATGACGAGCGCGGCGCCGGCCGTGCGGGCGGCCTCGATCGCGCGGCGAATGCGATCCGCGTTGCCGGCGAAGTCGCCCACGGTTGTGTTGATCTGGGCGACGGCGATCTTCATGGGGCGCGGGAACGGGCCGGCGAGCGGCTAGAATCGGGCGAAGGCCAATTATAGCGACGTGGCGCAATCCCTTCGAATCCTCGACTCGCTGGACGGCGTGGACCCGCCCCAGTGGGATGCGCTCGCGCGCGGCAACCCGACCCTCTCGTTCGCGTTCATCGACAGCCTGCATCGCACGGGCTGCGCGTCGAGCGCGAGCGGCTGGACGCCCTGCTTTCCCACGCTCTGGGACGGCGAGCGGCTGGCGGGCGCGGCGCCGCTCTACCTGAAGGCCCATTCATTCGGCGAGTACGTGTTCGACTGGGCCTGGGCGGACGCCTACGAGCGCCACGGCCTCGCGTACTACCCGAAGCTCGTCTGCGCGGTGCCCTTCACGCCCGCGACCGGCGCGCGGCTCCTCGCGGACGATGCCGCCACGCGCGCGCGGCTCGCGCGCGCGCTGCTCGAGCTGGCGCGCGGCGAGCGCGTCTCGTCGCTGCACGTCCTGTTCCCGGAGGAGGAGGATGCGCGGCGGCTGCGCGGCCTGGGGCTCCTCGAGCGCGCCGGCGTGCAATTCCACTGGCGCAACGCGGCGTACGCGTCGTTCGATGCCTTCCTCGCCGAGCTTTCCCACGACAAGCGCAAGAAGATCCGCCAGGAGCGGCGCAGGGTGGCGGAAGCCGGCGTGCGCTTGCGCCGCCTCACCGGCCGCGAGGCGCGCGCGGGCGACTGGGATTTCTTCACCGCGTGCTACCGGCGCACCTATCGCGAGCATCGCTCGACGCCGTACCTCAACCGCGCGTTCTTCGGGATGATCGCCGAGCGCATGCCCGATGCGCTCCTGCTCGTGATCGCCGAGCGCGATGGCCGCCCGATCGCCGCGGCCCTCGACGTCTTCGGCGCGGGCGCCCTCTACGGCCGCTATTGGGGCAGCGTGGAGCACGTGCCCGGCCTGCACTTCGAGGCGTGCTACTACCAGGCGATGGAGTTCTGCATCGAGCGCGGCATCGCGCTCTTCGAGGGCGGAGCGCAGGGCGAGCACAAGCACGCGCGCGGCTTCCTGCCCGAGGCGACCCGCTCCTTCCACTGGCTCGCCCACCCCGCCTTCAACCGCGCCGTCGACGACTACCTCGAGCGCGAGGGCCGCGGCATCGCCACCTACCTCGACGAGCTGAACGACCGCTCGCCTTTCAGGAAGTAGCGGACCCTCTCCCCGGCCCTCTCCCGGGGGAGAGGGAGCCCTTTAGTTCCACGCGGCGGCGAACGCGCGCCAGTGGGGCGCATCCTGGGCGGCGATGAAGGCGCGCAGCATCTCGACCTCGCGCGCGTAGGCCTCCGGGGTGAGGAGGCCGCGGATCAGCTGGAAGCGCTGGAAGAGCGCGTAGGTGTTGGCGACGTCGGTCTCGCAGTAGTTGCGGATCGCCTCGATCTCGCCGCGCTTGAACGCCCCGTACACCTGCGAGCCGTCCATGCCGAGCTTGCCGGGCAGGCCGCAGAGCTGCGCGATCTCGTCCAGCGGCGCCCACGCGCGATTCACGTAGCCCGCGAGCACGTCCATCAGGTCCATGTGTCGCGTGTGGAAGCGGCTGAGGTAGTTGTTGAACTTGAAGTCGCGATTGCTCTCGCCGAGGTCCCAGTAGCAGCTTCCGGCGATGCCGTGGATCAGCGCCCGGTAGTGCAGCACGGGCAGGTCGAAGGAGCTGCCGTTCCACGACACGAGCTGCGGCGTGTACTTCTCGATGCCGTCGAAGAAGCGCTGGACGATCTCGCGCTCGCCGTCCTGCGCGCCGCCCAGCGACCAGATGCGCACGCTGTCGCGCTCGCGCAGCGCGCAGGACACCGCCACGACGCGCTGCAGGTGCGTCGGCAGGAAATCGCTGCCGGTGGCCTGGCGCCGGCGCTGCGTGGCGAGCTCCACCACCGCGTCGTCGCTCACGTCGTCGCCGAGCGACCAGACCTTGCGCAGCCCCGGCGCGTCCGGAATCGTCTCGATGTCGAAGACGAGGATCGGCGTCATCGCCTTCAGGCGGGGAACACGCCCGTGGACAGGTAGCGGTCGCCGCGGTCGCACACGATGTGCACGATCACCGCGTCGCGCACCTCGCCGCAGACCCTCATCGCCGCGGCGAGCGCCCCGCCGGAGGAGATGCCGGCGAAGATGCCTTCCTCGCGCGCGAGGCGCCGCGCCATCTCCTCGCTCGCCTGCTGCGTCACCTCGATCACGCGGTCCACGCGCGAGCGCTCGAAGATCTTCGGCATGTACGCCTCGGGCCACTTGCGGATTCCCGGCACCGACGAGCCGGGCGCCGGCTGCACGCCGATCACCTGGACGGCGGGATTCTTCTCCTTGAGGAAGCGCGAGCAGCCCATGATCGTGCCGGTGGTGCCCATCGTCGCCACGAAGTGCGTGATCCTGCCGTCCGTGTCGCGCCAGATCTCCGGGCCCGTGCCCCTGTAGTGCGCGAGCGGATTGTCGGGATTGGCGAACTGGTCGAGGATCACCCCCTCGCCCGCGTCGCGCATGCGCTCGGAGGTGTCGCGCGCGAGCTCCATGCCGCCCTTCTCCGGCGTGAGGACGAATTGCGCGCCGTACGCCGCCATCGTCTGCCGGCGCTCGACCGTGAGGTGCTCGGGCATGACGAGGATCATCCTGTAGCCGCGCATCGCCGCCACCATCGCGAGCGCGATGCCGGTGTTGCCGCTGGTGGCCTCGATGAGCGTGTCGCCCGGCTTGATGAGGCCGCGCCGCTCCGCCCCCAGCACCATCGACAGCGCCGGGCGGTCCTTCACCGAGCCCGCGGGGTTGTTTCCCTCGAGCTTGGCGAGCAGCGCGTTCGAGCTGCCCTTGGGGATGCGCTGCAGCCGGACGAGCGGCGTATTGCCGACGAAGTGGTCGAGCGTGGCCCGGGCGGGCTTCACCGCAGTACCTCCAGCCGCGCGTCGTCGATGCAGGCGCGGCCGCGACCGTCCAGTTCGCCGCCCATCTGGACATCCCTCGCGTCCGCCGGCACGTCCATCTCGACGCTCAGTCGCTGCCAGCCCTGCGTGCCGCCCACCCACCGTTCGACATGGGCCAGCCGCTGCCCGGAGCCGCCGTGGGCCACGATGATGGGCCCGGCGCCGCGGCCGGCAACGCCTTCGGTGCGCACGGCGAGCGAGAATCGGATGCGCTTGCCGCGCAGCTGCGGATCGAGCAGCGCCTGCGTCGCCATGCCCCACGGCTCGCGCTTCACGGGCTCGATGCAGAGGCTGCGCTTGCCGCCGGCGCCGCCCGATTCGTCGAGCGTGAAGCGGAACGAGGTGGGGTCCGCATGCATCGAGCAGTACCAGCCGCGCGCGCAGCTCGGCTGCGCCGGCCCGTCCTCGAAGCCGGGATTGGCGAGCGCGACATCGGTCGTGCCGGGCGCCGGCCCCATGGCGTTGCACGCGGCGAGCATCCATGCCGCGGCCGCGAGCGCGAAGGATGCGAGCGGCCTCATCGCGCGCGCTCCGCCGCGAGCCGCGCGGCGACGTAGCGCCCCACGCCCTCTTCCACGGCGAGGAACGGCGCGCCGTAGCCCGCCTTGCGCAACGCCGATACGTCGGCCTCGGTGTAGCTCTGGTACTTGCCGACGAGCTGCGGCGGGAACGGGATGTACTCGATGGCACCCGCGGCGCGCAGCTGGTCGAGCGTGAGGGGACGTTCGCCCGCGGCGGCGCGCAGCGCGTTGATCGTGGCACGCGCCACCGCGTTGAAGGTCTCGCCGCGGCCGGTGCCCACGTTGAACACGCCCGACAGCCGCGGGTTGCCGAGGAAATGCAGGTTCACCTTCACCACGTCCTCCACCGAGATGAAATCGCGCACCTGCTCGCCGGGCCCGTATCCGGCGCCGCCCTCGAAGAGCTTCACGCGCCCGTCGGCCCGGTGCTGGTTGAAGAAATGGAACGCGACGGAGGCCATGCGCCCCTTGTGCGTCTCGCGCGGGCCGTACACGTTGAAGTACCGGAAGCCCGCCACCTGCGACTTCGCATCCGCGAGCCGGCGGCGCACCACCTGGTCGAACAGGAGTTTCGAGTATCCGTACACGTTGAGCGGGCGCTCGTGCTCGCGGTCCTCGCGGAAGACGCGGCCCGCGCCGTAGACCGAGGCCGACGAGGCGTAGATGAAGGGCACGCCCCGCGCCTGGCACCAGTCGAGCAGCGCCAGCGAATAGCGGTAGTTGTTCTCCATCATGTAGCGCCCGTCGGTCTCCATCGTGTCCGAGCAGGCGCCCTGGTGCAGCACGGCGGCGACCTTCGCGTCGAAGCGCCCGGCCGCCACGCGCTCGAGGAAGTCGCGCTTGTCGAGGTAATCGGCGATCTCGCAGTCGGCGAGGTTCTCGACCTTGTCGGCGCGCTCGAGGTTGTCGACCGCGATGATGTCGGTCTCGCCGCGGGCGTTCAGCGCCTTCACGATGTTGGAGCCTATGAAGCCCGCGGCGCCGGTGACGATGACGGCCATGCGCGTTTCCTCGGTCAGGGATGGTCGGCGAGGCTCGCGAGGAGCTCGTCGCGATGGACGACGGCGGTGCCGAGCTTGCCGACCACGATGCCCGCCGCGTGGTTGGCCACGCGCATCGCGGCCGGGAGTCCCGCGCCCGCCGCGACCATGAGCGCCAGCACGCCGATCACGGTATCGCCGGCGCCGCTCACGTCGTAGACCTCGCGCGCGCGGGTGGGCTCGTGGCGGCTCTCGCGCGCCGTGAACAGCGACATCCCCTCCTCGCTGCGCGTGACGATGAGCGCCTCGAGGTCGAGGTCGGCGCGCAGCTTCTGCGCGCGGCGCGCGAGGTCCGCCTCGTCGCTCCAGCGCCCGGCCACCTCGCGGAACTCGGCGCGGTTGGGAGTGAGCAGCGTCGCCCCCCGGTAGCGCTCGTAGTCCCAGCCCTTCGGATCGACGAGCACGGGCTTCGCGTGGCGGCGCGCGGCGGCGATCATCTCCTGCACCCGTTCCAGGCCGCCCTTGCCGTAGTCGGAAAGCACGACCGCGTCCGCCGCATCGACGAGCCGCTCGTACTCGTCGAGCTTCGCGGCGAGCACCTCGTGGCTCGGCGCGCGCTCGAAGTCGATGCGCAGGAGCTGCTGCTGTTGCCCGATCACGCGCAGCTTCACCGTCGTGGACAGCTGCGGATCGCGGTGCAGCGCGGTCTTCACGCCCTCGGCGGCGAGCAGCGTCTCGAGCGTCGAGGCGGCCTCGTCCGCCCCCGTGACGGCGAGCAGCGTGGCAGCCCCCCCCAGCGCGGTGATGTTGCGCGCGACGTTGGCCGCGCCACCGGGGCGCTCGTCCGTGCGCTTCACGTGCACGACCGGCACCGGCGCCTCGGGCGATATGCGGCTCACGTCGCCGAACCAGTAGCGGTCGAGCATGACGTCGCCCGCGACGAGCACGCGGGCGCGCGAGAAATCGGGCAGCGGGATCGCGCTCATCAAGTCAGGTTGCCGGCGCGGCGAGGCGCCCGATGGCGTGGTATTCGAGGCCGTGGGCGCGCACCACCGCCGGCTCGTAGAGGTTGCGCCCGTCGAAGATCACGGGCTCCTTCAACGCGCCCTTCAGCTCGTCGAAGTCGGGGCTGCGGAACGCCTTCCACTCGGTCATGATCACGAGGGCGTCCGCGCCGCGCGCCGCCTGCATCGCGTCGGCGGCGAAGGTCACGGCGTGCACGCCCTGATAGATGCGGCGCGCCTCGTCCATGGCGACCGGGTCGTACGCGCAGACCGAGGCGCCGCGGCGCATCAGCGCATCGAGCACCACGCGGCTGGGCGCCTCGCGCATGTCGTCGGTGTTGGGCTTGAACGCGAGGCCCCAGATGGCGAAGCGCCGTCCCGCGAGCCCGTCGCCGAAGCGCCGCACGACCTTCTCCACCAGCACGCCCTTCTGGCGCTCGTTGGCCTCGTGGACCGCGTGCACGACCTTGAGCTCCACGCCGCACTCGTGCGCGGTACGCAGGAGCGCGCTCACGTCCTTGGGGAAGCATGAGCCGCCGTAGCCCGCGCCCGGATAGAGGAAGTGGTAGCCGATGCGCGGGTCGGAGCCGATGCCGATGCGCACGTGCTCGATGTCGGCGCCCAGCTTCTCGGCGAGGAGCGCCAGCTCGTTCATGAACGAGATGCGCGTGGCGAGCATCGCGTTGGCCGCGTACTTGGTGAGCTCGGCCGAGCGGATGTCCATCACCTGCAGGCGCTCGTGGTTGCGCTGGAAGGGCCCGTAGAGCTCGCGCATCGCCGCGATCGCCTCCGGGTCCTCGGCGCCGATCACGATGCGGTCCGGGCGCATGAAGTCCTCGACCGCCGCGCCTTCCTTGAGGAACTCGGGATTGGAGACCATGGAGAAGCGCAGGCTCGAGCCGCGCCGCGCGAGCTCCTGGGCCACCGCCTCGCGCACCTTGTCGGCCGTGCCCACCGGGACCGTGGACTTGTCCACGATCACGCGCGGCCCGTCCATGTGCTTCGCGATCGTGCGCGCCGCGCCGAGCACGTACTGCAGGTCCGCCGAGCCGTCCTCGCCGGGGGGCGTGCCGACCGCGATCATCTGCAGCCGGGCGTAGAGGGCGCTTTCGCGCGCGTCGGTGGTGAAGGCGAGGCGCCCGCTCGCCACGTTCGCGCGCACGATCTCCTTCAGGCCCGGCTCGAAGATGGGGATCTCGCCGCGCTTCAACATGCCGATCTTGCGCTCGTCGACGTCCAGGCACAGCACGTGGTTGCCGACGTCGGCGAGGCAGGCGCCCGTCACGAGGCCCACGTAACCGGTACCGATCATGCTCACCTTCATGCGGTGTTCTTCTCCTGCAGCGACGCGCGGATCGACTCGAGGGTCGCGACCGGGTCTTTCGATTGGGTGATCGGACGACCGATCACGAGGTAGTCGGCGCCCAGGCGCATCGCCTCGGGCGGCGTCACCGTGCGCGACTGGTCGCCTTTCGCGTCGGTGGCGAGCCGGATGCCGGGGGTGACGAGCACGAAGTCGGCGCCCGCCGCATCGCGCATCGCGGGCGCTTCCTGCGCCGAGCACACGACGCCGTCGAGCCCGCTCTCGCGCGCGAGGCGCGCGAGGCGCACGGCGTTGTCGTGCGCGGTGCCGCTGAAGCCGATGGCCCCGAGGTCGGCGTCGCCGAGGCTGGTGAGGATGGTCACGCCGATCACCAGCGGCGGGCGCGCCAGGCCGGAGAGCGCGTCGCGCGCGGCGCGCATCATCGCCACCCCGCCGCTCGCGTGGATGTTGAGCATCCACACGCCCAGCCGCGCCGCGCTGCGGCATGCGCCGGCGACGGTGTTCGGGATGTCGTGGAACTTGAGGTCCAGGAACACCTCGAAGCCGCGCTCCTGCAGTTGCGCGACCACAGCGGGTCCGGCGGCGACGAACAGCTCCTTGCCGACCTTCACGCGGCAGAGCTTCGGATCGAGGCGCGCGGCGAGTGCCAACGCGTCGCGCGCCTCGGGCACGTCGAGCGCGACGATGACGGGCTTATTGTCCAATCTGCATCCTCGCGAGGTGGCGGCCGGCGCTGTCGAGCTCGGCGGTGCGGCGCGGCGGGAACGTCTCCCAGCCGCCGCACGCGGGACACTGCCAGAAGAACTGGCGCGCCTTGAAGCCGCAGTTTCCGCACAGGTACACGGCGAGCGCCTGCGCGTGGGAATGGACCAGGTTCTTCATGAGCTGCAGGTCCTGGCGGCGCTCGGCCGGCGCGCGCACGAGCTCCGCGTCGATGAGCCGGTCCAGCCCCACGAGGGTCGGGTTGCGGCGCACCTCGTCGCGCACCAGGCGCCACGCGGCCTCGTCGCCCTCGTGCTCGGCGCTGGCCTGGTAGACGACGTTGAGGAGATCGAGGCCCGGATAGCGGTGCTGCAGCCCGCGCAACAGCGTGAGGCCCTCGCCCAGCTGCCCGAGCGCCTTGTAGCTCTCCACCATGCCCTCGGCGGCGAGCCCGAAGTACGCCGGGTCCTGCTGCTCGATCGCCTTCCACGCGGCGATCGCCTCCGCGTGCCGGCCCTCGCGCGCGAGCCACTCGCCCTTCAGCAGGTTGGCGCGCACGCACTTGCGGTTCGCCTCGAGCGCGTTGCGCAGGTGGCCCTCGGCCTCGGCGGCGTGGCCGTGCAGGTGGGCGCCGATCGCCAGCTCGCAGTAGTAGTTGGCGATCTCGCGCTGGTAGTTGCGCTTGGCGCTCACCTCGAGCTTCTTGGCGGCGTCGATCGCCTTCTCCCAGTCCTTCTCCTGGATGTAGATGTCGAGCAGGTGGCGGTGCACCTCCGGCGAGGGATCGACCTCGCCCATGCGCGCGAGCACCTGCTCGGCGTGCTCGAGCAGGCCCGCCTTGAAGTAATCCTGCGACAGCTCGAAGGAGGCGGTGCGGCGCTGCTCGGCCGCCAGGTCCTCGCGGTTCACGAGGTCCTGGTGCATGCGTATCGCGCGGTCCACCTCGCCGCGGCGGCGGAAGAGGCTGCCCAGCGCGAACTGCAATTCCACGGTCTGGGGGTTCTCCTTGGCGACCTGCAGGAACGACTCGATCGCCTTGTCCGGCTGCTCGTTCAGCAGGAAGTTCAACCCGCGGAAGTACGACGAGGGGAGCGCGCGCGATTCCGACAAGAGCGACTTCAGGTCCACGCGGGCCGCCACCCAGCCCATGCCGAAGAAGACCGGCAGGGCAAGCAGCCACCAGAACTCAAATTCCATGGGAATCCACGGGCGGCGGCTCGGCCGCGGGTGCCACGGGCGGCACGGGCATCGCGGCGAGTTGCGCGCTCGCCTTGCGCAGCCGACCGATCTCGCGGCGCTGGCGCACGACCGTCGGGATCCACGCGAGCAGCCCGATCACCATCCCGGCCATGAAGGCGATCAGCAGCACGAAGACGAGGGGCCCTTGCCACGACTGGTCCAGCAGGCCATGGATCTCCACCGGCTGCGCGTTCTTGACCGCGAACCAGACGAGGAAGAGCACCACGAGGAAGCGGACGATCCAGACGAATGCTTGCATGGCGAAGAGGAGCGCGAGCCGGCCGTTATTCTAACTCGCGGGCCCCGGCGGCCCGAAAGAAAGCGGGCCCCGAAGGGCCCGCCACCTGGGTTGCGCCGAGGGCTCGCATCAGCCCTCGTGGTAATCCACTCGCTCGCGCAACTCCTTGCCCGCCTTGAAGTGGGGCACGTACTTGCGCGGGACCTGCACCCTTTCGCCAGTCTTCGGATTGCGGCCCGTGCGCGGCGGCCTGTAGTTCAGGCCGAAGCTCCCGAACCCGCGGATCTCGATGCGGTTGCCCGACGCGAGCGTCTGCGCCATGGCGTCCAGCATGGTCTTCACCGCGAGCTCGGCGTCCTTCGGGGCCAGCTGGCTATGGCGCGCGCTCAGCAGCTCGATGAGCTGTGACTTCGTCATGGCGCGTTTCTCCCCCCCGTTGTTGATCGCCCTACTCCTTGTCCTTGCCGCCGAGCTTGGCCTTGAGCAGCGCGCCGAGGTTGGTCGTCCCCGCGCTCGCGCTCGATTCCGCGGCGTGCTTCTGCAGGGCGGCCGCTTCCTCGGCCGCGTCCTTCTGCTTGATGGACAGCTGGATCGAGCGGCTCTTGCGGTCGATGTTGATGATCACCGCCTCGATCGCATCGCCTTCCTTGAGGTGGGCGCGCACGTCCTCCACGCGGTCGCGGGCGATCTCGGAGGCTCTCAGATACCCTTCCACGTCCTTCTCGAGCTCGATCACCGCGCCCTTGGGCTCGATCGATTTCACCGTCGCCTTCACGACGTTGCCCTTGTCGTGGGTGGCCACGTAGTTGCCGAACGGGTCGCCCTCGAGCTGCTTGATGCCGAGCGAGATGCGCTCGCGCTCGACGTCGATGGACAGCACCACGGTCTCGACCTCGTCGCCCTTCTTGAGCGTCTTCACGGCTTCCTCGCCGGTGGTCTGCCAGGACAGGTCCGAGAGGTGCACGAGGCCGTCGATGTTGCCGGGAAGGCCGATGAACACGCCGAAGTCGGTGATCGACTTGATCACGCCCTTCACGCGGTCGCCCTTCTTGTGGTTCATCGCGAACTCTTCCCACGGGTTCGGCATGCACTGCTTCATGCCGAGCGAGATGCGGCGGCGGTCCTCGTCGATCTCGAGGATCATCACCTCGACCTCGTCGCCGAGCGACACCACCTTCGCGGGATGCACGTTCTTGTTGGTCCAGTCCATCTCGGAGACGTGCACCAGGCCCTCGATGCCGCTCTCGATCTCGACGAACGCGCCGTAGTCGGTGATGTTGGTCACCTTGCCGAAGAGGCGCGTGCCCTGCGGGTAGCGCCGGGAGATGCCGATCCACGGGTCCTCGCCGAGTTGCTTGAGGCCCAGCGACACGCGGTTCTTCTCGGCGTCGAACTTGAGGATCTTGGCGGTGACCTCGTCGCCCACCGACAGCACCTCCGTCGGGTGCTTCACGCGGCGCCAGGCGAGGTCGGTGATGTGCAGCAGCCCGTCGATGCCGCCCAGGTCCACGAACGCGCCGTAGTCGGTGATGTTCTTCACCACGCCCTTCACGATCGCGCCTTCCTTCAGCGTCTCGAGGAGCTGCTGGCGCTCGACGCCGGCGGTCTCCTCCATCACGGCGCGGCGCGAGACCACGACGTTGTTCCTCTTGCGGTCGAGCTTGATCACCTTGAACTCGAGCTCCTTGCCCTCGAGGTGCGAGGTGTCCTTCACCGGGCGCAGGTCCACGAGCGAGCCGGGCAGGAAGGCGCGGATGCCGTTCACCATGACGGTGAGGCCGCCCTTCACCTTGCCGGACACGACGCCGGTGATGATCTTGCCGCCCTCGAGCGCCTGGTCGAGCTCGGACCAGGCCGCGAGCTTCTTCGCCTTCTCGCGCGACAGCTTCGTCGCGCCGAAGCCGTCTTCGAGGGCTTCGATCGCGACCGACACGAAGTCGCCGGGCTTCACCTCGATGTCGCCGCGGTCGTTCTTGAATTCTTCGGTGGAGATGGTGCTCTCGGACTTCAGGCCCGCGTTCACGATCACGACGTTCGGGTCGACGGAGATGACCTCGGCGGTGATCACTTCGCCCACGCGCATTTCCTGGCGCGAGAGGCTCTCCTCGAAGAGGGCGGCGAAGTTGTTTTCGGCGGCGGGGTTGGGTTGGGTTGGGGTCGGGGACAACATGAAGAACCTGACTTTCGGATGGACGGCCTCGCGGCCGTTGTTGATCAACGCCAGACGGGCGGCGATGCTCGCCAACCCCCTGACACCTTTGGGCTTTTATCGCTCCTGGGGAACGTCCCGGCCCGGTCGGGACGACCTTTCGCGCCACCAGCCGAGCACTTCGTTCACCGCCGCGTCGACGGTCAGCCCGGTGGTATCGAGAAAAACCGCGTCGGGATAATGCCTTAGCGGCGCCACGGCGCGCGACATGTCGCGCTCGTCACGACGCCCCAGCTCCTCCACGACGTCCGACATTTTGGCATACATTCCCTTTTCCATCAACTGCTTATGCCGCCGCTCGGCGCGGGTGGCCACATCGGCGGTGAGGAACACCTTGAGAGGGGCTTGCGGGAAGACGATCGAGCCCATGTCGCGCCCGTCTGCGACGAGGCCCGGCGGGCGGCGAAACGCCCGCTGACGCTCGAGGAGCGCGCGGCGCACGGCGGGCCGCGCCGCCACGCGGGAGGTGGCGGCGCTCACCTCCTCGGTGCGCAGCGCCTCGGTCACGTCGCGGCCGTCCAGCAACACGCCGCCTTCGTCGAACCGGATGTCCATCGCGCTCGCGACCCGGGCGAGCGCCGCCTCGTCCTGGAGGTCGGTGCCGGCCTGCAGCGCGGCCAGCGTCGCGAGGCGGTATAGGGCACCGCTGTCCAGGTAGTGGAAGCCCAGCGCCGCCGCCACCCGGGCGGCGACCGTCCCCTTGCCGCTCGCCGACGGCCCGTCGATGGCGATCACGGGGACATTGGAGGATTCGATCGGAGGCATGAGGTCGATTTGGCGGTTTTATTGGCGGCCCCGGGGCCTCACGACACCAGGGAACGGTAAGCGTCGAAATAGCCGGGAAAGGTCTTCGCCACGCAGCCGGGATCGAGGATGCGCACCGGCCGCGGGCCGAACGCCGCGAGGGAGAAGCACATGGCCATGCGGTGGTCGTCGTACGTCGCGACGTCGACGCGCTCGCCGCCGCCGCTCGCGGACCCCGGGGCGAAACCCGGCGGCGGCGCGATCGCGATGAAGTCCGCGCCCTCCTCGACGCGTGCGCCGAACTTGCGCAGCTCCGTCGCCATCGCGGCGATGCGGTCGGTCTCCTTCACGCGCCAGCTCGCGATGTTGCGGATGCGCGAAGGGCCGTCCGCGAAGAGCGCGAGCACCGCCGCCGTCATCGCCGCGTCCGGGATGCGGTTCATGTCGAGGTCGAAGGCGCGCAGAGGCTTGCCGGGCGCGCGGCTCGCCTCGATCCAGTCGTCTCCGATGGCGATGGTGGCGCCCATCGCCTCGAGCACCCGCGCGAAGTCGACATCGCCCTGCAGGCTCGCGCGCCCCACGCCGCGCACGCGCACCGGGCCGCCGCCCACGGCGCCCGCCGCGAGGAAGTACGAGGCGGAGGACGCGTCGCCCTCGACGTCGAGCGTCCCGGGCGAGACGTACTCGCTGCCCGGGGCAATCCCGAACGCGCTCCACCCTTCGCGACGCACCGCGACGCCGAAGCGTCCCATGAGGCCCAGCGTGAGCTCCACGTAGGGCCTGGAGACGAGCTCGCCTTCGACCTCGATGCGCGCGCCCTCGCCGGTCCATGCGAGCGCCATCAGCAGCGCGGAGAGGAACTGGCTCGAGACGTCGCCGCGCACGCGCACCGGCCCGGCGGCCTTCGCCGAGCGCGGCGCGATCGCGAGCGGCGGGAAGCCCGGCGTGCCGCGCCATTCGATCCGCGCGCCCGCCGCGCGCAGCGCTTCCACCAGGTCGCCGATCGGCCGCTCGTGCATGCGCGCCACGCCCGAGAGCGTGTAGTGGCCGTCGCAGAGCGCGAGCGCCGCGGTGAGCGGCCGGAAGGCGGTCCCGGCATTGCCGAGGAAGAGATCGGCGCGCTTCACCGGGAAGCCGCCCGCGCGGCCGATGCCGTGCACGCGCAGGTGCTCCTCGCCTTCGAGCGCTTGCACGCGAACGCCGAGCGTGCGCAACGCTTCGCGCATCACGCGCGTGTCGTCGGAATCGAGGACGGCGTCGAGCTCCGTCGTGCCGCGCGCGAGCGCGGCCAGCAGCAGCGTGCGGTTGGAGATGCTCTTCGAGCCGGGCAGCCGAAGCGTTCCCGCGGCCCGGCGCACGGGCGGAAGGTCGAGGTGGTCCACGCTATTCGTTCGAGACGGTGCGCCGGTGGCCCGCGCCCCACGCATGGCGCGCGGTGCGGGCCTCGGTCATGAGCCGCTCGAGACCCGGGCCGTCGCCCTTCGCCACCAGCTCGCGGAAGACCGCGAGGCGCGCGCCGTAACGGTCGATCTCCTCGAGGAGCGCGGCGCGGTTCTGCAGCGCGATGTCGCGCCACATCTCGGGCGAGCTCGCCGCGATGCGCGTGAAATCGCGGAAGCCGCCCGCGGCGAAGCCGAGCAGCTCCGCGGCGTCCTCGCGCGCGGCGATCTCGGAGACCAGCGCGAAGGACAGCAGGTGCGGCAGGTGGCTCACCGCCGCGAAGATTCGATCGTGGCGTTGGGCTTCCATCGTCGCGATGCGCGCGCCCGCCGCTTCCCAGCAGCCCCTCACCACCTCGAGCGCGTCGGGCTCGGTCTGCGGCGTGGGCGTGAGCACGACACGCGCGGCGCGATAGAGGTCCGCGGCCGCCGCGTCCACGCCGCTCGCCTCGCGGCCCGCGATCGGGTGCGCCGGGACGAAGCGCGGGAAGCGCTCGCGCAGCTCCTCGCGCGCGATGCGCACCACCTCGCCCTTCGTGCTGCCCACGTCGGTCACCACCGCGCCCGGCTCCAGCGCGAGGGCGACGTCGTGCAGCACCGGGCCGATGGAGCGCACCGGAACCGCGACGACCACGAGCTCCGCGCCCTTCGCCGCCTCGGAGACGGAACCGGCGGCGGTGTCGATCACGCCGAGCGCGGCGGCGCGCTCGAGCGCCTGCGCGTCGCGATCGAAGCCCACGATGGCCGCCACCGCGCCGGCGCGGCGCAGCGCCAGCGCGAGCGAGCCGCCGATGAGCCCCACGCCGACCACGGCCAGCTTCTTCAGGCGCCGCACGCGATCAGCTCCGGCCGAGCGCGCGCCCGAGCGCGGCGAGGAAGCGCGCGTTGTGCTCGGGCAGTCCCACCGTCACGCGCAGGTGCTCGGGAAGGCCGTAGCCGGCGATGGGGCGCACGATGACGCCGTCGCGCAGCAGCGCCTGGTAGACGCGCGCCGCCTCGCCCACGCGCACCGTGATGAAGTTGCCGTGGGACGGGATGTACTCGAGGCCCAGGCGCCCGAAGCCCGCGCGCAGCTGCGCCAGGCCCGCCGCGTTCACCGCGCGCGCCTTCGCGATGAACGCGGCGTCGTCGAGCGCCGCGCACGCCGCGACCATCGCGAGGTGGTTCACGTTGAACGGCTGGCGCACGCGGTTCATCACCTCGGCGGCATCGGGATGCGCGATGGCGAAGCCGACGCGCAGGCCGGCGAGCCCGTAGGCCTTCGAGAGCGTGCGCGAGACGACGAGGTTGGGAAAGCGCGCGATCCACGCGGGCGTGGGCGAGCGCAGCTCGTCGGGCAGGTACTCGCCGTAGGCTTCGTCGAGCACCACCAGCACGCGCCGCGGCAGGTTCTCGATGAAGCGCCGGATGTCCTCCCACGCGCTGAACGTGCCGGTCGGGTTGTTGGGATTGGCGACGAAGACGATCTTCGTGTCGGCGCGCACCGCCTTCACCATCGCGTCCAGATCGGTGCCGTAGTCGCGCGCGGGCACCTCGATGCCCTTGGCGCCGATCGCCTGCACGGCGAGCGGATACACCATGAACGCATGCTGCGAATAGATCGCGGATTCGCCGGGCGTGAGGAAGGCGCGCGCGGCGAGCTCCAGCACGTCGTTCGAGCCGTTGCCGAGGACGAGGTTCTCGGGGGCCACGCCCAGCTTGCGCGACAGCACCGCCTTCAGCTCGAAGCCGCTGCCGTCCGGGTAATAGTGCAGCTCGGAGAGCGCGCCGCGGATCGCCTCGAGCGCCTTCGGCGAGGGCCCCAGCGGATTCTCGTTCGAGGCCATCTTCAATATTTCGGCCTCGGGGATGCCGAGCTCGCGCGCCGTCTCGGCGATGGGCTTGCCGGGCACGTACGGCGCGATGGAGCGCACGTGGGCGGGCGCAAGGCTGCGGATGCTGAAGGGCTTCTCGGTGACGTCCATCGGTTCGCCTCGCGTTCGCCGGCTTCAGAGCACGGCCATGGGATAGGAGCCCAGCACCTTGAGGAAGCCGGCGATCCGGCCCACTTCGGCCAGCGCGGCGGCGACGTTGGCGTCGTCGCGGTGTCCCTCGATGTCCACGAAGAAGAGGTATTCCCACAGCGCCACGCGCGAGGGGCGCGATTCGAAGCGCGTCATGGACACGCCGCGCTGGGCGAATGGCGTGAGCATCTCGTAGACCGCGCCCGCGCGGTTGCGCGCCGAGAGCACGAGCGACGTCTTGTCGCGGCCGGTGGGCTTCGGCTCGTAGCCGCCGAGCACGAGGAAGCGCGTGGTGTTGTTGGGCTCGTCCTCGATGTTGGTGGCGAGGATCGTGAGGCCGTAGTGCTCCGCGGCCATGTCGCCGGCGACGGCCGCCGATCCGGGCTCCTCCGCGGCGCGGCGCGCCGCCTCGGCGTTGCTCGCCACGGCGATGCGCTCCGCATCGGGCAGGTGCATGTTCAGCCACTCGTGGCACTGCGCGAGCGATTGCCCGTGCGAGAACACGCGGCGGATATCGGACAGGTCCCGAGGGGCAGCCAAGACATCGTGGTCGCGAAGCGCCGTCGACTTCATCATCAAATTGTGGTGGATGCGCACGATCACCTCGCCGCACACCTTGAGCGGGCTCTGCGGCATGAGGTCGAGCGAGCGGCCCACCGCGCCTTCCGTGGAATTCTCGACCGGCACCACGCCGAAATCGGCCGCGCCGGACTCGACCTCGCGGAACACCTCGTCGATGGACGGCACGGCAACGGCCTCGGCCGCGAGGCCGAAGTGCTTCAACGCCGCGCGCTCGCTGAACGTGCCGCGCGGGCCCAGGTACGCGACGGCGATGGGCCGCTCCAGCGCCAGGCACGCCGACATGATCTCGCGGAAGAGCAGCGCCGCGATCTCCGCGGAAAGCGGCCCGGGGTTGCGCTCCTTCACGCGCAGCAGCACCTGCGCCTCGCGCTCGGGGCGATAGGCCTGTCCCACCTTGAGCGTGCCGATGGCGCGCGCGAGCTTCGCGCGCTCGTTCAACGCCTCGAGGATGCGGTCGTCGACGCGGTCGATCGCCTCGCGCAGGCGCTCGAGCTCGCCCCCGGGCGCGGCGGGCTTCGCGTCCGCGCTCATGGCGCCGGCCGCTCGAGGGGCGGGATGGAACGGACCGACAGGACGCCGGGGATGCGCGCGATGCGCGCGACGACCTCGGGAGCGGCCGCGCTGTCGAGGTCGACCAGCGTGTACGCCATCTCCCCCTTCGACTTGTTGACCATGTTGTGGATGTTGAGGCTGGCCTGCGCCATCGTAGTCGAAATCTGGCCCACCATGTTGGGCACGTTGGCGTTGGCGATCGCGATGCGGTGCGGGGATTCGCGCGCCATCTCCACGCTCGGGAAATTCACGGCGTTGCGGACCGCGCCCTCCTCGAGGAAATCGCGCAGCTCGTCCACCACCATCAGCGCGCAGTTCTCCTCGGCCTCCTCGGTGGAGGCGCCGAGGTGCGGAAGCGCCACCACGCCCGGGTGCCCCTGCAGCCGCGGGCTCGGGAAATCGCACACGTAGCAGCGCAGGCGCTTCTCGGCGAGCGAGGCGAGCACCGCCTCCTCGTCCACGACGGCGTCGCGCGAGAAGTTGAGCAGCACGAGTCCCCGGTGCGCGCCCGCGAGGCGCTGCATGTCGATCAAGTGGCGGGTCTTGCCGTTGAGCGGCACGTGCAGGCTTACGAAGTCCGAGCCCTTGAGCACTTCCTCGATGGAAGCCGCGCGCTTCACCGACGCCGGGAGCCGCCACGCGTTGTCCACGGTGATCTCGGGGTCGTAGCCCAGCACCTTCATGCCGAGCCGGATCGCGCTGTCGGCCACCAGCCCGCCGATGGCACCCAGCCCGATCACGCCCAGCGTGCGTCCGGGAAGCTCGAAGCCCGCGAACTGCTTCTTGCCCTCCTCCACGCGCTTGTCGAAATCGCCGGCAGCCGCGAGCGATTGCACGTAGGCCACGGCCGGCACCACGTTGCGCGCGGCGAGCAGCATCGCGGCGATCACGAGCTCCTTCACGGCGTTGGCGTTGGCGCCCGGCGCGTTGAAGACCGGCACGCCGCGCTTGCTCATCTCGTCCACCGGGATGTTGTTCACGCCCGCGCCGGCGCGCCCGACGGCCTTCACCGACGCGGGGATCTCGGAGAGCTGGAGCGCGTGCGAGCGCAGCAGGATCGCGTCGGCATCGGCGAGCGCCTTGCCCACGCTGTATCCCCAATGCGGAAAGCGCTCCAGCCCGCGGGCGGAGATCGCGTTGTAGACGGCGATGCGGTACTTCTCGCTCATGCGGTGGGGCGCGGCTCGCGGCGGCGCGCCCTAGGCGTGCTCGCGCCGGAACTCTTCCATGAAGGCGACGAGCGCCTCCACGCCCTCGACGGGCATCGCGTTGTAGATGGAGGCGCGCATCCCGCCCACGGAGCGGTGGCCCTTCAACTGCGAGAGCCCGCGCGCCTCGGCGAGCGCGAGGAACTTCGCGTCGAGCGACGGGTCGCGCAGCGTGAACGGCACGTTCATGCGCGAGCGGTCCTCCTTCGCCACCGGGTTGGCGTAGAAATCCTGCCCATCGAGGTAGTCGTAGAGCCGCTTCGCCTTGCGGATGTTGATCTTCTCGATGCCCTCGAGCCCGCCGCGCTCGAGCAGCCATTTGAACGTGAGGCCGGCGAGGTACACGGAGAAAGTGGGCGGCGTGTTGAGCATGGAATCCGCCTCGGACTGGAGCCTGTAGTCGAGGACGTTGGGCGTATCCGCCATCGCCTGCCCGATGAGGTCCTCGCGCACGATGACCACCACGAGCCCCGCGGGCCCGATGTTCTTCTGCGCGCCGGCGTAGATGAGGCCGTACTTCGCGACGTCGAGCGGGCGCGAGAGGATGTGCGAGGACATGTCCGCCACGAGCGGCGTGTCGCCCGTGTCCGGCGTCCAGTGGAACTCCACGCCGCCGATCGTCTCGTTGGAGCAGATGTGGAGGTACGCCGCGTCCTTCGAGCGCTTCCAGGTCGACTGCTTCGGCACGTAGGTGAACTTGCGGTCCTCGCTGGAGGCCACGACGTTCGCCTGGGCGAACTTCCGCGCTTCCGCGATGGCCTTCTTCGACCATTCGCCGGTGTGCACGAAATCGATCACCTTGCGGCCGCGCAGGAGGTTCATCGGCACGGCCGCGAACTGCATCGTCGCCCCGCCCTGCAGGAAGAGCACCTTGTAGCTGGCGGGGATCGCCGCGAGCTTGCGCAGGTCCGCCTCGGCCTGCGCGGCGATCGCGACGAACTCGCGGCCGCGGTGGCTCATCTCCATCACCGACATGCCGGCGTCGTGCCAGTTGACCAGCTCCCACTTCGCCTTCTCCAGCACCTCGACCGGCATCGTGGCCGGCCCGGCGCCGAAGTTGAAGATGCGCGCCGCGGGCTTAATGGGGGAGGACAGCGCCATGGCCGCTCGCCTCGCCGTTGCCGTTGCCGTTGCCGTTGCCGTTGCCATTCCCGTTGCCGTTGCCGTTCTCGCCGTTCTCCTCGTCGCGGTCCATGATGGTCTGCAGCCCGGAGAGCTTCTCGCCCCCGGAGAGGTTGATGAGCGTCACACCCTGCGTGGAGCGGCCCATCTCGCGGATCTCGGCCACGCGCGTGCGGATCAGCACGCCGCCGGAGGTGATGAGCATGATCTCGTCCTCGGTGGAGGCGAGCGTGGCCGCGACCACCTTGCCGTTGCGCTCGGAGGTCTGGATCGCGATCATGCCCTGCGTGCCGCGGCCGTGGCGCGTGTACTCGGCCATCGGCGTGCGCTTGCCGTAGCCGTTCTCGGTGGCGGTCAGCACGCTCTGGCTCTCGTTCTCGGCCACCAGCAGCGCAATCACCTTGCCGCCCTTGGCGAGGTTCATGCCGCGCACGCCGCGGGCACCCCGGCCCATCGGGCGCACGTCGTTCTCGTCGAAGCGCACCGCCTTGCCCTCGTCGGAGAAGAGCATCACGTCGTGCTTGCCGTCGGTGACGGCCACACCCACCAGCCGGTCGCCCTCGTCCAGGTCGAGCGCGATGATTCCCGAGGGCCGCGGGCGCGAGAAATCCGCGAGCGCGGTCTTCTTCACGACGCCCTCCTGGGTCGCGAAGAACACGTAGGAGTCGTCGCGGAACTCGCGCACCGGCAGGATCGCGTTGATGCGCTCGTCCTCGTCCATCTTGAGCAGGTTCACGATCGGCTTGCCGCGGCTGGTACGGCTTCCCTGCGGCACCTCGTAGACCTTGATCCAGTACACCTTGCCCTTGTTCGAGAAGCACAGCACGTAGTCGTGCGTGTTCGCGATGAAGAGCTTCTCGATGAAGTCGTCTTCCTTCGTGGTGGCCGCCTGCTTGCCGCGCCCGCCGCGCTTCTGCGCGCGGTACTCGCCCACCGGCTGGCTCTTGATGTAGCCGGCGTGGGAGAGCGTCACCACCACGTCCTCGGCGGCGATGAGGTCCTCGATCTGCAGCTCCTCGCCGTTCACCACGATCTCGCTGCGGCGCCTGTCGCCGAACTCGCGCTTGATCTCGGCGAGCTCGTCGCCGATGATCCGCGTCACGCGCTCGGGCCTGGCGAGGATGTCGAGGAGGTCCTCGACGGCCGCGATGACTTCGCGGTATTCCGAGAGGATCTTGTCCTGCTCGAGGCCGGTCAGGCGCTGCAGCTGCATCTCGAGGATGCGCTGGGCCTGGACGTCCGAGAGCCGATAACCGTCCGCGGACAACCCGAACTCCTTCGGCAGCGCCTCGGGGCGGAACTGCTCGGCCGAGGCTCTCGCGAGCATCTCCTCCACCAGCGGCGAGCGCCACGTGCGCGACATGAGCTGCACCCGTGCCGCGGGCGGCGTGGCGGCCGCCTTGATGATCGCGATCACCTCGTCCACGTTGGACAGCGCCACGGCGAGCCCCTCCAGCACGTGGCCGCGCTCGCGCGCCTTGCGCAGGTCGAACACCGTGCGCCGCGTGACGACCTCGCGCCGGTGGCGCAGGAACGCGTCGAGGCACTGCTTCAGGTTGAGCAGCCTCGGCTGGCCGTCCACGAGGGCGACCATGTTCATGCCGAACGTCTCCTGCATCTGCGTGAGCTTGTACAGGTTGTTCAGCACGATCTCGGCGACCTCGCCGCGCTTGAGCTCGATGACGATGCGCGTGCCCTTCTTGTCCGATTCGTTGCGCAGGTCGGCGATGCCCTCGATGCGCTTGTCGCGCACGAGGTCGGCGATCTTGGTGAGCAGCTGGTCGCCGCCCACCTGGTACGGCAGCTCGTCGACGATGATCGCCTGGCGCCCGCCCTCCTTGCCGATGTCCTCCACGTGGGTGCGCGCGCGCATCACGACGCGGCCGCGGCCCGTGAGGTAGCCTTCCTGCACCTCGGCCACGCCGTAGATGATTCCCGCCGTCGGGAAATCGGGCGCGGGGACGATCTTGACGAGCTCGGCGATCGGCGTGTCCGGGTCCTTCAGCAGCTGCAGGCACGCGTCCACGACCTCGCCCAGGTTGTGCGGCGGGATGTTCGTCGCCATGCCGACCGCGATGCCGGACGAGCCGTTCACGAGCAGGTTCGGGAAGCGCGCGGGCAGGATCAGCGGCTCGGATTCACTGCCGTCGTAGTTGGGACCGAAGTCGACCGTCTCCTTGTCGAGGTCCGCGAGCAGCTCATGGGCGATCTTCGCCATGCGGATCTCGGTGTAGCGCATGGCCGCCGCGTTGTCGCCGTCGACGCTGCCGAAGTTGCCCTGCCCGTCCACGAGCGGGTAGCGCAGGCTGAAGTCCTGCGCCATCCGCACGATGGTGTCATAGACAGCGGTATCCCCGTGCGGGTGATACTTGCCGATGACGTCGCCCACGATGCGCGCGGATTTCTTGTACGGCTTGTTCCAGTCGTTCGAGAGCTCGTGCATCGCGTAGAGCACGCGGCGGTGGACGGGCTTGAGGCCGTCGCGCACGTCGGGGAGCGCCCTTCCCACGATCACGCTCATCGCGTAGTCGAGGTACGAGCGGCGCATCTCCTGCTCGAGGCTGATCGGGTGGGTTTCTTTGGCGAACGGTTCCATGGGCTCCCGGAGGGCGTGCCCGCAAGACTTCCGCGGGGCGCGTAAATCCTTGTTTTCTAAGAGATTATGGCAAAATGCGCAACGTAAATTCTAGCACATCGCGGCGGCACTTTCCATCGTCCGCGGTGGTCATAGCCCTGTGGCGAAACCGCAACCGCCCGCGCAGGACTGTTGCGGAAAGTCAACCGGCCGTGTTGTGAAGAGGAAGGCCGTTTGTGTATGATGTTGCAAGCAGTTTTCGGGCGGCAGCCTAGAGAATCCCAAAGCGGCAAAACAATCACCCAAACCTCTCGGGAGTTCCGAACATGAAGATTTCCTCCAAGCTGACGCTCGGCTGCGCGATGTTCGCGCTGGCTGCCGTTTCCGCGTACGCCGACTACACACCCAATCTGCAGGACGCCTCCGGCAACGCGGTCCGCGACGCCTCCGGGCACTGCGTGATCACCTCGGGCGTCGTCCTGCCCGAGTGCGCCGGCGCGGAAGCGCCGAAGCCCGCTCCCTCCGCGCCATACACTCCCGCCGCGCCCGCCGCTCCTGAAGCGGCGCCCACGCCGGCGCCGGCTCCGTCCGCACCGTCCTCGGTGCGCCAGTCGGTCGTGATCCAGGCCGATGCGCTGTTCGACTTCGACAAGTCGGTCGTGCGCCCGGACGGCAAGAAGGCCATCGATGAAGCGCTCGCGAAGCTGGGCGGCGTCGACCTCGAGATGGTGATCGCCACCGGCCACACCGACTCGATCGGCACCGAGCGCTACAACCAGAAGCTGTCGGAGCGCCGTGCGGCCGCCGTGAAGGCCTACCTGGTGAGCAAGGGCATCCCGGCCTCGAAGATCACGACCATCGGCAAGGGCGAGACCCAGCCGGTCGCGACCAACAAGACCGCCGCCGGCCGCCAGAAGAACCGCCGCGTCGACATCGAGTTCAGGGGCGTGCACCAGTAACGCTCTCGCCAACCCGGCAGAAAACCCCGCTCCGGCGGGGTTTTTTGTTCCGGGGTATCGTCGAATCGTTCAACTCCTGGCAAACCTTCGCATCACGTGGAATCCGTCGACACGCTGATCTGCGCGGGGCACGTGATCCCGGTGGAGCCGCGCGGGGTGCTCGAGCGCCACGCGGTGGCCGTGCGCGACGGCAACATCGTCGCGGTCGCTCCGGCCGGCGAGGCGCGCTCCCGCTTCGCCGCGCGCGAGGTGATCGAGCTCGATCGCCACGTGCTCTTCCCGGGCCTCGTGAACCTGCACTGCCACGCGGCGATGGCGCTGCTGCGCGGGCTCGCCGACGACCGCCACCTCATGCAGTGGCTCGAAGAGCACATCTGGCCGGCGGAATCGCGCCACGTGAGCGACGAGTTCGTGCACGACGGGAGCCTGCTGGCGATGGCGGAGATGATCCGCGCGGGCGTGACATGCGTGAACGACATGTATTTCTTCCCGGGCGCCACCGCGCGCGCGGCGCTGCGCGCGGGGATGCGCGCCGCGCTCGGCATCATTGCGATCGAGTTTCCCAGCGCGTACGCTGCCGATCCGCAGGACTACCTCGAGAAGGGGCTCGCGACGCGCGACGCCTATCGCGGCGAGCCGCTGCTCTCGTTCTGCCTCGCGCCGCATGCGCCGTACACTGTCGGTGACGAGACGCTCAAGCGCATCGCGGTGCTGTCCGAGGAGCTCGATGTCCCCATCCATACCCACGTGCACGAGACGATCGCCGAGATCGAGCAGGGCCTCGCGCGCAACGGCGTGCGGCCCCTCGAGCGCCTGCGCGCGCTGGGCGTCGTCGGCCCGCGCCTCATCGCGGTCCACGCGGTGCACCTCGGCGACGCGGAGGTGGACCTCCTCGCCCGGGAGGGCGTGAGCGTGGCGCACTGCCCGTCGTCGAACATGAAGCTCGCGAGCGGCTTGGCACCCGTCCCGCTCCTGCGCTCGCGCGGCGTGCGGGTGGGCCTCGGCACCGACGGCGCGGCGAGCAACAACCGCCTCGACCTGCTCACCGAGATGCGCAATGCGGCGCTGCTCGCGAAAGTGACCAGCGGAGACGCCAGCACCGTGAGCGCGCTCGAGGCGATCGAGATGGCCACGCTCGACGGCGCGCGCGCTCTCGGCCTCGAGGCGCGCATCGGCTCCATCGTCCCGGGCAAGTCGGCGGACCTCGCGGCGATGGAGCTCGCCTCCTTCGAGACGCTGCCCTGTTTCGACCCCGCCTCGCATCTGGTCTACGCGGCCGGGCGCGAGCACGTGACGCACGTATGGATCGCGGGGCGCGCGCGACTGGTGGAAAGGCGCCTGCAGGGCCTCGACGAGCAGGACCTTCGCGACAAGGCGGTGTGGTGGCAGCGGAGGATCGCGCCGTGAGCGGGACCCTCACCCGAACCCTCTCCCAAGGGAGAGGGAGCGAACGTTGGACGAGTCTTCGCGAATGAACAGCGCCAATTTCGATCCGGCGGAGCTCGCGAAGTTCAGCGCGCTCGCGCACCGCTGGTGGGATCCCACGAGCGAATTCCGGCCGCTGCACGAGATCAACCCGCTGCGCCTCGGCCACATCGAGAGGCTGGTGGGCGCTCTCGCGGGCAAGCGCGTGCTCGACGTGGGCTGCGGTGGCGGCATCCTCGCGGAAGCCATGGCGGCCCGGGGCGCGCAGGTCACGGGCATCGACCTCGCCGAGCGCGCGCTCAAGGTGGCGATGCTGCATCGCCTGGAAGTGGGCAGCGCCGTGGACTACCGGCTCGTGTCGGCCGAGGACCTCGCCGCCGAGGCGCCCGAAAGCTTCGACGTGGTCACCTGCATGGAGATGCTCGAGCACGTGCCGCAACCGGCGAGCGTCGTCGCCGCGTGCGCGCGCATGACGCGCCCCGGCGGGCGGGTCGTGTTCTCCACCATCAACCGCAATCCGAAGTCGTTCCTGTTCGCCATCGTCGGCGCCGAATACGTGCTGCGGCTCCTGCCGCGCGGCACGCACGAGTACGCGCGCTTCATCCGGCCCTCGGAGCTCACGCGCGACTGCCGCGCCGCGGGCCTCACCGTATCGGACGTCACGGGCATGACGTACAACCCGGTTACGCGCCGCTACGCGCTGGGGCGCGACGTGGACGTGAACTACCTCCTCGCATGCCGGAAGTGATCGAGGCCGTCCTCTTCGACCTCGACGGCACGCTCGCGGACACGGCGCCCGACATGGCGCTCACCGTGAACCGCATGCTCGAGCAGCGGGGGCTCGCGACCATGGCCACGGAGCGCGTGCGGCCGCACGTGTCCAAGGGCGCGCGCGGCATGATCGGCGCCGCATTCGGACTCACGCCCGAGGATGAGGGCTTCCAGGCGCTGCGCGAGGAGTTCCTCGAGATCTACGGCGAGAACCTGTGCGTGCAGACGCGCCTCTTCCCGGGCATGGAAGAGCTGCTCGAGGCGATCGAGGCGCGCGGGATGCCGTGGGGCGTGGTCACCAACAAGTTCGAGCGCTTCGCCCGTCCGCTCATCGACGCGCTCGGCCTCGGCACGCGCGCCGCCGTCGTGATCGGCGGCGACACCTGCCCGCGGCCCAAGCCGTTTCCCGATCCCCTGCTGCTCGCCGCGGCGACGATGGGTGTCGCGCCCATGCGCACGCTCTACGTGGGCGACGACGAGCGCGACGTGCAGGCGGCGCGCTCCGCGGGCATGCCGGTGCTGGTCGCCGCCTACGGATACCTGGGCGACGGGCCACCGCCCGTGCTGTGGGGCGCGGACCACATCGTCGAGTCGCCCGCGGGCATCGAAGCCTGGATTCGCCACCATTAGGAACCTCGCCATGAAGACCTTGCGCAACCTCGCCGCCGCCGCGCTGCTCCTGCCCGCGCTGGCGCTCGCCCAGGCATTTCCCTCGAAGCCGCTGCGGATCGTGGTGCCGTTCGCCCCTGCGGGCGCGGTCGATACGGTCGCGCGCATCGTGGGCGCGCAGCTCGCCGACCAGCTCGGACAGCCGGTGGTCGTGGAGAACAAGCCCGGAGGCCAGGCGAACATCGGCGCGGAGATGGTGGCCAACGCCGCGCCGGACGGCTACACGATGCTCCTCGGCGCCAACGGCCTCGCGACCAATCCGACGCTGATGAAGATGTCGTTCGACCCGTTGCAGGCCTTCGCCGCGGTGGCGCGCGTGGGCTACGCGCCCCTCGTGCTCGTCGTTCCGGCCGCTTCGCCCGTGAAGAGCGTCGCGGAGCTGGTCGCGTACGCGAAGGCGCATCCGGGCACGACGAACTACGGCTCGGCGGCGGTCGGCGGCTCGGGACACCTCGCGAGCGAGCTCCTGAAGATGCAGACCGGCATCGACGCGCAGCACATCCCGTACAAGGGCGGCGCGCCGGCGCTCACCGACCTCATCGGCGAGCGCCTCACGTTCATGCTCATCAACCCGCTCGAGGCGGCTCCGCACGTGAAGGCGGGGCGGCTGCGCGCGCTCGCAGTCTCCAGCGCGAAACGCATCGGCGCGCTTCCCTACGTGCCGACGTTCGACGAGGCGGGCGTGAAGGGTTTCGAGGCGTCGGTGTGGTGGGGCTTCGTGGTTCCGGCCGCGACGCCGAAGGATGTGGTCGCGCGCCTGGGCCGCGAGACGCTGAAGGCGCTCGAGCAACTCGCGGTGCGCAGCAAGCTCGAAGCGCTCGGTGCCGTGGTCGATCCGCAGGACCCGGCGCAGTTCGGCGCCTTCCTGCACGCGGAAACCGCGAAGTGGGCCGCCGTAATCCGCAAGGCCGGCATCACGGCGGAATGAGCGCCGCGCCCGTTACTTGCGATTGCCTCCGGCCACCAGCAGCACGACGCCCAGCGCGATCGCGCCCAGCCCCGCCCACTGCGGAACGTTCACCGTCTCCTTCTGCTTGACGGAGAGCTCGATCGGCCCCACCTTCGCCTGGTGCGTTTCCTTGGTGTAGCTGAAGCCGCCGTAGGCGAGCGCGAGCGCCCCCGCTATGACGAGCACGATGCCGGCGATTCTCACGGGTGTCATCGGAACTCCTTGAAAGGGCGGGAACCATCCCCACGTGGGCAGTGCCGTATACTCATAGTTGCAACTCCCGATTTCAAGGGGGCGACCCGGTTTCGACGCGGGTACGGAAGCAGCGCAGGGCATGCCGAGGGACGGAAAACCTCGTAAATACAGCCGTGCAACTCTATAGTCGCCAACGACGATAGCTACGCTCTGGCCGCCTAATACCGGCCGGACTCTGCCCCGGGCATTCCCATGCGCCCGGCCGGGCTCGTAAAGACGGACGCAGAGTCATATTCATGGGATCGCGGTGAGCGGGGCCACTTCGCTCATCGCTAAATCGAAGGTGGCTCAGCATCGCCCAGCTCGCCGGTCTGCGGGGCGGTGGTTAAACCAAATGGCCTGGCTACGCATGTAGAACTGACTGTGGACGGCTTGCGGACGGGGGTTCGATTCCCCCCGCCTCCACCATCGAGCGAAACGCCACCCGCCGCGGGTGGCGTTTTCGCATGCGACGCGCGGTAAAATGGTCCATTTTGCGCTTGCAGCGCCGCGCGAGACCCGTTGCCCATGAACCCAGCCATCGACGCGGCGCCGCCCGACGCGAGCCGCGGAATCCGGCATTCGATCGACCGCCTGGTCATCAGCGGCCGGCGCCTGTTCGGATGGGGCTGGGCGGCGGACTCCACGCATGTCGTGCGCTCCGTGCACTTCCGCCTCGAGGGCGACGGATGGTCGCGGCGCCTCGCCGCCGGGGGCGGGCTGTCGCGCCACGACGTCCGCGACGAGTATCCGCATCTCGTGAACGGCGACGTCTCCGGCTTCGTGGTGACGGGCTTCATCCCCGGCAGCGAGCCCCGCAAGGTGTGGCTGCAGGTCGAGCTCGACGACGGCAGCAGCGCCGAGATCGACGTGACGCACGCCGCGGAGTCGCGCTATTCGAAGCGCCGCAAGTCGCGCATCGTCGCGTGGATCGCGCACGCCGTCTGGCGCCGGCTGAAGCGCGGCGACATCGCGGGCATCGTGCGCCGGGCCAAGGCGCAGAGCTACGCCGCGCCTTCCCTGGACGATATCGGGATCGTCGAGCAGCTGATCCCCAGGCTCGCCCCGTTCGGGAAGGCCTGCATCGTGCTCGACCACAACATGGGCGGCGGGGCGAACCAGTACCGCCGCAACGTCATCGCGGAGCGGCTCGCGCAGGGCCAGCCCGCCGTCCTGTGCTCGTACAACCTGCCGATGCTCGAGTACCGGCTGCACCTGTACCTTCCCGGCGAGGAGGAGCAGACGTTCCGCATCTCCACTTTCCTGGTGCTGGAGCGGATCCTGGAGCACGTGCCGCGGACCGAGCTCTTCCTGAACAGCCCCGTCTCCTTCGACGAGCCGCTGGTGCTGGCCGAGTGGCTCGCGCGCATGCGCGGCGAATTCCCCGCCACACGGCTCACGGTGACCCTGCACGACTACTTCGCGATATGCCCTTCGTTCGTGCTGCTGAACGCCGACGGCCGCTACTGCGGGATCCCGGAGATCTCGGAATGCGCGGCGTGCCTGAAGCGCCACGAGGCGAGCTACGTCGCGCTTTCGCCGCCGACCGACATCGGGCCGTGGCGCGCGCTGTGGGGCCGCTGCCTCGCCGCCGCCGACGAGACGCGCTGCTTCTCGGAATCGACGCGCCGCCATCTGTTGCGCGCCTATCCCGCGCTCGACCGCGCCCGCATCACCGTGATCCCCCACAAGCCCGATTACGCGCCCTCGCGGGCGCCGAAGGTCGACCGGCGGGCGCCCCTGGTGGTGGGCATCGTGGGCGAGATCAGCCCGCAGAAGGGCGCCAACATCGTGCAGGAGATGGTCACGCGGATCGACCGCGAGCATCCCGACGTGCGCGTCGTCGTGCTGGGGACGCTGCACGCGCCGCACGATTCGCCACGCCTGCGCGTGACCGGGGCCTATCGCCGCGAAGATCTGGTGGACCTGGTCGAGTCCAACGGCATCAACATGTTCCTGTTCCCCTCGATCTGGCCGGAGACGTTCTCCTACGTCGTGGCCGAGATGATCGCCCTGGGCCTGCCCATCGTGGCCTTCGACCTCGGAGCGCCCGCCGAGCGCCTCAAGTCCTATCGCAAGGCGCGGCTGTGCGGCGAAGTGAGCGCCGCCGCCGCGCTCGCCACTCTCCTCGATTTCCACCGCCAGCTCGCGCTGGAGGAAGCGTCGGCCGCCTAGCGGCCCGGCGCGCGCCCCATGGAATCCCCCGCCATGCCACGCAAGCTGCACGTCTTCACCAGCGCCGCGGTCAACTACCTGCCGAAGGTGCGCATGCTTTGCCACTCGATCCGCCGCCACCATCCCGAGGCGGTGATCCACCTGGCGCTCGCCGACGAGCGTCCCGGGTGGCTCTCGACCGAGGACGAGCCCTTCGACTCCATCCTCGAGATGGGCGCGATCGGGATCCCGCACTGGCGCTCGTGGAGCTTCATGCACAACATCGTGGAGCTGTCCACCGCGATCAAGCCGTTCGCGCTGAAGCACCTGCTCGAGCGCGAGGATTGCGCCACGGTGCTCTACTTCGATCCGGACATGGTGCTCTTCTCGCGCGTGGACGACATCCTCGCCACGCTGCAGGCGTCCAACGTCGCGCTCACGCCGCACCAGAACAAGCCCGAGCGCACGCTCGAGGCGGTGCTCGACAACGAGGTGACGAGCCTGCGCATGGGCATCTTCAACCTGGGCTTCATCGGCGTGAGGAACACCGAGGAAGGGCGGCGCTTCGCGGGCTGGTGGGCGGAGCGCACCTACTACCTCTGCCGCGCCGAGGTGCACAACGGGCTCTTCACGGACCAGAAGTGGATCAACTTCGCGCCGGTGTTCTTCGACGGCGTGGCGATCCTCAAGTCCTCGCGCCACAACGTCGCCACCTGGAACCTCACCACGCGCACCTTCACCGGCAGCCTCACCGGCGGCTTCGAGGTCGACGGCGAACCGCTCGCCTTCTACCATTTCACCGGTTTCGACAGCGGGGCGCATCGCGTGATGGCGGTCAAGAACGCGGCGGGCAACGAGGCGGTGCAGGAGCTGATCGCCTGGTACGAGCGCGAGACGACCATCGCGCAGGGCGATCCGGTGAGCCGGACGCCGTGGGCCTTCGGGCGCTTCAGCGACGGCACGCCGATCCAGCCGCACCATCGCTGGCTCTATCGCGAGAACCAGGACCTGCAGCTCGCCTTCCCCGACCCGTACGACGCGGGCAACGGCGAGCGCATCACGTTCCTCGACTGGTGCGGGACCGAAGGGCGCGTTCGCTTCCCGCAATTCTTCGCCAGGGACGGCGGCTCCGCGCGCTATGCGCCGCCGCCGGGCCATCCGCCGATCCGTCCTTCCATGGCGCTCAAGCTCGCCGCTCTGATGTTCGCGCCGAAGGCCGGCCGCTCGCTGCGCACGCGCTTCGTGCGGCTGCTGCGCCGTGAAGGCGTGGGCGGCATCACGCGGCGGCTGCGGCAGCCGCGCCGGAGGAACGCGTGATCGACGTCGTCATTCCCGTCTACAAGGGGCTCGCGCAGACGCGCCGCTGCTTCGAGAGCGTGCTGGCGAGCCGGCAGGCCACGCCCATCGAGGTGCTGGCGGTGGACGACGCGAGCCCCGATCCGCAGATCGCGCGCTACCTCGACGGCCTCGCCGGCGAGGGCCGCATCACGCTCCTGCGCAACACGGTGAACGCCGGGTTCGTGCGCTCGGTCAATCGCGGCATGTCGGAGCACCCGGATCGCGACGTGGTCCTGCTCAACAGCGACACCGAGGTGGCCAACGACTGGCTGGACCGGCTGCACGCGCGCGCCCATGGCGCGGCGGACGTGGCGACGGTCACCCCGTTCTCCAACAACGCGACGATCTGCTCGTACCCGTTCGAGGGATGGGCCGGCGAGATTCCCGGAACCCTGGGCCTCGCTGCGCTGGACCGCATCTTCGCCGCGACGAACGCGCACCGCACGGTGGACCTGCCGACGGCGGTCGGCTTCTGCATGTACATCCGGCGCGACGCCCTCGACGCGCTGGGCCTCTTCGACGCCGAGCGGTTCGGCCGCGGCTACGGCGAGGAGAACGACTTCTGCATGCGCGCGCTGAAGGCGGGGCGGCGCAACGTGCTCGCCGGCGACGTCTTCGTCTTCCACGAGGGGTCGGTGAGCTTCTCGGAAGACCGCTTCGAGCTGATGCAGGCGGCCGGCAAGGCGCTGGTGGAGGTGCACCCGGACTATCCCGCGAAGGTCCACGAGTTCCTCGTCGCGGACCCGGCCAACGAGCTGCGCATCGCGGTGGACAAGGCGCGCCTCGAGCACGGCTTGGAGGAAGCGCGGCATGTCGTCTCCGAGCGCGCCGACGAGCGCGCGCGGATCATGGCCGGCCTCTGGCATATCGACAAGATCGCGGCCGAGCGCGACTCCGTGATCGGACAGCTCAATCGCGGCCTGCAGCACGCATCGGCGCGGATGGCCGAGCGCGACGCGCTCCTCGCGCAGCGCGAGGCCGACATCGCCGCACTGCGCGCGGGCCTCGCGCACGCGGAGGCGCTGGCGTTCGCGCGCGCCGACGAGCTTGCTCGCATCCATTCCTCGCGCACCTGGAAGGCGCTGCGCGCGGTCGCGCGCATGCGCCTCATGCTGCGCGGCAAGGCGGGCGGCGTTTCGTGACGGTGCCGGCGGCGCTCGAGCGATTGCGCGGCTCGCCGCGCCCGCGCGTGCTCTTCCTGAGCCATGCGTTCGGCGGCGGTGTCGGCCGGCACATCGACGAGCTGGCGCTCGCCATCGCGGCCGACGCCGAGGTGCTGCTGCTGCAGCCGCACCTCGACTCGTTCCTTGCGCTGCGCTGGCTCAGGCCCGGCGAGGATCTCGCCCTGTGGGTGCGCGCCGCCGAGGACTGGGAGCGCCTGGTCGGCGTGTTGCAGGCGATCGGCATCGACCGGATCCATTTCCACCACGTGCACGGCTTGCCGCGCGGGATCCTCGAGCTGCCGCGCCGCCTCGGCTGCCCATACGACGTGACGCTGCACGATTTCTTTCCCGCCTGTCCCGCTTACCACCTCACGGGCGCCGACGGCCGCTATTGCGGAGGCGATCCGCGATGCCGGCAATGCGTGGACGCGCGCCCCGCGCAGTGGGCCCTGTCGATCGACGAATGGCGCGCGGCCTTCGGCCAGCTTCTTGCGCAAGCCGCCCGCGTGATCGCGCCCTCGCGCGACGCGGCGCGGCGCATCGGCGCGTTCTTCCCTTCGGTCAAGCCGCTCGTTTGGCCGCATCCCGAGGCCGGCGCGCCGCCACCTCCGGCGCCGCTGCGCGTCCTGGTGCCGGGCGCGATCTCGCCCGCCAAGGGGCTCGACCTCCTCGAGGCCTGCGTGCGCGATGCGGCCCGGCGCGGCCTGCCCCTGCATTTCCGCGTGGCGGGGTTCATCGCGCGTCCCATCCCGTCGTGGCCGGAGCTGCCGTTCAGCATCGCCGGCGAATACCGCGAGCGCGATCTCGACGCCTTGATCGCGCTCGAGAAGGGCGACGTGTTCTTCTTTCCCGCGCAATGCCCCGAGACCTTCTCGTACACGCTGTCGGCCGCGCTCGCGACATCGTTGCCCATCGTCGCGACGGACCTGGGCGCGCTGCCGGAGAGGCTGGCGGGGCGCGGGAATGCGCGCATCGTGCGCCATGACGCGGCGGCCGCGGCCATGAACGATGCGATCCTGGAGGCGGCCGCGGCGTCACCCACGCGCGCCGACTCGCCGCGGGAGCGCATGGCGCCGGATGTGTATCGCGCGCGCTATCTCGAGGGGCTGCGTCGCTCCGGCGCGGCGCCCGCGACGATGCCGGGGATCCCGGAGCGATGGCTCGAGCGACCTCGCCATTCTCCCGCTCTCTCCTCCCTCGCCTGGCTCTACGATGACGCGATCCGCTGCGGCCGCGCCACGTCGCGCGAGGAGCTGGTGCGGCGCACGACGGAGGCGGATGCGGAGCTCGCCGAGCTCGCGAGCGAGATCTCCCGCGCCCGCGAGGAGCTGGGACAAGCGGCCGCCCGCCTCGACGAGCGGCAAGCACAGCTCGCCTCGGCCCGCGCCGAAAGCGCGCGCAACGCGGCCGAGGCGGCCGGCGCCCGCGAGCGTTTGCGGGCCATGGAGTCCAGCCGCTCGTGGCGGATGACGGCGGCCCTGCGCGCGCTCGCCCGGATGATGCGAAGACAAGGCTGACGCGGCGCTCGGCGAGCCGCCCCTGCGGTGTATCATGGCGGCGCCGACCCGACGCGGATTCCCGCCCCACTCGATGCGCCTGGCATCGCTGCTCAAGCAACGGCTGTCCCTGAACACCGTCGTCCGCGTGGGGCTGGGCGTCGTGATCGTGCTCGTCTTCCTGCTGCACGAGGGCGACATCTTCCCGATGCGCTACCTGCAGTTCCTCGAGCAGCAGGCCTACGACATGCGGCTGCGCTTCTTCATGCCGCGCACGGTCGATCCGCGCATCGTGATCCTCGACATCGACGAGAAGAGCCTCATCGCCGAGGGACATTGGCCCTGGGGCCGCGACAAGCTGGCGCTCATGGTGCGGCAGCTCTTCGACCGCTACCACGCGAGCGTGATGGGATTCGACATCATCTTCGCCGAGCGCGACACCAGCTCGGGCATCGAGACGCTCGACAACCTCGCGAAGAGCGACCTGAAGGACGACGCGGAGTTCAAGGGCTTCCTCGAGCGCTCGCGCACGACCCTCGACTTCGACAAGGTGTTCGCCGCCGAGATCGCGCGCCATCCGGTGGTGCTGGGATTCTTCCTCAACTCCAAGCAGGAGCGCGCCGGCGTGCTGCCGCCGCCCATCCTCGAGCAGAAGGACCTCGGCGCCGATACGCGCTTCCGCACCACCGACGCGACGGGCTACAGCGGCAACCGCCCCGAGCTGCAGCAAGGCGCCACCGCCGCGGGGCACCTCTCGCCGGGCCTCGACTTCGACGGCGTGACGCGCCGCGTGCCCATGCTGATGCGCTACGACCGCGGCTACTACGAGGCGATGTCGCTCGCCCTGGCCCGCGTCTACCTGGGCAACGTGCCCGCCCGCATCCGCATGGAGACGGTGGGCAAGGGCCGCGACGCGATCGGCTGGATCTCGTCGCTTTCCGTGGGCGACAAGTCCATCCCGCTCGACGACGCGATGTCGGCCCTGGTCCCGTACCGCGGCGCTCGCGGCTCGTTCCGCTACGTCTCGGCCACCGACGTGATCCGCGGCACGCTCGATCCGAGCGAGCTCAAGGACAAGATCGTGATCGTGGGCACCTCCGCCCAGGGGCTCTTCGACCTGCGCACGACACCGGTCGGCGAGGACTACCCGGGCGTCGAGGTGCACGCCAACATGGTGCGCGGCATCCTCGACCAGACGATCCTGCAGCGGCCGTTCGAGGGCGTCGCCTTCGCCGTGCTTCTCGTGCTCTTCACCGGGCTGCCGCTCGCGGTCCTCCTGCCCCGCACGGGCGCGCTCGCCTCGACGACGGTCACGCTCGCGGTCCTCGCGCTCGTCGCGGGCATCAATCTGTACGCGTGGCGCTCGCTCGGCTACGTGCTCGACATCGCCGCGCCCGTGATCATGGTGCTGGTCCTGTACTTCTTCAACATGGTGTACGGGTTCTTCATGGAAGCGCGCTCGCGCCGGCTCATCACCGGGCTCTTCGGGACCTACGTGCCGAAGGAGCTGGTGGCCGAGATGTCGCGCAATCCGGAGGAGTACTCGATGCGCGGCGAAAGCCGCCAGATGACCGTGCTCTTCTCCGACGTGCGCAACTTCACGTCCATCTCCGAGGGGCTCACGCCCGAGGGCCTCAAGGACCTGATGAACGCCTACCTCACCGAGATGACCGAGGTCATCCAGGAGAAGCGCGGCACCATCGACAAGTACATCGGCGACGCGATCATGGCGTTCTGGGGCGCCCCGCTCGCCGATCCCGACCACGCGGTGCACGGGCTGGAGGCGGCGCTCGGCATGCAGAAGCGCATCCGCGGGCTGGACGCCGAGTTCGTGAAGCGCGGCTGGCCGATGCTGCACATCGGCGTGGGCGTGAACTGCGGCGAGATGAACGTGGGCGACATGGGCTCGAGGTTCCGCCGCGCCTACACCGTGATGGGCGACGCGGTGAACCTCGCCTCGCGCCTGGAGGGGCTCACGAAGGAGTACGGCGCCAGCATCCTCGTGACCGAGAGCATCGTGGCCGCCGCGCAGGGCTTCGCCTACCGCGAGGTGGACCGCGTCGTGGTGAAGGGCCGCACCGAAGGTGTCGCGATCTTCGAGCCGCTCGGCAGGCTGGGCGAGGTGCCCGAGGCCGCGTTGCAGGAGGCCGACCGCTTCCACAAGGCTCTCGAGCTCTACCGCAAGCAGCGCTGGAGCGAGGCGCGGCAGCTCCTCGCGAGCCTCGCGGCGCAGGCGCCCGAATCGAAGCTCTACAAGGTGTACCTCGAGCGCGTGGCGCATTTCGTGGAGCACGCCCCGGAGCAGGCCTGGAACGGAACGTGGGTCTTCACGACCAAGTAACCCATCCGTTCGGCGAGCGCATCCCCGGGCCCGGCGAGGCGATCGCGGTGGCCGAGGGCGTGTGGTGGATCCGCATGCCGCTGCCCTTCGCGCTCGACCACATCAACCTCTGGGTGCTCGCCGACGACGACGGCTGGACGCTCATCGATACCGGCTACGGCGCCCAGGCGACGTGGGACCTGTGGGAGCGGCACCTCGGCGGCCTGCTGGCCGCCCGTCCGGTGAAGAACGTCATCGTCACGCACTACCATCCCGACCACATCGGAAGCGCCGACTGGCTGGTGAAGCGCACCGGCGCGGCATTCTGGATGACGACCTCGGAGTTCCTCTCGGCGCACGCCGCGCGCGACGACACGGCAGGATTCGATCGCGCGACGGGCGTGGCCTTCTTCGAGCGCAACGGCCTCGACGCATCGCGCATGCCCGAAAGGATGCGCACGGGCAACGGCTACAAGCGCGGCGTGCCGGAGATCCCGCGCGGCTATCGCCGCATGATGCACGGCGACCGGCTTCGCATCGGCGGCCGCGACTGGGAGGTGATCACCGTCTTCGGCCACGCGCCGGAGCACGCGGCGCTGTGGTGCGAGTCGCTGGGCGTGCTGGTCTCCGGCGACCAGGTGCTGCCGCGCATCACCACGAACGTGGGCGTATGGGGCAACCAGCCCGAGGCCAACCCGCTCGCGCTCTTCCTCACCTCGCTGGGCCGCTTCTCCCACCTGCCCGCCGACGCCCGGGTGCTGCCCTCGCACGACCGCGTGTTCCACGGCCTGCACCAGCGCATCGCGGAGCTGCACGAGCACCACGAGCGGCGGCTGGAGCGCCTGCTCGAGGGGTGCGCGCAGCCCATCACCGCGCACGACGCGATCCCGCTCCTCTTCAAGCGCCAGCTCGACGACCACCAGCTCATGTTCGCGATGGGCGAATCCATCGCGCACCTGCACTACCTCGACCATGAGGGGAAGGTCCTCCGCGTGGAGGACGAACGCGGCGTGCGCCGCTACGTGCGCGCCTGAGCCTCAGGCGAGCGACTTCATGGCCCGCTCGAGGCCCGCGACGGTGACCGGGAACATGCGCCCGTCCATGATGCGCTGGAGGTTGAGGATGGTGGTGGTCCAGCCCCAGTGCTCCTCGGGCACGGGATTGAGCCACGCGGCGCGCGGCCACGTGCGCAGCATCCGCTCGAGCCACCGGCGCCCCGGCTCGTCGTTCCAATGCTCGACGCTTCCGCCCGGCTGCTCGAGCTCGTACGGGCTCATCGAGGCGTCGCCCACGAAGACCAGCTTGTAGTCGTGCCCGTACTTGCGCATCACCTCCACGGTGGGCACGCGCTGGTGGCGGCGGGCGTTGTCCTTCCACACCGTGTCGTACACGCAGTTGTGGAAATAGAAGTATTCGAGATTCTTGAACTCGGTGCGCGTGGCCGAGAAGAGATCGGAGACCACCTCGATGTGGTCGTCCATCGTGCCGCCCACGTCGAGGAAGAGCAGCACCTTCACGGCGTTGTGCAGCTCGGGGACCATGCGCAGGTCGAGCCAGCCCGCGTTGCGCGCGGTCGAGCGGATGGTGCCGTCGAGGTCGAGCACGTCGGGCGAGCCTTCGCGCGCGAAGCGGCGCAGCCGCCGCAGCGCCATCTTGATGTTGCGCACTCCGAGCTCGCGATCGGTGTCGTAGTCGCGGAACTCGCGCTGGTCCCAGACCTTCACGGCGCGGCGGTTGCGCGAGCCGTCCTGGCCGATGCGGATGCCTTCGGGATTGAAGCCGTACGCGCCGTAGGGAGAAGTCCCCGCGGTCCCGATCCACTTCGAGCCGCCCTGGTGGCGCCCCTTCTGCTCCTGCAACCGCTCACGGAGAGCCTCCATGAGCTTTTCCCAGCCGCCCATCGCCTCGATGCGCGCCTTCTCCTCTTCCGTGAGCCAGCGCTCCGCCATCTTGCGCAGCCACTCGCGCGGGATGTCGGCCACGATCGCGTCGGGAATCGACTCCACGCCCTTGAAGTAGGCGGCGAACGCGAGGTCGAAGCGGTCGAAGTACGCCTCGTCCTTCACCAGGCACAGGCGCGAGAGGATGTAGAACTCGTCCACGCTGCCGTGCGCCACGCCCTTCTCGAGCGCCTCGATCAAGGCGAGGAATTCCTTCACGCTCGCCGGGACGCCGGCCTTGCGCACCGTGAAGAAGAAATCGATCAGCATGCCGGTCTCCCGATTCGAGCGTCGCCGTGGCCGCGAAGCCGTCCGCGCGCCGCCCCTACCACTAGCCGCCGCGCCGCTGCAGGAAGACCAGCTGCTCGAAGAGGTGCACGTCCTGCTCGTTCTTGAGCAGCGCTCCGTACAGCGGCGGGATCGCCGCCTGGTGGCCCTCGCTGCGCAGCGCCTCGGGCGAGATGTCCTCGGCGAGGAGCAGCTTCAGCCAGTCGAGGAGCTCCGACGTGGACGGCTTCTTCTTCAGGCCCGGCATCTGGCGGATGCCGAAGAAGGCCTCGAGCGCGGCCTGCACCAGCCGCTTCTTCACGCCGGGGAAATGCACGTCGACGATCGCCTGCATCGCCTCCTTGTCCGGGAAGCGGATGTAGTGGAAGAAGCAGCGGCGCAGGAACGCGTCGGGCAGCTCCTTCTCGTTGTTCGAGGTGATGAAGATGATCGGCCGGCGCACGGCGCGGATCGTCTGCCGCGTCTCGTAGACGAAGAACTCCATGCGGTCGAGCTCGCGCAGCAGGTCGTTGGGAAACTCGATGTCCGCCTTGTCGATCTCGTCGACCAGCACCACGGCCTGCTCGGGCGACTCGAAGGCCTGCCACAGCACGCCCTTCACGATGTAGTTCGCGATGTCGCCCACGCGCTCGTCGCCGAGCTGGGAATCCCGCAGCCGCGACACGGCGTCGTATTCGTACAGGCCCTGCTGCGCCTTGGTGGTGGACTTGATGTGCCACTGGAAGAGCGGCTTGCCGAGCGAGCGCGCGACCTCCTCGGCCAGCATCGTCTTGCCGGTGCCCGGCTCCCCCTTGATGAGGAGCGGGCGCTCGAGGGCGATCGCCGCGTTCACGGCGAGCTTCAGCTCGTCGTCGGCGACGTAGGTGTCGGTTCCCTGGAATTTCATGCCCTGAGTATACCGGCGCGCTAACCCGTTCGCGCCCCGGCCTCGTTCAACACCCTGTCGCCAGCTCCGAAAGGACCGCCATGCCCGTGATCCGCCCGCTCGCCGCCGCGCTCGCGGCCGCCCTTCCCGCCCTCGCCTGCGCCGGCGAGGCCGTCACCATCTACTCCAGCGCCGCGCCCGGCTCGCTCGACGCCCGCAGCCTGGTCGACGGCGGCGAGGCGCGCGCCATCCCCGGTTATGCCGTCGTGCGCGACGAGCGGCGCTTCGCCCTCGCTTCCGGACGCAACACGCTGCGCGTCGAGGACGTGCCCGACCTCATCGATCCCACCACCGTCGCGTTCACCTCCCTCACCGATCCGGCGGGCACGCGCGTCGTGGAGCAGAGCTTCGAGTTCGACCTCACCAGCAGTACCAAGCTCCTGTCGCGCTACCTCGGCCGCGAGATCACCGTGGAGCACCCGCGCGGCGCCTCCGTGGAGAGCATCACCGGCACGCTCGTCGGAACGCGGGGCGGGCTCACGCTGCAGCAGCCCGACGGCAGCGTGCGCATCGTGAGCGAGCATGCCGACGTGCGCCTGCCGGGCCTGCCCGGCGGCCTCATCAGCAAGCCCGCGCTGGTGTGGGACGTCGAAGCGGCGCACTCGGGCACCCATCGCGCGCGCTTCAGCTACCAGACCGGCGGCATGGCGTGGTGGGCCGACTACAACCTCGCCTACTCCGAGCCGCGGCCGGGTGCCTGCCGCGTCGACGTGGGCGCGTGGGTGACGATCGTGAACCAGTCCGGCGCCGCGTTCCGCGACGCGCGCCTCAAGCTCGTGGCGGGCGACGTGCAGCGCGTCGCCTCGCGCTTCCCGGTGCCGGAAGCTCCGGCGGCGCTCGCCGCGGAAGTGAAGAGGAAGGACGGTTTCGGCGAGAAGGCGTTCTTCGAGTACCACCTCTATACGCTGGGGCGCGCCACTTCGCTCGCGCGCAATTCCACGAAGCAGATCGAGCTCTTTCCGGATGCCCCCGGCGTCGGCTGCGAGAAGACGCTCGTCTACCAGGGACAGGCACCCGTGTTCGCATTCCGCGGCTCGCCGGCGCTCGACCGCGGCTACGGCGTGCAGTCGAACCGCAAGGTGGACGTCTACCTGCGGCTGAAGAACTCGCAGGACAACGGGCTGGGCGTGCCGCTGCCCGCCGGGCGCGTGCGCGTCTCGCGGCTGGACGAAGCCGACGGCGCGCTCGAATTCATCGGCGAGGACGCGATCGACCACACGCCGCGCGACGAGACCGTGCAGGTGCGGCTGGGCTCGGCCTTCGACGTGGTGGGCGAACGCCGGCAGGTCGATTTCCGCGTGGACAGCGCGGCGCGCTGGATGGAGGAGGACATCGAGATCAAGGTGCGCAACCAGAAGCCCGACGAGGCGGTCGCCGTGAAGGTGCGCGAGAACCTCTATCGCTGGAGCAACTGGAGCGTCGTGCGCCGCAGCCAGGACTTCACGCGCCAGGACGCGCGCACCATCGACTTCCCCGTGCGGATCGCTCCGAAGGGTGAAGCCGTCGTGCGCTACACCGTGCGCTATACCTGGTGAGCTGTCCTCAGGACTTGCGGATCACGCCGCACGCGATGCGCGGCCCGGAGTTGCCGGCGGGCTGCGAGCGGTAATCGTCCGGGTCGCGGTGAACGACGAGGCCGCGACCGACGATGTCGGCGGGACCCGTGCCCACGGAAAGGCCCTTCACCTCGAACGTGGTGTCCACGTTGCCGTACGAATCGGCCCGGATGTTGGGCATGTCGCCGGCGTGGTGCAGGGCGGATTGGGGACCGTGCGCATGGCCCTCGGGATTGAAGTGGCCTCCCGCGCTGGTGGCGTCCGGCGCGCTGCAGTCGCCCTTCTCGTGCACGTGGAAGCCGTGCTCGGCGTCGGGCTTGAGGCCCGAGAGGTGCGCGATCACGCGCACCGCGTCGCCGTCCTGGGTGAAGCTCACCGTGCCGCGGGCGCTGTTGCCCTTCGTGGGCTCGAGGTTCGCCACGGCGCTCGCTCCACCGCCGCTTCCCATGGATGCACATGCGGCGGCGAGACTCGCCACCGCGGCCAACGCGATGGTCCGTTTCATGGTGCCTCCCTTGCGGCCGGTCAGCCCTTGCCCTTCTTCTCGGCCGCCTTGGTGTTCGCCTGGGGTTTCTTTTCCGCGCCCTTCGCGGGGGCCGACGCCACCGGAACCGGCTTCGGAATCGGCTTGCCCTCGCGCTTCATGTTCGCCTGGAAGTTCTTCACCATGCGCTCTTCGGCTGCAGCCTCCTCCTCCTTGGCCTTCTGGTCCGCGGCGGCCTTCTTGGCGTCGGCGGCCGCCTTGGCCGCGGGATCCATCGGCGGAGGCGGCGGCGGTGGCGGGATCTTCGACCAGGCGGCGAAGGATGCGACCAGGAGGGCCGCGACGAGCCCGGCGGTATGCGTGCGCTTGATCATCAGTCGTCTCCCGGCGCCGGTTGCGGTTGCCCGCCCACGATCTTCTCGGGGCGCTTGCCCTGCTTCACCTCGTCGTACCAGACGGAGTGGTGCTCGCGGGCCCATTCCTCGTCGACATAGCCGTCGCGCATGGCGTGGTACGCGCCCACCATGCCGATCGTGCCCATGTAGATGTGGCCGAGCGCCGCGCACATGAAGAGCACCCCGCCGATGAGGTGCACGACGTTCGCGAGCTGCATCGACTCGCGCACCTGGTTCCAGTTGGGGAAGTCGAGGATGAGGCCCGTGACGCTCATCACGATGCCCAACAGCGTGAGCCCGCCCCAGAACCACATCTTCTCCAGCCCGTTGAAGCGCCCCGACGGGATCTCGTGGCCCGACAACATGCCGCCGAAGCTGCCGATCCATTTCCAGTCGATCGAGCGCAGAAGGTTGTCCTTCACGAAGATCAGGAAGCCCACCACGATCGAGAAGATGAAGAGCGGCCCGATGAAGTTGTGCAGATTCTTCGACACGATGGTGAGCCACGAGAAGCCGGTGTAGCCCAGCCACGGCAGGATGAGGTACTTGCCGAAGAACATGACGATGCCGCTCAACGCCAGCAGCACGAAGCTGATCGCCATGGTCCAGTGCGCGGCGCGCTCGACGGCGTTGAAGCGCTCGATGAGCCGGCCGGTGGGCGCGCCCTTGAGGCGGATCGGCCCCTTGATGAGGTAGAACACGATGATCGCGGCGAGCACGAGCACGATGAGCCAGCCGCCGACCTGCGTGAGCGGGCCGTTGCGCAGCGTGCGCCAGTCGCGACCGTTGCCCTGGATGAGCACGTTGCGCTCGCGGCCCGGCAGCGACGCGTACTGCGCCTGCTCACTCACCGCATCCCAATTGGCCGGCGGATTGTTCCAGCCGGGCACCGCGGTCGATCCCTTGGCGGTCGACACCTCCTGCGACGGCTTCATTCCCTGCGCCGGGTTATCGGGCACCTTCCCGGTCGGGGCCGTCGTCGGCGGCGCGGGCGACTGGGCCAGCGCCACGGTGGCGAAAGGCAGCGCGAGCGCCGCCCCGAGGATCAACGCGCCGAGCCGGCGCGCGTGGCTTCGAACCATGATGTCGTCCTCCAGGTTATTGTTTGGCGTCCTTGGTGCGAAGGTACTCGTTCCCGTAGTTCGCGCGATCCGCGAGCGCCTGCTCGAACTTCTGCTTGTCGCCCTTGAACGCGTCGCCCGCATACGGCGCCACGTCTTCCTTGCCGGCGTACGGCTTGCGCGCGTCCTGGGGAATCTCATGGCATGCGGCGAGTACCAGCGCCGCCGCGACGGCGAGGAGAATGGTCTTCATGCCTTGGCCGCTCCCAGGTTGTCGGACACCTTGTCGCTGCCGCCGTAGGCCATCTTCCAGCCCCACAGCTCCTCGCCCTTGCCGCGCGTGACGACGCGGGTCTTGTAGATCCTCGCGATGACGGCGGAATCGCCCGCGAGGAGCGCCTTGGTCGAGCACATCTCGGCGCACAGCGGCAGCTTGCCCTCGGCGATGCGGTTGCGGCCGTACTTGCGGAATTCCTCCACCGAGAAGTTCTCCTCGGGGCCGCCCGCGCAGTACGTGCACTTGTCCATCTTGCCGCGCAGGCCGAAGGCGCCCGCCTGCGGGAACTGAGGCGCGCCGAACGGGCACGCGTAGTAGCAGTAGCCGCAGCCGATGCACAGGTCCTTGTCGTGCAGCACGATCTCGTCCTCGGTGCGGTAGAAGCAGTCCACCGGGCACACCGCCATGCAGGGCGCGTCGGTGCAGTGCATGCACGCGACCGAAATCGAGCGCTCTCCCGGGACGCCGTCGTTCAGCGTCACCAGGCGGCGCCGGTTCACGCCCCAGGGCACCTCGTGCTCGTTCTTGCAGGCGGTGGCGCAGCTGTTGCACTCGATGCAGCGCTCGGCGTCGCAGATGAATTTCATTCTGGCCATGGTTTTCTCCCGGTTCTCGTCAGGCGCGCTCGACGTTGCAGAGCGTCGTCTTGGTTTCCTGCATCATCGTGACCGAGTCGTAGCCGTAGGTCGTCGCCGTGTTCACGGCCTCGCCGCGCACGATCGGGGCCGCGCCCTCCGGATACTTGTCGAGCAGGTCCTTGCCCTGCCACCACCCCGCGAAGTGGAACGGGATGAAGCCGGTGCCGGGGCCCACGCGCTCGGTGACGAGCGCGCGCACCTTGAGGCGCGCGCCGGTCGGCGTCGACACCCACACCCAGTCCCAGTACTTGATGCCGCGGTCGCTCGCGTCCTTCGGGTTGATCTCCACGAAGTTCTCCTGCTGCAGCTCGGCGAGCCACGGGTTGGAGCGCGTCTCGTCGCCACCGCCCTCGAACTCCACCAGCCGCCCGGAGGTGAGCACGATCGGGAACTTCTCCGCGACCTTGTCCTGCACCGCCTTCTGCTGCACCGTCTTGAAGAGCGTGGGCAGGCGCCAGAAGGCCTTCTTGTCGTCGTGGGTAGGGTACTTCGCCACGAGGTCCGGCCGCGGGCTGTAGAGCGGCTCGCGGTGCTGCGGGACGCCGTCGGGGAAGTTCCAGACGACCGCGCGCGCCTTCGCGTTGCCCCAGAAGTGCGTGTTGTGGTTCACCATGCACACGCGCTGTATGCCGCCCGACAGGTCGGTCTTCCAGTTCTTGCCTTCCGCCGCCGCCTGCTCTTCCGGCGTGAGCTCGTTCCACCACCCCAGCTTCTTCATGATGACGTGGTCGAACTCGGGGTGGCCGACCGTGATGTCGGAGTCCTTCACGTTCGAGCCGTCGGCCGCGAGCAGGCTCACGCCGTCCTTCTCGAGTCCGAAGTTGGCGCGGAAGCAGCCGCCGCCGTCCATCATCCGCAGGTCCTCGCGATACAGCACCGGCGAGCCCGGGTGCTTGATCGCCGCGGTCCCGTAGCACGGCCATGGCAGGCCGAAGTAATCGCCGTTGCAGTCGTACCCCGTCTCCTTGTCGACGGTGGGCTTGGTGCAGCGCAGCGTCTTCACATCGAAGGCCGCCATGTTGCGCATGTGCGCCTTCAGGCGCTCGGGGGTCGACCCCGTGTAGCCGATGGTCCAGTTGCCGCCGTTGATCTCCTTCGTCATGTCCTCGATCAGCGGCTCGTCCCAGCCGGTCTTGTCCTTCACGAGCTTGATGTTCTTCACGAACTCGGCGCCGTAGCCCAGCTTCTTCGCGAAGGCGTACATGATCGTGTGGTCGGGCTTGGACTCGAACATCGGCTCGATCACCTTCTCGCGCCACTGGATCGAGCGGTTCGAAGCCGTGACCGACCCGGAGGTCTCGAGCTGCGTGCAGGCGGGTAGCAGGTATACGCCTTCCTGCCGGTCGGGCATCACGGAAGAGGCGGTCGGATACGGGTCGACGATCACCATCAGGTCGACCTTCTCCATCGCCTTCTTCATGTCGAGGCCGCGCGACTGCGAGTTCGGCGCGTGCCCCCAGTAGACGACCGCGCGCAGGTTGCTGTCCTGGTCGATGAGGTCGTTCTTCTCGAGCACGCCGTCGATCCAGCGCGACACGGTCATGCCCGGCTTCTCCATCATCGCCTTGGAGGCGAAGCGGCCCTTCATCCACTCGTAGTCCACGCCCCACACCTTGCACCAGTGCTTCCACGCGCCCTCGATGATCCCGTAGTAGCCGGGCAGCGAGTCCGGGTTCGGACCCACGTCCGTCGCGCCCTGCACGTTGTCGTGGCCGCGGTAGATGTTCGCCCCGCCGCCGGAGATGCCGATGTTGCCGAGCGCCAGCTGGAAGATGCACGAGGCGCGCACGAACGCGTTGCCGATCGAGTGCTGGGTCTGGCCCATGCACCAGATGATGGTGGAGGGCCGGTTCTTGGCCATCGTCTCCGCGGCCGTGTAGACGTCGCCTTCCGACACGCCGGTGACCTCGGTCACCTTGTCGGGCGTCCATTTCTGCAGGCATTCGTCGCGGACCTTGTCCATGCCGTAGACGCGGTCGTTGATGTACTTCTGGTCCTCCCAGCCGTTCTTGAAGATGTGGTGCAGCATGCCGAACAGCAGCGCCACGTCGGTGCCGGAGCGGAAGCGGATGTACTGGTCGGCCTTGGCCGCCGTGCGCGTGAAGCGCGGGTCGCACACGATCATCTTGGCGCCCGTCTCCTTCGCGTGCAGCGCATGCAGCATCGATACCGGGTGCGCCTCGGCCGCGTTGGAGCCGATGAACATCATGGCCTTCGTGTTCTGGATGTCGTTGTACGAGTTCGTCATCGCCCCGTAGCCCCAGGTGTTCGCCACACCCGCGACCGTGGTGGAGTGGCAGATGCGCGCCTGGTGGTCCATGTTGTTGGTGCCGAACATGGACACGAACTTGCGCATCATCTGCGCCTGCTCGTTGCTGTGCTTGGAGGAGCCCACCCAGAACACCGCATCGGGACCGCTCTCCTTGCGGATCTGCAGCAGCTTGTCGCCGATCTCGTTGATCGCCTGCTCCCAGGTGATGCGGCGGTACTTGCCGTCCACCAGCTTCATCGGGTACTTCAGGCGGTGCGAGTTCTCGGTCATGCCGTGCTCGCGGATGCTGGCGCCCTTGGCGCAGTGCGCGCCCATGTTGAGCGGCGAGTCGAACACCGGGTTCTGGCGCACCCACACGCCATCGGTGACCACGGCGTCGATCGCGCAGCCCACGGAGCAGTGCGTGCACACGGTGCGGCGGATGACCGTCTTGCCGGTCGCCGCGTCGGCGGCTTTCGCCTCGCTGATCATGTCGAGCGGCAGCTGGCTCGCGAACGCGGCCGCGCCGGCGGCCAGCCCGCTGCCCTTCAGGAACGCGCGGCGATCGACGGTCTTTGCCGCGAGCGTGGAGACGGCGCGTGCCAGCGGGTTCACCGCCTGCGCCTGGCCCTGCGTCTTGCGCGTGAGCAGCATGGTGGGCTCCTCAGACTTCGGTGGTCTTGTAGTACTTCGCGATGTGCTCGGTGACGCGGTAGCCCTGCGCCGTCTTGTCGGCGGAGGCTTCCTTCGCGCCGGCATTGGCGCCCTTGCGCGCGGTCGCCACGGCGGCGACGGCCCCGGCTCCGCCCAGGCCGGCGGCGAGCAGGAAGTTCCGGCGGGTGTTGGGTCTGGTGGTCTTCATCTCACGCCTCCTTTTTCTGGGAACTCGTTTCAGTCCAGCGAAAACGACTCGGCCTCCAGCGCCACGAACGCCGCGCCCAGGCCAGCGACCTTGCGATAGTAATTGGCCGGCTCCGCCGCGCCCAGCGCGGCGAAGAACGCGCCGGCGGCGGGCCGCACGTGGGCCTCGAAGAAGCGCCGCTGCTCGGCGAGCGAGGCGCTCTCGCGACCGGCGCCACCGGCCACCAGCACGCGCATCGCCTCGAACAGGCCGCCCAGGTGATCCTCGGGCTCCGTGGCATCGGGGCGCGGGGCGAGCCCGAGTGCGGCGAGGTCGGCGCGCACGCGCACGCGGGGATGCTCCACCGGCGGGGCGCCGACGTAGAAGCCGGCGTAGAGCGAGACCGCGGCCTTGCCCATCGTCGCGAAGAGCGCCTCGTGCTCCTCGGCCGCCGCGTCCGGCTCCATCACCGAGGAAGCGGCCACCAGGCCGCTCCAGGCCTTCGCGAGGGCGGGATCCCCGCCCGGCTCGAGCGGCGGCGCCGCGGCGATGTCGCGCAGCAGGCGCGCGTCGGGCGGCGCGATGAGCAGTCGCGCGAGCAGCGCGTACAGGTGGCCCCGCGCCGCCTCCTCGGGAGGCAGCGGACGATGGATGGCGACGGGCGCCGCGGCGGCCTGCGCGCTCAAGAATCCACTCCCTTCAGCACCGAGGCCTCGTCCTTCGCGGACATCATGTCGATCACGCGGCAGTCGCCGCACATCTGCAGGCGGCGCAGGGCGTCGCCTGCGGAGAACATCGAATGGCCCGCGAGCCTTCCCAGCATCGCCTGCACCATCTGGCGCGTGCCGAACGGCTTGCCGCAGCGCACGCAATTGAACGGCTGGGTCTCGTTGAGCACCCGCGCCTCGCGCGCGGGGGCGCCGAGCAGCAGCCGCGGGGCGAGCGCGATGGCCTCTTCCGGACAGGTGGCCTCGCAGAGGCCGCACTGCACGCAATTGCGTTCGACGAACTTGAGCAGCGGCTGGTCCACGCCGTCCATGAGCGCCGATTCCGGGCACGCGCCCACGCACGACATGCACATCGTGCACTTGCCGCGGTCCACGCGCACCTCGCCGTACGGAGCGCCGGCGGGGAGCGCGATCTCCTCCACGGGCTGCGGCGCGAGCTTGAGCAGGTGCTCCACGGCGAACTCGATCGACGTGCGCTTGTCGGGCGAAAGGGCGAAGCCCGCCGGAGCGGGCGCGGCGGGTGCGGGCTCGAGCGCCTCGAAGGCCGCGGCCAGCGCCCGGGGATCGTTCGCTTCGACCAGCGCGAAATGGCGCCCGCCAATACCCAGGCCGGCCACGATCGCATCGCCGATCCGCATCTGCTCGCGCAATGCCGCCTTTTCCTCGGCGGATTCCGTGCCCGCCGAGACGACGACCACCTGGCTCGCGCCGTACGCGATCGCCGGCAGCAGCAGGTCCAAGCCGATCGCCGCCACGCTCCAGGCCTCGAGCGGCAACGCACGCGCCGGGAGGCCGCGGCCGGAAGCGGCCGACTCGCAAAGCAGGTCACGCCCGTCGTCGCTGTTGTGGAAGACCACGCACGCGTCGGCGCCGCCCGCCTCGCGGTAGGCGGCGAGAAGCTGCTTCACCTGCGCTCCGCGATCGGGCACCCGCGGGTACTGGTACGCCATGGCGCCCGAGGGGCAGACCGTGGCGCACGTGCCGCATCCCATGCACAGGTGCGGATCGACTTTCACGTGATCGCCGTCGGATGTGATGGCGCGCGTGGAGCAGACGTCGATGCACGCGCTGCAGCCGGTAACCTGCGAGCGGCTGTGGGCGCAGATGTTCGCGCGATAGTCGAAATAGCGCGGCTTGTCGAATTCGCCCACCGCCTCGCGCAGCTCGGCGAGCGTGGAATCGAGTGCCGCCTCGTCGGCCGGGGCGTGGAAGTAGCCCTGCGGCGGCAGCGGCATGGAGAAGAGCGGCGTCGCGGAGAAATCCAGCACCAGGTCGAAGCGCGCGGGCGTGGCGGCCTGCGCGGCCGGCTCGCCGGGGCGCGCGAGTCCCGCGATCGTCGCGGTGAACTCGCCCAGGTAGCCGGTGAGATCTTCCACCCGGCCCGACCACGCCGCGTAGCGCGGCGGTTCGGCGCCGGCGCTGTCCTGCAGCAGCGTCACGTGCAGCGCGGTCGCGAGACGCTCGGCGCAGCGGCGGGCGCGCGATGCGTCATCGCCCGCCACGATCAGCAGGTTGCCGCGGGAGTGGTAGGAGACGCTCGCCACGGGAGCGGGCGGCACCAGGGACAGGAGGGACTCGAGGGCGGCGATCTTGGGAGCGCAATCGACGGACTCCGGAGTCCAGCCCCGGCTTTCCAGCACGAACACCCTGTCCGGATGAGGATCCCCGGATGCGATGTCCGCTGTGCGCGCGGACGTGGACATCTCGATGCCGAGCGTCATTGCGTCAACGTATCGTTTCCGCTCCGCCCCCGGCGCGAAAACGCTCCTCTGTGTTGGACCGGCCCGGCATGCCTCCCCGCCGCTCCGTCCGTTGGTCTTGTCCGAAAAGTCTACACCACAAGATGGCGTTAAAGAATGTTATATCGCATTGCGATTCATCGATCCGGCCGGTGGATGCTTCGCATCGGGAGTATCGGATGACGAGGCTTGCGGGGCGGGTTGGGCGCCCGGCGCCGGGTCCGGTGCGGCCGCCTGCGCGAGGGGCGCCTGCGCCGCTTCGGAGGCGGCCGGCTCGGCCGGCGCACCGTCGAGGGCCGCGAACTGGTTCAGCCTTTCCAGCCATCCCTCCGGAAGCGGGTCGGCGCGGGTGTAGTCGTCGATGTAGACGTCCAGGCCATCCATCGGGTAGAGGGCCGGATCGCTGAAGAGTGTCTTGAGCGCCTGCCCCTTCACGGCGGGGTCCACCTCCGCGCGCATGAAGGGCGCGAAATCCGATTGCGGCGTCAGGGATTCCAGCGGCGGCAAGGGCGCGGACGGGACCGGCGCGGCGGCGGGTGCCGCGGCTGCGGGTCCCGCCGGCGCGGGTTCGGCGGGCGGGGGCGTCGCGGGCGTCGACCTTGCCTGGATCTTGCGCCGCGACCAGCGGGCGAGGAAGCCTACGTCCTTCACTGCGACCCCTCCTCGCGCAACCGGCCTTCCTTGCCGCGGAAGGAGCGCGGCTTGCGCCGCTCCTTGGGCTCGGGACGATAGTTGCCCTCGACCCACGCGGCCATCCACTCGGCGAGCTCCGGCCAGGCGAGCACGCGCTCCACCTTCTCGCTGCCGTCCATCCAGCGCGCCGCCTCGTTGTACGAGAGCGTGGCCTGGAACGGATAGGGCTCGCCGCTCGCCTCGTCCTCGCGCAGCGCCACGAAGACGCTGGGCGCTCCGCTGGTGACGTTGAGGTAATAACCCTCGGCTTCGTCCGGGAAAAGCGCCACCTCCAGCCCGGGATGCAGCCGCCGCAGCATGCGCGCGTCCTCGGCGACGGTGCGCACCTCGCCGCCCTCGTCGGGCACGACGCCCACGAGGCTCCACCGATGGGATTCCCACCGGCTTTCGACCGCCTGGCGTTCGAGGATGACCGCGAGCTTGCGCGTGGGCTCCATGCCCCAACTATAGGTCAATTCCCGGCGCGCCGACGCGTGCTATCCTGATTTTCCATCGCTTTTTCCGACTCATGGCCAAGACCGTCATCGCGTTGCACGAGCTGCGCGCGGCCCTGCCGATCCCGGTCGCCGGCCGGGCGTTCGCGCCCGGTGCGCTCGTGGATGCGCGCGGCCGCGCTCTGCGCGACCTGCGCATCTCGGTCACCGACCGGTGCAACTTCCGGTGCACGTACTGCATGCCGAAGGAAGTGTTCGACGCGCAGCACGAGTTCCTGCCCCACGCGCAGATCCTGTCCTTCGAGGAGATCGCGCGCATGGCGCGCATCTTCCACGCGCTCGGCGTGGAGAAGATCCGGCTCACCGGCGGCGAGCCGCTGCTCAGGCGCGGCATCGAGAAGCTCGTGGCGATGCTGCGCGAGTCCGTGCCCGGCGTGGACCTCACCCTCACGACCAACGGCTCGGCCCTCAAGGCGCGCGCGCAGGCCTTGCGCGAGGCGGGCCTCGACCGCATCACGGTGAGCCTCGATTCGCTCGACGACGCCACCTTCCGCGCGATGAACGACGTGGATTTCCCCGTGGCCAAGGTGCTCGAAGGCATCGACGCGGCGGCCGACGCGGGGCTTGCGCCGATCAAGGTGAACATGGTGGTCAAGCGCGGCGTGAACGACCGCCACGTGGTCGACATGGCGCGCCACTTCCGCGCCACCGGACGCATCGTGCGCTTCATCGAGTTCATGGACGTGGGCTCCACCAACGGCTGGCGCATGGACGACGTGATCCCTTCCGCCGAGATCGTGCGGCGGATTTCGGCGGTGTTCCCCCTCGAGCCGGTGGAAGCCAACTACGGCGGCGAGGTGGCCGGGCGCTGGCGCTACCGCGACGGCTCCGGGGAGATCGGCGTGATCTCCTCGGTGACCCAGGCGTTCTGCTCCACGTGCACGCGCGCGCGCCTTTCCACCGACGGGCGCCTGTACACCTGCCTCTTCGCGCAGCGCGGCTACGACCTCAAGCGCATGCTGCGCGACGGCTCGGACGACGCGGCGATCGCCGGCGCGATCGCGGCCATCTGGCAGGGCCGCGCCGACCGCTACTCCGAGATCCGCACCGCCGGGACGGCGCGCGAGCGCAAGGTCGAGATGTCGTACATCGGCGGCTAGCGACCGATCCGTGAGCGAGCGCCCGATCCTCACCCGCAACGCGCGGCCGGCCACCTACACGGTCGAGGCCTTCGACGAGACCGGCGCGCGCGTTCCCACGCCGATCGCCGGCGAGCATCCCCTCACGCTCTACGTGGACAAGAAGGAGATCGTGACGCTGATGACGCTGGGCGCGGCTCCCGAGGCGCTCGCGCTCGGCTTCCTGCGCAACCAGCGCCTGGTCTCCTCGCTCGAGCAGATCGCCTCCGTGCAGGTGGACTGGGACGTGAACGCGGTGGCCGTCACCACGCGCGGCGGCCTCGCCGACCTCGAGGCGCGCACGCAGAAGCGCACGGCGACCACCGGCTGCGGCCAGGGCACGGTGTTCGGCGACCTCATGGCGGACATCGAATCGGTCCACCTCGACGACGCCATGCGCGTGGACGAGGAGACGCTCTTCGGCCTGCTCGACGCGGTGCGCACGCACGAATCGATCTACAAGCAGGCGGGCGCGGTGCACGGCTGCGCGCTCGCCCGCGGCGCCGAGATCCTCACCTTCGTGGAGGACGTGGGCCGCCACAACGCGGTGGACGCGATCGCGGGCTGGATGTGGCTCGAGGGGATCGAGGGCCGCGACAAGATCTTCTACACCACGGGCCGCCTCACCTCGGAGATGGTGATCAAGGCCGCGCAGATGCAGATCCCGGTGCTCGTGTCGCGCTCGGGGCTCACCAAGATGGGCCACGAGGTCGCGCAGCAGGTGGGGCTCACGATGATCGGGCGCGCGGTGAACCGCCATTACCTGCTTTTCACGGGGGCGCACCGGTTGGTGCGCTCCGCGCAGGCGCCCGCCGGAAAGCCGCGGCAGGCGGCGCGGCATGGCTGAGGGCGGGGAGGCGATCGCGCGCTGCCATTGCGGCGCCGTCGAGGTCGTCGCGCGCTTTCCCTCGCGCTTCTGCGCCCACTGCTACTGCGCCAGCTGCCGCACGACGCATGCCGCGGGCGTGGTCACCTGGATCGGCTTCAAGCGCGCGCAGGTCACGTTCACCAGGGGCGCCGACCTGCTGCGCGACTACCTGTCGTCGCCCGGCACGCACCGGCGCTATTGCGCGCGCTGCGGCACCCGCGTGACCTTCGAGTCGGAGCACGGCCGCTGGGCCGACGAGGTGCACCTACCGCTCGCCCTCTTCGTGACGCCCGTCGACCGCGCGCCGCGGGGCAACTCGTTCGCCGAGGAGCGCCCCGCGTGGGCGCCGTTCCACGCCTATGCCGACGATTGAGGTGACGGGCGTGGTGCTCGCCGGCGGCCAGGGCAGCCGGATGGGCGGCGTGGACAAGGGGCTGCAGCCGTTCCGCGGCCGGCCGATGGTGGCGCACGCGATCGAGCGGTTCGCCCCGCAGGTGGACGAGCTGCTCATCAACGCGAACCGCAATCCCGCCGAGTACGAGCGCTTCGGCCACCGCGTCATCGCCGACGAGGTTCCGGGATTCGCCGGGCCGCTCGCCGGATTCGAGCGCGGGCTCGCGCACGCGCGCGGCGCGCTCGTCGCCACCGTGCCATGCGACTCGCCGTTCCTTCCCGCGGATCTCGTGCGGCGCCTGCGCGCCGCGCTGGAGGCGAACGGCGCGGACCTCGCCGTCGCGCGAACGGGCGCGCAGCCCCATCCGGTCTTCTGCCTCATGCGCCGCGCGGTGCACGGCTCGCTCGCCGGTTTCCTCGCGAGCGGACAGCGCAAGATCGACCGCTGGTACGCGTCGCTCAAGGTCGCCGAGGTGCCGTTCGACGACGAGCCCGACGCCTTCCTCAACATCAACACGCGCGAGGAGCTCGCCCACCTCGAGCCGCGCGGCCGCTAGGCGTGCCGCGCGTCCTGCGGCGCACGCGCCCGCAGCTCCCGCGCTTCGCGGTCGCGTGGTTCCCGCGTTTCGACGGGCTCGCGCAGGTCGAGGCGTTCCGGCGCCGGCACGATCCGATGGCATCGCTCGTTCCGGCGCACCTCACGCTCGTGTTCCCGTTTCCCACCGCGCTCACGCGGCTGCAAGTGCAGACGCACGTGAAGCGCGTGGCGTCGCGCTGGCCGCCGGTTCCGGTGACGTTGCGCGCCGTGCGCATGCACGCGAACGAGTTCGTCTTCCTCATGGCCTCGCGCGGGAGCACCTCCATCGCCGCGCTGCACGACCGGCTCTACACGCGCTCGATCCGGCCGTACCTGCGCGCGGACCTGCCCTACGAGCCGCACATCACGATCGCGCGCAACGCGAGCCTTCCCGCGCTCGAGGCGGCGTTCGACGCGGCGCGCGAGGCGTTCGGCCGCGACTTCACCGACGTGATGCGCGAGGTGTCGCTCCTCGCCGTCGGCGCGGACGGTAGAATCGAGCGATTGACCGACATCGCGCTCCACACCGCCTGACTCCCATGTCCACGCCCAGCATCACCCAGGCGTCCTGCGCCGACGACTACGATCCGAACTCCATGCCGGTGGCGAAGGCGCGTGCCTTCATCCACCAGTTCCTCAAACCGGTGGACGCCGTGCTGCGGGTGCCGGTGCGCTCCGCGCTCGGGCGGGTGCTCGCCGCGGACGTGCTCTCGCCGGTGAACGTCCCCGCCCATCGCAACTCCGCGATGGACGGCTGGGCGATGCGCGGCGCGGACCTGAAGCCCGACGCCGAGACCGCGCTCGAGGAAATCGGCGCCTCGTTCGCCGGGCGGCCGTTCGCGGGCCAGGTGGCGGCCGGGCAATGCGTGCGCATCATGACCGGCGGCGTGGTGCCCGGAGGCGCCGACACCGTCGTCATGCAGGAGCGCGCCAAGGCGCGCGGCAAGTCGGTCACCTTCGCGCCGGGGCAGAAGACGGGACAGAACGTGCGCGAGGCGGGCGAGGACCTGAAGGCGGGCTCGGTCGCGCTACGCAAGGGACGCATCGTGCGGCCGGCGGAACTGGGGCTCATCGCGTCGCTCGGCATCGGCGAGGTCGCGGTGTACCGGCCGCTGCGCGTGGCGTTCTTCTCCACCGGCGACGAGCTCAAGTCGGTCGGGACGACGCTCGCCGAAGGCGAGATCTACGACTCCAACCGCTATACCATCCACGGCATGCTCGCGCGCCTGGGCTGCGAGGCGCTCGACATGGGCGTGGTGCGCGACGACCCGAAACTCCTCGAGCGCGCGTTCCGCGAGGCGGCCGGCGCGGCCGACGTGGTGATCACGAGCGGCGGGGTCTCGGTGGGCGAGGCGGATTTCGTGAAGGACCTGCTGGGCCGGCTGGGCGAGGTCGTGTTCTGGAAGATCGCGATGAAGCCGGGCCGTCCCCTCGCCTACGGCAAGATCGGCGGCGCGCATTTCTTCGGGCTGCCGGGCAACCCGGTGTCGGTGATGGTGACCTTCTACCAGTTCGTGCGCGACGCGCTGCTCGTGCTGATGGGCGCCGACCCGGTCGAGGCGGTGCCCACGTTCAGCGCGCGTTGCGCCGCGCGGCTGAAGAAGGCGCCGGGCCGCACGGAATTCCAGCGCGGCATCCTCGCGCGCGAGGCCGACGGCGCCCTCGTGGTCCGCCCCACCGGCGAGCAGGGCTCCGGCATCCTCAAGTCGATGAGCGACGCCAACTGCTTCATCATCCTCGGCGACCAGACCGGCAACGTGGAGCCCGGCGCGATGGTCGAGGTGCAGCTGCTCGAAGGCATCGTGTGAGCACCTCGGCCCTCGACCGCGACGTGAGCGGGCTCGAATACCTGCGTCGCATCGTCGCGGGCGACATCGCGAGCGTGCCGATCGGCGAGACGATGGGCTTCCACGCGGTCGAGGTCGAGCGGGGACGCATCGTCTTCACCGGAACGCCCGACGCGCGCTACTACAACCTGATCGGCACCATCCACGGCGGCTGGACGGCGGCCATCCTCGATACGGCGATGGCGCTCGCCGCGCTTTCGACGCTCGACGCGGGCCACGACTTCACCACGCTCGACATCAAGGTGAACTACCTGCGGCCGATCACGCCCGGAATGAAGGTGCGCGCCGAGGGCCGCGTGTTGCACGGCGGCCGGCGCATCGCGCTGTGCGAGGGGACGCTCGCCGACGCGGCCGGAAAGCTCCTCGCGCACGCCACGAGCACCTGCCTCATCGTGCCGCGGGCGCACAAGGCTTCATGAAGCGCCGCGACTTCGTCCAGGTGTGCGCCGCCTCCGCCGCCGGCATGGCGCTCCCGCATGCCGCGGGCGGCGCCGCGCTCGCCGCGCGCAGCTACGCCCGCGTGAAGCTGGTCGACGAGAAGGGCGTGCCGATCCGCGTCGGCGAATTGCGCGCCGGGGCGAACTACGTCTTCGACTATCCGTTCTCCGCCACGCCGTGCTTCCTGCTGCGCCTCGACCGGCCCGCCCCGGGCGGCGTGGAGCTGCGCACGGAATCCGGCGCTTCCTACCGCTGGGAAGGCGGCGTGGGCCCCGGCAAGTCCGTCGTCGCCTATTCGGCGATCTGCGCGCACAAGATGGCGTATCCCACGCGCCAGGTGAGCTTCATCGGCTACCGCGACGCGCCCAGTCCCGTGGCGGGCTCGGGCAAGGTGATCACCTGCTGCTCCGACCGCAGCGTGTACGACCCGGCGCTGGGCGCGCGCGTGGTGTCGGGACCCGCGCCGCAGCCGCTCGCCACGATCCTCCTCGAGCACGATCCCGGGGCCGACGAGATCTTCGCCGCGGGCACGTTCGGCGGCGAGAAGTTCGACGAGTTCTTCCAGAAGTACGAGTTCCGCCTGCAGCTCGAGATGGGCAGCCGCGCGCGCTCGACGGTGGAGGGCACATCGATCGTCCGGCCGCTCGAGCAGTACAGCGTGCAGTGGGCTCGTTGTTAGCTAGATGGAGAAGTTCTCCGCCGCTCCCTTCGCGAGGCTCTCCAGGTCCGCGCGCCGCACGTGGGGTGCGAGCAGCCGGATGAATTCCACGGCGAAGCCGCGCAGGTAGGCGCCGCGCCGGAACGCGAGCCGCGTGGTCTGCGCGGGAAAGAGATGCCCGCAGTCGAGCGCCACGAGGCCCTCGTCCTTGCCGGGCCGGAACGCGCGCGCGGAGATGATTCCCGCGCCCAGGCCCAGCGCCACGTACGACTTGATCACGTCGGAATCGAGCGCCGTGAGCACGATCTCGGGATGCAGCCCGCGCGCGGCGAACGCGCGGTCGAGGGCGGTGCGTCCCGCGAAGGTCGGGTCGTAGGTGACCAGCGGGTAGCGCGCGATCGCCTCCAGCGTGAGCGGCTTCTCGCGCACGAGCGGATGTCCCTTGGGCACCACCACGCTGTGGTGCCATTGGTAGCACGGCACGGTGACCAGCTCCGGGTACTCGTCGAGCGCCTCGGTCGCGATCGCCACGTCCGCCTCGCCCGCGACCACCATGCCCGCGAGCTGGTGGGGATTGCCCTGCAGCAGCTTCAGCCGCACCTCGGGGAAGCGCTTCTTGAACGCCGTGACCACCGAGGGCAGCGCGTAGCGCGCCTGGGTGTGCGTGACGGCCACCGCGAGGCTGCCCTTGGCGTGGTGCGCGAACTCCTCGCCCACGGCCTTGAGGTTCGCCACCTCCGCGAGGATGCGGTCCACCGCCGCGACTATCTCGCGGCCGGCGTCGGTGAGCGCGGTGAAGCGCCGCCCCTGGCGCACGAAGATCGCCGCGCCGAGCTCTTCCTCGAGGGCGCGGATCTGCTTCGAGACGCCGGGCTGCGAGGTGTGCAGCGCCTCGGCGGCCTCGGACACGTTGAGGTTGCGCCGCGCCACCTCGCTCACGTAGCGCAGCTGCTGGAGGTTCATCGCGCCCCCGGATATACCTGTTAGTTATAACGATATCACAAACAAGTATTTTTCAGGCATGAGGCGGATTCGTACCATGGCGTGAAGGAGCCCTTCGCCATGTACCGCTACGACAACTACGACAGGACCCTGCTCGCCGAGCGCGTCGCCCAGTTCCGCGACCAGACGCGCCGCTACCTCGCGGGCGAGCTCACGGACGACGAGTTCCGGCCGTTGCGCCTGCAGAACGGCCTCTACATCCAGCGCCACGCGCCGATGTATCGCATCGCCGTGCCGTACGGGGTGCTGGCCGCGCGCCAGCTGCGCAAGCTCGCCGAGGTCGTGCGCCGGTACGACCGCGGTTACGGCCATTTCACGACGCGCCAGAACCTCCAGCTCAACTGGCCGCGGCTCGAGGACGTGCCCGACATCCTCGCGCAGCTCGCGAGCGTCGAGATGCACTCCATCCAGACCAGCGGCAACTGCGTGCGCAACATCACCACCGACCACTTCGCGGGCGTGGCGCCCGACGAGATCGTGGACCCGCGCCCGTACGCCGAGATCCTGCGGCAATGGTCGACGTTCAACCCCGAATTCGCCTACCTGCCGCGCAAGTTCAAGATCGCCCTCAACGCCGCCGCCGAGGACCGCACGGCGCTCAGGCTGCACGACATCGGGCTGGAATTCGTCCGCGCCGCCGATGGACAGCTCGGGCTGCGCGTGCACGCGGGCGGCGGAATGGGCCGCACGCCGATGCTGGCCGAGGTGGTCCGCGAGTTCGTGCCGTGGCGCCACATGCTCACCTATTGCGAGGCGATCCTGCGCGTCTACAACCGCCATGGCCGCCGCGACAACGTCTGGAAGGCGCGCATCAAGATCCTCGTGAAGTCGCTCGGCGTGGAGGAATTCCGCCGCCAGGTCGAGGAGGAATGGGCCACGCTGCAGGATTCGCCGGGCATCGTCACCGAGGCCGAGCTCGCGCGCGTGGCCGCGCACTTCGCGCCGCCCGCTTACGAGCCGCCGTCGGACGAGGACCGGGCGCTCGCCTTCGCGGCCGCGAGCGATCGCGCCTTCGCGCGCTGGGTCGGGCGCAACGTCCATGCCCACCGTGCGCCGGGCTACGCGGCCGTCACGCTCTCGCTCAAGCGCACCGGGATTGCCCCGGGCGACATCACCGCCGAGGAGATGGAGATCGTCGCGGGCCTCGCCGAGCGCTACGGCTTCGGCGAGCTGCGCGTTTCCCACGAGCAGAACCTGATCCTGCCCGACGTGCGCGAGCGCGACCTGCACGCGCTCTGGCAGCGCGCGCGCGCGGCGGGCCTCGCCACGCCGAGCGTGGGCCTCATCGGCAACATCGTCTCCTGCCCCGGCGGCGATTTCTGCTCGCTCGCCAACGCGAAGTCGCTGCCCATCGCCGAGGCGATCCAGCGCCGCTTCGAGGACCTCGACTACCAGCACGACATCGGCGAGCTCGACCTCAACATCTCGGGCTGCATGAACTCGTGCGGCCACCACCACATCGGCCACATCGGCATCCTCGGCGTCGACAAGAACGGAAGCGAGTGGTACCAGGTCTCCATCGGCGGGCGCCAGGGACGCGACGCGCGCCTGGGCCAGGTGATCGGCCCCTCGTTCGCCGCGGCCGACATGCCCGGCGTCGTCACGCGGCTGATCGAGGCCTACCTCGACCACCGCGGCGACGCGGAGCGTTTCGTCGACACCGTCGAGCGCGTCGGCCTGGCGCCGTTCAAGGAGCGCGTCTACGGCGTGACGAAGGAGCTGGCCCGTGCCGCATGACTTCGTGATCCGCGCTCGGCGCGTGGAGCCCGATGCGTGGCGCCTGCTCGCGCAGGGCGCCGAAGATCTCGCGCGACCGCTGCCGCGCGGGCCTCTGCTCGTCGCGCTCGCGACGTGGCGCGAGCGCCGCGCGCAGCTGCTGGGACGGCTCGAGCCCCTGGGCGTGTGGATGGAGCCGCACGAGGATCCCGCGGACATCGCCGAGGACCTGCCGGTGCTTGCGCTGGTCGCCGTGCATTTCCCGAAATTCACCGACGGGCGCGGCTACTCGATCGCCGCGTTGCTGCGGCGGCGCCACGGCTATGCCGGCGAGCTGCGCGCCTTTGGCGACATCGGCCGCGACCAGCTCTTCTACCTCGCGCGCGTGGGCTTCGATTCGTTCCGCCTCGCGCAGCACCGCGATCCCGAGGCGGCGCTCGCCGCGTTCGACGACTTCTCGCTGCGCTACCAGGCAAGCACCGACGACCCGCTGCCGCTCTATCGCAAACGCTCCTCCGGCGCGGCGCCCGAGGAGTCCCGCCGTGGGTAAGGTGTATCTCGTCGGCGCCGGCCCGGGAGCACCGGACCTCCTCACGTTGCGTGCCGCGCGGCTGCTCGAGGCCGCCGACGTCGTGCTGCACGATGCGCTCGTGCATCCCGACACGCTCGCGCTCGCACGGCGCGCGCGCCTCGTGAACGTCGGCAAGCGCTACGGACGGGTCTCGACCGACCAGCGCTTCATCGACCGCGTGCTCGTCGAGGCCGCGCGCCACCACGACGTCGTCGTGCGCCTGAAGGGCGGCGACCCGATGCTCTTCGGCCGTGCGCAGGAGGAGCTCGATGCGCTCGACCGCGCCGGCATCGAGGCCGAGGTCGTGCCCGGCGTGACCGCCGCGCTCGCTGCCGCCGCGACGCTGCGCGTGTCGCTCACGCGCCGTGGGCTCGCGCGCACGGTGGCGTTCCTGACGCCGCGCGTGGGCCGCGGCGAGACGGCGTCCGCATGGCTGCCGGCGGCGCTCGGCGCCGATTCGGTCGCGCTCTACATGGCGGCCGCAGCCGCGCCCGCGATCGCCTCCGCGCTGATCGAGGGCGGCAAGGCCGCCGCGACGCCCGTGGCGCTGGTCGAGAGCGCGACGCTCGGCGCGGAGCGGCGGCGCCTCACGACGCTCGGAGCGCTGCGCGCCGCGCCGAGCGCCTCCGCCGCGGGCCCCGTCGTCATGCTGGTGGGCGAGGTGCTGCGCGATTGCGAGCGCGCCGCCGTCGAGGATCCGGCGCCCGTGCACTCCGTTTCGCTTCGAAGCGCCTGAATCCGATCCATGAGCACCACCGAAAGGAGACGTGCATGGCAACGCTGAGACTGGGCGACATCGCCCCCGATTTCACGCAGGATTCGACCGAGGGTCCGATCCACTTCCACCAATGGCTGGGCGACTCGTGGGGCGTGCTGTTCTCGCACCCGAAGGATTTCACGCCGGTGTGCACCACCGAGCTGGGCCTCACCGCGAAGCTCAAGTCGGAATTCGACAAGCGGCGCGCGAAGGTGCTCGCGATCAGCGTCGATCCGGTCGAATCCCACAAGGGCTGGGTGGGCGACATCGAGGAGACGCAGGGCACCGCGGTCAACTTCCCGATCCTCGCCGACCCCGACCGCAAGGTCGCGCACCTCTACGACATGATCCACCCGAACGCGAGCGACACGCTCACGGTGCGCTCGGTGTACGTGATCGACCCGAAGAAGAAGATCCGCCTGATCCTCACCTATCCCGCGAGCACCGGACGCAACTTCCACGAGATCCTGCGCGCCATCGATTCTCTGCAGCTCACCGACAGCCACAGCGTGGCCACGCCGGCGAACTGGCAGCAGGGCGAGGACGTGATCATCGTGCCCTCGCTGCAGGATCCGGAGCTCATCAGGAAGAAGTTTCCGAAGGGCTACAAGGCGCTCAAGCCCTACCTGCGCATCACGCCGCAGCCGAATCGCTGAGCGCGCGAGCGCGCGCTTTGGCAGGGGGATCGTAATCCGCGACAATGCGGGTTCATGGTCCCCTGGCTCCGCGGCGACGAACCGTTCCCGCCCGTCTCCAAGGCGCTGAAGTCGCCCAACGGGCTGCTGTGCGCGGGCGCCGACCTCTCGCCGCAGCGCCTGGTCGAAGCCTACCGGCACGGGATCTTCCCGTGGTACTCGGAAGGCGACCCGATCCTCTGGTGGTCGCCGGACCCGCGCATGGTCCTCTTTCCCGGCGAGCTCAAGGTGTCGCGCTCGCTGCGCAAGACGCTCGCGCGCGGCGTCTTCGAGACGCGCCACGACACCGCCTTCCGCGCGGTGATCGAAGCGTGCGCCGAGCCGCGCGAGCGGCAGGGCGGGACGTGGATCGTGCCGGAGATGATCGAGGCCTATGTCCGCCTGCACGAACTGGGCTTCGCGCATTCGGTCGAATCATGGCGGGACGGCGAGCTGGTGGGCGGCCTCTACGGGATCGCGCTGGGCCGCGTGTTCTTCGGCGAGTCGATGTTCGCGCGCGCCCCGGACGCCTCGAAGGTGGCGCTCGCGAAGCTGGTCGAGCGCCTGCTCGCCTCCGGCTGCCGCGTGATCGACTGCCAGCAGGCCACCGCCCACCTCGCCTCGCTGGGCGCGCGCCAGATCGCGCGCAAGGACTTCGCTCAGCTGCTGCAAGACTCGATACAATATCCACCCAGTGCGCAACGCTGGACCTGACACCGAGGCATGGCGAAACTCAACGATCTGCCCATCGCGAACCTGCAGTTCTACGCGACGGCGCCGTATCCCTGCAGCTACCTGCCCGGCAAGCTCGCCCGATCGCAGGTGGCCACGCCGAGCTACCTGATCGACACCGAGACCTACAGCGCGCTCGTGTCCGCCGGCTTCCGCCGCAGCGGGGCCTTCACCTACCGTCCCTACTGCGACCATTGCCACGCCTGCGTTCCCGTGCGCGTGGTGGCCGCCGAGTTCGAGCCCACGCGCGCGCAGCGGCGCGCGCTCCTGCGCCACGGCGACCTCGAGCCGCGCGCCGCGGAGCTCAAGTTCAACGCCGAGCACTACGCGCTCTATCGCCTCTACCAGAGCGAGCGCCACCGCGGCGGCGGCATGGACCACGACAGCCGCGAGCAGTACGCGCATTTCCTGCTGCAGTCCAACGTGGCCACGCGGCTGATCGAGTTCCGCGAGGCGGGCGAGCTGCGCATGGTCTCGATCGTGGACGAGCTCTCCGACGGCCTGTCCTCGGTCTACACGTTCTTCGACCCGCTCGTGCCCCACGCGAGCTACGGCACCTACAACATCCTCTGGCAGATCGCCGAGGCGCGCCGCCGCGGCCTCGCGTACGTGTACCTCGGCTACTGGATCGCCCAGAGCCGCAAGATGAGCTACAAGAACCAGTTCCGGCCCATCGAGGGCCTCGCCCGGGGCGAGTGGAAACGGCTCTCGTGACCTGAGTGCTGTACGCCCTCGCCCGCACCGCCCTCTTCCGCCTCGACCCCGAGCTCGCCCACGACCTCGCCCTGAAATCGCTCTCCGCGATGGGCGAGGGCGCGGCATGGCTCGGCGCCGGGCCGAGCACGGGCGAGTCGCGGCGCGTGATGGGCATCGACTTCCCCAACCCGGTGGGCATCGCCGCGGGCCTCGACAAGAACGCGCAGTACGTGGATGCGCTCGCCGCGCTGGGCTTCGGGTTCATCGAGGTGGGCACCGTCACGCCGCGCCCGCAGCCGGGCAATCCCAAGCCGCGCCTCTTCCGGCTCGAGGAGCAGCAGGCGCTCATCAACCGGCTCGGGTTCAACAACCAGGGCGTGGAGCGGATGCTGCGCAACCTGGAGCGCGCGCGCTTCCGCGGGGTCCTCGGCATCAACATCGGCAAGAACTTCGACACGCCGATCGAGCGCGCGGCCGACGACTACCTCGCGTGCCTCGACGCCGTGTACTCGCGCGCGAGCTACGTGACGGTGAACATCTCCTCGCCCAACACGCAGAACCTGCGCGACCTGCAATCGAGCGAGCGCCTGGACGAGCTGCTGGCCGCGCTCATGGGGCGGCGCGCGTCGCTGGCCGGGCGCCATGGCGCGACGAAGCCGCTGCTCGTGAAGGTTGCACCCGACCTCGACGACGCGCAGATCGAGGCGATCGCGACACTCGCCGTGAAGCACCGCGTCGATGGGCTCATCGCCACCAACACCACGGTCGCGCGCGAGGGCGTCGTGGGCCATCGCCATGCGTTCGAGCCGGGCGGGCTGAGCGGCCGCCCGCTCTTCGTGGCCGCCACGCGCGTGCTGCGCCGCCTTTCCGAGTCGCTGGAGGGGCAGGTGCCGCTCATCGGCGTGGGCGGCATCCTCTCGGGAGCGGATGCGCGCGCGAAGATCGAGGCGGGTGCCAGCCTCGTGCAGGTGTACACCGGCTTCGTCTACCGCGGGCCGGCGCTCGTCGCGGAGGCGCGCCGCGCCCTGCGTTGAAGGGCGCGGCGCTGACGCGTGCGCTACGGCGCGGGAAGCAGCTGCCCGCGGATCTCGCCGCCCGGGTTCGCGGCGGTGTGCACGTTGCAGTAGAGCTCGTTCTTCATGAAGCTCACGAGCAGCGCGTCGGTGACCGTGGCGCCGGCCGCCGTTGCCCAGAGGCCGGGCGTTGTGCTCGTCATCGGAATCACGACGGGCCCCGGAACGCCCGAGGCGGCCTGGTGCGCGTGCGCCGCGGTGCCGTTCGTGATCGTGGTCTCGATGCGCCCGGCCACGGTCTTGTCCGCGGGATTCACGAGCATCCAGCAAGTGCCCGTCGCGCTGGTGGTGACCGGCGGCGTCTCCTGGGCGCCGTTCATCGACGCGGTGCGCAGCGGCGTGTAGACCTGGCCGCGGATCTCGCCTCCGGGATTCGCAGCCGAATGCACGTTCGCATAGAAGTTACCGCTCATGAGCGTGGTGACCTGATCCGCCGTGAGCACGGTGTCGGGCGCGAGCGTCCAGTTCGCGGGGCCGCCGGTCATCGGAATGGTCACGGGTCCGGGCGTGCCGATGGGCGCGGTGTGCAGGTGCGCGAGGACGCCGGTGATGCCGGTCGTCGTGACGCCGCCGGAGAGCTTGTTCGTGTCGGGATCGAACACGAAGGTCCCGAGGCCCGTCGCGGACGAGGCGACGGCGGGAACTTCCTGCGCGCCCGTGAGCGTCGCGTAGAAGACCTGGCGGCCGATCACCGCGCGGATCTCGCCACCGGGATGCGCCGCCGAGTGCACGTTCACGTAAAGGTTGCCGGCCTTGAAGCTTTCCATCTGCGAGGCCGTGAGCACCGTGCCGTCCGGCACCGACCACGTGCCGGTCGGTCCCTGCACCAGCGGCACGATGACGGGCGAGACCGTGCCGACCGGTCCCTCGTGGATGTGCGCCACGGTGCCGTTGATGCCCGACGTCGTGATGGAGCCCTTGATCTCGCCCGACTCGGGACTCACGGAGAAGCTGCCGGTCGCCGTGGCGGACGTGGTCACCGGCGGGCTCTCCTGGGCGCCCACGAGCGTCACCGACTTGGTGGTGAAGGTCACGTTCGGCGTGTCCGGACCGCCGCACGCCGCCGCCACCGCGCAAGCGACCGCCGCGAGCCACCCCTGCCAATTCGCCTTGCCGTAAAGCGTGCCCATGGCACCCTCCCCTCGTTTGGGACGCGCGGACGCACGCCCGGTGCGTGGCGAACACCCGCCCCGCCCTTCCTATTCCGGGGGGCCCGCCGGTGAGGATCGGCGTCGCACGCGAAACGAAGGAAGGCGAGAAGCGCGTGGCCCTCGGGCCGGGCCACGTCTCGCTCCTCGCGGCCGGGGGCCACGACGTACGCGTCGAGCGCGACGCGGGGGCCGGAATCGGCGTGCCCGACGCGGCGTACCGCGCGGCGGGCGCGGGCATCGTTTCGGCCGGGGAAGCATGGGCCGGCGACCTGGTGGTCAAGGTGAAGGAGGTACAGCCCGGGGAGATCGCCCTCGTGAAGGCGGGAACCACGCTCTTCGGCTACCAGCACCTCGCGGGCGAGCCGGGGATGACGCGCGCGCTCGCGGCGCGAGGCGCCACCGCCATCGCCTACGAGCTGGTGCGCGACGAGCACGGCGACTACCCGCTGCTCGCGCCCATGTCCGCCATCGCGGGCCGCATGGCGGTCGACGCGGCCGCGCGCATCCCCGGTCGCGGGTTGCGCGAGGTGCTGGTGCTGGGCGCGGGACATGCGGGCCTTGCCGCGGCACGCACGGCACGCGACCGGGGCGCGCGCGTGACGGTGCTCACGCGCTCCGAAGCATCGCGCGACGCCGCGCGGCGCGAGCTCGGGCCGGCGGTGGACTGCGGGATCGCGACGGCGGACGCGATCGAGCGCCACGCGCTTGCCGCGGACCTCGTGGTGGGCGCGGTGTTCATCCCCGGCACGCCCACGCCCAAGCTCCTGCCGCGCGCGCTCGTGGCGCGCATGCGCCGCGGCAGCGTCATCGCGGACATCTCCATCGACGCGGGCGGCGTGGCGGAGACCTCGCGGCCTACCACGCACGCGCAGCCCACGTTCGTGGAAGAAGGCGTCGTGCACTATTGCGTGCCCAACATCCCGGCGGCCGATGCGCCGTCCAGCGCCGCCGCGCTCGGCGACGCGCTGCTGCCTTTCGTGCGCGAGATCGCCGCGCGCGGCGTCGAGGCCGCGGTGCGCGAGAACGCGGCGTTGCGCGCCGGCGTGGTGCTGTGGCGCGGGCGCGCATCCCATCGGGGCATCGCGCGGGAGGCCGGCCTGCCCTACACTCCCCTCTTCGCCTCCGGATCCCCATGAGCGCCGACCTCGCCGACCGCATCGACGACCTGCTGCCGCAAACGCAATGCACGAAATGCGGCTACGACGGCTGCCGTCCGTACGCGCAAGCCATCGCGGCGGGCGCGGCCGCCATCAACCATTGCCCTCCCGGCGGGGAGGAAGGCGTGCGCCGCCTCGCGAAGCTGCTGGGCCGCGCGCCGCTGCCGCTCGATCCGGCCAACGGAGCGCATCGCCCGCCGCAGGTCGCGGTGATCGACGAGGCCGCCTGCATCGGCTGCACGAAATGCATCCTGGCCTGCCCCGTGGACGCGATCGTCGGCGCCTCCAAGCGCATGCACACCGTGATCGCCGCGTGGTGCACGGGATGCGAGCTGTGCATTCCGCCCTGCCCCGTCGATTGCATCGCGCTGGAACCGGTACCGGCGCTTCCGCCGGCCGCGCTCTCTCGCGCGCGCCACGCGTTTCGCGCGGTGCGCCTCGCCCGCGACGAGACCGAGCGGGCGGCACGCCTCGAGGCGCTCGAATGAGCCCCGCCAGGCGCGCGGCGTTCTTCCGCGCTCTCGCCGCCGCGATCCCGGAGCCGAAGAGCGAGCTCGAGTTCACCACGCCCTTCGAGCTGCTGGTGGCGGTGGTGCTCTCGGCGCAGGCCACCGACAAGAGTGTCAACCTCGCCACCGCGAAGCTCTTTCCCGTCGCCAACACGCCGCAGAAGATCGCCGCCCTGGGCGTGGACGGGCTCGAGAAGTACATCCGCACCATCGGGCTGTATCGCGGCAAGGCGAGGAACGTGGTCGCGCTCTCGAAGCTGCTCATCGAGAACCACGGCGGCGAGGTGCCGCGCACGCGCGAGGCGCTCGAGGCGCTTCCGGGCGTCGGACGCAAGACCGCGAACGTGGTCCTCAACGCGGCGTTCGGCGAGCTCACCATCGCGGTGGACACGCACGTCTTCCGCGTGGCGAACCGCACCGGGCTGGCGCCGGGCAAGGACCCGCTCGAGGTGGAGACGAAGCTCATGAAGGTCGTACCGAAGGAATACCTGCGGCACGCGCACCATTACCTCATCCTGCACGGGCGCTACACGTGCGTGGCGAAGAAGCCGTTGTGCGCGAAGTGCCCGGTGTACGCGCCGTGCGAGTTCCGCGAGAAGAAGAAGTTCGCGGCGCTCGAGAAGGCCGATGTTCAACCCGACGCGTGACCAGGCGCGCGAGTTCCTGTTCGACCTGTGGGCGAAGCATCGCGCCGGCGCGGCGCTCACGCCTCTCGAGTCGCTCGCCCTCTCGGTGGTCCTCGAGCATCCCGAGTACCACGGGGTGCTGGCGGACCGGGAGCGCTACCTGGATCGCGAATGGAAGCCGGAGGGCGGCGAGACGAATCCCTTCCTGCATCTCGCGATGCACCTCGCCATCGAGGAGCAGGTCTCCATCGACCAGCCGCCCGGCATCCGCGGCGCGGTGCAGGCGCTCGAGCGCCGCCTCGGGCCCCACGCGGCGCGGCACGAGGTGATGGACTGCCTCGCGGAGGTGGTGTGGCAGGCGCAGCGCCACGGCACCGCGTTCGACAACGCTTCGTACCTGGATTGCCTCGGGCGCAAGGCGCGCGTTCAGCCGAGGTAGGCCCCGCCGTTCACGTGCCACTCCTGGCCCGTCACGTAGCGGCCCTCGGGACCCGCGAGGAAGCGCACCACGGCGGCGATCTCTTCCGGCGTTCCGTGGCGCCCCAGCAAGGTCTCGCGCAGGTGCGCGGTCTTGCCGCTCGAGGCGTCGCGCTTCGTATCGATCAGGCCCGGCACGACGCAGTTCACCGTGATGCCGTCGGGCGCGAGGTCGTGGGCGAGCGCGCGCGTGAGGCCCACCAGGCCGAGCTTCGCGGCGACCACGTGGGGACGCCCGGCCGCCCCGGTGTGCCCCGACATGCCGCCGATGTTCACGATGGCGCCCGCGCCGCTCGCGCGCAGCGGCGCGAGGCAGGCCTTGCTGCAGATGAACGCGCCGTCGAGGATGATGCCGGTCACCTTGCGCCACGTCGCGAAGTCGATCGCGTCGATCGGCGTCACGTCGCGCACGGCCGCGTTGTTCACGAGCACGTCGAGGCGCCCGTAGCGCGCGACGGCGGCGGCGACCATGGCGGCCACCGCCCGCTCGTCGGTCACGTCGGCGAGGTGCGCCATCGCACGGCCGCCGGCGCGCTCGATCTCGGCGGCGACGCCCTCGGCCGCTTCCCGCGAGGAGCGCGCGTTCACGACCACCGCGGCGCCGGCGTCGGCGAGCGCCAGCGCGATCGCGCGCCCGATGTTGCGCGCCGCACCCGTGACCAGCGCGACGCGTCCTTCCAGCGGCCGGCGTGCGATCGTCATGCCCGGAACTCCTTCAGGTCGACCTCGTTGTCGAACGCGCCGCGCGCGAAGGCGAGCCAGCGCTCCGCGCGCTCGGCGGTCCAGCCGCCATGGGCGCAGTTGGCGCGGAACTTCTCCTCGATCTCCGCGCGCGCGAGCGGCTCGGCGTGCCCGCCGCGCAGGTGCGGCTGGCGCAGCTCGACCACGGCGCCGTCGCGCGCGGAGACCATGCGGATGTGTCCCGTGTATTCGTCCGGATACGGATTGCGCGGATCGATCGCGTAGCGCACCTTCGAGGCGAGCGCCGCGATGCGGGAGTCCGCCGCGTTCGCGTCGGTGAAGGCGTCCAGCCCCGCCGCGCCGTGCAGCATCGCATAGGCCACGCAGAAGGGCACGCTGAATTTCGCGGCGTAGCCATTGGGCGGCCGCTGCTTGCCGGCGAGCGGCTCCCACAGCCGATGCACGATGCCTTCCGCCGTCTCGCACACGATCTCCCTCACGTCGTCCGGCGCGATGCCCCGCCCCGCCAGCCGCCGCGCGCAATCGATGTACGGATGGATCATGGTGCCGCAGGCATAGGGCTTGAACGCGATCGTCTCGGCCACCCAGCGCTCGCCGAAGCCGTCGGTCAACCGGTTCCAGTCGCCGATCGCCGTGTTCGCGAACGCCTGCAGGAATCCATGCCTGCCCTCCCAGACGGTGCGCGGCCCGGCGAAGCCCGCGCGCGCGAGCTCGACGGCGCGCAACCCCGCCTGCGCGGCCCAGCCGGGGTGCATGCGCTTGGTCCACGTGCCCTCGGCGAGATACTCGATGATGCCCGAGGCCATGGAGCCGGCGATGCCCTGCGCGGAAGCGAAGACGGCCTCGTCGACGCGCAGCGCCGCGGCCACGCCCGCGGCCGCGCCCATCGCGCCCAGCACCGCGGTGGGATGGAAGCCCGCCGCGTGGATCCTCTTCGGCGCCACGAGGCTCGCGCGGCACATCACCTCGCAGCCGACCGCGATGCCGAGCAGGAGGTCCGGCCCCGCGATCCGGTGGCGCTCGGCGGCCGCGAGGAGCGCGGGGACGATCACCGCGCCCGCGTGCACGGGGCCGCCCTCGAACGTATCGTCGAAATCCTCGCCGTGGGCCGCGGTGCCGTTCACGAACGCCGCGCCCGCGGAATCGAGCGCGCGCGCGTGGCCGATGGCGGTCGATGCGCCGTCCGCTTCCCAGGCGTCGAGCGCGGCGCGCACGTAGTCCGCGTTGCGCGCGGCGACGCACAGCCCCCCGACGTCGATCAGCAGGCGCTGCGCCGTCTCCCGCATCTGCGGTGTGACGGCGCGCGACCGCGCCCGGGCGACCGAGCGCGCGAGCGACTCGGCGACGGCCGTCACGGCTCGACCGTCCATGCGTCCGCGTCCTCGCGCAAACCGATGGTGGCGAGCCCGTTGGCGATCGAGACGAACTCGTTGCCCGACTCGATGCGGTCGGAGCCGAAGCGGCGCTCGAAGATGCGGCGCACCGCGGGCACGAAGGACGTCCCGCCGGTGAGGAAGATGCGGTCGACGTCGGCCGCGGCGATCGAGGCCGCGGCGAGCACCTGGTCCAACGCCTCCTCGATCGACTCCAGCTCGGGCGCGATCCACGACTCGAACTGGGCGCGCGTCACCATTTCACGGATCTCGAAGCCCGGGCCCCGGAAGCGGAACTCCGCGCTCGCGTCGCGCGACAGCGCCTCCTTCGTGTCCGACACCGACTTGTAGAGCGTGTAGCCCTGGTCCGATTCCACCAGTCGCACGAAGCGCCCGACCAGCTCCGGCGCCTCGCTGAACCGGCTCACTTCCCTGAAGTCGCGGAAGTCGCGCGAGGTCTTCATCACCGACAGCTCGTGCCACTGGGCGAAGCCCGCGAAGCACGAGCGCGGCATCTCCAGGCTCCGGCCCATGCTGCGATACGTCGTGCCCTTGCCGAGCTGCGGCAGGACCACGTGGTCGATGAGGCGATAGTCGAAGCGGTCGCCCGCGATGCCGACGCCGGAGTGTCCGAGCGCCCGCGCGCGCAAGCCGCCGCGCCCGACGTCGAAGTGCACCACCGAGAAGTCCGTGGTGCCGCCGCCGAAGTCGGCCACCAGCACCGTGGCGCTGTCCTCGAGCGACTGCGCGTAGAAGAACGCCGCCGCCACCGGCTCGTACACCTGGCGAATGCCCTCGAAGCCGAAGGGCGCCAGCGCCGCGCGGTAGCGGTCGCGCGCGAGCTTCGCGTCGGGGCGGCTGCTGCCCGCGTATTCCACGGGACGGCCGACGAGCACGTCGCGCGGCAGCCGGTCCAGCTGCGGATGCGCGTGCTCGCGCAGCTCCCGGAAGAAACGATTGAAGAGATCCTCGAAGCGCCAGGCGCCTCCGAAGACGTAGGTCTGCTCGAATAGCCGGCTCGCCGCGAAGCTCTTCAGCGACTGGATGAAGCGGCAGTCGCCCGCGAGCTCGATGAAGCGCTGGATCGCCCAGGGGCCCGCTTCCGACATCACCTTCGGGCGGTCGTCGTCGCCCTCGTTCCAGAAGCACAGCGCCGAGCGGAACGAGAACAGCCGATTGGACAGGAAGTTGAACACGACCGGGTCGGCGGGCGCATGGGGATGCGCCCACGAAAGCACCGTGTTGGTCGTGCCGAAGTCCAGGCCCAGGCAGCGCGCGGCCGCTTCGCGGGAGCTCGCCACGCGAATTCAGCGCACGACCTTGATGCCGGCCTTCACGAACTCGTCACGCATCCCGCGCGAGGTTTCCTCCATGGACTTGCGGAACTCGTCTCCCGGGACGAAGCCGGGCTCGAGCTCGTTGTCCTCGACGTACTTCTTCCACGACGCGGTATGGGTGAGCTTCTCGAAGCGGCCGATCCAGTACGCGGCGGCATCGGCCGGCATCTGCGGGGGTGCCACCACGCCGCGGATCTGGGGTGTGGTCTGGATGTCGTAGCCCGCCTCCTTGAGCGTCGGGACGTCGGGCCACTTCGGCAGGCGCTCGCCGGACAGCTGCGCCAGCACGCGCAGCTTGCCGGCGCGCACGTTCTCGCCCGCCTCCTGGGGCTCGATCACCATGATGTCGACGTGGCCGCCGAGGAGGGCGGCGAGCCGCTGTCCGCCGCCGGGAAACGACACGAACGCCCACTTCGCGCCCGTCGCGTGCTGGAGCTGCTCGCGCACGATGTTGTCGCGCGAGGTGATCGAGCCGCCCGACTGCTTGAGCTGGCCGGGATGCGCCTTCGCCGCCTCGATGAAGTCCCTGAGCGTCTTGTAGGGCGAGTCGGACCGCACGGCGAACACGGCCGGCTCGCGCAGGAGCTGCGCGATGGGCTTCAGGTCGAACACCGTCACCGTCTGCTCCTTGCGGGTGAGGGGACCCGCGAGCCAGACGCTGGTGATGAAGCCCAGCGTGTACGGATCGTCCTTGCGCTGTGCCACGGCCGCCGCCGCCACCGCGCCGCCGCCGCCCGGCTTGTTGAGCACCTGCATGCGCACCGGCACCAGCTTCTCCTGCTCGAACATGTTGACCACCGCGCGCGCGAGCAGGTCGTTGCCGCCACCCGGCCCCGTGTGCACGATGATCTCCACGGGCCGGGTCGGCGTCCATTCGGCGTGCGCGACCGCCGGAACGAGCCACGCGAGCGCCGGGATGGCGGCCGCGCACCATTGTCGAATGCCGGGCATGGTCCTGTCCTCCGTTGGATGTCGTCAGGCTTCCTCGCGGTCCAGCGCCTGGACGCGCAGGGCGTTCAACTTGCGGAACAGCGGAATGGCGAGCAGCAGGGCCGCGGCGATGAGCAGCGCGCACGGGATGGGGCGCAGCAGGATGGCGAGGCTGCCCTGCGACATCATGAGCGACTGGCGCAGCGCCTGCTCCATCGGACTGCCCAGCACGAGCCCCAGCACCAGCGGCGCGCACGGGAAGTCGAGCTTGCGCATGGCGTAGCCCATGAGCCCGAAGAGCGCGAGCAGCCCGAGCTGGAACATGCTCGAGCCCTCCGCGTACACGCCCACGATGGAGACGCCGAGGATGAGCGGGAAGATCGCGTACGAGGGGACGCGCAGCAGCTGAGCGAACACCACCACCAGCGGGAGGTTCAGGACCAGCAGCAGCACGTTGCCGATGTACATGCTCGCGACCAGTCCCCAGAAGAGCGACGGGTTGTCCTGGATGAAGAGCGGGCCGGGCTTGAAGCCCCACAGCACGAGGGCCGCGAGCAGGATCGCCGTCGTGCTGCTGCCCGGGATGCCGAGGGTCACCAGCGGCACCAGCGCTCCGCCCGTCTCGGCGTTGTTCGATCCCTCGGGCGCGGCCACGCCTTCGATCGCCCCCTTGCCGAACTCCTCGGGATGGCGCGAGACGGCCTTCTCGATGCCGTAGCTGATGAAGGACGCGATCGTCGATCCCGCGCCCGGCAGCACCCCGATCAGGAATCCCACCACCGATCCGTTCACGAACGCGAAGCGGCAGCGCTTCATGTCGTCGCGCGTGGGCAGCAGGTTGCGCAGGCCCTTCGGCACCGGGATCGCGGTGGGCGGCTCCTCCGGCTCGATGTTCGCGAACACCTCTCCCAGCGCGAACACGCCGATCGCGACGATGATGAAGTCGATGCCGCCCAGCAGCTCCGCGCTCCCGAACGTGAAGCGCGACGTGGCGGTGAACAGGTCGATGCCGATGCCCGAGATCCACAGGCCCACCAGCATCGCGAGCAGCGCCTTCACGAGCGAGTCTCCGGCGAGCAGCGCCACCATCGCGAGCCCCATCACCATGAGCGCGAAGTACTCGGGCGAGCTGAACGCGAGCGAGAGCCGGGCGAGCGGCGGGGCCACGAGCATGAGCGCCACCACGCCGAAGGTGCCGGCGATGAACGAGGCGATCGCCGCCATGCCGAGCGCGGGGCCGGCGCGGCCCTTGCGCGCCATCTGGTAGCCGTCGATGCAGGTCACCACCGACGACGACTCTCCCGGCACGTTGAGCAGGATCGACGTGGTGGAGCCGCCGTACTTCGCGCCGTAGTAGATGCCGGCGAGCATGATCATCGCGCCCGTGGGCTCCAGCTTGAAGGTGAGCGGCAGCAGCATCGCGATGGTCGCCGAGGGGCCGAGGCCGGGCAGCACGCCGATGACCGTGCCCAGCACCACGCCCAGCACGCACATGCCGAGCGCCATCGGGGTCGTGGCGACCTGGAAGCCGTGGGCGAGACCGGTGAGGATGTCCATCGGGCGGCGCGCGTCAGAAGAGGATGCCGCGCGGCAGGCTCACTTCGAGCAGCAGCACGAACACGACGTGGAAGAGCGCCGCGCCTCCGAGCGCCAGGGGCAGGGCGACGCGCTGCGGCCGGCGCGCCATGAAGGCGACGATGAACCACGTGAGCAGCGCGAACGCCGGCGCGAATCCCACGACGTCCATGAGGGCGATGCAAGCCACGAACGCGACCCAGCAGGTGAGCGCGCGCGCCACATCGCGCCATGCGACCCTCGACGCACCCGGGGCGCCCGCGCCGCCCAGCACGGAGCGCGCGACGAGCGCGAGCGACAGCACGACCATGAGGCTGCCGTGCCACATCGGGAAGAAGCCGGGCCCGGGGCCATCCTCGCCCATGTAGGTCCAGCCGTGCGCCTCGACCACGATGAAGGCGCCGAGCGCGGCGAGGACGAGCCCCGCCACGAAGTCGCCCTTGCGCACCGGGCGCCCCATCGGCTCAGCGCTGGTAGCGGCCGTGCGGGACGAGCTCCGCGAGGGTCCCCCCGGGCGCGCGGAACTTCACGGGGATCACGCCCGGATCGCTCACCACCTCCGAGCCATACGACTCGATGCGCTGGCGCGTTGCGTCGACGTCGCCCACCTCGATGGCGAAGTGGTGGATGCAGGGTCCCTCGCCGGCGGCCTTCGACTCGCGCGACTGCGTATCCGCGTCGTACTGCATGAGCGTGAAGTCGATGGTGCCGTCGGTCATGTGGCGCGAGACGTGGTCGCGCGTGCGGCGCGTCTCGGAATCGCGGAACCCGAACACGTCGCGGTAGAAGTCGCCGGTCCTGCCCACGTCGTCCACCTTGAGGGAAAGGTGCACGATGCGGTCGCCGGGATGCTCGCCGGGCATGCGCTGGTAGCGGCCGGTCGGCACCAGCTCGGCCAGCGTGCCGCCGGGCGCGCGGAACTTCACCGGGATCACGCCGGGATCGCTCACGATCTCGCAGCCGCGTGCGCGGATCGCCGCGGCCGCCTTCGCGACGTCGGCCACCTCGATCGCGAAGTGGTGGATGCAGGGTCCTTCGCCGGAGGCCCGCGACTCGGCCGAGCGCGTTTCGGCGTCGTACTTCATCAGCGTGAAGTCGATCTCGCCGTCGCTCATGTGGCGCGAGACATGGTCGCGCGTCCTGCGCGTCTCTGCGTCGCGAAAGCCGAAGACTTCGCGGTAGAAGTCGCCGGTGCGCGCGACGTCGTCGACCTTGAGCGAGATGTGGACGATGCGATTCATGCGGCCGGCCCCGGAAACCGAAGACGGCTATGATGCCGTCGGGCCGACCGCCTGTAAATCGCGGTCCCGCCCCGCGGAACGCGGGGCGGGTGCCGGTGCTACAGCGAACGCAGGAAGTTCACGAGGTCCTGCTTCTGGCCCTCCGAAAGGCCGTTGAAGCGGTTCACCACTTCGTTGGCTTCCGAGGCGTTGCCGGTGCGCGAGCTTCCGCTCTGGTGCGCCTGGATGGCCTGGATCAGGTCCGACGTGCGCCCGTCATGGAGAAAGAAGACCCGTTGCCCCAGCCCCCACAGCGGCGCGGTGCGGAACTCGCTGGGTCCCGCCTGACCCTGCGAGACGCCGTCGGCGAGCCCCGGGCCCATGTCGTGCACCAGCAGGTCGGAGTACAGGTTCGCCGGCCGGAAGCGCAGCGCCGCCACCGCGGAGTTGCCGGTCTGCAACGTGGGCGTATGGCACAACGCGCAGCCGGCCGAGGCGAACTGGTTGCGGCCGCGCTGGATCGATAGCGCGCCTCCGGGCGCATCGCTCGAGGGCGCGGGCGGCGCGAGGAAGCGCTGGAAGACCGCGAACTTCTCGATCGCGAGCAGCGCGTCGATCGGGGTCACCGCCTCGGTGTTGAGCGCGTCGTTGGGCACGGTGGCGTACTGGCACGCCGAGGTCTCGTCGCGCTCCGTGGGGAAGATCTCGTTGGTGATGCCCATCTCCACGTTGTAGGCCTCGCCGGAGAACAGCAGCAGCGACTTGTTCTGCGCCTTCCAGCCGAAGCGCGCGATGGTCCCGTCGTTGCCGTTGTTGTTCGCCTGCCCGGAAACCGTGCGACCGGAGACCGAGAAGTTCGCCCTGCCGCGAATTCCGAGCGGCTGCTTGTCCGCCGTGTTGGCCGCCTGGTTGGCGAGGATCGCGGCATCGGGGATCTCCTCGATCAGCCCCGCTCCGAACACCGGCGTCGGGATGCGGAAGATCACGTTGTGGTTCGCGAGGTTCGTGGCGAAGTCGGGCTGCGCCAGCTTGCAGCCGGGCGCGTCCGCGCGGCCGGCGATCGTGAAGACCGCATGCACGCCGCCGTCGCTCGTGCCATCGGCGTTCCTCACCAAGCGCGCTTCGCGCACGGGACCGTCGGCGCGGATGAAATCCGGCAGATGATTGGCCGCGCCCATCTTGTTCGAGAACGCGACCTGCGGATTGAGCGCCGGGCTCGATCCCCCGACCGCGGGCTGCGCGTGGCAGCCGGCGCAGCTGTCGAGGTTCATCGTGGGCCCGAGGCCGTCGGCGGCGGATTCGACGTCGGCGAAATCCGCCTGGCCCGCCGCGAAGAACGCGAGCTCGCGCACGGTCAATCCGCTCAGCGGGGTGCCGGCGCCCACCTTGCCGCCGCGCACGCCGGGATCGTGCGCCCGGAACGTGCCGATCGTCTGGGAATCCGCCGTGCGGGTCTGCAACAGGGTCGCGCCGAGGACGACGGCGACCGGGACCACCAAGGCCAGCTTTCTCATGTCACTCCCTCCCTGGGGCTGTGGGTGAAGCTGTAGGAGGGGTCCTACGCACGGCCTGTGCCAAAAGCCTGGCTTTTTCGTCGAATCAATGGATTGCGTTCCCGGCGGGCGCGGCCGGATCCCGGCCGCGCGTCGCCATTCGCCGACGGGCGAACGAAGGACTCGACGCACTTGCCTGATGGATAACGAAAGTTAAAGGTCGCCGCCGGGCGACAAGGCGGACGAAAAAAAGCCCGGCGCGCGGCCGGGCTTCATCGGGCGGCGAATGCCCGTCAGTTCTTCACGTACAAGCCGCTCTGGCTCGCGAAGTACGCGGTGACGTCGAGGATGTCGCGCTCGGTGAGGTTCGCGACCTGCCCCTGCATGATCGGGTTCTTGCGCTTACCGTTCTTGTAGTGGTGCAGCGCGGCGGCGAGGTAGTCGGCGTTCTGTCCCGCGAGGTTCGGGAATTCGGGACTCACGCTGATGCCCTTCGGCCCGTGGCAGGTGGGGCAGCCCTTCTCCACGACTTTCTTGGAACCGGCTTCCGCGTCGCCCGATGCGGCGGGCGCGGGGATGGCGGCGCAGAGGAACGCGGCGAGGACGAGGCTCTTCACGGGGGCGGCCTTCATCATTTCTTCTCCCCGGCCGCGGGCGCGGTGGCCTGCGCCGTCGTGGCATCACCCTGGCCCGCGAAGTATTCGGCGAGCTGCTTCATGTCGTCGTCGCTGAGATCGGCCGCCATGGCGCGCATGGTGCCGAAGTCGCGATCGCCGGACTTGTATTCCTTGAGCGCGTTCACGATGTAGGCCGCCTTCTGGCCGCCCAGCTTCGGCACCTGGTAGACCTCCGGATACGCGGTCTTCCAGCCCACGATGCCGTGGCAGCCCTGGCATTGGGCGATCTTGTTCTGCAGCGTGACCTTGGTGTTCTCCGCCGCGGGAGCCGAAAGCGCGGCCCCGGAAAGCGCGACGGCGGCAAGAATTCGAAAAACGGACATGGCGACGTTCTCTCGTGCGGGATGTTCTTCTGGAAGGCGGCGATTATAGCAGCCGTTCCTCGCGCGGGCGAAGCCGCGCCGCTGTCCCGGCCTAGGTGTTCTCGAACAGCGCCTCCCACGGCCGCGGCGGCGCGAGGAAGTAGCCCTGCCCGAGGGGAATGCCGATCTGCACGAGCTTCCTCGCGATGTCCTCGGTCTCCACGTACTCGGCGATCGTCTGCAATCCCAGGCTCAGCCCGATCTTCTGGATCGACTCGACCAGGGCGTAGTCGAGGTAGTTCTTGGCCACGCCCTTCACGAAGAGGCCGTCGATCTTGATGCCGTCCACCGGGAAATGCTTGAGGTAGTTGAAGGACGAGAGCCCGCTGCCGAAGTCGTCGAGCAGGAAGCGCACGCCCATGCCGCGCAGCGTCTCGATCAACCCGCGCGCGCGCTCCACGTTGGCGATCGCCGCGGTCTCGGTGATCTCGAAGTAGAGGCACTGCGGGGGCACGCCGTGCTCGGCGAACTTCTGCTGCATGAAGTCGGCGAAATCGGGGCTGGAGAGCGTGTGGCCGGACAGGTTGATGGAGAACTCGGCGGGCATCGGCTCGTTGCGCATCTTGGCCAGCCGCTTGTAGTCGGAGAAGGCGCGCTCGATCACCCAGCGGTCGATGGTGCGCATGAGGTCGTAGCGCTCCGCCACGGGAATGAACGACATGGGCAGGATCAGCTCGCCGCCCGTCTCGCTCATGCGCAGGAGCGCCTCCACGCGCGGTTTGCCCGCCGTGCGCGGCATCTCGATCGGCACGATCGGCTGGTAGAGCAGCGTGAACGCCCCTTCGGAAAGCGCGTCGTTGATGCGCTTCAACCACCCGCGGCTGGTCTGGCGCATGTACTGCGAGGTGCTCGCGTCGTGGAACGCGAACACGCGGTTGCGCCCCTGCTCCTTCGCGGTGAAGCACGCCGTGTCCGCCTCGGAGAGCACCGCGGAAAGGCTGGGCGAGAGCTTGGTCACCGCCACGACGCCGATGCTCACGCCGACCTGGAACGCCTTCTCGCCCCACTCGAACTGCCAGGCCTGCACCGCGTCGCGCAGCTGGGTCGCCGCGGACTGCGCGAACTCCGCGCTGCAGTTCTCGAGCAGCACCGCGAACTCGTCGCCGCCGATGCGCGCCAGCATCTCGCCCTCGCGCAGGCTCGCCTGCAGCACGGGTGCGAGCCGGCGCAGCAGCTCGTCGCCCGCGAGGTGGCCGAACGAATCGTTGATGCGGTGGAAATGGTCGATGTCGAGGTAGAGCAGCGCGTGCGTGCTGCCTTGGCTCTTGGCGGTGGCGATCGCGCTCTCGAGCCGCTCCTCGAGCGTCTTCCTGTTGGGCAGCCCCGTGAGCGGATCGTGGTTGGTGAGGAAGAAGATCTGCTGGCGCGCGGTGTCGAGCCGCTCCTGCATCTTCGCGTGCTGCGCGCGCAGCGACTCCGTGAGGCCGAGCACGTCGTGCTTCAGGTCCTCGAGCGGCGCGGTGAGCTCGGGCAGCTCCGGCGGCGGGCCGCCCTCGACCGCGTTGCGCACCGCCTCGCGCACCGCCTCGACCTCGCCCACCACCGTGCGGGCCGCGAAGGAGCCGAGCAGGAAGAGGCTCGCCACGCTTCCCACCAGCCCGAACGTAAGCGTCCAGACCTGCGCGTGCGTCGTCTCGATGCCGAGGATGCGCGAGGCGAGCAGGTACACCGCGCAGAAGACGGCGATCGGGATCGCGCCCAGGCCCACCAGGCGCGCGGCGAGCAGCTTGCGCGGCTCGGCGGGCGGCGCCTCGGCCGCGGGGCTTACGTCGGGGCGAGGTGAAGCCACAGGCATTTCCCCTTGCTGTCGCGCTCGATGCGCTCGCAGAGCGCCGCGTGCCGCGCACGCTCCGCTGCGCTCGCGCGCAGCACGACGAGCTCGCCTTCGCGCGGCGCCTCGGCGAGCGCCAGCGCGGGACCGGGAGAGCCCATCATCACGATGTCGAGGGTCTCCTGGCCGCGCGTCATCGCGAGCCACACGTCGGCGAGGAGCTGCGCGTCGAGGAGCGCGCCGTGCAGCGTGCGGCGCGAGTGGTCCACGGCGTAGCGCTCGCACAGCGCGTCGAGCGAGTTCTTCTTGCCCGGATGCAGGTCGCGCGCCATCGCGAGCGTGTCGGAAACCGTGCAGAAGGAGGCGAGCTTCGGGCGGCCGAGGAGCGCGAGCTCGGCGTCGAGGAAGGCCACGTCGAAGGGCGCGTTGTGGATCAGCAGCTCGCAGCCCTCGACGAACTCGACGAACTCGTCCACGACGTCGGCGAAGCGCGGTTTGTCGGCGAGGTCCTCGGCGGTGAGGCCGTGCACCTGGCTCGCGGCGGCGTCGATCGCGCGCTCCGGGTTGAGGTAGCGGTGGAAATGGCGGCCCGTGGCGCGCCGCCCGTGCAGCTCCAGGCACGCGAGCTCGATGATGCGGTGGCCGGCTTCCGGCTCCAGCCCCGTGGTCTCCGTGTCGAGCACGATCCTGCGCATCCCCTCCCCCTTGTCCCCGCCCCGCCGCCGCCTATCGGCCCAGCGATTCCACGCCCTTGTTGGCGAGCGCATCCGCGCGCTCGTTGCCGTCGTGCCCCGAGTGTCCCTTCACCCAGACCCAATGGATATGGTGCGCGCGGACCGCCTCGTCGAGCTTGCGCCACAGGTCCGCGTTCTTCACCGGCTCCTTCGCGGCCGTCCGCCAGCCGCGCGCCTTCCAGCCCTCGATCCACTCGGTGATGCCCTTGTGAACGTACTGCGAATCGGTGTGCAGCACCACCTTGCAGGGGCGTTTCAACGCCGCCAGCGCCTCGATCACCGCCGTGAGCTCCATGCGGTTGTTGGTGGTCGCGGGCTCGCCGCCGTAGAGCTCCTTCTCCTGGCCGTCGTACTCCAGGATCGCGCCCCAGCCGCCCGGGCCCGGATTGCCCTTGCACGCGCCGTCGGTATAGACGTTGATGGCCTTGCCGCTCGTGTCGGGTAGGGCGTGCGCGGCGCGCTTCAATTTACTTGACGATCCTCAGGTGCGCGCCGGACTTCGATGCGGAGATCACGTCGTCGGGCTGCGTGGGCGCCGCGCCCTGGCGCTTGGCCGCCGCGATGAACGCCTTCTCGCGCGCGCTCTTCTCCTGCCACGCCGGCGTGATGAGGCGCATCCCGCGCACGCGCTTGATCGCCTGCAGCATGTAGACCGCCCCGCCCACGGCCCACCAGCGGTCGCCCGCCGGCTCCATGAACCCGAAGCGCCGGCGCAGGCGCTCGTTGTCGAACGGGGGCGCGTAGCCCGTGAGGCGGCCCGCCGACACGTCGAAGCCGAGGAGCGCCAGCCAGTCCTTCACGCGCAGCAGCGAGACGAAATGGCCGTTCCACGGGAACTCCGCGCGCGAGGGGCCGACGGAGCTGCGCAGCCCCCACAGGCTCCACGGGTTGAAGCCCACGATCACGAGGCGGCCCTCGGGCATCATCACGCGGTCCACCTCGCGCAGGATCGCGTGCGGCTCCTCGGCGAACTCGAGCACGTGCGGCAGCAGCACGAGGTCGATCGACTGGGTCGCGAACGGCAACTCATGGCACTTCGCGTACACGTCCGGCTGGTCGGTGCAGGCCACGCGCATGCGGTGCGCGATGCGGGTCTCGCGCAGCAGGTCGATGCCGGGCAAGCCGAGCTGCAGCGCGTGGAAGCCGAAGATGTCCGGCGTCACGTCGTCGAGGTACGCGCGCTCCCTCTCGAGCAGGTACTGCCCGAGCGCAGTGGCGAACCAGTCGCTCAACGTGTTGGAGGCCATGGACCAATTCTAATAGACTCGGAGTCATGGTGCAGATCCACGCGGTCCCGGCGTTCCAGGACAACTACCTCTGGGTCCTGTCGGACGGCGGGCGCGCCGCCGTCGTGGATCCCGGGGATGCCGAGCCGGTCCAGCGCTTCCTCGACCGCCACGGCCTGGCGCTCGAGGCCATCCTCGCCACCCACCATCATGGCGACCACATCGGCGGCGTCGCGGCGCTTGCCGAGCGGTGGAAATGCCCGGTGTTCGGGCCGGCGCACGACGGTGTCGGGGGGCTCACGCGCGCGCTGGGCGAAGGCGACGCGCTCACCGTGCCCGGCATCGACTACCCGGTGGACGTGCTCGACGTTCCCGGGCACACGGCGGGACATATCGCGTACGTCCATCGCGGCGCCGAGCCCGTGGTCTTCTGCGGCGATACGCTCTTCGCGTGCGGCTGCGGCCGGCTCTTCGAGGGCACGCCCGCGCAGATGTCCGCGTCCCTCGCCAAGCTCGCGCGCCTGCCCGGGCCCACGCGCGTGTATTGCGCCCACGAGTACACGATGTCGAACATCCGCTTCGCCGAGGCGGTGGAGCCGGGCAACCGGGCGCTCGCCGAGCGCAAGGCGCGCGATGGCGCGAAGCGCGCGCGCGGCGTGCCGACGGTGCCGTCCACCATCGCCGAGGAGCTCGCGACCAATCCGTTCCTGCGTTGCGCCGAGCTCGAGGTGATCGCCTCCGCGGAGCGCCACGCGGGACAGCGCCTGGCCGGCGGCGTCGAGGTCTTCGCCGCGATCCGCGAATGGAAGAACCGGTTCTGAAAACCCGCGCCGATTTCGCGATCCGCCCCGCCGCGCCGCCCGACGTGCCCGAGATCCTGCGGCTCATCGGCGAGCTGGCGGAGTACGAGAAACTCGCCGACATGGCCGTGGGCACCCCCGCCATGCTGCACGCCTCGCTGTTCGGCGACCGTCCGGCGGCCGAGGCGATGATCGCCGAGCGCGGCGGCCGCGCCGTCGGCTTCGCCCTCTACTTCACGACCTTCTCCACGTTCCTGTGCCGGCCGGGCCTCTATCTCGAGGACCTGTTCGTGGAGCCGGCGCACCGCGGCTTCGGCATCGGCAAGGCCCTGCTCGCGCGCCTGGCCCGGCTCGCCGCCGAGCGCGGCTGCGGCCGCCTCGAATGGCGCGTGCTCGACTGGAACGAGCCCTCGATCCGCTTCTACGAATCGCTGGGCGCGAGCCTCATGAAGGAGTGGATCCTCGTGCGCATGACGCGCCCCGAGTTCGAGCGCCTCGCGGCTCAGGAGGGCAACGCCTCCGCGCGCTGACCGGGTGCGCGCGCCTCGAGGCACGAGGCCAGCGCGGCTCGCAGCCGCATTGGGGACAGCGGCTTGTGCAGCAACGGGAACCCGCTGCCCGCGGCCTCGCGAATCCGCGCGGGATCGGTGTCCCCGGTGACGATGATGGCGGGTACCGCGGCGCCCACCGCCGCGCGCACCTCGGCTATCGCGGCCATGCCCGACGCGCCGTCGGCCAGCTGCGCGTCCACCACCATCGCGTCGGGACGTTCGATCGCGGCGAGCAAGGCGATCGCTTCCCGCGCGCTCGTGGCGGCCACCGCGAAGCACCCCCAGCGCCCGAGCACGGCGGCGAGCGCCTCCACGATCGCCGGCTCGTCGTCGATCACGAGGACCGTGCGCCCTCCGAGGTCTCCCGGGGTCGGGTCCATCGCCGGCGCTTCGCGCGCCACGGCGCGCGCGAGCGGCACGCGCACGGCGAAGGTGGAGCCCCGTCCCGGCTGCGATGCCACGGTGACGGGATGCGCGAGCGCCTGCGAGAGTCCCGCCACGATCGCGAGCCCGAGCCCCATACCCACCGTGCGGCCGCGCCGCCGCGTCCCGCCCTCCACCTGGTAGAACTCGCGGAAGATCTGCGCATGGCGCTCGGGCGGGATGCCGATGCCGCTATCGTGGACCTCGATGCGCAAAGCTCCCGCGGAGCGCCGGCATCCGACCAGCACGCGGCCGCGGTCGGTGTAGCGGATCGCGTTGGATACGAGGTTGCGCGCGAGGCGCGCGAGGAGCACGGGATCGCTCCTCACGTGGGCGCGGCACGGGCGCACGATGAGATCGATCTCCGCGGCGCTCGCCTGCACGGCGAACTCGGCGCGCAGCGCGTCGAGCAGGGCCTGGACCGGGAAGACCGAGAGCGACGGCTCGAGGCTGCCGGATTCCACGCGCGAGTACTCGAGCAGGTTGTCGAGCAGACCCGTGGCGGCCTGGTGCGAATCCACGACGTTGTCCACCAGGCGCCGCGCCCGCGCCGTATGCGGCTCCGAGCGCAGCGAGTCGATGAAGAGGCCCAGCGCGTGCATCGGCTGGCGCAGGTCGTGGCTCGCCGCGGCGAGGAACTTCGTCTTCGCCACGCTCGCCGCCTCGGCGCGTTCCTTCTCCCGCGTGAGCTGCTCCACGAGGTCCACGTTCTCGAAGCGCAGGCGGATCGACTCGACCAGCGTGCGCTCGGTGTTGCGCGCGAAGAACGCGTGCACGGCGAGATAGACCACGGCCAGGATTCCGATCATGAGGTAGGTCGCCCCGGCGCCCGCCGGCGCCTCGCCCCACGCGAGGAACATGCGCGCGATGAGGGGCGCCACGCAGGGGATCGCGAAGGCGAGATATGCGGGCAGGAACGCCGCCAGCGAGCTCACGGCCCCGGAGGTCATCGCCGCGATCGTGACGATCACGAACGCCTGGGACAGCGGCCGCGACTCGGCCACGAAGAGGAAACCCGCCGCGCCCCACCCGGCGCCCGAGAGCGAATTCATCGCGGCGAGCGCCCAGGCCCAGCGCAGGTTCGCGAGCCCCTCCGGCCGCCGGCGCGCGTGCAGCGCCACGAGCAGCGCCCGGGCCGCCGTGACCGCGTACATCCCCGCGCCCCAGGCCAGCAGCTCCCCGTGCCCGAGGTCGTCGAAGAGCGCGTACACGATGGCCGGCACCGCCACGAGGTTCGGAAGGAAGGTGATGCGAGCCTGGCGGAAGAGGACCTCGACCTGCTGGTTGCGGATGGCGCGCGCCGGCTCAGGCGTCATGGCTCACGAGCCCCATCTGCAGCGCGAGCGCGACCGCCTCGGTGCGGTTGTTGACGCCGAGCGCGCGCAGGATCGCGGACACGTGCGCCCGGACCGTATTGTCGGAGATGTCGAGCGCGTTGCCGATCGCCTTGTTGGACTGGCCGCGCGCCATGAGGGCCAGCACCCGCGCCTGCGCCGCGGTGAGCGCGGCCTCCGGCGCCGCGGTCGCCCCGGCCCCGGCCGGCAACTGCAGGACGCTGGGCGGGACGTAGACGCCGCCGCTGAAGATCAGCCGCAGCGCCGACATGAGGACGTCGGGGGGGTCGATTTCGGGATGAATCCCTGCGCGCCGCGCTCGATCGCCTGCCTCACGTGGCGCGCGTCGTAGGAGGCGGAGACCATGACCACCGGCGTGGTGGAAAAGCGCTCGCGCAACCGCGTGATCCCGTCGAGCCCGTTCATCCCCGGCAGCGCGAGGTCGATGAGGATCAGGTCGAATCCCGGCCCGTCGCGGTCGGCGAGCGCCAGCGCCTCCTCGCAGCTGTCGCTCTCGACGATCCGCACGGACGGCTCCATGCGCTCGATGAGCGAACGCAGGCCCGCGCGGAAGAGCGGATGGTCGTCCACCAGCAGCACCTTCATCGCCGCGTCCCTCCCGTGGCGATCGTGGCGCTCGGAGATGCGCGAGCCCATGCCGCTAAGCGCCTAGTCCAAGCGTGGAATGGACGCGCGCGGCCCGCGGGCCGAATGTTGACGGGCGCATTGCAGGCATCAGGTCAATGATCCCTCGCAGGCCGATCTCTCGAGATGCGCGAAGCGCGACAGAGGCAGTCCGAAATCTACCACGATGAGGAAACCCATCATGAAAAGGAACTCTCAGAAAGCCGCCGCGGCGCTCCTCGCGTTGCTCGCGGCCGCGAGCCTCGGCGCCCAGGCCGGCGGCAGCGTCGTCGTCGTGAACGAGACCGACCAGGGCATCCACCCCTGGTTCCGCTACAACTGTTGGGGCCCCGCGGAGCCGCCCAACACCACGGGCTGGGTGTTCTTCGGCGGCATCGGCGCCCGCGGCCAGTTCGGCTGGGACTTCAGCGATCCGGCCCTGACGGACCCCGCCTGCAAGAACCCGAAGCTCGAGTTCACCTACACCGTGGACCCGGACGTGTCCACGCCGGCGAACCACCCCGCGGTGCACGCCAAGTTCCGCTTCTCGCCCACGGAGAACGTCTACATGCAGACCGGCGAGAAGATCAAGGCCATCAACCTGCTGCACGGCGACGAGGACGACGACGACTGATTCCGGGTCCCGTTGCAGGGTAAAATAGCGACCGGCCGCCCCTTGGCGGCCGGTTCACTTTTGGAGGCCTGGATCCGCCTGCCTCCCGCAAGACGAGAGACATCCATGCTGGAGACGCTGCAGTCCGATTTCCGCTCGCTCGCCCCGGCCGTCGATTTCTGCGCGCTGCGCTTCGTCGAGGAATCGAGCGAATACCTGGCCGTGCGCCAGGACGTCCCCGAGCCGCCGCAGCTCGCCGTGAACCGCGGCGCGATGGTCACCGTGATCGACAAGGGCGGCCTCGGCTACGCGGCCACCAGCGACCTGTCGCGCGCGGGCCTGGCCCGAGCCATCGAGCGCGCACGCCGCTACGCGGGCCTCACCGCGGGCAAGGCGGTCGTGGACTACAGCGCGGTCGACATGCCGCGGCCGAATGGCGAATACCGTTCCCCCATGGGGCGCGACCCCGCCTCGCTCTCGCGCAAGGACAAGTACGAGCTCCTCGCCGCCGAGGCGAAGGAGTGCCGCGTCGACGACCGCATCGTGGACTGGGAAGCCAACCTCTGGACCACCACGTCGAAGCAGGCGTACTTCACCGCCGGCGGCGGCGCGGTCGAGCAGGAATTCCACTTCGTGGTGCCCAACCTCTCGGCGACCGCGTACGCGAAGGGCGAATCGCAGACGCGCACCCACGCCGGGCGCTACAACGGGTTCTGCCGCCAGGGCGGCCTCGAGATCCTCGACGCCTTCGGCCTCAAGGGCGGCGGGCGCCAGGTGGCCGAGGGCGCGCTGGAGCTCCTCGCCGCGCCCAACTGCCCGAGCGGGAAGATGGACGTGCTGCTCATGCCCGACCAGATGATGCTGCAGATCCACGAATCGATCGGACATCCGCTCGAGCTCGACCGCATCCTGGGCGACGAGCGCAACTTCGCCGGCACGAGCTTCGTCACGCTCGACATGTTCGGAAGCTACCGCTACGGGAGCGACCTGCTCAACGTCACGCACGATCCGACGCGTCCCGAGCAGTACGCGAGCTACGGCTGGGACGACGACGGCCTGCGCGCGGAAAAGCAGTTCCTCATCCGCGACGGCATCCTCCAGCGGCCCCTCGGGGGCGCCATCTCGCAGAAGCGCGCGGGCATCGCGGGAGTCGCCAACACGCGCGCGTGCTCGTGGAACCGCGCGCCCATCGACCGCATGGCCAACCTCAACGTCGAGCCGGGGACTTCCGCGCTCGACGAGCTCGTCGCCTCCATCGACCACGGCGTGATGATGCGCACCAACGTGTCGTGGTCCATCGACGACTCGCGCAACAAGTTCCAGTTCGGCTGCGAGTGGGGCCGCGCGATCCGCGGCGGCAGGCTCGCCGAGGTCGTGAAGAACCCCAATTACCGCGGCATCTCGGCCACCTTCTGGCGCTCGCTCTCGGGCGTGGGCGACGAATCGACCTTCCAGGTCATGGGCACGCCCTTCTGCGGCAAGGGCGAGCCGTCGCAGGTGATCCGCGTGGGGCACGCGTCGCCCGCGTGCCGCTTCTCCGGCGTGGACGTGTTCGGGGGTGAATCGTGAGCGACATGCGCCAGTACTTCGAGGACGTCGCCGCGCACCTCGACACGCTCGCGCGCGCGGGCGAGGTCATCATCTCCGCCCTCTGCGCGGAGGAGAGCGACTTCATCCGATTCAGCAAGAGCGCCGTGCGCCAGGCCACCGCGGTGCGCCAGGCCGCGTGGACCATTTCCCTCATCCGCGGCCAGAAGCGCCTCGACGCGCGCGTGAGCGTGGCGGGCGAGCGCACCGCGGACCGCGACGCGCTGGGAGCCCTCGTCACCCAGCTGCGCGGCGCGCTGGACGGCGTCCCCGACGATCCGTTCCTGCTCTTCGAGACGGCACCCGCGACCACGAGCGCGCATCGCGCGGCGAAGCTGCCCGATCCCGCGCAGGTGATCGACGCGGTGCTCGCCGCGGGACGCGGCCTCGACCTCGTGGGCTTCCACGCCGCGGGGCCGATCTGGAAAGGCTTCGCGAGCACGCTGGGCGTGCGCCACTGGCACGCGGTCGAGAGCTTCAGCTTCGGCTGGTGCCTCTACCACGGCCGCGACAAGGCGGTGAAGACGAGCTACGCGGGATCCGAATGGAAGAGCGAGGCGTTCGACGCGAAGATGCGCTTCGCGCGCGAGCAGCTCGCGCGCCTGGGCGAGAAGCCGCGCGAGCTCGCGCCCGGCCCGTACCGCGCGTACCTCGCGCCGGCCGCGGTGACCGAGATCCTCGGCATGCTCTCGTGGGCGGGCTTCGGCCTGAAGAGCCGCAACACCAAGCAGAGCGCGCTGATCCGCATGGCCGACCAGGACGCGCGGCTCTCGCCGCTCGTCACCATCCGCGAGAACACGCGCGAGGGCATCGCGAGCGGCTTCCAGGCCGAAGGCTTCGTGCGCCCGCCCGAGGTGCCCCTCATCGACGCCGGGCGGCTTGCCGCCCCGCTCGTGAGCCCGCGCTCGGCGCGCCAGTACGGCGTGCAGACCAATGGAGCGAACGCGGGAGAGACGCCGGAGTCGCTCGACCTCGCTCCCGGCTCGCTCGCCGAGGCCGAGGCGCTGAAGGCGCTGGGCACCGGCATCTATGTCGGCAACCTCTGGTACCTCAATTTCTCCGACCGGTCCGCGTGCCGCCTCACCGGGATGACGCGCTTCGCATCCTTCTGGGTGGAGGACGGTCGAATCCGGGCGCCGCTCAACGTGATGCGCTTCGACGACACCGCCTACCGCATCCTCGGCGGCAACCTCGAGGCCCTCACGCGGGAGCGCGACCTGGTCCCGGACACCGACACGTACGGCGAGCGCTCGACGCTTTCCGTGCGCACGCCGGGCGCCCTGCTGCGCGAATTCGCCCTGACCCTGTGACGCGGTTGATTGACGCCCGGCCGGGCAACGGGTAGGATCAAAAAACCTCAAATTAAACAAAGGCTAGCTTGAGGAACTTCACGCGAAACCTGACGCAGGTCGCGATGCTCGCCGCGCTCCTCGCGGCGGTGCCGGGCTGGGCCGCCGCGAGCGTGTCGTCGCCTTCCGTGCGCGACCTGCCGCCCGCGTTCGACGACGTGGAAGAGGTGCCGCTGCCCGATCCGGACCTGTGGCAACGCATTCGCGTGGGCTTCGCCCTGGAGCCGCTCGATTCGCCGCTCGTGGTCGAGCAGGAGGAGTGGTACGCGAGCCGTCCCGACTACATCAAGCGCTTCGTGGACCGCGGCAGCCTCTACCTCCACTACATCGTCGAGCAGGTGGAAAAGCGCGGCATGCCCACCGAGATCGCGCTCCTGCCGGTGATCGAGAGCGCCTTCACGCCGAAGGCCGCCTCGCGCGCCAAGGCCTCCGGCCTGTGGCAGTTCATCCCCTCGACCGGGAAGAACTACGGCCTCAAGCAGAACTGGTGGGTCGACAACCGCAACGACGTCGTGGCCGCGACCGACGCGGCGTTGAACTACCTGCAGCGCCTGCACGACCAGTTCGGTAGCTGGGAGCTCGCGCTCGCCGCGTACAACTGCGGCGAAGGCTGCGTGAGCCGCGCGATCGCGTGGAACCAGAAGCGCGGCCTGCCCATCGATTACCTCAGCCTGCGCCTGCCGCCCGAGACCCGCAGCTACGTGCCCAAGCTGATGGCGGTGAAGAACATCGTGCTCTCGCCCGCGACGTACGGCGTGGAGCTCGACTCCGTTCCCGACCAGCCCTACTTCACCACGGTCCAGGCGCCCGAGCGCATCGACGTGAAGGTCGCCGCGCAGCTCGCCGGCATGAGCGAGGAGGAATTCACCGCGCTCAATCCCGCGCACCGCAAGCCCGTGGCCGTGTCGTCTTCCGGCACCCTCGTGGTCCCGCTCGACAGGGCCGAGACCTTCAAGGAAAACCTCGAGAACTACGACAAGCCGCTGGTGAGCTGGACCACGTACCAGGCGCGGCGCGGCGAGTCCATCGACGCCATCGCGCGCCGCTACGGCCTCACGCGCCACGAGATCCTCGCCGTGAACGACATGCTGCGGCTGGACCGCCGCGGGCACCTGCGCTACGCGGGGCCGGTGCTGGTGCCGATCAAGCGCGCGGCCTCCACTCCGGCGCACGCCGCGGCCGCGTCGGTGCGCACCGCGTCTACCGGGCCCGCGCCGCGCGCGAGCGCTCCGGCCCACGGCAACGTCGCGGACGACGCGAAGTGGTACGTCGTGCGCGCCGGCGACACGCTCTACGGCATCGCCCGCCGCTTCGACCTCGCGGTCGAGGCGCTGAGGGAGCTCAACCGCCTCTCGGTCCAAGGCGTCATCCACCCCGGCCTCAAGCTGCAGCTGCGCTGAGGCCGCGCAACCGCCGGCGGGATTCAGCGCCGCCCGGTGATCTCCGCGAAGAACGCCGCGTTCGACGGCTCGCGCCCGAGGAAGTCGCGCACCATGTCCGTCTCCTCGCGCTGCCCGCCCTGCGAGAGGATGGTCTCGCGATAGCGCATGCCGACCTTCGGGTCGAGCATGTCCGCCTCGAACGCGGAGAGCAGGTCGAGCGCGATCACCTGCGACCACATGTACCCGTAGTAGCCGGCGGCGTAGTTGCTCGCGATGTGGCTGAACGACGCGGGGAAGATCGTCCCCTCCACGTGGCCCAGCGGCGTGGCGCCCTCGAGCTTCTTCCACACCGCGAGCGGCGCTCGCGGATCGCGCGACAGCTCCATGTCGAAGCTCGCATAGAGCCATTGCCGGGCGTAGAAGATGCCCTTGCCGTAGCGGCGCGCCGCCTCGAGCCGCTCGATGTCGTCGTGGGTGAGCTGCGGGCAGTCGGGACACACCTGCTTGAAGAGCGCGAGCGGCTGCTCGCGGCGCGCCCATTCCTCGAACATCTGGGACGGCGCCTCGACGAAGTCGATCTTCACGCTGGTACCGGCGTCCGGGTTGTAGTCCGCGGCGGAGAGCACGTTGTGCATGACGTGGCCGAACTCGTGCATCATCGTCTGCAGCTCTTCGTGGTCGAGGCCTTCGCGGTTGAAGTTCGTGACCAGCGCGGCGAGCGGCGTGCGCTGCGCGAGGCGGCTGGCGCCCCGGATCGGGAAGGCGGCGGCGTGGTTGAACTTGCCCTCGCGCGGATAGAGGTCGAGGTAGAAGCCGCCGATGAAGCGCCCGGTCTTCGCGTCGGTCACGTCGAAATAGCGCACGTCCGGGTGCCACACGGGCACCTTCGCCTCGCGGAACCTGAGCCCGTAGAGCTTCTGCGCGACGAGCATCGTGTACTCGATCGCCTTGCCGGTCGGGAAGTACTTGCGCAGCTTCTCCTGGTCGATCGCGTAGCGCTCGCGCCGCACCTTGTCCTGGTAGTAGGACACGTCCCAGCGCTCGACGCGCGTGGCGTCGGGCCCGGTGCCCAGCTCGCGCGCCTTCTCCACGCGCAGCTCGTCCAGCTCCTTCTTCTCGACGCCCTCGACCGCGTCGTGCACGTCGTGGAGGAAGCTCTCCACCGTCGCGACGTTGCGCACCATCTTGCGGCGCAGCGAGTAGTCGGCGAAGGACGGCAGGCCGTAGAGCCCCGCGAGCTCCTTGCGCAGGTCGAAGATCTGCTCCAGGAGCGCCAGGTTCTCCTCGCCGCCCTCGCGCAGCTTCGCGCGGTAGTAGCGCTCCCGCGCCGCGCCGCTCTTCGCGCGCGTCATGAACGGGAAGTACGCGGGATAGTCGAGGCCGAGGACGTAGTTGCCGTCGGCGTCCTTCTTCCGCGCCTGCACGTAGGCCGCGGGCATGCCGTCCATCTCGGCGGGCGTGAAGACCACCTTCGTCGGGTCGTCGCGCACGTTGCGGTCGTATTCCTGGCGCAGCGACTCGAGCTTGTCGAAGATCTCCTTCGCCCGCGCGCGCTGCGCCGGCGCGAGCGCCACGCCGCTGTCCTCGAAGCCCTCGAGGAGGTCCTTGCGCAGCTTCGCCTGGTGCGCGTTGGCCGGATGCGCCGCCTCGACGCGCCGGTAGAGCTTCTCGCTCTGGAAGAGGTCGGTGTTGAGGGTCGTGAACTTCCGCAGGCACGGCTCCGCCGCGTCGCGCGCCGCCTTGTCCGGATGCACGTTGGAGAGCAGGAAGACCGGATTGCCCACGTCCTCGATCTGCATGGACAGCCGGTTCCACTCGGCGAAGATGGTGCCCGGGCCCTTGCGGGCCTCCATGGCGGCGATCATGCCGCGCGCCTTCGCGAGCCCTGCGTCGCACGCGCGCGTGATGCCCGCCGCGTCGTACACCGGGGCGAGCGGGCGCGCGTGCGCGGCAAGACACGCCGTGGCGGCGAGCGCGGCGACGAAGACCGGGAACGTGCGCGGCCGCGGCATCGGGCGCCGCCTCACCAGATGGTCACGCGCTTGTCGGGCGGGAGGTACATGCGATCGCCCTGCTTCACGCCGAAGGCCTCGTAGAACGCTTCCTGGTTCACCGCGGCGCCGTTGGCGCGGAATTGCCCCGGCGAATGCGGGTCGATCTTGAGCATGCGCAGGACCTCCGGCTCGCGGCGCTTCTCGGGCCACACGCGCGCCCAGCCGATGAAGAAGCGCTGCGCGCCGGTAAGCCCGTCGATCACCGGCGCGGGCTTGCCTCCGAGCGAGATCTGGTACGCCTTCCACGCGATCGCGAGGCCGGAGTTGTCCGCGATGTTCTCGCCCAGGGTGAGCTTGCCGTTGAGGTGGTAGCCGGGCAGCGGGCTGTACGCCTCGTACTGGGCGACGAGCGCGGCGGTGCGCTCGCCGAACTTCTCGTGGTCCTCCTTCGTCCACCAGTTGCGCAGGTTGCCCACGCCGTCGTACTGGCTGCCGCTGTCGTCGAAGCCGTGGCTGATCTCGTGGCCGATCACCGCGCCGATGCCTCCGTAGTTGAGCGCGTCGTCCGCGTCCGCGTCGAAGAACGGCGGCTGCAGGATCGCGGCGGGGAAGACGATCTCGTTCATCGGCGGGTAGTAGTACGCGTTCACCGTCTGCGGGCTCATGAGCCATTCCTCGCGGTCGACGGGCTTGCCCAGCTTGGCGAGGTTGCGCAGGTAGTCGAAGCGTTCCGCGCGCATGAGGTTGCCCACCAGGTCGCCGCGGACGATCTCGAGCTTCGAGTAGTCGCGCCAGCGCGACGGATAGCCGATGTGCGGCTCGAAGGTCGCGAGCTTGGCCTGGGCTTCCTTCTTCGTCTCCGGGCTCATCCAGTCCAGCCCGTCGATGCCCTGGCGGTACGCGGCGAGCAGGTTCTTCACGAGCTGGTCCATGCGCGCCTTCTTTTCCGGCGGGAAGTGGCGCGCCACGTAGAGCTTGCCGAGCGCTTCTCCCATGCTGCCCTCGACCGCCGTCAGCGCGCGCTGCCAGCGCGGGCGGTTCTCCGGGATGCCGCGCACGACGGTGCCGTCGAACGCGAAATGCTCGTCCACGAACGGCTTCGAGAGATACGCCGAGTAGCCGTCGATGAGGCGCCAGCGGAAGTAGCTCTTCCAGGCCGGCAGCGGCGTGTCGTCCAGGAGCTTCGCGAAGCCCTTCATGTAGCTGGGCTGGCTCACGATCACGCGGTCCACCTTGCCGTCCACGTCGGCGGCGACGAGGTAGCGCTTCCAGTCGTAGCCGGGCGCCAGCTCCGGGAGCTTCGCCACTTCGACGGGGTTGTAGCGCTTCACCGGATCGCGGTTCTCGACCCGCGTCCACTGCGCGCGCGCGAGCCCCGTCTCGAGCGCCAGGACCTGGTCCGCGGTGGACGCGCTCGCCGCGTCCCCCGCCATGCCCATCATCTTCTCGATGTGGGCGCGGTACTTCGCACGCATGTCCTTCAGCCGCGCATCGTCGTCCTTCAGGTAGTAGTCGCGGTCGGGGAGCCCGAGCCCGCCCTGGAAGAGGTCGACGATGTAGCGGGTGGAATCGCGCGCGTCCTGGTGGATGTTCTGCCCGTACGGCGCGTAGATCCCGATCTCGTTCAGGTGCGCGACGAGCGCCGCGATGTCGTCCTTGCTGCGGATCGCGTCGATGCGCGCGAGCTCGGGGGCCAGCGGCGCAAGCCCGAGATTGTCCAGCCGTCCCTCGTCCATGAAGCTCGCGTAGAGGTCGCGGATCTTGCGCGCGTCGGCGTCCTTCGCGGCGTCGGGGTCGCGCCCGAGGTCTTCCACGATGTCGTGGAGCTGCGCGAGCGTCTCGTCGCGCAGCTTGATGAACACGCCGTAGCGCGCCTTGTCCGCGGGGATGGGGTTGCGCGCGAGCCAGCCGCCGTTCACGTGCTCGTACAGGTCGTCCTGAGCGCGCACGGCGGGATCGAAGCCGGTCGGGTCCATGCCCGAGGACTGCGTGAAGGGGCCGGCGCAAGCGGCGGCGAGAAGGCCCGCGCCGAGCGCGGCATGCAGTGAGGTCTTCATTCGAGCTCCCGTGCGCGCTGCAGCCCCTTCGGGATCGAGGCGAGCAGCTTGCGCGTGTAGTCCTGCTGGGGGTTGCGGTAGATTTCGTCGGAATCGGCCATCTCGACGATGACGCCGTCGTTCATCACCATCACGCGGTCGGAGATGTACTTCACGACGGCGAGGTCGTGCGAGATGAAGATGTACGACAGGCCGTACTCGTCCTGCAGGTCCTGCAGGAGGTTCAGCACCTGCGCCTGCACCGAGACGTCGAGGGCGGAGACCGACTCGTCGCAGATCAGCACGTCGGGCCTCATCGTGAGGCAGCGCGCGATGGCGATGCGCTGGCGCTGGCCGCCCGAGAACTCGTGCGGATACTTGTGGATCGACTGCTCGGGCAGGCCCACGCGCTTGAGCATCTGCAGCGCCATGTCGAGGCGCTCGCGCTCGTCGCGGCCGATGGAATGGATGCGCATGGGCTCGACCAGGATCTGGCCCACGGTGAAGCGCGGGTTGAGCGAGGCGTACGGGTTCTGGAAGATGATCTGGATGCGCCGGCGGTAGGCCATCATCTCCTTCTCGGTGAGCCTCAGCAGGTCGCGGCCCTCGAACAGCACCTCGCCGCCGGTCGCCTCGTGCAGGCGCATCACCGTGAGCCCGACGGTCGTCTTTCCCGAGCCCGACTCGCCGACGAGGCCCAGCGTCTTGCCCTTGGGCAGCCGGAAGCTCACGCCCTTCACCGCCGGCACCGCGCGCTTGCCGAAGAGCCCTTCCTTGAGGAAGAACGTCTTGTCGAGGTTCCTCACCTCCAGGATGATCGCGTCGCCGGCGCTCGTGCCGCGGTGCCGCTCCTCCAGGTGCACGCGCCCCTCGCCCTTCATGAAGTCGTCGATCACCGGCAGGCGCTTCGGGCGGCGGTCGAGGCGCGGGCGGCACGCGAGCAGCGCCTTCGTGTAGGGATGCTTCGGGGCGCTCGAAGATCGCGTCCACGGTCCCCTGCTCGCGGATCTCGCCGTCCTGCATCACCACCACGCGGTCGGCGATCTCGCCCACCACGCCCAGGTCGTGCGTGATGAAGAGCACCGACATGCGGTGGCGCCGCTGCAGGCTCGCGATCAGGTCGAGGATCTGCTTCTGGATCGTGACGTCGAGCGCCGTGGTGGGCTCGTCGGCGATGAGCAGCTTCGGCTCGCAGGCGATCGCCATGGCGATCATGACGCGCTGCTGCTGCCCGCCGGACATCTCGTGCGGATAGGAATTCACGCGCAGCTGCGGATCCGGGATGCCGACCTCGTTCAGCAGCTCGATCGCGCGCGCCTGCGCCTGGCGCAGGCTCAGCCCCATGTGCAGGCGCAGCACCTCGCCGATCTGCTCGCCCACCGTGAACACCGGGATTGAGCGAGGTCATCGGCTCCTGGAAGATGACCGAGATGTCTTTGCCGCGGATGCGACTGCAGGTCGGCGAGCGAGGCCTTCAGCAGGTCGCGCCCGCCCGCGAAGCCGGGGTTCGAAGTCTGATAGATGATGCGGCTGCGGGCGCGACGATCGCGTTCTCGCGGCAGCAATCCCAGGATCGCCATCGCGGACACACTCTTGCCGCTGCCGGATTCGCCCACCAGCGCGACGGTGCTGTTCTGCGGGATGTCGAAGCGAGACGCCCTTCACCGCGCGGAACGGCTCCGACTTGCGGTCGACCCGGAAGCGCACATCCAGGTCGCCGGACCTGCAGCAAGCGATGTTCGCGCCGGTCATTTGAGCTTCGGATCCAGCGCGTCGCGCAGGCTGTCGGTGAACAGGCGAGAAGGCGGTGACCAGCACCGCCATGCTGGCGCCCGCGGCCGACGAGCTGCCACCACTTGCCGATCACCAGCTCGTTCTGCGCCTCGGCGAGCATCGTGCCCCACGACACCATGTCGACCGGGACGCCGAAGCCCAGGAAGGAGAGGATCACCTCGGCCTTGATGAACTGCCCACGGTGTACTGCGAGAGCTGCACCAGCGCCACGTGGCTCACGTTGGGCAGGATGTGGTGGAACATGCGCGAGGCGTTCGAGGCGCCGATCGCCTCGCCGCCTTCACGTACTCGCGGTTGCAGTGCTTGATGTACTCGGCGCGCATCAGCCGGTAGATGCCGGTCCAGCCCGGTGAGCGAGAGGACCAGCACGATCGGCACGATGCCCTTGCCGAACTTGCCGAGGAGGTCGCCACCGCCGCGAACGCGAGGATCAGCAGGATGTACGGGATCGAGGTGAAGATGTTGTAGAACCACTCGAGGAGGTCGTTCACCTTCCCGCCCCAGTAGCCGGCGAAGGCGCCGAGCACCGGTGCCGATGAAGGTCGCCAGCAGCGCGCTCGACAGCCCCACGAAGATCGAAATCTCCGCGCCCTTGATCGCCTTCTTGAGCACGTCGCGTGCCCCACTTGTCGCCGCCGAACGGCAGCGTCTCGGAGCGCTTGATCTCGGTCACCGCGATCTTCGCGGCGCGCTCCGCCCATTCCTTGTAGCGCGGCGCGAGCGGATCGATGTCGGAGAGGTCCACGGGCGGCGCCTTGGCGGCGCCTTGCGCTCCTCGATGGCCTTCGCCTCGAGGTTCTCGGCGCCGCGCGAGGAACGACGGGTTCGCGTAGGAGACGCCCACTTCCCGGCTCCAGTCCTTCGCGACTAGCCCGGTGTACGAGCGAGCACCATCAGCATGAGGAAGAAGGCGACGATCACGAGGGACACCATGCCGACGCGGTCATGGCGCAGGCGCCGCCAGGCGAGCGCCAGAGGCCGGGCGAGTCGTGCGCGGCGCTCGCGGGGCGGATTGCTGAGGATCGGCGCTCATCGGCAGGGCCCTCATTTGAACGTCGACGCGCGGGTCGACGAACTTGTACAGCACGTCGACCAGCAGGTTGATGACCATGGTGAAGATCGCGAGGTAGACGGTCACCGCCTTGATCACCGGGAAGTCGCTGCGGTTCACCGCGGTCACCACCTCGCGGCCCAGGCCCGGGATCGAGAAGAACACCTCCAGCAGGAACGAGCCCACGAACACGCCCGGCAGGAGGATCGCGACATTGGTGAGGATCGGGATCATCGCGTTGCGCATGACGTGCTTCAGCATCACCTGCTTTTCCGACAGGCCCTTGGCGCGCGCGGTGCGCACGTAATCCTGGTTGATCTCGTCGAGGAAGAAGGAGCGGTACAGCCGCAGCTCGGCGCCAGGCCCACGAACACCGCGAGCATGATCGGCAGCGGCGCGTAGTAGCCGAGGTTCTTCCAGAAGCTCTCGCTCCAGCCCTGCACCGGGAACCAGCCGAGGATGAAGCCGAAGAGCCACTGGAACACGATGATGTAGACCAGGAAGCTGATCGACATCGCCACCGTGCAGGCGATCATGATCATGCGGTCGGTGAGCGAGCCGCGCACGTAGGCCACCATCACCGCGAAGAGGACCGCGAGCGTGGTGCCGATCAGGAGCACCGGGATCATGACGGTGAGCGTCGGTCCCACGCGCGTGAGGATGATGTGGGAGACCTGCTCGTTGGTGCGACCAGCTGCGGCCGAAATCGAAGGTGAAGACCTGCTTCACGAACACGAGGAGCTGGTACCAGTAGGGCTGGTCCACGCCGAGCTGGTTGCGGATGTTGGCGATCTGCTCCGGGTTGGAGATCTTGCCGGCGAGCACCTGGGCCGGGTCGCCGCCCACCCAGTTGAACAGGATGAAGATGAGCAGGATCACCCCGAGGATCGTCGGGATCATCTGCCACACCCTGCGGATGACGTAGGCGGTCATTCGCGTTCCTCCTCTCTCCTCGTGGGAGCTATTTCATGGCCGCCTGCTGGGCGGCCACGTCGATGTCGAGCCAACGGAAGTTGGTATACAGGATCGGATGCTTCTTGTATCCCTTCACCCAGGGATATTGCAGGTGGTTGAAGATGCGCGTCACGCCGAGGCGCCACGGCGCGTAGGCGAAGAGGAGCCGCGTCATCTCGCGGTAGAGCCGGTTGCGCTCGGGGCCGTCGGGGACCCGCAGCGACTTCTCGTATAGGCGGTCGTATTCCGGCAGCTTGAAGCGCGACTCGTTGGACTGGTCGGTGTTCGGGCCGTAGAGGAGCTGCAGGAAGTTCTGCGCGTCGGGGTAGTCGGCGATCCAGGCGTCCGAGGCGGCCTGGAAATTGCCGAGCCGCCGATCGTTGAGGAGGTCGGCGAACTGGACCGCGGTCGCTTCCATCCGGATGCCGACTTCGGTCATGCACTTCACCCAGAGCTCCGCGAGCTGGCGATACTCCTGGCCTCCGCTCAGGTACTTGAACTGCACGACGAGGGGCCGGCCATCGGGAAGCTCGCGCCAGCCGTCGCCGTCGCGGTCGACGTAACCGAACATGTCGAGCAGCGCCTTGGCGCGCGGCGGATCCGGATCCTGCGCATCGGTGCGGAAATCCGGATCGTAGCCCACGACACCCGGGGGAATCGGACTCTGCGCGGGGATCGCCTGGCCCTTGCGAATGACCGCGATCTCCTGGTTGCGGTCGTGGGCGAGCACCATGGCGCGGCGCAGCGCCACCCGCTCGGGCGTGTAGCCGCCGAGCGGGTTCTCGACGCCGTTGATCTTGTCCGCCACGTTGAACGCGTCGTAGGTGATCTCCGGCTGCACTTCCGGGAACACGCGCACGCCCTGCGCGACGAGCTGGGGCGCGAGCTTGCCGTTCGGCAGCACCTGGTTGATGAAGGTGAACGGCAGCTCGTCGATCAGGTCGTGCTCGTGGTTCAGGAACGCGAGGAAGCGCGGCTGCTCGTCCTCGATGGGATAGACCTCGATGCGGTCGACCAGCGGCAGGCGCTTTCCTGCGAGCGCGTCGATCGCGCGCCGGTCCCATTCGTCGCCCATGTCGGCATAGCGGGTGTCGAGCTCGAATCCGCGGTAGTCCGGATTGCGCTCGAGCACGATCTTGGAGCGGCGCACCCATTCGCGCAGCACGTAGGGCCCCGTTCCCACGGGATGCCCCATCGTGTCGGCGGCGTAGCCCTCGATCACCTCGCGCGCCACCGGCACCACGTTCGGCATCGCGAGGAAGTAGAGGAAATTGAAGTTCGGCTCCTTCAGCTTGAAGCTGATGACGTAGCGGTCGCGCACCTCGATGCCCGCGACCTTCGCGTCGTAGTCGAAGCGGCCTTCCTTCTTCGCGCGCTCGGCGAGCTCGTCCAGGCCCACGATGTTGTGCTCGAAGAGCCACTCGTAAGCGGCGCGGTTCCTCGGGTCGCGGAAGCGCTTGATCGCGTACTCCATGTCGGCGGCGACCAGCTCGCGCTTCTTTCCCTGGAAGACCGGATCGTCGGCGAAGTGGATGCCGGGCTTGATGCGGAACGTGTAGCGCGTGCCGCCCTCCTCCGGCTCGGGAACGGTCTCGGCCACGAGCGGGACCAGCTTCACCGGACGCGCGAGATAGTCGTAGGTGATGAGGTTCTCGAAGAGGTTCTCGCAGATCCCCACCGAGTAGCGGTCGAAGATGAGCACCGGATCGAATCCGGTCTCCGCCGCCCGCAGTCCCATGCGGACCACCTTCCTCGTCCCGGGACCCTGCGCGCGCGCCATGCGCGGTGCCAGGGAGGCGGCGGCGAGCGAGCCCGCGCCGAGGACGAACCGGCGGCGGGCGGGCGAAGGCTGCGAGGAGGCGGGAGGCAAGGACGGAATGTTGCGCGAAATCACGGAATTATAACGTCTTTTCCGCGGCTTTCCGCCGGGATCGCTCACTGCACGGCCTGCGCCCGGCGGGCCGTGTCGATGTCCACGTAGCGAAATCCCTGCTGCAGGATCGGGTGCTTGCGCCATCCGAGGATCCACGGCTGCACGAGCTCCTGGCGCTTCCTGTAGCTATGCAGCTTCATCGGCGCGTAGACCGCGACGAGGCGTGCCATCTGCCGGTAGATTTCCGTGCGCTCGGGACCGGGCGGCAGCAGCGCCGCCTTGTCGTAGAGCGCATCGAACTCCGTAAGCTGGAAACAGCCGTCGTTCGAGGTGCCGCAATTGGGCCCGTAGAGCAGCTGGTAGAAGTTCTCTCCGTCGGGATAGTCCGCCGTCCACCCGAGCTCCCACGTCGACAGCAGCCCCAGCTTCGACTTCTTGCGCAGGTCCGGCCACTTGGCGATCTCGACCTGCATCCGCACCCCGATGGCGTCCAGGTCCTTCTGCCACAACTGCGTGAAGAGCCGCTCGAGCTGCGAAGGGCCGGTCGCGTACTTGAACACCAGCGGCGAGCCGTCGGGCATGTCGCGCCAGCCGTCGCCGTCGCGATCGACGTAGCCGAACATGTCGAGCAGCGCCTTCGCCCGCGCCGGGTCGTAGGTCACGCCCAGGTTGAAGTTCGGGTCGTAGCCCAGCGCGCCCGGCGGCACCAGCATGTAGGCCTCGATTCCCGTGCCGTTGCGAACGAGCTCGTCCTCCTCGCGGTTGCTGTACGCGAGCGAGATCGCCCGGCGCAGCGCGACCTTGTCCGGCGTGTAGCCGCCGAGCGTCGGGTCCTTCATGTTGAAGTAGAGGTACGTGACGCTCGGATCGACGTCCGGGATGTAGCGCACGCCGCGCTTCGCGAGCCACGGCGCGAGCTCGCCGCCGGGCAGCGCCATGTTGATGAACTCGTACGGCAGGTTGATCCAGTCGATCTCGTCGTTGAGGAACGCGAGCCAGCGCGGCTGCGACTCCTCGATGATGGAGATCTCGACGCGGTCGACCTGCGGGATGCGCTTGCCCTTCATCTCGGCGTAGAGCTGTTGCGACAGCGGATCGTCCGCGGGCGGCTCGGCCTCGTAGTACTCCTCGCGGAAATTGGGGTTCTTCACGAGCACGATCTTCGAGGAGCGCTTCCATTCCGCGAGCCGGTAGGGCCCGGTGCCGACCGGATGGGCGCCGATATCGCTGCCGTAGCGCTCCACCACCTCGCGCGCCTGGGCGCCGATGTGCGGCACCGCGAGGACGTACAGGAAGTTGTAGTCCGGCTTCACGAGGTGGAAGCGCAGCGTGTAGCGGTCGACGACCTCGAGCCCGGGCATCCTCGCGTCGTAGTCGAAACGCCCTTCCTTCTTCGCCCGTTCGACCGCCTCCGGAATGCCCGCGAGGCGGCCGTCGAGGAGCCACAGGTTGGGCGAGTGGACCGCCGGATCGATGAGCCGCTTGAACGCGAACTCGTAGTCGTTCGCCGTGAGCTCGCGCTTCACGCCGTTGAAGGCCGGGTCGTCGTCGAAGAAGATGCCTTTGCGGATCTTCAGCGTGTAGGTGCGGCCGCCGTCGGTGATCTCGGGCATGGCCTGCGACGTCTGGGGCTCCAGCTTCGCCGGGCGCGCGAGGAAATCGTAGGTGAGCGGCGCCTCGAAGATCTCCTCGATGACGGCCGACGAGTAGATGTCGGAGACGGCCGCGGGATCGAAATTGGTCTCCGCGATGAGGAAGGCCGCGTGCAGCACCTTCTCGGGCGCCGCGGGGCCGCGCGCGCGGCGAGCGCGGCCAGCGCCGCGACGAGCGCGGCCAGCGCCGCGACGAGACTCGCGCGATGCGCGCCACGGGAAGGATCATCCTCGGCCGGGGGAGGGAAACGGGGGATTATGCGATACACTTTCGCCCCGTCTGTAACGATTCATGACCCTCCAATTCTAGGCGAAGGAACGACGCAATGGGCTTCCTGCAAGGCCGGCGCATCCTGCGTCACCGGGATGCTGTCCAACCGCTCCATCGCCTACGGCATCGCGAAGGCGTGCAAGCGCGAGGGCGCCGAGCTCGCGTTCACCTACGCGGGCGAAGGCGTGCGCGACCGCGTCGCGGAGCTCGCGCGGGAGTTCGGCTCCGACGCTCGTCCTGCCCTGCGACGTGGCCGACGACGCGCAGATCGAGGCGCTCTTCGAGTCCCTGCGCGCGCGCTGGGACGGGCTCGACGGCCTCGTGCACGCCATCGCGTTCGCGCCGCGCGAGGCGCTGAAGGGCGGCTTCCACGAGAGCGTCACGCGCGAGGCCTTCCGCATCGCCCACGACATCTCGAGCTACAGCCTCGCGGCGCTCACGAAGGCGGCGTACCCGATGATGAAGGGCCGCGCCGCTTCCGTCGTGACGCTCTCGTACCTGGGCGCGGTGCGCTCGATCCCGAACTACAACGTGATGGGGCTGGCGAAGGCGAGCCTCGAGGCCTGCGTGCGCTACCTCGCCGCGAGCCTCGGTCCCGAGGCGATCCGCGTGAACGCGATCTCCGCCGGCCCGATCAAGACGCTCGCGGCGGCGGGCATCGGCGGGTTCTCGAAGATCCTGCACTTCGTCGAGAAGAACGCCCCGCTGCGCCGCGGCGTGACCACCGAGGAGGTGGGCAACAGCGCCGCCTTCCTGCTCTCCGACCTCGCGAGCGGCATCACCGGCGAGGTGGTCTACGTGGACGCCGGCTTCAGCTCCACCACCGCGGGGCTGGCGGAAGGCGACTGATCTTGCTCGCCGGCGTTGAGCGGCGACTTGTCGTCCGCTCCAACGCCGTTCCCGATGTTTGCTACTGTTCCCCTGTTGTCTTCTTTTCGATCGCGTCGCCGCGCACGGTCACGCCGATGCGCTCGCGCAGGCTGGCCAGCGTGGCGTCCATCTCCCCGGCGGCGACCGCGTTGCGCAGCTGCTCGCGCAGCGCGTTCGCGCTTCGCGTCGTCGATCTTCTCCGGCTCGTTCACCTTGCTCACCTGGACCAGCGAGTAGCCCAGCGGCGTCTCCACGCCGACGTACGCCGGGAGCTTCTTCGCGTCGACGCGGAAGACGCGCTCGATCACGGTGGGATAGAGGCCGCCCGGCTTCTGGCGGTTCACCGCGAGCGGCGCGGGCCACTTGAGCCCCGCATCCTTGCCGGCCTGCAGCTCCTTCAGCTTCGCCTCGCCGTCGGCGGCCGCGAGCTTCAGCGCCTGCGTCGCGCTGCAGGCGCTGCTCGATGTCCGCCTTCACCGCGTCCAGGGGCTTGAGCTGCGCCGCCTTGTGGTCGAGCACGTGCGCGGCGACGAGCACGTTGGGCGCGACCTCGACCGCGGACGTGTTGCGCTTGGCCTTGATCGAGTTGTCGGAGAAGATCTCCGCCTGCGAGCTTGGGGTTCGAGAGGTACGGCGGATTGGCCGGCACGCCGCGCTGGATCCATCCCGATTCGCGCACCGGGAGCTTCAACGAATCGGCGACGGGCTTGAGGCTGTCGGGCTGCTCGTACACGATGTTGGCGAAGTCCTCGGCGCTCTGCGGCCATGCGCCGCGAGGCGGCCTGCTTCTTGAGCGTGGCCTCGATCTCGGGCGCCGCCTCGGCGAGCGACTTCACCTTCGCGGGCTTCACGTCGGTGACCTCGATCACGTGGTAGCCGAAGTCGCTCTCCACGGGACCCACGATCTCGCCCTTCTTCGCCGCGAACACGGCGTCCTCGAACGGCTTGACCATCGCGCCGCGGCGCGAAGAAGCCGAGGTCGCCGCCGTTCGCGCGGAGCCCGGATCCTGCGATGACTTCTTCGCCATCCTCGGCGAAGGTCTTCGGGTTCTTGCGCACCTGCGCGGCGATCTCCTTCGCCTTCGCAGCCGCGGCCTTCTTCTCGGCGTCCTTCGCGTCGGGCTTCACCGTGATGAGGATGTGGCTCGCGCGGCGCTCCTCGGCATGCCCCAGCTTGCCGGTCCCGAGCTGCTCCTCGTAGATGCGCTTCACGTCGTCGGGTGCGGCCTGCGCCTGCGCGGCGAGCGCGTCCTGGGAGAGCTCCAGGTAGTCGACCCTGCACCTGCTCCGGCGTGGTGAACTCCTTCGGATGCGCGTCGTAGTACGCCTTCACCTGCTCGGGCGTCACCTTCACCTTGGCCAGGTAGGCGTCGGGCGCGAGGTTCACCACGCCGACATCGCGCGATCTGCTCCGAGAGCCGGATGAAGCCGTCGAGCGTGGCCTGCGGCACGAAGGCGGTATCGACGATGGCGCCGCGGAACTGCTGCTCGCGGAAGTCCTGGCGCAGGCGCTCGTCGAGGCCCGCGGGCGAGAGGTTCATCGAGCGCGCGATCTGCTCGTAGCGCTCCTTCGAGAAGCTGCCGTCCACCTGGAACGCGGGCTCGGAGACGATGCGCTCGGCGAGCTGCTGGTCGCTCAGGCGGATGCCGGCGCGCTCGGAGCCCACCGCCACCAGCCGCTCGTTCACGAGGCGGTCGAGCACGGCGCGGCGGATCTCGGGATTGTCCATGATCGACGCGTCGAAGTTGCCGCGGAACTGCTGGCGATAGACCTCGGCCTGCTGGCGCAGCGCCTGGTCGAAGTCGAGGTTGCCGATGCGCGTGCGGCCCACGGTGGCGAGCGTGTCGCCGCCCACCGGCGAGCGGAAGTAGTAGTCGATGCCGAAGAGGCCGAACGGGATGATCAGGAAGATCGCGAAGATGAACCTTACGATCTTCTTGTTTCCGAACTCGCGAAACTGTTCAAGCATGGGCAGGTCCCGGGTAGGAACGAAAAGGGCGAACCGCGCTGGTTCGCCCTGGTGACTGGCGGAGTGGACGGGACTCGAACCCGCGACCCCCGGCGTGACAGGCCGGTATTCTAACCAACTGAACTACCACTCCTCGAATTCTTGGATCCTGGTGGGTGCTGAGGGGATCGAACCCCCGACATTCGCCTTGTAAGGGCGACGCTCTACCAGCTGAGCTAAGCACCCGCGAAAGGAGTGATTTTATCATCATCGGGACGGCGTTGGAGCGGACGCCAAGGCCCGCCGCTCAACGCCACCGAGCAGTAAGCCCCCGGAATCCCGCGCGGGGGGCGGGGTGAGCGTCAGTGCTTCGTGACGACGGGGCGCACTTCCGGGGCGGCCGGCGGGGGCGCCACGGGCGCGTCGGCGAGCGGCTCGGGCTTGCGCTCGAGGGCTCTCTCGAGCACCTCGTCGAACCAGCGCACCGGCACGATCTCGATCGCGCTCTTCACCTCGTCGGGGATCTCCGCCAGGTCCTTCACGTTCTCCTGCGGGATCAGCACGCTCTTGATGCCGCCGCGGTGCGCGGCGAGCAGCTTCTCCTTCAACCCGCCGATCGGCAGCACCTCGCCGCGCAGCGTGATCTCGCCCGTCATCGCCACGTCGCAGCGCACCGGGATGCCGGTGAGCACCGACGTGATCGCCGTGGCGATCGAGATGCCCGCGCTCGGGCCGTCCTTCGGCGTCGCGCCCTCGGGAAGGTGGATGTGCAGGTCGAGCGTCTGGTAGAAGTCCTCGGGGATGCCGAGGCGCTTGGCGCGCGCGCGCACGACCGACACGGCGGCCTTGATCGACTCCTGCATCACCTCGCCCAGCTTGCCGGTGGTGACGGTGTTGCCCTTGCCGGGAAGCTTCACGGCTTCCACGGTGAGGAGCTCGCCGCCGACTTCCGTCCACGCCAGCCCCGTCACCTGCCCGATCTGGTTCTCCTTCTCCGCGATGCCGTAGGTGTACTTGCGCACGCCCAGGTACTTGTCGAGGTTCTTGGAGTTGACCGTGACGTGCGCGCCGTCCTTCTTCTTGGTGAGGATCGACTTGATCACCTTGCGCGAGATCTTGGAGATCTCCCGGTCGAGGCCGCGCACGCCGGCCTCGCGCGTGTAGTAGCGCGTGATGTCGCGCAGCGCCGCGTCGGTGACGGTGAGCTCGCCTTCCTTGATGCCGTTCGACTTGAACTGCTTGGGCAGCAGGTACTGCTTGCCGATGTGGACCTTCTCGTCCTCGGTGTAGCCCGAGAGGCGGATGAGCTCCATGCGGTCGAGCAGCGGCGCCGGGATCTGCAGCGTGTTGGCGGTGGCGACGAACATCACGTCCGAGAGGTCGTACTCGACCTCGACGTAATGGTCCACGAACGTGTGGTTCTGCTCGGGGTCGAGCACCTCCAGCAGCGCCGAGGACGGGTCGCCGCGGAAGTCCATGCCCATCTTGTCCACCTCGTCCAAGAGGAAGAGCGGGTTCCTCACGCCGACCTTGGTCATGTTCTGCAGGATCTTGCCGGGCATCGAGCCGATGTAGGTCCGGCGGTGGCCGCGGATCTCCGCTTCGTCGCGCACGCCGCCCAGCGACATGCGCACGAACTTGCGGTTCGTGGCGCGCGCGATGGACTGCCCGAGCGACGTCTTGCCGACGCCGGGAGGACCCACGAGGCACAGGATCGGGGCCTTCAGCTTGTCCACGCGCTGCTGCACCGCGAGGTACTCGACGATGCGTTCCTTCACCTTCTCGAGCCCGTAGTGGTCGGCGTCGAGGATCTTCTCGGAATTCTTGAGGTCCGTGGAGACCTTCGTCTTCTTCTTCCACGGCAAGGCCACGAGCGTGTCGATATAGTTGCGCACGACGGTGGCTTCCGCCGACATCGGCGACATGAGCTTCAGCTTCTTCAGCTCCGCCTCGGCCTTGACGCGCGCTTCCTTCGGCATGTGGGCCGACTTGATCTTCTTCTCGAGCTCGTCCAGGTCGGCGCCCTCTTCCGAGTCGCCGAGCTCCTTCTGGATCGCCTTCACCTGCTCGTTGAGGTAGTACTCGCGCTGGCTCTTCTCCATCTGCCGCTTCACGCGGCCGCGGATGCGCTTCTCCACCTGCATGATGTCGATCTCGGTCTCGAGGAGCTGCAGCAGCTGCTCGAGGCGGCGACCGACGTGGAAGTTCTCGAGGATCTGCTGCTTCTGCTCGAGCTTGAGCGGCAGGTGCGCGGCGATGGTGTCGGACAGCCGCCCCGCGCCGTCGATGCCCGCGAGCGAGGTGAGCACCTCGGGCGGGATCTTCTTGTTGAGCTTCACGTACTGGTCGAACTGGGCGAGCAGCGTCCTGCGCATCGCCTCGACCTCGTTGGAATCCGGCTCGTCGGAGGCGATGAGCTCGATCTCCGCCTCGAAATTCGCCTTGTCGGTGAGGACGCGCTCGATGCGCGCGCGCTGCACGCCTTCCACCAGCACCTTCACGGTGCCGTCGGGGAGCTTGAGCATCTGCAGGATCGTGGAGACCGTGCCGACGTCGTAGAGGTCCTCGGGGTTGGGCTCGTCCTTCGCGGCGGACTTCTGCGCGACGAGCACCACGTTCTTGCCCTCCTCCATCGCCGCTTCCAGCGCCTTGATGGACTTGGGGCGGCCCACGAACAGCGGGATGACCATGTGGGGGAAAACCACCACGTCGCGCAGGGGCAGCAGCGGCAGGACGCGGGATTCGGCGGAGAAAGTGGCGGTCATGGTCTTTCCTGGGTTGGATTCGGGTGATACGTGGGGGCGGGCGAGACCCCCATCAAGTCCCCGGGACGGGGAGCGGCGGGGGAACTCGCGTGCCTACTGCTGCCCACTCGCGACCTTCGGCTGGTCGGAGTAGATGAGGAGCGGCTTGCCGTCGCCGGAGATGGCGCCGTCGTCGACGACTACCTTCTGGACGTTCGACAGCGACGGGAGGTCGAACATGATGTCCAGCAGCGAATGCTCGATGATCGAGCGCAGCCCGCGCGCGCCGGTGCGGCGCTCGAGGGCCCGTTTCGCGATCGCCGCGAGGGCGTGGTCGCGGAACTCCAGCTCGACCCCCTCCATGGCGAGGAGCTTCTGGTACTGCTTCACCAGCGCGTTCTTGGGCTCGGTGAGGATCTTCACCAGCGCTTCGGCGTCGAGCTCGTCGAGCACCGCCACCACCGGGAGCCGCCCCACGAACTCGGGGATCAGGCCGTACTTGATGAGGTCCTCGGGCTCCACTTCGTGGAGCATGTCGTTCAGCTCGCGCCGGTTGTTCGTCGAGCGCACGTGGGCGCCGAAGCCCATGCCGGAGCGGTCGGTGCGGTTCTGGATCACCTTCTCGAGGCCGCCGAAGGCGCCGCCGCAGATGAAGAGGATGTTCGTGGTGTCGACCTGCACGAACTCCTGGTTCGGATGCTTGCGCCCGCCCTGGGGAGGCACGGAGGCGATGGTGCCCTCGATGAGCTTGAGCAGCGCCTGCTGCACGCCCTCGCCCGAGACGTCGCGGGTGATCGAGGGGTTGTCGCTCTTCCTCGAGATCTTGTCGATCTCGTCGATGTAGACGATGCCGCGCTGCGCCTTCTCGACGTCGTAGTCGCACTTCTGCAGCAGCTTCTGGATGATGTTCTCGACGTCCTCGCCGACGTAGCCCGCTTCCGTGAGCGTGGTCGCGTCCGCGATCACGAAGGGGACGTTGAGCAGGCGCGCGAGCGTCTGCGCGAGCAGCGTCTTGCCGGAGCCCGTGGGGCCGATCAGGAGGATGTTCGACTTCGCGAGCTCGACGTCGTCCTGCTTGCCGCCGGACTTCAGCCGCTTGTAGTGGTTGTACACCGCGACCGAGAGGATCTTCTTCGCCTGGACCTGGCCGATCACGTACTGGTCGAGGATCTCGCAGATCTCGTGCGGGCTGGGCAGGTCGCTCTTCGACGCCTTCTGCGCCGGTGTCGGTCGAGGCCTCCTCGCGGATGATGTCGTTGCAGAGGTCGATGCACTCGTCGCAGATGAACACCGACGGCCCGGCGATGAGCTTGCGTACCTCATGCTGGCTCTTGCCGCAGAAGGAGCAGTAGAGAAGCTTCTCGCCGCCGACTTTTTCCGTCATGTTCCCGTTTCGATCCCCGTCACGCCGCGGCCGGTTCGCTGCGGTTCTTCAGCACGCGGTCGATCAGGCCATACTTTACCGCGTCTTCGGCGCCCATGAAATTGTCGCGATCGGTGTCGCGCTCGATCACGTCCAGGGGCTGGCCGGTGTGCTGCGCCATCATCTCGTTCAGCTTGCGCTTGAGGTACAGGACTTCCTTGGCGTGGATCTCGATGTCCGAGGCCTGGCCCGAGAAGCCGCCCGAGGGCTGGTGGATCATCACGCGCGAGTTGGGCAGGCAGAAGCGCTTGCCCTTCGCGCCCGCGCACAGCAGGAAGGCGCCCATGCTGGCGGCGAGCCCCGTGCACAAGGTCGAGACGTCCGGCTTGATGAACTGCATCGTGTCGTAGATCGCCATGCCCGCCGAGACGCTGCCGCCGGGCGAGTTGATGTAGAGGTGGATGTCCTTGTCGGGGTTCTCGCTCTCGAGGAAGAGGAGCTGCGCCACGACGAGGTTCGCCATCGAATCGCTGATCGGGCCCACGAGGAAGATCATGCGCTCCTTCAGCAGGCGCGAGTAGATGTCGTAGGCGCGCTCGCCGCGCCCCGACTGCTCGATCACCATGGGGATCAGGCCCAGGCCCTCGGGTTCTTCCTGGTTCGATTCGTGCTTGATGAACATGGCTAGCCCTTCTTGGTCCCCATGAGTTCGTCGAAGTCCGTGGGCTGGTCCTCGACCTTCATTTTCCCCATGGCCCATTCTACGACGTTGTCTTCCATCACGAGCGCCTCGACTTCGCGCCAGGCGGGCCGGATCCGCGTAGTACCAACGGACCAGCTGCTCGGGCTGCTCGAAGCTCTCGGCGTGCTCCTCGATCACCTTGCGCACCTGCTCGGGCTTCGGGCGCAGGCCGTGCTTCTTCACGAGGTCGGCGACCAGCAGGCCCACCTTGATGCGGCGCGCCGCGCGCTCGGCGAAGAGGTCCGCGCGGCAGGGCCTTGTCCTCGACCGTCATGCCGCGCTGCTTCAGGTCCTCGAGCGCCGAGCGCTGCATGCGCTCGATCTCGCCGTCGAGGAGCGACTTGGGAACCTCGAAGCTCGCGGCGCCGTGCAGGGCGTCCATCACCTGCTCCTTCACCTTCGCGCGCACGCGCTTGACGACTTCCTTGTCCATGTTCTCGCGCACCTCGCGCTTCAGGCGCTCGACGTCGCCGTCCTCCACGCCCAGCGACTTCGCGAAATCCGCATCCACCGCGGGCAGCTTCGGCTCGGCGACCTGGTTCACGGTGACGGTGAAGTCGGCGGTCTTGCCGCGCACCGCCTCCGCGTAATCCTGCGGGAAGGTGAGCGGGAAGGTCTTCTGCTCGCCCGCCCTCATGCCGACGAGCGCCGCCTCGAAGTCCGGCAGCATGCGGTTCTCGCCCAGCACGACGGCGAAGTTGGCCGCCTGGTTGCCCTCGAACGGCTGGCCCGCGATGAGGCCCTCGAAATCGATGTTCACGAGGTCGCCGTTGGCCGCGGCGCGCTCGGCCCGCTCGAACTTCGCGCGCTGCTTGCGCAGCGTCTCGAGCGTGGCGGCGACGTCGGCATCCGCGACCTTCGTGACGGGGCGCGCGACCGTTGCGTCCGGAGATGTCGCCCATCACGACCTCCGGATACACCTCGAAGGTGGCCGTGTATTCCACGTCGTTGGCGCCCTGCTCCACGGGCTTGGGCTGGAAGCGCGGATAGCCCGGCGACGCGGTACTTGTCCTTCACCGCTTCGGCGAAGGTCTTCTGCACGGTGTCGGAGACCACTTCCTGGCGCACCTGGAAGCCGTACTGGCGCTCGACCATCTTGAGCGGCACCTTGCCGGGGCGGAAGCCCTGCATGCTTCACCGTGCGCGCGAGCTGCTTCAGGCGCGTGGCGATCTCCGCCTCGATCTGTGCGATGGGCACCGAGACGGTGATGTTGCGCTCGAGCGGGCTGGCGGTGTTCTGGACTGCTTGCTGCATTCGGTTGTCCTTGTTGGAGTTTCCCTCTGGGCCTTCGCGAGGGTGGCCGGGCAAGCCCGGAAGAAGCGACCTGGTGCGAAAGGAGGGACTCGAACCCACATGCCTTTCGGCGCTGGAACCTAAATCCAGTGCGTCTACCAATTCCGCCACTTTCGCGGTCGTCGGATTATACCCGAAAACGGGGGGGCCCGACGCCGTGCGCCGGACCGCCGGAGACCGATATAATCCCTAAAATTCAAGCGCTTCCATACACCCTTGCCGGTCGATCATTACGAGAACTTCCCGGTCGCCTCGTGGCTGCTGCCGGCGCGCGCTGCGCGCGCCCATCGAGGCGATCTACGGATTCGCGCGCGGCGCCGACGACGTCGCCGACGAGGGCGAGGCCCCCGATGCCGAGCGCCTCGCGCGCCTCGAGCGCTGCCTGCGCGCGCTCGATGCGATCGAGGCCGGCCGCGCGCCGGCGCCGGAGTTCGCGCGCATCGCGCGCGCGGTGGCCGAGTACGCATTGCCGGTGCGGCTCCTGCGCGACCTCATCGACGCGTTCTGCCAGGACGTGACGAAGAAGCGCTACGCCACGTTCGCCGAGCTCATGGACTACGCGCGCCGCTCCGCCAATCCCGTCGGGCGCCTGCTGCTGCACCTGTTCGAGAAGACCGGGGACAGACCCCGATTTCCGCTGGACGCGGGAGCGGACTCCCTGCTCGGAAATCGGGGCCTGTCCCCGGTCTTCTCCGATCACATCTGTTCTGCGCTGCAGCTCATCAACTTCTGGCAGGACGTCGCGATCGACTGGAAGAAGGGGCGCGTCTACATCCCCCAGGAGGACCTCGCGCGCTTCGGCGTGGCCGAGGAGGCGATCGCGCAGGGCGCGGCCGACGCGCGCTGGCGCGCGTTCATGGCGTTCGAATGCGACGCGCGCGCGGGGGATGCTGCGTCGCGGGCGCGCCGCTCGGGCCGCGCCCTGCCGGGCCGCATCGGGCTCGAGATCCGCGCGACGGTCGAAGGGCGGGCTCGCGATTCTCGATAGAATCGAGGCCGCGCGCGGTGATGTCTTCCGCCACCGGCCCGCGCCCTGGACAAGGCGGCGCTGGATGCGGGTCGGTGTCGCGCGCGCGTGCTCCGGAAGGTACCCGCGATGACTCCCGACGAATACTGCCAGCAGAAGGCCGCGCAGAGCGGCTCGAGCTTCTACTACAGCTTCCTCTTCCTGCCGGCCGAGCGGCGGCGCGCGATCACCGCGCTCTACGCCTTCTGCCGCGAGGTCGACGACGTGGCCGACGAGGTGCGCGACGCGGGTGTCGCGCGCACGAAGCTCGCGTGGTGGCGCACCGAGGTGGCGAACCTCTTCGCGGGCCATCCGCAGCACCCGGTCACGCGCGCGCTGGCGCCCTTCGTCGCGAGCTACGGACTGGACGCCGCGCGCATGAACGAGATCATCGACGGGATGGAGATGGACCTCACCCACCATCGCTACGCGGACTTCGAGGCGCTGCAAGCTCTACTGCCATCGCGCCGCGGGCGTCGTGGGCCAGCTCTCGGCGTCGATCTTCGGGTACGCGAACCCCTCCACGCTCGAGTACGCCGAGACGCTCGGCATCGCCTTCCAGCTCACCAACATCATCCGCGACGTGGGCGAGGACGCGCGCCGCGACCGCGTCTACATCCCCGCCGACGAGCTCGCGCGCTTCGGGCTCGACGCCGGCGACATCCTCGCGCGGCGCGGCGACGAGCGCTTCCGCGCGCTCATGGCATTCCAGGCCGACCGCGCGCGCTCCTACTACGAGTCGCGGCGATCGCCGCCTCGCGCCCGAGGACCGCCGCAGCCAGCGCGCCGGGCTCATCATGGCCGCGATCTACCGCGCGCTGCTCGACGAGATCCGCCGCGACGGCTTCGCGGTCCTCGACCGGCGCATCGCGCTGACACCGCTGCGCAAGTTCTGGATCGCCTGGAAGACGTGGGTGAGCGCATGACCCCGAGAGGCGGGCAACGCGCCGCCGCGTCGCCGTGGTCGGCGCGGGCTACGCCGGGCTCGCGGCCGCGGTGGAGCTCGCGCGCGCGGGCTGCGCGGTGAGCGTGTTCGAGGCGAACCGCGTGCCGGGCGGGCGCGCGCGGCGCGTGCAGTATCGCGGCGCCTCCTCGACAACGGGCAGCACCTGCTGCTCGGCGCCTATCGCGAGACGCTCGCCGCTGATGCGCGAGGTCGGCGTCTCGGCGCCGCGCGCTCGCAACGCCATCCCGCTCACGCTCGCGCTTCCGGGGCGCTTCGCGCTCGCGCGCCGCGCCCTTCCCGCGCCCCTGCACCTGGCCGCCGCGCTGGTGCTCGCGCGCGGGCTCGCGGTACGCGATCGCTCGGCCGCCGCGCGCTTCGCGCTCGCGCTGCGAGCGCGCGCGATTCTCGCGTCGCGCCGACGGCATCACGGTCGCGGAGCTGCTCGCGCGCGCACGCGCAGACCACGGCCGTGGTGGAGCTTCTCTGGGGCCCGCTGTGCGTGTCGGCGCTGAACACGCCCGGTCGCGCGGGCCGATGCGCGCAGGCCTTCGCGAACGTGCTGCGCGACGCGTTCTTCCGCCAGCGCGAGGATTCCGACCTGCTGATTCCCGGCGCGCGACCTCTCGGCGATGCTTTCCCGACGCGGCGATCGACTGGCTGGGCGAGCGCGGCGCCGAGATCGCGCTCGGCACGCGCGTGGCCGCCGTGGAGCCGACGAGGGAACGGGCTGGCGCGTGACGGCGGGCGAGGGCCGTGCCGCAGCGCTTCGACGCGGTCGTGTGCGCGGCGGCGCCGTACCAGGTGGCCGCGCTCGATCGCGGCGTGCCGCGCGCTGGACGCCGCTGCGCGGGCACCTCGAGACGATGGCGCACGAGCCCATCACCACCGTCTACCTGCAGTACGACGCGGCCGTGAAGCTGGCGTTCCCGATGGTGGGACTGGCGGGCGGCCACGTGCAGTGGGTCTTCGATCGCGAGGCGCTCTCGGGCGCGCGCGGATTGCTCGCCGCGGTGATCTCCGCCTCGGGCCCGCACCTGGAGCTGGACAACGACGTGCTGGGCACCGTGGCCCATCGCGAGATCGTGGCGGCGCTGGGACCCGCTGCCCGCGCCGCGTCTGGACCAAGGCGATCACCGAGAAGCGCGCCACCTTCGCGTGCACGCCGGGCGCCTTCCGGCCCTCCGAACACCACCGCCGCGCCGGGCTTCTTCCTCGCGGGCGACTACACCGCGAGCGAGCTACCCCGCGACGCTCGAAAGCGCCGTGCGCGAGCGGCCAGGCTCGCCGCGGAAGCCGCGCTCCAGCCACCTCGCGCGCCCATGACGAGCGAAAGATCCATTCCGGAACCCTATGAGCCCGCGCGCGGGCCTGCTCGCCGGCCGCGTGATCCTCGTCACCGGCGCGGGCCAGGGGCTGGGCCGCGCGGTGGCCCTCGCCTGCGCGGCGCACGGCGCGACCGTGGCGCTCCTCGGCCGCAAGCAGGAAAAGCTCGAGCGGCCTACGACGCGATCACGGACGCGGGCGGCCCCGAGCCCGCGCTCGTGCCGCTCGATCTCGCCAGCGCGGGCAGCGCCGAGTACGACGGCCTCGCCCAGCTCGTGCGCCGCGACCTGGGAACGCCTCGACGGCATCGCCCACTGCGCGAGCCACTTCGTGCCCCTGGGGCCGCTCGCCAACCAGACCCTCGAGCAATGGGTGACGCTCCTGCGGGTGAACCTCGCCGCCCCGTTCGCCCTCACCCGCGCCTGCCTGCCGCTGCTCGTCGGCCGCGCCCGGGCGCCTCCGTCGTCTTCACCGGCGAGACCCACGGCGCGCATCCGCTCGCCTACTGGGGCGGGTTCGCGGTCTCGAAGTCGGCGCTGCCCGCCCTCGCCGCCATCTGGGCGGAGGAGCTGGAGCACGCGGGCAAGCCGCGGATGAACGTGCTCGTCCCCGGCCCCATCGCCTCGCCGCAGCGCGCGCGCAGCCACCCCGCCGAGGACCGCTCGAAGCTGCGCACGCCCGGAAGCGGCGGCCCGGGCGTTCCTGTACCTGCTGGGATCCGACGGCGGCGGCGCTCAACGGCAGCGACCCTGGAGCTGTGACGCCGGAACACAGGCTTTTTCGCGGCTTATCGGTTAAACTAGGAATTGCCCGAAAATCCGCATTGTAAGTCACTGCATTACCACAACTAAATCGAAACTAAAGCGAGGCCGGCTCCCGCCGCCAAACCAGGTCGCACACGATGCTCGATCAGGCAAATCGAACGTTCATCTGCAGCGTCGTGTTCATCGACCTGGTCGGCTATTCGAAGAAGCCGGTCACGGAGCAGATCCGCCTGAAGACGAGCCTCACGAACAACCTCTCGGAGGCGATCAAGGACATCCCGGTCAACGATCGCATCATCCTCGACACGGGCGACGGTGCGGCGATCAGCTTCCTGGGCGACCCCGAAGACGCGCTCTTCGTGACGCTCTCGCTGCGCGAGAAGATGATCGCCGAGGGCATGACCGCGACGATGGTCGAGGCCTCGGGCGAGGACTCGGTGCGCATGGGCATCAACCTCGGGCCCGTGAAGCTCGTGAAGGACATCAACGGGCACCCGAACATCATCGGCGACGGCATCAACGTGGCCCAGCGCATCATGAGCTTCGCGCGTCCCGGGCAGATCGTGGTCTCGCGCTCGTACTACGACGTGGTCTCGAACCTCGCGAGCGAGTACGCGAAGCTCTTCACCTACGAAGGCTCCCGCACCGACAAGCACGTGCGCGAGCACGAGATCTACGTGGTGGGCCACCACGAGGGCGCGCTGCAGAAGGCGAAGGACGGCATGAGCGACCGCGCGTCCTCCACCACGCCCAACGCGCGCAAGGAGCCCGCACCGGCACGAATCCCGCCGGCAGTTCCACCGTGACGCTCACCATCCCCGGATTCGTGCACGACAAGAAGAAGCTCACGATGGTGGCGGGCGGCCTCGCCGCCCTCGTGGTCGTGCTGGGCATCCTCGTCGCCACGAAGAAGCCTTCGACGCCACCGTTGAGACCGCGTCGATGCCGCCGGCGGTGAGGCCCGCATCCGCCGCGACCACGCCGGCCACCGCGCCGGCCGCGGAGCCGCCCAGGGCGGACAGCCGAGCCGCCGAAGGCCGTGGAGAGCCCGCGAAGCCCGACGCGCGGCCCGGAGACGCACGTGCTCGCTCCCGCGCCCACGCCGGCGCAGGTTCCGCCGCCGGCGCCGGTGCCCGCCAAGGCCGAGACGCAGTCCCGACGAAGACGGATCCCGCCAAGCCCGCCCCGACCGAAGGCCGCCGAAGGCCGCCGATGCCGGCGAAGACCGAGCCCGCGAAGCCGCGGCCTGCCGCCCGCCACGCTCGTGTTCGCCGTGCAGCCGTGGGGCGAGATCTTCGTGAACGGCAAGTCGCGCGGCGTCACGCCGCCGATGAAGTCCCTCAAGCTCGATCCCGGCAAGTACAAGATCGAGGTGCGCAACACCACCTTCCCGCCGCACGTGGAGAACCTCGACCTCAAGGCCCGTGACGAGGTCACCGTGAGGCACAAGTTCCAATGAGGCCGACCACGCGCACGCTCCTTCGTCCGGCGCTGCTCCTCGCCGCGGCCGTGCTCGCGCTGGCGGCCTGCGAGCAGCTGCAGCCGAAGGAGAAGCCGCAGGCGGTCACGCCGCAGATCACCGAGGACGTGCTGCGCGCAGCGCGCGCAGGATCAGCTCGCCGCGGGCGTGAAGCAGTACGACGCCGGCGACTACGAGAACGCCGAGAAGAGCCTGCTCGGCCTCGCTCGACCACGGGCTGCTCTCGAAGGCGGACCAGTCGCGCGCGCGCAAGATCCTCGCGTTCATCTACTGCACCTCGAACCGCGAGACGCAGTGCCGCGGCGAGTTCCGCAAGGCCTTCGAGATCAACCCCGACTTCTCGCTCACGCCCGCCGAGGACGGGCACCCGATCTGGGGCCCGGTGTACCGCGACGTGCGCACCCAGCTCATCTCCGAGCGCGAGGCCGCGGCCACGGGTGCGGCTCCCCCTGCCCAGGGCAAGGCCGAGCAGATGCTTGCCGACGGGCCTGCTGAAGTACGACGCGGGCGAATTCGACGCGGCGCGCAAGCTGCTCGAGAGCGCGCTCAAGGAGGGCCTGAAGGACAAGGCCGACCAGGTGCGGGCGATGAAGTACATCGCGTTCACCGAGTGCCTGGAGGGCAAGTACAAGGAATGCCGCGCCGAGTTCATCAAGATCTACGACGTGGACCCGAACTTCGACCTCACGCCGGCCGAGGCGGGGCATCCCTCGTGGACCCACACGTTCGCCGCGGCCAAGGCAACGGCCAAGCGCGCGCTCGCCGGCAAGGCCGGCAAGGAAACGAAGGACAAAGCCGCCGGCGACAAGGCCGCCGCCCGCGCCGCGGAACCGTTCCCAAGAAGTGACTCGATGATCTCGACGCTCGGTCGCTACAAGATCATCGCGGAGATCGGCCAGGGCGCGATGGGCGTCGTCTACAAGGCCGTCGACCCGATCATCGACCGCACGGTCGCGATCAAGACCATCAACCTCAACCTCTCGCGCCAGGAGCTCGAGGAGTACGAGGCGCGCTTCCAGCAGGAGATCAAGGCGGCCGGGCGCCTCAACCACCCGAACATCGTCACCATCTACGACGTCGGCAAGACCGAGTCGGTCGCCTACATGGCGATGGAGTTCCTCGAGGGGCAGGAGCTGAAGGACATGATCGCCGCGGGCAACCTGCCGAGCGCCGACGCCATCGTGGACATCATCGCGCAGGTGGCCGACGGCCTGTGGTTCGCGCACCAGCAGGACATCGTGCACCGCGACGTGAAGCCCTCGAACATCATGGTGCTGAAGGGCGGGATCGCGAAGATCACCGACTTCGGCATCGCGCGGCTGCCCAATTCCGCGGTGAAGACCATGACGGGCCTGATCCTCGGCAGCCCGCGCTACATGTCGCCCGAGCAGGTGATCGGCAAGGCGATCGACGCGCGCAGCGACATCTTCTCGCTCGGCGTCGTGCTCTACGAGGCGCTCACCGGCATCGCGCCCTTCGACGGCGACAACGTGAACGCGATCATGTACGCGACGGTGAACACGACGCCCCCGCCGCCGTCCTCGCACAGCCGGTCGCTGCCGCCGATGCTCGACCTCATCTGCGCCAAGGCGATGGCGAAGCTGCTCGAGGACCGCTACCAGACGATCAAGGAGTTCGGCGACGACCTGCGCGAGGTGCGCCGCCAGATCGATTCCACGCGCCCCGCCGCGGCGCTCAAGGCGACCACCGCGCCGCCGTCGGCGCCGCGCGCATCCGCCCCCATCATCCCGCCCGAGCGCATGGTGGACACGGCGACCATCCCGCTCAACCCGGGCGATACGGCGGCGAAGGACGACGACAGCGGCAAGGCGCTCGCGCTGGCGAAGACGTTCGATTCGTTCGACGCCACGCTGCGGCTCGCGGCGATGACGGACCAGACCGAGGACTTCCGCGACTACATCACGGCGACGCAGAAGATGCGCGCCTACAAGGGCAAGATCGAGGCCGGCTCGCCGCTCGCGCCCAAGGCCGCCGCGGCGGCTCCCGCCTCCGCTCCGGCGCCGGCGCCGGCGCCCGCCGAGCCGGCGAAGGCGAAGGCGAAGCCCGCGGCGCGGCCCGCCCCGGCCCCCGCTCCCGCGCGGGCCGAGCGCGAAGAAACGATGTCCCCATCGCCGGGCTCCAACATGCTGGCCATGGCGGCGATCGTCGTCCTCGCGCTCGCCGCCATCGGCCTCACCATCGCGCTCCTGCTGAAATAGGGGACAGACCCCGGTATTTCATTTCAGGTAGTCGACGGCGTCGACGAGGCGGTCGACCGCGAGCACCTCGAGGCCGGGAATCGGCTGGCGCGGACGATTGGCGGCGGGGATGATGGCGTGGGTGAAGCCCAGCTTCGCGGCCTCGCGCAGCCGCTCCTGGCCGCGCTGCACCGGCCGCACCTCGCCCGCGAGTCCCACTTCGCCGAACACCACGTGCTTGGGCGGCAGCGGCCGGTTGCGCAGGCTCGAGACCACCGCGAGCGTCACCGCGAGGTCCGCTCCGGGCTCCGCGATCCGCACGCCGCCCACGGCGTTCACGAAGATGTCCTGGTCGAAGCACGCGATGCCCGCGTGGCGATGCAGCACCGCGAGCAGCATCGCGAGGCGATTCCGCTCGAGTCCCACCGTGAGCCGCTTGGGGCTGCCGCCGTGGGCGTCGTCCACCAGCGCCTGCAGCTCCACCAGCAGCGGACGCGTGCCTTCCTGCGTCACCATCACGCACGAGCCGGCCACGCCGGCGTGGTGCTGCGACAGGAAGAGCGCCGACGGATTGGCCACCTCGCGCAGGCCCTTCTCCGTCATCGCGAAGACGCCGATCTCGTTCACCGCGCCGAAGCGGTTCTTGAACGCGCGGATCAGGCGGAAGCTCGTGTGGGTCTCGCCCTCGAAGTAGAGCACCGTGTCCACCATGTGCTCGAGCACGCGCGGGCCGGCGAGCGCGCCTTCCTTCGTGACGTGGCCCACGAAGATGATCGTGGTGCCGGTCTGCTTGGCGAGGCGCGTCAGCTGCGCCGCGCACTCGCGCACCTGCGCCACCGAGCCCGGCGCCGAGGTGAGCGCGCTCGAGTAGAGCGTCTGGATCGAGTCGACGACGGCGATCGTCGGGCGCGTGGCGGCGAGCGTGGCCTGGATCTTCTCCAGCTCGATCTCCGGCAGCAGCCGCACCTTCGCCGCGTTCACCGCGAGGCGGCGCGCGCGCAGCGCCACCTGCTGCGCCGATTCCTCGCCCGGTGATGTAGAGCACGGGCACCTGCTCCGAGAGCCGCGCCGCCGCCTGCAGCAGCAGCGTGGACTTGCCGATGCCCGGATCGCCGCCGATCAGCACCACGCCGCCCTCGACCAGCCCGCCGCCCAGCACGCGATCGAACTCGCCGATCAGCGTGGGCAGGCGCGGAAAGTCGCTCGCCTCGACCTGGGCGAGCGTCACCACCTCGCCCGCGCCGCCGAGTGCGGCGAAGCGATGGGCGCCGGGCGCCTTCGCGCCTTCGACCACCGTCTCGACGAGCGTGTTCCACTCGTTGCAGTGCGGGCATTGGCCCTGCCACTTCGGCGCCTGGCCGCCGCATTCGGTGCAGGTGTAGACCGTCTGCGCCTTCGCCATCAGCTCGCGTCGACCTCCGGCACCGGCACCCGCGGCGCCACCGCGCACAGCAGCTCGTAGCCCACGGTGCCGGCGGCCATCGCCACCTCGTCGACGGGAATGCCCTCGCCCCAGAGCACCACCGGCGCGCCGACCTGCGCGGATGGCACCGGCGTGAGGTCGACCGTCATCATGTCCATGGAGACGCGGCCCACGGTGCGCGTGCGCGCGCCGCCCACCAGGATCGGCGTGCCCGAAGGCGCATGGCGCGGGTAGCCGTCGGCATAGCCGCACGCCACGACACCGATGCGCATCGGGATCTCGGCGCGGAACGAGCCTCCATATCCCACCGTTTCGCCGGGTGCCAGCTCCTGCACGGCGATGAGCTTCGAGGCGAGCGTCATCGCGGGCTTGAGCCCCAGCGATTTCGCGGGCCGGTCGACGAACGGTGTGGCGCCGTAGAGCCCGATGCCCAGCCGCGCGATGTCGGCGTGCGACTCGGGATGCGCGAAGACGGCCGCGGAATTGGCGAGGCTGCGCGGCAGCTTGAAGCCCGCGCGTGGCCGCTTCGAAGCGGCGCATCGCCTCCTTCACGCCGTTCGCGGCGTCCGCGCTTCGCGAAATGCGTCATGAGCGTGATCGAGCGCGTCGTGGCGCTTCTCTTCAGCCGCTCCAGCGCCTCCGCGACCGCGTCCGGCGCGAACCCGAGGCGATTCATGCCCGTGTTGACCTTGAGCCAGATGTCGAGGGGCCGATCGGGGCGTTCGGTCTCGAGCATGCGCAGCTGCTCCTCGCAATGGACCGCGGTGGCGAGCCCGGCCGAGGCGATCGCGTGCAGCTCGGAGGCCTCGAAGAAGCCTTCGAGGAGCAGGATGGGCGCGAGGGGCATGCGCTCGCGCAGCGCCAGCGCGCCGTCGAGCTCGAGCATGGCGAAGCCGTCGGCGCGATCGAGGGCGCGCGAGGCTCTCTCGATGCCGTGGCCGTAGGCGTTGGCCTTGAGGACCGCGAAGACCTTCGCGCGTTGCGCGGTGCGCTTCGCCACCCAGTAGTTGTGGCGCAGCGCGGCAAGCGAGATGGTGGCGTGGATCGGGCGCGACATGGCGGGCGTCGCCATTCTACCCGCGGCGGCTCAGAAGCCGGGGGCGCCCGAGTAGTTCTCGAATCGCGTGTGCTTGCCGAGGAAGGTGAGCTTCACGGTGCCGATCGGGCCGTTCCTCTGCTTGCCGATGATGATCTCGGCGATGCCCTTGTCCGGCGAATCCTCGTTGTAGACCTCGTCGCGGTAGATGAAGAAGATCATGTCCGCGTCCTGCTCCAGGGCCCCGGACTCGCGCAGGTCCGACATCACCGGCCGCTTGTTGGGCCGCTGCTCGAGCGAGCGGTTGAGCTGGGAGAGCGCGATCACCGGACACGAGAGCTCCTTGGCCATCTGCTTCAGCCCGCGCGAGATCTCGCGAGAGCTCCGTGGCGCGGTTCTCGTTGCCCGTGTCGGTGCCCTGCATGAGCTGGATGTAGTCGACGACGATCAACCCGAGCCCGCCGTATTCGCGCCACTTGCGCCGCGCCCGCGAGCGCAGCTCCAGCGGATTCAACGCCGGCGTCTCGTCGATCAGCAACGGGGCTTCGTTCAGCTTGCCCAGCGCGGCGCCGAGCCGGTCCCAGTCGCTCGGATCGAGCCGTCCGGTGCGCAAGCTCTGCGCGTCCACCTTCCCGACGGAGCCCAGCAGGCGCGTCGCGAGCTGCGTGCCGCCCATCTCCATGGAGAAGACGAGCACCGGGAGCTTGAGCTCGAGGGCGACATGCTCGGCGATGTTCAGGGCCAGCGAGGTCTTCCCCATCGACGGTCTTCCGGCGACGATGATGAGATCCCCGTCCTGCAGCCCCGTCGTCAACTCGTCCAGGTCCACGAAGCCCGTGGCCTTGCCGGTGACGGAGTTCGGATTGCGGTGCAGCTCGTCGAGGCGGCTCATCACCTCCGCGAGCACGGTGGACATCTTGGCGAAGCTCTCCGAGGAGCGCCCGCCCGATTCCCCGATCTCGAGGATGCGGGTTTCCGCCTCGTCGAGGAGCTGGCGCGCCTCGCGCCCCTGGGGCGAATAGGCGGAATCCGCGATGGAGGTGCCGACCTCCGCGAGCTTCCTCATGATCGCGCGCTCGCGCACGATCTCCGCGTAGCGGCGGATGTTGGCGGCGCTGGGCGTGCCGGAGGCGAGCTGGTGCAGGTAGGCGAGCCCGCCCACGTCCTGCAGCTCCCCCGTCTGCTTCAGCGCCTCGGTGACGGTCAGCACGTCGGCGGGCTTGTTCTCCTCGACGAGCTTGGTGATCGTGCGCCACAGGACGCGATGGTCCGCGCGGTAGAAATCCGATTCGGAGATGACGTCGCCGATGCGGTCCCACGACTGGTTGCTGAGCAGCAGCCCGCCCAGCACCGCCTGCTCCGCCTCCACCGAGTGCGGGGGCAGGCGCAGGGATTCGATCTGCGCGTCGCCCGGCACGGCGCCGGATCGGGCAAAGCGTTCGGAACCGGCGGGGGCCGAGGGCATATAAGAGTTATCTCCTCGTGGATGGACGCGATGCTCCCACATCGCGAGGGGCGAGTGTGTCACGCGATTCCTATGCGCACAATGGGATAAGTCTGTAGATAAGTTGTGGGCGAGCGCTGCATTTCCCGGGAATGCCTGTGCGGGAAAATAGCGCGCCAGAAGCTCACCAGGTGCGCCACCCGGAAAAGAAAAAAGGCCGCCCAAGGCGGCCTTTCTTGCCGGCTGGGTTCCCGTCGGCACGGGAACGACAACCTTTCCGCTAGGCTTCCGCGACCACGTGCACCGCGATGTTGGCAAGCACGTCCGAATGCAGCGCCACGACGATGGGGAACTCGCCCACGTGCTTGAGCGGGCCCTGCGGCATGCGGATCTCGGCTTTCTTCACCTGCACACCGGTCGCCTTGCCGAGCGCCTCGGCGATGTCGGCGTTGGTGACGGAGCCGAAGAGCCGCCCGTCCACGCCGGCCTTCTGCGCGATGTCGACCTTCTGGCCCTCGAGCTTCGCCGCGCGCTCCTGGGCGCCGGTGAGCTGCTCGTTCGCCTTCTTCTCGAGCTCGGCGCGGCGGCCCTCGAACTCCTTCAGGTTCGCCGCGGTGGCGCGCTTCGCCTTGCCCTGCGGGATGAGGAAGTTGCGCGCGAAGCCGTCCTTCACCTTGACGACTTCACCCAGCCCGCCGAGGTTCACCACTTTTTCCATCAGGATCACTTGCATGGCGGCTCCTCAGTGCAGGTCGGTGAAGTGCAGGAGAGCGAGGAAGCGCGCGCGCTTGATCGCCACGCCGAGCTGCCGCTGGTAGCGGGCCTTGGTGCCGGTGATGCGCGCCGGGATGATCTTCCCGTTCTCGTTGATGAAGTCCTTCAGGACGGCGATGTCCTTGTAGTCCACCTCCTTCACCTTCTCGGCGGTGAAGCGGCAGAACTTGCGGCGGCGGAACAGGCCGCGGTTCTGGCCGCGTCCGTCCTTCTTGGCGAACTTGCCGCCTTTTCCTTTACCGCGTCCGCGGGGGGCGGGTCTGGGCATGGTCGTATCTCCTTTAGGCGGCCGCGGGCTGCGCGGGGGCGGCAGCCTCGCCCGGCTTCGCTTCGCCGGCGCTCCCGGGGGCCTCGGTCACGTTGCGCGACTTCTCCTCCTTCATCATCGGGGAGGGGCCGGTCTCGGCCTCGCGCTTGCTCACCGTGAGGTGGCGCAGGACCGCGTCGTTGAACTTGAACGCGTTCTCGAGCTCGGCGAGCGTGTCGTTGTTGACCTCGATGTTCATCAGCACGTAATGCGCCTTGAACACCTTCTGGATGGGATACGCGAGCTGCCGGCGTCCCCAGTCCTCGATGCGGTGGATCTTGCCGCCGCCCTGCGTGATCGTGTTGCGGTAACGCTCGATCATCCCGGGCACCTGCTCGCTCTGGTCGGGATGAACGATGAAGACCATCTCGTAATGGCGCATGAATTTTCACTCCTTATGGATAGAGCCCCCCGTGCATGCGCAAGACGGTGGGGCAAGGGTGGAAAGCCCGTCATTATAGCGTGAAAAGCCAGGAAAAACAAAGCCGAAACGCGGCAGCGACGCTACGCGCGGTAGTAGCCTCGATACCACTCGACGAATCGGCGGACTCCTTCTTCGACCGGGGTCGCGGGCGCGAAGCCGGTGGCGGCCTGCAGCGCCGAAGTGTCGGCTTCAGTGGCGCGCACGTCGCCCGGCTGCATGGGCAACAGCTCCAGCTTCGCCTTCTTTCCGAGGGCGGACTCGATCGCGCGGATGTAATCCATCAGCTCCACGCGCCTGTGGTTGCCGATGTTGAAGATGCGGTACGGCGCGGGACGATCGATCACGCGCACCACACCCTCGACGATATCGTCGATGTAGGTGAAGTCGCGCGTCATGCGGCCCTCGTTGAAGACCGGGATCGGCGTGCCGTCGATGATGCCGCGCGTGAACTTGAAGAGCGCCATGTCGGGGCGCCCCCACGGCCCGTACACCGTGAAGAAGCGCAGGCCCGTGGTCGGGATGCCGAAGAGATGCGCGTACGCGTGCGCCATCACCTCGTTGGACTTCTTGGTGGCGGCATAGAGCGAGATCGGATGGTCCGTATCCGCCGTCTCCTTGTACGGCAGGTCGGTCCCCAGCCCGTAGACCGAGCTCGTGGACGCGAAGACCAGGTGCCCGGTGCCGTGGCGCCGCGCGCCTTCGAGCACGTTCAGGAAGCCCACGACGTTCGATTCGACGTACGCGTGCGGGTTCTCGACCGAATAGCGCACGCCCGCCTGCGCCGCGAGGTTCACGATGGCGTCGAACCTGGCGCCGTCATTCCCGCGAAGGCGGGAATCCACTCCGTTGAACACCTTCTCCATCGCCGCGCGATCGGCCAGGTCCGCGCGCACGAGCTCGAAGCGCTTCTCCTCGCGAAGCAACGCGAGGCGCGCTTCCTTCAAGCCCACGTCGTAGTACGCGTTCATGTTGTCGACGCCGACCACGGTATCGCCGCGCTCGAGGAGGCGGCGCGCGAGGTGGAAGCCGATGAAGCCGGCGGCGCCGGTGACGAGGATCCTCACGCGGGCCACCTTCTTTCCACGAGCTCGAGCGCCCTTCCCAGCGGCGTCACGGCGAGCGCGAGGCCGATGGAGGCCCGCGTGCCGGACGAATCGTGGACCTGCGCGAAGTCGATCGGATGGGGCGTGAGGGAGAGGTAGATCACGAGGGCGACGAAAGCCATGCCGATCACGATCCACGCCCTGCGATGCCGCAACGGATATTCCACGCTAGTCTTCCATGCGCACGGGGGCGAGACCGGGGACCATGTGCCGGTCGTGGAAGAGCGAGATCCAGCCCAGGGCGAGCAGCACCATGAAGAGGGTCGCGTTGGCGGGAATCTGCAGGTTGAAGTCCACCCAGGAGTGAATGAGGATCGAGGCGACTCCCATGATGCAGGCGAACGACATGCCGCGCATCAGCGGGTCGCGGCGCTTCCACTGCGCCGCGAGCGCCGCGACCAGGGCGAACACCACGAAGCCGCCCGCGAGCACGAAACCCGCGATGCCCGACTCGGAGGCGAACTGGATATAGTCGTTGTGGGTGTATTCGTAGAAGTCGGCCACGGTCGCCGGACGATAGCGTGGGAATGCGACATGGAATGTTCCTGGCCCCGATCCGAACACCGCATAGTCCCGGATGAGCGGAATGGCGTACGCCGCGGGCTCCTCGCGCACCTGCACGTCACGGGCCGTGGTCTGCTCGAGCCGCTGCGCGAGCTTCTCCACCCCGAACCAGCTTCCGACGATGAAGAGGTCGATGGCCACGAGGCTCGCCAGCAGCAGCACCGTGTTGCGCGGCGCGTGGCGCGAGAGCGCGATGCCGATGACGCCCGCGACGATGAGCGAGCTGAAGAACGCGGTATTGCCCATGCGCGAGTGGGTCGTGGTGAGCGCGATCACGAGGATGCAGAGCGCGAGCCGCAGGATCATCTTGGGGCTCAGGATCCATTCGATCGTGAGGCGGAAGAACTTCTTCCACGTGTCCGCCTTGCGGTCCGAGAGGCCGGCGATGAGGAGCCCGATCCCGAGGGCGAGGTTCATCTCGAGGTAGCCCGCGAAGTGGTTGCGATTGGCGTAGGTGCCGCTCGCCGAGTCCCCGTGCGAGATCAACGTCCCGAAGTATTCCTGGTTCGCGTTGTCGAGATGGAGGAACACGGCGTAGATCGCGTTCAACACCGCGGCGTACACGAGGACGCGCGCCAGCGCGAGGAGGCGCGAGCGGCGCGACACCAGTGCGAGCGCAAGGAAGAAGACGGCCGCGTAGGCGAAGCTCTTCAGGAGCGAGACGCGCGAGGCGTGCGGGTCGATGGACAGCGTCATCGTCGATTGCCGGCACGCCCAGGTCCGCGGCCATCCCATGCATCTTCGCCGCCTCGGGCGAGAGGAACGCGACCCACGACGGCGGCATGGGAAGCACGTGCAGCGCCTGGAGCGCCAGCCACATCGCCAACAGCACCCATGCGGGCCACGAGCGACGCAGCGGATCGGGCGCTTCCGCGCGGCCCGCCGCCCACAGCACGAGCCACAGGGCGAGGAGCGCGAAAGCCCACACCTCGAGCACCATCCACGCCCACGGGCGGTTGCTGCCGAGCGGGACCGGTGACCCAGACGAGGAGCGCGAGGAGCAGCCAGAATAGCGGCGCGCTCGCGTCGAACGTCGATGCGCGCGTACTCAAGCCGGATGCCTCAATGGGAAAGGCCATCCCAGCCTCACGACTGGGATGGCCTCGATGGTCTCAGCGACGGAAGCTATCGGTTGCTCGAGCCGCCGCCCGGCGGGACGTTCGGGCCCGGCGTTCCCGACAGTCCCTGGATCATGATCGCGTTCTGCTCCCTCCAGCGCCCGGTTGATCGCGTCCGTCAGCCCCTGCAGGCCGCCGATCGAAGTCCCGGAAGTTCTGCGGCAGGCGGTTGAAGATTTCCTGCGCCGCGCCCGGCGTGATCTTGTTATCGGCCCCGATGGCGCCGGCGCCGGCCGGGATGATGATCGTCTCGCCCCCGTAGGTGAAGCTGAATGCGCCCTCGTCGACCGTCACCACGACGATCGCGCCGTCGGTGATCATGTTGCCGTCGGAGCCGCGGATGCCGATCGTTGCCGTGGCCGCGCGGAAGTTCACGTTCTGCGGATTGTTATGGCCGATGAGGCCCGTGATCGCGCGCATGCCGCCGACCACCAGCGAGAGCAGCACGTTGCCGCGTGCGCGCCGGCGCGTTGTACGCGTACGCGGTGATCTGCATGCGCGAGTTGCGCCGTGAGCGCCGCGACCTGGCCGTCGTCGAACCGCAGGACGACGGAGGAGCCGGGGCCGGTGGAAACGGTGTCGCCCTGCGCCACTTGGTCACCCTGGCGCAGCGTGCGCGGCGCCGCGGCGCCGGTCTGCACCTGCACGGTGCCCGTGAGCGAGGTGACCTGCGCGCCCGCGGCGAGCGCGAGGTCGGTGAACAGCAGCGCCGTCAGAGCGAGCAAGACGGAAATTGTTTTCATGATGTTGCCTCCCTGCTCCTGCATAGTAGGTACCACTCGGAATCGACGCGGCGCGGGGCGTCGGCGAGGTGGCGGCAAGCGATGGCGAGCCTACCACGTCTCTCTGCGATCTGCAGCGTCTCCCGGGCGTCACGCTTCATTGCGCCTGTAACCATCGTCCTCGACCGCGCGGCGGGTGTCGGGGCCCGCCGCGTCCCAGACCGCCAGGCCGAAATCGGCCACCGTCCGCTGCACTTCCGGCTCCGCCGGCCCCAGCTGGGCCGCATGGCGCAGCGCGGCCTCGAACATCCTGCCCGTATCCCCTTTCCGGTACAGCGCTTCCACGATAGCGGCCAAGGTGTACGGCGAGGTGGGCCGCAGCTCCACTGCCCTGCGGAGGTGAACAAGCGCCTCGTCCAGGAATTCCGGGCGATCGATGCGGCGGGTGGCGAGGGCGCCCAGCATTTCCTCGATGTTCGGGTCGCCGGGTGCCGCCTCGCGAGCGCGCTCGAGGTCCGCGGCGATCCACGCAACCGTCTGCGCGCCGGGCTCCGCTCCGGAAGCGGCCCAGGTGGCCATCTCCCTGGCCGCGTCGTAGGCGACGCTTCCGGCGGTTCCCGAGCGAACGGCGCTCAAGGCGAGCCAGGCCAGCGCAACGACTGCCGGCACAACGATGAGGACGCGCGCGCCGGGCGTTCATCGTCAATCCGCGTGGCTGCCGTACGTACGCGTGTAGCCGTGCTTCTTGTAGCCCTTGTAGCTCTTGTAGCCGCTGTACTCGCCGTAGTACTTCTCGGCCTTCTCGAGATCGAGCTGGTTCAGCACGACGCCCAGGATCGGCGCGTTCACGCGGCGCAGCTTCTTCAGCCCGTTCTGCGCGACCTGGTACGGCGTCGAGTCGGCCTTGACGACGTAGATCACGGAGGTGGCGAATTGCGAGAGGACCTGCGCGTCGCTCACGAGCTGCAGCGGCGCGCTGTCGACGATCACCACGTCGAATGCCTCCTTCAGCTTGGAGATCACGTCGGCGAAGCGCTTGGAGCTGAGGAGCTCGAGCGGGTTCGGCGGCACCGTGCCGCGAAGGAAGGATGTGAATGCCGGAGCGCTCCTCGAAGAACACGCACTGGCTCACCTGCGCCTGGCCGGCGACGAGGTCCGCAAGGCCCGGCGACCGCATGTCGCGGCCGACCAGCTTGCCGATCTTCGGGCGGCGCAGGTCGCCGTCCACGAGGAGCACCTTCTTCACCTGGCCCAGGGCGCAGGCGAGGTTGAACGAAAGCGTGGTCTTGCCCTCTTCGGGCACCGAAGAGGTGATCACCACGACCTTGTGCGGGATCGTCCAGCGCCGACATGAGGATGCTGGTGCGCACCGTTCGCACCGCCTCGGAGAACGTGGACTGCGAATCGTTGAAGAAGGCGAGCTCCGAGATGAAGCCTCCCTTCTTCGCGAACTTCTTGATGCGTTGCAGCACGCCAAGGACCGGCATGCCGAGCCGGTTCTCGACGTCCGTGGTGGAGTTGATCGTGTTCGAAAGGCGGTCGAGAAGAAGTGCCAGCATGGCGGCGAGAATCAGCGTGACGACTGGCAGCGATCGTGACGATCTGCGTCTTCTTCGGCGCGTACGGCCTGGCCGGAACGGTGGCGGGATCGACAACCCGCGCGATGGTGGTCTGCAGGTCGCCTGCCGCGCTCGTCTCCTTCAGCCGATTCACGAACATCTCGTAGAGGTTGCGGTTCTGCTGCACGTCGCGCTCGAGGATCCCAAGCTGGAACTCCTTGCGGTTCATGTCTCTGGATGTCCGCCTTGCTCTGCGCGAGCGCACGCTCGACCGCGGCCTCGTTGGCGCTGGCGACCTCGTATTCCTTCGACAAGCCCGCGACCACGTCGTCGATCTGCCGGCGCGTGTTTTCCCGGGCCGACGTCGAGCTCGGCGCGCGCCTGGATCATCTTCGGATGCTCGGGGCCATATCGCTTCGCCGCGTCGCTCAGGCGCTTTTCGGCGTCCGCCTTCCTGCTCCTTCATGCGCTGCACGAGCGGGTTGCGCAGGACGGCGGGAATGCTGTCGTAGCTGGCCTGCGAACGGCCCGCACGGATCTGCTGCACAAGCGCATAGGCGCTTTCGGCCTCCGCCCTGCTCTGGCGAGCTTCGACGAGGCTGCTGCGTGAACTCCTCGAGCTGCTTGCTCGCGCCCGACATCGCCAGGCCCTTAGCATCGACAATGTGCTCGCGATCGCGGAAGTCCTGCAGCGCCTTCTCCGAAGCATCGACCTTCGCGCGCAACTCGCCCATGCGCTCGCGCAGCCAATCCGATCGCCTTCTGGGTCATCGCCACGCGCGCCTCGAGGTCGTTCTCGATGTACATGTCGGCGAGCGCATTCGGCACCTTCGCGGCAAGCTCCCGGTCGTGGGAACTGAAGCTGATCTGCGCGAGCTGGCTGTTGCGGACGAGCTGTACCTGCAAGATCCCTCTTGAATCGCGCGACGACACTCTTCAGGACGTCGTCGTCGGTGGCGTCGCCTCCTCGTGGGACCCAGCCAAAGACGCGGAGCCGCGCGATACCAGCCTGGCTCCGCCTGACGCGGATCGTAGTCGGGATGGTTGTGAGCTTGAGCTTCTGGACCACCTTTCGCGCAAGCTCGTCGCTCTTCAGGATCTCGACTTGCGTCTGGTAGTACTCGCGCTGGATGAGCCCTTGGCTGTAGACCTCCTCGATGGAGACGACCTTCGATTTGCCCTGCTCGATCAGTAGCGTCGCGGTGCCGCGATAGACCGGCCGCATCGACGATACGATGAGCGCGGCGAGGACCGCCACAACAAGGGTCAGCCCAAGAATGCTCCAGCGCCGCTTGGAGATCGCGCGCCAGTACTCGACGATGTCGAGGGTGTCCCCGAGTCACCGGCCGGCATCTCGGCGCGCCTGCAAGGCGCTCCTGAAGGGTGAGGTCGTTCATCAGAAGAAGCTTTCCTCGACGGTCAGGATGTCGCCGGGAAGGAGAGCCGTGTTCAGGTCCACCTTGTGGGGCGTCTGCTTCGGATCGTCGTCATGGATCACGTTGATCTTGTCCCGCGCTGCGCGCTCCTTGAAGCCGCCGGCGATGGAAATGGCCTTGCGCACCGTGAGGCCGGGCGAGAACGGATAGCCGCCGGGTTTCTCCACCATGCCGTTCACGTAGAAGCTCCGATACTCGTCGATCGAGACCGTCACCTGCGGATTGAGCAGGTAGCGGCCCTTGAGGCCCTTGGTGACGTAGTCCTCGAGCGCTCCCACCGTCATGCCCTTCACCTGGATCTCGCCCAGCACCGGGAACGAGATCGTGCCCGCGTCGGAGAGCTTGATGTGCTCCCTCTTGAGGTCGTCTTCACCCAGCACGCGGATCGAGATCACGTCGCCCGCGCCGAGCTTGTAGCTGGACAGCTCCGGGGAGGCCGCATATAGCGGGGAGCCGGGGAGCGGCGAGGAAAGGAACGCCGCGAGGAGAATGAGGAAACGGGCGAGACGCGCCATAAGCGACCGGTGAAGGAACCGCCGGCATTCTTCGATGCCGGCGGCACTGCGAACTTACATCGAGGCAGTCAGCGACAGCAGATAGAAGTTCTTGTCGTAATCGAAGGTGTCGATGTTCGAATCGCGATTCGTGTGGGCGTATTCCGCTCCCAGCGTGAGCCAGCGGCGGAACTTGTAGCCCGCCTTCAATCCCAGGATCGTCCGTCTTGTCGGTCCGATCGAAGCCCTGGTAGGCATCCCTCTGGTAGCGGGCATCCACAGCAGTCGTGACATACGTGGTCCAGTCGTGAGTCCACGTAAGCCCGCCGAGCGAAGTCAGGATGAAGTTGCCGAGCCCCGTCGATTCGTTCGTTTGCCGCGCAGTGTAGAAATCGAACTTCGAATACGTGCGCGGCGCCCAGGTGATCAGGCCCTCCCAGCTCGAACCGGTGAAGGTCGGCTCGTCGGTGTTCTTGAAATCGCGCCTCGAGTTGGCCGACCTTGATCGTGCCGGTGGTCGCGGCGGTCGCTTCCCAGGTGACGCCCGCGTAATAGCGCTGTTTCGTCTGCGCTCAAGGGCGAGCCCGACTGGTCGTAGCGGATGTTCGTCTCCCGCGCCTCCGCCATGACGTAAGTCCGCGGCATCACGCGCCAGTAGAACGCGCCGCCATATTCCTGCATGTCGCGGTCGGCGCTCGTGGTGACGTCGCGGTTGTTCGTGTAGCGCACGTACGGATCGCTGTAGTACACCTCCACGCGCCCTTGCGCGCCCGGCGCGCCGAGCGCGTACGTGAAGTACGGGTTCGTGCGCTTGTACTTGTCGGGGTTCGTCGAGAGCGGGCGGTCGGTCGATCCACGCGGGTCGTGACCGATGACGTAGTCGTAACCGAACCTCAGGAAATTGTGCGGATCGAGCGCCATGTCGAATTGGGCGCGCGACACGTTGTCCACGTAGTCGTCATCGCGGCTCGACGTGTAGCGGCCGATCTGGCCCTGGTAGCTCAGCTGGATGACCTTGTTCGGCATCGCGCGCGTCGAGCTTGACGCCGGGGCTCAGCATCCAGACGTTCGAGCCCTTCTCGTTCGTGTGCGAGAGGAAGAGGTTGTCATCGTGGCCGATGCCGGCGCCGACGTACGGCGTGACGAAGAACGGCGAGTCCGCAAGTTGGAATGCTGGCGGGACCAGTGATCGGTAGGCGTCTCGGGATACGAGTATTGCGGACGGACGTATGAGGTCTGCGCCCGCGCGACGCCGACTGCCGCCACGACCACCGCCATGAGCGCTATCTTCAGTTTCTTGTTCGGCATGTGCTCTCCCAGCCAGGATTGCTGATCCTGACAACGCGATGCGAAAAAGGCCGCCGCCCGCGCCTCGCGGCTTCCACAGCATCCGATTCTGATCTGGAAAGGAACCGAACAAGAGGCTGTAAGTTCTTGTGCGGCTTGGGGAAAATTACGCCCTTTCCGGCCTGAATAGTACGAGCGCCCGGCCTTTTCGTCAATCCGAGGGCCGCAGGAGAGAACATGGACAAGGCTGCTATATTCCGGGCTCGAAATGGAATCTCCTGCCGAGCCCGTCCTCTCGACCATCACGGCGATCACCACGTGAACCCGTCGCCACAGAGCAGCCGGCGAATCGATCGGACCCGTTTGCTTCGCTGGGGGAAGATTGTTGGTCAGTTCACCTCTGTCCAGCTCCTGGTCCAGGCCCTGAGCGCCATTACCGGCCTGCTGATCTTAAGAATTCTGGACAAGGATCAATACGCGCTTTTCACGATCGCCAGTTCGATTCAGTCGACCGCCAACTTGTTGACGGACTGTGGTATCAACGCAGGGCTATTGTCGATAGGGGGGCGCATCTGGAAGGACAAGGCCGCGATGGGCGGACTGGTGAGTGCCGCACTTCGATTGCGAATGCGGCTGGCAATCGCAGCCGGCCTTCTCGTTTCCCCCCTTGCCATCTGGCTGCTCCTGCGCAATGGAGCTTCGATGGCGGTGGCGATAGCGATCACGGCGCTCGTCGTCGCGACGCTTCAATTCGTCGGTGCCACCGCGATCTTTGCTGCCGTCATGAAGCTGAACTCGTCTTATCGTGCCCTCCAGATAATGGATGCGGCCGTAGCGACGTCGCGGCTAGCGCTGGTGCTCCTGACTTCGGCGATCTTCATCAACGCACTAATCGCGACACTCATCGCATCCGCCGCGCAGGTCTTCCAGTGGGTGCTGTCTCGGGGGCGCGCGGCTGCGTTCTTTTCGCGGCGTGCGCCACATGACGTCGATCATTACTCGAAGCTTCTCACGCTCGTGAATGACAACGCCGCATTTTCACTGTACGTCGCCGTCCAGGGCCAGATTGCCGTGTTCATCCTGGGCGTTTTCGGCTCCACTTCTCAGATCGCAGACATCGGCGCGCTGACGCGTCTGGGCGTCATCTCCGCCGTCATCACTACGCTTCTCAACTACGTGGTTTCACCGAGCCTCGCGAAGGCCGTTTCAGCTCACAGTCTTCGAAGGATGCTGTACCTCGCGTCGGGCGGCGTTACGGTGGTGAGCTCGCTCATAATCGCTTCTTGCCGTCTGCTCCCGGACCCCATACTTTGGATCTTTGGCCCGCAGTATGCGCACCTCCAACGTGAGCTGCTTCTCACCGCAATTAGCCTTTCCATGAATCTTTATCTCGCGGTGCTCTGGACGGTGAACACAGCCCGCGCATGGCTCCGACGTACGTGGGTCATCGCGCCGGCCACGATCGTCCTGCAGGTCGCGCTCGCGCCTTTTCTGCAGCTTTCCACCGTAGCGGGCATTCTTTGGTTCACGATTCTTTCGCAGATTCCCAATATGCTATGGAGCTCGTACCTGACGCATCGGGGATTGCGAACTTTCGCGCATTGACGGGACTATGGGCGAAGGAGGCGTGATGCTCGGTGTCGCTGAACAGATTGTAAAGATGTCGGGCGCCCGGACTTTTCGTGGCAAGGGGCGTTTGATCAACTATTGGCTCCGGCATCGGCCTCGGCACGGGCGCGGTCTGCGGACGCTTCCTGGGGGCGCACTGATCGAATGCGATCTCTCCCACGATTACGACTGCATGGTGTACTTGCGTCAGGAGGAGGAACCAGACATCCGGACGCTCTGGAAGCTGCTTCAACCGGGTCAGACATTCGTCGATTGCGGGGCAAACATCGGGCTCTGGTCCCTGGTAGCGGCATCGCGGGTGGGCCCCTCCGGGACGATCCTCGCCTTCGAACCTAACGCCGGCACGTTTCTTCGGCTCGAGAAGCATTTTCGCCAGCTGAACGGCCTCAAGGATCGGGCCGAGCTTATCGCGTCGGCTGTGGGTGCCGCGATCGGTACGGGCTGGCTCGCCGCCGATGGTCGACACAACGAGGCGAGAATGAAACGGGTTGCCGATCCCTCCACCACGCCGGTGCCTGTCATCACTATCGATGAAGCCGTCGGCGACCGGACAATCCACGGGATCAAGATTGATATCGAGGGCTACGAGCTCGACGCCATGGAGGGAGCCACTCGGGTTCTTGGAGCGCACAAGCCTTGGCTGTGCGTAGAATTCAACACGGCGATCGCGGGCGCGAACATACTCGGCAGGTGGCCGGTCGACCAATATCTTCGCGATCGCGGATATGCACCGTCGCTCTTCTCGGACGCCTGTTCACCATCGCGCCCAATGCTATCGACCACCTGGCAAGCGAACGGCTACGTGAATCTTCTATACACATCCACCCATCTTCGGACGTGAGCCCCGAAATCCGAGTAAGCGTCGCGCTCGTAACACGCAACCGCCCCCCTAGCCTCGAGCGGGCCCTGCGCAGCTGGAGGCGCCAGAGCGTGCAGCCGTTCGAGATCGTCATCTCCGACGATTCGGACCCCCAATGGGCCGGTGCGGTCACGGAGCTCGCAAGAACTTACGGTTGCCGCTATGTTACCGGCCCCCGCCGCGGGCTCTATGCGAATCGCAATCATGCTGCCGCCTTGTGCGAGGGGTCGCACATCTTGTCGGCGGATGACGACCACGAGCATCCCCCCGAATTCATGGCACTGATCGTGGACGCGATCGAGCGCGAGTCAGAGACCGTCTGGTGCATAGGAGAATTCCACAGCTGGGCGGACCACGAAGCGGGTGCGCCGTTCCATGCTCCGGGGCAACTCAGCGCCCACGGCTCGCTATGGCCGATACCTGATAAGCCTGGAACCCGATCCTGGGCGATTTCGGACGGCGCGACCGTCTACCCCCGCGGCGTCTTCGATTCAGGACTGCGCTTCTATGAAGGCGTTCGATTCGGCGCAAGCTATTGCGAATTCGGATGCCTCCTTCACCGCTTGCACTGGAATATCCGACCTTTGCTCACGACCGCAGTGATTCATCATTACCTCGAAGCTCCGCGCTCCTTCGACGACCCGGTCAACGAAAGCGCCGCTTCGTTGTTCGCCGCGCTCATGTTCTCCTTCTACTATCAACCGCGCGTGCGCCACCAACTTACGTCGTTGTCGAAGATTCCCGCGCACATCCTCCGTCGGCCCCGCGTTGCAGGAAGGTCGTTGCGATAGCGTTGCGTCACGTCCGTGAGCGGAAACAGGAACTACTTTCGTACCCAAACCGTTCCCCAATCGCCACACGGGAAGTGGCACGTGACACTAAAGCCCAAGTCATCGAGTTTCTTGGCCACGTCTGCGTAGTTCCTCCTTCCCCAAAGGTGATACTCCATTCGGAGTCCTTCACGCCATTCCAGGCTTCAAGATCCTCGAAGATCTCCCATTCGGCGCGCTCGCAATCCATCTTCACCAGATCGACCGATCCGGGCAGACGATCGACCACCCGGGAAAACGAGACCTGCCTAATCTTTGGACCATCCTCGAATACCGGCCTCGTCCTCGTCAGGTTCGAATCGCCGCAATCGACGACTTCCACGAGTTGCTGCGTGGCGCCCACCGCTCCATGGAAGACCTCCACTCCGATCGTCGAGATGTTTTCGCGCAGGTAGCCAATAACGCGCGCGTTCGGTTCGTAGCAGTGGATGGCCGCATGTGGATACCGCGCACGGGCGGCGACCGAGAAGAAACCGACAGTCCCCCCGATGTCGACGATGGTCCTGGCCTCAAAGCGACTTCTCCACAGACCATATTCGTCTTCGATGAGACACGTGATGAAGTCGTTGCGAACGCAGTTCTCGGCAGGGTACCTAAGCTTCAGATCGGTGCCCGCCAAATGGATGGAAGAAGGCGTACGAAAAGTGGCCCGCCGAAGGAACGTATACCCAATCGCATCGCATTCCGAACGTGCCTCACATGTCCAAGTATATTCATCGGGACAACCCCTTGCGCAACACCGCCGTGCCTGACTTGTCGGGAAGGAGCACCAGGCTCTCGCCCGTCGCGCGGCAAAACTCATCGATCGCACGGCGTGCACCTTCCCATTGGCCGGAGGAATAATCATGCATGAAAATCATCCCACCCCTCGCCAGTCGAGAATAGAAGAATGCGAGCCCATCCTTCATCGGCTTGTACAGGTCGCAGTCTAGATGCACGAACGCGTAGTTCGCGCGCTCCGCGTCCGGCGTCACGCAATCGGGGAAATAGCCGCTGATGTAAACGCATGAAGAGGCGTGCCCCACATTGGCCTTGACGGCGTGCACCGACGTGTCCTGGAACTGGACATTTCTCCTGGCATCCACTCCGGTGAGGTCACGGGAATCGAATCCGCCGAACGTGTCGAACAAGAAGAGGCGCCTGCCGGAGGCGGCGGCGAAGTGTGCCAAGACAGCCGCGGAGTTGCCGAGATAGACGCCGAGTTCGGCAAAATCCCCCTTGATTCCATCCGTCTCCAATTGCTTGATATTGAGCACCAGCGCGTAATAGCGCGCCAGATCGCCAGCATTGTTCGTCCTGTTCCCGTGGAGCCATCTCTTCATCAATTCTCGAATCTCGGGGTGCATGCCGAAGCACCACTCCGAATCCGGGTGATACGAGGAATAGGTGACTCCGCGTGATGCAGGCAAAATACCGAATCGCAGTCCACCGATGATCCGCTGTATCTTCTGCCTGAAGAACGCGCGACGCTCCTCGGGACGCTGCGCGGCCAGCCGCCTGATCGTCCTTATGGGATTCACGCTCGGTCTCCTCGGGCCCGGCAATTGATGGTGAAGACGCCGCAAACATTAGACCATTCCTCAAGCATCTGCGCTCCGAGGCGGATTCTCGTTTTCAGGATCGGAAGTCTCGGAGATACGTGCGTGGCAGTACCGTCGCTCCAGCTCGTGAGACGGCGATTTCCGGATTCGGAGATCAGGCTGCTCTCCAACGAGGCCACAACCGGGGTGGCTTCGGTGAAATCCGTGTTGGCAGATTCCGGGCTGACTGACGGTTTCTTCGGATATGAGGCCGGTTCGGCCGGCGCGCTCTTCAGGACTTGGCGGCACATCAGAGCATGGGCGCCGGAGCTCCTCGTGTACTTGATGCCGCCTCGTAGTGCGGCGCAGCTGCTGAGGGATTGGCTCTTTTTCAGGTCCGCCGGCATCCCGAATGTTGCCGGCCTCTCGTTCGAACGGGACGCGCAAGTACATCGTGTCGACCTCTCGTCTGGCCTCCACGAATCGGAGGCGAGCCGGCTCGCGCGTAACCTGCGAGCGCTCGGCACGATCGACCTGGATCGACAGGAAACCTGGAGTCTCGGGCTGAAAGATGCGGATCATAAGGGGGTTGAGCAGCTGCTCGAGGGCTGGGAGCAGTCCGGACGATATGTCGCGTGCGGGATCGGCTCCAAGGTCGCAACCAATGATTGGGGCATCGAGCGATGGTCGCGCTGGGCCCAGCGGGTAAGTGCTGAATTCCCCGGCTTGGGGCTCGTAATGGTGGGGGGCTCCCAGGACTTTTCCCGGTCCGACGAGGTGATCCGTGCGTGGACTGGCCCCGCGAGGAACCTCTGCGGCCGGCTCGGCCCTCGCGAAACGGCGGCTGCGATCGAAGGTGCCCTGATATTCGCAGGTCACGACAGCGGACCGATGCACCTGGCCGGATCTGTTGGCACTCCGGCCGTGGCCGTGTTCTCGGCTCGGAACGAACCGGGCATCTGGTATCCGCATGGTGGAGATCGAAACGCCGTGCTATATCACAAGACCCCGTGCTACGGCTGCAAGCTCGCCGTGTGCACCCGATTCGGCAATCAATGCATTCGCGCAATAACCGTCGATGACGTGGTCCTGGCAACTCGCAAGTTGCTGCAGCGCGCGAGCGGTCCTACAGAAGCTCCGTCAGCACGTCCGTGACGCGCTTTCGATAGACAGCCCACGATCTTTGACGGGCCGCATTCGAAGCCTCGACCCCCATACGCGTTAGCGACGAGCCCGCAGCGAGGGCCGCCATCATGCATTGCCTCAGTGCGCCGACATCCTGCGACGGAAAGATCCACCCGTATTGCGGGCTCACGAGATCCTTCGCTCCGACGTGGTCGGACACGATGACCGGAAGCCCTGTCGCCATCGCCTCAAGAACCACCTGGCCGAACCCATCGAAACGCGAGGGAAATACGGCCACGTCCGCACGGTGGTACTCGTGAACAAGCTCGCGTAGCGGGAGATACCCTGCAAGGCGAACGGACCGCGGCAAAGCGGCCATCGCCGTAAGGCCGTCACCGCGCTCGCCTATCAGGACGAGCTCCGCAGCCTGCATGGCAGGATGATCAAAGGCTCGAAGAAGCAGATCGACGCCCTTGATGCGCGAGAGGCTTCCAGCGTAGAGGAAACGGAACGCCCCATCGTGTCGCGCCCGCGGCCTGAATGCAAAACGCCCCGGATCGATTCCCAGCGCCGCCACCGACACCTTCGTCGCGGGTACGCCAGCGGATACATAACTATCACGCGCGAACTCCGAAAGCGTGAGGATGTGATCGGCAAGCTCGATTTCATCGCTCTTGCGCCGATCGATTCGCTCCCATGGCTCACCTTGCGGATATTCCGGCCATGCCGAGCGTTGGGTGCGAAAGTGAACCGATGCGGCATCGAGAACGCAGATGATTCCCGCCTTCCGGCACGCGCCAAAGGTGGCGAGGCAAGCACCCTCGTACCCGATCACCATGTGCGGCCGTCTCTCCAATATCCAACGCGACACGGCGCGGTCGAAACCCCGGTAATACCAGATCGAGTAGGTATCCTGAAACGCTTCCCGGTGTGAGCAGCCGCGCCAACCTGTAAAGAAACTCGCGCGCTGGAAGGGACGAAACTTTGTTACTCGGAATACCAGGATGGTACCGGCGCGTGAGTTTGCCGCGAACCGCTTCGGGCACGATCGCGTGCTCGGGCCGAGGCATGTATAGCGACGTATAGAATTGATCGAGTAGGCCGCGCTCCGCGAGCGCCGCGCATAACTCGTAAGAATGTTGAACGAACGGATGCGCAACGGCGATCCCGCCGTTGCGCTGAAATTCGCTTGTACGAGCCATTGCAACCGGGCCTCAGCGCCGACCGCGATCGATCCCTAGTTCACCGACGAATCGGCGAGGCGCCACAATGTCGAAGCTTCCTTGGACTCGCATTGTAGCTTTGCTCCGCACGTCTTCATCAATCTTCCTGAGCCAGACGTAAAGCGCTATCGCGAAGAAGTAGAAGATCGCGGCCACCGAGTTGTAAAGCGGGATGGCCCAGACTTGCGCGACCTGGTAGCTGAAGCCCACCAGCGCCCAAACGCGGACTGGAAATGCCGCGGCCCGGCGGGCGAGGCGCCATGTAGCCGCGAGGAAATACAGTTTGAATGCGATGAAGAACACATAGCCGAGAACTCCGACCTCGACGGCCAGCCGATCCTGCGCGATTTCGTCGAACCGGTATTCGAAGCCGCCGGCGCCCGTCAACTGCCCCAGTCCGAGGAAGGTGGCACCTATGCCGTCTCCCCAGAACTGGCTTTCCATTACGGTGTAAAAGGGAAGGAACAGCGCGCCCAGAACGCGGCCGGAGGCATCCCCGGCTTCCTGATTGCGCTCGACAAGTGCGCTTGTGACATCGCTCGCGAGCCACATTCCGACGATGAATATGATGCTTCCCAGGAACAGGCCGACGAAGCCGAATCGCGATCCCAGCGCTTTGCGCGCGCTAGGAACGAACAGCAGTCCAGCAAGGATGCAAACGACGACTGGCGCTCGACTACCGGTCATGAAGAGATTGGCCAAGATGAGCACGATCACGACGGCGTACCAGAACCGGGCGCGTTCCGTCTGTGCCGTAACAAACATCCCGATGGCGGCGAACCACGCGAACTGCAAGTACGAGGCATAAGGGGAAATATACGAGAACGTTCCCGTGATCCGGACATAGGTCAGATCAAGTAACCGCGTGGAAACCTCCCCGAACGTCGCTACATCCATTTCGGAACTTGGCGACCAGGAGTATCGATTGATCAGCGAATCCGGCCCGCTCGCGAATTGAACAAATCCCAGCAAGCAGACCCCCACGCAGACCGCGAGGTAATGACTTACGAAATGCTCCAGCTCCGCGGTGTCGTTCGCCAAGACGGGGTGGATGAGGAGGACAAGCAACGGGACGAGGTAGTAGCGAAGTCCGATCGCTCCGGTCAACGAAAATCCGCTGAGAATCAGGCCAGCGAAGACGACCAGCAGCCACAATTCCCAGAGGGCAGTTTCAATTGGCCTGAACAGCGAGACGACCGGTCCGAGCGAGCCGCCTCCATCGATCAGGAACAGCACCATGACGGCGGAAACAAGCAGCACATCCTTGAGAAGGAAGAGTTCGTTCGATGCCGAGGGCCAGACCCACTTGCGAAAAGCGCCCTCGAAAACGAGGTAATACAAGAAGACAACGTAAAGGGCTCTTGACATCATCGGCCGCCGGTTCTCAACCCGTCCGTTCGCCCGCAGGAGGCGACCTCATACGCTTGGATGTACTTTTGAGTCAATTCAGTCTCGTCAAAGAGAAGGGCTTGGCGCGATGCCCGGCGAGCCAATTCAGCTCGAAGCGCCCCGTTGGTTGCAAGGCGGCCCATGAGATCGGCCAATTCGACGCCGTCGCCGTTTGCGAATGTAATCCCCGCTTCTCCCACGCATTCCGTCAAGCCTCCTCGTCGAGACACGATTACCGGAATGCCCGCCTTCATCATCTCTATCGCGACTCCGCCCATCGGTTCTTCATATACGCTCGGCACTACGCCGATTCGCGAAGACAATACGAGTCGCTTCAAGGCAGCGCCCGTTTGCTGGCCGAGAAACGAGACGTTCTCCATCAATCCGAGATCGCCAGCAGTCGACTCGCAGGCATCCCGCAGTGGGCCATCTCCCACGATCACAAGCGAGTAGTTCGACCCGGACTCGTCCAGCAGACGTCGGAACGCGCTCAGGAGAACCATCACGCCCTTCTCGCTCACCAGCCGGCCAACGAACAGGAAATCGAACTTCTCGCCAACCGCCTCGGGCCCCACAAAATCGGAGAGCGGGAATGGATTGTAGATCACGATCTGTCGGGGAAGCGGTTGACGCATTCTTACCCATTCGCTGATCGCCACGTTGAGCGTTACCGCATGTGCCACCCAGCGGCGCAACGCGAGCTTCAGCCCCTCGACTATGACTCGGGGCCTCCGGCGCACCCTGCAATGGTGGACGAACGACGCCCACGGCGTCAGAGGGGCGGCGGCGCCGTCGAACCAGCCAAGCCCGTCAATACATGTCAACTGATAGCCTGGGTGTGTCCATACGAACGGCTTGCGCATGAGCAAGGCCAATAACGCGATCGGGATACTTGCTCCGTTGGAATGGACGACGTCGGCCCACGCGATGCGTTGTAATCGCGATCGAAGAGCCGGGCGTCGAAGTACCTCGAACTCGAACGATGTCGCGGATTCCCCTATGGTCTCGGTTACCACCACGCATTGATGGCCCAGGCGCACAAGATTTTGCGCGAGGGTCTTCGAGACGGACTCGACCCCCCCAACGGCGGGGCTGAACGAGGCGGAATACAGTAGAACCTTCACTGGATCGGACCACCCTTCATCGGACCGGCGTGGAAAGACCGATCATGAACTGGACACTCACGCTCTCGAGAGCAGCATGCACAAGGTGTCGCCGGACAGTGGATCTGGCGCCAGGATCCTAACGATCCCGGAAGCGAGGCGCAGGGGGACGCCGAAGATCAGCGAGCCCTTCGCTGGATACGTCCAGCATCGCTCAACTTTGAAGCCGTGCCGCCCGGCAAGCTTGCGGAAGGCGGGCAGAAGCAATGGCGAAATGTGCGTGGGATCTCCCTTCTCATCGAACGACGCCATCCGGTTCGAAAGAAGAAATCTCAGGCGGCATCTAACCGAATGGATATTGGGGGTGGTCAACATGAACTTCCCATCCGGGCTCAGAATGCGCGAAACTTTCGAAAGGAACGCGCCCGGGCTTTCGAGGTGTTCGATGACCTCGATCGCAGTGATCAAGCCGAACGACTGGCCATTGAGAGGCAGGTCATCATGATCGAGGTTCGCCCGAATGAATTTGATTCCCTCCACTTCGGGCGGAGGGTCGGCATCAATACCGCACAAATGCCGAAATCCGATTTGCTGAAGCCGTGCGAGCCAAGCGCCCGTGCCACATCCAAGATCGAGAACGGACGTCGATCTCGGATAGCCATCAATCTCCCGCGCGAGGAAATCGTGCAGGCCACCTACCGTTCTTTCAGCGAGCGCCACGTGGGACATGCTTCAGGACTTCCAGGACACTCGACTCTTCCAGATGCTGAAGCATGCTGTACGAGAACACCCGGTCGGCGCAGCCCGACCGAAAGGGCAGGTACCGCCCGTCCGCAACAACAAATGAGCACACTACGCTAAGTTGCCTCGCGAGCCGGCGCCCTGCCATCACCGCTCCCAATGAGGGATCCACGCCGATCGGCCTGTAACCCTTCCGTGCAGCGGCGATGCACCACCGGCCCCAATTGCAGCCGATGGCGACAAGTACTTCTCCGTCGCCGCACGGCAGGCGCAATTCCGGGATCGGATCGATCCCCTCGATCGTTCGAGCGCGCTCACGAATCGATAAACGGTCTGGCTCCGAAACTCCGAGCGAACCCGTAAACCACGGCGCGTGTGCTTCCGGCTTCTCGGCTTGTTGAATCGATGCGTCGGCAACCCACGGCGTCTGAGCGGCCTCCTCGAGCAACAGGACCGGAATGCCGTCGACAACCGGAAAGCTGCATCCTTCGCGACAGGCCAGACGATCATCGCTTGTCTCTTGCAGCGGGGTCTTGTGCCGCGGACATGCGAACTGTGATAACAGCCAAGCGTCCATTCGACCGGAAATCTCCGCTACGCGAGTTTTCGGCAGGCTTTCGCCAGCCACGAAGCGTGCGCAGCCACATCGTGAGACACATACCGCTTGCCAGCTTCGTTTGCGATCATATTCGAAGTCCGCTGCTCCCCTCCCTGCGACATCGTGCGCTACGACGTAATGCCGTCCCGCGACCAATCCGTCGCAATCCAATTGGCGCGGCATCGAAACTACGGGAGTCAATCCGTGCGAGCAGTAAGCCGCGAAGATGCCCGATTTTCGCCAAGTACTCAGCCGGATAATACAAAAAGCCGAATCGGCATCCCAGAAGCACCTGACTGATCTGTGCGGCCGGGATGATGCCGAAGTGCTCCACGGCTACCACCAGCACCTTTACCGTCTTGGACACTGCGGGTCCGATGTCGACGATCCGGGCAATCCCCGGAAGGTAGCCCCAGAATCCCTCAAGCGACGCCCATTGCCGATATGCGAGTTCACGGGTGTGGGCCATCCCGAAGACGACGATTTCATTGCGTCTCTCCAGCCACGCACTGATTGCCCCCGCCGGCGGTTCCCCCACATTGGACGGAATGGCGATACGAGCGATGTTGCTCTGTGGCGACCAGGACTGCAGGTATCTTTCGTTCTTTCCGATGGTACACATCGCCGCTGCGCTGATCTTGATCAGTCGCTTTACTAGCGACTTCTGCTCATTCGAGTACCAGAAGGCCCTCCGCCAGGGCATCGAGCGCGCAAAGAGCTCATGGAATATGGCAACCACTGATACGCGCGGCCTGCTTATTGCAATATCCTCCAAGCCCTCGATCATCCAGTACGGCGTCCCATTGCGTTCGTATCCGTAGCCTGCATAGTGCAGGACAATGATCGGCCATGTATCGCCCGCGTCCAACAATCCACGAAGCGAAGCCAGGAACGCCTCCTTCGACCGCTCGTGAAGAATCGAGACCCTCGCAGCCGTGTGCGACGGCGGCACGTAATGCGGATTCGAACACACGAGAAATCGCAAGTAGATCCCGAAGCCCGAACGCAACTCCGATGCGACATTCCACGAATAATCGCCGACGCCGTCGACGCTAGGTGGCAATCGTGCGACGATCTGGACAATGCTCGGCCGCTTCGCGTCGTTGAGCGGTTGGGAAGCCACGAGTCAACAATGACCGATTCGAATGATTGGCGCGTCACATCCCGACGACGCCGCTTCAGCAAACCATCGCGGGAGATCCATCGGAAAGATCTGCCAACTCTCGACCGTCTTGGTCAAGCTGGGATCCGAATCGTGATCGTAGGGCTCATCGCGGTCTTCATGGCGAGCGCCTAGCTTGGCATCCGCTTTCCCGCTTGCCCTGAATGGCCACCTCGCGATCCGAATTCCAGTAGGACCTCGAGACGATGCGCCTCCGGTCAACCCGGTCCGCATACGTCCGGGCGATCGTCATTATTTCGGTGAGCAGACCTTCCTGGAGCATCGTAGGCTTCAAGCCGAGCGCCTTGAGCGCCTCCCGCTTCACGACCAGATCGTTCGTCTCAGCCTCCCTCCTGGGGTTCGTCAGCCTCTCAATCTTCGCACCTGAAATCCGGGCGACCAGCTCGGCGAGGTCGGAGATTCGATGAGTCTCGGTCATCTGGTTGAATATGCGAACTCGCTCCCCCTTCTCCGGTGGGGATTCGACCGCCAGGCGGACGCATTCGACCGAGTCACGGATGTGGATGAACGCCCGCGTTTGCCCGCCTGTACCGTAGACCGTCAATGGATGGCCGATCGCCGATTGAACGACAAATCGGTTGAGAACCGTGCCGTACTCGCCGTCGTAGTCGAATCGATTGATGAGCTGGGGGCTCAACGAAGTCTCGTCTGTGTTGGTTCCCCAGACCACCCCTTGGTGCAGATCCGTGATCCTCAGACGGTCGTTCTTGTTATAGAAGTGGAAGAGAAGTTGATCCAGACACTTTGTCATGTGATAGACGCTACCCGGATCGGCAGGCGAAAGGATTTCACGCTCCACCCATTCGCCGTCGAAGCCCTCGAATCGAGCCCGTATATAACCTTCCGGTATGGGAGCGTTTCCGCTGTAGCCGTAGACGCCCATCGTTCCTAAGTGGACAACATGTATGTCCAATCCGCTTGCCGCAATCGCGCAAAGGACATTGTGAGTCGCCGCGACGTTGTTCTCGACGGTGTACCTCTTGTGCGAAGGGGAACGCATCGAGTAGGGAGCCGATCGCTGCTCCGCGAAGTGGACCACGGCGTGCGGCCTGATCTCTCTGAAGAATGCGAGCAGCCGGTCGAATTCGCTCGCGATGTCCATCGGGACATATCCGAGCTTCACGCCCGATTCGCTGTGCCAGCACTGGATCCGCGCGCCGATCGTGGCGATGGGCGTCAAGGAATCCGTTTCGAGCTCGACATCGATCTTGCGCCTCGATAGATTGTCCAGAATCCACACCTCATGCCCTGCGGCCGACAGTTTCAACGCGGATGGCCACCCGCAGAACCCATCTCCTCCAAGCACGGCAACCTTCACGATGCGCTCCTCCATTGTGTCCTCGACGCCTCGACCACCCCGCGGATCGTTTCCAGCAAGCGAGAAGACGCTCCATCGATACGGAACTTCTCCTCGAAGCAGCGGCGAGCATTCATGCTCATGACGGCCCGGTCAGCGGAGGAAAGCGCTTGCCATCGCCTCAGCGCCTCGATGAGCCCTTCCGTGTCATCCTTGCATATCAGGCCTGCCTTCGAGCTCTCGATGTCCTCGTGGATATTGACGGCCGTCGTCGTGCAAACGGGAATGCTCATGGCAAGCGCCTCGACCACCGCGATGCCGAAGTTTTCCTGATGCGAGGGAAGAACAAAAAGCTGCGCCGAGGCGAACGCCTCCCACTTTCGCTCCCCATACAACGGACCGAGCCATCGAATGCGCGTGTCGAGCCCCAGCGACGTTGCCGTCGTCTTGAGACGCCGCAGGTATTCGGGGCTTCCATCTCCGGCGATTGCAAGGGTCACGCTTTCGGTAGACACCCGCCCACTTGAAAGGGCTTCGAGCAGGATCTCGATGCCCTTCTTCGGATGGATGCGGCTTAGATACAACCAAATCTCACTGTCTTGGTCGATACCATGGCGCCTTCGAAATTCAGCAACGCGCCCATGCGAAACGTGTGGCGGTTCCGAGATACCGTTTCCGACCACGATAGATTTCCAATTCGATGTTGGAAAGTACCCTTGGGCGAGCGAGCACTCCTGCCTCGACGTGAAGATGACGCCCTCGGCCGATTCGAGTGTCAAACGCTCCACAAGCAGCCAATAGCCAAACTTCTTTAGGTACTTCACCGGATGCGCCCTCCGGTTCCAGGGGTCCAGCATTCCATGCGCGTAAACGAAATAGGGGATTCGTAGTTCGGTCGCAATTCTCGATGCGCCGAATCCCTGGTATTGCCACAGACCGTTGATTATCCAAGCGTCGAATTCCTTGCCTTCCTTCCTCAGCCACGGCCTCAAGCTCGGCGAGAACGCGTACTTGCCAACTGCCGGACCAAGCGGGTGGCAGCGAAGCGGAAATGCAGGAATCCACGGCGAGCGCGGCGTGTCTCTGCAGATCGCCACTTCCACGTCATTGCCGGAGGCTGCGATCGCTCCACCAACCTGACGGACGCATTCGACGGTTCCACCCTGGGCCGGATCAAGCGAGTTGATGATGTGCAGTATTCGCAATGGACTGGATTGAATGTACGATTCCGGGGCGCTTCTTGCCGTCGACCAGACCGGAGATTATCGCAGCAAGCCGGATATTTCATCCACAAACCACCGCAGCTCTTGCACCCGTTGACGACGATTCTGGGTCTCAATGCATTTCACGGCGACTCTTCTGCCTGTCTCTTGCGGGATGGCCGGCTCGTGGCCGCCGCCGAGGAGGAGCGCTTTCGCCGAATCAAGCACTGGGCAGGCTTCCCACGCGAGTCGATTCGGTACTGCCTAAGGGAGGCGGGCCTTTCGCTGGGCGACATCGGGCACGTCGCCGTCAACCAAGACGCGCGCGCGAATCTCGGTCGGAAACTCGCCTTCGTTGCGACCCGGCGCCCTGATATCGCGCTTGTCCTCGACCGAATTCGAAACAAACGCGAACGGGCCGGGATTGGGGAAACGATCGAGCGCGAGCTGGGCACCCCGTTCCGCGGCGAACAGCACTTCGTCGAGCATCACCTCGCTCACTTGGCATCCGCATTCCTCGTCTCGCCGTTCGACGAAGCGGTCGCCCTATCCGTGGATGGATTCGGAGACTTCGCGAGCGCCGGTTGGGGCATGGGACGAGGTGGAAGCGTAACCCTCGATGGCAAGAGTCTATTTCCCCCACTCCCTCGGGATCTTCTACCAGGCGATAACGCAATATCTCGGATTCCCCCACTACGGCGACGAATACAAGGTCATGGGCTTGGCCCCGTACGGCGAACCATCGATTCATGGAACAGATGCGACGAATCGTCCGGCTACAGGACGACGGCACGTTCCGGCTCGATCTCGAGTACTTTCGTCACACCACGGAGAAGATCGATTACGAATGGGAGGACGGGGAACCGACGGTCGGCATGCTGTATTCGCGTCAGCTCGAAGAGCTCCTCGGCCGCACGCGCGGCAACGAAGACGAGCCGCTTGACGCAAACTCATCGCGATATCGCCCGCTCCGTACAGGCCATGTACGAAGAGGCCTTCTTCCATCTGCTTGACACATTGCACCGCCGCTACGGTCTCGACGCCCTTGCGCTGGCGGGAGGGTGCGCGATGAATTCGGTCGCCAATGGCAAGGTCCATCGGCGATCGCCGTTCAGGAAGGTATACGTGCAGTCGGCGGCCGGGGATGCGGGGGGAGCAATCGGGGCGGCGTTGCTCGTGTGGCGCAGAGCTCGGAGGCGAGCGCGTCCTTCGCCATGGACCACGCCTACTTGGACCCGCAATATTCGACGACTCGAGATCGGCGCGTCGCTGCGACGGGGATGCCGGAGATTGAGGCCGCAGGCTGCAAGGTGGTGTTTCGACGACGAGTCCGCGCTCTGCCGCCGAGACGGCCAAGGCGATCGCCGACGGCGAGGTCGTCGGCTGGTTCCAGGGCCGCATGGAGTGGGGCCCGCGGGCCCTCGGCAACCGCTCCATCGTCTGCGACCCACGCCGCGCGGACATGAAGGACATCCTCAACCGGAAGATCAAGCGGCGGGAATCGTTCCGGCCCTTCGCGCCATCGATCCTGCGCGAAGCCGTCGCGCGAATGGTTCGAGAAGGACGACGACGTGCCATTCATGATGCAGGTCTACCAAATCCGCGAGGAGAAGCGACCGCTCATTCCCGCGGTGACGCACGTGGACGGCTCGGGCCGGCTGCAGACCGTCACGAGAGATGCCAACCCGCGCTATTACGCACTGATCGAGGCGTTCCGGGACCTGACCGGCGTGCCCATGGTGCTCAACACATCGTTCAACGAGAACGAGCCCGTCGTCTGTACGCCCGACCGAGGCGCTCGACTGCTTCCTGCGCACGAAGATGGACCTGCTCGTGATGGGAAACTGGACGATCCGGCGGACCGCGTGAAGATCTTCTTCTTCAACCGCTTCTTCTACCCAGATCCGTCCGCCACCAGCCAGATCCTTTCCGACCTCGCATTCCACCTGGCGAGCGCGGGCAATGACATTCACGTGGTCACGAGCCGCATTGCGGACAGCGCCACGGGTCACGCCGACGGCGGCAACGTCACGGTCCATCGTGTGGCCGATTCGATCACCGGGCCCCACAGCCTCTTCCGGCGGGCCAGCGCATACCTGAACTACTACCTCGGCGCACGCAGCGCCGCCATGCGGCTGGTCTCGCGGGGAGACGTCGTTGTCCTGAAGACCGACCCGCCGCTGCTGTCGTCTGCCGTTGCCCATCTCGCAAAGGCCCGAGGCGCCAAGGTGATCGTGTGGCTGCAGGACATCTTCCCCGAGGTCGCGAAGGAGTACGGCATTCCCGGCATGGGCGGACCGACGGGGGCGTTTCTTCGACACATGCGGAATCGGTCGCTTGCCGTCGCGGACGCAGTCGTCGCGATCGGCGACGGGATGGCGCAGCGCATTCGCGCGATGGGCTGCGTCGAGCCCGAGCGTGTTCAGGTGATCCACAACTGGGCGGATGGAAGGGCGATCACTCCGCTCGATGGCGCGTCCAATCCACTGCGGCGCGAATGGAACCTGGAGGACAAGTTCGTAGTCGTCTACTCCGGCAACCTCGGACGCGTCCACGAATTCGATACGATGCTCGCCGCCGCCGCGCGATTGCGGGATCGCCGCGACATCCTGTTCCTGGTGATCGGTCGGGGGCCGCGCCTTGCGGAAGTCCAGGCGCGCGTGGCACGCGACGACTTGGCCAACGTCCGCTTCGAGCCGCACCAGGATCGTGCGCGCCTTGCACAGAGCCTGGAAGTAGCCGACGTGCACGTTTCAATCCTGCGCCCCGAGTTCGAAGGTCTCGTTCACCCGAGCAAGCTCTATGGAATCATGGCAGCCGGGCGCCCGACGATCTTCGTCGGTTCCGTTACGGGTGAAACGGCTCGCATTCTTGCCGAGTCCGGTTGCGGACTGTCGGCAAAGACTGGCGACAGCGAAGCGCTCGCCGCAGCCATCCTTCGCTTGCGGGACGATCCGGCCGGGCGGCGGGCGACGGGAGAGCGCGCCCGGCAGGCGTTCGAAGCGAAATACGACATGCACATCGCCCTCGAAAAATGGGCCTCCGTCCTGGGTGTCTCAGCCGCAAATTCCCACCCGCGCAGGTAGGTTTCAACGGCTGACAACCCTTGTCGGCAAGCGTGCCTATACTCTCTCCTCGCGCTCCGACACGAGGGAGAAATGGCCACAGAAGCCACTCGCACGCTCGCTTTCGCCGCAGCCGCCGTGGCGCTGTCCGCCTTGGCCGTCATGCCGTTGTCCCGCGTGGCGCCCATGCTCGGGCTCGTAGACGTTCCCGGCGGCCGCAAGGCGCATTCGCGCGCGGTGCCCCTCGTCGGCGGAATCGCGATCTTCGTGGCCTTCTCGCCGCGGCCCCGTTCGCTGGCATATCCCACAACGCGTCATGGTTCCTCCTCGCCCTTTCGGTCGTCATCGCGGTCGGCTTCTGGGACGACGTCACGGAGATCGCCTCGGTTAAAATTCCTGATCGAGATCGTCGCCTCGGCCATCATGATCTGGGGCGCTGGCGTCGAGCTGCGCTCGGTGGGCGACCTCCTCGGATGGCGGCCAATCGGGCTCTGGATCTTCGCCGTGCCGATGACGATGTTCGCGATCGTCGGCGTCGTGAACGCGGTGAACATGATGGACGGGCTCGACGGGCTGGGCGGATCGATAGCGTTCGTCGCGTTCGCCTGGTACGCCGCGGTCGCTTGGTTCTCGGGGCTCGACGTGCAGTTCGAAACGGCGCTCATCCTCTGCGGCGCGATCGCGGGATTCCTGCTCTTCAACCTTCGATTGCCATGGCAGACGCACGCACGCGTGTTCCTCGGCGATGCGGGCAGCCTGATGATCGGCTTCGCCCTCGGATGGTTCGCGATCGACCTCACCCAGGGCGAGGGGCGCACATTCCCGCCCATCGCCGCGCTGTGGGTCGTGCTGCTTCCCCTCGCCGATTGCGTGTCGCTGATGGCCCGACGCCTACGGGAAGGAAAGAACCCCTTCGACGGCGACCGCCATCACATCCACCATTACCTGCTCGCGCGCGGCTTCAGCCACAACCAGGTCGTAGCTATCCTGGTCGGCGGTCTCGGCGCTCTTCGGAACAATCGGTTTCGCGGGCTGGCGGCTGCAGGTGCCCGAGCCGCTCCTTTTCTGGCCGTTCTTCTTCGCGTACTTCGCGTACCACGCCTGGATCCAGCGGGCCTGGAAAGAGCTCGAGAGGGACGTGAGCCGCGGCTCCTGCGCATCCACCCGAGGACGAGGACGAGGTGCGCGCCCTCGGCTGAAATGACTCACGCAGTCCTGTTCGTCTGCACTGCCAACATTTGCCGCTCGCCTACCGCCGCGGCGGTCTTGCGCGCTATGCTCGGACGCAGGGGATGGAGGATCAGTTCGAGGTCGCCTCCGCCGGCACGCACGACTACCACGTCGGCAAGCCCGCCTTCCCGACCGCCGTTGAAGTGGCGAAGAAGCGCGGCATCGACATCACCAGTCACGTTGCGCGCCGCATCAGCCCGGGCGACTTCGACCAATACGACCTCATCCTTGCCATGGACAAGGCGAATATCGCCAACCTTCAGGCGATCGCGCCCACTCGAAGCAAGCGGAAGATCGAGCTCCTGCTCGAGTACGGCGACAAGTACCACGGCCTGGAAGTGCCGGATCCCTACGGCGGCGAGGTCCGGGATTTCGAGCTAGCCCTCGACATGATCAAGGACGGTTGCCGAGGACTCGTGCAGCTCCTGGTCCGTTGACCCTCTCCCCCTCCCTCTCCCAAGGGAGAGGGAGGGAAATTACGGCTGTAGCCCGATTCTTTCAGCTGTAATCGGCCAAATTCTTCACGCGCGCGCGTAACGGATTTAGCCTTCGGGCATAGAGCTGCAGCGAGTTCGACACCGCCGGCGCGAGCCGGACAAAGGCCCCGGCGCGAGCCGGGGGAGGCGCGATCGCAAGCGGCCGAGGAGGCGCACATGGATTCCCACTCGGCAGTGGCGGGACCGCTTTGGTTCGCCCCGATCGCCCTCGCGTTCCTCATCGCCGTCGCGGGCACCATCGTGCTCGCGTTCGCCTCGGGCGGGACGCTCTTCCTGCGCTACCACGTGGGCGACGCCACGCCGCGGCTGCCCGCGTTCATGGGCGGCATCGCCATCTTCGTCGCGTTCATCGCCTCGGCGGGCAGCATCGGCATGCTGTGGGACGCGCGCTACCTGCTCTACATGATGTGCCTCATGTTCGCCGTGGGCCTCTGGAGCAGCGTGGCGCACACGCGCGAAGGCGGGGAGATCGCCGTGCAGGTGATCGCGACCGCGCTCCTCGCGCGCCTCTCCGGCGTGGAGCTGCGCTCCGTGGGCGACCTCTTCGGCGTGGGGCCGCTCAACCTCGGCATCCTGGCGCTGCCCGTCACGGTCGTGGTGATGGTGGCGATCGCGCATGCCGTCTCGATGATGGACGACCTGGAGGGCTTCCGCGCCGCCTTCGCGTTCACGGCGCTCGCGTGGCTCACCGCCGCGGCGGCCGCCTCGGGGCTGGAGCACCAGTCGCGCCTCGCCCTGCTCTTCGAGGCCGCGCTGGCGGGCTACCTCCTCTGCACCGTGCTGCTGCGCACGCGCTCGCGCTCGCGCGTGTTCCTCGGCAGCGCCGGCGGCCTCATGATCGGGTTCGCCCTGGGATGGATCACGGTCGACCTCACGCAGGGCCCCGGACGGAGCGTTCCTCCGGTGGCCGCGCTCTTCTTCGTGCTGCTGCCGCTCGCCGATTGCCTGTCCGTGGCGCTGCGCCAGTTCGAGCGCGGGGAGAACCCGTTCGAGCGCACCGACATGCACCTGCACCACTATCTCTTCTCGCGCGGCTTCACCTCGGCGCAGGCGCTGGTGATCCTCGTGGCGGCCTCGGCGCTCCTGGGCGCGATCGGCTACTTCGGATGGCGCTTCGGCGTCCCCGAGCCCGCCCTCTTCTGGCTCGCGTTCTTCGGGTTCCTGGCCTACCACGCGTGGATCAAGGAGGCGTGGCGGAAGCTGAAGGGCGTGTACTTCGTGCTCTAGGAGGCGCGCAGGCTGCGGTCGCGGAAGTAGGCGATCGTCTTCCGCAAGCCGACTCGAGCGGCGTGAGGGGCTCCCAGCCGCCGAGGGTCTTCTGCGCGAGGGCGATGTCGGGCTTGCGCTGCCGCGGGTCGTCGCTCGGCAGCGGCCGGTGCTCGATCTTCGATTTCGAGCCGGTCTGCTCCACCACCATCTCCGCGAGCTGCAGGATGGTGAACTCGCGCGGGTTGCCGAGGTTCATGGGGCCGGTCACCGCGTCGCCGGTGGCCATGAGCCGCAGCATCGCCTCCACGAGGTCGTCCACGTAGCAGAACGAGCGCGTCTGGCTGCCGTCGCCGTAGATGGTGATGGGCTCGCCCTTCAGCGCCTGGACGATGAAGTTCGACACCACGCGCCCGTCGTTGGGATGCATGCGCGGGCCGTAGGTGTTGAAGATGCGGCCCACCTTGATGGCGAGGCCGTGCTGGCGGTGGTAGTCGAAGAAGAGCGTCTCGGCGCAACGCTTGCCCTCGTCGTAGCACGAGCGCAGGCCGATCGGGTTCACGTGGCCCCAGTAGCTCTCCACCTGCGGATGGACTTCCGGATCCCCGTACACCTCGGAGGTCGAGGCCTGCAGGATCTTCGCCTTCACGCGCTTGGCGAGCCCCAGCATGTTGATGGCGCCGTGCACGCTCGTCTTCGTGGTCTGCACCGGGTCGAACTGGTAGTGGACCGGCGCCGCGGGACACGCGAGGTTGTAGATCTCGTCGACCTCCACGTACAGCGGGAAGGTGACGTCGTGGCGCTCGAGCTCGAAGTGGGGGCTGGCGAGAAGGTGCGCGATGTTGTCCTTCGTGCCCGTGAAGAAGTTGTCCACGCAGAGCACGTCGCAGCCCTGGTCCAGCAGGCGCTCGCACAGGTGGGAGCCGATGAAGCCGGCGCCGCCGGTCACGAGGACGCGGCGGCGGGTGGAGTAGCTGCGGGAGACCATGGCCCGCGATTCTACCGGGTCTTCTTGAAGTCGCCCGCCTTCACGATCGTGACCTTCGCCGGGTCGATGTGCTTGCGCAGCGCCGCGTTCACGTCCTCGACCGTGAGCGCCTTCACCTTGTCCTCGAAGTCCTTGCTGTACTGGAACGTGCGGCCGAGGAAGAGGTTGGCGGCCCAGGCGCCGGCGAGCGCGCGGTCCTGCGAGCGGTTCTGCGCGCGGATCTGGAGGATCCCCGACTTCGCGGCATCGAGCTCGGCCTGCGTGAAGCCGTCCTTCACGGCGCGCGCGAGCTCCTCGCGGAACGCACTCTCCACCTTCGCGACGTTCTGCGGCGCGGCGATGGCGTAGGCGGTCCAGGCGCCGGCGCGGTCGAGCGAGTCCACGTCGAGCTCGGAGCCCACGCCGTACGAGAGGCCTTCCTTCTGGCGGATGCGCGAGGCGAGCCGCGAATCGAAGCCCGCGCCGCCGCCGATGATGTAGTCGGCCACGTAGAGCGCCGGGTAGTCGGCGTCGTCGTCGCGCATGTTCACGTTCTCGCGCGCGATGAAGACCGCGTTCTCCTTGTCGGGCGTCTCGATCGCGCGCTCGACGGCCGGGATGTCGCGGAATTCCCGCTCCACGCGGGTGAACGGCACCTTCGGCTCCCAGCCCGCGAAGAGCTCCTTCAGCAGCGCCGTCACCTTCGCCTCGTCGAAGTCGCCGACGATGGCGATGTCGGCCGGGTCCGCGCCGTAGAACTCGTCGTGGAAACGCTTCGCGTCCTCCAGCTTCGCCGCCTTCGCGTTCGCGAGCGACTCCTCGAGCGAGGGCGAATAGCGCCAGTCGCCCTTCGGGTAGATGTTGAAGACCTTCGAGAGCTCGTCGGAGGCGCGCGCCGCGGGCTCGGTGAGCTGCGCCATGATGCCGGTGATGGTCTGGGTGCGCAGCTGCTCGAATTCCGCCGGGTCGAAGCGCGGCGTCTTCAGCACCTCGGCGGCCAGGCGCAGCGCGCCTTCGAGGTTGGGACCCGTCGTCTGGAAGCTCGCGCCCGGCCCGGCGACGCGGCCGGATACCTTCAGCTTCTCGAACGCGTCGGAGAGCTCGGCGCGCGTGAGCCGCGTGGTGCCGCGCGAGAGCATGCGGCCGGCGAAGGACGCGTTGGTGCGCTGGCCGAAGAGCGCCTTCTCGTTGCCGACGCGCAGGTCGATGGCGACGTTCACCGTCTCGCCGCGGTTCTTCTTCGCGAGCAGCGCCACCTTCACCGGCCCGAACTGGAGGCGCTTCGTGCGCTTGTCGATGTTGGCCTGCGACGGGTCGAAGGCTTCGGCCCCGCTCGTCGCCGCCTGCGCCTTGAAGTCCTTCATCACCTCGGCCAGGGGAGGGGCGGCCGGAATCTCGGCGCGCTCGGGGTTGTCCTCGGGCAGGAAGAGGCCCACGGTGCGGTTGTCGCGCCGGAAGTACGCCTTGGAGACGCGCGCCACGTCCTCGGCCTTCACGCCGGGCAGCTTGTCGCGCGCGAGGAAGAAGAGGCGCCAGTCGCCCAGCGCGATGTACTCCGAGAGCTGCACGCCGAGCGACTCGTGGTTGGCGAGCGTCTTCTCGATCTCGTTGGCGGTGGTGATTCGCGCGCGCTCCATCTCCTCCGGCGTGATGGGCGTCGATCCGAAGCCCTCGACGACCTTCTCCATCGCGTCGCGCACCGGCTCGATGGCATCGCCCTTCTTCACCACCGCGCCGAAGATCTGCAGCCCCGGGTCATGGCCCATGAGGGGATACGCGAACACCTGCGACGCGAGCCCCGTCTCGACCAGCGCCTTGTGCAGGCGCCCGTTCGGCACCTGCCCCAGGATGAAGCTCGCGAATTCGAGCGGGTCGGAATCCGGATGCAGGCTCGAGGGCACGTGGTACGCCATGGCCACGATCTGGATGTCGCCCTTGCGCCGCACGGTGAACTGGCGGTCGCCGTCCTGCGTGGGCTCCACCGTCCAGAACACGGGACGCGGGCGGGTGGGCTTCGGAACGGGCGCGAAGCTCTTCGCGACGAGTGCCAGCGCCTTGTGCTCGTCGAACTTGCCGGCGATGAGGAGCACGGCGTTGTCGGGCTGGTAGTACAGGCGATAGAACGCCTGCAGGTGCGGGATGTCGACGTTCTCGATGTCGCTGCGGTTGCCGATCGTCGAGCGGCCGTAGGAGTGCCAGTCGAAGGCGATGCTCTGCATGCGCTTCAGGAGCACGGAGAACGGCGAGTTCTCGCCCTGCTCGAACTCGTTGCGCACTACCGTCATCTCGCTGTCCAGGTCCTTGCGCGAGATGAAGGAGTTCACCATCCGGTCGGCCTCCAGCCCGATCGCCCAGGCGAGGTTGTCGTCGCTCGCCTCGAAGAGCTCGAAGTAGTTGGTGCGGTCCAGCCACGTCGAGCCGTTGAAGCGCACCCCGCGCGCGTTGAATTCCTGGTCGATGTGCGGATGCCTGGGCGTGCCCTTGAACATCAGGTGCTCGAGCAGGTGCGCCATGCCCGTCTCGCCGTAGTTCTCGAACCGGCTCCCGACCAGGTACGTGATGTTGACCGTGATCGTCGGCTTGGAGGCATCGGGGAAGAGCAGCACCTTGAGCCCGTTGGCCAGGCGGTACTCGGTGATGCCTTCGACGCTCGTGACCTTCGTGACGCCGGCGGGGACGGGCGCCGCGCCTTTCGTGGGGCTGTCGGTCTTGGCGAGGCCGAGCGCCGGCACAAGGGCGAGGGCCATGGCCGCCAGGATGGCGGACAGCGAGGAGCGAAAGGGGTGCATGGGAATGGGCAGTCGGGAGGGGGCAGTCGGGAGGGAACGCGGATTATGGCAAAGACGGCGGTGACGCGTCGCAGCATCGCGAAAGTGGAGGTGGCGAGCCCGGAGCGGAAGGAGCGGCGCCCCGATTTCGGCTATGACGTGTCCCGTTATGGCAAGGACATTCTTCCCTCGCATAAATTCAATGCCCATGACGCCCCTCGGCCAGAAGTCCCATGACGCGCGCCGTCATGGCCAAAGTTTCCATATGACGTCATACGGTCGCGAGTTTTCCCTCGGGAATGGGTCCCGTCCATGGCGCTCGGCGTCATGGTCGAATTCGACACCGACCCACGATCGATCGCGCCGCCACAGTGGTGGCGCGGACCGCCGCAACCACGGCCACCGTCATTCCTCGCTCATCTCCCGCCGCGTGGCCGGGCGCCACCTCGGAAACCGCTCCTCGTGCAGCCGCCTTTCATGGGCCTTCTCGAGCTCGTAATCGGCCTGCAACCGCATCCAGTAGTGCTCGCTCGTGCCGAACACGGCCGCGAGCCCGATCGCGGTGTCCGCGCTGATGCCGCGCTTGCCCAGCACGATTTCATTGATCCGGCGCGGGGGAAAGCCCAGGCGCCGCGCGAGCCAGTTCTGGCTGAAGTCGAAGGGGATCATCCACTCGTTGAGGAGGATCTCGCCGGGATGGGCGAGGCGTGCGCCACGGCGCGAGCGGACATTGCGAGGCGAGAACGTCATGCACCGGAAACGCCCGGTCGGGCGCCGCGGATGACGCGCTACTTCATCCGCCGCCGCCGCGCCTCGTACAGGCAGACGCCGCTCGCGACCGAGACGTTGAGGCTCGAGACCGCGCCCAGCATGGGGATCGATACCAGCCAATCGCAGCTCTCCTTCGTGAGGCGCCGCAGGCCCTCGCCCTCGGCGCCGAGCACGAGCGCGATCGCGCCGTCGAGCTTGGCCTGGTAGATCGATTCGGGCGCGGAGTCGTCGGCGCCGATCATCCAGATGCCGCGCTCCTTGAGGTCGCGCATCGTGCGCGCGAGGTTCGTCACCACGATGTACGGGACCGATTCGGCCGCGCCCGACGCGACCTTGATCGCCGCGGTGGTGAGGCCCACGCTGCGGTCCTTGGGCGCGATCACCGCGTGCGCGCCGGCGCCGTCGGCCACGCGCAGGCAGGCACCCAGGTTGTGCGGATCCTGCACGCCGTCCAGCACCAGGAGCAGCGGCGGCTCGTTCAGCCCCTCGAGCACGTCCTCGATGAACTTGGGCATGTCGAGCGGCTCGGCGGGCGCGACGACCCCCTGGTGCTTCACGCCGCCCGCCATCCCGTCCAGCCGCTTCATGTCCACGGGAATGACGCGCACGTTGAGGCGCTTGGCGAGCTCGCGCAGGTCCTTCACGCGCGCGTCCTTGCGCTCGGCGTCGACGTAGATCTCGTGGATGGTCTCCGGCCGCTGCCTCAGGCGGCTGGTGACGGCGTGGAATCCGGTGAGGTTCTTCATGGCACCAATACGAAATCGATCTTCGCCTGTTCGAGGTTCACCCGCACGACCTTCACTCGCACTCGCCCGCCCAGCTGATACCGCACGCCCGTGCGCTCGCCGCGCAGCATGTGCTTGGCGCCGTCGAACTGGAAGTAGTCCTGCCCGAGGTCGGAGATGTGCACGAGCCCGTCGACGTACAGGTCGTCCAGCGTGACGAACAGGCCGAAATTCGTGACTCCGCTGATGATGCCCGCGAATTCCGCTCCCACGTGGTCCTGCATGTAGTAGCACTTGAGCCACGCCTCGACGTCGCGCGTGGCGTCGTCGGCGCGGCGCTCGGTCTCGGAGCAATGCACGCCGACGTGCCCGAGGTCGCCCGCGTCGTAGCGGGCGCCCTTCAGCACCGCCTTGATCGCGCGGTGCACGAGGAGGTCCGGGTAACGGCGGATCGGCGAGGTGAAGTGCGCGTAGGCGTCGTAGGCGAGCCCGAAGTGGCCGACGTTCTCCGGGCTGTACACGGCCTGCGAGAGCGAGCGCAGCATCACCGTCTGCAGCATGCCCCCGAAGGGCTTGTCCTTGATGCGCGCGAGGAGCTCCGCGTAGTCCTTCGCCTGCGGCTCCTCGCCGCCGCCCAGCGTCAGCGCGAAGTCCTTGAGCATCGAGCGCAGCGCCTCGAGCTTCTCGGGCGTGGGCCCCTCGTGCACGCGGTAGAGCGTGGGCTGAGCGTTCTTCTCGAGGAAGTCGGAGGCGCTCACGTTGGCCGCGAGCATGCACTCCTCGATCAGGCGGTGGGCGTCGTTGCGCACCACCGGGACGATGCGCTCGATCTTGCCCTGGTCGTCGAAGATCATCTGCGTCTCGACGGTCTCGAAATCGATGGCGCCGCGCTTCTTGCGCGCGCCGAGCAGCGCCTGGAACACGCGGTACAGGTCGTCGATCTCGGGCCGGCTGCGCCTCCCGGCCCTCGATCATCGCGGCGACCTTCGTGTAGGTCATGCGCTCGTGGGAATGGATCACTCCGGGATAGAACTCGTAGTGGCGCACCACGCCGCCCGAGCTCACCTCCATCTCGCACACCATCACGAGGCGGTCCACGTCGGGCTTCAGCGAGCACAGCTCGTTGGACAGCTCCTCCGGCAGCATCGGGATCACGCGGCGCGGGAAGTAGACCGAGTTGCCGCGGTTGTACGCCTCGTGGTCGAGCGGATCTCCCGGCCGCACGTAGTGGCTCACGTCGGCGATCGCCACCCAGAGCTTGAACCCCTTCGGCTTCCTCTCGCAGTACACCGCGTCGTCGAAATCCCTCGCGGTCTCGCCGTCGATGGTCACGAAGGGCAGGCTCGCGCAGGTCGCGGCGCCCCTTGAGGTCCTTCGCCGCCACCGTCTTCGGCAGGCGCCGCGCCGCCTCGAGCGCGTCGCGCGGCCATTCGTGCGGCAGGTCGTGCTTGCGCAGCGCGATCTCGATCTCCATCCCGGGATCGGCGTAGTTGCCGAGCACCTCGACCACGCGCCCGATCGGCTCGGCGTTGCGCGTCGGCTGCTCCACGAGCTCCGCCACCACGACCTGCCCCACCGAGGCGCCCTTGAGGCTCTCGGGCATGATGAGGATGTCCTGGTTGATGCGCTTGTTCTCGGCGATCACGAAGGCCACCCCGTGCTCGATGAAGAGCCGCCCGACCACCTTGTTGTTGGCGCGCTCGAGCACCTCGACGATGGAACCCTCGAGCCGCCCGCGCCGGTCGACGCCCGTCACGCGCGCGAGCACCACGTCGCCGTGCAGCACCTTGTGCATCTGCTTCGGCCCGAGGAAGAGGTCGTCGCGGCCGTCCTCGGGCTTGAGGAACCCGAAGCCATCCGGGTGCCCGATCACCTTGCCCTTGATGAGCCCGGCCTTGTCGGGGAGCAGCAGCGCGCCGCGGCGGTTGCGCAACACCTCGCCGTCGCGCTCCATGGCCGCGAGCCGGCGCTCGAAGCCCTCGCGCTCGGACGCCCCATGCACGCTCAGCTGCCGGACGAGGTCCTCCTCGGGCACCGGGACGCCCGCCTCGGCGAGCGCCTCGAGGACCTCCTCGCGGCTCGGGATTTCAGTGGGATAGGCCTTCAGGCCCTTGGTTTTGATGGACAATCCGGCCCTCGCCGGGTAAAATTTCGTGTTTTCCGCGCCCAGATGGCGGAATTGGTAGACGCACCAGTTTCAGGTACTGGCGGGTAACACCGTGGAGGTTCGAGTCCTCTTCTGGGCACCAGGTTTCACTCGAACGGGTGGCGCAGGACGATGGTCTCCGCCCGGTCGGGTCCGGTCGAAATGATGGCCATCGGCGCGCCGACCAGCGCCTGCAATCGTTCCAGGTACGCGCGGGCGTTCGCCGGCAGGTCCGCGTACTTCTTCACGCCCACGGTACTCTCCTTCCAGCCGGGGTGTTCCTCGTAGATCGGCTCGCAGATGGCGAGCGCCTCGGCGCCCACCGGCAGGATATCGCGCGTGCCGCCGCCCGCCACCTTGTAGCCCACCGCAACGCGCACCTTGTCCAGCCCGTCGAGGACGTCGAGCTTGGTGATGCACAGGCCGCTGATGCCGTTCAGCTGCACCGCGCGCTTCAGCGCCGCCGCGTCGAACCATCCGCAGCGCCGCGGGCGCCCGGTGACCGATCCGTATTCGTTGCCCTTCACGCGCAGGCGCTCGCCGATCTCGTCCTCGATCAGCTCGGTGGGAAAAGGACCCGCCCCCACGCGCGTCGCGTAGGCCTTCGCCACGCCCAGCACGTAATGCAGCTGCCCGGGGCCCACGCCCGCGCCCGCGGCCGCCTGCCCGGCCACGCAGTTGGACGAGGTGACGAAGGGATAAGTGCCGTGGTCCACGTCCAGCAGCGCGGCCTGCGCGCCCTCGAAGAGGATAGATTTTCCCGCGCGGATGAGCGCGTTCAGCTCGCCCGAGACGTCGGCCACCATGGGCCGGATGCGCTCGGCGAGCAGCAGCGTCTCGTCGAGCGTCTGCTGGAAGTCGATGGTGTCGGCCTTGTAGTAGTTGCGCAGCATGAAGTTGTGATAGTCCAGGACCTCGCCCAGCTTCGCGGCGAAGCGCTCGCGCGCATAGAGGTCCTGGACGCGGATGGCGCGCCGCGCGACCTTGTCTTCGTAGGCCGGGCCGATGCCGCGCCCCGTGGTCCCGATCTTCGCCTCGCCCTTGGCGCGCTCGCGCGCCTGGTCGACGGCGATGTGGTACGGCAGGATCAGCGCGCACGCTTCGGAGATGCGCAACTGGCTGCCGACCGGGACGCCCAGCTTCTCGAGCTCGCCGATCTCCTCGACGAGGGCCCTGGGCGACACGACGACGCCGTTGCCGATGAAGCACTTCACGCTTCCGTGCAGGATGCCCGAGGGGATCAGCCTCAGGATCGTCTTGCGCCCGTCGATGACCAGCGTGTGGCCCGCGTTGTGGCCGCCCTGGAAGCGCACCACCGCGGACGCGTGGTCCGTGAGCCAGTCGACGATCTTGCCCTTGCCCTCGTCGCCCCACTGCGTGCCGATGACGACTACGTTACGCGCCATTTCCCGTCCTTCTTCTCCAGCTTCCGATCGCAACCCAGCTCCTCGCGCGCCGATTCATGCCCGGGCAGGTCCACCACCACGACCTCGCCCGCGTCGCGCAGCTGCGCGACCGCGACCCCGAGCGCGGCGTCGTCCAGCGCGGGCGCGAGGATCGCGCGGCGCGGCCGCGCCGCGGGCGCCAGCGCCGCGAGCTGCCGCAGGTCCATCGTGAATCCCGTGGCGGGACGCGCGCGCCCGAAGCTCGCGCCCACCTCGTCGTAGCGGCCGCCGCGCGCGATCGCGTCGGGGCTGGCCGCCGTGAACGCCGCGAACACGATGCCGCTTTCGTAATTGAAGCCGCCCAGCTCGGCCAGGTCCACCGAGAGCTCCACGCCCGGCGTGGCGCATTGCTCGGCGAGGCGCTCGAGCGCGTCGAGCGCCTTCCCGATGTCGGGGAATTTCGGCAGCGCCGCGCGCGCCTTGCCGATCACCTCGCGCACCGGGCCGTTCAGCTGCGTGAGGATGCCCAGCTCGCCCGCGCCGGTCGCGTCCTTCTGCTGCACGGCGTGGAAGAGCGCCTCGGCCCGCTCCGACTCGACGTTCTCGGCCATCGCGCGGTAGATCGCGGGATTGCCGAGGTCGATGTGCAGCCGCTCGATGCCCGCGCGCTTGAGCGCCGCGATCATCAGCCGCACGACCTCGACGTCGGCCTCGAGCCCCGCGTGGCCGTAGAGCTCCGCGCCGATCTGGATCGGCTCGCGCATCTTGGTCATTCCCGCCGGCACGGTGTGCAGGACGCTCCCGCAGTAGCACAGCCGCGCGACCCCCTGCCGGTTGAGCAGGTGCGCGTCGATGCGCGCCACCTGCGGCGTGTGGTCGGCGCGCACGCCCACCATCCGCCCGGACAGCTGGTCCACCAGCTTGAAGGTGGCGAGGTCCATGTCGCGCCCGGTGCCCGAGAGCAGCGACTCGAGGTACTCGAGGAGCGGCGGGGCCACCAGCTCGTAGCCGTGCACCTCGAAGAGGTCGAGGATCGAGCGGCGCAGGCGCTCCATGGCGCGCGCCTCGGCGGGGAGCACGTCCTCGATGTGCTCGGGAAGTAGCCAGCGGCGCACGTCAGTGGACGAGGAACAGGATGACGAGGCCGATCATCATCGATGTCAACCCCGCGAATCGGATCTGTCCGTCGCTCATCTCGGTGAGCTTGCGGAACAGCTCGCGCCAGATGCGCGGCGATGTGAACGGGAGGATGCCTTCGATCACGAGCATGACGGCGATGGCGGCGACGAGGATCTCGCTCATGGAGCCGAAGACTTGCCCCGGCCCGGATTCCTGAAGTACTTGAAGAAGTCCGACGAGGGATCGAGCACCATCACGTCGGTCTTGTTGCGCAGGCTCTGGCGGTACGCGTCGAGGCTGCGGTAGAAGCTGAAAAACTCGGGATTCTTCCCGAACGCGTCGGCGTAGATGCGCGAGGCCTGCGCGTCGCCCTCGCCCTTCACGCGCTGCGCGTCGCGGTACGCGTCGGCGACGATCACCTGGCGCTGGCGGTCGGCGTCGGCCTTGATCTTCTCGCCCTCCGCCTGGCCCGTGGCGCGCAGCTCGTTGGCCACGCGCTTCCTCTCGGATTCCATGCGCCGGAACACGTCCGCGGAGATCTCGGGCACGAAGTCCACGCGCTTGAGCCGCACGTCGACGATGTCCACGCCGATGCGCCGCAGGTCCTCCTCCACGCGCTTCGTGACGATCGCCATGATCTTGTCGCGCTCGCCCGAGACCACGTCGTGGACGGTGTGCCGGGCGAACTCGGCGCGCAGGGCGTCGTTGACGGTCTGCGAGATCCGCGCCTCGGCCTGCACCGGGTCGCCGTGCACGGAGACGTAGTACTGCTTCACGTCGTCGACCTTCCACTTCACGAACGAGTCCACGAGCACGTTGCGGTTCTCGGAAGTGAGGAAGCGCTCCGGATCGCGCGCCTCCATCGTCTGGATGCGCGTGTCGTAGAGCCGCACGTTCTGCACGAACGGCACGAGGAAGTAGAGGCCGGGGTCGACCTGCACCTTGATGACCTCGCCCAGCTGGAACTTGATCGCGGCCTTGCGCTGGTCGACGGTGTACATGCTCATGGCGAGCACGGCCAGCACCACGAGTGCGGCGACGAACACGATGATGGAGGCGCGCTTCATCGTCCCGCGTCCCGTTCCCGCGAGCGCAGGCTGTCGCGCCGCGAGGTGATGTCCGGCGTCGGCGTGGGTGTGACTTCCGGCGGCGGGCTCGCCCGTGCCGCGTTATCGGCCTGCGCGGCGGCCGCCGCGGACGTGGAGAGCTGCATCAGCTTGTCGATGGGCAGGTAGATCAGGTTCTGGCCCGCGCCCGCCTTCTGGTCGACCACGATCTTGCTGGTGGCCGACAGGATCTGCTGCATGGTGTCGAGGTACATGCGCTCGCGCGTGACCGCCGGCGCCTTCTCGTACTCGGCGAGGATCTGGCGGAAGCGCGAGGCGTCGCCCTGGGCGGTCGAGATCACGCTCTGCCGGTAGCCATTCGCCTCCTCGAAGAGGCGGGCGGAGACGCCGCGGGCCTTCGGCACCACGTCGTTCGCGTACGCCTGGCCCTCGTTCTTGAAGCGCTCGCGGTCCTGCTGGGCGCGCACGACGTCCTCGAACGCGGGCAGCACCTGCTCGGGCGCCTGCGTGTTCTGCAGGTTCACGGTCGTGACGAGGATGCCGGTCTTGTAGCGGTCGAGGATCTGCTGCATGAGGGTCTTCACCTGCGAGGCGACCTCGCTGCGGCCCGCGCTCAGCACGAAGTCCATCTTGCTCTTGCCCACCACCTCGCGGATCGAGGTCTCGGCGGCCTGCAGCACGTTGTCGTCGGGATTCTTGTTGTTGAAGAGGTAGTCCTCGGGGCTCTTGATGTTGTATTGCACCGCGAACTGCACGTCGACGATGTTCTCGTCGTCGGTGAGCATCAGCGCTTCCTGCGGCTGCTTGTTCTTGGTGTTGCCGCGATATCCCACCTCGACCGGGCGCACGCGCGCGATGTCGACCACCTCGACGCCCTCGATCGGATACGGCATGTGCCAGCGCGGGCCCGGCATCGTCGTCTCGAGGTACTTGCCGAGCCGCAGCACGACGCCGCGCTTGCCCTCGTCCACGATGTAGAAGCCGCTCCCGAGCCACACGGCGACGATGAGGAGGATCACGAGCGCCGCGCCGCCGCCCATCGCCGCGCCGTAGTGTCCGGAGCCGCCCGCGCCGCCTCCCGGCGGCGGGCTAGCGCGTCCGCGCAGCCCCAGCAGCGCCGCGATCTTCTGCTGCAGCTTCCTCAGGATCTCGTCCAGGTCGGGCGGACCCTCGTTGTCTTTCTTTCCCCACTGGGGATCGTTCGGAGGCATGGAATGAGGGGGGTCACGCAGCGGTTGCGAGCGAGCCGCGGCCGGCATCCCGGGCGGCTTCGGCGAGCGCTTCCCGAAGCGCGTCGATCCCGGCGCCGGTGGACGCACTCACCTTGATATTCAATATCTTACCATACGCGTCGCGCACGACTTCGGGACCCAGGCCCGGCACGCGATCGATCTGGTTGTAGACCAGGATCTGCGGCACTTCGGAAGCGCCGATCTCCGAGAGCACCGCGTTCACCGCGGCGATCTGCTCGTCGCGCTGCGGGCTCGCGCTGTCGACCACGTGCAGCAGGAGGTCGGCCTGGATGGTCTCCTCGAGGGTCGCCTTGAAGGAATCCACCAGCGTGTGCGGGAGGTCGCGGATGAATCCCACGGTGTCGGACAGGGCGACCGACGCGTCCTCGCCGAGGTAGACCCGGCGCGTCGTGGTGTCGAGCGTGGCGAAGAGCTGGTCGGCGACGTACGCCCCGGAGCCCGTGATGCGGTTGAAGAGCGTCGACTTGCCCGCGTTGGTGTAGCCCACGAGCGCCACGCGGAGGATTCCGGAGCGCGTGCGGCCCGAGCGCTGCGTCGCGCGCACCTTGCCGACCTTGCGAATGCGCTCCTTCAGCTTCTTCACCTGCTCGCCGATCATGCGCCGGTCCAGTTCGATCTGCTTCTCGCCCGGGCCGCCGGTCTTGCCGAGCGAGCCGCGCTGGCGCTCGAGGTGGGTCCATCCGCGCACCAGGCGCGTGGACAGGTGCTCGAGGCGCGCGAGCTCCACCTGGAGCTTGCCTTCGCTCGTGCGCGCGCGCTGCGCGAAGATGTCGAGGATCACGTCGGTGCGGTCGAAGACCCGGATCTCGGGGACCTTGTCGATCAGCGCCCGCTCCAGGTTGCGCACCTGTGCCGCGGTGAGCTGTCGGTCGAAGACGACGATGTCGCAATCGTGGGCGACCAGCGCATCGCGTATCTCCTCGACCTTGCCCTTGCCCGCGAAAGTGGCCGCGTCGGGACGGTCGCGGCGGCCGCGGATCACCTCCACCACCCGGGCGCCGGCGCTGTCGACCAGGCGCGCAGCTTCCTCGACGCGCTCCTCCGCCTGCGTCGGACGACCGATGTCGAGGCTGACGAGGATCGCGCGCGAGCGCTCAGGATTCCGCGGAATGCTCAATCGGGACCGATACCGGGCGTGCCGGGACCACCGTGGAAATGGCGTGCTTGTAAACCATCTGGGTCACGGTGTTCTTCAGGAGCACGACGTACTGGTCGAAGGATTCGATCTGGCCCTGGAGCTTGATGCCGTTCACCAGGTAGATCGAGACCGGAACATGCTCCTTGCGCAACGTGTTGAGGAACGGGTCCTGCAGCAGCTGGCCCTTGTTGCTCATTGTTCTGCCCCTTTTTGAACCATCGGGTTTCCCGGTCTAACGCCGGGCCGTTGACCTGCAGAATGCAAGTATACCTGTCCGACGAACGGACACCCGGCCCGGCCCCTAGTTCCTAGCCATAGCGCCGTTTCGAGATGATCTTGCGCCGGCGCCGCTGCGCATCCTGCTTTTCCGTCAAGGGCTTGTGGCGCCCTTCGAAGGGGTTGGCGGCGGAGCGCAGCTCGATGCGCAGCGGCGTTCCCGAGAGCTTGAACGCCTTCTGGAACGTGTTCTCGAGGTAGCGCTTGTACGGCGCCTTCACGCCGTCGAGACCGGTGCCGTGGATCACGATGATCGGCGGGTTGGACCCGCCCTGGTGCGCGTAGCGCATCTTGGGCCGGAAGCGCCCGGCCATGGGCGGCTGCTGCTGCTGCACGGCCGCCTGCAGCGCGCGCGTGAGCTTGGGCGTCGACAGCTTGGCCATGGCCGCGGCGAACGCCGTGTCCACGGCAGCCAGCAGCGGCTTGATGCCGCTGCCCTTCAGCGCGGAGATGGGCACGAACGGCGCGAAGTCGAGGAACTGGAGCTTGCGCTCGAGGTCGTCCTGCACGTCCTTGCGCTTCTCGGAATCGATCGCGTCCCATTTGTTCACCGCCACCACGAGTGCGCGCCCCGCCTCCAGGATGTAGCCGCCGATGTGCGCGTCCTGGTCCGCGACGTCGGCCGCCGCGTCCACGACCAGCACCACCACGTTCGCGCGCTCGATCGCCTGCAGCGTCTTCACGACCGAGAACTTCTCCACCGACTCGAACACCTTGCCCCTGCGGCGTATTCCCGCGGTGTCGATCAGCGTGTAGCGCCGGCCGTCGCGCTCGAGCTCGACTTCGATGGCGTCGCGCGTGGTGCCGGGCTGGTCGAAGGCGATCACGCGCTCCTCGCCCAGGAGCCGGTTCACGAGCGTGGACTTGCCGACGTTGGGGCGCCCGACGATCGCCACGCGCGGGTGGTCCGGCGCGGCTTCCTCCTGCGGCTCGGCCGCGAACGACGCGAGCGCGTCCTCGATCAGCTGCCGGACGCCCTCGCCGTGCTCCGCCGAGATGGCGTGCGGCTCGCCCATCGCCAGCTCGTGGAACTCCGCCGTCACGACCTCCTCGCGCATGCCCTCGGTCTTGTTCACGACGAGGACCACCTTCGCGTTCGCCGCGCGCAGCTGCAACGCGATGCGCTTGTCCTGCGGCGCGAGGCCGGCGCGCCCGTCGGTCATGAAGAGGATCACGTCGGCCTCGGCGATCGCCTCGCGCGCCTGGCGCGCCATCTCGGAGAGGATGCCTTCCTTGGCGACCGGCTCGAAGCCGCCGGTGTCCACCACGATGAAAGGCTTGTCGCCGACGCGCCCCTGCCCGTAGTGGCGGTCGCGCGTGAGGCCGGGCAGGTCCGCCACCAGCGCGTCGCGCGAGCGCGTGAGGCGGTTGAAGAGCGTGGACTTCCCGACGTTGGGCCGCCCGACGAGGACGAGGGTCGGTTTCAATGCCTAGAAGCGGACCGAGACGACCGCCCCTCCCGCGGTTTGCGCGAACAGGCCCGACAGGCCGGCCACCAGCGAGACGATCTGCGTGCCGTCGGTGGGAAGCCGCCCGACGATCGATCCGTCCTCCGGCGAGATCACGTGGATGTAGCCCTCGAGATCGCCGACCACCACCTTGCCGTCGAAGACCACCGGCGACGTGACGCGCCGATAGAGCAGCTTGTCCTGCTTCCATACGCTGGCGCCGGTCCTCTTGTCGAGCGCGTGCACCGCGCCGGCCTCGTCCACGAGGTAGAGGTTCTTCGCGTCGACCGTGAGCGAGCGCGCGGTCGAGATGTCGCGCGACCAGAGCAGGTTGCGAGTCGAGATCTCGAAGCAAGCGACCTTGCCCTGGAACGCGGCCGCGCAGATGTTGCCGCCGTCGATGACCGGCAGGCCCGCCACGTCGGCGATGCGCTCGAGCTCGGTCGCTCCCTTCGGCAGCGCCACGGTCGCTTCCCAGATGAGCTTGCCGTCGTCCAGGTCGAGCGCGAGGAGCTTGCCGTTCGGGTAGCCCGCGACGACGTCGCCGCCGATCGCGAGCACGCCCGCGGCGCTGCGCAGCAGCAGCGAGGGCGTGAGGCGCTGGTAGACCCACAACCGCTTCCCGTCGGCCACGGAGAACGCGAAGATGCGCCCGTCGGACGTGCGCGCCACGGCGATGTTGCGCGACACCGCGACCGGCGCGATCACCTCGCCCGGCACGGGCGCGGTCCACAGCATCTTGCCCGCCGGGTCCACCGCGAACACTTCGCCCTTGAGCGTGCCGGCGAAGATGCGCCCGTCGACGACCTCGAGCCCGCCGGAGACCGGCTTCCTCGTCTCGATGCGCGAGGCGAGCTTGCCCGTGTCCTCGGCGAGCACGGAGATGCCGCCGTCGGCCGCCGCCGCGTACACGTGGCCGGCCTCGATGGCGGGACGCAGGTTCAGGCCCGCGGACTTGCCCACGCTCGCCGTCCACGCGGCGCGCGGCGTGAGCTTCGCGTCGATGGGTGCGAGCGGCGTCGGCGGGTGGGCCGGCTCGCTGACGATCCCCACCCACTTGAGCGGGTTGTACGAGGAGCACGCCGCCGCGATGGCGAGCGGCGCCAGCGCCGCCAGGCGGACGATCCTCATGGGCCGCCTCCCAGGGCGTTGAGCTTGGTGCCGGCGATGTTGCGCACCGGATTGGCCGGCCCCGCCTTCTCGACGGCCGACTTGTAGGCGGCGCGCGCCTCGTCGAGCCGGCCCTGGGCCAGCATGATGTCGCCGCGCAAGTCGGCGGCGAGCGGCGCGAAAGCCTCGTCCCGGTTGCCGTCGAGCACCTTCAGCGCGTCGTCGTATTTCTTCTGGTCGAGCAGCACCGCGGCCAGCCGCAGGCGCGCGATGCCGCGATGCTCGTCGGCGCCGTGGTCCATCACCCACTCGAGCCGCTTGCGCGCCTCGTCGAGGTTGCCCGCGTCGAACGCCGCCTTGGCCGCGGCGAGCGCGGCCTCCGAGGCGAAATACGAGCGCGGATGCTTGTCGATGAGCGGCTGCGCGGCCGCGGCGATCTTCTTCGGGTCTGCCTTCATGGCCTCGGCCACGGGATGGAACATCGCGGCGGCGTCCTCCGCCTCGCGATGGCTCCACCACACCCAGCCGCGATAGCCCCCGAAGGCGATCGCGGCGGCGGCGATCGCGCCGACCACGTACCAGCGGTTGTCCTCCCACCAGGCCTTCAGCTCGGCGATGCGTTCCTGTTCCTCGAAATCGTACGATCCGGTCATGCTCGGCTCACTTCCGCAAGTGCCTCGCCCGGCTCGAGCGTCCTCTGCTCGCCGCCGCGAAGCGGTTTCAACGTGACGCGCGTCGAGGCCACCTCGTCATCGCCGATGATGACGGCGTAACGGGCCCCGCTCGCGTCGGCTTTCTTCATCTGGGACTTGAAGCTGCCCCCCGGCCCGAGCACCACGCTGCGGCCGGCATCGCGCCACGCCTCGGCCAGCCGCCACGCGGCCTGCTCGGCCGCCTCCCCCGAGTGCACCACGAACGCGTCCACGCCCGGCGCGGCCGTGACACCCGAGGCCTTCATGGCGAGCAGCACGCGCTCCATCCCCATGCCGAAGCCGCAGGCGGCAGTGGGCTTGCCGCCCAGCTGCTCGAAGAGCGCATCGTAGCGCCCGCCGCCCGCGATGGTGGCCTGCGCCCCGATGTTGGGCGTGACGAACTCGAAGACGGTGCGATTGTAGTAGTCGAGGCCGCGCACCAGGCGCGGATTCACCGTGAACTCGAGCCCGGCCTGCTCGAGCAGCCACTTCAGCTGCTCGAAGTGCTGCGCCGCGCCCTCGCCCAGGTGGTCGAGGAGGCGCGGGGCGCGCTCGATCATCTCCTGCATGTCCGCATTCTTCGAGTCGAGGATGCGCAGCGGATTGGCGTGGAGGCGCCGCCTGGCGTCCTCGTCGAGGCGGTCCGCGTGCTTCTCGAAGTGCGCGATCAGCTTCTCGCGGTGCACGCGCCGGTCGGCGGCATCGCCAATGGAGTTGACGTGCAGCTCGACGCCCTCGATGCCGAGGTTCCTCCAGAGGCGCGCGAGCATCACGATCTGCTCGGCGTCCACGTCGGGGCCCTCGAAGCCGAGCGCTTCCACGTCGAACTGGTGGAACTCGCGCTGGCGGCCCTTCTGCGGGCGCTCGTAGCGGTACATCGGGCCCGAGGTCCACACGCGCAGCGGCCCGTTGTAGAGGAAGTTGTGCTCGATCGCCGAGCGCACGATGCCCGCGGTCGCCTCGGGGCGCAGTGCCAGGCTCTCGCCGTTGCGGTCCTCGAAGACGTACATCTCCTTCTCGACGATGTCGGTCACTTCGCCCAGGCCGCGCACGAAGAGGGCGGTGGGCTCGACGACGGGCGTGCGCATGTAGCGGTAGCCGTACAAGGCGAAGACGCGGCGGCACGCTTCGTCGAGCTTCTCCCAAAGCGGGCTCGCATCCGGCAGAACGTCCTCCATTCCCCGGATGGACTGGAGTTTCTGATTCATGGCGCTCCGGAGTCGCTTACGGCGCTCATGACGCGGCCCGGATGGGGATGGACTGGAGGCCGGATGCGCGCTCGGGCCGCGTGGCGCCTTCGCCGTAATGGGTACGCACGTACTCTTCGACGATGGCCTGGAACTCCTCGGCGATGCGCTCGCCCTTCAACGTGACCGTCTTCTCGCCGTCCACGTACACCGGCGCGACCGGCTTCTCGCCCGAGCCCGGCAGCGAGATGCCGATGTTGGCGAGCTTCGATTCGCCCGGGCCGTTCACGACGCAGCCCATCACCGCGACGTGCATCTCTTCCACGCCCGGATACCGCGCGCGCCACGCCGGCATCTGCTCACGCAGGTAGCCCTGGATCTTGTCGGCCAGCTCCTGGAAGAACGTGCTCGTGGTGCGCCCGCAGCCGGGGCACGCCGACACCATCGGCGTGAACGAGCGCAGGCCCATGGTCTGCAGGATCTCCTGCGCGACGATGACTTCCCTCGCGCGATCCCCGCCCGGCTCCGGCGTGAGCGACACGCGGATGGTGTCGCCGATGCCCTCCTGGAGGAGCACGCCGATCGCCGCGGTGGACGCGACGATGCCTTTCGACCCCATGCCGGCCTCGGTGAGCCCCAGGTGCAGCGCGTAGTCGCAGCGCGCGGCGAGCGCGCGGTACACGCGGATCAGGTCCTGCACCGCCGAGACCTTGCACGAGAGCACGATGCGCTCGCCCGGCAATCCCAGCTCCTCGGCCTTCGCCGCGCTCTCGAGCGCGGAGCGGATCAACGCCTCGCGCATCACCTCGTCGGCTTCCAGGGGGCGCGCGAGGCGGGCGTTCTCGTCCATCATCCGCGCGAGGAGCTCCGGATCGAGCGAGCCCCAGTTCACGCCGATGCGCACGGGCTTGCCGTGCTCGATCGCCTTCTCGATCATCGTCGAGAACTGCTCGTCGCGCTTCGAGCCGTGGCCCACGTTGCCGGGATTGATGCGGTACTTGTCCAGCACCGCCGCGCATTCCGGGACCTGCGCGAGGAGCTTGTGGCCGTTGAAGTGGAAATCGCCCACCAGCGGGACACTCACGCCCATGGCCTCCAGGCGCGCGCGGATCGCCGGCACCTGGCGCGCGGCCTCGAGCGTGTTCACGGTGATGCGCACGATCTCCGAGCCGGCGGCCGCCAGCGCGGCGACCTGGCGCGCCGTGGCCTGCGCGTCCTCCGTGTCGGTGTTGGTCATCGACTGCACGAGGATCGGCGCGGTGCCGCCGATGATCTTGTCGGCGACGCGGACGGGGCGCGAATGGCGTCGGGGTGTCATGGGAAGTGCGTGGGCTATTCGAGCGTGAAGCGGGCGACGGCGACGTTGGTGTGCGGCTCCAGCGGGAAGTCGCGCCCGTCGTAGCTCATCGTCACGTCGGGCGCGTTGCCGACCACCACGTCGAGCGGCGGGCGGCCCGAGACCTCGGCGTCGCTTCCCGCGGCGTTGAGGCGCTGGAATATCACCTTGCCGCGCGCGTCGCGCACCTCGACCCACGAGTTGCCCGCGAAGTGGAAGCGGATCACCTTCGCGGGAGCGCCGGGCTTCGCGACTGCGGCCGTCGCCGCGGTGGTGTCCTTCGGCGCCGCTTTCGGGGCGGTCTTTTCCACCGGCGCGGCCGCCGATGCGCGCGTGTCGGACGACGCCGCGCCGCTCTTCGCGGGCGCGGGCGGCGCAACGGTGGCGGCCGGCGCGGGAGCGACCGCGGGCGGCGGCGGCGCCTGCGGCGCCTCGAAGGGTGCGGCCGTGGGTGCCGGAACCGTGGCGCGCGGCGGCGCGGCGGCCACGCGCGTCGCCTCCGCCTTGCGCGCCGCGGTCGCCGACGGCCGCACGAACATCGCCCAGTACATCGCGGCGAAGCCAATGGCCACGGCGACGACCGCGAGCGCCGCGGCCTTCACGTACGGGTTGGAGAACCGCTCGCCCAGCGGGTCGAAGCGGATGTTCTGGGTCGGAACGATGATGCGCGGCGCGGCCTCGCGCGGCGCGCCCTCGGCGAGGAGCGGCAGCACGGAGTCGGGCGCGAGGCCGAGCAGCTTCGTGTAGTTGCGCACGAAACCGCGCAGGAACGTGCCCTTCGGGAGCCGCTCGTAGTCGCCGCGCTCGAGCGCCTCGATTTGCCACGGGCTCATGTGCAGGCGCTGCGCCACCTCGGCGCGCGACAGGCCCTGGCGCTCGCGCTCCTGCGCGAGCGTTGCGCCGAGCGTTCGCCGCTCGTCGTTTCCGGCGTTGTCGCTGGCGTCCACGATGTCAGGGGCGCTTCTCGGCGAGCTCGTGCGTCTGCGGCGCGTCGGGGTAGCGGCGCCGCATCTGCTGCAGGAAGCTTTCCTCGGCGGCGGAATCCTTGTTGGCGCGCGCTATCTTCACGCCGAGCACCAGGCCGTCGAGCGGCGGGGAGCCGAGCAGGCGCATGTAGCGGTTGAGGTAGCCCTCCGCTTCCTTGTACGCGCCGCGCTCGTAGGTGATCACGGCGAGGTTGTAGAGGCCGCCGATGAGGTCCGGCCGGATGGCGACCGCGCGCCGCAGGTTCTGCTCGGCCTCGGCGTCCTTGTGCATGCGGCGCAGGCACAGCCCCGTCGAGAGGTACGCCTTCTCCGGCGTGGGATAGAGCGGGTCGGCCGTCGCGCGCTTGAGCATCTCCATGGCGCGCTCGGTGTCGTTGCGCGTGCACAGGAACCAGCCGAAGTTGTTGAGCACCTCGGCGTTGTTGGGAGACAGGGAGAGCGCGCGGTCGAACGCCTCGCGCGCCGCCACGTCCTCGCGCAGCTCCATGTACACCAGGCCCTGCACGTTGAACGCGGGCATGTAGTTGGGATCGTCCTTCACCGCGAGGCGCGCCTCGGAGAGCGCCACGTTGTAGTTGCCGCGCGAGAAGTATTCGCCCGCGAGCGCCGTGTGCACCTCGGCGCGGCGGTGCGCGTCCGCGATCACCGTATCGGTCACCTGGTGCGTCTGGGTGGCGCTCTGGGAAACGCATCCGGCCAGGGCCATCACGGCGAGGATCGCGAAGCACGCGCGGGCGGCGGGAAGGAAACGCATCATGACCTCGGGGAAGGGGAATGGACGCGGACGGGCCGGGGCTTCATGCGGTTCACCACCTGGCCCGCGAGCTGGCCGCACGCGGCGTCGATGTCGTCGCCGCGCGTCTTGCGGATCGTGGCCACGAAACCCGCGTCCATCAGGATCTTCTGGAAACGGCGCACGCGCTCCATGTCCGTGCCTTCGAACCCCGAATCGGGAAACGGGTTGAACGGGATGAGATTCACCTTCGAGGGCACGGTGGCGAGGAGCTGCGCCAGCTCGCGCGCGTGGTCCGGCGCGTCGTTCACGCCCTTCAGCATCACGTACTCGAACGTGATGAAGTCGCGCGGCGCCACCTCGAGGTAGTCGCGGCACGCGTCGAGGAGTACGGCGATCGGATAGGCGTCGTTCACCGGCATGATGCGGCTGCGGATCGCGTCGTTGGGCGCGTGCAGGCTCACCGCGAGCGCCACGGGCAGCGCCTCCTTCAGCTTGCGGATCTGCGGCACCACGCCCGAGGTGGAGAGCGTCACGCGCCGGCGCGACAGGCCGTACGCGTGGTCGTCCAGCATGATCGACATCGCGTCCACCACCGGCGCGAAATTGTTGAGCGGCTCGCCCATGCCCATCATCACGACGTTCGTGATCGGGCGGCGACCCTCTCCCCGGCCCTCCCCCGAGGGGGAGGGAGCGAGGTCACCTTCTGCCCCGAGAGAAGGCCGGGATGAGGGTAGGCGCGCCGCCATCCCTTCCATCCCCATGGCCTCGAGCCGGCGGTTCGCGACCCACAGTTGCCCCACGATCTCGGAGACTCGCAGGTCGCGGTTGAACCCCTGCCGCCCCGTCGAGCAGAACTTGCAGTCGAGCGCGCAGCCCACCTGCGAGGAGACGCACAGCGTGCCGCGGTCCTCCTCGGGAATGAACACCGTCTCGATGCCGTTGGTTTTCGAGCTCCCTGCTTCGCGGCCCGCGTCGAAGAGCCACTTCACGGTCCCGTCGGCGGAGCGGTGCTCGGAGAGGATCGCCGGCGCGCGCACCTCGGCCGCCGCCTTGAGCTTCTCGCGCAGCGACTTGGCGAGGTCGGTCATGGCGTCGAATTCGTCCACGCCGCGCTGGTGGATCCAGCGGAACACCTGGCGCGCGCGGAACGGCTTCTCGCCTTGCGCGGCGAACCACTCGGTGAGCCGCGGCAGCGTGTAGTCGAGCAGGTTGATGCGTTCGGTCATGCGCTATCGCGAGTGGATCTGGCTCTGCGCGAAGAAGTACGCGATCTCGGTGGCGGCGGTTTCGGGCGCGTCCGATCCGTGCACGGCGTTCGCGTCGATCGACTGCGCGAAGTCGGCGCGGATGGTGCCCTTGGCCGCCTTCTTCGGGTCGGTGGCGCCCATGAGGTCGCGGTTCCTCTGGATCGCGCCCTCGCCCTCGAGCACCTGGATCATCACGGGGCCCGAGATCATGAATGTCACGAGGTCCTTGAAGAACGGGCGGCCCTTGTGCACGGCGTAGAAGCCTTCGGCATCGTTGCGCGACAGGTGCGTCATCCGGGCCGCGACGACCTTGAGGCCGGCCTTCTCGAAACGCGCGTAGATCTCCCCGATCACATTCTTCGCGACGGCATCCGGTTTGATGATCGAGAGGGTGCGCTCCACCGCCATGAATTTCTCCGCTAAATGGATGAAAAATTTAGCTTTTCATTCTAGCACAGCGCGCCCCGCGCCGCTAGTCGGAGATGGCTTCCGGGGACCATGCCGGCACGAGCCCGGGCATGCCCGGCGCGCAGGCGAACTCGGCCGCGACGCCGATCCCCGGCACCCAGGCCAGGCGCTCGCCGCGGAAGAGCAGCGGCAGGCGGTCGCGCTGCCATTCGGGAACCGCGGCCTCGCGCAACAGGTTCTTGAGCGTGCGGCTGGGACGGCCCGCATCGAGCCTGAGGCGCTCTGCGCCCCGGCGCGGCGCGAAGTGCCAGCCGGGCCCGCTCGGCTGCGCGAGGCCCACGCCGGTCGCGCGTTCGAAGCGCACGCGGCCGCGCCCCGCGCCGAGGTGCACGTCCGTCTCGCCGTGCCATTCGATGCGCCACTCGGCGTCCTCCTCGAGCGCCGCGGCGACCTGGACGATGCCGCGGTGTCGGACGAGCACGGCGCCGGCATGTCGCACGCGCACGCGCGCATCGCCGCGCGCCGCGTAGAGCTGGCGCGCCATCTCGGCGAGACGCGCCGCGCTCGGCATCGGCAGGCCTTCCAGCGCGAGGAATGCGCGCAATGCGTTGGCGCGACGCGCCGCGCCGAGTTGCGAATCGAGGCGCAGGCCTTCGCCCGCGCGCTCGCCCACGCCGTCGATCCGCGCGAGCTCGCGCAGGAGATCCTCGGCGCTCGCGGCGTGGCGCGCGAACCGGGCCAGGGCGTCGCGCCATCCGGCGAAGCGTTCATCGAGGCGCGGTGCGATCTCGTGGCGCAGGAAATTGCGGTCGTGGTCGAGGGAGGCGTTCGATTCGTCCTCGATCCATCGCAGGCCGCGCGCGAGCGCATGATCGCGCAGCACGCCGCGGGAGAACGGGAGCAAGGGACGGAAGAGCTGCACGCGCGAACCGGGCAGCTGCCGCATTTCGGGCATGCCCGCGCCGCCCTTCACGCCGGTGCCGCGCAGCAGCTGCAGCAGCAGCGTCTCCGCCTGGTCGTCGAGGTGATGGGCGAGCGCCACGACCGGTTCCGGCCGCGCCGCGTACACCGCGTAGCGCGCGGCGCGGGCGGCGGCCTCCAGGCCGGCCGCGGCACGGTCCACCGCCACGCGCTCGACGTGCAGCGGGATGTCGCGACCGGCGCACGCCTGCGCGCAGAACGCGGCCCACGCATCGGCGTTGGGGCTCAAGCCGTGATGCACGTGCACGGCGCTCACGCGATGTCCGCGCGCCGGCGCGATGCTTGCGAGGAGATCCAGCAGCACGATGGAATCGAGCCCGCCCGAGAGACCCACGCAGACCGCGGTCCCCGGCGCGAGCGCCGCATCGACACGCATGGCGATGTGTCGTTCGAGTTCCATGGGGACAAGGATAACGGCTTGCTCGAGGGCGTCGAGCGGCGCATCGCGTCCGAAGTAGAAAGGCCCCAACAAGTTGGGGACCCCCGCGCCGTTCCCGCTCTACGCTCCCGCTACTGCGCTGTTTCCTTGAACTTGCCGTAGTTCACCCAGCGCTCCTGGCGGCGCTCGAGGAGCTGCTCGGCGGACAGGTCCTGCAGCGTGCGCAGGCTCTCCTGGATCGCCTTCTTGAGGTTCTTGGCGGCCTCCACGGCATCGCGGTGCGCTCCGCCGAGCGGCTCGGGCACGACCTTGTCGATCAAGCCGAGGGTCTTCAGGCGCGGCGCGGTGATCCCCAGGCTCTCGGCCGCCTCGCCCGCGTTCTCCGCGCTCTTCCACAGGATCGCCGCGCAGCCTTCGGGCGAGATCACCGAATAGGTCGAGTACTGCATCATCAGCGTGACGTCGCCCACCGCGATCGCGAGCGCGCCGCCGGAGCCGCCCTCCCCGATCACGGAAACCACGACCGGCACGCGCAACCCCGCCATCGCGTAGAGATTGCGGCCGATCGCCTCGGACTGGCCGCGCTCCTCGGCGCCGATGCCGGGATAGGCGCCGGGCGTGTCCACGAACGTGAGCAGCGGAATGCCGAACTTCTCCGCGAGCTTCATCAGACGCAGCGCCTTGCGATAGCCCTCCGGGCGCGGCATGCCGAAGTTGCGGTAGATCTTGTCGTTGGTGTCGCGGCCCTTCTGGTGCCCGATCACCATGACGCTGCGGCCGTTGAAGCGCGCGAGGCCGCCCACGATCGCCGGATCGTCCGCGAAGGCGCGGTCGCCGTGCATCTCCTCGAAGTCGGTGCAGATGGCGCCGATGTAGTCCAGCGCGTAGGGGCGCTGCGGATGGCGCGCGACCTTGGAGATCTGCCACGCGTTGAGCTTGCCGTAGATGTCCTTGGTGAGCTCGCGGCTCTTCTTCGACAGGCGCTCGATCTCCTGCGAGATGTCGACGGCGCTGTCGTCCTGCACGAAGCGCAGCTCCTCGATCTTCTGCTCGAGCTCGGCGATGGGCTGCTCGAAATCCAGGAAGCTCGTCTTCACGTCGTGGCCGGAACGGGGGGAACGCGAATCATAGCAGCCGAAGTTACAATGCGGGCATGGCCAATCGACTCACCAAGATCGTCACGCGCACCGGCGACGACGGCACCACGGGCCTCGGCGACGGCACCCGCGTGCGCAAGGACGCGCTGCGCGTGGAGGCGATGGGCAACCTCGACGAGCTGAACAGCGCCATCGGCTGCGTGCTCGCCGAGCCGCTCCCCGAGGAGATCCACGCGCTGCTCACCTCGATCCAGAACGACCTCTTCGACCTGGGCGGCGAGGTCTGCATCCCGGGCCGCTCGGCGATGTGGAACGCCCACGTGGAGCGGCTCGATCGCCGCATCGAGAGCCTGCGCGAGCCGCTGCCGCCGCTGCGCGATTTCGTCTTTCCCGGCGGCACGCGCGCGGGCGCGGCATGCCACCTCGCGCGCGCCGTGTGCCGGCGGGCCGAGAGGTCGCTGGTCGCGCTGGGCGCGACCGAGGGCGTCTCGGAGCTGAGCGTGCAATACCTGAACCGGCTCTCGGACGTGCTCTTCCTCGCGGCGCGCACCATCAACGCCGCCGAAGGCCACCCCGAGACCATCTGGCAACCGGGCGGCGGGGCCGAGAGCGGCTGAGGACGCGAGCGCGCTAGCGCGCTCGCTGCGCGTCGAGCGCCTCGCAGAGCTGCCCGATCCCATCCGGCGTGCGCACCGTCGGGCGCTGCAGCCGGTCGGGCGGGACGAACACGAGCCGGTCGCCGCGCACCGCGGAAAGCGTGGCGTGCGGGCGCCAGTTGGCGCGGAAGCTCGCCGCCGTGGGCGCGGATCCGATGCCCACGATGACGGCGGGATCGCGCGCGTAGAGCTCCTCCCACGACACCTCGGGTGCGACGCCCGGCAGGTCGGCGAAGACGTTCTCGGCATGGCAGATGGAGAGCGCCTCGTTCATGAAGTGGCGCCCGGAGATCGTCGTGAGCGGCCGGTTCCAGATCTCGAGGAACACGCGCAGCGGTGCCCGCGCGGCGTAGCGCCGGCGCAGGCGCTCGAGCTTCGCGTCGTACTCGCGCGCCAGCGCGCGCGTGTCCTCGCCCGTGAGGGAACCGATCGCGCCGAGCAGCCGCGGCACGTCGGAGAGCGTCCGCGCCTGCGCCACGAAGACCGCGGGACCGAGGCCGGCGATGCGCTCGGCCTCATCGGGCCGCACGCCGTCCTTCCATGCGAGGACGAGATCGGGCCGCAACGCGGCGATCGCCTCGAGCGAGAGGCCGGCGGCGGTCGCCACCTGCGGCAGGTCGCGCGCCTGGGGCGGGTAATCGCTGAACGCGCTCACGCCCACGATGCGCGATCCGGCGCCGGCCGAGAACGCGAGCTCGGTGAGGAACGGCGCGAGCGTCACGATGCGCCGCGCCGGCCGCTCGAGCCGCACCTCGCGCCCGAGGTCATCCCTCAGCGAGATCTCAGCGGCGGCGGACGAGGTGACGCAAAGGGCCGTGACACCACAGATGAACACGGATGAACACAGATAGGTCGTGATCGAGCAAGCCGTGCTGCGACTCATTCGGGCAGCTCATCTGTGTTCATCTGTGTTCATCTGTGGTTCCAACGCCTTTCCAACTCGGGCACGGCGCTTCTCGTACGCCTCGCGCGCGATCGCGCAGTCCTCGAGGAACGCGGGCAGCTCCTCGAGCGTGAGCGCCTGGCCCGCATCCACCAGCGCCTTGCGCGGCTCGGGGTGGATGTCGGTGAGCACGAGGTTCGCGCCCGCGATGACGCCCTGCGCGGCGACGTGGAAGATGTCCTGCAGGCCGTCGGGGGCCTCGGCGCGAATGCCCACCGAGTGCGAGGGGTCCACGCACACCGGCATGCGCGTGAGGCGCTTGACCACCGGCACGTGGGCGAAATCCACCAGGTTGCGGTGCGGATCGCCGAAGTTGGTCTTCATGCCGCGCAGGCAGAAGACGATGTCGCGGTTCCCGGAGGCCGCGATGTATTCCGCGGCGAGCAGCGACTCGTGCAACGTGATGCCGAAGCCGCGCTTGAGCATGATGGGAAAGTCGCGCTGGCTTCCCACCGTCTTCAGCAGCTCGAAATTCTGGGTGTTGCGCGTGCCGATCTGGAGCATGACGCCGGCGGGGTCTCCCGTCTCGCGCAGCGCCGCGCGGATCTCGTCCACGTGCTCGTCGCGCGTGACCTCCATCGAGATCACGCGGATGCCGTACTTGCCCGCGAGCTCGAACACGTACGGCAGGCACTGCTTGCCGTAACCCTGGAAGGAGTACGGGCTGGTGCGCGGCTTGTAGGCGCCCATGCGCGTGCATACCTGGCCCGCTTCCTTCAGCGCGCGGAAAGTGGCCTCGACGTATTCGCGCGTGTCCACGGCGTTCAGGCCGGCGACCACGTGGAAACAGTCCTGGTGGAACTCGACCCCGCGATAGGAGAACCGGATCGACTCGTCGCTGCCTTCGCGCCGCCCGAGGATGCGGAAGTCGGACTTCGGCTTCATTCGCTGCGGGCCAGGCGGCGCTGGCGCACCGCTTGCGCGAGCCTCTCCAGCACCCTGCCCGTGTCGTCCCATCCGATGCAGGCGTCGGTGATCGAGACGCCGTAGGCGAGCGGCTTGCCGGGGACGAGGTCCTGGCGGCCGGGGTTCAGGTGGCTCTCGAGCATGATGCCCACGATGCGCTCGTCGCCCGCGGCGATCTGCGCGCCCACGTCGGCCGCCACTTCCACCTGGCGCTGGTACTGGCGCGAGGCGTTGGCGTGCGAGAAGTCGACCATGAGATGCGCGGCGAGGCCCGCGGCCGCGAGCTCCTTCGCCGCCGCCTCCACGCTCGCCGCGTCGTAGTTGGGCTGCTTCCCGCCGCGCAGGATCACGTGGCAGTCCTCGTTGCCGACCGTCTCGAAGATCGCCGCCTGGCCGGTCTTGGTCATCCCCATGAACGCGTGCGGCGCGGCCGCCGCGCGCAACGCGTCCACCGCCACCTTGATCGATCCGTCGGTGCCGTTCTTGAAGCCCACGGGACACGACAGCCCCGAGGCGAGCTGGCGATGCGTCTGCGACTCCGTCGTGCGCGCGCCGATGGCGCCCCACGCGATGAGGTCGGAGGTGTATTGCGGCGACAGCAGGTCGAGGAACTCGGTGCCGCACGGCAATCCCATGCGGTTGATCTCGAGCAGGAGCTTCCTCGCGAGGCGCAGTCCCTCGTTCATCGCGAAGGTGCCGTCGAGGCGCGGATCGTTGATGAAGCCCTTCCAGCCCACCGTGGTGCGCGGCTTCTCGAAGTACACGCGCATCACGATCAGCAGGTCGGCTTCGTGCCGCGCGGCCGCCTCCGCCAGCCGCCGCGCGTATTCGAGCGCCGCGGCCGAGTCGTGGATCGAGCAGGGCCCCACGACCGCGAGGAGCCGGTCGTCGGCGCCGTGCAGCACGCGATGCACCGCCTGGCGCGCGTTGTTCACGGTCGCGAGCGCGGCGGCGTCCACCGGCAGCTCCTCCAGCAGCAGCTGCGGCGGGATCAACGCCCGCACCGCGCTGATGCGCAGGTCGTCGGTGCGGCCCACCACCTTCACCGCGGATGCGGTGCCCGTTCGTTCCTGGCGCCCGGCGCTCTCGCCGCCGGCCTTCACGTTGCCCATGTCATTCCTCCACGGCCAGCCGCCGCTTCCTCACGCCCTCCGCGAGGGTGTCGAGCAATGCGGTCGTATCTTCCCACCCGAGGCATGCGTCGGTGATCGACACGCCGTACTCGAGCGGCCTGCCGGCGAGCAGGTCCTGCCGTCCCGGGTTGATGTGGCTCTCGATCATCACGCCCACGATGCGCCGCTCGCCCGCGCCGAGCTGGCGCGCCACGTCGGCGCCGACCTCGAGCTGCTTCGCGTACTGCTTCGAGGAGTTCGCGTGCGAGAGGTCCACCATCACGTGCTGCGCGAGCCCCGCGGCGGCGAGCTCGCGACAGGCGCTGTCGATGCTCGCGGCCTCGTAATTGGGATGCTTGCCGCCGCGCAGGATCACGTGGCAGTCCTCGTTGCCGGCGGTCTTGAACACGGCGACGTGTCCCGACTTGGTGACCGAGATGAAATGGTGGCGCGAGTTGGCCGCCTTGATGGCGTCGACCGCTATCCGGATGTTGCCATCGGTGCCGTTCTTGAATCCCACCGGGCACGACAGGCCCGAGGCGAGCTGCCGGTGCGACTGCGATTCGGTGGTGCGCGCGCCGATCGCGCCCCAGGCGATCAGGTCGGCGATGTACTGCGGCGAGATGAGATCGAGGAACTCGGTGCCGCACGGCACGCCCAGCTGGTTGATCTCGAGCAGGAGCTTCCTCGCGAGCCGCAGCCCCTCGTTCATGTCGAACGTCTCGTCGAGGTGCGGGTCGTTGATGAAGCCCTTCCAGCCCACGGTGGTGCGCGGCTTCTCGAAGTACACGCGCATCACGATCGCGAGGTCGGCGCGCAGGCGCTCGCGCTCGAGCGCCAGCCGCTTCGCGTAATCGAGCGCCGCGCCGTAGTCGTGGATCGAGCACGGGCCGACCACGGCGATCAGCCGGTCATCGGCCCCGCGCAGGATGTCGTGCACCGCCTTGCGGCCCTCGAACGTGGTCGCCTCCGAGCGCTCGGTCGAGGCCAGCTCGCGCATCACCTGCATGGGCGCCAGCAGCTCGTCGCCCTGCTCGATGCGAACGTCGTCGGTCCTGTAGTGCGTCATTTCCGTCATTCCCGCGCAGGCGGGAACCCACCTCGTAAAAAAAAACCGCCAGTTTGCGGCTGGCGGTCTTTCGGGATTCGTTCGGCTTACATCCGGCTCAAACTCTCTCGACCGCCCTCGGCGTGAGATGGAAGAACCAGAAGAAATACTTGCGAGCCGCGTTCATGGACCGAATGCTAGCATACCCCGCGATGAAGCGCCTCCTCGCCTGCATCCTCGCCGCCGCTCCCGAAGCCGGCCAGAAGCGCGGCTACTGCTGGATGTGGACCGCGCGCGAGCGGCGCGCGCGCCTCGAGGGGCGCATCAAGCCGGAATGAACTTCAGCGCGACGCCGTTGTTGCAATAGCGCTTGCCCGTGGGCGGCGGGCCGTCGTCGAAGACGTGGCCCTGGTGGCCGCCGCAGCGCGCGCAGTGGTACTCCGTGCGCGGGTAGATCAGCTTGAAATCCGTCTTGGTCTCGAGGTGGCCGGCGATGTAGGTGAAGAAGCTGGGCCAGCCGGTGCCGCTCTCGAACTTGGACGCCGAATCGAAGAGCGGAAGGTCGCACGCGGCACACGCGAAGACGCCCTTGCGCTTCTCGTGGTTGAGCGGGCTGGAGCCCGCGCGCTCGGTGGCCTCCTGGCGCAGGACGGCGAACTGCTCCGGCGTGAGGCGCTTGCGCCACTCGTCTTCCGCAAGCTGGAGCTTCTGCACGGCTTGCGACGAATCCTTCGTGGCGGCGGCTGCGCCGCCGGCCGCGAAAAGGCCGGCGAGCGCGGCCACGAAATTGCGACGGTTCATTTGGGCCTCGTGGTGGACAGGGATGATGATGAGTCGCGCGCGGCGCGCAGTCCTTACGCCGTGCCGCCGACCGTGAGCCCCTCGATGCGAATGCGTCGGCTGGCCGACACCCACCGGCACGCTCTGCCCGTCCTTGCCGCACATGCCGATGCCCGGATCGAGGCACATGTCGTTGCCGATCATCGTGACGCGCGTGAGGGCGTCGGGGCCGTTGCCGATGAGGGTCGCGCCCTTGACCGGGTACTGGACGCGGCCGTCCTCGATCCAGTAGGCCTCGGAGGCGGAGAACACGAACTTGCCGCTGGTGATGTCGACCTGGCCGCCGCCGAAGTTGACCGCGTAGAGGCCGCGCTGCACCGAAGCGATGATCTCCGCCGGGTCCTTGTCGCCGCCCAGCATGAAGGTGTTGGTCATGCGCGGCATCGGGATGCTGCGCGTAGGACTCGCGCCGGCCGTTGCCGGTGGGCGCCATGCCCATGAGGCGCGCGTTGAGGCGGTCCTGCAGGTAGCCGCGCAGGATGCCGTCCTCGATCAGGACGCTGCGCGAGGTGGGATTGCCCTCGTCGTCGACGTTGAGCGAGCCGCGGCGGTCGGGAATGGTGCCGTCGTCGATGACGGTCACGCCGGGCGCGGCCACGCGCTGGCCCACGCGCCCGCTGAAGGCCGGACGTGCCCTTGCGATTGAAGTCGCCCTCGAGGCCGTGGCCGATCGCCTCGTGCAGCAGGATGCCCGGCCAGCCGGGCCCCAGCACGACGCTCATCACGCCCGCGGGCGCCGGGCGCGACTCGAGGTTCACCAGCGCCTGGCGCACCGCGTCGGCGGCGAGGCGCTCCAGCACCGCGTCCGTGTAGAAGCCGTAGCCGAAGCGGCCGCCCGCCCCCTGGTGGCCCTGCTCGCGCCGCCCGTCCTGCTCGGCGATCACGGTGACCGAGAGATGCACCAGCGGGCGCACGTCCGCGGCGAGCCCGCCATCGGCGCGTGCCACCAGCACCACGTCGTATTCGCCCGACAGCCGCGCCATCACCTGCTTCACGCGCGGGTCGGCGGCGCGGGCGTGGCGCTCGAGCGCCTCGAGGATGCGCACCTTCTCGGCGTCGTCGAACTGGGCCATCGGGTCGATCGGCGCGTAGAGGGCATGGCCGGCCCGCACCACGGCCGTGCCGCGCCTTGCGGCCCCGCCCTGGGCGGCGATCGCGCGGGTCACGTTGGCCGCCGCCTCCAGCGCCGCCGGGGTGATGTCGTCGGCGTAGGCGAAGGCCGTCTTCTCGCCGGCCACCACCCGGACGCCCACGCCCTGGTCGATCGAGAAGCTGCCCGACTTGACCTGCCCCTCCTCCAGGGACCAGCTCTCCGAGCGGTTGTACTGGAAGAAAAGGTCTGCGTCATCAGCACGATGCGCAAGGATGTGGCCGAAAACGCGGTCCCGGGCACCCTCGTCCACCCCGAACGGGGTGAGCAGGGTCGCCTGGGCGATATCGAGGCTGGAGGGTCCGGGTTTCGTCACGTAAGTGCCCTTATCTTCGGTGAACATGCTAGAACGCCGGTAATTCCGCGCGAATGGAAAAGTCAGTCACCACTGACGTACGGTCTTGTGGGTCAACGCGGGGAGGCTGCGGCGGATCTTCGCCTGATAGGTGGGGTTCACGCCCGCGACCACAACCCCCGAGCCCCGCGGCAGCCGGTCGAGGACCACGCCCCACGGATCCACGATCATCGTATGACCGTGCGTTTCGCGGCCGTTCACGTGGTACCCGCCCTGCGCCGGCGCGACCACGTACGCCAGGTTCTCGATCGCCCGTGCCCGCACCAGCGTATCCCAATGCGCCTTGCCGGTGGTCTCGGTGAAGGCCGAGGGCACGAAGATGAGGTCCACCTCGCCCATGGCCCGGTAGAGCTCGGGAAAGCGCAGGTCGTAGCACACCGAGATGCCGAGCCGGCCGTAGGGCGAGTCCACGGTGACGACGCGCTCGCCCGGCTCGATCGTGCGCTCCTCGCTGTAGCGCTCGTGGCCCAGCTCGAAGCCGAAGAGGTGGATCTTGTCGTAGCGGGCGACGCGCTCGCCTTCCTGGTTGTAGACGAGGCAGGAGTTGCGCACCTTGTCGGCCACGCCCGCCTCGAGCGGCACCGAGCCGCCCACGATCCACACGCGATGGCGGCGCGCCTGCTCGGCGAGGAACGCCTGGATCGGCCCGTCGCCGTCCTTCTCGCGCACCGCCACCTTGTCCGTGTCCTTCATGCCCATGATCGCGAAGTACTCCGGCAGGCCGATGATGCGCGCGCCGGTCGCCGCGGCGAGCTCGATGAGCCGCCCGGCTTCCTGCAGGTTCGCGGCGACGTGCGGCCCGGAGGCCATCTGGACGGCGGCCACGCGGAACATCGATTGCGTGGTGCTCATCGTCTCGCGCAGCGCCTGCGGCGTGGTCGAGTTGCGGGTGATGATCATGGCTTGGCCGCGGCGGCCTGGGGCGGGGGGGCGGACAGGCGCGTGACCTGCGGATTATCCCACGAGCCCGTCACCTGGTACTCGTACGCCACCACCTTCCCGAGCGGATTCTTGAGGAGCTTGGAGACGACGAGCGTGGACAGGCCCAGCACCGGCGTGCCGATGATCGTCGCGGCGAGCGCGACCCCCTCGCTCACCTCCGGAACGACGCGCAGCGTGAGTGTTTGCGTCTCCTGCGGCAGCGAGACCTCGCCCGCGATGCTCACGAAGGCCGACGGCCCGCTGATCTCGAAGTCCTCGGTGAGCAGCACGCCGTGCGCGACCTTGACGTTGCCGTGGATGCGCTCGAAGGCGAACCCCTCGCTGAACACGTCGCGAAAGTCGAGCAGCGCGCGGCGCGGCAGCGACTGCAGCGAGATCAGCGCGAGCAGCTTTCCCGCCCCCGGCTCGATCTTCGCGAACTGCCCGCGATGGGCGTCGACCTTGAAGCTGCCGGCGAGCGTGGCGAGCGCGAAGTCGTAGGGATAGCCCGGCCACGCGAGCGTGCCCTGCAGCTTTCCGTCGCCGCGCTTGAGGTAGTCGCCGTAGCCGAACTGGGCGAGGAGCGCGTTGAGGTTCTGCGCGTCCAGGTCGATCTTGAGCGAGGTGATGGGCCCGTCGCCCGTGCGGCGCCATCCTCCCGAGGACTTGAACGCGGCGTGCCCGTTCCCGATGTCGAGCCGATCGATGCGCCATTCGTCCCCGGCCGGCGCCGCCTTGAGGTCCAGCTTGCCGAGCCAACGGCCGCGGAACTCGAAGCGCTCCGCGGTCACATCGAGCACCGGCAGGTCGGAGGTGGAGGGCGCCTCGGAACCGCCGGGATGCGCGGTCTGCGCGATCGCCAGGCGCGCGAGGCGCGCCACGAGGCTGCCCTTGCCCGCCGGGTCCCAGTGCACCTCGCCCGCGACCTTCGGGCTGTCGAGCTGCCCGTTCCATTTTCCCGCCGAACGCTCGAGCTGCGCATGCATGTCGGCGAAGTCGCGGTCCATGTAGCGCACGCGCTGCAGCGTGAGGTCCACGCCGCGCAGCTCGAAGCCGCGGCGCGTATCGGCGTCGGCCTCGGCGCCCGCCGGGACGCTCGAGGCCAGCACCGCCTGCCACTCGTCCACGTCGAGCGCGGCGAGGCGCCCGTAGAGCCACACGCCCTCGCGCTCCGGCGCCTCGGCGACCGGGGTGCCGAAGCTGAGCGCCGCGTTCCAGCGCTCGTCGCCCTCGACGGTGCGGCGCGTGAAGCGGCCCTGCACGCCGCCGGCGAGCTCGACCGTGGTGACCTCGCCCGGGGTGCCGAGGCTCGCGACGTTGAAGACGATGGGACGAGCGTCGGGCGCCGCCTTCGCGAGCGGCTCCGGCAGCGCCACGGCGAGCCCGACCAGGTCCGATGCGACGCTGAGCGAGGTGCCGTCGTGGCCGGAAAGGATGCGCGCCTTCCAGTCGGAGCCGCCGCTCATGCGGGCCGCGATCGCGCGCGGGACGAAAGCGGCCATGGAAGGCGCGTCGATGCGCGCATCGAGCGTCGTGAGGACGCGGCCGTCGGGCTGCGTCGACATGGCGAGGCGCGCGGGCGCGCCGAACAGCGTTCCGGAGATCTCGGGCGCGCGCACGCCGCGCTCGGTGAAGCCGAGGTGGCCGCGCAGGTCGCGCATCGCGAGGTTGCGCGTGACGGTCGCCGTGGCCCCCGCGAACTGGTAGTCGCCCGCCACGTGTACCGGCTCCGGCCCCTTGAGCGGATAGGCGATGTGCAGCTTGAGCCGTCCCGGCCCGTCGATCGCGATCGCGCGCGTGAAGGCGCCCGGCCCGTTCACGAGCGGAGACTCGCGCAGGAAGCGCACGCTGTCGGCGCCCGAAGCGTCCACGTCGCCGTCGATGGCGAGCAGCGGCGATGGCCGGGCGCCGAGGTCCTCGATCACCGCCGACACGCCGCTGGCACGGCTCGCGAAGATGCGCGCCTCGCGCGCGCGGATCTCCATGCGCCGGTTCTCGAAGCGGAACGTGCCCTGCACCGCGTCCACCGAGGGCCAGTCGGGGTGGTACTTGAGGCGCCCGTCGTGGATATCCCCCTCGACCAGGAAATGGCCGTCGCTGCCCTCGCCGAACGGGAAGCAGCAGAGATCTCCCTTCAGCTCGAAGGTCACGCGGCCGGTGCTGCCCGCCTGCACCGCGCGCTCCAGCCAGTCGCGCGTCGCGGCGAGGCGGTTGGGAAGGTAGTTGGCCACGCGGCTCGCATCGGCGCGCGAGAGCGTGCCCTTCAGGTCCACGAAGCCGGGCGAATGCTCGGGCGACCGCGGCAGCGAGCGCCACGTGCCGCTCATGTCCCCTCGGCATCGGCATTCGCGAAATGCATGGTCTCGATCGCGACCTCGAGCGCGTCGCCCGCGTGCTTCCAGGTTGCGCGGCGTGCGCACCGCGTCGAGCGCCAGCGGCGCGCGGAACACCTGGCCGAGCGTGAAGGTGGCGTCGCGCGAAGCGACCTGCAGCGTGCCGCCGGCCTCGCTGCCCTCGAGGCTGCCGGAGATGCCGGTGACCCCGGGCCACGGCTCCGCCGCGTTCACCGCGAGATCCTCGAACCGGCCCTTCACCGTGTAGGTCTTGGCCCGCGCCGCGTCCTCGCCGTTCCAGGTGAGCGCGGCCTCGGCGATGCGGCCGCGCGGGGCGAAGCGCTGCACCTGTCCCTTGATGTCGCGCGGCACCGGGAAATAGTCCATCAGAGTCGCGGCGATCTTGAGGTCGATCCCGTCGGCGCGCACTTCGACGTGGGGCGGCTTGCCCGTGGCGATCGTTCGCGCGAGGGAGAAGTTGCCCGGCCGCGCTTCCTCGCCGCCCGCGATGCGGAAGCGCAGGCCTTCGGTCGCGAACGAGAAGCCCGCGGCGCTCGCACGGTAGGTGGCCCGGCCCGAGACCGAGGCGAGCTGAGCGGCAACGCGTCGGCGGCGAGCTGCGCGGTGGCGTCGCGCATGTTCACGTCGGCCACCACCTCGGTGATGGTGTTGTGGGCGAACGTGGTCCACACGCGCAGGCTTCCCACGCCGCTCCTCAGCGACTCGGGCACCGGCAGGTGCGCGCGCAGCCCGCCCAGGTCGGTGTCGAGCCCCTCGGCGAAGAGCTGGCCCGCGAGATCCCAGCGCGACGCCATGCGCTTGGCCGTCATGTCCGCGCGCAGCTCGATGCGTCCCGACAGCTCGCGCGGCGGCAACGCCGAGAGCGAGGCGTGGTGGTGGCCGAGATGGCGGCGCACGGCGATCTGCACCTGCGTCGAGGCGCACCGCGGGCACCCCGGCGAGATCGTCGCGCCATAGCAGGGTCGCGTCGTGCACCGCGAGCCGCGGCTGCGCGAGCAGCCATTCGGCGAAGGCGGTGTCGTCGTCGCCTCCGGTGCGGGTGAGGGGCTTGTCGGCGAGATAGACGAGCCCGTCGGCGCCGCGCCGCAGCTCGAGGTTGGGGCCGTAGAAATCGACGTCGTGGAAGCGCAGCCGCCCGCCGAAGAGCGCCCACCACGAAAGCGTCACCTCCGCGCGCTCGAGCCGGAAGGCGGTGCGGCCCCGGTGGTCGGCGAGCTCGAAGCCCTCGAGCGAGACGCTCGGGCGCAGGCCCTCCCAGCCGCCCTGGATCGCGCGCGCCTTCACCACCATGCCGGAAGCGCGCTCGATGGACGAGACGATGCGGTCGCGATAGCGGTCGGCGTGGGGCAGCGCGTCGTAGCGCAGCCAAAGGACCAGCGCGGCGAAGGCTGCGAGGAGGAATGCCGCGGCGCCCGCTGCGAGGCGAAGAACGATGCGCGGTATGGCCTTGATGCTCCGGTCCTCGGGCGGTGGCGGGGATTTTGTGCGCTATTGTAGCGTCAATGATGGACGCCCCCGCCCTGTCGTTCCGAGCGGCCTTCGAGCGCACCCTCCGCCTTTCCCGTTACGTCGCCCGCGCCGTGGGCGCGCGCCCGGCGCTCACCGCCGAGCTGGAGGCCCGCCACGCCCGTCCCTACGCGCGCGAGGAAATGCGCGCGGCGCTGGAGGGAGTCCCCGCGGAGCTCGCCGTGCGGCTGCGGCGGCTGCGCGAGCGCGTGATGGTGGCCCTCGCCCATCGCGACCTGAACGCCCTGGCGAGCCTGGACGAAGTGTTCGCGACGATGACGGCGCTCGCCGAGGAGAGCATCGCCGCCGCGGCGCGCGAGGCGCAACGCGCGACGGCGCTGGCGCACGGCGCGCCCGCGGCGAGCCAGCGCCTCGTGGTGGCCGCGCTCGGCAAGCTGGGAGGGGCGGAGCTGAACGTCTCCTCCGACGTGGACCTCGTCTTCCTCTACGGGAGCGAGGGCGAGACGAGCGGCGAGCGGCCGGTCGCGCACGTGGAATTCTTCGCCGCGGCGGGCCGGATGCTGATCGCGCTGCTCTCGGACGTGAGCGCCGAAGGCCAGGCGTTCCGCGTCGACATGCGCCTGCGCCCGTTCGGCGACAGCGGGCCGCTCGCGACGTCGCTCGCCTCGCTCGAGGACTATTTCGTCGGCCACGCGCGCCCGTGGGAGCGCTACGCGTGGCTCAAGGCGCGCGTCGTCGCCGGCCCCGCCGAGGGCGTGCGCGAGCGCGTCGAGCCCTTCGTGTACCGGCGCTATCTCGACTACGGAATGCTCGACGCGATGCGCGAGCTGCACGCGCGCATCTTCGAGGCGGCGATCCGGCGGCGCAAGGCCGACGACATCAAGGTGGGCGCGGGCGGCATCCGCGAGATCGAGTTCGCCGCGCAGCTCTTCCAGATGGTGCGCGGCGGCCGCGACGCGGGGCTGCGCACCACGTCCACGCGCGCCGCGCTCGCCGCGATCGCCGAACGCGGCCTCATCGAGCCGGAGCGCGCGCGCTCGCTCGGCGAGGCCTACGCCTTCCTGCGGCGCCTCGAGCACCGGCTCCAGTACTACGACGACCAGCAGACGCAGTCGCTGCCGCGCCTGCCCGAGCACCGCGCCGCGATCGCCGAGGCGATGGACTGCGCGGACTGGGACGCGCTCGCGAGCCGGCTCCAGGCCCATCGCGCCCGCGTGCAGGAGGCGTTCAACGCGCTCTTCGACGCGCCGCCGCAGCATGCGCGCGCGGCGAGCCTCGCCGCCTGGCTCTACGATCCCCAGGCCCCCGCCGATGCCGACGGGCTGGCCGAGGACCTCGCCGAAGCGGGGGTGGCCGACGCGAAGCCGGTGGCGCGGCGCCTGGTGGAGTTCACGCGCTCGCGCCGCTACCGCGCGCTGTCCGCGGCGAGCCGCGCGCGCATCGAGCAGCTGCTGCCGCTCCTCGTCGCCGCGCTCGCGCGCGAAGGCGGCCGCGAGGCGACCGCGGGGCGCCTCCTCGACCTGCTGGAGGCGATCGGCGGGCGCGAAGCGTATTTCTCGCTATTGGTCGAGCAACCGCAGGTGCTCGAGCGTGCGGCCCGGCTCCTCTCGCGCAGCGCGTGGGCCGCGCGCCTGCTCGCGCGCCATCCGATCCTGCTGGACGAGCTCACGCGCAGCGCGGCGAGCTTCACCGCCACCGACTGGGCCGCGGAGCGCGCGGCGCTGGGAACCGAGTGCGCGGCGCTGGGCGGCGACGTCGAGCGCCTGCTCGACCTCTTGCGGCATTACAAGCAGCGCCAGGTGCTGCGCTTCACGATCGCCGACCTCGAGGGCGAGCTCCCGGTGATGGCCCTGTCCGACGAGCTCACCGCGCTCGCCGACACCATCCTCGAGGTGGTGCTGGCAGAGGCGGCGGTGGCCACCGGAGTTCGGGACCGGTCACAACACGAGGCCGGATGTGCCCTGTCCCCGCCAGGGCTTTGCGTCGTCGCCTACGGCAAGCTGGGCGCCAAGGAGCTGGGCTACGGCTCCGACCTGGACGTGATCTTCCTCTACGACGAGGAGCGCGCGCCGCAAGCCGAGCGCCTCGCGCGCGTGGCGCAGCGCGTGAACACCTGGATGACGAGCTACACGCCCGCCGGCGTGCTCTACGAGACCGACCTGCGCCTGCGGCCCGACGGCGCCTCCGGCCTGCTGGTGGGCTCGCTCGCCGCGTTCCGCGAGTACCAGGTCACGCGCGCGTGGACGTGGGAGCACCAGGCGCTCACGCGGGCGCGCGCCTGCGCGGGCGATCGGGCGCTGGGGGAGCGCTTCGAGCGCGTGCGCGACGAGATCCTGGCGCTTCCCCGCGACCGCGCGAAGCTCTTCGCCGACATCGTCGCCATGCGCCGCAAGATGCGCGCGGAGCAGCGTGGCCGCGAAGCGCCGTCGAAGGCTCGAGGATCCCCGGCGCACGACATCAAGCACGTCGAGGGCGGCGTGATCGACCTCGAGTTCTGCGTCCAGGCGCTGGTGCTGGCGCACGGCCGCGAGCATCCGCAGCTGCGCGAGAACAAGGGCAACCACACGCTGCTCAACCGCGCGGGCGGCCTGGGGCTCGTGGACGCCGCCCTCGCCTCGGCCGCCGCCGACGCCTACCTCGCCATGCGCGCGCGCATCCACGAGGCGGCGCTGAACGACGAGGAGACGGTGCGCATCGGCGCGGACGAGCTCGCCGGCGAGCGCGGCGCGGTCAAGCGACTCTGGGAGGCGCTTTTCGGAGCGGGCTAGGCGCGGAACGCCGCCTGCGAGGGCACGCCTTCCACGAGCGGGCCCATGAGGCGGAAGATCTGCATGCGCCCCTTGCCCTTGATGTCCACCTCGTGGACCTCGTCGAAGCGGAAGCGGTGCTGCAGGCGCCGATAGGTGGTGAAGTCCACCTGCACGGCGCTCGCGTGGGCGTCGGCCGCCATGCGGAAGGCGACGTTCACGGTGTCGCCCCACATGTCGAAGATGAACTTCTTCTTGCCGATCACGCCGGCCACGATCGGGCCGGTGCCGATGCCGATGCGCACCTGGATGCGCCCGGCGGACCGGCGGCGGTATTCCTCCATGCTCGCCTGCATCTCGAGGGCCATGTGCGCGACGGCGTCGGCGTAGTGCACCTGCGCGCCGGTATCCAGGCCCGCGGCGGCCATGTACGCGTCGCCGATGGTCTTGATCTTCTCCACCCGGTACTTGTCGGCGATGTCGTCGAAGATCGAGAACACGTCGTTCAGGATCTTCACCGTCTCCACCGGCGAGAGCTCCTCGGTCATGCGCGTGAAGCCCACGATGTCGGCGACGAGCACCGTCACGTCGGCGTGGCCCTGCGCGATGTTCACCTCGTTCCTCTTCAGGCGCTCGGCGATCGCCGGGGGCAGGATGTTCAGCAGCAGCTTCTCGCTGCGGTCGCGCTCCAGCCGGATCTCCTCGTGCGAGGCGTCGACCAGCGCGCGCAGCTTCTGCTTCTCGTTGGCGAAATACCAGAGCAGCGAATAGATCATCACCGAGATGGCGGCGAAGTTGAGCACGAAGAACACCGCCACGGTCTGCAGGTCGAAGCGTTGCACCGTGCCGGACAGCAGGTAGTCGAACACCCCCGCCATCACGGTCATGAAGAGCCAGGCGAAGAACCACGGCATCGACTGGCGCGTGCCGAGCACCGTCACCGCGCCCACCGGCGCCATGAGCCCCCACAGGCTCACGCCCGAGGAGTTCACGAAGTTGCCGATCGCCCACTGCATGGCGAACGGCGTGAAGAGGATGAGCGCCAGCTGGATCACCGCGAACGCGTAGATGCGGCGGAACTTCCAGTAGAGCGTGATGGTGAGGAACGACAGGCCCTGGAAGATGAGCGGGATCGCCGTCGAGTACTGGTATCCCATGCTCCAGTACACGGCGAGCCAGAGGGCGGCCGCGCACATCATGAAGCCCGTGGTGAGCATCAGCATGTCGCCGGAGAGCTTCTCCTCCGGCGTGAGCATGGGAGCGGTCGCCACGCGCGCGAGCGACGCGGCGGCGGACGGCTTGCTCGATGGATCGGCGTCCATCCGGTATCGCTCTCCCGGTTCTTGTTGCAGGCTGCGGCGATTATGGCACACGGCTCGTCGCCGACACAGTGCGCTGGGACACACGGCGCGGGCGGCTTTCGCCCCGTTTTGGGCTAGAATTCTCTTCTCCCCGATTGCTTTCCGGAGCACCCCTCCATGTCGATGGCAGACCGCGACGGCTTCATCTGGTACGACGGAAGACTCGTGCCATGGCGCGAGGCCAACACGCACGTCCTCACCCATTCCCTGCACTACGGCCTCGCCGTCTTCGAGGGCATTCGCGCCTACAAGACCGAGATCGGCACGGCGATCTTCCGCCTGAAGGAGCACACCGACCGGCTCTTCAACTCGGCGAAGATCTACATGATGGACCTGCCGTACGGGAAGGAAGAGCTGATGGCCGCGCAGCGCGAGGTCGTGCGTGCCAACAAGCTGGACAGCTGCTACCTCAGGCCGATCGCCTTCTACGGCTCGGAGAAGATGGGCGTGTCGCCCGTGGGCGCCAAGGTGCACGTCGCCATCGCGGCGTGGCCGTGGGGCGCCTACCTCGGCGAGGAAGGCCTCAGGCGCGGCATCCGCGTGAAGACCTCGTCCTTCGCGCGCCACCACGTGAACGTGACCATGGCCCGCGCCAAGGTCGCGACCACCTACGCCAACTCGATCCTCGCCAACCTCGAGGCCACGCAGGAAGGCTACGACGAGGGGCTGCTCCTCGACACCGACGGCTTCGTCGCCGAAGGCCCGGGGGAGAACATCTTCATCGTGAAGGACGGGCGCGTGTACACGCCGCAGCTCACCACCGCGCTGGACGGCATCACCTGGCGCAGCGTGCAGTCGATCTGCGCGGACCTCGGCATCGCCGTGGAGAAGACGCGGCTCACGCGCGACGACGTCTACATCGCCGACGAGGCCTTCTTCACCGGCACCGCGGCGGAAGTCACCCCGATCCGCGAGCTCGACCGGCGCGTGATCGGCACCGGATCGCGCGGCCCCGTCACCGAGCGCATCCAGTCGGCGTTCTTCGAAATCGTCAATGGCCGCAACCGCAAGTACCACCACTGGCTCACCCCCGTCCAGGCCGAAAATGTCGCTGCCGTCCGAGCTTGACCAGAAGCTCGTCGAGGTGACGGCGGCGGACCTTCCGCTGCACTGCCCCCTGCCCTCGCAGAAGCTGTGGAACACGCACCCGCGCGTCTACCTCCCCATCGAGATGACGCGCCAGGCGCGTTGCCCGTACTGCGGGACGCTTTACAAGTTGACCGGCGACGGCCCCTCGGGCCATTAGCCGGTCAATCCCCGTGCCACCCGACGAAGGCGATCGGGGGCAGGCTGCAGCGGTGACCCATCCCATGCGCACGCTCCTGGTCGGTCCTTCCTGGATCGGCGACGCGGTCCTCTCCCACGCGCTCATCCTGCGGCTGAAGGAGCTCGATCCCGCGCAGTCGGTCGACGTGCTCGCGCCGGCGTGGGCGCTGCCGGTCTATCGCCGCATGCGCGAGGTGAACGAGACGATCGCGCTGCCCTTCGGCCACGGCGACCTCAAGCTCGGGGAGCGCCGCGCCTTCGCGCGCACGCTGCCTTCCTACGACCGCGCCATCGTGCTGCCGAACAGCTGGAAATCGGCGCTCGTTGCCTGGCACGCGGGCATTCCCCGGCGCACCGGCTATCGCGGCGAGATGCGCTTCGGGATCCTCAACGACGTGCGCGCGCTGGACGAGCAGGCCCTGCCCCTCATCGTGGAGCGCTACGCGGCGCTCGCGCAGCCGGCGGGCGAGGCGCTGCGCCGCCCCGTCCCGCAGCCGCGCCTCGCGGTCGACGCGGCACAGTGCGAGCAGACCCTCGCGCGGCTCGGGCTCGCGCGGGATCGCCCAGCCGCGGCCTTCGCCCCGGGCGCCGAGTACGGGCCCGCGAAGCGCTGGCCGGCCCGCCACTTCGCGTCGCTCGCACGCACGCTGGCCGAGCGCGGCTGGCAGGTGTGGCTGCTGGGCTCGGGCAAGGACGCCCCCATCACGCGGGAGATCCGGCAGCTCGCGGGCGACACGTGCATCGACCTCGCGGGCCGCACGTCGCTCGACGACGCGATCGACCTCCTCGCCGCGGCGGCGCGGGTGGTGACCAACGATTCCGGGCTCATGCACGTGGCCGCCGCCCTCGACCGCCCCACCGCGGCGATCTTCGGCTCCTCGAGCCCGCGGTTCACGCCGCCGCTTTCCGCGCGCTCGCGCGTGATCTCGCTCCAGCTCGCGTGCAGCCCGTGCTTCGCGCGCGTCTGCCCCCTGGGCCACACCGATTGCCTGGTGAAGCTGGAGCCGTCGCGCGTCCTCGACGGCCTCGATCTAGAATCCGAACTGCACCACGACTCGCGAGTCCAATCGCCATGAGACGAAACGCCCCTCTCCTCGCGCTCGCCGCCGCGCTCGCCCTGCCCGTGTTCGCCGCGGATCGGGCCTACGTGAAGGACGTCCAGGACTGGCGCGCGCGCGCCGAGGCGAGCCTGCGCAAGGACAACGGCTGGCTCACCCTCGCCGGGCGCTACGTGATGAAGCCCGGCCCGAACACGTTCGGCACCGGCGAGGGGAACGACATCGTCTTCCCCGGGGGGCTGGGGCCCGCGCGCATCGGGACCATCACCGTCGAGCCGAAGCGCGTCGAGGTGCAGCTCGAGCCGGGCCTCACGATGGACAAGGACGGCATCCCCATGACCGACAAGGTGATGGACACGTCCGAGGGCGCGAGCGACTGGGTGTCCCTGGGACGCGCGTCCTTCTACGTGATCGAGCACCAGGGGCGCTACGTGCTGCGGCTCGCGGACAAGGAGAGCGAGGTGCGCAAGCATTTCGGCGGCCGCGTGTGGTACCCGGTGAACGAGGAATATCGCGTGCCGGCGAAGTTCGTCCCCTACGACCCGCCGCACCGCATGCCGATCGTGAACGTGATCGACGAAGTCTCGGACGAGGTCTCTCCCGGCTACGTCGAGTTCACGCTGCACGGCAAGCCCTACCGCCTCGACGCCGTGGGCGAGGACGACGGGCTCTTCTTCGTATTCCGCGACGCGACCGCGGGCAAGACCACGTACAAGCCGGGACGCTTCCTCTACGTGGAGAAGAAGCCGGCACCGGGCGAGACGTTCGTGCTGGATCTCAACCGCGCCTACAACCCGCCGTGCGCCTTCAGCGAGTTCACCACCTGCCCGCTGCCGCCGAAGCAGAACCTCCTCGACGCGCGCATCGAGGCGGGCGAGAAATATCCGCCGCGCAAGCGCGGATAGGGACCATGCGCGCCGCGCCGCTCGCCGCGCTCGTGCTCGCCGCGGCAACGTCCGCGCGGGCGGCCGACACCGCGGCGTGGCCGCCTCCGCAAGACGTGCAGGCCCGGATGCAGGAGCTGCACGCCGCGATCCGCGATCCGGATTCCACCCTGGCGCAGCGCGAGGCCGCGCGCGCGGAGCTCGCGCGGCTGCTGAGGAGCCCGGCCGCGCCCCCGGCCGAAACGGCGAAGCCACTGCCGCCGCGCGCGGCGATCGACCCGTATCCGAGCGTCGTGAAGCCGCTGCCGCCGCTCCCGCCGCCCGCGCCCGGCGTCGCGCATCTCGAGGTGGCCGCGCCGCCCAGGCCGCCGGTCGTCAATCCGCGGACCGGGGCGCCCGTGCTTCCCTCGGGAAGATTCGCGATCGATCCCACGACCGGCGCCGTGCTGCACGAGGTTCCCGGCGGCTACGTCGACCCGCGCACCGGGCAGTTCATTCCGCGCTAGACGGCGCGGCGCCTAGAACACCACGACCTGCCGGATCGCCTGGCCCACGCGCAGCCGCTCGAAGCCGGCGTTGATGTCGTCGAGCTTGAGCCGATGGGTGAGGAGCTTGTCCACCGGCAGCCGGCCCCGGCGATAGAGCGCCACGTAGCGCGGAAGGTCGCGCGCGGGCACGCAGGTGCCGATGTAGCTGCCCTTCACCGTGCGCTCCTCGGCCACGAGGTGCGTCTGCGGCAGCGCGAAGGTCGCGTTGGGCGGCGGCAGCCCCGCGGTGACCGTCGTGCCGCCGCGCCGCGTGACGCGGTAGGCGAGGTCCAGGGCCTTCACGGACCCGGCGAACTCGAGCGCGAAATCGACGCCGCCCTGGGTTGCGTCGCGGATCGCGTCGATCGCGTTCGGCGCGCCCGCGTCGAACGCATCGGTCGCGCCGAGCGTCTTCGCGAACTCGCGCTTGTCGGCGGCCAGGTCCACGGCGACGATGCGGCTCGCTCCCGAAGCGACGGCGCCCAGCAGCGCCGCGAGCCCCACGCCGCCCAGGCCCACGATCGCGACGGTGGCGCCCATCGGTACTTTCGCGGTATTCACGACCGCGCCCACGCCGGTCAGCACCGCGCAGCCGAAGAGCGCCGCTTCCTCGAGCGGCAATTCGGGATCCACCTTCACCAGCGAATTGCGCGCGACCACGGCGTACTGCGCGAACGCGGAGCAGCCCATGTGGTGGTTGATCGCCTCGCCGCCGCGGAAGATGCGGCGTTGTCCACTGAGCAAGGTGCCGGCAGTGTTGGAGCTGGCACCCGCCGTGCAGAGCGCGGGACGGCCTTCGGCGCACGGCAGGCAATGGCCGCAGCTCGGCACGAATACCAGCACGACGTGGTCGCCCTTGGCGAGGCCGTCCACGCCTTCACCGAGCTTCTCCACGATGCCCGCCGCCTCGTGCCCCAGCAGCATCGGCGTGGGGCGTGGCCGATCGCCGTTGATCACCGAAAGGTCGGAATGGCACAGGCCCGCGGCCACCATCCGCACCAGCACCTCGCCGCGGCCCGGCTCGCGCAGCTCCACCTCGTCGATCGCGAGCGGCTTCGTCCGGTCGTACGGCGGCTCGACGCCCATGGCGTTCAGCACGGCACCGCGGGTTCGCATGGATTCCTTCCCTCCGGAAATGGTGGAGGAATCATCGCACGGCGCATCGCCGCTTGCAGCGCGGCCTAGCGACGGCGAAGCGCGGCGAGCTGCTCCGGCGTGTCGAGGTCCACGAAGATGCCGGCGTCGTCGGTGGGAAGGAGGCGCAGCTCGCCGCGATGGCGCTCGACGAGGGCGCGAGCTCCGACATCGGCGGCGAGCGCGAGCAGCTCCGCGCGCAGCGCCGCCGCGAATCCGACGGGATGGCCGCGCTCGCCGCTGCGTGCGCAAACCGGCGCGGCGATGAGGGCTCCGTCCTCGAGCGCGCGGCGCACCGCGGCAATGGTGGCCGGCGCGATGAGCGGCATGTCGCCCAGCGCCACGATCCATCCGTCCGCGCGATCCGTGGCAGCGACGGCGGCGGCGAGGCTGGCACCCATGCCGAGCGCCGTGCGGTCCGATTCGATCGCCTCGCACCCGAGCGGCTCGAGGATCTCACGTAGCCGCGCCGCGCCCGGCGGAACCACCGCGAGCGCGTTGCCGGCGCCTTCCCTCAGGTTGCGCGCCGCGCGCGCGACGATCGGGCCGCGCGCTTCTTCGCCGGGAACCGCGGCCAGGAGCTTGTCGGAGCCGAAGCGGCGCGCGCTCCCGCCGCACAGGAGCAGGCCGCGAATGTCCATGGGTGCCGCGGCCGCGGGCTCAGTCGACCTTCGCGCCGGCCGCCCTCACCGCCTTCTCGAAACGCACGCGCTCCTGCATGACCTGCTCCGTGTATTCCCTCGGCCCCAGGCCCTCGGGCTCGATGCCGAGCTTGTCCATGCGCTCCTTGAGCGAGGGATCGTGCACGATCGCCGCGACGTCCGCGCCGATCTTCGCCGCGATCGCGGGCGCGATGCCCGCGGGACCGGAGAAGCCGATGGTAGGCGCGAAGTCGAAGCCGGGGATCGCGAGCTCCGCGATCGTGGGCAGCTCGGGCGCGAGCGGCGAGCGCTTCGCGGAGTTCACGGCGAGGAGCTTCACCTTGCCCTGCTGCGCGAATCCCGCCAGCGACGGCATCGCCGAGAAGACCGCGTTGACCTGGTTCGCCACGAGCGCCGGGATCGACTGGCCGGTGCCCTTGAACGGGACGTGCAGGAGATCGAGCCCCAGCGCGGACTTCATCGCCTCGGTGGTTAGATGGTGGATGCTGCCCACGCCGGAGGAGCCGTAGCTGTACTTGCCGGGATTGGCCTTCACCAGCTTCACGAAATCGTCGAACGTCGCGACCGGCAACGACGGATGCACGGCGAGGAAGAGCGGCGCGCGCGCGGTGAGCGAGATGAAGGTGAAGTCCTTCACCGGGTCGTAGGGCAGCTTGCTGTAGATGTAGGGGTTGATCGAGAACATCGAGCCGTCGGTCACGAGCAGCGTGTAGCCGTCCGGCGCCTTGGTGGCGAGATAGGCGGCCGCCACCACGCCGTTGCTTCCCGGCCGGTTCTCCACCACGACCGCCTGTCCCCACTTCTCGGAAAGCTTCTGGCTCACGACCCGCGCCACGGTATCGGGCAGCCCGCCGGGCGAATACGGGACCACGAGGGTCACCGTGCGGGAGGGGTAATCGCCCGCGCCCTGCGCGGATGCGAAGCCGGAAACGAGGACGAGCGCGAGCGCCGCCGCGAGGCGCAGGGCGTGCTTCATGGGAACTCCTCCGGGCGTTGTTTTCTTAGCCGCCGAAGTTTACGCCCGCTTGCGCCCGGCGTCCTTCTCCGCCTTCTCGAGCACGATGCCGTTGCGCGAGGCGATGAGATCCGCGAGGATCGCCACCGCGATCTCGGGCGGCGTGCGCGAGCCGATGGAAAGGCCGACGGGCCCGCGCAGGCGCGCCACCTGCTGCGCGGTGAGGTCGAACTCCGCGAGGCGCTTGCGACGCTCCGCGTTGGTGCGGCCCGAGCCCACGGCGCCCACGTAGAAGGCGCCGCTCTTCAGCGCCTCGAGGAGCGCCATGTCGTCGAGCTTCGGATCGTGCGACACGGTGAGGATCACGCTGTGGCCGTCGGGCTTGAACGCGAGGACCGCGTCGTCGGGCATGCCGTCGATCCACTTCGCGCTCGTCGCGCGCCACGCGCCCCGGTACTCCTCGCGCGGGTCGCACACATACACCTGGTAGTCCACCGTCGCCGCGACTTCCGCGAGGTAGTGCGCGATTTCCGAGGCACCGATCACGAGCATGCGCCAGCGCGGGCCGTGCACGCTCGTGAAGCGGGTGGCGGTTCGCTCGCATTCGTCGTTGGGGCTCGCGCTCTCGAGGCTCCACGCCCCCGTCGCGAGGTCCACGTGCCGCGCGACGATGCGGCCTTCGCCGATGCGCGCGAGCAGCGCCTCCAGCTCGGCCGGCTCCACGCCCGCCTCGATGATGATCTCCAGCTCGCCGCCGCACGGCAGGCCGAAGCGGCGCGCTTCGTCGGCCGTCACGCCGTAGCGCGCGAACTGCGGCTTGCGCCCGCGATACTCGTCGCGGCGGCGCACCAGGTCGTCCTCGATGCATCCGCCCGACACCGAGCCCACGAGGATGCCGTCGTCGCGGATGGCGGCCAGCGACCCGGGCGGGCGCGGGCTCGCGCCGAAGGTCTGCGCGACCGTGAGCAGCCACGCCTGCCGGCCGGCGCGGCGCCACTCCAGCATGCGTTCGAGGACGTCGAGGTCGAGGCTTTGCATGGGCCGATCTTACACCCCGCCTGCCTGCCGGATGCGCAGGTGGAAGAGCTCCGCGAGCGCGGCGCGATAGCGGTCGAGCGCGACGCCGGACAGGTTGTGGTGCCCGGCGCCCTCGACGCGGATGAAGCGCTTGGGCTCCGGGGCCGCGGCGTAGAGGCGCTCGCCCATCTGCACCGGCACGACCGCGTCGCGGGTCCCGTGCACGACGAGCACCGGCATCTTCACCTCGCCGATCTTGGAGAGCGCGTCGAACTGCTGGTTGAGGATCAACCCCACGGGGAGGAATCCCCAGGCCGATTGCGAGATCATGTCGTGCACCGAAGTGAACGTGGCCTCGAGCACGAGCCCCGCGGCTTCCGGATGGCGCCGCGCGACCTCCACCGCGATCGCTCCGCCCAGGGAGTGCCCCACGATGTAGCGCGGGCGGCCGGGCGCGAGCCGGGCGAGGTAATCCCAGGCCGCCTCGGCGTCTTCATAGGAACGCTCCTCCGTGGGCGCCACGTCGGTGCTCCTGCCGAAGCCGCGGTAGTCCACCGCGAGCACGGAGAACCCGAGCTCGCGCCAGCGGTCGATGCGCGTCACGCTGCCGGTGAGGTTCCAGCGCGCGCCATGGAGGTAGAGGATCGCCGGCGCGTGCGGATCCGCGGCCGGAAGCCACCACGCGTCTATGCGGTCGCCGTTGTTGCCGACGGGAATGGTGCGGTCGTCGACGGGGTGCGTGCGGGCGTCGTAGCCCCACCATGCATCGCGCGTGGGGCGGAAGATGAGCTCCCCTTGCTTCTCGGTGCCCAGGTAGGTGCAGGCGGCCACCCCCGCCGCCGCGGCGAAGAGCGCGGCGCGACGCAGCGCTACTTGTGCCCGGTCAGCAAGGGAAAGAGCGTGGTGCGCTGCTCCGCTTCGGTCTCGACGACCACCCACGCGGCCAGCATCATCACGAGGATCGCCGCCACGACCTCCAGTGCCGGGTTCTTGAGGATTCTCCAGAGCGTCTTCTGCCAATCGATGCCCACGAATCTCAGGTGCATTTCCTTCTCCCCGATCCGCTCCTAGGACCCGCCACGGTGCGGGACGTTCCGCAGGAATCCGGTATGGCCTCCGGGGCATGCAAATACAATGCCGCCGCGTCATGCCCACTGCATCGACGCGAGCGGCAGCTTGCGGGCGCGCTTCCCGGTGAGGGCGAAGAGCGCGTTCGCCACGGCGGGCGCGACGGGCGGCGTGGCGGGCTCCCCGACCCCGGTGGGCTTGTCGCCATTTCCCGTCAGGTGCACCTCGACCAGCGGCATTTCCTGCATGCGCAGCACGCGGTAGTCGTGGAAATTGGATTGCCGCACGCCGCCGTCGGCGAGGGTGATCTCGCTGAAGAGCGCGGCGCCCAGCCCGAACGCGATGGCGCTCTGCGCCTGCGCCTCCACGCCGAGGGGGTTCACGACGAGCCCGCAGTCGAACGCCGCCACGACGCGGTGCACGCGCGGCGCACCATCCTGGAGCGAAACCTCGGCGACCTGCGCGCAAACGCTCCCGAATGATTCGTGCACCGCGATGCCGCGCGCGCGACCCTGCGGCAGCGGCGAGCCCCAGCCCGCCTTCGCGGCGGCCACCTCGAGGACGTTCAGCACGCGCGGCTTGCCGGCGAGGAGCTCGCGGCGCAGCGCGAGGGGATCCTTGCCCGCCGCGGCGGCGACCTCCTCGATCATCGTCTCCATCACGAACGCGGAGTGCGAATGGCCGACGGAGCGCCACCACAGGACCGGCACGCCCGCGTCGACGGTGTGCAGCGTGACGTTGAGATTCGGAATCGCATACGGCGTATCCGCCACGCCCTCGACCGACGTGGGATCGATGCCGTTCTTGACCATCATCGGCTCGAACGGCGTGCCCGCCATGATCGAAGGACCGGCGATCGCATGGTTCCACGCCGTGATGGCGCCCTGCGCATCCAGCCCCACCTCGACGCGGTGCACGTACATCGGGCGGTAATAGCCGCCGCGAATGTCGTCCTCGCGCGTCCACACGACCTTCACCGGGACCTTCGCGCGCCGGGCCACCTCGCACGCCTCCACGACGTAGTCCGAGGCGGGGTTCGCGCGCCGGCCGAAGCCGCCGCCGGCGAGCATCGTGTTGAGGCGCACCTTTTCGGGCGCAAGGCCGAGGGCCTTCGCGGCCGCCGGGTGGTCGGCGCCCTGGAACTGCGTTCCCGTCCAGACCTCCGCGCCGTCGTCGCGCAGCTCGACGGTGCAGTTGAGCGGCTCCATGGGCGCATGCGCGAGGAACGGCACCTCGTACTCGGCGACGACCTTGCGCGCGGCTCCCTGCATCGCGTCGGCGCTCGCCGGCGCGTGCGCGACCGCGCCCGGCGCCTTCAGCGCTTCGCGCAGCCGAGCGCCGAGCGATTCCGTCGAGAGCGTGGCGTTGGGACCCGCGTCCCATTCCACCTGGAGCGCGTCGCGGCCCTTCTTCGCCGCCCAGAAATTCTGCGCGACGACCGCCACGCCGCGCTTCATCTCGACCACGTGCGTCACGCCCTGCACGGCCTTCACCTTGTCGGCGTTGATCGACTTCACGCGCCCACCGAAGACCGGCGCGCGGGCGATCACCGCCGTGTGCAGGCCCTTGCGCTGCACGTCCATGCCGAAGAGCGCCTTGCCCGAGGCCTTGAGGTCGGAGTCGAGGCGCCGCGTGCTGGTGCCGATGCGCTTGAACTCGCTGGCGGGCTTGAGCGCCACGTTCTCGGGCACCGCAAGCCGGCTCGCGGCCTCGGTGAGCTGGCCGTAGGAAAGCCGGCGGCGGCCCGGGCCCACGACGTAGCCCTTCTCCGCGTGGCACTGCTCCGGCTTCACCTTCCATTGGCGCGCCGCGGCTTCGACTAGCATCGTGCGCGCCTGGGCGCCCGCCAGGCGCAGCTGGTCCCAGGAGTTCCATACGCTCGAGGAGCCGCCGGTCATCTGGATGCCGAACGCGGTGTGCGCGTACTCGGGCGCCGCCGGCGCGAGCTCCCAGCGCACGCGCGACCAGTCGCACTCGAGCTCCTCGACGAGGATCATCGGCAGCGAGGTGGTGACACCCTGCCCGAACTCGAGGTGCTTCACCACGACGGTCACGGTGCCGTCCTTGCCGATGCGCACGAAGGCGTTGGGCGCGATGGCTGTCTTCTTCGCGTCCTGGGCGAAGGCGAAGCGCCCGCGCCCCTGGGGCAGGAAGAAGCCCACCACGAGGACGCCGGCGAGCGCGGCGGAGGACTCGAGGAAACGGCGGCGGGAACGATCGGCGAGGCTTTTCATGGCGCCCTCCCTCAGCCTTTGCGCAGCGTGGCCGAGGCGCTCTTGATCGCCTCGCGCACGCGCTGGTACGTGCCGCAGCGGCACAGGTTTGCGTTCATCGCCTCCTCGATCTGCGCGTCCGTGGGCGACGGATTGCGGGTGAGCAGCGCCACCGCCGCCATCACCTGGCCCGGCTGGCAGTAGCCGCACTGCACGACGTCCTTGTCGATCCATGCCGCATGCACGGCGTGCGCCACGCGGGCGCGCGAGGTCGCGCCGATGCCCTCGATGGTGACCACTCGCTTGCCCTCGAGCGTGGAGACGGGCGTCACGCACGAGCGGGTGGCGACGCCGTCGACGTGCACGGTGCACGCGCCGCACAAGCCGGCGCCGCAGCCGTACTTGGCGCCGGTGAGTCCGAGCTGGTCGCGCAACGCCCAGAGCAGCGGCGTGTCGGGGGCGGCGCGGAAATCGACCGGCTCGCCGTTCACGAAGAATTTGGCCATTGAAACACCTGCGTGGGAGCCGAGGGAGCGAGGACTATAGATCAAAATTCCGGTAAGCTCTCGCGCCGATGAAGACCGTGCATCCGCGCAGCCGCAGCAAGCTCTTTCCCACGCCCGACGACGCCGAGAACGCGTTCTACGACGCGTTCGAGCGCGGCGATCTCGCGGCGATGATGGCGGTGTGGGCGGAGGCGGACGACATCGTCTGCGTGCATCCGCAGGGTCCGCGGCTCGTCGGCTTCGAGGCGGTGCGCGAGAGCTGGGCGCAGATCTTCGCGGGCGCCGCGCAGATGCGCGTGCAGACCGCCGAGGCGCACCGCTTCGACGGCCCGACCGTCGCCGTGCATTCGCTGGTGGAGGTGGTCGGCCCCGCCGGCGGCGGCGCCTCCGGCTCGGTGCACGCCACCAACGTCTACGAGCTCACCGAAGGCGGCTGGCGCATGGTGGTCCATCACGCCTCGCCCATGGCCGAGGCGCCCGCCGCCGAAGAGCCCCCCGCTCCCGCCCACACGCTGCATTGATCGTCCGCGCTCTTCGTCTCGTCGTGGCGGTCGCGTTCGTCGCGAGCCTCTCCGGATACGCCGCGGACATGAGCAAGGTGGTGCGCGTCGCGTATCGCAGCGCCGAGAGCAAGCTGGATCCGCAAGCGGAAAGCGACGAGGGCTCGGGCGGGATCGCGGACAACATCTTCGACGCGCTCCTCGAATACGACTACCTCGCGCGACCCGCGAAGCTCAGGCCGCGCACGGCGACGGCGCTGCCGGAGGTGAGCGCGGACGGGCGCGTGTACACGCTGCACGTGAAGCCGGGCATCCACTTCACGCCCGACCCGGCGTTCGGGGGCAAGCCGCGCGAGCTCACCGCGCAGGACTACGTCTTTTCCATCGAGCGCCTGCTCGACCCGAAGCTGAAGAGCCAGTGGCTGTTCCTCGTGGAAGGCAAGATCCTCGGCGGCGACGCCGCCCGGCGCGACGCGAAGCGCACCGGCCATTTCGACTACGACCGTCCCATCGAGGGATTGCGCGCGCTCGACCGCTACACGCTGCGCATCGAGCTCGTCGCGACGGACTTCGGCTTCCAGTACGTGCTCGCGTTGCCGGCCACAGCGGCCCTCGCGCGCGAGGTGGTCGAGCATTACGGCGACGACATCGCGTCGCACCCGGTGGGCACCGGGCCCTACCGGCTCGCGCACTGGGTGCGCGGCTCGCGCGTGGTGCTGGAGGCGAATCCCGGCTATCGCGACGAGGTGTTCGAGAGCGTCGGCGCGGACGACCCGCGCTCGCGCGAGATCGCCGCCAGCCTGCGCGGCAAGCACCTGCCGATCGTCGGCCGCATCGAGGTATACATCGTCGACGAAGCGCAGCCGCGGTGGCTCGCGTTCCTCGGCGGCGAGCACGAGTACATCCGCCCGGTGCCCGAGGACTTCGCCGGCCTCGCCATGCCCGGCGGCGAGCTCGCGCCCAACCTCGCGAAGAAGGGGATCCGCGCCACACCCGACGAGATCGCTTACGTGACCTACACCACGTTCAACATGAGCCCGACGATCGACGGCCGTCCCAACGCCGTGGGCGGCTACACGCCGGAGCGCGTCGCGCTGCGCCGGGCGATCGTCCACGGGTACCGCATCGACGAGCAGGTGGCCATCCTCGACAAGCACCAGTCCGTGCGCGCCCAGTCGCCGTTGCCGCCATCGGTCGAGGGATACGACCCGAGCTTCACCAGCCCCACGCTCGAGTACAACCCGGCGAAGGCCAAGGCGCTGCTGGACATGTTCGGCTATGTCGACCGCGACGGCGACGGCTACCGCGAGAACCCGGACGGCACGCCCCTTTCTTTCGACCACGCCTGGGTGCCGACGCAGCGCGAGCGCCAGAGGAACGAGCTGTGGAAGAAGTCCATGGACGACATCGGCATCCGCGTGACCTTCGACAAGGTCGAGAAGCTGCCCGAGCTGCGCAAGCAGGCGCGCGTCGGCAAGGTGCAATCCTTCAGCTACGGCTGGATCGCCGACTATCCCGACGGCGAGAACTTCCTGCAGCTCTTCTGGGGCGGCTCGATGGGCCAGGCCAACTACGCGATGTTCGACCTGCCCGAGTACAACGCGCTCTACGAGAAGGCGAAGCGGCTGCCGCGCGGCCCGCAGCGCGACGCCCTCTACACGCGCATGGTGAAGCTGGTCATGGTCTACGTGCCCTGGCTGGTGGAGACGTACAAGCAGGAGACGGTGCTGATGCAGCCCTGGCTCCTCAACTACAAGAAGCACCCGTTCGCGATCGAGCCGTGGAAATACCTCGACATCGATCCCGCGCGGCGCGGGGGCGATCGGCGCTAACATCTGGCCATGGCCACCGCTCCCCAGCCTCCGAAGGACGGCGCGATCGGCACCACGCTCGTGGTGGCGCTGACACTCGTGCTCGCGTGGCAGCTCGCGCACTGGACGTGGGTGTTCGTGGCGCCGCCCGCGGCGAGCGCCCCGGCGAGCGCGCCGGCGGCGGCCGTGGACCTCGCGGCCATCGCGAAGCTCTTCGGCGCCGCGGCGCCTTCGCAGGGCAGCCCGGACGGCATGGAGCTGAAGGGGGTGGTCGCTCCGACGCCGGGGGTGGCGGCCTCGGCCATCTTCGCCGCGCGCGCGGGCAAGGACGTCTCGGTGTTCATCGGCGACGACGTGCGCCCGGGCCTGAAGCTGGTGGAGGTGCATCCCGACCATGTGATCGTGTCGCGCTCCGGCGTGCGCGAGCGGATCGACCTGGCCACGGCGCGCTCCGCCGCCGCGCCGCACGCGCTCGCCGCCGCGCGCGGCTTCCGCATCAACGTGTCGCGCGCCGGCGCCAACGCGTACAGCCTGTCGCGCCGCGAGCTCGACGAGGCGCTGCGCGACCCGGCGCAGCTCCAGTACCTGGGCCAGATCGGCATGCCGCCCGGCGGTGGCGTGCGCATGGAGGCCGCCCCTCCCGACAGCCTCGCCGCGAAGCTCGGCCTGCGGCCGGGCGACGTGATCCGCAAGGTGAACGGGCAGCCGGTCGCCTCGACGGGGGACCTGGCCCGCCTCTACCAGCAGTTCGGCACCCTCTCGATGATCCAGGCCGACGTGCAGCGCGGGAACGCGGTGCTGCAGCTCAGCTATCAGATCCAGTGAGGCGGGGGGCCCGCAAGGGGCTTTCCGAGGGGTGCAGCGGGCGTTTCGCTGGTGTACACTGGTCCCGCGAAAACGCCTGACAAATCAACGGAAAAGACACAAATTGTGACAACGTTTCTAACTTCCCTCGCACGCGCGGTGCCGGCGGCGCTGCTGCTTGCCTGCGCGAGCGCCGTCGCAGCCCCGCCCGCGGACGCCCCGGGCACGGAGAAGAGCGCCGCGGCGGGCGAGGAAAAGATCACCGTCAATTTCGTGAACGCCGACATCCAGTCGGTGATCAAGACCGTCGGCCAGCACACGGGCAAGAACTTCATCCTCGACCCGCGCGTGACCGGCACGGTGAACATCGTTTCCGACCAGCCCGTGTCGAAGGACATGCTCTACCGCATCCTGCTCTCGGCGCTGCGCGTGCAGGGCTTCGCGGCGGTGGAAGGCGACGGCTTCGTGAAGATCGTCCCCGAGGCGGAGGCGAAGACGAGCGCGGTGCCCACGGGCGAGCAGGCGGCGCGCGCCGCCGGCGAGAGCATCGTCACGCAGGTCTTCGTGCTGCAGAACGAGAACGCGGTGCAGCTCGTGCCGGTGTTGCGCCCGCTCGTCACCGCCAACAACTTCATCGCCGCGTATCCCAACAACAACGCGATCGTGATCACCGACTACGCGGCGAACGTGCGGCGCATCCAGCGCATCATCGAGTCGATCGACCGGCCGTCCGGCACCGACGTCGAGATCATTCGCCTCCAGAACGCCTCGGCCATCGACATCGCGCAGATGCTGCAGCGCGTGGTGCCGGAGGCGAGCGCGCCGCTCAACGCGCCCGGCTCCACGCCCAAGGCCGCGATCGCGGTGGACTCGCGCACCAACAGCCTCATCGTGCGCGCCGACAACGCGCCGCTCATGAACCGCATCAAGTCGCTCGCCATCGGGCTCGACGCGCCGGGCGCGGGCGGCGGCAACATCTATACGGTGTTCCTGCGCAACGCCGAGGCCACCCGCATCGCCGAGACGCTGCGCGGGCTGCTCGCCGGCAGCGACCTCACGCGCACCACCACCACCTCGACGACGCCGGCGGGCAACACCGCCTCGCAGACCACCGCCTCCACCAGCATCGGCGCGGCGCCGGGCGCGGCGGCGCCGAACTCCGTGATCCAGGCCTACCCGCCGACCAACTCGATCATCATCTCGGCTCCGGAGCCGGTGTACCGCAGCCTGCGCACCGTGATCGACACGCTCGACCAGCGCCGCGAGCAGGTGTATGTCGAGGCACTGCTCGTCGAGGTCACGACCGGCCTCGCCGCGGAATTCGGCGTGCAGTGGAATTCGGGGAAGGACATCGGCAACGGGCAGACGCTCTTCGGCGGCACCAACTTCAGCACGACCGTGGGCTCCAACATCCTCGGCGTCGCGACCAATCCGCTGGTGAACATCGGCACGGGCCTGAACCTCGGCATCATCAAGGGCTCCATCACCATCCCGGGGCTCACCGACGCGAACGGCAACCCGGTCACGGTCCCGAACCTGCAGCTGCTGGCGCGCGCGCTCGAGGGCAATTCCAACGCCAACGTGCTGTCCACGCCCAACGTGCTCACGCTCGACAACGAGGAGGCGAAGATCGTCGTGGGCCAGAACGTGCCCTTCATCACCGGCACCTACACGCCCACCGCGGGCAGCGCCACCAACCCGTTCCAGACCATCGAGCGCAAGGACATCGGCCTCACGCTGCGCGTGACGCCGCAGGTCTCCGAGGCGGGCGCGGTGAAGCTCAGGATCTCCACCGAGGTGTCGAGCGTCACGCGCGACAAGGCGCTGGTGCAGGCGTCCGACATCATCACCAACAAGCGCTCGCTCGATTCGGTCGTGCTCGTGGACAACGGCCAGATCGTGGTCCTCGGCGGCCTCATCCAGGACGACCAGGAGTCGAACATCGACAAGGTGCCGCTGCTGGGCGACATTCCCTACCTTGGCGCGCTCTTCAGGTACGAGTCGCGCAACCACAAGCGCACCAACCTCATGATCTTCCTGCGCCCGGTGGTGCTGAAGGATGCGAGCGCCGCCGCCGCGCTCACGGGCGACCGGTACGACTACATCCGGAAACTGCAGGGCGGCATGAGCCTGCCGCCGACCGGCCTGCTGCCCGCCGAGCCGGCGAAGCAGGTGGCGCCGCTCGACGAAGCCAGGAAGCAACCCCTCGGCCAATGAGATGACCGCCCCCCTCGAGCGAACGGTGAACCCCCAGGACCTCGATCCGCAAACCGTGCGGCTGCTGCCGTACCCCTTCGCCAAGTCGAAGGGCGTGCTCGCCGCGCGCGTGACGGGCGGCGCGCTCGAGGTCTGGATCCGTCCTTACCCCCAGGCCTCGACACTGGCGGAAGTGCGCCGCATGGCCGGCAAGCCGCTGAAGGAAGTCCTGCTCACGCCGGAGGAATTCGAGCACTGCCTGGTGCTCGCCTACACGCGCGAGCCCTCGGCCGCGGAGACCATCGTCGAGGACATGGGGGAATCGGTCGACCTCGCCAAGCTCACCGAGCAGCTGCCCGAGGTCGCCGACCTGCTCGAGGCCGAGAACGACGCCCCCATCATCCGCCTCATCAACGCGCTCCTCACCCAGGCGGTGCGCGAGGGCGCCTCCGACGTGCACCTGGAGATCTTCGAGTCGCGCGCGCTGGTGAGATTCCGCGTCGACGGCGCGCTGCGGGACGTCGTCGAACCCCGACGTGGCTTGCACCCTGCGATGGTCTCGCGCATCAAGGTGATGGCCTCGCTCGACATCGCGGAGAAGCGCCTGCCGCAGGACGGGCGCATCGCGCTGCGCATCGCGGGCCGCGCCATCGACGTGCGCGTGTCCACGATCCCGACCGGCAGCGGCGAGCGCGTGGTGCTGCGCCTCCTCGACAAGCAGGCGGGCCGCCTGACACTCGACGCGCTGGGCATGGCGAGCGCCACGCGCGACGCGGTGGACGCGCTGATCCAGGTGCCGCACGGCATCTTCCTCGTCACCGGCCCCACGGGCTCGGGCAAGACGACGACGCTCTACTCGGCGCTCTCGCGGCTGGACCGCAAGACGCGCAACATCCTCACCGTCGAGGACCCGATCGAGTACGAGCTCGACGGCGTGGGCCAGACGCAGGTGAATCCGCGCATCGAGATGACGTTCGCCCGGGCCTTGCGCGCGATCCTGCGCCAGGACCCGGACGTGGTGATGATCGGCGAGATCCGCGACCTGGAGACCGCGCAGATCGCGGTGCAGGCCTCGCTCACCGGCCACCTGGTGCTCGCCACGCTGCACACCAACGACGCGCCGGGCGCGGTCACGCGGCTCCTCGACATGGGCATCGAGCCCTACCTCCTCGCCTCGACGCTGAACGGCGTGCTCGCCCAGCGGCTGGTGCGCAAGCTCTGCCCCGAGTGCCGCACGCCCTACGAGCCGGACGAGGCCGAGCGCACGATCTTCGGGCGCCACCTGCCCGAGCGGCTTTTCCGCGCGGCGGGCTGCGGCGCGTGCAACTTCACCGGCTACAAGGGCCGCACCGGCATCTACGAGCTGATGACGGTCGACGAGGACATGCGCAAGCTCATCCACGACACCATGGCCGAGCGCGAGCTGCGCGCCCACGGCGTGCGCGGCGGCATGATCCGCCTGCGCGAGGACGGCCTGCGCTGGGTGCGCGAGGGCGTCACCGCGCTCGACGAGGTCCTGCGCGTCACCCGCAACTGACGCCGATGCCGGGCTTCCGCTACCAGGCGTACAACCTCGACGGCAAGCTGCAGAAAGGCGTGCTGGAGGCCGACAGCGCGCGGCAGGCGCGCGCGGCGCTGCGCGACCAGGGGCTCACGCCCTATCGCGTCGACGTCATCGCGGCCAACGACCCGGCCGCCGGCGCGCGCTACCGGCCCGTGTCGCTGCCCGTCTCGCAGGTCACGCAGCTCACGCGCGGGCTGGCCTCGCTGCTCGAGGCGGGCCTCACGGTGGAGCAGGCGTTCAACGCCTTGATCGAGCAGGCCGAGAACGAGCGCGTGCGCCAGGTGCTCGCGGCGCTGCGCGGCGAGGTGCTGGCGGGCAACTCCGTGGCGCGCGCGCTGGCCGCCTTCCCCGCGGTCTTTCCCGAGCTGCATCGCACGCTGGTGGCCGCGGGCGAGGCATCGGGGCAATTGCCGCGGGTGCTGGCACGGCTCGCCGATTACCTCGAGGAGCGCCAGCAGCTGCGCGCGCGGCTCTCTCTCGCCCTCATCTATCCGTCCATCGTGCTCGGCGTGGCGATCCTCGTCGTGGGCGCGCTGCTGGTCTACGTGCTTCCGCAGGTGGTGCAGGTCTTCCAGCACGCGCACCAGCAGCTGCCGATCCTCACCCGGGCGCTCATCGCGTTCTCGGGCTTCCTGCGCTCGACGTGGGTGATCTGGCTCGCCCTCATCGCGGCCGCCGCGCTCGCGCTGCGCTGGGCGCTGAACCGGCCGGCCACGCGCGCTTCGCTGCACCGCCTCGCGTGGCGCGCGCCCCTCGTGGGCCGGCTGCTGCGCCACCTCGACGCGGCGCGCCTCGCCGCCACGCTCTCCATCCTCGTGGGCAGCCGCGTGCCGATCCTCGCCGCGCTGGAAGCGGGCACCGGCGTGATGACGCTCGTGCCGATGCGCGAGGCGTTGACGAGCGCCGCGCGCGGCGTGCGCGAGGGCATGCCGCTCGCGCGCGCGCTCTCGGCGACGCGCGCATTCCCGCCGGTGATGGTGCACCTCATCGCGAGCGGAGAAGCGAGCGGCCGGCTCGACGAGGCTCTCGAGCGCGCGGCACGCCAGCAGCACGCCGACATCGCCACGCGGCTCGCGGCGTTCGCGGCGCTGTTCGAGCCCGCGATGATCCTCGCCATGGGGGGACTCGTGCTCGGCATCGTGGTCGCGATCCTTCTGCCGATTTTCCAACTCAACCAGCTGGTCGGGAAGTGATGTCGAACAAGCGCAACGGTTTCACGCTGATCGAGGTGCTGGTGGTGGTGGCGATCCTGGCCATCCTCGCGGCCATCGTGGTGCCGCGCATCATGGACCGCCCGGACGAGGCCAAGCGCGTCGCGGCCAGGGCGGACATCGGCGCGATCGTGCAGTCGCTCAAGCTCTACCGGCTCGACAACGGCTTCTATCCCTCGACGGACCAGGGCCTCGCCGCGCTGGTGCAGAAGCCCGGGACGCCGCCGGTGCCGGGCAACTGGAAGCAGGGCGGCTACCTCGAGCGGCTTCCGAAGGATCCGTGGGGCGGCGACTACCAGTACCTGAATCCGGGCGTCCACGGCGAGATCGACGTCTTCAGCCTCGGCGCGGACCGCGCGGCGGGCGGCGAAGGCAGCGGGGCCGACATTGGGAACTGGGAATAGATCCGGGTTCACGCTCGTCGAGGTGCTGGTCGTCGTGGCGATCACGGGCATCGTCATCGCGCTCGCCGCGGTGAACCTCTTCCCCGGCGACGTGGAAATCGGACGGCGCGAGTCGGCACGCGTGGCACTCGCCCTCGAGCACGCACGCGATGCCGCGTGGTTCGGCGGCCGGCCGACGGCGGTCAGCTTCGACGACAAGCGCCTGCGCGAGTGGTCTTTCGCGGGCGATGCGTGGCGCTCCGATCCCGCGCGCGACGCGACCCTGGCCGGATCCTCGCGCGTCACTTCCCTCTATGTGGACGGCCAGCCGCTCAAGGCGGGCGAGCGCCTCGTGTTCCTGCCCGACGGCCTCGGCATCCCGTTCCGCGTGGCGCTCGAGGTGCGCGGCCTGCCGTGGGCGGTCGAGGGCGACGCGGCCGGAGCGGTCACCGTGGCGGAGCCGTGATGAAGACACAGGGGCCCCCGGCTGCCCGAGGGCGACCGAACTGCGGCCGTCGTCCGGTCGGATTCACGCTGATCGAGATCCTGGTCGCCGTGGCGATCCTCGCCGTGGCGCTGGCGGCCACGACCCGCGCGGCGAGCATCGCGACCGACGGCGCGATGGAAACCCGCGAGCGCCTGCTCGCGACGTGGGCGGCCGAGAACCGGCTCGCGGAGCTGCGCGCGCGGCGCGTCTTCCCGTCCGCCGCGAGCACGCGCATGGACACCGCGGAAGGCGGGCTCGCGCTGGTCATCGAGGAGACGGTGAGCGAGACGCCGAATCCCGCCATGCGCCGCGTCGACCTCGCGGTGGCCGAGGCGAAGGATCCCGCGCGCGTGCTCACGCGGCTCACGGGCTATGTTTCGCAATAGCCGCGGGTTCACGCTGGTCGAGCTGCTGGTGGCGCTCGCCATCTTCGCGATCCTGTCCGGCTTCGCCTACCGCGGCCTCACCGCCTTGCTCGACAGCCGCGAGGCGCTGCAGCGTGAATCGCGCAAGTGGCGCGACGTGGCGCTCTTCGAGGCGCGCGTCGAGCGCGACCTCGGCGCCGTGCTCGTGCGCCAGCAACCGTCCAAGGGGCCCTCGGGAGAGCCGCTGCCGACGGTCTCGTCGTCGCTCGGCATGCCCGGTGGCGGGGATGGACTCGCCCTCACGCGCTCCGGCAGCCCGCTGCAGGACAACGTCCTCGCCGCCCCCCAGCGCGTGGCGTATCGCCTGAACGGCGACCGTGTCGAGCGCCTGTCGTGGGCCGGCGCGGACGCCGCGCCGCGCGAGGAGCCCGTCGCCGTGACGGTGCTCGCCCCGGTGCGCGCGCTGGGCTTTCGATTCATGGATCCCGGCAGCGACACCGGCGAATGGCGCTCCACCTGGCCCAACGGCAGCGCGCTCACGCCCGCCGCCGTCGAGGTGACGGCGGAGCTCGCGAGCGGCGAGCGCATCGTGCGCCTCATCGACCTGCCGAGGACGCCATGAGCCGACGGCGCCAATCGGGCGTGGCCGCGATCACCGCGGTGCTCATCGTCGCCGTGGCGGCTTCCGCCGCGACCGTCATGCTCGCGCAGCAGTCGGCGATGCTCGACCAGGCGATGATGGTGGCCTCGCGGGCGCAGGCCGACCAGTACGCGCAGGCGGGCCTCGACTGGGCGCGCGGCGTGCTCGCGCAGGACGCGGCCACCGCCGGCACTCACGATTCGCTCGAGGAAGGCTGGGCGCAGCCGATGGCGGGCCTGCCCGTGGAGCGCGCCGTGGTGGCCGGCGACATCACCGACGAGCAGGGAAAGTTCAACCTGAACAACCTGGTCGTCGCCAACCAACGCAGCGACGGCGACGTGGAGATCTTCAAGCGCCTGCTCACCTCCCTCGACCTGTCCCCGGACCTCGCCTATGCCGTGGTGGACTGGATCGACGCGGACAGCGAGCTCACGAGCGGCGCCGGCGCCGAAGACAACTACTACCTCGCGCTCCCCCGCCCCTATCGCGCCGCCAACCAGCCGATGGCGCAGGTCGAGGAGCTCTATCGCGTGAAGGGCTTCGATGCGAAGGCCGTCGCGAAGCTCTTGCCCTACGTGACCGCCTTGCGCGTGCACACCACGATCAACGCGAACACCGCGAGCGCGCTGGTGCTGGCCGCGGTGCTGCCGAACGTCCCACGCTCGGCGATCGACCAGCGGGTGGCGCAGCGCCGCGCGAAACCGCCATTCCTCGCCGCGTCCGAGGTCGCGGATTGGGTCCGCCAGTTCGATTCGAAAGCCTCCACCGCGGCGCTCGACGTGAAGAGCTCGTTCTTCTCGGTGCGGGTGCGCGTGGCGCAGGACGACGTGCAGCTCGCGACCGATGCCCTGGTGGAGCGCGTGATCGCCCCGGGCAAGCCGGTGACGACCGCGTTCGCGTGGCGGCGTCCGCGCTACTGAGGGGCGCACGGCGATGAAGCTGCGCATCTTCGTGCCCGCCGGCGACCGCGCCGCCGCCTCCGCCCGCTGGCCGTGGATGCTCTTCGACGCGCGCGGCGCGCTCCTGCGCGAGGACGCCACGCCGCCGGACGACATGCCGCGCGCCCAGGACGTGGAGCTCGCGCTGCCCGCGGCGCGCGTGCTCTTCGCGCGCCTCAAGCTCCCGCGCGTGGGCGCGGCCACGCTGCGCGAGCTGCTGCCCTTCGCGGTGGAAGATCGCCTGCTCGCCGATCCGTCGCACATCCACGCGGTGGCCGGCCCGGTCGACGCGCGCGGCGAGACGCTGGTCGCGGTGATCGACCGCGAATGGCTGCGCGGCATGCTCGAGCCGCTGCGCGCGGCGGGGCTGCGCCCCGCGCGCGCCTGGTGCGAGAGCGCGCTGCTCGGCGGACCCGGCGGCGAATGGCAACTGGTGCTCGGAACCGCGCGCGGCCTGCTCGTGGACGACCTCGGCGCCGGCGTCGCCTTCGACCGCGGCGCGCCCGCGGGCCTGCCGCTCGCGCTGCGCATCGCGCTGGACGAGGCGAGCGAGCGCGGCGAGCGCCCGGGCCTGATCCGCGTGCACACCGAGGGCGAGGCACCCCGTCCCGATCTCGAACGCTGGACGGCGGAAGCCGGCGTGCGGATGGAGCCCGGCTCGCGCTGGGAAACGCTCGCGCGTGGCGAGCCCGCCCGAGGCGCGATCGACCTGCTCGCGCCCGAGCTGCGCAGCCACGCTGCACGGCTCTCCGCCGTGCGCATTCCCCGCGCCGCGATGGCGCTCGCGCTATCCATCGTCGTCGTGCAGTTCGCGCTCGACGCCGCGCAAGCGTGGAGGCTCGCGCGCGAGCGCGCCGACCTCGCCGCGGGTGCCGAGTCCATCTTCCGCTCCGCGTTCCCGGAGGCGAAGGCGGTCGTGGATCCGCGGCTGCAGATGGAGCGCAACCTCGGGGAGCTGCGCCGCTCGCGCGGGCTCGCCGCGGGCGACGATTTCCTCGCGCAGCTCACGCACGCGGCGCGCGCTTCCGGCGGTCCCGCGCGCTCCATCGAGTACGCCAACGGCCGGCTCGACGTCCGGCCGGCGGGCACCACTCCCCCGATGGCGGAGGCGAAGCGATGACGATCCGCGCGGCCTGGGATCGGCGCTCGGCGCGCGAGCGCTCGGTGCTCGCCGCCGGCGGCATCGCCGTCGCGGTGCTGCTCTTCGTCGCACTCGCGTGGATCCCGCTCGAAAGGACGCGTGCGCGCCTGGAGCGCGAGGTTCCGGAACTGCGTGCCTCGGTCGCCGCGCTGCAACGCGATGCCGACGAGGTGCGCCGGCTGCGCGCGATGCCGCCCCTCGCGACCGCCGCGGGCCAGCCTCTCTCTTCGCTCGCGGCGGGCGGACTTGCCGCGCCGCCGGGCGCGCGGCTGACGCTCGCCGACGATCGCCGTCTCAAGCTCGCGGGCGACGACGTGGGATTCGCCGCGCTCCTCGAATGGCTCTCCACCGCCGCGGCCGCGCAGGGCCTGCGCGTGGAAAGCGCGCGCCTCGAGGCGCGGCCCGAGCCCGGACGCGTGCGCGCCGAGATCACGCTCGCCCGGTCCTGAAGCGATGCGCGCACGCACGATCGCCGTCCTCGGCATCGCCGCCTACCTCGTGTTCGCCGCGGCGACGATTCCCGCACGGTTCGTGACGCAACGCCTCGCCGTGCCGGGCACGCTCGAATTCTCCGCGGCGCAGGGCACGCTCTGGAACGGGAGCGCCCGCGCGAACCTCGGTGCCGCGCTCCCGATCGAGACGCTGCGCTGGCGATTCCTTCCGTCGCGCCTCGTCTTCGGCCGGCTCGCGTTCGCCGTCGATGCCAGCGGCCGCGGAATCGAAGCGCACGGCCGGATCGAGCGCGGGCTCGGCGACCTCGAGGCGCGCGATCTTCGCGCACGCGCGGATGCGGCGGCGCTCGCGCCGGCCGTGCCGCTCGCGGCGGCGTGGCAACCGCAAGGCGCGCTCACCGCCACCGCGCCGGCCGTGGCATGGGATGGCCGCGGCCTGCGCGGCAGCGCGCAGCTCGAGTGGCGCGATGCGGCGCTCGCCGCCTCGGACGTACGGCCGCTCGGGTCCTACCGCATCGAGGCGCGCGCCGAAGGCGGGCCGGCGAGGATCACGCTGGCCACGCTCGACGGGCCGCTGCGCCTCGCGGGCACGGGCAGCTTCGCGCCGCCCGCCTCGCTCGCCTTCTCGGGCGAGGCACGCGCGCAAGACACGTCCGCGAATGCGCTCGAGCCGTTGCTGAATCTCCTGGGACCGCGCCGTGCCGACGGAGCGCGCGCCCTCGAGTGGCGTTACGGTCCGGCGGCCGCAGCATCGCGTCCCTGATGCCGCCCGCCTTCGTTCCCGCGCGCTGGCTCGCCCAGGCGCACCTGCAGACGGTCTACGGCGCGCTCTTCGCCTCCGCCCCGCGCGTGGCACTGCGCCGCGAGCGCTGGGAGACTCCGGACGGCGATTTCGTCGACGTGGACATTCTCGACGGACCCGCATCCGCGCCGTGGGTGCAGCTCTTCCACGGCCTGGAAGGGTCGTCCGCGTCGCCGTACGCGCGGATGCTGATGGAGCACGTGCGGCGGCACGGCTGGCGCGGCAGCGTCACGCATTTCCGCGGCTGCAGCGGCGAGCCGAACCGCCTCGCGCGCGCCTACCATTCGGGCGACTCCGACGAGGCCGACTGGGTGCTGCGCCGCCTGCGCAGCCGCGCGGGCGGCGCGCCCCTCTACGCCGCGGGCGTGAGCCTCGGCGGCAACGTGCTCGCGAAATGGCTCGGCGAGCGCGGCGATGCGGCGCTCGGCATCGTCGAGCGCGCGGCGGTCATCTCCGCCCCCGTGGACCTCATGGCCGGCGGCGACGCGCTGGGCCGCGGCTTCGGACGGCTCTATACCTGGCACTTCATGCGCACGCTGCGCCGCAACGCGCTCGCGCGCCTCGAGCGCCACCCGGGCCTCTACGACGCGGCCGCGGTGCGGCGCGCGCGCACCCTGCGCGACTTCGACAACGTGGTCACCGCGCCGCTGCACGGCTTCCGCGACACGGCCGATTACTGGACGCGCGCGAGCGCCAAGCCGTGGCTCGGCGGCGTGCGCGTGCCGACGCTGTTCATCAACGCCCGCGACGATCCGTTCCTGCCGGAAAGCGCGCTGCCCGCGCAACGCGAAGTCTCCGCCGCGGTCAAGCTAGAATTCCCGGCCCGGGGAGGTCACGTCGGCTTCGTGAGCGGCCCGTTCCCGGGAAACATCGAATGGCTTCCGCGGCGCATCCTCCACTTCTTCGAGCATCGCGAATGATCACCCCCGTCGCCCCCGAGATCTTCAAGGCCTACGACATCCGCGGCATCGTGGACCGCACGCTCACGGAGGAGGCCGCCGAGGCGGTGGGACGCGCGCTCGGCACGCTCGGAAAGCGCAGGGGCGTGCAGCGCTTCGTGGTCGGGCGCGACGGGCGGCTCTCGGGGCCGAAGCTCGCGGCGGCGCTCGCGCGCGGCCTCAATGCGGCCGGCATGGACGTCGTGGACATCGGCGTGGTCGCCACGCCGATGGTCTATTTCGCCACACACCATTACAAGACCGGCAGCGGCGTGATGGTGACCGGCAGCCACAACCCGCCCGAGTACAACGGGCTCAAGATGATGGTGGCCGGCGACACGCTCGCGGCCGAGGCGATCCAGGACCTGCGGCGCCTCGTGGACAGCGGCGATTTCACGACCGGCCGCGGCAAGCTCGAACGCGCCGACATCCGCGAGGCGTACCTCGCGCGCATCACCTCCGACGTGAAGCTCGCGCGAGCGCTCACCATCGCGGTCGACTGCGGCAACGGCTCGCCCGGCTCCGTGGCGCCCGAGCTCTTCCGGCGCCTGGGCTGCAAGGTGATCGAGCTCTATTGCGACGTGGACGGCAACTTCCCGAACCACCACCCGGACCCGTCGAAGCCGGAGAACCTCGCGGACCTCATCGAGAAGCTGCGCTCGAGCGACGCGGAGCTGGGCCTCGCCTTCGACGGAGACGGCGACCGGCTGGGCGTGGTGACGAAATCGGGACGCATCGTGTATCCGGACCGCCAGCTCATGCTCTTCGCCGCCGACGTGCTGGAGCGCAACCCGGGCGCGCAGATCATCTTCGACGTGAAGTGCTCGCGCAACCTCTTCGCGTGGATCCGCGAGCACGGGGGCAAGCCGCTCCTGTGGAAGACCGGGCATTCGCTCATCAAGGCGAAGCTCAGGGAGACCGGCGCGCCGCTCGCCGGCGAGATGAGCGGCCACGTGTTCTTCAAGGACCGCTGGTACGGATTCGACGACGGCCTCTACGCGGGCGCGCGGCTCCTCGAGCTGGTGTCGCGCGAGGCCGACGCGTCGAAGCTCCTCGAGGCGCTGCCCGATTCGATCTGCACGCCGGAGCTCAACGTGGCGCTCGATCGCGAAGGCGAGAACCATCGCCTCATCGCGGAGCTGCAGAAGTCGGCGCAGTTCCAGGGCGCGACCGACGTGAACACCATCGATGGCCTGCGCGTGGAGTATCCCGACGGCTTCGGGCTCATGCGCGCGTCCAACACGACGCCGGTGATCGTGCTGCGCTTCGAGGGCGACTCGAAGGCCGCGCTCGAGCGCATCCGCGGCGACTTCCGGCGCGTGCTGGAGAAGGCGCGGCCCGGGCTCACGATCCCGGGCTAGAACGAGGCGCAGCCTCGCGTCGTCACTCGCAGCACGGCCTCCTGGCGGAAGCGCGACTTGTATGCCGAGACGATCGCGCGCACCGCTTCCTCCGACGCCGCAGCGTCGGGGTGCACGAGGCTCAGGACGTACGCCGCTTCACGCTCGACCGATCCGCGGGCGGACCGCCACTGGCCGGCGGCCTGCCAGGCGGTGAGCCCCGCGGGGAAACGCGGCGTGACCACGTCACGCAGGAAATCCGACCACTCGGCGGCGCTCACCGCGCCATCGGGCTTCGTCGTGCCGAAGTAGAGAAGGTCGCTCACCGCGGGCTCGCCATTCCGGCACGCGGGTGGCGTCACCGCCGCGCAGCCGGCGAGCACGTGGGCCGCCACGAACGCCGCCGCGAGAGCGAATCGCATGAAGGGCGCTCGTGCCGGCGCGCCTCAGCGGGCGGGCTTGCCCTTCTTCTTCCCCGCGGGCGGCTGCGCGGAGGTCCCGGACTGCGCCGCGTCGGCCATCGACTTGCCCGCGTCGGCCATGGTCTTGCCCGCCTGGGCCATCATGTTCCAGGCCCACATCGCGGGATTGGGCGCCTCCGGCGACGACGCGGCGTCGCCCTGCATGGCGGCCGCGGCCTTCTCGCCGCCCTCGAGCAGCGCGCGCTGGTATTCCAGCGACTTGATCGTGAGCTGCAGCATGTTGAGGTTCGCCTTGAGCCAGTGCTCGACCGTCTCCAGCTCGGCGACCTTCTTCTCGATCTCCTTCGGGTCGAGCACCGGGAACATCAGGCTCTGCAGCGGATAGGCCCCCGGGTTCACCATCTTCTGCCAGAGGTCGAACATCTCCTGCGGGGTGACGGGCTTCGGCATGGAAACCTCCGGGTTGTCCACTCGATTGTAAGTCACCGCGCACAATCCGTAACGCACCGCCCACCGCGCGGCCGTAGCATCGGCGGCATGGCACGGACCGCCTTCCTGCTCCTCGCGCTCGCGAACGCCTGCCGCGCCGGCGCCGCCGACGGCTTTCCCTTCTCGTTCGACACGGTGAAGGTGGCCGATGGCATCTACGCATTCATCGAGCCGCCGGGGCACGCCATCGTGAGCGGCAACTCCACCGTGATCATCGGCGACGACGCGGTCCTCGTCGTGGACACGGGGCACCATCCTTCGCTCACGCGCCGCATGGTCGAGGAAGTCCGCCGTCTCACTCCGAAGCCCGTGCGCTATGTCGTCAACACGCACTGGCACAACGACCACGTCGCGGGTAACGCGGTGTACGCCGAGGCGTTTCCCGACGCGCGCTTCATCGCGCAGGAGTTCACCGCGAGATCGCTGGAGGGAATCGTGCGCCCGTACATGGGCCCGCAGTGCGAGGCGTTCCTGCGCTCGCAGGCCGCGCCGCTGCGCGAGGCGCTGGCGACGGGCACCGGTTCCGACGGCAAGCCCCTGGCCGAGGCGCGTCGCGCGCGGCTGGCCGGCGTCCTTCGCGAAGCGGACGTGGGGATCGAGGAATGCCGGTCGTTGCGCTTCCGCGGGAGCGACATCGCGTTCGGCGACCGGCTCACGCTGCGCCTGGGCGGACGCACGGCCGAGATCTCGTGGCCGGGCCGCGCCAACACGGCGGGCGACGCGGTGGTCTACGTTCCGGATGCGAAGGTGCTCGTCACCGGCGACATCGTGGTCCATCCGTTCCCGTTCGCCACGCAGTCCTATATCGGCGAATGGGCGGCGGCGCTGAGGAAGCTCGAGGCGATGGACGCGCTCGCCATCGTGCCGGGGCACGGGCCCGTCATGCACGACAAGAAGTACATCGCGGAGCTCGCCGCGCTGATGGAATCGATCATGGCGCAGGTGCGCGCCGCCTGGCGGCCGGGCGCCACGCTCGAGGAAGTGCGGGCGAAGGTGGACGTCGAGGCCTTCCGCGCGCGCATCGCCGGCAACGACCCGGTGCTGAACGCCAACTTCCGCAACATGGTGACCGACTCGGCCGTCGCGCGGGCCTGGCAGGAAGTCGCCGGGAAGCTCGAGCCGGAAGGCATTCCGAAGGGCTGAGCGACCGGGCGCGCTCGCCTCAGTCGTGCCGCGCGATGAACTCCTTGATGCGCGGATAGATCAGCTCGCGGTACTTGCGCCCGCTGAAGATGCCGTAGTGGCCGACGCCCTTGGCCTCGAAGTGCTGCTTGTCCTTGGCCGGGATGCCGCGCGTGAGGCCCTGCGCCGCCTCGGTCTGGCCGTTGCCCGAGATGTCGTCGAGCTCGCCCTCGATCGTGAAGAGCGCCGCGCCCTTGATCGCCTCGGGACGCACGCGCTCGCCCACGACCGTGAGCTTGCCCTGCGGCAGCAGGTGGCGCTGGAAGACGCGATCCACGGTCTCGAGGTAGTACTCCGCGGGCAGGTCCATCACCGCGTTGTACTCGTCGTAGAACTGGCGGTGCGCATCGGCGCTCTCGCCGTCGCCCTTGACCAGATGGTGGTAGTACTGCACGTGCGATTCCATGTGCCGGTCGGGATTCATCGCGACGAAGCCGGCGAACTGCAGGAAGCCGGGATAGACGCGGCGCATGAATCCGGGATAGCGCATCGGCACGCGCTGGATCACCTTCGCCTCGAACCACGACAGCGGCCGGTGCTTGGCGAACGTGTTGACCGCGGTGGGGCTGCGGCGCGTGTCGATCGGGCCGCCCATCATGGTGAGCGTGCGCGGAATGTCCTCGCCCGCCGCCGCCATGAGGGAAACGCCGGCCAGCACCGGCACCGTCGGCTGGCAGACCGAGATGGCGTGCGCTTCGGGCCCCACGTGACGCACGAAGTCGCGCACGTACGCCACGTAGTCGTCGAAGGTGAAGGCACCCACCGAGATCGGGATCTCCTTCGCGTCCTTCCAGTCGGTGATCCACACGTCGTGGTCGGCGAGCAGCGTGCGCACGGTGTCGCGCAACAGCGTCGCGAAGTGCCCCGAGAGCGGCGCGAACACGATCACGCGCGGCTGCTCCGGGGCGCCTTCCTTCACGAAGTGCAGGAGCCGGCAGAAGGGCCGGTCGATCTCCGCGTGCTCGTGCACCGTGTATTCCACATCGCCCGAGCGCACCGACGCGATGCCGAAATCCGGCCGCTCGTAGCGCTGGGTGAGGCGGGTCATCAGGTCGAACGCGGCGGCCACGTTGCGGCTGCCGGGCAGATAGGAGAGGGGACTGTCCGGATGCCCGTAGAGCTGGTTGGCCGCCTGGGCGAAAGCGCGCCACGGCTCGAGCGCCGCCCGCTGCCAATCGTAGAGCTGGTAGAGCATCGCCTCCAAGGTATATCACCTCCCGCTGATGCTGCGATGCCGCATAGTGTAAACGCTTCCTCCCTATATGAGTATTGGTGCGGCGCAAGACAAGGGATGCGGGCCCGGCCACCCATCTGATAATCTTCCCGGACCAACCCGAGACGCGAGCCATGCCCCAGGAGAAGCACTCCGGCGCCACCGAGCCCCATGCGCTGTTCCCGCCCATCGAGCCCTTGCGCAGCGCAATGCTCGACCTCGATGCCCCGCACCGCATGTACTACGAGGAAAGCGGCAATCCGCGCGGCGTGCCGGTCGTCTTCCTGCACGGCGGCCCGGGCGCGGGATCGAGCGCCGTGCACCGCCAGTTCTTCGATCCGGCGTTCTACCGCATCGTGGTCTACGACCAGCGCGGGGCCGGGCGCTCGACGCCGCTGGGCTGCCTCGAGGCGAACACGACGCCCGCCCTCGTGGCGGACCTGGAGCGCCTGCGCGAGCACCTGCGCATCGACCGCTGGATGGTGTTCGGCGGCTCGTGGGGCTCGACCCTCGCGCTCGCCTACGCGGAACACCACCCGGAGCGCTGCCTCGCCCTCGTGCTGCGCGGCATCTTCCTCTGCCGCAGGAGCGAGATCGACTGGTTCCTCTACGGGCTGCGCGCGATCTTTCCCGAGGCGTGGCGCGTCTTCGCGGGCTACATTCCCGAGGCCGAGCGCGGCGACCTGCTCGCGGCCTACCACCGCCGACTCGTCGATCCCGATCCCGCGGTGCACATGCCCGCCGCGCGCTGCTGGAGCGTCTACGAGGGCTCGTGCTCGACGCTGCTGCCGAATCCGGGGCTGGTGGCCGACTTCGCGAGCGACCGCGTGGCGCTCGGCCTGGCGCGCATCGAGGCGCACTACTTCCGCCACGACATCTTCCTGCCCGACAACTTCCTGCTCGACCACGCACGGCGCCTGAAGGACATTCCCGGCGTGATCGTGCAGGGCCGCTACGACATCGTGTGCCCCGCCATGTCCGCCGACGACCTGCACCACGCCTGGCCGGAGGCCGAGTACACCATCGTGCCCGACGCGGGCCACTCCGCCTTCGAGCCCGGCATCCGCTCGCGCCTCGTCGGCGCCACCGAGTCCTTCAAGTCGCGCCTCTGAGCCGCGTCATCCCGCGGAGGCGAGGCGGGTGATGTCCTGCATGTAGCCGGCGATGCGTTCCTGCATATGGGAGCGCTGGGCGGGCGTGAGGGTCGCGCTCAGCTGCGCGATCATGCGGAAGGTGGCCTCGTCGCGCTGGCGCAGCTTCGCCTGGTATTCCGGCCGCCGCCACGAGTCGGTGTCGACGAGGAGCCGGTGCAATCCCGCGGCGATCTTCCCGCGGTCCCGGGTGCGGGCGAGCGCGATGGTCTCCGTCTGGCGGTAGCGGCGGTCTACGAGGCGGTCCGTGAGCGTGTCGGGAACCGCCGCCTCGCGCGCCGCCACGATGGCGCGCTGCGCGCCGGACAGCCGCCCGGTCCACTCCTCCAGGTGGCCGATCGCCCGCTTCGACACCTGCGCGCGCCGTTCCTCCGGCGTGCCCTGGGTCGATTCCTTCACGAGCTTGGCGTTGTCGTCGTCGAACTTGCGCTCGAGGTGTGCCAGCTGGCGCTCGTCCAGCCCGGCGAGGAAGTCGGCGGCCTCGGGCAGCACATGCTCGACCACTCGATGGTAGTCGGTGCGCACGTCGGCCCAGGCCTGCGCGACCTCGGCTTCCGTGAAGGGCCGCCCGGACCGGGTCGAGACCGACGCGAGGAAACTTCGGTATTCCGGCAGCTCGCGCGAGCGATGCCACGCCATCGCGTTCGAGAGGTGCGCGTGCAGCCAGTCCTTCTGCTCGCGCGTGAGGCCCACGTAGTCGTCCACCATCCACGTGATCATCGGCGTCGCGTTCGAATACGCGACCGCCGCGTTCATGTAGACGAGTCGCGTGCACGCCGCGCAAGCCAGCAGCAGCGCGGCGAGGAGGATGAAGCGGATGCGGCGCATCGTCACCAGGGAATCGGCTTGCGGTCCCGGAAGAACTGGCCCGTGGGGCCGTTGGAAGGCAGGAGGCAGAGCCAGACCGCGGTGTCGGCGCCCTCTTCGACCGAGCGCGGTGCATCCTCTCCGCCCATGTCGGTCTTGACCCATCCCGGGCTCATGGAGTTCACCAGGATGCCGCTGCCGGCCACCTCGGCGGCGAGCGTGCGCGTGAGCGCGTTGAGCGAGGCCTTCGACACGCGATAGGCGGGGCTGCCCTCGCCCATCTGGTGCAGCTGTCCCAGGCCGCTCGAGATGTTCACGATGCGCCCGTAGCGCAGCTTCTTCATGAGCGGCAGGATCTCGCGGCACATGCGCACGGCGCCGAAAAGGTTGGTCTCGAAGGTCTCGCGCCACACCGAGGTGGGCGTGTCCTCCACCCGCGAGGTGGTCGCCTCGGGATAGACGCCCGCGTTGTTCACGAGGATCGAGGGCGAGCCGTGCTGCTTCTCCACGTACTCCACGAAGCGCTTCACCGTCTTCGTGTCGTTCACGTCGAGCGGATGGGCGTCGACGTTCGGTCCCTCGCGCTTCAGCGTCTCGAGGACGATGTCGCATTTCGGCTTGTCGCGGCAGCCGACGACCACGAATGCGTCCGCCTTCATCAGCTGGCGGGCGATCTCGAGGCCGAGGCCGCGGTTGCCACCGGTCACGATGGCGATTCTCTTGGCGGGCATGGTCTTCCCGGGGAGTTGCGGCCGCTCCGGATGGGGCGGCCGGTGCCGTGCCGCGCAAGGCGGCATCGCACGTCCAGTATGATAACGGGACCGAAGCCCATTTCCCCACGCGACCGATGCCCAAGCTGCTGCGCGCCGTGCGGCTCGACGATTCCGACGACCAGGTCTTCCGCGCGTGCGGCGCGGCGAAGGACGGCGAGCCGGTGGTGAGCGGCGGCTACGCCGTATGCGATTTCACCGGCGAGCGGCGCTGCGACCCCGCGTGCCACTGCGAGAGCTCGTTCCTCGCGCTGGCCTCGACCGCGCGCTGCACCATCGCCGAGGTGGTGGAGGCGAGCGAAGAGGAGCTGCAGGCCGAGGTCGACGCCCTCGCATGGCACCTCGTGAAGTCGTGGGGCGCGCCGTCGTGGGAAGCCGCGCGCCGCGTGGCCGAGGAAGAGCTGCGCCACACCGCCGACGTGTGCGAGACGCTCGCCCCGGAATCCTGGATCACCGTGAAGCGCGAGCCGGCCGCGAACGGCGGCGCGGTCGAGGAGCAGTATTCGGTCTACGACCGCCTCATGATCGGCGCGCACCCGGTGTGAGGACCGCGCCATGCTGAAGATCCTCGGTCGCCTTTCCTCGATCAACGTCCAGAAGGTGGTGTGGTGCTGCGACGAGATCGGGCTCGCCTACGACCGCGTGGACGTGGGCGGCAAGTTCGGCGGCAACGACACGCCGGAATACCTGGCGAAGAATCCGACCGGCCTCGTGCCGGTGATCGAGGAGGACGGCTTCGTCCTCCCCGAATCCAATGCGATCGTGCGCTACCTCGCGGCGCGCGACGCGGCGGGCACGCTCTGGCCCGAGAGCCTGCGCGAGCGCGCCCAGGCCGACCGCTGGATGGAATGGCAATCGACCTCGTTCACCCCGGCCCAGCGCGACGCCTTCTGGCAGCTCATCCGCGTGCCGGCAGACAAGCGCGACGCCGCGGCCATCGAGGCCTCGCGCGCGAAGAGCGAGAAATGCGCGGCGGCCCTCGACGCGCACCTCGCGACGCGACGTTTCCTCACCGGTGATCGTTTCACCGCCGCCGACATCGTGGTCGGCTGCGCGACGCACCGCTGGCTCAACATGCCGATCGCGCGCGTGGCGCGCCCGAACCTCGAGCGCTACTACGCCGAGCTCAAGTCGCGGCCCGGCTCGCGCCAGGTGACTTCGCAGCCTCTGACCTGAAGCACGGCGCGGTGAACGCGCGCACGGCGGCCACGTGCGCCACCGCCCCGAGCGGCATCCCGAAGAAGGCGATGAACGCCAGCGGCAGCCGCGCGAACGCGGCGAGCGGCTGCGCCTCGGTGCACGTCTGCTGCACCGCGAACGCCAGCGCGGCGTCGGCCGCGACCGCCGCCGCGGCGAGGCCAGCCCGGGGCATGAGGTGCACATGGGCACGCACCTTGACGTCGAGGGCGTAGGTGGCGAGGGCGAAGGCGCATGCGAAGGCCGCGAGCGCGACGCCCACGGCGGGATCGAGGCGCGCGAAGACTCCGTCGAAGGCGGCCAGCGCTACGCCGCCGCTCCAGAGGGCGAGGCCCAGGGTGATGGTGCGCGGTGTGTCCTCGGGAATCGGATGACTTGCCATGGCGGCCTCCTTCAGGGGACGAACGTTCGTGCTATTCAGGAAGAGAGAGGGGCGGAACACGAGGGACTCGCGCGGGAATCGGACTAGGCTGCGTTGTGACGGATGAGCCGCTCGAACGCGGTGCGGGCGCGGCGCTGCCCTTCCTCGGCGCCGGACACCGCCGCGGCACGGTAGTACGCCATGACGATGGCGGTGAGGTCGAAGACCACCTGCCCCGTGTCGGTCCGGGCCGCGAGCTCGCCGGTGTCGACGGCCAGCTGCACGGCCTTGCGCAGCTCGCGATCCAGCAGCTTCTGGCGCTCGATGATCGCGTCGCGCATGGGACCGGGCCGGTGATCGTACTCGCGGTTGGCCGCGTCGATGGGACAGCCGCCGCCGTTCTTCGGCCACAGCAGCCAGTTCTCGAACAACGCGCGCACGCGCTTCAGACCGCGCGGCTCCTTGAGGGCCGGCAGGAACACCGCCTCCGTGTACTGGCGCGCGGCCTCGTCGAGCGCGGCCCGCTGCAGCTCGAGGCGCGAGCCGAAATGCGCGAAGAGCCCGCTCTTGGACAGCCCCGTGCGCTCGGCGAGCGTGCCGATGGTGAGCGACTCGAATCCCGCCGCGCTCGCCTGCTCGACGGCGGCGGCGAGGATCTGCGCGCGGGTGACATCCCCCTTGCGCGCCTTGGGGGTGCGCGACGGGGCGTCGTCGACGGTGCGCAGGTTGCGCCGGGCAGCGATGGTCGTGGGAGCCATGGGGGCGGATAATAGAACGATCGTTCGTTCTATGTCAAGCCCCCGGCCGCCCCCCGCCGGCCAGCACGCGGTGGAAGGTGACCAGCATCCCGGCGGTGGCGCCCCAGATGTAGCGCTCCCCGTAGGGCATCGCCCAGTAGCGGCGCATGCGCCCGCGGTAGAAGGCGCTCTCGTAGCGGTGGTTGCGCGCATCGAGCAGGAAGCCGAGCGGCACCTCGAACACGTCCTCCACCTCGTGGGGATCCGGTCGATAGGCAAGCGGCGGCTCGGCCCAGCCCACGACCGGCGTCACGGAAAAGCCAGTCGAGGTGCGGTATTCGGGAAGGCGTCCCAGCACCTCGACGCGCCCGGGCGCGATGCCCACCTCCTCCTCGGCCTCGCGCAGCGCCGTGCGCTCCGCCGTGCGGTCGCCCGCGTCGCAGCGCCCGCCGGGGAAGCTGATCTGCCCCGCGTGGTCCGCGAGGTGCGCGGTGCGCTGCGTGAAGACGACCGTGCGTTGCGCGGGATGGTTCACCACGAGCAGCAGAACGGCCGCGGGCTTGAGCGGCTGCTGGCCGATCGTGTGCTGCCGCTCGAGGTCGTCCGCCGTGAGCAGCTCCTCGAGCGGCGGGGAAGCGGCGAGGCGCGCGGCGATCGTGGACCGGTCGGGAACCGCGAGCGTGCGCGGCGGGATGAGGGTGCTCATCAGCGACAGTATAGGGAAGGTATGATGCGCGGGCGATGATCCTCCACGGCTACTTCCGGTCCTCCGCCGCCTACCGCGTGCGCATCGCCCTGAACCTGAAGGGGCTGCAGGTGGAGCATCGCTTCGTGCACCTGCGGCGCGGCGAGCAGCGCGCGCATGGCTACCTGGGCCTGAACCCGCAGGGCTTCGTTCCCACGCTCGAGGTGGGCGAACTTCGCCTCACGCAATCGCTCGCGATCATCGAGTACCTCGAGGAGCGCCATCCGCTGCCCCCGCTGCTGCCGCCGGGCGCGGAGGATCGCGCATGGGTGCGCGCGATCGCGCTCGCCATCGCGTGCGACATCCACCCGATCGACAACACGCGCGTGATGCAGTACCTCGAGCGCACGCTGGGCGTCGATGCGGCGCAACGCGACGCGTGGTACGGGCATTGGATTCGCGAGGGCTTCACGGCGATCGAGGCGCAGCTCGCCGCGCGCACGCCCGCGAGGTTCTGCTTCGGCGACGAGCCGACCCTCGCCGACGTCTGCCTCGTGCCCCAGGTGGCGAACGCGCGGCGCGTGAACCTGGTCCTCGCGCCCTTCCCGCGCATCCGCGCGATCAACGAAGCCTGCCTCGCGCTGCCCGCCTTCGATCGCGCGCGCCCGGAAAACCAACCGGACGCCGAGTAAGAAGGCGTCGGCGCGGATTGGGGCAGCGGGAACGGCGTTGGAGCGGACGCACGCGCCGCTCAACGCCATCGAGCAGCCGCGGCCATATAATCGCGCTTTCTTCCAGGAAGGCGTTCCATGGGCAAAGGCGACAAGCGCACCTTCAAGGGCAAGGTCTTCAAGGGCAGCTACGGCAAGTCGCGGCCGCACCACAAGAAGAAGTCGACGGGCGCCGGCACCCCGAAGAAGAAGTAGGCGTCAGAACCCCGAGCCCGGCCGCGCGAGGAACTCCACCTCGGCCGGGGTCGACGGCCTTCCGAGCGCCGCGTTGCGGTGCGGAAAGCGCCCGAAGCGCCGGACGATCACGCGGTGCTTCTCGGCCCATTCGACCTGGCCGCGCGTCGCGTCGAACGCGTCCAGCGTGCGCATGAGATCCACGCCGCGATCCTGGTCCGCCGCATCCTCGCTGTGCTCGAACGGAAGGTAGAGGAACTGGCGTTCGACGGGCAGCAGCACGAGGTCGTCGCCGCGACCCACCGCCTCGACGGCGCATTCGCGCGCGTAGGCATCCTGCGCGAAGGCGCGCGCATCGCCGCGATGGAGGTTGCGCGAGAACTGGTCCAGCACGACCACGAGCGCCAGCATCGGCTGCGGCGAGGCGCGCCACGGCTCCAGCTCGCGCTCCGCGGCGGCGCGATGCAGGTCGCCGAAGCGCCGCCGTATCTCCACGTCGAAGCGCGCGTCCTTGCGGAACCATTCGGGGCGCTGCTTGCCGCGCGCCTCGAGCGGCCCGAACCAGAAGTCGAGCACCGCCTCGAACGATTCCATCTCCGCGCGGACGCCGGCGTTCAGGGCGGGCATTCGCCGTGCGGGCAGCGATTCACCTCGACCGAGACGTGGACGAGCGAGGAAATCGCGGCGAGCCGCTCGCGATAGACCGCGGGCGGCAACGGCTGGCGCGCGACGACCGTGATCACCGCGGCGTGGGTCGCCCGGCCGACGCGCCAGACGTGCAGGTCCGCGATCTCCGCGTCGCCGTCGCTCTCGATCGCGCCGCGGATGCGCGCGACCACGGGCGCGTCCATCTCGCGATCGAGGAGGACGCGCGAAGACTCCGCGAGCAGGCCCTTCGACCACCACGCGATCACGCCGCCGCCCACGAGGCCCATCACGGGGTCCATCCAGGCCCACCCGGCCCAGAGCCCCAGGGCGAGCGCGGCGATCGCGAGCACGGAGGTGAAGGCGTCGGCGAGCACATGCACGTACGCCGAGCGCAGGTTGATGTCGTGATGCCGGTGCTCGCGATGATGGGCATGGCCATGATCATGCTCATGCCCGGCATGATGCCCGTGCCCATTGCGATGCCCCGCCTCGAGGATCCAGGCGGAGACGAGGTTCACGGCGAGCCCGATGCCCGCGACCGTCAGCGCGGCGCCGAACTGGATGGGCGCCGGGACGACCAGGCGGTGCACCGACTCCACCACCATGGCGAGCGCGACCACGCCCAGCAGGAGAGCGCTGGAGAAGGCGCCCAGCACCTCGATCTTCCAGGTGCCGAAGGTGAAGCGCGAGTCGCCCGACCAGCGGCGCGCGAGGAGATACGCCGCCCCCGCGATGGAGAGCGCGACGACGTGCGTGGCCATGTGCCAGCCGTCGGCCAGCAGCGCCATGGAGCCGGTGATCGTGCCGGCGACGATCTCGGCGACCATCGTGACGGCGGTGAGCGCGACCACGATCCAGGTCCGCCGCTCGCCCGCGCGGTTGCCCTCGTCGAAGACGTGCTCGTGCCGCCAGCCGCTCAGGTCGTGGATCGCCATGGCGCCCATTCTAGTCACAAATCCGCCCTACTCGATCGACGTGATCACATACTGCGATCCCTGCTGCACGAAGGCGAAATGCACCTTGCGGCCGGGCTCCAGCCCCGCGAGCAGATGGCCGTCCTTCACGTGGAAGGCCATGGTCATCGCCGGCCAACCGAGGCTCTCGATGGGCTCGTGCTGCAGCGTGACCTTGCCCTGCGCCGCATCCACCCTGCGCACGATGCCCACGCCGCTGTAGGCCTGGTCCGCGCTCGCCGATGCCGCATGATCGTGGGCGGCGCCGTGGCTCGCGGGCGCGGAGCCCGCCACGGATACGAGAGAGGCGGTGGAAAGCACGGCCGCGGCCGCGAGGATCGTCCAATGGTTCATCTCAGTGCTCCTTTCATGTCGGTCATTCGTCTTCAGTGCGGCACGGGCCGGGGCGCCCCGTCGCCGGCGGCGGCGCGATCGGCCGCGGGACGCGCGCGCCGGATCTCGCGCCGGCGCAACAGCAGGTAGGCGGCGGGAATCACGAACATCGAGAGCAGCGGCGCGGTGACCATGCCGCCGACCATGGGTGCGGCGATGCGCTGCGTGATCTCGGCGCCCGCGCCCGAGCCGACCATGATCGGCAGCAGGCCCGCGAGCACCACGGCGACGGTCATCGCCTTCGGGCGCACGCGCAGCACCGCGCCCTCCTCGATCGCCGCCATGAGTGTGGCTTCGGTCGCCGGCTCGCCCGCGGCGAGCCGCCGCTCCCACGCATGCTTCAGGTAGATCAGCATCACGACGCCGAATTCCGCGGCGACACCCGCCAGCGCGATGAAGCCCACGGCGCTCGCGATCGACACCGCGTGGCCCAGCACGTAGAGCAGCCAGAAGCCGCCCACGAGGGCGAACGGCAGCGAGGCGAGGATCAAGGCCGCCTCGTCGACGCGGCGGAAGGTGAGGAAGAGCAGCACGAAGATGATCGCGAGCGTGGCGGGCACCACGACCCGCAGGCGCTCGGTCGCACGCTCCAGGTACTCGAACTGCCCCGACCAGCCGATGGAGTAGCCGGGCGGAAGCTTCACGTCGCGCGCGACGGCCGCCTGCATGTCGTGCACCGCCGAGCGCAGGTCGCGCCCGCGCATGTCCACGTACACCCAGTTCGACGGACGCGCGTTCTCGCTCTTGAGCATCGGCGGGCCGTCGACCACGCGGATGTCGGTGAAGGCGCCCAGCGGCACCTGCGCGCCGCGCTCCGTCACCACGGGAAGCTGCCGCAGCTTCTCGACGGAATCGCGCAGCTCGCGCGGGTAGCGCACGCTGATGGGAAAGCGCTGCAGGCCCTCGACCGTCTCGCCCACCGTTTCGCCGCCGATCGCGAACGCCACGACCGATTGCACGTCGGAGACGTTCAGGCCGTAGCGCGCCGCGGCCCGCCGGTCGATGGTGATGTCCACGTAGCGCCCGCCGGTGAGCCGCTCGGCGATCGCCGAGGTCACGCCGGGGACGTTCTTCACGGTGCTCTCCACCGCTCGCGCGATGCGGTCGAGCTCGGCCAGGTCGGGTCCCGATACCTTGATGCCGACCGGGCTCTTGATGCCGGTGGCGAGCATGTCGATGCGGTTGCGGATCGGCGGGACCCAGAGGTTCGCGAGGCCCGGCACCTTCACCGTGCGGTCGAGCTCCTCGATCAACTTCGCCGTCGTCATGCCCGGGCGCCATTCGCTCCTCGGCTTGAACTGGATCGTGGTCTCGAACATCTCGAGCGGCGCCGGATCGGTCGCGGTTTCCGCACGGCCGGCCTTGCCGAACACGCGCGCCACTTCCGGCACCTGGCGGATCATGCGGTCGGTCTGCTGCAGGAGCTCCGAAGCCTTCGCCGCCGAGAGCCCCGGCAGCGCGCTCGGCATATAAAGTAGATCGCCCTCGTCGAGCGGGGGCAGGAACTCCCCGCCCAGGCGCGACACCGGCCACGCCGTGAGCAGCACGGCGACGAGTGCCACGCCGATCGCGAGCCACGGGCGCGCCAGCACTTTCCAGAGCAGCGGCCGGTAGAGCGCCATGAGCCGCCGGTTCACGGGATTGCGCGCCTCGTCGGGGATGCGCCCGCGGATGAGGTAGCCCATGAGCACCGGCACGAGCGTGACCGAGATGCCCGCCGCGGCCGCCATCGCGTAGGTCTTGGTGAACGCGAGCGGCGAGAAGAGCCGGCCTTCCTGCGCCTCGAGCGTGAAGATCGGGATGAACGAGAGCGTGATCACGAGCAGGCTGAAGAAGAGCGCGGGCCCGACCTCGATTGCGGCCTCGGCGATGAGCTTCCAGCGAATGGCGTTCGGAATTTCAGCCGACCCTCTCCCCGCCCCTCCCCCAGGGGGGAGGGTGACATTGCCCGGGGAGGGGGTATTGGCGTGGCGCCAGCGCTCGAGGTGCCGGTGCGCGTTCTCGATCATCACGATCGCCGCGTCCACCATCGCGCCCACCGCGATCGCGATCCCGCCCAGCGACATGATGTTGGCGTTGATGCCCTGCGAGTGCATGACGCCGAAGGACGCGAGCACGCCCAGCGGGAGTGCCACGATCGCCACCAGCGACGAGCGCAGGTGCAGCAGGAACACGAAGCACACCAGCGCCACGACGACGAATTCCTCGAGGAGCTTGTCCTCGAGATTCGCCACGGCGCGGTGGATGAGCCGGGAGCGGTCGTAGGTGGGCACGATCTCCACGCCCGAGGGCAGCCCCGCCTTGAGCGTGTCGAGCTTCGCGCGCACCGCGTCGATGGTGGCGAGCGCGTTGCGGCCCGAGCGCATGACGATCACGCCGCCGACCACTTCGCCTTCGCCGTCCAGCTCCGCGATGCCGCGGCGCATCTCCGGCCCCACTTGCACGCGGGCGACGTCGCCCAGCGTCACCGGCGTGCCGTTGTCGCCCACGAGGAGCGGAACCGCGCGAAAGTCGTCGAGGCTCTGCAAGTATCCGTAGGAGCGCACCATGTACTCGGCCTCCCCCAGCTCGAGCACCGCGCCGCCGGCCTCGCGGTTGGCGTTCTGCAGCGCGGCGATCACGCGCGCGTGCGACAGGCCGTAGGCGCGCAGGCGGTCCGGATTCAGCACCACCTGGTACTGGCGCACCATGCCGCCCACCGTCGCCACTTCCGCCACGCCGGGCACGTTCTTCAGCTCGTACTTGAGGAACCAGTCCTGGATTGCGCGCAGCTGCCCGAGGTCGTGGCGCCCGCTGCGATCCACCAGCGCGTACTCGTAGACCCAGCCCACGCCGGTCGCATCGGGCCCCAGCGAGGCCTTCGCCTGCGCGGGAAGCCGCGACTGCACCTGGTTCAGGTACTCGAGGACGCGCGAGCGCGCCCAGTAGAGGTCGGTGCCGTCCTCGAAGATCACGTACACGAACGAGTCCCCGAAGAACGAGAAGCCGCGCACGGTCTTGGCGCCCGGCACCGACATCATCGTGGTGGTGAGCGGATAGGTGACCTGGTCTTCCACCACGCGCGGCGCCTGGCCCGGGTAGCTCGTGCGGATGATCACCTGCACGTCGGACAGGTCCGGGAGCGCGTCGAGCGGCGTGTTCGCGAGCGACCACGCGCCCCACGCGGCCACGCCGATCGCGGCCAGGAGCACGAGGAAGCGGTTGGCGAGCGACCAGCGGATGAGCCGCGCGATCACGATTTGCCTCCCGGCCTGCGCTCGATGCGCGTGAGCTCGAACTCGCCCGTGGGCATCTGCACGAAATCGAATGCGATCCGGTCGCCGGCCTTCAGGTCCTTCGGCAACCCCGACCGGGGCGCCGCGAAGTCCATGGTCATGGCGGGCCACTTGAGCTCCGGCACGGACCCGTGCGAGATCGTGATGCCGCCCTCGTGGAAGTGCTCGACGCGGCCCTCGGCATGGTGGGTGTCCGCGGCGGCCGCCGCGGGGCCGGCCTCGCCGGCCGCGGCCATGCGCCGCTCGACTCCGCGCAGGCTCGCTTCCGAATCGATGAGGAACTGCCCGGATGCGACGACGCGCGTGCCCGCCTCGAGGCCCGCGAGGACCTCGGTGCGGCCGCCTTCGTCGCGCCCCACCTTCACCGTGACCGGCTCGAAGCGGCCCTCGCCGCGGTCGACGATGACGACCGAGCGCTCGCCCGTGGCGATCACCGCCTCGCTCGGCACGAGCACCGCCTCGCGCGACTCGCGCGGGGCGATGCTCACCGTCGCGAACATCCCGGGCTTCAACCGCGCGCCGGGATTCGCGAGCTCCACCCGCGCGCGCAGCGTGCGCGTCGCGGCGCTCACCTCGGGAAGCACGGTGGCGACCCTTCCCGAGAACTTCTCTCCGGGATATGCGGGCACCGTCGCGATGATCGGCGCACCCGGAAGCACGGAGCCCGCGAGGGACTCGGAGATGTCGAGGTTCACCCACACCGTGGCGAGCCCGTTCAGCCGGAAGAGCGTCGCGCCGGCCATCACGTTCATGCCCTCGCGCGCGCCGAGCTCGCCCACCACGCCGTCGACGGGCGAGACCAGCGTCATGTGCGTGAGCGGCCGGCCCTCGCGGTCCACCTCGCGAGCCTGCGCTTCGGTCATCCCGAGGAGGAGAAGCCGGTTGCGCGCCGCGGCGGCGAGCTCCGCGGCGCCGGGCATCGTGCTCGCCTTCAGCGCGAGGTACTCCTGCTGCGCGCCAGCCCATTCCGGCACGAAGAAGACCGCGAGCGGCTGGCCGCGGCGCACGGGATCGAGAGGCGCGCGCACCAGGAGCTGCTCCACGTAGCCCGCGGTGCGCGACTGCACGAGCGCCACGGCCCGCTCGTCGAAGGCGACGGTTCCGACCGCCTCCACGGCCTGCGCGAGCCGGCCCTTCTCCGCGAGCGCCGTGCGCACGCCCAGGTTCTGCACGAGCTGCGCATTCACCTTCACGCCCGCGGCGGCCTGCGCCTCGTCGGCATACATCGGCACGAGCTGCATGTCCATGAATGGCGATTTGCCCGGCTTGTCGAACTTTTGCTGCGGGACCATCGGGTCGTACCAATAGAGGACTTTCCTCGCGGGGGCGGGCGCGGACACGGGCGCGGCCGCCGTGCCGGCGGCTCCGGCTCCGGAGGCGGCGCGCGGGGCCCAGTAATAGCCGCCGGCGGCGGCGAGCGCGGCAATGGCGAGGGCCCCGGCAACGAGGGTGGGGAGACGGCGGTTCATGGCGTGGTCCTTTCGGGAATCAGGTAGGCGAGCTGCGCCCAGGCGCGGGCGAGCTCGGCTTCGGCGGCGATCTCGCCCAGGCGCGCTTCAAGGGCGTTGCGGCGCGCGTCGAACACCATGGCGAGGTCGCCACGCCCTCCGGCGTAGGCCGACTGTGCGAGGCGCGCGCGCTCCTGCGCGAGCGGCACGATGTCGCGCTCCTGGCGCTCGACGCGCGCGCGGGCGATGTCCCAGTCGGCCATGCCGGCGCGGATGTCGGCGAGGTGGCGCGCGCGCGCGTCTTCCGCCTGTGCGCGCACCTGCTCCAGCGCGTGCTCCTTGGACGCGATCACCGGATCCTGGCGGCGCGACTGGAAGACGGGAAGGTCCATGCGCACCATGAGCGAGACCATGTTGTCGAACGGCGCGGCGCGTTGCCCGTACGACAGCTCGACGCTGAAGTCGGGCTTGGCCGCGGACGAAGCGAGCTTCAGGTCCTCGCGCGCCGCCGTTTCCATCGGCCCGTACATCGCGAGGTGGGGATGGTTCTCGAGGTCCGCCTCGAGCATCGCGCCGTGGTGCGCGAGAGCGGTCACGTCGGGCGCCGAACCGGGCGGGCGATCCGCGGCGTCGCCGAGCCAGCGCCCGAGCATCGCCGCGGCGCGGCGCGACTGGCGCTCGATCTCGAGGCGCCGGTCGGCGAGCAGCGCGCGCGCCGAGCGCGCCATGATCGCGTCCGCGGCGCTCGCCTTGCCGGCCGCGAGGTCCGAGGTCGTCGCCGAGGCCTGCAGGTCGATCTCCTTCATCAGCGCGTCGACCTGGGCGATCGAGCGCTCGGCGTAGTAGCGGTCGAACCACGCGGCGGCGACCTCGCGCCTGAGCTCCGCGCGCTGCATCTCGACCAGCGCCGCCTCGCGCTGCGATTCGGCCTGCGCCTTCGCCTCGCGCTCGTCGCGCTTCTCGCCGCGCACGAACTCCTGCATCACGCCGATGCGCTTCATGGTCATCGAGTCGGCGTTGAGGTCCCAGCGGTTGGGTCCTTCGGCCGGCACGTTCTCGACGCCGAAGAAGAGCTTGGGATCGGGGTTTTCGCCGGCGGCGGGAACGAGCGCGGCGGCGGCCTTCGCGGAAGCCTGCTGCGCCGCGAGCTGCGGCGAGCGCGACTCGGCGATCTTCAGCGCCTCGTCGAGCCCGAGGGGGGATGCGGCGAACGCTGGCGCCTGGAGCGCCGCGACCACGAGGACTGCGGAGATCCGCAACGCGCGGATCGGATATGCGATCGACATGAAACCTCCGGTGACAGGGGATCGACGGCCGCGCGGGGGCGGCCGGCCAGCCTTGCCGGAGGGATCAGTGACGCAGGACGGTGAAGCGGATCAGCGGGGGCGCGGGGCCCTGGCCGATGGAGAAGGGCGAGTCGAACGCGGGCTTGCGGATCGGCAGCGGTTCGAGGGCTGCCACGCGCATCGCGGGAACCATCGGGGCGACCGCGCAGCACGGGGGCTTGGCGAGGTCGAACGAGGACTTCGCGGTATTGCAGTGGCGCTCGCAAAGGGCCGGGTCCGCCGGCATCGGCGACGCCGAATCGTCGTCCAGGCTCGCCGTGGCGGCGTCGGCCGCATCGGCCGCCATGACCATGTCCACCACACCCGGGCAGGCGTGCAGCGCCATCGCGAGCGGCGCGAAGAGCATCGCGACGATCGCGAACAGGGCGGCGGTGGCGCGGATCCGACGGTTCATGCCGTCATTATCGCAGGCCGGGCGGCAGTCCGCACTTGCGGGCGATCAAAGTCCGGAACCGCTTGAGCGACGAATTCGGCGCCGGGAACTCCTCGGTCTTGTCGTAGAACAAGTCCCAGCCGGCGAAGGCCGCGTCCAGATCGGCCGGCTTCCACAGGCAATGGCCCGCGGGGTCGAACATGTCCATGTAGGTCGTTCCCTCGACGAGGACGTTCACCGCCATCGCGCCGCCCGGCCGCACCCAGCCCTGCCAGCGGCGCACCAGCGCCCGGGCCGTATCGCAGTCGAAGAACATGAGCAGCCCGATGGAGACCACGGCGTCGAAGCGGCGGTCGGTCTCGAAGGTGCGCGCGTCGGCGATCGAGGCGTCCACCGCGAGGCCCGCGGCCCGCGCCCGCTCCGCGAGGCTTTCGATGCCCGCGGGGCTCGCATCGAGCGCCATCACCTCGCAGCCGCGCGCGGCCGCGGCGAGCGCCAGGTTCCCCAGCCCGCAACCCATGTCGAGCACGCGACCCTCGAGATGCGGGAGCACCGCGCGCTCGAACGGATTCAGCACGAGCTCGCCCGCGCCGGCCTGGCGGCGAAATTGCGCGTCGAAGAATTCGACCGAACGGTTGGCGATCACCGGGCGCGGAAAGCGCGTGGCTCAGAGGGAAGCCAGCACGCGCTCGAGCTTCTGGCGCACCTCGCCCGCGATGCCGGCGATCTCGGGCCGCTCGGTGAGCTTGAGCACCGCCTTCGGATCCATGATGTCCACGCGCGTGGCGCCGTCTTCCTGCTCGCGGACGACGACGTTGCACGGCAGCAGCGTGCCGATCTCGGGCTCGACCTCGAGCGCGCGGTGCGCGAACTGCGGATTGCACGCGCCCAGGATGACGTAGGGCCGGGTGTCCTTGCCGAGCTTCTTCTTGAGCGTGGCCGCGACGTCGATCGTCGTGAGGACTCCGAAGCCCTCCTTCGCGAGCGCGTCGGTCGCCTTCTGGATGGTGTCGGTGTAGCTGGACTTCACGGTCTTGCCGAATGCGTAGGTGCCGGACATGGGCCTTCTCCTGGGTCGGAGTCTCAACATGCAATTCCGCGCCCCGCGGCGCCGTCCAGCCTTGAGCTACGTCAACCGGCTTGCGGGCGAGCGTGACAAGAAGGCCGGCCCGAGGGCCGGCCCGATTCACGCGCTGGGAACGGCCCTGTCAGCTTCCCGCCGGCCCGCGGCCGCGCTTGCCGTAACCGTACCCACCACCCCGGTCGGCGAGCGCGCGCTGCTCGGGCGTGAGCACCGCGTAGAGGTCGGCGTAGGCGGTGTTGAGCGCCTGGATCTCCTGCGCGCGCTGCGTCATGAACGAGCTGTGCAGCGCGAGGCGATCGGCCGAGCTCGCGGTGTTCGAGCTCCACATGGCCTGGTGCCGCGAGAGCATCGACTCCGCCTGCGTCTTGGCGAGCTCGGCATACGCGTTCCACGCCTTCTCCTGGTCGGCCGTGATGGCAAGCGCGGTCTTCTGCGCCTCGAGCCGCGCGTCGATGTCGTAGCCGCCGCCCATCATGCCGGGGCCGAAGCCGCCGCCCATCATGCCGGGTCCGAAGCCGCCGCCCATCATCGCGCCGGGGCCGTAGCCCGCGCCGGGTCCGAAAGGCTGCGCGACCACCGCGACGGCCCCGAGTCCGAGGGCGGTTGCGGCGGCGATTGCGAGTGCGGTCATGCGTTTCATGGTCATCTCCGTGGTTGGTTGCGGTACGTATCCATTGCACCACCGCGGAGTAACGTCGCCGTTGCATTCTCGTAGCGGGGCGTAGCATTCGGCGGAATTGTTACGCTACGCTACAAACACGGGCCGCCGCCGCGCTATAACGGATCCATGGAATCGCAGGACCACATCCTGGTTGTGGACGACGACGCCGAGATCCGCGGGCTGCTCGGCGACTACCTCCGCAAGAACGGCTACCGCGCCTCCCTCGCCGCCGACGGAGCTGGGATGCGTACGGCGCTCGCGCGGGGAAAGATCGACCTCATCGTGCTCGACCTCATGCTGCCCGGCGAGGACGGCCTCACGCTGTGCCGGGACCTGCGCGCACGCTCCGACATCCCGGTGATCATGCTCACCGCCCGGGGCGAGGAGACGGACCGCATCGTGGGGCTCGAGATGGGCGCCGACGACTACCTCGCCAAGCCCTTCAGCCCGCGGGAGCTCGTGGCGCGGATCAAAAGCGTGCTGCGGCGCTACCGCAGCCTCCCGCGCAGCCTGCGCGCCGACGACGCGCGCACCATCGCCTTCGCCGGATGGCGGCTCGATCTCACCGCGCGCCACCTGGTGTCGGCGCAGGGGGTCGTCACGCCGTTGAGCGGCACCGAGTTCCAGCTCCTCAAGATCTTCCTGAGCCACCCGAACCACGTGCTCTCGCGCGACCAGCTCATGGTGCTCGCCAAGGGCCGCGAGGCCGATCCCGCAGATCGCGCGATCGACATCCAGGTGAGCCGCCTGCGCCACCGCCTCGGCGACGACCCCGCCGATCCCCGCATCATCAAGACGGTGCGCGGCGAAGGCTACGTGCTCGCCGCCGCCGTCGAGCTGGACCCCTAGCATGGTTCCGCGCAGCCTCTTCGGGCGCCTCGTGCTGGTGCTGCTGGGCGGCCTCCTCGCCGCCGGCCTGGCGATGATGTACTTCAACGCCTCGGAGCGCGACCGCCTGCTCTACCGCGCCGGCGGCATGCAGCTCGCGCAGCGCATCGTCGACGTGAGCCGGCTGCTCGACTCGGTGACGCCGGCCGAGCGCCGCCGCATCGTCGCGCTCTTCGACGCGCCGCCGCTCGTGGTCTCCCTTGACCGCCCGCCCCTGCGCGCCGCCGGCGACGCGCCCGAGGGCGATTTCCGCCTCGGAATGCTCGCCGGCATGCTGCGTTACAGCCTCGGCGATCGCGTTCGGGCGGTGGTCCCGGGGCCGCCGCCCCGCGGGTCGCTCCCGCCCCCGCCGCCCGACATGCCGATGATGCAGGGGATGCAGGGCATGCCGGGCATGGGGCCGGTCATGGGACAAGGAGCGGATTTCGTGGTGCAGGTGGCGCTCGCCGATGGCACGCTCGTCACCTTCGACACCTCGCTCTCGCCCGCGGACGCATCGATCCCACGGCGTGTCGCCACCACGCTCGCGATCCTGCTCGTCACCGTGGTCGCGCTCTCGCTCTTCGCAGTGCGCTGGGTCACGCGCCCGCTTTCGACCCTCGCCGCCGCGGCCGAGTCGCTGGGCGAGGACATCAACCGGCCGCCGCTCGCCGAGGGCGGCCCCACGGAGGTGCGACGCGCTGCGCGGGCGTTCAACACCATGCAGGGCCGCCTCGCGCGATTCATCAACGATCGCACGCGCGTGCTCGCCGCGATGTCGCACGACCTCAAGACGCCGCTCACCCGGATTCGCCTGCGCGCGGAGCTGCTGGACGACGCCGAGATGCGCGCGAAATTCCTGAAGGACGTGGAGGAAATGCAGTCGATGATCACGCAGGCCCTCGACTTCATGCGCGACGCGGCTTCGCGGGAGCCGTCGCAGCCGCTCGACGTCATGGCGCTGCTCGAGAGCATGCAGGACGACTATCGCGACGCGGGCCATCCGTTCGAGGTGCTGGGTACCGCGAGGGCGCCCTGCTCGGGCCGGCCGCTCGCGCTGCGCCGGTGCCTCGCGAACCTGATCGACAACGCGATCCGCTACGGGAGCGCGCCGAGCGTCGAGGTGGAGGAGCGGCCGGGCGAGCTCGCCATCCGCGTGCTCGACGAGGGACCCGGCATCCCCGAGGCGGACCTCGAGCGCGCCTTCGAGCCCTTCTTCCGCGTGGAGGCTTCGCGCTCGCGCGACACCGGCGGCACGGGGCTCGGCCTCGGCATCGCGCGCAACATCGCACGCGCCCACGGCGGGGACATCACGCTGCGCAACCGTCCCGAGGGCGGGCTCGAGGCGACGCTCGCGCTGCCGCGGCGCTGACGCCGGGCCGCGATCCACGTCCGTTTGATCGGAATCAATCGAGGGGTCCCCAGCGCGGGGCAACAATACCGTCATGGGAAAGAAGAGCTCGACGAAACGGGTGCGCCGGATCGCGGCCGAAGACCAGGCGAAGCCAGCGAACGAAGCTCGCCCCGCGAAGAAGTGGCTCGCGAACGTGGTGCTGGTCTCCATCGTCGCGCTCGGCGTGGCAATCGGCGTGTTCGGCTGGTCGCGATACTCGGTCGGGGGCCTCATCGCCTCCGCGCAGCCCGCCCATGGCAAAGTCCTTTACGCGCAGTACTGCGCGAGCTGCCACGGCGCGACGGGACACGGCGAGTTCGACTGGCAGAACCGTGAGCGCGCCGCGCCCGCCCTCGACAGCAGCGGCCACGCATGGCACCACGAGGACGCGCAACTCATGTCGATGATCCTCGACAGGCCCGTGCCCGATTCGCGCATGCCCGCATGGCGCAACGTGCTGAGCCGCAGCGACGCGGCGGACCTCGTCGCGTACATCAAGACGCTCTGGTCGCCCTACATCCGGGAGAACTGCCAGGGCGCGAGGCACATGGACTGCATGAGCGGCGGCAGGTGAGCCGATTCACGGCTGGAGCGCTGCCGGCTCAGGCCCGCCGCAGCCGCAATGCGTTGGTCACGACCGACACCGAGCTGAAGCTCATGGCCACCGCCGCGATGATGGGCGAGAGCAGGATGCCGAAGAACGGATACAGCACGCCGGCCGCGATGGGGACGCCGAGCGAGTTGTAGACCAACGCGAAGGCGAGGTTCTGCTTCATGTTGGCCACGGTCGCCTCCGACAGCTCGCGCGCGCGAAGAATGCCGCGCAGGTCTCCCTTCACCAGCGTGACCTTCCCGCTCGCCATCGCGACGTCGGTGCCGGTGCCCATCGAGATGCCCACGTCGGCCTTCGCGAGCGCCGGCGCGTCGTTGATGCCGTCGCCCGCCATGGCCACGCGCCGCCCTTCGGCCTGCAGCTTCGTGACCCAGGCGAGCTTGTCGTCGGGGCGCACCTCGCCGCGCACCTCATCGAGGCCCAGCTTCGCGGCCACCGCCTTCGCCGTCGTGAGGCCGTCGCCGGTAGCCATGAGGATGCGGATGCCGCTTTCCTTGAGCTTGCGGATCGCCTCGGGCGTCGGATTCCTTGATCGGATCGGCCACCGCGAGGAGGCCCGCGAGCTTTCCCTCGACCGCGAGGAAGACCACAGTCGCGCCCTCGGCGCGCAGCGATTCGGCGCGTTCCTGGAGCGGAAGGGCATCCGCGCCGATATCCATCATCAGCATGGTATTGCCGAGCGCCACGGGCTTGCCATCCACGGTGCCGCGCACGCCGATGCCCGTGGTGGACGAGAAATCGGCGGCCTTCGAGAGCGCGAGGTTGCGCTGTCGCGACTCGGCGACGATCGCATCGGCAAGCGGATGCTCGCTGCCCGCATCGAGGCTCGCCGCGACGCGCAGGACCTCGTCCTCCGTGAATCCGGAAGCGGCGACGATCGAATGGAACGCGGGCTTGCCGACCGTGAGCGTGCCGGTCTTGTCCACGACCAGCGTGTCGATCTGCCGCAGCGACTCGATCGCCTCGGCGTCGTGGAAGAGGACGCCGCTCGTGGCCCCGCGCCCCATCGCCACCATGATCGACATGGGCGTGGCGAGGCCGAGGGCGCAGGGGCACGCGATGATCAGCACCGCCACGGCGTTGAGCATCCCGTAGATCCAGCGCGGCTCCGGGCCGAAGAAGCCCCAGGCGAGGAACGTGAGGATCGCGATGCCCACCACCGCGAGCACGAACCAGTACGACACCGCGTCGGCCATGCGCTGCATGGGAGCCCGCGAGCGCTGCGCCTGCGCCACCATCTGCACGATGCGCGCGAGGACCGTCTGCGAGCCCACCTTCTCGGCGCGCATCACCAGGCTGCCGTTGCCGTTCATGGTGGCGCCCACGAGCTTGTCGCCGACACCCTTCTCCACCGGCATCGACTCCCCGGTGATCATCGACTCGTCCACGCTCGAGCGCCCCTCGAGCACGACGCCGTCCACGGGCACCTTCTCGCCGGGGCGCACGCGCAGCCGGTCGCCCACGTGCACGTGCGTGAGCGGGATGTCTTCCTCGCCGCCGTCGTCCTTCAGGCGGCGCGCGGTGGTGGGCGCGAGGCCCAGCAGCGCGCGGATCGCGGCGGACGTCTGCGAGCGGGCCCGCAGCTCCAGCACCTGGCCCATCAGCGTGAGCGACACGATCACCGCCGCGGCCTCGAAATACACCGCCACACCGCCATGCGCCTCGAATCCCGCGGGGAAGAGCCCCGGAGCGAGGGTCGCGAGGACGCTGTAGGCGTACGCGGCCGTCACGCCGATGCCGATCAGCGTCCACATGTTCGGATTGCGCGTGCGAATCGACGCCACGCAACGCACGAGGAACGGCCACGCCGCCCAGAACACGATCGGGGTGGCGAGAATGAATTGCGCCCATGCGAGCACGCCGGGCGCGACGCGGGCAGCAGCCGGTGGCCCCACATCGCGACGATCACCGTGATGATCGTGAGCGGCAGCGTCCACCAGAAGCGCCGCCGGAAATCGACCAGCTCCGGGTTCTCGCCCTCCTCCAGTGAGGGCATCACGGGCTCGAGCGCCATGCCGCAGATGGGACAGTTCCCCGGCCCCTTCTGCCGGATCTGCGGGTGCATCGGGCAGGTGTAGGTCACGTCTGCGGCGGCGGGCTCGATTCCGGGCTTCACGTACTTCGCCGGGTCCGCGGAGAACTTCCGCAGGCAATGGTCGCTGCAGAACCAGTACGTCGTGCCGTCGAAGTCCAAGCGGCGCGGCGAGTCGTCGGCCACCGTCATCCCGCAGACCGGATCGATGTGCGCGGCGCCCGCCGCGCGCTCGCGCGCGCCGCGTCCATGCCCGGCGTGATGCTCGTTGCCTTCGTGGTGATGCGGCGCATTCATGCGCATTTCCCTTTGGAAGGATCAATTCCCCGCGAGATCCTCGAGGATGGGGCAATCGGGCCGCTCGTCGCCGTGGCAATGCTCGGCGAGCGCCACGAGCGTGGAGCGCATCGCCTGCAGCTCGCGGATCTTCGCGTCGAGCCTCACCACGTGCTTCTGCACCAGGCGCTTCACGTCGCCGCTCGCGCGCCGGCGGTTGTTCCAGAGGCTCAGCAGCGCCTTGATGTCCTGCATCGAGAATCCCAGGTCGCGGGCGCGGCGCACGAAGCGCAGCACGTGCACGTCGGTCTCGCGGTAGACGCGGTAGCCGCCGGCGCTGCGGCCGGCCTTCGGGATGATGCCGCTGTCCTCGTAGTGCCGGATCATCTTCGCCGAGACACCCGAGGCGCGCGCCGCTTCGCCGATATTGCGCACCGCGTGCGGCGCTTCGTGGACCGTGCAGTGCATGCCGTTCTCCCTCATCGCGCCGGCCTCCAGCGCCGCAGCAGGAGCGCGTTGGAGACGACGCTCACGCTGCTGAACGCCATGGCCGCGCCCGCGATCACGGGGCTGAGCAGACCGAACGCGGCGAGCGGGACGCCGACGATGTTGTAGATGAACGCCCAGAACAGATTCTGCCGGATCTTCGCATAGGTGCGGCGCGATATGTCGAGCGCGTCGGCCACCAGGCGCGGATCGCCGCGCATGAGCGTGATGCCGGCCGTGTGCATCGCCACGTCGGTTCCGGTGCCCATCGCGATGCCGACGTCGGCCGCGGCGAGCGCCGGGGCGTCGTTGATGCCGTCGCCCACCATCGCCACCGCCAGGCCCTCCCCGCGCAGCGCGGCGACCACCGCCGCCTTGTCCCCCGGCAGCACCTCGGCGCGCACGTCGTCGATGCCGAGGGCGCCGGCGGCGGCTCGCGCCGCTCCCGCGTTGTCGCCCGTGAGCAGCACGCTGCGCACGCCGAGCGCCTTCAGGCGCGCGATCAGGGCCGGGGCCCCGGGCTTGATCCGGTCGCCGAACGCGATGAGGCCGAGCGCGCCGCGGTTCGGCCTCGAGGTCGACGAGCCACGACACCGTCTGGCCCGCGGACTGCAGCCGCGCGACATTTGGCGCGATCACCTCGCGCCCGGCCGCCTGCAGTTCGCTCGCCCAGCGCTCGCTCGCAATCGCGAGCCGGCGACCCTCGACCCGTCCTTCGACCCCCCTCCCTGCCACGGCGCGCACGTCGCTCGCCGCCGGCAGCTCCAGGCCTTCGGCCGCCGCAGCGTCGACCACGGCGCGTGCGAGCGCATGCTCGCTGCCGCGCTGCACGGCCGCGGCGAGGCGCAGCACGTTCGCGCGCTGGCCTTCGGCCGCGATCACTTCCGTCACGCGCGGTTTGCCTTCCGTCATCGTCCCCGTCTTGTCGAGGACCACCACGCGCGTGCGGTGCGCGATCTCGAGCGCCTGGGCGTCCTTGATGAGGATGCCGTAGCGGGCGGCCACACCCGTGCCCGTCATGATGGCGGTCGGCGTGGCGAGCCCCAGTGCGCAGGGGCACGCGATCACGAGCACCGCGACCGCGTCGAGGATGGCCCCCTCCCAGCGGCCCGTGGCGAAGCCCCAGCCCAGCAGGGTCAGGAACGCGATGGCCACGATCACGGGCACGAACACCTCGCTCACGCGGTCCACGAGCCGCTGGATCGGCGCCTTCGCCGCCTGCGCCGATTCCACCAGGCGGATGATGCGCGCGAGCGTGCTCTCGGCGCCGACGGCGACCGTGCGTGCGACGAAGCGGCCCTCGCCGTTCACGGATCCGCCGGTGACGCGGCTGCCCGCGCCCCTGGCCACGGGCAGGCACTCGCCGGTGATGAGCGACTCGTCCACGTGGGTGTCGCCTTCGACGATCTCGGCATCGACCGGCACGCGCTCGCCCGGGAGCACCGCGACCGTATCGCCCACGCGTACGAACTCGACGCGCACCATGTGCTCGACGCCGTCCTTCACGACCCGGGCGCTCTCCGGCCGCAGGGCGGCCAACGCGCGGATCGCCTCCGTGGTCTGGCGCTTGGCGCGCGCCTCGAGCCACTTGCCCAGGCGCACGAGCGTCACCACCACCGCGGAAGCTTCGAAATACAGGTGTCCCGCCGCGCCGTCGCGCAACAGGAGATAGACGCTGAGGAAATACGCCGCGCTCGTTCCGAGCGCCACGAGCAGGTCCATGTTGCCGGCGCCGGCGGCGAGCGCCTTCCAGCCCGCGCGGTAGAAGCGCGCACCGACCACGAACTGCACGGGCGTGGCGAGCAGCCATTGCAGCCACGCGGGCAGCATCCAGTGCGCGCCGAGCAGATTCGCGACCATCGGCACGACGAGGGGAGCGGTCAGCAGCACAGCCAACGCCACCTCGAGCGCGTCGCGGTCGATGCGCGATGCGCCGTCCTCGGGTGCGCCCTCGACGCGCAAGGCCGCTTCATATCCCGCCTTGCGGATCGCCGCGAGCGCCGCCGCCGCGACCGCGGGATCGGCCTGGATCGTCGCCGTCTCCGTGGCGAGGTTCACGCTCGCCTCCTCGACGCCCGGCACCTTGCGCAACGCCTTTTCCACGCGCCCGACGCACGAGGCGCAGGTCATCCCCTTGACCTCGAGGTCGATCAGGCCCGGCGCGGAGGCGAGCCGGGGAAGGACGACGGCCTGGTCCATCGCCAGCGCGGTCAGCCCGCGGGCACCGGCGTGAAGCCCGCCTCCTGGATCGCCTCGACGAATTCGGAGGCGGGATGGGTGCTGGAGATGCGCACGCGCTTGGCGGCGAGGTCGACGTCGCACTTGCCGGCCGCATCCACATCCTTCACCGCACGGGTGATGGAGGAGGCGCAATGGCCGCAGGTCATGTCTTTCACGGTGAGCTCGATCATGGAAATCTCCTCGGGATCATGGATGCCAGTCTGCACCTTCCCACGATGGGAAGGTCAAGGGACCCGTTTGACGTGCGTCAACGGAGCGCTCCGTCAATGGCTCGCGTAGGCGCGGTTTCCGCCCTCGGCGAACGCGATGGTGGCGTAGCGCTGCGCGGGTCCCGCCATGCCCGGCGAGCCGGGCACCATTCCCGGCACCGCGAGACCCCTCACCTTCGGTCGCTCGCGCAGCAGGCGCTTGACGTCCTCCGCCGGGACGTGGCCTTCGATGGCGTAGCCGTCCACGACCGCGGTATGGCACGACCACAGCATGTCGGGAACGCCGAAGCGGCTCTTGATCGACGTCACGTCGTCCACCCCGTGCACCTCGACGCGGAAGCCGTTCGCCTGCATGTGCTGCACCCACTGGCCGCAGCAGCCGCAAGTCGGGCTCTTGTAGACGGTCACGACGGGCAGGGCCGGCAGCCGCTGCGCGCGCGCTCCGGAGAGCGCGAGCAACGCGAGAGCGCCGGCCGCCCCGCGAACGAACGATCGTCTGGTAGTCATTGCGAAAATCCTCCTTGTTGCGACTTCATGGTTTCATGGGTGAATCCGACTTCCCGGGCGGACGATGCGCATCGCGCGCGAAGCCGCCGCGCGCCGATTCGATCGGGCGGGAGGAGCTCAGCGCAGGATGCGCGCCGAACGCGAGCAATAGGAAAGCTGAGGAGGAGGAGGAGGCGCCTGCAACGCCGCGCGCTGCGGCTTGCGCGGGCTCGCGGTGAGGGCGGCTGCGGGCGCGACGGGACAGGCGACCGCCGCGATCGGCTGGATCTGTTCGTGGTACGAAGCGGAGGGCCCCGCGAGCGCGTCGGATCTCGGTTCCGCGCAGCACGGAGCGCTGCCGTGCGTGGCACCCATGTGCTGCATGGCCCCTTGGAGCTCGTACGCGTTGCAGATCGGCTGCAACAAGAGGAACGACGCCGCGAGGAGAGCCAGCGCGGCCATCCAGCGGCGCAATGCTCCCCTCCTCACCCGGCGCATCGCGGTGTCTCCATGCCGGGATCGTGACCGATCCGGCGAAGGCGCCGCTTGACGTCGATCAAGGGCCATTACATTGCCCGCGCGCAAAGCGGCCGCGCGGCGCCGCTCCTAGAGTGGACTATCTCGGAATCCACTCGTGAGCGGCGGCTTCGCCGCGAAGGAGGAGGTCCACATGGGAACCGGAAACATGAACAGGAACGCGTCGTGGAATGCCGGTCCGCGGATGGCGCTGGTGGCGTTCGGCTTGCTGGCGGCCGCGAGCGCCTGGGCCCAGGTTCCGGGCGAGAAGACGGTCGATGGCGTGATCGTCCGGATCGGCGTCGCGCCAGCCGAGCAGATCATGGCCCTTCCCGCCGGGCGCGCGGAACACAAGATGCACACGGACCATGGCGGCGGACCCGATCACCTCGTGGTCGCGCTTGCCGACGCGCGAACCGGGGCGCGGATCGAGAAGGCGAGCGTGACCGTCTCGATATCGCGCATGGGAATGGAGAGCGGCCAGCAAAGGCTCGAACGGATGGAAGCGCCCGGCGCGACGAGCTGGGGCGGCTACTTCGACCTTCGCGCCGCCGGTCCGTACCTGATCCACGTGGTGGTGACGACGCCGGGAAACCCGGCGCCCATCGTGGCCGAGTTCGACTACCGGAACCGGTAGCCGTTCGAGGTCGCTCCAGGGTGGCGCCGGCGACGAGCCGGCGCTCAGATCCCTGCGTACCACTCGTATCCGCGGTCCTCCCAGTAGCCGCCGCGGCCGCCCCCGATGCGCGCGAAGCTCTCGACCACCTCGATCGACACCAGGTACTTGGCCATCTTGTAGCCGAGCTGGCGCTCGACGCGCAGGCGCAGGGGAGCGCCGTTGGCGACGGGAAGCGGCGCTCCGTTTAGGGCGTAGGCGAGGATCGTCTGCGGGTGGTACGCGTCTTCCATGTCGATGCTCTCGTAGTACTTGCTCTCCTGCGTGCCCTCCATCGGATCCGCGCAGCGCAAGACCACGTAACGCGCGCGCTCCAGCGGACGTGCCCGGGCGAGGATCTCGTGCAGCGGCACGCCGGTCCATTTGCCGATCGCGCTCCAGCCCTCGACGCAATCGTGGCGCGTGATCTGCGTGCGCGACGGCAGCTCCCGCAACTCGGCGAGCGTGAGCCTGAGCGGGCGCTCGACCAGCCCGCCCACTTGCAGCGCCCAATCCGCGAAGCCGTTCCTCGCGAGCGCCAGGTAGCGCGCGTCGTCGGGCACCTCGGTGCCGTTGCTGCGGAAGCTCGGGGACAGGTCCGATTCGGTGTACTCCTTCGCTAGGGAACGGCGCCCGGTGACCAGGCGCTGCGCGCCGCGCGTGAGCGTCTCGGCGCCCTCGAGGATCGGGGGAAACCAGTCCGTGCGCGACAGGCGATCGCAGCCCGCGAGCAGCAGGGTCCCGGCGGCTCCCGCCAGGCGCGCGAGGAAGAGGCGGCGTCGCCGTGGATCCTTCACGGCTCCTCCCCGGGCGGCACGCGGTAGGCGCCCGTCAGCATCGAGCGCAGGTTGTTCCATGCGCCGGTCACGACGACCTCGAACACGTGCACCAGCGCGAAGGCCACGAGCACGGCGCCGGCGGCGAAATGCAGCGTGCGCACGGATTGCCGGCCGCCGAAGAAATCGACCCAGCCCGGGACGACGGTGTCGAGCGAAGGCGACATGCCGAGGCCCATCAGCACGAGGAACGGCAGCACGCCGAACGCGATCGCGAGATAGGCGAGCTTCTGCAGCACGTTGTAGCGCAAGGCGGCCGCGCCCGACGGATGGCGCAGGCGCAGGTGATCGGCGACGGAGCGGCCGATCCCGCGCAGATCGCCGCGCGTGGGCCACAGGTCGCGCGCGACATGGCGGCTCGCGATCGAGTACGCGAGGTAGGCCGCGCCGTTCAGCACCAGCCCCCACGCGAAGAAGAGGTGCCAGCGCCGGCCCATCGCCAGCCACTGCGTGCCGGGCAGCGTGATCCAGCCGGGAAACGGCCCGGGCGCGAAAATCGGGCCCGCGCCCGTGTACGACGACTTGCCCCAGTAGAGGGCGGGATGCGCATTGAAGATCTGCAGCCCGCTCATGAGCAGCACGAGCACCGCGACGACGTTGATCCAGTGCATCACGCGGACCGCGAGCGAATGCCGCCGATACGAGCGGTCAGGGGCTGCCTCATCGAGCGAAGCCGGCATGGAGGCTCCTCGCGCGAAATGCGCGAGCGATTGGACCCAGCGGAGGCGTGCGAGTTCGCGCCCAACGCGGGCCTTAAGCACCTCTTAAGCCGTCGCGCCCATCGTGGAAGCCGTGGACATTTCCACGTTCCTCGATGGAGGCAGGTCATGAAAGCGAATCTTGCAGCCTCGTTGGGCGCCCTCGCGCTCGCCATCGCATGGCCCGCGGCCGCGGCGGCGCTCCCCGCGGCGAAGAGCGACCACGGGATCACGTACGTGAGCGGCGGCATCGGCCACGACGAGGCGGCCGCGATGAAGGCGGCGGCGAAAGACTATCCGCTGAGCATGGTATTCGCCGCCGGCAAGCACGACGAATACCTCTCCGGCGTGAGGGTCCGGCTGAAGGACAAGGCGGGGAACGTCGCGCTCAACGAGGTCGCCGACGGCCCGATCATGCTGGTGAAGCTGCCGGAAGGCCGCTACACGATCGATGCGACGCGCCACGGCAAGACGCTGCAGCGCACGGTGCGGGTACCCGCCCATGGAGACCACCAGGTGGTCTTCCACTGGCCCGCTTGAGACTCGGGGCTTCCCCGCCGCGGGGCGCGATCAGGCGCCCCGGCGGGGCATTCCTGCGGGATTACGCTCCCGGATACATCGGCACGATACCCATCGCCTCGGCGGTGGTGTAGCGGACGAACGGGGCGTCGGAATGAACGAGCTTGTCGGTGTGGCCGAAGCGCCCGTCGATGCGCCCGTAGCTGTGTTGCACGACTTCCCAGCCGCCTTCGGCGCCGGTGAACGCAAAGGCCGGATCACCCGGCAGTGCGCCAAACCTGCTGGCCTCCACCACGATCGGCTCGCCGACTTTCATTTTGGCTTCGCCACTCCCCTGATCCACCGACGTAGCGGCAACCGCGGGAAGCGCAAGCGCGGCCGCGGCAACGGCCGCCAGCACCAGATTGAGTTTCAGCATGATTGTTCTCCTTCGTTCCTGACGCAGTCCGCCGCCGCGTAGCTGCGGCTCCAACGGCTTCGTCATGGAAATATGGTGCACCGCCGCAAATCCGACGTGTTGATGGGCGTCAACAGGGCCGCGATCCGGCACCCAAGGGCTGAAATAACCCGGCTCCGGTGCCGGCCTCTTCGCGTGTTCAGGCGGCTTTCGGCCGCGCGCCGCAGTCCTCGCACATCGTGCAGCTCACGTCGCGCCGCAGGTGCGCCTCGCGCAGCCGCGCGAAGCGCTCGCTCCTCCAGCCCTCGAGGAATGGCGTCGTGGCGAGATCCGCCATCACCGCGTGCTCGTCGGGGTCCCAACAGCACGCCGAGAGCTTGCCGTCGTAGGTGACGTGCGCCTCGGTGAAAAGCGACCAGCACGGGATCGTCTCGGGACCGCCCTTCACGTGCAGCGGCAGCCAGTAGTGCTCGTCCACGTACGGAAGGATCTCCTCGATCAACGGGCGCATGCGCTCCTGCTGCACGTCGTCCAGCTCGATGCTCGAGGCGTACAGGCCGCACGGGTAGCCGCCCTCGTCGCGCACGCGCCGCGCCGCCTTGAGGTTGGCGATGGCGTCGCGGTAGAGCCGGCTGCGCGCGTGCGCCACGCCGCGGAACTGCGCTTCCGTCGCGAAATTCACCGAGAACTTGAGCGAGTCGAGCCCCGCTTCCATGCACGCCTTGACGCGGTCCGCGCTCGCCAGCGACCCGTTGGTGGTGAGGAAGGCATAGCGGATGCCGCGCGCCTTCGCGTGTCCGATGGCGTCGGGCAGCCAGTCGCACAGGAACGACTCGCCGATGAAGAAGAAGCCCAGCTCCTCCACGCCGGCGTCGGCCATCTCGCCCACGAGCCGCGTGAAGAGCGGCCAGCTCATCTCGCCGCGCGTGCGCTGTCGGGTGGCGTGCGTGCAGAAGTCGCACGCGTAGTTGCATTGCGCGGTGAGCTCGATCTTCGCCGCCTTGGGCGCGGGCGGCGCGGTGAGCAACTGGCTCACGGGAATGCGCGTGACCGCCTCGATGCGCGCGGCGGCCGTGGCGCCCGGATGGGGCGGCACGACGATGTTGACGGTTTCCATGGGTTCCCCCTTCAGGCGATGCAGTGCCAGCCGGCGATGACGGCCTCGCGCAACCCGGGCAGGCGCACGATGCCTGCGACTCCCAGCGCCACGATCAGCACGCCCGCCGTGCGGCGGATCCAGGGCGCGCGGCGCAACGCCACGAGCCGCTGCGCGGCCACACCGGCCGCGAGCAGGTTGGGCAGCGTCCCCAGCCCGAACGCCGCCATCACGAGCGCGCCTTCGGCCGCGCTGCCGCTCGCCGCGGCGAGCACCAGCATGCTGTAGACCAGCCCGCAGGGGATCCATCCCCAGGCGAGCCCCGCGCCCAGCGCCTTCGCGGTGGAATCGATGGGCAGCATGCGGCGCGCGAAGGGCTCGATGCGGCGCCAGAGCGGAAACCCCGCGGCCTCGACGCGCAGCACCGCGCGCCCCCAGCCGGCGACGTAGAGGCCCAGGAGCACCATCACGACGTTGGCCACGAAGAACATCGCCGCCTGCGCGGTGATCCATGCGCCGCCCGCGTAAGCGAGGCTGCCCACGAATCCGGCGAGCGTCCCGGCGGCCGCGTAGGCCCCGATGCGTCCCGCGTTGTAGGCGAGTTGGCGCCCCAGCGCCGGTCCCCGCGCCTCGAGCGCGAGCGTGCCGACGATGCCGCCGCACATTCCCACGCAATGCACGCCGCCCAGCAGGCCCGCGGCGAACGCGGCCGTGGCGAGCGGCGACATCACATCACCCGCGAGTATTGCGCGCGCTGCTCGGCGGCCCGGAGGTACCTGTCGAAGACCATGCAGACGCAGCGCACCAGCAGGCGCCCGCGCGGCGTCACGTGGATCCACTCGTCGTCGAGCTCCACGAGGCCGTCGCGCTCGAGCTTCTCGAGGTCCTTCATCTCGGCGGCGAAGTAGCGGTCGAACTCGATGAGGTGCGCGATCTCGATGGATTCCTTGGCGAGCTGGAAGTGGCAGGCGAGCGCCTGGATCACCGCGCGGCGCACGAGGTCGTCGGCGGTGAGCTCGATGCCGCGCAGCGTGGGGATGCGCCCCTGGTCGAGCGCCCCGTAGTACTCGTCGAGCGTCTTCGCGTTCTGCGCGTAGGTGGGCCCGATCTTGCTGATCGCGGAGGTGCCGAAGGCCGCGAGGTCGCAATCGCCGCCCGCCGAATAGCCCTGGAAGTCGCGCGTGAGGCGCCCGAGGCGCTGCGCGACCGCGAGATCGTCGGTGGGCTTGGCGAAGTGGTCCATGCCGATGTAGACGTAGCCCGCCTCGCCCAGGCGGCGGATCGCGCTCGTCATGAGCTCGAGCTTCACGTCCGAGGCGGGCAGGTCGGCTTCGTTGATGCGGCGTTGGGGCTTGAAGGCCTTGGGCAGGTGCGCGTACGAGTAGAGCGCCACCCGGTCCGGATCGCATTCGATCACGCGCTCGAGCGTCTCGGCGAAGCCCGCGACGGTCTGCCTGGGCAGGCCGTAGATGAGGTCCAGGTTCACGGAGCGGAAGCCGCTCGCGCGCGCCGCGTCGATCACCTCGCGCGTCTGCGCGAGGCTCTGCACGCGGTTCACCGCGCGCTGCACCTCGGGATTGAAGTCCTGCACGCCCACGCTGATGCGGTTGAATCCGAGCGCGCCCAGGTAGACGATGCGCTGCGCGTCGACCTTGCGCGGATCGATCTCGATCGCGTACTCGCCGGCCGGGTCGAGGTCGAAGGTGGTGCGGATGGTCTGCATGAGACGGGCGGACTCGCTGTCGCCGAGGAAGGTCGGCGTGCCGCCGCCCCAGTGCATCTTCACGATGCGCCGGTCGTCGCCGAGCGCGTCGGCGATGAGCTTGATCTCGCGCTGCAGGTAGCCCACGTACTTCACGGCGCGCTCGTGGTCGCGCGTGGCGATCTTGTTGCACGCGCAGTAGAAGCACAGCGTGTCGCAGAAGGGGACGTGGACGTATAATCCGAGGGGTCGGGTGAACCCGCCGATGTTGCGATGGCCGAGCCAGTGGCGATGAGCGTCCGCGTCGAAGGCCTCGACGAAGCGATCGGCGGTGGGATAGGACGTATAACGCGGGCCGGCGCCGCCGTACTTGCGCAGCAGGTCCGTGTCGATCACGAGCGCGTCGTCCAGAACCGGGGGCGGCGGCTGCAGCACGGTGGCAATGGCAGTATTCATGACCCCACTATGACGGCACCGGTTTCCCCCTGCTTGATTTCAATCAAAAAGACCGCCAGGCCATGAGCCCCGGTGAGGATCCCGGGGCTCGCGGGACCGATTTTCCCTCTTCGCGCCTGCTCGCCCTTCTGGGCCCCTTCATCGGGGTGGCGGCCGTCACGGCGGCGCTGGCCATCGCGGCGGCGATCCTGGACTGGTACCGCTACGAGATGCTGCTCGCGGCGGCGGCAATCAGCTGCGCCGCGGCGCTGCCCACGTTCTACCTGATCTACCGCCAGCTCACCGAGCGCAAGTCCGCGCAGATCGCGCTGCACAATGCCCGGGCGCGCGTGGGCGGCATCGTCGACGCGGCGATGGACGCGATCATCTCCGTGGACGAGCAGCAGCGCGTGGTGCTCTTCAACGCCGCGGCCGAGCGCGTGTTCCGCTGGCCGCGGGCCGCGATCCTGGGGCAGCGCCTGGAGCTCCTCATCCCGGAGCGCTTCCGCGCCGCCCACCGCGCCCACATCGAGCGCTTCGGCCGCACGTCGACCACCTCGCGCAGCATGGGCGCCCAGACCGTGCTCCACGGCCTGCGCGCCGACGGCGAGGAGTTCCCCATCGAGGCCTCGATCTCCCAGCACGAGGAAGGCGGCCACAAGCTCTTCACCGTGATCCTGCGCGACGTGACCGAGCGCGTGCGCTCCGAGCGCCTGCTCGGGCGCAGCGAGGCGCGCCTGCGCGGCATCCTCGATTCGGCGATGGACGCGATCATCACGGTCGACTCGCGCCAGCACATCGTGCTCTTCAACCGCGCCGCCGAGGACGTGTTCGGCTGCCCGCGCGACCAGGCGATCGGGGCTCCGCTGTCCTGGTTCATACCCGAGCGCTTCCGCCACGCCCACGGCGAGATGGTGCAGCGCTTCGGCGAGGCCGGCTCCTCGTCGCGGCGAATGGGGGCGCAGCGCATCGTGATGGGGCTGCGCCGCAACGGCGAGGAGTTCCCGATCGACGCCTCGATCTCCCACATCACGGAGGAAGGCGAGCACTTCTTCACCGTGATCCTGCGCGACGTGACCGAGCGCGTGAGGGCGGAGCAGGCGTTGCGCGAGTCGCGCGAGGAGCTGCGCGAGCTCGCCCTCACGGCGAGCACGGTGCGCGAGCAGGAGAAGAGCCGCATCGCGCGCGAGCTGCACGACGAGCTCGGGCAGGCGCTCACGGCGCTCAAGATCGACGTGGGCTGGCTGCGCGAGCACCTGGCCACGTCCCCCGACGCCGTGATGAGCAAGCTCGGATCGATGCAGGTGCTGCTCGACGGCACGGTGGCCGCCGCGCGGCGCATCTCCGCGGACCTGCGCCCCCTCATGCTGGACGACCTGGGACTGGTGGCGGCGTGCGAGTGGCTCGCGCACAACTTCCAGCAGCGCACCGGCACGCCGTGCGAGCTGGTGCTGGGCGCCGGCGACATGGACCTGCGCGATCCCTACGCGACCGCGGTCTTCCGGGTGCTCCAGGAGTCGCTCACGAACGTCGCCAAGCACGCCGACGCCTCCCAGGTCGAGGTGACGCTCGAGCGCGGTGGCGACACGGTCACCCTCACGGTGCGCGACAATGGGCGCGGGTTCACGCCCGGGGGCCCCCGCAAGCAGGGCTCGTACGGGCTGGTGGGGCTGCGCGAGCGCGCCTTCCTGCTCGGGGGCGACATCCGCATCGAGAGCGGGCCGGGCCAGGGAACCTTCATCGAGATGCGCTTGCCGATCGGGGAAAGGGCTGTGGAGACATGATTCGCATCGTCGTCGCCGACGACCACACCATCGTGCGCGAGGGGCTGAAACAGCTCCTCGGCGCCGCGGGCGACCTCGAGGTCGTGGGCGAGGCCCAGGACGGCCACGAGGTCATGAAGCACGTGCGCGAGACGGATTTCGACCTGCTGCTGCTCGACATGTCGATGCCGGGCAAGAGCGGCATCGAGCTCATCAAGCAGGTGAAGAGCGAGAAGCCGAAGCTGCGCATCCTCGTGCTCAGCATGCACGAGGAGCACCAGTACGCCGTGCGCGCCATCCGCGCCGGCGCCTCGGGCTACCTCACGAAGGAGAGCGCCTCGCGCCAGCTCGTGGAGGCGATCCGCAAGGTGGCGGCGGGTGGCGCCTTCATCAGCAGCGCCGTGGCCGAGCAGCTCGCCCTGGGCGCCATGCCCGACGCGCAGGGCCCGCTCCACTCGACGCTATCGGACCGCGAGTTCCAGGTCTTCCGCATGCTCGCGGAAGGCAAGTCCATCTCCGACATCGCCGAGCGCCTGAGCCTCTCGGTCAAGACGGTGAGCACCCACAAGGCCAACATCCTGCACAAGATGAACATGGCGACCTCGGGCGACCTCATCCGCTACGCCATCGCCCACCGCCTCGTCGAAGGCGAGGACGGCGACTCCTGAAAAATCGGGGACAGACCCCGATTTCCCTTTGGTGGAACGCTGTTCGCTGTTACGGAAATCGGGGTCTGTCCCCGGTTTCCTAGCCCGGCCGGCCGTCGATGCGCGGCCGCGAGAGGATCGGCCAGTAGCGCACCGCGTAGATCCCGTAGGCGAGCGACCAGCAAGCGCCCGAGACCACGATGGTCCAGAGGTAGCCCTGCGTCCAGGCGAGTCCCCCGAACACCCGGACGATCGCCGCGACCTGCACCAGCCCATAGCACGCGACCTCCCAGCGGTCCACCTGGAGTTGCCGCCCGGTGTGGCCGAGCGCGGTGCGCGTCATCATGCCGAGGGTCATGCCGCCGATCGCGCCGATGGTGAGCGCGTGGATCGCAAACTGCGCGGGAACGAGCGCGGCGGCCGCGAGCGCGCGCAGGACCAGGTGGATCGGGATCCACGCATACGCGGCGTGGAGGATCCACACCAGCGGCGTGCGCGTCGTGCGCCACGGCTTCCAGAGCGCCAGGCGCCACGCGTGCGCGATCGCGACGACGACGGCGAGCGGAATCATCACAGCGGCCGGAACCACGAAGACGTCGGCCGCCAGCACCAGCAGCACGCCGCCCAGCGCCGCCTTCTCGACCCGCGCGTCGCGCGTCGCGCCGGCGCCGGGAATCGCGTTGTTCGTGAACATCGGCACGACGCGCCCGGCGACGACCGAAATGATGAACATCACCACGTCGAGCCCGATCTCCAGGCTCATGGTGCGCACGTCCCACGGCAGCACGCCCATCGCCGAGAGGTGCAACGCCAGCGCGGCGAGCCCCGCGCCCACGAGCAGCGGCACGAAGAAGTAGTTGCGCCGGTTTCCGCTCTTCGCAAGGGGAATCGCGATGCCGATCGCGACGGCCGCGGGAAACGCCGCGTTCAGCGTGCCCGCGAGGAGCGGATACGGCGTGAGCATGGCCACGCGCGCGGCGACCCACAGGAGCACGATCGCGGCGAGCCAGCCGCCGGTGGGCGTGGGCTGGCTCGTCCAGTTGCGTACCGCGGTGAAGAGGAAGCCGGCGACCACGGCGAGCGCGAAACCGAACAGCATCTCGTGGCCATGGCGGGTCGGTGCCTCGAGGTAGCTCACGGGAAGCCACCCGCCGTACTCGAGGACCCACAGCGCGATGGAGAGCGCCGCGAAAACGCTCGCGAGCCAGTAGAACGGGCGGAAGCCCAGGTTCCAGAGGGCGAATCCACGCGGCGGGGGGGCGGCCGGTTCGCCGATCTCGAGCACGCGGATCAGGCTCCGGGACGGAGTGGATTGCGCACGCTACCTCCGCGATTGTTCGGTTGTTGTTGTCGGCCCCGGGCCGGTTGTGGTCTTACGACTCAGGGCGTAGGCGAGCGTTCCCACGAAGACGAGCAGCGTCACGGCGTTGAGCAGGCCGCCCCATTGCCGCAGCGTCGCGGCGCCGGGACCCGCCGCGAGCCGCACCAGCAGCGACGCGTGCAGCAGGACAAGCGGCACGTAGAAAAACGGAACATACCGCATCCGGCGCCGCGCGACCACCGGCACCACCACCGGCGCGTGCGCGAGGATCATCGAGATGACGAAACCGAGGCCGAGCGCGTGCAGCGCGGTGTCGCGCCATGCGGCATCGAAGGCGGCCATGGCGCCCCACGCGAATCCCGCGACGGCGAGCCACCCATATCCGCCCAGCAGCGCGAACGCGGCGTAGCGCGAGAAGCTCGCGGTGCGCACGGTGCGGCGCGCGATGTCGAACACGCAGAGCCATGCCGCCAGCGCCACGAGCCCCGCCCCGAACACGATGCCGCCCTCCGGCGCACGGAAGATCGAAATGAGCGCCCCCGCCAGCACCAGCGCCACCGCGCCCATGAACAAGGGTGCCGCGATGGGCCGGCGCTTCATGAGGCGCGTCATCTCGAGGCGCTCGGCGGCGATGGTGAGCACGAGGAAAGCGAACCACCAGGCGGCGATCGCGTCCGGCGCCGCTCCCGCGAGGTTCAGGGCGTTGCCCACCGCCCACGCGACGGCCGCCACGAGCAGGACGGCGATGTGCGTCTGCGGCTGCCGGCGCAGGATGTCGACGCTCACCGCGGCGAGGAAGAGGGGTGCCGCGAATTCGAGCACGAGACCGGCTTCGCGCAGGCCCGCGAGCAGCAGCACCGCGCCCAGCCCCGCGCAGAGCGGCGCGGCGTAGCCGAACGGCTTGCCCAGCGCGATGGCGCGCTCGAGGGACACGACGGTGCCGAGGAAGCCGCCCGTCATCAGCGCGCCATGGTTCGCCGCGGCCATCGGGAACGCGATGGGCCATCCGAGCCGCGCGAGGCCGCCCAGCACGCCGGCCACGAGGCAGGCGGCACCCAGCGCGAGCAGGGCGACGCGCCCGCGCGCCACCTCAGTCCCAGCCCATCGCCATGCGGCCGCGGTGGCTCATGCGTTCCGGATTCCAGGGCGGATCCCAGACCAGCTCGGGCTCGACCTTCGTCCCGGGGCCCAGCACGCCGGTGAGCTCGTCCACCACGTCGTCCATGATCAGCTCGGCGACCGGGCACGCGGCCGAGGTCATGGTGAGGCGCACCTTCACCGCGCCCTCGCCCGCCTCGACGCCGTAGACCAATCCCAGATCGACGATGTTGAGCGCCATCTCCGGATCGACGACGCGCTTCAGCGCGGCCGCGATGTCCGCCTCCAGATCCGCGGGCCCCGAGTACTCGAACGGCGGGCGCTCGCTCATGGGCGATCTGAGGAAGGACTACGACTGATAGGCGACGCAGGACTCGCAGATGGTGCCGGTGACGTCCTTCTTCAGGTGCGCGCGGCGCAGCGCCATGAACGACTCGCTGTTCCAGCCGTCCATGAACGGCACCTTCGTGAGGTCCGCCATGACCCACTTGTCCCCGGCGTCGAAGCAGCACGCGGAGAGCTTGCCGTCGTAGGTGATGTGGCCCTCGGTAAACGCGGACCAGCAGGGAAGCGGCTCGCGCAGCGCGCCCACGCGACCCTGGTTGCCGGCGATGGGCCGGTAGCCCAGCTCCTCCTCGCGCAGCGTCGTGAGGCTGCCCATGGAGTAGAGCGGCAGCCAGTAGTGCTCGTCGACGTAGGGCCGGATCTCGTTCACCAGCGCCATCATCTTTTCCTGCTGCTCGCCGTCGTACTGGATGCTCGAGGCGTAGAGGCCGCACGAATAGCCGCCCTCTTCGCGCACGCGATGGGCGGCCTTGAGGTTGGCGATCGCGTCGCGCCAGAGCTTCGGCTTCACCGCCGCGATCTGCTTGAACTGCTCCTCGTCGGCGTTGTTCATGGAGAACTTGAGCGAGTCCAGGCCCGCTTCCATGCACGCCTTCACGCGCCCGGGCTTCGCGAGCGACCCGTTGGTGGTGAGGAAGACGTATTTGATGCCGCGGTCCTTCGCGTAGCCGATCGCCTCCGGCAGCCAGTCGCACATGAACGACTCGCCGATGTAGAAGACGCCCAGCTCCTCGACGCCCGCGTCGACCATCTCGCCTACCACGCGCTCGTAGAACGCGCGGTCCATCTCGCCGCGGTTCTTCATGCGCAGCCGGTGCGCGCAGAAGCCGCAACGGTAGTTGCACTGCGAGGTGAGCTCGATCTTCACCGAGCGCGGCGCCGGCAGGCGGTCGGCGAGGTAGCGTTGCGGGATGCCGGTGATCGCGTCGATGCGCTGGGTGATCGTGGTGGTTCGGGTGCGGGTGGCGGTCTTCGTCATGGCAGTAGAGGTGCGATTGGGGCCGGGCGAACGTAACACGGTCCCAACAGCCTGCGGGCCGGAACCCGCGAAACTTTGATCCAGTTCAACGAAAGTCCGAAAATCGCCCGGGAAACCTGACAAAATGTTGTTCGCGCGCCCCCTTGTCCGCTAGCCTGCGCTATCGAAATCCGGACCCCCGGTCGCCATGGCGCAACCGCACGAGGCAGGAGCCCTTCCGCGCTGGAAGCTGCGCGGGCGCGCGTTGCTGCCCGTCGTGCAGGGCGGCATGGGCATCGGCGTCTCGGCGCATCGGCTCGCCGGCAACGTGGCGCGGCTGGGCGCGCTGGGCACCATCTCCAGCGTCGACCTGCGCCAGCACCATCCCGACCTGCTCGCGCGCAGCACCCCCGACAAGGAGAACCTCGACCGGCTGAACCTGGTCGCGCTCGATCGCGAGATCCGCGGGGCGCTGGCGCTCTCCGAAGGCCACGGCGCGGTGGGCGTGAATGTGATGAAGGCGCTCTCGGCCCACGCGGATTACGTGCGCCAGAGCTGCGAGTCGGGCGCGCACGCCATCGTGATGGGCGCGGGCCTGCCGCTCGACCTTCCCGACCTGGTGGCCGACTTCCCCGACGTGGCGCTGATCCCGATCCTTTCGGAAGCGCGCGGCGTGGGCATCGTCGTGCGCAAGTGGATGCGCAAGCACCGGCTGCCCGACGCGATCGTGATCGAGCATCCGGGGCGCGCCGGCGGGCACCTGGGGGCCACGCGCATCGCGGACGTGGCGGACCACCGCTACGACTTCGAGCCGGTGGTGGAAGGCATCTTCGCCGTCTTCCGCGAGCTCGGCCTCGAACGCGACGCGATCCCGCTCATCCTCGCCGGCGGCATCCACACCCACGAGCAGGTGCGCTCCCTCATCGCCCTGGGCGCTTGCGCGGTGCAGCTGGGAACGCCGTTCGCCGTCTCCGAGGAAGGAGACGCCCATCCCGAATTCAAGCGCATCCTCGCCGAGGCGCGCCCCGAGGACCTGGTCACGTTCATGAGCGTCGCGGGATTGCCCGCGCGCGCGGTGGCCACGCCGTGGCTGCGCAAATACCTGCAGCGCGAGAAGGCGCTCCAGTCCCACGCGAAGGCCGACCTGCGCCGTTGCGTGCCCAAGCTGCAATGCCTCACCGCCTGCGGGCTGCGCGACGGGCTCGCCAACGCGGGGCAGTTCTGCATCGCGACGCGGCTCGCCTTCGCGGTGCACGGCGACGTGAAGAAGGGCCTGTTCTTCCGCGGCTCCGAGCCGCTGCCGTTCGGCTCCGCGATCCGGCCGGTCGCCGAATTGCTCGAATACCTGCTCACGGGCCTGCGGCCCGCCCTCCCATGAACCCCACTCTCGCGCGTTGTCCGCGCCCTCGCCATGGACATTCCCGTTAGCACGCCGGCTGCCGTCACCGAGCCGCCCGGCCCGCGCGACAAGGGGCTGCGCGGCCGACAGGTCGCCTGCACCGCTTGCGCGATGCATCCGCTCTGCCATCCGCTGTCGGCCGCCGAAGGCTGGCTCGCCGCCGTGCAGACACGCCGCCGGCTCGCGCGCGGCGAGAAGCTCTTCCGCGCCGGGGCCGCCCAATCGGCGCTCTACGCGGTGCGCGCCGGGTTCCTCAAGGCCTGCGCGCCCAGCGGCGACGGCGGGCGCTTCATCGTGCGCTTCCTCCTGCCGGGCGACGCCGCGGGCCTCGACGCCTTCGCCAACGGCGTGCATCCGACCGAGGCCGTCGCGCTCGAGGACTGCCAGGTGTGCGAGATCCCGCGCTACCGCGCCGAGATCCTCGCCGAAGGCATTCCCTCGCTCGGCGCGCAGCTGCGCAGGCTGATCGGCGGCGAGCTCGCGCGCTCGCAGGATCACGCGGCGCTCCTCACGCGCCATGCCGCTTCCGAGCGCGTCGAGCGCTTCCTGCTCGACCTCTCGCGGCGCTGGGGAGAGCGCGGCTATTCGCGCACCGCCTTCCGGCTTCCCATGCGACGCCAGGAGATCGGCGAGCACCTGGGACTCACGATGGAAACGGTGAGCCGCATCCTCTCGGACTTCCAGGCGAAGGGCTGGATCCGGCTTTCGCGCGGCGGCGTCGAGATTCTCGGCGGCGACATGCTGCGCGAGACCCGCGAGGAGCTGCAGGCCCCATGAGCTCTCCCTCTCCCTTTGGGAGAGGGTCGGGGAGAGGGTCAACGGCCGCGCGCGGCAAGCGCCGTCAGCGCGAGCGCCAGCGCGCACGCGAGCATCGCGTGGGCCCAGGCGCCCGGAATGCCGCGCTGCGCATCCGCCGCGGCGAGAACGAACCCCATCGCCATCTGCCCCAGCGCGAGCGCGAAGATCCACGCGCGCGCCGCCCCTCGATCCCGGTAGCGGTACGCCGCCACGGCCACTGCGATGCCCACGACCGCGAACCCGGACGCCACGTGCCACGGATCGAGCGTGCGCACGCCATGCATCGCGAGCGCGCTCGCCGCGGTACCCACCCCGGCCTGGACGAGCACCACCGCCAGCGCGAGCGTCGCGGCCCATGAGACGGCGCTGCGACCTTCGATCCCCGCGCTGCGCGTCGATTGCATTCGCAGCCACATGAACGCGCAGGCGAGCGCGATCCCGCCCAGCGCATTGCCCACCGTGACCGGCAGGAACCGATAGCCGGGCGTGTAGCGGCCGATGGCGGCGAGGGATCCCGTGAGCAGCACGATGGCGCCGATCGCCGCCAGGCGCGCGCGCGGAACCGGCCGGCTCGTGAACGCGACGACCAGGACGGCGAGCGCCACGATTCCGGCGCCGGACGCGGAGACGCGATGCGCGAGCCGCGCGATCGCCTCGACCGTCGCGGGAAGCCGCGAGGCGGCGTTGCCGCCGGGATCGAGCGTCGTGGCCAGGCGCAGCAGCGCGCTCGCCGCCACCACCACGAAGGTGAGCGCCACGCCCCCCGTGCCGAGTGCCGCGAGGCGGCGCGCGGTCAGCGCTTCGGCCATGCCGCGCGCGCGACCACCACCAGGAAGAGCAGCCCGCCCACGATGGCGATGAGCCCGCCCAGCCCCATCACGCCCATGCCGATGACCTCGGGTGTCGAGCGCAGCACCTGCTCGCCGCCGGCCACCTTGCGCTGCACGCCGTAGCCGCCCGACACCACGAGCCCGATGATGTGCAGCAGCTGGCCCGAGCCGTAGATCCACGGCTGCCACGCCGCAAGGCGCGAGTCCGGCGCGCGGAAGCCGAAGCGCGGCAGGAGCAGGTACGTCGCACCCATCATCGCCAGCGTCACGCCGACGATGCAGCCGTGGTAATGGGCGGGAATGCGCACGTTGGGCCCGCCGATGGTGAAGCCGATGAGGCCGCCCGCGCAGAAGAGCACCAGCGAGGCGAGGAGCGAGGAGCGCAGCGGCCGCGCGGCGGCGTCCAGGCGGCGCGTGCGCGCCACCGCCCACGCGACCGCGAGCGCGATCGGCGGCACGGCCACCGCCCCCCCGAAGCGCATGAGCCAGGTCTGCAGCTTCGCATGCTCGAGCGAGGCGACCGGATGGGCGAGATAGATGTATGGCGTCACGTACACGGCCGCGAGCGCGATCGCGAAGAGGAGCGCCACGACCCGCGGCGTGAGCGGCAGGGGCGCGCCGATCGCCGAGGCGAGCCAGATCCATGCCACCAGCATGAGCAGCGTGTACGCGAACTGCAGCACGTGCCCCCCGCCCCAGAAGAGCAGCTCGTAGTACGTCGCCGCGGGGAGCGCGCGATCCACCTGCGCGAACGACGCGGCGAGCGCGAACGCGGCGATGCCCGCCGCCACCATCGATGCGTTGAGCCCGAGGCGCAGCGCGCCGGCGCCGGTGATGCGAGCGCCCACCGGCTCGTACACCGCCATGCCGCGCGCGCACGCGACGCCCACGCCGAGCGCGAAGAGCACCAGTCCCGCCACGAACACCGGCCCGTCCAGCATCGGCACGTAGTTCGACATCACCGGGCGCGCGGCCTGCACGAAGGGCGCCGCGGCGATGGTCGCCGCGCCGAGGGCCGCGATCGCGAGGCCCGCCTTCCCGGCGCCGATGGCGCGCGGCCCGCCGGCGAGGCTCCAGAGCATCGCGGCGAAGGCGAGGAACCATACGAGCACCGAGAGATCCACGTGCACGACGAGCGTCACGCGGAAGAAATCGGCGACCGGGATGAGGCCGTTCAGCCCGGGCGTGCGCGACACCACGAGCAGCAGGGAGAAGATGCCGGAGGCGGCGAGCGCGGCAAGCCCGAGGACGAGCCAGGAGAGTGCCAGCGCGCGCCGGCGGTCGGTGGGCATCGGAAGGTCATAGGCGGTCGCGGCGAAGGCGGCCTCCCACGCCCTGCGCGTAACGTGCGCGGGCGAAGCGGCGATCGGCAGGTCATGCATGGGGCACCTCACGGGAAGCGGCGCGGCGCGCGGGCGGCTGCGGCGCGCGCGGCACGAAGGTTCGGGCGAGCTCGTCGGCGTGGCGCTCGAGGGCGGCGGCATCGCTGCCGCACCACGCGATGCGCACGCGATCGCGCGGCACGACGTGGCGCAGCGCCGGATCGCGTCGTCCCGCGACGCGCTCCTCGGTCCAGCGATCGCCGAGCCGGAACTCGCAATCGCCCGCGCGGCAACCCGCGACGACGACACCCGCGGCGCCGGCGCGCAGCGCGTACTCGATGAACGCGGGCGGGACCATCGCCGCGCATTCGACGTCGATGCGGACCACGCGCGCGAGCGCTTTCGCCCCGGCGTTCGCGGCGGGGCTGCAGGCGAACACGATCACGGGATGGATCGCCCGGTCGAGCGCATCGTCGAGCGCCCGGCGCAGGCGGTCCACGGGAAACATGGGCATGTCGATGCCCGAGGCGAGGCTGTCGGTGCGGCGAAACGGCGTGGACGAAGGGCACGCGCCCGCGCAGATGCCGCACGCGGCGCAGAGGTCCGGCAGCACGCGCGCCTCGCGCGGCTGGGGCTTGGAGTCGCTGCGCGGGACCATCACCACGGCGCCGAACGGGCAGTCGGCCGCGCAACGCGCGCAGCCGTTGCACTGGTCGAGGTTCACGCGCGCGGGCACGACGGCGGCCCGGCCCATCCACGGCATCGCCGCGAGTGCCAGCGCCGCGCAGCCCAGCGCGATCCAGAGGCCGGCGGGCGTCATCGCCGCGGCGAGCGCATGGGGAAAGAAGTAGAACCAGTCGATCGCGAGCGTGGCCGGTGCCGCGAAAGCGTCGGCGGGCCCCAGGCTCGCCGCGGGCCAGGCGAGCGCGAGCACGGCGAGTGTGGCGAGCGCGCCCACCGTGAGCGAGGCCGGCGGCCAGGCGCGCACGTGCGCGAGCCGCAGGAAGTGGGCCCAGGTCAGCGCGAGGGCCGCGAGCGGCACGCCGATGTGCAGGAACACCGCGAGCGAGAAGAAGCGGTCGTTCATGGCCTCGCCCGTCACGAAGTTGCGCGCGAAGGCATCGAGCTTCCAGGGCCACGCGGCGAGCCATTCCGCGCTCGCGACGGCGCTGAAGAGCGCCCTTTCGTCCCACGCGAGCCAGAATCCGGTGATGCCCGCGATCCACGCGAGCGGCACGAGCGGCAATCCCGAGAGCCACGACCATGCGCGCCACTTGCGGAAATGGCCGCGCGCCGCCTCGCGCGCGAGGTGCAGCGCCGTGGCGAGCGCGAACGCGTCGGCACTGTAGCGGTGCAGGCCACGCGCGAGGCGCCCGACGACATACGGGTCGCGGGTGAGCGCGAGCCCCGACTGGTAGGCGCCGGCCACGCTCGTGTCGAAGACGATATAGAGATACACGCCGCTCGCGAGGCAGGCGACGAAGAAGAGGAACGCGAGCGATCCCAGGTGGCGCCACGGATTGGCCGCCGCCGGGAAGACGCGGTCGAACGCGATCCCGATCGATTCATCCCACGCGCGGATGGCCGCACCCATCAGCTGCGGAACTCGAAGCCGCCGCGCGAGGCGACGTAATCGATGACGAGCACGCGCCCGGGCGCCAGGTCCACGCTCGCCTCGCCCTGGTGGCGGAAGGCGCCGTCGGGCGTGTCGGCGAGCCGCGCGCGGAACGTGTGGCGGCCCGCGGGCACGTCGAGCCGGCGGTAGACCGTCGAGGGCAGGTCGTGGCGCAGGCCCGAGGGGCGCGCGGAGATCTCGTAGATGACCTTCCCGTCCATCTCGACCTCGACCTTCACGTCGCTCCTCTCGCGCGGGCAGTCGAAGGCCGCGCGCATGTTCGGGGCCAGCTTGGCGAGCTCCTCGGGCGTGCGCTCGTGGCAGGCGAGCTTGCGCTCCCCGGCGTGGATGAACGAGAGCTTCACCACCGCCATGCCGGGATCGAGGTGCCGGTACGCCGGCGCCGAGGAGAAGTAGCCCACGAACGCCGCGAACGCGGCGTACGCCGGCACCTGCAGCAGGATCGAGCGCCACGCGTTCATGGCCGGCCTCCCAGTCGCACCAGCTCGGCGTCGGCGGAGCGCAGCCGCGGCGCGAGATGGAACGCGTCGGAAAAGCAATCGTCGGGCGAGAGCCCGTGGGCGGTGAACGCGGGTGCGACCGCCTCCACCATGCCGACGGAGCCGCAGGCATACACCTGGTGGCTCGAGAGGTCGGGATAGTCGGCGAGGATCGCCTGGTGCACGAGGCCGGCGCGGCCGGTCCACTGGTCGTCCGGCTGCGGCTCGGAGAGCACCGGGATGAAGCGGAAGTTCGCGTGCTCGCGCGCCCATTGCTCGCACAGTGCCGCGGCGTAGAGGTCCGCACGGCGGCGCACACCCCAGTAGAGGATCATCTCGCGCCGCATGCCGGTCGCGAACGCGTGCTCGAGCATGCTCTTCACCGGCGCGAAGCCGGTCGAGCCCGCGACGAAGAGGATCGGCTTCGCGCCGTCCTCGCGCAGGTGGAAGGCGCCCAGCGGGCCCTCGAAGTGCAGGAAGTCGCCCACCTTCGCGCGCTCGAAGAGGTGCGTGGTGAAGCGCCCGCCCGCGATGAGCCGCACGTGCAGCTCGAACGTGTCGCCGCTTCCCGGCCGCGTGGCGAAGGAGAAGCTGCGCTTCGCGCCATCGTCGAGCAGCACGTTGATGTACTGCCCGGCGTGCCAGCGCAGCTTTCCGCCCTCGTCCACCGCGAGCGTGACCTTCATCACGTCGGGCGCGAGACGCTCGAGCGCCGCGATGCGCGCACGGTAGCGGTGCACCGGCGCGGGCTTCGCGCCCACGGCCGGCTCGTAGAAGATCTCGAGGTCGCCGCGCGGCTCGGCGCAGCAGAAGAGGACCTTGCCGACGGCGCGCTCCTCGGTGGTGAGGGCGCTCGCCTGGTACGGCTCCATGTACACCTCGCCCTCGAGCACCGTGCCCTTGCACTTGCCGCACCCGCCGTTGCGGCACTCGAAGGGCATCGGCAGCCCCTCGCGCAACCCGGCCTCGAGGATCGTCTCGCCGCGGCGCGCCGTCACGATGCGCTCGTCGGGGTGCACCGAGATCGCGAATTCGCCCGCGCCCTTCGCGCGCCGTCGCGGCGGCAGCCACGGCAGCATGAACATGATGAAGGCGCCCGCCGCGACCAGCCCCCACGTGGCCACCGTGCCCCACTCGTAGATGAGCGGATAGACCGGGAGGTAGAACCAGTCGAGCCCGATGGTGGGCGGCACGCTGCCGAGATCGGCCGCGCCCTGGCTCAACGCCGGCTTCACGAGCGAAAGCGCGACGAGCATCCCGACGATGCCGGCGGCGATCGGGCGCGGCGGCTGCGTGTTCGCCTTCGGCACGCGCTGCGTGTGGATCCAGAGCAGCGCCAGCACCCCGAGCGGCAGGCCGATGTGCATGAACGAGAGCAGCGAGAAGAGCCGGTCGTTCACGCTCGCCGGATCGAGGAAGTTGCGCGCGAGCGTGCCGTTGAAGATCGGCAGGGCGTCGAGCCATTCGGTGGTCGCCGTCACCACGAACTGCGCGAGGCCGTCCCACGGGAGCATGTAGCCGTTGATCCCCGAGGCGTACACGAGGCCCAGGAGCACCACGCCGCTCACCCACGAGAACCAGCGGAAGCCGCGGTGGTGGCCGAACACGAAGTGGCGCGCGAGATGCAGGAACATCGCGAGCACCATGCCGTCCGAGGCGTAGCGGTGGATGGAGCGCAGCAGGCCGCCCGCCCAGGGCTGCGCATGGGTGAGCGATTCCACGCTCGCGTAGGCCGCCGTGACGCTGGTCTCGAAGAAGGCGTAGAGGTAGAGCCCGCTCGCCACCACGATCCAGAGCTGGAAGTAGGCGATCGCGCCGAGGTAGTAGAACGGGTTCAGCCGCTCGCCGAAGAGGCGGTTGAAGAGTCCCTCGACGGCGAGGAACGCGCCTTGGGCGAGGCGCTGGATCACGACGCGCCGAGGCGGGAGCGCCGCCGCTCGCGAAGGAGGAAGCCGAGCGTGAGCCCGAGCACGGACAGCCCCGCGCCGATCTCGATGAAGAGGGCGTAGTCGAGGCGGTACTTGCCGGTGAGTGGGTCGTACACGGTGCAGACGAGGCGAACTCGCTCCAGCCATGCTGCCGCGGAAGGCTGTGCCACCGGTTGTCCCAGCGCAAGGTCCCGCAGCGGCTGCACGAGCATCGGCAACGCGAACGATTCCCCGTAGAGCTGCGCGCGGATTCTCCCCCGGGCGTCGAGGATCGTCACCTGCGTGAGGTGGTCGAAGCCGCCGGTCTGCGCCGCGTAGCTGAACCCGAAGTCGCCCGCGAGCGCTTCCGGCACGCCGGCGTCCGGCGTGAGGAACGACCAGCGCGGGTCGTCGATGCCGTTCTGGCGCGCGAAGACCTTCATCGACACCGGGTTGTCGGCGGGAATGTTGAAGCCGATGGACACCACGTTGAAGGCATCCGCGCCGAGCAGCGCGCGCGCATCGCCCACCGACTTGCCCAGGAAGCGCGTGGTAGTCGGACAGACCTGCGTGCAGCCGGTGTAGACGAAGCTCACCACCAGGGGCTTGCCGCGGAAATCCGCGAGCGTCACGCGGCGCCCGGCGGTGTCGGTGAAGGCGTAGGCGCCGGGAGCGCTGCCGATCGCCGCGCGGCTCGTCGCGAGCGCGCGATCGGGATCGAGGGTGGCGTGCGCCTGGACCGCCCCGAGCATCAGCGCCGCGGCCGCGAAGCGGGCGGCGCCGGAGACCATCGGGGAATGGCGGCGCACGGCCGCCTCACACGACCCGGTCGGCGATCGCGGCGACGAGGAGCAGCGCGAGTTGCATGAGGGAGGCGTGGAAGCTCGAGCGCGCCGCCTGGCGGATGCGCTCGCGCGTCGCGCCCGCGCCCGCCGTGCGCGCGAGGCGCGCCGCCGCGCGTACGAAGAAGACCCCGCCCGCGATGGCGCCCACGGCGTAGATCGCGCCCATGCCGAACGCGAGCGGCACGAGCGAGGAGCCGGCGAGCAGCACCGCGCTCGAGAACACGATGCGGGCCGCGCGCCCGTCGCCGACCACCACCGGCAGCATCGGCACGCCGGCGCCGCTCGTAGTCCTCGCGGTAGACGATGGCGAGGCTCCAGAAGTGCGGCGGCGTCCAGAAGAAGAGGATCGTCGCGAAGGCGAGCGGCAGCGGCGCCAGCGCCGCCTCCGGCTCGACCGCGGCCGCGCCTGCCAGCACCGCGAAGCTGCCCGCGAGCCCGCCGACGACGATGTTCATCGCGGTGCGGCGCTTGAGCCACACCGTGTAGACCACGCCGTAGAAGAACGCGCCGAGGAAGGTGTAGAGCGCGCACACCGGATTCACGAGCCACGCGGCGGCCACGTCGCCGCGCCCACCATGCCGGCGATCGAAGACCGAGCCAGCCGCGGTGGTGGCTCAGGCGCCCGGTGGCGAAGGCGCGCGCGCGGGTGCGCTGCATGCACCGGTCGAGGTCGCGCTCGACGTACTGGTTGAAGGCTCCCGCGGCGGCGGAGGCGACCAGCACCGCGAGCGCCATCACCGCGACCGCCAGCGCGCCCGCCGGACCCGGGCGCGACCGCCGCCCCCGCGAGCGCGGTGAGCGCGATCGCGAAGCCGATGCGCAGCTTGAAGAGGCCGAAGACCAGTGTGTCACTTGAGCGGCCAGACGGTCGACAGGTACTTCCAGTTCACGAAGTAGTACAGCGACGAAGGACACCAGGAACACCATCGCCGAAGGCGAAGGTGCCCGGCGCGATGAAGCCGGCGATGCCGACGTTCGCGTGCCCGGTGGGAACCGCGGGCGCGGGAATCGGCGGCGCGCGCCATGCCGTCGTGCACCGCGATCGCGCTTCGCTTCCGGCACCGTCGATGCGCTTGCCGAGGAAGATCGAGCCAACGGCGATCAGGATGTAGATCGCCCCGCCGACGACCGCGATGACCCCGCGAGATGCCGACCAGGCCCATCATCAGGTACGCGGTGCCCGGGAACTCGTAGCCCAGCGCGTTGCCCGCGAACGTGATGTCCCAGTGGCGGCGCGGGACGCCGAGCGTGCCGGCGCCCATCATGAAGAGCGCGAAACGCTACATGCCGAGGCCGAACAGGTACGGCTGCCACTTCGCCAGCCCGGGAACATGAGCTCGCGGCGGAACAGCGTCGGGATCAGGAAGTAGGTGAGCGACATGAACGCGAGCGTCGTGCCGATCACCACCGTCGCGTGGAAGTGCCCCGGCACGTAGATCGTGTTGTGGATGATCATGTTCAGCTGCTCGGTGCCCATCATCACGCCGGAGATGCCGCCCAGGAAGCCGAAGCCGATGAGCGAGATGAACATTCCCGAGAACACCGGGTTGCCCCACGGCGCCTTGCGCAGCCATTCGAAGAGGCCGCTGGTTGTAGCCCTTCTCGCGCTGCGCCACCTCGATCGAGCCGGGCACCGTGAGGCCGTGGACCATGGAGGCGAGCACCGCGAGGTACATCGAAGTAGCTCGTGTTGAAGATCTTCCAGTTCGACGCTGAGGCCCGGGTCGGCCAGCAGGTGGTGCGCGCAGGCGAGCTGCAGGAAGAGGATGTAGAGCAGGAAGGCGCCGCGCAGACGCGCTCCGACATCGGCTTGGCGCCGAACACGATCGCCGCGATCGCGTACCAGACCGCGACGTGCGCCGCCACGTTGATCTGCTGCGACGAGTGGCCGAACGCCCACCAGATCGTCGGTACATGAGCGGGTCGATGTGGTCGATCAATGCCCAGCGACCAGAGGAAGGTCGGGATCAGGATGATCGCGCCCGAGGCGATGGTGAAGATCGCGATGATGCAGGCGGTGAGTCGCCCCGAAGGTCACCAGCGGCACCGAGCCGTTGTAGGTCTTCTCGCGCCTTGCGCCACGACGAGCGTGCCGAGGAAGACGAAGCAGGCGATGCAGCGCGCCCACGGCGAAGAGGATCAGGCCCGAGGTAGAACGACCGGTGCGCGCCCATCGGCACGTACGAGGTGAACATCACGCTCGAGTCGCCCTGGAAGACGGCGAAGTTGTTCATCAGCGCGCCCGATCGACCATCAGCGCGAACGCCAGCCCACGCGATGCGCGGGGTGGCGAGCCGGCAGCTGCAGCAGCGTCGAGGCGCAGAAGTAGAGCACCGCGATCTCGAAGAAGATGATCCAGAACACGAGCATGTCGAGCCCGTGCGCGGTGAGCACCAGGTAGAACCAGTCCGCGCGGCAGCAAGTGCACCGCCGGCCAGCGCGTGAGGGTGACGAGCGAGTGCCAGGATGCCGCCCACGCAGCAGCGACACGACGCCCGCGACGGCGTTGGCCTTCATCAGCTTCTCGGCCGGCTCGTGGTAGACGAGCCCGGTCGTGGGGCAGGTGCGGAAATTGCGGTTGCACGGCCATGGGGCGTCTCCATCACTTCACCACGTACAGGCGGCTCACCATCGTGTGATGGTTGATTCCGCAGTATTCGTTGCACACGATGCGCGAAGGTGCCCGGCGCCGTTCGGCGTGATCGTGACGACGTGCTCGTAGCCCGGGTGCACCTGGATGTTGATGTTCTCCGGCTGCAGCGAGAAGCCGTGCAGGTAGTCCATCGACATGAGGTGCAGGCGGTAGGTCTTGCCCTTCTCGAGCTCGAGCATCGGCCACCAGGCCCACAGCCGCGCGATCAGGTAGACGTCGGCAGCCCGCCGGCGGGTGCACGACGGGGATCTTGAGGTCCGTTTCCTCGCGCACCTTGTACTTGTCGACCATGCCTTGGTCTTCTGCTGGTAGATCTCCGGTGTCGTGCGGTACGCCTCGTTCGAGAGGTTCTGCTTACCGTAGATGTGCCAGTACGGCATCATGAAGAACATGACCAGGCACCAGACGAAGGCGATGAGCGATCCACGTGCCTTCGACGCGGTCGAGGGGCTGCTTCCACCACAGTCGATTGGGCGGTGGTTCGATGGCGCTCATTTGTCTTTCTCCTCCCGGGCGCCGCTATTTCGCGACGGGGATGTTCACGATCTCCATCACGCCCCACACGATGTAGAGCACGGTGGGCATCGCGACACCGATGAACAGCAGCAGGAACGGGTTCTCGAGGAGCTGCTGCATCGCGGGGACCGGTTCGTCCTCGGGCAGTCCCTCAAGCGTGGTGGTGTCGGGTGCGGGCATGGCGATCTCCTGTTGGGTCCGGCAACGTCCAGTCGAGCGCGCCCTGGCCCCAGCGCATCAGGGTGAGCGTGTCGAAAAGGGAAGGTCCCGCCGCGCGCGCCGTGGCGTGACCACCGCTCGCGGTGATCGCGGCGATCGCGGCGCCGAGCGCCAGCGCGGAGCCGGCGACGAAGGTCCAGGCGATGCGGCGTGTCGTGGTGCGCGTCATCTTGCGGTCCCGGCGGGATGGCAGTGGGGCCCATCCTCGTTCCCGCCGTCCCCGCGCGCCTTGAACTGCTTCAAGGAAATCCGGTGCCGCACCGGCGACGATGGGCATGTCCTGCGCCGATCCCGCCCGGAGGCCCTCGCTTTGACGTCCAGAACACCGCCGAACGCCGTGGACCTGCGCGGGCTGCCCCCTCCGGAGCCCCTCGAGCGCATCCTCGCGGCCCTCGCCGACGGGGACGATTCGCCGCTCGCCTTCCTGCTGTCGATGGAGCCCCTGCCGCTCTACTTCCTCTTGCGCAAGGAGCGCCTGCGCTACCGCGTGCGCCGCCTCGAAGCCGGGGTGGAAGTCATTATCGAGCGCGCCCAGCAGAAACCTTAATAAACATCAAAGCCCCCGCACCTGTCGGGGGGGACACTAGCGGGGACAAACCCACGTCCCCATGACAGGAGAAGCGCATGTTCCGCCCCCGTAATGTCGCCCTGGCCAGCGCGCTCGCGCTCGCGCTCGCCGCGAGCGGCGCGCTCGCGCAAGGCGCGCACGAAGAGAAGTATCCGCAGAAGGAAGCCGCGAAGCAGGAAGCGCCCGCGACGGCGACGCAAAGCGAGACGGAAGGCCACAAGGGCATCGTCTCGCCCGAAGAGCAGCAGTACATGGGCGGACCCTCGCCGCTGCAACGCGAGGACATGCACCAGGACCTCAACCCGAAGGCGCCGCCGATGACGAAGGCGGAGTTCGACCAGGCGCGCCAGATCTTCTTCCAGCGCTGCGCCGGCTGCCACGGCGTGCTGCGCAAGGGCGCGACCGGCAAGCCCCTCACGCCCGACATCACGCTCGCCAAGGGCACCGAGTACCTCAAGGTCTTCATCAAGTACGGCTCGCCCGCGGGCATGCCGAACTGGGGCACCTCGGGCGAGCTCACCGACGCGCAGGTGGACCTCATGGCGCGCTACGTGCAGCAGACGCCTCCGCAGCCGCCCGAGTTCGGGCTCGCGGAGATGAAAGCCACGTGGAAGGTGATCGTCCCGCCCGAGCAGCGGCCGAAGAAGAAGGAGAACGCGTACAACCTGGACAACATCTTCTCCACGACGCTGCGCGATGCGGGCGAGGTGGCGCTCATCGATGGCGACACCAAGAAGATCATCAACATCGTGAAGACCGGCTACGCGGTGCACATCTCGCGCGTGTCGGCTTCCGGGCGCTACCTCTTCGTGATCGGGCGCGACGCCAGGATCGACATGATCGACCTGTGGATGGCGAAGCCCGACACCGTGGCCGAGATCAAGGTGGGCCTCGAGGCGCGCAGCGTCGACACCTCGAAGTACAAGGGCTACGAGGACAAGTACGCGATCGCCGGCACCTACTGGCCGCCGCAGTTCGTGATCATGAAGGGCGACACCCTCGAGCCGCTGAAGATCGTGAGCACCCGCGGCGTCACGGCGACGACCCAGGAGTACCACCCCGAGCCGCGCGTGGCCGCGATCGTGGCCTCGCACTTCAAGCCGGAGTTCGTCATCAACGTGAAGGAGACCGGCAAGATCCTGATGGTGGACTACCGCGACATCAAGAACCTGCGCACCACGGAGATCCCGGCGTCGCTCTTCCTGCACGACGGCGGATGGAACTCGACGCACCGCTACGTGATGATGGCGGCGAACCAGTCGAACCAGATCGCGGTGGTGGACGCCAAGGAGGACAAGCTCGAAGCCATCGTCGACGTCGACAAGATCCCGCACCCGGGCCGCGGCGCGAACTTCATCGACCCGAAATGCGGGCCGGTCTGGGCCACGGGCCACCTGGGCAGCGAGAAGATCTCGCTCATCGGGACCGACCCCGAGCATCACAAGCAGTACGCGTGGAAGGTCTGCGAGACCCTCGACGGCCAGGGCGGCGGCAACCTCTTCATCAAGACGCACCCGAAGAGCAAGCACCTCTACGTGGACACCCCGCTCAATCCGGACCCGAAGATCAGCCACACCGTGGCGGTATTCGACATCGACAACCTCAAGGCCGGATTCAAGGTGCTGCCGATCTTCGAATGGGCGGGCATCAAGGGCGAGGCCGCGGGCCGCGTCGTGCAGCCGGAGTTCAACAAGGCGGGCGACGAGGTGTGGTTCTCGGTGTGGAGCGCGAAGAACCAGGAATCGGCGATCGTCGTGATCAACGACAAGACGCTCGAGCTCAAGGCCGTCATCAAGGACCCGAGGCTCATCACGCCGACCGGGCACTTCAACGTGTATAACACGCAGCACGATATCTACTAGGGAGACAGCCCAAGAAGGGCGGACAGCGGGAACGGCGTTGGAGCGGACCGCAAGCGGCCGCAACGCCACCGAACAAATGAGAACGGGAGCCGAGGCTCCCGTTCTTCTTGGTCGTTCACGCGGGTATGCCGCTCAATGCTGGTTCTGCGGCAGACCGTCGGCGATCTCGTAGTAATCACCCTTCTCCGCCACGAAGATGTGCATCGCCAGGTGAGTGGAGGTGGGTGTGTCGAATGCGCCCATCGCGATGCCGATCCAGTCTCGCGCCGGCGGATCGAAGAACAGGGAAGATCCGCACGTGGAGCAGAACCCCCTTCGTACCTTCGCCGACGACTGATACCAGGTCAAGTTCTCCTCACCCGTGACCGCGACCGCCGCCTTGGGCACGTCCGTCGAGGCGAAGTAATGGCCCGAGTGTTTCCTGCACTGGACGCAATGGCACGCGTCGGGAGGCTTCAGCTCTCCCGTCACCACAAAGGTGACCCGGCCGCAGAGGCATGAGCCCTTATTCATAGCCGCCATGATTCGATTCCGTTACGTTGGGAGGTGAGCGCGGGCGGGAGATTTTCCGTCGCGCGGGGTAGGCGGTCAACTCTTCGCGGCGCCACGGTGAAGGCGGCCGAGACGAGGCCAACCTGGATCGCGCGGCGCTCGACTGGAAAGAAGCGGGGTTTCGGCTCGCAAAGAGCGCGACTGGCCACCGTGGCTCCTCGACCAACCCTGCCTGTTCCAGCGCGCCCTTCTTTGCGAGACGCCGCTTCTTTTCAGTCGAGCGCCGGACACCACGGCAGCGAGCCGTGGCGCGATCCCGGGCGGCCTCGGCTCGGCCGCCTTCACCGTGGCGCCGCACTAAAGAGGAGTCAGCCGGCGGCGACTTCGCTGCCGTAGATGCTCAGGCGCTCGGCATCGAGGATCTCGATGTCGCGGCCGTCGATCTTCACGAGGCCTTCGTCGGCGAGCTCGTGGAGGATGCGGGAGAAATATTCGGGCGTGAGGTTCAGGCGCGAGGCGACCAGCGATTTCTGCGCCGGCAGCGTGACGCGGCCCGCGCCCGCCTCGTCCTGCAGGCGCGTGAGGTAGCCGATCACGCGCTGGGTGGCCGAGTGCACGGTGAGCGCCTCGACGTCCTTCACCAGCATGTGCAGCCGCCACGACAGCCCCGCGAGCATGCGCCGCGCGAGCTTCGGGTCGCGCTCGATCTCGAGGAAGAGCGTGTCCTTGCCCACGTGCAGCAGCAGCGAGTCCGCGAGCGCGGTGGCGGACACGACGTAGGGGCGCTCGGTGAACATCAGCGCCTCGCCGAAGGTCATGCCCGGCCCGATGATCTCCACCACCTTCTCGGCGCCCGCGGGGGAGCCGACGGTGAGCTTCACCTGCCCGAACACGACGATGTGGAAGCCGTTGCAGGGATCGCCGCGCTGGAAGAGCAGCTGCCCGCGCTCGGCGCGGACTTCCTTGGTGCCCGCGGCGATGCGCGTGAGCTCGTCGGGCGAGAGATCGCGGAAGATCGGCGCATGCGACAGCAGCTCGTTGACGCGGCTGCGGCCGAACGGCGATGGCATGGCGGCGGTGGTCGTCTGCATGGCCCGATCTTCACCGACGCGACCGCCCGCCACCTTGCGTCAAATCAAACGGCCGGGACGGACGGCCGATAAAGTCGCTCCATGGACCTGCTCCTCTGGCTCCCCGCGGCCGCCGCCGCGCTCGGCCTGCAATCCCCGCTTCCCCCCGACGCTCCCGATACCCCGCCCGAAGTCCACCGCGGCGAGAGGATCATGGTGACGGCGGTGGCGAGCCGGGTGCAGGAGGCGGTCGACTCGACGCCCTCCACGGTGAGTGTGATCGAGCGCGAGGAGCTCGAGCGCACGCTCGCCCAGGACATCCGCGGCGCGCTTCGCTACGAGCCCGGCGTGTCGATCGAGAACGGACCGGCGCGCTTCGGGCTCGGCAACATCAACATCCGCGGCCTCGACGGCAACCGCGTGCAGATGATGGAGGACGGCATCCGGCTGCCGGATGCGTACAAGGTGGGCAGCTTCTCCAACGCCAACCGCAATCCCTTCGACGTCGGGATGCTCGCGCGCATCGAGATCCTGCGCGGGCCCGGCTCCGCGCTCTACGGCTCCGACGCGCTCGCGGGCGTCGTTTCCATGAGCACGCTCGATCCGCGCGACGTCATGCGCGAGAAAGCGCGCGCCGGCGGCTTCGCCGACGTGGCGTACGCGGACGCCGATCGCGCGATCCACCGCGACGGCGTCTTCGCCGCGCGCGCGGGCGACGTCGAGTTCCTCGTGGGCGCCAGCGCAGTCGACGGCCACGAGTTCGACAACAAGGGCGACGTGGACGTCGTCGGCAACGCGCGCACCACGCCGAACCCGCAGGACACGCACGGCACTTCACAACTGGCGAAGGTCGTGCTGCCGACGCGCTACGGGCGGTGGCGCGCGACCTACGAGCGCTACGACCGGCGCGTGGCGACCGACGTGCTCTCGCTCAACCCGCAATCGCCGAAGACGGTGAGCCTCCTCGGCGACGACCGCGCGCAGCGCGAGCGCTGGAGCGTGGACGGCGAGCTCTACGCCGTGGGTCCCGTCGACACGCTCACGCTGCTCGCGTATCGCCAGCAATCCGCCACCGGCCAGGCCACGGACGAGGTGCGCGCCAACACGACGGCGCAATGCCTGTCCGTGAATGGCAACGTGAGCTGCCGCCGGCAGGCGCAGTTCACCTTCCGGCAGGACGAGGCCGGGGTGACGGCGATCGCGCAGAGCGCGCTCGGCAAGGCGCAGCATTGGGTGTACGGCGCGGAGTTCTCGCGCGCGCAGCTCGACGAGATGCGCGACGGCCGGCAGACCAACCTCAACACGGGTCAGGTCACCAACGTCGTCGGCACCGACATCTTCCCCACGCGCGACTTCCCGAACTCCACGGTCGACCGCCTCGGCGCCTTCGCGCAGGACGAGATCGCGGCGGGCGTGGCCACGATCATTCCCGCGCTGCGCTACGACCGGATCACCACGGATCCGCATCCCGACGACGCGTACACGGCGTCGAACCCCGGGCGCACGCCGGTGGCGATCACCGACGACGCGTGGTCTCCGAAGCTGGGAGCGCTCGTGCCGCTCACGAAGCAGCTCACGCTGGCCCTCCAGGCGGCGGCCGGCTTCCGCGCGCCCTCCTACGCCGACGTGAACATCGGACTCTCGAACCTGCCGCTGGGGTACACGGTGATCCCGAACCCCGACCTCAAGTCCGAGACCAGCCGTGGCCTCGAGGCGTCGTTGCGCGGCCGGCACGGGACCTTCGACTGGTCGCTCACCGCGTATCGCACCGACTACCACGACCTCATCGTCTCGCGCGCGCCGCTCGTCTGCCCCGCGGATCCGCATTGCGTCGCCGGCGCGCCCATCACCTTCCAATCGCAGAACGTGACCAGCGCGCGCATCGAGGGCATCGAGGCGCGCATGCAGGCGAAGCTCGACCCGGCGTGGACCGCGCGCGGGGGCGCCGCATGGAGCCGCGGCGACGACCGCTCGAAGGGCGTGCCGCTCAACTCGGTGGATCCCGCGAAAGTGGTGGCCGGGCTCGCGTGGGAACCGCCGGGCCGCGGCTGGGGCGGCGAGCTCATCGCAACCTACGCCGCGCGCAAGAGCCGCGTCGACATGTCCGCCGGGACGGTCTTCGCCACGCCCTCCTACACGGTCGCCGACCTCACGGCGTTCGCGAGGATCGGCAAGCACGCGACCGTGAACGCGGGCGTGTTCAACCTCTTCGATCGCAAGTACTGGCTGTGGTCGGACGTGCGCAACGTGCTCAACCCCGGCGTCACCATCGACCGCTACACGCAGCCGGGCCGCAACTTCGCCGTGCAGCTGAAGCTCGAGTTCTAGACCCGCGGGGATTCAACAAGCCGGTCGCGAACACGGGGCATGGCGAAGGCGGTCCCCCTCGAGCCGGGGATCGTGGCCATCGACGCGGCGTCACGGCGGCCCTCGTCCGATCGGGCTCGCTGATTCCTGAAGAACGTTGCGATCTCGTTCGCCGTCTCGTCCCCGCTCGAGGGAGACCGCCTTGGCCACGCCCCGTCCGAAACTCGGGTGTTGTGCGCCAGCGGGCCATGGACCACTCGCAAATGGAGGGAGAGCTCGCGCAGGCACCACGCTTGAACTGAGCCGCTTCGGAGCCCTTGGGGTGGAGCCTCATCGGGGGTCGAGACGATGGTCGCGAGAACGCTGCCGCTCGACGAATCAGCGAGCCCGATCCGACGAGGGCCGCTGCGCTTCCGATTGAAGAATGGCGATCCCCGATGAGGCTTCGCCCCGGGCTCCGAAGCGGCGATCCAGCCTAGCCGGCCGTTCCCGGCGTCTGCTGCGCGGCGAAGCGGCGCAATGCGTCGCTCACCGCGTGGGGCGGGAGGCGCACGTCGATCAGGCGGAAGCGGCCGCGGTCGCGGGCCGCGGCCTCGAGGGCGCGCTTGAGCTCCGAGCGCGTCGCGACTCGCTCGCCATGGCCGCCCAACGCGTTCGCGCAGCGCGCGAAGTCCCATTCGCCGAGGTCCGTGTAGCGCGCATCGGGGCGGAACGCCGAGAGCATTCCCCAGCCGCCGTTGTTGAGCACGACGACGATCGGATCCCATCCGTGGCGGCGGCAATGGCCGAGCTCCCACCCGGTCATCTGGAACGCGCCGTCGCCCACGATCGCGATGGGCCGGCGGCCCGTCGAGGCCTGGATGCCGAGCGCGGCCGGCACGCCGAAGCCCATCGTGGCGTAGTAACCGGGCGCCACGTAGTCCGTGGGCACGAGGTCCATCGCGACGAACAGGCAATCGCCCACGTCGCCCGCCACGGGAAAGCGGCCGTGCGCCGCCATGAGGCCGTTCAATCCCGCCGCGACGTCGCGCGGGGTGAGCGCGTTCGAGTCGTCGGGGAGCGAGACGGGCGGAGCCGGCGCGGGACGCGCCGAGGCGCCCGAAAGCGCGCGCGCGTGGCGACGCATGCGCTCGACGAGCGCGGCGAGCGGCACGTCGAAGTACGTGTGCCGGCCGAGCGTCACCTGGCGATCGATGGCCTGGATCGCCCGGCGCAGGTCCACGCGCCCGCCGGAAACGCCGAAGTTCGTGTCGGAAACGATCACGCCCAGGAGCAGCAGCGCATCGGAATCCTCGACCAGCGCGGTGACCTCCGCGTCGCCCGCCGCGCCGAGGTAGGTCCCCGCGAGCGGCAGGCCGTTGTCGCTGAGGAGCCCCCGACCCATGAAGCTCGTGACGACCGGGATCCCGAGCTCGCGCGCGAGGCGAGCGACCTCCGCCTCGATGCCGAAGCGCCGCACCTCGACGCCCACCATCAACACCGGACGCCGTGCGGCTGAAAGGCGCTCCAGGATCTCGTGCGTGCAAGCTTCGACCGCTTCCTCGTCCCCGGCCGGCTCGGGCAGCGCGACCACCGGGGCGCAGCGCGCGCTCGCCATGTCGCGCGGGACCTCGATGTACACCGGCCGCGAATAGCGTCGGGCCGAAGCGAGCACGCGTGCGATGTCCGCGGGCGCGCGCGCCGGATCGTCGAGGCGCGCCTGGTCGCACGTGATCTCGCGGTAGATCGCCATCTGCGAGTCGAGCGTGCGCGCCTGGTGGTGCACGAGGAGCCCGCTCGCGCGCTCGTTCGCGCCCGGGAGCGCCGGACAGCACCACCACCGGAGACTTCTCGGCATGGGCGGCGGCCACCGCGTTCACCATGTTGAGCGCGCCCGCGCCGTAGGTGACCGCGGCGACGGAAATGCGGCTGCGCAGGCGCGCGCTCGCATCCGCCGCGAATCCCGCGCTGGGCTCGTGCGACAGCGTGTAGAGCGGGAGCAGCCCGCTCGATTCGATCGCGTCGAAGAGGGGCAGCGCGAAATCGCCGGGCACGCCGAACACCTCGTGCGCCCCGTGATCGCGCAGCGCCGCCAGCAGCACGCGCGCGAGCCCCGCGGCGGGCACGGCACGCGCGGGAGGCACCAGTTCCGGGCGGGTGGCGTTCAGGGCCGCAGCCTGCCGGCGACCTTCAGCCCGCGCCGCAACAGCGCCCGCGTGCGCGGAGCCTCGATGCCGTCGAGTGTGTTCTTCACGAGGAGCGCCGTTTCGGTATCGCCCTCCACCACGAGGCGGCGATTGAAGAAGAGCGTGTCGGCGTCCTCCTCGCGCGCGGCGATGAGCGCGAAATCGCGTGCGCTCGCGCGGAAACGCAGGTAAGGCGAATCCGTGGGGCGCATCGGCACGAAATGGCGGCCCTTCACGCGGAAGCTCACGCGGAACGCGGGCTCGCGCACGTCGATGGAAACCTCGCGGCCCTCGAGCCGCTCGAAGATCTCGTCCGGCAGCTTGCGGCGCAGGAAGACGTTGAGCGCGGTGACAAGCGCGAGCGACGCGATCCTCACGGCCGCGCCTCCACGTGTTCCATTCCGGCGCGTCCGTGCCAGTAGCCGTCGCACGCCGCCGCCGGCATCGCCGAGGCGAGCCGCGCGAGCGCCGCGTCGATCGAAAGATCGCCCGCCGCGGCACCGGCGAACGCGGCCACCGCCTCCGCCATGCCGTTCGGCTGGGGCGAGAGGCGCAGCACCTCCACGCCCATTTCGATCGCGTCGGGGAGGAACGGCAACAGGTTCTGCACGCGCGCCGACTGCGTCTGCACGCCGTTCAGCACGAGGAACGCCTCGCCATCCTGGGTCGCGAGCGCGAGCCCCTCCGGGTCCTCGATGCAGCGATACTCGCAATGGTCCTTGCTGAGGTTGTGGTAGCGCGCCGTGAAGCAGCGCGCGGAGACCGCGAGCGGCAGGCGCCCGAACGCGAAGAGCTCCGTCTGCATCGGCGCGCTGGTGGAAGCGATCACCTCGCGCAGCCCCTGCGCCGAGAGCTCCACCGGGGCGACCCAGCGCAGCGCGCCGCATTCGGCGAGGAGCTCCAGCGTGGATGCGTTGTACACGTTGAGGAAGGGACCCGCCACGAACGGTACGCGGCCCGCGGCGAGCCGCACCGCGCCCATGTCGTTGGCTTCGACGCGAAAGCGGCCGTTGCCCACCACCGAGCGCATGATGCGCAGGTCGGCGTCGTTCTCGATCAGCTCGTAGGTGGAAAGCACCGCTTCCTTGCCGGCGTCGGCCACCTTCGCCGCGAGCTCGACCCAGTCGGCCAGGCGCAATTCGTGGCGCCGCGAGCACACCGTCTCGCCGAGGTAGACGATGTCGACCGGCCAGGTGAGCGCCCGCGCATAGAAGTCGAGCACGCGCTCGCGCGGCCAGTAATAAGTGAGCGGGCCCAGGGCGATGCGCGGTGCCGTGCGCGGGGCGTTCATTTCCATGGCCGATGATAGGCGCCCAGCGTGCACTGGCGTCCCTCGGAGATCTCGGCCAGCGCCTGCTGCCACGCGGCGCGCACGCGGTAGCGCTGCGGCTGCGCGAAGCACTCGTCGAGCGCGGCGCGCCAAACCTTCGTCACCGTCTCCACGTAGCGCGGGCTCCTCTGGCGGCCCTCGATCTTCACCGCCACGGCCCCCATCGCCTGCAGCTTCGGCAGCAGCTCGAGCGTGTTGAGGCTGGTGGGCTCCTCGAACGGGTAATAGATGTCGCCCTTCACCTCGAAGCGTCCGCGGCACAAGGTCGGATAGCCCGGGTTCTCGCCGGCCGCGAAACGGTCGATCAGCACGCCGCCCAGGCGCGATTCGAGGCCGTCCGCCTTCTCCTGCCAGCGGATCGCCTTCGCGGGCGAGCAGCCGCCGTGGGTGTTGGGCGATTCGCCCGTGGCGTACGAGGACAGCGCGCAGCGCCCCTCGACCATGATGGAGAGGCTGCCGAAGCCGAACACCTCGACCTCGACCGGCGTGCGCTCGATCACGCGCTCGACCTGCGCCAGTGCCAGCACGCGCGGCAGCACGGCGCGCGCGATGCCGAAGCGCTCGTGATAGAAGTTGATCGCCTCGTGGTTGGTGGCCGAGCCCTGCACGGAGAGGTGGATGCGCAGCTTCGGCTGCGCGCGCGCGGCATAACGCATGAGCCCCGCGTCGGCCACGATGATGGCGTCGGCGCCGAGCTCGGCCGCGCGGTCGACGTCCGCCTCCCAGCGCTTCACGTGGCCCGGCTGCGGAAACGTGTTCAACGCGACCAGCACGCGCGCCCCGCGCGCGTGCGCGTAGGCGATGCCCTCCGCGATCGTCCTGTCGTCGAAGTTGAGGCCGGCGAAATTGCGCGCGTTGGTGGCCCCGCGGAAACCCAGGTACACGTCGTCCGCGCCGTGGTCCACGGCGGCCTTGAGGGACGGAGGCGTGCCGGCGGGACAAACGAGGCGCATGCGGCGTGCGCCGGTGGCCGCCGCGGTCGGGCTTTCCATGGCACGAGGCTACCCGCCGCCCCGCCCTCCCGGTTTGAACCAGATCAGGAAAACCGCTAGGAAAAGTCCTAGGCCGTTTCTCGGACGACCCGCCGGCCCACGGCAAGTCCCGCGCCTAGCGACGCTTTCAGCCGCCGCCGATGTTGCGCTGCGTCAAGTCGGCGGAAACTTCTTCCCATGGAAACGACAACTCCCACCCGCGTGTTCATCGTCGACGACTCGGCTCCGATCCGCGCGCGCCTGGCCGAAATGCTCTCCCGCATGGAAGACGTGCGGGTCGTGGGCGAGGCCGACAGCGCGCGCGAAGCGGTGGCCGGCATCCTGCGCTCGCGACCCGACTCCGTGCTCCTCGACCTGAACCTCATGGGGCGCACCGGCATCGACGTGCTGCGCACGGTGCTGCCCCAGGCCCCCGAGATCGTCTTCGTGGTGCTCACGAACCACGCCGAACCGCAGTATCGGCGCGTGTGCACCGAGGCGGGCGCTTCCTACTTCCTGGACAAGTCCCGCGACTTCGACCGTGTGCGCGAGGTCATCGCGGAAATCGCTTCGACGCGCCACTAAGAGAGAACCCTCCGACCATGACAACCGCGACCGCCATCGCCATGCCCATGCGCCCAATCACCACCCTGAACCGCACATCGTCCGAAGCCCTGTCGAAAGGCCTGTCCACCGTGGCGCGCTTCCGCACCCGCTGCGCCACCTGCAACCTGCGCGAGCTGTGCCTGCCGTGCGGCCTCCAGGCCGGCGACATGGCGCGCCTCGACGAGGTGGTCTACACCCGCAAGCGCGTGAAGCGCGGCGAGACGCTCTACCGCTCCGGCGAGACGTTCGAGTCGCTCTACGCGGTGCGCAGCGGCTTCCTCAAGTCGAGCGTCGTCCTCGAGGACGGGCGCGACCAGGTGACCGCCTTCCACATGGCCGGCGAGCTCGTCGGCATGGACGGCATCGGCACCGACCGCCACTCGGCCGACGTGATCGCGCTGGAAGACAGCGAGGTCTGCATCATCCCGTACGCGCGCCTCGAGGAAGCCGGCCTGCAGCGCCAGCTCTCCAAGGTGATGAGCCGGGAGCTGGTGCGCGACCAGGGCGTCATGATGCTGCTCGGCACGATGCGCGCCGAGGAGCGCCTGGCGGCGTTCCTGCTGAACCTCTCGCAGCGCTTCGTGGCGCGCGGCTACTCGCCGAACGAATTCCACCTGCGCATGACGCGCGACGAGATCGGCAGCTACCTCGGGCTCTCGCTCGAAACGGTGAGCCGGCTCTTCTCGCGCTTCCAGTCCGAGGAGCTCATCTCCGTGCAGCAGAAGCACATCCGCATCCTCGACGTCGACGGCCTGCGCGCGGTGATGATCCACGAGCAGAACTGATTCGCAGAGGCACTCGCCATGTACAAGCACATCCTGGTGCCCACCGACGGCTCGACGCTGTCGCTGAAGGCCGCCAAGGCCGCGGTGGACCTCGCGAAGGTCCACAAGTCGAAGATCACCGCGATCCACGTGATGGCGCCTTACGTCCCGCCCACCGGCGGCGACGGCATCATCTACTACGCCGAATCCTTCTCGCCGCAGGAATACAAGAAGGCGGTGGAGAAGGAAGCCCAGAAGGCGCTCGCGAAGGTCGAGGCCCTCGCGAAACGCTCGAGGGTGCCCTTCGCTTCCGTCGCCGTGACGCACGACCAGCCCTGGGAATCGATCGTCAACGCGGCGAAGCGCAGGAAATGCGACGTCATCGTGATGGCTTCCCATGGCCGTCGCGGCATCGCGGGGCTGCTGCTCGGGAGCGAGACCACCAAGGTGCTCACCCACTCGCGCACGCCCGTCCTCGTCTGCCGCTAGGAAAGACCATGGTCCACCTCACCACCGCACAACGCGACGGGCTGCGCGTGCGCCTGAACGAGCGCTTCGCGGTGCTGCGCGCGGAGATCTCCGAAGCGCTGCACGCCACCGCGACCCCGGCCGAGCTGGGCTTGCCGAACCATCGCATCGAGACCGGCGACGAAGCGATCGCCGACCTCGAGACCGGCATCGAGCTGGCCGGCGTCGAGCGTGACGCCTCCGAGATCAACGCCGTGCTGGAAGCGATCGCCCGCATGGATGCGGGCCAATACGGATTCTGCTCCGACTGCCGCGCGCCCATCGCCCACGAGCGCCTGCTCGCGCAGCCCCAGGCCGCGCGCTGCGTGCGCTGCGAGACCGAGCGCGAGCGCCTGCGCGCGAGCCCGAGCCTGCCGGCGCTCTGAGCCGCACCTTCGCGTCGCCCGCCCGGGCGTCTTCCATGAAATCCCCACTCCTCCTCGCCGCCGCCGCGGCGATGGCATGCCTCGCGCTTTCCGCGCATGCGATGAGCGCGAGCGAATGTGCCGCGCTGGCGGCCGCACCCGAGCCCGCGGCCACCGGCCTCGCGCTCAACGGCCTGCGCGTCGGCCTGGCTCTCGGCAGCGGCTCGATGCACGGCCTCGCTCACATCGGCGTGATCGAGGCGCTCGAGGCGCGCGGGCTCGACGTGAAGGTGGTCGCGGGCACCAGCGTGGGAGCCGTCGTGGGCAGCCTCTGGGCGAGCGGGCTGAGCGGGCGCGACATCGAGACCTTCGCGCGCGCCTCCGACTTCGAGAAGCTCGACGACTTCACCGCCTCGTGGCAGGGGCTGTTCAGCAACGATCGCCTGCGCGAGCGCATGCAGGGCGCGTTCCAGGGGCGTCCCATCGAGTCGTGGCCGCGCCGCTTCGGCGCCGTGGCGACGAACGTGGAAACCGGGGGCGCGCGCCTTCTCATGACCGGCGACGGCGCCGCCGCGGTGCAGGCATCCACCGCCGTGCCGGTGATGTTCGAGCCGGTGACGATCGACGGCGAGCAGCTCGCCGACGGCGCGCTCGTGCAACCGGTGCCGGTGCAGGCGGCGCGCGAGCTGGGCGCGGACTACGTGATCGCCGTGGACGTCGCCTATCGCCCGTACGAGGCGCCGGCGAGCGGGCTCACCCAGTTCGGCTTCCAGGCGATGCACATCCTCATCAATTCGCTCGCCGCCGAGCAGGTCCGCGGCGCGGATTTCGCGCTGCACCTCGACGTCCATCGCCAGCTCATGGATTGCGGCCCGGAGTCGCTCATCGCGGCCGGACGCGAGGCCGTGCGGCGCGCCTGGCCGCAGCTCTCGCGCTCGCTCGCCGCGCGCGCGAAGCTCGCGGCGAAGCCCTAGCGGGCCCGCGGCCGCGCGACTTGCGCCGTGCCGCGTCAGTGCCTCAAGTCCGGCGGGACGTCCCCGGCCTTCATCGGCATGTTGAGCGCCGAATAGCGCGCGAACTCCTCGCGCTGCGCCGGCTTGATGGCCATGTGCTGGTGCGCGGGTGAGCGGAAGAGCCGCCGCCAGCCGTCCGCGTCCCGCGACTGCGTGAGGTAGTGGGAGAAGAGCGAATGGCACGCCTGGCATTCCTTCCAGGCGATGTCCCGGCCATCGGGCGGAAGCGACCGCGCGAGGTTCGGGCGGCGCGCCGCTTCGTCCTCGAGCGGCATGTTCGCCGAGAGGTATGCGGAGAGCGTCGCGCGTTCGCGCTCGCCGAGCTCCGCGCGCGTCGCGAGCTGCGCCTTCCATTCGTCTTCCGTGCGCCGCGCGCTCGCCATCGCTCGCAGATCCGGCTCCTGCGCGGGGGCGCCGAGCAGCTCCGCGAGCAGCGCCCGGCCGCCTTTCGGCATGAACCCGGCATCGGCGGCGGCCACGGATCGCGCGAGCAGCAGCAATGCGAGGGCCAGGATCGCCGCGGCGAGCACCCAGCCCCGGCGCTCGGCGCGGGTCACGAATCGCTCCCCGAGACGGTGGCGCAGCGCAACGCGCGCGCCCCCGCGACCAGGTCGAGCACCATGCGCCGCGTGTAGGGATCCTCGTCGGGCGTGTTGGCGAACCCCAGCTCCGCGCACAGGCGCAGCATCGGCGCGTTGGTGGAGAGCACCCAGCCGATCATCGTCTTCAGGCCCCGCTCGCGCGCCACGTCGATCAACGCCATCATCATGCGCCGCCCGAGCCCGCGGCCCTGCCAGGCGTCGGCGATGACGATCGCGTACTCGCACGATTGCCCGTCGGGCAGCGTGATGTAGCGGCACACGGCGAGCTCGCGCTCGACGCCGTTGTCCTCGCGCACCGCCACCAGCGCCATCTCGCGGTCGTAGTCGATCTGCGTGAAGCGCGCGAGCATGCCCGGCGTGAGGCTCCTCAGCGAGCTCTGGAAGCGCAGCCGGGAGGTCTCGCGCGACAGGCCCTCCACGAAGTCCTGCTCCATCGCCGCGTCCTCGGGGCGGATCGGGCGGATCTTCACCCACTCGCCGCCGGGCAGGCGCAGCGTGGCCTCCAGCTCGCCGGGGTAGGGATGGATCGCGAGGTGCGCATAACGGGTGCGCTGCGCGGGCACCGCGCGCAGCACCACGCGCGCATCCACGGCGATCGCGCCGCTCTCGTCCGCGATGAGCGGGTTGATGTCCAGCTCCTCCAGCTCCGGGAGCTCGCAGGTCATCTCGGAGACGCGCAGCAACACGGCGTGCAGCGCGTCGCGGTCCACCGCCGGAAGGTTGCGGAACTCGCCCAGCATCCTGCCCACGCGCGTGCCGCGGATCATGTCGGCGGTGAGGATCTCGTTCAGCGGCGGCAGCGCGATGACGCGGTCGCGCAGCACCTCGACCGCGATGCCGCCGGCGCCGAACGCGATGGCCGGCCCGAAGATCGCGTCGCGCACCACGCCCACCATGAGCTCGCGCCCGTGGGGACGCGCGACCATCGTCTCGACGGTCACGCCGGTGATGCGCGCCTGCGGCTTGCGCAGCTTCATGCTCGCCATGATCGCCGCGAAGGCCGAACGCACCGCCTCCGCGTCGGCGAGCGCCAGCCGCACGCCGCCCACGTCGCTCTTGTGCGTGACGTCGGGCGAATCGATCTTCATCACGACCGGATAGCCGACCGACTGCGCGGCGCGCACCGCCTCTTGCGCGTTCGCCGCCGTGAGCATGCGCGCGACCGGAATGCGATAGGCCTCCAGCAGCGCCTTCGATTCGGGGCCGGTCATCTGCTTGCGTCCCTCGCGCAGCACCTTCATCACGAGCGCGCGCCCGGCCTCGCAGTCCGGTGGCTCGGTGTGCGCGAGCGGCCCGGGCGCTTCGAGCAGCACGCGCTGGTTGCGGTAGAACTGCGCGAGGTGCGCGAAGGTCTCCACCGCCATCTCGGGGCCGCGGAACACCGGGAGCCCCTCCTTGCGCAGCTGCGCGCGCGCCACTTCCACGCTTGCCTCTCCCATCCACGCGGCGATCACGGGCTTGGAGGCGCCCTTCGCCGCCTCGGCCACCGCGCGCGCCGCCTTCTCCGGCTGCGTCATCGCCTGCGGTGTCAGCACCGCGACGATGCCGTCCACCTGCGGATCGGCGAGGCACGCGCTCACCGCCGCGCGATAGCGCTCGGGCCCCGCGTCGCCGATGAGGTCGATTGGGTTGCCGTGCGACCAGTTGGCCGGCAGCGCGCGATGCAGCGCCTCGATGGTCGCGGGCGAGAGTGTCGCGAGCTCCATGCCGAGATCCGCGGCCCAGTCGGCGGCCATCACGCCGGGTCCGCCGCCGTTGGTGACGACCGCGAGGCGATCGCCCGTCGGATGCACGTGGGAAGCGAGCGCCTGCGCGGCTCCCACGAGGTCGGGCATGCCGCGCACGCGAACCGCGCCGGTGCGCCGCACGACCGCGTCGAACACGTCGTCCTTGCCGACGATGGCGCCGGTGTGAGAGACCGCGGCGCGCGAGCCCGCCGGATGGCGCCCCACCTTCATGAGGATCACCGGCTTGATGCGCGCCGCCGCGCGCAGGCTGCTCACCAGGCGCCGGCCGTCGCGCACGCCCTCGATATAAAGGAGGATGTGCTCGGTCTTGTCGTCCACCGCGAGGTAGTCGATCACCTCGCCGAAGTCGAGGTCGGTGGAGCCGCCCAGCGAGATCACGCTCGAGAAGCCCACGCCGTTGGAGGTCGCCCAGTCGAGCATCGCCGTGCACACCGCGCCGGACTGGGAGACCAGGGCGAGCGTGCCGGGCAGGCCGTGCCCGCGCGCGAACGTGGCGTTCAGCCCGAGCGGAAGGCGCATGAGGCCGATGCAATTGGGCCCCATCACGCGCACGCCGTGGCGATGGGCTGCCGCGAGGAGCTCTCCTTCGAGGCGCGCGCCCTCCTCACCGCTCTCCGAGAATCCCGCCGTGATCACCACCGCCGCGCGAATGCCCTTCGCGCCGCAGCGCTCGATGATGCCGGGCACGGTCTGCGCGGGGGTGGCGATCACCGCGAGGTCCACGGGCTGCGGAAGGCGATCGACGGAGGGCACGCACGGCACGCCGCGCACGCTCGCGTATTTCGGATTGACGGCGAAGAGCGCTCCGCGATAGCCGCCGGAGCGCAGGTTCTCCATCACGCGCCCGCCGACCTTCTCGGGGCGCTCCGAGCCGCCGACCAGCGCGACCGAGCGCGGCTCGAACAGGGCCGCGAGATAGTGGCCCTGGCTCACGCCTTCAGGCGCACTCGCCGGTTTCGCGCTTCGGGCAGCCCTCGGGCCGCTCCGTGGGCTCGAGCGGGCAGCGGTTCAACTCGAAGGGCGAGCGCTGCAGGAGGCAGGTGAGCGCGCTGCAGCCGCTGCCGAGCGCCCAGAAGAGGAGGAATCCGAGCGTATAGGCGCCGAGGCGGCTCATCTCGAGGGGAGCGCCGAACCATTGGAGGTCGGCGGGATCGACCACCGAGAACACCAGTCCCACGGCGGGAATCGCCACCACGAATCCGGGCCACAGGACCCACATCAGGCGTTGCCCCATCGTCGTCTCCTATCGCGTCTGCGTCCCGAGGGAAACCGAGGACTGATCCTCGTTCCAGTGCGCCGCGAGCCGCCACGCGCCGCCGGCATCCTCCAGGTGCACGCGCCATACCCCTTCCCGCGGCATTCTAACGGCTCCTTCGTATACGCCGGGGGCCACCACGCGGAGCTCCACCGTACGGTCCAGGCCCGCGCGCGTCGCGTTCACGAGCTTCAGGCGCGGCACCTGCGCGGGCGGCTCTCCCGCCGTGATGATCACGCGCACGCGGTCGCGCGATTCGTTGAACTGCACGGTCGCGCCCAGCCCCAGCGCGCGCGCCTTCTCGTCGCGGGCGAGCACGCGGTCGATGGCGAGTCCCTGCTTGTAATAGTCGTCGGCGACCAGTCCGTCGCTCGTCGTGAAGGCGATCACCGCGGTGGAGATGCCGGCCACCACGACGATCGCGGGACCGGCCATGAGGATCCACGGCCAGGGCTCGCGGTACCAGGGGCGGGAAACGGCTTCAGTGGTCATCGTGCCTGTCCATGGAAGCGGGCACCACGAAACGCGACTTCTCGTGGATGACGACGGGGCGCCCGGCGCCGTCCACGGTGCGCAGCACGAACTCGATCGGCTGCGAGCCGCGCGCGTCGTGGGGCTCGGCGCGCACCCGCACCGCGACGAGGCGGGCCGACGCCGCGGGGATCTCGAGGGGCTGCGCGTCGGCCAACAGCTCGATCTTCCGGAGGTGTTCGGTGCCGCCTCCCACCTCGAGGGTGAAGCGGTGCGCGCGCTCGTCGGTGTTCATGACCTGCAGGCGATAGACGTTCTCGATGCGCTCGTCGTCCACCTCGCGCGCGAGGCTCGCCCGGTCGCGGATCACGTCCATCTTGATGGGCACGCGCATCCAGAGGGTGGTCGCCGCGGCGGCCACGATCGCGCCGAGGATCGCGGTATAGACGAAGACGCGGGGGCGCAGCACGTGGCGCAGGATGTCGCCCGCGCGCCAGCCCTGCGCGAGGGCGTTCTCGGTGGAATAGCGGATGAGCCCGCGCGGGTAGCCCATCTTGTCCATCACCTGGTCGCAGCCGTCGATGCACGCCGCGCAGCCGATGCACTCGTACTGCAGCCCGTCGCGGATGTCGATGCCGGTCGGGCACACCTGCACGCAGATGCCGCAGTCGACGCAGTCGCCGAGGCCCAGCGCGCGCGGGTCGGCGCTGCGGCCACGGCTGCCGCGCGGCTCGCCGCGCGCCGGGTCGTAGGTGATGACCAGCGTGTCGCGGTCGAACATCGCGCTCTGGAAGCGCGCGTAGGGGCACATGTACTTGCACACCTGCTCGCGCATCCAGCCGGCGTTGCCGTAGGTCGCGAACCCGTAGAAGAAGATCCAGAACGTCTCCCACGGGCCGTAGGAGAAGGACAGCGAGGCGGCCGCGAGGTCGCGGATCGGCGTGAAGTAGCCCACGAACGTGAAGCCGGTCCAGAGCGCGATCGCGATCCACGCGGCGTGCTTGGCGGCCTTGAGCGCCACCTTGCGCGCGCCGCTCGAGCGGTCGAGCTTCATCTGCGCGACGCGGTCGCCCTCGATGGCGCGCTCGACCCAGAGGAAGATCTCCGTGTACACGGTCTGCGGGCAGGCGTAGCCGCACCACAGCCGTCCCGCGATGGCGGTGAAGAGGAAGAGCGAGAAGGCGGAGATGACCAGCAGGACCGCGAGGTAGATGAAGTCCTGCGGCCACAGCACCAGCCCGAAGATGTGGAACTGGCGCGCCTCCAGGTCGAAGAGCACCGCCTGGCGGCCGTTCCACGCGAGCCACGGCACTCCGTAGAAGACGAGCTGCGTGGCGAAGACGAGCGCCCAGCGCCAGCCGGCGAACCAGCCGTGGACCGCGCGCGGATAGATCTTGCGCCGGACCTCGTAGAGCGATTGCTCGGTGTCGGGCGCGACGGGCGCCACGGGAATGACCTTCTTCCGGGCCCCCGCTGCGCGCGCGGCCGGCGCCTTGGCGCTCGCGTTCGGGGTGGGGGTCGACACGGGCTACTTCGCGACCGCCACGCCGCGCTGGGCCTGCGGATGCGACAGTCCGTAGACGTAGGCCGCGAGCACGTGCACGCGCGGCTCGCCGAGGAACTCCTTGTGCGCCGGCATCACGATGTTGCGCCCCTCGGTGATGGTCTCCATGATCGTGGCCTCCGAGGGGCCGAAGAGCCAGATCTTGTCGGTGAGGTTCGGCGCGCCCATCGCGACGTTGCCCTTGCCCTCGGGCCCGTGGCAGGCGACGCAGTAGGTCGCGAAGCTGGCCTTGCCGCGCGCGGCGCGCGCGGGATCGACGTTGGGCAGCCCGGAGAGCGAGCGCACGTAGTGCGCGGCGTCGCGCACGCCTTCGGGGCCGAGCGCCGGCCCGAAGGGCGGCATGATGCCGTTGCGCCCTTCCATGATCGTGGTCTTGATGGTCTCGGGCTCGCCGCCGAAGAGCCAGTCGTCGTCGGTGAGGTTCGGGAAGCCGCGCCCGCCGCGCGCATCCGACGCGTGGCACTGGGTGCAATAGGTCATGAAGAGCTTCTGGCCCACCGCGCGCGCCTCGGGATCGGCGGCGAGATCCTTCACGTCCACGTGGGCGAACTTCTGGTAGAGCGGCCCGAACTGCGCCTCCGCGGCCTTCACTTCCTGCTCGTATTGCCCGCGCGAGCTCCACTGCGACGCGCCGTGCCAGGAGCCCAGCCCCGGATAGATCCAGAGGTACGCGAGCCCGAAGACGATGGTGATCCAGAAGAGCCACACCCACCAGCGCGGCAGCGGGTTGTTGTACTCGTCCAGGTCCTCGTCCCACACGTGCCCGGTCTTGTCGGGATCGCTCGCCACCTTGCGCTTGCTCATGCGCACGAGGATGTACGCGCAGAATGCGACCCCCCCGAGGGTGAGCGCCGCAATGTAGATGCTCCAGAAGCCGCTGGTGAAATCGCTCATCTATCGATGCCTCAATCTCGCGAAACCGCGTCCGACGATTGCTCCCTCTCCCTTGGGAGAGGGTTGGGGAGGGGTCGTCGTCCAGCGGCAACCGCGCCGCCAGGTCGAACCTCTCCTTGTTGCCCGGGTGCACCGCGTAGACGACGATTCCCAGGAAGCTCGCGAACGAGAGCACCGTCACCGCCTCGCGCAGCAGGTTGATGTCCATGGTCACCTCGTCGCCTTCACCGCGGTGCCGAGCACCTGGAGATACGCGATCAGCGCGTCCTGCTCGGTCTTGCCCGCGAGCTCCGCCTTCGCGCCCTTGATCTGCTCGTCGGAATAGGGATGGCCCAGCATGCGCAGCACCTCGAGCTTGCGCTCGATGGCGCTCGCGTCCGCCGGCGTCTTCGCGAGCCACGGGTAGGCCGGCATGTTCGACTCGGGCACGACGTCGCGCGGGTTGTTGAGGTGGATGCGATGCCAGTCGTCGCCGTAGCGCCCGCCCACGCGCGCGAGGTCGGGGCCGGTGCGCTTGCTGCCCCACAGGAACGGCCGGTCGTACACGCTCTCGCCGGCGACGGAGTAGTGGCCGTAGCGCTCGGTCTCGGCGCGGAACGGCCGGATCATCTGCGAGTGGCAGTTGTAGCAGCCCTCGCGCACGTAGACGTCGCGCCCCGCGAGCTGCAGCGGCGAGTACGGCTTCCACCCCGCCACGGGTTGCGTCGTCGAGCGCTGGAAGAAGAGCGGCACGATCTCCACCAGGCCGCCCACGCTCACCACGAGGAGCACGAGGGCGATGAGCCACCCGCTCTTCCTCTCGATCAGGTCATGCGAGAACTTCATTTGGCTCTCTCTCGGGTCAAGGCATGGAAAGCGCCAACCAGCGCCGATCCGACGCCGATTCCCGCCCGTGAAAGCCAGCGCAGCGGATTCGGGCCCCCGGGCGCGTCACGGAAATGGGCATGGAGGTCCCGCATTTCCCCTTCGGCTGCCAGCGGCGTTGGTTGGGCGGACATCGGCGCATTCATCGCTTTCTCTCTTTCGTCACTCGTTACTCGTCATTGCTCACGCATGCGCGGCCGCACCCATCGGGATCGGCGCGTCCTGCGCGCGTCCGGCGAGCAGCGTCTTCGCGACGTTCCACGACATGATCAGCATGCCGCTGAGGTACAGGATCCCGCCCGTGAGGCGGATCGCGTAGAACGGATAGGCCGCCTTCACGCTCTCGACGAAGCTGTAGGTGAGCGTCCCGTCGGGGCTCACGGCTCTCCACATGAGGCCTTCCATCACGCCCGCGATCCACATCGAGGCGATGTAGAGCACGATGCCCAGCGTGGCGATCCAGAAGTGCAGGTTGATCGCCTTCACGCTGTACATCTCGACCCGGCCCACGAGGCGCGGAATCATGTAGTAGAGGCTGCCCATGCTGATGAGCCCCACCCAGCCCAGCGCTCCGGAGTGCACGTGCCCGATGGTCCAGTCGGTGTAGTGCGACAGCGCGTTCACCGTCTTGATGGACATCATCGGGCCCTCGAACGTGGACATGCCGTAGAACGAGAGCGACACGATGAGGAACTTGAGGATCGGATCGTCGCGCAGCTTGTGCCACGCTCCCGACATGGTCATCATCCCGTTGATCATCCCGCCCCACGAGGGCGCCAGCAGGATCAGCGAGAAGAGCATCCCGAGCGACTGGGTCCAGTCGGGCAGCGCCGTGTAATGAAGGTGGTGGGGGCCGGCCCACATGTACGTGAAGATCAGGGCCCAGAAGTGCACCACCGAGAGCCGGTACGAATAGATCGGCCGTCCCGCCTGCTTCGGCACGAAGTAGTACATCATCCCGAGGAAGCCCGCGGTGAGGAAGAAGCCGACCGCGTTGTGGCCGTACCACCACTGCACCATGGCGTCCTGCACGCCCGCGTAGGCCGAATAGGATTTCCAGAACGTGACGGGGACCGCGGCGCTGTTGACCACGTGCAGCAGCGCGATGGTGAGGATGTACGCCCCGTAGAACCAGTTCGCCACGTAGATGTGCTGCACCTTGCGCCTGGCGATGGTCCCGAAGAACACCACCGCGTAGGCGACCCAGACGACGGTGATGAGGATGTCGATGGGCCACTCGAGCTCCGCGTACTCCTTGCTCTGCGTGATCCCGAGCGGGAGCGTCACCGCCGCGAGCACGATCACCGCCTGCCAGCCCCAGAACGTGAAGGCGGCGAGGCGATCGGAGAAGATGCGCACCTGGCAGGTGCGCTGCACCACGTAGTACGAGGTCGCGAAGAGCGCGCAGCCGCCGAACGCGAAGATCACCGCGTTGGTATGCAGGGGACGCAGGCGCCCGTAGCTCAGCCACGGGATGCCGTAGGTGAGGTCGGGCCAGATCAGCTGCGAGGCGATGATCACGCCCACCAGCATCCCGACCACGCCCCAGACCACCGCCATGACGGCGAATTGCCGGACGACCTTGTAGTTGTACATGCCCTGGACTTCCATGCGGGGAATCCTTCGTGAATTTCCGGTGCGGGAATATAAGGAAATGCTAAAGGCGCGGGGGCGTCCCCGTTTGATTTCGATCAAGCCGCGCGGCGCAAATCGCCGCGCGAGATCAAGGGACGAGGACCGCCGCTGCCTCGATCGCGCCGCGCCGCAGGTCGGCGAGCGCCGCGTTCGCATCGGCGAGCGCGTAGCGGCGCGTGGCGGGATGCACGCGCGCCTTCGGCGCGATCTCGAGCAGCTCGTCGCCGTCGCGCCGCGTGAGGTTCGCGACCGAGCGGATGCTGCGCTCGCCCCAGAGCTTCGCGTAGGGAAACGACGGAATGTCGCTCATGTGGATGCCCGCGCACACCACGCGTCCGCCGCGTTGCACGGCGGTGAGCGCGGCCGGCACCAGATCGCCCACGGGCGCGAAGATGAGCGCCGCGTCGAGCGGCTCGGGCGGCGCCATCGTGGAATCGCCCGACCATGTGCAGCCCAGCCGGGACGCGAACGCCTGGGCCACCGCATCCCCGGGACGCGTGAACGCGAAGACTTGCCGTCCCTGGTGGATCGCGACCTGTGCCACGATGTGGCCCGCGGCGCCGAAGCCGTAGATGCCGATGCGGCGCGCGTCTCCCGCCATGCGCAGCGCCCGGTAGCCGATGAAGCCCGCGCAGAGGAGCGGCGCGGCCTCCGCGTCGTTGTATCCCTCGGGCACCGGATAGCAGAAGCGCTCGTCGGCCACGGCGTACTGCGCGTAGCCGCCGTCGCGATGGAAGCCCGTGAAGCGCGCGCTGTCGCACAGGTTCTCGCGGCCCGAACGGCAGAAATCGCACTTGCCGCATGCGCCCGCGAGCCACGGCACGCCGACCCGCTCGCCCGCGGCGAAGAGTCCGGCGCCCCGTCCTCGCGCGGCCACGCGCCCCACGATCTCGTGGCCGGGAATGATCGGCAGCGTGCCGCCCGTGAGCTCGCCGTCCACCACGTGCAGGTCGGTCCGGCAGACGCCGCACGCCAGCACCTGGAGCAGCAGCTCGCCCGCATTCGGCTCGGGCACCGGAACGCGCTCGTGGCGCAGCGCCTCGCCCGGCCGGTGCAGGCGCATGGCCTCCATCGTCGTGGTCATCGCAGCAGGTTGCGCGTTGCGAAGCATCCTGCGTTTGATCGCAATCAATCGCGGCGGTGGATCGGGCGCAATAGTGCAACATGGCCGGAAATCTGCTCGATCTCGTCTGGCCGCGCGGCGACTCGGAGCTGCTCGACCGCCGCCGCGGCGAAGCGATCGCCGAACGGGTGCGCGCCTTCGCGCATCTCTTCGGCGTGCTCACCATCGGCTGGACGGCGGTGGACGCGATCGCTTTCGACACCGCCACGGTGATGCGCCTGCTGGGGCTGCGGCTCGCGGCGAGCGCCGGCTTCTTCGCGCTCGCGCTCGGCAGCCGCGAGCGCCTCTCGGACCTGCGCCGCGCCGAGATGCGCCTGGCGCTGCTCTTCGCGATCCCGGCGCTGATGTACCTCGCCTCGGTGCAGATCCTCTCCGGGGCCCCGCGCACCGGACTCGCGAGCACCGTCGCCGCGCTCTACTCGTTCGTGCCGTTCGTGCTGGCCGCGGGCGTGGGCGCCTTCCCGCTCGCCGCGGTGGAGGCCGCCGCGCTCGCCACGATCGCGCTCCTCGCCGAGGGATGGCCGCACGCCCTGGGCGCGAAGCCGCTGGAGCCCTTCGCCGCGCTGGACGCGTTCTGGCTGCTCATCCTGCTCGCCGTCGTGGCGACCTTCTCGGCGATGAGCCAGCTGCGGCTCCTCGACGAACTGGCGCGCCAGGCGATGCGCGATCCGCTCACCGGCTGCCACCGGCGCGAAAGCGGCAAGGAGTTCCTCGAGATGCAGTTCCTCATCGCCGCGCGCCACGGCACGCCGCTCGCCGTGCTGTTCGCGGACCTCGACCGCTTCAAGGCCGTGAACGACCGCTTCGGCCACGAGGAAGGCGACCACGTGCTCGCCAACGCCGCCGAGGCGCTGCGGCGCATGACGCGCGAGTCGGACCTCGTGCTGCGCTGGGGCGGCGAGGAGTTCGTCGTCGTGCTTCCGCATACCACCCGCGCCGAGGCGGTCGCGCTCCTCGACCGCCTGCGCGAGCGCGGCATCGGCCGGCGCCCGGACGGGCTTCCCGTGACGCTGAGCATCGGCATCGCGGAGTACCTCGCCGATGGAGTCCGCTCCGGGGACGAGCTGGTGGAGCTCGCCGACCGCCGCATGTACCGCGCCAAGCAGGCCGGTCGCAACCGCTACGTCGACGGTTTCGACGACGAGCCGCGCGCCCTCCTCGCCGAGCCCACGTCGATCGTCTGAAGGTAGTCGGGGACCTCGCACTCCCAGCCGAAGCGCTCGGCGATGCGCTTGCGCATCGCGTCGGACGCCGCCGGCTCGCCGTGCGTGAGGTAGACGCGGCCGGGCGGCGAGCGCCACTGCGCGAGCCAGTCGAGGATCTCCGCGAAATCCGCGTGCGCCGAAAGCGTCTCGATGTTGTGCACCTCGGCGCGCACCGGGACGTACGCGCCGTGGATCTTCACTTCCGTCGCGCCGTGCACCATCGCCTCGCCGCGCGTGCCCCCCGCCTGGAAGCCGCTGAAGAGGATGGTGTTGCGCGGATCGGGGGCGAAGCGCTTGAGGTGATGCAGCACGCGCCCGCCCGTGGCCATGCCGCTGCCCGCGATGATCACCATCGGGAAGCTCGACTCGTCGATGCGGCGCGATTCCTCGGGCGTGGCCACGAAGCGCGCCGACTGCGCCAGCGCCCGGCACTGCGCCGCATCGAGCCGGTGCTCGGCGCGGTGACGGATGTACGCCTCGGTCACGTCGGTCGCCATGGGGCTGTCGACGAAGATCGGAAGCTGCGCGGGAATGGCGCCGTTCGCCTTCAGGCGCTGCAGGTGCAGCAGCAGCGCCTGCGCGCGGCCCACCGCGAACGCCGGCACCACGACCGTGCCGCCGCGCCCCGCGGTGCGCGAAACGATGTCCCCCAGCTCCGCGGCGGGGTCTTCCTGCGGATGCCTGCGGTCCCCGTAGGTCGATTCGAGAACCAGCGCGTCGGCGCCCGGGACCGTCGCCGGGGGCCGCATGATGATGTCGTTGGGGCGGCCGAGGTCGCCGGAGAAGACGCACGTGCGGGTGGCCGTCCGGACCTGGACGATCGAGGCGCCGAGGATGTGGCCCGCGGGCAGCAGCGTCACGCGCATGCCGGGCGCGGGCTCCCACTCCCGATCGAAGTCCGCCGGGCTGAACAGCCGCAGCGCCGCCTCCGCATCCTCGCGCGTGTAGAGCGGCAGCGCGGGCTTGTGCTTCGAGTAGCCGTAGCGGTTCGCGTGCTCCGCCTCTTCTTCCTGGAGGTGCGCGCTATCCGGCAGGATGATGCGGCACAGCGCATGGGTCCCATGGCTGCAATGGATGCGCCCGTGGAAGCCGCGCTTCACGAGCAGGGGCAGGTAGCCGCAGTGGTCGATGTGCGCGTGGGTGAGGACGACGGCATCGAGCCGCGCCGGATCGAAGGGCGGCGGCGCCCAGTTGCGCAGCCTGAGCTGCTTGAACCCCTGGAAGAGCCCGCAATCGACGAGCACGCGCGAAGCGGCGCTCAAGAGATACTTCGATCCCGTGACCGTGCCCGTCGCCCCGAGGAACTGGATCTTCACTCGCGTGAACTGACTACGGCATGGAACGCAAATGAACGCAGATGAAGCGCAGATGAACGCGGAAAAACGATGGAGGGATGTTCGGAGCGATCTCGAGCGTCCTGAACGAATGTCGTGGACACTCTCTTTGCCGTTCTGCGTTCATCTGCGCTTCATCTGCGTTCATCTGCGTTTCCCGCCCTATTCTTCGAGAACGTAGGTGCCCGGGGCGGCGCACAGGGTGGCGTAGGGGCCGCGCGCGGTGCCGAGGCGCGGAGGCGTGCGCGGCCGCGAGGAGCGGGACGCCAGCCAGCGCTGCCATTCGGGCCACCACGAGCCGGGCGCCGCGGGCGCCTCGGCCACCCAAGCGTCGGGATCGCGATACGCGTCGCCCGTGCCGTGCGTGAGCACGCGGTAGTACCGTCCCGGGCCGCCGCCCGGCTCCGAGACGATTCCCACGTTGTGACCCCCGCTCGCGAGGAGGAACGTGACTTCGCGTCTCGGTGAGGGCGTGGATCTTGAAGACCGAGCGCCATGGCGCCACGTGGTCGCGCTCCGTGCCCACGACGAAGACCGGCACGCGGATGTCGCTGAGCGCCACGGGCCGGCCGCCCGCGAGGTGGCGTCCGGCGGCGAGGTCGTTGCCGAGGAAGAGGCGCCGCAGGTATTCGGTGTGCATGCGGTACGGCATGCGCGTGCCGTCCGCGTTCCACGCCATCAGGTCGGTGAGCGGCGCGCGCTCGCCCATGAGGTACTCGTGCACCATGCGCGACCCGATGAGGTCGCTCGAGCGCAGCATCTGGAACGCACCCGCCATCTGCCGCGTGTCGAGGAAGCCCTGCTCCCACATGCTGTCCTCGAGGAACGCGAGCTGGCTCTCGTTCACGAAGAGCATGAGCTCGCCGGCCTCGGTGAAGTCGGTCTGCGCGGCGAACAGGGTGAGCGAGGCGAGGCGCTGGTCGCCGTCGCGCGCCATCGCCGCCGCGGCGACGGCCGCGAGCGTGCCGCCGATGCAGTAGCCGGTGAGGTGCACGCGCGCCTTGCCCGCGATCGCGCCCACCGCATCCAATGCCGCGGTGATGCCCAGGGTGCGGTAGTCGTCGAAGCCCAGGTCGCGGTCCTCCGGGCCCGGGTTCTTCCACGAGATCATGAACACCGTGTGGCCGCGGGACACGAGGTAGCGCACGAGGGAATTCGCCGGGCTCAAGTCGAGGATGTAGTACTTCATGATCCACGCCGGCACGATGAGGACCGGCTCGGGATGGACCTTCCCGGTGGCGGGCGAGTACTGGATGAGCTCCATCAGGCGGTTGCGCATCACCACCTTGCCGGGCGTGATCGCCACCTCGTGGCCGGGACGGAAGCGCTCCGCGCCGGCGGGCTTGCGCCCGGAGGCCGCGCGCTCCCAGTCGTCCAGGAAATTGCGCGCGCCCTCGGCGAAGTTGCGCCCGCCCGTGCGCCACGCGCGCTCCGCCACGACCGGGTTCGTCGCGGGAAAGTTGGACGGCGAGAAGGTGTCGAGGATCTGCCGCATGATGAACGCGACCATGTCCTCGTGGCGTTGCGAGACGCCGCGCACGCCGGTCGCCGCGTTGTGCCACCACTGCTGGTGCAGGAGGAACGCCTGCTGGACCAGGTTGTACGGCCAGGCCTGCCATTGCGGGGCGTCGAAGCGGTGGTCCTGGGGCAACGGCTCGATGCACGGCTCGCATCGCCCGCCCGAGGCCGCCGCGCGCAACGCGTAGTTGCCGAAGCGCACCGCCTTGCGCGCCGCCTTCTGCGCGAGCTGCACGCGCTTGCCCGGCGCGGACGCGAGGTGCGCGCCCCAGTCGAGGAACGCCCCCGCGACCGCCATGGGCGAGAGCCCCGCGGTGAAGCGCGCGGTCGCCGCGTGGATCGAGCGGTCGATGATGTCGGCGAGCGCGGTCGAGGCGTACGAATCGCGGTCGAAACTCGCCGGCAGGGGCGGCGGCACGAGGGCACGGGCGAGCGGCTGCGGCAGCAGCGCGGGAGGGCTGGCCGGGGCCGGCGTCGTTCGGGTTCGGGAGGCCATGGACCCATTGTCGGCGGCCCCTTCGCGCCGGCTTTGATGCGGGTCAACGCGGGGGGTGCCGACGCGCGTAGCATCTTGCGATGAAAGGTTTCGCGCCCACGCCGCCGTCGCCCGGCCACACCCTCGATTCCCTCGAGGCCACGCTCGGCTTCTGGAAATACTGCGCGAGCCTTGCCGAGATCTGGTGGTCCAGGCACGGCGGCGTCCAACCCGAAGACATGGCCGGCCATCGCCTGCGCGATCTCGTCCGGTTCGCGCGCGAGGCCGCGCCGTTCTACCGCAAGCGCTACGCGTCGCTGCCGCGCGAGATTGCCGAGCTCGCCGCGTTGCCCGTGACCACGCGCGCCGAGCTCATGGCGAATTTCGACGAGGCGTGCACCGACCGGCGCATCCGCCGCGCGGACGTGGAGCGCTTCGTCGCCGACCGCGCCCGCGTGGGCGAGCCGTTCCTCGGCCGCTATCACGTCTGGAAAAGCTCCGGCAGCTGTGGCGCGCCGGGCCTGTTCGTGCAGGACGCCGAGGCGATGGCGGTCTACGACGCGCTGGTCGCGATGCAGCTCGATGCCGCGCGGCTCGACTTCGCGCGCGTGGCCGCGGCCGCCGGCCGCGCGGCATTGATCGTCGCCACCGGCGACCATTTCGCCAGCATCACGAGCTGGGAGCACGTCCGACGCATCTTCCCGGGCGCCGAGGCGCGCAGCTTCTCGGTGCTCACGCCGATCGCGCAGCTCGTGGCGCAACTGAACGCCTGCCGGCCCGCGTTCGTCGCGAGCTATCCCTCCGTGCTCTCGCTCCTCGCGGCCGAGCAGCGCGCGGGCCGGCTGCGCATCGCGCCCGCGCTCGCGTGGTCGGGCGGCGAGACGCTCGGGAGCGCGGCGCGCGCGGCGATCGAGCGCGCCTTCGGCTGTCCGCTCGTGAACGAGTACGGCGCCTCCGAATGCCTCGCCATCGCCCACGGCTGTCCGGCGGGATGGATGCACGTGAATTCCGACTGGGTGATCCTGGAGCCGGTCGAGAGCGATGGCCGGCCCACTCCGCCCGGAAAGACGTCCCATACCGTGCTCGTCACCAACCTCGCCAACCGGGTGCAGCCGATCATCCGCTACGACCTGGGCGATCGCGTGACGCCACGCGAGGGGCCTTGCGAATGCGGCAGCCGCGCGCCGGCGATCCGCGTGGAAGGGCGTGCGGGCGTGTCCCTCGCGCTGCGCGGCGCGCGCGGTCGCGCCGTGCGCCTTCCCCCGCTCGCGCTGGAGACGGTGCTCGAGGAAGCCGCGGGCGAGCTGCGCTTCCAGGTGGCCCAGGCCGCGCCCGACCGGCTCGTGGTCCGCCTCGACGCCGGGAAGGACGCGAAGGCGCGTGCGGCCGCGTGGAAGAAAGCATCGCGCGCGCTGCGCGACTATCTCGCCGCGCAGTCGCTCGCGAACGTGCGGGTGGCGCTCGGGCGCGATCCGCCGCGCGTCGATCGCGCGAGCGGCAAGCTGCACAGCGTCATCGTCGAGGAACCGTCCCGGGCGACGTCGCAGACCGCGTGAATGCGCGCGCGCGGGCTCCGGTTTGACTGCGGTCAAGGGTGCGCCAGCGCAGCGGCCTATGCTGGGAAAGGGCAGTATCGCCGCCTCCCCGCGCGGCAAATCCAAGGAGCACATCATGGCAAACATCACGACCCGCAACGATCCGTTCCAGGAGCTCGCCCGCTTCGATCCGTTCCGCGAATTCGAAGGGCTGCTGGGAGTGCCGCGGCTGCGCCGCTGGCTCGCCGAGACGCCTGCCGAGCCCGCCATCAAGCTCGACGTCACCGAGGACGACAAGGCCTACCACGTCAAGGCCGAGATGCCCGGCGTGAAGAAGGAGGACATCAGCGTCGAGATCGACGGCAACCAGGTGTCGCTTTGCGCCGAGGTGCAACGCGAGACCGAGAAGAAGGAAGGCGAAACCGTCGTGCACAGCGAGCGCTACTACGGCAAGCAGTACCGCAGCTTCACGCTCGACAAGGACATCGACCGCAAGACGGCGGCGGCGAAGTTCGACAACGGCATTCTCGAGCTCACCCTTCCCAAGAACGGCGGCACACCCTCGCAGAAGATCCAGATCCAGTAACCTTCATGCGGCTCGCCTCGCTCGCCGCCTCGCTCGCCACCTTCCTCGCCGCAGCCGGCCTCTGCGCCGGCTGCGCCGAGCTGCTTCCGACGGCGAAGAGCGAGGTTTCGAGCCCGTGGCACAGCTTCGACGACGCGAAGGCCGCCATCGAGCGCATCGTGCCCGAGCGCACCAGCGCCGCGGACTTGCGAACGCAGGGGATCGATCCCTACACGAGCCCGAACGTGCAGCTGCTGTCGTATTCCGACATCCTGCTGCGCTTCCCGATGAACGGCAGCCTCGAGCACGACGGGCTCGACCGGGGGTTGCGAACCTGCCTGGATGCCGGCAAGGAGTGCTCGGGCTATTCGATCAGCATCCGCGAGGTGAAGCGCGACCGCACCGGGGGATTCGTCCTCGACACGCTGGGCTTCAAGCGCGTGACCGATACCTCGGGCTGGACCTTCAACGCCCTCATCCTGATCGTGGACGACCGGGCCGTGTACGCGCTGTACGGCGGACAGCCGATCGTGCGCGAGCACGCAGTCTCGATCCAGCCCCTCGGGCCGGTCCAGAGCGTCGGCGAATCGCTGCCCGTGGACAAGCTCCTGCCGTGAAGCCGCTGGAGACCGTCGCGCTGCCCGCGCCGTCGCTCGATCCCGCGGCGAGCCTCGCCGACGCGCTCGCCCGGCGTTGCAGCACGCGGGAATTCGCGCCGCGCGCCATCGATCCGGAAACCCTCTCCGCGCTGCTCTGGGCCGCGTGCGGCGTGAACCGTGCGGAGTCGGCGCACCGCACCGCGCCCTCCGCGCGCAACTGGCAGGAGATCGACGTCTACGTGGTCACCGAGGCGGCGATCCACCGCTACGATCCGGGGCGCAACGAGCTGCGGCCCGTGGCCGAAGGCGACCATCGCGCCGCCACGGGGCTGCAGGACTTCGTCGCGCGCGCGCCGCTGAACCTGGTGTATGTCGCCGACTTCGGCCGCATGTCCGACACGACGAACGAGAACCGAACCCTGTATTCCGGCATCGACACCGGCGTCATCGCGCAGAACGTCTACCTGTATTGCGCGGCGGCGGGACTGGGATGCGTGGTGCGCGGGCTCGTGGACCGCGACGCCCTGGGCCGCGTGCTGCGCCTGGGGCCGGGCCAGCGCGTGATCGCCGCGCAGTCGGTGGGCTATCGGGCGAGCGCTGTCTGAGGGGTCGCGCGCGCGGCGCGCGCGGCGTGGTGGACCAGCACGGGAATGTCGCCCAGCGTCATCACCTTGATGGTCTCGCTCGCGAGGAGCACGGCGTCGCTGCCCTTCTTGCCGTGGGACGCCATCATGATCAGGTCGCAGCCGCGTCCGCGCGCCTCCACCACGATCTCCGCGTGCGGCGACTCGCCGCGCACCAGCGCGCATTCGCAGGGCACCCCGGCCTTGCGCGCCATGTCGCGGACCGTCTCCAGGTACTGCTGGCCGCGCGCCTCGAGCACCTTCTCGAGGTGCGACTCGAAGGCCTCGTCGTCGTGGGTCCACGCGTCGAGGCCCGAGGTGGTCGGCTCCGGTACCACGTGCAACACGGTCACGCGCGCGCCCAGGGCATGTGCCACGCGGACGGCTGCCGCCGCCGATTCCTCGGACAGGCGCGATCCGTCGGTTGGAACGAGGATGTGCTTGTACATGGCTACGGCCTCGTGAGGGCGGTATCGGCGGCCTGCGCGTGCGGGGCCGCGAGCACGGCGCCCAACGCGAGCCAGGTCGCGAGGACGCAGGTGGCTGCGAGCGCGGCGAGGAAGAAGCGCGAATGGCGCATCGCGGCTAGGTCCGGCGCCAGCTCTCGAGGGCACGCTCGCTGGTGATGGCCTGCACCACGTCCATCAGCGCGTTGGTGCCCACCTCGAGCAAATCGTCGAGCGTGACGATGCCGACCAGGGCGCCGGTGGAATCCACGACCGGGAGGCGGCGCACGCCGCGCCGGCGCATGGTCTTCAGGGAGACGAGCGCGTCGTCCTCCTCGCGCGCCACGGCGAGCGTGCGCGCCATGATCTCCCCCACGGTGAGCGTGTTGGGGTCGAGTCCCGCGGCGACCACTTCCACCACGATGTCGCGATCGGTGACGATCCCCACCGGGCGGCGCAATCCGGTCTCGTCCACGACGACGATGCTGCCGACGTGCGCCTGGCGCATCAGCCGCGATGCGTCGGCGAGGTTGCCCGTCGCCTCGATCGCGACGACGTCGCGCTTGCAGACCTGGCCCGTTTTCATGGGGCAATACCTTTCGGGGACCTTCCCATCCCATTGTCGCGGCTGCCCCGGCCCCGGGATTGATGGCGGTCAAACGGCCTCGCGGAGGCTGTGGGAGCCTCGATTGCATGGTTCCGCTCGCATCGCAGGCGCCGCGCCGCGGCCACCGGCTCGCCGAGCCCAGCCTCGCGCGCAAGGTGGCCCATCTTTCCGAGCCTTCCAGCTACCCGGGTGGCACCAGCGAGGTGCGCGCGCTGGAGACCCACCTGTCGTGGGTGTTCCTCACCGACACGCACGCCTACAAGCTCAAGAAGCCGGTACGCCACGACGAGTGCGACCTCACCACCGTCGGAGCGCGCGCGGCCCACTGCCGGATGGAGATCGTGCTCAACCGGCGGCTCTCGGACGGCGTCTACCTGGGCGCCGTGCCGCTCGGCATGAACGCGGCGGGCCACATGCAGCTCGATCGCGGCGGGGAGGTGGTGGACTGGCTGATCCGCATGCGCCGTCTACCCGCCGAGCGCATGCTCGACCGGCTGGTCCTGTCGCGCCGGCTGCGCGAAGGCGAGCTGCGCGCGCTCGTGATGCTGCTCACGCGCTTCTATCGCGCATGCCGGGCGCAGCCGATGCAGCCGGAGGAATTCCGCGCGCGCATCGCCGCGCGCATCGCGGACAACACGTTCGAGCTGTGCGCGGTCGAAGGCGAGCTGCCCACGCGCCGGGTCGAGGACGTGGGCGAGCGGCAGCTCGCGTTCCTCGAGCGCAACGCGGCCCTGTTCGACCGTCGCGTCATCCTCGGCCACGTCGTGGAGGGCCACGGCGACCTGCGCCCGGAGCACGTCTGCCTGGAGCCCACGCCGCAGGTCATCGATTGCCTCGAGTTCTCGCGCGACCTGCGCATCGTGGACGCGGCGGAGGAGCTGGGATTCCTCGCCCTCGAATGCGAGCGGCTCGGCGCTGCGCGCGTGAAGCGCGAGCTCTTCGAGGCCTACGCGGACCTCTCGGGCGACCGCCCGGACGCGCGCCTGGTGGATTTCTACCAGAGCCACCACGCGTGCGTGCGCGCGAAGCTGGCGCTCTGGCACCTGCGGGAGCGGGAGCGCGACGACCGCGAGAAATGGCTGCGGCGCGCCGGCGAATACCTGCACCTCGCCGCGCAACACCTCGAGCCGGCCGCCCCGTAGCGGAGCGCGCTCAGTGGCTCGCGACGGCGGACGCTTCGGAGGCCGCGGGATCGGCGAGCGGGCTGCGCTCGATCCACAGCGCGCCCGCGACGGCGCCCGCGATGAGCACGAGCGGGATGGCCAGGCGCAGCAGGTCGGCCAGCGCCGAATGGCGTGAGACGGGCATCGCTGGATCGGGCATGGGGCTCTCCTCGGGTAGCTCGACGGGACGGGTCCCGACGACGCCAAGCTAACCGAGGAGCCACCCGCCCGGATGTGACGCAGTGCGCAATCCGTTGTCGAAAAGTCCGCGCCCCGATTCCAGGCGCAACGGGCGCGGCCCGCCCGACCCCGTTCCGGATCTCAGAACGTCGGCGGCAGCGGCTCCGGATCCCCGGGTCCCTGCTGCACGCGCTCGTGCATCTCGGTATAGGGCGTGGGCGAGTCGGGCGGCGGCGCCGCCTGCCCCTCCACGGGGATCGCGTGGCTGCGGATGGCGACCGCGGCGAGCGCCATCGCGGCCGAGGCCACGACCACGGGCACCGCGGCGCGCACGAAGATGTTCATGGAGCCGGACTTTCCGGCGGGGGGCGTGACGGGAACGGACATGGCGGCCTCCTGGCTCGATGCGGGACGACGACTGCTGGAGCCAAGGTAGCCGAGCGGGGCTCGCAACCGTTACGGAAAAAGAACGCGCTGGACTGCGGAAAAGTGCGCAAATGGCCTAATCGCCGGAGTGCAGGCGCGTGATCGCTTCGGCGAGGAGCGGCGCGATGGAGACGCGCTCGAGGCGCGCGCCCAGCGCGGCGTCGACCGCGGGGCGCGCGGGAATGCTGTCGGTCACGAGGATGCGCTCGATGGGGCTCGCGGCGAGCACGTCGCTCGCCGGGCCGGCGAAGACGCCGTGGGTGGCGGCGGCGAGCACCCGCGTGGCGCCCCGCGCGGCACAGGCGCGCGCGCAGCGCTCGAGCGTGTGGCCGGCGCTCACCAGGTCGTCCACGATGATCGCGACAGTGCCGGCGACTTCGCCCGCCAGCTCGCCGCCGCGCAAGCGCCCCTCGCTGCGATATTTCTCGACGAACGCCGCGCCCACCGGGCGTCCCAGCACGGCGGACAGCCGCTCGCGGAAGCGATCGGCGCGCTTGATGCCGCCCGCGTCGGGCGACACGACGGCCGCCGGAGCGCCGCCGATCAGCGCGGCGGCGCGTTGCACGAGCACGTTCGCCGCCTCGAGGTTCACGGTGCGGCAGCGATGCGCGTTCTCGAAGGCGGCGACATTGTGCACGTCCACCGTCACCACGCAGGCGGTGCCGACGGCCTCGAAGAAGCTCGCGACGTAGCGCGTCGTCACCGGATCGCGCGGCTTGGAGCGCTGGTCCTTGCGCGCATAGGCGAGATAGGGCACGACCGCCGTCACGCGCGCGGCGCCGGCGTCATGCAGCGAGCCGAGAAAGAACAGCAGGCGCAGCAGCTTGTCGTTGGCGCTGGCGCCCGCCTCGCCGTGCAGGGAATGCACGACAAAGACGCCGCGCCCCTGCACGCCCACGAGCGAACGCGCCTTGTGCTCGCCGTCCTCGAACTCCCGCTCCTCGTGGGCCGCGAGCTCCACGCCGAGCGCGTGCGCCACGGCCGTGCCCAGCTCGCGCCCGGCGTTCAACGCGAAGACGAGCGGCGGCTCGCGGCCCGTCACGGCAGCGCCTCGGGATGGTGCATCGCCCATTCCTTCGCCTTCGCGATGGCGATGCGGATCGCCTTTCCTTCCTCCATGCCTTCGTCGAGGAGCGCGTTGGCGACCTCGATCGCCTTTTCGCGCACGGCCGCGTCGAGGTTGCGCATCGATGCGGGGTAGTAGGACGCGTTCCAGGGCATCGGATCGCTCAGCGGCGCCAGGCGCGCGCGAGGTCGTCGAGGAATTCGTCCACGCGCTGCGCGTCGAGCCGATCGATGCCTCCCGCGGCGGCGCGTCCCCCTCCGGCGCGATAGCGCCGGCAGAAATCCGCGGCCGTGGTTTGCGAGGCGCGCGGCGAACGCACGCTCACCGCGAAGCCGCCGCCGGCCACGGGCGTGAGCACCGCGTGGGCGCGCACCGGATCGGCGCTCGCGAGGCGGTTGGCGAAGGTGCCGCTCACGCGCCGGCTCCACGGCGCATCGGGCAGCACGTAGGCGTCGGCCGCGCTCGAGGATCGCAGCGGCGGCGTGGCGAGCGCGCTCTCCAAATCGGCTCCGCGCTGCCGCGCGAGGCGCTCGACCACCGGCTCGCGTCCGATCATCTCGAACGGATCGGCATGGTGGCTCACGATGCCGTAGAGCTCGAGCGGCGGCACCAGCACGTCCGATTCGCTCGCGCCGTACGCGTTGTAGTTGAGGCTCGCCCCCAGCTCGCGCAGCGCTTCCACCCGCGGCGGGTCGAGCGCGAGGGACCCGGCCAGCGTGAGCGCGACCTCGGGCAGGTTGTCGCCGAAGGCGCCCACCACCGCCCACGGGCGGAAGCGTCCGCCCAGGTGCCGGTCGACGAGCGCGCTCGTGCACTGGGCGCCGGAATCGTCGATGATCGCCTCCAGGTCCGGGTGGCGCGGCAATTCGCCGGCGTAGTGGTGGTCGAAATAGATCACGTGCGCGCCGCGCGCGAGCAATTCCTCCAGGTCCTTGCGATTGCGGTCGAGCGAGATGTCGAGCACCGTCACGACGTCGCCGTCGCCGGCGGGCACCGACTTCAGCAGCTCGATGTCGCGCTTGAGCCCCGTGACGAGCCGCGAATCGAGGGGATCGGCGAGGCGCAGCTGGTGCAGCGCGCAGATGCCGTCGGCGTCGCCGTTGAAGACGTCGAAGTAGCGCATCGCTTCAGTGTCGCGCGGGCCGCAGCCGGCGGGCCACGGCAGCGCAGGCCTCGCGCGCGCCGCCCGGCCGCGAGGAATCGCAGATCACCGCATGGCTCGCCTCGTCGCGCGCGAGCGGCTCCTGGCGCGCGAGCTGCAGGTCGAGCACCGCGAGCCCCGCCTCCGAGGCATCGGCGGCGGAAGCTTCGCGCTTCGCGACGCGCTCGCGCAGGAGCGGCTCGGGAGCCGCGCACGACACGATGGTGAACGTGGCTCCCGCGGCGCTGGCGAGCGCGCGGAAGGCGTCGCGCTCGGCGCGCCGCAGGAACGCGGCGTCGACGATCGCCGGAAATCCCGAGGCGATCGCCCACGAGGCGAGCTCGGCGAGCCGGCCATAGGCGAGCGCGTTCTCGCGCTCGCTGTAGAGTCCCGCGCCCGGTGCAGAGGCGGTGCGCGCGTGGGCCGGCAGGCCGTGGCCGCGCTTGCGCTCGACGTCCGAGCGCAAGCGGATCGCGCCCAGCGATTCGAGCAGCGCCTGCGAGACGTGCGTCTTGCCGGAGCCGGACAGCCCGTGCATCAGGATCATCGCGGGACGGCAGCCGCGCGCGAGGCGGTGCGCGAGCAGCAGGTGCGCGGCGAGCTCGGCCGCCGCGGCGCAGCGCTGCGCGTCGTCGATGTCGACCTGGTGCGCGCGAATGCACGCGATCTTGGCGCGCACCATCGCGCGATACACCCCGTAGAAGCGCAGCACGCGCAGGCCGGGGTAGTCGCCGGTTTCCTCCAGGTAGGCGTTGAGGAAACGCGCGGCGAGCGCTGTCAGCCCGTGGCGCTCGAGGTCCATCACCGTGAACGCCACCTCGCTCATCACGTCGATCCAGCGCAGCCGCGGCTCGAACTCGATGCAGTCGAAGGGCACCGGCCTGCCGTCCACGAGCACGACGTTGGCCAGATGCAGGTCGCCGTGGCACTCGCGCACGAACCCGTCGCTGCGGCGCTCGGCGATGAGCGGTGCCAGCGACTTGTGGCTGGCGAGCGTCCATTCGCGCAGGCGATCCAGGGACGCCAGGAGCGCCGCGTCGCTCTCCAGCGCCTCGATGTCGTGGAAATTGTCGAGCGCCTGCGCGAGCACCCGCTCGGGCGTCCCGAACGCGCTGCCCGGGAGCGCGTGGCCCTGCGCCTCGTGGAATCGCGCGATGCCGTGCGCGAGCGCATCGACGTGCCCGGCGGAGAGCGTTCCGGCACGGGCGAGATGGTCCAGGAGCGCCTCCTGCGGGAAACGGCGCATGTGCACCGCGTATTCGATCGCCGGCCCGCTCGCCGCGATCACCGGAGCGCGAGCGGTCCCGCCGATGGCGACCACGCCGAGGTAGATCCCGGGCGCGGTGCGGCGGTTGAGCCGCACTTCCTCCTCGCAATAGTGGCGGCGGGCCTCGAGCGTGGAGAAGTCGACGAAGCCCAGGCTCACGGGCTTCTTGATCTTGTACGCGTGCTCGCCCGCGAGCAGCACCCACGAGATGTGGGTCTCGATCACCTCCACGTGCCCCGCGGGATGCGGGTAGCACGCGGGCGAGCGCAGCGCCTCCACGACATCGCGCGCGCGCCGCGGCGCGTCGGCCGAGCGCCGTGCCGCCGTGCCAGCGCTGAGGATCGTGGCGTCCATGGCTCTCCGGGGTTTCATCCACGTTACCTCCGAGGCATGGAGCGCGGTTGATCCCGGTCAACCCCGTCCCGGCGTGGCACCCCAGAATGGCCTGGAAGAAGGCAATTTCCAGCGAGGCCGCAATGCCCTTTGAGGATCGCACCGACGCGGCCCGGCAGCTCGCCGGCGAGCTGCGGCGCTTCGCCAACGACCACCCGGTGGTGCTCGCCGTTCCGCGCGGCGCGGTGCCGATGGGCGAGATCATCGCCCGGGAGCTCGGCGGCGACCTCGACGCGGTGCTGGTGCGCAAGCTGCGCGCGCCGTTCAATCCCGAGTTCGCGGTCGGCGCCATCGACGAAAACGGCTGGTCCTACGTCGCCGATCATGCCGCCGGCGCGGGCGCGAATCCCGAATACCTCGAGCGCGAGAAGCGCGAGCAGCTGGCGCTGCTGCAGAAGCGGCGCGCGGCCTACACGCCGGGGCGCAAGCCGCTCGACGTGGCCGGGCGCGTCGCGATCGTCGTGGACGACGGGCTCGCCACGGGCGCCACCATGATCGCCGCGCTGCACAGTGTGGCCGCGCGCAAGCCCAGGCGCCTGGTGTGCGCCGTTCCGGTCGCCTCGCGCGAAGCGCTCGGCAAGATCGCGCCCTACTGCGACGAGATCGTGTGCCTGGAATCGCCGGCGTACTTCCAGGCGGTCGGACAGTTCTACCGCGACTTCCCGCAGGTGGGGGACCACGAAGTCGCGCAGATCCTGCGCGCCTGCGCGCGACCCGGGCTGGAGACGCAGGCATGAGCTACGTGCAACCGCGCCACCAGGCGCCCGCCGCGCCGCCCCGCTTCGCGCCGCCGCCGCCCGGCGTGCCGGAGGAAAACCGCCAGGTGGCCGAGCGCCTTCTGGAAGCGTCCCATCTGCTCTATGCGCAGGGCGCAAGCCCCTATCGCGTGAGCGCGTATCGGAACGCCGCCGACGCGGTCGCGCGCTACCCGCGCGGGCTGCGCGCGATCTTCGAGGCCGAAGGTGTGCGCGGGCTCGATGCCATTCCCAAGGTCGGGCTGGGCATCGCCGCCGCGATCGCCGAGATGCTGGCGAGCGGGCGCTGGTCGCAGCTCGAGCGCCTGCGCGGCTCGTCGGACCCCGAGAAGCTGCTGCAGTCGGTTCCGGGGCTGGGCCCCGGCTTCGCGCGCCGCATCCACGGCGAGCTGCACGTCGATTCGCTCGAGGCGCTCGAAGCCGCGGCGCACGACGGACGTCTCGAGCACTTGCCCGGCGTCGGGGCGCGGCGCGCGGCCGCCTGGCGCTCCTCGCTCGGCGACATGCTGCGGCGCGTGGGTCCGCAGCCCGGGATGCTGCGCGACGCGCCCGCGCAGGAGCCGGCCGTGGAGCTGCTGCTCGACGTGGACCGCGAATACCGCGAGAAGGCCGCGGCCGCAACGCTGCGCACCATCGCGCCCAAGCGCTTCAATCCGGACCGCGCCGCCTGGCTGCCCGTGCTGCACGCGCGGCGCGGGCCGTGGCACTTCACCGTGCTCTTTTCCAACACCGCGCTCGCCCACAAGCTGGGCCGGGTGCGCGACTGGGTGGTCGTGTATTTCTACGATGGCGACGAAGTCGAGCGCCAACGCACGATCGTGACCGAGCCGCGCGGCCCCCTCGTGGGAAAACGCGTGGTGCGCGGCCGCGAGGCCGAGTGCCACGACCACTACAACCCATCGCTGCACATGACGCCATGAACTTCACCCAGATCACGCTGCGCAACCTCCGCCGCTCGAATGCGTTGTCGGCGCGCATCCGCGAGCTCGCGGATCGCCTCGGAGAGCGCTACCCCGGGATCCTCAACTGCCGCGTGGCCGTGGCGCAGGACACCGCCCGCACGCCCGCGCAGCGCGTGTTCCACGTGACGGTGCGCGTGCGGCTGAAGGGCCGCGAGCTGGTCGCGAGCCACGAGCACCACGACGACGTCTATGTCGCGCTGCGCGACGCGTTCGAGGCGATGCGCCGGCAGCTCATCGAATCCGCCGCCGCGCCGCGCGAGGCCGCGCGCCGGCATCCGCATACCAACACCGAGGTGCAACCATGAAAACCGGACGCTCGCAGTTCCGCATGCTTCGCCGCGAACAGCTGATGGAAGAGCTGCGCGAGGACAGCTATCGCGAGCTGGCGAAGATGCCCGACCCCACCCGCTGCCCGAAATGCGGCGCGACCTACCTGAAGGGCCGCTGGACCTGGGCCAAGGCGCCGCCCGACGCGGTCGTGCACAAGTGCCCCGCATGCCAACGCATCGAGGACGAGTTTCCGGCCGGCTATGTGTCCCTCAAGGGCCCGTTCCTCGCCGAGCACCATGCGGAGATCATGAACCTCGTCCAGGCCCGCGTGGCGCGCGCGAAGGAGGATCACCCGCTGCAGCGCGTCATCGCCATCGAGACCGTCGCCGACGGCGTGATGATCACGACCACCGACGCCCATCTCGCGCGCGGCATCGCCATGGCGGTGCACGAGGCGCACAAGGGCACGCTCGACATGACCTACAGCAAGGGCGAGAACCTGCTGCGCGCGACCTGGAAGCGGTGATGCAACCGGCCTACATCCCCATCGGTTCCATCGCGGGGGGCGTGTGCCTGGGCTCCGGGATCTCCGCGATCATGCAGTCGGTGGTGAGGACGAGGCCCGCCACCGAAGCGGCGTTCTGCAGCGCCGTGCGCGTGACCTTGCACGGGTCGAGCACGCCCATCTCCACCATGTCGCCGTACTCGCCGGTGAGCGCGTTGTAGCCGTAGCTTCCCGACGCGGCGAGCACGCGGCTCACCACGACCGAAGGCTCCGCCCCCGCGTTCGCCGCGATCTGGCGCAGCGGCTCCTCGAGGGCGCGGGAGACGATCCGGATGCCGGCGTCCTGGTCGACGTTCTCGCCGTGCAGGCCCGCCAGCTTCAGGCGCGCGCGCAGCAGCGCGACTCCGCCGCCCGGCAGCACGCCCTCCTCGACCGCCGCGCGCGTGGCGTGCACCGCGTCGTCCACGCGCGACTTCTTCTCCTTCATCTCCATCTCGGTGGCGGCACCCACCTTCACCACGGCCACGCCGCCCGCGAGCTTCGCGATGCGTTCCTGCAGCTTCTCGCGGTCGTAGTCGCTCTTCGTGTCCTTCACCGCCTCGCGCAGCTCCGCCACGCGCGCGGCGATCTTCTTCGCGTCGCCCGCGCCGCCGATGAGGGTCGTGTTGTCCTTGTCCACCTCGATGCGCCGCGCGCGGCCGAGGTCCGCGAGCTTCGCGTTCTCGAGCTTGAGCCCCGCCTCCTCGGCGACCACCTTGCCGCCCGTGAGCACCGCGATGTCCTCGAGCATCGCCTTGCGGCGATCGCCGAAGCCCGGCGCCTTCACCGCGCAGGTGCGCAGCACGCCGCGCAGCAGGTTCACGACGAGGGTCGCGAGCGCCTCGCTCTCCACGTCTTCCGCCACGATGAGGAGCGGCTTGCCGGCCTTGGCAACCAGCTCCAGCACCGGCAGCAGCTCGGTGAGCGTGGAGATCTTCTTGTCGTGGACGAGGACGAGCGCGTCCTCCAGGACGGAGCGCTGCTTGTCCGTGTTGATGAAATACGGCGAGAGGTAGCCGCGATCGAACTGCATGCCCTCTGTCACCTCGAGCTCGCTCGCGAGCCCGGAGCCGTCCTCGACGGTGATGACGCCTTCCTTGCCCACCTTCTCCATGGCGTTCGCGACGATCGCTCCGATCGTCTTGTCGGAATTGGCCGAGATCGTCGCGACCTGCTCGATCTCGGTGCGCGTGGCGCAGGGCCTGGCCATCGCCTTGAGCTCGGCCACCACGGTTTCCACCGCGAGGTCGATGCCGCGCTTGAGGTCCATCGGGTTCATGCCCGCCGCGACGTGCTTCATGCCCTCGACCACCAGGCCGTGGGCCAGCAGCGTGGCGGTGGTGGTGCCGTCGCCCGCGACATCCGCGGTCTTCGAGGCCGCCTCGCGCACCATCTGCGCGCCCATGTTCTCGAGGGGATCGGCGAGCTCGACTTCCCGCGCGACGATCACGCCGGAATTGATCACGGTCGGCGCGCCAAACGCGCGCTGCAGCATCACGGTGCGCGCCTTGGGCCCGAGCGTTCCGCGCACCGCGTGCGCGAGCTGGGTCACGCCCGACACGATGCGGGCGCGGGCGTCGTCCTCGAAGACGATCTGCTTGGCGGTCATGGCGTCCTCCGTGGGGAACCCGGTCCCGCCACTTTCCGGGACCGGACGCCGCGATGGGGTGCTACTTCTTCAGCCAGTTGCAGCCGGGGCCGGGACCCTTGGCGATCGTCTTGCCCTTCTCCTTCGCGCGCTCCGCCATCTGCTTGTGGTGCTCGACCATGTAGGCCTCGCATTCCTTGTAGTCGGTGAACGCGGCCATCTTGTTCTTGTGCTCTTTGCGCTCCTCGGCCGACATCATCGACCAGCCGGGCGTGGTGCGCTCGGTGAAACGCGGCGCGTTGGCCGGCGGCTTCTCGCCGGGGCTGGCCTGGGGAAAGGCGGCGAAGGAAAGGCTGGCGAGGGCGGCTGCGACGAGGATTCTCTTCATGGCGTTCTCCATAAGGGTCAGGGACTCCCGCTTGCCGGCCGGGCAGCCGTCCAGGGAGGCCGTTTCACTCTAGCGCCCGGCCCCGCCCGCCCATTGCGGTAGGTCAACCGGCCGCGACGTGGACGGTCGCGGCTTCGGTGCGGGTCGTGCGGCGCAGGAGCAGGTAGTACAGCACCGGGATCACGAGCAGCGTGAGCAGCGTCGAGACCAGGATCCCGAAGATGAGCGAGATGGCGAGCCCATTGAAGATCGGGTCGTCGAGGATGAAGCCGGCGCCGATCATGGCGGCGAGCGCGGTGAGCGCGATCGGCTTGGCGCGCGCGGCGGCCGACTCCATGATCGCCTGCTCGAGCGGCCGGCCCTCGGCCACGCGCAGGTTCACGAAGTCCACGAGCAGGATCGAGTTCCTCACGATGATGCCGGCCAGCGCGATCATGCCGATCATGGACGTCGCGGTGAACTGCGCCCCGAGCAACGCGTGGCCGGGCATCACGCCGATCACCGTGAGCGGGATGGGCGCCATGATCACGAGCGGCACCAGATACGAGCGGAACTGCGCCACCACGAGGAGATAGATCAGCACGAGCCCCACGCCGTAGGCGAGGCCCATGTCGCGGAACGTCTCGTAGGTCACCTGCCATTCACCGTCCCATTTCACCGCGTAGGCGCGATACGGGTCCGAGGGCTGGCGCACGAAGTATTCCCTGGGACCGTCCCCGGTTTTCCCGAAGATCTTCGCGCGCGCGGAGAACAATCCGTAGAGCGGGCTGTCGAGCTTGCCCGCCTCGTCCGCCACCACGTACACCACGGGCAGCAGGTCCTTGTGGAAGACGGGGCGGTCGCGGTTGTCGTTGACGACGCGCACCAGCTCGGAGAGCGGGACGAGCGAGCCGTCGGGCGCGCGCAGCGTGAGCTTGAGGAGCTCGGCGAGGTCGCCGTGGCGCTCGGCCGGGAGCACGACGCGCACCGGCACCTCGTACTTGCTGGTGCCGTCGTGCAGCGGCGTCACGTCGGCGCCGGTCAACGCCATGCGCATGGTCTCGACGACGTCGCGGCGCGACACTCCGAGCAAGGCCGCCTTCGCCTGGTCCACGCGCAGCAGCGTGCGCGGCGCCGGGTCCTCGACGCTGTCGTCGATGCCGACCACGTCGGGCGTGGACGCGAGCGCGGCGCGCACGCTCTTGGCCGTGCGGATGCGTCCCGCCTCGTCGGGCCCGTAGACCTCGGCCACGATGGGCGAGAGCACCGGCGGCCCGGGCGGCACCTCGACCACCTTCACCTTCGCGTCCCAGCGCCTGGCGATCTCCTCCAGCGCGGGACGCACCGACTGCGCGATCTCGTGGCTCTTGCGGTGGCGCCTGGACTTGTCCGCGAGGTTCACCTGGAGGTCGCCCTGCTCCGGCTGCGTGCGCAGCGCGTACTGGCGCACGAGGCCGTTGAAGTTGATGGGCGAGGCGCTTCCGGCGTACGCCTGGTAGTCGGTCACTTCCGGCACGGTGGCGACCTGCGCACCCAGCTCGTGCAGCACGGCCGCGGTCGTCTCGACGGGGGTGCCGGCCGGCATGTCCACCACCACCTGGAACTCGCTCTTGTTGTCGAAGGGCAGCATCTTGAGCACCACGAGCTTCACCGCCGCGAGAGCGACGGAGAGCACGATCAGGGCGCCGATGGCGAGCGCCAGGCGCCGGCGATTGCGCGCCGCATCCGGTGCCGCCACGAACGGCGAGAGGATGCGCGTGAAGAAGCGCTCGAGCTTCGCGTCCAGCGCGGAGGGCTTCGCGTGCCCGTGGCGGCCGAGGAGCTTCAACGCGAGCCACGGCGTCACCGTGAACGCGATGGCGAGCGAGATGACCATCCCCATGCTCGCGTTGATCGGGATCGGGCTCATGTACGGGCCCATGAGGCCGGTCACGAACGCCATCGGCAGCAGCGCCGCGATCACGGTGAGCGTGGCGAGGATGGTGGGGCCGCCGACCTCGTCGACGGCGTCCGGGATGATGCCGTGCAGCGGTCCCTCCTCCATCGCGCGCCGGCGGTGGATGTTCTCCACCACGACGATCGCGTCGTCCACGAGGATGCCGATGGAGAAGATGAGCGCGAAGAGCGACACCCGGTTCAGCGTGAAGCCCCACGCCCAGGAGGCGAACAGCGTCGTCGCGAGCGTGAGCACCACGGCGGCGCCGACGATCAGCGCCTCGCGCTTGCCGAGGGCGGCGAAGACGAGCACCACGACCGAGAGCGTGGCGAAGATGAGCTTCTCGATGAGCTTGGTCGCCTTGTCGTTGGCGGTGATTCCGTAGTCGCGCGTGACGAGCGCGTGCACGTCGGCGGGAATGAGAGTGCCGTGAAGCTCGTGGACCCGGTCGATCACGCGCTCGGCCACCCGCACCGCGTTCTCGCCGGGCTTCTTGGTGACCTGGATCGTGACCGCCGGCCGCTCCCCGCGCCCGCGGATTCCCGTTTCGCCCGCCGCCGGGCCGGCGGCGGTCCATACGTATTTCACGGGCTGCTCCGGGCCGTCCACGACCTCGGCGACGTCGCCCAGGTACACGGGCCTGCGCTCCACGGCGCCCACGACCAGCGAGCGCACGTCCGCGGCGCTCTCCAGGTAGTTGCCGGTCTCGACCATGACCTCGCGGTTGTCGCGCACCAGCGACCCGGAGGGCAGCGCCACGCTGGAGAGTGCGAGCGCGTTGCGCACGTCGAGCGCGGACACGCCGCTCGCGTTCATGCGATCGGCATCGAGCAGCACGCGCACCGCGCGTCCCGGGCCGCCGAGCGTCTGCACCTCGCGCGTGCCGGGCACGCGCTTGAGGTCCGCCTCGATCGCGTGCGCCACGCGCTCGAGCTCGAAGGCGCCCTTCGTCGCGTCGTCGCTGTATAGCGTGAGGGCCACCACCGGCACGTCGTCGATGCCGCGCGGCTTGACGACCGGCTCGCCCACGCCCAGCTCGGGCGACACCCAGTCGCGGTTGGCCGCGAGCGTGTCGCGCAACCGCACGATCGCCTCGGTGCGCGCCACGCCCACCTTGAACTGCACGGTGACGAGCGCCATGCCCGGGCGCGACACGGAGAAGACGTGCTCGATGCCGGGCATCTGTGCCAGCACTTGCTCGGCGGGCGTGGCGACCAGCGATTCCACGTCGCGCACGGAGGCGCCCGGGAACGGCACGAACACGTCGGCCATCGTGACGTCGATCTGCGGCTCCTCCTCGCGCGGCGTGACCAGGATCGCGAACAGGCCCAGGAGCAGGCCGACGAGGGCCGCGAGCGGCGTGAGCTGCGAATCCTGGAAGTAGCGCGCGATGCGCCCGGAGATGCCCACGGCGCGCTCAGCCCGCGCTCGCCATGCCGGCCTTCACCGGGTCGAGCGCGACGCGCTCCCCCGGCTTCAAGCCCGCGAGCACCTCGATGCCGCGCTCGTCCGCCACGGTGCCGAGGCGAACCTGGCGCAGCTGCGGCGCGCCCCGCCCGTCCAGCACGTAGGCGGCGACCAGCTCGCCGCGGCGCACGATCGCCTCGCGCGGAACCATGAGCCGCGGGGCGCGGCCGACCACGAAATGCGCGCGCGCGAAGATGCCGGGATACACGCCTGCGATGTCGTCCGGAAGCTCGATGCGGATCTCGGTGGAATGGGTGCGCGGGTCGGCGGAGGGCACGACGGTGAACGACCGGGCCTCGATCCAGCGGCCCGCCGAGGGAATCTCGACGCGCGCCTTGCCGCCGGCCTGGATCGCGGAGATCTCCGAGGATGCGACCGTGGCGCTCACGCGCAGGCTGGAGGGATCGAAGCCGGTCATGATCGGCTTGCCGGGCGTGGCCATCTCGCCCAGCTGCACGTGGCGCGCGGAGACGACACCGCCGTACGGCGCGATGATGGTGGCGAAGCTGCGCTCCGTCGCGGCCTGCCCCGCGCCCGCGAGCATCGCCTTCATCTGCGATTCGGCGGCCTTGAAGTCCGCCTCGGACTTGTCGAGCGCGGCTTGGCTGATGAACTTCTGCGCGAGGAGCTGCCGCGAGCGCTCGTACTGCGCGCGGGCGTTCACGAGGTTGGCCTCGGCCGCGCGCACCTGCGCCTCGCTCGCCGCCACCGCCTGGGTCGCGGCGCGCTCGTCGATGCGCGCGATGACGTCGCCCTTCTTCACGCGGTCGCCCACGTCGAAGCGCAGGTCCACGATGCGCCCGGCGATCTGCGACGAGACGGTGGACTGGTGCACGGCTTCCACCACGGCCTCGGCCGATCGCGTGAGCTCCACCTCGCGCAGCTCCACGGGGGCGCTCGCGAGCGCCGGGCGGGATGCGGGCGGCGCGGCCGTTTCCCCGCCGCACGCGGCGAGGAGGACGATGAAGCCGCCCGCGAAGGCGCGGATCAGCCGTTCGGTGGTCATGGATCTTCTCCGGGCCGTCCGTGGCGGGCGGCGCTGTATATACTATGGGGGGTATGGTATCACGTTCGAGACTTCTGGTATGATGGGCCCTTCGGAAAGGCGGCACTTGAGGGCAATCAACATGGCGGCGATTCGCGACGAGCGGCACAAGAAGGAGCTGGTCCTGAGGTTGAAGCGCGTGGAGGGACAGCTGCGCGGCATCCAGGCGATGATCGAGTCCGGCGACGACTGCGAGCAGGTGGCGCAGCAGATCTCGGCCAGCCGCCGCGCCCTCGACAAGGCGTTCTTCAACGTGCTCGCGTGCGCGATCCAGGCGGAGCCCGCGGCGGCGGGCGCCAAGCCCGCGGTCGAAAAGCGCCTGAAGAACGCGGCCGAGCTGCTCGCGCGCTTCGGCTGAGCGAAGATGAAGGCCCTGCTCCTGCCGGCCGTCCTAATCCTCGCGGCCTGCGCTTCGGACGCGACCCATTCCCACGACATGCACGGGGGCATGGCCATGGGTCCCGACACGCGCGAGGCGGTCCGCTTCCCGGAGGCCTTGCGCACCCACACGCTCGCCAACATGCGCGACCACCTGGCCACGCTGCAGAAGATCCAGGACGCGCTCGCGCGCGGGGCCTACGACGACGCGGCGAAGCTCTCGGAAGAGCGCCTCGGCCTGTCCTCGCTCGAGGCGCACGGCGCGCACGAGGTGGCGCCGTACATGCCGCGCGGCATGCAGGAAGCGGGGACCGAGATGCACAAGGCGGCGAGCCGCCTCGCCCTCGCCGCCACGGATGCGGGCGCCACCGGAGACGCGAAGCCCGCGCTCGCCGCGCTCGCCCGCCTCACCGCCCAGTGCGTCGCCTGCCACGCGGCGTACCGCTTCGAATGACTCGGAACCTCAGCCGCCAACGCCACCCTCAATGACGATGAGCCTTCCCCTCAACTACCTTTCCCACGATTTCGCCGTCGCCCCGCAGCTCACGCCGGAGCAGATGCGGGAGCTCGCCGCAAGCGGCTTCCGCAGCGTCGTGAACAATCGCATGGAGCAGGAAGGCGGCCAGCCGCCCGAGGAGCAGCTGCGCGCCGCGGCCGCCGCATCGAACCTGGAATACGCGCGCCTGCCGATCCATCCGGCGCACATCACGATCGACGACGTGGCGCGCTTCGCCGAGCTGATCGAGCGCCTGCCGCGACCCATCGTCGCGTTCTGCCGCAGCGGCTCGCGCTCGGGAATCCTCTATCGCGCGGTGGCCGAGGGCGTGCACCGCCGCGCGGCGCGCTGAACCTCGCGGTCCGGCGCGCCGGGCCGAGCCTCTAGAACATGCTGCTCGGGGACGGGGTGACCGCGGTGTCATCCGCGACGACCACGTCGTTGCGATGGATCCACACGGTGGCGAAGACGAACGCGGCGATGATCGCCACGGCGATCGGCAACGCGGGGAAACGTCCGGACGCGGCCGGTTGGAAAGCGGGTGCGACGGGGCTGGACATGGCGGTTCTCCTGTTGGATTCGGGGCCCACGCCCCGATATGCCCTGCCACGCTAATTCAGTCGCCCCTCGCGGCGATGTGACGCAATGCACGTTTCGCGGCCGAAACGGCCGCTCGCCGCGTCACATCCGCAACAATCGCGCGCGTTCGTTCCGGGGCGCGAAATCACCGGTCCAGGCGTCTTGCGGATGTAACCCCGCCTCCCTTTCATTCTTGATTTCGCGCATGCACATTAGTGGCCGCGCCTCGGGGAACGGCTGCAGCGCCCGACCCTGCGCAGGCGGATGAGACGGATTGAAAGGGGAAGAAAATGGGACAACTGATTCGGCGCCTCGCCGCACCGATCCTGGGAGTGATCCTGGGCATGACGGCGATGGCCGCCCAGGCGCAGCACACGCCCGACACTCTCGCGGGCACGAAGGTCGTCACCGCCGACGAAGTGCAGAAGCTCATGGCGTCCGGCGTGCCCGTGATCGACGCCCGCGTCGCCAACGAGTACGCGGAAGAGCACATCAAGGGCGCCAAGAACGTGCCATACAAGGAGAAGAGCGCCAAGTCGACGAGCTTCGACGCGAGCCAGGATTCGTTCGACGTCTCCAAGCTGCCCGCCGACAAAAGCGCACCGCTGGTCATCTATTGCAACGCGGGCGAATGCTGGAAGAGCTACAAGGCGAGCGTCGCGGCGTTGAAGGCCGGTTACAAGGACATCCTGTGGTTCCGCGGCGGCATGCCGGAATGGAAGTCCAAGAAGCTTCCGACGGAGTGAGGCGCGACGCGCCATTTTGCATCTGAAACACGAAACGGGGGTCGTCATGCTGGACCGCATGTGCATCAGACTACAGTGCTGGTTGCTGGTCGGGATTGCCACGCTTTCCGTGGTCATCGCGGCCGCGGCTGCCGGCTACGCGGCGTGGCGCGGGACCGGAGCGCTCGAGTTCGAGCACAAGGATTCGCTCGGTCCCCTCGTTTCGTTGAGCACCATCAGCTCGCAGATGCGCGAGACCAGCTTCCGGCTGGCCGGCGTGCTGATCGACGAGATCCCGATCGAGGGCTCGAAGAACCACGCCACGGGCGCCGTCGTCGAGATCGGCGAGCAGTGGCGGCAGTACGCCACGTACGCCACGGCCAGTGGCGCCGCAAGCGCGGAAGAGCTCGAGCTCATCGAGCGCGGCGACGCGGGCCTCAAGCTCACGCAAGCGTTCTACGCGAAGCTCATCGACGCCTATGAACAGAAGGACAAGAAGGCGCTGCAGGCCATCTTCGAGGACGATTGGCCGCAGGTGAACATGGGCTTCCTCAAGGTCCTCGACAAGCTGATCGTGCTGAAGAAGGCGCAAAGCCTCGAGACGTTCCAGACCAACAGGGCGCGGCTGTTGAGCACCGTCACGTTCACCGCCGTCGTCAGTACGGTTTCCATCGTCCTCTTCGTGATCCTCGGCTCCCTTATCCGCGGCGCCATCGTGCGCTCGCTGATCGAGGCGTCTTCGGTGGCCAACCAGATCGCCGAGGGCGACCTGCGGGTGCGGATCACGACGGCGCGCACCGACGACATCGGCGCGCTGTTCAAGGCGCTCAACCGGATGGCCGGCAATCTCGAGCACATCGTCTCGCGCGTGCGCAGCTCCTCGGAATCGATCGCGAAGGCCACCTCGGAGATCGCAAGCGGCAACCAGAACCTGTCTTCGCGCACGGAGATGCAGGCGAGCAACCTGGAGGAGACGAGCTCCAGCATGGAGCAGCTCGCCGCGGCGGTGCGGCAGAACGCCGACAACGCGCGCCAGGCCAACCAGCTCGCGATCAGCTCTTCGGAAGTCGCCGTGAAAGGCGGCACCGTCGTCAGCCGGGTCGTCGAGACGATGGGGGACATCAACGCCAGCTCGCGCAAGATCGTGGACATCATCTCCGTGATCGACGGCATCGCGTTCCAGACCAACATCCTCGCGCTCAACGCCGCGGTGGAAGCGGCGCGCGCCGGCGACCAGGGCCGCGGCTTCGCGGTGGTCGCGAGCGAGGTGCGCAACCTCGCGCAAAGGAGTGCGACCGCCGCGAAGGAGATCAAGGCCCTGATCGAGGGAAGCGTCGCCAAGGTCGCGCTGGGAAGCGACCTCGCGGACCGGGCCGGCAAGACGATGGACGAGATCGTGAGCAGCGTGAAGCGCGTGACCGCCATCATGGGCGAGATCACCGCGGCGAGCCAGGAGCAGGATGCCGGCATCGCCCAGGTGAACTCGGCCGTTGGCCAGATGCACCAGGCCACGCAGCAGAACGCCGCGCTGGTGGAGGAGGCCGCCGCGGCCGCCGGGAGCCTGCACACGCAAGCCGAGAATCTGGCCGACGCGGTCCGCGTGTTCAAGCGCACGGCGGATGGCCACACGGACCAGGCGGCCGCACCCGCGAAGATCGGCGCCGCGGGCGTCGAGCCCGCGTGGGCCCTGCTCGCGAGCCCGGCGCAGCCGGCGGGCTAACGCTGCGCCGCGGCGATCGCCGCGCGGATCTGCGGCATGCGCGCGCGTGTGTAGCTCTCCGCCGCCGCGATCACGCGCCTGCGGTATTCCTCGCTCATGCCCGCGTAGTAGCCGATGTCCGGATGCAGGAGCACGTCGGCTTGCGGCGCCTCCGTGGCGACCTGCCGCGCGCGCCGCGCATCCTTGTCGATCCACGCCTGCGGCACCCCGGGCGGCGTGGTCTGCGCATAGGCGGACACGTCGACCGCGATCACGACCTTCGCGCCCCACAGGCGGGCGGCACGGATCGGCACGGGGCTGAGCTCGTCGCCATCCGCGTAGAGCTGCCCCCCGATGTCCACCGGCTCGAAATTGTCGGGATCCGCCGAGGAGGCGCGCACGGCGAGTCCCGCGTCGCCGCGGTCGAAGATCACGAGCTGGTGATCGCCCAATCGCGTCACCGCCACGCCCACCGGGATGCGCAATTGCTCGAGCGTGCGCCCGCCGACTTTCTCGTTCACGAAGCTCTCCACGGGCTGCCCCGTGCCGCGCAGGCGGAATAGCTGCCGCAGCTCGTAGAAGCGCAGCATGTTCATGTCGGTGGCGATGCGCTCGAGCGCGCGCGCATCGTAGCCCGCGGCATAGAGCACGCCCACCATGGCGCCCACGCTCGAGCCCACGATGAGGTCGGGATGCACGCCCATTTCGTCGAGCACCTTGAGCACGCCGATGTGCGCGAAGCCGCGCGGGCCGCCCGAGCCCAGCACGAGCGCGATGCGCGGGGCCGGGCCCGACGGCGGCACGGAATGGGGAAGCGGAGCGCCCGACCAGCTGCAGCCCGGGCCGGACGCGAAGACGAGGAGCGCAAAGGCCAGTCCTCTCGCGAACATCCGCGACTTATACCACGAGGCGGTTGACCCTCATCAATACGATCGCCCGCCGCGAGCCGAGAATCGAATCGCAGGAGGTTTCCTATGGATTTTCTCGGTTTCATCCGCGGGCCCGCGCTCGCATTCGCGCTGTCGGTCTTCGTCCTCGGCGCCGCCTGGCGGCTGCTCGGGCTGCTGCGGTTGCGCGCCGCGAGCGGCGCGTCGCAGCCGCGGGTCGGCCCATCGGAGATCGTGAAGTCCACGCTCGCCCACCTGTGGCCGCGCACCGCGTTTCGCCGCGCCACGCCCGCATTGAGCGTGAACGCGCTCGCCTGGCACCTGGCGCTCGCGCTGGTATTCCTCGGATTCGTGCCCCACATCGCCTTCGTGAAACGGCTCACCGGCATTTCGTGGCCGGCGCCCCCCGGCTGGATCTTCGGCGTGGCGGTCGCGGTGTGCCTCTTCGGACTCCTCTTCGCGCTGATGATGCGCCTCGCCTCGCCGGTCACGCGGCTGCTGTCCGGGTTCGACGACTACGCGAGCTGGGTGCTCACCACGCTGCCCTTCCTCACCGGCATGGCGGCGATCTACCTGCCGCTCGATTCCGCCTATCCGTGGCAGCCCGACCGGCCCATGGGCCTCGCGATCCACCTGCTGTCGGTGGAGCTCCTCCTCGTGTGGCTGCCGTTCGGCAAGCTCGCGCACGCGTTCCTCGCGTTCTTCTCGCGCGGAGCGACCGCCGCCGCATTCGCCCGCAAGGGAGCCGCGCTATGAACGACTTCAACCGTGAAGCAACCCGCGCACGCACCGACGACGAACGCGTCGCCGCCGCCTGCGCGAGCTTCCGCGCCGACCTCACGCGCACCGCCGCGCTGCACCTCGAAGCCTGCATCCATTGCGGCCGCTGCGCCGAGGCGTGCCCGTTCCACCTCGCGACCGGCGATGCGCGCTACACGCCGGCGCTGAAGTTCCAGCCGCTGCGCCGGATGGAGCGCGCCACGCTCGCCGACCTCGAGGCGCTGCAGCCCCTCGTCTACGACGCGTGCACGATGTGCGGGCGATGCACGCTCGCCTGCCCCATGGCGATCGACATCGCGGCGCTGGTGGGGATCGCGCGGCGCGCGCTCTTCGCGGCCGACCTCGCGCCGCCCGACCTGCGCGCCGTCGCCGAGCGCGCGCATCGCGAGGGCAGCCCGCTCGGCGTGACCCCGCAGGTGCTGCGCGAGCGCCTGGATTGGATCGCCGACGAGCACGACGTGACGATCCCGCTCGACGCCGCGCAGGCCGAGGTGATGCTCACGCTCTCCTCGATCGAAGTGATGAAGTATCCGGACTCGGTCGCCGCCATGGCGCGCATCCTCGCCAGCTCGGGGATGTCGTGGACCGTCCGCACCGCCGGCTACGAGGCGACGAACTTCGGGATGCTCGCAGGGGCCGCCTCCTGGCAGCGCGAGGCGACGATGAAGGTGGTCGATGCCGCCACCGCCTGCGGCGCGAAGGTCGTCCTGGTGCCGGAATGCGGGCATGCGTATTCGGCGCTGCGCTGGCAAGGTGCGGCGATGGCGGGCCGCGCGCTCCCGTTCCGCGTGCTGCACGTCTCCGAGTTCCTCGCCGAATGCCTCGAGAGCGGACGCATCCATGTGAAGGCCGCGCCCGGCTCCGTCACGTTCCACGACCCGTGCCAGGTCTCGCGCCGCGGCGGGGCCACGAAGGCGCCGCGCGCGGTCCTCGCGGCGCTGGGTGCCGAGCTGCGCGAGCCGGAATCGAGCGGGGACCTCGGGTTCTGCTGCGGCGGGGGCGGGGGCGTGAGCGCCAACCGCCGCGCCGACCCGCTGCGCTATGCGGCCTTCGAGATCCGCATCCGGCAACTCGAGGCGCCGGGCGCCGAGCGGATGGTCACGAGCTGCGCCAACTGCCGCCAGTCCTTCGACGACGGGGCGGCGCACGCGGGCCGCAAGCCCGGCGTGGGCAGCCTGGTCGAGCTCGTCGCCGCGCAGCCGAAGTTGGCCATCGACGCCGGGGCGTTGAGCGGCCGTTCGGTCCGCTCCAATCCGTTCCCGCTGTCCGCCCTTGACAGGGCGGCGCGCATATTAGACATTGCTAATATTTGGCGAGGACACCTGCAATGAACCACGACAAAGAGCTCGACGCCCGCGGGCTGAACTGCCCGCTGCCCATCCTGCGCGCCCGCAAGGCGCTCAACGAGATGACCACCGGCCAGGTGCTGCGCATCGTCGCCACCGATCCCGGGTCCGTGAAGGACTTCGAGTCGTTCGCGAAGCAGACCGGCAACGCGCTCCTCTCGCAGTCGGCGAACGACAAGGAATACACCTTCTTCATGCAGAAGAAGTAGGCCGGCGGTGACCCGCAAACGGCATCCGGCCGTCTTCGTGGGCCACGAGATCTACCGGCAGGCGGCCTACGGAACGCTGCATCCGCTCGCCATCCCGCGCGTCGAGGCGGTCGTGGACCTTTGCACCGAGCTGGGCTGGCTGTCCCGCCCCGGTGAATATCACGTGAGCCCGCGCGCGAGCGAGTCGGAGCTCGCGCGTTTCCACGATGCCGACTATGTCGCCGCGCTGCGCGACGCCTCCGAGCGCGGGCACGTGGAGCCGGGCGTGCGCGAGCGCCACGGCATCGGCACGATGGAGAATCCGCTCTTTCCCGGCGTCTTCGAGCGCGCGTCCACGAGCGTGGGCGGATCGATCCGCGCGGCCGAGCTCGCGATCGAGGGCCGCATCGCGTTCCATCCCGCCGGCGGCACGCACCACGGCCGCCCGGGCCGCGCGAGCGGCTTCTGCTATTTCAACGATCCCGCGTTCGCGCTGCTGACGCTGCTCGCCGCCGGGCTCGAGCGCATCGTCTACGTGGACCTCGACGCCCATCACGGCGACGCGGTGCAGGACGCGTTCGCCCACGACGGCCGCGTGCACACGATTTCCATCCATGAATCGGGACGCTGGCCCCACACCGGGGCGGCGACCGACACGGCCGAGGGCCGCGCGTGCAACCTTCCGGTGCCACGCCATTTCAACGACGCGGAGCTGAAGCTGCTGATGGACGACGTCGTGCTGCCCCTCGCGCGCCGCGCGCATCCCGATGCCGTGGTGGTCACGTGCGGCGGCGACGCCCTCGCCGGCGACCCGCTCGCGAGCATGGCGCTCACCAACGGGGCGCTGTGGGACGCCGTGGAGCAGGTCGCGGCGCTCGCGCCCGTGGCGGTGATCCTCGGCGGCGGCGGCTACAACCCGTGGACCCTCACCCGCTACTGGAGCGGCCTGTGGGCGCGCCTCGCCGGGCACGCGATTCCCGCCGCGCTTCCCGAGGGCGCGCGCGCCGTGCTGGCGCGCCTCGCCTGCGACCTCGTGGACGACGAGGACGTGCGGCCCGAGTGGCTCGCCACGATCGCGGACGCGACGGCGCCCGGCGACGTGCGGCTTTCCGTGCTGCAGCTGCGCGACGAGGCGCTCGCGCGCGCCGGCCTCTTCGGGGTGGTGGCATGACGGGCTGGCTCGAGCGCATCGCCGCGGTCGAGGAGCTCGAGGACGCGCCGCTCGACGCGCGCCTCATCGCCGATTGCGAGCGCGCGGGCGAGCGCTGGGCCGGCCGCGAGATCCGATTCTCGACGCCGACTTTCAAGTCCTACTCGAGCTGCGACGTGAGCGGCTGCGGCAAGAACGCGTTCCCCGCCTTCTCGGTCACCGCGGGCGCCTGCGGGCTCGACTGCGACCACTGCCAGGCGAAGATCCTCGAGCCGATGATCCCGGCCACGAATCCCGAGATGCTCGATCGCAAGGTGCGCGCGATGATCGCCTCGGAGGACCTGCGCGGGTTCCTCCTGTCCGGCGGCTCGAACCGCCGCAACGAGATCCCGTACGAGCGCTACATGCCGGTCATCGAGCGCCTCAAGCGCGACCATCCGCACCTCAAGGTCGCGATCCATTCGGCGCTCACCGACGCCGCGCGCGCGAAATCGATGGAAGCGGCCGGCGTGGACACCGCGATGATGGACGTGATCGGCGCCGAGGAGACGATCCGCGAGGTCTATCACCTGCAGCGCCCGGTGGAGGATTTCGAGGCGACGCTCGCGGCGCTGTGCGCGACGTCGATGCAGGTCGTTCCGCACATCGTGGTCGGCCTGCACTACGGGCGGATCCTCGGCGAGCCGCGCGCGCTGGACATCGTCGCGCGCCATCGCATCCATTCGCTGGTGCTGGTGGTGGTGATGCCGTTCTACGCGAGGCCCGGCACCTTCGCCACACCGGCCACCTCCGACGTGGGCCGCATCTTCCTCGAGGCGCGCAGCCGCATCGCCGATCGCGAGGTGCTGCTCGGATGCGCGCGCCCGCCGGGCATGCACCGCCGCGTGACGGATGCTTACGCGGTGGCTGCGGGGCTCGACGGGATCGCCTTCCCGGCCGACGGCACGCTCGCGGTGGCGAGCGCGATCGGACGTCCCGCGGTGCAGGAGCACGCGTGCTGCTCGATGAAGACCGGGCGCACCATCAAGATCCACCCGCGCGCGGCGCTCGCCGCCCCGTGACCATGCAGGCCGCCCGCCCCGTCGACGTGTTCGTGCTGGGCCTCGGGCCGGCGGGGGCGCGCGCGGCCGCCGCGGCGGCACGTCGCGGGCTCACGGTGCTCGCGGTCGATCGCAAGCTCGAAGCCGGACGGCCCGTGCAATGCGCCGAATTCGTCCCGGCCTTGATCGGCATCGACGTGGCGGACCTCGCGGGAAGCGTTCGCCAGGGGATCCGCGCGATGGACACCTTCGTCGAGAAAGGCGCGCCGGATCGCACGCAGCCCTTCCCGGGCCAGATGATCGACCGCGCCGCGTTCGACGCGCGGCTCGTGGACGGGGCGCGCGCCGCCGGCGCGCAATGCCATTTCGCGACGCGCGTGCGCGCCGTCGCGCCCGACGGCCGCGTGACGCTCGACGACGGCAGCCGCGTCGCCCCGAAGGTCCTGGTCGGCGCCGACGGGCCGCGCTCGGTCGCGGGACGCTCGATCGGACGGCCGAATCGCGAGCTGGTCGAGACGCGGCAGGTCACCGTCGCGCTGGAGCGCGCGCACGACGCGACCGACATCTTCCTCTCGAGCGCGATTCCCGGCGGCTACGGCTGGCTCTTTCCCAAGGGCGATGTGGCGAACGTCGGCGCGGGCGTCGAGCGCGCGCACGTCGCCCGGCTCAAGGCCATCGTGGCGGAGCTGCACGGCCGGCTCGCGGCCGAGGGCCGCGTGGGGCGCGAGACGCTGGCGCTCACCGGCGGAGCCATCCCCGTGGGCGGCATGGTGAAGCCGTGGGGCCGGCTCGGCGACACCCTCGTGCTGCTCGCGGGCGACGCGGCGGGCCTCACCAATCCCGTCACCGGCGCGGGCATCGCCTCGGCGGTGCATTCCGGCGCGCTCGCGGGCGACGCCGCGGCCGCCTTCATCGGCGGCGACGGCGCGGCGTGCCTCGACTACGAGGACGAGCTCGAGGCGCTCTTCGGCGCGGCGCTCGCGCGCGCGCTCCGCCGCCGCCGCGAGCTCGCGCAAACCGCTTCCGACCGGTCGGCGCTGCGCCGCGCCTGGATCGCCTATCCCGAATACTGGAGGACCGCATGAGCTGCCATCGCCCCGAGGGCGAGGCCGTCGCGACGACGCACGTCGTGAACGGGCCCGACCACAACGCCTACGCGGCCATGGCGCCGCGCGTCCCGCAGGCGATCCCGAAGGAGGCGCGCAACGGCGCCCGTGTGAAGGCGAACGCCGTGGCGCCCCAGGGCGTGTACCTGCCCAACTACAACATGCTCACGCCGTACATGCGCTCGCCGGAGTACGTGCAGATGTCCACGGCGGCCGCGATCACGCTCGGGATCATGAAGGGCCTGATGCATCGCTGCGAGTGCACGCGCTGCCTCAATCTGCTCCTCACGTATCCCGAGGGATGCCGCGCGAATTGCGCGTACTGCGGGCTCGCGCGCCACCGCGAGGCCGAGCGCGACTACGCCGACCGCAACTTCATCCGCGTGGACTGGCCCGCCGTGCCGCTCGAGCAGACCATCGACATCGTGGCGCGCGACGGCGCGAAGAGCCCGTTCCACCGCATGTGCATCTCGATGATCACCCACCCGCGCAGCGACGCGGACACGGTGACCGTGCTCAGGCAGTGGACCGATCGCATCGACCCGAAGACCATCCCGGTCTCGATCCTGTCCAATCCGACCACGATGCAGCGCGAGGACGTGGCCCGCCTGCACGAGCTGGGCGCCGACATCTTCACCATCGCGCTCGACGCCGCCACGCCGGAGCTGTTCGAGCGCACGCGCGGCAAGGGCGTGCAGTCGCCGCACACGTGGAGAAAGTACTGGGAGATCCTCGAGGACGCGCGCGCGATCTTCGGCCCCCGGAAGTTCGGCGCGCACATCATCGTCGGCATGGGCGAGACGGAATTCGACGTGCTCGCGCTCGTGCAGAGGCTCGTGGACCTGGGCGGCCACAGCCACATGTTCTGCTTCTTCCCCGAGAAGGGCTCGCTCATGGACCACCTGCCCGCCACGCCCCGCGACCAGTGGCGGCGCGTGCAGCTCGCGCGCTATCTGATCGACTACCGCGGCGTGCGCGTGGAGCACATGAAGTTCGACGGCGCGGGACGCGTGGTGGACTTCGGCCTGCCGCGCCCGGAGCTCGACGCGATCATCGACGCGGGCACCGCGTTCCGCACCTCCGGCTGCCCGGGCAAGTTCGCCGACGACGTCTCGGCCTGCGACCGGCCCTACGGCGATTCGCCGCCCAGCAACATCGCGAGCTATCCGTTCGCGCCGAACAAGGGCGACATCCGCAAGATCCGGCGGCAACTGAAGATCGTCGAAACGAAGCGATGAGCGACGGGAAAACCGGGGACAGACCCCTATTTCCGGGCAGGGAGTCCGCTCCCGCGGCCAGGAAAACCGGGACAGACCCTATTTCCGGGCAGGGAGTCCGCTCCCGCGGCCAGCGGAAATAGGGGTCTGTCCCCGGTTTTCCGCGTGATCGACACCGGCATCCGCGACGGGCGCCGGCAGATCGCGTTCGACCAGGCTCTCATCGAGGGGCGCAAGTCGGGCGCGATTCCGGACACGATCCGCTTCCTGCGCTTCCCGCCCACCGCGCTCATCGGGCGCCACCAGGCGCTCTCGCGGGAAATCCGCGTGGAGCACTGCCGCGCGAACGGCATCGGCCTCGCGCGCCGCATCACCGGCGGCGGCGCGATCTATTTCGACGCGGGGCAGCTCGGCTGGTCGGTGGTGTTCGATCGCGCCACGCTCGGCATCGCCTCCCTGGGCGAGCTCGCGCGCGAAATCTGCGAGGCGGCGGCCGCGGGGCTCTCGCGCCTCGGCGTGGATGCACGCTACCGCCCGCGCAACGACATCGAAGTGGACGGCCGCAAGGTGAGCGGCACCGGCGGCTTCTTCGACGGCGACACGCTCTTCTACCAGGGCACGGTGCTGGTCGACCTCGATCCGCGGCGCATGCTCGCGGCGCTGCGCGTGCCCGAGGCGAAGCTCGCGAAGCGCGGGCTCGATTCGGCGGCGCAACGCGTGGTGACGCTGAAGGAGCTGCTCGGCGCGGCCCCGCCCATCGAGCGCGTGCAGCAGGCGCTCCTCGACGGCTTCGCCGAGCGCCTCGGGATCGCGCCGCAATGGGGCCGCATCGAGGCGCACGAGGAAGCGCTCGCCGATCGCCATCACGACGAGGAGATCGGCACCGACGCCTTCGTGGCCGAGATCGACGATCCGCGCGAGGCAGACGACGTCCTTTCCGGCACCCATGCGGGAGCGGGCGGCACGATCACCACGTACGTGCGGCTCGAGGGCCCACGCGACGAGCGCATCCGCGAGGTGCTGGTAACGGGCGATTTCTTCGTCACGCCGCCGCGCACCATCCTCGATCTCGAAGCGGCGCTGCGGGGCGTTGCCGCCGCCGAGGCGCGCGCGGCGGTCGAGGCCTTCTTCGCGCGGGCGAGCGTGGGGCTGCTCACCGTCGCGCCGTCCGATTTCGCCGCGGCGCTGGAAGCCGCGATCCGGCATGAGAACCGTTCAGGTCGTCCAGCACACGTCGGCTGAGTACCTCGGGCTCATCGAGGACCACCTCGAGGGCCGCGGCGTGCGCTTCCACTACAGCCGGCCGTTCACCTCCGACGGCGCGTTGCCGCTCGCCGGCACGCTGCACGACGGTCTCGTGCTGCTGGGCGGTGGGCCGTGGGGCAGCGCGGGGGCGCGCGACCTGCCGACGCTCGAGGCGGAGATCGCGCTCGCGAGGGCGGCGCTGGCGCGCGGCTGGCCGCTGGTCGGCATCGGACTGGGAGCGCAGATCGTGGCGCGCGCCGCGGGCGGCGGCTCGCAGGACGCGCCGCTCGAGTTCCGCGTCACCCGCGCGCGGCGCACCCGCGACGACGCGCTGGGCGGCTACCTCCCCGCGGACTATCCCCTCGCGACCTATGGCCGCGACCGCGAGCTCCTCCCCCCCGGCGCCGTGATCCTCTCGGAGGACGAGCAGGGGCGGCCGGCGCTCTGGCAGCTCGGCGAGCGCACCTTCGGCTTCAGCGGCCACCCCGGCCTCAAGGTGGCGATGGTCGAGGACCTCATCATGGAATTCGAGGAAACGCCGGAGGAGCTCGACGCGGGACTGGCCAGGCTGCGGGCGGCGCAGCGCTCCCTCGAAGACGCCCTGGTGCCCATCATGACCGGCCTGGTCCGCGCCTGCGGGTGGATGGATCCCGCGACCGGGCTGCAGAGCATTCCCGTTCGCCGCGCCTAAAGGCGGAGACCGGGGTCAAACCCCAGTTTTCCCCGGGCCGCGAACTACCCCGAAAATTGCGAAGAAATGACTTGCGTCAAACACGGCGCGATGGTTTCATATTAGCGAACGCTCATATTAGCAGCGGCTGTTACACCAGCCGATAAAGGGAGCACCGAGATGGCGAAGAAGCTCGTGATCGTGATGGCCAACACCGACCCGCGCAACGGCGAGGAGCTGGGCGCGCCCCTGTTCCAGGCGTCCGTGGCGGCGGCGATGGAGTACGACGTCGAGGTGATTTGCACGGCCACCGCCGGGCGGCTCATGAAGAAGGGCGTGGCGGAGAAGCTCTTCGTGAAGCCGGGCTCGCCCAAGAGCGTCTACGACTTCATCAAGGACGCGCACGAGGCCGGCGTCAAGTTCTACTGCTGCTCGCCCAACCTCGACCTCTTCGACATGACCAAGGACGACCTCATCCCCGAATGCGAAGGCATCGTGGGGGGAGCGCACCTCATCGAAGAGGTGATGGAAAGCAACTGCAAGGTCATGACCTACTGATCGGGCATCCATGGACCACGCCACGACCACCCGCGTCCAGGAGCACATCGGCGACCCGTTCTCCGACGCGCCCGCCGTTCCACAGGCGAAGCTGGAGGAGATCTTCAAGGACCTGCAGTCGGACCTGAGATACGACCACGAGCTGCACGGGTGCCTCAACTGCGGCATCTGCACCGCGACCTGCCCCGCGGCGCACTACTACGACTTCAGCCCGCGCGAGATCGTGCAGCTCCTCTGGACCGAGAACCTCGAGGGCATCCACGACGCGATGCAGGAGAAGATCTGGGCGTGCGCCCAGTGCTACACCTGTGCGGCGCGCTGCCCGTTCGGCAACTCGCCCGGCGGCCTCATCATGCTGATGCGCGAGACCGCCATCAAGCACAACATGGAGAGCGCGCGCAACGTGCTGCGGCCTTTCTCGCGCGTGATGCTCAAGCTCATCTCCACCGGCAACCAGCTCGCGCCCGACATGATCAACAAGGAGCATTTCGCCGACTGGGGCCCGAACATCTCGAAGGTGGATGCGCCGCTCAAGCTCCTGCGCAAGGCGATCCCCATGGCCACGCTCAACACCACGGCCACCGCGTGGGAAGTGAATCTCAAGACCTCGATCGAGCTCTACACGATCTGGGAGATGACCGGGGTGCTGAAGCAGCTCGAGACCATCGACGAGAACCTTTTCGACGTGATCACCGACATCATGGACGAGAAGCGCGAGGACTGGCAGGACTTCCTCGACGAACAGGAGGACAACCATGACGACAAGTAACGATTCCGGCGAGCGCTTCACGGGCCACGGCTCCGAGTGGAAGGACGCGAAGCTCCTCCCGGAGGAGGCGCGCATCGCGACCGCGTGGGTCGAGCAGAAGATCGACAAGCGCTCGATGCTCACGCAGAAGGACCGCGTCGAGGACGTGCGCGACATCATGTGGCAGCTCGAGCGCGAAGGCGAGATCGTCGTGCACCGCGTGACCGACGAGCACGCGCCGGTGATGGCGAAGACGCTCTACGGCTGGGACAAGAAGATCCCGACGCAACGGCTGTGGCACCACAAGTCGTGCGGCCAGTGCGGCAACATCCCCGGCTACCCCGCCTCGCTGCTGTGGCTCATGAACCAGCTCCAGGTCGAGTACCTCGACGAGACCGACCAGACCTCGTGCACGGCGTGGAACTACCACGGCTCCGGCATCGGCAACCTCGAGAGCCTGGCCGCGGTCTTCCTGCGCAACTTCCACCAGGCCTACGTCGCCGCGAAGGCGGAGGGCCTGCCCGACGGCCACTACTATCCGCTCGTGCATTGCGGGACGTCCTTCGGCAACTACAAGGAAGTGCGCGGCTACCTGCTGCATTCCGCCACCCTGCGCGAGAAGGTGAAGAAGATCCTCGCCAAGCTCGGGCGCCTGGTGGACGGCAAGCTCCTCATCCCCGAGGAAGTGGTGCACTACTCGGAATGGGTGCACGTGATGCGCGAGCGCATCAAGTCCATCCAGCAGATCGACTGCAGCGGCCTGCGCGCGACCATCCATCCCGCGTGCCACGTCTACAAGATGGTCCCGCAGGACGTGATCTACGACGACACGGTGCTCGACGGCAACCGCGTGGCGGTCTCCACCGGCGTCATGGAGACGCTGGGCGCGCAGGTGATCGACTACTCGACCTGGTACGACTGCTGCGGCTTCGGCTTCCGCCACATCATCTCGGAGCGCGAGTTCACCCGCTCCTTCGCCATCGACCGGAAGCTGCGCGTCGCGGTGGAGGAAGCGCACGCCGACGTGATGATCGGCCACGACACCGGCTGCATCACCACCCTCGACAAGAACCAGTGGATCGGCAAGGCCGCGGGCAAGCCCGTGGAGCTGCCGGTGCTCGCCGACTGCCAGTTCGCCGCACTGGTGTGCGGCGCCCACCCCTACAAGATCGTGCAGTCGCACTGGCACGCATCGCCCACGGAGACCCTGATGGAGAAGCTCGGCATCGACTGGCAGGCGAAGAAGGCGGAGTTCGTCGCCTACCTCGACCAGGTGAAGGAAGGCAAGCAGGAGAACCTCTACGACCCGCGCCGCATGGTCACCTCCGGCCCGGGCTACATCCCGATCGCGAGCGCGAAATGACGAAGCCGATCCTCATCGTGGGCGGCGGCCCGGCGGGGCTGGCCGCGGCGCAGGCGCTCGCGGGCGTGGGCCAGCGCTCGGTGCTCGTCGAGAAGGAAGGCCGCCTCGGCGGCGCGCCGATCCTGTCCGGATACGCGAAGCTCGTGCCCTCGGGCGAATGGGCGAAGGACGCGATCGGCGGCATGGTGAGCCGCGCGGAAGCGAGCCCCCTCATCGCGCGCCAGCTCGGCTGCACCGTGAAGGAATTCTCCGGCGAGCCCGGCAACTTCCGCGCGCAGCTCTCGAACGGCCAGGCGATCGACGCCGCGGCCGCGATCCTCTGCACCGGCTTCACCCACTTCGACTCGATCAACAAGCCCGAGTGGGGCTTCGGGACCTATCCCGACGTGGTGACCACGACGCAGGTGGAGCAGATGATCTCCTCCGGCCAGGGCGTGCGCTGCCCCTCGGACGGCCGCAAGCCCGAGCGCGTAGCGATCCTGCTCTGCGTGGGCTCGCGCGACCGCCAGATCGGGCGCGAATGGTGCTCGAAGATCTGCTGCACCGTGTCCTGCAACATCGCCATGGAGATCCGCGAGGAGCTGCCCGGCTGCCACGTGTACATCTACTACATGGACATCCGCACCTTCGGCCTGTACGAGACCAAGTACTACTGGGCGAGCCAGGAAGTGCACAAGGTGAAGTACATCAAGGCGCGCGTGGCCGAAGTCACCTCCAACGGCGAGCGCCTGGTCCTCAAGGCCGAGGACACGCTGGTGAAGCGTCCGATCACCATCCCGTTCGACATGGTGGTGCACGCGATCGGCATGGATCCCAACGTCGACAACAAGTCGATCGCGTCGGTGTTCGGCGTGGCGCTCGAGGAGCACGGCTTCATCGGCAAGCAGAATTCGTACGGCACGTTCGGCGAGACGTCGCGCGCGGGCGTGTTCGTCGCGGGCTCCGCCACCGGCCCCGAGACCATCGACGATTCGATCGGCCAGGGCAAGGCCGCCGCCATCGCCGCCTTCGGCCTCGTGCACGCGAAGAGCGGCGCGGGCGCGGTGGCCGCCTGAGCCCGACGGCCGGGATGCCCGGGATGCTGCCCAAGCGCGCCGTCGCAGTGCCGCCGCCCGAGCGGGTCCGGCTCGAGCTCTCGGGGCCCAAGCTCGCGAGCGCGTTCGCCTCCCTGGTCACGGACGCCGAGGACAGCGGCGGCGTGGAGCGCTTCGTGGACGCGCTGAAGCTCAAGAGCGAGCTCTTCGCGCGCACGCTGGGCGAGGGCCGCGCGCGCGACGTGTCGCGCGCCGATTTCCGCGCGCTCTGCGCATGGATGTCCACGGTGCGCCGGCGCATCGGGCCGTACGTGGAGCCGCAGTCGTTCGACGCCCTGCGCGAGCGCGTGGCCGTCCTCCTCGACGGCGCGACGCAAGCCACCGACGAGCGCATCGAGGCCTTCCGCGCGGGCTTTCCCGACGATCGCGGCCACCGCTGGGTGCGCGACCTCGCCGCCGAATTGCTGCACCACGTCGATCCGGAGCGCTACCCGGTCATGACGCGCTGGGTGTGGGACGAGCGCGCCAACACCGGCGTGCTGCGCGAGATCTGGCACGCCGAGGACGTGGACCACATCAGGATCGGGATCCTCGACCGCTACGAGACGTTCGTCGTCCTGCGCGAGGAGCTGGCGCAGTTCCTCGCCGCCAACGGCGTCTACCGCGACGTGATCTTCTTCGTCGACCTGCTCGCCGCGCGGGTCTACGCCGGCTACATCCACGAGCAGGGCGGCAGCTACCTGAGAGCCGACTTCTCGAACGCGGAGGAGCCGATGATGCACATCCGCCGGCTGCTGGGCCTCGACGGCGTCGCGGAGAACGGCCGCACGCGCCTCAAGGCCGCCGACGGCACCGCGGTGATGATCGACGACCTCCCGCGGCTCAACTGAGAACGCCCCATGCCGATCCACGAAGTCTCCCTGATCCGTCCCGAGAACCTCAAGACCCACGAGAAGCTCGTCATGGACGGCGTGGACGTCTCCGGCCACTGGAGCACGTTCATCGAGTCGCGCGTCGTCACCGACTACAACGAGAAGCTCGAGGAGGAGATCGCGGCGCTGCCCGGCGGCGAGCACATCCACCGCTGCTGGCAATGCGGCTCGTGCACCAACTCGTGCACCGTGAACGCGGTGAACCCCGACTTCAACCCGCGCTACTGGATCTACCTGATCCGCATCGGCATGGAGAGCGAGCTGCTGCGCGACAAGGACATCATCTGGCAGTGCGTCTCGTGCAACAAGTGCACCTACGCCTGCCCGCGCGATGTGTTCCCCGAGGGCGTGATGAAGGCCACCGCCCATTGGCTCGAGCTGCAGGGCCACACGCCGAAGTCGAAGTCCACCGAGTTCGACGAGGAGTTCTCCGAGCAGGTGCTCGCGACCGGCAAGATCGAGGAAGGCCGCATCATCCGCGGCTTCTTCGCGCGCACCGGGCAGCCGCTCATGCAGGAATGGCTGGTGGAGATGGGCAAGCGCCTCGCGCGCAAGCTCCCCATCCTCATGGGCGTGCGCATGGGGCTCGCCGCGGTGTTGCGCCCGCGCACCCGACGCTGGGGCAAGACCTCGGAGGCCATCGCCGCCTACGTGGGGGAGCAGGACGCGAAGCATCGCAAGGCGCTCGGCCTCGCCGGGCACGACCAGGAGCGAACGCATGGCTGATTCACCGACCAAGGACGCGAGAGAGCGCTACCAGCGCGTCGCCTACTATCCCGGCTGCGCGCTCGAGGGCACGGGCCACGGCTACAACCGCTCCACCAAGGCGGTGGGCAAGGCGCTCGGCCTCGAGCTCGAGGAAGTGAAGAACTGGAACTGCTGCGGCGCGATGGAAGTGAAGAACATCGACCCGAAGGTGCAGACGTACCTTTCCTCGCGCGTGCTCGCCATCGCCGCGAACGAGATGAAGGCCGACGTGGTGATGGCGCCGTGCAACGGCTGCTACCACAACCTCAAGAAGGCCGAGCACGACCTCGCGCACGACGCCGGGTCGCGCGAAGTGGTGGAAAGGATCGCCGCGAAGGCCGGCGACACGCCGTACCACGCGGGCGACGTGGAGACGATCCACGCGCTCGACTGGATCAAGCACGGCATCGGCGAGGAAGGCCTCAAGGCGAAGGTGCGCAACTCGCTGAAGGGCCTCAAGGTCGCGAACTACTACGGCTGCATGTACACGCGCCCGCGCCACATCTTTCCCGAGAAGGACCAGGGAGCGGGCAGCGAGTCGACCTCGAAGCCGCACTTCATGGACGACCTCCTCGAGGCCGCCGGCGCCGAGAACGTGGATTTCCCGTTGAAGACCGCGTGCTGCGGCGGGGCGCACACGCTCTCCGACAGCGACACGTCGACGAAGCTGGTGCTCAACATCCTGCGCGCGGCCGAGGCGGCGGGCGCCGACGTGATCGCGACGGAGTGCCCGACCTGCCACTCCGGCCTCGAGATGCACCAGGTGCGCGCCGAGAAGGTGCTGGGCCAGAAGACGACCGTGAAGATGCTCTACTTCACGCAGCTCCTCGGCATCGCGCTCGGCCTCTCGCCGCGCGCCGTGGGCGTGCACGAGAACGTTTCCGACGGCCTGGAAGCGCTGCGCGCGAGGCGGATCGTGTGAAGACCATCGACGCCATCGAGCGCGAGCTCGACGCCCTGCCCGCCCTCGGCGAGGGTGCGGTCGCGGCGCGCCGGCTGCTCAAGCTCGCCGAGGAAGTGCTCGAAGCGTGGGTCGCCGCGCGCGCAGGAGTGCCGACGCAGGGCGAGCGCGAGGGCTTCCGGCTCCTCGCGCTCCACCGCCAGGGCGCGCAGGACCTGCCGAGCTTCAACGCGTGCCGCGAGACGTGCCGCGAGATCGCCTACCATTACAACCTGCTCGCCCTGCCGGCGCCGCAGGAGCAGGCCGCCCAGCGCCTGAAGATGATGGGATTGCTGGTCCGCCACCTCGCGCTCTTCGTCGGCGGCAAGCTGGAAGTCGAGAAACTGGGGGATTTCTGTTGCGCGTCAAGTCCGATGCGGCGGAAAGACGAATAAGATCACGAACGGCGTTGGAGCGGACGCGAGGCGCCGCTCAACGCCATCAGACAAGTGCCGTACGAAAGCACGCTTCGCGACGGCACAGAACATCAGGAGATCCGAAATGCCCGACGTACGCGGCTGCCATTTGCCCGACGACCTGCTCTACGACGTACCGAACCATATCTGGTTCCGCGAGACGGGCGACGGCAACGTGAAGCTGGGAATGACCACCGTCGCGACCGCCATGGCGGGGCAGCTCGTCGCCTTCACGCCGAAGAAGGTCGGGCGCTCGGTGGAGGCGGGAAAATCGTGCGCGACGGTCGAGTCGGGCAAGTGGGTCGGGCCCGCGAAATCGGCCGCCGGCGGAGAGGTCGTCGCCGTCAACGATGCGCTCGTGGCCAGGCCCGCGCTCGCCAACGAGGCTCCGTACGATGCCGGCTGGCTCGTGATCATCAAGCCCACGGACTGGGCGAGCGTGAAGCCGACGCTCACGCCGGGAAGCCAGGTCGCCGGTCCCTACGAGGCGAAGATGGCGGCCGACGGCTTCGCCGGATGCGGCTGCGCGACGAAGTGAAGACGCAACGACCCTCTCCCCAGCCCTCTCCCAAGGCAGAGGGAGCAAGGCGCATGGCGGAGCTGGAACGCGACGCGCGCCATGTGGCGGGCCTGCTCAAGGCGATGTCCAATCCCGCGCGCCTCGTGATCCTCTGCCAGCTCGCGACAGGCGAGCGCAGCGTGGGCCAGCTCGAGCGCGCGGTGGGGATCAGCCAGTCGGGCATCTCGCAGCACCTCGCGGTGCTGCGGCGCGAGTCGGTCGTCACCAGCCGGCGCGAGCGCCAGACGGTGCTCTACTCGCTGGGCAGCAAGGAAGTGGTCGCGGTGATGGGCACCCTGCAGGCGCTTTTCTGCCGCAAGGATGACGCCGGGCTTCAGGCGACGGAAGGCGCGCGCGCCTAGCCGTAGCAGTTCGACATCCCGGACGAGGAGGCCCGGCAGCGCTAGGCGCTCGCGAGCGTCTTGAAGTAATAGGCCGTGGGATGCAGGGACCCGTCGGGCGCCGCCGCGTACCCGGGGATTTCGCCCGCGCGCTGCCAGCCGAGATGCCGGTACACGCCCTCCGCGTGCGAGCCCGCCTGCGTATCGAGGACCAGCAGCGTGCGCCCTGCCGCGAGCGCGAAACGCTCGAGCTCGCCCAGCAGGCGGGAAGCCACGCCGCGCCCGCGATGCGAGGTCCTCACGAAGAGCTTCTGGACCTCGGCGCGATGCTGTCCGTTCTCCTTCCCGCACGGATCGAGCTGCACGGAGCCCACGACGCTCGCGCCGTCCTGCGCCACCCAGAGGACGAGTCCCTCCCCCAGCGCCGCGAAGACGCCCGACCAGTAGCGCTCGGCGGTGGAGCGCGCCAGCGGCGCGAGGAAGCCCACCGATGCGCCGCCGTGGACGCTGTCGATCAGCAATTCGCGCAGGCCGTCCAGCAGCAGCGGCTCCACGGCCTCGACGCGGCGCACGATCACGGAACGCGCCGCTCGAGGACCTCCGCGCGCCGGTGCTGCGCGAGGCTCGCGCGCAGATCGTCGATCTTGCGGTGCAGCTGCTGGATCGCGAACTCCGCCTTCACGTTCACCTGGAAATCCTGGTCGGCCTGCAACCGGTCCTTCGCCGTCTGCCGGTTCTGGCTCATCATGATGACGGGCGCCTGCAGCGCGGCGATGCACGAGAGGATGAGGTTGAGGAAGATGTAGGGATAGGGATCCGGCGGACGTGCGAGCAGGAGCGCGGTGTTCAGCCCCATCCACGCGGCGAGGAAGACGCCGAAGCAGATGATGAAGGTCCACGAGCCGCCGAAGCGCGCCACCATGTCGGCCACGCGCTCGCCGAAGGTCATGCGCTCGTCCACGAGGTCGTTCACGTTGCGGATCTGCAGGCGCGAGAGGAGCTCGTCGGCGCTGCGCAGCCGCTGGATGATCACGCCCATGAAATGGCGCGCGGTGGCGGGATGGCGGTCCACGAGGCCCGCGATCACCGCGAGCGGCACGCACAGCAACGACGTGCGCGCGGTGGCGCGCGCGTTGGCGGTCCTGCGCTGGCTGTCGAAGAGCCCCAGCTCCCCGAAGAAGGAGCCCGCCTCGAAGCTGGCGAGGATGATCTCCTCGCCCCGGGTGGGCAGCACGATTTCCACCGAGCCGCTCTCCACGGCGTAGAGGAACTCGGGCAGGTCGCCCTGGCGGAAGATCGCGTCGCCCATCTCATAGACGCGGCGCTCCGTCGAGCGCGCCAGCACGTCGAGCTGCTCGCGCGGCATCTGGCTGAACAGCGGAATGTCCTCGACCGCGTCGATGTCGCCCATCCCAGGCCTCCCTCGTGGGGACTTCCCGGGGGTCACTCTACCAAAGCGGGGGCTATTCGGGCCTCGGGGCCGGCGTCGAGAGGCAGCCGACGAGGCGTTCCATCCGCACGCGGTGCAGCTCCAGCCAAGCATCGCGGATGCGCTGCTCCTGGCGCGGGTCGTCGCTGCCCGGCCGGTAGTCGAACACCGCCTCGAGCAGGGGTGCGAGCGCCGGGGCGAGCTCGCCGGTGCGCGCGTCGCCCTGGGTCCAGCCGAGGCGGCGTCCGCCCTCCATGAAGGTGCCGATGGCGCCGGCGGAGCGCGCGAGGTCGAGGAGCTTCCTCAACCTCGCGGCGTCCTCCTTCAGGAGCTGCGCGCGGAACGGGCTCGCCTCGGCGGCGGCCGTGCGCTCGAGCTCCTCGATCAGCCGCAACTCAGAACCGGCGCTGGTATTGCACGCCCAGCGAGTACTCGTACATCTTGATCTTCTCCTGCATCGCGAGGCCCGGGGCGAAGTTGTTCAAGAAGCTCGGGGCCGTCACGTCGTTCTCGAAGGCGTACATCGCGGCGAAGGTGAGCATGCTGTCGTGATCCAGCGCCCACGTGGCCCCGCCCGTGATGTGGTGCTGCACCACGCCCGGCGCGAGGAAGTTGATGGTCACGTCCTGGCCGCGAATCGGATTCTGGCTGTAGTTGTAGCCCGCGCGCAGCGTGAGGTGGTCGTCGTAGCGGTACTGGAAGCCGAGCTTCCACACGTCGATGTCGCGCCAGCCGAAGCCCGCGCCGTTCGAGCCGCCGAGGCAGGAGGACAGATCCCCTCCGGCGCAGAACAGCAGCTGGCTGCTGGGATTGCTCACCGACTTCACGTCGGTGTAGTTGATGCGCTCGTAGTCGAGGGCGATCTGCATCTGCGGGCTGGGCTCGAACGACACCCCGAAGCCGTAGTGCGAGGGGATGTCGAAGCCGCCGGCCTCGGCGAAGAGCCCCTTGTACTTGTCGAAGTTCCCCATGTTCATCTTGGTCGTGTACATGGCGCCGATCGCGAACTGCGGCGTGATGCGCCCGTAGTAGCCGATGCGCGCGCCCCAGCCGGTCGAGCTGTCGTAGCCCTGGTTGGTCATGTCGCCCGGGCTCGTGGAGAAGCCCTGGAAGGCCTGGATGCCCTCGGCCTTGAAGCGCTGGTAGGCGAAGAGCGGCGCGATGCCGATGGAGTGCTCGGGCGCGAGCTTGAAAGCGACGCTCGGTGCCACGATGAGCTGCGAGAGGTCGACGCCGAGGCGGCCGTTGCCGCACAACAGGTTGTACGGTCCCGGCGCGGGGTTGAAGCCCGTGCCCGGGCCGGTCGCGGGCCCGCAGGCGCCGGGCGACGGAAGCTGGTCGCCGGGGTAATCGGTGTTCATGCCGCCGTTGCCGTACACCGTGAGACCGTACGACAGGTTGGGGTTGGCCATGCGGTTGAAGCCGAACTCGGGGATGAAGAAGTAGTTGCTGTCGCTGTCGGCGGAGCCATTGAGGCCCGCCTGCGGCGGGGCGCCGGTGCGCTCGGCGCTGCGGTGCGGGCTGAACAGGTCGAGCCCGATCTCCCACGTGTTGCCCGTGAAGGCCATCGTGGCGGGGTTGTTGGCCGCCCCGAAGGACGAGCCCGTCACCGCCAGGGACGCGCCGCCCATGCCCTTCGCGACCATTCCGTACCCGTGCGAGAAATATCCGTCCGTGGCGTGCGCGAAGAACGGCGCGGCCGCGGCGAGCGCCGCGATCAGCTTGAGTCTCATTGCTTCCTCCCCTTTGTTGTGGATCCCCGCGTGCGCGGGTAATCGATCGACTAGATGAAAAGGCTCACGTCCGCGTCCTTCGCCATGGGCAGGAAGGTCGCGGCGCCGACGTATTCCTTCACCTCGGGCACGAAGTCCTCGTGGGCGTACCCGAAGAGGTCCACCGTCATCTGGCAGCCGATGAGCTTCACGTCGGCCTCGATGCAGGCGCTGCGCAGCTCCGCCACCTGGGCGACCCCCTTGTTGTGGATGGTCTGCTTCATCATGGTGGTGGCGAACGCCTCGAAGCCGGGAATGATCCCCTGCATCGCGTTGGGGATGTTCCAGCGGATCGAGCGGAACCAGTCCGGGCCGAACGGCATCTTCATCGGCATGGCGGGATTGCCCAGCGGGCTCACGCGCAGCCCGGAGAGGTCCTTCTTCAGGAGCTCGAGGCCGTAGAAGGTGAAGAAGATCGCCACGTTCCAGCCCAGCGCCGCGGCGGTCGAGGCGAGGATGAACGGGGGATACGCCCAGTCCAGCGTGCCCTTCGTCGCGATGATGGTCATCGACGGCGTCTTCGACTCGTGCAGCTCGGCGAGCTTCGCCTCGAGCCGCTCGCCCAGCACGGCATCGACGCGCTCGCGCACCATGCGCTCCAGCGCGGCCGGATCGATCAATACGGGATTGTCACCCACGGCACGCTCTCCTCAAGGTTTCCACGTCGATAGCCCCAAGGGCCGCATGGATATCACGGCATCCTAATACCGGGCGGGGGTATGTGCAAACCCCATGGGCCGTGGTGTCGCGGGGCGAAACGTCGCCGGGCGCGCGAACGCTTCTCAGTATGAAAAACGCCGCTCCATACCCCGGCCGGTATGGGCCCGGTTTGGTGAAACGCGCCCCGGCGGTATACGATTCGCGTTCCGAGTCCGCGAGGCCTGTTGCGATGGCGAGTCCCGCTTCCCTGCACGATCCCGACGCGAAGAAGGCGATCGAGACGCGCCTCGCGCGCGTCGAGGGCCAGGTCCGCGGCATCCGGCGCATGATCGGCGAGGACCAGACGTGCGAGGAGATCGCGCTGCAGCTCACGGCCGCGCGCAAGGCGCTGGACCGCGTGTTCTACGAGATGGTGTCGTGCATGATCCGCGCGGAACCGAAGGGCGGCGCCGCGGCCCGCACCGAGCGCGCGCGCAAGGTCGCCGATCTCCTCAGCCGTTTCGCCTGACGTCCTACCGGGCCGAGTGGCCGGCGAGCTTCACTTCCACCTTCTCGCCCTCCTCGAGCCCCGCGTAGTACTCGCGCAGGATCTCCAGCACCTCCGGGCGCGTGAATTCCGCCGGCACGGGATTTCCCTCCGAAAGCCACTTGCGCAGCTTCGTGCCCGACACCAGCAGGCGGTCGGCGTCGTCGTGCGGGCAGGTGCGCGCCGAGGCCATGCCGCCGCAGCGGTAGCACCAGAACGTCCAGTCGATCTTCAGCGGCCGGATCTCGAGCGCATCGGCGGGGATCTCGTCGAAGATGTGCTGCGCGTCGAACGGGCCGTAGTAGCTGCCGACGCCGGCGTGGTCGCGCCCGATGATCTGGTATGCGCAGCCGTAGTTCTGCCGGAAGACGGCGTGCAGCAGCGCCTCGCGCGGGCCGGCGTAGCGCATGTCGAGGGGATAGCCGGCCTGCACCACGGTGCCCGGGACGGAAGTAGCGCTCGATCAGCACGTCGATCGCTCGCGTGCGCACCTCGGCGGGGATGTCGCCGGGCTTGAGGTTGCCGAGCAGCGAGTGCACCAGCACGCCGTCGCATACCTCGATGGCGACCTTCGCGAGGTATTCGTGCGAGCGGTGCATCGGGTTGCGGGTCTGGAACGCCGCCACGCGCGTCCATCCGAGCCGCTCGAATTCGGCGCGGGTCTCGGCGGGCGTCATGAAGAGCGGCCCGTACTGCGCCTTGAATCCGCCGTCGGAGAGCACCGTGACGGGTCCCGCGAGGTTCACGTCGCCCTGCTTCATCACCATCTGCACGCCGGGGTGCGCCGGGTCCGTCGTCCTGAACACCGACATGCATTCGTGCGCCTTGTCGATGCGGTACTTCTCCGTGACCTTCATCACCGCGAGCACGGCGCCATCGTCCGGGTCCGTCAGCGCGACCTCCGCGCCCTCGGCGATCGGCCCGGCGCCCGCCGCGTCGGTCGAGAGCGTGATCGGGATCGGCCAGAACAGGCCCGCCGCGGTGCGCATCCCGTCGCACACGCCCTGCCAGTCCGCATGGGTCATGAAACCCTCGAGCGGCGTGAAGCCGCCCAGGCCGAGCATGACGAGATCGCCCTTCTCGCGGGAGCTCACGCGCAGCTTGGGCAGGGATTGCGCGCGCTTCAGCTCCTGCGCGGCGCGCTGCGGCTTCGCCTGCCGCGGCTTCAGGCCGCGGCCGCCGTGCGGATTGACGAGACCCGGCATGGCATTTCCTCCTCACGTAACCCGGTGCCCTACGCTAGCATGCGCGCGCGCTGTCCTCCCCGAAAACGGCTGATGCGCCGATAAGCATCCCGCGATTGATCGCGCCCGCGCCGCACCCGGATAATGGCTGCATGAAGATCTGCATCGTTTCCGACAGCCACGACCGCGCCGACGCGCTCGCGCGCGCCGTGAAAGAGGCCAGCCGCCGCGGGCGCCGAGGCCGTGCTCCACTGCGGCGACGTGATCGGCGCCCAGACGCTCAAGGCGTCCCTGGCGGCGCGGCTCCCCATGCACGTCGATCCATGGCAACAACTTGGGCGATGCCCATGATGCTGCAGCGCCTTTCGGGCGGCAGCGGCGGGCTCCTGCAATACCACGGCCCCGACGCGCGCCTCGAGCTCGGCGGGCGCGAGATCTTCCTCGTGCACTACCCCGAGTACGGCTACGCGATGGCCTGCACCGGCGACTGGGACCTGGTGTGCTGCGGGCACTCCCACCAGGCCGAGGCATGCGCCGCGTCGCCCAACGTGAAGGGCGGGGAAACCTGGCTGGTGAACCCCGGCACCGTGGCGGGGCTGGCGGCGCCCCGGCCACGTGGATGCTGGCGGACCTGGCCGCGATGCGTTTCGAGGCCCATACGCTGAATCTATAGCCGCATAGTCGCAATCTTTTGCGGTCTGCCGGGCCCAGCTCGTAGAATCGCCGGTCAGGGAGGATCGGATGCTCACCAACAATGCTTTCGCCGCGGCGGCGCAGTCCCTTCCCGCCGGATTCATGCAGTGGTACCTGGTCCTGATGGTCCTGGCGGTGATCGTCGGCACGCTTGCTCGAATGGCCCACAAGGGCAGCGCCACGTACTTCTTCGACAACTGGCGCAAGTCGAAGGCCAAGGGCGCCCGGCAGCTCGGCGGCGGCGAGCTCGTCTCGATCGCGGCCGGGACCGTCCTCGTGGACGTCATGACCTCGGGCGAGTTCTGCAACCCGCGCCGGCGCATCGCGCACCTGCTGACGATGTACGGGTTCGTGATCTACGTGGTCACCACGGCAATCATGGTCGTTCGGCTATCCCACGACGGCGACGCCGACCCCGGACATCGTGCCGATGCTCTGGTGGATCGGCGGCCTCATGGTCTGCGTCGGCGGCTACTGGTTCTGGTTCTTCATCCGCGTGGACGTCGCCGCCGAGGGCCATTCGCCGTTCCGGTTCGTGCAGGCCGACCTCTTCATCGTCTCGCTGCTCGCGAGCGTGACGCTCGGCCTCGTCTGGGCCGCGGACGGGCGGCGGGGTGGGCGTGCTCTTCGGCCTGTACCTGCTCGCCACCACGGTGCTCTTCGGCTCGGTGTTCTGGTCGAAGTTCGCGCACATGTTCTTCAAGCCGGCGGCCGCCTTCGAGAAACGAGTCACCCGGGCCGATGGCACGGCCGAGAATTTGCCGACCCAGACCCGTGACGATCCCGAACAACAAAAACGACACTCCATGGAACTGTTGCGAGACGCTCCGATGGACATGGGACTCGGCATCAAGCGCGACGCGCCCCGCCACTATTAGAAAACAGCCCGCAAGTTCAATCGGAAGAGCCTCAAGGAAGCCGACTTATGCCTACCTTCGTCTACATGACGAGGTGCGACGGATGCGGACACTGCGTCGACATCTGTCCCTCGGACATCATGCACATCGACCCGACCTATCGCCGCGCCTACAACATCGAGCCGAACATGTGCTGGGAGTGCTACTCCTGCGTGAAGGCCTGCCCCAGCATGCGATCGATGTGCGCGGATATGCCGATTTCGCGCCGCTCGGTCACAGCGTTCGTGTCGACCGCGACGAACGCAAGGGCACGATCGCCTGGAGGATCAAGTTCCGGGACGGCACGGAAAAGAACTTCCTGTCGCCCATCACCACGAAGCCCTGGGGGACGGCGATCCCCAAGCTCGCGGATGTTCCCGCGCCCAGCAAAGAGATGCGCGACGGCGAGCTCTTGTACAGCGAGCCGAAATATATCCGCCTGGATGACGGCGGCCTGCGTACGCTCAAGGACGCCGGCCTCAAGCTGAAGAAAGGCGTGTACTACTAATGGCCTACAACACGATCATCGAAGACGGCATCGATATCCTGGTCGTCGGTGCAGGTCTTGGCGGCACGGGTGCCGCATGGGAAGCGAGATTCTGGGGCCGGGACAAGAAGATCGTCATTGCCGAGAAGGCCAATATCGATCGCTCCGGTGCGGTCGCCCAGGGCCTGTACGCCATCAACTGCTACATGGGCACCCGCTGGGGCGAGAATAACCCCGAGGACCATGTCCGCTACGCTCGCATCGACCTGATGGGGATGGTGCGGGAAGACCTGCTGTTCGACATGGCCCGTCACGTCGACTCCACGGTGCACCAGTTCGAGGAGTGGGGCCTGCCCATCATGAAGGACCCGAAGACCGGGCGCTACATGCGTGAAGGGCGATGGCAGATCATGATCCACGGCGAGTCCTACAAGCCCATCGTGGCCGAGGCCGCCAAGAAATCGGCGGACAAGGTCTTCAACCGCATCTGCGTCACCCACCTGCTGATGGATGAAAGCAAGCCGAACCGGGTTGCCGGTGCCGTCGGCTTCAACGTCCGCACGGGCAACTACCACGTCTTCAAGTCGAAGACCGTGATCTGCGGCGCGGGCGGCGCCTCCAACATCTTCAAGCCGCGCTCGACGGGCGAAGGTGCCGGCCGCACCTGGTATGCGCCCTGGTCGTCCGCGTCCGCCTACGGCCTCATGATCGACGCCGGCGCCAAGATGACGCAGATGGAAAACCGGATCGTGCTGGCGCGTTTCAAGGACGGTTATGGCCCGGTCGGCGCCTACTTCCTGCACCTCAAGACCTATACGCAAAACGCCCTGGGCGAAGAATACGAATCCAAGTGGTTCCCCGCGTTGCAGAAAATGGTCGGCAAGGAGTATCTCGATCCGGAAGCCTCGCACCTGACCCATCGGCCCATCCCGACCTGCTTGCGCAACCATTGCATCATCAGCGAGGTCAATGCCGGCCGCGGCCCCATCCACATGGTGACCATGCGCGCCTTCCAGGATCCTCACCTGGAAGAGGTCGGCTGGGAGAACTTCCTCGGCATGACCGTGGGCCAGGCGGTCCTGTGGGCCGCCACCGACGTGGATCCCAAGAACGAGAATCCCGAGCTGACCACCTCCGAGCCCTACGTGATGGGCTCCCACGCGACCGGCTCGGGCGCCTGGTGCTCGGGTCCCGAGGACGTTTCCCCGCCCGAGTATTTCTGGGGCTACAACCGCATGACGACGGTCGAAGGCCTGTTCGGCGCCGGTGATGCGGTCGGCGGCACGCCGCACGCCTTCTCATCGGGCTCGTTCACCGAAGGCCGTCTCGCCGCGAAGGCCGCCTGCAAGTACATCGACGACGGAAAGGGCGAAGGCATCGTCGTATCCGATGAGCAGATCGAGCGCCGCAGGAAGGAGATCTACAAGCCCCTGGAGCATTACAGGATCTACCGCAATGCGGTCGTGGCGGGCACCGTCAACCCGCACTACATCAATCCCCAGCAGGGCCTGGACCGGCTGCAGAAGCTCATGGACGAGTATTGCGGCGGCTATACCGTCGGCTACATGACCAACGAGAAGCTCCTGAACATCTGCCTCAAGAAGCTGAAGATCATGGAGGAAGATCTCCAGAGCCTGGCCGCGAAGGACCTTCACGAGTTGCTGCGCGCGATGGGAGCTGATGCACCGTCACCGGGCGGCGGAGTGCGTCACGCAACACACGCTATTCCGCAAGGAGACGCGCTGGCCGGGCTACTACTACCGCGGCGATGTCATGAAGGTGGACGACGAGAACTGGCACGTGCTGACCGTTTCGCGTCGCGATCCGGAAACCGGCGAATACACCATGGAGAAGGCGCCCTGCTATCACCTGGTTGCGGACGACGACCCGCCGAAGGCAGAAGCTCGCGTTGAACATCATTGAAAGGACCGATGAGGAGATACGCGCCATCGCCGATCCCCTGTGGCGCGATCTCCTCAAGTACTCCAACGAAGGCAAGTACGGAGAGTTCGTCGGGAAGTTCGCCAGGTCCCTCGCGCTTGCCATGAATCAAGTCGTGGTGAATCACCAGTTCGCGAACAGCGAACTGGCCAGGAGCCTGTCCGAAGATGCCGACTATCTCGGCATCATCCGCCGGGGCGAGCATGTGACGGTTCTCTACCGCCAACGCAGCACCAAGAAGCCGGGCGAATGGCTCGGCAGGCTTGTCCTCGGCTACGAAGATGGCGAGGTCAGGATTTTCGCGGCGTCCATCTTCTGAGCGGCAGGCTCCGATTCGACATGAGTGAAACGGTCCAGGACGGCAAGTTCGTCGAGCTCACCTACAAGGTGACGGACAGGAAATCGGGGCATGTCCTCACCTGCGTCGAATTCCCGTTGGGCTACGTTCACGGACACAATGAAATCCTGGCCCCTTCCGTCCACATGGAGCTGGAGGGCAAGTCCGCCGGCGATGTCATCGAAGTGCCGATCGACGGCAATCGCATCTTCGGCCCGAGAGACGAGTCGCTCGTCTTTACCGATCGCCTCGAGAACGTCCCCGAGGAGTACCGGCAGAGTCGGCAACTCCATCCTCATGGAAAACGACAAGGGCCAGACCCGCAGCTTCATCGTGACGCGGATGGACGACAAGACGCTGACCGTCGACGGCAACAATCCGCTTTGCGGCAGGGAGGTCGTCTTCAGGCTCGAGATCCTGACGGTGCGCGACGCTACCGACGAAGAGATGAAAGTCGGAGGAGCGATCGGCGCGGAGCCGAACATCGACCCGTCACTCATGAGACCGGTTTGACTTCACGGAAAAAGGAGGGACCGATGAGCGAGCAAAAACCCATCACCAAGGTTCCTGACGGCCACACGCGCTTCTATACGACGCGCCAGATGGCGCCGAACGAAAAGGGGTTTGTCGGCTACGAAACCGTCTGGAAGCCGTTCCAGAAGGAAGTCGAATACAAGACGCCGAAAAAGCCGTAGGCGTCATGCCGTGGCATAGGGCGCCCGTCTACCACATCGTGGATTGACCGGGGCAGAGGGCCGCGCCCTCTTCCCCCACCCCATCCAGCCGGCGTGTCCCGGGTTCCACGCGCTTGTGCTTCAATAAGGACTTTCATCGCGCGCTACCACCCTTCCATGGCCGACCGCCGGCTCCGGGTCTTCCACGCCGTCGCGAAGCACCTCTCCTTCACGAAGGCGGCCGACGCGCTCTTCATGACGCAGCCGGCGGTCACCTTCCAGATCAAGCAGCTCGAGGAGCATTTCAGCACGCGCCTCTTCGACCGGGCGCAGGGACGCATCGCCCTCACGCCGGCCGGGGCCGTCGCGTTCGAATATGCCGAGCGCATCCTCGCCCTCGACGCCGAGCTCGACCAGCGGCTCAAGGAATTCAGCGGCCAGGAAGCGGGACCGCTCCTCATCGGCGCGAGCACCACGATCGCCGAGTTCCTGCTGCCGCGCGTGCTCGGGGAATTCAAGGCGAGCCATCCCGCGGTGGTGCCGCGCCTGTTCGTGGCCAACTCCGACGCCGTGCAGGAGCGCGTCGCGGAACGCAGCCTCGACCTCGGTTTCATCGAGGGCGATTCCCACCTGCCTTCCCTCGCCACCGACGCGTGCTGCGAGGATGAGCTGCAGGTGGTGTGCGCGCCCAACCATCCGCTCGCCGGGCACGCGAGCGTCACGCCCGGCGCGCTCACCGAGCACGCGTACATCGGCCGCGAGATCGGCTCGGGAACGCGCGAGGTGATCGACAAGTACCTGCACAAGGCGGCGCTCACGCACGACTCGCTGCAGCTCGTGATGGAGGCGAGCAGCCCCGAGGCGCTCAAGGGCCTCGTCGCGACGGGCCTCGGCTTCGCGATCATGTCGCGCGCCACGGTCACGATGGAGCTGCGCCTGGGCGCGCTCGTCGCGATCCCGCTCGCGCCCCCGCTCCTGCGCCAGCTCTGCGTCGTCTACCCCAGGGAGCGCATCCACTCCCGCGCGGTGAGCGCATTCCTGCAGTTCGCCAGGGAGCGGCTCGGCGCCGCGGGCCGCGGGCCGCGCGCCGCGAGCCGCCCGCGGCGCGTGCGCGCGAACGTGCGCGAGCCGTAGGCCTCGATGGAGCGGAAAAGGGCGCGTCGGCGGCGCAATTGCCGGCGATGCGGCTCACGCTGCGCCAGCTGCAGATCTTCGTCGCCGTGGCCCGCGCGGGCAGCACCATGGCCGCCGCGCAGGAGATCGCGCTGTCGCAATCGGCGACCAGCGCGTCGCTGAACGAGCTCGAGGACCTCCTCGGCGGCAGGCTCTTCAACCGCGTGGGACGCCGGCTGGTGCTGAACGAGCACGGGCGAAGCATGCTTCCGCAGGCCCGCGCTGCTGCTCGACACGGCGCGCGCGATCGAGAGCCAGTTCGGCACGGCCGGGCGGTCGTCGGCGCCGCGGCTGCGCATCGCGGCGAGCACCACGATCGGCAACTGCGCTGATCCCCAAGCGTGATCGCGGCGTACCGGCGCAAGGAGGACGCGGCCCGCATCGCCGTGGAGATCGGCAACACGTGGCAGGTCGCCCGCGCCGTCGGCCAGTTCGAGGTCGACCTCGGCTTCATCGAGGGCCCGACCCAGGAGCCGCACATCAAGGTGCTGCCATGGATGACCGACGAGCTCGTGATCGCGTGCTCGCCGCAGCATCCCGTCGCGCGCGCGCACCGGGCACGCAGCGGCGGCAGGCGCAGGGTTTCCCTCGTGGAGCTCGCGGACGCGACGTGGCTCTTGCGCGAGGCCGGCTCGGGCACGCGCGAGGTGGTCGAGCGCGAGCTGCAGCCGCACCTGCACCGGCTGAACACCGAGACCGAGCTGGGCAGCACCGAGGCGATCCTGCAGGCCGCCGCCGAGGGCCTGGGCCTCACGTGCCTGTCGCGCTGCACCGTGAACGACATGGTGAGGCTCAAGCGCCTCGTGGTGCTCGAGACGGCGCTGCCCGCGCTGCAGCCGCACCTTCTACCTCGTCCACCACGAGCGCCGCTACATGTCGCCGACGCTCGAGCGCTTCATCGCGCACTGCATGGCGTTCAACCGGAAGCGCAAGTAGGGATTACCCGAAAAATCCGTTGGTCGGCAGGGGGCTTCGGGCCTAGATTGGCAGCATCCCATGGATGCGCCCGCCTCCCGCACCGAAACGAAGACCACCACGTGCTACATGTGCGCGTGCCGCTGCGGCATCCGCGTGCACCTGCGCGACGGCGAGGTGCGCTACATCGACGGCAACCCGAACCATCCGCTCAACCAGGGCGTGATCTGCGCGAAGGGCGCGTCGGGCATCATGAAGCAGTACTCGCCGGCGCGCCTCACGCGGCCGCTCAGGCGCAAGCGCGGCGCCGAGCGCGGCGCGGCCGAATTCGAGCCGATCTCCTGGGACGAGGCCTTCGCGATCCTCGAGGAGCGGCTGGGAAGGATCCGCGCGACGGACCCGAAGCAGTTCGCCCTCTTCACCGGGCGCGACCAGATGCAGGCGTTGACGGGCCTCTTCGCGCGCCAGTTCGGCACGCCCAACTACGCGGCGCACGGCGGCTTCTGCTCGGTGAACATGGCCGCGGGCATGATCTACACCATCGGCGGCTCGTTCTGGGAGTTCGGCGGGCCCGACCTCGAGCGCGCGAAGCTCTTCGTGATGATCGGCACCGCCGAGGACCACCATTCCAACCCGCTCAAGATCGCGATCTCGAAGTTCAAGCGCGCGGGCGGGCGCTTCATCTCGGTGAACCCGATCCGCACCGGCTACTCGGCGATCGCCGACGAATGGATCCCGATCCGTCCCGGCACCGACGGCGCGCTCCTCATGGCGATCACCCGCGAGCTGATCGAGACCGGGCCTCTACGACCGCGACTTCCTCGCGCGCTACACCAACGCGGGCCACCTCCTCGACATGGATCCGGTGAGCGAGCGCCATGGGATGCCGGTGCTCGACGGCACTCACCCCGAGGTGAATCCCGACGTCAACCCGGTGTACCCGCGCAACAAGGTGTGGTGGGACCGCGCGACCCAGCGCGAGGTGCCGACCCACGCGCCGGGCGCGCGACCCGGAGATCCTGGGCGAGTTCCGCCTGGCCGACGGCATCCCCGGTGAAGCCCGCGTTCCAGCTCCTCGCCGAGCGCGTGCGCGACTGCACGCCCGAGTGGGCGGAGGGCATCACGGGGATTCCCGCCGCCACCATCCGGCGGCTGGCGCGCGAGATGGGCGAGACGGCGCGCGACCACGCCTTCGAGCTGCCCATCGAGTGGACCGATTCGTGGGGCGTGGAGCACGACAAGGTGATCGGGCGGCCCGTCGCCTTCCACGCGATGCGCGGGATGGCGGCGCACTCGAACGGATTCCACGCCGATCCGCTCGCTCGCGATCGTGATGACGCTGCTCGGAACCATCGACCGCCCCGGGCGGCTTCCGGCACAAGCCGCCGTTCCCGCGCGCGGTTCCGCCGAGCCCCAAGCCGCCCAACCGCGCCGGGGACGTGCAGCCGAACGAGCCGCTCGCTTCTCCGATCCTGGGCTGGCCCGCCTCGCCCGACGACCTCTTCCTCGACAAGCGCGGCGGCCCGGCGCGCATCGACAAGGCGTTCTCGTGGGAGTACCCGCTCGCGGTGCACGGTCTCATGCACAACGTGATCACCAACGCGTGGCGCGCCGACCCGTACCGCATCGACACGCTGATGATCTTCATGGCGAACATGGCGTGGAACTCGTCCATGAACACGTCGGAAGTTCGCCGCATGCTGAACGACCGCGACACGAGCGGGGAATTCAAGATCCCGTACATCGTCGTGTGCGACGCGTTCCAGTCGGAGATGACGGCGTTCGCCGACCTGGTGCTGCCCGACACGACGTATCTCGAGCGCCACGACGTGATGTCGATGCTCGACCGCCCGATCTCGGAGTTCGACGGGCCGATCGATTCGGTGCGCATCCCGGTGCTGCCGCCCACGGGCGAGTGCAAGCCGTTCCAGGAAGTGCTGCTGGAGCTCGCCGGGCGGCTCGAAGCTCCCCGGCTTCATGAACGCCGACGGCTCGCGGCGCTACAAGGACTATCCCGATTTCATCATCCACTACGAGACGAAGCCCGGCTCGGGCGTGGGGTTCCTCGGCGGCTGGCGGGGAGCCAACGGCGACCAGTCGATGAAGGGCGAGCCCAACCCGCGCCAGTGGGACATGTACGCGAAGAACGACTGCGTGCACCACCACGTGCTGCCCGAAGAGCACCAGTACATGCGCAACGCCAACCGCGGCTACATCCAGTGGGCGCGCGCGATGCGCCTGAGGAGCTACGCGGAGCCCGCGCTGATCCAGATCTACTCGGAGGTGATGCAGGAGTTCCGCCTCGCCGCGCAGGGCAAGCGCCCGGGCCGCCGGCCGCCCGAGCACCTGCGCGAGCGCATCGAGCACTACTTCGACCCCCTGCCCTTCTGGTACGCGCCGCTCGAATCCGATGCGACCGACCTCGAGCGGTTTCCGCTCAACGCCGTCACCCAGCGCCCCATGGCGATGTACCACTCGTGGGATTCGCAGAACGCGTGGCTGCGCCAGATCCACACCCACAACTATCTCTTCGTGAATCCCCGCACCGCGCGCGCGGCGGACGTGGAGGACGGCGGCTGGATGTGGATCGAGTCGCAGTGGGGGAAGGTCCGCTGCATGGCGCGCTACTCGGAGGCGGTCGAGCCCGGCACGGTGTGGACGTGGAACGCGATCGGCAAGGCGCCGGGCGCGTGGCGCCTCGACGGCGACGCGAACGAGGCGCGGCGGGGATTCATCCTCAATCATTTGATCTCGGAAGAGCTGCCCGGGCTCTCCTTCCCCCTTGGGGGAGGGCCGGGGAGAGGGTGGTCATCGCATCTCGAACTCCGACCCGATCACCGGCCAGGCCGGCTGGTACGACGTGCGCGTGCGCATCCGCCCCGCCGCCGCCGAGGAGCCGGCCGAGACCTTCCCCACCTTCGAGACCATGCCTGCGCTGCCCGGCACCGCACGCGAACGTCCGTCGTGGATCGCGTATTTCGCCGGCAAGAACAGGAAGAGGAAGAGCGCATGACGCAACTCGCCCTGGTGATCGACCTCAACGTCTGCGTGGGCTGCCACGCGTGCGTCACGAGCTGCAAGGAATGGAACACCTCGGGATCCGCGGGCACCCTGTCCGACGACCGGCCCTACGGCGCGGATCCGAGCGGCACGTTCTTCAACCGCGTGCAGACCTTCGAGGTGGGCGAGTTCCCGGATACCCAGACCGTGCATTTCCCGAAGTCGTGCCTGCACTGCGAGGATCCGCCCTGCGTTCCCGTGTGCCCCACGGGCGCGAGCTACAAGCGCGCCGCAGACGGCATCGTGCTGGTGGACTACGACAAGTGCATCGGCTGCAAGTACTGCTCGTGGGCCTGTCCCTACGGCGCGCGCGAGCTGGACGCGCACCAGAAGGTGATGAAGAAATGCACGTTGTGCGTCGACCGCCTCTGCGACGAGAGCCTGCCGAAAGAGGAGCGCAAGCCCGCCTGCGTCATGGCGTGTCCCACCAGTGCACGCCTCTTCGGCGACATCCACGATCCCGAGTCCCGCGTCTCGAAGGCGATCGCCGAGCGCGACGGCTACGCCCTCATGCCGGAATGGGGCACGAAGCCCGCCAACCACTACCTGCCGCGCCGCAAGACCGAATGCGTCCCGCCTTCTCCGTCGTCTTCCTCACCACGCTGATCGGCGCGGGCCAGGGGTTGTTCCTCGCGCTCTACGCGGGAGACCTCGGCGCGCGCGCGAGCTTGCTGCCGCCGCTGGGCGCGCGTTTCCTCGCCATCGGCTCGGCCGTCGCCGTGGCGCTCGCGGTGCTCGGCCTCGTCGCGTCGTTCTTCCACCTCGGGCGACCGGAGCGTGCGTGGCGCTCGGCGGCGCGCTGGCGAACGTCGTGGCTCTCGCGCGAGGTCATCGCGCTTCCGGTGTTCACCGCCGCGGTGGCGGCCTACGGCGGCGCGCACCTCTACGGCATCGCGGCGGCCCCCGTCATCGGCGCCTTCGCGCTCGCCGCCTGCCTCGCCCTCTTCTTCTGCACGGCGATGATCTACGCGTGCATCCGGTTCCTGCAGGAATGGGCGAGCCCGCTCACGATCGCGAACTTCTTCCTGATCGGAACGGCGTCGGGATTCACGCTGGCTGCCGCGCTCGCCGCGCTGCTCTCGCCGGAGCACGCCGCGGCCTGCGCGCGCGGCGCGCTGGCGTTCACCGCGCTCGCCCTCGCTTCTCGCGCGGCATCGCTCGCGCGCAACGCACGCCTGCGGCCCAAGTCCACGCTGCAGAGCGCGATCGGCATGCGCGAGCGCCACATCGAGCAGAAGGCGCAGGGCTTCATGGGCGGCTCGTTCAACACGCGCGAATTCTTCCACGGCGTCGCGGTCCATCGTTTCCGGGCAATCAAGTGGGGGTTCATCGTGCTGGCATTCCTGGGGCCCATGGCGCTCGTCGCGGCGGGGCTCGCGACGGGATCCGCGCGGCTCCTCATCGCGGCGCCGTTCGTGCAATACGCGGGACTGGTCGCGGAGCGCTGGTTCTTCCTCGCGCAATCGAACCATCCGCAGAACCTCTATTACCAGAGCATGGCATGATCGCTCCATGCGCCTGCGCTCGCTGATCCGGTTCGCGGCCGCCGCGACGCTGCTCGCGGCGCCGGGCGTGGCGCTCGCCGCGCGCGCGCCCCACGGCGCGGGCCTGCCTTGGTGGGCCTGGCCGCTCATCCTCTTCGTGACGACGTTCCTGATGGGCATCGTCGCGGTCGTGGGCGGCATCGGCGGCGGCGTCCTCTTCGTGCCCATCGTCGGCGGCTTCTTCCCGTTCCACCTCGATTTCGTGCGCGGCGCGGGGCTCATGCTCGCGCTGTGCGGCGCGCTCGCCTCGGGCCCGGGATTGCTGCGCAGCGGGCTGGCGAGCCTGCGCCTCGCCATGCCGCTCGCGCTCGCGGGATCGATCGGCGGCATCGTGGGCGCCCTCGTCGGGCTCGCGCTTCCGACGCGCGTGGTGCAGCTCGCGCTCGGCATCACGGTGCTCCTCATCGCGGGCCTCATGTGGTGGACGCGCAATTCCGGCCACGACTCGAAGCACGCGGCCGACCGCTGGGCGCTCACGCTCGGGCTGCACGGCAAGTTCCACGATCCGGCGGTGGGCCACCACGTCGACTGGAACGTGCATCGCACGCACATGGGCCTCGCCGCCTTCTTCGGCATCGGCGTGGTGGGCGGGCTTTTCGGCCTCGGCGCCGGATGGGCGAACGTCCCCGCGCTGAACCTCCTCATGGGCGTGCCGCTCAAGCTCTCGGTGGGCACGAGCGGGCTCGCGATCTCGATCATCAACACGTCGGCCGCGTGGGTGTACATGAACAAGGGCGCCTTGCTGCCGATCCTCATCGCACCGTCCATCCTCGGGGTGATGCTCGGCGCACGCGTGGGCGTGCGGGTGCTGAAGGCGATCAAGGCCTCGACCGCCCGCAACGTGGTGATCGTGGTGCTCGTCGCCGCGGGCATCCGCTCGCTGATGCAGGGCTTCGGAATCTGAGCGAGGAGGCGCCATGCCCGTTTCCACTCCCGAACGCCGCATCGAGCAGGAGACCTACGCCCGGTGGCTCGCGTGGGGCGTGCGGCTCGGCTTCGGCGCGCTCGTGGGCACCTTCTTCCTTTACGTGACGGGCCTCGTGCCCGCCGGCGTCGCGCCCGAGCGGCTGCCGCAGCTCTGGGGAATGTCCGTGGGCGAGTACCTCCAGGCCACCGGCGCGCCCACGGGCTGGAGCTGGGTGCTGCGCTTGCGCGAGGGCGACCTGCTCAACCTCGTGGGCGTGGCGATCCTCGCCTCGATCAGCATCGTGTGCCATTTGCGCGTGCTGCCGCTCTTCGCGCGCTCGCGCGAGCGCGTGTTCGTGGCGATCTGCGTGGCGCAGGTGGTGGTGCTGGTCGCCGCCGCGGCGGGGATCTTCTAGGGCGCCCGGGATTCGTCGATCGAGATCCCGATGCCCCACGCGCCGCTGTTGTCGGCGATCTGGTCGTCGTTGACGCAGACCTCGAGAAGCCCGCCCTGGTTGGTGACGAAGCTCATGTTGGTCCCGCCCTGGACGGCCTGTTGCCCGACACGCAGGACGAGCGAGTACTTCCGCATCCCCGGGAAGGGAAAGCCGGCGGGCGCGCTGGATCCGGGCTCGCCATCCGCATCGTAGATGCACCCTCCGAGGAAGCAGCCGAAATTGATCTTCACGGCCGGATCGGGGTTGGTCTTGATGCCGACCGTCGTTCCACTGCGCAGGGGAAGGCGATGCGGTACCTCCTGGCAGGCGGTGGGCCCGGGCTGGCCGTAGCCGAGCATGAAGCCGGAATGGACCCCGCCGGCGACGTTCATGACGTTGATCCGGAGCGTGGCCTGCCCGATGCAATCGGAGCCGTTGGAATGGGCCTCCACCGTCTTCGGCCCGGGGTAGCCCTGGTCGTACCTGCACGCTATCGTGAGCGGCTGGTCCGGCGGCTGCTGGCCGAAGTCGTGGGCGAAGCCAAAGGGTGTCGCGCTCAATCCGTTGCCGCACCGCGCCATCACGACGCTGCAGTTTCCCTTGCCGTGGATGCGCAGGGAAACCGGATTGTCGTTCGCGACACCGCAGACGTTCGGGGTGACGTTCGTGTCGCACACGATCGGCTGGGCCGGATCGAGCTCGATCGTGCTGATCGCCGCGCTCGCGCACCCGCCGAGGACGACCGCCGCGCCGATCGCGAATGCCGACCGGACATTTCCCCAAGGGCTTGAAACCGCCGCGGAATCGGTTTGCATTTGGCTTCTCCTGCCTTGCGGAATGCAAGGAAAGCCATTCATACGCCCGTTTCGGCGCTGCCACCCTGCCCTTTGGTGCAATTGCCCCGCCGCCATGGGCGGCCCATGATGCCTGCCTTCCTCCCGGCGAGCTACTTCGGGCAGCTCCCCGTATCCGAGGGCACCTTGCCAACCAGCAAGAGGAAGCTCTCGAACGGCCCCATGTTGCCCATCGCCTCGCCCATCGGGCCGTCGAACGAGAGGCGCCCGAGGAACATCGCCTTCATCGGCCCGTACTCCCCCTTGCCCATCTGGATCCAGCGCTTCGTCTCCGCGGTCATGAGGTAGTTCACATCGGTGTCGAGCGCCGCCGCCTCGGCGGAACCGCCGAAGACGCACTGCGCGCGCCCATCCTTCGACGCGATGTGCAGCTCCACCAGGGGGCTTGCCTTGCAATCCTCGCGCGCGATGCGCAGGACCTTGTAGCCGCGCTTCTTGTCGTTGGTGACCCAGCCCGATTCCTGCAGCTTCACCGGCAGGACCGGATCGGCGTTCCATGCCTCGCAGGCCGCGCGCGCCCAATCGGCCGACATGAGGACCGGCTCGGCCGTCGCGGCCCCTGCCCCTGCCAACGCCGCGCATGCCGCGGCAATCGCCATCTTGCGCATTTCTCCTCCCTCTCGTTGTGTCGTGGTTTGCTGCAGTTCGAAGAATCAGGCGGCCAGCGCCTTGCGCCGCCGCTCCATCAGCCGCCAGATGAAGGGCGTGAAGATGAGCTGCATCGCGAGCTCCATCTTCCCGCCCGGCACCACGATCGTGTTCGGGCGCGACATGAACGAGTCGTGCAGCATGCCCAGCAGGTACGGGAAATCGATCCCGCGCGGATCGCGGAAGCGGATCACGACGAAGCTCTCGTCCGCGGTCGGGATGTCGCGCGCGATGAACGGGTTCGACGTGTCCACGGTGGGCACGCGCTGGAAGTTCACGTGCGTGCGCGTGAACTGCGGGCAGATGTAGTGCACGTAGTCGTGCATGCGCCTCAGGATCGTGTCGGTCACCGCCTCGGTCGAGTAGCCGCGCAGCGACTGGTCGCGCTGGATCTTCTGGATCCACTCGAGGTTGATCACCGGCACCACGCCGATGAGGAGGTCCGGGTGCTGCGCGACGTTCGCCGTCTTCGTCTCCGCGGCGCCGTGCAGGCCCTCGTAGAACAGCAGGTCGGTGTCCGCGGCGAGGTCCTGCCACGGCGTGAAGGTGCCGGCCTCGACGCCATGCTTCTTCGCCTCGTCGGCGTCGTGCACGTAGTAGCGCCGCTTGCCGCGGCCCGACTGCGCGTAATCACGGAACAGCGTCTCGAGCTCGTCGAAGCAGGTTGGCCTCGGGCCCGAAGTGGCTGAAGTGGCTGCCCTTGTCCTGCGCGGCCATCACCTCGCGCATCTCCTTGCGCGCGTAGCGATGGAAGCTGTCGCCTTCGATCGACGCCGCGTCCACCTTCTCGCGGCGGAAGATCTTCTCGAACGTGCGCGTGACCGAGGTGGTGCCGGCGCCCGAGGAGCCGGTGATCGCGATGATCGGATGCTTCGCGGACATGCCTCAGGCGCTCGACCGCGTCGCGGAAGAGGCCGCGCGTGTGGAAGAGCGGCAGGTCGAGGTCCGCGTCGCCCGTGTCCTCGGCGTGGTAGCGCTCGATGCGCTCGACTTCCTCGCGCGATCCGAACACGAACGGGATGCGCTGGTGCAGCGACTGCGGCGCCACGTCGAGCACCGGGCCGCGACCCGTGCTCGCGCGCCCGCCCGCCTGCTCGACCAGGAAACCGATGGGATTCGCCTCGTAGAGCAGCCGCAGCCGTCCCGCCTGCGCCGGATCCTTGCGGTCGCGCGGATAGAGGAAGACGCCGCCGCGCATGAGGATGCGGTGCGCCTCGGCCACGAGGGAGGCGATCCAGCGCATGTTGAAGTCGCGCCCGCGCGGTCCCGTCGCTCCCGCGAGGCATTCGGCGACGTAGCGGCGCACCGGCGGCTCCCAGAAGCGGCTGTTGGACGTGTTGATCGCGAATTCCGACGTGCGCTCCGGGATGCGCAGGTTGCGGTGGGTGAGCAGGAACTCGCCGATCGAGCGCTCGAGGGTGAACGCGTGCACGCCGCTGCCCACCGTGAGCACCAGCATCGTGCTGGGCCCGTAGATCGCGTAGCCCGCCGCGACCTGCGCGCTTCCGGGTTGCAGGAAGGCACCTTCCTCGCACGCGCGCGCCCTCGGGCGGCAGGCGCAGGATCGAGAAGATGCTGCCCACCGAGACGTTCACGTCGATGTTCGACGAGCCGTCGAGCGGGTCGAAGACGAGGAGGTAGCGCGCGCCGTCCGATTGCGCGGGGCAGTAGGGCCGCTCCATCTCCTCGGAGAGCATCGCCGCGGCGTGCCCGCCCCACTCGGCGGTGTGGAGGAACGCGTCGTTGGCGATGAGATCGAGGCGCTGCTGGGCCTCGCCCTGCGCGTTGGTCGCGCCGGCGCTTCCCAGCACGCCGGCGAGCGCGCCCTGCGCGACCTGCGTCGCGACCGTCTTGCACGCGAGCGCGACCGAGAGGATCAATCCGTTCAGCTCCCCGGTGGCGCCCGGATAGCGGCGGCGCTCCTCGATCAGGAACTGGGTGAGGGTCATGCGGCTGGCGGGCATCGGGTCCTCCGCGGCTCGGGCCTGCGATCGGGATCGTCCTCGAAATGGCGCGCGTGCCACGCGATCAGGTGGCGCGCGGAAAGCCAGCGGTTGCGCACGACGGGATGCGATTCGTTCCACAGCGCTCCTGCATCTCCCAGGTCCTGCAGCACCAGGTCGGCGCTCGAGAGATCGTCGCCGGCGAGCCAGCGGCTCGGCACCGCGACCACCGGGATGCCCGCGGCGCGCGCGGCCTCCACGCCGGCGCGCGAATCCTCGAACGCGATGGCCTCGAGCGGTTTCAGTCGAAGGCGCTTGAGCGCCTCGAGGTACACGTCGGGCGCGGGCTTCTTGCGCGGCGTGGCGTCGCCCGTGACGATCGCCTCGAACTGCGCGCGCCATCCCGGTCCCAGCACCGGCGCGAAGAGCGGCTCGAGGTTCGCCTCGCTCGTGGTGGTGGCGAGCGCCAGGCGCAATCCCGCCCGCTTCGCCTCTCCCATGAGCCGGCGCACGCCGGGACGCCACGCGACGCCCTCGGTCTTGAGCAGCTCGTCGTAGATGCGCGTCTTGGTCGCGTGGATCGCGGCGATCTCGGAAGCGGGACGCGGCTCCTCGTGCTCCGCGAGCGAGCGCCCGATGCGCTCCTTGCCGCCGTGCACGCGCAGCAGGCGCCGGTACTCCGGCTCGTCCCAGCGGATGTCGATGCCGTGGCGCTCGAAGGCGAGGTTGAAGGCGCGCCGGTGGAGTCCCTCGGTCTCGGCCACGGTGCCGTCCACGTCGAAGAGCAGTGCTTCAAGCATTGTCGTCACCCTCTCCCGGCCCTCTCCCAGGGGAGAGGGTGAAAAAACGCGGCTGGCCAGGATGTCGGCGGCCACGATCGTCGTGAGCGCTTCGCGGTCGGCCTCGCCCAGCTTCTCGAACACACGGCTCGCGTGGCGCAGGCGCGCGCGGTCGAGCGCGTTGCGGACGCTGCTCGCGTTGGCGAAATGGGGACGAGCCATGCGCCGCTCGAGGTAGCGCTCGAACGCGGCGCGCGCGCCCGCGTCGAAGCGGTAGCCCATGCGCTCGAGCATCATCGCGGCGATGCGCATCAGCTCCTCGCGCGTGTAGTCGGGGAAGTCCACGTGGTGCGCGATGCGCGAGGAGAACCCGGGGTTGCACTCGAAGAAGCGGTCCATGCGGTCCTTGTAGCCCGCGAGGATGACCACGAGGTCCTCGCGCTGGTTCTCCATCACCTGCAGCAGGATCTCGATCGCCTCCTGGCCGTAGTCGCGCTCGTTCTCGGGGCGATAGAGGTAGTAGGCCTCGTCGATGAAGAGCACGCCGCCCATGGCGCGCTTGAGCACTTCCTTGGTCTTGGGCGCGGTGTGGCCGATGTACTGGCCCACGAGGTCGTCGCGCGTGACCGCGACGAGGTGGCCCTTGCGCGAGTAGCCGAGGCGATGGAGGATGCCGGCCATCTTCATCGCGACCGTGGTCTTGCCGGTGCCGGGGTTGCCGGTGAAGCACATGTGCAGCGCGGGCGGCGCGCCGGAAAGGCCCGTGCTGCGCGCGGGCGCGGTCCACGGCGAGCAGCGCCGCGATCTCGGCGATGCGCCGCTTCACCGGCGCGAGCCCCACGAGCTCGCGGTCGAGCTCCGCGAGCAGCTCGCGCGATGTCCGCGCTCGTCGCGTCGGCGGCGGGCTGCGCGGCGGGAGCCACGAGCGCGGCCACGGTCCGTTATCTCGCGGTAGCGCTGCCCTTCGGGCATGCGTCGTCGGCGTAGGGCTCGATCGCGTAGCGCTGCACGCGGCCCTCGGCCTCGGTGCGGCGCAGGCGGAACCCGGCTCGTCCGCGGGCCGGTTCACGATGAACGAGAGCCGCACCGTCTCCCAGCCGCGCGTCGAGTCGAACGCGTTCACGCGCACGTAGTCGCTCGGGGAAGGTCTTGCGGCACGCGTCGATCTCCTGCATGACGCCCGCGGCGTCGCGCAGGTCGAACATCGGCATGCCGAACATCTCCCAGTAGGTGTTGCGCGGATGGATGTCGTCGGTGTGCTCGACGCTCACCGCCCAGCCGTTGCTCGAGGCAGTACTCGACCTGCGCGCGGATCTGCGCGTCGGTGAGGTCGGGGAGGAACGAGAAGGCGCCTTGGGTGACTCGCATGAGTGTGCTCCTCCTGAGGCTGAGGCCGACGGCGTCGGCACGTAGTCCGAGGTGTCGGTGCTCGCGTAGTTGAAGGAGACGTCCTTCCAGGTGTCGAGCGCGGCGGCGAGCGGCTTGCAGTGGCGCGCCGCGGCGGCGAGGATGTCCGGGCCCTCGGTCGCGATGGCGCGGCCCTCGTTGCGCGCGAGGACCATCGCCTCGAGCGCGACGCGGTTGGCGGTCGCTCCCGCCTCGATGCCCATGGGGTGTCCGATGGTGCCGCCGCCGAACTGCAGCACCACGTCGTCGCCGAAGAGGTCGAGGAGCTGGTGCATCTGGCCCGGCGTGGATGCCGCCCGAGGCGACCGGCATCACCTTGCGCAGGCCCGCCCAGTCCTGCTCGAAGAAGATGCCGCGCGGTGAGGTCGACGGCGTTGTGCGTCTCGCGGCAGACGTTGTAGAAGCCCTGCACCGTGAGCGGGTCGCCCTCGAGCTTGCCCACGGCGGTGCCCGCGTGGATGTGGTCCACGCCCGCCATGCGCATCCACTTGGTGATGACGCGGAACGACACGCCGTGGTTCTTCTGGCGCGTGTAGGTGCCGTGGCCCGCGCGGTGCAGGTGCAGGATCATGTCGTTGTCGCGCGCCCACTTCGCCATCGACTGGATCGCGGTGTAGCCGATCACGAGGTCGATCATCACGATGACGCTGCCCAGCTCCTTGGCGAACTCGGCGCGCTCGTACATCTCTTCCATCGTGCCGGCGGTGACGTTGAGGTAATGGCCCTTCACCTCGCCCGTGGCGGCGCAGGCGCGGTTCACCGCCTCCATCACGTAGAGGAAGCGGTCGCGCCAGTGCATGAAGGGCTGCGAGTTGATGTTCTCGTCGTCCTTCATGAAGTCGAGGCCGCCCTTCAGCGCCTCGTAGACGACGCGCCCGTAGTTCTTGCCCGAGAGCCCGAGCTTGGGCTTGGTGGTCGCGCCCAGCAGCGGGCGGCCGAACTTGTCGAGGCGCTCGCGCTCGACCACGATGCCGGTGGGCGGGCCCTGGAAGGTCTTCAGGTACGCCACCGGAATGCGCATGTCCTCGAGGCGCAGCGCCTTGAGCGGCTTGAAGCCGAAGACGTTGCCGATGATCGACGCGGTGAGGTTCGCGATCGAGCCTTCCTCGAAGAGGTCGAGCTCGTAGGCGATGCAGGCGAACCACTGGCCCGGATTGTTGGGCACCGGCTCGACCTTGTACGCCTTGGCGCGGTACATCTCGGCCGCGGTGAGGCGGTCGGTCCAGACGACGGTCCACGTCGCCGTGGACGATTCGCCCGCCACGGCCGCCGCGGCCTCCTCGGGATCCACGCCTTCCTGGGGCGTGATGCGGAAGAGCGCGAGGACGTCGGTGTCCTTGGGCTGCGTAGTCGGGCTGCCAGTAGCCCATCTGCGCGTACTTGAGCACGCCCGCCTTGTAGCGCTCGGCGGCGTTCTGGATCTGGCGAAGCTCGGGTGCGCCCATGGGCGGTCTTCCCTCCGGTGTCGTGACGCGACCATCATGGACGCGTCGACATATCAGTTCCACTCAGTTATGTTGCGACCTACTTATAAGCTATGCTGATGCCATGCGCCGCTATACCCTCCGCCAGCTCGAGATCTTCGCCACCGTCGCGCGCACCCAGAGCCTCACGCGCGCGGCCGCCGAGGTGCACCTCACGCAGCCGGCGGTCTCGATGCAGCTGAAGCAGCTCGAGGAGGCGGTGGGCATTGCCGCTCGCCGAGCCGGCCGGCCGCGGCATCCAGCTCACCGACGCCGGGCGCGAGTTCGCGGGGCACGTGGAAGAGGTGCTGGAGCGCGTCGCCGCACCTCGAGGAGCTGGCCGCGCGCTGGCGCGGGCGTGCGGAGCGGCCGCGTGCGCCTGGGCGTGGTCTCCACGGCGAAGTACTTCGTGCCCGCGACTCCTCGCGCAGTTCCTGCAAGAGCCATCCGGGCGTGGACTTCCGCATGACGATCCACAACCGCGAGCAGATCGTGGAGCAGCTGCGGGCGAACACCGTGGACTTCGCGATCATGGGCCGGCCGCCCGAGGGCATCGACTGCGTCGCCACGGCCTTCGCGCCCAATCCGCTCGGCATCGTCGCCGCCCCCGAGCACCCGCTCTCGCGGCGGCGCGCGATGAAGCCCGCGGAGCTCGCCTCCGAGCCCTTCATCGTGCGCGAGCCCGGCAGCGGCACGCGCGCGGCGATGGAGCGCTTCTTCGCCACGCACCACGTGAAGTGGCGCACCGCCATGGAGATGGCATCCAACGAGAGCATCAAGCAGGCGGTGATCGCGGGGCTGGGGCTGGGATTCCTCTCGCTGCACACGGTGCGCGGCGAGCTCGCGGCCGGGCGCATCGTGGCGCTCGACGTCGAGGGACTGCCGGTGCAGCGCCAGTGGTATCTGGTGCGCCGCGCCTCGCGCCGCCTGGTGCCCGCCGCGGAGGAGTTCGGCGAGTTCCTGGTCCGCGAGGCGTGCGCCCTGCTGAACGCCGAGGGCAACCTGCTGGCCACGCTCACCGCGCGCGCGGCACCGGCGAAGCGCACGCGCAAACCCCGGCGCAAATGAGGCGCCCGGCGCCTGCGCGAACGCGCGATCCATTGGCACGACGGCCTCCCGGAGAGTGAGCCCATTGTGGACCGGCGCGCTCCGGGCCCTTTGATGGCCGTCAAGCGCGCGGACCGCCCCAGCCCCTAAGCTCGGGACATGAGCAGCCCTTTCGGCCTGGACGCCTACGCGCCCGACGAGATCGCCCGGCGCGTGGAGGAAGTGGGTGTCGCCAAGGCGCGCCGCCCGTGGATCGCCAACGCCATGCTGGGCATGCTGGGCGGCGCCTTCATCGGGCTCGGGTGCCTGTGGTTCACGCTCGTGGCGAGCGACGCCGCGCTCGGATTCGCCGCGACGCGCGTGGTGGGCGGCTTCGTCTTCGCGCTGGGCCTCGTGCTGGTCGTCGTGGCGGGCGCCGAGCTCTTCACCGGGAACAACCTCCTCGCGATGGCGTGGGCGGACGGAAAGATCGGCTCCGGCGAGCTGCTGCGCAACTGGGCGCTCGTGTTCGCGACCAACGCGATCGGCGCCACGGGGATGGCGGCGCTCGCGGTGCTCTCGGGCTACTGCGACATGAACGGCGGGGCGGTGGCGCGCGCGGCGGTGCGCATCGCCGCGGCGAAAGCGTCGCTCCCCTTCTGGACCGCGTTCTTCGCGGGCGTGCTCTGCAACGTGCTCGTGTGCCTCGCGATCTGGCTCGCCATGGCGGGCCACACCGTCGTCGACAAGGTGGTCGGCATCATGCTGCCGGTCGCCGCGTTCGTGGGCGCCGGATTCGAGCACTCGGTGGCGAACATGTACTTCCTTCCCCTGGGCATCTACCTGCGCGACACGGTGGACACGAGCGCCATTCCCGGCGTCGCGAACCTCGATTGGGGCGCGTATGTCCACAACCTCGTCCCCGTCACGCTCGGCAACATCGTCGGAGGCAGCGGCTTCGTGGCGCTCGTGTATTTCGTGATCTATCGCCTCGTGCCGCGCCTGGCCGAGGCGCGCCGCGAACGGCCGTAGCCGGGAGGATCTCCATGGACCGCGAGCCCGCGCGCGGCCTCGACGAAGAAGAAGCACGGCGGCGCCTCGTCGCGGAAGGCCCCAACTCGCTGCCGTCGGCCGAGCGCCACGGCATCCTCGCGCTGGCACTGCACGTGGCGAGCGAGCCCATGTTCCTGCTGCTCATCGCGGCGGCGAGCGTCTACCTCGTGCTGGGCGACCTCGAGGAAGCCCTGGTGCTCGCCGCCTCGATCGTCGTCGTGCTCGCGATCACCGTCGTGCAGGAGCGGCGCACCGAGCGCGCGCTCGAAGCGCTGCGCGACCTGTCCAGCCCGCGCGCGCTCGTCCTGCGCGGCGGCCGCGAGACGCGCATCGCGGGCGCCGAGGTCGTGCGCGGCGACCTGCTCCTGCTGCGCGAAGGCGATCGCGTGCCCGCGGACGCCCGGCTCGACGACGCCCACGACCTCGCGGCCGACGAATCGCTGCTCACCGGCGAATCGGTGCCCGTGGACAAGCGCACCGGCGACGGGGTCTTCTCCGGCACGCTCGTGGTGCGCGGACTGGGGCGCGCCGAGGTCACGGCCACCGGCGCGCACTCGGAGCTCGGCCGGATCGGCGCCTCGCTCGCGACGGTCGACAGCGGCAAGACCTCGCTCGAGCGCGAGACCGCGCGCATCGTGCGCGCGATCGCGATCTTCGGCCTCGCGTTTTGCGTCCTGGTCGCGATGCTGTACTTCGTGACGCGCGGCGATCCGCTGGGCGGCGTGCTGGCCGGGCTCACGCTCGCCATGGCGCTGCTGCCCGAGGAATTCCCGGTCGTGCTCACCGTGTTCCTCGCGCTGGGCGCGTGGCGCATCTCGAAGCACGGCGTGCTCACGCGGCGCATGCCCGCGATCGAGATGCTGGGGGCCGCGACGGTGCTGTGCTGCGACAAGACCGGGACGCTCACCGAGAACCGCATGGCGGTGGTCGAGGCGTGGACGCAGGGCGCGTGGCGCGCGAGCCCCGAATGGGACGCGCGCGAGGTCCCGCTCCTCGAGACCGCCGCCCTCGCCTGCGAGCAGGATGCGTTCGATCCGATGGAGCGCGCGATCCTCGCCGCCGCCAACACCGGGGACAGACCCCTATTTCCGGGCAGGGAGTCCGCTGCCGCGTCCAGCGGAAATAGGGGTCTGTCCCCGAAGCGGTATCCGCTCTCCGAGGGCTTCCTCGCGGTGTGCCACGGGTGGCGCATGGGCGAGCACGATGCGGTGCTCGCGATGAAGGGGGCCCCGGAGACGGTGCTGCCGCTATGCGCGATGGCGGACGCCGCGCGAGCCGAGGCGCGCGCGGCGGCGGATGCCGCGGCGCGGCGCGGACTGCGCCTGCTCGCGGTGGCGCGCGCGCCATGGGGGCGGGAGGAATGGCCGCGCTCGGTGGCCGAAGCGCGATTCGACTTCCTCGGCTTCGTCGCGCTCGCCGACCCGGTACGCCCCACGGTTCCCGGCGCCGTCGCCCTCGCGCGCCGCGCGGGCATCCGCGTGGTGATGATCACGGGCGACCACCCCGAGACCGCGCTCGCCATCGCGCGCCAGGTGGGTATCGACGCGGACGCCGCGCTCACCGGCGCCGAGCTGGCGGCGATGGACGCGGTCCAGCTTGCCGCGGCCGTGAGGCGCATCGAGGTCTTCGCGCGCGTGCGGCCCGAGCAGAAGCTCGCGCTCGTGAACGCGTATCGCGCGTCGGGCGAGATCGTCGCGATGACCGGCGACGGCGTGAACGACGCGCCCGCGCTGAAGGCCGCGCACATCGGGATCGCCATGGGGCGCCGTGGCACCGACGTCGCGCGCGAGGCCGCCTCCCTCGTGCTGCTCGATGACGACTTCACGTCCATCGTGGGCACCGTGCGCCTCGGACGGCGCATCTACGACAACATCCGCAACGCGATGCGCTACCTCCTCGCGGTGCACGTGCCGATGGCGGGCATGTCGTTCCTGCCGCTCGTCGCCGGCTGGCCGCTCTTCGTCTTCCCCGTGCACGTGGTGTTCCTCGAGTTCGTGATCGATCCCGCGTGCTCGATCGTGTTCGAGGCGGAAAGGAGCGACGCCCACGTGATGGAGAAGCCGCCGCGCTCGCCGCGCGAGCGGCTCTTCACGGCTCGCGCCGTGGCGCTCGGGCTTGCGCTCGGCGCAAGCGTATGGGCGGCGGTGGCGCTCGTGTTCGGGCTCGCGCTCGGCGCGGGCCGGCCCGAGGGCGCGGCGCGCGCGATGGGCTTCGTCACGCTGGTGGCCGGCAATCTCGCCCTCATCCTGGTGAACCGCTCCGACCGCCTGACGATCTGGGAGGCGCTCGGGCACGAAAACCGCGCGTTGTGGTGGATCGCCGGCGGGACGCTCGCGGCGCTGGCCGCGGTGATCTACGTACCCGGGGCAGCCGCGGTGTTCCGCTTCGAGGCGGTGCCGCTGCGGGATGCGTCCATCGCGGCCGCGGCGGGCGTGGCGTCGGTCCTGTGGTACGACGCGATCAAGGTGCTCGCGCGGCGTGGATGAGGCGCGGGGCCGGGATCGGCTCGACGTCGGCGAGTCGCGCGGCGAGCTCGCGCGCGGCCGCGGCGAGCTTGTGCTGCAGCCACAGCGCCTGCGCGACCTCGCGCGCGTCGATGTGGCCGGCCGCGACCAGCTCCGCGCCGATCCTGCGCTGCGTGGCCTTCTGCGCCTCGAGCGCGCCCTCGAGGCGGCGCGGCGCGACGAGCCCCTGCGCGACGAGGATCTGCCCCAGGCGCAGGGAATCCGCGGGCGTGGCGGAGCTCGCCGCCGCCTTCAGCAACGCGCCGACGGCGCGCGGATCACCGCCGGCGAGGAGCGCCAGCGTGCGCTCGTCCGCCAGCCGCTGGACCAGCACCGCCTCGGCCTTCGCCTTTGCGGGACCCGCGAGCTCGAGCGCCTCCGCGAGCGCCCGCAGCGCCGCGTCCATGGCCGGCTGCGGCGCGTCGTTCGCGGCGAGCCGCACGGGCGAAAGGGTCGTTCGGCGGGGCTCTTCGGTGTCGGCCATCGCGGTCTGCGCTCGGACAGGTGCACCACGTCGCCGGGGAGCGACGCGCGATTTAAATTCTCGTTAAGTATGCCGCGATCCGCAACTCCCCGGCTTGACCCGCCTCAAAGCGGACCGGCCGCGTGAGGCGCCGCGGGGCACCGGCGCTTGCGCCGCATCAACCGGCCCCGGCGGCGCCCCCTCGAAAATGGGTCCATGAAGCTGTCCCGGAAACATGCCTGGCTCGCCGTGGCGGCGCTGGCCGCCCTCGCCGGCGTCGCCTGGGCGGCGGTGCGCCTGACCCGCGGGCCCGCGGTCGACGCATTCACGGTAAGCCGCGGTGCGCTGGTGCAGACCGTCGTCGCGAGCGGCCGCGTGGAGTCGCCGCGCCGCGTCGAGATCGGCAGCCAGGTGGCGGGAACCGTCGCATCCATTCCCGGTCGAGGAGGGGCAGGCCGTCAAGGCGGGCCAGCTCCTCATCGCCCTCGAGGATAGCGAAGCGCGCGCCGGCCGTCGACCAGGCCCGATTACGCGGTGGCCCAGGCCGAGGCGAAACTCACCCAGCTCGACGCGACCAGCCGGCCGCTCGCCGCGGAGGCCGTGCGCCAGGCGGAAGTGAACTTCGGCAACGCCGAGCGCCAGCTCGAGCGCTCGAAGGAGCTCTTCGCGCGCGGCTTCATCGGGCAGGCGGCGCTCGACGACGCCCAGCGGGCGCGCGACGTGGCCGAGAGCCAGTGGAAGGCGGCGCAATTGCAATTCGAGAGCGCCTCGGCGGGGGGACCGAGCGCCGGCTGGACGAGGCGGCGCTCGCGCAAGCGCGCGCGAACCTGCGCGCCGCGCAGGCGAAGTTCGAGCAGATGACGATCGAGGCGCCCGTCGACGGAACGCTCATCGCGCGCAACGTCGAACGCGGCAACGTGGTGCAGCCGGGCAAGGCGCTCATGGTGCTCTCGCCGGCGGGCGCCACGCAGCTCGTGGTGCAGATCGACGAGAAGAACCTGAACCTGCTGCAGATCGGACAGGAAGCGCTCGCTTCCGCGGACGCTTACCCGGGCGAGCGCTTCGCCGCCCGCATCGTGTACATGAATCCCGCGGAATCGATCCGCTGCGCGGCTGCGTCGAGGTGAAGCTCGCCGTGCCGCAGCCGCCGGCGTACCTGCTGCAGGACATGACGGTGTCGGTGGACATCGAAGTCGCGCGCCGCGAAGCCGTGCTCCTGCTTCCCGACCGATGCCGATGCACGACGCGCGAGCACCTCGCCGTGGGTGCTCGTGGTGCGCGCGGCGGCGCGTCGAGCGGCAGGACGGTGAAGCTCGGCGCGCGCGGGGAGGGCCGGGTGGAGATCCTCGCCGGCCTCGCGGAAGGCGAGCATGTGGTGCCCAGCACGCGCGACCGGCCTGGGCGAGGGCAAGCCCGTGCACGTGAAGGCGCCGAAGGCGGCCGGCAAGCCATGAAATCGTAGCTGCCCTTCGAGTGGATCGCGGCGATGCGCTTCCTCGCCGAGGGGCGCATGCAGACCACTTTCATCCTCGTGGGCGCAGCGATCGGCGTCGCGGTGATCGTGTTCCTGTCGGCGGTCCTCACGGGCATGCAGCAGAACATCATCCGCCGCTCCCTGCTCTCGCAGGCGCACATCGTGATCCAGCCGGCGGAGGAAGTGGCGCGCCCGCAGCCCCGCGGCACGCCCGGCGGCGAGATCTCCGTGGTGCAGAAGCGCACGCAACGCCTGCTCTCGATCGACCAGTGGCAGAAGATCATCGGCGAGGTGCGCCGCGTGCCGGGCGTGAACGTGGTCTCGGCCGCGGTTTCCGGACCGGCGTTCGCGATTCGCGGCGACGCGAACCGGTCCGTCTCGGTGACCGGCATCGTGCCCGACGAGTACAACCGCATCGTGCCGCTGCCGGACAAGATCGCATCGGGCACCTGGCGGCTCGCGAGCACCGACGTGCTGATCGGCACCGAGCTCGCGAAGGACCTGGGCGCGGGCGTGGGCGACAAGCTGCACCTCACGACGCCGGCGGGAACGGACGTGACGCTCACCATCACCGGCATCTTCGACCTGGGATCGCGCGGCGTGAACGAGCGCAACGTCTACGTCCTGCTTCGCACCGGGCAGGACCTGCTCAGCCTGCCGGGGGGTGCGTCGACGATCAACGTGACCGTGGACGACATCTGGGCCGCCGAGGACGTGGCGCAGCGCATCAGCGCGCGAGTCGGCCTCGAGGCCGACAGCTGGATCCGCACCAACCAGCAGTTCTTCATCGCGCTCAACGCCCAGACGGTCTCGAACATCGTGCTGCGCATTTCGGTGGGCATCTCGGTCGCCCTCGGCATCGCGAGCGTGCTCGTGGTGTCGGTCGTGCAGAAGTCGCGCGAGATCGGCATCCTGCGCGCGATGGGCGCCTCGCGCCGGCAGGTGATGAACGTGTTCCTGATCCAGGGCGGCGTGGTCGGACTGGTCGGCTCGTTCATCGGCTCGGGAATCGCGGCGCTTCTCCCTCGACATGTGGCAGCGCATGCTCAAGAACCCCGACGGCACGCCGCTCTTCCTGCTCGAGTTCGATCCGCGCGCTCGTCGCCTGGGCGGCCGCGATCGCCACGCTCACGGGGCTCGCCGCCGCGGTCACGCCCGCGCGCCGCGCGGCGGGGCTGGATCCCGTGGTGGCGATCCGTGCCTGACGAGGTCCTGCGCCTGGAGGGCGTGCGCAAGTCCTACGGCAAGGGCACCCCACCGAGAACGAGGTGCTGCACGGCATCGACCTCACGCTCGCCAAGGGCGAGTTCGCGGCGCTCATCGGACCGTCGGGCTCGGGCAAGAGCACGCTCCTCAACGTGATCGGCCTGCTCGACCGGCCCGACGCCGGCAGGCTCTTCGTCCAGGGCCACGACACCTCGCAGCTCGACGAGCGCGCGCTCACGCGGCTGCGCGGGCACACCATCGGCTTCGTGTTCCAGTACCACTACCTCATCTCCGCGTTCACGGCGATCGAGAACGTGATGATGCCGCTGCTGCTCGAGCGCGGCTACCCGGACGACGGCGATGCGCGAGAAGGCCGCGGCGCTGCTCGAGCAGGTGGGCCTCACGCCCTGGCGCAAGAGCTCCGTGAACAACCTCTCGGGCGGGCAGCAGCAGCGCGTGGCGGTGGCGCGCGCGCTCGCCATGAACCCGCCGCTGCTCCTCGCCGACGAGCCCACGGGCAACCTCGACACGAAAGTCCGCCGACGGCGTCTTCGACCTGATGCGCTCGGTGAACGTCGCGAGCGGCACCGCCTTCCTCATCGTCACCCACGATCCGCGGCTCGCCGCGCGCTGCGACCGGGTGATCGACCTGGTGGACGGCAGGGTCGTCTCGGACACCCGCCGGGCCGGTTGATCCGGATCAATTCGCCGCCGGAGACTCCCCCGCATAGTCGGGGACATTCGACGAGCCGGAGGGCGATCGATGCCACACGCCACGGCCATCCCGCAGTACCTGCACGACACCTACTGGTGGGCCTACGTGCACCCGCGGGCCGTGCGCTTCTTCGAGCGGCAGTGGCTCGTGAACCTGATCCTGTGGGGCAATTTCGCGAAGCTGAGGGACGCGGCGCTCGCGGCGCTGGGCGACAAGCTGCCGGGGCGCACGCTGCAGGTCGCGTGCGTCTACGGCGACTTCACGCCGCGCGTGGCCGCCCGCGTTTCCGACGGCGCGGGCGCTCGACGTGGTGGACGTGCTGCCGATCCAGCTCGCGAACCTGCGCGCGCAAGCTGCCCGCCGGCTCGCCGGTGAACCTGCTCCATCGCGACGCGTCCGACCTGCGGCATCCCGGACGCCTCCTGCGATCGCGTGGTGCTCTTCTTCCTGCTGCACGAGATGCCCGTCGACGTGCGCAGCCGCACGCTCGCCGAGGCGATTCGCGTCGTGAAGCCCGGCGGGCGCGTCGTGATCGTGGACTACCACCGGCCCGCGCGCTGGCATCCGCTGCGTCCGGTCATGAAATTCATCCTGCGCCATTTCGAGCCGTTCGCGATGGACCTGTGGGCGCACGAGATCGCGCGCTGGCTGCCGCGGCCTTCCGGCGGGCGCGCTCACCAAGGAGACGTTCTGGGGTGGCCTGTACCAGAAGCTGGTGATCACCGCGTGAGCGAGCGCCACCCGCGAGCCGTCCTTCAGGCCGTCGGGCGGATAGACGACGACACGCTCGCCGGGCCCCAGCCCCTGCTCGACCAGCGCCTCGAGCCGTTGCGGCGCGGCGCCTTGACGGCGCGCTTCACCGCGCTCCCGTCCTCGATGGCGAAGACCGCCCACCCCTCGCCGTCGCGAAAGAGCGCGCCCACGGGGACCTTCACCGCGTCCTCGACGCGCGCGGTGACGATGTGCGCGTCGACGCGGAAGCCGTCGCCGAGCGTCGGCACGCGGTCGAGCGGGTCGGTGAAATCGAGCACGACGTTCACGCGCTGCTCCTCGATGCCGAGCGCGGAGACCTTGGTGAACGCGGCCGGCTCCACCAGCCGCACGCGCGCCGCGAGCGGCGCCACGCCGCTGCCCAGCTCCAGCCGTGCCGGCATGCCGGGGCGGATCGAGCACCGATTCCTGCGAGAGCACGTCCACCACCGCTTCGAGGCTGCGCGCGTCGGCGATCTCCACCAGCGGCGCGCCGAGCGGGCACCACCGCCTCGCTTTCCTGGACCACGCGCAGCACCGAGCCGCGCACGGGCGAGGTCACCTTCCACGCGCCGCCGGCCGTCGCCGCTCTTCGGTAGCGCGCGAGCGCCGCGCGCGCCTGCGCGAGGTCGTGGCCCGCGGCGTCCTCGGCGAAGCGCGCCGCTTCCCACGCCCGCTCGGCGCTCTGCAGGGCGAGCTCGCGCCTGCTCGCGCACCGTCGCGGAAACGAATCCCTCGCGAGCGAGCCGGTCCTGGCGCTCGAGTCGGCGCGGGCCTGGTCGCGCTGCGCCGACGCCCGTCCGAGCATCGGCGTGCGCGCGTTGCTGCTGCGCCTCGGCCGCGCCCGCGCGCTCCTGCAAGCTCGCGCACGGTGCGCGCGTCGAGAAAGGCCGGAGCCGCGGGCGTGAGCACCGCCACCACCGCGCCGCGCTCGACCACGTCGCCGGCCTTGAGCGCGATGCGCTCGACGCGGCCCGCGAGCGGCGCCGACACGGTGTAGCGATCGCGCGTGCGCGTCTTGCCGTCGTCGCGCACCGTCTGCTCGAAGGCGCCGCGCGCCACGAGCGCCGTCTCCACGAGCACCGGCCGCGGCCGCAGCGCCCATGCGGCGAGCGCGCCAGGGCGACGGCCGCGAGGATGCCGAGCGCGATGGCGTTGCGCCGCTTCATTCGCGCGTCTTCAGGACCCCGACGAGGTCGAGGTGGTCGATGCGATGGCGCACCACGAGCGCGCTCGCGATGCCCGCGGCCGCGACGATCGCCGCGGCGTACAGGTAAGTGGGCGGGAAGATCACGAGCGGAAACTCGAAGCACCTCATGGTGCATCAGCGAAATGATGAGCGCGGCGAGCCCGTATCCCGCGACGAATCCGAGCGGAATCGCGACGGCGATCTCCAAGGCGAGCTCTCCCAGCAGGAGCATGGAGACTTCCGCCGCGCGTGAAGCCCAATACGCGAAGGCTCGCGAGCTCCCACGCGCGCTCCGCGAGCTGGATGCGGGCGTTGTTGTACACCACCCCGACCGCGATCATGGCGGCGAACACGGTGAGCACGTCGGTGAAGAACAGCACGTTGCGCGCGCTGGTCGCTGCGAAAGGTCTCGAGCAGCGTCCGGTTCACGATGACCACGGCCGCCGCCGGCATCTCCTTCAGCCGCTCGAGGAGCGCCCGCTCGTCGTGCCGGTCGACCAGCAGCTGCGCCTGCGACACCACGGGTCCCTCGCGCGCGAGGCGGTTCAGGTCGGCGAGTGCGCAGCCATGCGTTCATTCCCGCCATCTCGTCCACGGTGCCGCCCACGCGCAGCCGCGCCTTCACGCGCCGGCCTTCGAGCATCTCCGCCTCCACCACGTCGCCGGGGTGCAGCTGCAGTCGCTCGGCGAGGCGCGCGGTGAGCAGCACGGATCCCGGCGACGGCCGGAACTCGGCGAGCTTCGCGTCGAGGATGCGCGTGAGGCGCGCGTCGTCGTCCACCGCCGGTGAGCGCGGTGCGATAGGTGCGATGCCCGGCCACCAGGCGCACGGGAATCGCGCGGCTCACCTCGGCCTCCTTCACGCCCGGCAGCCGCCGCAGCTCCTGGAGCGCGGTGCGCGAGCGCGCCTCGGAGAAGCCCACGATCACGTCGGCGCGCTGCACCTTGTTGAACTGGATGTCCATGAACCACTCGATCGCGTCCTTCCAGAAGATGCCCGAGATCAGGATCGCGGCGGCCGCGGCGATGCCCGCCACCGTCGCCGCCGCGCGGCACCGGCCGGCGCTCGAGGTTGCGCATGATCATGCGCTGCGCGGGCGTGAGCGCGCCGGCGAGGCCGAGGCGCTCGAGCAAAAGCGGACGGATACTCCGCGGGCGCCGGGGGATGCAGCGCCTCGGCGGCCCGCAGGCGCACGACGCTACGCGTCGCGGCCCAGCGCGCCGCCGAAGCAGGCGGCGAGCGCCACCGTGGTCGCGCCGACGACGACCCCGGGCGAGAGCACGTAGAGGAATTGCGGAAACTGGAAGAAGTCGGTGTACAGGCTCGTGAGCGCGTCGCCGAGCCACCATCCGAGCCCGACGCCGGCCACCGTTCCGAAGAGTGCGATCACGGAGGCGAAAGCGAGGTAGTGGGCGGCGATCGCGCGATCGTCGTAGCCCAGCGCCTTCAGCGCCGCGATCTCGGGCCGTTGCGCGGTGACCTGCCGATGCAGCACGACGTTCAGCACGAACGCCGCCACCAGGAGGAAGATCCCGGGAAGGATCGTGCCGAAGACGCCGTGCTGCTCCATCTCCTGCGTGAGGATCTTGTGCGAGACCTGGTCCTCGCGCCCGACGGCGCCGAATCCTCCGTAGGCCTCGAGCATCGCATCGAGCGCGGCGATCGCCCGCGGCGCGGAGGTCCCGCGCGCAAGCCGCAGCGTCACCGAATCGAACGCGCCTTCCATGTCGTAGGCCGCCTCGAGCTCCCGCTGGTCGAGCCACAGCACCGCGAACCACTCGTCGTCCGGCATGCCGCCGCCGCGCGACGCGTAGATGAATTCGGGGCTCAGCACGGAGCCCACGAGCGTGAGGCGCTCGAGCCGCCCGTTCATGAGCACGCTCACCGTGTCGCCCGGACGCAGGTGCCGCGCCTCGAGGAAGCGCTCGTTCACGACCGCCTCGCCGCTCGCGCCGGCTGCGGGCCAGCGGCCGCGCTTGAGCACGAGGCGGCTCATCGCCGGCGGATGCGCCGGATCGCGCCCGATGAGATGCCCGATCATCGGCGGCCCCACGCCCGGGATCGAGAGTTGGGCGTCCTGCACGATGCGGGTCTCGACTTCGGACACGCCCGGAATCGCGCGCAGCCGTTCCTCGAGCGCGCGCGGAGCACGCTTGGCGGTTGCGAAGACGTGCGGAAAGCGCGCGTCGTCGTAGTAGCGCTCGCGCGAGTACACGAGCGAGTCGTGCGTGGAGATCGTGCCGATGAATCCGCCGATGCCGCACGCGATCACGAGCGCGATGGACGCGACCTGCGCCTTGAGCGACCACAGGTCGCGCGCGAGCTTGCGGTCGAGCGCCCTCACCAGGAGATCTCCGCCGGCGAGAGCTTGCGCTCGGGGTGCGTCTCGCCGGCCACGCGGCCGTTGGCGAGCCTGAGCACGCGATCGGCCATGCCGGCGATGGCCGCGTTGTGCGTGATGACCATCGACGTCGTGCCGAGCTCGCGGTTCACGCGCTCGATCACCTCGAGCACCAGCTTGCCGGTCTCGTAGTCGAGCGCGCCGGTGGGCTCGTCGCAGAGCAGCACCTCGGGGCGCTTGGCGATGGCGCGCGCGATGGCCACGCGCTGCTGCTCGCCGCCGGAAAGCTGCGCGGGAAAGTGGTCCAGCCGCGCGCCCAGCCCGACCCACGCGAGGGCCTCGTCGGCCGCCATGGGCTTGCGCGGCGATGTCGGTCACGAGCTCCACGTTCTCGCGCGCCGTGAGGCTCGGGATGAGGTTGTAGAACTGGAAGACGAATCCCACGTGCTCGCGGCGGTAGCGCGTGAGATCGGCCTCGTCCGCGCCGGTGAGCGCGTGGTCCAGGAAGCGCACGTCGCCCGCCGTCGGCGTGTCGAGCCCGCCCAGGATGTTGAGGAGCGTGCTCTTGCCGCTGCCCGAGGGGCCCAGCATCACGATCAACTCGCCGGCGCGGATCTCGAGGTCCACGCCGCGTAGCGCGGGCACCTCCACGCCTCCCATGTGATAGATCTTGGTGAGGCCGCGGGACACGAAGACCGGGGCGGCGGGGTGATTCACGTCCCATTGTCGCGCCCGCTTGGCGCGGCCCATTGACCGGGATCAGGCCCCGCGAGCGGCCTGCCCGGCGATCCGCCTCGCCATTCCTTGATCGGCGTCAGAGGCCGCCGGCGCGCAACGGGTGTAATCCAGACGGAGAGGAGGAGTACGTCGTGGATGACTCCAGGTTTCGCAGGACCATTGTTTCCATTGCCGCGCTGGCGGGCGCGGCCACCTTCGCCGCCGGCGTGTCGTTGCCGGCCTTCGCCAATCCCGACCGAACCGGCAAGGATGTAGTCGAGGAGGTGTGCGTCGCGTGCCACGGCCCGGGCACGAATGGCGCCCCGCGCATCGGCGACAAGAAAGCATGGCAGCCGCGCTATGCGCGCGGGCTCACGAAGCTGTCGAAGAGCGCGCTCGAGGGCGTGCGCAAGATGCCGTCCCACGGCGGCCGGATGGAGCTCACCAATCTCGAGCTGGAGCGCGCGATCACCTACATGGTGAACCAGTCCGGCGGCCACTGGACCGAGCCCATCAACCGCGCACGCATGCCAGCCACCCGCACCGGCGAGTCCATCGTGCACACGCAATGCGTCAAGTGCCACCAGGAAGGCGTGGGCGGCGCTCCGCGCATTGGCGACCGCGCGGAGTGGATTCGGCGCGCGCAGCCGGGATTCGACACGCTGGTGCGCTCGGCGATCGCGGGCCACGGCGGCATGCCCGCGCGCGGCGGGATGGCCGACCTCACCGACCCGGAGATGCGCCTGGCGATCACCTACATGTTCCAGCAAAGCGTCAGGGCGAACGGCGTCACCAACGAGGCCGGCAAGGGTGAAGGAAACGTCCACTGAGCACCCCGCATGACCCGGGTCCAGGAAGCAGGGGCGGCAGGTCGGTCTAGAATGCGCATCTCGATCCACTCTTCCCGCTCCCCATGAAGATCCTGCTCGCCGCCGACCGATCCGAATTCACGCAGCGCGCCGCGCGCCACCTGGTGAAGCACCTGTCGTGGTTCGCCGAGGCGCCGCAGGTGTTCGTGCTGCACGTCCATCCGCCGGTCCCCTATCCCGGCGCCGCGGCGAAGGCCGGGAGGGCCGCGGTGGATCGATACCTGCGCGAGGACAGCGAGGCGGCGCTGCGCGTGGCGGCCAAGGAGCTCGACAAGGCGAAGGTCGCGTATGCCGCGAGTTGGATCACGGGCAGCGTGGCGCCCGGGATCGCCGCCTTCGTGAAGAAGCACGGCATCGACCTCGTGGTGATGGGCTCCCACGGCGAAGGCGCGCTCTCCAACCTCGTGCTGGGCTCCGTCGCCACGAAGGTGATCGCCACCGTCAAGACGCCGGTGCTGATCGTCCGCTAGGATCGTCGCCTCAGAATCCTATCTTCAGCAGCACCTGGGCGGCTGCGAGGGTGCCGGCCAGGGCGATGCCGTAGCAGGCGATCTTCGCCACGATGCCGGTGGGGATGCCGAGGTCGTGCAGCGTGTGGAAGATGCGGTGCGCGCCGTGCCACAGGAAGAGCGACACGACCGCGAACAGGAAGGCCTTGCCGGCCCAGTTGCGGCTGAAGGCGAGCACGTCGCCGTAGCCCATCATGGCCTGCGGCTCGAGCCCGAGCGGCGCGCCGATGCCGGTGATGAAGACCAGGGCCGCGCCGACGAGCGCCGAGAGCATCCCGCCCGCGCCGAAGAGCAACCAGAAGACCGGCTGGTTCGAGCGTTCTCTCATGCGAGCACCACCATAGCGACGAAGAACGCGATCGAGACCCCGATCGCCGCGCAGACGCCGATCCCGGTGATCGCCCGGGCGGAGAGCCGGTGCCCGGCGACGAGCACCGGCGGCATCGTCTTCGGCATGATGCGGAACCAGCTCCAGGTGTGGTACGCGAACACCGCGAAGAGCACGACGTGGAACGCGACCGATGCCGGGCTCGCGAGGCCGTCCAGCCAGTCGCCGAAGGCCCCCTCGCCCTGCGAGAGGCGGATGAGTCCCGCGAGCAGGATCAGCGCGTACGCCACCACGAAGATCGAGGTGAACTCGCGCGCCATGTAGCGCAGGAAGAACGGATCGCGGCGCCACCATCCGTCCATGGGGCGCACGTAGGTGCGGCGGATCGCCATCTCAGCTGCGCCCCGGCAGGAAGCGCGTGAACCAGTCGAGCGCGCTCGCCGTCTTGTTCTGGTTCACCGCGTTGGCGGGATCGACTCCCTTGGGACAGACCTCGGAGCAGTAGCCCACCGCCGTGCAGCTCCAGACGCCCTCCTCCGAATGCACGAGGTCCATGCGCTCGTCCTGCGCGCCGTCGCGCGAATCGCAGTTGTAGCGATGCAGGAGCGCGGTGAGGCCGGGGCCGAGGAATTCCGGATTGAGGCCGTACTGCGGGCACGCCGCGTAGCACAGCATGCAGTTGATGCAGTGGCTGAACGCTTCGTAGCGCGCGAGCTCCTCGGGCGTCTGGAGGTACGCGCCCTGCTCGAGGGTGCGCGGCTCGGCGGGCACGATCCACGGCTTGATCTTCGCGAGCTTGGTGACGAAGTCCTCGGCGTCCACCACGAGGTCGCGCTCGATCGGGAAGTGCGCGAGCGCCTCGACGCGCACCGGGCCCGGCGCGAAGTCGCGCAGGAACGTGCGGCATCCGAGCTGCGGCACGTCGTTCACCATCATCCCGCAGCTGCCGCAGATCGCCATGCGGCACGACCAGCGGAACGTGAGGGAGCCGTCGAGGTTGTCCTTGATGTACTGCAGGCCCTGCAGCACCGACATGTCGGGCGTGTAGGGAATGGTCCAGCTCTGCGTCGTGGGGCCGCCATCGGCGTTGGGGTCGTAGCGCAGGACCTGGATCTCGATCCGGCTCACGGCGGGGCCGCCGGCCGCGCCCGGGCTGGCATCGGCCCTCTGGTGGAAGGTGTCAGGCATGGGTGGTGCTCGCCTTTCGCTCGTTCTCGGCCGCGTCGGCCGCCTCTCCGGCGGCGCCGTACGCGCGCGTTCCCGGAGGTGAATGGGTGATCACGACGTCGCCCCAGCCGATGCGCGGGGCGGCGTCGTGCACGCGCCACGCGAGGGTGTGCTTGAGGAACTGCGCGTCGTCGCGCTCCCGGCAGCCTTCATCGAGCCGCTGGTGCGCGCCGCGCGATTCGCGCCGCGCGAGCGCCGAGTGCGCCATGGCCTCGGCCACGTCGAGCTGGTAGCCCAGCTCGAGGGCGGTGAGCCACTCGGTGTTCCACGCCTTCGAGCGGTCCTGCAGCGCGATCTCGCCCGCGCGCTTCTTCAGCTGCGCCAGCGTGCGGCAGGTTTCCTCCATCTCGCCGGCCAGGCGATAGATGCCGCAGCCGCGCTCCATGGACTTCGCCATCTCCTCGCGCACCTGCGCCAGGCGCTCGCCGTTGCCGGCCGGCCGCTCGAGGAGCCGCAGCGCTTCGCGCTTCGCGTCCTGCGCCTGCCAGCGCAGCGCCACGCCGCTGGTGTCTTCGTCCACGCCCGCCGCGAAACGCGCCGCCTGCTCGCCGGCCACCTTGCCGAACACGCAGATCTCGGCGAGCGAGTTGGAACCCAGGCGGTTCGCGCCGTGGATGCCGCTGCTCGCGCACTCGCCTGCGGCGTAGAGGCCGGGCAACGACGTCGCCGCGCGCACGTCCGTCGGGATGCCGCCCATGGTGTAGTGCACGGCGGGGCGCACCGGGATCGGCGCTTCGGCCGGGTCGATGCCGAGGAAGCGCTCGGCCAGCTCGCAGATCTGCGGCAGCCGCTCGAGAAGCTTCGCGCGCCCGAGGTGCCGCATATCCAGGTGCACCGCGTCTTCGCCGTTCGCGGTGCGGATGGTGCGTCCCTTGCGCTGCTCGTGCCAGAACGCCTGCGAGAGGCGGTCGCGCGGGCCCAGCTCCATCGCCTTCTTGCGCGGCCACGGATCCGGCGGGCCTAGGCCGTAGTCCTGCAGGTAGCGGTAGCCGTCCTTGTTGAGGAGGAGCCCTCCCTCGCCGCGGCACGCCTCGGTGAAGAGCAGCCCCGGCCCGGGCATGCAGGTCGGGTGGTATTGCATGAATTCCATGTCGCGCAGCGGCACGCCCTTGCGGTACGCGAGCGCCATGCCGTCGCCGGTGACGATGCCGCCGTTCGTGTTCTGCCGGAACACGCGGCCGGCGCCTCCCGTCGCGATCACCACGGCGCGCGCACGGATCATGCGGAATTCGCCGGTCGCCACCTCGATCGCGAGCAGCCCCCGCGCGCGTCCCTCTTCCACCAGCAGGTCGCACACGAAGTGCTCGTCGAAGCGCCGGATCGACGGATACTTCATCGAGGTCTGGAAGAGCGTGTGCAGCATGTGGAAGCCGGTCATGTCGGCCGCGAACCACGTGCGCTCGATCTTCATGCCGCCGAAGGCGCGCACGTTCACCTGCCCGTCGGGACGCCGGCTCCACGGGCAACCCCAGTGCTCGAGCTGCACCATCTCCTCCAGGCAGTGCTCGACGAAGTAGTCGACGGCGTCCTGGTCGCAGAGCCAGTCGCCGCCGGCGACGGTGTCGTGGAAGTGGTGCTCGAGGGAATCTTCCGCGAGCGTGACCGCCGCGGCCCCGCCTTCGGCCGCCACCGTGTGGCTGCGCATCGGATAGACCTTGGAGACAAGGGCGATGCGAAGGTGGGGGTCCAGCTCGGCGGCGGCGATCGCCGCCCGAGCCCGGCTCCGCCGCCGCCCACGATCGCGATATCCGCTTCGAAGACTTCCACTCTCGCTCCTGTATCGTCGCGGTCAGCGCCGCGTCATTCCATACCTTGACCCATGCCCCCGGCCCCCCGGTTGACGGGGGTCAACGGGGGGCCGCGCAAAAAAAGTGGGGCCGCGAACGGCCCCGCTGTCCTCCTGGGGAGGGAGGCAGGTCATCTCCACCGATACGTGTAGATCAGGCTCACGTAGGTCACGTTCTGCTCCGGCTGCAGGTTGACCGTAGTGTTGTCGGAGTACAGGAACGGCACGCCGTTGGAGCCCCACGTCCATTCGTCGAGCTTGGTGCGATCGTGGACGACTTCCATCCGGATGTCGGAGTTCTTCTGCAGGGCATAGGTGCCGGTGAGCTTGATCCGGAGGTCGCGGAAGGTCGCGTCCGGGATGAAGAGCTGCCCGGTGTTGAACTGCGCCTGCGTCGCGGCGTTCGCGCCCGCGTCCAGCCCCGTCGGGTACTTGTTCCGGTCGAGGATGGACATGATGTCGCCGGTGAGCCTGAGCTTCGGATTCGCCTGCGCCACGATGCCGATCCCGGACGTGTTGTTCTCGTCCGTGAGGCGCGCGATGTAGCCGGTGGAATGCGCCACCTGGAGCGTCTGCAGGCTGTACGAGTAGTACGCCGTGAGCTTCACCGTGTCGGAGAGCGCGTAGGCGAGGTCCACGCCGTACAGGTTGTACTTGCTGCTGTCGAGGCCCTTCTCGGTCGGCCCGCTGTAGTCGTCGTTGCCGTAGTCCACGGCGAACTGCAACGAAAGCTTCTCCATCGGCGACCAGTCGCCCAGGAATTTCACCTTGTCGCGCTTGCGGTCCTCGTAGATGAACGGGAAGATCGCCGTGCGGCTCCAGATGCAGGGATTGGCCACGCCGCCCACGGTGGCCGAGGCGCAATCCGGATCGGCGGGAAGCACGCCCGCGGCCTGTCCGGTCGGGCTGCGCGCGGTGTCGCTCAGGGGCTTCAACCACGTCGAGCCGCTGCGCCGGCTGCTCACCCAGCTCACGGAGCCGCTGAAGGTGTCGGACATGGTCTTGCGCGCCTCGAGTCGCCAGCCCTGCTCGTAGGTGTTCTGCCGCACGCCGCTGATGCCGCCCAACACGTCGGTGGTCTCGATCTCGTTGCGGTCCATCTTCTCGTAGTCGAAGCCGACCACGCCGGTCACGCCGTAGGGGAGCTGGTAGCTCGCCTCGGCCTTGCCCGTGGACTTCTTGTGGCCGATGTGCCCGTTGGTCCAGGTCGTCGTGCCCTCGATGTTGTAGAGATCGATCGGCGTCTTGTCGTTCTGGTCCTCGTAGCGGACGTTCGCCAGCAGCGAGAGCTTGGGTATCGGCCGCGACGTGATGCCCGCCTGCGCGATGGTCGTGTCGACGCGGCCGCCGAGGTCGCTGCGGCCGGGAGGCGCGCCGGTGAGCCCCATGCTGCCGAAGTTCTCGGTCTGGGTCGCGTGCGTGTACGAGTACTTGAACGTGGCGCGCGTCGTGTTGGTGAACGCGTAGTTGCCGTCCAGGTAGAACTGGTGCGCCTGGTTGTCGGGCGGGAGCGCCATCGGAAGCTGCAGGATGTTCCTGAGTCCCGACGTGAGCGCCACGCCGCCGCTGGTTCCCATCGGCACGCCCAGGCCGTTGTTCAGGTTGCCGTTCACCGTCGGCACGAGGCTGCCGAAGTCGTTGTCGTAGAACGAGCCGTAGTAGCCCGCGACCACCGCGAACTTGTCGCCCAGCCAGTTGGCCTTCGCCTCGAACTGCTTGCTGGTGGAGCTGATGGGCTCCGGCACCATGAGGAGCGCCCACTGGTTCGCGCCGGAGGCGAGCGCCGTGCAGACCGGGGTCGGTGCGGCGGACGAGGGGCAGGTGAACCCGCGTCCCCAGAGGCGCGCGCCGTCCTTGTCCTCGTTGATGAAGGAGGCCTCGACCATGAAGTGCGGGCCGAACCATTTCTCGGCGCCCACGGTCGCGCGCTTGCGCTCGGTCTTGAGGTCGATGTCGGAGCCCGTGCCGGGAACCGCCAGCAGGCTGACGGTGGGCGTCGTGGTCCCGGCGCCCTGGATCTCGAGTTGACGGTGCGCGGGTAGTAGCGCGTGAGCTCCCAGTACTCGCCGTAGATCTTCCAGTTGCCCTGCGGGCCGTACTGGGCGCGGACTTCACGGGTGGTGAGGCCGAGGTCGCGGCCCTCGACGATCGCCCACGTGCCGGTGGCGGGATCGCGCTTGATCCAGCTGAAGTCGAGCATCAGGTACGCGTCGTCCTTGCGCAGGCCGTTGTACTGCGCGAAGAGCGAGCGGTCCTTGCTGTCGCCGCTGATCCCGAGGCCGCCCACGTCCACGTAGGCCTGGTCGGGATTCGCGAGCTCCTGGACCGCGGCGTCGTCGGCCCAGGCCGGACCGAAGACCGCGAGCATGGCGAGCGCCATGCCGGTCTTTCTGCACCGAAACATCCTTGTGGCTGCTTTCATCATCTTTCTCCGGCGATCAGCGGAAGTTGAATTGCGGGGTCGGGTTCGCGGTGCTGGGGTTGTTCGTCCCGTGCACCTCGGTATGGCAGTTCGTGCAGCCGCGGGCCATGAAGTAGTTGATGCCCGACTTGCCGCTGGTCGTCGCCGAGAGGAGCGGAGCCTGTCCGCCCATCCGTGCTCTGACCCTGCCCCACGACCTGTCCGATCTGTCCGCCGTGCGGGGTGTGGCACTGGTGGCACAGGAACGGCGGCCGCGCCTTCAGCATGTTCTCCGCGGTCGTCCCGTGCGGGTTGTGGCAGATAGTGCAGTTCTCGCTCACCGGCTCGTGTTTGCACGAACGGGCCGCGCTTCTCCATGTGGCACGTGTAGCAGGTGTCGTTCACGGGTCCTTCATCAGCAGCTTGGGACCCGTGGAGCCGTGCGGGTTGTGGCAGTCGGAGCAGACCATCTTGCCTTCGGGGATCGGGTGGTGCGAGGGCTGTTGGCCTGCGCGCGCTGCGCCTTGTGGCACGTGAAGCAGACCTCGGGCTGCGTGCGCTTGTCGCGGACGTTGTCGTGCGGCGTGTGGACCTGGTGGCAGTTCGTGCACGCGACGTCGCCGCTCGTGCATGCTGCCGGCCCAGTGGATGCGCTGTCCCGCCTTGTGGCAGTTCAGGCACTGGCCGTTCATCTTGTCCGGGTCCGACTTGTTCTTGCCGCGGAAGAGGACATCGGGCTACGGCGCGGTCGCCGCCGCCGCGTGTTGTTCGACGTGGGCTTCGCTCTCGCCGTGGCAGCTCGTGCAGGACGGCGTGCGTGCATCGGCCTTCGCGCCGTGCGCGGTCTGGCCGATCGCGAGGACCGGGTAGTCGTCGCCCTCGTCGTGGCAGCGCGTGCACTTCGCATCGCCGCGCAAGCGCGAGGTCCTTGTGCGTGGTGGATCCGGCGGGCGGATCGGCGGCGGTGGCCGGAACCGCGGCGAGCAACAGGGCAAGTCCCGCGGCCGCCGCGAGCGCGTGGAGGAACTGCGTGAACCTTCTCATCTTGCGATCTCCCTTGAACGAAAACGATGGGTATGCGGGGCGCGACGGGAGACGACTTCGTCGGGCGTCGGGCGCCGCGCGCACCTGGCGGCGTGCGGGCGAAAAAAATCCCGCCTTGGCCTTGGGCTCGGGCGGGAATTGGGGGCGGCTTCTCATTCTTTGTCCCTGGATCTTTCGGCCTGTGCGGCCATAGCTACGTGGCCGGCGCGTCGCTCGGCTTTTCCTTCCAGCGCTGTATCTTGATGTTGGGGAAAACCTGCTCGGGCGTCGGGCCCTTCGGCTCGTCGTGCGCGATGCCGTAATGGCAATCGATACAGGTCTTGCCCTCGGTCTCCATCAGCTTGTGCTTCGCCTGCGCGCCGGCCGACTGCAGCGACGGATCCATGTGCTTCGCGTCGTGGCAGTTGCGGCATTCCAGCGAGTCGGTTTCCTTCATGCGCTTCCACACGTGGTGGGCGAGTTCCTCGCGCTTGGCGAGGAACTTCTCGCGCGTGTTGATCACGCCCCGCAGGTGACCGAACACCTCGAAGGTCGCGGCCATCTTGCGCAGGATGAGCGGTCCGGGCTCGCGCGGCACGTGGCAGTCCGAGCAGATGGCGCGCACGCCGGCGCGGTTCTTGTCGTGGATCGTGTCCTGGTATTCCTTGTAGACGTTGTCGCGCATCTCGTGGCAGCCGGTGCAGAACGCGAGCGTTTCCGTCCAGGCGAGGCCGGCCGCGCCGCCGATCACCAGCACGACGCCGACGAACACCATCAGCAGCACGAGCGCGCCCGCCACCACGAAGGCCTTGGCGCGCGACGGATAGCGCGCGCGCAGGTGTTCCCAGATACCGAGCATGGCGATCCTCCCTGTCGGCCTTTTCGCTCAGCGCGAGAGGATCCAGGCGATCACGTTCTTGATCTGCCCGTCGTCTTCGGTCTTGAGGCTGGCGTGCTTCTCTTCCTTGCCCTCGATCTTGACCATCGGGTGCGTCGTGAGGTGCTTGTACAGCTCCTTCTCGGCGTCCGGCTTGCCCTTCAGTTTCTTCGCCGTTTCCTGGAACGAGGGGCCGTCCTTCTTCTTGTCCACCGAATGACATTTGAAGCAGCCGCTCTTCTTCATGAGCGCCTCGGCTGCCGCGTCATCGGCGGCATTCACGAGGAAGGCGGATCCGGCAAGGAGCACGGCGGCGAGCGGGACGATCAGCGTTTTCATCTGGACTCCGTCAATGGGAAGGAAGAATGGGTCGTTTCGAGGCGAATTTTGAGGGGCGATACACGCTCCCGGGTTGATACGCATCAAAAGCCCGCGACAAGCGTTGCAACGGCGAGACACTACGCGTGGGACCCATGATGGTGAATAGGAAAACGCCGAAAATGCGGCCTGGCTTCACCGGCCGTACGTCCCGTATTCGCGGTAGCGCGGCTCGTACATGGCCGAGCGGATGAAGGCGGCGAGGTCCGCCGGCTGGCGCGTCCGGCGTGGCCCTCTGGTACGCGACCTCCGCGACGGCCTGCGCGATCTTCGCCGACACGTGGCGAATTGCGCGAGCGGCGGGTAAAGGCGCCCTGGCGCCAGGTCCTCCTCGGTGACCTGCGCGGCCAGTGCGCGCGCGGCGGCGAGGAACATCTCGTCGGTGACGCGGCGCGCCCCGCAGGCGAGCGCGCCCAGGCCGATGCCGGGGAAGACGTAGGCGTTGTTGCCCTGCCGCGGCACGTAAGTTCTGCCGTCCAGGACCACCGGCTGGAACGGGCTGCCGCTGGCGAAGAGCGCGCGCCCGCCGGTCCACCGCGTAGGCCTCCTCGCGCCGTGCACTCGGCCTTGGAGGTCGGGATTCGACAGCGCGAAGATGATCGGCCGCTCGTTGACCGCAGCCATCGCCTGCAGCACCTCGGTGCGTGAACGCGCCGCCCACCGCCGAGACGCCGATGAGCGCCGTCGGCTGCAGCTCGTTCACCGCCCGCACGAAATCCGCGCAGGGCGCATGCCGATGCGCGTAGGGACGCTTGTGCGCGGCGAGCCCGTCGCGGCCCTTCGCCACCAGGCCCTGCGAGTCGAAGAGCCAGCAGCGCTCGCGCGCGTCCGGCGCGCCAGGGCCTTCGTCCACCATCGCCGAGACGATGAGGTCGGCGATGCCGGTGGCCGCCTCGCCCGCGCCGAGGAACAGCAGCTTCTGGTCGGCAGCCGCCCGCCGGTGACGCGCAAGCGCGGACAGGAGGCCCGCGAGCGCCACGGCGGCGGTGCCCTGGATGTCGTCGTTGAAGCAGCAGACCCGCTCGCGGTACTTCGCGAGCAGGCGGAACGCGTTGTGGTTGGCGAAGTCCTCGAACTGGATCAGCACGCCGCGGAAACATGCTCCTGCGCCGCGGCCACGAACTCGTCGACCAGCTCGTCGTACTCGTCGCCCGCGCAGGCGCCGGCGCTTGAGCCCGATGTAGAGCGGGTCGGCGAGCAACTGCCTCGTTGTTGGTGCCCACGTCGAGCGTGACCGGCAGGCAGCGCTCCGGGTCGATGCCGGCGCAGGCGGTGTAGAGCGAGAGCTTGCCCACGGGAATGCCCATGCCGTTGGCGCCGAGGTCGCCCAGGCCCAGGATGCGCTCGCCGTCGGTGACGACGATGATGCCGACGTCGCGGTGCGGCCAGTTGCGCAGGACCTTCGCGACGCGGCCCGCGGTCGTTCGCGCCACGAACATCCCGCGCGGCCTGCTGGAGGATGTGGCCGTAGCGCTGGCAGGCGAGGCCCACGGTCGGCGTGTAGATGAGCGGCATCATCTCGTCGGGATGGTCGGCCACGACGCGGAAGAAGAGCGTCTCGTTGCGGTCGTGCAGCGGCGTTGAGGGCGATGTACTTGTCCAGTGTCGCGGGGAGCCGACGCGACGTTCTCCAGCACGCGGGCCACCTGCTCCTCCTGCGTGCTCACGTGCGGCGGAAGCAGCCCGCGCAGGCCCAGCGCGTCGCGCTCGGCCTCGGTGAAGGCGGTGCCCTTGTTCAGCAGCGGGTCGTGCAGGATGTCGAGGCCTTGCTTGAGGCCCCACGGCCGCTCGAGCCGGGTGATCGCGCTCATGGACGCCTCCCGGGCATTCAGATGGTCTCGGGCCGCATCTCGATCGCGCCGCACGGGCATTCCTCGGCGCAAAGGCCGCAGCCCTTGCAGAAATCGTAGTCGATGGCGAAGCGCAGGCCGGGCCCGAGCTTCGCGACGGCGTTGTCGGGACAGACGCCGTAGCAGTTGTCGCATTCGAAGCAGTTGCCGCACGACAGGCACCGGCGCGCCTCGAAGAGCGCGGTGTGCGCGTCGAGCCCGCCCTGGACCTCGTCGAAGCTCGATTGCCGCCGCACCATGCCGAGCACGGGCTGCACGGTCTTCGGCGCGTCCGAGTAGTACCAGGGATTCAGGCGCTCGAAGGTCGCCGGCGCGTGTTTCGCCGGCGCTTCGTACGTGGCGCCGCTCAGCCACGCGTCGATGTGGCGCGCGGCCTTCTTGCCGTGCCCCACCGCGACGGTGACCGTGCGCTCCGCCGGCACCATGTCGCCGCCGGCGAAGAGGCCCGGATGCGACGTCATCATGGCCCCGTCCACCTTCACCACGCCGCCGCCCACCTGCAGGCCCGGGACCCGGGAAAGCAGCGACAAGTCCACGTCCTGGCCGAGCGCCAGCACCACCGAGTCGGCGGCGAGCGTCTCCAGCTCGCCGGTGGGCTGCGGGAAGCCCTTCGCGTCGAGCTCCATGCGCTCCACGGTGATGGCGCCCTCGCCCGCCTCCTTGATCGTCGAGAGCCACTTCACCATCACGCCTTCCTGCAGCGCCTCCTCGAGCTCGAAGTCGTGCGCCGGCATCTTCTCGCGCGTGCGGCGATAGACGATGATCGACTCGGCCGCCCCCATGCGCTTCGCGCTGCGCGCCACGTCGAGCGCGGTGTTGCCGCCGCCGTAGACGACCACGCGCCGGCCCAGCCGCGGCGGTTCGGCGCCTTCCATCGAGCGCAGCACCGAAACGGCATCGAGCACGCGCGCGGAAGTGGCGGCGGGAATGTACGCGCGCTTGCCGATGTGGGCGCCCACCGCGAGGAAGGCGGCGTCGAATCCGCCCGACTGCTTCGCCTGCAGCACGTCGTCGATTCGCGAGTCCAGCTCGATCGTCACGCCGAAGTCGACGATGCGGGCGATCTCCGCGTCGAGCACGTCGCGCGGCAGGCGGTACTTGGGAATCCCGAAGCGCATCATGCCGCCCGCCTTGGGCCCGGCCTCCCGGATCACGACCTCGTGCCCGAGGCGGCGCAGGTGGTACGCGGCGGACAGTCCCGACGGACCCGCGCCCACGACGAGCACGCGCTTGCCGCTCGCGGGGACCGGCGGCTCGAACTTCCATCCGAAGTGGCGCGCCTGGTCGCCCAGGAAGCGCTCGACCGCGTGGATATTCACGGCCTCGTCGAGCTTTCCGCGGTTGCACGCCCCTTCGCACGGGTGGTAGCACACGCGCCCCATCACGGCGGGCAGCGGATTGTTCTTCACGAGCTCGAGCCACGCGCGGTGGTAGTTGCCGCTCTCCGCGTGGAAGAGCCACCCCTGGATGTCCTCGCCCGCGGGGCACGTGTCGTTGCACGGCGGCAGGCGATCCACGTAGACCGGGCGCTCGGTGCGCCACGTGCCGGTGTGGTTGGCGAGGCTGGAACCGGGGTCGAGCGTGATCGCGAAGGGCTTCTTCAATTACCCTCTCCCCGGCCCTCTCCCAAGGCAGAGGGACATAGCCCGAAGTGGCGGATGTTGCGGTCCGCGATGGCCTGGATGCGCGCGATCGTCTCGACGTCGGGCTCCTTGCCGAAGAGGTGCGCGAAGCGGCGCTGGAGCCTGAGGTATTCCTCGACGGGCACGCGGCGGCGCAGCGTGTAGCGCGCGGTGATCTCGCCGTCGCGCGCCTCGAAGAGCGGGAAGAGCCCGGATTCCACCGCCATGCGCGCGACCTTGAGCGTGTCCGAGGTCTTCGATCCCCAGCCCAGCGGGCACGGCGTGTGGATGTGGATGTAGCGCGCGCCTTGCATCGCCATCGCGCGCGTGACCTTGTCCTCGAGGTCGTGCAGGTTCGCGACCGACGCGGTGGCGACGAAGGGGATGCGGTGCGCCATCGCGATGAGCGGCACGTTCTTGCCGGTGCCGAACCCGTTGCCGGGCTCGTCGCCGATCGCCATGGTGGTCGCGGTGCGCGCCGCGGGCGGCGTGGCGCTCGAGCGCTGCACGCCGGTGTTCATGTAGGCCTCGTTGTCGTAGCAGATGTAGAGCACGTCGTCGTTGCGCTCGAACATGCCCGACAGGCACCCGAAGCCGATGTCCGTGGTGCCGCCGTCGCCGCCCTGCGCGATCACCTTCACGCCGCGTTGCGAGCGCACGCGCATCGCGGCGGCCACGCCCGCGGCGACCGCGGCGGCGTTGCCGAAGAGCGAATGCAGCCAGGGGATCTGCCACGAGGTCTCGGGGTACGGCGTGGAGAACACCTCCAGGCAGCCGGTCGCGTTCACCGCGATGACCCGCATGCCCGAGGCCTGCATCGCCGCGTCGATCGCGTAGCGCGCGCCGAGCGCCTCGCCGCAACCCTGGCACGCGCGGTGCCCGGAGTTGAGCGAGTTGGTCCGGCGCATGTTCGCCTGCACCGCGCGCTCGTCCTCGGCGAGGAGGCGGTTGCCCACGGTGAAGGTCCCGGTCTGGTAGAACCTGACGGCTTGCAGGGCCATGTCTCGATGCCTTCGTTCGTCAGCCGATGCGCGCGGCCGCGGGACCGAGCTCGCGCAGGATGTTCTCGGCGGCGGGGCCGGAGCGGCGCTGCACGCTGGCGCGCGCGAGCTCGCGCTTCACCACGTCCCACTGCAGGTCGAGGAAGTTGAGCTCCGAGAGCTGGCCCGCCGCCGCGCGCTCGATCATGTCCATGAGCGACTGGCGCGTGATCGCGCGCCCGCCGAGGCCGGCGATGACGGTGTGCGTGTGCAGCGCGATGCCGGCGAGCGCCTTCCTCACGCCGTCGGAGACGATGCCGCCGATGCCGACGGCGAGGCACTTCTCCAGCACCACGACGTGGTCGGCGTGGCGCAGCGCCGCCTGCACCTCGGCGAGCGGGAACGGGCGGAACGAGCAGATCGAGAGCGATCCCACCGGCTCGCCGCGCTCGCGCATCGCGTCCACGGCCTCCTTCAGCGTCCCGTTCACACGTGCCCAGCGCGACGACGATGGTCTTCGCGCCCTCGCATCGATAGCGGCGCACGAGCCCGCCCGATTCGCGCCCGAAGCGGCGGCGGAATTCCTCGGCGAGCTCGGGGATCCTCTCGAGCGCGCGCTGCTGCGTGTGGTGCTGCAGGTAGCGCACCTCGAAGAACGCCTCGGGCCCCACCATGGCGCCGATCGAAACCGGGTCTTCCACGTCGAGCACCTGCACCGGCTCGAAGGGCGGCAGGAACGCGTCCACGTCCTCCTGCGACGGAATGTCCACGCGGTCGTAGGCGTGGGTGAGGATGAAGCCGTCCATGCACACCATCACCGGGATCGACAGCTCTTCGGCGAGGCGGAAGGCCTGGATGTGCAGGTCGGCCGCCTCCTGGTTGGTCTCGGCGTAGAGCTGGATCCAGCCCGCGTCGCGCAGCGCCATGCTGTCGGAATGGTCGTTCCAGATGTTGATCGGCGCGCCGATCGCGCGGTTGCCGATGGTCATCACGATCGGCAGTCCCAGGCCGGCGGCGTTGTACACCGCCTCGGCCATGTAGAGGATTCCCTGGCTCGCGGTGGCGGTGTAGCTGCGCGCGCCGGCGGCCGATGCGCCGATCGCGACCGACAGCGCCGCGAACTCGCTTTCCACGTTGATGAACTCGCAGTTCGCGAGCTCGCCCGATTTCACCTTTTCGCCGAGGCCCTCGACGATGTGGGTCTGCGGCGTGATGGGATAGGCGCAGATCACCTGCGGTCGGCACAGCGCCACCGCCTTCGCGACCGCCTGGGAGCCCTCGAGCTGCTCAAGCATCGGCGGCCTCGCGGGCCGCGTGCGTGAGCACGCTCGCGAAGGCGGCGCGCGCGGCGATCACGTTCGCCTCGCCCACCTTGCCGGGAAACTTGGCGCGGATCGCGGCACACACCGCGTCGATCGAGACCTGCCCGGTGATCGCGGCGAAGCCGCCGAGCAGCGCCGCGTTGGGCAGCGGGCGCCCGACGCTCTTCAGCGCGTACTCGGTCGCCGGCACCGTGCAGCAGCGCTCCGGCGCGAACGCGCGCATGAAATCCGCGATGCCGAGGCCCTCGAAGCTGCGCGTGGAGTTCACGAGCACGTAGCCGCCGGGCGGGAGGCCCTTGAAGAGGTCGACCTGGTGCAGGAGCGTCGGATCCTGGACGATCAGCGCGTCGGGCTGCATCACCGGCTCGCGCAGGCGGATCTCGCGATCGTCGATGCGGCAGAACGCCGTCACCGGCGCGCCCATGCGCTCCGAGCCGAAGCTCGGGAACGCCTGCGCGAAGCGCCCTTCGCCGAACGCGGCCACCGACAGCATCTCCGCGGCGGAAACCACGCCCTGGCCGCCGCGACCATGGATGCGCACCTGGAACATCGAGCTCCTCCGCGCGCCGAGGCGCGAGTAGTGTCTTTTGCTCGATTCTGTTCTTGCGCGCCGCGCCGGCTTTGATGCGTATCAACCCGCTGGCCCCACGGCGTCCGCGTGGGCCTTCACGAAGGCGGTGATGGCGTCCGCCACCTCCTCGTCGTGGCCGATCCACACGTGACCGCCCGCGGGAAACTCCAGGAGCCGCGCGCCCGGGACCTGGCTCGCCGTATAGCGCGCGCTGTCGCAGGTGCCGAAGAGATCGTCGGCCACGCCGATCGCGAGCGTGGGCGCCGCGATGCGCTCGAGCGCGTAGCGGGGCACGGTCGAGGTCACGGCGGCGTCGTTCACGAGACCGGCGCGCCGCGCGGTCACGGGCAGGATGATGTCCAGCAACCGGGCCGCCCGCGCGCGCTCTCCTGCCGAAGCGGAATCCAAGTGCTCGGGCGGCGTGGCGAGCAATGCGCGGGTCAGCGTGCGGGGCGCCAGCCGCAGCGCGGCCCACATCAGGAAATCCGAGCGCAGCGCCGTCTCGAAGGCGAGCTGCGTGCCGCGCGGCGGCGTGACCGAGGGTGCCCCGTCCGCGCGCGGCGCGTAGGCGGCGGGAACCAGCAGCACGAGCGCCGCCGTGCGATGCGGATGGCGCAACGCGAACTGCATCGCCGACGGCGCGCCCGCCGAAACGCCGAGGATCGCGGCGCGCTCGATGTGCAGCGCATCGAGCAGGCAGGCGTGCGCATCGGCCTGCGCCTCGGCCGACGCATCGCGCGGCAGCGGCGTGCGCAGGTAGCCGAAGCGCGACATGGCGATCACGCGGATTCCCCGGGCCGTGAGGGCCGGCGCGAATTCCAGGGCCTGGTCGAAGCCGCCTCCGGCCCCGTGGACCGCGAGCAATGGCGCGCCCTCGCCCGCCATCGCGTATTCGATCGGCCCGCACGGCGTTCGCGCCACATGGCTTCCCGCAGCCAGGCGCGCCCTCGCGGCAGCCATGTCGCTCGAATACGCGAGCGCCACCGCCACGCTCGCCGCCCCGAGCAGGATCACCAGCGCGGCGATCGCGAGGATCATGGCTCGCGCGCTGTCGGCCGGTCGTCGTCGATGAGGATGTCGAGCGCGGGACGATCCAGGTCGTCGAACTGGCCGCCCTCGACGGCGAGCCAGAACGCGATGCCGATCGCCACCGCGAGCACCACGCTCAACGGAATGAGGAGATAGAGGATCTCCATCGCTCAGGCTTTCGGGCTCGCGTGCAGGCGCAGCGCGTTGGCCACGACCACGAGCGAGCTGGACGCCATGCCGATTCCCGCCAGGAGCGGCGTCACCCATCCGGCGAACGCGAGCGGCAGCACCAGCAGGTTGTAGCCCAGCGCCCACGCGAGGTTCTGGCGCAGCACCGAGCGCGTGCGCCGCGCGAGCCGCACGCCGCGCACCAGGTCGTCGAGCGAATCGGACGTGAGCACCGCGTCGGACTTGAGCTGCGCGAGGTCGGCGCCGTGGCCCATGGCGATCGATACGTCGGCGAGCCCCAGCACCGGTGCGTCGTTCACGCCGTCGCCCACCATGGCGACGCGCGCGCCGCGCCGCTGCAGCGCGCGCACGTACTCCTGCTTGCGCTCGGGGCCGGCGCGCGACTCGACGCGCTCGATGCCGAGCTGCGACGCCACGCGATGCGCCACGCGCGGCTCGTCGCCGGTGAGCAGGTGGATGCGAAGGCCCAGCGCGTGCAGCGCCTTGACGGCGCCCGCCGCTTCGGGACGCAGGCCGTCGCCGATGCGCAACGCCGCGATCCATCCGCACGCGCCGGCGAGCCATACCACCGTGTCGCAAGTGTGCAGCCACGCGATGGGCGCCGGCTTGCCGTGCAGCGCGCCGGCGTAGGCGGCCTGGCCGATGCGATAGGTGCGTGCATCGATCGCGCGCTTCGGCGCCCGCGCCCGCGCGGCTCGCGTGGGACTCGATCGCCGCCACGGGCCGGTCGCCCGCCGCCTGCACGATCGCGCGGTCGAGCGGATGCGAGGAACCGCGTCCCATGGCCGCCGCGATGGCGAGCGCTTCATCGCCGGACAGGCTGCCCAGCGGCAGCACCTCGAGCACGCGCGGCCGCCCGGCCGTGAGCGTGCCGGTCTTGTCGAACACGATGTCGGTCGCGCCGGCGAGCGCTTCGATGCCGTGGCCGCGGCTCACCACGAGGCCGGTGCGCGCGAGCGCGGCGAGCCCGACCGTCATCGCGGCGGGCGTGGCGAGCGAAAGCGCGCAGGGGCACGTCACGATGAGGACGGAGACCGCGACCCACAGCGCGCGCGACGGATCGATCGTGAGCCACGCGAGCCCCGCGCCGAGCGCGCACGCGAGGACGGCGCCCACGAAGATGCCGGAGGCGCGTTGCGCCATCTCGACCCACCGCGGCCGCTCCGCGAGGGCGCGTTCCATCAGCCGCTCGATGCCGGCGAGCGTGGCCTCGGCGCCGACCCGTGTCACGCGCATCACGAGCGCGCTGCCCGCGTTGACCGATCCGCCGAGCAGGGCCGCCCCGCGTTCGTGCCGCAGCGCGCGGCTCTCGCCGGTGAGGAGCGCCTCGTTGAGCCACGCCTCGGCGCTCTCCAGCTCGCCGTCCGCGGGAAGCGCCTCGCCCGCGCGCACCAGCACGCGCTCGCCGGCTTTCAGGAGCGCCGCCGGAATCGCTTCCGCGTCCAGCCCGCAGCCTTCGCGCAGCCGCTGCGCGGCCTGCGGCACCAGGCGGCCCAGCCGCTGCAGCGTGAGCCCGGCGCGCGTCGCGCGCGAGGAGCTCGAGGTAGCGCCCGGCGGTGAGGAGGAAGACGAACATCGTGACGGAATCGAAGTAGACCGCGCCCGATCCGCGCCATGTGGCGACGGCGCTCGCCGCGAAGGCGGTGCCGATGCCGAGCGCGACGGGAACGTCCATGCCGAGGCTGCGATGGCGCAGGCTGCGCCATGCCCCGGCGAAGAACGGCCCCGCCGAATAGCCGAGCACGGGCAGCGTGAGCACGAGCGCCGCCCAGTCCATGAGGCGCGCGATGTCGGGCGCGATCTCGCCGGAGCCCGCGATGTAGCCGGGCACCGCGTACATCATCACCTGCATCATGCCCAGGCCCGCGACCCAGAGGCGGCGCAGCATCGCGCGGCGCTCGCGCGCCTCCACTTGCGCGAGGCGCTGCGCCTCGAAGGGCCAGGCCGGATAGCCGACCGCGCGGATCGCGGCCAGCACGGCGCTCAGCTTCGCGACCGCCGGGTCCCAGCGCACGAGCGTGCGGCGCGAGGCGAAATGGGCCTGCGCGAAGCTCACGCCGGGCACGCGCGCCGCCACCTGCTCCACGAGCCAGGCGCACGCGGTGCAGCGCATTCCATCCACGAGGATCGCGGCCTCGCGACTGCCGTCGCCCGCGTCGCGCACGAAGCGCTCCTGCACGATGCGTTCGTCGTAGAGGCTCAGGTCCTCGGAGCCGTCGCCCGCGCCCGGCCGCGGGGGCGAGGCCGCGCGCACGCGGTAGTAGTCGTCGAGGCCCTGGCCGGTGATGGCGCGGCTCACCGCTTCGCAGCCGGCGCAGCAGAACGCGCGCCAGCCCTCGGCTGCGTCGAATCCGAAGGTCGTTCCCGCCGGGACGGGCAGAGCGCAGTGAAAACAGTCGCTGGCCGCGCCGGGGAGCGCAGGAGGCGCGGCCGCGGACACTCAGCGGTCGCCCGCGTCCTGCGCGACCTGCTGATGCTCGATCATCTGCGCCATCATCGCGTTCATCATTTCGAGGCGGCAGGCGGTGCCCGTGTTGCGGCGCGCCAGCTCGTGCATGCCTTCGTTCATGAGCTTGCCGTGCAGCTCGATCAGCCTGCGCTGCTCGCCGGCATCGGTGGACCAGCGGATGCGGTCCATCTTCTCGTTCATGTTCTGCATGCGCGCCTCGAGGCCGGTGGCCGCGGGATCGCTCGCGCAGGCGCTTCCTTCGGCGGCGAGCACGGGCGCCGACACCAGCGCCGCGGCCGCGATGAACATCCTTATAGTGGTTCGCATTTCCTCGCTCCTTCCCTGCGTCATCGCCGCGGCTAGCGGCAAACCAGCACCGGCACCTTCGAATGCGTGAGGACCTTGTTCGTCTCGCTGCCGACCAGCAGGCCCGCGATCCCCTTGCGCCCGTGCGACGCCATGCAGACCAGGTCGCAGCCTTCCTTGGCGGCGGCCGCGATGATCGCCTCGTACGGGAACTCGGCGAAGACGTGCTGGGTGCGCGCCGGCACGCCCTTCGCGTGCGCGTACTCGAGGCCCGTCTTCAGGCGCGACGCGGCGCGCTCTTCCGCGCTCGCCGTGTAGATCGCGCGCGAGTCGCTGCCGAGCGCCGCCTCGGCGGCGAAGGAGTTGAAAGGCGGGGACGCCGTGAACACGGTCACGCGCGCCTTGACGGACTGCGCGAGATCGATCCCCTCGCGCAACGCCTTCTCGGACAGCTCCGAGCCGTCGGTGGGAATGAGGATGTGCTTGTACATGTGCGGCCCCTTTCGGGTTCGATGGCCTTGTAGCCATTCTTCACGCAGGACAGCGCCGCGGTTTGACCGAAATCAAGCGCTCGAAGGTGATATGTTGGCGCCCATGCAACCCGGCCTCATGCCCGCCGCGTTCCTCGGCCACGGCAGCCCGATGAACGCGCTCGAGAACAACCGCTACACCGCGGCGTGGCGCGCGTTCGGCGCTTCGCTCGTGCCGCGGCCGCGCGCGGTGCTGGTGGTCTCGGCGCACTGGTACCTCAACGCGACGGCGGTCACGGCGATGCCGTCGCCGCGCACGATCCACGACTTCTTCGGGTTTCCCGAGGAGCTCTTCAAGTTCGGGTACCCGGCGCCCGGCTCGCCGTCCTTGGCGCGGGAGGTGGTCGACGTCGCGAAGCCGGGCTGGGTGGGCCTGGACCACGACAGCTGGGGCCTCGACCACGGCGCGTGGTCGGTCCTCGCGCACGTGTTCCCCGGCGCGGACGTGCCGGTGGTGCAGCTGTCGATCAATGCCGCGCTGGACATCGACGACCATTTCGAGCTGGGCGCGCGGCTGGCGCCGCTGCGCGCGCGCGGCGTGCTCGTCGTGGCCAGCGGGGACGTGGTGCACAACCTGCGCCGCATCGACTTCCGCCGGCCCGATGCCGCCTTCGACTGGGCGCTGCGCTTCGACGCCGCCGCGCGCGAGGTGATGACCACGCATCCGGCCGCCATCGCGGGGCTCATGGACCACCCCGACTACGAGCTCGCCGTTCCCACGCCGGAGCACTTCCTGCCGCTCGCGTATCTCGCCGGCCTCGCGCACGCGGAAGGTTCCAATTGCGAAGTGCTGGTGGAGGGCTGCTCGCTCGGATCGATCTCGATGACCTGCTACACGCTCGGCGCCGCGGGTCCCGACGCCAACGAGCTCGGCGCGGGCGCCGCCTCCCTCCCCGATCCCCGGCTCGTCCCGTCGGAGGATACGAACGCCTGAGGCGTTGAGGCGAAGACCTTTGCCGCCCTAGAGCGTCGCGATCATGGCGACCACCGCGCCGGCCATGACGGCGGTGGAGAACCAGCCGAGGACGAGCAGGCGGCGACTCACGACGAACCGGCCCATCACGTCGGGCCTCACGGCGAGCAGCATCATCACCACCATGATGGGCACCGCGATGACGCCGTTCACGACCGCGGCCCAGATGAGCGCCTTGATGGGATCGATGTCGGTGAAATCCACCGCGACGCCGATCAGCGTGGCCGCGGCGAGGATGGCGTAGAAGCCGCGCGCCTCGAGCAGCGTCAGCCCCAGGCCGATCGGCCAGCGCCGCGACTCGGCCACCGCGTAGGCGGCGGAGCCCGCGAGCACCGGCACGGCGAGCAGGCCCGTGCCCACGATGCCCGCCGCGAACAGCACGAACGCGAAGTCGCCGGCGATGGGCCGCAGGGCGCGCGCCGCCTGCTCGGCCGTCTCGATGGAGGTCACGCCCTGCACGTGCAGCGTGGCGGCGGTGGTGAGCATGATGCAGAGCGCGATGCCGTTGGAGAACATCATCCCGATCCAGGTATCGAACTTGATCCGGTCGAGATGGTGGGCGGCCTGGTCCGGCGCCTCGCGCAGCGGCTCGTGCCCGGGCGTCGCGCGCTGCTCCTCGACCTCCTGCGACGCCTGCCAGAAGAAGAGGTAGGGGCTGATGGTGGTGCCGAGCACCGCGACGAGCGTGGCGATGTAGTCGGCGCGAAATTGCGGCCGCGGGAAGAGCACCGCCATGGTCGCCTCGTTCCAGGGCACGTGCACGAGGAACACGGTCGCCACGTAGCCGAGGAGCGCCAGAGTCATCCACTTGAGCAGCGGCGCGTAGCGCGGGAACGGCACGAAGATCTGCAGGGTGAGCGAGAGGAGCGCGAAGAACACGATGTAGATCTCGCTCGACCCGCCCACGATGAGCTGCAGCGCATTGCCCATCGCCCCCAGGTCGGCCGCGATGTTGATGGTGTTGGCGAAGAGCAGCAGCCCCACGATGCCGTGCAGCAGCCACGGGGGATAGTGGTCGCGGATGTTGGCCGCGAGCCCGTGGCCGCTCACCCGCCCGATGCGCGCCGAGACGATCTGGATGCCGATCATGAGCGGCGTGGTGAGCAGCACGGACCAGAGCAGCCCGTATCCGTATTGCGCCCCGGCCTGCGAGTAGGTGGCGATGCCGCTGGGGTCGTCGTCCGCCGCGCCGGTGATGAGGCCGGGGCCGAGGCGCTTGAGCAGGGGAATTCGTTCTTGTTCTCGCGGCGGCATGCCGCGAGCGTATCACTCGCGAGCTTGCGCGATGCTGTCGAGGGCGCCGAGAACCGTCACAATCCGCGCCGGCGGGTTTCGGGTAGCGGAGCGGTGGCGGGCGGCGCGGCGGGGGGAGCGGGCGGCGCCGGCTGGAAGCGCGAATCGCCGAGCTGCCAGAGCAGGAACGCGTAGGTGTCGGCGCGCTCCTCGTCGCGCCGCGCGCGCGGCAGGGCCGCCTCGGCGCCGGACTGGAAGTCCACGCGCAGCAGCACGGGCTTGCCGCTGGTGGTCGCCCGCTGCAGGCGCGCCGCCATCTTCGCCGCCTGCGCGGGCTCGATGCGCGGATCGTGCAGGTTCGCGGTGAGGAGCACGGCCGGGTACGGCATGCCCTCTCGCACCTGCCGGTACGCCGAGACCGCGGCGAGCGCTTCGCGGCCCTGCGCCGTCGCGGCCGTGCCGAACTCGCCCAGGTCGGCGCGCCCGCGCGCGGTCGCTTCGAGGCGCTCGGGATCGAGCAGCGGCGCGCGCGCGACCACCGCGGCGACGAGGTCCGGCCGGCGCACCAGCGCTCCTCCCACGGGGATGCCGCCCGCGCCGCTGCCTTCGATCGCGAGGCGATTGACGTTGGTGAACCCGTAGCGCTCGACGAATTCGCACGCGGCGATGAAGTCGAGGATGGTCGTCGCCTTGAGGGCGCCGCGGCCGGCCTCGTGCCAGCGCTCGCCGTATTCGCCGCCGCCGCGCACGTGGGCGACCGCGTAGACGCCGCCGCGCTCCAGCCACGCGAGCCGCGCCGCGTCGAAGTGCGGCGTCACCGGATCGCCGAAGGCGCCGTAGCCCACGAGCAGGGTCGGGTTGTCGCCGGTGAGCCGCGTGCTCTTGCGATAGAGCAGCGTGATGGGCACCTTCACGCCGTCGGCCGCGTTGGCGTACAGGCGCACTTCGTCGATGCCCGAGAAATCCGCGGTCGGAGCGGGCTGCAGGTGCGTGTCGTGCAGGTCGCCGCTGCGCGCATCGACTTCCATCACCGAGGGTGCCTGGACCCAGCCGTCCAGCCGCAGCACGGCGCCGGCGCGCCGCGGGCTCGTGACGAGCTGCGCGATCGCGGTGTCGAAGGGCGTGCGCAGGTACTCGCGCGATCCCGCCCCGAGGAGCCCGAGGCGCACGCGCTCCAGCCGGTCGACGCCCGCCACCATCGTGCGCAGGTAGAGCGCGTCGCGCGCGAGCCCCATCGACTCGATCACCGCGTCGCCTTCGGGAGCGACCACGTGCGCGCCATCCAGGCTCGCGGCGCTCGCGGCCACGCGCAGCACCTGGCGGTTCGGCGCCCCGTGATTCGACAGGACGTAGAGATCGTTGCGCCAGGCGTCGATCGCGACCACGCCGTCGTCCGCGCCCGCGAGCTTGTGCCAGCGCGGACGTCCCGCGGCGAGATCCTTCTGCAGCGCCACGTGCACCGCGAGATTGCCCGCGGTGCCCTCGCGCGCGACGGCGAACGCATGGCGCGATTCCGCCGGCACGACGATCCACGGCTCGACCATCTCGGGAATGTCGCGCGCTCCGCCCACGCCGGGCGCGAACACCACTTCGTCGCTGCCGGTCTCGCGCCCGAGCACGTGGAGATAGATGCGCGCGTTGGCGTCGCGCCGATCGGGCGGATTGCCCTCGGGAATGCGCGTGTAATAGAACGAGCGCCCGTCGGGATTCCACGCGAGGTGCCGGTTCAGGCGCGTGCGGTCCAGCTCGAACGGCAGGTCGCGGCCCGAATCGACCTCGATCACGTGCAGCAGCGAATCCTCGCTCCCGCCGTGCGACAGGCCGAAGGCGACATGGCGCCCGTCGGGCGAAGCGGAGAACCAGTCGATCGAAGCGTCGCCGCCGCCGTCGGGACGGCGCCGCGGATCCGCCAGGATGCGCTCCGGCCCCGCGAAGCCTTCGCGCACGCACAGCACCGGCACCTGGAATTCCGGCGCGGCCCTGAGGTAGAAGACGCGTCCCGCTTCGAGCGCCAGGTCGGTGATGGTCGTGCCCGTGGCCGACAGCGCGCGAATGCGCTCGAGCAGCGCGGCACGGCCGGGGATGCGATCGAGCACGGACCGCGCCTGCGCCGCCTGCTGCTCGAGGTACGCGCGCGTGGCGGGATCGGCGCCGTTGTCCAGTGCGCGCATCGGGTCGTCGGGTTCGGCGGCGCGCGCGGCGCAAGCGGCGAGCGCCGCGGCCGCGGCGAGCGTGCGCAGGAATCGGCTCGATCTCATGAGATGGCGGGGTCGAATTGCAGCGCGGCCAGGCGCGCGTAGAGGCCCTCGGCGGCGGCCAGCGCGGCGTGGGCGCCGGTGGCCACCACGCGCCCGTGGTCCATCACCACGATGCGGTCGCTCGACTTCACCGTCGCCAGGCGGTGCGCGATGACGAGCGTGGTGCGCCCGCGCATGAGCCGCTCGAGGGCCTGCTGCACGAGCTTCTCGCTCTCGGCATCGAGCGAGCTGGTGGCTTCGTCGAGGAGGAGCACGGCGCGGTCGGCGAGGATCGCGCGCGCGATCGCGATGCGCTGGCGCTGTCCGCCGGAGAGCTTCACGCCGCGCTCGCCGAGCGCCGTCGCGAGGCCGTCGGGAAGCCGGAGCACGAAGTCGAGCGCGTTGGCCTGCTGGAGGGCTTCACGGACTTGCGCCTCGTCCGCCTCGGGACGTCCGTAGCGCACGTTCTCGAGCACGGTGGAAGCGAAGATCACGGGATCCTGCGCCACGACCGCCACCCTGTGGCGCAGTTCCCGCGGATCGGCCGCGCGCGCATCGACGCCGTCGAGCGTGACGCGCCCTTGCGTCGGGTCGTAGAAGCGCAGCAGGAGCTGGAACACCGTGGTCTTTCCCGCGCCCGAAGGGCCGACGAGGGCGACCACCTCGCCCGGCTCGACGGTGATGCGAGAAGCGCTCGAGCGCCGGGATCGCGGGCCGCGACGGATAGAAGAAGGTGACGTCCTCGAACGCGACGCGCCCGCGCGCGGGAGGCAAGCGCCACGGGAACGCGGGGTGCGCACGATGCGCGACTGCGTCGCGAGCAGCTCGAGCAGCCGCTCCGAGGCGCCGGCCGCGCGCTGCATCTCGCCATAGACTTCCGCGAGCACGAAGGCGGCGTTGGCCACGATCACCGCGTAGAAGATGAACGCGGTGAGGCCGCCCGCGGTGAGCCGGCCCGCGAAGACGTCGTGGGCGCCGACCCAGAGCAGCACGCCCACGGCGCCGAACGCGAGCACGATCACCGCGGCGATGAGCAGCGCCAGGTAGCCCGAGCGCTCGATCGCCGCGCGCGAACACCGCCTCCACGCGCTCGCCGAAGGTGGCGGCCTCGCGATCCTCGTGCGCGAACGCCTGCACGGTGCGGATCTCGTGGAGCGTCTCGTCCACGTGGCTGGAGACGTCGGCCACGCGGTCCTGCACCGCGCGCGAAAGACGCCGGACGCGCGATCCGAGGAGGCCGATCGGCAGCAGCACGAGCGGCATGCACGCGAGCGCGAGGCGGTGAGCTTCACGCTCGTGAAGAACAGCATCGCCACGCAGCCGGCGAGCGTGATCGCCATGCGCAGCGCATAGAGCAGCGTGCCGCCCATCACCGCCTCGATCAGCGTCACGTCGTTGGTGACGCGCGAGGAGACCTCGCCCGTGCGCGCGTCCTCGTAGAAGCCGGGCGAGAGCGTGAGGAGGTGGTCGTACGCGCGCCGGCGCAGGTCCGCGGTGAAGCGCGCGCCGATCCAGTACACGTTGTAGACGCGCACCCAGGTGATGACGCCGAGCGCGCCGATGAGCGCCGCGAGGGTCGCGAGCGTGGCGTCGAGCAGCCGCTCCTGCCCGCGCGCGAAGCCTTCGTCGATCACGGTCTTCAGGCCCTGGCCGATCACGAGCACCATGCCGGCGGAGAGCACGATCGCCACGACGGCGACCGCGATGCGCCCGCGGTACGGCGCGAGCAGCCGGAAGAGCGGAAGGAGCCTGCGCAGTTCGGGTGCCCCGCGCTCCTAGCCGCCACGCTTGATGATCGGGCGCGCGACGGTGCCGGACACGGAGAACGCCCCGCGGTCCTGCGCGACCTGCGAGCGGATCTCGAGGGCGAGGTGGCCGGCCAGGCCGCTGTTGGCGCCGATCTCCACGCCGCCGTTGCCGCGCAGCACGCCGCCCTGCAGCGTCACGTTGCGGAAGCTGGCGCGCCGGTCGCCCGCTCCGTACTCGCCCGTGAGCTCGGCGAACTTGGTCACGCCCGCGCGCTGGCCGGCCGCGTCCGACTGCATCACCGCGACCAGGTCGACGTTGCTGATGGAGCCTTCGGCGAGCTTGAAGCGGCCCTGCACGCGCGGGGCGGAGAGCACGCCTTCCAGCGTCGGCGCCTCGCCGCCGACGCTGAAGTTGCCGTCGAGCTTGCCGGTGATCGCGATGTCCGGCGTGAACGTGCTCACCAGGTCCTTCGCGTTGAGCCGCACGAGCGACAGGTCCGATTCCATGCGCACGCCCGATTGCCAGCTCGCCTGCAGCGTGCCGTTCACGTTGCCCTCGAGCACGTGCGCCTCGAACTCCGGCACCTCGAGGTGTGTGGCGTCGAGCGTTCCCTTGAGCGTGGCGTCGCCGATCATCACCGGCGCGCCGAGGGGCAGCGCCATGTTGCGCGCGTTGAAGTCGAAGTCGAAGCCCTTCTCCGAGGGCCTCAGCAGCGCGCTCCAGCGCCCGCCGCCGCCGCGCAGGTTCGCCTGCCGCAGCGACCCGTCGCGCGCGAAGATGATCTCCGCGTCCATCGGGTCGAGCGCCGGCTTCACGTCGAGCTTCACGTTCTGCAGGTTGATGACGGCGATCTCGCCGGCGCGCGTGCTTGCCCTCGGAGCGTCCCCACGCCGGGATGCGGCGCACGGCATCGGCCGCTGAGGGACACGTCGTCCAGCTCGAGCCGGCTGATGGAGGGCCGGTCGCCGAAGAGCGTGGCGAGGTCGAGGTAGATGTGCCGGTGGTCGCCTTCGCGTCGAGCAGCTTGCCCACGGAGACGTTCTCGCACATAAAGGTGCGGGGTGGGAATCAGCCGGAAGGTGACCGAGCCGATGGACACGTCGTCGTGCAGCCAGCGCCGACATGCGTGCGCTCGAGCTTCGCCGCGTATGGCCGCAGCGGGATCACGTGCAGCGCGCCGACGCCGAGGATGATCAGGCCGACCAGGCTGAAGAGGGCCGTCTTGACGAGGCTGCCCTTGCGCCGCGCGCGCCGGCGCGCTTTCGCTTTCGGGGCGTCTCGGGCGCGATCTCGTCGGGCTCGACCTTCGTGCGCAGGATCTCGGCGATCTCCTGCGCCTTGCGCGCCTGCTCCGCGCGCAGACGCTCGTCCTCGTCGCGCTCGGCCTTCACCTTCGCCTGCATGTAGGCCTTGGCCTGCGCCTTGCCTTCGATCTCCGCGCGCTTCTCCATGTCCGCTTCGATCTCGGCCTGGACCTTCACGCGCGTGTCCTCGGCGATGGTCTCGCGGGCGCGCGCCTCGATGCGCGCCCTCGCCTCGGCTTCCTGCTTCGCCTTGCGCTCCTCCTCGAGGGTCGCCTGCAGCTCCGCTTCGCGGCGCTCGCGCTCCTCGGCCTCGATCTTCGCGCGCGCTTCCGCCTCGTACTTGGCGCGCCGCTCGGCTTCCAGGCGCTGCCGGGTCTCCTGCTGCTCGCGCGCCCTCGCCTGCTCGGCGCGGCTTCCTCGCGTCCTGGCGCAGGGCGCCGCGCTTCCTCCTCGGCCTTGATGCGCGCCTCGGTCTCCGCCGCCGCGCGCGCCTCGGCCTGGGCGCGCAGCTTCGCTTCCTGCTCGGCGCGGGCGCGCGACTCGGTCTCCGCCTTGGTGCGCGCCTCCCGCTCTCGGCGCGTGGCGATGCGTCTGCGCGCTCCTCGCGCAGCCGCTCCTCGAGCTCGGCCTTCGCGGCGAGCTTGGCCTCCTCCAGGATCTGCGCGCGCATCTCGTCGCGCGTCTTCTCCTCGACCTCGTTGCGCAGCAGGTCTTCCATCTCCGAGCGGATGCGCAACTCGATCTCCTCCTTCAGGCGCGCCTTGCAGCTGCTGCTCGGCGCTCGTCGCCTCCTCCGCCTGCTTCTTCGCCGCGGCCTCGGCTTCGGCGCGCGCCTTGGCGAGCGCCGCGGCCTCGGCTTCGGCGCGGGCGCGCGCCTCGGCGAGGGCCCGCGCTTCCTTCTCCGCCTTGACGCGCAGCTCCGCGAGGCGCCGGCTCTCGGCCTCTTCCTTCACCTTCTGGTCGGCGGTGAATCGCGCCTGCTGCTCGGCGAGCGTGCGATTGCGCGCTTCCTCCTCGCGCATCTTCGTGTCGAGCTCGGCCTTCGCGCGCTCCGCGGCTTCCTTCGCGCGCTTGCGCCTGCTCCATCGCCTGCTGCTCGGCCTCGCCTTGCTGCGCGCCTCGGCCTCGAGCTTGGCGCGGGTCTCCGCCTCAGCCTTCGCCTTTGCCCGCGCGGCCTCGTGCGCCTGCTCGCGCGACTTCTTCTCCGCGTCGGCCTTCTCCTGCTGGCGCACGAGCTCGCTGATGTCGTTGGCCGCGCCCGGCACGACGCGCTGCGTGCTCGCGGGCATCTTGCCCGGAGCGGTGAAGTCGAAATCGTCCTCGCCCGCGAACGGGTCGACCTCCTCCTTGCGCACCTGGAAGACGCGGGCGTACCCGTCCTTGGTGAGGGTGTTGAGCGCCTTCTCGAGGGCGTTCTTGTCGAGCTCGGCCTTCTCCATGATCTGGCCGAAGTTCGACTTGCCGTCGATGAGCTTGAGGACCTTCATGAGGTCCTTCGAGAGCGACGCGGATTTCTGGTTGACCTGGGTGATGCCCTTCGCGGTCTTGGTGAATACCGTGGTGCGATCCATCGACTCTCCGCTTTTTGTGGCTCTCCCTGACGTCCAATAATGGCATGAATTCAGGGCGTTGCAAAACCGCGTCGGAGGGCGCCGACGGACGGTCGCGAGAACCGTGCGAACGGCCCGCGACCGGAAACCTTCACGAGGCTGTCCCCGCGCCCGGCGTCCCGCACGTTGCCGGGATGGTGGCCGACGTTCGCGGCCGTTCGCCCCGCTCTTCGAAGGAAGGCAACTCCATGCGCGCCCTCGCTTTTTTCCTCTTCTGCCTCGCCGGCGCGCTCGCCTGGCCGGCTGGTGCCCGTGGGGCGAGGACCAGCCCGCGTACGCGTTGGCCAGTGGGAACAGGTGCCGGTTTACGGCGCCGTATGGTTCCCGACGCGCGTGGCGGGGGACTGGGCGAAGAACACGCGCGCGGCCGCGTGAGCGTCGCGCGAACGAGAACGTACCGTCGATTTCGGCGCGGCTACGCGGGTGACAAACCGTAACGTTCGGAAAGCCGTCGCGCATTGTAGTGCGCGCGGGCCGCGGCGCAGAATTCTTGCCATGCCGCGCCGCTTCACCTGCCGGCGCCCACGACAAGGAGATGGAAATGAAGACCCGCCTGCTGCTCGCCGCCGCGCTGGCGCTCGCCGCGCCGGCCGCTTCCGCGAACTGCACCTGGGAATGGTTGTGCAACGGCGAAGGAACGTGCAAGCAGATGCCCGTGTGCGACACGGTCTACGACACGCCGCCCCCGAAGCCCGACAGCGCTCCGCCGTCGATGCCACCGCTCGCGCTGCGTCCGTTCGGAATCGCCAAGCAGATGTCCGGCCTGTCCTGCGAGCACGTGATGCGCCAGGGCAAGAGCGGCCGCTGGTACTGGAGCGAGGCGTGCTTCTGCACGGACCGCACCAAGGCGAAGGACCCGAGCACGCCGTTCGCCAACATCGTGCGCTGCGAGCCGCCCTGGAAGGACAAGTGAGCTACTTGATGCGGCGGGGAGTGAACTCCTCCTCGATCGCCTCGCGGTAGTAGCTGCCCGGCGTGGGCGAGCTCATCAGCCGCCGGTAGATCTCCGGCGCGATGTTGGCGTACTCGAAGGTGCCGGTGGCGGTCTCCACGACGAGCTTGCGGTCGCGCTCGTCGTAGCCGGCGGCCTTGAGGCCGGCGGCATTCAGGCGCTTCATCTCCATCGTCGGCTCCCGTTGGTCGAAATCAACCCGTCGCGACCCGCCCGATCAGCGCCTCGACCTGCGCGCGGTGCTCGCGATCGTGCTCCTCGATCATCGCGACGAGATCGCGCAGCGCGATGCGGCTTCCCGCGAACGTGGCCTGGCGGTCGAGGTCCGCGGGATCGATCGAGCGCAGGAGGGCGACCAGCTCGGCGCGCGCGGCGGTGAAATCGCGCGTCGCGCCGCGGGCGTCCTGCGCGAGGTAGTCGCGCTCGCGCGCCACGTCGTCGCCGAAGAACGGCACGAGATCGGGAAGCGTTTCCGAGAGCATGCGCCGCACGCGCACGAGAAAGGCGTCGCGCTCGACATCGCGCAGGTGGCAGGCCTGCTCGACCAGCGCCCACTCGTCCGGCCCGGGGCGCGTCGCGAGCGCGCCGGGCGCGAGGCGCTCGAGCGCCGACTGCACGAAGGCCGGCATGGTCGCCAGCCTCGTGATCGCCGCGGCCAATGCCGCATCCACGCTCGTCGCAACGGTTGCCATCGCGGCTCCTAGTGGCCTCCGGCCCGCGCTCCCCAGAGCTCCTTCAGCCGCGCGTCGCGGCCGCAGCCCTTGCGGTAGAACTGGTAGCGCACCGGGTTCTTGAGGTAGAAATCCTGATGGTAATCCTCGGCCGGATAGAACGGGCCGGCCATCTCGATCGCGGTCACGATCGGCGCCTTGAAGGGCTTGCTCGCCTCGATGCGGCGCTTCGATTCCTCGGCGGCCTTCCGCTGGAGCTCGTCGTGATAGAAGATCGCGGTGCGGTACTGGCTGCCGGTGTCGCAGAACTGGCGGTCCTTCACGGTGGGATCGACGTTCACCCAATAGACGTCGAGCAGCTTCTCGTACGTCACCTTCTTCGGGTCGTACACGACCTCCACCGATTCCGCGTGGCCCGTCGTGCCCGAGGACACCTCCTCGTACGTGGGATCGATCTTCCGTCCGCCGGTGTAGCCCGAGATCGTCGCGAGCACGCCGGGCACCTTGTCGAAGTCCGCTTCCATGCACCAGAAGCATCCGCCCGCGAAGGTGGCGACCGCGGCCCCGGGTGGAATCTTCGGCGCCTCGGCCCGCGCGCAAAGCGCGGCCAGCGCGGCGATCAGTGCGGCAAGCAATCTCATGGCGAGCTCCCGTTGAGGATGTCCATTATCCGTCGCGGACGACAGCCGCACCTTACGCGGGATTCCACAGCCACGCCGCGCCCCTCACGCCGCTCGCGTCGCCGTGGACCGGCGGCACGAGGCGCGTGCGGACCTCGTCGGAGAACACGTGCGGGATCCAGCGCCGCGGAACGTCCTGGTAAAGGTGGCCCATGCGCGACAGGCCGCCGCCCAGCACGATGATGTCCGGATCCAGGATGTTGATCACGGCCGCGAGGCCGCGCGCGAGCCGCTCCGCGTAGCGCTCGAGCGTCGCGACGCATGGGGTGTCGCCTCCGGCCGCGCGCCGGGCGATCTCGGCCGCGTCCAGCCGCTCGCCGGTGGCGCGCGCGTGGTCCGCCGCCATGCCGGGCCCGGAGAGGTACGTCTCGATGCAGCCGCGCCGCCCGCAGTAGCACAGCGGCAGCGGATGCTCGTCGGCGCGCGGCAACGGCAGCGGGTTGTGGCCCCATTCGCCGGCGATCGCGTTGGCGCCTTCCACGACGCGCCCGTGCACGACGATGCCGCCGCCCACGCCGGTTCCGAGGATCACGCCGAAGACGACAGCCGCGCCGCGCGCCGCGCCGTCCGTCGCCTCCGATAGCGCGAAGCAGTTGGCATCGTTGGCGAGGCGCACTTCGCGGCCGAGCCGGCGCGCGAGGTCGTCGCGCAGCGCGCGGCCGATGAGGCAGGTGGAGTTCGCGTTCTTGACGAGCCCGGTGGCGCGCGAGACGACTCCCGGCGTGGCGACGCCGACGGTGCCGCGCTCGCCCAGCGTGCGCTCGGCGTCCTCCACCAGGCGCGCGACCGCCTCGACCGTCGCGTCGTAATCGCCCGCGGGTGTCGCCACGCGCTCGCGATGGCGCACGGCGCCCGAAGGATCGAGCGCCGCGAGCTCGATCTTCGTGCCGCCGAGATCGACGCCGATGCGAAGTGAAAGGGCCATAGCGGACCGAGGAAGACCCGGCCCGCACTATAGCCCAGCCCGCGCGCGGGCGATCAGCGCGCGGCGACGTTCGGATTGCCGCCGGCGACCGCCACCGTGCCGTGTCGGCTGCCTCCTGCCCTTACAATGGTGCGATGAACGCGATCATCGTCGCCACCATCGGCACCGGGCTCTTCGTGGACCAGCATTGGGCGGTCTACGGGCAGGCCGCGGTGAGCGCGGCCGCGTGGATCGTGTGCGCGGCGCTGTGGGCGCGCAGCCCGGCGCCCGCGCGCCGCTCGCTCGCCGCGTGCCTCGTGTTCGCCACCGCCGGCGAGGCGTTCCTCTCGCTCGCGTGGGGCCTGTATCGCTACCGCCTCGGCAACATCCCGCTCTTCGTGCCGCCGGGTCACGTGCTGCTCTTCTTCCTGGGCACCCAGATCGCGCGCCGCATTCCAGAGCGCGGCGAATGGGCCGTCGCGGCGCTGGCGCTTCCCGTGGTGGCGCTCTTCGCGTGGAGCGGGCGCGATACGCTGGGCCCCTTGCTCTATGCGCTCTTCCTCCTGTGCCTGTGGATTTCGCCCTCGCGCAGGCTTTACGCCACGATGTTCGTGCTCTCGCTCCTCATGGAGCTCTACGGCACGTGGATGGGCAACTGGACGTGGAGCGCGCGCGTGCCGTGGCTGGGACTCGCGGCCGCGAACCCGCCGTTGGCAGCGGGCGCCTTCTATTGTGTGCTCGACTTGCTCGTTGTCGCCGCGGGAACGGCGTTCGAGCGGACCGGAAGCGGCCGCTCAACGTTGGACCGGACCCTCAGCCCCCGGCCAATCCGGGATTGAAGCCGAGGATGGACTCGCACCACGCGGCGACGCGCAGGGCGTGCTCGTCCTCGCGGTAGCGGCCGACGACCTGGAAGCCGAGCGGCAGCCCGCGCGCGCCGCGGCCCGAGGGAATGGTCACCGCCGGAAGCCCGGCCTGCGTCCAGAGCGAGCAGAAGGAGGCGTCGCCCGTGCTGGCGAGGCCCTCGGGCGCCTCGCCGGCCGCGGGAATCGTGGCGATCGCCTCGTGGTTCTCGAACAACCCGTCGAACCAGCGGCGATAGTCGTCGCGCTTCGCGCGCGCCTTCGCGTACTGCTCCGGCGTCACCGCGCGTCCGCGATCGAGGATCTCGACGAGATGCGGCGAGAGGCGGATGCGATGGCGCGATTCGATCGGCGCGAAGCTCTTCACCGCCTCGCGCGTCATCAGCGTCATCACGTTGTCCCACGCGCCCTCGAAGATGCGCGGCAGGTTCACTTCGCGCACGCGGCCGCCCGCGGCCGCCAGCTTCGCCACGCACTCGTCGAAGTGCGTGCGCTGCGCCTCGCTCGCGAGCGTCCACTTGGGCGTCTTCACCACGGCGATGCGCGGCGCGCTGTCGAGCGGCTCGAGCGGCACGTGCAGCGTCTTCGGGGCGGCCTTGATGACGGTGGCCTCGTCGCGCGAGTCCTCCCCCATGAGGCAGGCGCCGAACCACGCCGCGTCCGCCACGGAGCGCGCGAACACGCCCACCGTGTCCAGCGTCGGCGCGAACGGCAGGATGCCGGTGCGCGAGATGGCGCCATGGGAGGGCTTGTAGCCCACCACGCCGCAGAAGGCGGCAGGGCGGATCACGGAGCCCAGGGTCTGCGTGCCGATGGCCACGGGCACGAAGCCCGCCGCCACCGCCGACGCCGAGCCGCTCGACGAGCCGCCCGGCGTATGGGCCGGATTCCACGGATTGCGCGTCTTGCCCGGGGAGCGATAGGCGAATTCGGTGGTCACGGTCTTGCCCATCACCAGGCCGCCCAGCGCTTCCAGGCGGCGCACGACCCACGCGGATGTGGTCGGCACGTGGTTGGCGAAGATCACGGAGCCCATGCGCGTCGGGATGCCGCGCGTATTGATGATGTCCTTCACGCCCACGGGAATCCCGTAGAGCGGGAGGTCGGCGAGGATGCCGCCGGCGCGCTCCTCCGCCTCGGCCATGGCGCGCGAGGCGTCGAACCACTCCCAGGCCTGGATGCGCGGCTCCAGCGCGGCGATGCGCTCCGAACAGGAGGTGACGTAGTCCTGGACGGTGGCGCGGCCCTCGCGGTAGGCGCGCAGGGTGTCTAGAAGACCGAGGGGATAAAGGTCCATTGTTTTAATTAGTTACGAGCGCGGACCGGGTTGCGCCCGCGTCAGGACCGCTATTTTGCCGTCCCCCGCAGGGGATTGCTAGCCGCCGAGGGCGGCTTTCAGCGCGTTCACCCCGGCCAGCGCGACCAGCTCGTCGTCGGAAGCCTTGACCCCGGAGACGCCCACGGCGCCCACGATCTGGCCGTCGGCCTCGATCGGCACGCCCCCCTGCAGGATGGCCATGCCCTGGGCGATCGAGACGAAGGCGGTGCGTCCCTTGTTCACCATCTCCTCCAGGACGCGCGTGGGGCGCTTCCAGGCGACGGCGGCGCGCGCCTTCTCGACGGCGGTCTCCACGCTCGACCACTGCGTCCCGTCCTGCCGCGAAAGGATGATGGTGTGGCCGCCTTCGTCGACGACCGCGATCACGACGGGCCACTGGTTGCGGACGGCTTCGGCCTCGGCGGCGGCGAGCACGACGCGAGCCGCCTCGAGCGTGAGGGTCTTCTTCGCGGGCAGAGTGAGGGCCATGGCTTTCTCGATCGCGGTCTCGGGGCCGAATGATACCGCGCGGACGAGCGCTAGGGCGCGGTGAAGCCCCGGTCGAGGAACGACTTGCGCCCTTCGGGCGAGGCGAGGTAGCCGAGCAGCGCCCGCGCGGCCTCGGGGTTCTTCGCCGACTTCATCACCGCACCCGAGTACACCGTGAGCTTCTGCAGCTCGGCGGGCAGCAACCCCGCGATGGTGATGCCCGGCACCGGAAGGATCTCGGTCACGTTGTGGAAGGCGATCTCGACCTCGCCCTTCGCGACCTTCTCGGCGATGTAGCCGCCCTGGCCGAGCGTGGCCTTCGCGCGCACGGCATCACGGATGCCGAGCTTCGGGAGCACGGTCTCGTCGAAGTGCTTGCCGCTCGTTCCGACATGGGGATCCATGTACGTCACGCTCTTCGCCGCGAGCAATGTGCTGCGCAACCCTTCCACCGTGCTCACGTCGGGCACCGGCGCGCCCTTCTTCACCGCCGCGGCCATCGCGACCGCCCCCAGGTCGTGGCGCGTACCCGGGACGATCACGCCGTCGCGCTCGAGCGCCGCGAGATTCTCGACCGGGATGACGAGCACGTCCGCGCCCTCGCCCGCGGCGAGCCGCTTGCGCAGCTCGCCCGCCGGCGCGAACGACGCCTTCACGGTGTTGCCGCTCGCCCGGCTCCAGCGCCCGCTCGCCTCGTTGAACGCGGATTTCACCGCGCCCGCGCTCATCACGACGAGCTCCGCGGCCTGCGAAGGGGAAGCGGCCAGCCCGAGGGCGGCGAGCGCGGCGAGCGTCTTGAGCGGCATGAACTTTTCTCCGGCGAGCGGTCCGAATCCGGGCAACTTACCAACTTATGGGAAAATCCGCACGATGAGATCCCCCTCGCGCCTGTTCTTCGCCGCCACCTTCGTGGCGTGCGCCGCCCTCCTCGGCATCGCGCTCTACCTGCAGGAGGAAGTCGGCCTCGAGCCGTGCCCGATGTGCATCCTGCAGCGCTACGCGTTCACGGCCATCGGGCTGGTGGCCCTCGTCGCCGCGATCCACGGCCCGCGCGGCAGGGCGCTCAAGGCCTACGGCGCGCTGCTGATCCTGCTCGCCATCGCGGGCGGCAGCGTGGCCGTGCGCCAGTCGTACATCCAGCACTTCCCGCCGCTGATCAGCTCGTGCGGGACCGACCTGGAGTTCCTCGTGAACACGTTCCCGATCTCGCAGGCGCTGCCGAAGATCTTCTCGGGCAGCGCGGACTGCGCCGCCGTGCACTGGCGGCTGCTCGGGATGTCGATCGCCGAATGGGCGCTCGTGTGGTTCGCCATCTTCCTCGGCGGCACCGCGTGGTTCGCGTTCGCGCGCAAGGCGCGCTAGGGAGCGCACGCCATCGCCTCCCGCCTCACCCGCCGCGCCTTCCTCGAGCGCGCGCTCGCGCTGGCGACGGCGGCATTCGCGCAGCCGCTCGCCGGATGCGCCGCGGGCAACGTGCGCTTCGCGGCGTACCCGTTCTCGCTGGGCGTCGCTTCGGGCGCTCCGCGTCCCGACGGCGTCGTGCTCTGGACGCGCCTGGCGCCGTTTCCGCTGGACGGCGGCGGCATGGACCCGGTTCCCGTCGAAGTGCACTGGGAGGTGGCCGAGGACGAGTCGTTCCGGCGCATCGTGCGGCACGGCACGGCGACGGCGCATCCCGAAGCCGTCCACGCGGTGCACGTCGAGGTCGACGGCCTCGCCCCTGCGCGCGAGTACTGGTACCGGTTCATCGCGGGCGCCGAAGCGAGCGCCGTCGCGCGCACGCGCACCGCCCCCGCGCCCGGCCACGGCGACGAGCGCCTGCGCATCGCCCTCGCGAGCTGCCAGCAATACGAGCAGGGCTTCTACGTGGCGCACCGGCATCTCGCCGCGGAGGGCGCGGATGTCGTCGCCTTCGTCGGCGACTACATCTACGAGTCGAGCTGGGGCAGCGGCCACGTGCGCCACCATGCGACGGGCGAGCCGCACACGCTCGACGAATACCGCGGCCGCTACGCGCAGTACAAGACCGACGCCGACCTGCAGCGCGCCCACGCGTGCGCACCCTGGATCGTCACGTGGGACGACCACGAGGTGGACAACGACTACGCGAACGATCGCTCCGAGGACCTCGATCCCCGATTCCTCGCGCGCCGCGCCGCCGCCTACCGCGCCTATCTCGAGCACATGCCCGTGCGCCGCCCGACCCTCGATGCCGGCGGCGGCTATCGCATCTACGGGCGCCACGCGTGGGGCTCGCTCGCGATGCTGCACGTGCTGGACGACCGCCAGTACCGCTCGCACGAGGTCTGCCCGAAGCCGCTGCGCGGCGGCTCCAACGTGGTGGGGCCCGAGTGCGTCGATCGCCTCGACCCGTCGCTCACGATCCTGGGCACCGGGCAGGAGGGCTGGCTCGCCGACGGGCTGGCGCGGTCCGACGCGCGCTGGAACGTGATCGTGCAGCAGACGCTGATGGCCACCGCGGGGCAACCTTCCGAGCGCGGCCTGCTGCACTGGACCGACGGCTGGGACGGTTACCCCGCGGCGCGCGAGCGGCTCCTCGCGGCCGTGGCCCGCTCGCCGGCGCGCAATACCGTGGTGCTGGGCGGTGACGTGCACGCGAACTATGTCGCGGACCTGCATGCGCGCGCGGGCGATCCCGGTTCGCCCGTCGTGGCGACCGAGTTCTGCGGCACGTCGATCACGTCGCAAGGCATCCGCGCGGACGTGGTGGAGCGCATCGCCGCGGCCAACCCCCACATCCGCTTCGCCGAATCGACGCGGCGCGGCTACGTGGTGCTGGACTTCGCGCGCGAGCGGGCGCAGGCGCGCCTGCGCGTGGTGGAAACCGTGAAGAAGCCGGACTCGCCGGTGGCCACGCGCGCCACGTTCACCGTCGAGGACGGCCGGCCGGGCGCGCGCAGCTGAAAGCGGCGCGGCGGGGAGCCGCGCCGCGGAGGCGTTACTTCAGCCCCAGGATCGACTTCGCCTTCGCGAGGTCGTCGACCGAGGCCTGGTGGTTGCCGGCCTTGTGCTCCTGTTCGCCCTTGGCGCGCAGCGCCTTCACTTCCTTCATCTGGGCTTCCGAGAGCCTCGGGTTCTTGGCGAGCGCGGCGTCGATCTGCGCCATGTCCTTCGGGCAGTGGAAGGCGAGCGCGGCGCCGGAGGCGAAGAGCAGCGTAGCGGCCAGGGCAAGCGTGCGTTGCATGGAGGTCTCCTGTGGACGGTGCGGGTTGTCTGGGGTTGCGACGGACAAACAGCGCGCAAAGTCTACCTATTCCTCAAGCGCTGTCCAGATGCCGCAGGTCCTGCACGGCATCGGCCCCGAGGCGCCCGGCGGCCTCGAGGCGCAGGATGTCGGCGGCGACGTCGGCGGGCGGGCGCAGCGCCCCCTCCGCCTTCATGCGGCGGAAGCGCTCGACGTCGGCGAAATCCGCCGCCGAAGCCCCCCGAACGGTGCCCTGCATGCCGGTGTCGATCACGCCCGGCGCGAGGCTCGTCACCTCGACCGCCTGCCCGCGCCCCTGCGCCTCGAGCGCCGCGACGCGCGAGGCCATGTCGATCCCGGCCTTGGCCGCGCAATACGCGCTCCACCCCGAGATCGGCCGGCGGCCCGCGCCCGAGGAGATGTTGATGATGCGGCGCACGGCGGCCGCGCCCTCGGTCATGCGCAGGAAGCGGCGCATGAGCCGCATCGGCGCCACGAGGTTCACCGCGAGGTTGCGCTCGAGCGCCGCGGGATCGAGCGCCTCGAGCGGCGCGACGGGCCCGATCACGCCGGCGTTGTTCACCAGCACCGCCTTCGCATAGCGCTTGCCGCGGATGCGCTCCTCGATGCGGTCGCACGCGCGCTCCAGCGCCGCGCCGTCGGCGAGGTCCACCTCGAAGCCCGCGCCGCCGGGAATCGGGCCGCCGGGCGCGCGCGCCAGGGCGACGAGCTCGTTGTCGGGATCGAGGGCGATGCGCTCGGCGAGCGCCTTGCCCAGCCCCTGGGTGGTGCCGGTCACGATGTAGAGGTTCATGGTCCCGCGCCGCCGCGATGAAGCGCGCATTGTCGCACCATCGTGGCCGCGTCCCGCCTGCGGTTATGATTCCGCGGTGATCGCCCGACCCCCACGCTCCGCATCCCCCGTCGTCACGCTGTCGCTCATCGCCGCGAGCGTGGCGGTGACGGCCGCGGTGTGGCTCGGCGGCCCGGATCGCGTCCTGCCCGTCGTGCTCATCTCCGCGCCCGGGCACCCGTTCCTTTCCGACATCCGGTCCGGCGAGCTGTGGAGGCTGGTGACGCCGATGTTCCTGCACCTGGGCTTCCTGCACATCCTGTTCAACATGATGTGGCTGTGGGACCTGGGGCGGGCCATCGAGCGCCTGAAAGGGCCGGCGTTCCTCGCGCTCTTCGTGGCGATCGCGGGCGTGGCGTCGAACCTCGCGCAATACGCGATCACCGGGTCGCCGAATTTCGGCGGAATGTCGGGCGTGGTCTACGGGCTGCTCGGTTACATCTGGATGCAGGGGCGCTTCAACCCCGCGTTCGGCATCGCGCTGCACCGCTCGACGGTCGCGATGATGCTGGCCTGGTACGCGCTGTGCTGGACGGGGCTGCTCGGGCCGATCGCGAACTGGGCGCACACCGGCGGGCTCGCGATCGGCGTCGCGTGGGGCTTCCTCGACCGGCGCCCGGCGCGCGGCGCGCGCATCGGGTAAGCGAAAGGAGCGGGATGGAAAGGAGCGTGTCGTGATCCCATCGATCCCCGCGAAGCGCGGGGTCCTCATCGTCACGGGCGGCAGCCGCGGCATCGGCGCGGCGACCGCGCGGCTCGCGGCAAGCGAGGGCTACGCCGTGTGCGTGAACTACCGCGCGAACCGCGCGGCGGCCGACGCCATCGTCGCCGACATCGCGCGCTCCGGCGGCAACGCAGCGGCGATCGGGGCCGACGTCGCGAAGGAAGCCGACGTGGTCCGCCTCTTCGACGAATGCGCGGCCGCGCTGGGCCCGGTCACGGCGCTGGTGAACAACGCCGGCATCCTCGAGCAGCACATGCGCGTGGACGAGATGAGCGCCGGGCGCCTCGAGCGCGTGTTCGCCACCAACATCCTCGGCGCGTTCCTCTGCGCGCGCGAGGCGGTGCGGCGAATGTCGACGCGCCACGGCGGGCGCGGCGGCGGGATCGTGAACGTCTCGTCGGTCGCCGCGACCCTGGGCTCGCCCAACGAGTACGTGGACTACGCCGCTTCGAAGGGCGCCGTCGACACGCTCACGGTCGGGCTCGCGCGCGAGGTGGCCGAGGAAGGCATCCGCGTGAACGCGGTGCGCCCGGGCGTGATCTACACGGAGATCCACGCCAGCGGCGGAGAACCGGGACGCGTCGAGCGCGTGAAGGCGGCGGTGCCGATGAAGCGCGGCGGCCAGCCCGAGGAGGTCGCGCGCGCGATCCTCTGGCTGCTGTCGGAAGATTCTTCCTATTGCACGGGCGCATCCATCGACGTTTCGGGGGGAAGATGATCGACAAGAACCGCGGCCCGCGCCGCAGGCAGTGAGGCAGACCATGTCCGACATCCTCGTCGCGCGCCGCGGGGCGGTGTGCGCCATCGAATTCAACCGCCCGCAGAAGAGGAACGCTCTCACCCGCGAGATGTACGAGGCGCTCGGTGAGGCCGTCGCCGCGGCCGAGGCCGACGACGCGGTGCGGGTCGTCCTCTTCCACGGCCAGCGCGAAGCGTTCACCGCGGGCAACGACCTGGGCGACTTCATCCGCCGCCCGCCGCTCGGCGAAGACACGCCGGTCTTCCGCTTCCTGCGCGCGGTGAGCGGCGCGGCCAAGCCCCTGGTGGCTGCGGTGAACGGTCCGGCCGTGGGGCTCGGCACGACGCTCCTCCTGCACTGCGACCTCGTCTACGCCGGCGAGGACGCGCGCTTCCAGCTTCCGTTCACCCGGCTGGGCCTCGTTCCCGAGTTCGCCTCGAGCTACCTGCTGCCGCTCGTGGCGGGCTGGCAGCGCGCCGCGGAGCTGCTCCTGCTGGGCGAGGCGTTCGACGCCGCGCGCGCGCATGAAGCCGGATTCGTGACGCGCGTCGTTCCCGCCGCGGAAGCGCTCGATACGGCATGGCAGGCGGCCGAACGGCTCGCCGCGCTGCCCGGGACGTCGCTGCGCGCCACCAAGGCGCTCATGAAGTCGGCGCATCGGGCCGCCATCGAGGCGCAACTCGGCGCCGAGGGCGCGCAGTTCCGGCGGCTGCTTACGGAGCCCGCCGCGCGGGAAGCCTTCGCGGCGTTCATGGAAAAGCGCGCGCCGGATTTCTCGCGCGCGGGGATGTAGGAATCATCCCATAGCGCGCCAAGGATCCGCCCGCGGGCTGAGCCTACAGGACGTCGAAGCTCCACGAGCCCTTTGCGAACACCTCGACCTGGTCGCTGTGCACGCCCGTGTCCGCAATCCGCACGCGGCTGACGGTGGCGCCGAGATAGAAGGTGGTGCCGAGCCTGATGTAGCGCCCGTAGACGAGCGAGATGGTCTCGCTGTTCTCGCGTGCCGCGACCGGCTGCTCCCACAGCGAGGGCGAGCGCCGCACGGCGACCGCCTGCCAGATCGCGCGCAGGCTGTCGCGCGCGTTGAAGTGCCAGATGGCGAGCAGCTGCTGCACGCGCTGCGTGATGATGCGGCGCGACCCTTCCACGGGCTCGAGGCTGTCGATGAAGTCGTTGCTGATCTGGTACTCGACCTCGGCGCGCTCGTGGGGCCGAAGGTTGGTCTGCACGCTCCAGTAGGCGCCGGTCCCGATGCGATTGTTGGCGACGTCCAGCCGGTCGCCGTACGCGACCTCGGTGAAGAGGCGCGCGAACCACGGGAACGGGTTGCTCTCGAGCCCGAAGTAGACCTGGTCGCGCTTGCGCAGCCCGCCGTCCGGACGCACGGCGGTGAGATTGTTCGGCCGGTACTCGAGCCACACGGTGGTCGCTCGCGGAAGTCCCAGCCGCAGCCCCAGGTTCGTCTGCTGGTACTGGACGCTGCCATCGGGAGCGGTCTTGTAATCGGCGAAGAAGTACGGCGCGATCTCGTTGAACGCGCCGATGTGCTCGAACTTGCGCGTGGTCTCGCTGTACGCCCGCCGGTAGCCGTTCTGGACGATGAAGCCGTTGTCGGCGCGGAAGTCGCGGCCCACGTCCTCGAAGTCCAGGTACTGGTCCCACGCCTTGCCGTGGTAGCTCCAGTCGGCGAGCGCGGCGTGGCTCGTCGCGAGGTCGCCCTTGGTGATCACGCCGCCCACCGGCTGCGCGGTGGTCCACGATCCGAGCGCCTGCAGCCGGAAGCGGTTCTCCGTGTCGGGGAACCACACGGCGTCCGGACCGGCCACGCGGTTGTACGCGCCGCCGTCGAGCGTGCGATCGGTGAGCAGCCCGCCCAGGGTGAGGCCATCCATCTGCCAGCGGCCGCGCGCGAAGGAAGCGAGCGAGTGGAAACCCTGCGCGGCGAAGTTCGTGGTGTACGTGCCGGGCAGCAGCACGAGGCCCCCGCCTTCGTCGCGCGCCATGAACACCGTGCCGTCGAAGTGGCCGCTGCGCTGCGTGGCGCGCACGCCCCACGCGGGGTCGGTCACCGAGCGCGTGTAGATCGCCTGCATCGGCGACTGCAGGATGTCGGCGCCCTCGAGGAAGAATGGGCGCTTCTCCGGGTAGAAGAGCGCGAACTGCGTGTTGCCCGCGAGCTGCGGCGTGTCCAGCTCCACCTGCGAGAAGTCGGGGTTCACGGTCGCGTCGACCACCACGTCGGCGCGCGGGCGCCACTTGATGTCCAGGCTCGGCACGAAGTCCGTTTCGCGGCGCGCGGGCTCCCCCGCGTCGGTGTTGCGCACGGTGCGCAGCGTCACGTTGGGCGTGAGCGCGAGATGGCGCGTGGACGGAAGCTCGTCGAGTCCCGTGAGCGGCTCGTTCAGGCAGAGGAAGCAGGTCTGTATCCGCGGCAGCTCGCTCGATGCCATCGTGTAGCGCTGGTCGCGCGGATAGTTGCGGTACACCAGCACGCTCCACTCGCGCGACGGCGGGTCGGTGTAGCGCAGCGACGAGAACGGGATGCGGAATTCCGCCGTCCATCCGCCGGCGAAGCGTCCGGTGACCACGTCGAAATCGAGGTCCGGCGAGAAGTCCTCGTTCGAGGTGTCCTCGTTGTAGAGCCCGTCGCCGATGGAGCCGCGCGGGTTCACGCGGAAGAAGTGCGCGAACTTGCGGTTGCCCACGGGATCGATGAACAGGTCGACCATGTCCTGGTCGGCGAGCACGTTGTCGCGGCGCGCGAAGGGTGCGCGCAGCTGCGCGGGATCGGGATCGTAGGCGCGCACGGCCACGTACAGCGCGTTGCGATCGTAGGCGAAGCGAACCTCGGTGCGCACGCGCGCGGGCTGCTTGTCCTGGGGCGAGATGTCCCAGAAGCGGTCGTAGGGCCGCGCATGCTCCCAGGCGGGATCCTCGAGGTGGCCGTCCACCGCGATGCGCTCCGCAGGCGCGAGATGGTAGGCCTCGATGGCGAGGACCGGCGCGGCTCCGAGAGCGGCCGCCGCGAGGAAACCCGGGAAGAGCGCCTTTATCATTCTTTTCAGGGATTTGCCGGCAGCGCGCAGGGTAAGGGGCGCGGGCCGCGCGCGCAACGGGCGTGCGATGGAATGCGCATTCCCGGGGCTGGATTGCGGTCATTGTGCGCTGCAACAAAGGGGCGTATAGTCCGCGCCCTGTGCGCGCCCCAGCGCGGGACGCCGGGCCGCGATCCACGACGATGAACGATTCGACTTCCCGCACGGCTGCCGTCGAGCGCCACCGCAAGGCCACCGCGGCCCTCGTCCTCGGGGCGATCGGCGTGGTCTTCGGCGACATCGGGACGAGCCCGCTGTACGCGTTGAAGACGGCGTTCAGCCCGGAGCACGCCATCCCGCTCAATCCCGACAACGTGATGGGCATCCTGTCGCTCATCGTGTGGTCGATGACGTGGGTCATCACGATCAAGTACCTCTTCGTGATGATGCGCGCCGACAACAACGGCGAGGGCGGCATCCTGGCGCTGCTCGCGCTCGCGCTGCGCGAGACCCGCCGCTATCCGCGCCTGCGGTGGACCATCATCGGGATCGGCATCTTCGGCGCCGCGATGTTCTACGGCGACAGCATGATCACGCCCGCGATCTCGGTGCTCTCCGCCGTCGAGGGCCTCGAGGTGGCCGCGCCCGCCCTGGCGCCCTTCGTGATCCCGCTCACGCTGGGCGTGCTCGCGGCGCTCTTCCTCATCCAGAGCCACGGCACCGGAAAGGTGGGCGCCTTCTTCGGGCCGGTGACGTCGGTGTGGTTCGTCGCGATCGGCGTGGCCGGCGCCTCGGAGATCATGAAGAATCCCTCGGTGCTGCAGGCGCTCAAGCCCACCTACGCGGTGGACTTCCTGGTGCAGTACCCGCTGCTGGGCTTCCTCGTCCTCGGCGCCGTGTTCCTCGCCCTCACCGGCGGCGAGGCGCTCTACGCGGACATGGGCCACTTCGGCAAGAAGCCGATTCGCATCGCGTGGCTGCTCCTGGTCTTCCCCGCCCTGCTCCTCAACTACTTCGGGCAGGCGGCGTTCGTGCTCGCCAATCCCGGCGCGATCACGAACCCCTTCTACCGCATGCTGCCCGACTGGGCCCTCTATCCGATGGTGGCGCTCGCCACCTGCGCCACCGTGATCGCGTCGCAGGCGGTGATCTCGGGGGCGTTCTCGGTCACGCGCCAGGCGATCCAGCTGGGCTACATGCCGCGCCTCGAGGTCACCCACACGTCGGAGCGCTCGATCGGGCAGATCTACGTGCCGTTCGTGAACTGGATCCTTTTCATCGCCGTGGTGCTGCTCGTGCTGGGGTTCCAGAGCTCCGACAACCTCGCCAACGCCTACGGCATCGCGGTGGCGGCGACGATGGTGATCGAGTGCCTCCTCGCCATGGTGGTCGCGCGGCTGATCTGGAAATGGTCCCTTCCCTCGGTGGTGATCGTGATCGGGTCGATGCTCCTCGTCGATAGCGTGTTCCTCGCCTCGAACGCGGCGAAATTCCTCTCCGGGGGATGGTTCCCGCTGCTCATCGGCTCGGCCGTCTTCACGCTCCTCATGACGTGGAAGCGCGGGCGGCTCCTCATGTTCCGCAGGCTTACCGAGCAAGGCATCCCGCTCAAGCCCTTCCTCGAGAGCCTCGACGCCCACCCGCCGCAGAAGGTGAGCGGCACCGCGATCTTCATGACCGCCAGCCCGGAGAGCGTGCCGCACGCGCTGCTGCACAACCTCAAGCACAACAAGGTGCTGCACGAGCAGACCGTGTTCCTCACCGTCGTGCCGCACGACGTGCCGTTCGTGCCGGCCGAGGACCGCGTGCAGTTCGAGCGCCTGGTGAACGGCTTCTACAAGCTCGAGGCGTGGTACGGCTTCAAGGAGCAGCCCAACATCGACGAGATCCTCGCCGCCTGCCGGCTGCGCTACGGCTTCGCCTTCGACGTGATGGACACCTCGTTCTTCCTTTCGCGCGAGACCGTGATCCCCACCAGCGACACGCCCGGCATGGCCCTCTGGCGCGACCACCTCTTCGCCTGGATGAGCCGCAACGCGACGCGCGCCACGGACTTCTTCAACATCCCGCCGAACCGCGTCGTGGAGCTGGGAACGCACATCGAGATCTGACGGTCCCCCCGCCCATGCGGGGATCGCTTTCCCGGTACCGGCCCGTTGAACGGCGCCGTCAGGTCGCCGCGGCCTCGACGAATTCGAAGCGCTCGCCGCCGGGGCCCGTGAAGACCAGCCGGTTTCCTTCGCGCGTGCCGCTGTTGCCTTCCTGCAGCGCGGCGAGGAAGCGCTTCTCGGTTTCACCCTCGGGTCCCACGCAGAAGCGCTTGGTGGTGGCGAGCATGCCGATCCGCACCTGCGCGCCCTCCATCTTCCACGTGCCGGAGACCAGGTTGCAGCCGGTGAATCCCGACAGCCGGCCCTCGCGCACGAACTCCAGGCGCGGCACCGTGCGCGGATCGGCCGCCTTGTCCGCCGCCACGCCGGCCCAGCGCGTGCCGGCGAGAGTCGCCCGGGATGCGCCCGGCGTAGACGCGGCCGCGCCCGACGGCGGCCCGGCGGCGCAGGCCCACAGCGCCACCGTGCACAGTCCCAGCAATCCCGCCGCGGTCCTCATGGCTTCTTCTCCTCGGGAGCGGCGCGCAAGCGCAGCGATCCACCCGATCCGCTCATCGTCATCGCGTCGCCGATGATCGCGTAGCTCGACACGGCCTGCAGGGTCTCGACCATGCGGTCCTCCGCATCCTGGGTCGAGGGATCGCAGCCGGCGTGCCGCCCGGTCTGGATGCGCCCGATCGCGATCGCCTTCGCGCCCACCGCATCCTGGACATAGTGCGCCACGAGCCGGTTGCATCCGCCGAAGCCTTCCATGCGCCCGTCGCCGAAGCGCAGGCTCGGCTGCTCGCCCGGAATCGGCAGCTCCAGCACCACTTCCCAGTGCGTGCCCGTGAACGGCTTGGGCGGCGGCTCCTTCTTCGTGGCGCAGCCGCAGAGCGTCGCGGCGAAGCAGGCGCAGAGCGCCGCGGCGAGCGCGCGCATGTATACCGGGGACAGTCCCTTCATTCGTTTCTCCTCAGGCGATGCGCAGCAGCATGGCGAGCGCCTCGTGCACCAGGTCCACCGGACCGGGACCCGGCGAGGCTCCGGGGTCCAGGCGGTCGAGCCGCCGCTGCATGCGCTGCCCTTCGAGCAACGCGTCGATCGCGGCGTGCGGATCCACCGTATTGCGCCGGCGCTGCGCCTCGTCCAGCTCCTCCAGCGTACGCCGCACCGCGTCCGCGTCGAGGATGGCGATGGGCGCGTGGCAATAGGGGCACTGCGCGTCGCCGGCGATGTCCACGGGAGCGCCGCAGCTCGAGCAGCGCACCTGCTTCACCGTCGCGCGCAGGCGCTCCACCTCCACCGGCGTGAGCGAGCGCACGAAGTCCTTCTCGCGCAGGAACTGCAGGAACGTGGTGAAGCGGCCGTGGCCCGCCGGGCAGCGGTAGTACACGATGCGGTTGGTGCGCTCGATGTCGTACGTGAGCTGCAGCGGCACGCGGCAGGTCACGCAGTGCGTGACCGCGGCGATGGGATGCGCGGGTTGGTCGTCCTGCGCCGCGATGATCTTGAAGATCTCGATGATGGCGGCGGGCGCCAGCGCCGAGCTCTCGTAGGCGTCGAACCAGATCGCCCGGCAATCGAAGCACAGGTCGAGGTCGACCATGCCCTCCGGCCTGCGCGCGTACGACTGCCGGCGCATCGCGCTGCTGCAACCCGGGCAGTAGCGCGCCCCGCGCGGCGCGATGGAATTGTCGGTCACGGCTTCTCGGCGAGCGCCTTCAGGTTCGCGAGGCCCTGCTCGAAATCGGGGCCCACCATGCGGTCCATGGCCGCGGCGAGATAGTGCTTGAGCGGGTTGCCGCCGACGTCGCCCTTCTGCGTCCAGGTGACGACGGTGCCGCCGCCGGCGGGCTCGAGCGTGAGCGCGCCGCCCGAGCGCATGTTGAAGCCGGGGAGGAAGAGCGAGTACTCGACGCGCCGGCCCGGCTCCACGCGCGTGAGCTCCATGCTGCCGTTGCCTTCCTTGCCGCTTTCCCACGACCAGCGCGCGCCCATGCCGAAGGGCGGGCCCGCGTAGGTGATGCGCATCTGCGGATCGCGCCGCGTCCACACGCTCCACTGCGCCCACTTGCGCGGCTCCACGACGTAGTCGTAGATGCGCTCGGCCGGCGCATCGATGCGCGCCGTGCGCACGACCGAGAACGACGACGGCAGGAACGCGCCCACCGCCACGATCGCGAGCGCGATGGCTCCCACGACGGCGAGCGCCCACTGGACGATCTTCATGAGTGTCCCTTTCCCCGCGGCAAGCTTACCTGAGGGGGCTAGAATGGGCGAGGTCATGTGCAGTCGCTACTTCCTCGACGCCGACGGCAACGTCATCGCCTTCACCTTCCGGGTGCCGGTGGACGAGCGCATCCGCAAGCGCTTCAACATCGCGCCGAGCCAGGAGGCGCCCGTGATCCGCAGCGCGAAGGAGGGCGGCGCGCGCGAGGTGGCGATGCTGCGCTGGGGCCTCGTGCCGTTCTGGGCGAAGGATCCGTCGATGGCGAGCCGCATGATCAACGCGCGCAGCGAGACGGTGGTCGGGAAGCCCGCCTTCCGCGAGGCGTTCAAGAGCCGGCGCTGCGCGATCCCCGCCTCCGGCTTCTACGAGTGGACGGGCGACGCGAAGCACCGCGTGCCGCACGCGATCACCGTCGAAGGCCGTCGCCTCGTCGCGTTCGCCGGGCTGTGGGAACGCTGGAAGGATGCCGGGGGCAGGCCGCTCGAGACCTACACGATCCTCACGACCGCGGCCAACCGCTTCGTCGCTCCCATGCACGACCGCATGCCGGCGATCCTCGCCGACGGCGACATCGACGCATGGCTCTGCGGCTCGCCCGAGGACGCATGGAAGGTGATCCGGCCCTATCCCGACGCGGCGCTGCGCGAGCGCGTCGTCTCGCGCGCGATCAACAACCCGCGCAACGACTCGACGCAGATGCTGGAGGCGGAGGAAGGCCTGCTCTCGCGCGCACCGGAGCGCTAGCTAGCGACGGCGAACTCCTCGTCCCGGGAGCGCGACGCCGGAACGGCGCGCACCGCGCCCGGGTGCTTCTCGATGAACGCGCGCACGATGCGGTAGATGTCGGGATCGAAGTCGTCGTCCGCTCTCGTCTCGAGCAGCGCCGCGAGCGCTTCCTCGTCGCGCGCGGTACCCACGTGGCGCCAGCGGTCGAACACGTGCGCTTCCTCGAAGCGGCCGTCGGGATGGCGCTCGCGCACCACGGCGCGGCCCGGCCACGGCCAGTCGGCCACGCGCCACGGCGCCATCGCCGTCGCGAGCCGCAGGTGGTGCATCTGCGGCGTCTCCTCGCCGATGCAGGCGCCGCGGCAACGCTTCACCTGGCGCGCGAAGCAGGGTCCGCCGCGCTTCTCCCAGCCCAGCTGCCGCCAGCACAGGCCGTGCTCCGCGGCGAGCGCCTCCAGCATCTGCTTCACGTGCTGCTTCGTCGCGAAGGGGCCGTAGAGCGTCTGCGGATCGCCCGCGGCGCCGCGCGCACTCCAATCGATGTCCTTCGGTGGTGAGCACCTCGGGCGGCTGCGTGAGGTCTGGGAGGCGCACGAAGCACGCGTTCGCCTTGCGGCGCAGGCGATAGTTGTGCAGCGGCAGGAGCTCCTTCACGAGCCTCGCCTCGCGCAGCAGCGCGCCCAGCTCGCCCGCCGTCTCGTCCACCTCGATGCGCCGGATCTCGCCCGAGAGCCGGATGTCGTTCGCGCAGCGGTGGTCGCCGGAGAAGTGCGAGCGGATGCGGTCGCGCAGGTTCACGCTCTTGCCGATGTAGATCGGCAGCTCGTTCACGCCGTAGAAGCGGTAGACGCCGGGCCCTTCGGGCAATCCCTCGAGCGCGTCGGCAGCGAGCTGCGGCGGAAGGCTCGGCGTCTTGAGGAGCCGGCGCACCGCGGCCGCGACCTCCTCGATGTCGCGCTCGCGGTGGATCGCCTGCACGAAGCGCCAGATCGCGCGCGCGTCGCCGAGCGCGGAATGGCGGCCGGTTCGCGTGGCGGTGGCCGGAGCGATCGCTTCCTGCAGCCCGTGCCGCGCGATCACCGCGTCCAGCCCGTGCCCCACCGCTTCGGGATAGAGGCGGCGCGACAGGCGCACGGTGCACAGCACGTCCGCGCTGAAGGCGATCTCGAGGCGGCGGAATTCGTTCTTGAGGAACCCGTAGTCGAAGCGCGCGTTGTGGGCGACGAAGAGCTGGCCCTCGAGCCGCTCCAGCACGTCGCGCGCGACCTCGGCGAAGGTGGGCGCGCCGCGCACCATCGCGTTGGTGATGCCGGTGAGGACCTGGATGTCCTCGGGAATGGAGCACTCGGGATTCACCAGCGTGGACCATTCGTCCACGAACTCGCCGCCGGCCACGCGCACGATGCCGATCTCGGTGATGCGATCGCCCGTCGGCGTCGTGCCGGTGGTCTCCAGGTCGACGAACGCGACGGCGGGTGCGAGCATCAGGCCGCCCGCGCGCGAGCCGCGCGCCGCCACGGCGCGCCTCCGAAGCGCTCCATGAGGAAGTCCACCATCGCGGCCACCCGCGGCGAGCGGTGGCGCCCCTGCGGATAGACCGCGTGCAGCGGCAGCGGCTCGCTGTGGTGCACGTCGGTGAGCAGCGGCACGAGCTTCCCGTCGCGCAGCGCCTCGCCGACGATCGCGTCCGAGAGCCGGATCACGCCCACGCCGAGCAGAGCCAGGCGCAGCAGCGCGTCGGCGTTGTTCGCGCTCACGTTGCCGTTCACTTCCACGTGCCGCACGCCCTCCTTCGTCTCGAAGGGCCAGCGCCGCAGGTTCGGCGCGTAGTCCACGGCAAGGCAGTTGTGCCCGAGCAGGTCCTCGGGCTTCTTCGGCGTGCCGTGGCGCCGCAGGTAGGCGGGAGAAGCGCACACGACGCGCTCGAGGTCGCAGATCTTGCGCGCGATGAGCGAGGAGTCGCCGAGCGCGCCGAGCCGGATCGCCACGTCGGCGCCCTCCTCGATCAGGTCCACGACGCGGTCGGTGATGGTGAGCTCGACGCGGATCTCCGGATGGCGCGCGAGGAAATCGGGCAACGCCGGCGAGAGCTGGTGCATGCCGAAGGCGGTGCCCACGTTCACGCGCAACAGGCCGCGCGGCTGCGCGCGAAAGCTCGCGACCTCGTTCTCCGCCTCGACGATGTCGGAGAGGATGCGTTGGCTGCGGTGGAAGTACGCCTCGCCCTCGGGCGTCAACGCGAGGCGGCGCGTCGTGCGGTTGAGCAGCCGCACGCCGAGTCGATCCTCGAGGCGCGTCACGAGCTTGGAGATGGCGGAAGGCGTGAGGCCGAGGTCGCGCGCGGCGGTCGAGAAGCCGCCCAGCTCGACGGCCCGGACGAAGGCGGTCATGTCGCCGGGCGCCTTCATTGTTTCTGATTTTTCATGAATGATCCTCCTCCCGGCGCGATTGTAATGCAGCGGCGAAGGAATTGGCTGGCTTCGGGCTCCCCGGCGGGATAAAATGGACGACCTTCCAGGAGTCCCCATGGCCCGCACCCGCGCCAAGAGCCCGCCCCGTCTCACCCGCGATGCCGAGCGCCTCATCGCGCTCGCCAACGGCCTGAATGCCTCGGGCAGCCTCACCGAGGACCGCTTCTGGGAGACCCAGATGTCGGCCCTCGTCGCGAAGCTCCTCGAGAACGGCAACGACGCGCCCATCGACGGCGCGCTGGACCACTTGTACCAGACGAACCTCGGCGCGTACGACACGCTGATCGAGCTGGTGGAGAACGAAAGCGAGTCGGTGGTCGCGATGCAGGGCGACCGCGCGTGGCAGGGGCTGCTCATCGCAGCGCCCATCGTCGCGTGGTCGAAGTACGCGATCGCCTCGGGCACGATCCCGCGCGACGCCGCGCAGGCGCTGGGCGTGCAGCTGCGGGCCCACGTGCTCGCGGAGGGCGCGCGCGCCACGCTCGTGCCCTACCTCTACTCGATCGACCAGCTGCCGCGCCATTTCTCGGAGCTGCGCCGCCTCACCGCGAAGCTCGCCGATGCGGCGATCGCCGACGAGGCGCCGAAGCTCGAGCTCTCGCGCCTGCCGGAAACCGCGGCACTCCTCGCCGATACGCGCTTCCTCGTCGCCTGCGCCGCCGTGCCGCGCGGGCAGCCGCTCTTCCGCTGGCAGGAGGATGCCTCCGGGCATGCGGGACGCACCGGCAGCCTCGAGCAGTGGATCGCGCAGGCGCGGCCCACCATCGCCAAGCTGCTGCCGGGCTGCGTCTTCGAGTGCCTGCTGCCGGACGCCTACTATGTGAACTGCCGCGAATCGGACCGGCGCGTGCGCCCGTTCGGCATCCGCGCCGCCGTGGCCTTCCTCGAGAACGCGCTCAAGATGAAGCCCGCGGAGCTGCAGGCGGTGATCGGGGGATTCGGCGACGAGCGCGTGGACGAGTACCGCATCGCGTTCTCGCTCCCCGGCGACACGGAAGTCGCGCACGGCGTCGTGTGGCCGCTGTACGGGCGCGAGGACGAGACCGCGCGGCCCGGCCCGATCGACGAGGTGGTGGCACAGCTCACCGAGAGCGGGATCACCGAGGTGAAGAGGCTCACCGGCACCTTCACGCCCGAGTACTGCGAGGATTGCGGCGCGCCGCTCTTCGCCAACGCCGAGGGCGAGATCGTGCACGCCGAGCTGCCGGAAGAGGCGGACACGCAGGCAGCGCACTTCCATTGAGGGCCGGGGCATGGATGCCCTCTCGGAGGTGCTGCGCCTCGCGCGCTTCTCGGCCCACGTGACGCTCGATGCCGCGGCGCGCGCGCCGTGGTGCGTGTCGGTGCCGGCGAGCACGTCCATCGCCCGCGCGCATCTGCTGCTCGAAGGCGAATGCGCGGTGAAGTCGGCGCTCGGCGAGGCGGTGCTCCATGCCGGCGCGATCGCGTTCCTGCCCGGCGGCGAGGCGCACCTCATCGGCAGCGGCTTCGACATCGAGGCGACTCCCCTCTCCACGCTGGTGCGCGCGCCCCTTGCCGGCGAGCTGGTGCCGGCACGCGTGGGCGGCAACGGCGCGCCCGCGCGCTGGGTCTCGATCGCGACGTCGTGCGAGCGCCACCTGGCCGAGCCGCTGCTCGCGTGCCTGCCCGAGGTGCTCGTCGTGGATCTGCTCGGCTCTCCGGCGCTCAACTGGCTCACCGGCGCGTTGGGGCTGCATCTGTCCGCGAGCGACGCGCCGCCCGTGGGCGACTCCGCGCGGCGCGAGCGGCTCGCCGAGCTGGTGGTGATCGAGGCGCTGCGCCGCCACGTGCACGCGCTGCCGCCCGGCGGCAAGGGCTGGCTCGCGGGGCTGAATGATCGCTACGTGGGACGGGCGCTCGCGCTCGTGCACGGGCGGCCGTCGGAGCCGTGGACCGTCGAGCGCCTCGGCCGCCAGGTGGGGCTTTCGCGCAGCGCGCTCGCCGATCGGTTCAGCGAGGTGATGGGCGAGCCGATCATCGCGTTCCTTACGCGCTGGCGACTGCAGCTCGCCGCGGAATTCCTGCTCACGACGCCGCGCTCGATCGAGTCGATCGCGGGCGAGGCGGGCTACGAGTCGGCGAGCGCGTTCTCGCACGCCTTCCGCCGCGCGTTCCGCAAGCCGCCCTCGATCTGGCGCAAGCGCGCGCGACGCCGCGCGCCCTAGGTCCGCAGCGCCCGGGGCGCTAGTTCATCGACAGCTTCGGACGGAAGGGCCGCAGCCGCAGCGTCTCGATGCCGCGCTCCAGGTCCTGCTCGAGGGACGGCGAGTCCACGTCGGGCGCGTGCGCGTAGTAGAGGACGTCGCCGTCGATCTCCACCAGCTGGTAGAAATCCGTGCCGCCGGGGTGCGCGAGGCTGGAGCGCGACGGCTTCACGACGCGCCGCACGATCGGCTTCGGGCAATCCCAGACGTAGATCCCGGGCCGCGCGAACGCCGGGCTCACGGCGAAGACGAGCGCCTCGCCGATCCACGCCATCTCGCGCGCGCCCCTGACATCCCCCACCAGCCGTTCGCGCGCGTAGAGCCGCGCGCGCAGCGTCCGGTCGGACGGATCCTCGAGCACCTTCACGTAGCATTGGCGCGAAGGCGAGAAGAGCTCCGCGCCCGGAGCGGGCAGCGCGATGGCGCCGCTGCGCGCGCAGGCGGGGGCGGCCGCCAGCGCCGTCCACAGCAGCCACGCGGCAGCTCGACCGCGCATCAGGCCTTGAGCGCGCGGTAGAGGAACGGCAACGACACGTCCATGCGGTAGTCGATGTCCGAATGGTTGTCGTCGAATTCCTCGTACGCGTGCGCGATGCGTTCGCGCGCGAGGCGCTTGGAGAGGATGCGCGAGCCGTACTGGATGTGGTACTGGTCGCGTGATCCGCAATCGATGTAGATGCCGTGCAGGGCTGCGCAGGTTGGCGCGATGCTTCGCCACGAGGTTCAGCGGGATCGTGGGCTCTGCCAGCGCTTCCAGCGCTCGGGGAAGCACCTCGCCGGTCTCCAGGTTGAACGGAAGGCGGAAGCCGTTGGGCGCGCGCGGTTCGGGATCGTAGCTGGCCGCCATGCACAGGTTCATGATCGCAGTGGCCCTCCGCCTATCGACAGTTGGGCTTCGCCCACACCGCCTCGAGGAAGCGGGCGCACGCGCCCGTCGTCGCGCCCGCGGTCGGCGCCCTTCTCCATCTTCAGCACGTCGTACGGCCCGTTCCTCGCGGGCCGCGCGCGGTATTTCGCGAGCTCGTTCAGGGTGTTCGGCCAGTCGTGCCAGTACACGAAGTCGAAATACGCGTCACCGGAGTGGTCGGCGATGGCACCCCACGTCGCGGCGTAGCGCATGCCGTGGATGATGGCGCCGTAGCCGCCCGAGGACTTGCCGAAGCAGCCGCGGTGGTCGCGCGAGGCGAGCGTGCGGAACTCGCGGTCCACGAACGGCACGATCTCCCTCGTGAGGTAGTCGGCGTAGTCGCCGATCGCGGAGGAATTGATGTACTGGTTGCCGCCCAGCGCCGTGAAGCAGTCGGGGAACACGATGATCGCCGGCCCCATGCGCCGCTCGTGCACCAGGCGTGCCGCGCGCTCGGGCACGTTCTCGCTGAAGTTCTTCCACGCCACGTGGGAAAGGCCCGACCCGGTGAAGCCGACCATGTCGTAGAGCACCGGAAAACGGCGTCCCCGCCCGTGGGAGCCGCCCGCGTCGTACTGCGCGGGCAGCCACACGGCGAGCTGGCGCAGGTGGGGATCGCGTAGCGGGTTGTCGCGAAGGATGCGCGAGTCGTGCTCGAGCACGACCACGCGGCCGGATTTCCACTGCGGTCGCTTGAGGGCCATGGCGGCAATGCTACCTCATGGCTTGAAGGCCGGACTCCAAGAAAAGCAAAGGGCGCCGAAGCGCCCTGTCTCTTTCCGGATTGCCTTGCCTTCAGGCTGATACGCGTCGCTTGTACTCGTGCGTGCGGGTGTCGATCTCGATCTTGTCGCCGGTCGCGCAGAAGGCGGGGACCTGCACCTCGAAGCCGGTCTTGAGCTTCGCGGGCTTGAGCACCTTGCCCGACGTGTCGCCGCGCACCGCGGGCTCGGTGTAGACCACCTCGCGCACGATCGTCGTCGGCAGCTCGAAGGAGATCGCGCGGCCCTCGTAGAACAGCGCCTCGCCGCTCATGCCGTCCTCGAGGTAGTTCACCGCGTCGCCGAGGTTCTCCTTCTCGATGTCGATCTGGTTGTACTCGCCGTCCATGAAGACGTACATCGGGTCGGCGAAGTAGGAGAAGCTGACTTCCTTCTTCTCGAGCATCAGCAGCTCGAATTTCTCGTCGGCCTTGTACACGGCCTCCGTGTTCGAGCCGGTGAGGAGGTTCTTGAGCTTGAGCTTCATGGTGGCCGCGTTGCGGCCGCCCTTGTTGTACTCGCCCCTCAGCACGACCATGGGGTCCTTGCCCACCATGATCACGTTGCCGCTGCGCAATTCCTGTGCGATTTTCATGAAGTCCGTCCGTTAAGCGTCCTGTCGCCCGTGCCACAAATGCGGCGCGCGCGCCCGATTATCAAGAGGGTGTCGGCTGGGGCCACCCGGGGGGATCTTCGCGATGTCCCCGCTCTGAGCATTCCCGCCTTCTGCCCGCTGGCGTTGAGCGGCGGCCAGGCCGTCCGCTCCAACGCCGTTCCCGCTACCCGCCAACCCCGAAAAGCCTTTTATTTTAGCACGTTGTCGGCGAAATCCACCAGCTGCTCAGCGAGGTCGCGCCGGGCCGCCAGGGCCGCGCTCCAGGCCTTCGCGTGCTCCTCCAGCGCCTGGCGCCGGGCGATGAACGCGGGCCACGCCTGCCCGAGCGGCGGCCCGGCCGGCCCATCGCCGGCCGCGCCCGGATCGCGCTGGTTCCACGCTTCCCAGAGTCCGGTGACCGCCGCCGCGTGGGGGCGGTCGAGGGCTTCGGTGTAGCGGCGCAGGAACGCGGCCAGCTTCACCCAGTGGGCGCCGTCGTCCTGCGGGTAGATGTTCCAGACGAACGGCCGCGCCGCCCACTGGGCGCGCACGAACGAGTCCTCCCCGCGCACGAAGTTCACGTCGCAGGCCCAGAGAAGCTGGTCGTACCGGTCCTGCGCGAGGAAGGGCACGGTGAGCACCTCGATCTCGCGCCGCGAGCCGCCGTCGTGCGCGTTGCGGCGGATCGTGGGATGGGCCGGCTCGCGGCCGCCGAGCGCCGTGGCGGCGGCGCCGTCGGGCGCCACGAGCCAGACCGGCCCCGGATAGGCGGCGGCGCAGCGCACGAGGCTGTCGAACGGCGCCCCCGCATAGGAGAAGAGGCTCACCTTGAGCGCTCCGCGGGGCGGCGCGCGGCCCGCGAGCGAGCGCCAGAAATCCGCCTGCGCGCCGGCGTCGCGCTGGAACGCGTCGCGCCGGCCGGGGAGCCACCCCTCGCGCAGCAGCCCGCCCGTGCGCGGCGTGAACCCGGGGAAGAAGTAGTGCTTCACGAGCGGCAGCCGGGGATTCGGCGACGGCAGCGCGTGGCTGCCCTCGACCCAGTCCTCGGCGCTCAGGTACTCGAGGTTGATCCAGCGCGGCCGGGGCGTGCGTTGCGCCATGGCGAGCACGTACTCCTCGGGCGGGTCGCAACCGAAGGTCTCGACCACGACGTCGGCCACGTCCTCGGCCGCGAACGGCCCGGCGAGGCGCGCGACCTCCACGCCCTCGAGCGTCTGGATGTCGTAGCCCGGCGCGATCTCGGGGCGCAGCATCGCGAGCACCGTGAGGTCGTCCAGCCACAGGCGCACGCGCTTGCCGTGCTCGGCGGCGAGCTGGCGCGCGAGGCGCCACGACACGCCCACGTCGCCGTAGTTGTCGACCACGCGGCAGAAGACGTCCCAGCGTTCGGCGGCAGGCGGCATCGGCGGATTCTATAAGATGATCGCGAGACCTCTCGGATGATCGCGAAACCTCCCGGATGGCCGCGATGCGAATCCTCATCCTCGGCGGGACGATATTCCTCGGACGCGCCGCGACCGACGCCGCGCTCGCGTGCGGCCACGCGGTGACGCACCTGCATCGCGGCGTCTCCTCGCCGCCGGATCCACGCGTCGCGACCGTCGTCGGGGACCGCGCCCGCGAGCCGTTCCCGCCGGAGCTCGCGACGCAACGCTGGGACGCGGTCGTCGACACGTCGGGCTACCTGCCGCAAGTCGTCGCACGCTCGGTGCGCGCGCTCTCCGCGAGCGGGCGCTATGTCTTCGTGTCCTCCATCTCCGCGTACGGCGGCGAGGGCTTCCATGAGGATGCGCCGCTCCAGGAGGCCCCGAACCCGCTGCCCGAAGCGTGGACACCCGAGACCTACGGCGGCCTCAAGGCCGCCTGCGAAACGGTCGTGCGAGACGCGTTCCGCGAGCGGGCCCTCATCGTGCGCCCGGGGCTCATCGTCGGCCCGCACGATCCGACCGACCGGTTCACATGGTGGACAGCGCGCATCGCGCGCGGCGGGCGCGTGGCGGCGCCGGGCCGGCCCGATCGCGGCGTGCAATTCATCGACGTGCGCGACCTCGCTGGCTGGATGATCGCGGCGCTCGAGCGGGGCGTGGGCGGCACGTTCAATGCGGTCGGGCCTGCGCGGCCGGTCGCGATGCGCACGCTGCTCGAGGAGTGCCGCGCGGCCGCGGGATCGGATGCGCGGATCGCATGGCTCGACGAACCCCTCCTTGCCGCGCGATCGGTGCGGCCGTGGATCGAGATGCCGCTCTGGGTGCCCGAGTCGGACCCGCATGCGAGCGGGTTCATGAACGTGCCGATCGCACGCGCCCGGGCCGCCGGCCTCGAGTTCCGCCCTCTCGCGGCGACCGTCTCCGACACGCTGCGCTGGTCGATGACCCGGCCCGCGAGCCATGCCTGGAAGGCGGGCCTGACAGCGCAGCGCGAAAGCGAGTTGCTGGCGGCTTCGGGCCGCTAACACACGCAAGGTGTTCCGCTCGCAGTCGCGGGGTATCATCGGGCGACATCTCCATGGATAGCCCGACCACCACCCCCCAGGTCCGAGTCCTGATCGCCGAAGACGAGGCCCATATCCGCCGTGTCCTGCGCGCGATCGTGACCGCGCTCGGCGCACAGGTTGTCGGCGAGGCGCAGGACGGCGAGGAGGCCGTGCGGCTCGCCGCCGAGACGCACCCGCACATCGTGCTGCTCGACATCAACATGCCGCGGTTGAACGGCGACAAGGCGCTGCAGAAGATCCTCGAGCGCGATCCGGCGGTCATCGCGGTGATGATGACGGCGCAGGACACGGTCGAGGCGGTGCGCACGTGCCTGGACAGCGGCGCGCGCAACTACATCCTCAAGAGCAATCGCGCCGAGGAGATCTTCCGCCTGCTGCGCGAGGCGTGGCCCGAGTACGTGCGGGAAGTCGCGCAGCGCCGCGCCCCATGACCACGCGCCGTCCCGCGACCTGCCCCCATTGCGGCGCGCGCCTCGACGAGGCGGCGCACGCGCCCGACGGCGAGGCGCCCGCTCCCGCGCAGGTCCGCTACGACCTCGAGAAGATGGCCCAGATCGCCGCGCGCGAGAACGCCTACGACGAGACCGTGAAGGTGCGCGTCACGCAGGAGCAGATCCGCAAGCTGGTGGAGAAGCGCCGCAGGAAGCCGCGCGGATGAAGCTCTCCCCCGACATCCGCTCGCGGGTGGAAGAGCGCTGCCCGGCCCACCGCGCGCAGCTCGAGGGCCTCGCGCGCCACGCCTCCGACGACGCGGTGGAGTTCGTGCAGTCGGTGGTGCAGTACGGCTACCTCGACCGCGACAGCGCGGGCGAGATCGTCGCCGCGGCGATGGGGCGCACGTACGTGAACCTCGGCAAGACCCTCTTCCAGGACGAAGCGATCCAGAAGGTGCCCGCGGATTTCGCCGAGAAGGCGAAGGCGCTGCCGCTCTACAAGCTGGGCGGCGCCGTCACGGTCGCCATGGTGGACCCGCACGACGCCAAGGCGATCAAGGGCCTGGAGACCTTCCTCGGCGCCTCCGTGAGCCCGGTGTTCAGCTTCCCCGACGAGGTCGATTCCGCGATCCTCGTGAAGTACCACTCGGCGGTCGACCTCACGCGGCTGGTCACGTCGTTCGATTTCGCGCCCTTCAAGGGCGACCTCACCGACGCGCGGCTGGCGGAGCTGGTGCAGTCGAAGCAGCTGGTGGAGATGGGCGACTCGCTCATCCTGCTCGCGCTGAAGGAGCGCGCTTCCGACATCCACATCGAGCCGAAGAAGGGCGAGCTGCTGGTGCGCTTCCGCATCGACGGCGTGCTCGCCGACCGCATGGTGTTTCCTTCCGCGCTCGGGCTGCCGCTCGCCTCGCGCCTGAAGATCGCCGCGGGGATGGACATCACGGAGCGCCGCGCGCCGCAGGATGGGCGCGTGCGCTTCCCGCTGCCGATGCAGAACATCGACATCCGCGTCTCGACGCTGCCCGTGCTCCACGGCGAGAAGGTCGTGATGCGCATCCTCGGCACGCTCTTCGCGGGCGCGATGCTGAGCCTCGAGCGGCTGGACATCGTGCCCCACGTGCTCACGCGGCTGAAGGAAGTGGTCCGCCAGCCCAACGGCATCCTGTTCGTGACGGGTCCCACGGGATCGGGCAAGACGACCACGCTCTACGCCGCGCTCAATTTCATCAACCGGCCCGGCATCAACGTGGTGGCGATCGAGGACCCGGTGGAGTACGAGCTCGCGTCGATCAACCAGGTGCAGATCAACGACAAGGCGGGGCGCACGTTCTACGCGGTGCTGCGCTCGGTGCTGCGCCAGGACCCGGACGTGATCCTCGTGGGCGAGATCCGCGACGCGGAGACGGCGCGCATCGCCACGCAGGCCGCGATGACCGGCCACCTCGTGCTCACGACGCTGCACACCAACGACGCGATCCAGGCGTCCACGCGCCTGATCGACATGGGCGTGGAGCGCTTCATGGTCGCTCCGTCGCTGATCGGCGTGCTCAACCAGCGCCTCGTGCGGCGCGTGTGCGAGCTGTGCCGCACCGAGTACCACCCGGATCCCGAATACCTCGCGCAGTTCTTCACGTGGCGACGCGGCTTCACGCCGCCGCCCTTCTTCCGCGGCGAGGGCTGCGAGCGCTGCGGCGGCACCGGGTTCCACGGCCGCATCGGGGTCCACGAGTTCCTCAACATCACGCATCGCCTGCGCGAGGCGCTGCTGCAGCAGACCGACTACCAGGGGCTGCGCGCGATCGCGCTCGCCGAAGGCTTCCACGACATGCGCTACGACGGCCTGAAGAAGGTGCTGCGCGGCCTCACGACGATCGAGGAAGTGGTGGAAGCGACCACCGTCGAGAACGCATGAACGCCGGGCCGCCGGACGATCCCGAATTCCGCGAGATCCTCGAGGTGCAGCGCGCGGAATACCGCAAGGCGTGCCGCGCGAAGTTCGAGGCGGTGCGCGAGGCATGGGTGCGTGTCGGGACGGGCCGTGCCGACGCCGGCGCGCTGACGGAGCTGCAGCGCCTGGTCCACACGTTCGCCGGCTCCGGCCCCACGTTCGGATTCGACGCGCTGGGTGCGGCGGCGCGCGACCTCGAGCGCGCGCTGGCGCGGCTCGCCGCGACACCGGCCACCTCGACGCTCGTGCAGAGGAACCAGATCGAGTCGGCGATCGCCGCGCTCGAGCGCGCCTTGCCGGAACCGGAATGAAGCGGGCCGCGCCGCGCTAGCGCGCTGCTTCCGGATCCCAGCCGCCGCCCAATGCGCTCATCAGGTCGACGGTGTAGGAGAGGTAGGCCTGGCGCGCGCGGATGGATTCGAGCTGCGCGAGGTTGAGCGTGCGCTGCGCGTCGAGCACCTCCAGGAACGGCGAATAGCCGGTCTCGTAGCGCAGGTTCGCGAGGCGCAGGGCCTCGCGCGACTGGTCCAGGCGCGACGCGAGGTCGCGTTCCTCCTGCGCCCCGAGCTGCACGTTGGACAGCGCGTCCGACACGTCGCGGAACGCGTTCTCGACGGCGCGCTGGTAGCCCGCCTGCGCCTGCTTCGCCTGCGCCTCGGCCTGCTGCGTGCGCGCGGCGTAGCGCCCGCCGTCGATGATCGGCCCGAGCAAACCGGCGCCGATGGACCACACGTGCGAGCCGCTCGAGAAGAGCGAGTCGAGATCCGTGCTCTGCACGCCCAGCGAGCCCGTGAGCGTGAGGGCCGGGAACTGGGAACCGCGCGCGACGCCGATGCGCTCGGTCGCGGCGGCGAGCAAGGCCTCGGCCTCGCGCACGTCGGGGCGGCGTTCGAGGAGTTGTGACGGAAGGCCGGCGGGGGGCAGTGGAGGAGCGGGCAACTCGCGCAGGTCCCTGGCCGGCACGACGAGATCGAATCGGCCGGTGAGCACGCCCAGCTCGTGCACGAGCTGGGCGCGCTGGCGGGTGAACTCCGTCACCTGCACGGCCGAGGTGTCCCGCAGCGAGCCGGACTGGTACACGTCGAGCGCGGAGCCCACGCCGCCGTCGAGGCGCTTGCGGGTGAGCGCGAGGGATTCCTCGGCGGCGGCCAGGATCTTCTGCGAGGCCACGACCTGCAAGTCGAGCGAAAGCGCGGCGAAGTACGTCCTCGCGATGGTGGTGGCGAGCGTGAGGCTCACCGTGTCCGCGCCGTAGCGCGAGGCGAGCAGCGCGTCGCGCGTCGCGCGCTCGCCGCGGCGCAGCCGTCCCCAAACGTCCACCTCGAACGAGGTCGAGACCCCCAGGGTGAAGTTGTTCGTGGTGCCGAACTGCAGAGTGCGGCTGCGCAGCGCCCCGGCCTGCCCCGTCACGGGCGGGACGAGGAGAATGGCGCGCACTTCGCGCAGCACCCCTTCCGCCTCCTCCACGCGCGCGGCGGCGAGCCGCACGTCGGCGTTGCGTTCGAGCCCCGAGCGCACGAGGTCGTCGAGCGTGGCGTCGCCGTAGAGCGTCCACCACTGCGACGGCACCGCGACGCCGGCCTTTCCCGCGTCCGGCTCGCCGTACGCGGCGGGAAGCTGCAGGTCCGGGCGCTGGTAGTCGGGGCCCACCATGCAGCCGCCGAGCGCGGCCGCGAGCGCGAGCAGCACCACGCGCCTCATGGCCCGGGCTCCTCGCGCGGCGGCGCGCCGCTCTCCTCGGCGTGCTCGCCCATCTTCCGGCGGCGCGCGAACACCGTGAAGAAGAGCGGCACGAAGACCGTCGCGATGAACGTGGCGATCAGCATGCCGCCCACCACGCCGGTGCCCATCGATCGCCGCGCCGCCGCTCCCGCGCCGCTCGCGAATGAAAGCGGCAGCACGCCGAAGACGAACGCGAGCGAGGTCATCACGATCGGACGGAAGCGCAGGCGCGCGGCCTGCAGCGCGGCGTCCTTCGCGCTCATGCCCGCGAGCAATCCCTGCTGGGCGAACTCCACGATCAGGATCGCGTTCTTCGCCGCCAGCCCGATCAGCACCACGAGGCCGATCTGGAAGTAGATGTCGTTCTCCATGCCGCGCAGGCCCACGAGGCCGAGGGCGCCCAGCACGGCGAACGGCACCGCGAGCACGACCGCCGAAGGCAGCCGCCAGCGCTCGTAGAGCGCCGAGAGGATGAGGTACACCATCACGATCGCCAGCCCGAAGGCGAAGATCGACGCGTTGCCGGTGCGCTTCTCCTGGAACGCCTGGCCGCTCCACGCGAGCGTGTAGCCGGCCGGCAGCGTGCGCGCCGCGACCTTCTCGGCCTCCTCGATGGCCTGCCCCGAGCTCACGCCCGGCTTGCCGCTGCCCAGCACGTGCGCGGCGATGAAGCCGTTGAACCGGTCCACCTGCTCGGGGCCGATGATGGGGGTCACGCGCAGCACCGCCTTCAGCGGGATCATCTCTCCCGTGGTGGTGGAGCGCACGAAGATGTTGCCGATCTGGTCGGGCCGTGCGCGGTACGGCGCGTCCGATTGCACCTGCACGCGGTAGGTCCGCCCGGCCAAGTTGAAGTCGTTCACGTAGAACGCGCCCATCGTGGCCTGGAGCGCGGCGAACACGTCGGCCACGGGCACGCCAAGCGAGATCGCCTGCTCGCGGTCGACGTCGACGCGCAACTGCGGGACCGTCGGACGGAAGAACGTGTTGATGCCGGTGAGGAGCGCGTCGCTGCGCATCGCCGCCGCGAGGGCGTCGGTGGCCGCACCCAGCCGCTGCGGATCGGCATCCTGGCGCGCCTGCACGTAGAACTCGAAGCCGCCCGCGGTGCCGAGGCCGCGAATCGCGGGCGGGTTGAAGACGATCGCCATGCCGTCGGGAAAGCTCATGCCCTTGCGGGTGAGGTCGCCCGCGATCTGCTGCGCGGTCCGGGTCCGGTCGTCCCAGTCCTTGAGGAGGATGAAGGACGTGCCGGCGTTCGGCTTGTTGCCGCCGCCGATGAAGTCGCGGCCCGCGGCGACGAAGGCGTGCGCGATCGCCGGATCCTGCGTGAGCGCCTGCTGGAACTGGGCGCCGGTCTTCTGCGTGCGCTGCAGCGACGCGCCGTCGGGCAGCAGGATCGAGCTGATGAGGTAGCCCTGGTCCTCCGGCGGGATGAAGCTGCGCGGCACGAAATAGAAGAGGCCGGCCACCGCGAGCACCACGATGAGGAACGCGATCGCCGCCATGAGCCGGCGGCGCAGCGCCGTGTTGACGCCCCACAGGAACGTGCTCGTGACCTTCGCGAAGCCCACGTTGAAGGGATGGAAGATCCTCGCCTCGTGCCCGCCGGGCTTGAGCAGCAGCGAGCAGAGCGCGGGCGTGAGCGTGAGGGCCGTGAAGCCCGAGATCACCACCGCCACCGCGACCGTCACCGCGAACTGCTTGTAGAGCTGGCCCGCGATGCCGCCCAGGAAGGCGACCGGGATGAACACCGAGCAAAGCACGAGCACGATCGCGATCAGCGCGCCGGACACCTCGCGCATGGCCTCGACCGCCGCCTCGTGGGCGCCCATCTTCTGCTCGCGCATCAGGCGCTCGACGTTTTCCAGCACGACGATCGCGTCGTCCACCACGATGCCGATGGCGAGCACCATCGCGAAGAGCGTCAGCGTGTTGATCGAGAAGTGCAGGATGTACAGGCCCGCGAAGGTGCCGATGATGGACACCGGCACCGCGAGCATCGGGATGATGGTGGCGCGCCAGCTCTGCAGGAAGATGAACACCACGAGCAGCACCAGCAGCGCCGCCTCGAGGATGGTCTTCTGCACCTCGTGGATCGAGCTCTTCACCACGAGCGTGGTGTCGAACGGCACGAGGTAGTCCACGTCGTTCGGGAACGCCTGCTTCATCTCCTGCAGGCGCGACTTGATGTCGCGTGCGACGTCGAGCGCGTTCGCCCCGGTCTGGAGGAATACCGCCATGCCGATGGCGGGCTTGCCGTCCACGGTGGCGGGGGTATCGTACGTCTGCGCGCCGAGCTCGACGCTCGCCACGTCCTTGATGCGCAGCACGCCGGCCGGGCCGCTCGCGCGCACCACGATGTTCTCGAACTCCTCGACGCGCGCGAGGCGCCCGCGCACCGTCACCGTGTAGGTGAGCTGCTGGCCCTTCGGGGCGGGTTCGGCGCCCACCTTGCCCGCGGCGAACTGCGCGTTCTGCGCGAGGATCGCGTTCTCGACGTCGGTGGGCGTCACGCCCAGCCGCGCCATCCTGTCCGGGTGCAGCCACACGCGCATCGACGAGCCGGAGCCGAAGAGCAGCACGTCGCCCACGCCCGGGATGCGCTTGATGTCGTCGATCATGTTGACCGAGGCGTAGTCGGCCATCGTGGTGGTGGCCTGCGTGCCCTTGGGCGAGAAGAGGCCGATCACGAGCAGGATGTCGTTCGAGCGCTTCTGCACCAGCACGCCGTTGCGGCGCACATCGTCGGGAAGGCGCGGCAGCGCCGTCTGCACGCGGTTGTTCAGCTGGAAGGTGGCGCGGTCGATGTCGGTGCCCACCTCGAAGGTCGCGGTGATGTTGAGCTGCCCGTCGGAGCCCGCGCTCGAGGTGTAGTACACCATGCCTTCCGCGCCCGAGAGCTGCTCCTCGATGGGCGCGGCGACCGTCTGCGCGATGGTCTCGGCGCTGGCGCCGGTGTAGGTCGTCGAGATGGTGACCGTCGGCGGCGAGATCTCCGGGTACTGCGCGACCGGCAGCGAGAAGCCGGCGAGCAGGCCCGCGAGCACGATGACGATCGCGATGACGCTCGCGAAGATCGGCCGGTCGATGAAGAACCGCGAGAAGTTTCCCATGGCCCCTTAGTAGGACGCCTTGGATTTGGACAGCGCCTGCGCTCCTGCGGCCGGGGGCGCGCCCCGCGGCGCCTCGCCCGGCGCGTGGGGCTGCACCGTGGCGCCCGGACGCACCTTCACGAGGTTGTCGACGATGACCTGGTCGCCGTCGTCGAGCCCGCCCGTGACGACCATGTCGGCGCCGATCCAGTTGGCGGTCTGCACCGGCTTGGGCACCACCTTCCCGTCCTGCCCGACCGTCATCACGATGCGCGCCTGGTCCGTCTGCTGGACCGCGACCTGGGGCACCAGCATCGCGTCCTGCTCGCCGGCGAGGACGCGCACTTTCACGAACTGTCCCGGCAGCCAGCGCGCGCCCGGGTTCGCGAACTCCGCGCGCAGCTGCACCGCGCCCGTCTTCGCGTCGACCGTCGTGCTGGTGAAGTTGAGGCGCCCCTGGTCGGCGAGGATCGTGCCGTCCTCGCCCACCAGCTGCACGCGCGCGAGCTGTTTCGCGCCGCGCATGCGGCTGAAGTCGCTTTCGGCGAGCGGGAAGAGCACCCAGATGGGATCCACCTGCGAGAGCGTGGTGAGGAGCGACGAGTCGGTGTTCGCGGTGACGAGGCTTCCCTCGGAGCGCAGCGCGCGCCCGGTGATTCCCCCGATGGGCGCGATGACACGCGTGTAGGACAGGTTGAGCTCGGCTTCCTGGAGCTTCGCCTCGGCCGAAGCGATCGCGGCGGTCGCCTGCTTCTCGGTGGCGAGCGCCTGGTCGAGGTCGCGCTGGGAGATCGCCTTCTCGGCTGCCAGGGGCGCGAGGCGCTTCGCGTCGGTGTCGGCGAGCTCGCGGCGCACGCGCTCCTGCTGCAGCGCGGCACGCGCGTCCAGCACGGCGAGCTCGTACGGCGCCGGGTCGATCACGAAGAGCGTCTGGCCCGCCTTCACCGCCGCGCCCTCGTCGTAGAGGCGCTTGTCGAGGATGCCGTTCACGCGTGCGCGGATCTCCACGTCGCGCGAGCCGGCCGCCTGGCCGACCGCTTCGAGCGAGATCGGGACCTTCTGCTTGTGGACGCGCACGGCCGTGACGGGCAGCGCCGGGGGGGCCGCGCCACCCGCGCCGGCGCCCGGGGCGCCCTCCTTCTTGCCGCACGCGGCAAGGACCAGCACGCAGGCGATGCAGGAAAGGACAGCGCGCGAGCGCGCGGGCGTCGTGGATGTCATCGGGACGGGGAGCGAGGCAGGCCGGGGAACGGCCAATCGGCTATTATAAACATTCTTCAGCGAACGTAAATTCGGGGCCCGGCATGCGCAGGACGAAGGAGGAGGCCGCGCGCACCCGCGAGGCGATCGTGGAGGCGGCCCTCGCCTGTTTCGACCGCTACGGGATCGCCCACTCGACGCTCGAGCAGATCGCGCGCGCCGCGGGCGTGAGCAAGGGAGCGGTATACCACCATTTCTCCGGCAAGCGCGCGATCCTGCGCGCGATCCGCGAGCGGATCTCGCTGCCGCTCCTCGACGCCGCCGACGTGACGCTCCTGCGCGGCGGCGGCGATCCCGCCCTCGATCGCGTCGAGCGCTTCCTCCTCGGCATCCTGCAGTCGCTCGAGAAGGACGCGCGCAAGCGCCAGGCGCTCGCCGTCATGCAGCTGCGCTGCGAATACGTGGGCGACATGGCCGCGGAGCTGGAGGCCGTGGTGCGCAACGTGGGGCGGCTCGCGAAGGCGTTCGAGGGCGCGTATCGCGAGGCGCGCGCGGCGGGCGAGCTCGCGCAGGGCATCGGGCCGCGCATCGCCGCACTCGAGACGGTGATGTTCATGAACGGCATGCTGAGGCTCTGGATCGTGCATGGAAACGGAACGCCGCTGCGCCGGAACGCGCGCGCGGCGATCCGCGCCCACGTCCACATGAAGCGCGTTTGACCGTTCGCAACGCCGCCGGTGCCGCGCGGGCCTAGGATGGCCTCGTCGCTATCGATCGCGAGGCTTCCATGAACTGCGCGCAATGGCACGACCGGCTGGTGCTCGCCGCCGGGCTCTGGTTGTTCGCATCGCCGTTCGCGCTGGGGACGGCGTCGCTCGCCCATCCCGCCACCGTCGCCGCATACGTCGCGGCGGTGGTGCTCGTGAGCTGCGCCGCGGAAGCGCCGGCGGTTCCCGATGCGGTGGAGGAATGGATCGTGATCGCCGTGGCCCTGGCGCTCGCCGCGAGCCCGTGGCTGCTCGGCTACGACGCGCAGCGCCTGCTCGCCGGGAATGCGTTGATCGTGGGCGGGTTGGTGGCCGCCTGCGCCCTCTTCGGGCTGGTGCGCGGCCGCGGAGCGGCGCCGCCGGCGGACCCGGAGAAGATCGCATTGCGCTGAGGCGATTGACGCCCGGCAAAAAAAACGGAGTGCCCGGGGGGTTCATTCCGGGGCACTCCGAACCTAGTGACCGTCCTGTGAAAGACAGCACGCCCGAGACTACACGGGCTCGCTTGCGCCTAGCTGAATGTGGGCCGCGGCCTTCGCCGCGAAAAAAAGAAGCCCGGCGGAGGGAGCCGCCGGGCAAGGCCACGCGCCGGCGGGCGCCGGCGCCAGGAGTTGATACGCGTTAATCGTAGGCCCGCTCCCGGGTCCCTGTCCCTACCTGCGCCGGTAGGGAATCGGCCGCCAGACGGAAGGACTTACTGACTGCGGCTCATGGCGGATCGTGACGTGAAACCGCCCCATCCGGCGCCCCCGGCGCGCCGCACGCTCCGGCAATTTGCGCGTATAATTCGCGTCGCAGTGAAGAGGTACGGTAAGCAGTAACTCCAGGTACCGTCGATATCCCGACGCTCTAACTTCAGTTCCCGTCTTGCGTTCCTTTTGTCGCTGGCCCCGTCCCTGGGGGGCTTCCAGGGTTTCAATCCGAAAGGACACGCAATGAGCACCGGTACCGTGAAGTGGTTCAACGACTCCAAGGGCTTCGGCTTCATCAAACCCGACGGCGGCGGCGAGGATCTCTTCGCCCATTTCTCCGAGATCCAGGGCAGCGGCTTCAAGACCCTCAAGGAGAACCAGAAGGTCGAGTTCGAAGTGAAGGACGGCCCGAAGGGCAAGCAGGCGGTCGCGATCAAGCCGATCGGCTGAGCACGAACCACGCGGCATCGAACGGCAGCCTCCGGGCTGCCGTTTTCATTTGGAGCGACAGGACGTGAAGAAGCTCTCCGATATACCGCTTTCCATCCTCGACCTGGTGACCTATCCCGACGGAGGGGACGTCGCGGAGGCGCTGCGCGCGTCGCGCGACCTCGCGCGCCACGCCGAGCGCCTCGGGTACTCGCGCTACTGGATCGCCGAGCACCACAACCTCGAGGGGATCGCCAGCAGCGCCACCGTCGTGCTGATGGGATACATCGCCGCGAGCACGGCGAAGATCCGCGTGGGCTCGGGCGGCATCATGCTGCCGAACCACGCGCCGATCGTCGTGGCCGAGCAGATCGGCACGCTCGAATCGATCTACCCGGGACGCATCGACCTCGGGCTCGGGCGCGCGCCGGGCACCGACCCGCTCACGATGCGCGCGCTGCGGCGCCATTCCACCGGCGCCGACTTCGACGTGAACGTGGCCGAGCTCATGGCGTACTTCGCGCCGGTCCAGCCCGGGCAGGCGGTGCGCGCCATTCCCGGCGCCGGCCTCGACGTCCCGGTGTGGATCCTCGGCTCCAGCCTCTACAGCGCGCACCTCGCGGCGAAGATCGGGCGTCCCTACGCCTTCGCGTCGCACTTCGCGCCGGGCGACCTGCTCGAGGCGCTCGACATCTACCGCGCGGAATTCCAGCCTTCGGCGGCGCTGAAGGAGCCGCGCACGATGGTGGGAGTGCCGATCGTCGCGGCGGACACCGACGTCGAGGCCGAGCGCCTCGCGACCAGCATGTACCTGCGCTCGCTCGGCATCCTGCGCGGGCAGCGCGCGGGGCTGCAGCCGCCGGTGGAAAGCATGGAGGGCTTGTGGACGCGCGGCGAGCAGCTCGCCGTGGCCGAGCGCATGGCGCTGATGATCGCGGGCGGGCCGCAGCGCGTGCGCGAAGGGTTGCAACAGGTGATCGACGCGACGCAGGCGGACGAATTGATCCTGGTCTCGGAGACGTGGGACCGCGCGGCGCGCCTGCGCTCCTACGCGATCATCGCCCAGGTCGCGGGGCTGGCGCCGGGCTGAAGCGCGCTATGCTGGGACGTTCCTTCCGCGGAGGCGATCCCATGAGCGAGCACGTCTACAAGATCCTCGAGCTGACCGGCTCTTCCACCCACGGCATCGAGGGGGCGATCCAGAACGCGGTCGCGAAGGCCGCGAAGACCATGCGCAACATGCACTGGTTCGAGGTGACCGAAACGCGCGGCCACATCCAGGACGGCAAGGTCGCCCACTGGCAGGTGACGCTCAAGATCGGCCTCACGCTCGAGGACTGAGCCGCATCAGGCGCTCGGGGCCCAGCTCGGCGAGCGAGCTCACGCCGAGGAGCGCCATGTTGCGCCGGATCTCGCCGCCCAGGACCTGCGCGGCATGGCGCACGCCCGCCTCGCCCGCGATCGCCGCGGCGTAGTTGAACGGCCGGCCCACCCACACGAACTGCGCGCCGAGCGCGAGCGCCTTCAGCACGTCGGTGCCGCGCCGGATGCCGCCGTCGAGCATCACCGTCATCGCGCCCTTCTGCGCCACGATCGCCGGAAGGACGCGCAGCGCGGACACCGTGCCGTCGAGCTGCCGGCCGCCGTGGTTGGACACGATCACGCCGTCCACGCCGCTGTCGCGCGCGATGCGCGCGTCCTGCGCGTGCACGATGCCCTTCACCACGAGCCTGCCGCTCCACCGGCGGCGGATCTTCTCGAGGTGCCCCCAGTGCAGGTGGTCGCGCTGGCTGAAGTCGCGCTCGACATTGCGCGCGAGGATGGGCGCGCCGCGCTCGGCGAACGAGTTCTCGAAGTGCGGCATGCCGTGGCGGGTGAGTGTGCGCAGCGCCGTGCCGAAGAGCCAGCGCGGATGCGTGATGCCGTCCCACGCCAGGCGCAGCGTCGGGCGCAACGGCGTCGAGAAGCCGGCGCGGACGTTGTTCTCGCGGTTGGAGAGCACCGCGACATCGACGGTGACGATCAGCGTGCCGAAGCCCGCGGCGGCCACGCGGTCGATGAGGGGCGCGAAGCGGCGCTCCTCGCCGGGAAGATACGCCTGGAACCACGCGTCGGGGTTCGCCTTCGCCACTTCCTCGAGCCGGATCAGGGACGAGCCGCTCATCGCCATCGGGATGTCTTCCCGCGCGGCCCCGCTCGCGAGCACGATGTCGCCGCGATACGCCGAGAGCGCGGCGATGCCCATGGGCGCGATGCCGAAGGGCTGCGCATAGGTGCGGCCGAAGAGCGTGGCGGCGGTGCTGCGCTTCGAGACGTCCACCAGCGTGCGCGGCAGGAATCCCCACTCGTCGAACGCGGCACGGTTGTCGCGCCATGCGGCGTTGGTCTCGACCGCGCCCGCGACGTACGCGAACACGGGACGAGGCAGGTAGCGGCGGGCGGCGTGCTCGAAGTCCTCGAGCGCGAGGATCCTGCGGAGGGACCGGGACAAGGCGGGGGCTCTTGCGATTCGGGTAGCGAACTCTACTATATGGCATGACCCCATCCCACCCGCACTCGCTCGCGCACCACTTCGCCACCGAGGCGTACAACAACGCGTGGGCGAACCACCGGCTGCTCGCCGCGTGCGCGCGCCTCCCGCAGGCGCAGTTCGTGGCGGAACGCACGAGCTTCTTCCCGTCGATCAAGGCGACGCTCAACCACATCCTCACGGTGGATTGGTATTACCTGGAGGCGCTCGAGCGCAGCCTGGCGGGGCGCGCGCCCGACGGCGACCCGGAGCGGTTCTTCCGGCCGGAGGAGCCGTTCGATCGCTGCGCGGACCTCGTGCGCGAGCAGCACGCCGCCGACCGCCGCCTGATCGCGCTCTGCGAGGCGCTCGCCGACGAGCGGCTGGGAGCCGCGATCGAGATCCCGCGCCGCGCCGGCATCCAGCGCGAATCCACGCGACGCGTCCTCGCCCACCTCTTCCAGCACGACATCCACCATCGCGGCCAGGTGCACGCGATGCTCGCCGGAACGTCCGTGAAGCCGCCCCAGCTCGACGAGTTCTACTGCGCCTCCGAAGCGCCCCTGCGCGCCCCCGACTTCGCCGCCCTCGGCTTCACCGAGACCGGAATCTGGGAAAAACCGGGGACAGACCCCGTTTTCCCTTAGGCGGAACAATACCCAGGCGGTCGTTCCACCAATAGGAAAACGGGGTCTGTCCCCGATTCTGTCCCCGATTCAGTCGAGCGGGGTGGAGGCGAGCTCGGGCAGCGCCTCGGCGCGCGCGGAATGGGCGACGAGCGCGGGGTAGCCCGCGGCGGCGATCTCGCGCGCGTCGTAGTACTGGCCGAAGCGCCACGCGCAGGCGGCGGCGACGTCGGCGGCGTTGAAGCGATCGCCCTGCATCCACGGTTTCGCGCGCGCCGCGCACTGCTCGAGCATGGCGAAACCGGCGTTGGCCTGCGCGGTCACGCGCGCGAGCCAGGGCTCGTACTGCTTGTCGGCGGGCCGGTTGTCCCTTTCGTACAGGATCTGGACCGCCTTCTCGGTCGCGGCGAGCGCGATCCCGATGATACGCAACGCTTCGCGCCGCGCATCCGGCGCGGCCGGCATCAACCGCCGGGACGGCTGCGCCAGCGTCTCGAGGTAGTCGAGGATCAGCGTGGAATCCATGAGCACCGTGCCGTCGTCGCACACGAGCGTGGGCGCCTTCACCACCGGGTTGATGGCGCGGAACTGCTCGAAGGTGCGGAAGACCGAGAGCGGCCGGTGCTCGAACGGCATGCCCATCAGCTTCATGGAAACGGCGACGCGCCGCACGTAGGGGGAATCGAGCATGCCGATGAGGACCATGCCGCGGAGTGTATCAAGGCCGAGGACGTCAGGAGCGCCGCCCCGCGAGCGTCAGGAACTCCTCGCGGGTCGCGAGCTGGTCGCGGAAGACGCCGAGCACCGAGGAGGTCACCATGACGGAGTTCTGCTTCTCCACCCCGCGCATCATCATGCACAGGTGCTTCGCCTCGATCATGACGCCCACGCCCTTGGCGCCGATCGAGTCCATGACCACGTGCGAGATCTGCTCGGTGAGCCGCTCCTGGAGCTGGAGGCGGCGCGCGTACATGTCCACGAGGCGCGCGAGCTTGCTCACGCCGAACACCTTGCCGTCGGGGATGTAGCCGATGTGGCAGCGGCCGTAGAAGGGCAGCAGGTGGTGCTCGCAGAGGCTGTACACCTCGATGTCCTTCACGATCACCATGCTGCTCGTGTCCTGCGTGAAGAGCGCGTCGTTGATGACGGCCTTGAGGTCGGCGCGGTTGCCGTGCGTGAGGAAGGAAAGCGCCTTGGCCACCCGCTCCGGCGTCTTCAGCAATCCCTCGCGATCGGGGTCCTCGCCCAGCTCGACGAGGATCTGGCGCACCAGCGGCGCGATGCGGGCGGGATCGGGGGACATGGCGGTTCCTTTAAGATAGGGAGACAGGAAGCGACCGGCATTCGACTTTCCGCCCCGCGGAAGATTCGGCCGGCCGCCCGTTCGGGAAGGATCTCACATGCGCAAGGTCGACATCTTCAACCACGTCATGCCGAAGAAGTTCTTCGAGCGCATCGGCGACTACAAGGACATCGGCAAGCGCATGCGCGAGGTGCCGATGCTCCACGACCTGGACGAGCGATTCCGCGTGATGGACCGCTTCCCCGACTACGCGCAGGTGCTCTGCGCGGGCATGCCGCCCATCGAGGCGCTCGCCGGCCCGGGCGAGAGCCCGCAGCTCGCCATGATCTGCAACGACGGCATGGCGGAGCTGTGCGACCGGCACCCGGAGCGCTTCCCGACCTTCATCGCCTCGCTGCCCCTTGAACAACCCGGACGCGTGCGTGGCCGAGATCCACCGCAGCGTGAAGGACCTCGGCGCGCGCGGCGTGCAGGTCTTCTCGAACGTGGGCGGCAAGCCCCTCGACCTGCCCGAGTTCGCGCCGATCTTCGACACGATGGCGGCGCTCGACCTGCCGATCTTCCTGCACCCGGCGCGCGGCGCGAGCTTCGCCGACTACGCCACGGAGGCGAAGTCGAAGTACGAGCTGTGGTGGGCGTTCGGCTGGCCGTACGAGACGAGTGTCGCCATGGCACACATCGCGTTCGAGGGCCTCTTCGACCGGCACCCCGACCTCAAGATCGTGGCGCACCACTACGGCGGGATGATCCCCTATTTCGAGGGACGCATCGGCCCGGGGCTGGACCAGCTCGGCGCGCGGACTTCCGGATTCGACAAGGCCAGCATCAGGATCAAGCGCCGGCCGTTCGACTACTTCAAGATGTACTACGCGGACACCGCCGTGTTCGGCTCGAGGGCCGCGACCGAATGCGGGCTCGCCTTCTTCGGCGCGGACCGCACGGTCTTCGCCTCGGACGCCCCGTTCGACCCGGAGAAGGGGCCGATGTACATCCGCGAGACCATCAGGGTGATCGATTCCCTCGACATCCCCGCCGCGGACAAGGCGAAGATCTTCCACGGCAACGCCGAGAAGCTGTTGAAGCTCGGCGTGCGCTCAGAGAAGGAAGCTCACCGCACCCAGGCTGCCTAGCTCAGCCGCCCTTCAGATCGATGCGGGGCGGCATCTCGAGGAAGCCTTCGAGCGCGTGGAAGAAGCGGGCGCGATTCACGCCGAGGAGCGCCGTGTGCGCCATGCCGGCGATCTTCACCAGCTCCTTGTCGGGATTCGGCAGCTTCGACCAGAAGCCCAGGATGTCGGCGTCGGTCGCGATGCCGTCGTGCTCGGCGCGGATGATGAGCACCGGGCAGAGCACCTTTTCCGGGTCCACCAGCGGGAGCTTCGTCACCATGTCCACGTAGGTGCCCGTGGGCACCGTGTCGCCGTACTGCATCTCCTCCTTCGCCACGATGTCGCCCAGCATGGGCTCGGCGGCGCCGGAGTGGTCGCGCGTGAAGACGCTGCGGTAGAACTCCGCGCTCACCGGGCGGCGGTTCTTCGCCTGGTACTCGGGCAGTTTCTCCGCGCGCTTCTTCAGCGTGGGTGCGTCCTTGCCGGTCCACACGAAGGCGTCGAGCGCGAGCTTCTCCACGTGCTGCGGATGCTGGTTGGCGAAGCGCGCCGCGCGCAACGCGCCCGACGATTGCCCGAAGAACGCGAGCTTCGCGGGGCCTTCCTGCATCTCGATCACCGCCATGGCGGCCTTGAGGTCGTCCACGCCGCTCTGGATGCCGGAATTGGACGCCGTGCGGTCGGAGTGGCCGTACCCCTCGTGGTCCATCGTCCACACGTCGTAACCGCGCAGCGCGAAGTGGTCCATCATCGAGTAGTCGCTGCGGTCCGGCACCTGCAGGTCGAACATCGTCTTGCCGGAATACGACGAGCCGTGCACGCAGAAGAGCCGTCCGCGCCGCCGCACGCCCTCGGCGCGCTTGCGGTACACCCAGAGGCGCACCCCGTTCTTGTCGGCCCAGTGCTCCTCCGCCAGGATGCGCGGCGCCCCGGCGGCGGGCTCGCCCCTGGAGATTGCCGGCGCCAGCGCCAGCGTCAGGCCGCCCAGCAAGGCATTGCGTCGCTGCTCGTTCATCTTGATTCTCCGTGGAATCGAAACCCAGGACGGTCCGGAACCTAGTCCCCCGTCGGTGCCGGCGCCACCTCGGCGATGGGCCGCGTGACCGGTCCCTTGCCCGAGTAGCGGTCGAGGTAGAGATAGATCACCGGCGTGATGAAGAGCGTGATCACCTGCGAGAACAGGAGGCCGCCCACCACCGCGAGGCCGAGCGGCTGGCGCAGCTCCGCGCCGGTGCCGAGGCCGAGGGCGATGGGCAGCGCGCCCATCATCGCCGCGAAGGTGGTCATGAGGATCGGGCGGAAGCGCAGCAGGCACGCGGTGCGGATCGCCTGCGCGCTCGCCATGCCCTGCTCGCGCTGCGCGGCGAGCGCGAAGTCGATCATCATGATCGCGTTCTTCTTCACGATGCCGATCAGCATGAGGATGCCGATCGTCGCGATGATCGAGAGGTCCTGGCCGAAGAGTGTGAGCGTGAGGAGCGCGCCCACCGCCGCCGAAGGCAGGCCGGCGAGGATCGTGATCGGGTGGATGTAGCTCTCGTAGAGCACGCCCAGCAGCACGTAGATCACCAGCAGCGCGCTCACGATGAGCCACACCTGGCTCGACTGCGAGGCCTGGAACGCCGCCGCGTCGCCGCCCCAGGTGGTGAGGACCGAGGGCGGCATGTGGATCTCGTCGCGCCACGCCTCGATCTTGTCCGCCGCCTGCCCGAGCGAGCCGCCGGGCGCGAGGTTGAAGGAGACCGTGATGGACTGCAGCTGCCCGGTGTGGTTGATCGCGACGGGTCCCACCTCGCGCTTCACGCTCGCGATGCTGGTGAGCGGCACCAGCGCGCCGCCCTTGCCGCGCACGTAGATCTTCGCGAACGCGCTCTCGTCGCGCTTGTCCGCGTCGGTCGCCTGGAGGATCACCTGGTACGAGTCGACCGCCGTGTAGATGGTGGACACCTGGCGGTCGCCGAACGCGCTGTAGAGCGCGGTGCGGATGTCCTGGATGTTCACGCCGAGCGCGTTCGCCTTGTCGCGGTCGATGTGCAGCTGCGCCTGCAGGCCCTTCAGCTGCGCGTCGCTGGTCACGTCGCGGAACATGGGGTCCGGACCCATCAGCGCCATCAGCTTCTGCGAGTATTCGAGCAGCTGCCCCGGCTCCACGCTGCGCATCACGTACTGGAACTGGCTCTTCGAGACGCGCCCGCCGATGCGCAGGTTCTGGATCGGGTTGAAGTACACGTTCACGCCCGGGATGACGCGCACATCGCGGCGCAGGTTCTCGAGCACCTGCTGCAGGCCGGGCCGCTCGCCGCGCGGCTTGAGGTTCACGAACATGCGCCCGTTGTTGGTCTCGTCGGCCCGCAGGAGCACGGTATCGACGGCCGGGTTCGCGCGCACCACCCGGTCCACACGCATCAGGAGCTCGGTCATCGCGGGAAACGAGATGTCCTCGACGGCCTCCACGTTCACGGCGACCTGCCCGATGTCCTCGGTCGGGAAGAAGCCCTTGGGCATGAGAACCACGAGCGCGACGGTGGCCGCCAGGGTTCCCGCGGCGACCATGAGCACCACGAACCGGCGCGCGAGGCACCAGTCGAGGATGCGCTCGTACCAGCGCAGCGTCCACTGGAAGAAGCGCTCGAACCACGCGGTCCAGGCGAGCACCGGGTCGTCGGCGCGCTCGTGCCTGATGTAGCGGCTGGCGAGCATGGGCACCAGCGTGAGGGACACACCCGCCGAGACCAGGATCGCGAGCGAGACGACGATCGCGAACTCGTGGAAGAGCCCGCCGATCACGCCCGGCATGAAGAAGATCGGGATGAAGACCGCCACCAGCGAGATGGAGATCGACACGATCGTGAACCACATCTCCTTCGAGCCCACGATCGCCGCCTTGAACGGGTCCATGCCGCCCTCGATGTGGCGCACGATGTTCTCGAGCATGACGATGGCGTCGTCCACCACCAGGCCCACGGCGAGCGTGATGCCGAGCAGCGACACGTTGTCGATCGACAGCCCCATGGCGCGCATGAGGGCGAGGGTGCCGATGAGCGAGATCGGCAGCGAGAGCGCCGGGATGATGGTGGCCGACGGCCGGCGCAGGAACAGGTAGATCACGAGGACCACCAGCACCGCGGTGATCGTGAGCGTGATCTTCACGTCGTGGATCGCGGCCCGGATGGACACCGAGCGGTCGAGCTGGATCTGGAGGTCGACCGACTTCGGCATCTGCGCCATGATGCCCGGCAGCGCCGCCTTGATCGCGTCGATGGCGGCGACGGTGTTGGCACCCGGCTGGCGCTGGATGAAGAGCGCGATCGACGGCTCGCCGTTCGACCAGCTCGCGGTCTTCACCGATTCGACGCTGTCCTGGACGTCGGCCACGTCCTCCAGGTGCACGACGCTGCCGTTGGGAAGCGTGGCGATGATGAGCGGACGGAAATCGGCCGCGCGGGTGAGCTGCTTGTTGGCCTGGATGGTGAGGGTCTGGCGCTGGCCGTCGAGCGTGCCCACCGGCGAGTTCGCGTTGGCCGCCTTGAGCACCGCCGCGAGGTCGTCCAGGCTCAAGTTGCGCGCGGCGAGCGCGTCGGGCCGCGCGCGCACGCGCACGGCGAAGCGCTTCTGCCCGGCCACGCTGATCTGCGCCACCCCGGGCAGCGTCGAGAGCGTGGGCGAGATGAGATTCTCCGCGTAGCTGTCGAGCTCGGACAGCGCCATCGAGGGCGAGGTGAGCGTCACGAAGATGATCGAGAACTCGCCCGGGTTCACCTTGCGGTAGGAAGGCGGCGTGGTCATCTCGGTCGGGAGGTTGCGCGAGGCGCGGAAGAGCGCGGCCTGCACGTCCACCGCCGCCTCGTCGATGTTGCGGTCCTGGTTGAACTCGAGCGTGATCTGCGTCTGCCCCTGCGTGGAGGTGGAGCTGATCACGTCGAGGCTGGAGATGGTGGAGAACTGCTTCTCGAGCGTCGTGGCGACCGACGAGGCCATGGTCTCGGGGCTCGCCCCGGGAAGCACGGCCGTCACCTGGATCGTCGGCGTATCGAACTGCGGCAGCGCCGCGATCGGGATGCCGCCGTACGCGAGGACGCCGGCCACGACCGCCGCGGCCGAAAGCAGCACGGTCATCACCGGGCGGCGAATGAACGGTTCGGAGATGTTCACGGCGCGCGAGCGCTCCCTACGCCGGCTTCTCGGCCCTGGCCTTGCGGCCCTTGCGCTCCTCCGCCTTCGCGGGCTCCTCCGCGGTGGCCGGTCCGCCCTGCTCGGCCTCGGCGACGACGCTTCCGGGCCGCAGGTTCTGCGCGCCCTCCACCACCACGCGCGCGCCCGGCTGCACGCCGTCCACGACCGCGAAGCCTTCTTCCACGTAGGCGAGCGTCACGTTGCGCTGCGCGACCTTGTGGTCGCCGTCGACCACGTAGACGAAGCGGTTGTCGGGGCCGGTCTGCACCGCCTGGGCCGGAACGACGGTCGCGTTCTCGATCGTGCGCGGGGACACCTGCACGGCCACGAACATGCCGGGCCAGAGCTTCGCCTTCGGATTCTGGAACTCGGCCTTGAGGCGGATGGTGCCCGTCGTCGTATCCACGTTGTTGTCCACGAAGTCGATCTTGCCGGTGAACTTCTCGCCGCTGCCCGGCGGGACCGCCACCGCGTTGACCGGGCCCGCGGCGAGCGCGCGCTGCAGCCCCGGCAGCTCCTTCTCGGCCAGCGTGAACGCGACGGAAATGGGATCGATCTGCGTGACCGTCACCAGCGGCAGGGCCCCCGCGGTGGTGCCGCTGGCGCTGATGTTGCTGGAGGGCTGCACCAGGCTTCCCGGCCGCACGTTGATGATGCCGGTGCGGCCCGCGAACGGGGCCCGGATCTCGGTGTAGGTGAGCGCCACGCGGGCGCCGTCGACGGCGGCGCGGTCGATCGCGAGCTGGCCGGTGAGCGTGTCCACCTGGTTCTGCACGGCATCGAGCGCGGCCTGCGAGATGAATTTCTGGTTGAAGAGCTCGACCTGGCGCTGGAGGTTGCGCTGCGCGGTGGCGAAATCCGCCTGGTCCTTCTCGACCTGCGCGAGCGCCTTCTTGAGGTTCGCCTCCTCGGTGCCGCGATCGAGCGTGAAGAGCAGCTCGCCCTCGTGCACGCTCTGCCCCTCGCGGATGTGGACTTCCTTCACGGTGCTGGTGATCTGCGCGCGCAGGTCCACCGACTGGTTCGCGGTCACGGTGCCGTTGGCGACGAGCCGCACGGGCACGTCGCGCGTTTCGGCCCGCGCCGTCACGACGACGACGGGACCGCCGGCCTTGCGCGCGCCCTTGGCCCCGTTGGGGTTGCCGCCGAGCCGCCAGCCGATGACCGCGGCGATCACGAGGCAAATCGCGCCCACCACCCACCATTTGCGGCGGGACGGGTGCGGGGGCTGGGGGCGGCTCGCGCTCATGGGGACGGAAAGCGATGATACCGCGCGGGATGGCGCGCGAACGTCGTTCCGGATCGAGGAACGTAAGGAAATGTTGCGTCCTGCCCGGGCGTTGCGCCCGGGCCGTTGCAAATGCAACCGGCGTCAGTCGCCGGTCTGGACCGGAGCCTCGCCGGCGAGCGGCGCCGCGGGCCGCGCGCGCCCGAGGCGCGCGAGGACCTTGCGTGCCGAACGGTACGCGAACCGCACCAGCAGGAGCGTGAGGATGGCCTCGACGAGCGTCGTGACGAACGCGGCGAACGGGTTCCAGCGCTGCGCGCGCCGGCGGAACTTCGCGATCGCGCGGTCGCGCGAGATCTCGATCGAGTCGTAGAAGGTCGGCACCACGAGCAGCGTGAGCAGCGTCGAGGTGATCGTGCCGCCGATGATCGCCACCGCCATCGGGCGGTAGAACTCGCCGCCCTCGCCCAGGCCGATCGCCACCGGCATCATGCCGGCGATGAACGCGAAGGTGGTCATCAGGATGGGCCGCAGCCGCACGCGGCCCGCGTGCATCAGCGCCTCCTCGCGGGCCACGCCCTGCGCCTCTTCCTTGCGCGCGCAGTCGAGCAGCAGGATCGCGTTCTTCGCGACCAGGCCCATCAGCATGATGATGCCGATGAAGCTCATGAGGTTGAGCGTGCCGCGCGTGACGAGCAGCGCGAGGACCACGCCGATGAGGCGACAGCGGCAGCGAGAGCATCACCGGCAGCGGCGCCGTGAACGAGCCGAACTGCATGACCAGCACCAGGTACATCAGCGCGATGCCCATGACGAGCGCGGTGGCCATTTCGCTGAACACTTCCTTCTGGTCACGCGAGGCGCCGCCCAGCTCGATGCCGTAGCCCGCGGGGAAGTCGATCTGCCCGGCGAGCTTCATCGCGTCGGCGGTCACCTCGCCCGGCAGAGCGGCCCGTGCGCGTTGGCGGACACGGCGATCATGCGCTTGCCGTCGGAGTGCTGGATCTGCGCCGGGCCCTTGCCCATGGTGATCGTCGCGATCTGGTCCAGCGGCACCATCATGTCGCTGCCGCCCACCGCGATCGGCAGGTGCTCGATGTTGGAGGCGTCGACGCGGTCGTCGGGATGCAGGCGCACCGCCACGTCGCGCGATTCGCCGGTCGGATCGACCCAGTCGCCCACTTCCACGCCGGCGAAGGCCACCCGCAGCGCCTGGGCCGCATCGCCCACGGAAATGCCCAGCGCGTTGGCGAGCCCGCGGTCGAGCTCGATCTTCAGCTCGTCCTTCGGCTCCTGCTCCGAGAGCCCCACGTCCACCGCGCCCGGGATCTGCCCTCATCTTCTCCATGAAGGCGGTGGTGATCGCCATGAGCCGGCGCGAATCCGGGCCGGAGAACTGGATCTGCACCGGCTTGCGCGACGCCGTTGTTGAGGTCGTCGAGCACCGTGTACTCGGCGCCGACGATGCGCGCCAGCAGCCTGCGCAGCTGCGGCGCGATCTCGAACGCGGAGCGCTTGCGCTTGTTGCTCTTGCCGATGTCCACGTACACGCGCCCGCCGCTCGGCGTTCACGTATGCTGTTGGTGGCCATGGTCTCGGGGATGGTGCGCGCGAGCGCCGCCGCCTTCTCGACCTTGAGCTTCGCGTATTCGAGGCTCGCCGAGGACGGCGTGCGCACGTCGATGGCGATGGTCGCCCACGTCCGAGATGCGGGCAGGAAGCTCGAGCCGCCGACGGTGACCTGCAGCGCGATGGCGCCGAGGAAGGCCGACGACCGCGATGCCCGCCATCTTGCGCCGATGGTGCAGCGCCCACGCGATCACGTTGCCGTAGCGGTCGGCCTGGTGGTCGAACCAGGCGTTGAACCTCGAGAGCCACAGCCGCCAGGCCGCGCTTCTCCTGCTGCCGGTAGCCCACCGGATCGCCCCAGTAGGCCGAGAGCATCGGATCGAGCGTGAAGGAGATGAAAAGGCTCACCAGCACCGAGGTCGCCACGGTGAGCGCGAAGGGCCGGAACCATTCGCCCGCGCCGCCGCCCATGAAGGCCACGGGAATGAACACCGCGATGATCGAGAAGCGTGGTGGCCGTCACCGCCAGGCCGATCTCGGCGGTGCCCGCGCGCGCCGCGGTGACGCGGTCCGCGCCCCGCTCCATGTGGCGCACGATGTTCTCGCGCACCACGATGGCGTCGTCGATCAGCACGCCGATGGCGAGCGACAGGCCCAGCAGCGTCATGAAGTTGAGCGTGAAGCCGCAGGCCCACACCGCGATGAAGGCGGCGATGACCGAGGTGGGCAGCGACAGCGCCGTGATGAGCGTCGAGCGCCACGAGTTGAGGAACGCGTACACCACGAAGATGGTGAGCATCGCGCCGAACATCAGCGCCTCGATCACGTTGTCGCAGGCTGCTCTCGGCGTCCTTGCCGCCGTCCTGGGTGACCTCGAGGCTGGGTCCCCTTGGGCAGCGTCTTGTTGATCTCGCCCATCAGGTCGCGCACCTTGTCGCGACGCGTTACCGTGCTCGCGTCGCGCGAGCGCGTGATCGGAGATGCCCACGTTCGGGTGCCCGTTGCGCAGGCTGTAGCCGGTGAGCTCGGCGAAGCCGTCCTCGACCGTGGCGACCTGGCCCAGGCGCACGATCTCGTTGCCGCTGCGCTTGACCACGATGTCGTTGAACTCGCGCGGGCGAGTCGATGCGTCCGACCAGCCGGATGCTCTGCTCGTCGAGCGGGCCCTTCACGCGGCCCACCGGCGCGGTGGTGTTCTGCGCGCGCAGCGCGTTCACCACGTCGGTCACCGACACGTTGTATTCGCGCAGCTTCTCGGCGCGCAGCAGCACCGAGAGCTCGCGGCTGCAGCGATCCGTTCACGCGTCACCACCGACGACGCCGTCGATGGCGCGGAAGCGGTCCGCGAGCACGTCCTCCGCCAGCCGCGAGATCTCCGCGTGGGTCTGCGTCGCTCGAGGAGAGCGCGAGCTGCATGATCGGCTGCGCGGACGGATCGAAGCGCTGCAGGATCGGCTCGCGCATCTCCACCGGCAGCTTGTAGCGCACCGAGGCGATCGCGTTGCGGATCTCGTCGGACGCCTCGACCATGTTCTTCTTGAAGTTGAAGATGATGACGATGGTCGCGCGCTGCTCTCGGCCGAGGTCGAGCGGATCTGGTAGACCTGCGGGATGCTCTGCAGCGCCTTCTCGACGCGGTTCGACGATCTCGCGCTCGACGGTCTCGGGCGAGGCGCCGGGATAGGGGATCGTCACCACCATCACCGGCTGCTGCACGTCGGGGATCTGGTTCACGCGCAGCTTGTTCAGCGCGAGCAGCCCCAGGCACATGAGCGCGATGATGATGACGACCGTCGAGACCGGCCGCGAGATGCTGAAATCGGAGAGCAGCATCGCCTACTTGCCCGGCTCGGTGGACGCCATCGAGGTGCTGCGGCCCGGTGGCACGGCCTGCACCGCCTGGCCGTCCTTGAGGAGCGCGCTCGGGTGGCGGAGCACGTGGTCGCCCTCGGCCAGCCCGCGCGCCACGACGTAGTCGCCGCTGCGCGGATCGCGCTCGGCGAGAGTGAGCGCGACCTTCTGGAGCTTGCCGCCCGCCACGCGGAAGGCGGACGTCTTGTCGCCGTCGCGCACCACCGCGCTCGCCGGAATGGTGAGGCTGGAGTGGCTCTCGGTCGCCAGGCGGCCTTCGGCGTAGAGGCCGGCCAGCTTCGGCTGCTTGGCGCCCGCGAAGTCCACCAGCACCTCGACCTGGCGCGTGGTCGGGATTGGCCGCCGGGTTCACGCGCCGCACGCGGCCGGCGAATTCCTGCTCGCCGTAGCCGTTCACGCGGAAGGCCACGCTCTGCCCCGGCCTGCACCTCGCCCACGTGGTCGGCGGCGACCAGCGCCTCGAAGCGCATGCTGGTGGGGTCGATCACCTTGAGCAGCTCCTTGCCGATCTGCGCCGTGTCGCCCGCCGACACCTTGCGCTCGCTCACCACGCCGTCGAAGGGCGCGCGCACCTCGGTGCGCTGCATCTGCTGGCGGGCGCCCACCACGCGGGAGCGGGCCCCCTCCATGTCGCTCTGCGCGTTGTTGCGGCGGATCTCGGCGTCCTCCACCTGCTGGGCGGAAGCCATGCCCGAGGTGCGCAGGGTCGTCATGCGCTCGTACTGGCGCTGCGCCTGCTCGTAGGCCTGGACCGCGGCGCGGCTCGCCGCCTCGGCCGAGCCGAGGGCGTCGCGGATGGCGGTGTCGTCCAGGCGAACCAGCAGGTCGCCCTTGTGGACCGCGTCGCCGTTCTCCTTGAGCACCGCGAGGACGATCGTCGGCACCTCCGCGCGCAGGTCCGCGCGGCGCTCCGGCTGGATGGAGCCGGTGATGGCGGGGCCGGAGGTGAGCGCGCTGTTGCGCACGGTGTGGACGTCCTCGGGCGCGATCAGCAGCGGAGCGGATCCTTGCGGCGTGGCCGCGCCCCGGCTGCAGGCGGCCAGGGCGAGGACGAAGACAAGGGCGAAAAGGCGACGCTGGGGCATGGTTCTCTTGGTTCTCGTGGATGCAAGAGGGTAGGCCGTCTCCGGACCGGCGGGTAGCCGGATGGGACGAACTGCAGGATTCGAGGTGCGAATTGTAGCCGGTCAGTACCGGGCGTGCCCCGGGGTGCGGGGAAAGGGAATCACGTCGCGCACGTTGGCGAGCCCCGTCACGTAGGCCAGGGTCCGCTCGAACCCCAGGCCGAAGCCGGCGTGGGGCACCGTCCCGTAGCGCCGCAGGTCGCGGTACCAGCCGTAGGCCTCCGGGTCGAGGCCGGTCTCGACGATGCGCCGGTCGAGGACGTCCAGGCGCTCCTCGCGCTGGGAGCCGCCCACGATCTCGCCGATGCCCGGTGCGAGCACGTCCATCGCCGCCACCGTCCGGCCGTCGCCGTTCAGCCGCATGTAGAACGCCTTGATGTCCTTCGGGTAGTTCATGAGGATCAGGGGCCCGCCCACGTGCTTCTCGGCGAGGTAGCGCTCGTGCTCGCTCTGCAGGTCCATGCCCCACGTCACCGGGAATTCGAACTTCTGCTTCGATTTCTCGAGCGCCGCGATGGCGTCGCCGTAGTCCATGCGCACGAAGGGCTTGTCCACGATCGACTGCAGCTTCGCGATCACGCCCTTCTCGATGCGCTCCTCGAAGAACGCCATGTCGTCGCCTCTCTCGGCGAGCACCGCGGCGAACACGTGCTTCAGCAGGCGCTCGGCGAGCGTCGCGTCGTCGGAGAGGTCGGCGAAGGCGATCTCGGGCTCCACCATCCAGAACTCCGCGAGGTGGCGGCTGGTGTTCGAGTTCTCCGCGCGGAAGGTGGGACCGAAGGTGTACACCTTCGACAGCGCCATGCAGTACGTCTCGACGTTCAGCTGGCCGGAGACGGTGAGGAACGCCTCGCGCCCGAAGAAGTCCTGCGCGAAGTCCACCTGGCCCCCGGGCGTGCGCGGCAGGTTCGCGAAGTCGAGCGTGGAGACGCGGAAGAGCTCGCCCGCGCCCTCGGCGTCGGAGGCGGTGATGATCGGCGTGTTCACCCACGCGAAGCCGTCGTCGCTGAAGAAGCGGTGGATCGCCATGGCGAGCGTGTGCCGCACGCGCGCAGTGGCCGCGATCACGTTGGTGCGGGCTCTCAGGTGGGCCACGTCGCGCAGGAACTCGAGCGTGTGCGCCTTGGGCTGGATCGGGTAGGTGTCGGGATCCTCCACCCAGCCCACGACGCGCACCGCGCTCGCCTGCATCTCGAAGGGCTGGCCCTTCGCGGGCGAGGGCACGATCGTTCCGGTCGCCTCCACGGAGCAGCCCGCGGTGAGCTTCTGCACCTCGGAGGCGTAGTTCGCGAGCGCGGCGGGCGCCACCACCTGCAAGGGATGGAAGCACGAGCCGTCGGAGACGTGCACGAAGGACACGCCGGCCTTGGAATCGCGCCGGGTGCGCACCCAGCCGCGCACCGTGACGGGGCTGTCGGAGGGCGCGTGGCCGGCGAGGATGGAGCGGACGGACAGCGAATTCATGGGATGCGGGAAGGTGGACGCGGCGATCTTGCGGCGGGTTGGAGATTGTAACCGGGAGTACTTTTGGCGCCGCCGCGGGGGGCGTCCGTCGGCCGGGCGATGCCGCTCGTCGGGCCGATGGCCCATCCTGAACGTCTCCGAGGGTTCAATGTCGGATTCCAACCACCGGGACGGGCTGACAAGACCATCAGGAGAGCGGCAGCGTCATGAGCGGCGACACCGAATCGTTCCTGGCTTCCACGCCGGGGCCGGCGCTTGCGCGCGCGCGTCCCGTGGGGATCGTCTGGGTCTTCGTCGGCATCGTGGTGTGCCTGCTCGCGATCACGGTGTACAGCGCGCACCTGCTGTCCTCCGGCAACGCGTTCATCGCCGCCGAGAGCGCGTGGTCGAAGGCGCAGAAGGACGCGGTGTTCTACCTCACCCGCTACGCCGCGGAGCGCTCCGAGGACGACTACGAGGCGTACCGCAACGCCATGGCCGTCATCGACGGCGACCGTCTCGCGCGCCTCGAGCTGCTCAAGCCGGATCCGGACCCCGAGATCGTCCGGCGCGGGCTCGTCGCCGGCCGCGTGCACGAGGACGACGTCGACGGCGTCGTGACGCTCTACCACCTGCTGCGCGGCTTCGGCCCCGTGGACTACATGATGGGCGCGTGGTCACGCAGCGACGTCTTCATGCGCGAGCTGCAGGACATCGCGCGCGAGCTGCACGCGCTGGGGCCGAGCGACGCCGACCGCGCGCAGGCCACCGATCTCTCGCGCCGCATCCACCGCATCAACCGCACGCTGGCGCCCCTCGAGCGCGATTTCTCCGAGACGCTGGACGAGATGGAGCGCACCGCGCAGGCGCTGCTCGCGATCGGGCTGGGAATCATCACGGCGATCCTCCTCATCGCCGGCGTCACGCTCTCGCGCCGCTTCCTGGCGCAGAACGAGAAGCTGCAGGAAGCGCTCGCGCAGAGCGAGGCGCAGCTGCGCCACGTGGTGGGCGCGGCCCCCATGCCGCTCGTGATCGCGCGGGCGAGCGACCAGAAGCTCATGTACCTCAACCAGAAGGCGCTCACGCAGCTGGGGCTGCCGCTCGAGGAGGCCCTCAAGCACTCGTTCTCCGATTTCCACGCCGATCCGGAGATCCGCTCCGCACTCGCCGAGCAGCTCTCGCGCGAAGGCAAGGTGGACGACTTCGAGGTGAACCTGCGCGACGCCGAGGGCCGGCAATCGTGGCTGCTCATGTCGGCGCAGCCGCTGCGCTACGCGGGCGCGGTGTGCCTGCTCATCGCGCTCGCCAACATCGACGACCGCAAGCGCCTGCAGGAGGACATGCGCCGGCGCGCGCTGCACGATCCGCTCACGGGCCTGCCCAACCGCGCGATGTTCATCGAGTCGGTGGAGCGCGCGGTGCACAAGGCGCGGCGCCGCTCCGGGCAGTTCTCGCTGCTCTTCGTCGACCTCGACCGGTTCAAGGAAGTCAACGACACGATGGGGCACCAGGCCGGCGACACGCTGCTCAAGGCGGTGGCCGAGCGCCTCGTCTCCGCCGTGCGCCAGAGCGACCTCGTGGCGCGCCTCGGCGGCGACGAGTTCGTGATCCTGATCGAGGAGCACGGCGGCCCCGAGGAGCTGATGATCGTGGCGCAGAAGGTGCTCGCGCTGGTGGAGCGCCCGGTGCCGATCGATTGGCGCGAGGCCGCGGTGTCCGCGAGCATCGGCATCGCGACCTTCCCCGACGACGGCGAGGACACCGAGGCGCTGCTGAAGAGCGCGGACACGGCGATGTACCAGGCGAAGGAGCGCGGCCGCAACAACTTCCAGTTCTTCTCGCCCGAGCTCAACGTGATCTCGCACCGCCGCCTCGCGCTGGAGAAGCGCGTGCGCGAAGCGCTCGAGCACGACGAGCTCTTCCTCGAGTACCAGCCGGAATTCGAGCTCGCGACCGGGCGCGTGGTGGCCGTGGAGGCCCTGCTGCGCTGGCGCGATCCGGCCACCGGCGTGGTCACGCCGCCCGACTTCATGCCGCTCGCGGAGGAGGCCGGCACGGCCGCCTCGATCGGCGCGTGGGTCCTCGAGCGCGCGCTCGCCGATGCGGCCGGCTGGCGCGACCAGGGGCTGCAGGTGGTGCTCGCGGTGAACGTCTCGGCGCGGCAGCTGCAGCAGGCGGACCTCGCGGAGCAGGTGGCGCGCGGCCTGGAAGCCCATGGGATCGCTCCCGCGTCGCTGCGCCTCGAGGTGGCCGAGCCGGTGCTGATGGAGGGCTCCGAGGCGGCGCACCGCTCGATGCGCGCGCTGAAGGCGCTCGGCGTGGAGATCGCGATCGACGACTTCGGCGCCGGCTACTCGTCGCTGGGCCTGGTGCGCGGGCTGCCGATCCACGTGGTGAAGATCGACCGCTCGCTGGTGAGCAGCTGCCCCGCGAAGCGCGAGTGCGCGGCGATCGTGCAGGCCACCACCTCGATGGCGCACGCGCTCGGCATCCGCGTCGTGGCCGAGGGCGTGGAGACCGACGAGCAGCGCTCGCAGATGGCCGCACTCGGCTGCGACGCCGTCCAGGGCCATCTCTTCGCCGAGCCCCGCTCGGCACGGGATATCGTGGAGCTGGCCCGGCCCGGCGCCCGGCAGCCGAACTTCGCCTAGCCCAGCGCGGCGATCACCATCGCGGTGGCCGTGGTCACCTTCTTCGCGTAGGCGATATCCAGGAATTCGTTGGGCCCGTGCGCGTTGGAGCGCGGGCCGAGGACGCCGGTCACGAGGATCTGCGCCTGCGGGAACTTGGCGCCCAGCATGCCCATGAACGGGATGGTGCCGCCCTCGCCCATGTACGCGGCGGGCTGGCCGAAGAGCGCGCGCGACGCCTGGTCGAGCGCCTCCGAGAGCCACGGCGCGGTCGAGGGCGCGTTCCAGCCGGTCGCCGCGGAATCGTGGTCGAAGCTCACCACCGCGGAATTCGGCGGGTTCGCCTCGAGCATCGCCTTCATCGTGCGCGCCGCCATCTCGCCGTCCATCGTGGGCGGCAGGCGCATGGACAATTTCAGCGCGGTGCGCGGGCGCTGGACGTTGCCGGCGTTCTCGATGGCGGGAAGGCCGTCGGCGCCGATGACCGCGAGCGCCGCGCGCCACGTGCGGTTGAGGACCAGCTCCACCGGGTCCCTGGTCGCCGGCTGCGCGAAGAGGCGCGCGGTGCCCTGGTCGTCGCAACAGCTCGCCCACGGGAAACGCTGCCAGAGCGTGTCGCCGAGGATCCCCGCGGCCTGGCGCGCCTGCTCGCGCCGCTCCTCGGGAATCGCGCACGCGAACTCGCCCGGCTTCACGACGCCGGTGCGCGAATCGTCGAGACGGTCGAGGAGCTCGCGAGCGATGCGGAACGACGAAGGCACGACGCCGCCCGCGTCTCCCGAGTGCACGCCCTCGGTGAGCACGTTCACCGCCAGCGTCCCGTTCACGAGCCCGCGCAGCGACGTGGTGACCCAGAGCCGCTCGTAGTTGCCGGCGCCCGAATCGAGCGCGACCACGAGGCCGACGCTGCCCATGCGCGGCGCCAGCGCTTCGAGGTACGCGGGCAGGTCGTAGCTGCCGCTTTCCTCGCAGGTCTCGATGAGCCCCACGCAGCGCGGGCGCGGCACGCCCTGCACGTCGAGCGCGAGGATGGCCGACAGCGCCGCGAAAACGGCGTATCCGTCGTCGGCCCCGCCGCGCCCGTAGAGGCGTCCCTCCTCGATCACCGGCGTCCACGGCCCGAGGCCGGCGCGCCAGCCGGTCATCTCCGGCTGCTTGTCGAGATGGCCGTAGAGCAGGACGCTCTGGTCGCCCGCGCCCGGCGTGCCGGGCACGTCGAAGAAGATCACCGGCGTGCGGCCCTCGAGGCGCACCACTTCCAGCTCGAGCCCCGCCACCGGCTGGCGCAGCACCCAGTCGCGCGCCTGCCGCACCGCCGCCTCGATGTGGCCGTTCTCGCGCCAGCGCGCGTCGAAGTGCGGCGACTTCGCCGGGATGCGCACGTACTGGACCAGCTGCTCGACGATGTCCTCGTCCCACTGGCGGGCGATGCGTCCCTGCAGTTGCGCGGCGTTGTAGGGCGGGGATAGCGGCTGGCGGGCGGTCATGGCGCGGCTCCGGCTGGGGCGTCGATTGATTGATTGTATCCTCCGGACATGGACGCGTTGCCCTGGTTCGGGATCTTCGTCATCTCCTACGTGGCGTGGGTGATCGTCGCGGTGCTGAGCGTGCTGCTCAACCGCCGCTCGCCCACCGCGACCCTCGCCTGGATCTTCGCCTTCGTGGCGCTGCCGGTGATCTCGGGGCTGTACTACATGGTCTTCGGGCCACGGCGCCTGCACCGGCGCCGCCGCCGCTACGGCGTGGCGCGCTCGCTCGCGGGCCAGGTGTCGCAGCACCTGCGCGACAGCTGCGCGCGGGAGAAGCCGCAACTTTCGCCCGACGCCGCGGCCCTCGCCACGGTGGGCAAGCGCCTCGGCCAAGGGGAGCCCACATTCGCCTCCAGCGTGCGGCTCTTCGACGGCGGCGACGAGAAGCTCGAGGCCCTCGGCCGGGCGATCCGCGGCGCGCGCCACCATGCGCACCTCGAGTACTACATCTGGGAGCCGGACGCGGTCGGAACGCATTTTCGCGACCTCCTGACGGAGGCGGCCAAGCGCGGGGTGGAGGTGCGCGTCCTCTACGACGCGGTCGGCTCGCCGGCGTTGAAGAAGTCGTTCTGGCAGCCGCTCCTCGACGCGGGCGGCGAGGTCCTGCCCTTCAACCCGGTGCGGCTCTCGGTGGCGAGCCTCAACTTCGCCAACTTCCGCACCCACCGCAAGATCGCGGTGATCGACGGGGCGATCGGCTTCCTCGGCGGCATGAACCTGCACGATCCGGCGAGCGCGTCGCGCTCGGGCGGCGAAGGCTGGCGCGACGAGCACGCGCGCATCGAAGGCGAGCCGGTGCGCAAGATCCAGCGCCTCTTCCTCGAGAACTGGACCTACGCGGGCGGCTCCTTCCGCATGACGGCGAAGAGCGTGCGCTCCTATTTTCCGCCGGCGAAGCCGTGCGAGCCGGGGATCCCGGTGCAGATCCTCGCCTCCGGCCCCGACGACGAGTCCGCCCCGCTGCTCGCGTTCTTCCAGGCGGCCCTGTCCATCGCGCGCTCGCGCGTCTGGATCGAGACGCCCTACCTCATCCCCGACGAGACGCTGGAATCGGCGCTGCGCATCGCCGACCTGCGCGGCGTGGACGTGCAGGTGATCGTCCCGAAGACCGGCGACTCGCGCGTGGTGACGGCAGCCTCGCATACCTACTGCGAGTCGCTCGCCAAGGCCGGCATCGTCGTCTTCGAGTACGGTCCGCCGATGCTGCACGCGAAGACCCTCGTCGTGGACGACACGGTCGCGATGGTAGGCACGGCGAACCTCGACAACCGCAGCTTCCGCCTCAACTTCGAGATCGCCGCCGCGTTCTACGACCCGGGCGTGATCGCCAAGCTCAGCGCCCGCTTCGAGGCGGACCGGGCCGCGAGCCAGCCGTTCCCGTTCCGCAAGCGCAACCCGCGCCTCACGGTGCTGCTCGAGTCGATCGCGCGCCTCACCTCGCCGGTGCTGTGATCAGCGCGGCGCCTCAGCGCCGCCGCAGCGGCCGCGGATAGGTGGCGGGTGAGACGTTGCCCTCGCGGTCGTAGGCCTCGACGCCGAAGACCACGTTGTCCTTGGAGACGCCGAGGGTCGCGCGCGTGACGTTGCCCACGTCCTTCGCGTGCTGCCATTCGGCGGCGGTGGTGTCGCGCCACACGATGCGATAGCCGGCCACGTCGGGCTCGCGATTGGGCGCCCAGGAGAGCGTCGTGTCGTTCTCGAGCTTGAAGGTCTCGATCCCCACGTCGCGCGGCGCGGCGGGCGCGAGCGCCAGGGAAGCCAGCGCCGCGGCGTTCACGCGCGCCACCTGGGCCACGTAGCCGAAATCGACGAACTGCGGCAGGTCGCCGTACTGCACGCCGTCCTCGACGCGCACGTCCTGGTGCTGGTGGCGCCAGTCCTCGACCGGCTCGGTGAAGCGCACCGCCGGATATCCCGCGGCGGCGAAGGGAAAGTGGTCTCCACCCCGCAGGTAGCGGTCCAGGCGCCAGATGGTCTGCACGCGCAGACCCGGGACGTAGCGCGCCGCGGCCTCCACGATGGCGCGCGCGAGCTGGCGCGTCGGCAGATCGTTCTCGCCGCCGGTGCGAAGCGCCGCGAGCACGTCGTCGGGCAGCTCCTTCATCGCCGGCACGCCCTGGGCGAAGAGCCGCACGCGACCCTGGTCGATCGAGCCCTCGGCGCTCCTCGTGCTGCCGACGATGTCGTTGGTGATCATGCCCTCGATGTCGAGGCCCTTCGCGCGCGCGTCCTTCGCCCACGCCGTCGAGCCGTACAGGCCCTGCTCCTCGCCCGAGACCGCGAGGAACACCAGCGTCGCGTCGAAATGGTGGCGCGACATGGCGCACGCCAGCTCCATCGACACGGCGGTGCCCGAGGCGTCGTCGTCGGCGCCGGGCGCGTCCTTCTCGCCGTCGGTCGGATCCGTCGGCATCGAGTCGTAATGGCCGCTCACCACGTAGATCCGGTCGCGGCTCTCCGATTGCTCGCCGGGAAGCGTGGCCACCACGTTCACGAACGTGGTCGGCCGCGGCACCCGCGAGCCGGATTCCACGCGATGCTCGTCGAACGCCACCTGGAGCCGCCCGCCGGACTGCCGGGAGCAATCCTCAAGCCGCGCCTTGATCCAGCGGCGCGCGGCTCCGATGCCGCGCGTCTCCGAGCCGGTGTCCGAGAGCGAGTTGCGGGTGCCGAACGCGGCGAGCGCGCGGATCGCCGCCTCGATGCGGGCCGGCGAGATGTCCGCGACGACCGCCGCTATCCGGGGATTGGCATCGGTCGGCTGCGCCGAGCATGGGAGTGCGGCCAGCAAGAGCGCCGCCCAGGCGAGGGTAGGGATTTTCATGCCGCGCAGTATGGTGATTCGCGGGCGCTTCGTCCACCGCGACGACCATGGCCGCGGCGTTGCGCTTCCTGCGCGAGCGAGCTCCTCGCCGCATGGGAAGACGGGCATGGTCCGGAAGGACCCGGACGCGACGCGACCAGGCACTAGATGAATCCGCGGCAGTTCGCCGCGCCGCACCGGCAACGCAGCCGCCCGTCGTGGTGGCTCTCCCCGTAGTCGACCGTGAGCTCCTCGCCGCGCGCGATGGCGCGCCGCGCGTAGAACTCGGCGCGCTCGGCGGTGCAGCGCATGAAGGTGTTGGGATCGCACGAGTGGTTGATGAAGCGGAAGCCGCGCCGGCTGCGCGTCGCGTCGAGCGCGTGCCGATCGAGCTCGACGATTGCGATGACCGAACGGCCCGTCGCGCGGCGCCGCGCCTCGCGCAGCCCGATCACCTCGCCCTCGAACTCCCCGATCTTCGCGCGCTTCGCGATCGGCGTGCCCGCGAAGAGGCCGCGGCCCACCAGGCGGCTCCTGCGCACCCGCAGCGCGGCGTAGATCCGGCGCCATCCTTCCCGCATCGGTCGACAGTCCTCCCTCGTCGCGCATAATCGCGGCTGGAGGCATCGATGACAAGGTTCGGCACGATCGGCGCGGCGCTGCTGCTCGTCCTCGCCGGCGCGGCGCGCGCCGGCGACGCGACGCAATGCCCGGAGGAAGCGCCCGCCGCAGCGCAATGCCGCGCGGGCACCGACGCGAACGGCGCTCCCTGGCTCGCCGTCATCCCCGAGCGGTGGAACGGCGTGCTCGTGGTGCATGCGCACGACGGTCCGGCCACGCGCGCGCCCACCATGGAGGACGTCTTCGACAGCTTCGGGCGCTGGAGCATCCTGGTGAAGGCGGGATACGCGTGGGCAGGCACGGGATACCGGCGCGCGAGCTACGACGTGGGCATGGCGGTCGAGGATCTCGAATCGGCGCGCGCCATGTTCATCGCGCGCTTCGGCACTCCGCGGCGCGTCGTGGTCCACGGCCAGGGATGGGGCGGCGACGTGGCGGCGCGCGCGCTCGAGCTGCGTCCCGCAAGCCTCGACGGCGCGCTCCTCACGAACGGCGAGCTGGCCGGCGGCACGCGCGGCGAGGATTACCGCATGGACCTGCGCGTGATCTACCAGTTCTATTGCCGCAACCATCCGCGTCCCGACGAGCCGCAGTATCCGTTGTGGATGGGCCTGCCGCCGGGCGCCGGGATGAACGGCGCGCAGGTGCGCGAGCGGCTGAACGCGTGCACCGGCTCGAACCTGCCCGCGGACCGGCGCAGCGCGAGCCAGCGCGCGGCGCTCGCCGGCATCCTCGCCGCGAGCGGGATCCCGGAGCGCACCCTGCCGATGCACCTCGCGCGGGCTACCCTGGTGTTCGCGGAGCTGGTGAACGGACGGCTGGGCGGGCGCAACCCGTTTTCCACCGAAGGCGTTCGCTACGGCGGCACGCCCGGCGACCGCGCGCTGAACGAAGGCGTGGCGCGCTATCGCCCCGACCCCGCGGCGCTCGCGGCCCTGGCGGCGGACAGCGACCCGACCGGGCGCGTGAGCGCGCCGGTGCTCACCCTGCACGGCATCGGCGATCCGGTCGCGTACGTGGAACACGAGGCGGCATACCGCGCGACGTTCGACCGCGCCGGCACGTCCGACAAGCTGGTGCAGGTGTTCACGAACGAGAGCGAGCACCGCTACCTGAGCTCGCCCGAGTATCTCGCGGCGCTCGACGCGCTCGTCGGCTGGATCGAGAGCGGCCGCGCGCCGGCGCCCGCGGATATCGACCGCGCCTGCCGCGGGCTCCTGCCGCGTTTCGACGGCGAAGCGTGCCGCGTGAACGTCGACTACCGCCCGCGCGCCTGGGAGGCTCGCGTTCCACCGCGCGTGCGGTAGCGTCGCTTCCCGGCGACGGCGCCGCGCCCCGCGCCGCATCCTGATCCGGACCGCGGTCTTCCTGGGCGATAATCGCGCCCGGGAGGATCACGGATTGGGAAAGTTCCATTGCGTCTGGATGATCGCCGCGGCGCTGGCGCTGCCCGCGGGCGCGGAGGACGCCGCGCCGGCCGCGCCATCCGCTGCACCCGCGGCGCCAGCGCCACTTGCGTCGCAAATCGCCGCGCCCGCCAACTGGCGCAAGGAATCGTTCCAGTTCCCGCTGCCGTACGCGCCCTCGCTTCCCTACGAGGGCACGGAGCAGATCCGCTTCTCCCCCGACTGGGCCCAGTTCACCGCCGCCGACGGATTCAGCTACGTGGTGCTGTGGGACATCAAGCCCACGCTCACGGAAGGCGCGGCGCTGGAGCGCGCGCTCGGCGTCTACTTCGACGGCCTGATGAACAACGTCGCCATCGCGCGCAAGCTCGAGGCGATGGTGCCGCAGACGACGGTGGTGCTGCATCCGCTCGCCCCGCCGGCCGGATGGACCGACGCCTACGCGGGCGCGGTGCACACCTGGAACGGGTTCACCAAGGCGGAGCCGCTGGTGCTCAACGTCGAGATCACGCAGCGCACCTGCGGAGCCGAGCGCATCCAGCTCTTCTTCGCGCTGTCCCTCGCGGCGCGGACAGCGCCGGTCTGGACCACGCTGCGCTCGATCAGGCAGGCAACCGGCTGCGCGAGCTGATCTGCGCGCACAGCGCGTCCGCGAAGGCGCGCGTGCCGAGCTCGCCGCCCAGGTCGCGGGTGCGCCGCCGCGGGTCCGCGAGCAGAACGTCGACCGCGCGATCGATGACTTGCGCCGCGCGCTCGAGCTCGGGGCGGCCGTGCCGCGTGGCGAGCCAGTCGAGCAACATCGCCGCCGAAAGCACGAGCGACGAGGGATTCGCGCGGTCCTGGCCCGCGATGTCCGGCGCCGAGCCGTGCTGCGCCTGCGCCATGCAATGGTCGTCACCCGCGTTGACGGAGCCGGCGAGGCCGAGGCTGCCCGAAAGCTCCGCCGCTTCGTCCGAGAGGATGTCGCCGAACATGTTGGTGGTCACGAGCACGTCGAAGCGCGACGCCTCGCGCACCAGCAGCGCCGCCATCGAGTCCACCAGCTGGTCTTCGCAGGCGACGTCGGGGAACTCGCTCGCGATTGCCCGCACCTCATCCACGAACAGCGCGTCCGACACGCGCATCACGTTGCGCTTGTGCACGATGGTCACCTTGCGCCGGCGCTTGCGCGCGAGCGCGAACGCGACGCGCGCCACGCGCCGCGAGGCGCGCGCGGTCACCTTGCGCACCGCGAGCGCCATGCCGGGCTCGGGCATGAACTCGCCCGGGCCGAGGTGCATGTTGCGATCGGCGTAGAAGCCCTCGGTGTTCTCGCGCACGATGACCAGGTCCATGGGCGTGCGCCCCCAGTGCGCGATGCCCGAGCGCGTGCGGCTGGGGCGCACGTTGGCGTAGAGGTCGAGGCGGATGCGCAGCTCGCCGGACGGGTTCAGGCCTCCCTCGGCGCGCGGCGGATACCGGGCGTGCGACACCGGTCCCAGCACGATGCCGTCGGCGGCGCGGCAACGCTCGAGCACCTCGGCGGGAAACGTGGTCCCGCCGCGTTCGAGCGCGGCGAAACCCACCTCGGCGGATTCGAGCACCAGCCCGAGCGCGAAGCGCTCGCTCGCCGTCTCGAGGACGCGGCGCGCGGCGTGCGTGATCTCGGGGCCGATGCCGTCGCCCGGCATGACGAGGATCTTCATGGCGGGGCGATTGTAGCGGGACGCGCTACTTCTCGGCGGCGATGAGGCGCCAGAGCCTCACGTGGGCGACCAGCGCCTCGGGCACGACCTCGAGCAGCGGCCAGTAGCGCGTCGTGAACTCGGCGTTCGTGCCGTCGGGCTGGATCAGCGTCTGCAGCGCCCGCACCACGCCGGCGATCTCGTCCTCGCGCGCCGCCGAGTCGGACTCCGCCCATTCGTCGAGCTGCGCGATGAGCGCGGAGAGCGCGCGGATCCACTCGAAATCCGGATGCTGCACGACCAGCTGCAGCAGCGCGCCCGGGTTCTCGACGCGCCCGTGCTCGCGCTCGTAGCGGATCTGCTGCGCGCGCAGGATGGCCCTGTGCAACTCCAGCAGCGCATGCCGCAGCTCCTCCAGGTTCGCGCTCATCGACCACCCGCCGGCGTGTCCTTCCGTGATTGAACCGCACGGTAGCACGGCTGTCGTTTCCCGTTGATTTCCCGCCGAGCGGAAGGCGCCGGTCGCGGCCAGGCGCGCGCGCCAGCGCACGCAATTGGGGCGGCTCGCGCCTTGACGTAGAATGGCCGGGGCCGCAAGAACCCAATACCCCATCGAGGAGGAGACATGACTTCCCGGAGACCGCTTTTCGCTCTCGCCGCCGCTGCCGCGCTGGCGCTCGGCGCCGTGCCCGCGCTCGCGCAGACCGAGATCAAGATTCCGATCAAGGTCAACATCGACACGCTGCGCGGCAAGTTCACGAAGGAGTTCGGCGACGAGGTCGCGAAGGCCACGAACAACAAGTACAAGGTCATGATCTACCCGGGCGGCCAGCTCTACGACGGCGACAAGGCCGCCAAGGCCGTGCAGCTGGGCAACGTCCAGATGACCAACGAGCCGAACAGCGCGTTCACCGCGTACACCAAGAACGTGGACCTCATGGAGATCCCGTTCGGGTTCGGCAACCCGGAAGAATTCCAGAAGTTCCTGGAAGGCCCGAAGGCGGACATCGTGCGCAAGGACCTGGAGAAGGCGGGCCTGCGCGTGCTCACCTTCCTCGACGAGGGCCCGTTCGTGATCGGCACCAAGACGGTGCTGATCGAGAAGCCCGCCGACTTCAAGGGCCTCGTGATCCGCACCTCCGGCCACCCGGTCGTGGTGGACGGGCTGAAGGGCATGGGGGCCTCGACGGCAAAGATCCCGCTGAACGAGGTGTACTCCGCCCTGCAGCAGGGCACGATCACCGGCGTCTACACCACCTTCGACGCGTTCGTGAACGAGAAGATGGTGGAGGTCGCGCCCAACGTGATGGTGATCCCCTCCTACGGCGCCTACATCTGGGTCGCGAACAAGCAATGGTTCGACAGCCTCCCGGCGGGCGATCGCAAGATCATGGAGGATGAGGCGGCGAAGCTCGGCAAGCGCTACCACCAGGAGATCTGGGCCGAGACCGGCAAGTTCATCGAGGCCGTGAAGAAGGGCGGCGGCAAGGTGAGCGACCCGGCCAAGGACGCCAACGCGATCAAGGCGTTCCGAGCGGCGCTCGAGCCGACCTACAACAAGATGCGCGAGAAGTTCGGCAAGGACGTGGTGGACTCGATCCTGTCGTCGAAGTAGGCGCGGGCTCGGCATGGAGCAGGTGCAGGAGGGCGGCGCCGGCGCGCCCGCCGCCCTTCGCTGGATCGCGAAGGCCGAGGTGACCATCGTGAGCGCGATCCTCGTGGTCTCGCTCGTGATCACGCTCGTCACCATCGTCGAGCGCAACCTCGGGCACTCGACCGGCGACTGGAGCCTCAAGCTCCCGGAGCTGATGCTGGTCTGGATGACCTTCCTCGGCATGGGCGCGCTGGTGACCGAGCACGGCCACGTCGCCGCGGACATGGTGCTGCGGATGTTCTCGCCGCGCTGGCAGCGCATCTCCGAGACCGCCTCGGCGATCGTGACCAGCCTCGTGCTCGCGCTGATCCTCGCCGGCGCGATCTCGATCGCGAAGCAGCAGCTCGACATCGGCGCCACCGACGACGAGCTGTGGGACATTCCGACGGCTTACCTGCTCTCGATCCTGCCGATCGGCCTGGCGATGACGATTCTCCATCTGCTGGCCGAGATCTACGTGGTCTGGCGCCGGAAAGCGGCGCCATGATCGCGGTCCCGTTCATCTTCCTGCTGGTCCTGATCCTCGCCGGCATGCCGATCGGCTTCGCGCTGATCGTCGCGTCCGTGGCCACGCTGTACTGGCTGGGCCTCGCGCCCATCACGTTCATCCCGGACGTGCTCTCGGACAGCGTGGGGCACTTCACGCTGCTCGCGATCCCGTTCTTCCTCCTCGCCGCGGAGCTGCTCTCGGCCGGCGGGCTCATCGACCGGGTCTTCGACCTCGCGCGCGCCCTCATCGGCCGGCTGCGCGGCGGCATGGGCGGCGCGTGCGTGGTGGCCACGGGCATCTTCGCGGGCGTGCAGGGGTCGAGCGCGGCGGACGCCGCGGCGATCGGCAAGATCGGCGTGGCGGGAATGGTGCGCGAAGGCTACCGCCCCGGATTCGCCGCGGCGCTCATCGCCGCGTCGGGTGCCACGGCGATCCTCATCCCGCCCTCGATCGCGATGCTGATCTACGCCTCGATGGTGAACGTGTCCGTGGGACGCATGTTCTTCGCGGGCATCGTGCCGGGGATCATCAACGTGATCGCGTTCCTCATATTCGTCGCCGCGCGCGGGCACGTCTACGGCTGGAAGCGCGACGATGCGAACACGATCACGTCGTTTTCCGCCCGGGTCGCGGCGTTCCGCCGCTCGTTCTGGGTGCTGATGCTGCCCATCTTCGTGCTCTACGGGTTCTATTCGGGGCAGCTCACCGCGACCGAGATCTCGACGGCGTGCGCGCTGTACGCGGCGATCGTCGCGGTGCTGATCTACCGCAACCTGGGGCTGCGCGACCTCTGGCCGGTCCTGATGCAGACCTCGCGCACCACCATCAACATCTTCACCATCATCGCGGGCGCCGTGCTGCTGTCGAAGGTGCTCACGTTCCTCAACGCGCCGCAGCTCATCTTCGGTTTCATCGAGCGCTACCACCTCAACTGGTGGCAGTTCCTGATCGTGGTGAGCGGCATCATGTTCATCCTCGGGATGTTCATGGAGGCGGTGGCGCTCAACGTGATGACCACGCCGATCCTGGCCCCCATCGCGATGAAGCTGGGCATCGACCCGGTGCACTACGGCATCGTGCTCATCTTCAACATCGAGATCGCGCTCATCACGCCGCCCGTGGGCCTCAATCTCTTCGTGCTGGCCGGCGCGGCGAAGGTGCCGCTCGGCGCGATCTTCCGCGAGGTGGTGCCGTTCGTGCTGATCCTGATCGCGCTGCTCATGATGGCGATCTTCTTCCCGCAGCTCTCGCTGTGGCTGCCGGACCGGATCCTGCCCGCGACCTGAGCCGCCTCACCGCTCGTAAGTCCCGACCAGCTCCGCATGCGCGACGACGTGCCCGCGCATCGCCTTCTCCACCGCCGCCTTGTCGGCGCGCCCGAGGTCGCCCACCAGCGTGTCGAGCGCGTAGAGCTTGAAGAAGTAGCGGTGCCGCCCGATCGGCGGGCACGGGCCGCCATAGCCGGTGCGCTTCCAGTCGTTCAGGCCCTGGCGCGTGCCCTTCGGCAGCACGGCCGGCGCCACGCCCTCGGCGAGGACGCCGGTGCCGGGCGGCAGGTCGTAGAGCACCCAGTGGACCCACGTCATCTTCGGCGCCTTCGGATCGGGGGCGTCCGGATCGTCCACGACCAGCACGAGGCTCTTCGCGTTGGGCGGCACCTCGGTCCACGCGAGCGGCGGCGACGTATCGCTCCCGTCGCAGGTATGAATCCGGGGAATCGGTGCCTGGTGCTGGAAAGCGCTCGAGGTGATCTTCATCGCGGCTCCATGAAGTTCTCCCTCTGCCTTGGGAGAGGGCCGGGGAGAGGGTAACGACTGCGATAGCTTACCGCTCCGGCGCCAGCCCGAAGACCCGGCGCAGTTGGAGCTCATCGAACTGCTCCTCGCATGCGATATATTGACCGCAATGCGCTCCGCCGCCCACCGTAGGGCCGCGCCGCTCCGCGCGGCGATCCTGGTTGCATTCGCATGCTCCGCCTGCTCGATCCTGCAGCCGCGGCCCGCCGAGCCCACGGCTTCGCAGCCGCCCGCGGCGAGCCCCCCGTCCGCCGTGGCCGCAGCGCCCGCTGGCGCCCCGCAGAAGGCGCCCGCCGCGGCTGCGAAGAAAGTTCCTGCGGCGAAACCTCCGACGCCCTCCGCCACGCCCGCCCCACCCAAGCCGTCCCCGCCGGTCGCGACCCCGCCTGCCGCCGTCGCGAAGGCCGCGCCGCCGCTCGACCTCAAGTCGCTCGAGCAGCACCTGAAGGAAACGCCCGCGATCGGCGTGATGACGAAGCTCTCGCTCAAGAACCAGGTGGACGACCTGCTCGACCAGTTCCGCGACTACTACGCCGGGCGGTTGAACACGACCCTCGCGGAGCTGCGCCGCCCCTTCGACCTGCTGGTGATGAAAGTCCTCTCGCTGCTCCAGGATTCGGACCCCGCCCTTGCCAGGGCGATCCACGATTCGCGCGAGGCGATCTGGGCGATCCTCTCCAACCGCGAGCGGTTCGCCCAATACGAATGAGGCCTGCCACCATGAACTCACGTCATTTCCTCAGCGCCGCGCTCGCGCTGTGCGCGTTGGCCGCGACCCCGCCGCTCGACGCCGCCGACGACGCGAAGCAACGCCAGGACCTCGCCGCCGTGATCGCGCTGCAGGGCAAGCCGTGCGGCGAGGTCGTGAGCTTCGTCACGCAGGGTGAAAACGACTACGTCGCCACGTGCAAGGACGGCAACCGCTATCACGTCTACGTGAGCAAGGAAGGCCGGGTCGTCGTCGAGAAGAAGTAGCGCCTGGTCGAAACGGACCATGCCGGGCGCGCAAAGGCAGCGAACCCGGTGCCGATCAACGGCGGGTTTACCGGGCTCACGGACGAGCGCGACCGCTAGCCGTCCATCCCGGCTGTCCGCGAGGGGTTGACGCCGACGGTATTTCGATTATCATAGAAACGTCGAAATTAGGAAGACCCCATGAAGGAATCACCCGAAGACGTCTCGCGCTACGCCGACATGCTCTCGGCGATGGGCACGGAGCCGCGGCTGCGCATCATGCGGCTGCTCCTTTCCGCCCACCCGGAGGGTATGGTCGTGGGCGACATCGGAGCCGAGCTGGAAATTCCGAACTCGACGCTCTCCCACCATCTCGAGAAGCTGCGCAACGAGGGGCTGGTCACCGTGCGCCGCGAGGGAACCTACCTGCGCCATTCCGCGAACGCGGAAGCGTTGCAGGCACTGCTCGGTTTCCTCTACGCCGAGTGCTGCACCCGCAACCGCGCCATCGAGCCACGCCGCATCACCTGCGCGTGCTGACGAAAGGAAACGCGATGAACGAAGCGACCGATGTGAAGGAAGTCGTCCGCGAGAAATACGGCGCGGCCGCGCGGCGCGTGAAGGAAGGCCGCGGCAACGGCTGCTGCGGCGCGTCGGCGCAGTCGTCCTGCTGCGATCCGATCACCTCGAACCTCTACGAGGCGAACCAGGCCGGCGACGTGCCCGAAGCGGCGCTGCAGGCTTCGCTCGGCTGCGGCAATCCCACGGCGCTCGCCGAGCTCACGGCCGGCGAGACCGTGCTCGACCTGGGCAGCGGCGGAGGCATCGACGTGCTGCTCTCCGCGCGGCGCGTGGGACCGACCGGCAAGGCCTACGGGCTCGACATGACCGACGACATGCTGGCGCTCGCCGAGGAGAACAAGCGCAAGAGCGGCCTCACGAACGTCGAGTTCCTCAAGGGCGAGATCGAGAGCATCCCGCTACCCGGGAATTCGGTGGACGTCATCATCTCGAACTGCGTGATCAACCTCTCGGGCGACAAGGATCGCGTGCTGCGGGAAGCGCTGCGCGTGCTCAGGCCCGGCGGCCGCTTCGCCGTCTCGGACGTGGTCGTGCGCGGCGAGGTGCCCACGGCGATCCGGCGCAGCGTCGAGCTCTGGGTGGGCTGCGTGGCGGGCGCGCTTTCCGACGACGAATACCGGCAGAAGCTCGCGCGCGCGGGATTCACGGACATCGACATCGAATACACGCGGATCTATCGCAGCGAGGACGCGCGCGCATTCCTGGCCGCCGAGGGCTTCGACGACGCGACCGCGCGCGAAGTGGACGGCAAGTTCGCCGCGGCGTTCGTGCGCGCGCGCAAGCCCGCGGCGCAGCCGTGCTGCGGCGGGGGTTGCTGCGGGCGCTGAGCCTTGCGGCACCCGAAAAGCCCCGACGCGTCGGGGCTTTCTTTCGCCTATCGCCGCACGACACGCCAGCCCTCGCGCGCCATGCAATCCATGTACGCCCGCTCCGCGACGCCGTTGGCCCAGGGGCGCGGCGGCCGGTCGATGCGATTGGCGGGGGCCACGGCGCCGCCGGCCAGCTGGTCCGCGCGCGGCGTGGGTGCGACGCGCGTGGCGGTCGCACCGCAATGCTCGTTGTCCCGCGCGAATTCCGCCGCGCTCGAGGAACCCGTGGACCGCTCCCAATAGGGGGCGCCGGACTCCGGCGCCGCGCATGCCGCGGCGAGCGCGAGCGGCGCGAGAAGGAAGGTGCGAGGCGTTCGTGTCATGGCGGCTCCCGTCCGGGCATCCGGATTGGGCAGCCACGCGGACCGCCGGTTCAGCCCAGGCCGACGGCGCCCGTCAGGGTGAAATGGATCGTGGTGCCCTCGCCCACGCGCGCATCCGCCCAGATCTCGCCGCCGTGGCGCTCGACGATGCGCTTGGCGGAGGTGAGGCCGATGCCGTGGCCCTCGAAATCGGAGCCGTCGTGCAGCCGCACGAAGGGTGCGAAGAGCTTGTCGGCCCGTGCCATGTCGAAGCCCACGCCGTTGTCCTTCACGTGGAAGACGGTGTGGCCGGCGATGGCGCGCGCGCCGATCTCGACGCGCGCGTCGGGGCGGCGCCGCGTGTACTTCCAGGCGTTGCCGATGAGATTCTCGAGCACGATCGCCACGAGGCTCTCGTCGGCCCACGCGTCCATGTTCTCGGCGATCTCCACGTCACCGCGCGCTCGGGCTCGCGCGCGCGCAGCTTCGCCACGACGCGGCGCGCCGCCGCCGTCACGTCCACGTGCTTGCGCGCCATGTGGATCCTGCCCACGCGGGACAGGCCGAGCAGGCCGTCGATAATCGTTTCCATCCTGTTCACTTTGGTTCCGATCCTTGCAAGTAGCCGGCGGACTTCGCCGTTGAGGAAGGTGCCGTGGATTTCGCCGAAGGCATGGCACATGCCGTCGATCGCGCGCAGCGGCGTGCGCAGGTCGTTCGTGGCGGCGTCGACGAAGGCATCGACATCCTGGCTCACGCATCTGAGCTGGCGCAGCGCCTCGTCGCGCTCCTGGGCGCTGCGCAGCACCTCGAGCTCCATCGCGTCCATGCGGTGGATGATGTAGCGCATGCGTCCATCGGGCAGCAGCACCGGCGTGTTGAGCGCATCGGGCTTACCCGTCGCGAGCACGCGCTCGAGCGCCGAGCGCAGGCTGGCCGCGCCCGTGTGCCGCCGTCCCTCGGTGCTCTCGGGGAACACCTCGAAGAATGGCCGCCCCATCGCCGCGTCGCGCACGCAGCGAACCGCCCTCAGGTACGCGTCGCTCGCGGCAAGGATTCGGAAGTCGGGCCCCGGCTCCAGCACGATGAGCAGGGTGGGAGCGCCGCGGAACAGCAGCTCGAAATCCGGGGACGCGTCGACGGCGACCAGGCGGCGCTCGCGGCGCGATGGCGGGCTCGTCGATAACATTTCGCCGGGCGCTGGTCTCAACGCGTTCAAATGTTCTATCCTCTCCCTGTGGTTAGCTTGCGTTAATTGTCTTGCACTGTCAATTAACACTTGCAATACTGGCGGCTACCGTTGTAACAAGAGAGCTGTACCAAGAGAAGAGAGGGGCGCCGACCGGCGCTTCCCATTGCAACGCACCACCCCTACCGATGAGGAGATGACATGAACCAGATCAAGCTGGCAGGCGATTTTTCGAGCGACGTGGCGCGCGAATCGACGAGATCAGGGCCGCGGCGGCCGCGGCCGACCACGGAGCTGCGCACGCTGCGGGATCTCGAGATGGGATGGGTCGCCGGCGGCGACGGCGGCGGGGTGTGGCCGTACTGAGACGCGGCGCGCGAGACGGGGCAGCCGTCAGCGGGTGACGGCCGCCCTTTCACGCGTCGCGGCAACTTCCTTCGCGGCGCCCCGGGTGGGATGCGGCAGCGACGCCTCGCGGCCCAGCGGGCGCACGCCCATGGCCTCGAGCTGCTGCCGCGCCGCTTCGGCCTCGGCCCAAAGGGCGTTCGCCGTGCCGCGGGCGCGTTCCATGTCCCTGCGCGCCCGGTATGCGTGAAAGAGCGCGGCCATCGCGACCTGCTTCACCACGGGCGCGCGCGCGCTCTCGGAGGCGATGTCGTAGAGCGCCGCCAGGCCAGACGCGGGATTGCCGTCGAGCGCGTCGCGCACCGCGCGCAATAGCTGCGCCTCGCGCGCGGTGATGCCGGCCGCGCCCTTGCGCTTGAGCGAGAGGTGCCCGGAAAGCTGATCGCCCGCGCCGGTGTAGCCTCCGAGCAGGACCAGGCACGCGAGCAGCACCGCGTCCGACGGTGCTTCCAGGAGCAGGCGCTCACCGACGCCCTCGTCGTGCAGCAGCTTGCCGTACGCGAAGTCGCCCTTGAGCAGCGCGCGCCAGAGCAGCCGGGACTGAGCACGGCGCACCACCAGCTTCTCGTCGATCGCCTCGCCCTTCAGGCGCAGCCCGGCTTCCCATACGTGGCCGTACGGGCCCATGAAGCAGCTCATCGCGCCCAGCGCGGTGTAGAGGTCTTCGGCGAGAGCCAGGTCGCCCGCGGTGGCGCAGGGGGCTGTGGCGGAGGTCGCGTAAGCGGCCAGCGCGGGACGCGGCGCCGCCGCGGCGCGCTGCTCCTGGGCCCGGGTGCGGTTGAGGTACCAGATCACGGCCTCGGTCTTGTTGCGCACCCCGATCGCCCGGTAGAGGTTGTGGAGGTAAACCCGCGTCGTTCCCTCGCTGTAGCCGAGCTTGCGCGCAACCACCCGCGCGGAAGCGCCCTCCGAGAGGAGCTCCAGCATCTGTTGTCCGCGCGCATCCATTTCCGTCGCTTTCATACGAACCCCCGGTCTTCCTGCAATGCGTTGACGAGTTCCTGGAACCCTTCCATCCCCGAGGCGGACGCGAGGTCCACGCCGAGGTCCTGCGATTCCGCCCTGACCATCCGGTCGAAGCATTCGACGAGCGCCGGATCGAGCTGGCGTCCCGCCTCGCGGCCGAGCTCGGCGAGCGCCTGTTCCATGCTCTTCGCCGGTTGCGCGCCCAGGCCGGACACCATCGCGTCGTAGGCATCGGCGACCGCGCAGATTCGCGCCGCCAGGGGAATGAACTTGCCGCCCACCCGATCGGGATAGCCCGTGCCGTCCCAATGCGCGTGGTGGTAGCGCGCGATCTCGCGCGCGAGAAGCACGCGCGGATGGCGATCGTCGCTGAGGATTTCGGCGCCGGCGTCGATGTGGCGCCTCACGATGCCGGCCTCGCCATCGCCGAGCGGGCCCCGGCTCGCGAGAACCTCCTCGGGCACCGAAAGCATGCCGATATCGTGGAGCTCCGCCGCGAGGCCGATCTCGAGCGCCTTCAACGGATCCACGCCGCTCGCCATCGCGAGCGCCTTGGACAGCGCGCCCACCCGCTTCCCGTGCCAGCCGGTCTTGTCCATTCGCATCACGGCGCTCACGGCCAGGCGCTGGAGCGCGCTCCAACCCTCGGGCTGCGCCGCGGGCGCGATCTTGGCGATCAGCCGCGTGCGAGCCTGCTCCTGCGCGTGATCGGGCGCCGCACGTGCCGATCCCGCGACGCTCGCGAGCTCGACGTGCGCCCGCGCCCGCTCGATGGCCGCTCGGTACACGTGATCGGACAGCTCGGTCAGGCGCAGCAGCGCGCGCTCGGAGTTGCCCGCCGCTTCTTCGGCGGGGATCGACGCAGGCGAGCGTGTCGCGCAAGGCGGCCGGCACTTCGCGCGCCTGGGCGAGCGCCTGCTCCAGGCGCGTGAGCCCCAGGTCGGTGCGCCCGAGCGCGAGCTCGTGCACCGCGCGCGCGGTTGTCGCCGCGATCAACGCCCGCGGCGTCCTGATTCGATCCGCGAGCGCGATCGCCTCGCTCACATGGACCGTCGACATCGTCCACGCGGTTGACCGCGACGAGCAGCCGAACGAGGTTCCTGCGCAAGAGCAGGGCCACGTGCAGGTCCCGATCGCGAATCGCTCCCGTTTGCTCCATCAGCGCGCGATCGGCAAATATCAGGCCTTCCTCGTGGCAACCGAGCTGGAAATTGCTCTGGGCGAGGTTCACCCACGCGACGTATCGCGCGTACACCGGATCGGGCTCGCTCTTCACGAGATCCACCGAGCGCTGGTAGCACCGACCCGCCATCTCGGCGTTGCCGGCGATGGCCATCGCCAATCCGATGTTGTTCCAGATGCCGCTCGCCTCGATGCGGTCGTCGCCCGCCAGGCGAAGCGCGCGGACGTGATGCTCGATCGCGCCCACCACGTCCGCGCTGTCGGCGGAGAGCAGGCCGCACACGGTCGCGGCGCGGCGCTCGAGCACCGGATCGCCGGCAAGAACCGTCTGCGCCAGCACCGCGCGCGCCAGCGGCAGCGCGTCGCCCGACCGGGCGTTGGCGTAGAGCCGCCGGCAAAAGGCCAGGATGGACGGGGCCACTTCCGCCGCTTCGCCGGCCGGCAGCCGCTCGTGCAGCCGCTCGATCACCGGCGCGAGGACCGCGGCGAGCTCCGCCCGCCCCAATTCGCCAATGCGCGGCTCGAGCCCGCGCAAGGGCTCGAGGACGGACGGCATCTCTTGGACCAGGCTCGTCAAGGGGGCTTAATCCTCGTTAACGGTGACGATTGTACCCATCGCCGGGCCGCCCGGCCAGTCACCGCCCCGGCAGCATGGAAACCAGCACCCGGTCCTTCAGGACGAAGTGGTGGAACAGGGCCGCGGCGGCATGCAGCCCGGCCAGCCACATGATGGCGTCGCCCAGCCATCCGTGGATCGAGGCGAGGGTCTTGCCGAGGTCGTGGGACTCGTCCAGGAGGGGGGCGATCTTCACGCCGGCGAGCAGCGTGAGGGGGTGGCCTTCGAGCCACGCGCCAGCTACGGATGTAACGGGCAGGGCGAGCAGCAGCCCGTACAGCAGCGCCTGCACCCCCTTCGACGTGACATCCATCCAGCGCGCGATGGGCGGCGGCTCGGGACGCCTGTCGACCGTCCCCCAGAGCAGGCGCAGGAGCGCGAGGACGAACACGCACAGCCCCAGCGTCTCGTGCAATTGCCGATCGAAGTCCCCTGCCGCGGAATAGACGCGCTGCTCGGATCCGCCCGGGCCGTAGATGAACGCGAACAGCACCAGCACCGCCGTGGCCCAATGGAACGTGCGGGCGACGGCGCCGTAGCGATCGGACCGGGGAATTCGGCTCATCGGGCGGGCTCCAACGTCACGGACAGCGGGGGATGGTAGCAATTCCGGATTTCGTCCCCATGTGCTCCCGCTGGCACCCTTCGTCCATGCGACCCGGCCGCATTCCCGTTATCCTCGCCCTCCTCCACGCCTACATCGGCGTACGCCTCCTCGCGCCGTTCGATCCGGTGGCGCAGGCGATCGGCGCGGCCGTGCTGGCGGCCTGCTTCTGGCTGCTGCCCAAGGGGTTGCGGATCGGACGCGAGGCGGGCCCGCGCGAGATGCTGCTGCGCTGGACCACGATGGGCTTCTTCTCGTGGCTGCTGGTGCTCACGTTCGCGCGCGATGCGAGCCTCCTCGCCACCGCGCTGCTGCTCTCCCCCGCAGCGCACGAAGCATGGACGCGCGCTTCCGCGCTCGGCGTCATGGCCCTCACGCCCGCGATCACGGCGATCGGCTTCTTCATGGCGCGCCGCGTGGCGCCCGTCATCGACGTCGAGGTGCCCCTCGCGGACCTCCCCGCCGAGCTCGAGGGCTTCACCATCGCGCAGGTGAGCGACCTGCACGTGGGGCCGACGATCAAGCGCGCCTTCGTGGAGAGGATGGTCGAGCGCGTGAACCGGCTCGAGGCCGACATGGTGGCGATCACCGGCGACCTCGTGGACGGCAGCGTGCGCGATCTCGCGCACCATACCGAGCCGCTCGCGGCGCTGCGCTCGCGTCACGGTACCTACGTCGTGATGGGCAACCACGAGTACTACTCGGGCGTGCACGGCTGGGTGCGCGAGCTGCGCCGCCTCGGCGCGCGCGTGCTGCTGAACGAGCACGTGCTGATCGAGCACGAGGGCGCGGCGCTCGCGGTGGCCGGCGTCACCGACTACTCCGCGCACCATTTCGATCCCGCGCATCGCAGCGATCCCCACGCCGCCCTGCGCGGCGCGCCCGCCCAGGCGCTCAAGGTGCTCCTCGCGCACCAGCCGCGCTCCGCCCATTTCGCGGCGCAGGCGGGCTATCACCTCCAGCTATCGGGACACACGCACGGCGGGCAGTTCTGGCCGTGGAACCTGTTCGTGCGGCTGCAGCAGCCCTTCACCGCGGGGCTCAACCGGCTGGGCGAGATGTGGGTCTACATCAACCGCGGCACCGGCTACTGGGGGCCGCCGATGCGCTTCGGCATTCCCTCGGAGATCACCCTGATCCGGCTCGTGAAGAGTTGGTGAATAATGGCGGCGTTGCGCAACCGGAGGCCGCCATGACGCCGCTCGCCCAGCTCTGGATTCCCGTCGTCGCATCCGCCGTCCTCGTGTTCGTGGCCAGCAGCGTGATCCACATGCTGCTCAAGTGGCACAACTCCGACTATCGCAAGCTGCCGAACGAGGACGCGGTGCGCGCGACGATCCGCGCGGCCAACGCGGCGCCCGGCCAGTACGTCATCCCCCATTGCGGCGGGATGAAGGAGATGCAGTTGCCGGAGAGCCAGCAGAAATTCCGCGATGGCCCGGTGGGACACCTCACGCTCATCGCGCCCGGCCTGCCGAAGATCGGGCCGCAGCTGGGCCTCTGGTTCGTCTTCAACCTCGCGATCGGATTCATCGCCGCCTACGTCGCGGCGAAGACCCTGCCGCCCGGCGCGACCGTGGGCCAGGTCTGCCGCATCGTCGGGACGGTGGCGTTCCTCGCCTATGCCGGCGGCAGCGTGCAGGGCGGAATCTGGATGGGCAGGCCCTGGGCGAGCGTCGCGAAGGACGTCGTCGATGGCTTGATCTACGGCCTCATCACCGGCGCCGCGTTCGGCTGGCTCTGGCCGCGCTGAACCGGCAGGGAGCGCGGTGTAGACTGCGCTTGCGCTCCCGGCGGCACACTTCCATGGAGGCTCCATGAGCTCGAGGATCATTGCGACGATCGCCACCGCGTGCCTGTTCGCACTGGCCGTGTCGACCGGCACCACGATGGCCGCCGATGCGGCGAATGCGGGCAAGGCGAAGCCGGCGAAGTCCGCCAAGGCCGCGCCGAAGGACGACGCGAAGCCACAGGAGGCAGGCACCCAGGCGGCCGGACCCAAGCTCGACATGGGCGAAGCGCCGGCGAAGAGCCCGGGCAAGGATCGCGACATGCGCCACTGCCTCGACCTTCCGACCGCGAAGGAAGTGATCAAGTGCAGCGAGCAGAAGTAGCGCGCTGAGGCGCCGCTCGGGGCTCCGGACCCTGATCAGGCAGCTCCGCGGCGCCCGACCACGCCGCGCGCGCTTCGCCGGCGAGCTCGCCGGCGCGGCCCTCGTAGCGCGGCGAGAAATGGAACGGCACGATGGCCCGCGCGCCGACCGTGCGCGCGATCGTGCCCGCCTGCCGGGCCGTGAGATGGTTCTTGCGCGCCGCTTGCTCCGCGTCCTCGTGCAGGAAGACGCTTTCGATGAAGAGCAGGTCCACGCCGGAGAAGAGCTCGCAGAGCGCGCGAACGTTCGGCTCGGTGTAGCGCAGGTCGGTCGCATAGCCGATGCGCCGTCCCGGCACCACGTCGAGCACCACGGCGCGCAGCTCGCCCACCGTTCGCGTCGCCGCGTGCTCGCCATCGCGATCGCGCCAGCGCAACTCGACGGGCGCCGCATCCGGCGCGCCCGTGAGCACCGCTTGCTTGAGGGTGCGCAACCACGCGCCGGGCGTGAAGCCCATCGCCACGAGCCGGTCCTTGTCCACCTTCACGTGCGCCTTCTCCTCGACCGAGTAGGCGAGGCAAGGGATGTCGTGGTCCACGAAGCGGCCGCGCACGCGGAAGGTCGCCTCGTCGTGCACGACGTCGCCCTCGAGGTCGAAGCGTCCGTCATCCTCGCGCTCGAAGCGGCGGCGGCTGGAGAACGAGGCGCGCCGCCCGCGCCCCTCGGCATCCATCTCACGCGCCTCGATCACCAGCTCGACCTCGTAGCGATGGACGACGTTCCAGGTGTAGGCGCGCAGCTTGTGCTCGACCTGGTCCACGAATCCCGGCCCGCCGAAGAACGCGAGCCGTTCCTTCCTGCCCAGCACCACCGCGAGCAGGTGGTCGAAGCCCGCGAAGTGGTCCATGTGCGCATGCGTGACGAAAACGTGCGACAGGCGCATGAGCTTGCGCGGGGGGAGCGCGGAGATGTCGCCGATGTCGAGGAGCAGCGCGCGTCGCTCATCGCGGAAATCGAGGTAGACGCCCGGATCGCCGAACTCGCCGTTCACCAGCCGCGGCTCGAAAAGATGGCTCGCCATGGATGCCGCGAGCGGCGCCCCTCAGAAGGGTTCCTTGAACGGCCGCAGGTCGAGCTCGTGCGTCCAGGCGCTCTTCGGCTGGCGATGGAGCTGCCAGTAGGCTTCCGCGATCGCGTCGATCTCGAGCAATCCGCCGGCGCCGCGTTCCCGCGCGAGATCGGGAAAGCGGCTGCGCAGCCGCTCGCCGTCGATGCCGCCGTCGATCACGGCGTGCGCGACGTGCACGCCGAGCGGCCCGTATTCGCGCGCCATGGACTGCGCGACCATGCGCAGCCCCGCCTTCGCCATCGCGAACTGGGCGAATCCCGGCTTGCCGCGCAGGCTGGCCGACGCGCCCGTGAAGATCACGGTGCCACGGCCGAGCGGCACCAGGCGCCGCGCCGCTTCGCGCCCGACGAGGAAGCCGCCGAAGCAGCCCACGCGCCAGAACTCCTCGAACGCCTCGGCGGTGAGCTCGCGGAAGTCGATGCGGCGATTGATGCCCGCGTTGTACACCACGAGATCCGCGGGCGCGCGTCCCTCGGTGCCGGCCATGGCGCGATCGAAGACGCGCGCAACGTCCGCCTCGCGCGTCGCGTCGGCCACGATCGCCTCGGCGCTGCCGCCCCGGCTGGCGATGGCACGGACCACGGCCTCGAGGCTGGACGGCGTGCGCCCGCCCGCGAGCACGTGATGGCCGCCCGCGGCGAAGCGCCGGCAGAGCGCGGCGCCGAGCCCGCGTTCGGCGCCCACGCCGACGACAAGTGCGACGGGAGTTCCCATGACCGCCCGATTCTAGCCCGGGCGCGACGGTTACTTCCCGAGCTTTTCCTTCTGCTCCTTGGTGAGCACGTCCTCGATGCGCTTGTGCGCCTCGAGCGCCGACTGGAACATCTGGCGCCGCAGCGCCGCCACCGCGTCGTAGTTCTTGAGCGCTTCGGCCTCGCTTTCGCCGCCCTTGCCGCGGGACGATTTCCAGCGCAGCTCCATCATCGACCCCATCAGCGCGTACTGCTTGCGCCACTGGTCGTGGTGGATCTCCTCGATCTTCGCGCGCTGCTCGTCGGTGACATCGAGCCCGGCCAGGGCGTGCGGTCCGAAGCCGCCCATCATCCCGTGCTCGCCGTATCCGCCCATCATCCCGGGCCCGCCAGATCCGCCGCCGTATCCGCCCATCGTCCCGGGTCCGCCATATCCGCCGCCGTATCCGCCCATCATCCCGGGTCCGCCATATCCGCCGCCGTATCCGCCCATCATCCCGCGTCCGCCCGCGCCGGGGCCGGCGCCGCCCGCCGCCGGACAACCGTCTTGTCCGCCCGCCATGCCGGGACCGCCTCCACCACCCATCATTCCGGGATACGGTTGCGCCCACGCCACGGCCGAGAACAATGCGGTGGCGATCGCCACCGTGATCCATTTGCGTTTCATGTCCGATCCTTTCGAGCTTGATCCTGCGTTCGATTCGCCTGCGCCTGCACCATTGCCATCATCGCGCGAGTGCGCGGCACGGCGTTGACTCCGGTCAAATGCGCGACCGCGAAGATGTGTCGGCGCGTTTCGACAGGGGCGCGCGAAACGTATTGATACAATCCCGCGCTCGAACGGACGCCGGAGACGACCATGGGAAGGGCGGGACACTGGGTATGCGCGGCGCTCGCAATGCTGGCGCTCGCGGGACCGTCGGCACGCGCCGCCGCCACCATCGCGATCGTCGGCGCCACCGTCGTGCATCCCGAGCGCGAGGGAGCCGAGGGCGTCGCGCCGGATTCGACCGTGATCGTGGAAGGCGAGCGCATCCGCGCGGCGGGACCCGCGCGCTCCACGCCGGTGCCGAAGGGGGCGCGGGTGATCGACGGCAAGGGCAAGTGGGTGATCCCCGGCCTCGTCGATTCGCACGTCCACTTCTTCCAGTCGGGCAACCTCTATACGCGGCCGGACGTCGCCGACTTCAACCGCTGGATGCCGTACGCGAAGGAAGTCGCGCGCAACCAGGCGCGGCTGCCCGAGACCTTCAGGGTTTGGCTCGCGAGCGGGGTCACGAGCGTCGTGGACATCGGCGGCCCGTTCTGGAATTTCGGGATGCGTGACGCCGCGGCGCGATCGGCGGCCGCGCCGCGCGTGCACGTGGCCGGGCCCGCTCATCTCCATGGTGGACCGCGTGCAGCTCGACCTGGGCGATCCGCCGATCATCAAGATCACGAGCCCGGAGGAGGCGCGCGCGCTCGTGCGCCGCGAGCTCGCGCGCAAGCCCGACTACATCAAGGTCTGGTACATCCATCGCAAGGCGACGACCTCGCGGCGCAGGAAGCGATCGTGCGCGCGACGGCGGAGGAAGCCCACGCCGCGGGAGTGCGCCTCGCCGTGCACGCGACCGAGCTCGTCGTGGCCAAGTCGGCGTTGCGCGTGGGCGCGGATTTCCTCGTGCATTCGGTGGACGACGAGCCCGTGGACGACGAGTTCATCGCGCTCGCGCGCCGCAACCATGCGCTCTACTGCCCGACGCTCTTCGTGACGATGGGCTATCGCTATGCGCTGTCGAACACATGGAAGCCCACGGAGGCGGAACGCCGCCTCGCCGATCCGCAGATCCTGGCCGCGATGCACGACCTCGACCGCATCCCGAAGGACATGATCCCCGAGCGCGTCGCGAAGCTCATGGCCGAGCCGCGAAGGTGAAGGTGTCGGAGGTGGCGCTGGAGAACCTGGCACGGTGTGGGACGCGGGGATACCCGTGGCGATGGGGACCGACGCCGGCAACATCGGCACGCTGCATGGGCCGTCGATATTCGCGAGATGGAATGGATGACGCAGGCGGGCCTCACGCCGCTGCAAGTGCTGCGCTCGGCGACCGTCGGTGGCGCGCAAGCAATGGGCATGTCGCGCGAGATCGGCACGGTGGAAGCGGGCAAGCTCGCCGATCTCGTGATCCTCGACGCCGATCCGCTCGCCGACGTGGCGAACGTGAGCCGGATCCACGGGCGCCGCCGGAGGTGAAGGTCTCGCAGGTCGCGCTCGACAATCTCCGCAAGGTCTGGGACGCCGGCATTCCCGTGGCGATGGGCACCGACGCGGGCAACATCGGCACGCTGCACGGGCCGTCGGTCTTTCGCGAGATGGAGCTCATGACGCGCGCGGGCCTCACGCCGCTCCAGGTGCTGCGCACGGCGACCGTCGGCGGGTCGATGGCGATGGGCATGCAGCGCGACATCGGCACGATCGAGCCGGGAAAGCTCGCCGATCTCGTGGTCCTCGACGGCGATCCCCTCGCCGACCTCGGGAACCTGAGCCGCATCGCGCTGGTGATCAAGGACGGGCGCGAGTTCCACCCGCCGATCGGACCGAACCGCCCGTAGCGTTCTCCTCGGCGCCGCCGCGTGAGCCGCACGCGCGCGAACGGCGCGACGGCATTCGCGCGCGAAACCTCGTGGACGCGCAGGATCGATCGCGCGGCTTGACACGCAACTCGTCGAAGGAATAAATGACTCTGCTTTTCCATACGTCCGTTTCGTCTGGCGGGACGCAATCAAATAACTAATGGGGGGATAACCAGATGACCCGAATCAAGCCGTTGAACGCCGCGTTGGCTGCGGCGCTGGTTGCCGGCAGCAGCGTCGTCAGCCTGAGCTCCCACGCGTGGAATGCCGGCCCGCCCAAGTATCTGATCGTGTGGACGTCGGACCAATACATGGACGGCAGGAACCAGAGTCCGCTCGACGGCATCCTGGGCCTTCCGGCGGGAGCTCTCCCGGATGCCGATTTTCTGGCGGTGATCGACGCCAACCCAATCTCCCCGACGTATGGCCATGTCGTGAACACGGCGGAAATGCCGGCCGTGTACGGACAGCACCTGCTGTCGGTGACCGAGAACTTCGTCGACAACGCGCTCGGCGCGCTGGGCCTGCCGAATCACGGCGTGCTCGATGACGACATCCTGGGCGGAGTGCCGAACTTCAATTCCGCGACCAACGGCCTGCCGCCGGTCGTTCCGGCACCCTCGTCGGTGCTCAACGAGGCGCATCACCACAGCGTGGTGCCCACGGTGCAACCCGACGGCAAGATCACCGCTTACTACGGGGGCCTGATCAGCGCCAATGTCTTCGGGTGCGACATCTCCGATCCGATGAGCATCCATCCGGCGCCGCACAGCACGCTCGAGAACATCCCGCTGCACGCGAGCGCCACGCAAAATCTCTGCGGCTTGACCGTGAGCGGCGCCGTGCACAGCAACCTGACCGGCACCGACGATCTCGAATGGAATCCCGTCAACGGCCACTACTACACCACGATGATGGGCGCGGGCGGCAACCGCGGCAACTTCGGTGGCGGCAGCGGCAGCGTTCCCGTCAGCTTGCCTCCGGTGCTGACGACCCCGGGCGGCATCCAGGAGCTGGATCCATTCACCGGGACGGTCGTCGGCGAATACGGAGCGGTTCCGCAGCACGCGGTTCCCGGCCACGGGAAGTACGTGAACGGCGCCGACATGCTGGGACCGAAGCGTTATGCGCCACGCACCCAGGTCGTCTTCGGCGGCGTGGACGGCAATGGCGATTGCACCGGACAGCCGTTGTGCCTGCCGGGCGTGGCGCCGTACAACCAGATCGGGCACGACAGCGGGGCGGTGGATCTGGACCATGGCATCAACCAGGGTCCCGACGCCGGCCTGCTGCCGCATCCGCATGGCATCGGCCTGCGCACCGATCTCACCGGCACCAAGGGCGACAAGAACGGCAAGAAGACCGGCACGACCAAGGGCGGCATCCTGGTGACCTCCGACTACGCCGATCCCGTGAGCCTCGCGATCACCGGTTCCGGCTCGGGCCCCGAGACCTCGGCGCAGGATCTCGGCACGACGGTGCGGTTCTGGGACGTCGCTCACCTGGGCGACGGTCCCTACGCCGTCGCGCAGGTGCCGGACGGTCCGCGCCACGAGGACAACCAGATCCACGAGGAGCCGGAAGGCCTGATGGCGATGCGCGTCACGCACAACCACGGGCACAAGGGCATGTTCGTCGCGTCGATGTGCGGCGGCGCGTTGTACTACTCGCCCGATATCACGGTCATGAACCCGAAGTTCACGCAGGTGTACGACTTCGGCGCCTGCACCGGCGCCTCGGTGTTCACGATCACGCAGGACGACAACTACATCATGATGCCGATCTCGGGCATCCAGCGGCCGGGCGATCCGATCTACAACCGCGACTACGCGGGCGAGCACAACTCGCGTATGGCCGTGCTCGACATCCAGGCGTTACTCGGCGAGGGCAACGGCTTCAGATTGCAACGCGGCGCCGGCCGCGGCCTGGAACAACACGGGTGCCACCACGCGGCTCGGCCAGAAGGCGACAGTTGGTCCATCCGGCATCGTCTATCACAACCCGGGCGACATGCAATAACGGCAGCGTGTTCTGGCCCAACAACGGCAAATGGGGATTGCCCGAAGCTGGTTGATCAGGTGAACCTGAGCGGGGCGGGCGAGGACGGCGTCGTCGGAACGGCTGACGATCATCCGGACAGCGTGACCAGCCGCGGCGGACCGCACTTCGTGGTCCACGACGGTTTCGATCGCTATATCGCGACTTCGCTGTACTTCGTGGACCTGCGCAAGTTCGCCATCAAGGACGTGGACAACTTGCTTACCGCGCTGGGTCTGGGTCATGCCTGGCACATTGGCGATGCGCCCACGGGGCATCCGAACTCTACCCGCCAGGCGGCCCGAATCCGGGCGACACGCCTCGCTGGCGGCTTGGGTGCGGCTTTCCAACTACTGGACGACAACAACCTGCTGCCCAACAAGACGGGCGGGTGGGCCAGCGTTCTCCCAGGCACGGGTTCGGTCGGTGACGACACGGTATGCATGATGCGGTGGAATCGCTGGACAGGTAATCTTGAGCTGGACAGCCGCTTCAACGCGAACGATCCGAGCTCGCCGACCGGCTGCATCGACATGGACTTCGGCGATGCCGGCAAGCAGTGGCCGGCAAACGGTACGCGTCCCATGAACGCCGGCAACGCCGAGCCGCACGGCATGTCGTTCTACACCGTGGGTTCCTACCGGTTCTTCAGCAATGGTGAAATCGGCCCCGGTACCAACTACACGCCGGGATTGGGATTGACCTCGGAGCAGAAGAACTGACCCGATTGGCTTGTTGCCGGATTGGCCCGCGCTGCGCGGGTCGATGTGCGTCGCGGGAATCGAGACCTGGCCGCGAACGCCAGGTCTTTTTTGTTCGTCCGGATCCCGACCCTTATGCATCGCAGAACCGTATTGAAATGGACACTCGCCCTCGCGGCCGCTGTGCCTTTTCGGCGGGCGTGCTCGTGGATCGCCGTGCAGGACGGGGCCAAACGCGAGCTCTCTTGAGGATTCGCAATCGGTCCGGCCAGACGTGCACGCGGCGTACGAAACGGTCTACGTCTGTCCGATGCATCCTCAGGTGGTTTCCGACAAACCCGGCACCTGCCCGATCTGCGGCATGGCCCTGGTGCCGGTGCAGCAGGCCGGCGAGCAACCCGGGAACGCCGAAGACGGAAGGCCGACGGTTCGAATCGCGCCGGAGGTCATCGAGAATCTAGGCGTCAGGCTCGCGCGCGTGAACCGCACCACACTCGTGAGGCATATCGAGACGCCGGGTTTCGTGCAGCAGATCGAGCCGACCCAGCACGTGCGCGTGCAGGCGCCGTTCGCGGCCAGGATCGCGATGTCGTACGTCAAGTCCGCGCAGTGGGTGCCATCGGGAAAGCCGCTGATGACGCTCGAATCGGAAGCGTTGCTCGCGGCAGAGCGCGGGCACGTCGCCCTGTTGCAGGAGAGCGTGCCGCTGGAAGAGTCGCGTGCGCAGTTGTCGCGCCTCGGGCTTTCCGACGACGCCATCCGCGAGCTCGAGCAGAAGCGCGCGCCGTCGTCGAGATTGACGCTGTATGCGCCGTACCCGGGCCGGATCACGAACCTGCGGGCCGCCGCGGGCGATTCGGTGAAGAGCGGAGCGGCGCTCTTCGAGCTGTCGGGGATGGCTCGCGCCTCGGTGCTGGCGAACGCCTTCCAGCGCGACGCGGCCTGGATCCGCAACGGCCAGGCGGTCGAAGTGAGGCTCCCGCACGCCTCGAGCCAGTCGTGGCCCGGCGTGGTGAACCAGGGCGTCGTCGCGATCGATCCCAACTCGCAGAATATCGGCGTGCGCCTGTCCTTCACCGCGCCGGCGAACCTGCTCATGAGCGGCATGTACGTCGTCGCCACGATCCACGGCGACAGCCATCCGGGCGCGCTGGCGGTGCCGCAGGAGGCGCTCATCCGCACCGAGTCGGAGGACCGGGTGATCGTGGCACTCGGCGACGGGCGGTTCAAGCCCGTGCGGGTGCAGGCCGGCATCGAAACCGGCGGCCAGGTCGAGATCCTGAGCGGCCTCAAGCAGGGCGATGAGATCGTCGTCTCCGCGCAATTCCTCATCGACTCCGAAAGCAGCCTGCAGGCGAGCTTCCAGCGCATGACGGCGCACTAGGGCTGCCCTGGTCCATACGATCATCGATGATCGCCCGCCTGATCCGCTGGTCCACCGTCAACCGTCCGCTGGTGCTGCTGGTGACGCTGCTCGCCGTCGGCTGGGGCATCTACGCCGTACGCCACACGCCACTCGACGCGATCCCGGACCTGTCGGACGTGCAGGTCATCATCAAGACCTCCTTCCCCGGCCAGTCGCCGCAGGTCATGGAGGACCAGGTGACATATCCGCTGACGACCGCCATGCTGGGCGTGCCCGGCGCCGTGCACGTGCGCGGCTACTCGTTCTTCGGCGAATCGTACGTGTACGTGATCTTCGAGGACGGCACCGACCCCTACTGGGCGCGCACGCGCGTGCTCGAATACCTGAGCCAGGCACGCGACCGGTTGCCGGGGGCGGCGCGGACGCAGCTCGGCCCGGATGCGAGCGGCGTGGGCTGGATCTATGAATACGCGCTGGTCGATCGCCATGGCAAGCACGATCTCGCGGAACTGCGCGGCATCCAGGACTGGTTCCTCAAGTTCGAGCTGCAGACCGTTCCCGGCGTGGCCGAGGTGGCCAGCGTCGGCGGCATGGTCAAGCAGTACCAGGTGGTGCTCGATCCGGGCCACATGCGCGCCCAGGCATTGTCGCTGTCGGTGATCCGCCAGATGATTCTCGACGCCAACCAGGAGGTGAGCGGCTCGGTGATCGAGATGAGCGAGGCCGAGTATCTCGTCCGCGGCAAGGGATACATCAGGAGCCTGGACGACCTCAGGCGCATCCCCTACGTCACGCGCCGCGAGGCCGGCGCCGCGTTGTTGTTGCAGGACATCGCCGATGTGCGCATCGGGCCGCAGATGCGTCGCGGCATCGCCGACCTGGACGGCGAGGGGGAGGTCGCGGGCGGCATCGTGGTCATGCGCTGGGGCGGCAACGCCCAGGCCGTCATCGCGCGGGTGAAGGAAAAGCTGGAGCAGCTGAAGAAGAGCCTGCCCGAGGGCGTGGAGATCGTCGAAACCTACGATCGCTCGACGCTCATCGCGCGCGCGGTCGCGACCCTCGAGCAGCGGCTCGCGGAGGAGTTCATCCTCGTCGCGGTGGTCTGCGCCTTGTTCCTGTTCCACCTGCGCTCGTCGCTGGTGGTGGTGTTCACGCTGCCGGTGGGGATCCTCGCGGCCTTCATCGTCATGCATCTTCGGGGCATCAACGCCAACATCATGTCGCTCGGCGGCATCGCCATCGCGCTCGGCGCCATGGTGGACGCCGCGATCGTGATGATCGAGAACGTCCACAAGCGCCTCGAGCAGGGCGCGGCTGACGGCGCCGCGCGCACTCGCGGCGGATGGCAGGGAGGCCATGGGTCGAGGTCGGCCCGCCGCTCTTCTATTCGCTGCTGATCATCACGCTGTCGTTCCTGCCGGTGTTCGCGCTGCAAGCGCAGGAAGGGCGGCTGTTCGCGCCGCTCGCCTACACCAAGACCTTCGCCATGGCGGCGGCCGCGCGCCCTGTCCCGTCACCCTGGTTCCGGTGCTGATCGTCCACCTGGATGCGCGGGCGCATCCGCGAGGAGAGAGCGAACCCGGTGAACCGCGTGCTCGTTGAGCGCGTATCGCCGTGGTGATCGGCGCGGCGCTGCGCCATCCCGGGCCTCACGCTGGCGCGGCGCCGCTGCTCCTGCGTGGCGACGAGCTTGTGGCCGTTGTCGCGGCTGGGCTCCGAATTCATGCCGCGGCTCGACGAGGGCGATCTGCTCTATATGCCGACCACGCTGCCGGGCCTTTCCGTCGCGCAAGGCCGCAGCAGTTGCTGCAGCAGACCGACCGGCTGATCAAGACGGTTCCCGAGGTGCGAGTACGGTGTTCGGCAAGATCGGACAGCGCCGAGACCGCCACCGACCCGGCGCCGCTCGACGATGATCGAGACGACGATACGGCTCAAGCCGCGCGAGGCAATGGCGCGACGGCATGACGCTTCCGAAGCTGATCGCGGAGCTGGACGAACGCGTGCGGTAACCGGACTGACCAATTCGTGGCAGATGCCGATCGCGGCGCGCATCGACATGCTCGCCACGGGCATCAAGACGCCGCTCGGCATCAAGGTCGCGGGACCGGACCTGCGCGTGATCGATTCGATCGGCGCGCAGATCGAAGGCCTGCTGCGACCACTGCCCGGGACGGCGTCGGTGTACGCCGAGCGCACCGGCCGCGCGCGCTATATCGAGATCGACGTCGATCGCGATTCGGCGGCGCACTACGGCCTGAGCGTAGCGGCCATCTACGAGGTGATCGCCATGGCGGTGGGCGGAATCAACATCACCTACACCGTGGAAGGCCGCGAGCGCTATCCGATCAACCTGCGCTACCCGTCCGCGGCGCGCAATTCGCTCACGGCGCTGAAGGCGCTTCGGTGTTTCTCCACCGGGCAGCAGATCCGCCTCGCGGATGTCGCCGACGTGGCGATCAAGGACGGCCGAGATGATCAGGAGCGAGGATGCGCGGCTGAACGACTGGGTCTACGTCGACATCCACGGGCGCGACCTGGGCTCGTACGTCGCCGATGCCCGGCGCGCGGTGGCCAATCACGTGAAGCTGCCCCCGGGTTATTCGATCGGCTGGTCCGGCCAGTATCAGTACCTCACGCGCGCCACCGAGCGGCTGCAGTACATCGTGCCGTTGACCCTGGTCCTGATCTTCCTGCTGTTGTACCTCAATTTCCGCAACATGACCGAGGCGCTCATGGTGATGGGCGCGCTGCCGCTGGCCCTGGTCGGCGGGATCTGGCTGCTGTTCGGGCTGGATTACCGGCTCTCGGTCGCGGTCGGCGTCGGCTTCATCGCCCTGGCCGGCGTCGCCGCCGAGTTCGGCGTGGTGATGCTGGTATTTCTCGACCAGGCGGTGCAACGCCGCCGTCCCGCGACACTCGCGGAGTTGCACGAAGCGGTGATGGAGGGAGCGGTTCTGCGCGTGCGTCCCAAGGCCATGACGGTGGCGGTGGTCATCGCCGCGCTGCTGCCCATCATGGTGGGCGGCGGCACCGGCTCCGAGGTCATGCGTCGCATCGCCGCGCCCATGATCGGCGGCATGGTGACCGCGCCCCTGGTGTCCATGCTCGTCATACCGGTGCTCTACGTGTTGTGGAAACGACGTCATTTCGGGGACGAGGAGAAGACATGAAAGCGATATTTTCCGCTCTGGGCATGCTGGGCCTGATCGCGTGCCAGGCGTATCCCGCGGCCGTGTACGCCGCCAATCCCAAGGCCTCGCCGGCGACCGCGGGCGTCGAAGGTCGATCCCGAAGTCAAGACGCTGGTGGAACTTGCCGGACAGGGCAAGACCGAGCTGCTGGTGAAGCTCCTCGGCCCGCGGACGGATGTGAACGGACGGACGAGGTCGGCGTGACTCCCTCGCACGCCGCCGCCGGCAACGGCCATCGGGACATTGTGTCGGCCCTGCTCGGGCACGGCGCCAACGTCAACGCCAAGGACAAGCGCGGCGCCACGCCGCTGCTGCGCGCGGCCGCGAACGGGCACACGGAAACCATCCGCTTGTTGCTGGACAAGGGCGCGCGGCTGAAGGCGCAGGACATCAGCGGGGCCAACGCGTTGATGCTTGCGACCAACCACGGTCATCTCTCCAGACGATGACGCTGCTGCTCGACCGCGGGATCGACATCGACGCGGCCGACGACGACGGCACCACCGCGCTGCTGGTCGCGCTGCAGAGCAAGCAGCCCGAAGCGGCGCGGTACCTGATCGGGCGCGGCGCCGACGTGAACGTGGGCGATGAGCTCGGCAACATCCCGCTGCCCCTCGCCGCCAGGATGGGGGAAGCCGCCCTCGTCGAGCTGCTGATCGAAAAGGGCGCCAATCTCACCGCGCGCGACGGCGACGGCAACTCGCCCCTGATCTACGCCATCTGGCAGAAGAACCGCGATCTCGTGCAGCTCTATCTCGATCACGGCGTCAGTATCGAGAGCCCCTTCATGCAGGAAGCGCGGCCGTTGATGGTCGCGGCCGGACTGGGCAACCGGGAAATGACCGAGCTCTTCCTCAAGAAAGGTGCCGAACTGGAGGCTCGCGACGGCGGCGGTTCGACCGCGCTCACCTACGCCGCGCGCACCGACAAAGCCGATGTCGTCGAATTCCTGCTGCAACGAAACGCCGCCATCGACACCCGGGACAACGCCGGTCGCACGCCCCTCATCATCGCCGCCACCACCGGCAGCCTGGACGCCATGAAGGCATTGATGGGGGCGCGGGCCGATATCGAAGCCCTCGAGCATCGGGTTGCTCGGCCCTGCAATGGGCGATCGAACAGAAGCACACCGAGGCCGCGCAGTTGCTGCTCGACAACAAGGCGGCGCCCGATGCCGGTGACGGCAAGGGCGTCACGCCGCTGATGCAGGCGGCCTCCCTCGGCGAAGACAAGATCGCCACGGCCCTGCTCGACAAGGGGGCCAACGTGAACGCGCGCGCCAAGGGCGACGTAACGCCGTTGATGTTCGCCTCGCTCACCGGGCAGGTGGCGATCGTGAAGCTGTTCCTCGAGCGCGGTGCGCAGGTTGATGCGCGCGACGAGCAGGGCCGTTCCGCGCTGTTCGATGCCGGCCGGCCGGGGATTTCCCGTCATCACTCGCCTTCTGCTCGAGAAGGGCGCCGATCGGCACGAAGACCGACAAGTTCAAGAAGACCGCGACGGACTATGCGATCGAAGCCGACAAGATGCCCGTGGTCGAGCTCCTGAAACGGCACGGGGCGAAGGTCTCCGAGCGCGGCGAAGTCACCGGGCCGCCCGGCGCGAGAATAGCCGCGGCGACCGGGTGGGAACTGGTAGCTGGATTGACGCTGGCTCGGCCCCAACCGCCCCTAGCGACGCGCTTATTTCTCCGCGAGCGACAGCATCAGCTCGTTGCTGCGCTTCACGTACTGCGCCGGGTCCTCGAGCTGGCCGCCTTCGGCGAGCATCGCCTGGTCGAAGAGCAGGTTGGCCCAGTCCGCGAAGCGCTCGTCGCCCGGCTTGCAGCCGCTGCACGATCGGGTGCGCCGCGATTGATCTCGAGGATCGGCTTCGACGGCGGGCACCTTCTGGCCCGCCGCCTTGAGCATGCGCGCGAGATTCGTGCCCATGCTCGTGCTCGTCGGCCACGAGGCACGACGGCGAGCTCGGTGAGGCGGTGCGTGACCCGCACGTCCTTCACCCGTCGCCGAGCACGGACTTCAGCTTCTCCACGACGGCGCGATGCTCGCCGGCCTGCTCTTCCTGCTCGCTGCTTCTCGCCTCGTCCTCGAGCTTCCCGAGGTCGAGCTCGCCGCGCGCCACGGAGAGCAGCGGCTTGCCCTCGAACTCGGTGAGGTTCGCGACCAGCCACTCGTCGATGCGCTCGTTCAGCAGCAGCACCTCGACGCCGCGCTTGCGGAAGATCTCCAGGTGCGGGCTGTGCTGCGCGGCGCGGAACGTGTCGGCCGTGACGTAGTAGATCTTGTCCTGGCCGTCCTTCATGCGCGCCACGTAGTCGTCGAGCGAGACGTGCTGCTCCTCGGTGTCGTCGTGGGTCGAGGAGAAGCGCAGCGAGCTTCGCGATCCGCTCCTGGTTCGCGCGGTCCTCGGCGACGCCTTCCTTCAGCACGCGGCCGAACTCCTTCCAGAAGGTCGCGTACTTTTCCTTCCGGTTCTCGGCGAGGTCCTCGAGCAGGCCCAGCACGCGCTTCACGCAACCCGCACGGATCGCCTCGACGTCGCTGGCATTCCTGCAGGATCTCGCGCGAGACGTTGAGCGGCAGGTCGTTCGAGTCCACGATGCCGCGCACGAAGCGCAGGTACGCGGGCAGCAGCTGCTCGGCGTCGTCCATGATGAAGACGCGCCGCACGTAGAGCTTGAGGCCGTGCCGATGCTCGCGGTCCCACAGGTCGAACGGCGCGTGCGCCGGGATGTAGAGGAGCTGCGTGTACTCCTGGCGGCCCTCGACGCGGTTGTGGGTCCAGGCGAGCGGCGGCTCGCATGTCGTGCGCCACGTGCTTGTAGAACTCGACTGTACTGCTCGTCGGTGATCTCGCGCCTTCGGGCGCGCCCAGAGGGCGCTCGCCTGGTTGACCGTCTCGTCCTCGTCGGTGACGCGGTACTCGTTCTGGTCGCGCGTCCCACTCGCGCTTCTTCATGACGATCGGGATCGCGATGTGGTCGGAGTACTTGCGGATCATCTGCTGCAGGCGGAAGTGGTCGAGCAGGTCGTCCTCGCCTTCGCGCAGGTGCAGGGTCACGTCGGTCCCGCGGCGTTCCTTGTCCACGCTTCTCGATGGTGTATTCGCCCGGCCCTGCGCCATGTCGCATTCCCAGCGCACGCCCTCGCCGGCCGGCAGGCCTGCGCGGCGCGTGATGAGCGTCACCCGGTCGGCCACGATGAACGACGAGTAGAAGCCCACGCCGAACTGGCCGATCAGGTGCGCGTCCTTCGGCCTGGTCCCCGGTGAGCGACTGGAAGAACTCGCGCGTGCCGGAGCGCGCGATGGTGCCGATGTTCGCTGACGACCTCGTCGCGCGACATGCCGATGCCGTTGTCCGACACGGTGATCGTGCGCGCCGCCTTGTCGATGGAGATCGCGGATCTTCAGGTCCGGATCGTTCTCGTAGAGCGCGTTGTTCGCGAGCGCCTCGAAGCGCAGCTTGTCGGCGGCGTCCGACGCGTTCGAGACGAGCTCGCGCAGGAAGATCTCCTTGTTGCCGTACAGGGAGTGGATCATCAGGTCGAGCGAGCTGCTTCACCTCGGCCTGGAAGCCGAGCGTTTCCTTGTTCGTGGTCTGGGACATGTTCACGCTACGCGGTTCGAACGACGGTGATGTGCTCCGTTCCGCTCTCGCCCACCCAGACCTCGCCGTGGCGGCCGTCGATCTGCCGGACGTTGGCGCCCGCGCGCGGGAACCCGAAGCGCTCGAACTTCTCCGTGCCGGGATCGAAGCGGTACAGGGCGTTGTGGCCCCATTCGCTCAGCCACACGTGGTCGCGATCGTCGACGTACACCGCGTAGACGTGCGGGCCGTCGCCGGGCGCTTTCCACGTGCGCCAGCTCTTCGTCGCGGGATCGTGCACCGAGAGGTTGCCGGCGAGCCACTCGCTCACCCAAATGCGGCCGCGGCTGTCGCTCCACACGCGGCGCGCGCCCTGGTCCTTCGTGGGCGGCTCGACGAGGGTCGATTCGCCGCTGCGGCGATCGAGACGCGCGATGAACGAGCCGGCGAGCGAGCAATACCAGATGTCCCCGCTTGGCGTGACGCAGATGCCGTAGGGGCCGCGCCCGCGCGGCGCGTCCCACACGCTCACCTTCGCGGTCTTCACCGCGACGCGGCCCACGACGCCGCTCTGCCCGGTAAACCACAGGTCGCCGTCGTGATCGAAGACGCAGGTATTGAGGTTCGCGTAGGGCGTGCCCTCGGGAAGCGGGAATTTCCGGATCTCGCGATCGGGCCAGGAGATGCGCACGATGGCCTGCTGGCCGCCGTCGCTGATCCACGCCGCCTTGTCCGGCCCCTGGATCACGCCGTGCGGCGCCGAATCCTTTCCGAGCGCGACGACCTCGGCGCGGCCGTTCCGGGGATCGAACCAGCCGAGATGGCCGCTCGCCTGCGCGGTGAACCACACGCCGCCGTCGGGCGCGGGGGCCACGTCATGGATGCCGGCGCGCTTCGGCGTCTCCAGCGGCCACGACTGCATGCGCGGGGCCTGGGCCGCGGCGGGAAACGGAAAGGCGGAGGCGAGCGCGGCGGCACCCAGTCCGCGCAGCGCGGCGCGGCGCGAGAACCCGTCCATGGCGACGCCCTAGCTGCCGCGCGGCACCGACGGAAATGGCGACGGCGGCGCGCTGGGCAGCTTTTCCTTCTTGGGCTTCTTCTTCTCCCGGTTGCTGCGCTGGGTTCCCTTGGGCATTTGTCCTCCTCGCAATCGGTCCGCTGGCGAAAACAGGGAGGTTACACCGCCAATGCCGGCGCGGGCGCGGGCACGGGCGAGAGCGCCGCGGCCACCGCCTGGTCCACGTTCTCGAGCCACACGAACTTCAGCTGCTCGCGCGCGTCGGCCGGGATGTCCTCGAGGTCGCGCCGGTTGCGCTCGGGCAGCATCACCGTGGTGATGCCGGCACGCAGCGCCGCGAGCACCTTCTCCTTCACGCCGCCGATCGGCAGCACCAGGCCGCGCAGGCTGATCTCGCCCGTCATCGCGACGTCGTTGCGCACCGGCCGCCCGGTGAGGAGCGAGGAGAGCGCCACGAACATCGCCACCCCCGCGCTCGGTCCGTCCTTGGGCGTGGCGCCGGCCGGAACGTGCACGTGGATGTCGGATTTCTCCAGCACCTCGGCCGCGACCCCGAGCTCGCGCGAGCGCGCCTTCACCAGCGTCAACGCCGCCTGCGCGCTCTCCTTCATCACGTCGCCCAGCTGGCCGGTGAGCGTGAGCCGCCCCGCGCCCGGCATGCGCGCCGCCTCGATGAAGAGGATGTCGCCGCCGACCGGCGTCCACGCCAAGCCGGTCGCCACGCCGGGGATGCCGCTTCGCATCGCGACCTCGGCCTCGAAGCGCTTCGGCCCGAGAATGGTGGCGATCTCGGCGGGACCCACCTTCATCGTCGTGACGTCGCCCTCGGCGATGCGCATCGCCACGTAGCGGAAGGCGTTGCCGATCTCGCGCTCGAGGTTGCGCACGCCCGCCTCGCGCGTGTAGTCGTGGATGATCGCCATCAACGCCTCGTCGGTGATCTCGCACTGCTCCGCCTTGAGGCCCGAGGACTCGAGCTGGCGCGCGACGAGATACCGGCGCGCGATCTGCAGCTTCTCCTGCGCGGTGTAGCCCGGCAGCTGGATGATCTCCATGCGGTCGCGCAGCGGCCCCGGGATGGTGTCCAGCACGTTGGCCGTGCAGATGAACATCACGTGCGAGAGGTCGAACGGCACCGCGAGGTAGTTGTCGCGGAATGTCGAGTTCTGCTCCGGATCGAGCACCTCGAGGAGCGCCGAGGCGGGGTCGCCGTGGAAGCCGCCCATGCCGAGCTTGTCGATCTCGTCCAGCATCATCACGGTGTTGCGCGTGCCCGACTTGCGCAGCGCCTGGATGATGTTGCCCGGCAGCGCGCCCACGTAGGTGCGCCGGTGGCCGCGGATCTCCGCCTCGTCGTGCACGCCGCCCAGCGACACGCGCTGGAACTTGCGGCCCGTCGCTTTCGCGATGCTCTGCCCGAGCGAGGTCTTGCCGACGCCGGGCGGACCCACGAAGCACAGGATCGGGCTCTTGCCCGCGGGATTGAGCTTCCTCACCGCGAGGTACTCGAGGATGCGGCGCTTGATCTTCTCGAGGCCGTAGTGGTCCGCGTCGAGGATGCGGCGCGCCTCCGCGATGTCGATCGGCGGCTGCGCCTCGTCCTTCCACGGCAGCTCGATCAGCCATTCGAGGTAGGTGCGGATCATCGAGTACTCGGCGGCGGCCTCGGGCATGCGCTCGAGGCGCTTCAATTCCTTGCGCGCCTGCTTCTCGACGTCCTCGGGCATCCCGGCCTCGGCGATGGCCTTGTCGAGCTCGGCCACTTCGGCCGCGCCCGCTTCCTCCTCGCCCTCGCCCAGCTCCTTCTGGATGGAGCGCATCTGCTCGCGCAGCAGGTGCTTGCGGCTCGCTTCCCCGATCGACTCGCGCGTGCGCTCGTCGATCTCGCGCGAGACCTTGAGCGCCTCGATGCGGCGCGAGAGCCGGTCGAGCAGCTTGTCCAGCCGCGTCTTGAGGTCGAACGTCTCCAGCAGCTCCTGCTTCTCCTCGACGGTGATGTCCATCATCCCGGCGATGAAGTCGGCGAGCTGCGAGGCGCCTTCGACCGCCTGGAACGCGGCCACCATCTCCTCGGGCACCTGCGGCAGGAGCTCGAGGATCTCGGCGGCGCGCTGGCGCAGCGCGTGCGCGCGGCCTTCCACGTCGGGCTCGAGCTTCTCGGGCTCCTCGATCAACTCCACGCGCGCGACGTCGAAGGGCTAGCCCTCGAGGAACTGCAGCACGCGGAAGCGCTTGAGTCCCTTGCAGATGGCGTAGTGCGTGCCGTCGGGCGCGGTGATGTAGCGCAGGAGGTTCGCGCTCGTGCCGACCCAGTGCAGGTCGTCGGGCTTCGGCTCGTCGATGTCGGGCTTGCTCTGCAGCAGGATGCCGAGCGGGCGCTGCAGCGCGCGCGGCTTCCTGCGCGGCGGCGCGCGAGCGCTCGCGGCCCACGGCGAGCGGGACCACGATGCCGGGGAAGAGCACGACGTTGCGCACCGGCAGGATGATCATCGCGTCCTCCGGCAGCGGGCGCGAGGCGCCTTCGTTCCGCGACTTCTCGTCGGGAGCGGGTTGCGCCTCGATGCGCGATGCGCCTTCGGCGGATTGGGGATGCTCGTCGGGGGTCGGCATGTTCATTCGTCGTCCTAGCCGATCTTGCGCAGGCGCAGGATCAGGCAGCCATGGGTCAGCTCGCGCGAGACGGCCTCGAGGCGGGCTTCGGGGAGCGCCACGCGGCGCTCGAAGTATCCGTAGGGAATCTCCAGCTGGCGCACGGAAAGGCGCGCGGCGGCGAGCGGGAGCGGACGCTCGGCGCGAACCACGAGCGATCCCGGCTCGCTGAGCACCTCCACCTGATCCAGGGCCACGCCGGGAAGCGCCACCACGATCACCACCTCGCGCTCGTTCTCGAAGACGTCGGCGGGGGGCTCCCACACGGCCTGGGCCCGCGACGACGAGGCGAGGCGGAAGAACTGGCGGTGCATGCGCTCCGCCTGCTCGACGAAGTCGCAGGCCTGCGCCCACATCCATTCGGCGGGATCGGTCCTACGCGACATGGGAGCTCACCCATTGCACGATCTGCGGGAGGCCGAGCGCGCCGGACTGGCGCGCGACCTCGCGGCCATCCTTGAAGGCGATCATCGTCGGGATGCCGCGGATGCCGAAGCGCGCCGCGATCTCGGGATTCGCCTCGGTGTCGACCTTGGCCAGGCGCACGCGCGGGGCCAGCTTCGCGGCCGCCTGCTCGTAGGCCGGAGCCATCATGCGGCACGGGCCGCACCACGACGCCCAGAAATCGACCACGAGCGGCAGCTCGCTGGCGCCGACCTGGCGGTCGAAATTGCGTTTCGTCAGCTCGAACGGATGGTCGGGGAAGAGCGGCTGCTTGCACTTGCCGCAGGTCGCGCCGTCCGCCAGTCGCTCGCGGGCGACGCGGTTGGTCGTGTCGCAACCCGGGCATACGACGTGCAGGGATTCGGGCATGGAGGATCCTCGCCGGGGAATTCCGGCTCGACAGTTCCAACAATGTGGTCAGATCCGGCGCTTTCAAGCGCGTTCCCGGCCGACGCAAGGGGCGACGCGGTCGCCCCTTTTTCCTGCCCGGGGACTAAAATCCGCCGTCAATCACCGGGGAGGAGACATGACAGCGAAAGCGGCGGCAGCGTTGGCATTCGTGGGTGTCCTGGCGGCGGGTTGCGCCGCGGTGCCGGGAATGGGCGTGGACGATGGCGCGCTGCGCGTCGTCTCCGATACGACGATCGGCGGCTTCGGCTGGCCCGAGTCGGTCGGGTGCGACACGGGGCACGACGTCCTCTACGTGAGCCAGTTCGGCGGCACCGAGCCGAAGCCGCCGGAGAAGGACGGCAACGGCTATATCAGCAAGGTCGCCCTCGACGGCAAGGTGATCGAGAAGCGCTTCCTGCCCGCGTCGGGGGAGATCCTCAACAAGCCGAAGGGCATCTGGATCCAGGGCGATCGCCTGTGGGTCACCGACATCGACGTGATGTGGGTCTACGACCTCGCCACGCGCAAGGGCCGCAAGATCGACGTGCCGGGCGCCAAGTTCCTCAACGATCCCACGGTGCGCAACGGCGTGCTCTATGTGAGCGACAACCGGACCGACCAGCTCTTCCGCATCGAGCCCGCCGACTACCTCGATGCCGGCGTGCGGCCGCGGATCACCGTGGTCATGCGCGGCGCGTCCATCAATCCGAACGGCCTCTATCCGGCGAAGGACGGCGCGCTGCTGCTGGTGGGAATGGCGGGCCCGAAAGACCCGCGCGGCATCTACCGGATGGAACGCGACGGCGACATCAAATTGATCGCGCGGCCGATCGGGCACCTCGACGGCCTCTACGAAATGCGCGGGGGCATGCTGCTTGCTACCGACTGGGACTCGGGATCGCTCTTCCGCTGGAGCGTGGCCACCGGCGTGCAGACGCTCGCGACGGGATTCAAGGGACCGGCCGACATCTGCGCCTTCCCGCAGGCCGATGGCTACACCGTGTACGTGCCGGACCTCATGAAGGGCGAGGTGCGCATCGTGCGGCTGGGGCGCTAGGCTGACGCTTCGGCGCGGCGCGCGGATGCGAGCGTGGGGTCAGAACCCCGCGGGCTTGCCGAGCCAGGCGATGGCGCAGAAGACCACTACGCCGAGGAAGACGGTCTCGACGACCACGAGCACGATCGCCCGCGCGCCCACCTTGGCGAGCGAGCGCAGCGAGGTCTTCATCCCGATTGCCGCCATGGCGGTGACCAGCAGCCACTTCGAGACCTCGCCGCCCTTGTCGATCACCGCGGCCGACAGCCAGCCCGAGCTGCCGAGCAGCACGAGGATGCCGAACGCGACGGCGAACCACGGAAGCACCGGGGCCGAGCGGGCGGCCTTGCCGCCACGCACATGCAGCACCATGCCGATCACGATGCAGACCGGCAGGAGCATCGCCACGCGCAGGAGCTTGACGATCGTCGCGACGTCGCCCGATTCTTCCGATACCGAGTAGCCGGCGCCCACCACCTGCGCCACGTCGTGGATCGTGCCGCCGAAGAAGATTCCCGCCGCGCGGTGGTCGAACCCGGTGATCGCGGTGATCATCGGATACACGATCATCGCCACCGTCGAAAGCGCCGTGACCGAGATGACGACGAAGCTCGCATCCCGGTCGGACTCTTCATCCTTCGGAAGCACCGAGGAGATGGCGAGCGTGGCCGACGCACCGCAGATGGAGACCGCGCCGCCGCTCAGCACGCCGAAGCGGGGGCCGAGGCCGAGCCAGCGTGCCGCCGTCATTCCGAAGGCCATGGTGAGCGCGATCCCGGCGATGACCATCGCGACGGTGCCCCAGCCGAGCGACACGATCTCGCCCACCGTGATGCGCAATCCGAGCAGCGCCACGCCCACACGCAGCAGCCGGGTCGAAGCCATGTCGATGCCGGGACGGCAGCGCGGGTCGTCGCGCAGGAAATTGAGCGCCATCCCGAAGAGCAGCGCGAACACCATCGCGCTGACCTGCGTACGGCTGGAAAGGAAGGTCGCCGCGATGCCGATCATCACGGCCACCGCGATGCCGTTGCGGGCCGGCGCGATGCGGTCGAGGAAGCCCGGGGGATCGTCTCCGATCCCGAGCGTGCCCAGCTTGGCCACCGTTTGATTCATGCCGCGTGCGCCTTTTTATGGTTGTCGATCGCCTATCGGGCGACCATCGATGCAGACTAGGGGCGGCGGTGTGCCCGTGCTGTGGCCCGGTTCACAATCGGCGCGGAAAGGCGCGATTCGCGTCTTACAAAGGTAATCGAGAATCGAGCGCGAATAACCGCGTTTCGCCCCTCCGGGGACCGCTTCCGTCGGATCGGCGGGGTGCTCACGCCGGGGCTTGCTATCCTGCGCCCCATGAATTCCTTCCTGTTCATCGCGCGCACCATCCTCGCCTGGCTGGCGCTCCTGGTGTTCGGGCTTACCCTGTGGGCCGGACTTCTCAGGGGGCCCACGTGGGTCTTCCTGCTCGCGTCGCTCTTCATCCTGATTTCCGTGTTCGTGCGCGCGATCACGCACGTTCACCGGGTGCGCCTGATCGCCGGGCAGCTGCGCCCCGGAATGCTGGGCAGCCGCCATCGCCGCCAAGTCGAGATGCCATTTCCCGCGGACGAGGCGTTCGTCATCGTGGAAGCGGCGATCCGCGAGCTCCCCTACGTGGAGGACGTCGAGAGCGCGCGCGACAGCCTGCAGGTCCATGCGCGCGTGCCCAGGATCAACCCGTACCTCGGCGCCAGGAAGGCAGGGGCGGTCCTGGCCCTCTCGCGCCGCCGCCGCAATCTCGTGCACGCGACCGTGACGCCCGGCGAGCGCATCGCGAGCGTGACGATCATCTGCGAGCCCGAAGGCGGCGCGTGGACGGACTGGTTCCGGGTCGACTACGGCACGAACCTCGAGAACATGGAGGCGATCGCGCGCGCCGATTTCCCGGCGCACCTCGGAGCGGCGCAAGGCCGAGGAGGCGCTCGCCCGCGACAACGCGACGGAGAAGGAGCTCACCGTGGCGAAGCTCGCGCTGCTGCACGCGCAGGTCGAGCCGCACTTCCTCTACAACACGCTCGCGAGCGCCCAGGTGCTCACGCGCAGCGACCCGGCGAAGGCGGACCAGATGCTGGGAAGCCTCATCACCTACCTGCGCCATTCCCTTCCGCGCGCCGAGCAGTCGCTCTCGACCCTCGGCGAGGAGCTCGAGCTCACCCGCGCGTATCTCGATATCCTCAAGATCCGCATGGGCGAGCGGCTCACGCTCCAGCTCCAGGTGCCCGACGCCGTGAAGGCCGTGCCGATCCCTTCCATGATGCTGCAGACACTCGCCGAGAACGCCATCAAGCACGGACTCGAGCCGGTGCCCGGCGGAGGGACCATCTGGATCTTCGCCCGCGTCGCCGGCGACAAGGTGTCGGTCACGGTCGCGGACGACGGGCGCGGCTTCAGCGAGGATTCCGCCGGCACGGGCATCGGGCTCCGGAACGTGCGCGAGCGCCTGCAGCTCGCCTACGGCGACGCGGCATCGCTGTCGCTCGGCGCGAACTTCCCGCGCGGCGTGGCGGCGACGATCACGGTGCCCGTGGCCGGCCCCGCGGGGGAGCAGCATGCCTAGATGCGTCGTGGCGGAAGACGAGGCCCTGCTGCGCGACGAGCTGCTCGCGCTGCTGCGCGATGCGTGGCCCGGGCTGGAGATCGTGGCGGCCTGCGAGGACGGCGGATCCGCGCTCGAGGCGATCGCGGCCCACAAGCCCGACGTCGCGTTCCTCGACATCCGCATGCCGGGGCTCACGGGGCTCGAGGTGGCGGCCGCGGCGCTCGAGTCGAGCCCCGCCACGCAGGTCGTGTTCGTGACGGCGTACAACCAGTACGCGATCGACGCCTTCGAGCGCGGCGCGGTCGATTACCTCCTCAAGCCCGTGCAGCGCGACCGGCTCGAGGCGACGATCCGGCGCGTGAGGGCGCGCATCGCTTCCGGCGACAACGATGCGGGGGCCCTGGCCGCCATCGTGGAACAGCTGCGGGCACGGCTTCCCGGCGAGGCGCGCGGCGCGCTGCAGTGGGTCACCGCGAGCGTCGGCAAGGAGACGCGGTTGATCCTCGCCGAGGACATCGCCTACTTCAAGGCGGACGACAAGTACACGGTGGTGATGACGGCCGAGGGCGAGGCGCTCATCCGCAAGCCGATCCGCGACCTGCTCGACGTGCTCGACCCGGCGATCTTTCGCCAGATCCACCGCTCGACCATCGTGAACATGCGCGCGATCGCCTCGGTCGCGCGCGACGATTCGGGGCGCGGCACGATCCGGCTCAAGACCCGCCCCGAGACGCTCGCGGTGAGCATCCCCTACATGGCGCTCTTCAGGAACATGTAGGCGGCGCGGCTCTGCGCTAGCCCGCGGCCGGTCCCCGGCACTCCACCGGAAGCCACTCGGGCGGCACGTCGGTCTCGTCGCCGCCGCGAACCTCCATGCCCCTCGGCACGCCGATGGCATGGCACAGCCACGCGATGGGAACGGCGCGCTCATCGGGAACGACCGCGGGGCGGATCGTGAGCCGCTTGCCTTCGATCGCCTTGCTGGCGTTGTTGCCGAACGTGAGCGTGATGGCTCCCTGATCGACGCTCACGTCGGTCACGAAGTTCCCGACGATCTTGTCGTGCGCCGGAACGCCCGCGGCCTTGTTGTCGGCCGGCATGACGCCCGTGGCGGCCCACGCGGCCTGCACCCCCGGCTTCGCGACGTCGGCCAGCGCCATCCCCTCCTTCACCTGCCTGCGCAGCGCGCCGTCGCGCAGCGACGGAATCGCCATCAGGGCGAGGAGCGCCACCACGCCCACCACCATCATCGTCTCGATCCAGGTGAATCCGGAATGACGCTTCATGCGCGAATGATAGCGCGCGGGCGCGCTCAGGCCGCTCGGCGCGCGCCGAGCGGCCGCGGCGTCCAGAAGGGCGCCACCGCGATCAGCACGCACGCCATCGAAAGAGCGAAGCTCGCGCGATAGCCGCCCGTCATGTCGAAGAGCACGCCGGACATCCAGGAGCCGAAGGCGCCGCCGATGGACATGCACGCGAAGATGGTGCCGTTGATGGTGGCGAATCCCGGACCCCGGAAGAGCCGCGCGGTGATGCTCGCGACGATCGGCCCGCGCGCGCCCTGCGAGAGGCCGAAGAGGAGCACGAAGGGCACCACCAGCCAGCGCGCCGGGATGGAACGAGAGCAGCACGAGGAAGGCGATGCCGAGGAAGGTCGAGGCGAAGCTCGCCGTCGCGGTGGCGCGGAAGCCGAAGCGGTCCGACGACCATCCCGAGGCCATCATGCCGAGTACGGACAGCAGCCCCGCCGTGCCGAACGCGCTGGCGGCCTCGAGCGGGGTGAGGCCCACCTGCACGAGGTAGGCCACGATCTGCGCCAGCATCGCGTACATCGCGAGCGCGGTGAACGCGAACACCTGCACCAGCTGCCAGTAGGCGCGCGTGGCGATGGCGCTCTTCAGCGGCCAGGCGCGCGTCTCGTCCAGCGGCGACGGCTCGCGGCGCGCGGGGCGCGGCGCGCCGCCGGCGAGCGTGCGCCACGGCACGACGAACAGCAGCGGCAGGAGCGCCAGCAGCACGAAGCCCATGATGCGGTAGGTGTCGCGCCAGCCGTGCGCCTCGATGAGATATTGCGCGAGCGGCACGATGAGGAGCGTCCCGGTGCCGAATCCCGCGTACGCGATGCCCATCGCGGTGCTCATGCGCTCGCGGAACCAGCGGCTGATGAGCATCGACGCGGGCACCATCCCCAGCATCGACACGCCCACGCCGTTGAGGATCCCGATGCACGCCTGGAATTGCCAGAGCTGCGTAAGGTGGCCCGCGAGGAGGCAGCCCGCGCCGAGCGAGAGGAGGCCCGCGGGATAGACCACGCGCGGCCCCCAGCGGTCGAGCATCACGCCGGTGAGCGGCGCGGCGAGCCCGGTGACGACGAGATAGATCGAATAGACGCTGGAGACCTGCGCGCGCGTCCATCCGAAGGTCTCCGACAGCGGCAGCAGGAACACGATGAACGTGTCGCCCACGCCGCGCCCGATCATGTTGCACGCGAAGCACAGGACGAGGACGAGCGCCGGCATGCGCCGATTGTATCTGCCTCCGCTCAAGGACTACGCGTTCTGCCGGACCCAGCCAAGCAGCGCGCCGGCGAGCGCCTCGGGCTGCTCGAGCATCGGGCAATGGCCGGAGCCGGCGATGTCGCGATACTCGGCGTGCGGAATCATGGCCGCCACCTCGCGGGCGAGGGCCGGCGGCGTGGTCTGGTCGAGCGCGCCGCACAGGACGAGCGTGCGGTTGCGGATCGAGGCCAGGTGCGCTCGCAGGTCGAGTGCCGCGAGCGCGAGGCAGGCGCGCGCGAAGCCGCCCGCGTCGGCGAGCGCCAGCCGACTCTTGCGATAGGCCACGACCTCGGGCGCCTGCGCCTGGAACGCGGGCGGGAACATGCGCCCGATCGCCGTGTCGAGGACGGCCGCCATGCCGCCTTCGCGCACGCGCTCGGCCATGCCCCGGAACGGCGCGCGCGCGGGCTCGGGAAACGCGGCGACCACATCCGCCACCACGAGCGGCCCGAAACGATCGCCGTGGCGGATCGCAAGCTCCAGCGCGACGAAGGCGCCGAACCCGTTGCCGAACACGGCCGTCTCGCGCGGAAGGTCGAGCGCGAACATCGCCTGCGCGGCATGGTCCGCGTAATCCGCGACGGTGTGCAGCTCGCGCGGTTGCGATCCGGCGAACCCGGGCAGGTTCAGGCAGGTCACGCGGCACGCGCGCTCGAGCGCCGGCAGCACGCGCTCGAAGACCGTCGCATCGGTGAGCAGCGAGTGCAGCAGCAGGAGGTCGGGGCCGGCGCCCGAGTGCGTGTAGTCGACGCGGGCGCCTTCGATCGTGACGTAGGGCATGGGGGCGCTAAGATACCATCTGCATCGAATGTCCACCGCGAGGCTCGCCATGGCCGACGTCGCCGAAAAGACCCCTCCCCGCTCGCGCGCGCCCGCGCGCACCTACGGCCACTTCATCGACAACGCCGACACCGCCTCCAGCGGCGGAGCGCTCCTCGATGTCCTGAATCCCTCGACCGGCGAGGTGATCGCGCGCATCGCCAACGGCACCGACGAGGACGTGGACCGCGCGGTGAAGAGCGCGCGCCGCGCGTTCGAGGGCAAGGAGTGGGGCGCTCTCACGGAGCGCACGCGCGCGCGGCTGGTGAACAAGCTCGCCGACGCCTTCGAGTCTCACCTCGAGGAGCTCTACCATCTCGAGACCACGAACAATGGCCGGCCGGTGAACGAGACGCGCACGCAGGTGAGCCGGCTCCCCGATTTCCTGCGCTACAACGCGGGCCTCGCGCTCGCGCGCCGCGACGCCGTGATTCCCGTGCAGGGTCCGTACCTCAACTACACGATCCGCACGCCGTTGGGCGTGGTGGGCAACTCGACGCCCTTCAACCACCCGCTGATGATCATGGTGAAGAGCCTGGGGCCGGTGCTCGCCTCGGGATGCACCACGGTCGTGAAGCCCTCGGAGTACACGCCCCTCACGAGCCTGCGCCTCGCGGAGATCCTGGCCGAGGCGGGGCTGCCGCCCGGCGTGTTCAACGTCGTGACCGGCCTCGGCCCCACGACCGGCAAGGCGCTCGCGTCGCATCCGGATCTGGACAAGCTCGTGCTCACCGGCGGGACCGAGGCCGGGCGCATCGTGGGCGCGCTCGCGGGCGCGCATTTCGTGCACCAGACGCTCGAGCTGGGCGGCAAGACGCCGGTCCTGGTCTTCGACGACTTCGACGTGGACCAGGCGGTGAACTACGCCGCGTTCGGCGCCTTCATCGGCGCCGGACAGACGTGCATCTGCGGCAGCCGCCAGATCGTGCACGAGAAGGTCTACGACCAGTTCGTGGAGAAGCTCGCGAAGAAGGCGGCCACGATCCGCATCGGCAACCCGGCGGATCCCGCGGTCCAGCTCGGCCCCCTCATCTCCGCGAGGCAGCGCCAGCGCGTGCTGAGCTACGTCGAGGTCGGATCGAAGGAAGGCGCGCGCCTCGTGGCCGGCGGCCGCATCCCGCCCGACCCGGCGCTCGCGCGCGGCTTCTTCCTGGAGCCCACGGTGTTCGCGGACGTGACCGCGAAGATGCGCATCTTCCAGGAGGAAGTCTTCGGCCCGTTCACCTCGGTGTCGAGATTCCGCGACGAGGAGGAAGCCCTCGCGCTCGCCAACGACTCGCCGTTCGGGCTGGCGGGCGCCGTGCGCACGATGAACGTCGCCCGCGCGCACCGCGTGGCGGCGAAGCTGCGCTGCGGCATCGTGTGGATCAACGACCACCATCGCCTCGACCCGGCCTCGCCGTGGGGCGGCGTGGGGATGTCGGGCATCGGGCGCGAATGCGGCACCGAATCCTTCGATGCGCACTTCCAGACCAAGAGCGTGATGGTGAAGGTCGACGAGCAGCCGTTCGACTGGTACCGCGACACGGCGAACCAGCCGCGGCTGAACTGACGCGCGGAGATCAGCGCGAGCGCGGCGCGCCGAGCCACTCGCTGCGCAGCAAGCCGTACATCTCCGAGTCCGACGCCTCGCCGTTCACGATCCAGCGCTCGCGCAGCAGCCCCTCGGGCCTGAACCCGAAGCGCCGCAGCACGCGCGCCGACGCGGTGTTGCGCGGATCGATGTCGGCTTCGAGCCGGTTGAGACCCAACGCGCCGAAGGCGTGATCGATGAGGCCGGGAAGCGCCTCCGCCATGTAGCCCTGCGACCAGTGCTCGCGCGCGAGCGTGTAGCCGATCTCCGCGCGGGCGCTGGCCTTGTTGAAGTTGAACAGCAGGCAGAGGCCGAGGAAGGCGCGGTCGGCCTTGCGCTCGATGGCGAGCTGCAGGACGCTGCCGTCCGCATAGCCCGCCTTCGTCTTCGCCACCACCTCCGCGGCCTGCGCGAGCTCGGTGAGCTGCGGCCGGGCGAGATAGCGCGTCGTCTGCGCATCGGAATACATCGCGAAGATGCCCGCGGCGTCGCCGTCGTCGATGGGGCGAAGGCGAACGCGGTCGAGGGCGAGGTCGAGCAGTTTCCCGTCGGGTGGCAAGGCGGTCTCCGGAACGCAACGAGGCGGCATTATGCGGCAGGCGCCCGGGGCCGAGGCTTGACAAGACGTTACGAGTAAGTCTAGCCTTACCGTAAGTCACTACTTACGCCCTGGTCCATGGCCGACGCCGACACGCAGCTCGCCGCCCTCGCCGATCCCACCCGGCGCGCCATCTTCGAGCGCCTGGTGAGGAAGCCCATGGCGGTGGGCGAGCTGGCAAGCGGCTTTCCCGTCTCGCGCCCCGCCGTCTCGCAGCACCTGCGGACCCTGGAGGCGGCGCGGCTCGTGGAGCACGAGAAATCTGGGACGCAGAACATCTATCGCGTGAACCCCGATGGCATCGCGGCGTTGCGCCGCTACCTGGACCACCTGTGGACGCGTGCCCTGGGCGATTTCAAGGCCGCGGCCGAAGCCACCTACCACCGAGCCGGAAAGGAGCGCTCATGACCGTCGCCGTGAAGGAAATCCTGGTACGCAAGAACATCGTGGTGAACGCGCCGCGCGAGCACGTGTTCCGCACCTTCACCGAGCGCATCGACACCTGGTAGCCTCGCGCGCATCACATCGGCCCGCGCGACACGTTCACGGCGATCCTGGAGCCGCGCGCGGGCGGCCGCTGGTTCGAGCGCGGCGACGACGGAGCCGAATGCGACTGGGGCCGCGTGCTCGCGTGGGATCCGCCCGATCGCGTGCTGCTGCAGTGGGACCTCAACGCGGAGTTCAAGTACCAGGCGGGCCTCGGAACCGAAGTGGAAGTGCGCTTCATGGCGGAATCGGCGCAGCGCACGCGCGTCGTGCTGGAGCACCGCAAGCTCGAGCGCTACGGCGACAAGGCCGAGATGATGCGCGCCATGTTCGATTCCGAGGATGCGTGGATGAGCCACCTCGCGGCGATGGCGAAGGCGGCGGAACGCGCGTGACCCGCATCGGTCTTACCTCCCCAAAGCCGGAATGGAGGTGGACCATGCGGACCTTCGACGTATCCCTTCCCGAGGTGGGCTTCGTGGCCGCCACGCGCGCCATGGCGGGGGCCGGCATCGGCCTCCTCCTCGCCGACCTGCTCAGGCCGGAGACGCGCAAGGCGGTCGGCTGGACGCTGCTGGCGATCGGCGCCCTCACGACCATCCCGATTGCAGTCGGCGTCGTCCGGCGGCACGCCCCCCGGGTACTTGCCGATTGATCTTCGTCCCGCTCACTCTTCCCACGCGAATCGTCCGTTACGACGGCTTCGAGGTGCAGGCCAGCACGGAGTCGAGGATTTCCTGCGAGAACGCCTTGTCGTCCACCGCGCGCGCGAGCACCATCGCGCCCACCCAGCTCGCGTAGGCCGTGATGGCGTTCCGGCGCCTCGCCGCGGCGGACCTTCCGGGCATCCAGCGCGCGACGAAATCGAAGGAGAAGCGCAGCCACTCGGTGATCGCGTGGCGCACCCCGGGGCCGTGGCGCGCGGCATCCGAACCCACGGCGGCGATGAGGCAGCCCGAGCCCGGATTGTCGCGATGCTTGGCGGTAAGGTAACCGCGCGCGAGGGCTCCGATGGGATCGCCGGGGTCGCTTTCCGCCCGCTGGTGCCAGCGCTCGCCCGAGTGCATGAGCGCGCGCTCGCACGCCTCGGCCATCAGGTCCTCCTTGGACGCGAAATGGCCGTAGAATCCGCCGTGCGTGAGCCCCGCGGCGCCCATGAGGTCCGCCACGCCGATGCCCTCGAAGCCCCGCTCGCGGAAGAGCCGCGCCGCGGTCTCGACGATGCGCTCGCGGTTCTCCGCCGCCTGTTCCCTGGTGACTTTCATGGCCGTTTCCCAAAGGGGATAGGAATGCTTGACATGTTAAATGACGATCATCCTATAATGCAATCCTGATGGCCATCATCTAATCGGAGTCCTCATGGGAAGCGGGGCGGGCGGGCGCGGCGCGACGATGGTCACGCTCGCGGCGGCGGGAATCCTCATGGTGACGATGGGCGCCCGGCAGTCGCTCGGGCTCTTCGTCTCGCCGCTCAACACCGCGACCGGACTGGGCATCACCACCATCAGCTTCGCCTATGCGGTGGCGCAGCTCATGTGGGGCGCGGTGCAGCCGGTGGCCGGTGCCGTGGCCGACCGCTTCGGCCCCGGCCGCGTGCTCATCGTGGGCCTCGTGCTCATGGCCGTCGGCACGGCGCTCACGCCGCTCATGACCTCGGGCCTCGGGCTCGTCTTCGCGCTGGGCATCGTCGCGGCGTGCGGCTCGGGCGCCGGCAGCTTCTCGGTGCTGATCGGCGCGGCGTCGCGCAACCTCTCCAGCCAGGCGCGCGGCAAGGCCGCGGGCGTCATCAACGCCGGCGGCTCCTTCGGGCAGTTCGTGTTCGCGCCGATCTCGCAGGCGCTGATCCAGGCGATCGGCTGGATGGGCGCGATGTGGACGCTCGCGGCGATCACGCTCGCCTCGCTCCCGCTCGTGCGCGCCGTGGGCGCGACTTCGCACCTGCCGCCGGGCACCGCCGCGCACGCGGCGAGCGCGCAGCCGTGGAAGGCGGTGCGCGAGGCGATGAGCGACCGCAGCTACCTCCTCCTGCACGCGGGCTTCTTCACGTGCGGCTTCCACATCGCGTTCCTCGTGACGCACCTGCCCGGGGAAGTGAACCTGTGCGGGCTCCCGCCTTCCGTCGCGAGCGTTTCACTGGCGCTCATCGGGATCTCCAACATCGCGGGCAGCCTGATCGCGGGCGCTGCGACGGGGCGCTTCCGCAGCAAGCTCATCCTCGCCCTCATGTACGGATCGCGCGCGGCGCTGATCGGCGCGTATGTCGTGGCGCCGAAGACGCAGTGGACGTTCTACATCTTCGCGGTGGGGCTGGGGCTCACGTGGCTCGCGACCGTGCCGCCGACGGCCGCGATCGTGGGCAAGCTCTTCGGCGTGCGCTATCTAGCGACACTGTTCGGGCTCACGTTGTTCTCGCACCAGGTGGGCGGCTTCTTCGGCGCATACCTCGGCGGGATCGCGCTCGCCCACACCGGCAACTACGACTGGATGTGGTACGCCGACATGGCGCTCGCGACGATGGCCGCGGTGGTGAACCTGCCGATCCGCGAGGCGCGCATCGAGCCGGTGCCCCAGCCCGCATGAACGACACCCGGGACGAATGACGATGAATGCCGAGAGCACCACCATCCGCTGGCTCGCCGAGGAGGACGCCGTACGCGCCCGGCTCTGCCGGCCCGGGCTTCGCGCGGCCGGAGCAGGTCGAGGGCCGCACCGGCCTGCAGATGCTGGAGGCGATGATCGCCGGCGAGATCCCGCGGCCGCCCATGAGCGAGCTGCTGGACTTCATCCTGCTGCACGTCGAGCGCGGCGCGGCGGTCTTCCAGGGCCGCCCGCAGCTCAAGCACTACAACCCGCTCGGCACCGTGCACGGCGGATGGTTCGCCACCCTCCTCGATTCCGCCATGGGCTGCGCGGTGCAGACGACGCTTCCGGCGGGCAAGGCCTACACCACGGTGGAGTTCAAGGTGAACCTCGTGCGTCCGCTTTCCGAATCGGTCCCGGTGGTGCGAGCCGAAGGCCGCATCCTGCACACGGGACGGCAGATCGCCACCGCCGAGGCCCGCCTCGTCGGTCCCGACGGGAAGTTGTACGCGCACGGGACCACGACCTGCCTCGTGTTCGACCGGAAGGAATAGGCATTGCTCCCTCTGCCTTGGGAGAGGGTCAGTCCCCCGGCGCCGGCACGCCGCGCCGGTCCATCGGCCGCAGCCGCGCGCGCACCGTTCCCGCGAAGACGATCACGGCGATGCCGCCCAGCACCAGCGCGCCGCCGGCGAGCTTCCACGCCGGCAGCGACTCGCCCAGCACGAGCGCGGACGAGCCCATGCCGAACACCGGGATGAGCAGCGCATACGGCGTGACCACGGCCGCTTCGTAGCGCGACAGCAGGAAGCTCCACGCCGCCCATCCGAAGAGCGTATTGCCGAGGACCTGCCACGCGACCGCGCCCCACGCATCGGCGCGCGCGTTCGCCAGCGCGTGCAGCGCCGCGTGCGGGCCCTCGAGGACAAGCGTGAGCACGACGAGCGGCGGGACGGCGAAGACGCTCGCCCACGCGATGAACGCGATCATCCCGAACGGCCGCTCGGCCTGCGCGTGGGCCTTCTTGCCGCAGATGTTGCAGCAGGACCACGCGAGCGCGGCCCCGAGCACGGTCGCCACGCCCGTCGGCGTGGAAGACGCATCCATGCGCAGGGCGATGAGCGCCAGCCCCGCGGCGGCGACGGCGGAGCCCGCCAGCGTCACGGCCGTGAGGCGCTCGCGGAAGATCCATGCCGAGAGCGCGATCGTGAAGAAGACCTGCATCTGGATGAGGAGCGAGGCGAGCCCCGGCGAGATGTCGGCGCGGACCGCGTAGTAGAGCAGGCCGAACTGTCCCGCGCCGATGAAGACGCCGTAGAGGACGATCCAGCGCCACGGCGTGCGCGGCCGCGGCAGGAAGAACACGAACGGCACGGCCGAGAAGACGAAGCGCAGGAGCGCGAAGAGGAAGGGCGGCAGGTCGCGCAGCCCCGCCTTGATGACGACGAAGTTCGTGCCCCACACCGCGACCACGAGGAACGCGAGCGCCACGTCGCGCGCGCTCATGCCCGCGGGCCTCCGTGGAGCCTGGTCGCGATCTCGCCCAGGAGCGCGATGGCCGCTTCCGACTCCCGCGACCATTGCACGCCGCAGTTGATGCGCAGGCAGTTGCGATAGCGCGGGGTGGCCGAGTAGATCACGCCGGGGCTCACGCCGATGCCGTGCCGCAGCGCCTGTGCCTGGAGCTCGATCGAGTCGAGGCCTTCGGGCATCTCGACCCACAACACGTAGCCGCCCGACGGGCGGCTCAAGCGCGTGCCGGCCGGAAAGTGCCGCGTCACCGCGTTCGAATAGCGCACGACCTGCTCGCCGATCGTGCGCCGCAGCCGGCGCAGGTACCGGTGATAGCCGCCGCTCGCGAGGAACTCCGCCACGGTCGATTGCAGCAGCTCCGGCACGCCGATCGAGCTCACGAACTTGAGCTTCTTCACCATCTCGTAGCGCCTGCCCGGCGCGATCCAGCCGATGCGCAGGCCGGGCGAGAGCGTCTTCGAGAACGACGAGCACAGCATCACGTTGCCCTTGTGGTCGTAGGCCTTCGCCGCGTAGGGCTCGGTCGCGCCGTAGTGCAGCGCGGCGTAGACCGCGTCCTCGATCAGCGGGATGTCGTGCTTCGCGAGCATCTGGACGAGGCGCTTCTTGGCGGCGTCGGGCATGGTGCTGCCGAGCGGGTTGCTCACGGTCGGCACCAGCAGGCAGGCCTTGACGCGCCCGCGCTCGATCGCGGCCTCGAGCGCCTCGAGCGAGATGCCGCTGCGCGGGTCCGTCGGGATCTCGAGCGCCTTCATGCCGAAGCTCTCGATCAGCTGCAGGAGGCCGAAGTAGGTCGGCGACTCGAGCGCGATCGCGTCGCCCGGTCCCGCGACCGACCGCAGCGCGAGATTGAGCGCTTCCATGCAGCCGCTGGTGACGATGATGTCGCCGGCGGTCAGGCGCACGCCCCAGCCGCGCGCATAGAGCGCGATCTGCCGCCGCAGCTCTTCCTCGCCGGGCGGGAAGCTGTAGTTGGCGATCCACTCCGGACGGCGGCGCGCGAGGGAGGAGATGATCCTCTGCAGCCTGCGGGTGGGGAGCGTGGCGGCGTCGGGAACGGCCATGCCGAATCGCACGCGGTGCGGCTGGCGCTGCATCTCCATCACGCGGTTCACGATCGAGTGCATGTCCACGGTCTGCGGCGCACGCGGCGGCTTCGAGACGGACGGTTCCTCGGTCCGCGTTTCCTGCACGCGCACGAAGTAGCCGGAGCGGGGGCGCGCCTCGATGAGGCCGCGGTCCTCGAGCAGGTGGTAGGCCTGCACCACCGTGGAGATGCTCAAGCGGCGCTGGCGGCTCAGCTCGCGCACCGACGGCACGCGCTCGCCGGCGAGCAGCGTGCCATTGCCGATCATCGAGGAGACGTCCCGCGCGACCGCCTCGTAAAGGAGCTGGGTGGTTCGATCCGACATCGTGTCCATGGGCCATGATCCCTTCGTCCGGCGTCCGCATACAGTCACAGTTCCCCGCGGGCCCGGGCAGTACAGTTTGTGTCCGAATGTTACTGTGACCGTCACAGTCGCGCTCAACTGCGGCTGTTGCGGCCGCCGACACGCCGCTACGATGCGGCCATGACCCTCGACGCCCTGAGACTCCCGATCCTGGCGCTCCTCACCTGCGCCGCCTGCCAGCCGCTGCCGCCGCCCGCGAACCTGCACCTCTCGGCGGTCGAGTACTGGCCCGAGGGCCGGCTGCTCTTCGTGGCGGTGCCGCGCTCCGGCGCGGTCGACGTCCTGCGCGTGCCCGAGGACCCGCGCCAGGGATCGCTCGACTTCGTCGAGCGCCTCGCCGAGACCGGCCGCCGCGACGTGGTGCGGCTCGCCGTCGACCGCGTGCACCGGCGCCTGTGGGTGGCCGAATCGCGCGGCGTGGACGTGTACCCGCTTGCGCCGCGCGGGCCGGCGACGCGCGTGAGCCACGGACCGCCGCTCACACCCCCGGTGAGCGACCTCATCATCGATCCCGAGGGCAACGGCTACCTGTTCATGGCCGGCGGCGAGCGCATCGACCGCGTGTCGGCCGCGACACTGCGCCCCGAGCATTGGCTCGGGATCGGCCACGCCGGCCCGCGCACGTCGCGGACGGTCGCCGAGCGCGGCGTGATCACCAAGGATGGCCGCCAGGCGTACCTGCGCTCGCCGGAGGACGGCTCGCTCCTGCGCATCGATCTCGCGACGCGCAAAGTCGTAAAAGTGGAACGCCGCGAGGTGGAAGGCCTCGACTGCGCGACGCTGATGTTGGGCGACACGGACGCGATCGCCGCGATCCCGTGCCGCGGCCAGGCGATCGTGCAGGTCCCGCTCGAGGCGGACCTGACACGCGAAGCTCGCAGCCAGCTGCCGCCGCCCATCTGACGCATCGGGGGACGGATCGCCATGGGACCAAAGTCCCATTCCGCCCTTCGTCCCCATGCCGGAACATGGCGATCATGGATCGCCGCATGCCGGCCTTCGGGGGGAATTTCGAGCGCGCAGGGCGGTGGCTCGCGGCCGCGCTCGCCGTGCTCGCCGCCGGCTGCGCCGCGCTGCCTTCGCTCGAGGGCCGCGAGGAATCGCTGGCGCTGCCGAGCACGGAAGGCACCCGGCTCGGCGCCGCCGTGGCCCCGCTCGTCGCGGCGCATCCGGGCAAGACGGGCGTGCATCCCCTGGTCGTGGCGACCGACGCCTTCGCCGCGCGCATGCTGCTGGGGGAGGCCGCGCAGCGATCCATCGACGCCCAGTACTACATCTGGCACGGCGACCAGACCGGCCTGCTGCTCTTCGACGTGCTCGCGAACGCCGCGCGGCGGGGCGTGCGCGTGCGCATCCTGCTCGACGACCAGAACACCCGCGGCCTGGACGAGACCATCGCCGCGCTCGGCACGATCCCGAACGTCGAGCTTCGCCTGTACAACCCGTTCACGCAGCGCCGCGCGCGCTTCACGGAGTACCTCGGCGACTTCGATCGCGTGAACCACCGCATGCACAACAAGGCGTTCATCGCGGACAACCAGGCCGCCATCGTCGGCGGGCGCAACATCGGCAACGAGTATTTCGGCGCCGGCCAGGAAGTGCCGTTCAAGGACCTCGACGTGCTCGCGATCGGCACCGTCGTGCGCGAGGTCTCCGCGGAGTTCGACCTCTACTGGAACAGCGCCTCGGCCTATCCCGCGGCGCGCATCGTCGCGAAGCCGGCGGCGGACGCGGCGACCCGGCTCGAGGAGCGATTCGCCGCCGCGCGCGCGGATCCCGAATCACGCGCGTACCTCGACGCGGTGCGCGGCACGCCCCTCGTGCAGCAGCTGCTGGAACACCGGCTCGCGCTCGAGTGGGCCGACGCGCGGCTGGTGCGCGACGATCCCGCGAAGACGCTCGACAAGACGGTGCGCGCGGACACGCTCCTGCTGTCGGAATTCGTGGCGAGCGTGGCGCGCCCGCACGCTTCGTTCGACATCATCTCGCCCTACTTCGTCCCGGGCGAAAAGGGGACCGCCGCGCTCGAAAGGCTGGCGCGAAGCGGCGTGCGCATTCGCGTGCTCACCAATTCGCTGGCCGGGACCGACGTCGCGGTCGTGCATTCCGGCTACGCGAAGCGGCGCTGCGAGCTCGCGCGCGCCGGCGTGCAGCTCTACGAGCTCAAGCCCGCGCTCGTGGACGGGGAGGTGCGCGAAAGCAGCAAGTCGAGCGGCGGCTCCGGCTCATCGGCGGCACGCCTGCACGCGAAGACCTTCGCCATGGACGGCGAGCGCGTGTTCGTGGGCTCGTTCAACTTCGATCCGCGCTCCGCACTGCTCAACACGGAGATGGGGCTGGTGATCGAGAGCCGAGAGCTCGCACGGCGCCTGTCGGCGACGTTCGACGACTACATCCCGGCGAATTCGTACGAGGTTCGCGCGCGCACCGGCGGCGACGCATGCATCGAGTGGATCGAGCGCACCGCCGCGGGAGAGGTGCGGCACGAGACCGAGCCCGGCGCGGGCTGGGGACGGCGCGCATGGCTGGGCTTCCTCATGCTGCTGCCGCTCGACTGGATGCTCTAGGGCGTTTCAGCCGCTGGACGCGATGCCGGGCCGCTCCAGCGCGGCGCGGTCCCACTGCCCGAGCTCCGCGCCGCGCGCGTACGTGCTCTCCAGGAACGACATGAGCACGCTCTCGGGCGACTTCGCGGTGCGCACTGCCTCGTAGGGCAGCAGGAATTCCTTGAAGTCGGCGCTGTAGAAGGCGGCGGACGGAAGGACCCGCGCGGTCGAGAAGCCTGCAGGTTCCGGGGCGGCGTACGCGTAGAACGCGGCGTCGACGGGGCCGCCGCCCGGCCAGAACCCGTGGCTGATCACCTCGTGGGAGTACGCCTCGCGGGTCACGGGATCCGCGTCGGGCTTGTCGGGCGCGCGCCGTCCCGAGAAGCGGGTGAGGGCGAGATCGAACGAGCCCCAGAAGAAATGCAGCGGGCTGCACTTGCCCACGAAGTAGCCGCGGAAATCCTCGAACACCGGCCGCATCGATTGCAGCGCGCGCCAGAAGGCGTTGGCCCATGCCGGGTCGTAGGAGCGATGCACCGTGTCCTTCTCGAAGCGGATCGGATCCGGCACTTCGACGGGCATGGTCCAGATGGGAATCGCGACGCCGAGGCGCGCGAGCGCGGCCATGACCGCGGCGTGGAAATCCGCCACGGTGCGCGGCTCGAGCCGGATCGATTCGACCGCGCCGCGCGAGGTCTTCAGCAGCAGCTCGTGGCCGACGAAATCGAATTCCGCGGTGAGCGTCGCGCCGCCGGGGCAACCCATCGCCCGCGTGGCGAGCCCGCGCGACGTGAATTGGAACGTGACGTTCCAGTAGTGATTCACGAGCGGCGTGGTCGCGAGCGTGAGCTTGCCCACGACCTGCGTCCACATGTGGAGGGTCGCATAGGTGTCGCGCCACTCGGCGAGCGGCAAGGCGGGCCAGGCTCCAGTCGCCATGATGCGACATTGTAGCCACGCCGCGATGCCGCCGGCGCGTCAGGGCTTGGCCTGCTCTCCGATCCCGTTGGTCCGGGATTGGCCGCGTGCCCACGGCAGCAGCATCCCGACCTGGGTGCGATAGAGGCGATAGCGCTCGCCGAACTGCGCGACGAGGTCGCGCTCCTCGAACCAGATGCCGATCAGGATGTAGCCGGTGGTCGCGATCGAGAAGAGCAGGTGCCCCGCGGTCATCACGGGTGCGGCCCAGAATGCGAGCAGGAACCCGACGTAGATCGGATGGCGCACGTAGCGATAGAAGAGCGGCGTGCGGAACTCCGGGGCGGGCAGCTCGCTCCCCGTCATGCGCGCCGACACCTGGCTCAGGCCGAAGAGCTCGAAGTGGTTGATGAGGAAGGTGCTGAGGAGCAGCACCGCCCAGCCGAGCCAGAAGATGCCCTGCAGCAGGAGGGCCGCGGTGCCCTCGCCCACGTTCCAGACCACGGGCTGCGCGATCGGCCGCCACTGCCACAGGAGGAGCGCCAGCGCGAGCGTGGCCGCGAGCACGAAGGTGCTGCGCTCCACCGCCGGCGGGACGATGCGGGTCCACCAGCGCTTGAACGAGCGCCGCGCCATCACGCTGTGCTGGACCGCGAAGATCCCGAGCAGCACGACGTTCACGGCCAGCGCCTCGCCGAGCGGCGCCGCCGCCCCCGTGTCGATGCCCTTGGGAACGGCGACGTTGCCCACGAAACCGATCGCGTAGACAAACGTCAGCAGGAAGAAGATATAGACGACCACGCCATACGAAAACGAAAGGAATGCACCCATCACGGTCTCCTTGGGAAGGACGTACGATCAGCTACCGCTGCACCCACCAGCGGTTATCCAGCACTTCGGCGATGCGCCGTGCCGCGCGCGCGGCGCCGTCCGTTTCGACGGTCTTGTAGCGCACGGGCGCGTGCATCGCTTCCAACGCACTTTCCGCCAGCCTCTGCGCCGTGAGCTCCGCGTACGGGAGCGCGCGGTCGGCGCCGTAGTTGGCGAGCCGCTTCCTCACGTGCACGCACTGCTCGAAGTGCCCCTGCAGCGGGAAGCTCAGGAACGGGCGGCGCGTCGCGACGAGCTCCATGCACGTGCTGAGGCCGCCCTGCACGAGCGCCAAGTCGCAGCAGGCGAGATGCTCGAAGAGGTTGTGCACGTAGGGCTTCACCTCGAGCCCGTCCATGCGCGGGAACGACTCGGGCGCAATGCGCGGGCCGGCGATCAGGATCATGCGCAGGTCGGGCACCTCGCGCTTCATGCGCGGGAAGGCTTCCGCGATCCGGCCCAGCAGGTGCTTGCCCACGCCCGTGCCGCCGACCGAGGCGATCGCGATCTTCTCGTCGCGCCGGTAGCCCAGGCGCGCGCGCAGCTTCTCCGTGTCCGCGAACGCCGCGGGATCGAACGGCAGCGCATAGCCCGCGTAGGAGAAGTTGCGGTCGGTCCACGCGCGGATCCTCGGCAGGCCGGGACCGAACGGGTCCTCGGTCACGTCGCCGGGATTGCCCACGAAGATCGCCGCGTCGCGCACGTACGGGAAGCGCTCCACGTGCTCGATGTCGTCGGCGTTGCGGTCGGCGCACAGGAACGCCTCGCGATCGTCGCCTTCGTGGACCGGGATGCAGCCTACGAAATCGGTGAGGAAGACGAACGGCTGGCGCTTGAGCTCCGGATTCTCGTGGTAGAAGTAATCCACCTCCCACGACTCGTCGCCGATCACGAGGTCGTAGCGCTCCTCGTCCATGAGGTCGGAGAAGGTCATGAAGTTGTTCACCATGATCTCGTCCATGGTGCGCAGGGCCATGAAGGCGTGCAGGTCGTGCTCGCCGGCGACGTGCTCGAAGTGCCGGCTCTCGTTGGCGAGGCGCTTCGTGATGGGATGCACGCGCTCGCCTTCGCGCTCCAGGTAGCCCGCGGCCGGCTCGACGGTGAACCAGTCGACCTGCAGGTCGGGATGGAGCTTGCGCAGCTCGCGCGCGATCGCGACGTCGCGCTGCACGTGGCCCAGGCCGATGGGGCTCGAGATGAAGAGCACCTTGCGCTTGCGGCTCATCGCGCGCGTCCAGGTGGTGGCGCGTGGCGTGCCCGCGACGAAGTCGCGCACCGCATGGTTGAAGACGACCGGGTCGCGCACCGCCGTGATATGCCCGCCGCCGCCGATAGTGAGCATGCGCGAGCCGGGGACGAGGGCGTGGATCGCCTTGCCGCGCGAGTGCGACACGCGGCGATCGTCGTCGCCGTGGATCACGAGCGTCGGGCACTTCACCTTCGGCGCGAGGTCGGTCACGTGGTTGCCGATCCAGCCGGCGCGGCACCACGCGAGCACCTCGCCGTCGGTCGCCCACGCGAATCGCACGCCGTCCTCGTACGCCTTGGTGGAATGCGGCTCGGGGAAGATGAGCGAGAAGAAGAAGTCGAGGTGGGCCGGCCAGTCGTCGCGCATCTGCGCCGCCTCGGCACGCACCATCTCGGCCATCTTCTCGTTCGCGACGCGCATGTCGGCGAAGCCGCCGGCCACGATCGCGTGGGTGACGCGCTCCGGGTACTCGGCGGCGAGGCGCAACGCGGTCATCGCCGTGGCGGAGATGCCGACCACGGCGAGCTTGTCGGCCCCGGCGGCATCGAGCACGGCCAGGAAATCGCGGTAGTAGTGCTCGAAGCTGTACGCCTCCTGCCCGCGCGGCCGGTCCGAGCGGCCGTTGCCGCGCCCGTCCATGGTGACGACGCGGAAGTGGCGCGAAAGGTACGGCACCGTCGCCTTGAGCATCTGCGAGTGCGTGATCTGGTAGATCGGCGCGAACGCGATCCACGGCCCGCTCTCGCCCCAGACGGCGAACCAGAGCTTCACGCCGTCGCGTTCCACGAAGCCCTCGCGGGCCGGCTGCACGGTCTCGTAGGGATAGCTCTCCGCGTCCGGCAGCCGCCCGCCTTCGGGCAACTCGCCGACGATGGTGCGGAAGCGCTCGGGATGAACGTCGGTCTTCATGGCTTGCGGCCTTTGCGCTTCGTGGCGCGGCGGCTGCCGTTGCCCGGCGAAGACGGCTTCGCATGGGCTTTCGCTCGCGCGTCCAGGGCCTCGAGCAGCTTCTGCATCGCATCGAGCGCGGCGCGGTGGGGGAGCTGGTCCTCGCGCGCGCCGAGCAGGTCGGCGAATTCCATGCCGAGCCAGAACTCGGAGATCCAGCACGCGATGACCTCGGGCGTGAACGGCGCGGGCAGGCTCACGCCGCAGTCCTCGAGCGTGGCGACGGCGTCCTTCACGGCATCGAGGACGACCTGCTTCCAGGCCAGGAGGCGCGGAACCACCTTTTCGCGCAGGCCCGGGTTCGAGAAGCTCGCGGCCCAGAGCTCGGTCTGCACCCGCACGAAGCCGGAGGCGAAGTCCGAGCGATAGAAGCGGCGCGCCTCGGCCCACTTCTGCGCGAACCCCCCGGGCTCGCGATACATGCGCTTCTGGCGCTCGAGGAGCTGGCGGTTCGCCTCGTCGAGCACCGCGATGACGAGCTGGTCCTTGGTGCGGAAGTGGTAGTTGATGAGCGCATGGTTGACCCCGGCATCCTTCGCGATCTCGCGCATGCTGAGGGCCGCATAGCCCTCGGTGGCGAGGCAGCGGTACGCCGCCTCGAGGATCTTGCCCTTCGTGTCGCCGAGGTCTTCCTTCGCGAGGAGGCGGGGCCGCGCTGCCGCGCCCATGTTCATCGATTCCATCTGCCTTGACCACATGGTTTAACCAGTTGGTCAATAGTAAGGGCGGCCGCGCCCGGTTGTCAAGGCATCCCGCGGCGGCCCTCCGGCGCGCGAAGCGCTACTTGAGCAGCTTGAAGGCGTGCGTCCACTGGTTGCGCAGGAACCCCGGGATGCACCACAGGATGCAGAGCGGCTCGATGGCGCGCGCGGCCTCCACGCCGCCCATGTCCTCGGCGTCCCAGCCGAACTCATCGAGCAGCCGCGCGACGGCCTGCTTCGCGGCGGCGTCGTTGCCGCAGATGAACATCGTCGGACGCGTGCCGCCGAAGTCCGGGTTCACCATCCGCGCGTTGCCCACGGAATTGAAAGCCTTCACGAGGCGCAATCCCGGATAGGCCTTCTGGAGGCGCTCCATCAGCGAGTCGTCGAGGCTGGTGAAGAACCTGAGCACGCCGTTGGCGGGCGGCGCATCGGCGATGGGATTGGTCGCGTCGATCACGAGCTTGCCGGCGAGATTCGCGGCGCCGGCCGCATGCAGCGCGTCGGTCGCCGCCGTGCCCTTCACCGCGAGCACCGCGACCTCGCAGGACTTCGCCGCGTCGGCGAAGCTGCCGACCTGCCCCTTCGGGTTCTTCGCCTTCCACTCGGCGAGCTTGGCGGGATCGCGCGTGCCCATCGTGACCGCGTGCCCATGCTCGAGGAAGCCGCTGCCCAGCACGGTCGCCACGACGCCCGATCCGAGAATTCCGATCTTCATGGTTGCCTCCTGCGCGCCTCACGGGCCATCATCATGGTCCCGTCGCCAACGCCTCGTCCACCGCCGATGCTGGAGCTCGCAAGCCTCCTGTCGCGCAACGCGCGCTATCGCCCCGATGCAATCGCCGTGGTGTTCGAGGAGCGACGCCTCACGTACGCGCAGTTCTGGGCGCGCGTCGATGCGCACTACCAGCGCGTCTCGAGAGTCGTCGTCATGAAGGAGTTCCCGCGCAGCGCCGCCGGGAAGACCCTCAAGCGCGAGCTGCGCGAGCCGTACTGGGCGGGAAACGGGCGGAAGATCTGAAGCGACGGTCAGCCGCGTCCTTCCAACAGGTGGCGGTCTCGCGACTCGTCCGAACCGGTTAATGAATCTTGGTATTGAGTCTTGCCGCCGGCGGGTTCGCCTTGCCAGCCTCCCCCTGGCGCCTGATGAAGGTTTCGAGGTCGGCGGCCGTGACGGCACCCGCGTGCCGCGCCACCAGTTCACCGCCGGGAGAAATGATGAAGGTGGTAGGCAGCGCGCCAATGACGCCGAAGGGGGTGGCCTGCTGTGACGGATCGGACCGCAACACCGGATAGCTCATGGACACGCTATCCATGAAATCTTTCAGCCAGTCCGCGGAAATGTCCTCGAAGTCCACGCCCAGGACGACGGCGTCGCGACCCTTGTGGTTTTCGTGAAACTTCCTGAGCTGCGCAATTTCGCCTATGCATGGCGAGCAAAAGGTCGCCCAGTAATTGATGACCACCCATTTTCCGGCATATTGCGACAAGGTGTGGATCTTGCCGTTCGTGTCCGGCAAGGAAAAGACGATCCTTTCGGCCGCGATCGCCGTCGTCGCGGGAACCAGGCAAACCAGCCACGCTAGAAGAAGTCGCTTCATTCCAATCCCTGGCTCATAAAACCTAATTGGCGCGGCCGTTTCCCGGAAGCTTCTGCCTGGTCAACGAGGTCAATTGCGGTTTCATCTGGCTGGCCTTGATGCCTTCTTCCTCCTGGCGGACGATCTGCTGAAACCTCTCCGTGTAGACCTCCACCGGAAAGACCTTCTTTATCCTCAGGTCGGCCACATACCGATCACGTCTCTCGCGCCAAAGCATGTTCTTGGCCGTGTTCCACGTGTCCCTGTCGTCGATGTTCTGGAGCCGGGCATCGCGGACATCCACGACCTTCACCAGGTTCCAGCCGGCCGGGGATTGAACCGGACCTCCGAGCTCGCCCGGCTTCAGGGAGAAGGTGAGGCGATCGAGCGCGCCGAAGCCGCTGCCCTTGGCGACCCAGCCGAATTCCCCCAACGTCAGCTTCGCGTTCGGATCGATCGAGTCCCTCGAAGCCGCCTCGTAAATCGAGAGCTTGCCGGAAAGAATCTGCCTCTTGATGTCGTCCGCCCGGGCCTTCGAGTTCAGGACCACCATCTGGATCTTCCGCGACTCCGGAACCTGGATCCTTCCCTTGTTCTTTTCGAAATACTCCCTGACCTCCCGGTCGGTCGGCTGCAGTTTCGGGAGGAGCTTCGCCTTGTACGCGATGATGAGATGGACCTTCTTGAATTCATTGAGTTGGGCAAGATAGGTCGGATCCTGATCCAGGCGGTCGGCCCTGGCCTTGTTGGCGGCGATTCGCAGGTCGATTAGCTCGTTCACGAGATCGCGCCTGGCGGCTTCCGAGCCGCCGTACCTGGAGTTGGAAAGCTGCGACTTGAGCTCGCCCCAGGTGATCGTTTCCCGATCGACCTGCGCCACCACGTCAGAGCCGGCGCGCAACGCATCTGCCTTGGGATCGAGCTTCGTTGCATCGATGGCGATGTGCACGCCTTCGCGCAGGCGCTTTTCCGTATCCGCCTGCTTCGCCCTGAACCGCTCTTCCTTCAGCCGGGCTTCGATGGACTGGCGCACGGCCGGAGTGAACGGCGTTCCCTTGGCGATATTGCTCTTGTAGAAATTCCGGACCTCCGCGTCGGTCACCGCGACGTCCTTGTCCAGGTTTCGCCGATACAGGGAACCCAGCATGGCCGCGGAAAAGCGCTCCACGTCCTGGCGGTAGACCGGCTCGTTCTGTATCCCCTTCTTCAGGGCATCGAGGTACAGGAGATTCGCGCTGATCACCTTGTCGAGCACCAGCAGCCGCGTGTCGTTTCTCGCCCGCGTCCCCGGGGAGGGGATCGGCATGCCGACCATGTCGGAGCTGTTGATCATCGTGTCGATCTGGCTGAAGGTGATGGCCTGGTCGCCGACCTTCGCGATGACGTCCCCGGGCTGCGGGACAGCGCTCGCGCCAAGCGGGAAGGCAAGGCCCGCGAGCAGACCGGCGACCAACACCATGGACCGGCGGCTTTTCGTTTTCATGGGAGTCGTCATGAGTCACCACCCGCAGGTCGATCCCAGCTTGTTCAGCGACACGTATTCCCAGACCTTCTCCGAGACGCGACCGTCGGTGATGTGCTGTTTCCATTGACTGCTGCTGCAGGCGAGCTGGTTCTTCTTGTTGCTGCGATCCTTGTGGCAGTTCGTGCAGAAGCCGTCCTTGCTCAGCGGATCTCCCACGGCAGGATCGCCGGAGACGTGGCCGAGCAGGCTCACCTCCACCTGGTCCATGATCTTGCGGGAGACGCGGCCCTTCATGGTGTGCTCGAGCCAATCCTCATCGGTCGCCGAGACCTTGGTCGCGTGATTCGAGTTGTTCTTGTGGCAATTGAAGCAAAGATCCTTTGTCGGATCGGCCTCGTTCGTGAAGGTGTGCGCCCAACCGACCGCCTTGTCGAAATTGTCGGCGATCTTCGTTCCCTGGTATGTCAGGTTGTCGATGATCTTGGGCACACCGTGGACGTTGGTCTCATGACAGGCGCCGCACTTCAACGGCCCGTGCTTGCCATCCGGGTTCAGGCCGGCCGCCTGGGCATAGGTGGTGGTGTCCACGTCGGGAGTAACCGGGTACAGCCCGTGCGTCGACTCGTGGCAACCTTGGCACGTGATGTCCCGGTGGCCGCGGGAGTAGCGGAAGAGCGCCGCCTTGCGCGGATAGTTGAACGGCGGGAAGGCGTTGATATTGCCGCTCTGCTCCGTGTACGGCGCCGCGTGGCAATCCGCGCAGTGCGGCTCGCCGGGGGCCAGCCAGTGATCGCGCGCGTCGTCCGCCGCCTGGAACGGAACGGGTGCTGCCGTACTGCCGTGACCTTCCGCATTCAATGCGGCCTGGGCCGCGGCGACGCAGTCGGGCGTGGTGCAGAAGTCGAGAATCCGCACGCTGGGATCGCCGTCCACGTCGAGGTTCACCTTCGGCGAACCGACGGAGAGAATCTCGATCGTGGCCACGTTTGCGTCCGGATAATCGATCGCGTCGTTCCAGACCGCATACGCGTCGTCGTTGCTGTGCTTCGGATCCAGCCAGGCGATGGCCTTCGACTCCGGCACTCCTACCGCCCCGGCGATCGCCGCCAGGGTCGGGAGCGCGCGGATGTTCACCGCGGGCGTGGTCCCGTCGGCCTGCTTGCCGGGCACGCCGCGGATCAGGTCGACCATGTTCTCGTTGCGCCAGATCTCCTGGCTCAGCTGGCTGTGGCAGTTGGTGCACCAGATGCCCTTGTCGCGGCCCGTGTCGTTGGCGACGTTGGCCTGCAGCCACCGGCCCACCGTGTTCAAGTGGGATTGCCCATCCAGGTCCGCGAAACGGCCCGGGTTGGAGTGCACGTCCCGACCGACGAAGCAGCCGCCCGCGGCGTCGCGGTTGTCGGCAAGCGCAAAGTTGTTGAGCCCGTCGTGGGTGATCGGGTAATTGGTGAGCTTGCCATCGGACCGGTGGGCCGGATGGCAGCCCTGGCACAGGCCATTGCGGCCTTTGGAGTCGTCGAACGCGAGATCCTTGTGATTGTTGTGAATGGCCTCGGTGAGCGGCGGGACCAGGCCCCGGCTGGTGCTCGCCGACTTGACCACGGCGATCACGTTGTCCGCATGGCAGCGCTGGCACAGCACGCTTTCATGCCCGAGCCGCGTCGCCTGCGCGCCCACGTGCGGATAGTTCAGGGTGAAGTCCGTGCGGTGCTCGTTGTCGTGGATCGACAGGATGCTGATCGCCGCCGCCTTCAGCCGCGAGTACCAGTCGGAGTCGCCGGCCGAGGTATCGATGTTGTAGTACGCGTTCCAGAAATCGTACTCGAGCTGCACCTTTGCCGCCGCGTAGGGGCGGTAGACGTCGGTTCCGCTGACTCCCAAGCCGCGGTTCGCGTTGTTCGGCGAAGCATTGCTGGCGGGGAGCGCATGGCAGCGCTCGCAATTCGGGATATCGATCGGGGCGTCACCCATGCCGATGACCGGCTTGCCGTTCTGCAGCACGGCAGTGCCGATGCCGCCCGGTCGCGTGGGATCGAAGTTGTGCAATGCAGCCTTCATCCGGACATACGGCCGGACCGTTTCCTCCGTGATCTTCCCCGGATCGGTGAAGAAATTGATGGTGTCCTCGAACGGGTCCAGCGGCAGGCCCAGCGCTTCCCAGATCCGCGGCGAGGTCAGCATGACGGGCAGGTTTTCCAGCACCTTCATCTGGGTGAAGACGACGGTGCCCGAGTCGCCGGAGAAGGTCAGGACGTTCTGCAGGCCCGGCGTGGATCCGGGTCCCATCGGGTGGAATGCGGGGCCGCTGTTCGGTGGCACCACCGTCGCGAACGGCGTGGACGCGTTCTGGTTGCGCAAACCCAGCCGGATCTTGTCCTTCTCGGCGCTCACGTTCGCCGTGGGATTGCTTCCTTCCAGATCCTGGTAGATGTACAGATGGTTCAGCCACGCGTTGGCGTAGTTGTCCTCGGGATCGGCGTAGCTGCCGTTGCCCTGCAAGACATTGCTCTTGGGAGATGAAGCCTGGTGCGCAGCAGGATCCGGGGGAGGAACCGCCGGGACCGATTGCCCGTAGTCGCCGTAGATGAGCTTGTTGCCGCTGTCGGTCGCGGCGGCGTCGAACCGCGTGTTCCACATCAGCAGCGAGTTGCCCTCCACGTTGCTGATGAGCGTGCTCGTCTGCGGCGCGCCGCGCCCGTCATTGCGCGGCTGCGCCTCGTGCCAATACCTCAATACGTACTTCTTGAAATTCCCGTGGGAATCCAGCTCCGGATCGCGCAGCACCGTGGGCCGGCCGAGAAAGTCGAGCCCGACCCGCGGATCGGCCTCGAGCAGCATGGGGAAGGTGCCATCGCCGTTCTGGGTCTTGACCACCTGGGCCAGGATGGAGTTGTACGGCGGCAGCACGCAACAATAGGAGAACTCGAAGCCGGTGCAGTGCATGCCCAGCTCGTAGTTCATCAGGATGTTGAAGTCGTTCTTGGGCTTCGTCGGCCCGAAGAATGGAGAATTCTTGGCGACGGGCGATGCGCCGGTGGAAGAGAGTGTGCCGGCCAGCCCGTCGGCGGCGAGCCCGACGCTCGCTGCCAGCAAGACGCCGATTGCCGCCGAAAACGACCGATTGCCACCCGAGACCTTCCGATGCAGGTTCATCGCTCCTCCCCTCTTGTTCGTGTGCCCACGGCAGGGCCATGGCCCTTTCGAGACCTAAAGCAATGTGCGAGCCAATGGTTTTCTTGCAGAAAAATGCCGTGAAAACAGCGTACCCACGGGGTTATTGACGAAGATCAGTCGTCAGGCTTATGACATCGGTGACGATGTCGCATGACAGGGATGTCATGCATGACACGCACGCCGGCGCATGCGGGAGGAGAAAATGACACAGCACACCGTGATCGAGTCGCTGATCAACGCGCATGAATCGTCCGCCGTGGTCATCGACAAGCATTACCGCATCGTCGCCGCCAACCGCGCCTACTGCGATGCCTACCGCGTCGATGTGGATGCCATCGTGGGACGCCGCTGCCATGACATATCGCATCATTCGCCCGTTCCGTGCCACCAGAACGGCGAGGATTGCCCGCACAAGGCGGTGCTGGCCACCCACGACCCGGTCGAGGTGATGCATACCCACTTCGATCACGCCAACCGGCCCGCGCGCGTGCGCATCAAGGCCTATCCCATCGACACGGCGAACGGCGACCGGCTCGTCCTCGAAACCATCCATCCCGTCGCCAGCCCGATCAACCTCACATGCGAGGAAATGCGCATGGTCGGGCACGCTCCGGTGTTCGTGCAATGCGTGGAGACGATGGGCCTGGTCGCCAAATCCTGCATTCCCGTGCTGCTCTACGGAGAAACCGGCGTGGGCAAGGAAATGGCCGCGCGGCATATCCATGAGCAATCGGCGCGACGCGGCAAACCCTACGTCGAGCTGAATTGCGCGGCGATCCCGGAGACGCTGTTCGAGAGCGAGATGTTCGGCCACGAGCGCGGCGCGTTCACCGGATGCGTGGGGCTCAAGCGAGGGCTGCTCGAGACGGCGGACAAGGGCACGCTTTTCCTGGATGAAGTCGGCGAGCTGCCCTCGTCCATGCAGGCAAAGCTGTTGCACGTATTCGACTTGGGCGAGTTCCGTCGCCTGGGCGGCACATCGACGATGAAGGTCGACGTGCGCATCATCACGGCCACCAACCAGAACCTGATGGCCATGGTCTCCGACGGGCGGTTCCGGGAGGACCTTTATTTCCGCATCGCCGGCATCAAGATCGACCTTCCACCGTTACGCGAGCGGCGAATGGACATACCCGCATTGGCGGAGGCGCTGATCAAGCGCATGTGCGAGCGGGACAAGACGGAACGCTGCCATATCACCAAGGCAGCGATGGAACGGCTCATGGGATATGGCTTCCCGGGCAACGTGCGCGAGTTGCTGAACATCCTGGAACAGGCGCGCGCAATGAGCCAATGCGGAATCATTGGGCCAGAGCACATCCATCTGGGCGGCGATGATCATTCGTCCCGTGCCGCCGGCAAGACCGTATCAGCCCATCCAGCTACCGCTGCACCGACACGCGCTGCCACGGAGGCGAATGCGCCGCGATCACTCGCGGACGCCGAGGCCCGCCATATCGTCGCATTGCTGGAAAGTCACGGCCACAACCGGCGCGCCGTCGCGGAGGTGCTCGGTATCAGCGAGCGCACGCTTTATCGCAAGATCAAGCGCTATCAGCTCAATTCCCACGCTTGACTAACAGGCCTCGGGGGCGGCGCCAGCGGTACGCATGAGCAGCTCCTTGCGGAAGCGCTTGAGGTCCGCGGCGTCGGCGATCACGCGGCCGTAGAGCGTGCCCAGCTTGGAAAGGATCGCCTGCACGACCTTGCTCTCGCAGACCTTGTCGAAGCGGATCTGCACGTCGAGCCAGTGCTCGAGCCACTGCGTGTCGGGCAGCCGGGACTGCACCGTGTCGTTCGGGAACATCGACTTGTTCACGTGCAGGTTCGTGGGATGGAGCGGCTTGCCCACGCGCGCCGCGCTCGCCATGAGGATGCCGATCTTCGCGAAGGCGATCCTCGCCTCGTCGCCGACGCGCTCGATCGCGCGCTTCATGTAGCGGAAGTAGGCGCCCGCGTGGCGCGCCTCGTCGCCGGCGATCGTCTGGTAGATGCGCTTGAGGACAGGCTCCGTGTGCCACGCGGAGGCGCGCCGGTACCATTGCGTGAGGCGGATCTCGCCGCAGAAGTGCAGCATCAGGGTCTCGAGGGCCGGGGCCGCGTCGAACGGGAAGCGCACGGCGTGGAGCTCCTCGTCGGAGGGCAGCAGGTCGGGGCGGAACCGGCGCAGGTATTCCATCAACACCAGCGCGTGCTTCTGCTCCTCGTAGAACCAGATCGACATGAACGCCGAGAAGTCGCTGTCGTCCTGGTTGTCGCGCAGGAACATCTCGGTGGCGGGGAGCGCCGACCACTCCGTGATCGCGTTCATCTTCACGGTGCGCGCCTGCTCGTCGGTGAGCTTCGCGGGATCGAAGTCCGCCCAGGGAATGTCCCGGCCCATATCCCAGCGCGACTTCTCGAAGTTCGCGAACAGCTCTTGATAAAGCATCGTTGTTCTCGTTATGGAGAGGGGCAATCCAGCATGGTACAGCGAACCGGGGACGCGATGCCCGCGCACGCGAGAGTTACCCGGGAGGGGATTCCTCGCTAAACTGTCCGCCGAGGCCAGTTCCGGTTGCATAAGAAGAGGCCCGCCGTGCGCACACCCGCTCCACCGCTTCCGACCGACGCGCAGTTGGATGAGATGCAGCGCGTCGGCGATCCGCATGCCGACGACACGATCGCCGCGATCCTCGGGTCCTGCCCGGTGGCGAGCGTGGACGAATTGGCGGCGTCAGCCGCGGCCGCGACGTGCGATGCCTCCGTGGCCACGCGCCTGCGGCGCGTCGACAAATTGAACGAGGTCATCCGGGCCTGGCGCGACAACGCCGACATCGCGGCGTGGCGCCCCGATGCAGCGCTGCGCGAGCTGGGCATGGCCGGACCGCTGGAGCGCTACGTGACCGTGTCGCGCTCCCTGCCCGAATGGGCGGAGCCGGATCGCCTCCGGCGCGCCGAACGGATGTTCATGGACCACGGCGCGCTGTCGGTCACGATGCTCTTCTGCGCCAGCCTTCCCGAGTGCTACGTGGTGCCGGACCTCGCCGCGGTGCTGCATGCCACCGGCCAGCTCGAGAATCGCGCCGATCACCGCCTGCGCGCCACCGGCGCCATGATCTTTCCGGTGATGATGACGGGCGGGCTCGCCCCCGCTTCGAAGGACGGCGGCGGCATCGCCCAGATCCTCAAGGTGCGCCTCATCCACGCCATGGTGCGCAACCTCATCCTGCGCGAGCCGCCCGGGGCGGCGCTCGCCGCGAGCGGCGCGGGCGTGATCCCGAAGCTCGCGCGGGTCCAGCGCACCGACTCGATGGCCGCGACGCTGCACGTGCACGGCTGGGACCTCGAAGCCTGCGGCGTGCCGAGCAACCAGGAGGAGCTCGCCTACACGCTGCTCACGTTCAGCTACGTCTTCCTGCGTTCCATGCAGCGCCTCGGCATCGGGCCCAGGGACCAGGAGTGCGAGGATTACCTGCACGCGTGGAACGTCGCCGGCCACTTCCTCGGCATCCGCCGCGAGCTGATGGTCGACACCATGGACGAGGCTGCCGCGCTCTTCGACCGCATGCAGGCGCGCGGTCGCGCCAAGTGGGCGCGGCGCCCGGGCGCCGAGGATCCGCGTCCCGCGCTGGGTGCGGCGCTCATGCAGGCCATGCAGACGGTGTTTCCCACCCGGACGACCAAGGCGTTTCCGGTCCTGCTCACGCGCCGGCTCATTGGAGGCGCCTGTGCGCAGGACCTGCATCTCGACGCCCGGGTGTCGTGGTGGTCGCGGTTCCTGTTCGCCTCGGGGATGGGCCTGGTGCGAATCGTCGACGCGATCGCACGCGTCCCGTTCCCGGATTTCTCGATCGCGCGGCTCATCACGCGGGCGATCGGCTACCGGCTCACGTGCGAGATGCTCATGGACCAGACCCGCCCCCTGTCGGTACCCGCGCCGCAGCGTCCGGGCATGCTGGCGCTCATCAGGACCTGGGGCCACGACAAGAAGGCGTCGAGCCGCATGAACGCCATCGAGGACCGGTTCACCACGGCGGGCGAATGGGAGCCGATGGAGCGCCCGGCGTCTCGATGATCCGTACGCCGGTCGAAGCCCACGGTTTCGGTGCTATCGTCAGGTAGTCATTTCCTACCTCGCCGGGTAGTTCTGCCAGCCGTGTTACTCAGGTATCAATCCGCATGAGTATCGTGTCCCGGCTCGGGCTGGTCGTCTGCCTGCTCGCGCTGTCCATCGCACAAGCCGCACGCGCGCAGGCCGTGCTCGGCGCGCAACCCGAGCGGATCGACCTGTGGCCGCACGTGCGCGTGCTCGCCGACCCGGGCGGTGTGCTCGGCGTCGATCAGGTGCTGGTGATCCGCGACCCGTTCACCGCGCCGCCCGGGGCCTATGGCACCCTCGGAATGGATAAAGAGGTCGTGTGGCTGCGGGTGCCGATCGCGGTGTCGAATGGCGGCGACGGCACGTGGGTCCTCGACATCGACTACGCCCTCCTTCGCCGCGTCGACGTGTACGCCATCTTCGATGGCAAGGTCGCCCGGCATGCGACGCTCGGCGATAGCCAACCCTTCGCGTCGCGGCCGCTGGCGGCCCGCTCGCACGCGGTGCCCATCGATTTCCCCGCGGGCGGCTCGGGCGAGCTGTTGCTGCGCGTCGATACGCCGGGCGGCAAGATCCTGCCGCTGACCTTGAGCCGCCTCGCGCCGTTCCACGCACGCGCGCTCGCCGAGCAGCTGCTGCAGGGTGCCTTCGCCGGCCTGGGCGTCTTCCTCCTGCTCTACAGCCTCACGCAGTGGTACAGCCTGCGCGAGGCCCTCTATATGAAGTACGCGCTGCTGGTGCTCTTCAGCATCACGTTCTCGGTGCACTTCTTCGGCATCGGCGAGATGTACCTCTGGACCGATCGCGCGTGGATCCAGCACCACATGGCGGGGGCCGCCGCGCTGATGGCAGCCGCGGCCACCGCGCTCTTCGTCGAGGATGCGCTGGCGGGCGACCTCCACCGGTGGCTTCGCGTGGGGCTGCGTGCCGTGGCCGCGCTCCATGTCCTCGCGACCATCGCCTACTGCCTGGACTGGATCGACATCCAGACGGTCGCCGTGCTGATGAGCACCACGGGATTGGCGCCGGCGCTGATGGGCCTGCCCGGCGCGCTCGCCAAGGCACGGCGCGGGGACAGCATCGGCCTCTGGTTCATGATCGCGTGGCTCGGCTACTTCGTCGCGAGCGCGATCCTGGTTGGCGTGGTGCGAGGCCGCGTCGGCGTGAATTTCTGGACCCTGCACTCGTTCCAGTTCGGCGCGACGGCGGACATGCTGATCTTCATGCGCATCGCCGCGCTGCGCAGCGCCGGCCGCCACCGCGAAGCGCAACGCGCGGCGCAGGAGCGCGATCGGCTGCGTTCGCTCGCGGCCTCCGATCCGCTCACGGGGCTGTTGAACCGTCGCGGGCTCGACGCGGCCCTGGGGAGCGCACTGGAGCGCGCCACACCCGAAGACCTGCTTGCCCTGTACGTGCTCGATCTCGACGGTTTCAAGCCGGTCAACGACCAGTTCGGCCACGACGTCGGCGACGCGCTGCTGCGCGTGGTCGCGGACCGCCTGCGCGGATCGATCCGCGCGCGGGACGCGGTGGCCCGCCTCGGCGGCGACGAGTTCGTCGTGATGGCCGACGGGCTCGCCAACGAGTCGCAGGCCCGCGACCTGGGCCGCAAGCTCCTCGAGGCGCTGCGGGCTCCCTTCGAGATCGACTCCCACGGCCGCAACGTGACGGCCACCATCGGTTATGCGTTGGCTCCGACGGATGCGGGCGACGCCAACGTGCTGCTCAAGGCGGCCGACGCGGCGATGTATGCGGGCAAGCAGGCGGGGAAGGATCGGCTGGTGCGGGTGGGGGAAATGACCGTCATGCCCGCGTAGGCGGACTGGGCAACGGCGGGTTCGGGATCTGGGTGCCGGTCAGGTAACCGCGCACGAAGGCGATGTGCTGGCGCAGCACGTAGAGCTTGTCCGCGAACGAGCCCGGCAGCTTGAGCGTGATGACGTGCTGCTCGATCTCGTCGAGGCGCTTGAGGAGCTCCGCGCGCTGCTCCGGAGTCGTCTGCGTGAACGCCTCGCGCTCCAGCGCCATCAACTCCCCGTAGCGGCGGTAGATGCGGCCGCTCACGCGCCAGCGGTAGAGCTCCGGCACGATCTTCAAGCCCGGGATCAGCAACAAGGCGATCGGCACGAGCATGACGAGCGCGCGGTCGACCAGGCTCGCCAGCCAATAGGGCAGGTGCTTGTACGCGAACCCCTTGCCCGTCTTGTAGTAGCGCAGCGCGTCGTCGCTCAGGCGGTACTCGTGCTCCAGCGGCGCGGGGAATTCTCCCGCCTTCTGGATGAGCGTGGCTCGTCCATGCACTTCCCGCGCGGCCTCGATCAGCATGTCCGAAAGCGCCGGGTGGAGATCGGACCGGGCGACGAGCTCCACGGTCGGCGCGACGATCGTGAGCGGCTTCGTGGGCAGGTTCTTCCCCAGGTCGATGGAGCCGGCCGGCAGCTCGAGCTTGCTGAGATAGCGGAAGCGCCCCACGTACGCGTCGCCCTGCACGAAGTCGAAGAGGCGAATGCCGGGCGTGTGAACCAGGGCGACGATGCTGGCGATCGCGGCCGAGTCCCCCGTGAGGATGACCGCGTCCACGTGATGCTGAAGCAGGGCCTCTTCCGCGGCCTTGCCCTCCAGGTCGAGCAGCTTCGTGGGCCCCTTCGCGTCGATCCCGTTCGCTTTCAGGAGCGTCTCGGCCATCACGCGGGTTCCGCTGCCTTCGTGGCCGATCGCGATGCGCTTTCCACGCAGCTCGGACAACCGGCTGAGCGGCCGCGGGGAGCGATAGAAGACGAGCACCGGCTCGTAGAACACGCTCCCGAGCGACATCAGGTTGCTCGTGTCCGCGAGGTCCGCGAGCCCGCCCTGGACGAATCCGATGTCGACCCCGGAATCGGGATCGGCGAGGCGCTTCAGGTTCTCCAGCGAACCCTCGGACGGCAGGACCTTCAGCGTGACGCCCTGGCGCGCGAGGATCTTGCGATAGCGCTCGGAGGCGACCTCGAACATGCTGCCCGCCCGTCCGCTCGTGATGACGATCGTATCGGGCGGCGCGGGACGGACGAAGCGATACGCGAACCAGAAACCGACGGCCACGAGCAGCACGTACGGCCCGAGCGTCAGTGCCAGGTCGTGCCAGGAGATCCTCGGGACCCTGATATGGGGTAAGTGCATGGTGGCTCACCCCTCCGATCGGCACTTCCGATGGAAGTTGCAGCCGGTTTGCCGGGGCCCCTCCCTCAGGGCACTTCCTCCATGCGATTCGCGCGGAAGATGTTGTTGAGGTCATCGTGCGTGACCGCGCCCATGCCCACCAGGTAGAGGCCGAGCTGCTGCGGCGAGAAGGCACCGTGGATCGAGATGCGCACGTCGTCGTAGGGCCCGTTGGCGCCGTCGGTGATCATCGGCGCTATCCACAGGACGTCCGGATAGATCGGCGGATACGCGTGCAGGCCGGGAATGAAATTGTCCATGGCGGTGAGCAACGTGCCGAGCGAGATCGTGACGTTCTCGGGCCCCGGGTCGGACGCATACGTCGCGAACGTCGGTGAAGGCGTGCGGCCGTCGAGTCGTTCCGCCGCCAGCCACGTGTAATCGGGCACGTAGGTACGGCCCGCGATCTGCCCCGTGGCGTAACTCACGTCCGGATCGCTGTCGAGCAGGTCGCAGATGAACGCGCGGACCTTGAGCTCGTTGTTGGTGATGACGAAGGTGGCGCCGGCTGCGGCGGCCTGGTTGGCGAGGTCGGTGAGGCTGGCGAGCCGCGTGTTCCAGAGCGCCGAGCCTTCGGCGATGCCGCGGCTCACCATGTTGTAACGGAACGCGCCGTAGGGGCATCCCGGGCCCCCATCGCAGGAGGCGAAGTACGCCGGATTCAGGCTGTTGTGCAACGGATCCGGATCTCCCCAGCCGTGGTCGGCCATCCGGCAGCCGTTCAGGAAGTAGGCGCCCATCGCGTCCCCGAAGCCCTCGATGTAAGCGACCATCGACTCCTGTTGCTGCAGCGTCGTTTCCACGTCGTACGGGTGGTGATAGCCGTCGATGTCGCCCGTCGGACCCAGTATCGTGAAGATCGTGCCGTCGTAGGTCGCGAATGACCCCGCGGCAATGGTCCCGTGCATCGAGTGGCCGAACTCGTGCGCGGGCAGGCCGACCGAAACCATTCCCTCATAGGTGGGCTCCGGCGTCGGTTCGATCGGTCGTGGGACGCTGAAACCGCCCACTCCGCCGACCCCGCCTCCGTGCGGATTGTTGAATCCGAGCGTGTAGCAGGTCGTGCAGGCCAACCACGGGTCGGTCACGAAGATCCGGCGATACAGCGCGTCGTGGCCATCCACCGCCAGGGCGGCCTGGAGCTTGCGATGCAGCGTGACGACGGTCTCCCACGTTCCGAGCGCGCCGCGAAGGTAATCGTAGTAATCGGGGGCCGCGCCGTCGAAGAAGACCTGGTTGCCGATGTCGAGCGTGTCGGGCACCGGGAGATCAAGCACCTGCTGCGTGAGGATGAAGTGCGGAATCACCCAGTCCCCGTAGCTGTCCGTGTAGACGCTGGGATCGGGGGGCAGGACGGAGCGATACACGGTGGCGCCCAGCGTCCGGTCCCAGAGCCCGCGGATCGTGCCCGCATATCCGGCCGCGTCGCTCATGTCGTATTGCATGAGCGCGGTGACCCGCACGACGACGCCGGTGGCCTTGAGCGAAGGCACGCCACAGTCGGCGCCCGGGATGCCCACCCGGAACTTGCCGATGGTGCTGGTCTGCGTGCGCGCTCGAGCCACCGGAGCGGCGTCGCTTGTCGTCGGGCCATAGGCGCACCAGACCTCGACGTCGACCGTCATGGACAGCGGCCGCAGCGCGCCGGCCACGAAGGCATTCGTGCGGATGAGCGCGCCCGAGGCGTCCATGTGCTTCTTCCACGCATGGCACTCGGTCCAGCTGAGGAGCGTGTTGGCGGTGAGATCGCCATTGCCGCCGTCGCAGCTGTGCGGCTCGTTCACGAAGAGACGCCCCGCGACGTTGAAGGCGGGAATCGAGCTCGCCCACGCGCCCGTGCCGAGGCACGCGGCCGCGACCGCGATGACCGTCCCGATGCCGAGATGCCGCCAGCATGGAATTGCCATGCAACCCTCCCGTGAGCCCGTTTGGCCGCCCGTAGATTAGGCGTTCGAGCGGGAAAGGGCGAGCAGAGGAATGCGGGTGGCTTTCGACGCTTTTTCCGATTGCGCCCAGGGCCGCAACGGAGCTTGCAGCCGGGCACTCCTCGCCTCGCCCGCCTCCTGGGCGGCAGACGCGACGCCCTTCGTGGCGCGCCTGAGATGCCCGCGAACTACAAGATCGCGCCGCACTGGCACTCGAAGGACGAGGACCTCACCAACATCTCGGGCACCTTCTACCTCGCCGAGGGCGACAAGCTCGACACCAGGCATGCGCACGCGATGAAGGTGGGCGGATGCCATCACTTGCCGGCGAATAAATAGCCCCAGCAAGCGCCGAAACGGGGCCCGCCACATGGCGGGCCCTTTTCCTTCTAGCGCGAGGACCCGGGCGTGCGCTCGCCGGGGCCGGTCACATCTCCGCGAGCCAGGTCGGGGGATAGCGAAACGCGCCAAAGCGACGCGTTCACGCCCGTTGCCACGATGAGCGTCCGGGTCCCGGCCGTGCTTTGCGGCGCCGCGAGCGTGCACGCGCCCCGGATCGGGGCGGTCAGCTCGATCTTGCTCGCCGTCGCCGCATCGAGATCGATGCGCCACAACGTCCCCATGACCGCGCTCGCCGCATACAACGTCTTTTCATCGACATCCCAGGCGAGTGCGCTGAACCCGAAGTCCTTGCTGCGGTCGCTGTCCGGCGCGATGTCGTAGCGCCGTACCTCGAAGCTGGCGGGATCGATCCGCCACAAGACAGGCTGGGCATTGCTCGAGACGATCACCGCGCCCGAACGGCTCACCACCAGGTCGGGCCGGCAGGTACCGCGCGCACCGGACATGGATGCGCCCGTGAGCGGGATGCGGCGGATGAATCGTCCGCTCGCGACGTCGTAGACGAAAACCTCACCCCATCCGAGCTCCCAACGGCGCGCGCGAGGGGAATCCATCCTCACGCGCACGGCGGCGGCGTGCAGGCCCTCGGCCTGCGAAGCCGGGACTTCGCCCATCGTTCCCGGCGATTCGGTGCATGCCGCGATGGCGAGCCCGGACAGGATGTCGGCGACCCATGCATGACGTTTCGACATATAGCCTCCGTTCCTCCGAAGAGGAAAGATGCAGCCCTTGGGCGATATGCCTTGGGTATGTCGGGCGTCTGCGCGGCCCGGCCTTCGAACTTCAACTGCCGGCGTATGCGGCGTACAGGTAGTCGAAAACGCCACATGCCTTCGCGACGGCTTCATCGTCGTTTCGCGCCTTTTCGCGAACGCCGCGAAGAACCATCTCGAGTCCCTTCGCGTCGGGAACGGGAATGCCGCCCGCGTCGAGGAAATGCACCGCCGAACCGATCGATGCCAGTGCGGGATCGGCCTCGAGGCCGAAGCTCGCAAGCAGGACCTCGAAGGTGACGCGGGTGTCGATGTGCGTGAACTCCGCGCCGTCGAAATCGAAGCCCACGGCCCTCTTGGGGCAATCGCGCGGGACGTCGATCCAGGCGAAGCGCGCATCCGTGTCGATGAAGCGCTTGATGAGCCAGGCGCTCGCCAGGCGGTCGACCCAGGGCGCCTTGCGCGTGGCCCACACCCGCCCCCGGTACCTGGCAGCATCGACCCGGCGAACCCGTCCATGGCGCTTGCGCGGTTCGCCCCGGGAATAGAGCTCGCGCGCCCGCGACTCGAGGGCCTGCATCGCATCGCGCGCCTGTCGCTGGGCCTCTCCCGGGAAGAAGTCGACGGCCACGAGCTCGTCGAAAGATCGTTTCAGGCGCTCGACGACGGTTTGCGCCTTGCGCGCCCCAGTCGCACGATCGACGATTTCGCGCCGTCCATGCGCGCCACGAGCTTTCCATACTCCGCGCTCCGGTCGAAGAGGCCGCGCGCGCTGTCGAGCTGGGCCGCGGAGGTGAAGCCCAGGTCGACGACCGCCGCAAAGCCGCCGGCCGCGCGGACCTGGTCTTCGACGCCGGCGAAGCCCGAGGCGGTCGGCGCCTCCTTGGGAAGCACATAGACCCCGTCGCGCAGCGCGCCGCAGCCGGTGGCCTTCAATGCGCGCCACACGCGCATCCGCACCGTGGAATTCCGGGTGGGCAGGCTGAGGACGAGGGCGGCGAACGAGTTCATGGCGTTATAATTATCACCTATTTGTGACGATGTCAACACCTATCTCCGGGGCGCGTATCATGCGTGCCGACCATGCGAGCTCTAGCGGCCGCCCTCCCGGTTCTCTTTCTCCTGGCGAGCGCGCCGGCCCATTCCGAGGATCCGGTGGCGTCGCTCGGCAAGCAGCGCGCCGCCGGCTCGCGCCTCGAGTGGGAGATCCGCGAGGCGGGCCATCCGGTCCTCGGCCCCATTCGCTTCGCGCACACGAAGGCCTCGATCGTGACGCCGGTCGGAAGCGCGAAGGTCTTCTCGAACGCGTACGTCTCGTGCGAAAAGGGCGCCCGCACGATCGCCATCGAGCTCACGAACCAGACCGCGCCCGACGATCCCGGGGGGCTGCGGCCCGCGACGATGCCGCGCCTCGTGTGCATCAGCCCGGCCGGGACGCGCGACGCGAAAACGGTGCAGCAGGCCCTGGAGGCGAGCTGGCAAGTCAACCAGCTCGGCGACGCGATGGCGCGAGGATTGCGGCCGTCGGCGCTGCGCGCGTGCGCCGCGATCGGCGTCGTGGAGGACGTCACCCTGCCGAAGGGATGGGCTCGCAGCAGCTTGCCCGTCCAATTCGAGATCACGCCTTACGGCAGGGAGCTGGACTCGGTCTTCGCCACCTGCGGCGAGGTTTCGGCGTACGCACCCGCCGCGGCGGCGCCCTCCTCCGCGTCCGCGAAACCTGCATCGCCGCCGCCCGGTGCCGATCGGCCCTGGAGAACGGCCCGCACCATCGCGAGCGGCAAGACCAACGTGCGCGCCGGACCGAACGTCCATTCCGCGATCGTCGCGCGGCTGAATCCAGGCGCGATCATCCTCGTTCAATCGACGGGCGGCGAATGGTGGCGCGTCAAGTCGCGCACCGGCGCGAAGCTCGAAGGCTACATTCGAGAGGATCGGCTGGTCGTCAAGTAAGCGACGGCCGCCAGGATTCCTCGCCGAGTGCCGCGGCCTACAGCTTGCCGAGGAAATCCTGCTTGCCGATCTCGACGCCGTTGTGGCGCAGGATGTCGTACGCCGTCGCGCAGTGGAAGAAGAGGTTCGGCAGCACGCGGTTGAGCAGGTAGGGCATGCCCTGCATCGAGCGCGTCTGCTCGCCCGCCTTCCACGTGACCGTGCGCTCCTCGGAGCCGTCGATCTGCGCGGGCTTCAGCGTCTCGAGGTACTTCACGGTCTTGCGTGCGCGCTCGACGAGCTGCGCGAACGTGGTTTCGTTGTCCTCGTAGGAGGGCGGCTCCAGCCCCGCCAGGCGCGCGGCGGCCCCCTTGGCCGTATCGGTGGCGATCTGGACCTGCTTCGAGAGCGGGAACATGTCGGGGAAGAGCCGGGCATTCATCATCACGCTGGGATCGATCTTCTTCGCCTCGCAGTGCTGCGCCCCCTTCTCGAGGACTGCGGCGAGGTTGTTCAGCGCGCGGATCATGGTCGGGACACTCGCCTGGTGCATCGAGATCGTCATGGGGCCTCCTGGAGAGAAGGGGGAATCATAGCGGACTGCGTCGCCGAATGGCGACGCATTGCGCAGCTCGATCGCACCAGTCAACATGGAACTTCGCGCACGCACGCATGTTCCTAAGAAACGCAATGTGCAGCCCGCTCCCTTCCCTCCAGGAGGCATTCATGACTCGAAGCCCGAAGCTTTCCGCAACGCTCGTTCTCGCGCTGACCGCCGTCGCGGTCACGGCCTTCGCCTACACGACGAGCGAGACGTCGAAGGCCCAGACCGCCGCGAACGATGCGGCGCCGCCCGTGACCGTGGACGTCGATGAGCACGCGATGGCGCCCATCGCGGACGAGCATCCCGCGACGCCCGCCGCGACCGAAGCCCGCGCGCCGGTGACCACCGGCAACCCCGCCGTCGTTCCCGATATCGAGCACTACTCGTTGCCCAGCGTCACGGTGACCGCTCCGCGCCCGAGCGAGGACGAGCTGCTGCGCAACGCCGTGATGGATCGCCTCGCCGGCGAAGCGCGCCTTTCCGGGAAGATCGGCGTGGAGAGCTACCGCCACGTCGTGTCGCTCACGGGCCGCGTCACCAACCGGGCCCAAATCGAACGCGCGGTGTTCATCACGCGCAGCGTGGACGGCGTGCGCGACGTGAACAACTACCTGCTCGCGCGGGTGGGAGAGAGCTGAGGGCATCAGGAGATGGCCGGTAAACCCAGCCGTCTCTCGCGAAGCATCCGAAAGGTTCACGAAAGGCGGCGCACGAGCGGCGTCGCTAGAAGAAGGAGGAAGGGTTTATGATTCCCTCGCAAGTCGAACGGACGTTTCGACAAGGGGGCGTGCCCATGGGCGTGAGACTGGAGCTCTTGCACGAAGCCGACCCGCGGATGGCCGAGGCCGGCGAGGTGATCTTCCGCGAATTCGACATGGGCGCGGAGATGTACGTGATCCTGGAAGGAGAGGTCGAGCTCACCGTCGGCGCGACCGTGGTCGAGACGCTCGGCCCGGGCGAGCCGTTCGGCGAGATGGCACTCATCGACCAGGCGCCCCGCGTGGCGACCGCGACCGCGAAGACCGCGTGCAAGCTCTCCGTCATTCCCGAGCGGCGCTTCCTCTTCCTGGTGCAGACGACGCCCCAGTTCGCCCTCGAGATCATGAAGGTGATGGCGGACCGGCTGAGGAAGATGAACGCGCGGGTCTGAACCGTGACCTGGCCCTACTCGCGCTTGACCGGCGCGGGAGCGCAGTGTTACCGTGGTGACACCATGGCCAACACCACCTCGCTCAAGCTTCCCGAGGCTCTCAAGGAGAAGGTGAACGAGCTCGCCCATGGCGTCGCGCAGACTCCGCACGCCTACATGGTGGAGGCGATCGTCGAGAGGGTCGCCCGCGACGAGAAGCGCCGCGACTTCCTGGAGTCGGGCACGCGGGCTGCCGCCCGGTTCGCGCGCACCGGCATCGTGTATCCGCACAAGGAGGCGATGCGCTACGTCCGGGCGCGTGCCGCCGGAAAGAAGGCACGCAAGCCGAAGCCCGTCCGCATTCCTCCCTCGGAGCGCTAGGCGCCATGGCGTGGCTCGCCTGGGACGAGCGCGCCCTCGAGGACCTCGTGCGGCTCGCCGATTTCCTCGCGAAGGACGATCCGGCGTCCGCCGAAGCGACGTTCGACCTGATCGAGGAGGCGGTCGACGTGCTCGGCACGCATCCGTTGATCGCACGGCGCGTATCGGGCGACCTGCGTGAGCTCGTGATCTCCCGGGGCCGCACGGGTTACGTCGCGCTCTACGAGTACCAGGCCGCTTTCGAGCGGGTCATCGTGCGCGCGATCCGGCACCAGCGCGAGGCGGGGTTCGAGGATTGACGCTCTTCAGGCACTCGAGCATGAGCGAGCGCGCATCGACTCGCGCGCCGATCCGGGCGAGCAGCAGGAACGAGCCCACGAGCTTGCGGTGCAGGAAGATCGTCTGGGGCGGCGGCGCGCGGACGAGCCCGCGGCGAATCGCGAGGTCGTATCCGAGGTCGCGCACGCGCGCCGGCAGATTCGACGCCGGAAAGTCGTAGGGCCCCTCGTGACGCAGCGGCTCGCAGACGAGGAAGATCACGTCGACCGCGGCCTTCACCCGATCCGGATCGTCGTCCGCCATGACGTAGCCGATGCGCACCGCCTCGCGCGCGATGCGAGCTCGATCCCCCGCGAGCACCGCTCGGGTGATGTGCGCATAGCTCGCCACGAAATCGTCGTCGAAGCGCCGGGTGGCGCCGAAGTCGAGGAGCACCACGCGTCCTGTCGCACGCTGGTAAAGGTAGTTGGCGAAGTTGGGGTCGGTCTGCATGACGTGGAACTCGAAGAGCTCGCGGAACAGCAGCCGCTCGAGGAGCGTTCCGACTGCATTGCGCTTTCGGGGCGGCTCCTCGCGCACGGTTTCGAGCGGCTCGCCCTGCATGTAGTCCATCGCCATGATCCGCGCCGTCGTGAGATCCCAGTGCACGCGGGGAACGAGGAGCGACGGCTCGTCCGCCACCAGCTTCGCGTAGCTCTCGAGGAACCGCCCCTCGCTCTCGTAGTCCGCCTCCTGGGCGAGCTGGCGCTTGGCCTCCTGCGCCGTGGCCGCGACATCGATGTCGAACGGAAGCAGGTTGAAGAGGCGCAGCAGCACGGCGACGTTGTCGACGTCGCTCGCGATGGAGCGCGCCACGCCCGGATACTGGATCTTGAGGGCGAGGTCGCGGCCGTCACGCGCGGTGGCGCGGTGGACCTGGCCGATGGAAGCCGCGGCGACCGGCTCCCAGTCGAAGCGCGCGAAGCGCTTCTCCCAGCCCTTGCCGTACTCGCGGCCCAGCATGCGCCGCACTTGTTCGGCCGGCATGGGCGCCGCTTGCGAGCGCAGGACGGCGAGCGCCTGCACGAACTCCCGCGGCAGCAGGTCCTCGCCCTGCAGCGACAGGAGCTGGCCCAGCTTCATCGCGGCGCCGCGCAACCGCGCGAGACGCTGCGCCAGGCGCTTCGCGCTCGCGCCGGATAGCAGCGCTCCCGCGAAGTTCGGAGCCTCGCCACGAGCGATGCGCTTGAGTCCCTGGGCCGCGGCGCCCACGGCGAGCTCGCCCGCGGCGAACCCGATCCGCGCGAGGCGGCCGAGGCGGGTCTGGGGGATCGGCGACGGGGGCGGCTTGGGCATCCGGCCTCAGATCGGCGGGACGCCGATCAACCACCTATGCACTCCCATCATGAACGTCGCATAGATCGCGAGTCCCACGACCACACACACGATGGTCCCCTGCGCGGTGCCGGCCGGATATACCCTGCCCGCGGCCCGATCCCGCTTCCTCGCGGCGCTGAAGCTCAGGACGGCCCATGCGAGGAAGCCGCCGAACAACAACACGTCGGCCAGGTTCCCGTTGGACAAGAGGTGCGCGAAGGCCCACAGCTTCACGCTGAGAATTTGCGGGTGGTGCAGCTTCGTCTTGATTCCATTGCGCGGCACGTAGGCCGCCACGAAGAGCACGAACACCGGCAGCATCAGCAGCACCGTCACGTAGCGCATGACCGCCGGCGGATTCCAGAGCGGCATTTCGCCCCGCACCCGCGCGTAGCCCCAGACGAGCAGGACGAAGCCGGCGATCGAGACGAGGGAGTAGATGCCTTTCCACGGCCCCTCGCCGATGCGCGCGATGGTGGCGCCTCGCCAGCCTTCGGCGAACACGCGCATGGAGTGCACACCGAGAAACAGCAGCAAACCCGCGACGAAGATGGCCATAGGCGCCCCGGATCGGGATAGATGGCTTATTGTCCGTCAACGCCGGGGCGCGAGCCCGTTGACGCAAGCTCCCATTGTCGCCGGCAACTATGATCGACCGCATCGCATGGCGCTGATCAACTCGCACCTGCGTACACCCGGTTCATCGGCACGCACAAGCAGTACGACCGCATCGACGCGCAATCCATCTGAATCGAGCACGGAAATGCAGATCAAGCCCATCAAGACGAAGAAGGACTACGAGGCGGCGCTGAAGGCCATCGAGAATCGGATGTCGGCGAGGCGCAATACCCCGGAAGGCGACCAGCTCGACGTCCTCGTGACGCTCGTCGAGGCGTACGAGCGCCGGCATTTCCCGCTGGACTTGCCCGATCCCGTCGCGGCCATCCGGTTTGTCATGGAGCAGCGCAACCTGACGGTCAAGGACCTCGTCCCGTACATCGGCCAGCCGAATCGGGTTTACGAGGTCCTCAGCGGCAAGCGTCCGCTGACCATGGCGATGGTGTGGAAGCTGCACCGCGGGCTCGGGATTCCTGCCGAATCGCTGATACGGCAGGCGGCGTAGGCCCAAGGCCGGAATCCAAGGCGCGGGTCGCACGCCCTGCCCTGCGATTCATCCGCCGATTTCCGCATCTCGTCGGGGAAGGCTGGCAAGCAGGCCGGGCACGGAGCAAAGTCCGGGCGTTCGTTCCACGGGAGCTCGCCATGACGCATCGGATCGCACTTCTATTGTTCGGCCTGGCGCTGGCCGGCAGCGCAGCCGCCGAGGACACCACCGCCAGCCGATCGGTCTGGATCGGTGGCAACGTCGACATTTCGCAGGCCGTCGAGGGTCGGGTGATCGCGGCCGGCGGAAACGTGACCGTGAACGCGCCGGTGGACGGCAAAGTGCGTGTGGCGGGCGGCACGGTGAAGCTCGGCTCGGCCGCCGCCATCTCGGGCGACGCCGCCATCGCCGGCGGCACGATCACCGTGGATGGCTCGATCAAGGGAAACCTCCGCGCGGCGGGCGGCCAGGTCCGGATCAACGGGCCGGTGGCGGGCGATGCGTCCATCGCCGCGGGGACGCTCGAGCTCGGACCCGACGCTCGCATCCAGGGCAAGCTCACCTTCCGCGGCGAGGAGCTGCGCCGCGATCCTGCCGCGCAAGTGGTCGGTGGTGTCGAGCAACGAACGGGCCGCTGGCACCGGCACGAACGCACGGCGGCCGAACGCTTCGCCCATGGATGGATCTGGAGCGCGGGCCTGATGGTGCTCGCAGCACTCATCGCGGCGGCGCTGCCCGGCCCCTCGCGCCGCATGGCGCAGGAGCTGCGGGAACGTCCATGGATCACGCCGCTCCTCGGCCTCGTCGCGCTGATCTCCATCCCGATCGCGGCCGTGCTGCTGATGATCACCATCATCGGCATCCCGATCGGCTTGCTGGCCCTGATCGGCTACGTCGCGCTGCTACTCGTCGGCTACGTGTGGCTCGCGGTGGTCGTGGGCGGGATGCTGCTCGATCGCGTGAAGCCCGAGACTGCCGCGCTCACGGCGTGGCGCGCGGGTGCAGCGGTGCTCGCCATGCTCGTGCTCGCGATCCTCGCGCGCGTGCCCTTCGTCGGCGGCCTGGTCCACCTCACGGCGCTGGTCGTGGGCGTCGGGATGATCGTGGCGGTGGCATTCCGGCAGTCGAGTGCCGCGGAGGCTCGCCCTGCGTGACGAGGGTGCGCAGTCTCGACGTTCTCTACAACAGCTTCCTCGCCACCTGGGCGGGAGAAAGAATCAGCACACCCTGGAACGTCGTCTCGTAGAGGGCGCCAAAGTGAGTTCGGTCTCCCGTGACCAGGACATCGCATCCCGCTCGTATCGCGGCTTCCATGACCGGCTGATCTTTCTCCGGTAGCGGCAGGGCGGATCCGACCCTGGAAGCGCCGGCCTTGAGCGTCACGGCTTGCATGACGCCATCGAGCGCGGCGACGCCGTCGGGAGCCTTGAGCGCCAGGTTCCGACGCGCCTCCTCGAGAACGTAGCCGTCGGCGCAAAGCTCGTGACCTGCGCGAACGAGCAGTGCCAATAGGCTACGAATCGCTCCGTCGCTCTTCGCGGCGGAAAAGAGGATGTTCGCGTCCAGGAAGATCCGCATGCGCGATGCTCAGCGCCTGCGCTTCGCCTTCTTCCTCGAAAGAACTCTCGCCAGCTCGGCTTCCGCTTCATCGAACTCGCGGATTCGTTTCGGCGAATAGGTTTCGATCGGAATGGTGACCGCGGGACGCAGCAGGATGCCCTCCGATGTCGTCTCCGCGATGAGGACGTCGTCGGGCTTGAGTCCCAGCGCCTCACGCATCTTCGCCGGGAGCGTGACGACGCCCCGGCGGGTCACTGTGAGAGTCGATTTCATGCCTTCAGTTTAGCTGTAGTGCAGTATTTCTGCAATGCCGCGTATCCTCCGGGTTGAGTTACCCCATGTTAATCCGGCATACTCGGATACCCCTCCCGAACGCAAGGTCTCCATGAACCGCTGGATCGCAGTCGCAGCAGCATGCGTGTTGTCCCTGTTGTCCTTCGCTTCGCATGCCGTCACGCTCGAGCCGCTGCCCGGCAGCACTCCGCAGACGACCTGCTTTTCCTGTGTCTTTCCAAATCCGGTCGGCGTGATCGCGCGCGACGCCTCCGGTGCGCCGCTGGCCGGCGTGGCGGTGACTTTCACGGCGCAGCGCGACGACCCGACCGGCGCGAGTCACGTCGGCATGGTGCGGTTCGACGATTTCTGCTGCGTGGCCTACGACCAGGTCACCGTCATGACAGGCGCCGACGGCGTGGCGGTCGGCACTGCGATCACCATCTACCTCCCGGGTGGAACTGGCGGAGTCATCGCTTCCGCGGACGGCGCCAACGACGTGGCGTTCCAGCTTTCCTCCTCCACGCAACGCGCCACCACGGTCGCGGTCGTGAGCGGCGACGAGCAGACCGCACAAACCGGGACCTCCTTTGCCGGGCCCTGGAAGGTGCGCGTCCTCGATGCCGCGGGTAACCCTGTCCCGAACACGATGGTGAGCTTCTACGCCGGTGACTATGACGGCACCGAGTCCAGCGCCCATTTCAACGGGAACGATTGGGCGTTCGCGGTAGCGGATGCCGATGGAATCGTCACCTCACCGCCGGCCATCGCCGGGGCGATCATCGGCGACTCGGGCCTCGTGGACATTGCCCTCAAGGCGCCGGTAGACGGAGAAGCCTCGCCGGACGTCGTCTTGGTGTTTCACGTCGTGCCCTACGCCCTCACGACGAGCGCTGCGACGCTCGTGAGCGCACCGCCGTCCTCGCTCGAGGACGGCACGTTCGCGGCGGTGCCCTATGTCGTGCGCCTCACCGACGCTTCCGGGCGGCCCGCGGTCGGGATGCCGGTCGTATTTTCGAACGATTGCGGCAGCGCATTCGACGGTGCCTCGGAGCAGATCGTGCTGTCGGATGCGCAGGGACTTGCGACGTCCGCGCTGCTGGAAGCGGGCGCCCCGGCGATGTGCAACATCGACATCACCGCCGGTGGCCTGCCGACCGGCATCGTGACGCAGATGCACGTGTTCGATCCGAGCAATGTAGTGATGACGCCGCGCACGCCGTGGGTCGTTGCCAGGACGAGGCACACATACCAGGTGACGGTCGACTTCACCGAAAGCGGCCTGCCCATCCAGCCGACCTCCCTCGAGGCGGTCAACGTCGTGCGCGAGCCACACGGACCGCCCGCCGGAATCGCCTCGCCGCCCGCGATCTCGATCGTGAACGGCAGCGCGACGCTGACCGTACGCGCGAATAACGTCCCGGGTATCTATGACCTCGAGATCGTTTACGTTGGATCGTCGCGGACGCGCGTGCACGTGTTGCAGGTGCCTTAGCGACGGCTACTCCACGCCCTCCACGATGCGGAAGTCCCGATCGGCCGAGCCTTCGCCGAGCACGCGCAGCGCTTCCTTGTATGCCGGACCGTCGTGGCACGCGACCGCGTGACCGACACTCGGGAATTCGACCACCACGGTCCGCTGGAGCACGCCCAATTCATACGCGTGCACCGCGGTGCCGCGCGCAAGGAACTTGCCGCCGGCGGCCTGGATCGCGGGTCCGGCGAGCTTCGCGTACGCCGCGAGCTTCTCCGGGTTGTGGACCGCGCGGTAGAAGGAAATCCAATAGGCCTTTGCCATGAAGTCTCCTTAGTCTAGGGCTTCTCCTTCGACAGCCACGCATCCACGGCCTGGTTGAACCGCTGCGGCTGCTGGCTCATGACCCAGTGGCCCGTCTCCAGCGCGAGCACCTGGTTGCCCGGTCGCGCGGCGAGGGCGTCGGCCCAGGCCGGCGTGTGGAAGAGGAACGGCTTGCGGCTGCCGTACACGAAGAGCATCGGAACCGGCGGCTCGAAGCGCACCATGGCGCGGTAGGAACCGTAGGCCCTCATCCACCGAATATAGTACGGATAGTCCATGCGCGAGTCGATGAAGCGCGGATCCGAGGGACACCGGATCGCTCGCGCCATCCACAGCGTCATCCAGTCGCCGATGCCGCCGCCGATCCGCCACGCGATGGCAAGCCATATCTGATAGGCGAACACCATGGCCTTCGCCCTGGCGCTCAGCGACTGCACGTGCTGCCTCGTGCCCGCGTCGCCGATATCCACGCCGACGATCTTCGAGACGAGCGACGGATGCCGCATCGCGAGCTGGTAGCCGAACGCGGCGCCCCAGTCGTGCAGCATCAGGATCACCTTCCGCCCGGGCGACACCTGCTCGATGATCTTCCTGAAGATGGCGAGTGTCTCCTCCAGCGAGAATGCGCGGCGCGGCTTGTCGATGTCGAAGCCCGGCAGCGTGAAGCGGACACAGCGATAGCGGTCCTTGAAGAAGGCGACCTGCGCATCCCACAGCCGATAAGTGTCGGGCCAGCCGTGGATCATGACGATCGATTCGTTTCCGTCGCCCTCCACGAAGACGTCGATGCCGTCGATCTGCAGCGGTGAGCTCATCCGATGCTCTCTCCGATAGTTCGAACCTGACCGATCGCTTCAGCCGAGAAGCTCGAAGCTCGCCAGCCGCGCCGCGGCCTTGTCGAAAGTGACCACTTTCTCGCAGCCGCGCGCCACGAGGACTTGCCCCAGCAGTGCGTCGCTGAAATCGGCCGTGGACTTGTCCCAGGCTCTCAGCGCCTTCCACGCAAGCTCCGCATCCTCCACGACCAATTGCCGCGAGCCCAGCAACGCTTCGATGACGGCCGAAATCCGCGATTTGTCCGCGTCGTAGCATTCGGCGAGGACCCATGCGATCTCGCATAGCGTGATCAAGGAAACGAAACCCGGCCGTTCCGCGGAAAGGACGTGCTCGAAGAGCTTCGACGCGATCGCCGCCTGTTTCGCGTCGTCCTGCGTGAGGTAGCGGACGACGACGTTGGTATCGAGTCCGATCACTTCTGCCCGCGCGACTTGCGGACCGCGGCGTTCATCTCCTCGACGGTCACGGCGCGCCGCGGCTTCGGCACCATGCCTTTGAGATTCCGAACGTCCCTGGTTGCCGCGACGACCCGATAGACGCCCCTTTCCTGCTCGACGAACTCGAGCCGGTCACCCGCCTCGACGCCCAGGCGTTCCCGCACCTCCTTGGGGATGGTGATCTGGCCTTTGCTCGTGAGGGTGGCGCGCGTCATGGGGAGCCTTGCCGATTGTCGCATTCCTTACTTTATGGTAAGGCGTGTCGGCTGTCAACGCCACCCTTCGTGACTCAGGAGGGTGACGGCTCGATCTCGAACTTGTCGGGGTAGAAGGCGAGCCGCTCCCTGATCGCCAGCATCTCGTCGTAGGGCGCCTCGTAGCTCCAGGCGGCGTTCTCGGGGCCGCCCACCACGGAGAAGTACGACGCGTCGCCTTTGAACGGGCAATGCGTGCCGTGATTCGAGCGAGCCAGGCGCTCCATGCGCACGTCCTTGCGCGGGATGTAGTAGACGACCGGCGCCACGGTCTTCTTCCCCTCCCCGGTGGACTCGTGCAGCTCGACCGCCTCGCGGGTGTCGGCGATGACCTCGCCTTCGAACTTCACGCGCACGTGCGCGGTCGATGGCCGGGTTTCGACCCTGTGCTGCGGGTATTTCTGAAAGCCGGGAGCGGGATTCATGTCCGAGCCTCGTTCAGTGCATCCGGCTCTGTACGACAAGCCGGGAGCGCCAGGGTTGCGGGCTCGTCAAATGTGGACAAGACTTACTCCAGTCCACCATGAACCCGTCAATATCCACGAAGCGAAGACGCATCTCTGCCGCCTCGTCGAGCGTGTGCAGGCGGGTCAGGAAATCATCATCGCGAAGGCGGGGGTGGTCGAGGCGTGCACGCTTCGATCAGCGTGCGGGGATGGGACCGTAGAGCTCCGCACTCTTCAGCGGTTGGGCACTTCCGTAGTTCGGACTCTGGCGGCCGCCCGCGACGAGCACCGAGCCGTCGGGAAGCAGGGTCGCGGTGTGGTCGGCACGAGGAGACTTCATGGAGGCCTCACCGCCCCAACTCGACGCGCTCGCGTCGAATCGCTCGGAGCTTTGAAGAGTGCTGTACGTGACCTCCGGGGGACCTCCGGCACTCAGGTCGCCCCCCGTGAGCAGGACCGTTCGATCGGAAAGAAGCGTCGCCGTATGCGACATGCGCGCGACATTCTGGCTTCCCGCAGGGAGCCACCGGCCCACCAAGGGATCGTATCGCTCCGCGGCGGAAAGCGTCACGAAGCGGCATCCCCCGGTGGGGGGGCAGTCCCTCAGGAACCCTCCGGTCACCAACACGGATCCGTCGTCGAGGAGGGTCGCCACGTGCATGCCCCGCGCAATCTGCATATCGCCGGCGAAGACAAACACGCCGGTGGCAGGGTCATAGAGCTCGGATCTGGTGACGGTGTCCGAGATGAAATCGTCGCGCGTCCCGCCGGCGATGAGAACCCTCCCGTCGCGAAGCTTCGTCGCCGTGTGCCAGAAGAGGCCCGTCGATTTGCCGGTGAAGGCCCAGGTATTCGTTTCCGGATCGTACAATTCCGCGGCCGCGACGGTCTGGTCGTCGTTACCGTCGCCACCGACGACCAGCACCTTTCCCGTGTCGAGAAGGGTCGCCGTGAACAGTACGCGCGGGATCTGCATTCCTTCCGCGCTTGTCCATTGCCGTGTCGCCGGGTCGTAGATCTCGGCCGAGTTATCGATGGGGCCCGGGACCATGCTGGGCATCATATTGCCCAGCACGAGGACCTTGCCGCTGGGAAGCAGGATCGCGGTTTGTCCGCCCCAAACGCGGCTGAGCGGACCGGTCATCGTCCAGCTCCCGTCGCGCGGATCGTACAATTCGGCGCTTGCCACACCCCCGCCGGCCACGAGGACGGTGCCATCCTTCAGCAGAGTCGCCGTGTGTCGCGTCCGCGCCTCGTGCATGTCCGATGTGGCCACCCATGAGGCGTGGGGCGCGCTCGCGCAGGGATCGGGCGCGCTGAGGATGAAGTGGTTCTTGCATGGCTCGAAATCGAGCTTCCCTCGGGCCAAGGGGTTGGCGGAGGAATCCCCCGCTTGCGACGCAACAGGTACGGCAAGCGCGATGCAGAGTGCGAGGGAGCGCACGATCGGTTTCATGGCGACTTTCCAGCGTAACTTGACGCCATTGTGGTCCCATATTCCGATCCCAGGACCGCTCGCCGCCGGAAACCTATCGAAATTCGCACGTTTTTCGCAGGCTACGCCTTCGCCGACTTCCTGGTCGGAGCCGTCGAATGCCTTGCGCGGCTCGGAGCCATGCCAAATCGCCTTCGGTATTCCAATGCGAAAGTCGTGGTGCTGCCGAATCCGCATTGCCTGGCGACTTCGGCCACCGGCGCGCCGCTCGTCTCGAACTCTCGCCTGGCACGGTCCAGCCGCACGTTCCGCATGTGCGCGACCGGAGTCACGCCGCGGAAGTCGATGAATGCCTTCTCGAGAGTCCGCCAGCTCACGCCGCAATGTTGTGCGAGCTCTTCGACGCTGAGACCCTGGTGGATTTGATCCGCGATGAAACGATCGGCGCGTTTCAGGAAATAAGGCTCGAGGGGCCGCTTCTTGCCGCTGCTGGGCATGCCCGTGCCGATCTCCGCGCTTCGAGAGCTCCGCCCGCCGATGAGCGCCAGGTAACGCCGGTAACTGACGCGCGCCGACACACTATCGCCCAGCGCGTCGAGCACGATCGAGCGGTCGTAGTGCAGGAACTCGAGGAGCACGTTGAAGGTGCCGGACTCGCGTGCGAGATCGAGAGCGACGTCCAACTCGTGCAACGCCTCGCCGTGGCGGCCCAGGGTGCGCATCGCCCACGCAAGATTGGAGCGCGCGACGATCTCGTCGTATGTCGCGCCGCGCGATTGCAGTATCGTGAGCCGTTTCCCGATCTGTTTCACTGCCTGGTCGGCGTGTCCCAGCAGGATTTGAAGGCGTTCTATGTTGCCGGCCACATACCACGCGGCAAACTCGTATTTAGCGCGCTTCGCGACGGCGCCGGCACGTTCGAACAATTGGAGCGCGTCGCGCGCATCGTCTTCCATCGGCTGCGCATCGCGCGGGTCGAGCGACGAAAGATGCGCGCGGGCGTGGGGCTCGGGCAGCTTCGCCGTCGCCCGGTCGAAGGCGGTGGCGCCGAGGATGTTGAGGACTTGCACGAGCACATAGTCATCGCGGCTTCGCTTGGCCGCGGTGATGGCTCGATCGGACAGCGCCTTGATTGCGCCGTAGTCGGCCCGCGCAAGCAACACGGCGATCTGTATGCGGATTACAAACGCGACGTATGCCAAATCACCCGCGAGCTCGAGCGGGCCGAGTAGCTGCTGGACCAATTCAAGCGCGGCCGAGTAGCGTCCCTGGAAGTACGCGAGCTCGGCGCGCCATGCTTCTACCCGCAGCGTGGCGCTCGACCCGGGGGCGCCGCTCGTGACATGGCTCGCTGCATCGAGCTCGCGTGCCGCTTCGCCAAGATGCCCCTGGCGCATCGCGCAGAAGGCCACCACCAAGTGAAGTTCGACGCGTCGCTCGGCAACGGCATCGTGGGGCATCTTGGCCAGCATTTTCCGAGCCGCGTCAGCGCCGCCACGAAAGTCGCCCGAGCGCGCGACGCGCCAGACCCGGGCAATTTGCGCTCCTCCCATAGCGCATTCTTGCTCATTTATGGAATTGCAGGCGCACGCCGTGGAGCGGAAACATGCGAATTTCGATAGATTCGAGCGGGGCCGCGCGAATGGTTCCATGAGTTCCCGTCGCCGCGCAACACGCCGTGGCGCTGTCGCAAGTGTCGAAACGGCGCCCCGCCGTTCGACCAGAATGCAGGAAACGTCCCCGAGGAGACCGCCATGGCCGCCAAACGCAAGACGCCTGCCCGCAAGAAACCGTCCCGCCGCACCGCCGCAGTTGCCACCATCTCGCCATGCCTCTGGTTCGACGACCAGGCCGAGGAGGCCGCGCGCTTCTACGTCTCGATCTTCAAGAAGGCGAAGATCGTGGCCGTCAACCGCTATCCGGCCGTCGGGCAGGAGGTGCACGGCCGTCCCGCCGGCTCCGTGATGACCGTCGATTTCATGCTGAACGGCGTCCCCTTCACGGCGCTCAACGGCGGCCCGCTCTTCAAGTTCAACGAGGCGGTGTCGCTCCAGGTGCTGTGCCGCACGCAGGCGGAGATCGACTACTACTGGGAGAAGCTCAGCGCGGGCGGCGACGAGCGCGCGCAGGCGTGCGGCTGGCTCAAGGACAAGTTCGGCGTCTCGTGGCAGGTCGCGCCGGTCGGGATGGCGAAGGCGTTCAAGGACCCGAAGTCGAAGGCCACGGAGCGCGCCTTCACGGCGATGCTCAAGATGAAGAAGATCGACATCGCCGCGCTCGAGGCCGCGCGGAAGGGCTAGCGCCGCTCAACCCTCCCCCTGCGTGGGGAACGTCACCATGCGCGTAGCCGCGACTTGCCGCCCCGCTACTCCTGCCCCGAGGAGTCGCGGGGACGGCAAGGTGGCCTAGCAGCCGATCGAACCCTCCAGCGCCTGGATCGTCTGCACGATCGCCGAGGCGCGCGGCGGCGGGATGCGGCCGTGGATCGCGAGGTTCTGGATGTTGTTCGCGAGGTTCGGCAGCACCTGGCACGCGACTCGCGGCTGGCCGCGCAGGATCATCGCGATGAACGCCGATGCCTCCGAGGCGAACCCGGGCGGAATGCCGGGGCCGGCGATCTGCACGAGCAGCAGGTGCGCGAGGTCGGTCGTGGTCCACACGCGCTCGTACGCGCCGACGTCGCAGCTGTAGTGCTGCGGGCGCGGGACCCCGTCCTGGTCCACCGCTTCGTTGCAGAGATCTCCGGGGATGCGGTCGACCGCAGGGCTCGCCGCGGGCAGCGCCATGGTGGGCGTGTCGCCGCCGTTGTCCGCGAGCGCCCCGAGCTGCGCATCGGTACCCACCGCGTCGCCGGCCGCGCCGAACGGGCATGACGCGTCGCTTCCCATGTTGTAGCCGAGGCTCACCAGCGTCGAGCCGTTCAGGCAGTCGCCGCCGCCGTTGTGCTGCACGAGCGTCGCGTAGAGCTTGAGGTGGCTGTCCGCGAAGAGCGCGCCTCCGCCCGGCGCGCTGGACGTGTTGCCCGCGACCGTCGTGTACTTCAGCGTGATGTCGGGGAAGGCGCCGCCGACGAAAAGCGCGCTCCCGCCGAGCGTCGAATCCGGGAAGTGCGACTCGTTGCCGGCGATGGTGCTGTTCTCGATGACGCTCGTGCCGTCATTGATGATGAGGCCGCCGCCCCAGCGGCTTGCGACGTTGTTCGCGATGGTGCTCTGCGAGATGTAGTTGTTGCCGCCGCCGCAGAGCGACGCGATGCCCCCGCCGGAGCCGCCGCCCCAGTCGCAGCCCGCAAGCGAGCCTTCGTCCGTCGCGCTGTTGTGGTCGATGAGGCTCCTGGTCACGTGCAGCGTCGAAGCGCCGTTGAACACTCCGGCGCCGGTGAGCGGCCCGTTGAGCGTGACGTGGACGCGGTCAAGCGTGACGTCGTTGAAGCGCCCGGCGTCCACGCCGCGCGCGCCGTGCTCGATCGTGAGGCCGGAGATCGTGCTCTGCACCGAGGGCGGGTTGTTCGGATACGAGAAGACCACCGGCCCGTTCGCGCCGCCCGTGGTGGCATCGACGATGGTGACATCCGCGCCGGCCCCCTGGATGTCGACGTTCTGGCCGACGAAGATGCCGCCCTCGTTGTAGGTGCCCGCCGCCACCGCGACCGTGTCGCCGGGCGCCGAGGCCGCGACCGCATCGCCGATGCCGGCGAAGCAGCCGCCCGTACCGCCGGGATTCACGCAGAGCGTCGCGGCGGACGATGTGAAGGACACGGCCGCAAGCGCCGACAGAAGAAGCGGGTTGGATTTGTTCATGGCACCTCCCTGGTGGGGTTGGGACAGCGAGGACGCGCCATCATGCGCCAATCTCGCGCGGTTGCAAGCCAGCAATTTGGACTAACTCAATCGACTGCCTGCATGCGCTTTCGCGCTCCGCGAGGATCGTCACGCCTTCGATCGGCTGGGGCACGCCGTCTTTCTGTCTTGACATGGAACTGCACGGGTAGTACCTTGGTATTACCATGGCTCACCCAACGACCTTGAAGGTTCCCGAGGACCTGCGCGCGCGCCTCGCGGCACAGGCCGAGGCGGAGGGCAAGACGCCGCACGCCTATATGCTCGAGGCCCTGCGGGAGAAGGCGGAGCGCGCCGATCGCCGCCGCGAATATCTCGCGGCCGGCGCAGCCGCACTCGCCGAATACGAGCGCACGGGCATCGCCTATGCGATGGAAGATGTCGAGCAGTACATCCTGGGAATCGCCGCGGGCAGGACGCCTCGCCGGCCACAAACCCGTCAAGGCCGCCAAGAAGCCTGAGCGTGGCCACGCTCCGGTTCACGCCTGCAGCGCTCGGACGACCTCGAGCGGCTCGCCCTGTTCCTGCGCGAATCCGACCCACGCGCGGCCCCGGAGACGATTCCCCCGATCCTCAATGGCCTCAGGGTGCTCGCCACGCATCCACTCATCGGACGTCCCGCCGAGGGCAATCGCCGCGAGCTCGTCATTTTCCGCGGCCGAAGCGGATATCTTGCCCAGTACAGCTTTCGCGCGCTCGAGGACGAGGTCGTTGTTCTCGCGGTTCGCCACCAACGCGAGGCCGATTGGTAGGGTGACCCGAACCGACGGCCCGGGGGCGGCGGCGCTTCTCAGGCAGCGACAGCTGTCATGCGAGGGGCAGCGGGCGCGCGCAGCGCATCCATCGCCGCGTCGACGCCTCCCCGCGCGTGCGGCACGCCCGCATCGGCGAGCGCGAGCTCGATCGCGCTGAGCGCGCCGAGCAGCATGGGCTCGTTCAAGTCGCCCATGTGGCCGATGCGGAACACGCGTCCCTGCAGCGCGGCCAGGCCGCGGCCGAGCGCGACGCCGTAGCGTTCCGACGCGATCTCGCGCACGCGGTCGGCGTCGTGGCCGGCCGGCACCAGCACCGCCGTGAGCGAATCCGAGGCGGCGTCGGCATCCAGCGCGTAGATCTCGATGCCGCCTCCCTGCCCCCAGTGGCGCACGCAGGCGCGCGTCGCGTTCGCAAGGCGCCGATGGCGGGCGAAGACGTTCTCCAGCCCCTCCTCCTCGATCATGTCGAGGGATGCCTCGAGGCCGTAGAAATGCGCGATCGGAGGCGTGCCGCAGAAGGCCACCTGGCGGCCGTTCTCGATCATCGGGCGCCAGTCCCAGTAGCGGCGCGGGTTGCGTGCCGACTGAGCGGCTTCCCAGGCGCGCGCGTTGATCGCGGTGAAGGCCATCCCCGGCGGCAGCATGAGGCCCTTCTGCGAGCCGCCGATCACCAGGTCCACGCCCCATTCATCCATGCGGAAGTCGTACGAGGCGAGCGACGAGATCGTGTCGACGAGATAGAGCGCCGGATGACCCACGCGGTTCATCGCCGCGCGCACCTCGGCCACGGGATGGCGGATGCCGGTCGCGGTCTCGTTCTGGATGAGCATCACGGCCTTGATCGTGCCCTTGGTATCGGCCGCGAGATGCTTCGCCACCGCCTCCGGATCCACGGCGCGCCGCTCGGGTGTGGCCACCGGCTCGACGTCCAGTCCGTAAGCCCGCGCGGTGTTCGACCAGCGGTCGGCGAAGAAGCCCGTCTGCGGCACCAGGACCTTCTCGCCGGGCGAGAACAGGTTCGCGATGCTCGCGTCCCACGCGCCGTTGCCGGAGGCCGCGTAGGTGATGACGAAGCCCTGCTTCGTCTTGAGGATGGGCTTCATTCGCTCGAGCGAGCGGTCGCGAAGTGCCACGAACTCCGGCCCCGTGAAGTCCACCGCCGGCCGCGCCATCGCCTGCAGCACCCGGTGCGGGATGTTGGTGGGACCCGGATGCATGAAGAATTGCCAGCCTCGCGCGACGGTCATCGCCATCTCCGTGGAGAAACTTCGTGATGATACCGTCCCTCGCAAGGCTCCAGTAGGGGAGATCGTGATGATGAACTTGACGGGTTGTTGCTTGGCATATACATCCTGCGCGGAAGGCAGCATCACCACTGATGTCGCTTCGCTGCCCCTGTCACAAGTGGCATGAATCCAGAATCCTCCAGGCGAATCAGAGAAATTGAGCCTTTAAGAGCGATCTTTTCCACTCTGGCCTGCACGTTGTCTTCGGCTCCATAGATCAGTAGGACGCCGCGCTGGTACTCTGCAAAGTCGCAGAAAGCGCGTAGCGTAGACAGATCCTTTCGAAGCCCTTCTGTTCGAGCGTTCGCTGGCTTGATCTCATCACGGCATGGTTACCGCCCATGTTCCCCGGCACATGAACGAGAAGATCGGGCTGGCGTCGTCCAAGCCGTTGCCGCGCACAAGTGGATGCCCTTGCTTGTCCACTTCCCCTCCAAGGGTAAAGGGCGAATCGGGCGGCCATCGCTGACGCATTTGATGATAAAGCTCGTAACAGTAGACGCGTTCGCGATAGATCGGGCTCTCCTTACCCGCAATTGGAAGTTGAAAATACGCCGGACCAATAGCCGCCGCCGCGTCCCGCAGAATCTCATCGAGTTGCCACATTACATCTCCGTGACCAGCCCTATATGGTTAAGCCCTTGGCTTCACGAATGCCAGCGATCGGCGTTCATGGGTGTAGCGTGGGCCAACGGTCAAGGATTCAAGCTCCAACTCTTGAGAAGGCTCCGCCGTCGAGAAGATGATTTGATGCTCGGTGGGGAGCGACTCGGACAGCTCAACAATGACCTTCTGGAAATTGTGACTTCGATCTCGCTCCATCCCACCGTCCTCGATCCCGTCCAAGATCAGAAAACGGGGGAAACCGGAAGAAAGCTTCCTCCAGCGACGCCCAAAGAAGCCCCAAGTGGACACTGCGCTTCAGGATGACCATGGAACTTGCTGAAAAATTGGCCTTTCCATCTACCGCGAACCGATTGTCCGCGAAACTCACCTCGCATACAGCGGCATCCCTAAAGTCTCTTTGCCGATCAAGATCTCGAACTGAAGAGCTTCTCACAGTCTTCCGTGACATCGCTTCGTACGCCCTATTGCGCCGCTGCTCTTGGCCAACTTCTTCCGCCTCGATTTGTCCCGCAGTGTCGTTAGTCGCCCATTAAGCTCAGCCTTAGCGTCCGACAGGCTCCTAATTTGCTCTAGAAGTCGCTGCTTCGAGCGAAGGTCGGAAATCAGCTGTTCTGCGGCCCCAGCTCCGCGGTGGACTCCACTTCTTGCTCGTACTTCGAGTCCTCCAACCGATAGCCTCTCCTCATACAGTGAGCGAAGGTGATTCAGCTCGGCCTCCAGTTGCGGAATTTTTTGGACAAGGCTGTCGAGCTCTTCTTCACGCATCTCAAGCAGCTTTTGTGATTCCGACATCTGCAATCGCAGCTCATTTTTTTGCATCCGCATTAACTGCGAGGACGCCGTGCTTGTCGTGATCGGATTTCGACACAAGGAACAAACGTTCTTTGCGTCGGATGCGGCGATGGGGGAAAAGCAGCTTGGACAAAACTGAAACTCGACCCCACCAAACAACTTCTGGGATGCGCGGGAATCGTCAAGTGCGGAGACTCTTGCCCGAATCGTATCGATAAATGCGGCCGAATCTGCCACTTCGGCCTCCAACAATTCCTTCTTGTGTCTCGCCTCCTGAACGCGCACTTGGGACTGTGTTAGTTGGTCACGGATGTCGTCAATTCCGGTGGCAGATCGCGCTTTGCCCTGAGACTCGACAGCACGACCAATCTTGAGGCGCTTCAGATTCTCTGCGAGATCGCGATATCGGCCCTCTGCCTCTCCGAGTTCAGCGACGAGCATGTCCGCGCTTGTTCTTGCTCTGCTCTGACCTAGACTCTGGGAGATTCTGCTTAACTCGGCGGCAATTCGATCAAACTCTCTGGACAGTCGAACCACCTCTACTTGACTGGAGTACAGCTGGTCGTCATAGATACCGCACAAGAGGTCTCCAACTGCCTGGCGTATCAGCGGATTATCAAATCGATCGTAGCGAAATAACAATGACGCGGGAGTCACCTGGTCAACATAGGCAAGCCGGAGTATCTGATGCATCGTAATGTTCGAAACGCTCTCGCCTCGCACTTCAGGCATTCCTAACGCAGCGAAAAGTACTTGCGAGAAGCTTTCTTTATCTTGAGTTGCGCGGTAGCCATACATGTCCCATCTATCAGCACTAGCTTTTTCTGCCTCACCTAATGAACCCCAGTAGATAAACATTGGATTCTGCAGGCGATCATTAATATCGCGCCGCAGCGTCAACGCGGCACCGTTGAATTCGGCCTCCGCGAACACAGCGCTACATTTGAGGGCCTCTTCCTTCCAAGAGCTGACCTCGCTGCCCAGGGCGTAGACGCTGATAAAATCCAGGATCGTGGACTTGCCGGAGCTGTTCTCCCCCCTAGAATGTTGACTCCAAGGTGGAATACTTCGTCGTAGACGGCCTCCACTCCTCGCACTACGCGAAGGCGCTTTAGGCGCAGCGAGGGGTCAAGTCGGGTCATATCTGTACTCCAAGAGTCCCGAGCGCGCTTTCAATCCGTTGGGCCCCCGAAGCGGTAGAACCCCTAGCACGCGAAAGAGGGATTCAGACAGCCTCTTTCTCTCTTTGTGCAAACATCTTGACCCTCTCAAGCAAATCGGCAGGCAACGGCTTGCCCGTCAACTTGAACTCATTTGCTTCAAGCGATCTCTGGTCCACATAGCCAGCGCCAGCCAAGCTTCTGTACACGCCCGCTTGAATTTCTTTCGACGTCAGGAAGCGACGCTGAGGATCGATCACTGGCTCGTATCTTGTGTCCCGTAGTTCAAGATATTTCCTCATTCGCTGCGAGCCCCTAGGAAGGCGTGCGCTCAATATTGCAGCCGGAAACGTTAGGTAGAAGTCGAGTATGCGGGCCCTTTCAAGCTCGACTTCTGATTGCCCGAAGAATCAGTACCGTTCGGAAAGCACAGTGAAACGGGTCGAAGAACTGGTGGTAGATAAGCAACCTAGTCCCACCTTATGTGGCAGTTACCCGTCAAAAAGTAAACGAACCCAAGGATTTCATCCTTGTAAATATTGAGAACATTGTCCTCGAGCTTTTCGAGGACTGGATCGATTACTTCCTTCAAGACCAAACTATCGATCTCTGCCTGTGACCGATTTGCCTTGATTGCTGGCCGGACGATTTTGTCAAAGTTGACGAAGATCTCTGCCAGTACTAAGGCAAAGAGAAACTGTGCATTTTCTGAAAACTGAAACTCGAGCAGCTTCTTGGTGACCCGCTCCTTGAGTGCCGCTGCGGCAGGTATTTGATCGGTGCGAGCTGCGTCCTTTAGCTTCTCACTCAACCCCCTGACATCTGGATCCGCCGGCTGATCGAGATAGTGCTGCAGCTGTGCAATGAAAACAGTGATGCCAGGTCGATCTACAAGGTCGCGCTGGAACCCCTCGGGAAAGCCTTCCAACAGCAGTTCGAGGGGACGCCTGTACAACGGTCTTGATAACATCCCGGCCCGCGATATCACCGCCGGCTGAGTTATCTCGCTGAACGATGTTTGGCAAACCCCTACTTCCTCACATCGCGGCCAGCAATATCACCCCCTGCTTGATTCCCCGCCTGATTCGTCTGGGTAGAACTCTGGTCTCGTCGAGACCGATCGATGACGATTTTTAACGTAAAACCAGAAACCAATCCCGCAATGAACGAAAGGATCTCCGAGATATCCATCTAGATTCTTGGGCGCGGCCAGTGCGAGGGATTCGATATCAACAAAAAAGGGCGCCGTGGCGCCCTTTTTAACAGACGTTCGGCCGCCAAGAACTAGTCCCAGCTGAGCGCGCCTCCCGTCTGATACTCAATCACCCGCGTCTCGAAGAAGTTCTTCTCCTTCTTGAGATCGATGAGCTCGCTCATCCACGGGAACGGGTTATTCGCGCCGGCGAACAGCTGATCGAGCCCGATCTGTTGCGCCCTCCGATTAGCCACAAACCGCAAATACTCCTTGAACATCGGCGCATTCAACCCGAGCACACCCCGAGGCATCGTGTCCTCGGCATACGCATACTCGAGCTCCACCGCCTTGTGGAATAGCTCCGTGAGCTCCTTCCGAAACTCCTGCGTCCAAAGGTGCGGGTTCTCGAGCTTGATCGTGTTGATGAGGTCGATGCCGAAGTTGCAGTGCATCGATTCGTCGCGAAGGATGTATTGATACTGCTCGGCCGCACCCGTCATCTTGTTCTGCCGCCCGAGCGAGAGGATCTGCACGAAGCCCACGTAGAAGAAGAGGCCCTCCATCAGGCACGCGAAGACGATGAGGCTCTTCAGCAGGTCGCGGTCGGCCTTCTCGGTGCCGGTCTTGAACTCGGGATCGGTGAGCGTGTTGATGAACGGGATCAGGAAGTCGTCCTTGTCGCGGATGCACTTCACTTCCTTGTACGCCGCGAAGATCTCGCTCTCGTCCAGGCCCAGCGACTCGGCGATGTACTGGTAGGCGTGCGTGTGGATCGCCTCCTCGAACGCCTGGCGCAGCAGGTACTGGCGGCACTCGGGCGCGGTGATGTGGCGGTACGTGCCCAGCACGATGTTGTTCGCGGCGAGCGAGTCGGCCGTCACGAAGAAGCCGAGGTTGCGCTTCACGATGAGCCGCTCGTCCTCGGTCAACCCGTTCGGGTTCTTCCAGAGGGCGATGTCGCGGTTCATGTTCACTTCCTGCGGCATCCAGTGGTTCGCGCAGCCGGAGAGGTACTTGTCCCAGGCCCACTTGTACTTGAACGGGACGAACTGGTTGACGTCGGTCTTCGCGTTGATGACACGCTTGTCTTCCGCACGGACGCGGGTGAAGGGAGAGGGAGGAACGGCACCCTCACCCCGGCCCTCTCCCAAGGGAGAGGGGGATTTTTCCGGAGCTGGCGCGGGTGACGTGCGGCCCGACGGCGTCGAGTGGATGGTCTGCAGGCCGAGGGCGCCGAGGGGTGCGATGGGCGTGTCGTCTTCGAAGCTCAACATGGATCCGGATCTCCTTCTTGGCGCTTCGTTCGCGCCACTTCTTGTGATGGATTCCCGCCTGCGCGGGAATGACGTGCAAATGGATTCCCGTCTACGCGGGAATGACGTTCTTCAATAATTCGCGGCCGCGATGTTGGTGCGGCTCATGAGCCCCGCGGGGAGGCTCTCGTTGCGGGCGGCGCCGGCCTTCCAGTGCAGCACCTGGAGGTTTTCGGGATCGCTCGAGCCGCCCAGCGCCCGGGCGACGATGTAGTCGAGCTCCCAGCCGAAGGGGGAATGGCGGTTGCCGAAGTCGGCGTACCGCACCAGGTTGCCGAGACAGTCCTTGCGGAATTCCCAGGAGCTGAGCTGAGCGGAGACGGGGCTGGTCCGGGCCCAGGCGGCCCGCTTGAGGTCCTCGAGCATGCTCATGTGGCTTTGCAGTCCCATCGGGCACCTCCCCCGGCTGTCACCCCAGTGACACAAAGGATGCTACAAGCCCGAGCCGCCGGTCAAGCTGCGGAGCACAATATATTGCGTTTTGGGGTGCGCTTCCGGGGCAGACGTTGTGGATTTCCTGTGGATAAGAGGGTATGGATTCCCGCCTGCGCGGGGACGGGGCATGTTCCTACTGGTGAAACGCCGGATCCTGCTTCGGAAACGCGCCCGAACCGCGCTGAGCCTTGATTTCGCTCGATTCCGGACCCATTTCCTAGTCTCTGCTGGCGTACCGCCGCCAGCGAACTTTTTCCCCACCGGGCGCTGTCAAATCCGAATGAGCAAATCCAACCGGGCCACCGTGCCCTACCTCCCGAAACGCGGTGCCGGCGTCCAAAGCGCCAACGACGAGGGCGATCCGTACCGCGCCGCCGCGAAGCCGCCCGAGCCCACCACGTGCCCGCAATGCCACGCGACCTTCAACGCGGGCCGCTGGTCGTGGGGTGCCGCGCCCTCGGATGCGTACGAGCACATCTGCCCCGCATGCCAGCGCATCCACGACCGTTTCCCCGCGGGCTACGTCACCATCAAGGGCGAGTTCTTCAAGGAGCACCGCGACGAGATCGTGCACCTGATCGAGAACCACGCGCAGACCGAGAAGGAGCGCCGGCCGCTGCAGCGCATCATGGGCATGGAGGAGACGCGCGAGGGCTTCGAGGTGACGACCACCGACTCGCACCTCGCGCGCGGCATCGCCGAAGCGCTGCACGACGCGTACAAGGGCGATCTCAAGCTGCGGTATTCGCGCGACGAGAACCTCGTGCGCGCGACCTGGAAGCGCTGACCTAACGCACCTGGTGGATGCGCTGCCCGAGCATCTCGGGCACGACCAGCACGCGGCCGCGCTCGGTCACGTGGAAGCCGCGCTGGCGGTCCTCGTCCGCGTTCACGCCGATCCGCATCCCCTCCGGGATGCGGCAGTGCTTGTCGATGATCGCGTTCTTCACGATCGCGGTGGGGCCGATCTCCGCGTCGGGCAGGATCACCGAGTCCTCGACGTGGCAGTGGTCGTGCAGCACCACGTTGTTCGAGAGCAACGACCGCTTCACGATGGAGCCGCTCACGATGCAGCCGCCCGAGACGACGGAGTCGATCGCGTAGCCGCGCCGGTGGTCCTCGTCGAACACGAACTTCGCGGGCGGGATCTGCTCCTGGCAGGTGAAGATCGGCCACGCGGTGTCGTAGAGGTTGAGCTCCGGCACCACGCGCGTGAGGTCGATGTTCGCTTCCCAGTACGCGTCGACGGTGCCGACGTCGCGCCAGTAGGGCGAGCCGTTGGTCATGTTCACGCAGCTCAGGTTGAAATCGTGCGCGTGCACGCTCACGCCCTCGCGCACCAGCCGCGGCAGGATGTCCTGGCCGAAGTCGTGGCACGAATCGCGGTCCTCGGCGTCGAGGAGGAGCTGCTCGTACAGGAACGCCGCGTCGAAGACGTACACGCCCATGCTCGCGAGGACCTGGTCCGGCCGCCCCGGCATCGTGTACGGGATCGCGGGCTTCTCCTGGAACGCGGTGATCTTCCAGTCCGAATCCACGCGCAGCACGCCGCACGAGCGTGATTCCTCCAGCGGCATCGGAATGCACGCGACCGTCGCCTTGGCGCCGCGCGCGAGGTGCTCCTCGATCATCGTGCGGAAATCCATCTTGCAGATGTGGTCGCCGGCCGCGACCAGCACCAGCTGCGGATCCTGGCACCGGAGAATATCGAGGTTCTGGTACACCGCGTCCGCCGTGCCCTGGTACCAGTCGCCGCCGACGCGCTGCTGCGCGGGCATCACCTGGATGAACTCGTCGAAGCGCGTGTCGAGGAAATTCCACCCGCGCTGGATGTGGCGGATGAGGCTGTGGGCCTTGTACTGCGTGCAGACGTTGATGCGGCGGATGCCGGAGTTGATGCAGTTGGAGAGCGTGAAGTCGACGATGCGGAACTTGCCGCCGAAGGACACCGACGGCTTCGCGCGCCAGTCGGTGAGCTGCTTGAGGCGCGTGCCGCGCCCGCCCGCGAGAATCATCGCCACGGTGCTCTTCACCGCGTGCGACGCGAACAGCATGTCGACGCCCCGCGTCGACGTGCGCGGCTTGGCTGGTGCCCGCTCTTCCAGGACTGTCACGGCTGCTCTCCCCCGTTCGGAGAGATGACACCACGTTACGCGGATTGGTTCGCTTCGCCAATGAAAATCGGGGACAGACCCCGATTTCCGTAACAGCGAACGTCGTTCCACCAAAGGGAAAACGGGGTCTGTCCCCGATTTTCGCTAGCGGTCGAGTGCGAGGCGCGCGGCGCCGAGCACGCCGACGCGCTCGGAGACGATCGCGCGCACGGGAATGCGCATGAGCAGCGCCGAGTGCGGCGACTTCGCGCAGAACGCTTCGCGGAAGCGCCCGTCCTGAAGCCGCGGCAGGATCTTTCCCACGATGCCGCCGGTGAGGAAGACGCCGCCGCGCGCCATCGCCGCGAGCGCGTGGTCGCCTGCGACGGTCCCCAGGCACTCGACGAAGAGGTCGAGCGCCGCGCTGCTGGCGTCGTCGCTGCCGTCGAGGGCGGCCTCCGTGATGCGCTCGGGCGGCGGTGCCCTCAGGTCGCCCGTGTGCACGCCCTCGCCCTTGAGGAATGCATGGATCCTGGAGAGTCCCGCCCCGGAGAGGACCGACTCGGCCGAGACGCGCCCCTCGGCGGCGAAGATCGAATGCCAGAGCTGCGCCTGCTCGAGCGTGGCGGGCGCGAATCCCGAGTGCCCGCCCTCGCCCGGCACCTCGCGCAGCTTCCCGTCCACCGGCACCAGGTACGCGATGCCCAGCCCCGTGCCGACGCCGATCACCACGCGCGGGTCGGTGTCGGTGGCGCGCCCGGGCTGGATCGACACGGACTCGCGCGGCGACACCCACGGGATGCCGTGTGCGGAGGCGACGAGGTCGTTCACCACGCGCACGCGCGCGATTCGGAAGCGCTGCGTGATCGCGTCTCCGTCCACGACCCATGGGCGGTTGGTCATCTTCACGCGGTTGCCCGACGCCGGCCCGGCGACGCCGAAGCCCGCGGCGGTGATGCGGCGCGCACCCGGACGGCTGCGCCATTCTTCGAGGAACGCCTCGAGGACGGCGAAAAGACTTGGCGCGCCCTCGGTCGCGAAGCGCCGCGCGAGCGCCGGCTCCCAGCGCCCCGTGCGCGAATCGCCGACTTCCAGCAGAATCTTGGTCGCTCCGACGTCTCCCGCCAGGATCACCCGTGCCTCCCCCGCATTCGCAGCAGCATTCCCAGTTGAGCGTACTCTTCGCCACTCCCGAGTGCGCGCCGCTCGTGAAGACCGGCGGCCTCGGCGACGTGAGCGGCGCGCTTCCCGCCGCGCTCGTCGCCGCCGGCATCGAAGTGCGCATCCTGCTCCCCGGCTACACCGAGGTGCTGGCGCGCACCGTCGGCGCCGTCGAGCTCGCCGCTTTCGACGTGCTGGGACATCCCGTGCGCCTGCTCGATGCGCGGCTGGGCGTCGTGCCCGTCATCGTGCTCGACTGCCCCAAGCTCTACGCGCGCGGCGGCGGTCCGTACCAGGCCGACGACGGCGACGATTGGGAAGACAACGCGACGCGCTTCGGCGTTCTCTCGCGGACGGCGGCCCTCCTCGGGAGCGCCGCGAGCCCGCTCGATTGGCGCCCGGACATCGTGCATTGCAACGACTGGCCGACCGCGCTCGCACCGCTCTACCTGCGCTTCATGCCGGCCCCGCGCGCCGCGAGCGTGATGACGATCCACAACCTCGCCTTCCAGGGCCAGTTCCCCTGGCACCAGGTGGACGACCTCGACCTGCCCGAGGAAAGCCGCGGGATGGAAGGCCTCGAGTTCCACGGCCGCGCCTCGTTCCTCAAGGCGGGCATCGTCTACGCCGACGCCATCACCACCGTGAGCCCGACCTACGCGCGCGAGATCCAGACGCCGGAGCTGGGCTTCGGGCTCGAGGGCGTGCTCGGCGCTCGCGCGGGCGACCTGCATGGCGTGCTGAACGGCATCGACACGGCTCTGTGGAATCCGCAGACCGATCCGCATCTCGCGGCGACCTACGGCGTGCTGACGCTCGAGCGCAAGATCGCGAACAAGCGCCTGCTCAAGAAGCGCCTCGGGCTCGGCGGCTCCGACGATCTCGCGCTCCTCGGATGCGTGAGCCGCATCACGCACCAGAAAGGCATGGACGTGCTCGCCAAGGCGATCCCGGACCTGCGCGCGCTGCCGGCGCAGCTCGCGATCGTCGGCATGGGCGAGCGCGACATGGTGACGCAGCTCAAGGCCGCGCAGGCCGGGGACGCGGCCAACGTCGCCGTCCACATCGGCTTCGACGAGGCGCTCGCGCATATCGTGGAAGGCGGCGCGGACATCTTCCTCATGCCCTCGCGCTTCGAGCCGTGCGGGATGAACCAGATGTACAGCCAGCGCTACGGCACGCCGCCGGTGGCGAACGCGACCGGGGGCCTGGTGGACACGATCGTGGACGACGACGGCGAGGCGCCCGAGGCCACCGGCTTCCTCATTCCGGAGGCGAGCGTCGATGCCCTCGTGGTGGGCGCGCGCCGCGCGGTCGCCGCCTTTCGCGACGCGCGGCGCTGGAAGCGCCTGCAGATGCGCGGCATGACGCGCGATTTCGGGTGGGAAGCCGCGGCGCGCGAGTACGCGCGCATCTACGCGGCGATCAGATCCACTTCATGAGCCCCATCTCGAAGCGATGGGGAAGCGCCGCGTGGAACGGATACGCGCGGATGCGGTACTCGAGCTTGCCGCACAGCTCGGGTGCCAGCTCCAGCGTGTAGCGCTGCTCGCCCGAGGCGCCCCGCTCGCCGTCCGGGTGCAGCGTGTAGCTCTCGGCAGGCCGGTGCTCGCGCAACTGGCGGATCGTGTCGCCGATGAGGAGCTCCACCGCGACGTCCTTCGCCTCGAGGCCGTTCAGCTGCACCGCCACGTCGAAGCGCACCTTCTCGCCGAACATCGCGTGGCGCTTCGGCAGCTCCACGCCGCGCAGCGCGATCCTCGGCCACGCCTCGCGCACGCGCCGCTTCCACCCCGCGAGCTCGCGCGCGAGCGCGAAGTTGTCGCCGGCGAATTGCGCGTGGCGCCGTGACGCCGGCGCGTAGAAGCGCGCGAGGTATTCGCCCACCATGCGCTGGCTGTTGAAGCGCGGCAGCAGCGTCATGATGGAGCGCTTGGCCATCTTCACCCATTCCGGCGAGAAGCCCATCGCGCCGCGCTCGTAATAGAGCGGCACGACGCGGTCCTGCAGGACCTCGTAGAGCGAGCGGCTTTCCTCGAGGTTGCGGCGCTCGTCGTTCAGCGTCTCCGAGGCGGGCTTGATCGCCCAGCCGTTGTCGCCGCGATAGCCCTCGCCCCACCAGCCGTCGAGCACCGAGAGGTTGATCACGCCGTTGAAGCCGGCCTTCATGCCCGACGTGCCCGACGCTTCCATCGGGAACACCGGGTTGTTGAGCCACACGTCCACGCCGGAGACGAGGCGGCGCGCGAGGCGCAGGTCGTAGCCCTCGACGAAGATCACGTGGCCCTCGAAGTCGCGCATCCAGCCCACCTGGTTCACGCGGCGGATCATCTCGCGGCCCGGCTCGTCGGCGGGATGCGCCTTGCCCGCGAAGATGAACACCACGGGCCGGTCGGCGTCGGCCACGATGTCGCGCAGCCAGTCGAGCTTCTCGAAGAGCAGCGTCGAGCGCTTGTAGGTGGCGAAGCGGCGCGCGAAGCCGATGGTGAGCACGTTCGGGTTCGCGGGATCGGCGAGCTTGAGGAGGCGATCGACGTGCGCTTCGCTCCCCTGGTTGCGGAAATGCTGCTCGCGCACGCGCTCCTGCACGAGCGTGAGCATGCGCTGCTTCAGGTGCTGGCGGATGCTCCAGAAGATGTGGTCCGGCAGCTCCATGATGCGCTCGAGCGCGCCGGGATCGTCGAAGTGCCGGCTCCATTCGCTGCCGAGGAAGCGGTCGAACGCCTCGGCCCACTCGGGCGCGAGGAAGCTCGGGACGTGCACGCCGTTGGTGATGTAGGTGACGGGATTCTCCTGCTCCGGCACCTCGGGCCACAGCTCCTCGAGGATCATCGCCGAGACGTCGCCGTGGATGCGGCTGACGCCGTTCACGAAGCTCGACCCGCGCGCGGCGAGCGCGGTCATGTTGAAGTCGCCGCTGCGCGGCGTGCGCCCGAGCTGCAGCAGCGTCTCCGGATCCGTGCCCAGGTCGCGGCAGAAGTGCGTGAAGTACCGGCGCATCATGTCCGGCGTGAAGTGGTCGTGGCCCGCGGCCACCGCGGTGTGCGTCGTGAAGATGGTGTTGGCGGCCACGGCCTCGAGCGCCGCGGGCAGGTCGAGGCCTTCCTTCACGAAGCCGCGCATGCGCTCGAGCACGAGGAACGCCGCGTGCCCTTCGTTGATGTGCCACGTGGTGGGCTTGAGGCCGAGCACGCGCAGCGCGCGCACGCCGCCCACGCCGAGCACGATCTCCTGCTGGATGCGCGTGGCGCGATCGCCACCGTAAAGGCGGTGCGCGGTGGCGCGATCCTCGGGGCGGTTGACCTCGAGATCGACGTCGAGGAGATACAGCGTCACGCGCCCGATGCGCGCCTGCCAGACCTTCGCGTGCACCTCGCGGTCGCCGAATTCCACGGTGACCTCGACGGGTTTCCCGTCGCGCATCACCGGCGTGATGGGCAGGTCGCCGAAGTCGTTGTCGGAGTAGGCGGCGTGCTGGTTGCCCTCGGCGTCGATCGCCTGCGTGAAGTAGCCCTGGCGATAGAGCAGCCCCACGGCGACGAACGGAATCGCCATGTCGCTCGCGGTCTTGCAGTGGTCGCCCGCGAGGATGCCGAGGCCGCCCGAATAGATCGGCAGGCTCTCGTGGAACCCGAACTCCGCGCAGAAGTAGGCGACGAGCTCGCCCGGGTTCAGCGGGGACTCGACGCTCTTGGCCGGCCCGCGGCCGTGGTACGCGTCGTAGGTGGCGAGCGTGCGGTCGAAATCGTGGAGGAAGACCGGGTCGTGCGCGACCTCGATCAGCCGGCGCTGGTCCACGGCCTTCAGGAGCGCCTTCGGATTGTGGCCCACCGCGTCCCACAGCACCGGATCGAGGCGCGCGAAGAGCGAGCGCGTCGCGCGGTCCCACGCGAACCACAGGTTGTTGGCCAGCTCATCCAGGCGCGCGAGCTCCGGCGGAAGGCGCGGCGTGACTTCGAGGGGGAAGGCGGTTCCGGGTCGCGGCTCCATGGCTTCTTCTGTTTCTCCCGAAATGACTCAGAGGGACGGCGCGGCGCAAGAGTTCTGGCCGGCCGAGGATAGCATCGCCCGCCTGCACGCGCGCAACGGCCAGACGCTCGCCGGGCTCTGCGCGGGGCTCGACAGATCGCCGAGCGGTGGATCGGCAAGTACGAGCGCACGCGGCTGCGCGCGCTCTCCGACCTCAGGAAGCGACTGGAAGCGTAAGGCGCGGCGCTAGCGGCCGGGCGCCTGCGGCGCGGAGCGCTCGGCGCCCTGCGCGTGCGCCGGCGCGGCGTGCTGAGCGGCCTGCGGTGCGGCCGCCGGCGGACGCGCGATCTGCTGCGGCGCCGGGCCCTGCGGATATCCACCCTGCGGATGCGCCCCTTGCGGCGTCGCCGCGTACGGCCGCGCGATCGCCTGGCCGCCCTGGGGCGCGTTCACCGAAGGCCGTGCCGCCTGGGGCACATTCCCCTGCGGCCGCGCGAATTGCTGCGGGCTCGGCGCATAGGGCCGTGCCGCGGGATTCACGGTCCCTCCGCGCGACGATTGCGGCGCGCGCTGCGTGGGCGCGTTGGAACGCGCCTGGGGCTGCGACGGAAAGAATCCCTGCGGTGCGTATCCCTGCTGCGGCGCGGGACGCGCGATCGCGTTGCCTCCCGCGGCCGGCGCCGGGCGCGACTGCCCCGTGCGACCGTCGTGGTGCGGCGTGGTGGGCGCCCGCGCGGAGGCGAAATCGCGGCGCGCCACCGGATTGCGGTACGCGACGCCGTGGCGATGGGCGGGATCGTGCTGCCACTGGTGGCCTTGTGTGGCGATCGGCCGGTGGTCGTGCCCGTGGTAATAGAAAGGATGGTGGTCGCCCACGCGCACGTGGTGATGGCCCCAGTCGAAATCGCCGTAGAAGAAGTTCAGGCCGATCGGGATGCCGAACCCCCATGCGAACCCGTAGCCGCTGTAGACGTAGTACTCGGGCCAGGGCGACCAGTAGACGGGCGGCGCCGCGGGCCACCACCAGGGACCGTAGACGGCACGCGGGTCGTAGTACGGCACGTACATCATCTCGGGCGACGGCGAGTCGAGCGCGTAGTCCGACCCCTCGCGCGTCACGACCATCTCGTCGGTGCTGGCGAGGTTGCCCGCGTCATGCGCCGCGCGACGCAGCTTCTGCACGCTGCGCGTCACGTCCGCCTGCTGGCCGAGGAACGCCTCGCCGAGGCGCTGCGTCCAGTCGAGCTGCTCGTTCATCGCGGCGAGGACGGCGGGAAACGCGACCATGGACTTCACGCTCGGATCCCAGTCCTGGTTGTCCACGGCGGCGACCGCCTCCACGCCCGCCATCTCCGGGTGCGCCTGCGACCACCGCGCCGCCTCGACCACTTCCAGCGGATACGTGGCCGCCATCAGCATCTGCGAGAGCAGCTCGTCGGGATAAAGCGCGATGGGTGCCAGCATCTGGTCGAGGTCGGCCTCGGTGAACGCGCCGGGGGCGGCCGAATAGGGCGCGACCTCCGGCTCCGGCGATTGCGCATGCACGAACGTGGCCGCGGTGAGCGCGGCGGCGGCGAAAGCGGCGAGACGGGCGAGGATCTTCATGGAACGCATCTCCTGTGGACCCATGCTATCCGCCTAACGCGCCGGATGAGAAAGGGAGGACAATGCGGCCCCGCATTTTCCTTGCCTTTCGGCAAAGTTGCTTCAAATTGTATTGCTACAAATTGTGTCGGCGCTCACGGCGGCGTGCGTTGCAGCGCGCGCCGCTCGTCGAAGCGCTCCAGAGATTGGAAGATGCCGTCGCACAGGAGCGCCACGTCGCGGCCCGCGCGGGTGAGCTCGACGCGGCCGCCCCTGGCGACCAGCACGGGCTCGCCGACGGTCTCCGAGAGCTTGCGCAACATGCCGGAGACCGTGGGTTGCGCGAGGCACAGCTCCTGCGCGGCGCGCGTGACGCCGCCCAGGCGCAGGCACGCCTCGAAGGCGATCAATTGCGTCAGCAATCCGTGGCGGAAATAGGGACGAAAACGGGGTCGGGACATGGCCGGCTCCAATAGCTCGTTAGCTCAAAGGTCTCGCTAACGAACCGGGCGCCCGCCCGATTTGCCGATCGCTCCGGAGCCGAAGCTCGTCTTGACGAAGGCGACCGCTAAAGCTACTCCCCTTTGGAGGGAACGCACCCACGAAGTGAGTACGCATTTCTCTTCTACTCCGATCGATGGCCCGGTGCAAGGGTATTGCGAAACACGATGGTGCCATTGCGAATGCCGATTCCGGTGCCTTTGCGGGGGCGGAGAATCGGTCCCATGGATGCCATCCTCCAATTCGTCACCGCGTTCGCCGCGATCGTGGTGATCAACCTGATGCTCTCGGGCGACAACGCGATCGTGATCGCGCTCGCGGCGCGCAACGTCCCGCCGCGCCTGCAGCGCCGCGCCGTCGCCTTCGGCGCGCTCGGCGCCGTCGTCGTGCGCTGCGCGATGACGCTCGCGGTGGTGTGGCTCCTCGAGATCCCGGGGCTCCTCTTCGTCGGCGGCGCGACCCTCATCTGGATCGGCTACAAGCTGCTGCTCCCCGACGACGAGGGCGAGGACCTGAACCGCATCGCCAAGCCGCGCGGCATCTGGGGCGCGGTGCGCACCATCGTGGTCGCCGACATGGTGATGGGCGTGGACAACGTGATCGGCGTCGCGGGCGCCGCGCACGGAAGCTACGTGCTGGTGGTGCTGGGACTCATCACGAGCGTGCCGATCGTCGTGTGGGGCTCGACGTGGCTCCTGAAATGGGTCGAGCGCCATCCCGTGATCGTGTATTTCGGCGCCGCCGTCCTGCTGTGGACCGCGGCGAAGATGATCGCCGCCGAGCCCCTCGCGCAGGAAGCGGCGAGCCGTCCCGTGGTGCTCGTCCTGCTCTATGCGATCGTCGTCGGCGGCGTCCTCGTCGCGGGCTTCGTCCGCAACCACCGGCACCTCGAATCGCGCATCCACGCCCGCCTGGCACAGTTCGCGGGCGTGCTTTCCCCGGATCCATCAAACCCCCACAGGGGAGGCTCCATGAACTCCGTCCTCGTTCCCATCAGCGACCTTCCGAACTCGCACCACGCCGTCCACCGCGTGGTCGAGGAATTCCAGCGCAATCCGGACATGCAGATCCACCTGCTGAACGTGCGCCGGCCGCTGTCGCGCCGCGTCTCGCAGCTCGTGCGCCGGTCGCTGCGCCACGACTACCACATGGAGCGCGCCAAGCTCGCCCTCGAGCCGGCGCGCAGGATCCTGGATCTCCATCGGATCCCGTACCAGGTGCACGTGCTGGTGGGCAACGCCGCGGAGCTCATCGCCGACGAGGCCCGGCGCCTGCGCTGCGACCGCATCGTGATGAGCACCGCGCGCAAGGGCTCGATCACGCGCCTCCTCGAGGACTCGACCACCGAGCGCGTGCTCCAGCGCACCGAGGTGCCGGTCGAGATGGTGGTCGGCGACGCGATCTCCGACTTGGAGCGCTACGGCGTGCCGGCGGCGATCGGAGCCGCGGCCGCGGCCGTCATCGCGCTGATCGTGGCGAGCTGACGAGAGATCCGCAGGGTCAGCGGCGAAGGATCGGCCGCGCGGGAATCCCCACGACGGTCGATCCCGGCGCCACGTCGTCCAGGACGACCGCACCCGCCCCGACGGTGCTGCCCCGCCCGACCCGCGCCTGCACCACCGTGCTCGCTGCGCCGAGGAAGCACTCGTCCTCGATGACGGAGCGACCGCCGATCGTCGCGCGCACCGCAAGCGACACGTTGTTGCCCACGCGGGCATCGTGGCTCACGACCACGCCCAGCCGGCAGGCCACGAAATCGCCCAGCGTGCACCCGTACCCCAACAGGCAGCCTTCGGGCACGAAACAGTTCTGGCCGAGCTCCACGCCGTGGATCGTCACGCCCGGATGGATCAGGCTCGTCACGCGGCAGCCTGCGTCGCGCAGGACCCTCGCGATCTCCACCGAGTCTCGCGGGTTCCCGCCCACGTTGTGAAAGAACAGGTGCCCGCGGGACGCATACTCGGGCAATCGATCCCGTCCACCGATCACCGGCACGCCGGCAATCTCGCTACCCGCGAGGGACGGATCGTCATCGATGAAACCCACCAGATCGAACCGCCGCTCCACGGAATTGATCGCGGCCAGCACTTTCAGCGGCTCGAGGTAGGCCGTCCCGTAGATGATCAGCGGAGCCATTCACACCGCGAGCACGGCACGGGCGTGGCTCTGCAGCATGCCGGCATCGTCTTCGTAGAACGCGGCGATCCATGCCCGGTTGGCCGCTCCGACCTGCGCGCGGAACGCCTCGTCCACGACAAGGCGGCGCGCATGCGATTCGTACTCCTCGGGCGTTTCCGCGAGCAGGAACAGCGATTCGCCTCGCGGCCGCATGATGGCCCGCGCCCTGGAAACGTCTTCCGCGGGACCCTCACCGGAAAGGAGGCGGCGGATGAAGCCATTGGGTCCCGTCTCTTCCGCTTCGGTGCTGCGAAAGAAAACGGTCGCGGCGCCGCTCGCCATCGATTCGCGGGCGGTGAATCCGCTGGGTGCCGGAAACGAATCGAGATAGATATCGATCATCTGGCTGACCACGCGAGTATCCACCCAGCCCAGAAAGCGCTGGCGATCCAGCACATCATACTTCGCAAAGATGTCCAGGATCTCCCGCGGCTGGCGCCTGCCGCACCAGACGTACAGGATGTCGCGGTAGTCGCGCAGCAGCCGGGCGACGGCCTCAACGAATCGCGGATTGGTCATCTTCTCTTCCCGTCCGATCGTGCCCATCGTCAGCCGGTGCGCCCCCAATTCTTCACGGCCGCGCCGCGCTTCACCGGAAAACGCAGGGTCGAACCAGCGCCCGCTGAGGCGGATCGTCTGCCAAGGATGCCCGCGGATTTCGCGCATGCCACCGTCGCCGTTCGTGAGGTATGCGTCAATGCCGGGGATCCTAAGGACATGGTATTTCATTGAATACCACGCCAGCTTCACGCCCAGGCCCATGGTCGCGGCGAAAGCGAGCCACGGCAGCGCGCTCATCCACACCAGCGTGCGGACGCCCGCCTCGCGAAGGTGCGTTCGAAGGGCCTCGAATCGGGTCACGACCTGGTAGGGACTCTCCGCACCCGGGCACCGGTCCAGATGCACAACGGGCACGCCCAGGGGCCGGATTCTCGCGTCGAAGCCTTCGTCGGCGCCTTGGTATATGTAGACGATCGGCTCGAACAGGGGCGCCGGCCGCGCACGAAGCGTCTCGACAAGCCGCAGCAACGTTTCCACATGAGCGAGGGTGCTCGGGGCGTGGAGAAAATAGCCGATGCGCGCAGGCCCGGCTGCTGGCCCACCGGGCGGCGACTGGAGCGCTACGCGTCGCCGCGCCGTCGCGGCCCGAACGATGCTCGGCAAAAGCTCATCGTAGGTCGAGCGCGCATGGGCCTCGGTCTCCACCGTCTTGATGTAATCGTTGTAGATGCGGCCCTCGATGTGAAGGCCCATGTCGTGCAGCCCGTGGTCGAAGGCCCACTCCATCCACGGCTTCGCTACCTTGTCGAAGACCGTTCGGATCCGCTCCAAAGGCGCCCGACGGGAGAAACCCAGCATATCGAGAATGGACAATGCCGCGTCGATGCGCTGGGCCTCCGGCCAGCCGCGCACGCGCGCCATGCTCTCGCGCAGGAGGTCCAGGTCCGGCGCATCGCCCATCACGGCGCAGTAGTCCTGCCAATGGGCGAGATCATCCGGGGAAGCCCGCAGGGCTTCCCCGGCTTCAGCCGCCGTCGGGCGAGCGGAATAGCGGTAGTAGGAGGAACCCCACCGCGACGACCCGTGGGACATCCACAAATTGTGCTCCTAGGCGTGCCCGGGTGACGCTGTCGCCACCTACTGGCAGGCCTCGCAGTCGGGGTTGTCGATGGAGCAGAACTTCGCCCCGTCGCTCGTGCCCTCGCCCGCGCCCTCGCCGGCGGCGGCGAGGTTCCCCGGCCCGCCGCCCGCCGGCACCGCGTTGAGCTCGCCCCCCTTGCCCGTGGACTTCTCCGCCGACGTCGCCGCGAGCGTGCGCAGGTAGTACGTGGTCTTGAGGCCGCGCAGCCACGCGAGCTTGTAGCACTCGTCGAGCTTCTTGCCGGACGCGCCCGCCATGTAGATGTTGAGCGACTGCGCCTGGTCGATCCACTTCTGCCGCCGCGCGCCCGCCTCCACCAGCCACTTGGGCTCCACCTCGAACGCCGTGGCGTAGAGGCTGCGCAGCTCCTGCGGCACGCGGTCGATCCTGCCGATCGAGCCGTCGAAGTGCTTGAGGTCGTTCACCATGACCGCGTCCCACAACCCCATCTTCTTCAGCTCGCGGACCATGCACTCGTTCACCACCGTGAACTCGCCCGAGAGGTTCGACTTCACGAAGAGGTTCTGGTAGTTGGGCTCGATCGAGGCCGATACGCCGATGATGTTGGAGATCGTCGCCGTGGGGGCGATCGCGACACAGTTGGAGTTGCGCATCCCGTGCTCCTTGATGCGCTTGCGCAGGCTCCCCCAGTCCAGCGTCTCCGAGAGGTCCGCCTCCACGTAGCCGCCGCGTTCCTGCGCGAGGAGCTTCAACGAATCCTGCGGCAGGATGCCGCGGTCCCAGAGCGAGCCCGCGAAGCTCGAGTACCGCCCGCGCTCGGCGGCGAGCTCGGTCGAGGCCCAGTACGCGTAGTAGCAGACGGCCTCCATCGACTTGTCGGCGAAGTCGACCGCGGCATCGCTCGCGTACGGGATGCGCAGCTCCTGCAGGCAATCCTGGAAGCCCATGATGCCGAGGCCCACCGGGCGGTGCCGGATGTTGGAGTCGCGCGCCTTCTTCACCGCGTAGTAGTTGATGTCGATCACGTTGTCGAGCATCCGCATCGCGGTGGCGATGGTCTTCTTCAGCTTGTCGTGGTCCAGGCGCCCGTTCCTCACATGGGCGAGCAGGTTCACGCTGCCGAGGTTGCAGACGGCGATTTCCTGGGCGTTGGTGTTGAGCGTGATCTCGGTGTTCCTGGTGATGAAGCCGTTCACCGTCCACGCGTGCGTCTCGGAGTCGACCGTGAGGCAGTACGCGTCCTCGTTGGGCAGCGGCGTGAGGCCCCTGAAGGTGGCGTGCAGTTTCTGCTGGTAGCCCTCCTTCTCGAGGTTCTCCAGATAACGCCGCGCGGCATCCGACTTGCGCGATGCGCCGAGGCCGGTCACTTCCTCGGCGATGCGGCAGCCCTGGATCGACGTGACGAGCAGGCGGTACAGCGGCTGGGTCCAGTACGACTTCTTGCCGCCCTTGCCGTCGGGAAAGTCATGTTCCTCGTGGCCGCGCATCTGGTTGATGGAGCTCTTGACGCCGAAGTTGGCCCAGAGGACCTGCAGCTCCTCGATGAACTTGCGATCCACGGAAGCGAGCGAGAGCGTCGTCACTTCGTTGCTCGAGACGATGTTGCCGTCGGCCTGGTAGAGGCCGCGCAGGTATGCCGCGACGGTCTCGCGATCGCCTTCCCACACGAGGCGCGGGACGCGCAGCTTGTTCTCGCGCGTGAATCCATGCTCCTCGAAGAGACGGCGCAGCGGCGCCGACGAAAGCCGCGCCTTGCCCGCCTTCCAGTCGACCGCGAATTCCGGCGTGTTCACGGAAGTCGTCCGCAGGACGGTGTTGCCTTCCAGCAGGAAATGGACGGTTTCGGTCGTCTTGGCGAGCAGGTCGAACTCCTGCTCCCAGATGTCCACGTGAACGTTGCCCTTGCCGAACGTGCCGTCTCCGGCCACGAGCCCCATGAGGTACGACAGCTCCGGCATGTGGTCCGGGCCCCAGAGCCCTTCGAGCTGCTGGATGAGCAGCTTGTCGCCGGCGGCCAGGTGCTGCGCCTCGACCCAGCCGCGATCCTTCACCCACACCTTGTGGTCGGGCGTGACCTTGTGCGAGTAGCCCTCTTCCGTCTCGACGCGCACCATCGGCGCGTTCGGGCGCGGCAACAGCATCTCGGACGCTTCGTACACGCCGTCGAGGCCCACGACCTTGTTCTTCCCGCCGAGCCGGTACAGCTCGCCGATCGTCAGCATGCCGCGATCGGTGACCACCCGCTGGTCGGCCGCGATGCAGCACAGGTTGGACGAATGCACCACGCCCACGTGCTGCTGCGGGCTCCTCACGTTCGCCGCGTCCTTGAACGTGATCCACGGATGCCCGGTCTCGAAGAGCATCGTGAGCATCTTGCGCCACAGCGCCTGCGCGGGGACCTTCTTGAAGAGCTTGAGCTCGCCGCGCGCGGCCTTGCGCTCGTACTCCGTGTACGCCTCCTCGAAGGCCTTGCCGAACTTGTCGTGCAGGTCCGGCACGTCCGAAGGCGAGAAGAGCGTCCACTCGCCGCCTTCCATCACCCGCTTCATGAAGAAGTCGGGGATCCAGTTGGCGGTGTTCATGTCGTGGGTGCGCCGGCGGTCGTCGCCCGTGTTCTTGCGCAGCTCGAGGAACTCCTCGATGTCGAGGTGCCAGGTCTCGAGGTAGCAGCAGACGGCGCCCTTGCGCTTGCCGCCGTTGTGCGCGAGGCCGCCGGTCGTCATGTACGACTCGTCGCCCTCGACCTTGAGGTCGTAGACGAAGGGCTTCGGCGTGATGTCGCGCACGTCCGTCACGCGGGAGAAGAGCTTCCCGTCCATTCGCAGCCAGCTCTCCGGCCGGGGGCGGACGTCGAAGTCGACCAGGGCCGCGACCCCAGGCACCGCGGGGATGCGAAGCTGCGTGGAAGTTCCTTCAGCGAGGATGCCCATCCGCAGGAATTGGTATTGGAGATCCTCGATCAGGCGTTTGCCGCCACTGAAGGCGACAGCGTCGCCGTCGGGTGTCGCGGATTCCAGCACGCCTTGCACGATCGCTTCCGTGAATCGCAGCGGAAGATGCGCGAACCGGGAAGAAATGCATTTCTCCCCGCTATCGTCGAAGAAGTCGTCCGCGGCGAAGCTCGCGACGCTCACGAGCTCGCCCGTCGTCGCGTCGCGTCGAGAAAGAGTTCGTTCAATGCCTTCCCGTGTCACATCCGCGCGACCGAGCAGATGTCCGTACTGCCACGCCTCGGCAACCGTCAGCCCCTGGGCTTTGACGATTTCCCTGGGTATGACTTGAGCCACCTGGTCGCCAACTTTCAGTTGTCCGGCATCGATCCAACCCGGGGTTCCGTGGCCCTGCCGAAGGACATAGAACGGGTGGCCCGCCGTCACGAGCAGTGGATCGATGCCGTGCTGCACCTTGACCGCCACCATGCGCGCCGTCTGGTTGTACGCGAAACGGCGCTCGACCTCGCGATACGTTCCCGACTTGCCGAGCACCAGGTCGCCCGGCTTCACGTCCTTGATCTCCTTCAGTCCATCCGCGGTGTAGACGCCCGTATCCGGCGCGAAGCACTGATTGACCGCGACGGCGGTGTCGTTGACCACTTTGAGAAATGGGACCACACCCTGCGATTTGCCATTCGTGCCCTTGATGTAGGAGCCCAAGGCGCGCACCGGCGTCCAGTCATTGCCCAGTCCTCCCGCGAATTTGGAAAGCAGCGCGTTCTCCTTGATGGCCTCGTAGATGCCATCGAGGTCGTCGGCCACCGTGGTGAGGTAGCACGAGGAGAGCTGGGAACGCAGCGTCCCGGAGTTGAAGAGCGTGGGGGTCGACGACATGAAATCGAACGTCGACAGCACGTTGTAGAACTCGATCGCGCGCTCCTCGCGGTTGAGCTCGTTCAGCGAGAGGCCCATCGCCACGCGCATGAAGAAGGCCTGCGGCAGCTCGATGCGGCGGTCGCTCATGTGCAGGAAGTAGCGGTCGTAGAGCGTCTGCAGGCCGAGGTAGTTGAACTGCAGGTCGCGCTGGGGCTTCAGGGCGGCGCCCAGGCGCTCGAGGTCGAAGGAGGCGAGCTTCTCGTCGAGGAGCTGCGCCTTCACGCCCTGCTGGATGTACGCGGGGAAGTACTCGGCGTAGCGCGTGGCCATCTGCGCCTGGGTCACTTCCTCGCCCAGCACCTCGCGGCGGATCGTGTGCAGCAGCAGGCGCGCGGTGACGTAGGTGTAGTCCGGGTCCTGCTCGATCAGCATCCGCGCGGCGAGGATCGCGCACTTGTGCATCTCCTCGAGCGGCACGCCGTCGTAGAGGTCGCGCAGCGTGGCTTCGACGATCTTCTTCGGATCGACGTCGGCGCCCTGGTGCAGGTGCTCGCACGCGCTCGCGATGAGGGCCTCGAGCTTCGCGATGTCGAGCGGCTGCTTCACGCCGCCGACGGTCACGCGGATGCCCGGCTTCTGCGCCTCGGCCGCTTCCTGCGCGCGCTTGGCGCGCTCGCGCGCCCGCTCATCGCGATAGAGCACGTAGCTGCGCGCGACCTGGTGCTCGCCGGCGCGCATCATCGCGAGCTCGACCTGGTCCTGCACGTCCTCGATGTGGAACGTGCCGCCCGCGGGGTGGCGGCGCATGAGCGCGGCCACCACCGACTGCGTGAGCGCCTGCACCTTGTCGCGCACGCCCGCGCTCGCCGCGGCGGTGTTGCCTGCCACCGCGAGGAACGCCTTCGTCATCGCGATGGAGATCTTGTCCGGCTCGAACGCGACGACCGCGCCATTGCGGCGAATGATCTTGTAGTCCGCGTATCTGTCCTGCGGCGTGGCGCCCTCTTCTCCGAGGATGGGATTGGCGAGGGGAGCCGCGGGATGGATATCGGAGGACAAGCGCATGGTTCTTCTCCTGGTTTCTGTTTTGAAGGCCTTCAGCGGCGCCACTGATGCACTGCTCGTTCGGGCGGGCATTCTCGGGCCCGCTAACCGCCGGATTTCACGCGGATAACCCGGGTTGTCCCGGGGGTTGTGAACAGCTTATCCACATGCCATCCACAACATCTAGTGCCGCGGTGGAGGGCATGGCCACAAAGTCTAGCGAGGGACCAACGGCCGCGCAAGGGGGCGCGGCGGACTATTTTTTCTGCGTTCGGATTCAGGGCCTTGGCGGCCCTGCCTGCGCACGAATTGGGCGGTAACGCGCTGCCGTGCGCGCGGCGAAGCGAAAGCCCCTGCGGAAACAGGGGCTTGGGCTTTCAGTCGAGGGGCTTCCAGCCTATCAAGACGACGCGAGTCCCAGGCTCGCGCGCAGGCGCGGCCAGTCGAACCACGGCCCCGGATCGGTCTTGCGGCCGGGCGCGATGTCGCTGTGGCCCGCGACGTCGAGCGTGCCGTAGCGATCGAAGAGCGCGCGCGCGAGCCTTGCAAGCGTCTCGTACTGCGGCTCGGCGAACGGCACGTCGTCCGCGCCCTCGAGCTCGATGCCGATGGAGAAATCGTTGCAGCCGCTCGCGCCCCTTCCAGCTCGAGGCGCCCGCATGCCACGCGCGCTCGTCGCACGGCACGTATTGAAGGAGCGCGCCGTCGCGGCGGATGAGGAAGTGGGACGAGACGCGCAGCCCCTCGATCTCGCGCGAAGTAGGGATGCCCGGCGGGATCGAGCTTGCCGAGGAAGAGCTCGTCGATGCGGGGCCCGCCGAAATCGCCCGGCGGCAGCGAGATGCTGTGGATCACCGACGAGCGTGATGGGCGCGCCCGGCGGGCGCGCGTCGAAATGCGGCGAGGCGCGCCAGAGCGCCACCGGCACAAGCCGTATTCCCCGCGCATCCATGCCGCAATTCAGTCGATGCCAAGGCGATCGAACCGGTAGCGAAGCGACCGGAATGTGATGCCCAGCAACTTCGCCGCTGCCGTCTTGTTGAAGCGGGTGGCCTCGAGCGCCTTGGTGATCGCCTCGCGCTCCACCTGGTCGAGGAAGTCGTGCAGCGGCGAGTCCCCGCGTGCCGAGCGAGCCGTCGAGGGGCGCCAGCTTGTCCTTCGGCGTGGCCTGCGTGAGGTAGAGGTCGGCCTCGGTGAGCGTGTTGTCGGCGCAGAGCGCCAGCGCGCGCTCGAGGATGTTCTCCAGCTCGCGCACGTTGCCGGGGAAGTCGTAGCGCCGCAGCGCCAGCATCGCCTCCTCCGAGATCGTCGGGCGGCGGATTGCCGCTCTGCCGCGCGAGCCGCTCCACCACCTCCTTCACCATGAGCGGGATGTCCTCGGGGATCTCGCGCAGGCTCGGCATCTTGAGCTCGATCACGTTCAGGCGATAGAAGAGGTCCTGGCGGAACTGGCCCGCCTCCACCTGCTGCGAGAGGCTGCGGTGCGTGGCCGAGATGAGGCGCACGTCGATCGAGTCCTCCTGCGTGTCGCCCACGCGGCGCACCTTCTTCTCCTGGATCACGCGCAGGAGCTTCACCTGCATCGCGAGCGGCAGGTCGCCCACCTCGTCGAGGAAGAGCGTGCCGCTTCTCGCGCCGCCTGGAGATAGCCGATCTTGTCGTTGTCCGCCCCGGTGAAGGCGCCCTTCTTGTAGCCGAAGAACTCGCTCTCCATCAGGTTCTCGGGGATCGCGCCGCAGTTGACCGCGACGAACGGCGCGTCGGCGCGCGACGATCCGAGGTGGATCAGGCGCGCGGCCACTTCCTTGCCGCTGCCGGATTCGCCCGTGATGTAGACCGGCGCCTGCGAGCGCGCGAGCTTCGCGATCATCTCGCGCGCGCGCTGGATCGCGGGCGATTCGCCCAGCAGGCGCGGCATGCCCGGCGGCGTGGTCTCGCCGATGGAGGCGCGCCGCGACTGCGCCGGCCGCGGGAGCTTCAGCGCGCTCATCACCAGCGGGCGCAGCTGCTCCAGCTTGATCGGCTTGGCAAGGTAGTCGAAGGCGCCCGCCTTGAGCGCGGCCACGGCGTTCTCGGTCGAGCCGAACGCGGTGATCACCGCGCACGGGCGTGTTGCCGTAGCTGCTCGGCGATGTGGCGCAGCGACCATGAGGCCGTCGCCGTCGGGCAGGCGCATGTCGGTGAGGCACAGGTCGTAGGGGCGGGACTTCAGCGCCTCCTGCGCCTCCTGCACGCTCGAGGCGCTGTCCGCGTCCACGCCCATGCGCGAGAGCGTGAGCACGAGCAGCTCGCGGATGTCCGCCTCGTCGTCGACGATCAGCACGGCCTTGCGGCTCATCAGGCGCCTTTCAGGGTGATGCGGAAATGACCGCCGTCGCCGCCCTCGACGTACTCGACGCGCGCGCCGTTGCCCTCGCAGAGCTCGCGCGCGATGTAGAGCCCGAGGCCGGTGCCCTGCGCCTCGGTGGTGAAGAACGGCTCGAAGAGGTGCGCCTGCGCCTCGCGGGGGACGCCGGGGCCGTCGTCGAGGACGTCGATCATGAGCCTTCCGGGCGCGGGTGAAGGCGCCAGCACGATGCGCACCGAGCCGGGCGCTTGCGGCTGTGGCGCCAGGCGTTGCGCGCGATGTTCCACAGCACCTGGTCGAGGTGCTGGCGGTCGAACCACAGGCGCTGCGAGGTGCGCACCTGGAGGTCGATCGCGTCCTCGGGCACCTTCTCCGCCACCGCGAACTCCTGCGCGAAATGGGCGAGATAGGCCGCGGCATCGATCGCCTCGGGCTGCGCGCGGTCGCGGCGGTTGAGGTAGAGGACTTCCTGCACGATGCGGTCGAGCCGGAAGACGTTGCCGCGGATGATGTCGAGCAGCCGCTTCTCCGAAGGCTCCACGGCCGCGCCCTCCTCGAGCAGCTCGGCCGCGTGCCCGATCGAGGAGAGCGGATTGCGGATCTCGTGCGCGATCGAGGCGGTGAGCCGCCCCAGCGCCACGAGCTTCATCTGCTGCGCCTGCGCGCGCATGCGTCCCACGTCTTCCACGAAGATCACGGTGGGGGGCGTGGCGCCGCTGCCGATCGACACGAAGTGCACCTGCAGCTCGCCGGCGGAGCGCGGGGCGCGCAGCTGCATGAACGTGGTCTCCGAGCCGTGCCGCCAGCTGTCGAGGAGCCGCGCGATCTCCGGCGCGTAGTCGCCGATCGAGGGCCAGCGCCCGGCGGGCAGCGGCCCCAGCAGCTGCGCCGCCCTCGGATTGCTCTGGCGAATGCGCCCGTTGCCGTCCACGACGAGGATGCCGTCCTGCATGTCGCGGATCACGAGCTCGTTGATCTGCGAGAGGTTGGCGAGGTCGATCTTGCGTTCCTCGGCGATCTGCTCGCTGGTGCGCGCGTATTGCGCCAGCGTGGACGCGAGGCCGGCGGTGGCGAAGAACGCGGCGCAGGTGAGCCCCGCCTGCAGGAAATCCTGCGCGGCGCCGTCGAAGCGCCAGACCTGGAAGGTCTGCTCGAGGAGGAGTGCCAGCGACGCGAACGCGGCGTGGACGAAGACGAGCCGGCCGCGCGTGATGAGGCCGGCGGCGGCGAGCGAGACGAGCAGGATCACGCCGAGGCCGCTGCGCACCCCGCCGCTCGCGTACATCAGCATGACGATGGCCACGACGTCCGCCAGCACGCCCGCGGTCACCTGCAGCGTGAGGTTGGGCTCGCGCAGGCCGGCGGGCACGATCAGCGCGAGCGAGACCACGCCGTAGGCGAGCGCCGTGGGCACGATCACCTCGGGCTTGGTGATGCCCAGCATGAAGAAGTGGTTGAAGTACGCGAACGCCACGCCCACCAGCGCGGCCAGCACGACGCGATAGGCGCAGAAGACGAGCAGCGTGCTCCACGTGGCGTCGTCGGGGGCCACGATGAACGGCATCGGCCGGCCGAAGCGCGGCGCGGGGCGCACGGCGGCCTCGGGCGCGGAGCTCACGGAGCGGGTCGGCACCGCGGATTGTCGCGGCAGACGAGCCGCCCCTGTTCCTCGCGCGCCTCGCTCCTCGGGAGGTGCACGCCGCAGCGCGCGCAGACGACCATGTCCTCGCCGCGCTCGGTCCTGCGCGGCTCCTCCCGCGCGCCGCGCGCCGTGAGGCGCAGCGACCCGCGCCACAGCAGCCAGATCAGCACGCCGATGACGAGGAAGAAGAGGACCCGTCCCAAATGTGTCGCGTCCGAATCGTTGTTGTCGCGGAAAAGGTATGCGGCCCACGATCCTCGGTGCGGTGAGTTTTCGTCGAAGGGAGTTTACGCCGGGCCGATGGCGAGGCGCCCCTGCGAGGCCGGCGCGCGCCGATTCAACCCGCCAGCGGCACGCTCACCTCGAACCGGACGCCGCCGGCCGCACGATTCAGCGCCTGCACGCCTCCGCCGTGGTATTCGGCCACGAGACGAACGATGTACAGGCCGAGGCCCGAGATGCGCCCCGTCCGCGCGTCCCGCTCCGACGGCCGCCGGTGGCCGCACCGACACCATCGAATCGAAGAGCCGGTGGATCATCGCCTCGGGAAGCGGCGGCCCCTCGTTCTCCACCGCGAGCACCGCGCGGCGGCCGCTCTCCTCGAGCGTCACGCGGATGCCGGAGCCGGGCGGCGCGAAGTCGTTCGCGTTCTCGACCAGCTTGTCGAGGAGCTGCGCGAAGGCATCCGGGACTCCATCGACCCCGACGCGGGATTCCGGCACCGCGAGCTCGAAGCGGCGCGCGGGGTACGCGGCGCGGTAGCCCTCGACGCAGCCGCGCACCACCACGGCGAGGTCGAAGCGCTCGCGCTCCGCGCTCTCCAGCAGGCGCTCCAGGCGCGTGGCTTCCGACAAGCGCGAGATGAGGCGCGCGAGGCGCCCCACGCCCTCGAGCGCGCGCTCCACGTACACGCGCGATTCTCCGGCGAGCGGCTGGGCGGCGAGGTTGTCGAGGGAGGAGCGCACGACCGCCACCGGCGTGCGCAGCTCGTGCGACAAGCGCCCCGCCATCCCTTCGAGGTACGCGTTGTAGTCGCGCAGGCGCGCGAGCACCGCGGCGGTGGTGCGCGCGAGGTCCCCGATCTCGTCACGCGCCGCGCTCGGGCTGATGGTGCCGCGCACGCGCCCCTGGGAGTCGATCGCGGCATCGGCCTCGGCGTGCAGGCGGCGGATGCGCGTCGTGAGCCGGCTCGCGAAGGCGAGGAGGATCGCGAGCGCCGCGGCCACGACCGCAAGCGTGACCGCGAGGAGCTTCTCGAGCGCGGACTGGCGCAGGATCTGCAGCGCGCCCGTCGTCTCCTCCACCACCACCGCGCCCACGATGTCGTCGCCCACGAACACCGGCTGCGCCGCCGAGAGGATCGCCACGTCGCGATCGCGGGTCGCGCGCCATTGCGTCGAGCTGACACCGATCAGCGCGCGGTCGACCTGGCCGCGCACCGGCAGCGTCTCGTCGCCCACCGGATAGCTCGGCGCCGGAACGACGAGGGCGGCCACGGGCTTGAGCCAGCTCACGAGCGAGCGCGCGGCGGCCGGGTCGCGCAGGCTTCCGGACAGTCCCCGCACGCGCGAGCGCGTGTCCACCACCCACAGCCGCGTGCCGCTGCGGCCCATGATCGCGAGGAAGCGCTCGATTTCCTCCGACGGAACGTAGGCGCTCCCCAGGCTCGCGGCCGCGTCGGTGTCGGCGGCGGCGAAGAGCGCCACGATGCGCCGGCGTTCCTCGCCTTCCGCGTCGCTGTCGGGTCCCCGCTCGAAGAGCGCGGGCCGGTCGGAGATCGCGGCCGCGACCGCGCGCGCCGTGGCGCCGATGGCGTGCTCCTGGGACACGCGCAGGAACGCCTCCATGCTCGCGATGAAATGCACGGCGAGCAGCGGCAGCACGAGGAGCGCCAGCGCCACCAGCACCAGTCGGAAGCGGATGCCGTGGACGAACCGTGCGTTCACCCGGCTCGCCTCAGAAAGGCACGTGCACCGTGAGCGATCCGAAGCCGTGGTCGCGCCGCTGGCCGACGAACTCGCGCGTGTCGTGGACCATCGTGAACGCGAGCGACGCCAGCCGCCCGGACCACGTGACGCCGGCCGCGAAGCGGCGCACGATGCGGCGCCTTTCCACTTCGGGCACGCTCGAGCCGGGCTGGTTGTCGAGCAGGTGGTTGCGGGCGACCCCGCGCACGTTCGGGCCCATGAACCAGCTCCACGAGCCGTCGGGCGACGACGCGAGCGGCGGCGTCGCGGCGAAACGCAGCGCCGGCGAGGAAAGCTCGGTCGCCGCGCCGTGGCCGAAGCGCAGCTCCAGGCCCGCGTGCGCGAAGGCGATCTGGTTGCCGAGCACCACGCCGTAGTGCGCCAGGAGGTCCGGCGAGCCCGACACCTCGCGCCCCAGCCGCTGCGTGCGCGCCCAGACCGCCTGGCCGTCGAAACGGTTCGAGCGTTGCGCGGACCATTCCTCGTGGGGCGCGGGCACGAAGCGGTGGACGAAGTCCTGGGCCTGGCGCCCCAGCGCCGCGGGTCCGGTCACGCCGAGGTCGACCTCGAGCGTCCGCCAGGCCTCCGGCGTGCGGTCGTGGCGCGCGAACGAGCCCAGCAGCCGCGCGGCCGGCGGGCGGTCGATCGGGTTGTGGCGCTTGGCCTCCGGCGTGTAGATCTCCTGCAGCAGGCCCCATTCGATCTCGTGCCCGCCGCTCGGGGCCACCCGCGCGATGCGCAGGCCGCTCGTGTACCAGCGGTCGGTGCCGTAGAGCACGTCGTTGTCGATCTGCGCGTACCAATGGGGCATCTGCGCGGCGCCGGCGCCGATCGAGGCCCATGCCGCGAGAGCCGCGGCCGCGCGCCTCACGGCGCTTCGCGCCATCGATAGCCCATGCCATAGACCGTCTCGATGGCCGCGAACGCCGTATCGATCGCGAGGAACTTCTTGCGGATGCGCTTCACGTGCGAGGTGATCGTGCCGTCGTCGACCACCATCTCCGCGTCGCGCATGAGCTGGTCGCGGTCCTTCACGTGGCCGGGATGCCGCGCGAGCGAATGCACCATCCAGAACTCGGTCACCGTGAGGCCGAGCGGCTTGCCCTGCCAGGTGGCCTCCATGCGCTGCGCGTCGAGGGCGAGCGCCCCCCGGTGCAGCACCTCGTCCGCCGCGGGCGCTTCGTCGGCCGCGTCCACGCGCCGGAAGAGCGCGGCGATGCGCGCGAGCAGGTGCGGCAGGCTCACGTCCTTCGTGAGGTAGTCGTCGGCGCCCAGGCGCAGGCCCGAGACGATGTCGAAGTCGGAATCGCGCGCCGACAGGAAGATGATCGGCAGCCGGGCGCTCGCGCTCCTCAGCTCGCGGCACAGCGCGAATCCGCCGTCGATGTCCGCGCCCAGCCCGATGTCGATGATGGCGAGCTCCGGCAGGCGCGCCGAAAGGGTGCGCGAGGCGCTCGCGCGGTCGCCGAACGCGGCCACCTCGTAGCCCGCGCGCGTCAACGCATCGACGTAGTTCTGCGCGGATGGTGGCGTCGTCCTCGACGAGCGCGATGCGGCGGGCCATAAGCCGCCAATTATATGAGAAGCCATCTTTTTGCCAGAAAGGTTCGCCGCCGTGCCCGCATCGCGCCCTCGCAGGCGCCCCGCGCGCGCGCGGAATGACGCTGCCCACTCCCAACGGGCGGAAAGGATCCGAGATGGCGGACAGGATGGCGGAGGCGAAGCGGCCCACGGCGGCGGGGGCGGTCGATTTCATCGTGCTGGGGGCGCGCGCCGTGGTGAGCGGCATCGCGGTGGCGCTGGCGCTCGGCTTCGCGGCGCTGGTGCTGGCGAGCAACGCCCGCGCGGCCGCGGTGAAGCTCGACGGCACGCACACCGGCGCGCTGCTGCTCGCGACCGGCACGCCCGGCGAGTACACCGTCGCGCCGACGCTCGAGACCGCGGTCGCGATCGAGGTGAGCGGCATGATCGCCCGCACGCGCGTCACGCAGACCTTCCACAATCCGGGCACCGATTCGGCCGAGGGCATCTACGTCTTCCCGCTTCCCGAGAAGGCGGCCGTCGACCACCTCACGCTGCGCATCGGCACGCGCGTGATCGAAGGCGTCATCCAGGAAAAGGACGCCGCGCGGCGCACCTACGAGCAGGCGAAGAGCGACGGCTACAAGGCGGCCATCGTGGAACAGCAGCGGCCCAACCTCTTCACGAATTCCGTCGCCCACATCGGCCCCAACGAGGCGGTGCAGGTGACGATCGAGTACCAGCAGACGCTCGCGTACGACAACGGCCGCTACCGCCTGCGCTTCCCGCTCGCCGTGACGCCGCGCTACGTGCCCACGTCCGCGCCGATCGAGGCGCTGCCGGAGGAGCCGAAGGCGCGCGAAGCCGCGACGCCGAGCGCGGCGGGGGCGGCCGCAGCCGAAGGCGCCCTGCTGCAGCCGGCGTTCGCCGTGGGCGGCAGCGCGCTCGTCAATCCCGTCGACATCGCGGTCTCGATCGACGCGGGTGTCGCGCTGGGCGACGTGGTGAGCTCGTACGACGACACCCGGGTCGAAAAGCGCGACGCCAATCGCGCGCTGGTGTATCTCGCGAAGGACCAGGAAGAAGCCGACCACGACTTCGAGCTCACGTGGACCGTGGCGCCGGGGGCCGCACCCCAGGCGGCGGTCTTCACCGAGACCATCGGCGGCAAGGACTATGCGCTGCTGATGGTGGTTCCTCCCGCACCCGATGCCGCCGCGAAGGCGGCTCTCGCGCGCGTGCCGCGCGAGACGATCCTCATCGTGGACACCTCGGGCTCGATGCAGGGCGCGTCGATCGAGCAGGCGAAGGCGGCGCTGGGGGAGGCGCTCGCGAGCCTCACCGAGCGCGACCGGTTCAACGTGGTGGAATTCAACTCCGTCACGCGGCCGATGTGGCCCGCGGCGCTCCCCGCCACCGCATCCAACGTGCGCACCGCGCTGGACTGGGTCGCCAAGCTGCGCGCCGACGGCGGCACCGAGATGGCGCCCGCCCTCACCTTCGCGCTCGACGGCAGCGACACGCCCGGCTATCTGCGCCAGGTCGTCTTCATGACCGACGGCGGCGTGGAGAACGAGGACGCGCTGCTGCGCCTCATCGCGCAGCGCCTCGGCGCCTCGCGGCTCTTCACCGTGGGCATCGGCGCGGCGCCCAACAGCCACTTCATGACCAAGGCCGCGCAGTTCGGCCGCGGCACCTTCACCTACATCGGCGACGTGCACGAGGTGCGCGAGAAGATGACCGGCCTCTTCGCGAAGATCGAGGCGCCGGTGCTGCAGGACGTGGCGATCCGCTGGCCCGACGGCACGGCGGTGGAGACCTATCCCGAGCGCGTCCCGGACCTCTACATGGGCGAGCCCATCGTCGTCGCGGCCGCGGCGCCGAGCCTCGCCGGCACGCTCGTCGTCTCCGCGAAGAGCGGCAACCAACCCTGGAGCGTGGCGCTCGCGTCCTCGACCGCAGGCCAGTCGAGCGGCGTGGGCGCCCTCTGGGCCAGGGCGCGCATCGCGAGCCTCATGGATGCGATCCGCCGCGGCGGCGACGTGACCCCGCTGCGCGGGCAGGTCGTGCAGGTCGCGCTCGAGCACCATCTCGTGAGCGCGTACACGAGCCTCGTCGCCGTGGACACGCTGCCGACCGCGACGGGACCGGCGAAGAGCGCGATGGTGAAGGCGAGCCTGCCGCGCGGCTCCGGCGCGGCCGCCGGAACGATCCCGCAAACGGATACGCCCGCGACGCTGCAACTGCTGCTGGGCCTGCTCGCGCTCTCGGCCGCCGCGGTCGTGGCCGTGATCGGGCGCGGCGCCGCCGGGCCGAGGCTCGCATGAGGCCCGCCGTTGCCGTCGCCGTTGCCGCGCTCGCGATCGCGGGCGCCTCGCAGCTCGCCGCCGCGGGATGGATCCACGCCAAGGGCTTCATCGCGCAGCGCCTCATCGCGCGCGCGTGGGCGCAGGCCCGCGGCGGCGCGCCCGTGCGCCGCCCGTGGCGCTGGGCCGACATGCGGCCCGTCGCGCGCCTCACGGTCCCGGCGCGGCACGTGGAGCTCTATGTGATGGACGACGCCAGCCGCCGCTCGCTCGCGTACGGCCCGGGACTCGTGTCGGGCACCGCGGCGCCCGGCACGCGCGGCAACACGGTGCTGGTGGCGCATCGCGACACGCACTTCGCGTTCCTGCGCAAGCTCGCGCCCGACGACGAGATCGACGTGCAGGCCGCGGGCGGCGCCCTCGTGCGCTACCGCGTGCGCGAGGCGGGTGTCGTCGATCGCGACGACACGGCGGTGATGGAGGAGACGGGAAGCGCGCAGCTCACGCTCATCACCTGCTTCCCGTTCGACGGGGTGCGGCCCGGCACGCGCTATCGCTACGTCGTCGTGGCCACGCGCGTCGCATGAAACGCGGCTGCAACCTTTCGCGCAGGGCGAGGTCGCAATGCGATGGGAACCATTTCCGCTTCGCCGGAGGACGCCGATGGACGCGCCGCATCCGGCGCATAAGGCGGCGCGCGCGCTGGTCGACCCGCCCGCGGGCTTCGACGAGCCGCTCGAGATGCTGCTGGGCTGCCATCGGCGCATCGAGAAGCAGCTGGAGACACTGAAGCGGCTGCGCGCGCACCTGGACGCGAAGGGCATCGACGCCGAGGCGAGCGCGGCCGCGCAGGCCGTGCTGCGCTACTTCGGCAAGTCGGCCGTGGACCACCACGAGGACGAGGAGAAGGACGTCTTCCCGCTGCTCGAGCGGCGCATCGCCGACGCGGGCGAGGCGGCCCGCTTCCGCGAGTTGCGCCGGCGTCTCGAGACGGACCATCGCGACCTCGAGGCGGCGTGGGCGCGGCTTCGCAAGCCGCTCGAAGGCGTCGCCGAGGGACTCATGCGCACGTTGCCGGAAGACGACGTGCAATCGTTGGCCGGCGCGTACGCGAACCACATCGCCGCGGAGGAATCGGCGCTGCGCGAGATGTTCGCGCGCTGGCTCGACGACCGGGACCGCGAGGCGATCGGCCGCTCCATGGCGGCACGGCGCAGGGTGCCGTTTCCCGCGCATCGCTAGGCGCCGTACGCCCGCGACGCGCCGGGCATGCCAAACTGTACGGTTTCCGCCACGGGCTCCCGGGGAGGACAGGAATGGCACGCATCGTGGGCGGCATCGCCGCCTCCCATACGCCGACCATCGGCTTCGCGTTCGACAGGAACAAGCGCGACGATCCCGCCTGGACGCCGGTCTTCGAGCAATTCGCGCCGCTCGCGCAATGGCTCGCGGACAAGCGCCCCGACGTGCTGCTGTGGATCTACAACGACCACGTCACCTCCTTCTTCTTCGACCATTACTCGGCGTTCGTGCTGGGCGTGGGGCCCGAGTGGCACGTGGCGGACGAAGGCGGCGGCCCGCGCAACCTGCCGCCCATCGAAGGACATCCGGCGCTCGCCGCGCACATCGGGCGCTCGCTCATGGCCGACGAGTTCGACATGTCCTTCTTCCAGCGCCGGCCCCTGGATCACGGCACCTTCTCGCCGCTTTCGATGCTCTGCCCGCACGATCCGGCGTGGCCGGCGAAGCTGGTCCCGCTCCAGATGGGCGTGCTGCAGTTTCCCATCCCGAGCGCGCGCAGGTTCTTCAAGCTGGGACGCGCGCTGCGGCGGGCGATCGAGAGCTATCCGGACGAGCACCTGCGGGTCGCCATCGTCGCGACCGGCGGCCTCTCCCACCAGGTGCACGGCGAGCGCGCCGGCTTCAACAATCCCGATTGGGACCGGCGCTTCATGGACCTCTTCGAACGCGACCCCGAGCGGCTCGCCGACATGACGATCGCCGAATTCGCCACACTCGGCGGGTTCGAGGGCGCGGAAGTGGTCATGTGGCTCGCGATGCGCGGCGCGCTCTCGTCCCAGGTGGTCTGCAAGCACCGCAGCTACTACCTTCCGTCGATGACGGGCATCGCGGCCGCGATCTACGAGGGGACGGACGATGCGCCCGACCCGGCGGTCGTCGAACGCCACCGCCGCCATGCCGAGCGCGAGCTCGAAGGCATCGAAAACCTCGAGGGCACCTATCCCTTCACGCTCGATCGCAGCGTCAGGTGCTACCGGATCAACGATTACCTCCACCGCATGGTCGAGCCCGCGCATCGCCGGGCGTTCCTGCGGGATCCGGAGGCGAGCTTCGAGGCGGCCGGGCTCACGGGCGAGGAGCGGGACCTGATCCGCCGGCGCGATTGGCGCGGCCTCATGCACTACGGCGCCATCTTCTTCGGGCTGGAGAAGCTGGGCGCCGTGGTCGGCGTCTCGAACCTCCACATCTATGCGGCGATGCGGGGCGAGACGCTCGAAGCGTTCCAGCGCACGCGCAATGCGCCCGGCGCACTGTATTCGGTGGCCGGGAAGGATGCGGGAAACATCGCGTGGGACAAGCCCGCCGGGTCCCCTCGATGATCCGGCTGACCGGCATCTCGTCGATGGCCACGCGCCAGGTCCTGGCCGACCTGGCCGAGGCATACCAGCGGCAGTCCGGCGCGGACGTGTCGATCGAATCGGTGGGAGGCGTGGAAGCGGCCCGGCGCGTCCACGCGGGCGAGCCGTTCGACGCCGTCGTCCTCGCCGCGGACGCCATCGACCAGTTGCAATTGGCGGACCGCGTCGTCGCGGGCAGTCGAATCGACCTGGCGCGTTCGTGCGTTGCCGTTGCAGTCGCCGCCGGAGCTCGCCGGCCGGACATCGGCAACGAAGCCGCCCTGCGCCACGCAGTGCTCGACGCGCGCAGCATCGGTTATTCGACGGGGCCCAGTGGCGCCTGCCTCACGCGGCTCCTCGAGCGCTGGGGAATCGCCGCAACCATCCAGCCGCGCATGGTGCAGGCGCCGCCGGGGGTTGCGGTGGGAGCGGTCGTGGCGCGGGGCGATGCCGAGCTCGGCTTCCAGCAGTTGAGCGAGCTCATCCACGTGGCGGGAATCGAGGTCGTCGGTCTCCTGCCTTCCGGGATCGACGCGGACACGATCTTCTCGGGAGCGGTCTGCACCGCTTCGACCCACCGCGAAGCCGCCCGCGAGTTCCTCGCCTTCCTGGCCTGCGCGGACGCGGACGGCGCGAAGCGCCGTCACGGCATGGAGCCTGCGCGCACCGCCCTCGGCAAGTCGTAGGCCGTGGTCGGGCGGCGTGATGCGTTCTCGGAAGGAAATGGTCGGGGTGAGAGGATTCGAACCTCCGGCCTCTACGTCCCGAACGTAGCGCTCTACCAGGCTAAGCTACACCCCGAACCGGCTCCGCCCACGGTGCCGACGGAAGTCGCGATTGTATCATGGGGTCGATGAATCCGGACCTCCAGGATCTGTTCGCGGAGCCGCTGCGGGACCTGGGCGCCGACGATCCGCGGCTGCGCGGGATCTTCGCCCCCGAGTCCGAGCGCGGCGCGCCCCGCTCCGGCGTGACCGCGCAATTCCTCGAGAACGCGAGCGAATACCACCGGCGCTACGACAACGTGGAGTGGTTCCGCCAGGTCATCCGGCGCGCGATCGGTGCGGGCGATGCGTCGCGCCGCGCGATCCTCGACATCGGCTCCGGCTCGGGCAATTCCGTCATCCCGCTCCTCGACCTGCACCCGCACGCCTACATCGTCGCCACGGACATCAGCCCGCAGCTCCTCCTCATCCTGCGCGAGTTCCTCGAGGCGCGCCCGCAATACCGCGGACGCTACGGCCTCGTGTGCATGGATGCGAACAACGACCGATTCCGCCCGGGCGCGTTCGACCTGGCCGTGGGTGCGGCCATCCTGCACCACATCGTCGATCCCACCCGCGTGCTGCGCTCCTGCGCTTGCGCGCTGCGTCCGGGGGGAAGCGCGCTCTTCATCGAGCCCTTCGAGCCGGGCCATGGGGTCCTGTGCATCGCCTACCGGCACGTTCTCGCGGAGGCGGCGCGGCGGCGGGAGAGCGGACCCGGCTTCGAGATGCTGCGGCGCATGGTCGACGACCACGAGGCGCGGCTGCGCGACAAGGGCGACCCGATCTTCCAGGGCATGGACGACAAGTGGTCGTTCACGCGCGCGTATTTCGAGGCGGCGGCGCGCGGGCCCGAATGGGAGGAATGCCGCGTCACGGCGATCAACGGAGACGAGACGCCGTTCCTCGACCAGGCGCGGATGCACCTGCGCCTGGGGCTCGGCGCCGATGAGTCCGCGCTGCCCGGGTGGGCGTGGGAGGCGATTCGCGAGCACCAGGACTCGTTCTCGCGTGACGGGCGCCGCGACCTGATCTTCGAGGGAACGATCGTCCTGCGCCGCAGCGCGCTCGCCGCGCCCGGCGGTGGGATGCCGCGCCGGCGGTGCGAATGCCGCGCCCGGCGGTGCGAATGCCGCGCCCGGCGGTGCGAATGCCGCGCGCCGCGGCTGGTGGTGGAACGCCGCGGAACCGGGGCGCGGCTTCTTCGTGGATCTCGACGCCCGCGCGCCGCGCGCCGCGTGCTGCGTGTACGGCGAGGATGGCGAACCCGCATGGAGGCTCGCCGACGCTTCGGCGTTGCGGCTTTCCGGCTCCGGGCGCTCGCTCGAGCTGCGCGTGGACGGCACGACGCTGCAGCTCGAGCCGCAGCACGGCGACATTCCGGGCAACGACACGCGCACCGGCTGGTGGGTCGAGGACTCGGACACGCCCACCGCCTCGATCGTCGTCGAGTGCCTGGGCGAGCGCCTGATGGCGGCGCTGCTCGCGACCGATGGTTGGTCGCTCATGGTGGGAGCGCACCGCGAGGCGCAACGCTACGACGGCGACTGGCTGCGCTTCACCGGAGGGCAGGCGATCGGCGCAGCGTACCGGGCGCCGAATGCGCCGCGAACCCTGGGACCCGGCAGGCTGGCGTGGACGGATGAAGAATGCCTGGTGGCCCTGCTGCCCGACGGTCGGCGCCGCATCTTCAGGCGGCTGGGCGCGGACGATGCAGCGCCTCAGAACTTGCGTTCGACGGAGAAGTGCGCGAGCTGAAGGAGGCTGTCGCGACACGGAGAATCGGCCACCCGCTCGAGGCGCGCCGTCGCCTGGGCCGCTTCGGCCCGCGCGCGCTCGCGGGCGTAGTCGAGCGCGCCCACGCGGTGGATCGCCGCCACCACGGCCTCGAGGTCGCCCTTGCCGCCGTGCTCGATCGCATGGCGCACCAGGCGGCGCTCCTCCTGCGTGCCCTCGCGCATGACGCGGATCAGCGGCAGCGTGGGCTTGCCCTCGGCCAGGTCGTCGCCCAGGTTCTTGCCGGTTTCCTGCAGGTCGCCCGAGTAGTCGAGCACGTCGTCGATGAGCTGGAACGCGGTGCCGAGGTGCGTGCCGTATTCGGCGAGGGCCACCTCCGCCTCGCCCGAGGCGCCGCCCAGGATCGCGCCCACCTGCGTGGCCGCCTCGAAGAGCTTCGCCGTCTTGTAGCGGATCACGCGCAGGTACTGGTCCTCGTCGGTGTCGGCGTCGTGCACGTTGAGCAGCTGCAGCACCTCGCCCTCGGCGATCACGTTGGTCGCGTCGGCCAGCACCTTCATGATGCGCAGGCTCCCGGCGTCCACGATCATCTGGAACGCGCGCGAATAGAGGAAGTCGCCCACGAGCACCGAGGCGGCGTTGCCGAACTCGGCGTTCGCGGTCTTGCTCCCGCGCCTCAGGCTCGACTCGTCCACCACGTCGTCGTGCAGCAGCGTCGCCGTATGGATGAACTCGATCACCGCCGCGAGCTCGTGGCGCGCCGACCCCTTCGCTCCGAAAGCGTTCGCGGCGAGCAGCACGAGCGCGGGACGCAGGCGCTTGCCGCCGGCCGCCACGATGTAGCCCGCGACGGTGCGGATCAGCGCGACATCGGAATCGAGGCGCCGGCGGATCACCTCGTCCACCTGCGCGAGGTCTTCGGCGATGGGAGCGCGGATCGATTCGAGGCTGACGGGGGCGAGCGGATCGTTCATGGGTGTCGCGGCGACGAGGGGCGGAAGCACTCCGCCGGGCCCGGGCAAACCCCGGGACAAGTCTTTGACCTTATGAGGAATTTCGCGTATTATAGCGAGTTCGGTCGGCGGCAGATGACGGATCGCCTTCCGCAGGCAAGTTTTTCGCAAACCCAGGAGTCCACAATGTACGCGGTCATAAAAACCGGCGGCAAGCAGTATCGCGTTGCCCCCGGCGAGAAAATCAAAATAGAACAGATACCGGCAGACGTTGGCGCTCAGATCGTCCTCGACCAGGTGCTGATGGTTGCGGACGGCGACGCCGTGAAGCTCGGCAATCCCCTCGTGTCGGGAGCGAAGGTTTCCGCCACGGTCCTCGCCCACGGGCGCGGCACGAAGGTGAAGATCTTCAAGATGCGCCGCCGCAAGCACTACCAGAAGACGCAAGGGCATCGGCAGAACTACACGGAAATCCGTGTGGATGCCATCGGCTAGAATCGGCATCGCCGATACATAGGAACCACACATGGCACACAAGAAAGCAGGCGGGTCTTCCCGCAACGGCCGCGACTCCGAGAGCAAGCGCCTGGGTCTCAAGGCCTTCGGCGGCGAGCTCGTGAACGCGGGCTCCATCCTCGTTCGCCAGCGCGGCACGCAGTTCCACCCGGGCACGAACGTGGGCATCGGCAAGGACCACACGCTCTTCGCGATGGCCACCGGCAAGGTGAAGTACCACGTCCGCGGCCCGGCGAAGAAGCGCACGGTGTCGATCGAGCCGGTGCAGGCCTGACGGCTCCTTCCGCTCGCGCAGAAGAGCCCCGTCCTCGTACGGGGCTTTTTTGTTTGTGGCGCCACACCATGCCCGACATCGCCCTCTTCCTCGTCGCCTCGGCGCTCCTCACCATCGCGCCCGGGCCGGACATCGTCTACGTGCTCGCGCGCGGCGTGGCGCAGGGGCCGCGCGCGGGCGTGGCCGCGGCGCTGGGATTCGCGACCGGCTGCATCTTCCACACGCTGCTCGCCGCGCTCGGCATCGCGGCGCTGATCCGCTCTTCCGATGTCGCGTTCAACGTCGTGCGCTATGCGGGAGCGGCGTATCTCGCATGGATCGGCATCCAGGCGCTGCGCCATCACGCGGCCTTCGCGCTGCAGGGCGCGGGCGACGCGCGCGCGCTGGGCGTGATCTATCGCCAGAGCGTGCTGGGCAACATGCTCAATCCGAAAGTCACCCTCTTCTTCCTCGCGTTCCTGCCGCAGTTCGTGAACGCGCCGGCGGGCCGCGTCGGATTGCAGATGGCGCTCCTTGGCGCGATCTTCATGGTGCAGACCGCGATCATCTTCGGGGCGGTGGCGCTCTTCTCCGGCTACATCGGGGCATGGATCCGCCGCAAGCCCGCGGTGGGCGCGCGGCTCAACGTGTTCGCCGGCCTCACGTTCATCGCGCTCGGCATCCGCGTCGCGCTTCCGAGATAGGGCGGCCATGAAGTTCTTCGACGAGGCGCGCATCGAGGTCATCGCCGGCAAGGGCGGCGACGGCTCGGCGTCGTTCCGGCGCGAGAAGTCCGTGCCGCGCGGCGGGCCCGACGGCGGCGACGGCGGGCGCGGCGGCAGCATCTACGTGGTGGCCGACTCGAACCTCAACACGCTGATCGACTATCGCTACACGCGCATCTTCCGCGCGAAGGACGGCGAGAACGGCCACGGCAGCGATTGCTACGGCCGCGGCGCCGACGACATCGTGCTGCGCGTGCCCGGTGGGCACCGTCATCCGCGACGCCGAGAGCGGCGAGACGATCGCCGACCTCGCGAAGGACGGCGAGCGGGCGCTGCTCGCCCAGGGCGGCAAGGGCGGCCTCGGCAACCTGCACTTCAAGTCGAGCATGAATCGCGCGCCGCGCCAGTTCACGCGCGGCGAGCCGGGCGAGGCGCGGCAGCTCGAGCTGGAGCTGCGCGTGCTCGCCGACGTGGGCCTGCTCGGCATGCCCAACGCGGGCAAGTCGACCTTCATTCGCGCGGTGTCCGTCGGCGCGCCCCAAGGTCGCCGACTATCCGTTCACGACGCTGCATCCGAACCTGGGCGTGGTGCGCGTGGACGTGAACCGCTCGTTCGTGGTCGCCGACATCCCCGGCTTGATCGAGGGCGCGGCCGAAGGCGCGGGCCTCGGGCACCAGTTCCTGCGCCACCTGCAGCGCACGCACCTGCTGCTGCACCTGGTGGACATGGCGCCCTTCGACGAGGCGATCGATCCCGCGGCCGAGGTGAAGGCGCTCGCGCGCGGAGTCGAAGAAGTACGATCCGGCGCTCGCGAAGAAGCCGCGCTGGCTGGTGTTCAACAAGGCCGACCTCCTCGATCCGGCGGAGCGCACGCAAGCGCGCGCGCGGCGCTGGTGAAGAAGCTGCGCTGGACGAAGCCGTGGTTCGTGGTCTCCGCGATCGACGGCGAGGGCTGCCGCGAGCTCACGTTCAAGGTGATGGAGTTCCTCGAGGAAGCCGGGACGAGGCAGGCCATGAGCACCGCCGCTCGCCGACGCGCGGCGCGTCGTCGTGAAGATCGGCTCGAGCCTGCTCACCAACGCGCGGCGCGGGCCTCGACCGCGGCGCCATCGCCGACTGGGTGCGGCAGATCGCGCAGCTGCGCGGCCGCGGCATCGAGGTGCTGGTGGTCTCCTCGGGCGCGATCGCCGAGGGCATGAAGCGCCTCGGACTGGTCAAGCGCCGCCCGAGCGCGGTGAACGAGCTGCAGGCGGCGGCCGCGGTGGGACAGATGGGCCTCGTGCAGATGTGGGAGTCGTGCTTCGCCGAGCAGGGGCTGCACACGGCGCAGGTGCTGCTCACCCACGACGACCTCGGCGATCGGCGCCGCTATCTCAACGCGCGCACGACGCTGAAGACGCTGGTGGCACTCGGCGTCGTCCCGATCATCAACGAGAACGACACGGTGGTCGTGGACGAGATCCGCTTCGGCGACAACGACACGCTGGGCGCGCTGGTCACCAACCTGATCGAGGCCGACGCGCTCGTGATCCTCACGGACCAGCAGGGCCTGTACTCGGCGGATCCGCGCAAGGATCCCGCGGCCACGCTGGTCGAGCGCGCGCGCGGCGGGCGACCCGGCGCTCGAGCGCATGGCCGGCGGCGCGGGCTCGGCGTTCGGCAGCGGCGGCATGCTCACGAAGGTGCTCGCCGCGAAGCGCGCGGCGCGCAGCGGCGCCCACACCGCGATCGCCTGGGGCCGGGAGCCCGACGTGCTGCACGCGGCTTTTCGCGGGCGAGGCCGTGGGCACGCTGCTCGTCGCCCGGACCGCGCCGCATCGCGGCGCGCAAGCAATGGCTGGCCGACCACCTGAAGCCGTCGGGTCGCATCACGCTCGACGCGGGCGCCGTGAAGGCGCTGCTGGCACGACGGCAAGAGCCTGCTGGCGATCGGCGCGACCGCGGTCGACGGGCATTTCGAGCGCGGCGAGGTGGTGAGCCTCGCCGGGCCCGACGGGCGCGAGATCGCGCGCGGGCTGGTCAACTACGGAGCGGCGGAGACGGCGCGCATCCTGCGCAAGCCCACCTCCGAGATCGAGGCGGTGCTGGGCTACCTCGCCGAGCCGGAGCTCATCCACCGCGACAACCTGGTGGTGCTGTAGCGGCTATACTCACGCCACATCACGCCCAAGGGAGACAACAACATGAACCTCGTGGACCGCGCGAAGAACATCATCCTGAAGCCGAAGGAAGAATGGGCCGTCATCTCGGCCGAGCCGCACACGGTGCAGGACCTCTTCACCGGTTACGTGATGATCCTGGCGGCGATCCCCGCCATCGCCACGTTCATCGGATTCTCGCTCATCGGCATGAGCTCCTTCGTCGGCACGTACCGCTGGCCGGTGACCGCGGGCATCCTCCACATGGTCGTGAACTACGTCCTCTCGCTGGGGATGGTCTACGTGCTGGCGCTCATCATCGACGCGCTCGCGCCCAACTTCGGCGGCGAGAAGAACTTCATGCAGGCGCTCAAGGTCTCGGCGTTCTCGCCCACCGCCTCGTGGCTCGCCGGCATCTTCTCGATCATCCCGGTGCTGTCCATCCTCGGCATCGTGGGCCTCTACAGCCTGTACCTTCTCTACACGGGGCTGCCGATCCTGATGCGCACGCCCGCGGACAAGGCGGTGCCGTACACGGTGGTCGTGATCATCGTGGCGATCGTGCTCTTCATCGTCGTGGGCCTGCTCGCCGGACTGACGGTGCCCGGCCCGATGCGCGGCTTCTGAAGCCGCGCTAGGCGTCGCTGCCGGCGATCGTGATGGGCGGCGCGGCCCCTTCCGGCGCGCCGCGCTGCGGCCGCGGATGCCGGCGCCGCCGCCCGTAGGGCGAAAGCCCCAACGCGCGCGGGTTCACCTCGAGGAAGCATGCGAGCTGCTCCAGGCCGAGGCGATACACCTCGCGCTTGAAGTCGATCACGGTCTCCAGCGGGACCCAGTAGTCGTGCCAGCGCCACGCGTCGAACTCCGGCTTCTCGCTCGCGCGCAGGCTGATGTCGCAGTCGCGGCCCGTCAGGCGCAGCAGGAACCAGATCTGCTTCTGTCCCTTGTAGGTGCCGCGCCATTCGCGCTTCACCCAGTGCACCGGCACGTTGTAATGCAGCCATTCGCGCGTGCGCCCGAGGATCTTCACGTGCTGGGCCTCGAGGCCGGTCTCCTCCTGGAGCTCCCGGTACATCGCCTGCTCGGGAGTCTCGCCCGGCTTGATGCCGCCCTGGGGAAACTGCCACGCGTGTTCCTTCACGCGCTTGCCCCAGAAGACCTGGTTGCGGGTGTTCACGAGCACGATGGCGACGTTCGGGCGATATCCGTCCCGATCGATCATGGCGGTCACCATCCAATCCGTTGAGTTGATCCCATTTTTCCATAGTTTGCGAGCGCCCGCCACCCGCCGGGCCGCGCGCCGCGCCGTGTAGAATGGAAGGCTGCAACTCGCTGATTTTTGGCCCAAAAACCATTTTTCCACCGCCGTACTGCCGGAGAGTTCATGCGCGCCACCCAGTACTACCTCGCCACCCTCAAGGAAGCGCCCCAGGAAGCGGAGCTCGCGAGCCACAAGCTCATGCTCCGGGCGGGGCTCATCCGCAAGCTCGCGAGCGGGCTGTACTCGTGGATGCCGCTGGGGCTCAAGGTGCTGCGCAAGGTGGAGCAGGTGGTGCGCGAGGAGATGAACCGCGCCGGCGCCCTGGAGATCCTCGCCCCGCCGATCCAGCCCGCGGAGCTGTGGCGCGAGACCGGGCGCTGGGACCTCTACGGCCCGTTGATGCTGCGCATCAAGGATCGCGGCGAGCGCGAGTTCTGCTACGCGCCCACGGCCGAGGAAGTGCTCTGCGACATCGTCCGCAAGGAGGTCAAGAGCTATCGCCAGCTCCCGGTGAACCTCTACCAGATCCAGACCAAGTTCCGCGACGAGATCCGCCCGCGCTTCGGCGTCATGCGCGCGCGCGAGTTCATCATGAAGGACGCGTACTCGTTCGACGCGGGCTACGAGGGGCTGCAGAAGAGCTACCGCGCGATGTACGACGCGTACACGCGCATCTTCACGCGCCTGGGCCTCGACTTCCGCGCGGTCGCCGCCGACACGGGCGAGATCGGCGGCACCGGATCCCACGAGTTCCAGGTGATCGCCGGCTCGGGCGAGGACGCCATCGCCTACTGCCCGCAATCGGACTACGCGGCGAACGTGGAGCTCGCCGAGGCACTGGCGCCCCGCGCGCCGCGCGGCGCCGCCACGCAGCCCATGCGCAAGGAAGCCACGCCGGGCAAGCACACGTGCGAGGAGGTTTCCGAGTTCCTGAAGATCCCGATCGAGAAGACGGTGAAGTCGATCGTCGTCATGCACGATCCGGGCAACGGCGCGCGCATGGCGATGCTGCTGGTGCGCGGCGACCACATGATGAACGAGGTGAAGGCGTCGAAGGTGCCGGGCCTGAACCCCTTCCGCTTCGCCACCAACGCGGAGATCGACGCGCGCCTCGAGGCCCCGCCCGGCTCGCTCGGGCCCGTGGGGCATCGTGGTCGCGAAGCGCCGTCGGGAACCGAAGAACCTCTGCGCGTGATCGCCGACCGCACCGTGGGCGCGATGAGCGACTTCTGCACCGGCGCCAACGAGGAAGGCTTCCACTTGACCGGCGTGAACTGGGGCCGCGATCTCCCCGAGCCCGCCGTCGTCGCCGACATCCGCAACGTGGTCGCGGGCGATCCTTCGCCCGACGGCAAGGGCACGCTCGAGATCGCGCGCGGCATCGAGGTGGGCCACGTCTTCCAGCTGCGCACCGCGTACACGCAGAAGATGGGCGTCACCTACATCGACGAGAAGGGTGCCACGCAGCCGATGGAGATGGGCTGCTACGGCATCGGCGTCACGCGCGTGGTGGCCGCGGCGATCGAGCAGAACCACGACGAGCGCGGCATCATCTGGCCCGATCCCATGGCGCCGTTCGTGGTCGCCGTGATCCCGATGGGCTACCGCAAGAGCGACGCGGTGAAGACCGCCGCCGACAGCATCCATGCCGCGCTCGAGGCCGCCGGCGTGGACGTGCTGCTCGACGACCGCGACGAGCGCCCGGGCGTGCTGCTGGCCGACCAGGAGCTCATCGGCATCCCGCACCGCATCGTGGTGGGCGACCGCGGCCTCAAGGAAGGCGTGGTCGAGTACCAGCACCGGCGCGACGCGGCGGCGACCAGGGTGCCGCTCGACGCGGCGCCGGCCTTCGTGCGCGCGCGCATCCGCGATGGACGTTCGCAGGACGCCTGAGCGGCTGGCGCGCGTCGTCGCCGCGGTGGCGATCGCGCTCGCGGCTTCATCGGCCCACGCCGGCGCGCAACGCTACGAGCTGCTGTCGGCGAGCGTGCGCGCCTCGCTCGCGCGCGCGGTGAAGGACGCGGCGGACGTGGACATGAAGGACATGGACACGCGGGCGTGGGTGCGCGCCATGACCACCCGCGTGGATGCGCGCTTCTTCGCCGACGAGGAATCCACGCGCCGCTTCCTCGCGCTCGTGCGCTACGAGGCGCTGCGCGCCGGGCTCGACCCGCAGCTCGTGCTCGCGTTGATCGACATCGAGAGCCACTTCCGCAAGTACGCCGTGTCGCGCGCCGGCGCGCGCGGGCTCATGCAGGTGATGCCGTTCTGGGTGAAGGAGATCGGCGTCGCGGGCCAGGACCTCTTCCACGAGCGCACCAACCTGCGCTACGGCTGCACGATCCTGCGCTACTACATCGACCAGGAGCACGGCAACCTCTCCAACGCCCTCGGCCGCTACAACGGCACGCTCGGCCAGCCCGACTATCCCAACCGCGTGCTCAAGGCGTGGAAGGATCGCTGGGCGCTCTGACTTCTCCCTCTGCCTTGGGAGAGGGAGGCTAGGCCTTGTCGGAGGCCTTGGCCCGCGTGATTTCCTCGAGCGCCTTGCGGTCCACGCGGCCCACGCGGTCGTAGGCCACGCGGCCGGACGGGTCGTAGATGCGCGTGGTGGGAAGCGCGTACGGATGGCCCAGCTGCTTCTCCACGGCATCGTCCGCGATCACGAGCGGATAGCCGTGGCCCAGCCTGGCGGCGAAGCGCTTCACTTTCGCGGCGTCCTCCCCGTCGGTCGCCACGCCGATCACCACGACATCGGGATGCGCGCGCGCGAAGGCCGCGAGCTCCGGAATCTCCTGGATGCACGGCACGCACCACGTCGCCCAGAAATTCACCACGACCCAGCGGCCCTTGTAGTCGGCGAGGCGGTGGTGACGTCCGCCGGTGTCGGTGAGATCGAAGCCCGCCGCATGGGCGGCAACCGCGGTGACGAGCGCCGCGATCGCGAACGCGAGGCGGCGCGCAAATCGGATGCGCATCAGGGAAGCTTACTCGAAAGCGTCGCGAGCGGGCGCTCGAGCCCTTCGCGCATCTGCGCGGCCGCGCGCGCGAAATCCGCCGAGATCTCGGCCCACTCCTCGGGGCGCATGCCGCCCACGGGCGCCACCGCCGCCTCGTAGAGCTCGCCCACGGTGACGTCGGCGGGCTCACGCACGAGAGCGTACTGCGAGCGGTCGGTGCGCTGCGCGATGCCCGCCTCGCACAGCCGCGTGAGCAGGTCGTCCAGCTCGTGGGCGGGCAGCACCGCCTCCTTGCGCAGCTGCTCGAAGGCGAGCGGCGCGGGATAGGCCTCGACGAGCAGGCGCGCGACCTGCACGGCCTCGTGGAAATGCGTGCCGGGACGATCGGCGCGCGTCCACAGCCGCGCGTGCCAGTAGCCCGCGCACGCGGTGATCTCCGCGCCCAGCAGCACGATCATCCACGACAGCTCGATCCAGACGAGGAAGAGGGGCACGGCGGCCAAGGCTCCGTACACGAGGCTGTAGGTGGTCGCGTGGCGCACGTAGAGGGCGAAGACCCCTTTCGCCGACTCGAAGAGCACCGCCGCGAGCGCCGCGCCGGCGAGGGCATGGCGCCAGGGCACGTGGCGGTGGGGCACGATCTTGTAGACCAGGAAGAAGGCGAGCGCGGTGAGCGTCACGGGTGCGGCGCGAAGCAACGGGGACCGCGCATCGTTCCCGAGGGCCGCGCCCCCCAGGGGCAGCGACGCGAGGTAGGTGGTGAGCGCGAGGCTCGCGCCGATGAGCAGCGGCCCCACGACGAGGAGCGCCACGTAGCCGGGCACCAGCAGCCAGTACGGCCGGCGGCGGCGCACGCGCCAGATCGCGTTGAGCGACCGGTCGATGATGAGCATCATCATGACCGCGAGCACCAGCACGGCGCCCAGCCCGAGCCAGGTGAGGCGCTGCGCGTTCTGCGCGAAGCTCTCCAGGTACGTGTCGACGATGCGGTCGGCCACGGCGGGCGCGAGGTTCATGAGCACGAAGGCCTTGGCGTGTCCCATGGCCGTCTCGAACGCGGGCGTCGAGGACAGCAGCGCCACGCCCACGGCGAAGCTGGGCGCGATCGCGAGCAGCGTGGTGTACGTGAGGTTGCCGGCGATCTGCGGGCAATGGTCCTCGGTCCAGCGGCGCACGACGAAGCGCGCGAAGCCGAGGATGTCGAAGGCGGTGTCGATGAGGCGGCGCATCGCGGCGGAAGGGAGCGCGGCTCGCGCACGAACGGGCGGCGTATCATAGCACCCGCCTCATGCCCGACGTCCTCGTCCTCTACTACAGCGCGACCGGATCCGTGCGCACGCTCGCGCAATCGGTGGCGCGCGGCATCGAGAGCGTCGACGGGATGGCCGCGCGCGTGCGCACGGTGCCGAAGGTCGCCGCCGTGATCGACAAGCCCGCGCCGGCGATCCCCGCCGCGGGCCCGCCGTACGTCGAGCGGCGCGATCTCGCCGAATGCGCCGGGCTCGCGATGGGCTCGCCCACGCGCTTCGGCAACATGGCCGCCCCGCTCAAGTACTTCCTCGACGGGCTCGGCGCCGAATGGGGCCAGGGCACGCTCGCGGGCAAGCCCGCGGCGGTGTTCTCGTCCACCGCCTCCATGCACGGCGGCCAGGAAGCGACACTCCTCTCGATGATGCTGCCGCTGCTGCACCACGGGATGCTCATCGTGGGACTGCCTTACACCGAGCCGGACCTCAACGCGACGCGCTCGGGCGGGACACCCTACGGCGCCACGCACGTCGCGGGCACCGCCAACGACCGCGCCGTTGCCGACGAGGAGCTGCGGCTCGCCTTCGCGCTCGGCAAGCGGCTCGCGATCGCGGCGCGGAAGCTCGCCGCTTGAGCGCGCGCTCGGGCGCGTGGGCCGCGGCCTGCGCGTGCCTCATCGCGCTGATCCTGCTGTGCGTCGCGTGGGAGCTCTTCCTCGCGCCGGTGCGGCCGGGCGGCTCGTGGCTCGTGCTGAAGGCGCTGCCGCTGCTGGTACCGCTCTTCGGCGTGCTGCACGGCCGCCGCTACACGTTCCAGTGGACCACGCTCTTCATCTGGCTCTATTTCGCCGAGGGCGTGGTGCGCGTCGTTTCCGACCGCGGCCCCTCCGTCGCGCTGGCCGGGCTGGAGATCGCGCTCGCGCTGGGCTACTTCGCCGCCGCGGTCGTCTTCGTGCGCGCCACGCCCGCGGCCTGAGGACCAATTGACCGAGTCTTCGGCTCGACCGAGAATCGGTTGCCAAGGGAGGAATTCTCCATGTTCCGCTTCCGTAGACGATCGCTGATTGCCGCAATCATTCTTGCAGCCACGTTCGCGCCTCTCGCCGCGTTTGCGTCGAATGCCCCCGCGGACGCCTGCTCGCTGTTGCCGGCAGCCGAGGTGAGCAAGGTCCTTGGCCGCGCCGTCGGCGCACCGGAAAGGAGCGTGGCGCCCCGGCCCTACAGGAACACCGCGCAGGGGACCGACTGCCTGTACCGGTCGAAGGGCGGCAGAGGGTCTCTTCTGTTCAGGGTGTATTTCGACTCGTCGCCGTCCGAGTCGGCGGATCTATTCAAGCGGTTGCAGATGTTCTTCGGCTCGGGGACACCCGTGCCGGGCGTCGGGGACGACACCTACCTCGACTCGAAGCACGCGCTCCACGAGCGCAAGGGCAATGTCCGCTTCTATTTGGAGCTCAACGGAATGGACACTTCCGCGGCGGCAACGGAGAAGCTGCTCACGAACCTTGCGACGGGGATCGGCGGACGACTCTAGTGGAGTCGACACGGCCGATGCGCTCGCCTTCATGACACGCGGCTCCCATAGTCGCTCGATGGCCGCCTCGGGTCGGAAGCCGACCGTCGCTAACCGGCCAGGAGCGGACATTCGGGAGGGAAACCTTATGACGGCTTTCTCGCGCGCCTTTGTTGGCAGGTCTTCTCGATTCACAGCGCCGCATCATGGCTGCTCAAGACGCGCCATGAGGGGCTTCCTACGCTTCTTAGAGCGAAGTGTTTTCGCTGCAATGGTTTTCGTCGCGACATCCACCATCGGTTGTGCTCAACAAATCAGCGACTACGTTCGGGACTTGCCACTCTTTGATGCGCACAATCATCTGCAGTACGACGAGTCAGCCGAGATGCTGATCAAGTGGATGGATGAGGCCGGTGTTCGTCGCATGGTCCTGGCCCCCCGTTACTACGCAGATGACGGAAAGGCGACCGACCAGATGGCCTTGGCGTTCGTGCAACGCTTTCCAGATCGATTCGTAGCGTTTATCGGTGGGCAAAGGATGGATCTATCGGGACTTGATGCTTGGTCTCGGGATTCCTTCTTGCTCGAGGCTGAATCGAAGGCAAGGAGCGGAAAATTTCAGGGACTAGGCGAATTTATCATCCTCCACTACGGATACAACAAGTATGTCAGCACGACCAGTCAAGAGTACTCCGGGGACGTACGGCTGCCGCTCAATACGCCGTTGATGAATCGATTATTTGACCTCGGCCAGAAGTCTGGTCTGCCGTTGCTTATTCACGCCGAAGCCGAGCCGGACATGTCGCAGCAGATGCAGCAAATGCTGCAAAGGTGGCCGAAGACGAAAGTCATCTGGGCGCACAATTGTGGGCGTGCACCAGCCCCGCAGGTGGCCGAATTTCTAAGGAGATTTCCGCTTTTGACTTGCGATCTGGCGGGCATGGCTGTCCCGATGCCCAACCCGTTTGGCTGGGGAACCTTCGGCACGCGCGGGAACTTTGCCTACAGACCTAACAGCCACGTGACGCGAATTCAGTACAACGATGGGACGATCAACGCATCAATGCGCGACCTCTTCGAGCAGTTCCCTGATCGCTTCATGATCGGAACCGACACTGCCCATCCCTTTCAGTATTCGAGATATAGGGACGTCATCATTGCCTTTCGTCGCCTGCTGTCCCAGCTTTCCCCGGAGACTGCACGTAAGATTGGGAATGACAACGCGGAAAGACTGTTCGGCCCTGCCAAGGTCGCTCGCTGAGCGCTTAAGGTCGGGACAAGTCGGTAGGATCAGTTGGCCGTTTGTCTGCTTCGGGTCGGAAGCCGACCTTCAAACCGAAGACTCTACCGGCGCGCGAGCCGCGAGCGGACGAACGCCGCCGCGAGCGGCAGCAGGCTCACCACCACGATCGCGACGATCAGCAGCGTGAGGTTCGCGCGGATCCACGGGATGTTGCCGAAGAAGTAGCCGCCGTAGGTGAGGAGCCCCGCCCACGCCACCCCGCCCGCCACGTTGTACGCGGTGAAGCGCGCCGGCTCCATGGCGCCCAGTCCCGCGACGAACGGGATGTAGGTGCGCACGATGGGGAGGAAGCGCGAGATCACCACCGCCTTGCCGCCGTGGCGCTCGTAGAACTCGTGCGCGCGCTTCAGGTGCGCGGGGTTGAGCCAGCGCGCGCCTTCCTCGCGGAAGAAGTGGGCAGCCAGCCAGCGTCCGATGGCGTAGTTGGCGGAATTGCCGAGGATGGCCGCGGCCACGAGGATCGCGGCGAGCAGGTGCACGTCGAGCGCGCCGCCCGCGGCGATGGCGCCGGCCACGAAGAGGAGCGAGTCGCCGGGGAGGAACGGCGTGACCACGAATCCCGTCTCGGCGAAGATGATCGCGAAGAGGATCGCGTACACCCAGGCGCCGTACGCCTGCACCAGCTGCAGTAGGTGGACGTCCAGGTGCAGGACGAGGTCGACCAGGTCCAGGGCGGCCCCGCCTTCAGGGCATCTGGTGCTCGACCGTCTTCTTCTCGGGCTTCACGAAATCCTCGCGCGAGGCGCCGAGGTACATCGCGAGCGGGCACGCGACCAGCACCGAGGAATAGATGCCGAAGAGGATGCCGACCGTGAGGGCGAGCGCGAAGTAGTGCAGGCTCGCCCCGCCGAAGAAGAAGATCGACAGCACCATCATCTGCGTGCAGCCGTGGGTGATGATGGTGCGCGAGATGGTGCCCGTGATCGAGGCGTCCATGATGTGCGGCACCGTCGCCTTGCGCATCTTGCGGAAGTTCTCCCGCACCCGGTCGAACACCACGACCGACTCGTTCACCGAGTAGCCGAACACCGCGAGCACGGCGGCCAGCACCGGCAGCGAGAACTCCCACTGGAAGAACGAGAAGAAGCCGAGGATGATCACGACGTCGTGCAGGTTCGCGATGATGGTCGCCACCGCGAAGCGCCACTCGAAGCGGAACGCGAGGTAGATCACCACGCCGATGCACACGAAGAGGAGCGCCAGGGCGCCATCGGTGGCGAGCTCCTTGCCCACCTGGCCGCCCACGTAGTCGCGGCGCTTCAACTCCGCGGTGTTGTCGTCGGCCTTGAGCGCGCCGATCACCGCGTCGGCCTGCTTCTGCATCTGCGCGTTCTGCGTCTTCTCGTCCGGTGAGGCCTTGAGCGGCAGGCGCACCAGCACGTCGCGCGAGGTGCCGAAGTTCTGCACCTCCGCGCCCTTGATGCCGCCCTTCTCCAGCGCCGCGCGGATGCGCGCCGGGTCGGCCGCGTGCGGATAGCTCACCTCGAGCACGGTGCCGCCCGTGAACTCGATGGAGAAATGCAGGCCCCGGGTCGCGAGGAAGAGGACGGCCAGCACGAAGACGATCGCCGAGATCACGTTGAACACCAACGCGTGGCGCATGAAGGGGATGGTGCGGCGGATCTTGAAGAATTCCATGGCCTAGACCGCCGCCTTCTTCGGCTCGTCCTTGCGGTGCCAGGACGTGTCGCCGATCGAGAGTTTCTGCACCTTCTTCCGCCCGCCGTAGATCAGGTTCACGATGCCGCGCGAGACGACCACCGCGCTGAAGATCGAGGTGAGGATGCCCAGGCAGTGCACCACCGCGAAGCCGCGCACCGGCCCGGAGCCGAACGCGAGGAGCGCCAGGCCCGCGATGAGCGTCGTCACGTTGGAATCGAGAATGGTGCCGAAGGCCCTCTCGTAGCCCGCCTGGATCGCCATCTGCGGCGTCATGCCGGAGCGGACCTCCTCGCGCACCCGCTCGTTGATCAGCACGTTGGCGTCGATCGCCATGCCGAGCGTGAGCGCCACGGCCGCCATGCCGGGCAGCGTGAGCGTCGCCTGGAGCATCGAGAGGATCGCCACCAGGAAGAGCAGGTTGCAGGCGAGCGAGACGACCGAGACCAGGCCGAACATCATGTAGTACGCGACCATGAACGCCGCGATGGCGACGAAGCCGTAGAGCACGGCGTCGTAGCCCTTCTGGATGTTCTCCTTGCCGAGCGAGGGACCCACCGTGCGCTCCTCGATGATGTCCATGTTGGCGGCGAGGGCGCCCGCGCGCAGCAGCAACGCGAGGTCCTTCGCCTCGTTGATGTCCTGCAGGCCCGTGATGCGGAAGTCGGCGCCGAACTCCTCCTGGATGTTGGGCCACATGGCGACCACGGTGCCGGTCTTCTCCACCAGCATGATCGCCATGCGCTTGCCGACGTTCTCGCGCGTGGTCTGGCGCATCAGCGCGCCCGCCCGCGCTGTCGAGCTTCACGTTCACGACCGCCCCTCCGGTCTGCTGGTCGAAGTTCGCCTGCGCGTTGGTGATGCGGTCGCCGGCGATCACGAGCGACCTGCGCACCAGCACCGGCGCGCCGTTCCTCTGGTCGTAGTACTTCTCCGCGCCCACCGGCGCCGGCTGGTCCTTGTACTGGGCGAACGCGTCCTCGCCGCGGCCCTGCGCGTACTCCTCGGCCACGAGACGGATCTCGAGGGTCGCGGTGCGCCCGATGATCTCCTTCGCGTGCTCGGGATCCTGCACGCCCGCGAGCTGCACGACGATGCGGTCCGCGCCCTGCTGCTGCACGATCGGCTCGGCGACCCCCAGCTCGTTCACGCGGTTGCGCAGCGTCTGGATGTTCTGCTGCAGCGCCGCGTCCTGGTTCGCCTTCACCACCTCGGGCTTGATGGTCGCGGTGAGCCTGCCCTCGCCGCCCGCGTCCTCCTCGCGCACGACGAGATCCGGCATCTGCTCGGAGATCGCCTTCAACGCGGAGGCCTGCTGGGCCTTCTCGCGGAAGCGCACGACGATGCGGTCGCCCTCGCGCGCGAGGCCCGAGTAGTAGATCTTCTTGTCGCGCAGCAGCGAGCGGATGTCGCCCGCGTAGCGCTCGACGGCCTTGTTCGCCGCCGACTTCATGTCCACCTGCAGCAGGAAGTGCACGCCCCCGCGCAGGTCGAGGCCGAGGTACATGGGCTTGGCGCCCAGGGCCTGCAGCCAGCGCGGCGTGTTGGGCACCAGGTTGAGCGCCGCGCCGTAGAGGTTGGGGTCGATGGTCGCGTTCGCCACGTCGCGCGCCTTGAGCTGCGCGTCCGTGTCCGGGAAGCGGAAGCTGAGCTTCCCGTTCTGCGCTTCGGTGTCGATGGGTGCGACGTCCGCGGCCTTGAAGGCCGCCACGAGCTTGTCGCGCAGCGCGTCGTCCACCTTGATCGTCGTGCGCTTCCCGGCGACCTGCACCGCGGGCAATCTCGCCGAACAGGTTGGGCGCGGCGTAGATGAGGCTCACCACCAGCGCGATCGCGATGATGGCGTACTTCCAGAGCGGGTACCGGTTCATGAGGCTACTGCGCGGCCTTGATCGTGCCCTTCGGGAAGCAGCTGCGTGACGGCCTGCTTCTGCACCTGGATCGTCACGTTGGGCGCGACCTCGAGCGTCAGGTAATTGTCGGAGATGCTGGCGATCTGCCGAGCATGCCCACCGCGATCACCTCGTCGCCCTTCTGCAGCCCCTCGAGCATGGTCTTTGCTCCTTCGCCTTCTTCATCTGCGGGCGGATCATGAGGAAGTAGAGGACCACGAACATCAGGATGATGGGCAGCATGCCCATCAGCGTGTCGCCACCCTGTGCCGCGCCTGATGGCCTGGGCGTATGCGGTGCCGATCATGGAGGTAGCTCCGAACGGGAAAGTTTGATGCGGCTGGCTTTTCACCTGCCTAGCCAGCCTGCGATTCTAGCATGCGGCCTCGCCCACGAGCGCCGCGAAGCCCCTTGGACTAGGGCGGCTGCCGGAATTCGCGCCGCGCGCCCAGTGGAAGCCCGCGAGGCCCGAGCGCGCCGCTCGATGGCGAGCCCCGCCCATCAGCTCCAGGTAGTAGTGCAGGTTGTGGATCGTATTCAGGCGCGCGCCGAGGATCTCGCCCGTCCGGTGCAGGTGATGCAGGTAGGCGCGGCTGAAGCTGCGGCAGGTGTAGCAGGCGCAGTCGGGGTCGAGCGGGCCCGTGTCCTCGCGATGGCGCGCGTTCTTGATCTTCACGTCGCCGTGGCGCGTGAAGAGCCAGCCGTTGCGCGCGTTGCGCGTGGGCAGCACGCAGTCGAACAGGTCGATGCCGCGCGCGACCGCCTCGACGATGTCCTCGGGCGTGCCCACGCCCATGAGGTAGCGCGGACGAATCCGCCGGCAGCCGCGGCGCCGCGTGGGCGACGATGCGCGCCATGTCCTCCTTGGGCTCGCCCACGGACACGCCGCCGATGCGCGTAGCCGTCGAAGCCGATGCGCCGCGAGGCCCGCGAGCGACTCGTCGCGCAGGTCCTCGTACATGCCGCCCTGCACGATGCCGAAGAGCGCGTTGGGATTGTCGCCGTGCGCGGCGCTTCGAGCGCGCCGCCCAGCGCAGCGACAACTGCATCGACGCGGCGGCCTCGTCGCGCGTGGCGGGGTAGCCCGGTGCACTCGTCGAACACCATCGCGATGTCGGAACCCAGCACGCGCTGGATGCGCATCGCCTCCTCGGGCGTGAGGAAGAGCCGGTCGCCGTTGACCGGGCGACTGGAACGCCACGCCCTCCTCGCCCACCTTGCGCAGCGCCCCGAGGCTGAACACCTGGAAGCCGCCCGAATCGGTGAGGATCGGGCCGCTCCCAGCCCATGAAGCGGTGCAGTCCGCCGTGCCTGCGCGATCACCGCGAGTCCCCGGGCGAAGCCACAGGTGGAACGTGTTGCCGAGCACGATCTGCGCGCCCATGGCGTCGAGCTCCGCCGGGCTCATGGCCTTCACCGTGCCGTAGGTGCCGACCGGCATGAAGGCGGGCGTCTGCACGACGCCATGGGCGAGCGTGAGCTCGCCGCGCCGGCGACCTCGACCAGTCCGTCGCATGGACCGCGAACCTCATCGGGCGGAGCGCCCTTTCATCGCCAATGGGGCGGATAGGTCTTGTCGAAGAACGGCAGCGCCTCGATGCGCTTGCCCCATTGCGCGATGGGCGCCGGGACGAGCTCCGTGAGCCGCACCTCGGGCTTGCGCAACGTGAGCCGCGCCACATAGGCGTAGTACGGATACAGCACGTAGTCGGCGGCCGTGGGAGTGCTCTCCCGCGAGGAAGCCTGCGCGCAGTTCGCGCGCGAAATACTCGATCTCCTCGCGCACGCTTCGCGCGCGCCTTCTCCACCTTCGCCGCGTCGGGGGCGGCGCCGTCCTTGAAGAAGTACTCCTCGGTCACGGGATTGATGCCCCTCGTTGTCCAGGTATTCCTCGATTCCCTTGCCAGGCGGCGGACGCGCGCGCGTTCCCTCACGTCGCCCGGGATAGAGGGCTTGCGCCGCATCCGCCGGGGCGAAACGCTCGTCGAGGTACTCGAGGATCACCGTCGACTCCCAGAGCGCGAAGCCGTCGTCCACGATCGTGGGCACGTGGTGGCGCGGGTTGATCGCGACGAACTCGGGCTTCTTCGTGTCGCCGTCGGCGAACGAGAGCACCTTGAGCTCGTAGGCGACGCGCTTGTGCTCGAGCGCGAGCCAGACGCGCCAGGAATAGGGTGAGCCGTGGCCGTGGTAGAAGACGAGTGCCATTGCGCGTCTCCTTGGAGGTTGAGTGGGTCGATCGAGCGTCAGTCGCCGAGGCGCAGGCCGTCGAGGGGAACCGCGGGCGCGCGTCCCGCCACCAGGTCCGCCAGCACCCGCCCCGTGCCCAGCGCCAGCGTGAATCCCAGCGCCCCGTGCCCCGCGTCCAGCAGCAGGTTGGAATAGGGCGTGGCGCCGAGCACCGGGCGTGCCGCGCGGGGTCGCCGGCCGCATCCCGCACCACGGCTGCAGGCGCGAGAAGTCCGTCGCGTCGGGAAACGCCATGCGGACTTCCTCGACGAGCTGGCCCACGCGAGCGGTGTCGATGCGCGGTGTGCGTCCCGCGATGTCCGCCATGCCCGCGACCCGAAGCTCGTCGCCCAGGCGCGCGTAGACGACCTTGCGCTTGAAGTCGGTCACGCTGATGCGCGGGGCGGCGCGCTCGTCGTCATCGGCAGCGTGAGGCTGTAGCCCTTGAGCGGATAGACCGGGATGCGGATGCCGAGCGGACTCGCGATGCGCCGGGGCGCTGGTGCCGAGCGCGAGGATGTAGCGGTCGGCCTCGAAGACGCCCTGGTCTGTCTCCACGCCGATCAGGCGCCGCGCAGCGCGAGGAGCCGCCGGATGTACCGCGACGCCGAAGCGCAGCGCGCCGGGTTCGGGCCCGCGAGCCCATGACGCGCGCGAGCTCGTTGCAGAACTTGAAGCAGTCGGCCGCGTCCTCGCTCGGCGTGTAGATGGAGCCCGCGATGCGCGCCTCATCGCGGCGAGCGCCGGCTCGACCTCCACCGTCTCGCGCGCGTCGAGCGCTTCCTGCTCGCATCCGAGGCTCCTCTGGTAGTCGAGCAGGCGTCGCGCGGACTCGAACGAGCCGGCGTCGCAGTGCACCACGAGCTTGCCGTTGCGCACGTAATCGAAATCGAGCGGGTGGGCCGCGATCAGCTCGTGCATCAGCGCGCGGCTGTAGAACGAGAGCCGCAGCAGGCGTCTGCGGTGGTGAGGTCGGCGCTGCGCTGGTTGCACGCGGCGAGGAACGCCACGATCCAGCGCCACTGCTCCGCAGTCCATCTCCGGCACGAACTTGAGCGGGCGAGTCGCGCCGCAGGAGCCACGGCGGGATCTTCGGGATCACCGAGGGGCTCGCGAGCGGCGCCACGTAGCTGTACGAGAGCTGCCCGCCGTTGGCGAAGCTGGTCTCCAGCGCGACGGCGGCGTTGCGCTCGAGCACCGTCACCTCGTGGCCGTCGCGCCAGAGGTACCAGGCGGCGGCGACGCCGGCGACACCGGCTCCGAGGACGAGGACCTTCATGGGGGTGGCGAGATTATCGCCCCCGGGAAGCGCGGCCGGAAGCGCCGTGGAAGGGAAAGGGCCGCGCGAGCGCGGCACTTTCGACCGAGCGCGCCGATCAGAGCAGCGGCACGATGAGCAGCGCCACGATGTTGATGATCTTGATGAGCGGGTTCACCGCCGGGCCGGCCGTGTCCTTGTAGGGGTCGCCCACCGTGTCGCCGGTCACCGCGGCCTTGTGGGCGTCGCTGCCCTTGCCGCCGTAGTGGCCGTCCTCGATGTACTTCTTCGCGTTGTCCCAGGCGCCCCCGCCCGTGCACATCGAGATCGCGACGAAGAGGCCCGTCACGATGGTGCCCATCAGCATGCCGCCCAGGGCCTGCACGCCCGCGTCGCGCCCCATGAGCGCAGCCCACGATCAGCGCCACCGCGATCGGCGAGAGCACCGGCAGCAGCGACGGGATCATCATCTCCTTGATCGCGCCCTTGGTGAGCATGTCCACCGCGCGCGAGTAGTCGGGCTTGGCCGTGCCTTCCATGATGCCCTTGATCTCGCGGAACTGGCGGCGCACTTCCTCCACCACCGAGCCCGCGCAGCGGCCCACCGCCTCCATCGCCATGGCGCCGAAGAGATACGGGATCAGGCCGCCCACGAAGAGGCCGATGATGACCGCCGGGATTGGAGAGGTCGAAGTCTGAGGTGCCGGCCGGCTTCCTCGAGCTGGTGCGTGTAGTCGGCGAAGAGCACGAGCGCGGCGAGGCCCGCGGAGCCGATGGCGTAGCCCTTGGTCACCGCCTTGGTCGTGTTGCCGACGGCGTCCAGCGGGTCGGTCACGTTGCGCACTTCCTTCGGCAGCTCGGCCATCTCGGCGATGCCGCCCGCGTTGTCGGTGATCGGGCCGTAGGCGTCGAGCGCCACGATGATGCCCGCCATGGAGAGCATCGAGGTCGCCGCGATCGCGATGCCGTAGAGGCCCGAGAGCGGTAGGCGGCCCAGATCGCGACGCACACGCGAGAGCACCGGCCACGCGGTCGAGCGCATCGACACGCCGATGCCCGCGATGATGTTGGTCGCGTGTCCCTTGGTCGAGGCTTCCGCCACGTGCCTCACCGGCGCGTAGTCGGTGCCGGTGTAGTACTCGGTGATGATCACCATCAGCGCGGTCAAGCACGAGCCCCACGACGCAGGCAGCCCCAGAGCTTCGAGGCACCGTGAGCTCGGGATAGGCGGCCACGACGTCGGTCATCATCCACTGGGTGACGAAATAGAAGGCGATCGAACGAAAGAATGCCGGCCACGGCGAGCCCGCGGTAGAGCGCGTTCATGATCTTGCCGCCCTGCGCGGTCTTCACGAAATACGTGCCGATGATGGAGGCGACGATCGAGACGGCGCCCAGCACCAGCGGGTAGGTGACCACGTTGCCCACGACGCCCTGGGCTGGGCATGAGCAGCGCGCCCAGCACCATCGTCGCGATGATCGTCACCGCGTAGGTCTCGAAGAGGTCGGCCGCCATGCCGGCGCAGTCGCCCACGTTGTCGCCCACGTTGTCGGCGATCACCGCGGGGTTGCGCGGATCGTCCTCGGGAATGCCGGCCTCGACCTTGCCCACCAGGTCCGCGCCGACGTCCGCGCCCTTGGTGAAGATGCCGCCGCCGAGACGCGCGAAGATCGAGATGAGCGAGGAGCCGAACGCGAGCCCGATGAGCGGCTTCACGATCTCGCTCATCTTCGATGTCCGTGCGCGCTCGTTCCCTGCAGGAACATGAAGAAGCCGGACACCGAGATGAGGCCCAGCCCGACCACCAGGAGGCCCGTGATGGCGCCGCCCTTGAAGGCGATGTTCAGCGCCGGGCCGATGCCGTGGCGCGCCGCTTCCGCGGTGCGCACGTTCGAGCGCACCGACACGTTCATGCCGATGTAGCCCGCCGCGCCCGAGGCGATCGCGCCGATCGCGAAGCCGCACGCGGTGGTCCAGCCGAGGCCGGTCACGAAGCCGATCACGAGGAAGAGGACCACGCCGACGGCCGCCGATGGTGGCGTACTGGCGGTTGAGGTACGCCTTGGCGCCGGTCTGGATCGCCGCGGCGATCTCGCGCATGCGGTCGTTGCCGTCGGGCTGGCGCAGGATCCACATCGCCGTGAAGCCTCCGTAGAGCAGGGCGAGAACCCCGCAGACGAGCGCGAAGAGGATTGCCTGGTTCAACATCGTGCTTCTCCCGGTTTTCGTTGAGTGCGTTTGCTGCGAATCGTCACAGCTTGAAGTCGCTGCGGGTCTTCTTGCGCACGGCCACGTTCTTCAGCCGCACGTATTTCGGCAGCCCGTTCTCGAAAGGCGGGAACGCCTCGCCCGCGATGAGCGGCTGCGAGGTAGTTGCGGCACTTCTGCCGTGATGTGGAAGCCGTCGCGCGGTGATGAAGTCGCGCGGCATCTTCTTCTCGACGTTCGCGACGTCGGTGAGCTTCGCCACGCCGATCTTCCAGCGGTAGGGACGGCTCGAGACGCGCACGATGGTGGGCATCACGCTGTTCATGCCCTTCGCCGCGAACTCGACCGCCGCCTTGCCCACGGCGTAGGACTGCTCGAGGTCGGTCTTCGAGGCGATGTGGCGCGCGGCGCGCTGCAGGTAGTCGGCGACCGCCCAGTGGTGCTTGAGGTTCAGCTTCCCGACTGCACCAGCTCCGCGAGCACGCGGGGCGACGCCACCCAGCTGCGCATGTCCGAACGCGTCCTTCAGGCCCGTTTCGCGCGAGGAACTTGCCGTCCTGGTCCTGGAGGCCCTCGGAGACGCCCACCGCGCAATAGCCGTAGCGGCTTCACCATGTCCTCGACCCGCGCGAGGAACGCCTCCTCGTCGAAGGCGATCTCGGGGAAGAGCAGGACGTGCGGCGCCTCGCCCGGCCTTCGCCTGCGCGAGCCCCGTGGCCGCGGTGATCCAGCCCGCGTGGCGTCCCATCACCTCGAGGATGAAGACCTTGGTGGAGGTCCTGGCCATCGACTCCACGTCGAGACCCGCCTCGCGCATGCTGGTGGCGACGTACTTCGCGACCGAGCCGAAGCCCGGGCAGGTGTCGGTGATCGGCAGGTCGTTGTCGACCGTCTTGGGCACGTGCACCGCGACGATCGGATAGCCCAGCGTCCCGCTGATCTGGGAGACCTTGAGGCACGTGTCGGCGGAGTCGTTGCCGCCGTTGTAGAAGAAATAGCCGATGTCGTGCGCGCTTGAAGACCTCGATCAGGCGCTCGTACTCGTGGCCGCCTTTCTCGACGCCTTTCAGCTTGTAGCGCGCGCTGCCGAATGCGCCGCCCGGGGGTCCAGGTGAGCGCGCGGATCGCCGCCGGCCGACTCGCGGCTGGTGTCGATCAGGTCCTCGGTCAGCGCGCCGATGATGCCGTTGCGGCCCGCGTAGACCTTGCCGATGTGCTTCGCGGTGCTTGCGCGCGGTCTCGATCACGCCCGCGGCGCTCGCGTTGATGACGGCGGTCACTCCGCCGGATTGCGCATAGAAGGCGTTGCGGGGCATGGCGCGGTTGCGTTCAGCCGAGAGCGGCGAAGATCCGGTCGCGGACTTCCTCGACCGTTCCCAGCCCGTCGATGCGGTGGTAGTCTCGGGGCGCGCGGGTCGCCCGACGCCGCCCACTTCGCGTAATACGCGATCAGGGGCTCGGTCTGGCGATGGTAGACCTCGAGGCGATTCTTCACCGTCTCCTCCTTGTCGTCGTCGCGCTGCGATGAGCGGCTCGCCGGTCGCGTCGTCGCGCCCCGCGACTTTCGGCGGGTTGAACTTCACGTGGTAGCGTGCGCCCCGAGGGCGTGGCGACCAGCGCCCGGACATGCGCTCGACGATCGCCGCGTCCGGCACGCCGATCTCCACCACGTGCTCGATGGGCACCTGCGACGCCTTCATCGCCTCGGCCTGCGGGATCGTGCGCGGGAAACCGTCGAAGAGGAAGCCGTTCGGCGCAGTCGGGCTGGGCGATGCGCTCCTTCACCAGCGCCGATGATGATCGCGTCGGGGACGAGCTCGCCGCGGTCCATGACGACTTTCGCCGCGCAGGCCGAGCGGCGTGCCGGCCTTGATCGCCGCGCGCAGCATGTCGCCGGTGGAGATCTGCGGAATGCCATAGCGCGGCTGATGAAGGCGGCCTGCGTTCCCTTGCCCGCGCCGGGCCCGCCCAGGAGAATCACGCGCATCGCCTCGATCCGTTTCTCGTGAGCCCGCCATTATAGGGGACGGGCGCCGTCTTCCTCCACCCTCGCGGGTGCTCAGGATCAAGGGCCGCCCAGCTTGCGCCGCACCCGCTCCAGGTCCTCCGGCGGTGTCCACGCCCGCCTCGAGCGGCGCGTGCCAGAACGCCACGGCGATGCGGTATCCGTGCCCCAGCGCGCGCAGCTGCTCGAGGGCCTCGAAGCGCTCGGCCGCCGTGGGCGCGAGCGTCGAGTACTTGCGCAGGAAGCCGACGCGGTAGGCGTAGATGCCGATGTGGCGGTAGGCCGGCAGTCCCGGCGGCAACGCGGAGCGTCGACCGCGCGAAGGCGTCGCGCGCGTAGGGAATCGGCGCGCGGGAGAAGTACGAGCGCGCAGCCTTCGCCGTCGAGGACCACCTTCACGACGTTGGGGTCGAAGAACGTTTCGGCCGCCTCGATCGGATGCACGGCGGTCGCGATCGCGGCGGCCGGATGGCGCGCGAGCTCGGCGGCGACCGTCGCGGATCAGCTCCGGCTCGATGAGCGGCTCGTCGCCCTGGACGTTCACCACGATCTCTTCGTCCGCATAGCCCAGCAGCGCCACCGCTTCGGCGAGGCGGTCGGTGCCCGTGGCGTGCGTCCGGAGAGGTCGCGCAGGCCTTCCAGCCCAGCGCGCGCACGGCCCGCTCGATGTCGTGATGGTCGGTCGCGACGACCACGTCCGCGGCGCCGCTCGCGCGCGCGCGCTCCGCGACCCACGCGACCAGCGGCTTGCCCGCCGACGTCGGCGAGCATCTTCCCGGGCAGGCGCGTCGAGCGCATGCGCGCGGGGATGACGACCCGGAAGGCGGCGGGCTTCACGGCCACGCGCTAGGGCTCTTCGTCGGCCCGCAGCTCGCGCGCCTCGTCCTCCAGCATCACGGGAATGTCGTCCTTCACCGGGTAGGCGAGGCGATCGCCCTTGCAGACGAGCTCGAGGGAGTCCTTGCGCCAGACGAGCGGCCCCTTGCACAGCGGGCACACCAGGATTTCAAGCAGCTTGGGGTCCATGGGCGCTCCTGCGGGCGGTGGCGAGGCGGGTGAGGAGGAAGTCGTCGAACTCGGGTGGCAGGATCGCCTCCACGCGCATGAACCACATGCGCGCATCGGCGATCGCCGCGCATTTTACGGCATCCTTCTCCGTCATGAGGACGATTTCGGCGCCGGGAAGTTTCAGGTCGCGCGCCTGGTAGGAGTGATGGTCGGGAAAGGCATGGGCCCTCGCGCGGATGCCGAGCGCGGCAAGGTGGTCGAAGAAGCGCTGCGGATTGCCGATGCCCGCGACGGCGGCCACCGGGCGGCCGCGCACGGAAAGCGCGAATTCCGCGCTGCCGCGCTCTTCCCCGCCCGCGACGGAAACGAAGCGCTCGCCCCCCAGGCGCATCGTGAAGCGGCGCGGCGAGGGAAGCGCCACGTCGCTCGCGCCGTTCACCACCACCGCATCCACCTGCGCGAGGCGGGAGACGGGCTCGCGCAGCGGCCCCGCGGGCAGCGGCAGGCCGTTGCCGAAGCGGCGCTCGCCATCCACGACCGCGATCTCCACGTCGCGCGCGAGCGCGTAATGCTGCAGCCCGTCGTCGCACACCAGCACGTTGACCTCCGGGTCGGCGGCGAGCAGCGCGCGGGCGGCCGCCGCCCGGTCGGGCGAGATGTACACCGGGATGCGCGAGCGCCGCGCGATGAGCACCGGCTCGTCGCCGAAGAGCTCGGGCGTGGCGACGTCGGGGTAGACCCGCACCACGCCCAGCGGATCCTGCTCGCGCGGGGGCACGCGCCCGTAGCCGCGCGCCACCACGCCGGGGCGCCAGCCGTGCGCGCGCAGCAGCTCCACGATGGCGATCACGAGCGGCGTCTTGCCGGTTCCGCCGACCGTGACGTTGCCCACCACGATCACGGGGACGTCCGCGCGCCACGCCGACAGGATGCGCATGCGGTAGAGCGCGCGGCGCAGCCGCACGAGCCCCGCGAAGACCAGCGCCAGCGGCAGCAGGATCAGCGCGCCCCCGCCGCGCCGCTGCCACTCGTGCTCGAGCCAGGCTCGCAACGGCGCGTCCCGCGCGATCAGCGCTGCGCCACGGCGGGCGTCATCGCCGCGCTTGGGTCGTGAAGGAGATGTGGTTGTAGCCGGCGAGCCGCGCGCTTTCCATCACGTTGATCACCGACTGGTGCGTGGCGGCCTTGTCGGCGCTGATCGCGACCACGGGCTCCTTCGCGCCCTTCGCGGCCTCGCGCAGGCGCTCGGCGAAGCTCTCGGTGCTGCCGTAGGGCGTCGGCGTGCCGTTGATCGCGTACTTGCCGGTCGCGTCCACCGCGACGCTCAGCACCTGCGGCCGGTCCGAGGGACGCTCGGCCGAGGCTTCCGGCAGGTTGATCTGCAGCTCCGCGAAGCGGTTGTACGTGGTGGTGAGGAACAGGAAGATCAGGACGACGATCAGGATGTCGATGAGCGGGATGAGGTTGATCTCCGGCTCCTCGCGCGCCCGCCCCCGCCGGAAATTCATGCACGCCGCTCGCCGTGGATGATCTCGACGAGCTTGATGGCCTGGCTCTCCATCTCGACCACGAGCACGTCGACGCGGTTGCGGAAATGGCGATAGAAGATCACCGCGGGGATCGAGACGCCGATGCCGAAGAGCGTGTTGTAGAGCGCCACCGAGATGCCGTGCGCGAGCTGCGCCGGATTGCCGCCCCCGCCCGCCGGGTTCTGGGAGCCGAAGATCTCGATCATGCCCGACGATCGTGCCGAAGAGGCCCAGCAGCGTGGAGATGGTCGCGATCGTGCCCAGCGTGTTGAGGAAGCGCTCGAGCTCGAGCGCGACCGCGCGACCCGCGTCCTCGACCGCGTCCTTGATCACTTCGCGCGGGCTCTTCTCGTTGATCAGCGCGGCGGCGAAGATGCGCCCGATGAGCGGTCCCTGCTGCAGGCGCGCGATGAGGTCCTGGCTCACGCCCTTGGCCTGGTACTCGCGGATGGTGGCGGGAAGGATGTTCTTAGGCACCACCAGCGCGGTGCGCAGCGACCAGAAGCGCTCGCCGATGATGGCCAGCGCGATGACCGAGGTGATGATGATGAGCCAGATCGGCCATCCGGCCGCTTCGATGATCGACAGCACGTGCGATTACGCTCCTCGCTGAAATGCGCTGGCACTTTAGCCCGCCCTCGTCGGATTCCACAAGGTCTTGTGCGCCGCGACGCGGACGTGACACAAAGTCGTTGGCGAAACGGCTTGAAGCAATGGAGAATCCCCAGCGCGAAGTCGGAGCGCATGCCGATCGGTCCGTGCGCGAGCACGGCGCGGCGGGCGGCCAGGCTGCCGCGTGAGGCATCCGCCAAGTGTCGCGATTGGACGCCACTGATGTCGCGAATCATCCACAGACGCTGTGGATAACCCTGTGGACCGAGTTTCGGCACCATCGCCAAGTGGCGTAACAGAAAGGCTTTTCTTTCGTCCGCTCAAATTTTGAGCGCCAGCGTGTTTCGGCTGGCTGATCAAGGACTTATGAAATTTTCCGCTGTCAAGGCCTGACAGCCCGAGGGAGAATGCCCCGCGCACCGCCGCGGCGCCAGAGGGCCCGGTGGATAGACCGCCTGTCCCGCTCCCAGGGGGAAAACGCATTTCCTGAAGTCCTATGCCAAGATTTCCGCCTGTCCTACGGCCCCATTTCATTTCATCCTACGCAACACATTCAACTCTTCCGATCGCCCATGACCCCCAGTTGCCCGGCGTCGCCCCCGTGGTCACCGTGACCGAGCTGAACCGCCGGGTGCGCGCCCTGCTGGAGAACCAGTTCGAGATGTTGTGGGTCGCCGGCGAGCTTTCGAACGTGAAACGCGCGGCCTCCGGGCACTGGTATTTCTGCCTCAAGGACCCGGGCGCGCAGATCGAATGCGCCATGTTCCGCACGCGCGCCCAGTTCCTCGACTTCCGTCCCGAGGACGGGCTCAAGGTCGAGGTGCGCGCGCGCGTGACGCTGTACGAGCCGCGCGGCAACTACCAGCTCGTCGTGGAGGAGATCCGCAAGGCGGGGTTGGGCGCGCTGTACGAGGCTTTCGCGAAGCTGAAGGAAAAGCTCGAGGCCGAGGGGCTCTTCGATGCGGCGCGCAAGAGGCCGCTGCCCGCCTTCCCGCGCGCCATCGGGATCGTCACCTCGCCGGCCGCGGCGGCGCTGCGCGATGTGCTGACGACGCTCAAGCGGCGCGCGCCGATGGTGCCCGTGGTCCTCTATCCGGCCCAGGTGCAGGGCGAAGGCGCGGGGGCGCAGGTGGCCCGCGCCATCCAGGTCGCGAACGCGCGCGGCGAATGCGACGTGCTCATCGTATGCCGCGGCGGGGGCAGTCTCGAGGACCTCTGGGCCTTCAACGAGGAGGTCGTGGCGCGCGCGATCTTCGCCTCCCGGCTTCCGGTGGTGAGCGGCGTGGGCCACGAGACGGATTACTCGATCGCCGATTTCGTGGCCGACCAGCGCGCCGCGACGCCCACCGCGGCGGCGGTCGCCGCGAGCCCCGATCGCGCGGCGCTCGCCGAACACGTCGCCGCCCAGCGCCGGCGCCTGGCGCGCGACCTGCGGCGCATCGTCGAGCGCGGCGCCCAGCGCCTCGACCACGCGTCGCGCCGCCTGCTCACGCCCGCGCAGCGCATCGCGCGCGACCGCGAGCGCCTGGTGCAGCAGGCGCGCCGCCTGCGCCGCGCGCTTCCCGACCTGGCCGCGGCCGGCGCGCGAGATCGATCGCGCGGCACGCCGCATGGCCGCCGCCGTCGCGCGCAGCGTGGCGCAGCGCGCGCGGCACGTCGCGGCCCTGCATGCTTCGCTCGGCCATCTCGACCCCACGCGCGTGCTCGCGCGCGGCTACAGCATCGTGCGCGACGCCGACGGCAGCGTCCGGCGCTCGAGCGCGGGGCTCGCCGCGGGCGACGTCGCTCGACGTCACGTTCTCCGAGGGGGGCGCCGAGACCACCGTGCGCGCGACGCGGCCCCCCGCGAAGTAGCGGTATATTGGATCGGAGGCCGGCTTCCGCCGGCTTCCCACACCGGGAGGCAGTCATGGCGAAGAAGGGCAAGAAGAAGGGCGGCGACGACCACGCGGTCTACAAGTTCGTCGAGATCGTGGGCACCAGCAAGCAATCGTGGGCGGACGCCGCGCGCAACGGCGTGATGGTCGCTTCCCGCACCCTGCGCGACCTGCGCGTGGCCGAGGTCGACCGGCTGGACCTCAAGATCGAGGGCGGAGAAGTCATCTACCGCGCGAAGCTCAACGTGAGCTTCAAGTACCACGGCAACGAGTGATCGCGCGCCGCGCTAGCGCGTGTCGAGGAAGCGCTCGACGCGCGCGCGCACGGCCGCGGCCAGGTCGGGCCGCAGCGCGTCGAAGCGTTCCACGCCGCGCATCGCGCGCAGCCACGTGAGCTGGCGCTTGGCGAGCTGGCGCGTGGCCGCGATGCCGCGCGCCTCGAGCGTGTCCGCGCCGGCCGCGCCCTCGAGCGTGTCCCACGCCTGCCGATACCCGACCGCGCGCATCGCCGGCATGCGCGCATCCAGCGCGTAGCGCGCGCGCAGGCCTTCCAGCTCGGCGACGAGTCCCGCGGCGAGCATCGCGCGGAAGCGCTCGGCGATGCGAGCGTGGAGCGCGGCGCGATCCGAAGGCTCGAGCGAAATCGTGATCGCGTCGTACGGGCGCCCGGCCGCGCCCGGCTCGCCGTGGTGCTCGGAAAGCGGCCGGCCGGTGTGGCGGTACACCTCCAGCGCGCGCTGGATGCGTTGCGCGTCGGTGGGCTCGATGCGCCGGGCGCTCGCCGCATCGAGGCGCGCGAGCTCCGCATGCAGGGCGGGCCAGCCCTCGCTCGCCGCGCGCCGCTCGATCTCGGCGCGAATCGCGGGCTGCGCCGGCGGCAGCTCGGCGAGCCCGCCCGTCAACGCGCGGTAGTAGAGCATCGTGCCGCCGGCCACGATCGGCAGCCGCCCGCGCGCCTGGATCCCGGCGATCGCGCGCGCGGCGTCGGCGCGGAAGCGTCCCGCCGAATACGCGTCCACGGGCTCCACGATGTCGATCAGGTGGTGCGGCACGCGCTCGAGCGTTTCGCGATCGGGCTTCGCGGTGCCGATGTCCATGCCGCGATAGACCTGCGCCGAGTCGACGCTCACGATCTCCACGGGAAGGCGCTCGGCGAGCGCGAGCGCGACCGACGTCTTGCCGCTCGCCGTGGGCCCGAGGAGGAAGACCGCCTTCACCGCCCCCGCATGAAGAGGCGGTCGAGGTCGGCCATCGCGAACTGCACCCAGGTGGGACGGCCGTGGTTGCAGCTGCCCGCGCGCTCGGTGCGCTCCATCTCGCGCAGCAGCGCGTTCATCTCCGGGAGCGTGAGCGCGCGATTGGCGCGCACGGCGGCGTGGCAGGCCATCGTCGAGAGCAGCTCGTTGCGCCGCTCTAGCAGCACGCGGCTCGCGCCATATTCGCGCATCTCGGCGAGCACGGACCGCAGCAGGCCCGCCGCGTCGAGGTCGGCGAGCAACGCGGGCACGGCGCGGATCACCAGCTCGCGCGGCCCCGAGGCGGCCACGTCGAAGCCGAGGCTCGCCAGCTCCGCGCGCCCCTGGTCCGCCGCCTCGATCTCTTCCGGCGTCGCGGTCATCGGGATCGGCACGAGCAGCGGCTGCGACGGCAGCTCCGCGGCGTCGAGGGCGTCCTTCAGTCCCTCGTAGACGATGCGCTCGTGGGCGGCATGCATGTCCACCAGCACGAGTCCCGCGGCATTCTGCGCGAGCACATAGACGCCATGCAGCTGCGCGAGCGCGAACCCGAGCGTGGGCGCCGCCTCCGGCGCGCCCGGCGCCGGGCGGGCCGCCGCTCGTCGGCCACCGCGGTCGCGAACAAGCGCCTCGTAGCGCCGGCGCCGGCTGCGCCACCGCGAGACCGGATTGCCGCGCGAAGACCGGGGACGGACCCCGATTTCCGCTGGACGCGGGAGCGGACTCCCGGCCCGGAAATGCGGGGTCCGTCTCGCGGTTTTCGCCATCGGTTCCGCGAGCCCGCGCGAGAGCGCGTGGAAGACGAACTGGTGCACCGCGTTCGCCTCGCGGAACCGCACCTCGCTCTTGGCGGGATGCACGTTCACGTCCACGAGCGCGGGATCGACCTCGAGGAAGAGCACGTAGGCCGGATGGCGGTCGTGGTGCAGCACGTCGGCGTACGCCTCGCGGATGGCGTGGGCGACCACCTTGTCGCGCACGAAGCGGCCGTTCACGAAGAGGAACTGCGCGTCGCGCGTCGCGCGCGTGAAGCCCGGCGCGGCGGCGAGCCCGTGGATCCCGAGGCGCGGCGCCTGCGAGCGCACTTCGATCGCGGAGGCCGCGAAATCCTCGCCCACGATGCGCGCGGCGCGGCTCGCGCGCGTCCTGCGGCGGCAGGTGGGCGCTGCGCCGGCCGTTGTGCGCGAGCGAGAACGCGACCGCCGGGCGCGAGAGCGCGATGCGCGCGAACGCCTCGTCGCAGCGCGCGAATTCCGTGGCCTCGCTCTTCAGGAACTTGCGGCGCGCGGGCGTGTTGAAGTAGAGGTCCTCGACTTCCACCGTGGTGCCCGCGGCGAGCGCGGCCGGCTCCACGCGCCGAGGCCACGCCGGCCTCGCACGCGATGCGCCACGCATGACGGTCTTCCGCGCGCCGGGTCACGATGGCGAGCCGCGCGACCGCGCCGATGGAGGCGAGCGCCTCGCCGCGGAAGCCCAGCGTGGAAGCGCGCTCCAGGTCCTGCGAGGGTGGCGATCTTGCTGGTGGCGAAGCGCGCCACCGCGAGCGGCAGGTCGTCGCGCTCGATGCCGGAGCCGTCGTCCGCTACGCGCAGCCGCCGCACGCCGCCTTCCGACAGCTCGACCGCGATCGACTGGGCGCCCGCGTCGAGGCTGTTCTCGAGCAGCTCCTTGAGGGCCGAAGCGGGCCGCTCCACCACCTCGCCGGCGGCGATCTGGTTCACCAACAGCTCGGGAAGGGGGCGAATCTGGGCCACAGGGAATGTTACACTGGCCCCGCGCACCTACGGCTCGCACCGACACGCTGCAAAGGGAGCGGAATGGCGCCCCCGCAGATCGCCCGCTGCGGCACCCGCATCCGCCGATGCGGCCACCGCCGCGGATGGCACCGCTGTACGCGGAGCAGATCCGGCTGCTCTTCCGGTTCTCGCTCGTCGGCTACCTCGCGACGCTGCTGGTGATCTTCATCCTGGGCGCGATCCTGTGGGAGGACCTCGCGCATCCGGCCCTCTTCGTCTGGTTCGTCTCCATCTCGCTCGTGTCCGTCGGCCGCTACCTGCTCTACAAGGCCTTCATCCACCATGCCCGGCCCGCGGCGGAGATGCGCGCTCTGGGAGCAGCGCTTCGTGCTGGGCACCGTGCTCGCGGGCCTGTGCTGGATGGCGATCGGCACCGTGCTGCTGCCGGACTCGGCGCGCATCGTGCAGCGCCTGTCCGTGGTGATGCTGGTGATGCTGCTCATGACCGGCGCGGTCGCCTACTACGCCCCGCATCGCTACGCGTACAAGATCACCGCCTTCCTGGGCCTCCTTCCCCTCGCCGTCACGCTCGGTGCGCTCGGGCGAGCGCAACCAGATGTTCATCTCGGGGATGATCCTCGTCCTCGCGATGGTGCTGCCCTACGTGCACGCGCGCGTGCACCGCGCGCTCGTGGACTCGCTCACCACGCGCCGCGCCCGGGAGTCGCTTTCCAGCGCCCTCGAGAGCCAGCATCGCCGGCTGCAGGAGGCGAACGAGGCCCTCGTGGAAGAGCACGTCGAGCGCCTGAAGGCGCAGCAGAGCGAGCTGCTCGCCGCGCAGAAGCTGCGCATGCACTTCGAGAGCACGCCGCTCGCCGTGGTGGAATGGGACCGCGGCCGGCGCGTGACCGCGTGGAACCCGGCCGCGGAGGCGATCTTCGGCTTCCCGGCCTACGAGGTGCTCGGCAAGCCGCTCGCCCCGGCGCTGGCCGCCCCCGCCGAACGCGACGACATGGAGTCCATGTGCCGCGAGCTGCTCGAGACGGGCGAGGGCAACAAGACCACGCTCGTGAACATCGCGCGCAACGGCCGCACCATCCACTGCGAGTGGTACAACACGCCGCTGGTGGACGGCAAGGGAGCGGTCACCGGCTTCGCCTCCCTCGTGCAGGACATCACCGAGCGGCTGAACACCGAGCGCACGATCCACTACATGGCGCACCACGATGCGCTCACGGGGCTTCCCAACCGGCGCCTCATGCAGGACCGGCTGAACCAGGCCATCATGGCCGCGCGCCGCAAGCAGCGCCACGTGGCGGTGCTCTTCCTCGACCTCGACCGCTTCAAGGTCGTGAACGACACGCTCGGGCACGACACCGGCGACTTCATCCTGAAGGACGTGGCGCGCCGGCTGATAGGGTGCATGCGCGAGGTGGATACCGTCTCGCGCGAGGGCGGCGACGAGTTCGTGGTGATCCTGCCCGACCTCGAGCGGCCGGAGAACGCGCGCCTCGTGGCCGACAAGATCCTGGAGGAGCTGGCCCGCCCCGTGGAGATCGGCGGCCACGAGATCCACGTGACCCCCTCGATCGGCATCAGCCACTATCCGAACGACGCGACCGACGTGCACCAGCTCCTCAAGCACGCCGACAACGCGATGTACCAGGCGAAGGACGCCGGGCGCAACACCGTGCGCTTCTTCACCAACGACCTCAATTTCCTGCTCTCCAAGCGCCTCGAGATCGAGAGCCGGCTGAGGAAGGCGATCGACAACGAGGAGTTCTTCCTGCGCTACCAGCCGCAGGTGGACATCGCCACCGGGCGCATCTCCGGCATGGAGGCGCTGATCCGCTGGAACGACCCGCAGAAGGGCGAGATCTATCCGAAGGACTTCATCTTCGTCGCCGAGGAGCTGGGCCTCATCGTGCCCATCGGCGAGTGGGTCTTCCGCACCGCGTGCCGGCAGCTGCGCCACTGGGCCGACGAGGCCCTGCCGCCGATCACCATCTCGATCAACATCTCGCCGCGCCAGTTCATGTCGCGCCGGCTCGTGCACACGCTGCTGTCGATCGTGCGCGACGCCGGCGCCGACCCGCGCCACATCGAGCTGGAGATCACCGAGACCATGATCATGCGCAACGTCGAGCAATCCATCGAGACGCTCGCGCAGCTGCGCTCCGTGGGCATGCAGGTCGCGGTGGACGATTTCGGCGTGGGCTACTCGTCGCTCGGGCAGCTCACGCGGCTGCCGGCCTCGAGCATGAAGATCGACCGCTCGTTCATCATGAACGTCCCCCAGGACACGTCGAGCGGCCTCATCACCGAGGCGATCATCGCGATGGCCAAGCGCCTGAAGCTGCGCGTGATCGCCGAGGGCGTGGAGACGCGCCAGCAGCTGGAATTCCTGCGCGCCAACAACTGCGACGCGTTCCAGGGCTTCCTCTTCTCGCGCCCGGTGACCGCGCTCGAAGCCACCGCGATGCTCAAGGCGCAGGCGGCCGCGGGAATGGAAACGCAGACCGCGGCGAACTACTAGCTGGAAGCGACGCGCGAGCGCGCGAGCGGCGGGTTCTGCGAGAGGTAGCGCTTGATGCCGCCCAGCATCGCGGCGGCGATCTTGTCCTGGTAAGCCGAGTCCTTGAGCCGCTTCTCCTCGTCGGGATTCGAGATGAACGCGGTCTCCACCAGGATCGACGGGACGTCGGGGGCCTTCAGCACCGCGAAGCCCGCCTGCTCCACGCGGTCGCGGTGCAGCGCGTTCACGTCGCCCAGCTCGGTGAGCACGGCCTTGCCGAGCTTGAGCGAATCGTTGATGGTCGCGGTGAGCGAGAGGTCGAGAAGCGTGCGCGCCAGCACCGGATCCTTCACGTCCAGGTTCACGCCGCCGATGATGTCCGACTGGTTCTCGCGCTGCGCAAGCAGCCGCGCCGCGGTGGAGGTGGCGCCGCGCTCCGAGAGCGCGAAGACGGAAGAGCCCTGCGCGTCGGGCCGCACCCACGCGTCGGCATGGATCGACACGAACAGGTCCGCGTGCAGGCGCCGCGACTTGTCCACGCGCTGCGCGAGCGGGATGAAGTAGTCGCCGTCGCGCACCAGCACCGCGCGCATGTTGGGCTCCTGGTCGATGCGCGCCTTGAGGCGCCGCGCGATGGCGAGCGTCACGTTCTTCTCGCGCGTGCCGCCGCGGCCGCGGGCTCCGGGGTCCTCGCCGCCGTGGCCGGCGTCGATCGCGACGATCACCAACCGGTCCATCTTCGGCGGCGCAGGCTTCGCGGCCGGCTTGGCGGCCACCTCCACGGCCTTCGCCGGAGCCAGCTTCACCACCGGCAGCGCGTCGCGCCGCGCCTTGTCGGCATCCGCGTCGGCGGGGGCTTCGAGCACCGGCGCCTGCGCCATCTCGCCGATCGGATCGGGCTTCGGCGCCACGAGGGCCAGCAACGGATCGGCGGGCTTCGCGGGATAGAGGTCGAGCACCAGCCGATGCTTGTATTCCCCTGCAGGAGCCAGGGGAAAGACGGAAGGCTTCACCTCGGTGCGCAGGTCGAAGACCACGCGCACGACGTTCGGCCGGTTGAGTCCCACGCGCACCGACTTGATGTACGGATCGTCCTCGCCCACCTTCGCGGGCAGCGCCTTCAGCTCCGGATCGAGGTCGACGCCCTCCAGGTCCAGCACGAGGCGCTCCGGATCGCTCACGAAGAAGTGATGCTGGCGCAGCGGATGCGCGCACTCGAAGGTGACGCGCGTGTACTCCTGCGCGGGCCACACGCGCGAGGCGAGGATCATCTCGGCGGAGAACGCGGGATACGCCGCCGCGAGCAGCACCGCGATCGCGACGTACTTCAGGAACTCGACGATGAAAGGTTGTAGCGATCCGCCAGGCGCGCGAGGCATTCCTGCCCGGCGCGCGAGCTGGACGTGAAGCTCGCGTTGCGCCCGGAGCCGCTTGGCGTGAGCGTGATTTCCACGTCCGCGGGCGGCACCGATCCCGCCGCTTTCTCCGGCCACTCGATCAGGCTCACGTTGCGCCTGTTGAAGCTCTCCCGAAAGCCGGCGTCGATCCATTCCCTCGGGTCGTGGAACCTATAAAAATCAAAGTGATGCAAGTGTAACCTCGAAAGCTCATAAAGTTCAACCAGTGTGTAAGTGGGGCTTCGCACCGGCCCCGTGTAGCCCAAGCCCCGCAGGACGCCGCGCGCGAGCGTGGTTTTGCCCGCGCCGAGGTCGCCGCGCAGGTAGATGACGAGTCCCGGCTCGAGGCATTCGGCGAGCGCCGCGCCCAACGCGAGCGTCGCGGCTTCGTCGGGAAGGAAGGCTTTCGGCGCTAACATCGGGGGATGCACATCGCGGTGGAGGAGGTCACGATCGAGGAGCGCGTGAAGCGCTGGGGCCGCGAGCTCGGCTTCGACGCGATCGCGATCGCGGGCACCGGGCTCGCCGAGGAAGAAGCGCGGCTCCTCGAGTGGCTGGACCGCGGCTGGCACGGCGAGATGGATTATATGGCACGCCACGGAGCGCGCCGCGCGCGTCCCGCCGAGCTCGTGCCCGGCACGGTGTCGGTCATCACCGCGCGACTCAACTATTCCGCTTCCGGCGCGCGCGATTCGTGGGATGTCCTGGAGGATCCGGAGAGCGCCTTCGTCTCGCGCTACGCGCTCGGCCGCGACTACCACAAGGTGCTGCGCGCGAAGCTGCAGGCGTTGGCCGAGCGCATGACGGCCGAGCTGGGCCCGTTCGCCTATCGCGTGTTCACCGACAGCGCGCCGGTGATGGAGGTGGCGCTCGCCGCGCGCTCGGGGCTGGGCTGGCGCGGCAAGCACACGCTGCTGCTTTCGCGCGACGCGGGCTCGCTCTTCTTCCTGGGCGAGCTCTTCGTGAGCCTCGATCTCCAGCGCGACGCAGCCGTCACCGGCCACTGCGGCACCTGCGAGCGCTGCATCGACATCTGCCCCACGCAGGCGATCGTGGCTCCCTACCAGCTCGATGCGCGCCGCTGCATCTCGTACCTCACCATCGAGCATCACGGCTCGATACCGGAGGAGCTGCGCCCGCTCATGGGCAACCGCATCTACGGCTGCGACGATTGCCAGCTCGTCTGCCCGTGGAACAAGTACGCGCAGGTGGCGGTCGAGGACGACTTCGCGGTGCGCAACCGCCTGGACGATGCGCGCCTCGTGGACCTTTTCGCGTGGACCGAGGAGGAGTTCAATCGCCGCTTCGAGGGCTCCGCAATCCGCCGCATCGGCCACGAGCGTTGGCTGCGCAACATCGCGGTGGCGCTGGGCAATGCGCCGACGACCCCGGAAGTGGTGGCGGCGCTCCGGTCGCGGCCAGATCATCCTTCGCCGCTCGTTCGCGAGCATGTCGCATGGGCCCTGGCACGACATGAAGCGTGACGCGGCCATCCCCCGCGGCGTCTGGATCCTGGGCTTCGTGAGCCTGCTGATGGACGTCTCCTCGGAGATGATCCACGGGCTGCTTCCGGTATATCCTCACGGTCGCGCTCGGCGCCAGCGCGCTTACGGTGGGCCTCATCGAGGGCGTGGCCGAATCGACCGCGCTCGTCGTGAAGGTCTTCTCCGGTGCGCTCTCGGATCGATGGCGCAACCGCCAGGGCATCGCCGCCGCGGGCTACGGGCTCGCCGCGTTCTCGAAGCCGCTCTTCGCGCTCGCGACCGGGCCCGGGCTCGTCTTCGCCGCGCGCTTCCTCGATCGCATCGGCAAGGGCATTCGCGGGGCGCCGCGCGACGCGCTGATCGCCGATCTCGCGCCGAAGGAGATTCGCGGCGCGGCGTTCGGGCTGCGCCAGACGCTGGACACGGTGGGCGCCTTCGCGGGCCCGCTCGCGGCCATCGGTCTCATGCTCGCGTGGAACGACAATTTCCGCGCCGTGTTCTGGATCGCGGTGATCCCGGCGATCGCCTCGTTCCTGCTCATCGCGTTCGGCGTGCGCGAGCCGGATGCGCCGCAAGGCGATGGCGAGGCGAAGGCACCCGTGCGCCTGGATCGCGCGACGCTGCGCGCGCTGGGCGCGGCGTTCTGGGGCGTCACCGCCGCCGGCGCGGCGCTGACACTCGCGCGCTTCAGCGAGGCGTTCCTCGTGCTGCGCGCCTCCGACCTGCAGCTCGCCGAGGCGTATGCACCCGCAGTGCTGGTGGTGATGAACGTCGTCTTCTCCCTCGTGGCATATCCCGTCGGCAAGCTTGCGGACCGCATGGCGCCGCGCGTGCTCCTGCTACTCGGGGCGTGGCGTTTCTCGTTGCTTCCGATGCCGTGCTGGCGCTTGCCGGCAGCCTCGGCGTCGCGTGGATCGGCATCGCGCTCTGGGGACTGCACATGGGTTTCACGCAGGGCGTGCTCGCGACGATGGTGGCGCACGCGGCCCCCGCGAACCTGCGCGGGACGGCGTTCGGCGTGTTCAATCTCGCGGGCGGCATCGCGATGCTGGTCGTCGAGCGTGCTCGCCGGGGCGTTGTGGACCTGGGTCGGGCCCGCGGCGACGTTCTGGGCCGGCGCCTTCTTCGCGCTCGCCTGCGGCGCGATCACGCGCATGGCCGTGCACTGAGTAAATCGGGGACAGACCCCGTTTTCCCATAGGTGGAACGGCTATCTTGCGGTCGTTCCACCAAAAGGAAAACGGGGTCTGTCCCCGATTTAGCGGGTCCAGGGTGGGGCGGCTGCGGGGTCGATGCCGTAGCGTTTCAGCGCTTCCGCTGTCCGCGCATCGCCCAGCGCGGACAGCGCAGCGACGGCGATCGAATGGCGGTCCACCTCGAAGAAGCGGCGCAGGTTCGCGCGCGTGTCGCTGCGGCCGAAGCCGTCGGTGCCGAGCGCGACGTAGGTGTCGCGGATCCAGGGGCGGATGAGATCCGCCACCGCGCTCACGTAGTCGCTCGCGGCGACGACGGGCGCGCCGGTTTGCGGGAGCTGTTGCTCTATCCACGAACGACCCTCTCCCCGGCCCTCTCCCAAGGCAGAGGGAGCGCCGATCCGCCGCCGTCTCGAAACCTCCATCGCCTCGCGCCGCAGCTCGGTGAAGCTGGTGACGGAATGCACGTCGGTGCCCACGCCCCAATCGTTCTCGAGAAGCTCGGCCGCCGCGAGCGCTTCCTGCAGGATCGTGCCGGCGCCGAGCAGGCGCACCTTCTCGTTGCGCGAGTAGCCGGGGGGCGCCGAGCGCGCCTTGTGCGCCTCGCGGAGTCGATGCATGCCGCGCAGGATGCCTTCCTCCGCGCCCTCGGGCAGCGACGGCTGCGCGTAGCTCTCGTTCATGAGCGTCACGTAGTAGAAGACGTCTTCCTGCTGGGTGAGCATGCGGCGCATGCCGTCCTCGAGGATCACCGCGAGCTCGCACGCGAGGCCCGGATCATAGGCGCGGCAATTCGGGATCGTCGACGCGACGAGGTGGCTCGTGCCATCCTCGTGCTGCAATCCTTCGCCCGAAAGCGTCGTGCGCCCCGCGGTCGCGCCGAAGAGGAAGCCGCGCGAGCGTGAATCGGCCGCGGCCCAGATCTCGTCGCCCACGCGCTGGAAGCCGAACATCGAGTAGTAGATGTACATCGGCAGCATCGCCAGGCCATGCGCCGAGTAGCTCGTCGCCGCCGCGACCCACGAGGCGATCGCGCCCGCCTCGTTGATGCCTTCCTCGAGGATCTGCCCGTCCACCGCCTCCTTGTAGTACGAGAGCTGGTGCTGGTCCTCGGGCTGGTAGAGCTGGCCGGTGGGCGAGTAGATGCCGATCTGGCGGAAGAGGTCGGCCATGCCGAACGTGCGCGCCTCGTCGGCGATGATGGGGACGATGCGCTTGCCGATGACCGCATCGCGCAAGAGCGCGCCCGCCATGCGCACGAAGGCGACCGTCGTGGACATTTCCTTGCCGTCCGCCTCGAGCGCGAACTTCGCGAACGCCTTCGCCTGCGGCGTGGCGAGAGGCTCGGCGCGTGTCGATCGCGCCGGGAGATACCCATCGAGCTTCTCGCGGCGCGCATGCAGGTACGCCATTTCCGGCGCGTCCCGCTCGGGCCGCACGTACTCGCACGCATCGCACTGCGCATCGCCGATGGGCAGGGCGAAGCGGTCGCGGAAGGCGAGGAGTTGCTCGGTGTCGAGCTTCTTCTGCTGGTGCGTCGTCATGCGCCCCTGGCCCGCGGTGCCCATGCCGTAGCCCTTCTTGGTCTTGGCGAGGATCACCGTGGGCTGCCCTTCGTGCCGCGCCGCGTGCCAGTACGCGGAGAAGATCTTCACCGGGTCGTGGCCGCCGCGGCGCAGCCGGTCGATGTCGTCGTCCGAGAGGTGCGCCACGAGCTGCTGCAGCTCGGGATACTTGTTGAAGAAGTGCTCGCGGTTGAAGCGCCCGTCGGTGGCGGCATAGGTCTGGAACTCGCCGTCGACGGTCTCGAGGAAACGCTTCTCGAGCCATTGGTGCACGTCGCGCGCGAAGAGCGGATCCCAGTCGCCGCTCCAGAGCAGCTTGATCACGTTCCAGCCCGCGCCGGCGAAGAGGCCCTCCAGCTCCTGGATGATGGAGCCGTTGCCGCGCACCGGGCCGTCGAGGCGCTGCAGGTTGCAGTTGACCACCAGCACGAGGTTGTCGAGCTTCTCGCGCGCGGCGATCGACAGCCCCGCGAGCGACTCGGGCTCGTCCATCTCGCCGTCGCCCACGAAGCACCACACCTTGCGGGCCTGTAGGTCGAGCAATCCCCTGTTGTGGAGGTACCGCATGAAGCGCGCCTGGTAGATGGCGAAGAGCGGGCCGATGCCCATGGAGCCGGTCGGAAACTGCCAGAAGTTCGGCATCAGCCACGGATGCGGATACGACGAGAGGCCCTTGCCGCCCGTCTCGCGGCGATAGTGATCGAGGTTCTCCTCGCCGAGGCGCCCCTCGAGGTACGCGCGCGCGTACACGCCGGGCGCGGAGTGCGGCTGGAAGTACACGAGGTCGCCGCGCGCGCCGCCGCGGAAGAAATGGTTGTAGCCCACCTCGAAGAGGTCGGCGGCCGAGGCGTAGCTCGCGATGTGCCCGCCCAGCTCGCCGCTCGCCCGGTTCGCGCGCACCACCATCGCGAGCGCGTTCCAGCGCACCAGCGCCGAGATGCGCGCCTCGATCTCGAGGTTGCCCTGGTACGGCGGCTGCTCGTCCAGGCCGATGGTGTTCACGTACGGGGTCGCGAGCACCTGGGGCAGCGGCACGCGCCGCGCGCGGGCGTGCTGCAGCAGGCGGCGCAGCAGGAACGTGGCGCGCTCCGGCCCCTCGGCCTCGATCAGGGCGTCGAGCGCCTCCACCCATTCGCGGGTCTCGAGCGGATCGGAATCGGGATCGTGCGGGTCGCCAACCTGGCGCGGGACGGAAGGATCCATGGCCGGAATCGCTGCGCGGATTCCGACAGCTTAACGGCCCGGCGCGCATGCCGCCACACCGGGCCGCGAACGACTTACTTGCCGAGCCCCTCGGCCTTCAGGGCTTCGCGCACGGCGGGTCGCGCGGCGATGCGCTCGCGGTACGCCTTGAGCACCGGCCAGTCCTCGGACTTCATGCCGACGAAGGGAATCCAGCCGAGGACGGTGAAGAGGTAGCCGTCGGCCACGGTGAAATGGTTGCCGATGAGGTATTCGCGCCCTTCGAGCTGCTTCGAGAGCCAGTCGAAGCGCCCCGCGAGGCGCTTCCTCGCCACCGGCTTGTAGTCCTCGGGCGTCTCCGGCGAGAAGAGCGGCGAGAAGCCCTTGTGGATCTCGGAGGTGATGAAGTTGAGCCATTCCTGCAGCCGCACGCGCTCCATGGTGCCCGCCTTGGGCGCAAGGCCGGACTCGGGCTTGCGGTCCGCTAGGTACTGCACGATCGCCGGGCCCTCGGTCAAGCGCGTGCCGTCGTCCAGCTCGAGGACCGGCACGTAGCCCTTGCCGTTCACGCCGAGGAAATCGCCGCCGCCGTCGAACTTCTTGGTCTTGGTATCGACCTTGACCAGCTCGAAGGGCTGGCCCGACTCGCGCAGCGCGATGTGGGGGGAAAGGGAGCAGGCTCCCGGGGAGTAGTAGAGCTTCATGGGTTTGTCCTCCGTCGAATGGGTGGGAGGGCGCAGGATATTGCGCCCGGTATATTTTGTGAAGTAGGATATCGAACGTTCCCCAGGTTCCTTTTGTATACCATGGCCAAGCGCTTCGACGCCTTCTCCTCCCGCTGCCCCGCCCGCGAGATCCTGGCGAGCATCGCCAACAAGTGGACCGTGCTCGTGCTGAGCGTGCTCACGGAAGACACCACCCGCTTCAACGAGTTGCGCCGGCGCGTGCAGGGCGTCACGCAGAAGGCGCTCACCCAGACGCTGCGCGACCTCGAGCGCCTGGGGCTCGTCTCGCGCCGCGTCTACGCGGAAGTGCCGCCGCGGGTGGAGTACAGCCTCACGCCGCTCGGAAATTCCCTGGTGAAGGTGCTGGACGACATGCGCGAATGGACCGAGCGCCACGCGCCCGAGGTGATGCAGGCCCAGCAACGCTTCGAGCGGCAGCGCGCGGCGAAGGAAGCGCGCGGCTGATCGCCGGCGCGCGCCGTCACAAAACCGTCACACCCCCTCCGTACAGTCTGCCGGGATCAACCGACGACGAGGGGAGACAAGCATGCGCGTTTCACGAATCCTGGCATCGGCCGCCCTGGCCAGCGCCGTCCTGGCGTCCAACGCCTTCGCAGCCGAAATCACCGGGGCGGGGGCGACCTTCCCCTACCCGATCTACGCCAAGTGGGCGGACGCGTACCGGAAGAACACCGGAACCGGGCTCAACTATCAATCGATCGGAAGCGGCGGCGGGATCAAGCAGATCACCGCGAAGACCGTCGATTTCGGCGCCTCCGACATGCCGTTGAAGCCCGCCGACCTGGACAAGGACGGCCTGATGCAGTTTCCGACCGTGATCGGCGGCGACGTGCCGGTCGTGAACCTCAAGGGCATCAAGCCGGGCGAGCTCAAGCTCTCGGGCGAGGTGCTCGCGAACATCTTCCTCGGGAAGATCAAGAAGTGGAATGACCCGGCGATCGCGTCGCTCAACGCCGGCGTGGCGCTGCCCGACGTGGCGATCAGCGTCGTCCACCGCTCCGACGGCTCGGGCACCACCTTCATCTGGACGAACTACCTGTCCAAGGTGAGCCCGGAGTGGAAATCGAAGGTGGGCGAAGGGACCTCGGTGAGCTGGCCGGTGGGCGTCGGCGGCAAGGGCAACGAGGGCGTGGCCTCCTACGTGCAGCGCATCCAGGGCTCGATCGGTTACGTCGAGTACGCGTACGTGCTCCAGAACAAGATGGCGTACACGCTGGTGAAGAACCGCGAAGGCGATTTCGTCTCCCCCAGCGCGAGCGGATTCCAGGCCGCGGCGGCCGGAGCCGACTGGAGCACGGCCCCGGGGATGTACCTGATCCTCACCGACGCGCCGGGCAAGGACTCCTGGCCGATCGCGGGCGCCACCTTCATCCTGATGCACAAGGTGCAGGAGAAGCCGGAGAACGCGAAGCAGGTGCTCAAGTTCTTCGACTGGGCGTACGCCAACGGCGACAAGATGGCCGAGGAGCTCGACTACGTCCCGCTGCCCGACAAGGTCGTGAAGCTGATCGAAAACAACTGGAAGCACATCGCCGACGCGTCCGGCAAGCCGGTGTACTGAGCAGCCGCGCTCAACCCCATGAGCGCAGTGTTGGATAATAGGGGGCTGGCGGCCGCGGAACCCTCCGCGGTCGCGGTTTTTTCGCCCAGGCCCCCCGTGCTCCGAAACAACGCGGTGATGGACGCGCTCTTCCGGAACCTCACCCGGTTCTTCGCGTTCACCGTCTTCAGCCTGCTCGCGGCGATCCTCGTCTCGCTCCTGGTCGGAAGCCTGCCGACGATCTACAAGTTCGGCCCGGCCTTCCTCGCCAGCGCGAGCTGGGACCCGGTGCAGCAGGATTTCGGCGCGCTGGTGCCGATCTACGGAACGCTGGTGACTTCGGCGATCGCGCTCGCCATCGCGATTCCCGTGAGCTTCGGCATCGCGATGTTCCTCACCGAGCTCTCGCCCGTGTGGCTGCGCCGCCCGCTCGGCACCGCCATCGAGATGCTGGCGGCCATCCCCAGCATCATCTACGGCATGTGGGGACTCTTCGTCTTCGCGCCCGTCTTCCAGGAGCACGTGCAGCCGCTCGTCGCCGATACGCTCGGCAACGTGCCGTGGCTGGGCGCCCTCTTTTCCGGCCCGCCGATGGGGATCGGGATGCTCACGGCGGGCATCATCCTGGCGGTGATGGTGATCCCGTTCATCACGGCGGTGATGCGCGACGTCTTCGAGCTGGTTCCGCCGATGCTCAAGGAATCCGCCTACGGCCTGGGATCGACGACGTGGGAAGTCGTGTGGCGCGTGGTGCTGCCCTTCACGAAGGTCGGCGTCGTGGGCGGCATCATGCTGGGACTCGGCCGCGCGCTGGGCGAGACCATGGCGATCACGTTCGTGATCGGCAACGCGCACGAGTTCAGCGTGTCGCTCTTCATGCCCGGCAACTCGATTGCCTCGGCGCTCGCCAACGAGTTCACCGAGGCCGTGGGCGACCTCTATACTTCCGCGCTGATCGAGCTGGGATTGATCCTGTTCCTCATCACCACCATCGTGCTCGCCTGCTCGAAGCTGCTGCTTCTGCGCCTCGCGCGGCACGAGGGAGCCCGCGCCTAGCCATGGTGATAGCGACCGACGACAATCCGACGTATCGCCGCCGGCGCCGCACCAACGGCCTGATGATGGGTCTTTCCGCGCTGGCGCTCGCCTTCGGGCTCTTCTGGCTCGCATGGATCGTCGGCGTGCTGCTGTGGGAAGGCGCGGCGGCGCTGCGCCCGTCGCTCTTCACGTCGATGACGCCGCCCCCCGGCGCCGACGGCGGGCTCGCGAATGCCATTTTCGGCAGCGTGCTCATGGCCGGCGCCGGAACGCTCATCGGCACTCCGGTGGGCATCCTCGCCGGGACCTACCTCGCCGAGTACGGCAAGCGGGGATGGCTCGCGCCCGCGACGCGCTTCATCAACGACGTGCTGCTCTCGGCGCCCTCGATCGTGATCGGGCTTTTCGTCTACTCGGTCTACGTGGCGCGCGTGAAGCATTTCTCCGGGTGGGCCGGGGCCTTCGCGCTCGCCATCATCGTGGTGCCGGTGGTGGTGCGCACCACCGACGACATGCTGAAGCTCGTGCCCAACAGCCTGCGCGAGGCGGCCGTGGCGCTGGGCTGCCCGAGCTGGAAGATGATCACGATGGTCGCCTACCGCGCCGCGCGCGCCGGCATCGTCACGGGCATCCTGCTCGCGGTCGCGCGCATCGCGGGCGAGACCGCCCCGCTCCTCTTCACCGCGCTCAACAACCAGTTCTGGTCCGCGGACATGAACCGCCCCATGGCGAACCTGCCGGTGGTGATCTTCCAGTTCGCCATGAGCCCGTACGACGACTGGCACCGGCTGGCCTGGGGCGGTGCGGCCCTGATCACGCTCTTCGTCCTCGCGCTCAACATCACGGCGCGCGTCCTCTTCCGCCGCAGGTAGCGAACCCGATGAACGCCATCGCCCAGCCCGTAGCCGCGCCGCTCGCCATGCCCAAGGTCACGGTGCGCAACCTGGACTTCTTCTACGGCGCCTTCCACGCCCTGAAGCGCGTGAACCTGGAGGTGCCCGAGAAGCGCGTGACGGCCTTCATCGGCCCGTCGGGCTGCGGGAAGTCGACGCTGCTGCGCACGTTCAATCGCATGTACGAGCTCTACCCCGACCAGCGCGCCGCGGGCGAGATCGTGCTCGACGGCGAAAACATCCTCGCGTCGAAAGCGGACGTGTCGCTGCTGCGCGCCAAGGTCGGCATGGTATTCCAGAAGCCCACGCCCTTCCCGATGTCGATCTACGACAACGTCGCCTTCGGCGTGCGCCTCTTCGAGGACCTCTCGCGCGCGCGCATGGACGAGCGCGTCGAATGGGCGCTCACGAAGGCGGCGCTGTGGAAGGAAGTGAAGGACAAGCTGCACCAGAGCGGACAGAGCCTCTCGGGCGGGCAACAGCAGCGCCTGTGCATCGCGCGCGCCATCGCGGTCCGGCCCGAGGTGCTGCTCCTGGACGAGCCGTGCAGCGCGCTCGATCCCATCTCGACCGCGAAGGTGGAGGAGCTCATCACGGAGCTCAAGGACGACTACACCGTGGTGATCGTGACGCACAACATGCAGCAGGCGGCGCGCGTCTCGGACTACACGGCGTACATGTACCTGGGCGAGCTGATCGAGTTCGGCGAGACCGACCGCCTCTTCCTCAAGCCCGCGAAGCAGGCCACCGAAGACTACATCACGGGTCGCTTCGGTTGAGCGCGCGCCGCGGGCGCGTCACGGATACTTCACGCCGCGGTCACGCTTTCGTCACCGGCGCCGCCTAGAGTCGCGGTGAAGAGCGACTTTCGGGAGGCGCCATGGAAGCGACGGCGAATCGCGGAATGCCGGTGCGCCTCGAAGCGCGCATCGCCCGCGACCGCGCCCGGGTGCGCGAGGCCCTGCGGCTGCGCTATCGGGTCTTCGGGCAGGAGCCGGGGGCCGCGGTGGGCGGATCCGCGGCGCGGATCGACGAGGACCGCTTCGACGCCCACTGCCAGCATCTCGTCGTGCGCGACGTGGTCTGCGACCAGGTCGTCGGCACCTATCGCATCCTGTCGCCGGAAGCGGCTCGCCGCGCCGGCGGCTACTACGCCGAGGAGGCCTTCGACCTGTCGCAGCTGGAGCTGCTGCGCGACCGCATGGTGGAGGTGGGCCGGGCCTGCGTGCATCCCCACTACCGCTCGCGCGGCGTGCTGCTCCTGCTGTGGTCCGGCCTCGTGCGCTACCTGGTGGACAACGGCCACGACTACGTGATGGGCAGCGCCAGCGTGTCGCTCGCCGACGGCGGCCACGCCGCCGCGTCGATCTACCGCGCCGCGAGTGCCGTGCACATGAGCCCCGAGGACCTGCGCATGCGTCCCTTCGCGCGGGTCCCGCTCGAAGCGCTCAACGACCAGCTGGACGTCGAGCCGCCGGCGTTGCTCAGGGGTTACCTCGATCTCGGCGCGTGGATCTGCGGCGAGCCCGCGCTGGACCCTGGGTTCAATTGCGCGGACCTGCCGCTCCTCCTGCCCCTCGCGCGCATGCGCGGGCGCTACGCGCGCCACTTCCTCGCGCGCGCTGCCTGAGCCCGCGCTAGAACAGGCTCGGAAGGTAGACGAGTCCCCAAACGAGTCCCATCAGCAGCAACGCGACGAACACCGCGGCGCTGCCGATGTCCTTCGCACGCTTCGACAGCGAGTGGTGCTCGAACGAGATGCGGTCGATCGCGGCCTCGACGCTCGAGTTGAGCAGCTCCACGATGAGCACTAGCAGCACCGATCCGATGAGCATCGCGCGCTCCGTCGTGCCGATCCGCGCGAGGCAGGCGGCGGGAACGAGCACCGCCGCGAGCAGGATCTCCTGGCGGAAGGCGCTCTCGTAGCGCCAAGCGTCGGCGAGGCCCGAGAGCGAGTTGAAGAACGCCTGGACGATGCGCGCCGCGCCGCGCTTGCCCTTGAAGGGACTCTCGAGCGGAGGGGCGGGCAGCGGTCCGTCGGGCGTCATCGGAGCGCCCTCATGCCGCGCGCGCGAGCGAACGCTCGAGGGCGCGCACCGGGACCAGGCTCGAGACGAACTGGCGCGTGCAGTGTTCCCACGAGTAACGGACGCCATGGCGGTGGACGCGCTCGCGGTCGAGCGCCAGTGCCGCCATCGCGGCTGCGCCGAGGTCGTGGTCGAGGACGCCCGCGTGCGGGTCGGTCACCACGTCGATGGGGCCGCGGACCGGAAATGCCGCCACCGGCGTTCCGCACGCCATGGCCTCCACCAGCACGAGCCCGAAGGTATCCGTGCGGCTCGGGAAGACGAACACGTCCGCGCGCTGGTAATACGCCGCGAGCTCGTGGCCGCGCTTCGCGCCGGCGAAGACGGCCTCCGGAAAACGTCGCTGCAGCTCGGCGCGCTGCGGCCCGTCGCCGACCACGACCTTCGTGCCGGGCAGGTCGAGCCCGAGGAAGCCGGGGATGTTCTTCTCCACCGCGAGCCTGCCCACGAAGAGGAACACCGGGCGGCGCAGGTCGCTCGCGCGGTCCTCCGCGGGCCGGAAGATCTCGTCGTCCACGCCGCGGGACCACTCGGCGATCCCGTTGAATCCGCGCTCGGCGAGGAGATCCGCGATCGCGGGCGTGGCCACGAGGACCGCCGACGAGGGCGCGTGGAATCGGCGCAACCACGCATAGGTCCACGCCAGCGGAACGCCGAAGCGCGGCTTCACGTATTCGGGGAAGCAGGTGTGGTAGGCCGTGGTGAACGCAAGCCGGTTCTTCACGCACCAGGCGCGCGCGGCGATTCCGAGCGGCCCCTCGGTCGCGATGTGGATCGCGTCGGGATCGGCCTCGCGGATGCGCGCGGCGACCTTGCGGCCCGGCATCACGGCGAGCGGGATTTCCGGATAGGTCGGCATCGGAATCGTGCGGAAGCCCTCGGGCGAGAGAACCTCGACCTCGTGGCCCCAGCGCCGGAGCCAGCGCACGGTGTTCTGCAGCGTCACCACCACGCCGTTGACCTGCGGCGCCCAGGCGTCAGTCACGAGAAGGATGCGCAATGGCTGCTCCTTGTGAAGAGAATGCCGGCCGGAGGGCGGCGCGGCCGCCCCCGGGAATGGCGCCCTGCCGCAGCGCCTCGATCGATTTCCAGTCCACGATCCTCAGCTCGCCGCTGTCGAGCTCCACGAGCGCGGTGAGGCTTTCCACCCAATCGCCGTCGTTGCAGTAGAGGATTCCCCCGATGTCGCGGATCTCGGCCTTGTGGATGTGGCCGCAAACCACGCCGTCGAACTCCCGGCGCCGCGCCTCGTGGGCCAGCGCTTCCTCGAACTTCCCGATGTAGCTCACGGCGTTCTTCACGCGGTGCTTGAGGAACTGCGCGAGGGACCAGTACGGAAAGCCGAGCTTGGCGCGCCAATGGTTGACCCAGCGGTTGAGCTTCAGCGCCACGTGGTAGAGCGCGTCGCCAGCGTGGGCGAGCCACTTCGCCTGCTGCACCACGGCGTCGAAGAGGTCGCCGTGGATCACGAGGAGCCGCCGGCCGTCCGCGGTCACGTGCTCGGCCTCGGCGCGGATCTCGATGCCGCCGAAGGCGAGGCCGAGGAAATGGCGCATCGCCTCGTCGTGGTTGCCCGCGACGTAGGTGACGCGCGTGCCCTTGCGCGCCTTGCGCAGCACCTTTTGCACCACGTCGTTGTGGCTCTGGTGCCAGTACCACCGGCGCTTGAGCTGCCAGCCGTCGATCACGTCGCCGACGAGATAGAGATGATCGCTGTCGGTGTGCCTCAGGAACTCGAGCAGGCGCTGGGCCTGGCAGGCGACGGTGCCGAGGTGGATGTCGGAGAGGAAGATCGCGCGGAACCTGAGCGTCGCGCCGTCGTCTTCCATCTGATCCCGATTCGCAGCTTCCATGCGCAAGCGATTGTGGCCGCGCGACAAGTCAATCTCATGGCAGCGGCATGACGATCGCGTGACGGCCTGACGGAAAGAAAACGCCCCGCGCGAGGCGGGGCGAAGCGCTGCCCTGAGGTTGGATCGTAAGGAGACATCGGCAACGTTTGTATCGTCGCCCATGATCATGACGGCATCGCGACGGTCTCCGTCACGCCGCTGAAAGATCGAAGCGCTAGCGTGCGCGTCTCCACCACAACCAAGACCAAGGAGAACACCGTGCGCCTGTCGCGCCTCTTCGCCTTCACCACCCTCGCCGCCGCCCTCGCGGCGTGCTCCAGCAACTCGCCTTCTTTCGACGACAACCTGGGGAACAAGGTCCAGCACATCGTCGTGATCTACGGCGAGAACCGCAGCTTCGACAACCTCTACGGCAACTTCCCCGGCGCCAACGGCCTCGCCAACGCGTCGGTGACGATGCCGCAGGTCGACCGCGACGGCTCGATGCTCGCCATGCTCCCGCCGACGTGGGGCGGCATGACGGCGAACGTGCCCCAGGCGGCAACGGTGAACCTGCCGAACAAGGCGTTCCGCGTGGACGACCCGAGCGGCTTCAACCAGGCGATCACCGTCACCTCGCGCGACCTGGTGCACCGCTTCTACAACGAGCAGATGCAGATCGACGGCGGCAAGATGGACAAGTTCGCCGCGTGGACCGACGCAGGCGGCCTCACCATGGGCTACTACGACGGCTCGAACATGGCGATGTGCAAGATCGCGCAGCAGTACACGCTCGCCGACAACTTCTTCATCGGCTCGTTCGGCGGCTCCTTCCTGAACCACTTCTGGCTGATCTGCGCCTGCACGCCGATCTATCCCGATGCCGCCAACAGCGTCGCGAAAACGCGCCTGTCCGCGGTCGAAGCCGACGGCGTCACGCTCAAGATCGCGGCCGATTCGCCCGCCAGCGCGCTGCAGGGGCCGCCGAAGTACGTGAACGACAACACGCTCACGCCCGACGGCTTCGCGGTCAATACGATGCAGCCGGCCTACCAGCCGAGCGGCAACGCGCCGCCGGCCGGAGGCGACGCGCGCCTCGCCGACCCGAACGTCAGCACGACGCTGCCGCCGCAAACGCTGAAGACCATCGGCGACACGCTCACCGCGAAGGGCGTGTCGTGGGCGTGGTACTCGGGCGCATGGAACCAGGCCTCGAGCGACCGCAGCGTGATCTACAACAACACGGTGCCGAACTTCCAGGCGCACCACCAGCCGTTCAACTACTTCGCGCGCTTCGCTCCGGGCACGGCCGATCGCACAACGTACCTGAAGGACTACACCGACCTCACCGCGGCGATCGATGCGGGCACGCTGCCTTCGGTCGCGTTCTACAAGCCGCAGGGGAACCTGAACCAGCACCCGGGCTACGCGGACGTGGCCGACGGCGACCAGCACATCGCCGACGTGATCGGCCGCATCAAGGCGAGCCCGCAGTGGGACTCGACGGTGATCATCGTGACCTACGACGAGAACGGCGGCTTCTGGGACCACGTCGCCCCGCCGAAGGGCGACCGCTGGGGCCCGGGCCAGCGCGTGCCGACGATCATCATCTCGCCGATCGCGAAGAAGGGCTTCGTCGACCACACCCCCTACGATACGACGTCGATCCTCAAGTTCATCACGCGGCGCTTCGGCCTGGAGCCGCTGCCGGGCGTGCGTGCCAACGCCGGCGACCTCACGGGCGCGCTCGAATTCTGAGCACCGCGATGCCATAGCTCGCCGCGCCGGCCAGGGCCACGCCGGCCAGCGCGGCGACGGATGCGTTGCGCCCGAGCCCGATCGCGAGGAGCGCCGAGTAGCAGCCCGGCGCCAGCGCCTTCGCGAACGATGCGTAGCGCGACAGGTGCCCGAGCAACGCGCCGAGGCCCTCGCGGCCGAAGAGCTCCGCCGGCGCGGTGCCACGCACGATGGTGAGGAGGCCGTTGCCGCAGCCGTAGGCGACGACGAACAGCACCGCCAGGGCGCCGAACCCGCGCACGCCGAAGAGCGTGCCGAGCGCGAGCAGCATCAGGGCGAACGCGACGAATCCCACGGCGACCGCGCGCACGCGGCGCGCGAAGCGCAGCTCCACGAGGCGCCCCGCGACCTGCATCGGGCCGACGAGCATCGAAAGCGCCACGGCTTCGCTCGCCGTGAGCCCCGCCGCGGTGAGGAGCCCGATCATGTGCACGGCGACGACGCCGAAGACGAACGTCGCGAGCGCGAAGGCCGCGTTGATCCAGGGCAGGCGCGGATCGCGGCGCGCCGCCGGGGGCTCGGCCGGCGTGGGCGCGGACCGCCCGGTCGCTACCACGCGCTTCGGCACGAAGAGAAGATGGATCGGCAGGCACAGGAGCCCGTTCATCGCCGCGTAGATGCCGAATGTCGTCCGCCATCCCCACGCGTCCATCAGCAGCTGCGAGACCGGCCAGAACACGGTGCTGGCGAAACCGCCGTAGAGCGTGAGGACGGTCACGGCTCGCCGGTAGCGCTCGCCCGTGTGCTGCGAGAGCGTCGCGAAAGCGGGATCGTAGAGGCATGCGGCCATCGCGGCGCCCGCGACGAGCCAGCCCACGACCATCACCGCGGCATTCGGCGCGGCGGCGAGAATCGCCATCGCCAAGGCACCGAGGATGGAGCCCGTGGAAAGCACGACGCGGCCGCCGCGCGCGTCGACGAGGCGCCCCGCGGCCGGCGCGAGCGCGCCCGACACCAGCAGTCCGGCGGTGAAGGCCCCGAACACAAAGAGCTGGCTCACGCCCAGGTCGCGCTGCATGGCGGGACCGAGCACGCCGATCGCGTAGAAGAGCGTGCCCCACGAAACGATCTGCGCGATGCCGAGCGCGCCGACGAGGGCCGTCATGGCGTCGGAAGGGCGCTGGGCGGACTGGCGGCGGCCGTGGTCTCCACGGGCGCAGAATCGACCGAAAGGACCCGCGGCGTCAACCGAGCCGCCGCGGTCATCCTGTGGTCACGCGCGCGGGCTAGAGTCGATCGAAAGGCAACGGGAGCGCGACATGACGGACTGTCCGCGGATGGTCGAATCGGAAGACGGGCGCGCTAGCGCGCCGCGCGAGGATTGGGAAGAGGATGCCCACGAGGGCGCGCTCGGCCGCATCGAGCTGCGCGAGATCCTCGCCGGGCGCGAAGCCGCCATCGCCCGCTTCCGCGACTTCAAGCAGCGCCTGCTTCGCAGACGCTAGGACTCTCCGATCTCGCTCAGCTCCGATTCGAGCGCCGCGCGATCCACGCTCGAGAACGGCAGGCTCGTGAAGCGCTGGACGCGGCGGCGGAGCACGGAAAGCGCATCCGCGAATGCGTGCAGCTCCGCCTGCTCGCTGCCCTCCACCGCCGCCGGATCCGGCAGTCCCCAATGGGCGCGCACGAACCGGCCGGGAAAGGCGGGGCACGGCTCGCCGGCCGCCGCATCGCATAACGTGATGACGAAGTGCATGCGCGGCGCGCCACGACGCGTGAACTCGTTCCAATCCTTGCTGCGCAGTCCCGCGGTCTCGTAGCCCCCGCGCGCGAGCACCTCGAGCGCGATGGGATGCACACGCCCCTTCGGATGGCTGCCGGCGCTGAACGCCCGGAATCGCCCGCCGCCCAGCGAGTTGAGCAGGGACTCGGCCATGATGGAGCGGGCGGAGTTGCCGGTGCAGAGGAAAAGGACGTTGTATGGGACCTTCATGGGGCGTCTTCGGGCGGCGCGATCTTCGCACGCGTCCATGACGATTCCATGACAGGCCCGAAGCGACGGGAGCGGCCGCCTTTCAGAGGCGGCTGAGGACCTCTTTCGCCCGCCGCTTGGCGAGTACCGCGAGGAAGACGGTGACTTTGGCGTCGGCCTCGAGACGGGCCAGCTGCTGCTCGTACACGACCTTGACCTGCTCGACCGGGCGGTGCGTGCGCTTCGCGAGATCGTCGATGACATCCTGCGCCGGCTCCACCCTGGAACGGACCTGCCGCTGCATGAACGCCCCCTCGTATTCGTCTACCTCCATGTTTGCGTCCCGGCGCCTCGCGCGCAAGGGGCCGGATCAAGAAAAATTGCGGCAGCCACGACCCGGATCAAGCCCGAGCCACAATCGCTTCGTTTTCCTTGGAAAAAACAGGCGCTTGTCACGAGGCGGACACGGCCCGGCGCTAGGGTGGGCCGTCGACGATCGGTTGGACGAGAAGCGCCCATGAAGCACACGGGTCATCGGAAGCGCCATCGCAAATCCGCTGGCGCACCTGGCGTAACGGTAGCCCACGTCACGAAACGGGGCCAGGCGCTCGATCGCTCGCACGACGGGCATGGCACCTTCCCCGGAACATCCTTGAGCTGCATGCCGGTCATCATGAGGAAGCTGCGCGACCTGCGGTAGGCTGCGCGCTTCGCGCCGGGAAGGACTCCCGGCGCGAACAGCGGTCAGGTCACTGGCAGCTCGTGTTCGGATCGCGGCAATACGGCACGTTCGCCCACGAGAATGGCGTGGACCGGTTCGACGTATCGATCGTGAGCCGCAGCCATTCGGCCGGCGCGTTGGTCGAGCCCTGGACCGTGATCCGCGTGAGGTTGGGAACGGCCGGCGTGCCATGCACGACGCCGGTCGCGCTCGCGGGATCGGCGAGCGGATGGTCGGCCTCGAAGAGGTGCGAGTCGCCGTTCAGCAACAGGACCGGGCGGCCGAACGACGTGGCGAGGTCGGCCAGGTGCCGCACGAACGGCGTATACGCGTCCAATCCATCGCCTCCCGGCTGAAGCGCGGAGAGATCCCACATGTCGGCCTGCAGGGCGATCACCACCGCCTTGGCGTTGCGCCGCTGCGCGAGGGAAAACGCGGCATCGAGCCAGCGGCCGTTCGCGGCGTCGCGATCCGCTCGCTCCTGCGCCTGCGCGGCGGGATTCCCGAAGGATCCTGTCCATGGCAACGTGTCGTCGTTGGAGCCGGGCACGTCGAGCGTGACGAAGACGACGTGCGAGTCCTCCCACATCACGTTCTCCACGAACGCGGCGTCCTCGGGGTGGGCCGCGTCGAACGCCTGCGCCTGGCTGGCCACCGGCATCTCGTTCAGCCCGAGCGTGAGCCCCGGCCGCGAGAAGAAGAGGCCGCGGACGCTCGCGAGCTCCTTCAGCGGATCGCCCGCGGACTTCTCCTTCGACTTGTGGCAATCGGTCCATTCGTTGTCGCCCGGCGTATACACCAACGGCGCGCGGAACTGCTCGAAGACCTGGAAGATGGCCTGGTTCCATCCGGGGTTCGAGGTGGCGATGGGCGGCAGGATGCCGGCGCTCGTGCACGGCATGCTTCCCGAATGGATGTCGCCCACGTGGATCACGGTCCGCACGCGGCGATCGGCGTTGACCGAATTCAGGAGGAGCGCGGAATTGTCGAGCAGCAGGTTGTTGTAGGGCCAGTCGCCGAAGACCGCGACCGTGAGGGCCGATTGGGAGCCATCGTCCGCCTTCTCGGCGGCGGGGGCGGCAGGGGAGAAACACGCGGCGATCGCCGCGGCGAGCACGAGCAGGGTCTTCATCGGGTCCTCGGTCGTGGGATGGAGCCGGCAAGGTAGTGCAGGCGGATTGCGGTTTCGTGACTTCGCGTCGTTGTGCCGCAGTCGATTGACTTTTCCCGCAACGCCGTTGTCACATTCCGAATATCCCGCATCTCGCGCGAGGTGCACATGAGAACGCACTGGCTCGGCATCCTTGCCACCCTGGCGTCGGTCGCGTCCGGCGCGGCCGCGGGCGCGCCACTGCTGGATTTTCGCGACGACCTCGCGTTCCGGCCCGAGTCCGTCGATGCGTTCGCCGGGCGCGTCTACGAGGAGCGGCTATCCGCGCTGCGGGCGGACGATCGCCTCGACCGCGATGCGGCGCTCCTGCGCAAGCTGGCGGCGCTCCTCGTGCGACTGCGCATGGCGGCCGAGGCCGAGCGCCCGGGCTCGGCCGCGCTCTCCTGGGAAATCCACACTTGCCGCCGCTGCGACGAGAACGCCTCCGCGATGGCCGGCGGCCGGCTTCTCCTGGGCGAGGAGTTCCTCGCGAAGCTCGATCTTTCCGTCGACGAGCTGGGTTTCCTCCTCGCGCACGAGATGGCGCACGTGCTGGCGGAGCACACGCGCGAGTTCGCCACGGCGGCGCGTTACTTCGTCGACAACGGGCTCAACCGGCCGTACTGGGACATCCAGCACGAGCTCGACAACAGCCTGGCGGTGCAGTACCACATGGCGTTCGTCGCGGCCCAGCAGGAGCTCGACGCGGATCGAATCGGCTTCTTCCTGGGGGCCCGCGCGGGTCTCGACCCCGACGCGATGATGGGCCTGCTGGGCAAGCTCGGGGACGACGATCCGTCCGCCGCGCCTTCGACCCACCCCGACCAGCAGCCGGCGCATCGAGCAGGCGGCGTCCATGCTGCAGGCAGCCAAGGCCGTCCGCGCCTGGACTTCGAAGTAGCGCTCGATCGGACCGATCAAGCAGGCGCCTGCTCCCGGTTCAGGTTCGCGTCGAGGAAGAAATCGAGGTCCGACTTGGTGTATGGCGGACCTCCATGGAACGCGCCCATGCACCGCCAGACCCGCTCCCGGCTCTCGTCGGTCACCGCGACGCGCCGCGTCCTCAGGTAGTGGTCGATGTACGTCGTCAAATCCCACTGCTGCGTCCACGATACGAAGACGCGATCGGAGCCGGTGGCATGCATGGCGTGCCAGCGGCTCAGGCGCGGGCCCAGGGCGCGGGCAGGCGATCCAACGCCTGCAGCGCGATGCCGAGGACAGTGGGAACGAAGAACGTGACGAGCACCAGGAGCGTGGCGAGGTTGTCCATGGGGACTCCGGCGGGAAGGATGCCGACCCATGCTGCCATCGCGTTCTTGCGGAATCGTGACGGCTGTCGTGTCCGAAACTCAAACCACGAGCCGATAGCCCACCGCGGTCTCGGTCAGCAGATGCTTCGGTTGGGCGGGCTCGTCCTCGAGCTTCTGGCGCAAGTGGCCCATGTACACGCGCGCGTAGTGATGGTGCTCGACGCCCGCGGGACCCCAGACCTCGCGCAGGATCTGCCGGTGCGTGAGCACCTTGCCCACGTTGGCGATGAGCAGCGAAAGCAGCCGGAATTCCACCGGCGTGAGGTGCACCTCCTCGCCCGCGCGCTTGACCGTGCGCGCCTCGAGGTTCACCTCGACCTTGCCGAAGCGGAACACCGGCGAGGTCTCGCCCGGCGGCTGGCGGTGGCGGCGCATCGTCGCGCGCACGCGCGCCAGCAGCTCGCGCACGCCGAAGGGCTTGGTGAGGTAGTCGTCGGCGCCCGCGTCGAGCGCCTCGATCTTGTCGTTCTCGCCCGCGCGCGCCGACAGCACGATCACCGGAACCGCGGACCACGAGCGCAGCTCGCGAATGAGGGTGACGCCGCTGCCGTCGGGTAGCCCGAGGTCGACCACGAGCAGGTCGGGCTTGCGCGTGCCCGCATCGATGAGCCCCTGCTTCACGGTGTCGGTCTCGTGCACGATCCAGCCTTCCGCTTCGAGCGCGGTGCGCAGGAAGCGGCGGATCTGCGGCTCGTCCTCCACGAGGAGGGCGACCGGCGCGCTCACGGCTGCGTGACCTCGGGCGGCTCGCCCAGGGGCAGCGTGAAGACGAAGCGGGCACCGCGCTCGCGCCCGGCTTCCGCGTCGATGCGGCCCTTGTGCGCCTGGATGATCGCGCGGCAGATCGCGAGCCCCAGGCCCACGCCGGGCGTGGCGCTCTCCGCCTGCCCGCGCGCGAATTTCTCGAAGATCGTCTCCTCCTGGCCCGCGGGAATCCCGGGCCCGTCGTCCTCGACGCTCACCTCGAGCCGGCCATCCGCCGCGCGCGCGGCGATCGTGACGTGCGCCCCCGCGCCCGCGTACTTCGCGGCGTTCTCCAGGAGGTTGGCGAGCACCCTTTCGATGAGCACGGCGTCCATTTGCACCAGCGGCAGGTCCGCCGGCAGGTCCACCGTCACCGGGCGGCCGCCGAGGGCCCCGCTCGCCGAGCGCAGCGCGCTGCCGATGACTTCCTCGATGGGATGCCATTGGAGGTTCAGCTTCACCTCGCCGCTCTGGATGCGCGCCATGTCGAGCAGGTTGTTCACGAGCGCGATGAGCCGCTTGGTTTCCTCGGCGATCGTGCGCGCGATGTCCACCTGCTCGGCGGACATGGGAGGTTGCGTGAGGACCATCGCCTCGGATAGCCCCAGCAGCGCGGCGAGCGGCGTCCTCAGGTCGTGGGAGAGCGCGGCCAGCAGCGAGTTGCGCAGCCGCTCGCTCTCGATCTTGATCAACGCGTCACGCGCGACCTCGACGTAGTGCACGCGCTCGAGCGCGATGGCGGTCAACGCGGCGAAGGTCTCGTACTGGCGCATCTGCTCGGGGATCATGAGGTCGCGGCTTCGTTCCGGCTGGATCGCGAGCACGCCGCGCGTACGCACCGGCGCCTTGAGGGGCAGGAAGAGAAAGTCGTTGCCAGGAAGCGTGTCGGTGCCCGCGCCGGCCGGCTGCGAGTGATCGTAGGCCCACTGCGAAGCCGCGGCGTCCATCGGATTGCCCAGCGGATGGCCCGTGCGCGACACGAGCCGCTCCGAATCGTCGGGCGTGAGCACCGTCACCCGCGCGCGGAAGGCGCGCGCCATGAACGCCTCCGCCGTCTCGATCACCTGCGCCGGCGTGAGCAGGCCGGAGAGGTCGCGCGAGAATTCGTAGAGCGTGCGCGCACGCGCCTCGCGGTGGCCCGCCACGCGCGCCTGGTAGCGCACGCCGGCGGTGAGCTGGCCGGTGATGAGCCCGACCGCCAGCATGACCCCGAAGGTGAGGAGGTACTGCATGTCGCTCACCGCGAGCGTGAAGCGCGGCGAGACGAAGAAGAAGTCGAAGGCGAGCACGTTGACGATGGCCGCGAGGATCGCCGGGCCGCGCCCCCACTGCACGCCCACCAGCACCACGGTGAGCAGGAACACCATCGCGATGTTCGTCAGGTCGAAGTAGGGATAGAGCAGCGCGCCCGCAGCCGTGGCCGCGCAGCTCGCGAGCAGCGTTCCGACGTAGCGCTTGCGCCGGTCGGCGGCCTTCACGTCCTTGCCGGGCGCCTCGGCGGCGCTCACGCGTGTGGCGATGGGAGCACCGGCCTCGTGCGCGCCGCGGCCGATCTCGATCACGTCGAGGTCATCTTCGGCGAGGGCGATGGCGTCGCTCATGCTGCGGCGCCATGGCAGCCGGCGTCGCGGGCCGCGTCCGACGACCACCGTGCCGATGTTCTCCGACCGCGCGTATTCCACCAGCGCCTCGACGACCTCGTTGCCGGTGAGGATCGCGGTCGTGGCTCCGAGGTCCTGCGCGAGCTTCACGATGCGCAGGATGCGCTCGCGCTCCGCGGCGGGGAGGCGCTGCAGCCGCGGCGTCTCGACGTAGACCGCGCGCCACTCGACGTCGAGCTGCTGGGCGAGCCGCGCGGCGCTGCGCACCACTTGCTCGGCGCCCGGGTTCCGGCCGATGCAGCACAGGAGCCGCGCCTGCGTCTTCCACACCGCGCCGATCGCCTTGTCGGAGCGGTACTCCTTCACCGCGCCCTCGACGAGGTCCGCGGTGCGGCGCAGCGCCAGCTCGCGCAGCGCGATGAGGTTGCCCTTGCGGAAGAAGTGCCCCGCGGCGCGCTCCGCCTGCTCGGGCATGTAGACCTTGCCCTCCTTCAGGCGCTTGAGCAGCTCCTCTGCCGGCAGGTCCACCAGCACCACGTCGTCGGCCTCGTCGAAGAACGTGTCGGGCAAAGTTTCCCAGACCTTGATGCCGGTGATGCCGCCCACGACATCGTTCAGGCTCTCGAGGTGCTGCACGTTGAGCGTCGTGAAGACGTCGATGCCCGCGGCGAGCAGCTCCTGCACGTCCTGCCAGCGCTTGGGATGCCGCGAGCCCGGCGCGTTGGTGTGGGCGAGCTCGTCGACCAGGATGAGCCGCGGATGGCGCGCGAGGGCCGCGTCGATGTCGAATTCCCGTAACGTGCGGCCCTTATGCTCGATCGTGCGTGGCGGGAGGATCTCGAGCCCCTCGGTGAGCGCCATCGTCTCCGAGCGCCCATGGGTCTCGACGATGCCCACGACGACGTCCGTGCCTTCGGTCCGTGCGCGGCGCGCGGCGAGCAGCATGGCATAGGTCTTGCCAACCCCCGCCGAGGCGCCGAAGAAGATCCGGAGCTTGCCGCGCGCGGCGGCCGCCTCCTCGCGCTTCGCGCGCGCGAGGAGCGCATCGGGACTGGGGCGCAGGTCGTTCATGGCGCGCAGTGTAGGCGCATTTACACGGGCGCTACACGCCGAACCGCAACATTTACGGGTTTTTTACGAGGGCGCCGCCACACTGGAAAGCTGCGCGTTCTGCGCCGAGATGTCGGAAATGTTACGGATCCTGGGCATCGTCTATCTCTTCTCGCTCGCCAACGGGCTCGCCCTGCTGGCCCTGGAGAGCATGTGCCCGCCCGCTGCGAAGTCCCCCGGGGCGCCGGCCGAGGCCCCGGAGCTGGAGCTGGCGCCCGACGACGGAATTCTCGCCCGCTTCTCCGTCCTGCTGGTGGCCGCCGGCATCGCGCTCGCCGGGGTCCTCGAGCGATGGAGGGGGATGCCGTAACGCGGCGTCGAAATGTCGCGCCGGATTGAGGCACCGCAAAGGCGCCCGCGCTGAGAGGCCTACGGTAACGCGGCGTCGGCCCGGTATACGCGACGTTGATGCGGTCCCCGGCGAATTCTACGGTTTCTTTACGCGCCGATCCCTAGAGTGCTCGGCTTGATCGAAGAGGGGAATCCGAAATGACCATGGACATCCTGTACATCGGGCTCGGCGTCGCGTTCTTCGCGCTCTCCGCCGCGATCGTCTACGGCTGCGAACGGCTGCGGAGGCCGTGATGGAATTCATCTACTGGATCGGCGGCCTCTTCGCCCTCGCGGTCTTCGTCTACCTGCTGGTGGCGCTCCTCGTCCCGGAGAAATTCTGATGCTTGCCAACGGCTACCTGCAGCTCGTCGTCTACGTGGTGGTGCTGATCGCGCTCGCGAAGCCCCTGGGCACCTACATGGCGCGCATCTACGAGGGCCAGCCCGCGGTGCTCAATCGATTCGGGGGGCCCCTCGAGCGGCTCTTCTACCGGCTCGGCGGCGTGGACCCGGCCCACGACATGCACTGGATCGAGTACGCCATCGCGATGCTCGTCTTCAACCTGCTGGGGTTCCTGGCGGTGTATCTGCTACAGCGCTTCCAGGCGGTGCTGCCGTTCAATCCCCAGGGATTCTCCGCGGTGAGCCCCGACTCCTCCTTCAACACGGCCACGAGCTTCGTCACCAACACCAATTGGCAGGGCTACGGCGGCGAGTCGACGATGAGCTACCTCACCCAGATGCTGGCGCTCACGGTGCAGAACTTCGTTTCGGCCGCGACCGGCATGGCCATCCTCGTCGCGTTCATCCGCGGCTTCCAGCGCAGGAACGCGCAGGCGATCGGCAACTTCTGGGTGGACATGACGCGCAGCACGCTCTACATCCTGCTGCCGCTTTCGATCGTGCTCGCCCTCGCGCTGGTAAGCCAGGGCATGCCGCAGACCTTCTCGGCATATCCCAACGCCACGCTCACCGAATCGGTCGACTACGACAATCCCAAGCTCGACGCCGCGGGGCAGCCGGTGAAGGACGACAAGGGCAATCCCGTCACCGAGAAGGCGACGCTCAAGGAGCAGTCGATCGCCGTGGGCCCGGTCGCCTCGCAGGTCGCGATCAAGCAGCTCGGCACCAACGGCGGCGGATTCTTCAACGTGAACTCCGCGCATCCGTTCGAGAATCCGACACCGCTCTCGGACTTCCTCGAGGTGCTCGCGATCCTCCTGATCTCCGGGGCGCTCTGCTACACCTTCGGACGCATGGTGAAGGATACGCGCCAGGGCTGGGCGGTGCTCGCGACCATGACGCTCATCTTCGTCGCGATGCTGGCGCTGTGCGAATGGGCCGAGTTCCGCGGCAATCCCCTTCTCGCGAAGGCCGGCGCCGACCAGACGGTCTCCGAGGTCGCAGCCCGGCGGCAACATGGAAGGCAAGGAGCTGCGGTTCGGCATCGTGCGCTCGGCGCTGTGGGCCACGGCGACCACGTCGGCCTCGAACGGCTCGGTCAACTCGATGCACGATTCCTTCACGCCCCTGGGCGGCCTCGTGCCGATGTGGCTGATCCAGTTCGAGGAGGTGATCTTCGGCGGCGTGGGCTCGGGCCTGTACGGGATGCTCATCTTCGCCATCATCGGGGTGTTCGTCGCCGGGCTCATGATCGGGCGCACGCCGGAATACCTCGGCAAGAAGATCGGCAGCCTTCGAGATGAAGATGGCGGTGCTCACGATCTTCGTTCCGCCGCTGTGCGCGCTGGTCGGCACGGCCCTCGGCGTGCTCGCGGAGGCCGGCAAGGCGGGCGTGGCGAACCCGGCGGCCCACGGCTTCTCGGAGATCCTCTACGCCTTCTCGTCGGCGAGCAACAACAACGGCAGCGCGTTCGCGGGCCTCTCCGCCAACACGCCCTTCTACAACACGGCGCTCGGGTTCTGCATGCTCTTCGCGCGCTACTGGGTCGCGATTCCCACGCTCGCCATCGCCGGGGCGCTCGCGTCCAAGAAGACCGTGCCAGCGGGGCTGGGCACGCTGCCTACGCACGGCCTGCTCTTCGTGGTGTTGCTGGCGAGCGTCGTGGTGGTCGTGGGCGCGCTCACCTTCGTGCCCGCGCTCGCCCTCGGGCCCGATCGTCGAAGACCTCATCCTGTACGCGACTCACTGAGCGCGAGAGAGAAGCCATGAGCATTCCCGTCCCGCAACCCCTCGCGCCGGCGCACACGCCGCTGCGCAAGCTCGTCACGCCGTCCATCTTCCGCCGGGCGCTGCGCGATTCGTTCGTGAAGCTGCTGCCGCAGCACCAGTGGCGCAACCCCGTGATGTTCGTCGTGTACCTGGGCAGCATCCTCACGACGATCCTCTGGATCCAGGCGCTCGCGGGCAAGGGCGAGGCGGCGCCCGGATTCATCCTCGCCGTCGTCGCTGTGGCTGTGGATCACCGTGCTCTTCGCCAATTTCGCCGAGGCGATCGCCGAGGGACGCAGCAAGGCGCAGGCCGACGCACTGCGATCGGCCAAGCGCGACGTGATGGCGAAAAAGCTTCCGGGCCGGGTTCGCACGGGCCCCGTCACGCTCACGCCCTCCACGCGGCTCGTGAAGGGCGACGTCTTCCTGGTCGAGGCGGGCGATTTCATCCCGGCCGACGGCGAGGTGATCGAGGGCGTGGCCTCGGTGGACGAATCCGCCATCACCGGGCGAGTCCGCGCCGGTGATCCGCGAGTCGGGCGGCGACTTCTCCTCCGTCACCGGCGGCACGCGCGTGCTCTCGGACTGGCTCGTGGTGCGCGTCACGGTGGAAGCCGGCCAGTCGTTCCTCGACCGCATGATCTCCATGGTCGAGAGCGCCCGGCGCCAGAAGACGCCCAACGAGATCGCGCTCGAGATCCTGCTGGTGGGACTCACGCTCGTGTTCCTGCTCGCCACCGTCACGCTGCTGCCGTACTCGATCTATTCCGTCGAGGTCACGAAGGCCGGCAACGCGGTCACGGTCACGGTGCTGGTGGCGCTGCTGGTCTGCCTCATTCCGACCACCATCGGCGGCCTGCTCTCCGCGATCGGCCTGGCCGGCCTCGGCCGCACGCTGCGCGCCAACGTGATCGCGACCTCCGGCCGTGCCGTGGAAGCGGCGGGCGACGTGGACGTGCTGCTGCTCGACAAGACCGGCACCATCACGCTGGGCAACCGGCAGGCGGCCGATTTCCTGCCCGCCGGCGGCGTGAGCCCCGCGCAGCTCGCCGACGCGGCGCAGCTCGCCTCGCTCGCCGACGAGACGCCCGAAGGACGCAGCATCGTCGTGCTCGCCAAGCAGAAGTTCAACATCCGCGGGCACGATCTCGCGGACCTCAAGGCGAATTTCATCCCGTTCTCGGCGCAGACGCGCATGAGCGGCGTCGACATCGGCGAGCGGCGCATCCGCAAGGGCGCGGCCGACGCGATCCGCGACTGGGTGCGAACCGCAGGGCGGCAGATTCCCGGCGGAGCTGCAGGCCATCGTGGACATGGTCGCCAAGCGCGGCAGCACGCCGCTCGTGGTGGCCGATGGCGGCAAGGTGCTGGGCGTGGTGGAGCTGAAGGACATCGTGAAGGGCGGCATCCGCGAACGCTTCGCGCAGCTGCGCCGCATGGGCATCAGCACCATCATGATCACCGGCGATAACCGGCTCACCGCGGCGGCGATCGCGGCGGAGGCGGGCGTGGACGACTTCCTCGCCGAAGCCACGCCCGAAGCGAAGCTGAAGCTCATCCGCGAGCACCAGGCCGAGGGGCGGCTCGTCGCGATGACCGGCGACGGCACCAACGACGCGCCCGCGCTCGCGCAGGCCGACGTGGCGGTCGCGATGAACACCGGCACGCAGGCGGCGAAAGAGGCCGGCAACATGGTGGACCTCGACTCGAACCCGACGAAGCTGATCGAGATCGTCGAGATCGGCAAGCAGCTGCTGATGACGCGCGGGGCGCTCACCACGTTCTCGATCGCCAACGACATCGCCAAGTACTTCGCGATCATCCCGGCGGCGTTCGCCACGACCTATCCGCAGCTCGACGCGCTCAACGTCATGCGGCTCGCCACACCCAACAGCGCGATCCTCTCGGCGGTGATCTTCAACGCGCTCGTCATCGTGGCCCTCGTGCCGCTCGCGTTGAAGGGCGTGCGCTACCGCCCGCTCGGCGCCGCCTCGGTCCTGCGCCGCAACCTGTGGATCTACGGCGCGGGCGGCGTGATCGTTCCCTTCATCGGCATCAAGGCCATCGACCTGCTGCTCGTGGCGATGGGCCTCGCGTAGAACGGAGTACGACCATGCTCTCGCATTTCCGGCCCGCCCTCGTCTCGCTCGTCCTGCTCTCGAGCGCGGTGACGGGCATCGCCTATCCGCTCGTGGTCACCGGCATCGCCCAGCTCGTCTTTCCGAAGCAGGCCAACGGCAGCCTCATCGTGAAGGACGGCAAGGTCGTGGGCTCGGAGCTCATCGGCCAGCAGTTCTCCGATCCGAAGCATTTCTGGGGACGTCCCTCGGCGACCTCGCCCTATCCGTACAACGCGGCCTCGTCGAGCGGCTCCAACCAGGGGCCGACGAACCCCGCGCTCGCCGATGCGGTCGCCGGCCGCGTGAAGGCGCTGAAGGACGCGGACCCGGGCAATACGCGTGCCGGTTCCCGTGGACCTCGTGACTGCCTCGGGAAGCGGCCTCGATCCGCACATCAGCATCGCCGCCGCCGACTACCAGGTGAGCCGCGTGGCCAAGGCGCGCGGGCTCGATGCGGCGAAGGTTCGCGAGCTCGTCGCGAAGCACACCGAGGGCCGGCAGCTGGGATTCCTCGGCGAGCCGCGCGTGAACGTGCTCGAGCTCAATCTCGACCTCGACAGCCTGCACTGAAAGGACAACCATGAAGAAGATCTCCGGGGCGCCGCTGGCGCTCCTGGCGGGAGCGCTCGGCCTTTCCGGCATCGCGGCCCGTGCCGACGAGCCGCCCGAATTCACCCTCACGCCGAAGCTCGCCATCTACAGCGAGTACGAGTACCGCGGCATCTCGCAGACCTCCGAGAATCCCGCGCTGCAGTTCAACCTCGACTTCGCGCACAAGAGCGGCTTCTACCTCGGCACGTTCGTCTCGAACATCAAGTGGCTCAAGGACACGGCCGACGCGGACGGCTTCTCGACCAACGCGGACATCGAGTGGGACATCTACGGCGGTTACCGCTGGGAATTCGTGAAGGACTGGACGCTCGACGTGGGCTACCTGCGCTACGAGTATCCGAGCTCGGGCGCCTTCAATCCCAAGCCCAACACGGACGAGGTGTACGCCGGCGTCTCCTACGGCATCGCCTCGGTGAAGTACTCGTACTCGTTCAACAACACCTTCGGCGTGCCCGAGAGCAAGGGCTCCGACTACATCGAGCTGGACGTCAACTACCCGCTGCCGGCGATGCAAGAGCTCACCCTGAACGGCGTGCTGGGCCACCAGCGCTACAAGGGCACGCAGTCGAGCGGCTTCAACAACGGCGACCTCTCGTACACGCTGTGGAAGGCGGGCGCGACGTACGACTTCGGCAACGGGCTCAACATCGGCGGCTACTACAAGGGCACCGATGCGACCAGCGCGCTCTACACCGTCAAGGGCAAGGACTGGAGCAAGGACCGGCTGGTCGGCTTCGTCTCCTACTCCCACACCTTTTGATCGGGCGAAGGACGCTAGCCGTCGGAAACGCCCGGGTGCGAGTCGTCCCAGGCCGCTACGCGGCTGCGCACCTCCTCGCAACGGCTGCAGTTTCCGAGGTCGCGGCGCACCGCCGGGTCCGACAGGACGCCGGCGGCCGCGGCCATGAGCTGCAGGTGGCGCTCGTTCGCTTCCTTCGGCACGAGCAGGAACAGGAAGTGCGACACCGGCTTTCCGTCGGGCGCTCCGAAGGCGATGGGCTCGCGCGTGCGGATGTAGGCGCTCGCGGGGTGGGAAATCTGCGGCATGCGCGCGTGCGGGATCGCGATGCCCCAGCCCATGCCGGTCGATCCCAGCTTCTCGCGCGCGAGGAGCGCCTGGAAGACGTCCTGTCCGTGGAGGCCGTGGTGCGACGCCAGCAGGTCCGCCGCCATGCGGAAGAGCTCCTCGCGATCGTGCACGTCGGCATCGAGCACGATCTGGTCGTCGCGAAGCAGCGGCAGCAGCGGGTTCACGGCGTCTCCTTCGGCGCCGGCGCCTCATCCGCTTCCTCGTGGATGAGGAAGACCGTGTCGTCGTCCTGGTCGTAATCGAGGATCTCCGCGAAGCGGCCCCACGCGACGATGGTCTGGAACAGGTTCTCGGGCACGTCGTAGGGCAGAAGCGTGGCGAGCATCTCCTTCACGTCGTCGGCCGACATGCGTTCCGCGGGCGCTTCGGCCAGCCGCGCGGCGAGGATCTGGAAGAGGCGCAGCCTCATGATCGCCTGCCGGAAGAGCGTCTTTCGCTGCGGCAGCGGCGCGGCGAGGAAATACCATCCCGCCGGAAGCATGTACACGTCGTCCTTGGGCGTGTCGACGAGGTCGAGCATCTCGGCCGCCTTCACGATCGCGATCGTCTCGCCGAATTCCTTCGCGATGCGCGCGCTCAGGTCGAACACGTTGATGCTTTCCTGACTGGCCTCGAGGATCTCGAGCAGGCCCACGATCTGCGCCACGGACACGTTCGGGATGGATTCGATCCGCGGCGCCGGTGGGATGGGTGCCTCTTGCGGCTGCGCCGCACGTCCGGCGGGACGCTCCTCGGGCTGGTCGGGAAGGGCGAGCGCCGTGATCGCGCCGCGCACCTGGTCCATCATCGCGGCGAATCCGGCGGAGTTCGGATCCCGCGGATAGGGAAGCGGGTTCGCGATCTCGGACGTGATGCGCCCGGGATGCGAGGACATCACCAGGATGCGGCTCGCCATGGAGACCGCCTCCTCGATGTTGTGCGTCACGAAGAAGATGCTCTTGAGACCTGCTCCGGCGCGGTCCTGCCAGAGCTTCACCACCTCGTTGCGAAGGTTCTCGGCGGTGAGGATGTCGAGCGCGCTGAAGGCCTCGTCCATGAGCAGCACTTCGGGGCGGGCGACGAGCGCCCGCGCGAAGCCCACGCGCTGGCGCATCCCGCCGGAAAGCTGCTTCGGATACGCGTTCTCGTAGCCCGAGAGCCCGATGAGGTCGATCGCGCGCTGGATCTCTCTCGCCGCCTCGGATGGCTCCACGCGGCGATTGATCACGCCCACCTCGACGTTCTCCTCGACCGTGAGCCACGGGTAGAGCGCGAAGCTCTGGAACACGATCGCGACGTCGGGGTTCACGCCGGAGAGCGGCGCGCCGTGGCGCAGGACCGTTCCGTGCGTGGGTCCCGCGAGGCCCGCCATGAGCCGCAGGATGGTGGACTTCCCCGAGCCGGACTGCCCGAGGAGCGCCAGCATCTCTCCTTCGCGCACGGCGATGTCGACGTCGTCCAGCACCCTCACGCCCGCCCCGCCCTCGGCGTCCTCGTACGATTTCGAGACCTGGTGCAGCTCGATCAGCAGGCCCGCGTCCGACGCCACAGGGGCGGGCTCCGGGGGGGCAGGAACGCGCTGCAGGAACGCGGGAAGGCGCATGGCTCAGCCGAGGCGGAACTTGCGTTCCGCGAGGTCGTAGAGGCGGCGCCACAGCGCGCGGTTGATGACGACGACGAAGACGGACATGACGAGGATGCTGAAGTAGATGGCCGGCGTGTCGCCCTTCTCGGTCACTTGCGCGATGAAAGCACCCAGCCCGTCGGCGACCAGCCTTTCCTTGCCCCACGTGGCGACCTCGGCCACGATGCTCGCGTTCCAGGCCCCGCCGGCCGCGGTCACCGCGCCCGTGACCCAGAACGGGAAGATCGCGGGGATGATGAGGGTGCGCCAGAGCCGCCAACGCCGCAAGCCGAAGAGCGTGGCCGCTTCGCGAAGATCGGAGGGAATCGCCATCGCGCCGGCGATCACGTTGAAGAGGATATACCACTGCGTGCCGAGCGCCATGAGCATCACGCTGCCGATGCCGATCGGCACGTGGAGCGCGATGAAGAGTCCCACCACGAACGGGAACGTCATGTTGACCGGGAAGGAGGCGGCGATCTGCGCGAGCGGCTGCGCGATGCGCGCCACGCGCGGGCGCAGGCCGATCCACACGCCGATCGGCGTCCAGAGCGCCGTGGCGAGCACCGTCATGGCGGCCACCCGCAGGAAGGTGAGGATGCCCAGCCACACGACGTGGAGCATCTCCACCGGGGTGAGCTCCGTGCGGATCTGCCCCGCGATGCCGAACGCGTCCACGACGAGCCATGCGACGAGGGCCACGCCTGCGAGCCACGCGAGGAAACGAAGGGGGATGCGCGCGCGCGTGTGACGGCGCAGGTTCTGGGCGATGCCGGACCCAGCGTCCGCCACGCGGCGCGCCGCACGCCCCAGCGCCGCGCCCACGTGCTCCGAGAACCAGGCCAGCACGTAGGAGCGTTGCAGGAACTCGAGGAACCATGACTGGGGAGCCTCGCCCGCCGCCGTCTGCTCGAGCTTGAACTTCTCCGCCCACGCGATGAGCGGCCGCCAGACGAGCTGGTCGAAGGCCACGATCGTGGCGATCATGGCTGCGATGGCGTACATCGCCGCGCGCGTGTCGCCCGCCTCCACCGCGGCCGCCATGTACGAGCCCAGCCCGGGCAGCTTGATGCTCTTGTTCATCACCGAGATGGCTTCGCTCTGGGCCACGAAGAACCAGCCGCCGCCGAAGCTCATCATCGAGTTCCAGATGAGGCCGATGGAGGACGCGGGCAGCTCCACCAGCGAGAAGCGCTGCCAGGGATTCAACCGATAGACGCGCGCCGCCTCGCGCAGCTCCGATGGGATGGTCACGAGCGAGTGGTAGAAACCGAAGGTCATGTTCCACGCTTGCGCGGTGAAGATCGCGAAGATGGCCGCGCATTCGACGCCCAGCAGGCTGCGCGGGAAGAGCGCCAGGAACCCGGTGACCGTCACGGACAGGAAACCCAGCACGGGGACGGACTGCAGGATGTCGAGCACCGGCAGCATGACCTTGCGCGCGCGGCGGTTCCTGGCGGCCGTGTATCCCCAGACGAAGGTGAACAGGAGCGAGGCGCAGAACGCGATCAGCATGCGCAGCACCGTTCGCGCCGTGTAGTACGGGATCATCCACACGTCCAGCGACAGGGGCGGCGGGTTCAGCTCGTCGAACTGCACCCGCATGTCGCCGCCCAGCACCACCAGCGCCCATAGCAGCGCGAAGATCGCGAGCAGCACCACGAGATCCACCCAGCCGAAGCGCCAGCCCCCCTCGAGCTGCTGTGCGGTGGTCGGCGGGTAGGCAAGGGGATTCATGGGGCGGCTCGACGGGATATTGGCGGATGGCGAGTCCCGCGTGTTCGACTTTTACACGGCCTTTACGGCGCGCGTCCCGATTTCTACGCGAAGTTTACGGCGTCGCCTCTAGATTGGGCCGCACCGAATGGACGACGACACGAACAGGTCTGAACATCTCCCGCGCGCCGCGCCGGCGGCGCTCGCGCTCGTCGCCGCCGCCTTCGCGCTCGTCGTGGTCTTCCTAGCCATGGTCCTGGCGCGCCTCGTCATCATGGCCGCCGATCATCTCGACGTCGCTGCGCTGCTGCATCGCGCGGCGCGCGCCCTCGGCCTCGCTCCCTGAGGCCATGGTACCTCGTGGACCTTTACGTTTCCTTTACGATCCGGCCCCCAACTTCTACGTGGTCTTTACCGGCTCGTCCCTATATTGCTCACATCCGCAATTGAATTCGAAGGGACGAACCATGAACACCATCACTCATCCACAACGGGTCGAAATGAACCTCGATCTCCTGCGGCATGTCGTGCGCGTCATGTCGCGGGCGCTTCCGGCCGTCGTCGCGGTGCTCGTGTTCGCCGTGATCTTCGCGACGTCCGTCGCGCTGCGCCTCGGCACCATGGCTCGCACGAGCCCGGAGATCGCCGCGACGCTGCATCGGGTCGCGCAGGCGCTGGGCCTGGCTTCCTGAGGGGCGCGCCATGAGCTCGACCCTGCGTCTTACCCCCAGCCGCGAGCTCCACGGCTCGCTTTGCGTCACGGTCGCCTCGTCGCAGGTGCTGCAGGTGCGGCGGGCGATCGTGCAATCCGGATGCCGGCCGGTGGGGATCGTGAAAGCGATCCCCCTGGCTGGCGGCTCCCGGGTGCGGATGCTGATCGCGCTGCGGCCCGAGTTCGTGCGGCCGGTGGGCGAAGCCATCGAGCGCGCGCTGCAGCCGGAAGCCGGGATCGGCGCCGGCGCCTGAGGGGGCCGAAGCCGCCCGCCGGGGCGGCATAAAAATTCCGTAAAAATTGTCCAAAGGCAACGCAGCCGGGGGTGGCCCCCGCTAAGCTGCGCGTCCATGGCCACGGTTTCCGGCGCCCGAAGCGCCTCCTTTCCGGCCGGCCCTTCCCAGCCGGTCGCCCATTCGACCGCCACCCTCGCGCTGTTGGCGCTGGGTGTCGTCTACGGCGACATCGGCACGAGCCCGCTCTACGCGGTCAAGGAGACGTTCAACCCCGTCCACGGCATCCCGCTCGCGCGCGAGAACATCCTCGGCGGCGTGTCGGCGATCTTCTGGGCGCTGATGATCGTCGTGACGCTCAAGTACGTGACGCTGATCCTGCGGGCGAGCAACCGCGGCGAGGGCGGCATCATGGCGCTGCTCGCCCTCGCGACCTCTTCCGTGCGCACGAAACCGAAGCTCGCGGCGGCATTGATGCTGATCGGTGTCTTCGGTGCTTCGCTCTTCTACGGCGACGCGGTGCTCACGCCAGCCATCTCCGTGCTCTCGGCCGTGGAGGGCCTGGAAGTCGGCACGGCGGCCCTCAAGCCGTACGTGATGCCGATCTCGCTCGGGATCCTCATCGGTCTCTTCCTTCTCCAGCGGCACGGCACCGGCGTCGTGGGCCTGCTGTTCGGTCCCGTGTGCGCGATCTGGTTCCTTTCGATCGGCGCGGTGGGCGTCTGGAACATCGCGAAGATGCCCGCGATCCTCGAAGGGTTGAATCCCGCGTACGCCCTGCATTTCGTCACCGCGCACGGCTACGCCTCGTTCCTCGTGCTGGGCTCGGTGCTGCTCGCGGTCACGGGCGCCGAGGCGCTCTACGCGGACATGGGCCATTTCGGCAAGCGCGCGATCCGGATCGCGTGGTTCACGCTCGTGGCGCCGTGCCTGGTGCTCAACTACTTCGGACAGGGCGCGTTGCTTCTCACCGACACGAAGGCCCTGCAGAACCCGTTCTACCTCGCGTTCCCATCGTGGGCGCTGTACCCGATGGTGGCGCTCGCGACCGCGGCGACGGTCATCGCGTCGCAGGCGACCATCTCGGGCGCCTACTCGATGACGCAGCAGGCGGTGCAGCTGGGCTACCTGCCGCGCATGACGATCCACCACACGTCGGCGCGGGTCATCGGGCAGATCTACATTCCCGCAGTGAACTGGATCCTGCTCGCGGTCGTGGCGGCGGCGGTGGTCGGTTTCGGCTCCTCGACGAACCTGGCCTCCGCATACGGCGTCTCGGTGATGGGCACGATGCTCACCACCTCGTTCCTCACCTTCTTCGTGATCCGCTACCAGTGGGGCTACCCGTTGTGGGTCTGCGTGCTCACGACCGGCTTCTTCCTCGTGGTCGATCTCGCGTTCTTCTCGGCGGCGATGCACAAGGTGCTGGAAGGCGGCTGGTTCCCGCTGCTCCTCGGCTCCGTCGTGTTCACCATCATGGTCACGTGGCGACGCGGCCGGGCGATGCTCGCCGAGCGGCTGCTCAGCGGGGCGCTGCCGCTGCAGTCGTTCCTCGCCTCGCTGCTGGGCTCGCCGCTGCAGCGCGTCCCGGGCACCGCCGTCTTCCTCACCTCCGCGCCCGACGCCACGCCGCACGCCCTGCTGCACAGCCTCAAGCACTACAAGGTGATGCACGAGCAGAACGTATTCCTCCACGTCGACTTTCGGGACGTTCCCTACGTTCCGGAGGCCGAGCGCGTCCAATGCGAGACGGTAGCGGAGCGATGCTGGCGCGTCGTCGTGGCCTACGGCTTCATGGACCGGCCGGACATTCCGCGGGCCATGGAGCTCTGCCGCGCATCGGGCCTGCAGTTCGAGCCGATGGAAGTCTCGTATTTCCTCTCGCGCGAGAAGATCGTTCCGATCGAGGAAGGGGTGGCCGGGATGGCGCGTTGGCGCGACCGCCTCTTCGCCGCGATGGCACGCAACGCCGGCACCGTCACGGACTTCTTCGAGATTCCCACGAACCGGGTGGTGGAGCTGGGCGCCCGGGTGGAGATCTGATCGCCTACCGCCTGCTCGCGGACTGATCGCGCACGCGCGGCCCCGAGAAGCGCGCGCTGAACCGGCTGCCCGTGCCCGGCGTGCTCGCGACGTCGAGGGCCGCGCCGTGCCGCGCGAGCGCGTGCTTCACGATGGCGAGCCCGAGGCCCGTGCCGCCGGTCTCCCGCGAGCGCCCGCGATCGACGCGATAGAAACGCTCCGTGAGCCGGGGGATGTGCTCGGGCGCGATGCCGATGCCGGTGTCCTCCACCTCGAAGGCGGCGCCGTCGGCCGTGCGATGCCAAGCGAGGCGCACGCTCCCGCCCTCCGGCGTGTAGCGGATGGCGTTGCTCACGAGGTTGCCGAACGCGCTCGAGAGCTCCTTCTCGCTGCCCAGGAGGTCGATGCCGCCGTCGCCTTCCACCTCGATGCGATGGCGTCCGCCCGAAAGCGCGCGCGCCTCGGCGCCCAGCCGCTCCACGAGCTTCGCCATCTCGATCGGCTGCTCGAGCGGGGGCGGCGGCGAGGACTCGAGCGACGAAAGGGTGAGCAGGTCCTCCACCAGGCGCTCCATGCGCCCGGCCTGCTCGCTCATGAGCTCGATGTAGCGCCGCGCGGCGTCGGGATCGGTCTCTTCCCGCAGCGTCTCGAGGAAGCCCGATATCACGGTGAGCGGCGTGCGCAGCTCGTGCGAGACGTTCGCGACGAACTCGCGGCGCACCTGCTCCACCTTGCGGAACTGCGTGATGTCGCGGGAGAGGACGAGCCGCTGGTCCTCCCCGTACGCGATGAGCTGGAGCGACAGCATCCGGTCCGAGTGCGGCGCCTGGACCTGGATCGGCCGGGCATAGTCGCCCGCTTCCATGTACGCGAGGAATTCGGGAATGCGCACGAGGTGCGTGATGGAGGTTCCGACATCGCGCGCGGGATCGATCTCGAGATGCAGGCTCGCGTTGTCATTGCACCACGCGATGCGGTCGCCGTCGAGGATCACGACGCCGTCGGGCAGCGCGCGCGCGGCCTGGCGCCACCGCTCGACCACCTGCGCGAGCTCCGCCTCCCGGCGCGCGCTTTCGCGGCGCGAGCGATGCAGGAGCGCGTGCAGCTCGTCCCAGGCGCCGCGCGCCCGCGGCGGCTCGGGCGATTCGCCGCGCTCGAGCCAGCGCCGCAGCGCCGCGAGGTGGCGCAGGTGGTAGAGGAGCAGGGCGAGAAGCAGGACGCTGAAAAGCATCCATCCCCACTGCGGCTCGAGGGCGAGGCCCACGACGACCGCAAGGAGGGCGCTGGCCGCGAGGGCGAGCATCGCCTCCTCAGCGCTTCGAGAGGAACCGGTATCCGGCCCCGCGCACGGTCTCGACCAGCGTGTCGTGCTTCGTGGGCGAAAGCGCGTCGCGCAGCCGCCGGATGTGCACGTCCACGGTGCGGTCCTCGATGAACACGTGGTCCCCCCATACCTGGTCCAGGATCTGGGAGCGAGTGTATACGCGGTCGGTATGGGTCATGAAGAAGTGCAGCAGCTCGAACTCGGTCGGGCTCATGCGCAGCGGCTTGCCGCCGCCGGTCACCGCGCGCATCGCGGGATTGAGGACGAGGCCCTCGATCTCCACCGCTTCCTTCGAGAGCTGCGGCGCGCGCCGCCGCAGCACCGCCTGGATGCGCGCCTCGAGCTCGCGCGGGGAAAAGGGCTTGGTGATGTAGTCGTCGGCCCCCGCCTCGAGGCCCGCGACCTTGTCGTCCTCGCCCGCGCGCGCCGTGAGCATGATGATCGGCACCTCGCGCGTGCGGGGATCGCCGCGCAGCCGCCGCGTGACGGCCGGGCCCGGCGAATCGGGCAGCATCCAGTCGAGCAGGATCACGTCGGGAAGCGTTTCGGCGACGGCGCGGAAGGCTTCCTCGGCGTTGCCCGCGCGCTGCACGGCGTGGCCGTGCCGGGCCAGGTTCACCGCGATGAGCTCCTGGATCGACGGCTCGTCCTCGACCACGAGGACCGAGGCGGTCATCGTCCCAGCGCCTCGCGCTCCACCTCGGCGAGCGGCGTGTGGCGCACGTCGCGGCCCTTGGCCACGTAGATCACCTGCTCCGCGATGTTCTTCGCATGGTCGCCGATGCGCTCGAAGGCCTTGGCGACCCACACGATGTTGAGCGAGGTGGAGATGGTGCGCGGGTCTTCCATCATGAACGTGATGAGCTGGCGGATGATCGCGCTGAACTCGGAATCGATCGCCACGTCCTCGCCGATGAGGCGCGCGGCGGCGGCGGCGTCCAGGCGCGCGAAGGCGTCGAGCGACTTCCTCAGCATCCCGATCGCGATGTCCGAGAGATGGCGCACGGTGGCGAGCCGCCGGTCCGCCGGGCGGCCCGCGCCGTAGATCTCGCGCGCCATGCGCGCGATCTTGGCCGCTTCGTCGCCGATGCGCTCGAGGTCCGTGACCGTCTTGGACACGGCGAGGATCAGCCGCAGGTCGGACGCGGCCGGTTGCCGGCGCACGATCACGTGTCCGAGGTCGTCGTCGATCCCGACCTCGAGCTCGTTCACCTTCGCGTCGGCGGCGATGACGCTCTCGATGCGCTCGGCGTCGCCGCCGAGGAAGCCTTCCATCGCGTCGCGGATCTGGGATTCCACGAGCCCGCCCATCTGCATCATGCGCGAGCGGATGGCCTCGAGGTCCTGGTCGTATTGCTTGGCGGTATGTTCGCTCATGTGGGGCTCTCCCCGCAGGTTATCGGGCTACTGTGACGGTTCCGTGACGGCCTCAGCGCTTCCCGCCCGCGGCCACCGCCGCGGCCCGGATCCTGTCCAGCGTCGTGTCGGGCGTGATGGCCTGCGGATCGATGCGCACCTCGATCACCGCGGGCTTGCCGGAGGCGAGCGAGCGCTCCATCGCCGGCCCGAACTGCGCCGTGTCCTCGACGATCTCGCCTCCCGCGCCGAAGGAGCGCGCGAAGGCGGCGAAGTGCGGGTTCGCGAGCTCGGTGCCGATCACGCGCCCCGGGTAGCGCTTCTCCTGGTGCATGCGGATGGTGCCGTACATGCCGTTGTTCACGACGATGACGACGATCGCCGCGCCGTACTGCACGGCGGTGGCGAGCTCCTGGCCCGACATGAGGAAATCGCCGTCGCCCGTGAAGCACACGACAGTGCGCTCCGGGTGCACGAGCTTGGCCGCGATCGCCGCCGGGACGCCGTAGCCCATCGCGCCCGAGGTCGGCGCCACCTGCGTGCGCAGCCCCGTGTAGCGATGGAAGCGGTTCACCCAGGTCGCGAAGTTGCCCGCGCCGTTGCAGTAGATCGCGTCCTCCGGCAGGTGCTGGTTCAACCAGTCCACCACCTCCCACATCTGCACGCGCCCCGGGATCTCGCGCCGCGCGCTCCACGCGACATAGTCCGCGCGCGCCTCCGCCGCGGCGCCCTTCCACGCCGGGCTTTCGACGGGCGTCAACGCCGCCACCGCGGCCGCGAACGGCACCATCCCCGACACGATGCCCAGCTCCGGCTGGTACACGCGCCCGATCTCCTCCGGATCGGGATGCACGTGCACGAGCTTCTGGCGCGGCACCGGCGCCTCGATGAGCGTGTAGCCGCTCGTGGTGATCTCGCCCAGGCGCGCGCCCACGACGACGAGCAGGTCCGACATGCGTACGCGCTCGGCCAGCACGGCATTGATGCCGATGCCCACGTCGCCCACGTAGTGGTCGGTGCGGTTGTCGAGCAGGTCCTGGAAACGGAACGCGCAGCCGCACGGCAGGTCGTTCGCCTCGAGGAAGCGGCGCATCGCCTCGCAGCCATCGCGCGTCCAGCCGCTGCCGCCGAGGATCACGAACGGGCGCTTGGCCGCGGCGAGCAGGCGCTGCAGGCGCAGCAGGTCCTCGGGACCGGGGTGCGCCTCCACGGGCGTGTAGCGCCGCGCGTCGGCCGCCTTCGAGACCTGGGAGAGCATGTCCTCGGGCAGCGCCAGCACCACCGGACCGCGCCGGCCCGACACCGCGACCTGGAAGGCGCGCGCGACGAATTCGGGAATGCGATCCACGTCGTCGATGCGCGCGGCCCACTTCGCGAGCGGCGCGAACATCGCCGCGAAATCGACCTCCTGGAAGGCCTCGCGGCCGCGGAAGCCGCTGCCGACGTCGCCCACGAAGAGCACCATCGGCGAGGAATCCTGGAACGCGGTGTGCACGCCGATCGCGGCATGGGTGGCGCCGGGGCCGCGCGTCACGAGGGCGACCCCGGGACGGTTGGTGAGCTTCCCGTACGCCTCGGCCATGTTCGCCGCGGCCGCCTCGTGGCGGCAGACGACGAGCTTCAGCTTGTCGCGCACGTCGTAGAAGCCGTCGAGCACGGGCAGGAAGCTCTCTCCCGGCACCGTGAAGGCGCGGTCCACGCCGTGCACGACGAGCTGCTCGACGAGGAGTCGCCCTCCCTCCCGCTCATTGTTGCTCATGCTTTGGCTCCCCCCGCGGCGCCACGAACAGCTGGCGCACGACATAGCCGCGCTTGCGCAGCTCCTCCACCAGCCCGCGCGGGCCCACCAGGTGCAGCGCGCCCACGGCGATGAAGCGGCGGTCGCGCGGGCCGTCGAGCCATCCCGCGATCTTGTCCACCATCGCCGGGTTCCGCGACCACACGAACTTCTCCTCGAACTCCGCCGCGCCCTTCACCTTCTCGTTGTAGCGCCGCGCCACGTCCAGCATGAGCTGCGGGTCTCCCACCTGCCACGCGTTCACCACGCCCTGGATCTGGTCGCCGGTGAGCCCCGTCTCGAGCGCCGTGAGGGTCCCTTCGAAGAGCGTGCGGTTCTGCGCGTCGGTGAGCGAGTCCATGAGCTTCACCTGCTCTTGCACGCCCTCCAGCTCGACCACGGGCTTCAGCTCCGCCTTCGCCATCTGGATGAGGTAGCCGTCCACGCCGAACTGCGGGATGTAGCCCAGGCGCGCCCACTCCGCGAAGACGAGGAGCGAGGCGGCCATGAACGGCTTCATCTGCGCCACCTGGGCGTCGGGCAGGTGGTAGTTCGGGAGCAGCTTGAGGAACCGCGTGTACGCGTCGGGCGACACGTGGTCGCGCAGCGAATCGGGAGGCGTGTACGTCATGGCGGATGCGGAGCTCGCCATGGCCTTCTGGTCGGTCACGTCGGCTTCCACAACCAGCTCGCGCGCGTCCTGGAAGGCGTCCATCACCGCGCGCGGCAGCGGATACCAGTCCGCCTTGCCCGCGTGGATGGTGCCGAAGAGATAGACGCGGTTGGTGAGCGACGCGACCTCCCAGAGGAAGTTCTGCGCGCTCGCGGGCGCGGCGGCCAATGCCGCGACGACCACCAGGAGCCGGACGAGAATGGCGCGCGCCCGAGGCTTCATCGCGCGTTCGGCGTCCAGCCGCTCTGGACCGGCTCGAAGGGCGGCACCGGAATCGCCTCGTAGCGCACCTCGAGGATCTCGAGGTCCTCCTCGCCGCCCGGCGTGTGCAGCCGCACGCTGTCGCCCTCGCGTGCCTTGATGAGCGCGCGCGCCACGGGCGAGATCCAGCTCACGTAGTGCTTCGTGGGGTCCATTTCGTCGATGCCCACGATGCGCACGGTCTGCTCCTCCCCGGAAGCGGTCGCGTAGGTGACCGTCGCGCCGAAGAACACCTGGTCGGTGTCCTCGCGCGTGGCCGGGTCCACCACCTCGGCGATCTCGAGGCGCTTGGTGAGGTAGCGGATGCGCCGGTCGATCTCGCGCAGCCGCTTCTTGCCGTAGATGTAGTCGCCGTTCTCCGAGCGGTCGCCGTTCTTGGCCGCCCAGGAGACGATCTGCGTGACTTCCGGGCGCTCGCGGTTCACGAGCCACTGCAGCTCGTCGCGCATGCGCCGCCATCCGCCCGGCGTGAGGTAGTTCTTCGATCCGGCCGGGATCGGGTTCTCGTCCTCGCCGTCGAAGTCGTCGTCCGGCAGCGCCGCGTCGTCCTCGCGGGTGAATGCCTTGCTCATTTCAATCCTTCCACGAACATCCGGATCCCACCGAGCAGCATCTCGACGGCGATCGCCGTGAGGATGAGCCCCATCAGGCGCGCCATCGCCTGCATCGCGCGGTCCCCCATCCAGCGCTGCAGCCGCTCGCCGGCCAGCAGGATCACCGTGGTGAGCGCCATCGTCATCACGAGCGCCCCGGCGAGGATGCCGAGCTGCCGCGGCTCGCGCGAGGCGAGCAGCATCACGGTGGCGAGCGCGGAGGGGCCGGCGATGAGCGGGATGGCGAGCGGGACTATGAGGGGCTCGCCGCCCCGCGCCTGGAGTCCGAAGGCGCCCTCGGGATGGGCGAACACCATGCGGATCGCGATCATGAAGAGGATAACACCGCCCGCGATGGTCAAGGACGTCTCCGAAAGGCGCATCACGGCGAGGATCTGCGGGCCGAAGGCCATGAAGGCGGCGAGGATCGCGAAGGCGACGCCGCATTCGCGCAGCACCACGCGCCGGCGGCGCGCGAGCGGCACGTCGGCGAGCATGGCGTTCACCAGCGGCACGTTGCCGAAGGGATCGACCACGAGCAGCAGCAGGATGACCGCGGAGAGGAATTGGCCCGGCATGGAGGCGATATGATATTCGCTTCCATGCGCCAGGTAGCCTTCCTCTGCCTCCTCGCCGGGGGCTGCGCGATCGCCTTTGCGCCGATCCTCGTGCGGCTCTCCGATACGGGGCCGGTGGCGAGCGCCTTCTGGCGCACCGCGCTCGCGGTGCCGCTGCTGTGGACATGGCTCGCGTGGGCGCCCGACGGGCCGGCGCCCGCGGTACCGATCTCGCGCCGCGCGCTCGTGGCCGCCGGCCTCTTCTTCGCCGCCGACCTGGGCGTGTGGCACTGGTCGATCGTGTACACCTCGGTGGCGAACTCGACGCTGCTCGCCAACCTCGCGCCGATCTTCGTGACGCTCGCCGGCTGGCTCTTCTGGAAGCAGGCGGTGACGCGCACGTTCCTCGCCGGAATGGTGCTGGCACTCGCCGGCATGTTCGTGCTGGTGGGGCCGAGCTTCTCGACCGGCGGCACGCGGCTCGCGGGCGACGCGCTGGGCGCGCTCACCGCCGTGTTCTACGCCGGCTACATGCTCGCCATCAAGAGCGCGCGCGACGCGCATGCCTCCACCGTGCGGCTGATGGCGTGGAGCACGGCCATCACCGCGATCGCGCTCCTGCCCGTGGCGTACTTCTCGCCGCAGCCGATGCTTCCCTCGAGCGCCGGGGGCTGGCTCGTGCTGCTGGGTCTCGCGGTCGTTTCGCAGATCCTCGGGCAGGGCCTCATCGCGTACGCGTTCGCGCACCTGCCCGCGTCGCTCTCGTCCGTGTCGCTGCTGATCCAGCCGGTGATGGCCACGCTCTTCGCCTGGATCCTGTTCCACGAGCAGGTCGGCGCCGCGCAGTTCATCGGCGGGGCGGTGGTCCTGGCGGGAATCTGGATCGCGCGCCGCGGCAGCTCCGCGAACGGCGGGGGCTGAGACAGCGTCAGGCGACAGCGGCGATCTCGAGCTCGACGTCTCCGGCGAACGATTCCAGCATCCGGTCCTCGCCCGGCGCGAGGCGTCCCCGCGCGCGCCATTGCGCGGCCAGCGCGCGGACGCGCTCGAGCGCCGCGCGGTATTGCGCATCCGCCGCGAGGAAGCCGGCGGCGCGCGCCTGCCGCGCGAGATGCAGGCGCTCGGTAATGCAGTCGAGGCCCATCGGCGCGCCGCGCTGCTCCTGCCCCGGGTGCACACGATATTCGCTGAGGACGGGAGAGAAGTAGTAGGCGTCGCCGCGCGCGAGCAGGCGCAGCCACAGCGAGAGGTCCGCGAGGCAGTGGTAGTGCCGGCCATTCCAGCAAAAGATGCCGGCGGCCTCGATCGCGACCGCGGAGCGCCGGAACATCACCGTCGTGGGCTCGCCCACGAGATTGAGGCCGTTCACCAGCGCGAAATCGCCCAGCTCGCGGCCGCTCATGGTGCACGACACGTGGGACACGGGGGAGGTGGCCGGCAAGCCCGCCCTGGGCGCCCCGTTCTCGTCGATCACGACGCGCCGGCTGGTGGCGAGGACGATGTCCGGGTTCGCGTCGAAGGCGGCCGCGAGGCTCGCCACGCAATCCGGGCGCAGGCGGTCGTCGTCGTTGAGGAACTTCACCAGGTCGCCCCTGGAATGCTCGAGGCAGTGGGTGAAGTTGGCCTCGAAGCCCAGCGCGGGCAGGTTGCGCGAATAGGCGACGCGCGAATCTCCGCAGGCGCGCACCGCGGCCTCGATGGCGCCGCCGGACGAATCGTCGCTGACCACGATCTCCATCGATGGGCCGTGCTGCGCGAGCGCGCTGCGCAACGCCTCGCCGAAGAACCGCTCGCGATACGCCGGGATGAGGATGGAGACGTGCGGACGGGCGTCCACGGCCTCAGCGCGGCGCCGGCGGCGCCACGACCTGGTAGAAGACCTCGTCGCGCTTGATCATGCCGAGCTCGAGGCGCGCGCGCTCCTCGATGGCGTCGAAGCCCTGCTTCAGGTCGCGCACTTCCGCGTCGAGCGTGTCGTTGCGCGCCTTCAACTTCGCGGTGGCCTCGTGCTGCTGCGCGAGGCTGCGATCGAGCTCCCACACGCGCAGCCAGCTCCCCTTGCCGATCCAGAGCGGATACTGGAGCGCAATGACGAGCGCCGAGAGCAGGATCGCGAGGGCCTTCACACCCTCTCCCCGGCCCTCTCCCAAGGGAGAAGGAGTGCGTCAGCGGATCTGGTAGAACGCATCGCGCCCGGCGTACGAAGCGCCTTCGCCCAGCTCCTCCTCGATGCGCAGGAGCTGGTTGTACTTCGCCATGCGGTCGGAGCGCGATAGCGACCCGGTCTTGATCTGCATCGCGTTGGTGCCCACGGCGATGTCGGCGATGGTCGAATCCTCCGTCTCGCCGGAGCGGTGCGAGATCACCGCGGTGTAGCCCGCCTGCTTGGCCATCTCGATCGCGTCGAAGGTCTCGGTGAGCGTGCCGATCTGGTTGATCTTGATGAGGATGGAGTTCGCCACGCCGCGCCGGATGCCCTCGGCGAGGATGCGCGTGTTGGTGACGAAGATGTCGTCGCCCACGAGCTGGACCTTGTCGCCCAGGCGGTCGGTGAGGAGCTCCCAGCCTTCCCAGTCGCCCTCGGCCATGCCGTCCTCGACCGAGACGATCGGGTACTTGTCGCACCACGTGGCGAGCAGGTCCACGAACTGCTGCGAGGTGTACGAGAGCTTCTCGGAATCGAAGCGGTACTTGCCGTCGCGGTAGAACTCGCTCGCGGCGCAATCGAGCCCGACCAGCACGTCGGAGCCGGCGAGGTATCCCGCCTCCTCGATCGCGCGCAGGATCCACTGGATCGCGGCCTCGTTGTTCGGCAGGCTCGGCGCGAAGCCGCCCTCGTCGCCCACGGTGGTGGGCATGCCTTCCTTGTCGAGCATCTTCTTGAGCGTCTGGAAGATCTCGGCGCCGCAGCGCAGCGCGTCGCGGAATGTCGGCAGGCCCGCGGGAATGACCATGAACTCCTGGATGTCCAGCGAGTTGTTGGCGTGCGCTCCGCCGTTGACGACGTTCATCTGCGGCACCGGCATGCGCTTGGCGCCGCTGCCGCCGAAATAGCGGTACAGGGAAAGGCCCGATTCTTCCGACGCCGCCTTCGCGCAGGCGACCGACACGGCGAGGATCGCGTTGGCGCCCAGGCGCGACTTGTTGTCCGTGCCGTCGAGGTCCACCAGCACGTGGTCGAGGTGCGCCTGCTCGGAGACGTCGAGGCCGAGGATCGCCTCGCAGATCTCGGTGTTCACGTGCTCGACCGCCTTCTGCACGCCCTTGCCGAAGAAGCGCTGGGCGTCGCCGTCGCGCAGCTCGATCGCCTCGCGCGAGCCGGTGGACGCGCCCGACGGCACCGCCGCGCGCCCCATGGCGCCCGACTCCACGAGCACGTCGGCCTCCACGGTGGGATTGCCGCGCGAGTCGAGGATCTCGCGGGCGACGACTTCGACGATGGCGGTCATGCGGAGCTTTCTTGTGAGGGCCTCAGATCTTCGTGGCGAGGAGCAGGGCGAGCTTCTTCGCTTCGTCCATGTTGCGCTCCCCGGGCTTGGGCGAACCCACCGAAAACGTCACCCAGGTGCGACCCTTGCGCAGGTGCATCTGCCCGGTCTTGCCGCTCCAGAACACCTCGGCGCCCGGGATGAGCAGCGGCTTGGTCTGGAATTGCAGGCGCGCGTCCTCGAAGGCCTGCTGCGCCTCCGCCTCGGTGCGGCCGAAGCGGAACTGCACGCTCGCCACGACGGGCTTGCCGTCCTTGAAGCCGTTGTACGTGCACACCGGGATCACCTTGGGCCGGCGCACCTTGGGATTCACCGGCTCCGCGGCGGCGGTGGTGCCGAGCACCGCCTCGGCGTCGGCCTGCGTGAATATGTCGCAGGCGTCGAACGGCTCCTCGGCCGCGCGCGCCGTGCCGGTGCCGATCACGAGCGCGGCCAGGGCCGCGCATCGGATGGCGTCGAATGTCCGCATCGTTCACCTCGCGAAGTTGCGATCGGTCGTGCGCCACGGGTTCTTGTTGTTGGCTGCATGATACCCGAGGCGGGCGCCGCTCCGCGAGGTCAGAGCACGTCCCGCACCCCCCCGAACTGGCCGTCGTAGGTGCAGAACTGGTCGGTGCCGTGGAAGTGGCCCGTGAAGCCGTTGACGTTCGCCTCGATGGACGAGAGGGTGAAGTTGCCCGCGTTGGACGTCGTGCAGTTCCAGGATCCGGTGATCGTGCCGAGCTTGCCCGCCTGGTTATAGGGGCCGGCGAACGTGCACTGCGAGCTCTGGTTCGTGCTGGAAGTGAACTGCACGTTCATCGAGACCTGCTTGTTCGCGGCTTGCCCGCCCGTGTCCTGCACGGCCAGCGTCCCGAAGAGAAGGATGTTGCCGTTGCTCACGCCCCCGCTGCAGCCGGATCCCACCGCGGTGAGCCCGCCCAGGTAGGTGCCGCCGAGCTGGTTCATGCGCCACGTCTGTCGCACGACGCTCTTCGTGACCAGGGTCCCGTTGACCACGTATTGCACCGTCGCCGTGGTGGCGCTCGTGAACGTGAAGGTGATGCTGCCGACGACCAGGGCGCGCACGGAGGCGGGATCGAACTGCGTGGCTCCGAAGAACGGGCCCGTGGTCTTGTAGAGCGTGCCGGTGAACGTGGTCTGGTTGCCCGCGGTCGCCGGCGCGACGTTCGAGGCGACGAACCAGTTCGGCGCGGTGTCCGCGCCGTACACGAAGAGCGTCGCGAAGATGGTCTCGTTCTGCTGGATCACGTTCACGCCCCAGCCCGACTCGTCCGCGTTGTACCAGAGGTCCGTGTAGTCCGTGGAATAGGTGGTCGCCGCGGCGGGAAACCCGAAGGCCAGGGCGGCGGCGGCGAGGAGGATCGAGGACGCGCAGCGAAGCGGTTGCATGATGGAAGGTCCGTTGCGGGTAGGCTCGCCCATTATCACCGCAGGGACTCCATCGCCGGAAAGGAGTTCCCTTGCGAGAGGCCGGTTCCTGCCGGCAAGCGGCGACGGGCAACGCCTACATGGTGGGGCTCGTCTACCGCTTCCGCAAGCGGAGCAGCCCCTTCAGGGCGTCGATCGCGCCCTCCACGCCGCCCCTCTTCAGCAGCTCGACGCTGGTGAGCACGCGCTGGGCGATGCGCGCCTGCAACTCGCCCGCGACCACGTTGCCGATCTCGCTCGCGGTGAGCCCGCCCTGCCGCCGGCCCAGGTCGCGCAGCTCGATGTCGGGCAGGTTGAACGTGATGCCCTGCCCGCGCAGCCCCGGGTTCGTCATCGTGACGCGGCCACCCCGCAGCGCGAGGCTGTCCACGATGAACTTGCGCCGGCCCTGCTTCGCTTCGGCGGGCCGCCCCTCGGAGGAGCCTCCGCCCTGCTCGATGTGGCGCTGGATGTTCTTCTGGATCGCCTCCAGGTTCGTGCCGCGGTCGGTGCGCTCGTAGGTGATGAGCGGCGCTTCCACGCTGAGCTCGCGGATGTGCACCACGGGTTCGGTGACCGTCGCCGGATCGAGCACCACGCGGATCTCGCCCACGCTCGCCGCGCGCGGCGCGGCGAAGCCCGCGGGGTTGCCGATCTCCAGCCCGCGCACCACGCCGCGGCCGTCGGGCGTGGAGATGTCCACGTGATGGACTTTCACGGAGACGCCGGCGATCTCGGGCGCGTAGTGCTCGATCGCCACGCGCACGATGAGGTCGAGCGAGTGGTACGCCCAGTACGCCGCGGCGCCGAGAACGGCGACAATGGCGATGACGATGATGGCGAGCTTCTTCACTACCCTCTCCCCGGCCCTCTCCCAGGGGGGAGAGGGAGGAATCTCACTCGGTGAGGGCGGAAAGCGTGGCGCGCAGCGCCTGCGCCTCGCCGCCGACGGGCCGGCCGGGGCGCGCCGCGTCGTTCCACGCGTACACGTCGAAATGCGCCCAGCGGATCTCTTCCGGCACGAAGTGGTCGAGGAAGAGCGCGGCCACGATGGCGCCGGCGAACGGCGCCTTGCCCGAGTTGCTGAAGTCGGCGATGTCGCTCGAGAAGAGGCGCCGGTAGTTGCGCCACAGCGGAAGCCGCCACAGCGGGTCCTGGAGCTGCTCCGACGCGGCCTCGATGCGCGCGGCGAGCTTCTCGTCGTTGCAGAAGAGCGCCGGAAGCTCGGGACCGAGCGCCACGCGCGCGGCGCCGGTGAGGGTCGCGAAGTCCACGAGCGTCTTCGGCTTCTGCTCCGCCGCGTAGGCGAGGGCATCGGCGAGGATCACGCGGCCTTCCGCATCGGTGTTGCCGACCTCGACCGTGAGCCCCTTGCGCGTGCGCACCACGTCGCCCGGCCGATAGGCGTTGCCCGCGATCGCGTTCTCCACCGCGGGGATCAGCACGTGCAGGTTCACGGGAAGGCGGCGTTGCATCACGAGGCGCGCGAGCGCCAGCGCGTGGGCGGCTCCTCCCATGTCCTTCTTCATGAGCCGCATGCCCTCGGCGCCCTTCACGTCGAGGCCACCGCTGTCGAAGCAGACACCCTTGCCGACGATCGCCACGCGCGGATGCTTGGCCGCACCCCAGTGGATCTCGATCAACCGGGGCGCGCGCGTGGCGGCGCGGCCCACGGCGTGGATCGCGGGGAAATTCTGCGCGACGAGCTCCTCGCCGATCCACTCGTCGAACTCGCCGCCGAAGAGCTCGGCCTGCTCGCGCGCCGCGTCCGAGAGCTCCTCGGGCCCCATGTCCTCCGCCGGCGTGTTCACGAGGTCGCGCACGAGGCGCACCGCCTGCGCCATCTCGAGCGCCTCGGCGACGCGCTTCGAGTCGTCGAGCTGCAGGTCGGCGGGCTTGCGCTTCGCCTTGCGGTAGCGCGCGTACTGGTAGCCGCCCAGGTCCCATGCGAACGCGGCGTTCTCGGGCGCGATGGCGAACGATCCCTTGCCGAGCGCGTAGCGGCCGCGCGGAAGCTTCATCGGCAGGAAGGCGAGCGCCCACGGATCGGCCGCGTCGCGCACGCCCGCGAGCACGCTCGCGATGCCGCCCTTCGCGTCCGGCACCAGCACGCAGGTGTCCTGCGCGCCGTCGAACCCGGAAGCCTCCACCCATCGCCGCTCGGCGCTCGCGAGGGACTCCACCAGCTTCGCCGCGCGCCGCGCATCGGTGGCCAGGATGGGAACGGCCTTCTCGAAGGCCTTCTTGTCGGTGATGACGGTCATGCTCGTTTCCGCTCGGAAAACGAGCATTTTAGCCCGCGCGGGGCGGGCGACGTCAGCGCAGCGTTACTTCGAGCGCTTGTAGTCGATCTCCCAGGCCGTGGCCCAGGTGCGCCCGGCGTCGTCGGAGCGCTGCCAGAGCCACTTGAAGCTGTCGCGCTGGATGTCCTGCCACACCATGCGTTGCAGGAATCGCTTGCCCGACGCCTCGGCCTGGCGCGAGAGGATCATGCGGCCGTCGGCGAAGCCGCCGGTGAAGTCGAGGTACGTGGCGGTGTTGTCGATCCACGCCTGCTTCCACTTGCGCGTGATGCGATCGAACGTGGAGACGCTGCGGCCCAGGAGCGGCGTTCCGGGCGGGCCCGTGAACTCCTCGAGGATGCCGCAGCCGTCGAGGATCCTGGTGATGCGGTTGTGGCTGGTGGCGGTCTTGCCGTCCTCGACGTACGACGCCTCCCACTCCCCGACCCAGAAGTCGAACTGCTTCGCCTCGGGCGAATCGCATCCGTAGGTGGGCAGGCCCTGGGCCGCCTGGCATTGCACGGCTCCTGCGAGGACGAGCGCGGCGACACGCTTCACGGGCGTTCTCCCGGACGGTGTTGGCGTCCCCATTGTCCGCAAAGCCGCGCCGCGCGCGCGTTACCGATGGTGACGAACGTTTCAGAACATTCCGGCGCGCCTCACGCCCGCGCCGTGAACGGATACCACGCGAGCCCGGCTACCGCGAGCGCCCAGACGATGACCGCGCCGCTCGGCAGGTCGAAGGCGGTGGAAAGGACGAGGCCCGCGGCGTAGCCCGCGACGCCGAGCGACCACGAGGCGGCCAGGCGATGGCGCTGCATGCGCCGCGTGGCGAGGGGCGGCACGATGAGGGTCGCGAACACGAGGTACAGCCCGACAAGCTGCACCGAGATGGTCACGGTGAGCGCGAAAAGCACGTAGAAGCCCGCATGCCCGAGCCGCTCGCGAAACCCGAACCACGCCGCCAACACGGCCGCATAGACGAGCGCCGTCCACACCAGCCGCGCGGGCTCCGCCCAGAGTATCTGCCCCACCAGCAGGTCGCGCAGGTGCTCGCTGCCGTGCGGATTGGAGGCGAGGATGATCAGGCTCGCGGTGGCGCCGAGCACGAACACCACGCCGATGACCGCTTCCTGCACGTCGGGCCAGACCTTCTCGGTCCACGTGAGCAGCAGCGCGCCGCCGAGCGCCGCGACGAACGCGGCCACCTGCACCGCGATGCCGTGCGCTTCGAACCCGAAACGGTCGGCGAGGATCACGCCGCAGCCGGCGATCTGCGCGATGGCGAGGTCGATGAACACGATGCCGCGCGCGAGGACCTGCATGCCGAGCGGCACGTGCGTGGCGGTCACCAGCAGTCCCGCGGCGAACGCGGGCAGCAAAATCGAGAGGTCGAGCGCCGTGAGGCTCATGACGCGCCTTTCAGCAGGCGCTGCACCGTGTCCTCGTAGAAGCCGAAGAGGTCCTTCGCGCCGTCCGTGCCGCCCACGGTGAACGGCAGCTCCACCACGCGGATCTTCGCGCGCTGCGCGAGCCATTGCGAGGCCTGGTCGCTCTGGTATGCCGCTCGCAGCACCATCTTCGCCGGATCCTGCTGCAGGATCGAAAGCACTTCCGCGAGGTGCGACGTCGTGGGCTCCATGCCCGGCTTGGGCTCGAGGGCCGCCACTTCGCGCAGGCCGAGCCAGTTCTCCAGGTAGGTGAATCCCTTGTGCTGCACCACGACGTGCACGCCCTTGAGCGGTGCGGCCTCCTGCTCCCACTTGGCGATGGACGCATTCCAGCGCGCGGAGAACTGCTCGTAGCGCGAGCGGTAGTACGACGCGTTGCCGGGATCGAGCGCGCCGAGGCGCTGCGCGAGCGCCGCGGCGACGCGCGCGACGTTGCGCGGATCGCCCTGGATGTGCGGATCGCCCTGGGGATGCACGTCGCCCTCGGCGCGATCGAGGCGCGTCGGCTTGCCGAGCAGCGCCACGACGCTCGTCGCTTCGAAGTAGCCCGGGCTTCCAGGCTGCACCTTGTCGTTGCCGGCCTGCTGCAGCACCAGCGGCAGCCAGCCGACCTCCAGCTCCGCGCCGGTCGCGACGACGAGGTCGGCCGTGCGCGCGCGCGCGATGAGGCTGGGCTTGGCCTGCACGTGGTGCGGATCCTGGAGCGGGCTGGTGGCCGTATAGATGCGCACCTTGTCACCGCCGAGCTCCTGGGAGAGCGCCGCCCATTCCGGCACGGTCGCGAAGATGTTGAACGCCGCATGTGCGGCACCGCAGGCGGCGAGCGCCGCCGCGACAATGAATCGGGAGAGGAATCGCATGGCCGTTCCTAGAAGATGTGGGCGCCGTGCGCGCCGAGGCTGAGGATGTACTGCACGAAGAGCTCGTTGTCGGTGAAGCCGGGGCTCACCTTCGCCTGCCCGAACTGCAGCCGCACGCGGCTGAATTCCGAGGGGCTCCAATCGACCATCGCCGTGGAGCGCTCGGGGTGGAACGACGAAGTCGCGAGGAATGCCCCGTTGGCGCCGAAGTCGACGCTGCCCGGGCTCAGGCGGTCGTAGCGCAAGCCGACTCGCCACAACGGCATGAACTGGTAGATGCCCTGCACGTATCCGCCGCCTTGGCGCGACGAGTAGCTCGCGGTGCTCGCGGAATCCGGCTGCGCGATCGGGAAGTAGCCGAGCTCGCCGTCCTCGCGCCGCCACATGTACTCGCCCTGCAGCTTGAAGTTCCTGTAGTGCGGGTCGCCGTGCGGCGCCCATTTCCAGACGAAGCTCGCGTTCCACACCTTGCTGCGGCCGCTGAACGCCAGCGTCGCGTCGTTGCCGAAGGCGTCCGTCGCCGAATCCGTGCGCGACTCCGCCCCGGTGCCCAGGTACGAGATGCCCGCCTGCCAGCTGTGGCTGTCGCCCACGTCGCCGCCCACGCGCGCGAAGACGACGCCCGAGCCCGCGCCGTTCTTGTTGCGCGCCGTGCCGGGGAAGGAATCGCCGTTGCCCGCCTCGGCGCCGAGCTCGAGGAACTGGTCGGTCGGCGCGACCCACGTGAGCTGCACGCCGTTCGTCTGGTACTGGCCGCCCAGGAATGCCTGGTACGCGAGCGGCGCATCGATGAAATCCCAGACGTGGTTGTGCTGCTCGTTGAGGTAGCCCAGCCCCGAGAAGAAGCGCCCGAACTTCGGCACCACGCCTCCCGGCGCGCCCTTGAAGATGCCGTACGCCTCCTCGACGGAGACGGTGTCCTCCGGCGTGATCGAGAAGATGAGGCTTCCGGAAAACAGCGGATCGACGTTCGCCGAGAACCCGAGCTCCGACTCGCCGAGCGAGAAGCCGCGGCGCCCGGGACCGACCTCGCCGCCCTCGAGGAACCCCGCCATGCGCCATTGCGACGGATCGCGCGAGAGGTTCGCGTATTGGCCGTTCAGGATCGCCGAGATGGCGGGATTGAATGCCGCGAGCCCGCTCGAGCTGCTCCCTCCCTGTTGGGGGAGGGCCGGGGCGGGGGTCGGCACTGCCGCCACCGGCGCGGGCGGTGGCGCCTGCGCCGCCTTCTCCTCCGCCGCCTTCAACCGCTCCTCCAGCGCCTTGATGCGCGCCTCGTAGGACTGCTTCAGCTCGCGGATCTGCGCGCGGATCTCGTCGAGGTCCGCATCGTTCGCCGCGGCGAGCGCATGCAGCGGGACAATCGTCAAGGCCGTCGCGGCCGCCATCCACCTCGATATCGACATCGAAACCTCCTGGTACGTCAGAACGCCTTCGTAAGCCCGGCAAAGTACTCCCTGCGCGGGCCGAACTGCGGCGCGCCCACGCCGATCCCGCTGCCGTCGCGCAGCTCGTAGCTCTTGTCGAACAGGTTCACCACCGCGAAACGCAGGTCGAGCCGGCCGATCATGGGAATCCTCGCCGGGTGCGTGAGGCCGAGGCTCACCTGCGTGTAGCCGGGCAGGTGCTCCGTGTTGGCGAAGCCGCGGCGCAGGCCGCTTCCGTAAAGCGCGTTGGCGCTCAGCACCGCCTCGCCCAGCTGGTACGAGACGCCGGCCGACGCGGCCACGGTCTGGTCGTGGTCCAGGTGCACCCAGTTGTTCGAGATGTACGCCAGCTCGTCGGGATCGAAGTTGAACTGCCCGGTCTCGATGCCCTTGCCCATCGCGCGCGAGATGCCGACGTTGCCGTAGGCGGACCATCCGCCGTGGCGATACGTGCCGGAAAGCTCCAGCCCGTAGATGCGCCCCTTCTCGTAGTTGAACGCGGAGAAGATGAGCGCGTTGCCGAACTGGCCTTCGTCCTGCAGGTGCCGGATGTCGCGGTAATACGCGTCCACGCCGATCGTGACGTCTGGGGTGAGCTGGTGCGAGATCCCGGCGTCGAAATAGTTCGAGCGCTCGGACTTCACGGCCGTGTTCGCGTCCGAGGGGAGCGCGTTCGTCGTGCCCTGGAAGGCCGCCACACTGGTGGTGTCGATCTTCTCGGTGGGCGGCGGCGTGAAGTAGCGCGCGTACCCGGCGTGCACGCGCGTGTCCTTCGAGAGGTCGTAGGTCGCGCCGATGCGCGGGCTCAACTGGCTCTCGTCGACCACGGTGTTGACGCGGTCGTAGCGAACGCCGTAGTTCACGGTGAGGCTCGACGTCGGCACCCATTCGTCCTGCACGTAGATGCCGGCGAGGTGGCCGGTGATGCGGCTGTTGTCGATGATGTTGAGGGGCACGTCGCTCGTCTGGTTGCCGTCCTCGTCCGCGGGGAACACCGTCGAGTTGTTATCGACGTTGAAGCGCTCGTGGCTGTAGTAGACGCCGGTGCGCAGGGTGTGCTGCTCGCCGAGCTGGTAACGCAGGTCGCCCTGCAAGCCCGCCGTCTCGTCGCGGCGCAGGATCTGCGCGGCGATGCCGTTGTAGATGAGGTCTCCGACCGGATCGGGCTGGTAGTGGATGTCGGTGTAGCGATGGAAGACGGAAAGCTGGTAGTCCAGGTTATCGCCCGACGAGCGCTGGTAGGACAGCACCTGGAACTGGTTCTTCTCGTCCTGGCGCGCGTCGAGGTTCTCGGAAGGGACCGGCGGCGTGCCCGCGAGGGTATAGGTGGGATCGATGCCGGGCGTGTTGGGGATCTGGAACTTGCCGTCGGAGCTGCCGAGGATGGCGCTCACGCGGCTCGAGGGGTCGATCACGTACGAGAAGAAGGCGAAGCCCTTCTGCTGCTTCGTGTGGTCGTGGATGGCGTTGCGCTCCGGCGTGGGGTTCTCGATCCCGAGGTCGTTCTGCAGGTACGAGCCGGTGAGGAAGTAGCTGAAGCCGTCGTGCGAGCCGCGCGCCTCGGCGGTCGTCTCCTGGTGCGAGTGACTGCCGCCGAGGAAGCCGATCGAGCCGCCGTTGTCCATCGCGCCGCTCTTGGTGTGGATGTCCACGATGCCGGCCGTACGGTAGCCGTATTGCGCCGGCAGCGCGCCAGTAAGGATGTTGATGCGGTCCGCGAAGCGGCTGTCGAACGCCTGGCCGAATCCGGCGATGGGCTCGGGGATCACCACGCCGTTGATGCGGTACTGCAGGTTGGCGTGGTCGCCGCGCACGTGGAGCTGGCCGAACGAATCCTGCACCACGCCGGGCGCCTGCAGTATCACCTGGTTCAACGGCGTCGACGTGCCGAGCGGCAGCGCCTCGATGTCCTTCGCGTCGATGCGATAGACCGTGCTGCCCGTGTCGGGCGAGAGCGAGTTGCGCGCGGCGTCGAGCCTCTGTGTCGTCACCTGGATGGTCTCCACGGTGCTGGGTTGTTGCGGGTTCGCGGCCGCGTCGGCCGACTGGCCGAAAGCCGTGCCATGCTGGACGGCGCCCCATGCGAGCGCCGCGATGCAAAGATTCCTCTTCATCGCCATTCTCCAATGTCGGATGGAACGACACGGCGGGCCGTCGCGACGACGGCCGCCGTGGGGTTTCAAGGGACGCTAGAGAAGGGAGGGAGGTGCCCGGCTGCGGGTCGCGACCACCGTGCGCGACGGCGCGGTGATGGCGACGAAACTGCTGACGAAGATGGTCGCGAGGACCAGTGCCACGGCCGCGATCGCGCCCGGCGCCGGTCCCGACAACTGCGAGAAGGCGAAGCACTTGTCGCAGGTATCGCCCGCGGGGGTCTGATCCTGCGACGGTGTCTGGATGCGTTGGAACCCGTGGCCCAGCTCGTGCAGCAGCGCGCCGTGCTCGCCCAGCAGCAGGGCGAAGGCGAGGCAGAGTGCGAAACCGAGGTGGCGGATTTGCTTCACGAGGGAAGAACGTGCAACTTAGGCCGCCAGTTTACACCCGCGCGCGAAACCCGCTCAGTGCCCGGGCATGGGCGGCATCGTGATGCCGAGGTTGCCCACGATGGCGACGATGGCGAAGCCGAGCACGATCTCGAGCAACGCGTTGCGCGCGAGCGCATGGGAAACCTTCGCTCCGCTCCCGGGCTCGATCGTGGCGAGGCGCGGCGCAAGCGACATGCGATTCACCGCGGCGATGGCCACGATGATCGCGAAGATCGACACCTTGGCGGCGAGCTCGAGTCCGTAGCGCGAGGTGAAGAGCGCGGCCACGTCGCAAACGGCATAGCACGCGTTCACGATCCCGGTGAGCACTAGCACCGCCACGCACGCCAGCCCGAGCGCGGAGAAGCGTTGCACCGCCCCCGATGCGAGCACGAGATCCTCGTGGGCGGGCTCGCGCCCGGCGCGGCGCAGCAGGACGGTCAGCGGAACGAGGGCGCCGAGCCAGGCGCCCGCGGCCACGAGGTGGAGCGCATCGTTCCCCGCGCGCGCGAGGCGATGGACGCCCGCTTCGCCCGCGGCATGCCCCGCGCAGGCGAGCGCCGCGAGGAGCAGCAGGGCGCAGATGCCACCCGATGCTCGGGCCACGTCCGATGGCGCGATGTGCATCGCGACGAGCGAAGCGCCGAGGACCACGGCGAGCGCCGCGCGCACCATCCACACGTGGCCGAAGAGCGTCTGCGTGAGGACGATGCCGGCCGTCCCGCTGCGCAACGCCTCGCCGAGCGCTAGGCCGCTCATGTTGGCCGCCTCCAGCGCGAGCCAGGCGAGGGCGGTCACCGCCGCGACCGCGAGGCTCGCGGCCGCCACCGCGCCGAAACGCGCGGGCAGCCGGCCCGGAGGCGCGATGAGATACGCGTAGGCGAACTGGCCGAAGAGCACGATCACGGCGCTGAAATGCAGCGCGCGCGTCGCGGTGAGCCATGCTTCCATGGGCCGCTTCCCGCCCGGCCTAGCGCCGGACCTCGAACTTGAAATCGCCTTCCGTCACGTGCGTGTCGACGGAGAGCACGCGCCAGACGACCCGGTAGGTGCCGGGTTGCAGCGCGGGAATCGACACGCTCATCACCGAGCGGTCGGACGGATCGAGCTCGCGGTCCTTGCGGTCCACCTCGCGCCCGTCCGCATCGAGCACCTTCATCGTGCTGAACGCGGGCTCGAGCTCCTGGGTGAAGTGCAGCGTCACGCGCGGCGGCGTGCGATCCACGACGCTTCCCACGCGCGGCGAGGCGTGCTCGAGGAAGGCGTGCGCGAAAGCGGCGGGCGGCGCCGCTGCCATCAGAAAGATCGCCGCGATCGGCCCCGCGAGGCAACGGCCTCGCCTCACAGCAAGGGCTTTCCGACGCTGCGCGGGAAAAGGTCGTCGAGGAAGAAATGCAGCTGCATCAGCACGCCCGTTCCCCCTTCCGTCGCCGAGTTGACCGGAATCACCGCCTCCACGCCGAGCTGGATGTAGCGCCCCGCCCAGACGAATCCCGGATTGACGGTGCCGGTCCAGCGCCCGCCGCCGCGATCGAGCGGCTTCTCCAGGTCGAGCTCCACGAGCGGGACGACGCGATTGAACGGCTCGCCGAGGCCCACGTCCTTCACGAACGACTGGAGGTACGGGAGGCTGTACTCGACCGCGACGCCCACCTTCATCGTGTGCGGATGCTGCTCCACCGAAGCGTTTGCGTCCTCGTCGACGGTCGTGGTGCTCGATCGGCTGGGAATGCCCACGCCGGCGGAGCCCGTGATCGCGAGCGGGCGCAGGAATTCCATGCCGTCCGGAAGGTCGCCGAAGCCCTTGCCCACGAAGATCGCGGGCGTAACGGTGCTGAACGTCTCCGCGCCCACGCTCTTCGCCCCCGTGTTGCCGATGTCCCAATCGACGCCGATGGAGGCGATGCTCTCGTGCTCGTCGCTCTTGTGGAACTGGTATTTCGCGCCGGCCGCGAGGTTGTCGAAGCCGCGCTGCACGCCGTCGGGACTGCGCAGCCGGAGATAGCTCGCGCCGATTTCGACTCCGAACTGCGGCGTGATGCGCTTGGCGAAATCGACGGACGTGACGTCCTGCCGCACCGCCGGCGAATCCTCGCTCGCTCCGAGGTTCCTGCGGGAGAACGTGGGAAGCGACAGCTCGTCGGCGACGAACGGGTCGTCGGTGGCGAGGGTCGCGGGAAAGAACCGCTTGCCGGCGAAACCGTGCGCGAGCGCGCGGCCTTCCATGCCGGCGCAAGCGAGGATGCCCAACACAAGGGCGATCGATGTCTTCACCTTATTCTTCCTTTGTTGCCGCGATCGCACGCTCGCGAGGCCGCGGCGCGTGCAACGCGGCGGTGCTCGGATGCGTGCAGGGTTCGCGCACGGCGGGAGGCCGCGCACGAATGCGTGGTATCAGGCGAGCGGGAAGGAAGGAGGCGCGCGGCTTTCGGGAAGTGCCACTTCGATCCCGAAAGGCAGCGGCGAGCAGTACGTATCGAGGCTGACGAAACCGGTGGAGAACGCGAACGCGGGCGCTTCTATCGGCGCCTGGAAGGCGACGTAGAACGCCATGATGCAGAGCGGGCAATGGGTCGTGCCGCGATCGTGCGCGGGCGCCCCGGGCGCTTCCGGGATCGCCGGCATGTCATCCGGCATCACCATCATGCCCGCCATGTGGCAGAGCGGCATCCCCTCCCCCGCCGCCTCCGCGTGCGCCGCCGAGACGAGCGGCCACAGCGTGGCCCAGGCCACGCCGAAGAGCGCGAGCAGCGCGGCAACGCGGCGGCGAGTTCTCATGGTTGCGCTAACGCCCACGACCCATCGCTTATTCCAAACCGGGGACAGGCGCCAGTTTAGCGGCGTACGCCGGGCGCTTCCAGCGGCAGGCCCTGGGCGCGCCAGGCGAGGTACAGCTCGAGCGCGACGAGGTCGGGCGAGTCGTAGGGCGGCATCTCCGCGCGCACGCCGTAGAAGCAGGCGCGCAGCCGCCGCTGGAGGGAGCCGGGGTGCTGCCATTCGAGGCGATACGCGGGCCATCCCGTCGGTTGTCCCTGGCTGATGGTCTCGGCGAGCAGCGTCTTGCCCCAGCTCGCGTCGTGGCAGTTCGTGCACGCGAGGTTGAGCTGGCCGATGCGCGTGAAGTAGAGCGCGCGTCCCGCTTCCCAGGTCGCGCGCGCCGGGCCGTCGATGGACACCGCGGCGGGCATGCCGCGCGATTGCAACGCCACGTACGCGGTGAGGCCGAGCAATTCGTCCGATTCGGTCGCGAGCGCCGGGCCGCCCGCCTGGCTGGTCGCGCACGCGTTGATGCGCTGCTGCAGGTCGACCACGCGGCCGAGGCTCGCGTCGTAGCGCGGGTAGCGCGCGGCCACGCCCTTCATCGAGCGCTGCGCATTGCCGTGGCAGCCCGCGCACGAGCGCCCGTCGTGCTGCTCGGACCACGACGCCGCGCCGCGATCGACCCACAGGGCCATGGGATTGGCGAAGTCGTCGCGCTGGAGCGCGCGCACGTCGGCGCTCTGGAAATCGCTGCCGTTCAGCGCGGGCGACGGGCGCGGCGGGTCGGTCGCCCAGGCGGAAATCGAAAGCGCGACGATGAAGATGAACAAGCTGCGAATGACCCTCTCCCCGGCCCTCTCCCAAGGAGAGGAGCTTTTCGCTACACCACTCTCACCATCGCCGACAGGTGGCCGGCCTGGCCGTGGTCGTCGCTCCAGTCGATCGTGAGCTCGCCGCTGTCGCCCGCCACCACGTAGAAGACGAAATAGGGATTGGCCGCCACGCCGGAGCCCAGCTCCGCGCGGAACACCTCGCGCCCGCCGTAATGGCACGCGAGCCGGTTCACGATGTCGAGCGGGATCACCTTCCCGTCGTAGTCGCGGCGGAAGCCCGTCTCCATCGGGTGCTGCACGATGACGCGCACCTCGAACGGCTCGCCGCGCTTGACGCTCGGCGGCACCTGCAGGCGGCCGCGCAGCGCCATCAGAGCGACGCCTCGTCGAGGCAGGCCGCGCTCGCCACGACGATCTCCTTGCGCGCGATTCGGAAGCGGTTTCCGGAGAGTGCCGCGACGATGGTGACCTTCTGCGTGCCGGCGAGCCGGATGCGCGTGCCGATCTCCGCACGGCCCGACCATGGGCCGATGTGGAACGTGGCGACCGCGGGCCGCGGGTTGCGCTCGGCGATCACGTGGATGGCGCTCACGTAGTCCTGCTCGTTCATGGGGCTCGCGACCTTCACGGTGAGCGGCACGGAGTGGCCGTTCTCCGCGAGCTGCGGCAGGTCGATGTCGATGCCGCCCTCGTCCGGCTTCGCCCCGCCGGTGATCGAATTCACGAACGGCGCGACGTCCTGCACTTCCTGCGCCGTGGCGCGCAGCGAGGCGGCGGCCACGGCCCCCGCGGCGAGCGCGATGAAGCGCCGGCGCTTCATTGCAGCGTGGCCAGCCACGCCACCAGGTCCTCGACCTGCTGGCCGCTCAGCGCTGTCCTTCCCCGGTACTCCGGCGCCACGCGCTGCATGCCCTCGACGCGATGGAATGTCGGCATCACCGCCTTGGCGTTGACGCGCGTGATGTCCGCGATGCGAAGGCGGATCTGCCCCGGCGTGAGCCGGGCTCCGACACCCGCGAGCGACGGCCCCACGTTGCCCGCGGTCGCCACACCCGGCGCGGCGTGGCAGAGCACGCAGTGCCCGCCTTCGCGCGCGACGAAAACTTCGCGGCCGCGGGCGGGATCGCCGGCGGCCGCGAAGGGCGTTTCGATCGAGTCAGTCGGGGACGTGGGCGTCGCGCAACTCACCGTCATCAGCCCGCACACGAGGGAGAGCGTGCGTGTGCCGATCACGCCTTGAACTCGCCTTCCTTGAGCGGCAGAGAGCGGATGCGCTTGCCCGTGGCGGCGAAGACCGCGTTCAACACCGAAGGCACCACGCACAGCGCGCCGGGCTCGCCGTGCCCGCCCCAGAAGCCGCCGGTGGGCACGAGGAACACCTCGACCTTCGGCGTCCCGGCGATGCGCGGGAGCGGGAAGTCGTGGAAGTTCGACTGCACGATGCGCCCGTCCTTCACCGTGTTCGCCTCGAAGAGCTGGCCCAGGTTGAAGACCACGTTGCCCTCCGCCTGCGCACGGCACGCGTCCGGATTCACGACGTAGCCCGAATCGATGGCGAACACGATGCGGTGCACCTGGATCGCGCCGTCCCTGACCGACACCTCGGCGACCATCGCCGTGTAGCTGCCGAAACCGTCGGAGACCGCCACGCCGCGGAAGACGCCGGGCGGCAGCGCCGAGCCCCAGTCGGCGGCCTTCGCGACCGCCTCCAGCACGCCGCGATTCTTGTCGCCGGGCTTGAGCATCGCGAGGCGGAACTCGACCGGATCCTTGCCCGCCGCGTGTGCCACCTCGTCGAGGAAGCACTCGCGGTAGTACGAATTCTGGATGCCGGGGGCGCGCCAGAAGCCCACCGGCACGTGGCCGTTGCGCATCGCGTAGTCGCATTGCTGGTTCGGGATCGTGTAGGGCGCGTCGAAGAAGCTGCGCACGGAGATCCGGTCGATGTCGTTCTTGATCGCCTCGAAACGCAGGAACGCGAGTATCGACGGGCATGCGATCGTCGACTGGAGCGCGACGAGGTTGCCCTGCGCATCGAGCCCCGCCTTCATGCGCACCAGGGAGGCGGGCCGGTAGAAGCCGTGCTGCATGTCCTCCTCGCGCGACCAGATCAGCTTCACCGGCTTGCCGGGGAATCGCTTCGCGATCAGCACGCCCTGCTCCACGTAGTCCTGCGCCGTGGCGCGCCGGCCGAATCCGCCGCCCAGCATGGCCTTGTGCACCTCGACCTTCTCCAGCGGCAACCCCCCCGTCTCGGCCGCGGTGGCCATGGCCGCCTCCGCGCTCTGCGTCGAGGTCCACACCTCGAGCGTGCCGTCGTCCTTGAACCATGCGGTGCAGGTCATCGGCTCCATGGTGGCGTGGTTCAGGTACGGCGAGTCGTACTCCGCTTCCACCACCTTGGCGGCGGAAGCGAGCGCCGCGGCAGCGTCGCCCACCTTGCGCGCGCTCGGGAGGTCCTTCGCGTCGAGCCCCTCGCGGAACGAGGCCATGATGGTCGCGCTGGACGCGTCGGCGTACTGGCCCTCGTCCCACTCGATCTTCAGCTTCTGCGCGGCCTGGTTCGCGCGCCACCAGTTGTCGGCGACGACGGCCACGAAGCCGCTTTCCTTCACCACACCCTTCACGCCGCGCATCTTCTCCGCCTCGGAAGAATCCACGCTCTTCACTTTCCCGAGGAACACCGGGCACTGGACGATCGAGGCCATGAGCATGCCGGGCAGCTGCGCGTCCACGCCGAAGACGGGCTTGCCGAGCACCTTGTCGGGAATGTCGAGGCGGCGCACCGAGTGCCCCGCGATCTTCCAGTCCTTCGGCTCCTTCACCTTCGCGTCCTTCGGCACCTCGAGCTTGGAGGCGCGCATCGCGACCTTGCCGAAGCTCGTGCGGCGCTTCGAGGGGCCATGGGTGATGACGCCGTTCGCGACGGAGCATTCGCTCGCGGGGACTTTCCACTGCTCGGCCGCCGCCGAGACCAGCATCTCGCGCGCCGCGGCGCCCGACTTGCGCAGGTAATCCTGGGACATGCGTATGCCCGTGCTGCCCCCCGTGGCCATGGAGCCCCAGATGCGATTGCGGCGGATGTGCTCGTTGGGCGAGGCGAACTCGGTGGTGACCTTGTTCCAGTCGCACTCGAGGTCCTCGGCGACCAACTGCGCGAGGCCCGTGAGGCTGCCCTGCCCCATCTCGGAGCGCGCGATGCGGATCACGACGCGGTCGTCGGAATGGATCACGATCCAGTGGGTGACTTCGGGACTTTCGGACGGGACGTCCGGCAGCTTCGCGAGCGCGGAGCGCGGAAGCGAGAACTCGAGCGCGAGCGCGCCGCCCGCGACGACGGAGGCCTTGAGGAATTCGCGACGATCGATGGCGATGGTCATGGCGCCCTCCTCACACTTTCTGCCCGTTGGGAGCCAGCACCGGCTCCGGGCCCGCGGCCACCTTCTCGCCGGCCGCGGCATGGATCGCCTTGCGCACGCGCACGTACGTTCCGCAGCGGCAGAGGTTCGTGATCGCCTCGTCGATGTCGGCGTCGGTGGGCTTCGGGTTCTTCGCGAGCAGCGCCGTGGCCGCCATGATCATGCCGGTCTGGCAATAGCCGCACTGCGGTACGTCGTTCTCGATCCACGCCTTCTGCACGCGCGTGAGGCCCGGCTTCGCGAGCCCTTCGATGGTGGTGATCTTCTTGCCGGCCATGGTGCTCACCGGCACGGCGCAGGAGCGAATCGGCTCCCCATCCACCAGGACGGTGCACGCGCCGCACAGCGCGATGCCGCAGCCGTATTTCGTGCCGGCCATCTTCAGCTCGTCGCGCAGGACCCACAGCAGGGGCATTTCGGGCTCGACGTCCACGCTGTGCACGCGGCCGTTGACGTTCAGCTTGATCATGGGGACTCCCAGGGGAAGGAAGCGCGGGGCGAGAGATGATTCTGCTACCGCGAATTCACGTATGCAAACTGTCGCCGGGCGGCGTCAGTATTTCGGCTTGCGCGAAGCTGTCCACCCTGTCTCCATCATTCCCGCGCAGGCGGGAATCCACTCAGCTGCTGATCAGGGCGAATCGCCGGCAGGACTCCGTCGAGATGCCCTCGGAGCCGGCTCCAAGCTTCGCCTGCGGGCCGAGCTCGGTGAGCAGCCGCGCCGTGGTCTCCTTGTCGCGTACGCGGCACGCCCACGTGGCGTAAAGGTTCTTGTTCCACACGTCCGGATGGCGCGCGATCATGTCCTCGAAGCCCTTCTTCATGCGAGGCCACGAGGCAAGCGTGTCCTGGAAGAGGTCGCCGTCGACCTTGGGCGCGATATCCATGTAGAGCCAGGCGTAGAACGCCTCGCCCTCCAAGCCCTTCGTGCGGGCGACCGAGGCGTTCACGAACTTGTCCACCGCTTCGTAGCTGCCGCCCCACTGCGGCAGGAGGTAGTTCACGCGCGTGTAGTAGAGCGGCTGGTAGAGCGGGAATCGGGCGGCGGCCTCCTCGAAGAGCACGTCGAACGCCGCCGGCGGCTGCTCGCTGCTGCCCGCGACGATCAACGCGACCCAGTACCAGATCGGCGAACTCCTTCCCTCCGGCTCGGCATCGGTGAGCGCCTTGGCCGCCCGCTGCAGCCGCTCGCGGAAGATCTGCATCGACTCTCCCGGAACCTGGGACGCGCCCGATCCACCCCGTGCACGCCATGCGTCGCCCTCCCAGCGAACGGCGATCGCGAGCGGACGCAGCTTCGACTGCGGAGATGCCTGCGCCCAGCGTTCGAGCGTCTTGTCGAAGACCGGCGAGCCCCCGGCCTGCTCGAAGAGCTGCGCGAAGGGCTCGATCATCGACGTGCCGTCGGTCGAGCGGACGTCCCCGGCCAGCATTTCCTCGTACATGCGATCGAGCTTCTGGAAGTCGTCGTTCCACAGCGCCGCATTGGCGCTGTAGCCCTCGTCCTGCTTCACTTGGTGCGTGTAGACGACCTTCGGCTCGAACTGCGTGCCTCTGTACTTCGGAGGCGTGTGGTCGTTGAGGTTCCACCACTGCGCGTGCGAAGGCGTGGACGCGAGTGCGAGGGAGGCGGCGAGAATGCCGGGAATCGCGGCGAAGCGGGCCAGCGGCGGCGTGCTGCGGAAAGGCATTTGGAGAGATCTCCCTGTTCGGCGTGGTTTCGTCACGGAACGACGAGATGCGGCGGCATCGGCCCGTGCAGCATTAACATACATGAATCAGGGCGCGGATTCGATTGTTCGAGATCATGGAATCGCTGCCTGGAGGCGCGGCGCCAAGGACGTCGGATGCGTGGTGGCATGAATCGCCCGCAACCTGTCTATCGAGACATGGGTGTAGATCTGGGTCGTCGACAGGTCCGCGTGCCCAAGCATGGCCTGGATGAAACGGATGTCGGCTCCGTTGTCCAGCATATGCGTCGCGCAGGCGTGCCTGAAGATGTGGCAGGCGCCGGGAAGGCCGACCCGCGCAACGTAGCGGCGGATCCGGTCGCCCAGCCGGTTGCGGCGAAACGGCTCGCCATAGTCGGTGAGGAAGAGCTCGCCGCGGTCCAGTCCCTCCTCGAGGCGTGGACGGACTTCGATCAAGTAGCGGTGCATCCAGATCCGGGCGTGAATGCCTATCGGCACGACTCGGTCCCTTCCGCACTTTCCAGCGCGCACGATGATCGTCCCGGTCTCGAAATTCACGTCGCTCGTCCCCAGGCGCGCAAGCTCCATGCGCCGCAAGCCCGTCGAGTAGAGCGTCTCCATGATGGCGCGGTCGCGAATCGCCGGAAGATCGGAAGAACCGGCCCCGTCGATGATGCGTTTCACCTCGGCGACGCTGGGAACGCGTCGCGGCAAGCGCCTCGGCAGCTTCGGCAGGATCAATTCCCGCGACGGATCGAAATCGAGCCGACGATTCCGAACCAGCCACTTGCAGAAGGCCTTGAGCGGATTCAGCCGCGTGGCCTGCGTGGCGCGCTCCAGCGATTCTCCGTTCGCCTTGCGATACGCGGCGAGGTGCGCCTGATAAGCCTCGAGCAAGTCCCTGGTAATCGCGGCGGGCGCATCGACTCGCCGTTCATGGCACCATCGGATGAAATGATTCAGCGCCGAGTGCCGCGTGTTCGCCGTCTGAAGGGAAAGACCGATGGCAACGGACCACTGAACGAACGAGTCCTTCAGCAAGTGGAGCGGATTGTCTTTCGATGGATCATCCTGCGGCGCCCGCGTCGGCGTGATTCGCTTCTGCCTCAACATGGCTGGCTCCCGTGGTGGAATTGAGGGATGTCCTCTCGAAGCCTCGCCGCGCGTGGCCGCGAGGCACGCGAGCGGGGGCTTGGGGAGCGGACGCGGAACATTACAACTACTTCCGCGACTACGATCCGGGCATCGGGCGGTATGTGGAGAGCGATCCGATTGGGTTGAGGGGCGGGATCAATCCGTATGCATATGCCCGGGCGAATCCACTGGCGCTACGTGATCCATTCGGCGAATCGAGCTGCGGAACTGATGGAGGCGGAAGCCCGCTGCGGCCAGTTTCGTGGGGCATAGAGGTTTGCACTTGGAGCGCACGGAAAAGTATGGGCAGCATTTGCGCGTATGACTGCCCCAGCGGAATTCCTCTGATCCCATAAAGACAAACACACTCATGCCTTGCCCGTTGGTGTGGGTGAGGACAGGAAAGTGACGAATCAATGACTGCTCATTCACACTGGTCCGCGGCGTCGCTGCGACTGACTCCTCGAGCTAGGGCGGTGGTGCAAGCGGCGATGAATCAGATTACCGATTTCGATCCTGTCGCTTGCGTTAGCTGGGTGCTGGACGAAGTAATCGGGGAAGGTGCGAATGCCCGACACCTTGTGGCTGGCTGGGGCCTTGGCTTCTATGCCAAGGCCCAAATTCCCGCGACCGACTTGACCGTAATCGACGGAATACCGTTCACATTCTCCGAAGAATCGGCTGAGCGCCTTGATGGGGCTGAGTTAGATTTTGTAGATGGCCGTTTTGTAGTAGATCATTCGCACTAATACGACGCATCAGGCTCGATCAACTACAACTACTGCCGCGGCCACCAGGCGGGGCTGAGGCCGTTCGCATATAGCTCCTAGGATATGCTATCCTTTAAGCTATGCGCATTGTTTTGGACACCTCGGTGCTCGTGGCCGGCTTTCGAAGCCGCACCGGGGCGAGCAATCTGCTGCTGCAGGCAGTCGCAAAGGGCACACTCCGGCCGCTGGTAACGACCGCGCTTTTTCTGGAATACGAGGATGTGCTGCTGCGACCGGAGCACCGTCTGGTGACCGGCATGACCGAGGCCGATGTCGAGGCCGCCTTGGCCGCCTTCGCCAGTGCGGCCGAGCCTATCGAGGTTCACTTTCGCTGGCGGCCGCAGTTGGCTGATCCTTCGGATGAGCTCGTTCTCGAGGCAGCCGTGAACGGAAGCGCTGACTACCTGGTCACGCACAACGTCAGAGATTTCGCACCCGCCGCGGCAAAATTCGAGTTGAAAGTGATTACGCCACAGGAGTGCCTCAAGGAGATCAAGCGATGAGCAAAGCTTCCTATCTGCTGAAAATGCCCCGGTCCGTCAAGGCCGCCGCCGCACGTCTCGCGAAAGAGGATGGCGTTTCACTCAATCAGTTCATTGCGGTTGCGGTGGCAGAGAAAGTCGGCACTATCGAGACCGCCGAACAATTTCTCAAGCGGCGGGCGGCGAAAGCCAAGCCTTCGGACCTGACGCGATTCCTGCGTGGTGCGCCAGCGGCATCGCCGAGCAAGGAAGACGAGCTATAGGGCCGATTTGTCGCTGTCCATTACAACTACTTCCGCGATTACGATCCGGCGATCGGGCGGTATTTGGAAAGTGATCCGATTGGGTTGGCAGCTGGGCTCAACACGTTCTCCTATGTTCAAGCCTCGCCACTCGTTTGGATTGACTCAAGAGGCTTGGCAAGGAAGCTTGATCCCAGCGGAGAGGAGTGCCAAAAACTGGCAAAAAAAATTGAGGACATTCGGCGCGATATTAAGGACGGCAAGGACGCGATCTCCTTCAATCCACGGAATCTGCCGCTCTTGCCCCCGTATCCCGGCGCTCCTCACAGGGCAAGTGTTTCCGGGCATCAACTCCTCGTTGATTTCTACCAGCAGAATCTTGAACGTCGTCTCAAAGAGTATGAGGATAAGTGTGGATGTGGCCCCGACTGCCCAAATGCGGGCGGATCGGCCGCCCAAAACAACACGTCGAGTGCGTCAACCGCTGCAAAGGTAGGGGCCGGGCGGCCGGGGCGGCTGGTGCCACCTGCGTCGCGATCTGTGTTCTCCAACCAGAGTCGTGTCCGCTCATTCTTCTCGGCTTCGGCATTTACAAGGCCGCTCAATGACTATCGTCAAGAATAAGCAAGGCGCTGTGATCTTCGAACTTGACGGGGGGGATGGCCCTGATTTCGACAGCCGTGATCTCCGAGGCCATGATTTCACGCAGGGGGTGCTGGAAGGCGCTATCTTCTCCGACGCTAATCTGGAGCGGACCATTTTCAGGGAAGCAGATCTCTATTGGGCTGTGCTGTTCAGGGCAAATCTTAGGAATTCGATTCTTGACGGAGCACTGCTGTGTGGCGCGAACCTTAAAGAAGCCGACTTGACGGGCGCGAGCCTGCGAGGGACAAATCTAGGCAGGGATCAAATGGGGGAGGAACTCACTTGCAAGCGGCGCGTCTGGCTGGCGCCGACGTCACAGGCGCAAACTTCGAGGGCGCCGAATACGATTTCTTTACAACGTTTCCTGATGACTTCGATCCGAATGAGCACGGAATGGTCTTTGCCGGGGTGGTGACAAGTGAAGGATGACGTGTCGAATGATGCCCCTTGCGATCGCTCGGTCAGTTGAGTTACGGCCACCACGACCTACAACTACGACGGGCTCGGGAACCTCACCTCCCAGGTCTCGCCCGACACGGGAACCACGGCCTTCATCTACGATGCGGCCGGCAACGTCGCGACGCAAACCGACGCCCGCAACACCGTCACGACCTACTCCTACGACGCGCTGAACCGTGTCACGGCTGCCACCGTCACCGACGGCACCGTCACCTACGAGTACGACAACACCACCACGGGCGGGCCGTACGCGTTGGGGCGCCTCACGAAGGTCACCGACCCTTCCGGCAACACGACCTACGCCTACGATGCGCTGGGGCGGGTCACCTCGAAGGCGCAGACGGTCACCACGACACCGGCCAACAAGGCCTTCACGGTGGGCTACAGCTCCTCGAGCGGCCGGCAGACGGGGATCACCTATCCCCCGGGGCGGCGGTCGCCTACGGGTTCGATGCCCAGGTGACGCGGTCTCCATCGCCGTGGACGGCACCTCGATCCTCGCTTCCGGCGCCTACTTCCCCTTTGGGGCCGTGAAGGGCTGGACGCGGGGCAACGGGGAGCTGTACAGCCGCAGCTTCGACCTGGATGGGCGGGTGAAGACGATCACGCTGGGGCCGGCGGCCGGGACGTATCGCTAACCTGGGGGAGATTTTCAGCTACGACAATCTGAATCGCCTCATCATGGCCAACCTGGTGGTGGGACAGCGAAGGGCTTCGCGAACGAGGCTAACGGACCAACCGGACGAATGCCACGATCAATGCGGCAAGCACCACATAAATGTACGCAAGCACGAGCGACAAGCTGACCAAGCTCCAGGCGGTGAGATCATCGGCAGCTTCACCTACTACAACGCGGGCAATGTCACGGTGAGCGCGGGGATCAGCGCAACACATACGATGGCCGGGGAAGAATGAAGCAGGCGGGGACCACCACCTACGCCCTCAACGGGCTCCGGGCAGCGGGTGAAGAAGAAGGGCAGCGGCTCGGACGCGTTCTTCGCCAGCCGGACGAGGCGGGGCACCTGATCGGCGAGTACGACGCGACCGGGGCGCCGATCGAGGAGACGGTGTGGCTGGGTGATCTCCCGGTGGCGGTGCTCAAGCCCAAGACGGGTGGGTTCGATGTCTTCAATGTGTGGGCTGATCACCTGGGCACGCCGCGGCAGATCACGGACACGCTGAACCAGAGCCGGTGGGAGTGGCCGAATGCGGATCCGTTCGGCAACAACGCGCCGAATGAGAATCCGGCGGGACTTGGCACCTTCAGCTACAACCTCCGGTTCCC